>NZ_CM143952.1:0-3289799 GCF_055361165.1 Microbacterium sp. TW_SC_2 | reverse complement strand
GACGCTCCGCGCGGGGGTTCGGTGAGGGCCCGATTCGTACGGCGGCGCCCTGTGGATAACTTCGTCTGCCACGGTAGTCATCGACGCCTCCATCGGCAACCTGCCCCCGAAAACACGCGGGCGTGTTATACCCGGCGTCCCGTCCGTGGTTGTGGATAATGGCTGTGCGGTACTCGCCGGAGTCCGCGTCGTGGCGCGCAGATTTGCTCTGTGCGCCGTCAAGACGTACCCTTACTTGGTTGACTTATGCCATTTTTTTGGCAGTTCCCCATGTCTCCGGTCGCAGTGAACCCGGTGGCAGTATTCCCGGAGTGATTCCATGACTAAGCGCACTTTCCAGCCCAACAACCGTCGTCGCGCCAAGAAGCACGGCTTCCGCGCCCGCATGCGCACCCGCGCCGGCCGTGGCATCCTCGCCGCTCGTCGCGCGAAGGGCCGCACCGAGCTCTCCGCGTAAACCGCTGTGCTCGCCCGCCCGTATCGGCTGACCCGCGGGAGCGACTATCGACTGGTCGTTCGACGCGGTTCCCGTTGTGGCGGGGCGCGCGTCGTGACCTCGATGTTGTCGACGGGCGAGAGCAGAGCCGCGAGGTTCGGGTTCATCATCAGCAAGCAGGTGGGAAACGCCGTGGTGCGCAACACCGTGCGTCGAAGGCTCAAGTCCGTCTGCGCCGAAGCGCTCACCGGTGTCCCTGAGGGCACGGATGTCGTCATCCGTGCCCTTCCTGCGTCTGCTTCCGCGACCTACGCCGAGTTGACCGCCGATGTGAGCCGCTGCCTCGCTCGGTTGCGGCCTTCGACCGCCCAGGTGACGGCGTGACGGCGCTTCCTGCGTCGTCAGTGGGGACAGCGCATCTCGGCTCGGGAGACCTCGTGCGCAGCATTCCGCTGGTACCCCGGAATCTGGTTCTCGGGTTTCTCGCCGGCTATCGCAAGGTGATCTCCCCGATGTACGGGGATGTGTGTGCCTACTACCCCTCCTGTTCCGCTTACGCTGTAGGTGCGGTGCAGCAGCACGGCGCCGTGCGGGGGACTGCGCTCTCCGTGTGGCGCATCGTCCGCTGCAATCCCTGGACTCGCGGTGGCGTCGACGACGTCCAGCCGAACAAGCACTTCCATTACGACCTGACTGCACTCGGTTTCGTCGTCCCTTCCCGAAAGGAATGATCGGTGCGACTTGATCTTCTGCTGGCCGGCGCCACACAGACGCCGGCCCCTTCCTCCGGTGGCTTCGATCTGATCGGGACCATCCTCTGGCCGCTGAAGTGGGTCGTCGAGCTCGTGCTCGTCGCCTGGCACTGGCTGCTCACCACGGTCGGGCTCCCGGCCGCTTCCGGTCTGACCTGGGTGCTCTCGATCGTCGGTCTCGTGATCGTCGTGCGTGCGGCGCTGATCCCGCTCTTCGTGAAGCAGATCAAGAGCCAGCGAAAGATGATGGAAATCGCCCCTGAACTGCGAAAAGTTCAGGAAAAGTATCGAGGCAAGAAGGATCAGCTCTCGCGTGAGGCCATGAGTCGGGAGACCATGGGCCTGTACAAGAAGCACGGCACGACACCGATGTCGAGCTGTCTTCCGCTGCTGGTGCAGATGCCGATCTTCTTCTCCCTGTTCAGCGTGCTGAGCGATGTGAGCAAGCACGCGAAGCTGGAGATCGGCGGTGTCGGGTTCCTGAATGCGGACCTCACCAAGGAGTTCTACGACGCCAAACTGTTCGATGTCGCCTCGCTGCACGAGAATCTCGGCAACGCGGTGGAGGCCGGCAACACGACGGCCATCGTCATCCTCGTCACCCTCGTCGTGCTCATGATCGCCTCGCAGTTCTTCACGCAGCTGCAGATCATCTCCAAGAACCTGTCGCCTGAGGCCAAGACCGGCCAGGCGTACCAGATGCAGAAGATCATGCTGTACGTGCTGCCGCTGGGCTTCATCTTCTCCGGTGTCTTCTTCCCGCTCGGCGTCGTCGTGTACTGGTTCATCTCGAACCTGTGGACGATGGGCCAGCAGTTCCTCGTCATCCGTGAGATGCCGACCCCCGGTTCCGAGGCCGCGAAGGCACGCGAAGAGCGCCTGGCCCGGAAGGGCAAGGCCCTCGACTCCTCGGGCAAGGTCGTGCCGATGGCCGCCTACGAGGCAGAGCAGAGACGACTGCTGGAAGAAGCCGAGAAGGCCAAGGCCGAGACGCCCAAGCGCCAGCAGCCCGTGGGCAAGAAGCGTGCGAAGAAGAAGGGGAGCGCGTCATGACCGACAGCGTCACCGTAGAGAACGTCGAACCGACCGTTGCCCAGCTCGAGCACGAGGGAGACGTCGCGGCGGACTACCTCGAAGAGCTTCTCGACATCGCGGACATCGACGGAGATCTGAACCTCGACGTTCGTCAGGGGCGGGCCTACGTGTCGGTCGAGGCGGAGGACGACGGCCTGGCGCTGCTGTCCGCGCCCGATACCGTGCAGGCGTTGCAGGAACTCACGCGTCTGGCCGTGCAGAACAAGACCGGCTCGTTCTCGCGATTGATCCTCGACATCGGCGGATCGCGTGACGCGCGTCGCCGCCAGCTCGAAACGCTGGTCGATGCCGCAGCGGTCAAGCTCGACGAGGGTGCGTCGCAGGCCTCTCTCCCCGCGATGTCGAGCTACGAGCGCAAGCTCGTGCACGATGTGGCGTCCGAGCGCGGGCTCGTCTCCGAGTCGTACGGTGAAGGTGCGGACCGTCACACGGTGCTGCGTCGTCGCTGATGTTTCACGTGAAACATCCCACGGTCGCCGCTGAGGTATGTGTGAATGACTGATCTCGAAGTCGAGCCGGCGGCAGCCACTGAGCTCTTCGGCGATCGGATCGAGGTTGCTCGGGCCTTCACGGCCTCTCTGGCACGCCAGGGGGAGGAACGCGGTCTGATCGGACCTTTGGAGCTGCCGCGCCTGTGGACCCGTCATATCCTCAACAGCGCTCTCGCCGCGCCCCTGTTCCATGGTTCTGTCGCTGACATCGGCTCGGGGGCGGGTCTTCCGGGTATCGTGCTCGCGATCGCCCGGCCAGACGTGCGATGGACGCTGATCGAGCCGATGGAACGCCGCGTCACCTGGCTGACCGAGCAGGTCTCGGAACTGGCGCTCGACAACGTCGAGATTCTGCGCGCACGAGCCGAGGACGTCCGTCGCCCCAAGGGGTTCGACGTCGTGACGGCGCGCGCGGTGAGTGCGATGCGCACCCTGATCCCTCTCACGGCGCCCCTGGTGCGTGACGGGGGAGAGATCACGGTATTCAAGGGGATGAACGCCTCCAACGAGATCGACGCCGCCGAGAAGCAGATCAAGAAGTTCAAGTTGTCCGACGTGCGCGTCGAGATCCTCGGTGAAGGTGTCTTGACGGAGACCACCCGCGTCGTGCGAGCGTTCGTTCGCGCCTGAGCGAAGGTCCACTGTGTTTCACGTGAAACATCGTGTCCGCCGCCCTCGGCTGAATCTGCGGAGCGCGGGAGTGGCTCGGTTCCTCTGAGTGAACGGTCTGCTGCTGCCGGACTCCGGGCAGAGGGATACGCAACTCCGCGTACTCGTCACTGACTATCTCCCTTCGTGCGCACATTTCGCGTCGCGCTGCGGGAGTGTGTTGTGTTTCACGTGAAACATCCCCTCGGAGGTCGTGGTGTGTGGTGCCTTCGAAGAACGATCCCTGCGGAGGTATGACTGCTGGGCGGGCGACTATCGCAATCTGATCCCGCCTAGGTCCGGCTGACCCTCCGCTGCCGGAGGCCGGTACTCGTGGATTGATCGACGTCGCGAAGCGTCCAGCTCACACCCTGTCCGGCGCTGGGTGGTCTGGGCGGGGTTGGGCCTCGGGGAGTCGGTTTGGAGCAGTGTTTCACGTGAAACACTGCTCCGTGGGAAGCGCATCTATGGGCTGTCGACCCGACGCCTAGGCAGTCGAGGGGCTGGCTGTCGGGGCCTGGTCATCGGGCGTATGCGCCCACCCAAAGAGATGGTGACTCTTCGAAGGACTATCCGTGATGACGCTCGCCCGTGCGTGGATGGTTGGGGTGTCAGCGGAGGATCTCCGAGATGCCTGTCCCTGTTCTTGCGCCCCTGGCACCCGGAACTCGGATAGCCCGATGGGGGGGGGAGACGGTCCATGGACCTGCCCTGGTTCCTGCCGCTCAGTCCGGAGATGGGCGCATGTTTCACGTGAAACATGCGCCAGAGGGCCTTGGCCGTCGTGCGCATTGGCGGGCGGGGGCGACAGCACCGTGCACCGTGATCACTGGCCGCGTGTCGGCTTTGTCCTGATGGGGGGCGCATCGAGACCGTGAAGGGGAGCACTGCGACGGGTGGTTCACAACGACCGGTTCGCGCTCGTCACAGAGCGGTGATTGACATGCGTGCTGGGCGGAGGTCGCGGCCGCTGGGTCAAGGTCGCCGGCTGTCTGGGGCGGACGAGGCATGCAGGGGAGACGGGCGCTCCGTCGACAGAAACCCGGTGATGTCGACGCTCAGGAATGGAGCGGGGGGTCGATCCGTCCATGAAGAAGGAGGTCACCCAATGTGAGGTGAACGACTCGTCCGTGGCGGGGTGTGCGGCGATGGCACCGATGGATCGCCGGTGAGAGGTCGCCTGGCTTCGCTGCCGCCGGGACCGGGGGATCGGGCACGAATGGATGACGGGCACCAGGGTGACGAAGACACGGCTGCGCAGCGTCTGCACTCGCCTCGTCGGTGTGTCAGCTCGGGTTGCCGGTCTGCCAAAGAGGAGCGCTCGCCACGCACCGGGCGGCGCTCGGCGCTCGGCGCCCGTCTGGCTACAGGGCACCAGGACGGACTCAGGGCTTCAGAATGACCCGCACCCCGCTCCGCGCCGGTTCGTCGTCCACCCTGGGCTGTGACCATCGGGGACCTGATCGGGGGAGGCACGGCCGGACACCGCGGTCTGGCTATGGTTTCGAGGGACGGTGCACGACCTCCGCTCCTCAGCTCGTGCGGCATTGACGGCACCGGGAAGAGCCGGGGGCGGAGATCTGTGGCCACCCCGACTCGACGGGAGAGAGGTCTTCTTGGCGAAGATCCTCCGCTCGAGTTGAAGATGGTGTGTTTCACGTGAAACATGTGCCCGACGTTCCTGGGATCCCAGTGGCGTGACGGCACTGATTGTCCGAGCGGGAATGCTCCTTTGGAGCGCGACGGCGCCGCGCCACACCCCTGGGTGACCCCCGTGTAGCGTTCGGACCGGCTGGGTCGGGTGTGGGAACCGTTCACGTGAAACGGTAAGCGAGTCCTTGGTCCATCGTCTCCCCGGCATGCAGCGTTAGCGCTCGGAGCCGGGGGAGGAGCACCTCCGCGTGCGGCTCAGACCCGCACGCGGATGCTTGTTCATCGCTGACATCGCCGCACACCCACATGTCCGTTCATGAACGTCGGCCGCAGCGATTAGAGTGGAACGCGGCCCCGGAAGGAGTGGATGTTTCACGTGAAACAGTCCGAAAAGGCATCCTCGAACGACTCGTTCGGCATGGATACACCGCTCGCGCGGGAACTCGCAGACCTGTCGGCCCGTCGCCGCACACTGGAATCGACCACGGTGGAGTTCGGTGGGGAGACCCGTGTTCTCACGGTGTCCAACCAGAAGGGCGGCGTGGGGAAGACCACCACCGCCGTGAACATCGCTGCGGCTCTCGCTGCGCTCGGTGCCAAGGCCCTGGTCATCGACCTGGACCCGCAGGGGAATGCCTCCACCGCCCTCGGCGTCCCGCACAGCGCAGACACTCCGAGCGTCTATGACGTGCTGATCGACGACACGCCACTTGCCGACATCGTCCAGCAGAGTCCCGAGAGCGACAACCTCTTCTGCGCCCCCAGCACGATCCACCTGGCCGGCGCCGAGATCGAGCTGGTGTCGCAGGTCGCCCGCGAGCATCGCCTGCGACGCGCACTCGAGGAGTACCTCACCGACAGCCCGATGGACTTCGTCATCATCGACTGCCCGCCGTCGCTGGGCCTGCTCACGATCAACGCCTTCACCGCGGCGTCCGAGGTCTTCATCCCGATCCAGTGCGAGTACTACGCCCTGGAAGGGCTCAGCCAGCTTCTCGGCAGCATCCAGATGATCCAGAAGCACCTCAACCCCGCACTGCACCTCTCCACGATCCTGCTGACGATGTTCGACGGTCGCACCCGTCTCGCGCAGCAGGTGGCGGACGAGGTACGCACCCACTTCCCGACCCAGGTGCTCCGCACCGTCATCCCGCGCTCCGTGCGGGTGTCGGAGGCACCGAGTTTCGGACAGACCGTGATCGCCTACGATGGGCAATCCGCCGGGGCGATCGCGTATCGCGAAGCCGCCGTCGAGATCGCGTCGCGCCAGGCGACGCAGAGCAAGGAGAAATGATGGCGAAGCGCACTGGATTGGGTCGGGGAATCGGCGCTCTCATCCCCACCGCGGATCAGTCCGAGCGGCCGGTCGACGTGTTCTTCCCGGGAGCGAGTCTCCGCCCCGCTTCGGAGTCGACCGCCCCGGAGCCGACAGCCGACCTCGCGGAGGTTCCCGGCATCCATCTCGTGCAGGTGGACCCGAACGCGATCGTGCCGAATCCGCGCCAGCCGCGTACGCATTTCAACGCCGACGACCTGGCGGAGCTGGTGCACAGCGTGCGCGAGTTCGGTGTGCTCCAGCCCGTCGTCGTTCGCACGAACAGCGACGGCGAGTATGAGCTCATCATGGGTGAGCGGCGTACCCGGGCTGCGCGTGAGGCGGGCCTCGAGACGATCCCCGCGATCGTGCGCGACACGGCCGACGAAGACCTCCTGCGCGACGCGCTGCTGGAGAACCTGCACCGCTCGGAGCTGAACCCGCTGGAAGAGGCCTCCGCCTACCAGCAGCTGCTCGAGGACTTCGGGATCACGCAGGAGCAGTTGGCCACTCGCATCGGACGCTCGCGTCCGCAGATCAGTAACACCATCCGTCTGCTCAAGCTGCCTGTGCCCGTGCAGCAGCGCGTTGCCGCCGGCGTGCTGACCGCCGGACACGCCCGCGCCATCCTCGGTCTGGAAGACCCGGAGGCGATGCAGCGCCTCGCGGACAAGGTCGTGAACGAGGATCTCTCGGTGCGCGCGACCGAGGAGGCCGCGAAGAACAGGTCCGGAGCCTCCTCGACGACGACCAAGGCGACACCCGGCGCGCGACGTGCCTACCTCGACGAGGTCGCCGGCAAGCTCGGGGATCGCCTCAACACACGGGTCAAGATCGCTCTGGGTGCGCGCAAAGGCCAGGTCACCATCGATTTCGCCTCCATCCAGGATCTGAACCGGATTCTCGAGGAACTCGGCGAGCAGAGCTACGGGCGCGGCTGACCCCACGGCGCTCGACGGAGGCCTAGACTCGCGGGAGATGACGTCGAGGAGGGGCACAATGTCGAGCACTCAGTCCAGATCACCCGTGCAGGGACGGGTCATCGCAGTCAGCATCGCGGCCGCCCTGGGTGGCTTCCTCTTCGGGTTCGATACGGCGGTCATCAACGGTGCCGTCGACGCCCTGGCGGGCAGCCAGTCGGGCTTCGATCTCGGTGCCGGACTCAAAGGCTTCGCGGTGTCCTCCGCCCTGATCGGGTGTGCCGTCGGAGCCTGGTTCGCCGGTCCTCTGGCGAACCGCTACGGGCGCATCCCGCTCATGATCATCTCCGCTGTCCTCTTCCTGCTCTCCTCGATCGGCTCCGGACTCGCGTTCGGTGTCATCGACCTGATCATCTGGCGCGTCGTCGGCGGTCTCGGCGTCGGAGCCGCCTCGGTGATCGCTCCGGCGTATATCGCCGAGGTCTCACCGGCCAGGATGCGCGGCCGTCTCGGCTCTCTGCAGCAGCTCGCCATCGTCACCGGCATCTTCGTCGCCCTGCTCTCCGATGCCATGCTGGCGAACGTCGCCGGGGGCGCTGCCGAGTCGCTGTGGGGGCTGTACGCCTGGCGCTGGATGTTCATCGCCGAGGCGATCCCCGCCATCGTCTACGGCATCATGGCGCTGCGTCTCCCGGAGTCTCCGCGCTTCCTCGTCGCCAAGGGCAGGCTCGACAAAGCGGGGGAGGTGCTCACCCAGGTCACCGGCACCGTCGATGTGAAGGCCAAGATCGAGGAGATCACCGGCACGATCAACACCGAGCGCGGAGAGTCGCTGCGTGACCTCCGCGGCCACCGGTTCGGTCTGAAGCCCATCGTCTGGGTCGGCATCCTGCTGTCGGTGTTCCAGCAGTTCGTGGGCATCAACGTCATCTTCTACTACTCCACGACCCTGTGGCAGTCGGTCGGGTTCGGGGAATCGCAGGCGCTCACGATCACCGTCATCACGTCGGTGACGAACATCGTCGTCACGATCGTCGCGATCCTCCTCGTCGACCGTGTCGGCCGTCGGATCATGCTGCTCGTCGGATCCGTCGGCATGACGCTCTCGCTCGGCCTGATGGCCCTGGCATTCTCCTTCGGCACCCTCGACGCGGAGGGCGCGGTGTCGCTCCCCGATCCGTGGGCGACGGTCGCTCTGATCTGCGCCAACGCCTTCGTCGTGTTCTTCGGGGCCACCTGGGGTCCGCTGGTGTGGGTGCTCCTGGGCGAGATGTTCCCGAACTCCATCCGCGCCGGCGCTCTCGCGGTGGCGGCAGCGGCGCAGTGGGCTGCCAACTTCTTCATCTCGACGACCTTCCCGGCGTTCGCGAACATCGGCCTTCCCTTCGCCTACGGGTTCTACGCGTTCTTCGCCCTGCTGTCGTTCTTCTTCGTGTACTTCAAGGTCGCGGAGACGAAGGGCAAAGAACTCGAGGAGATGCGCGAAGACACCAAGGTCGAGCGCCGGAGGCGTCCGCAGCGCACGTAGGCTGGAAGCATGACCGAGTCAGTCCCGCGCCGAGCCAGCCTGGAAGTCCTGCGTGCAGAGGCAGCCGACGAGCTCGCGGTGCTGGTCCAGGAGCGGCTCCTGGGCGGGGAAGACCCGTGGGACTTCATGGAAGAGCTTCCCAGCGTCGATGAGCTCGTGGTCTACCTCCTGCGCGCCGACAACATCAGCGCGAACGACGGCGTCCGGCCGAACGCCGCCCGCCACTATCGCGTGCTGCGGCAGATCTCCCTCGAGTACCCCGAGCTCACGCCCGCGGTGTGGGGCCTGCTCGACGAGAAGCAGCGGCACCGTCGGTGGGACCCGACCGTCGCCGATGCGTCCTGACAGCGCGTTCTGACGCCCCCAGACCGATGCCTCGCATGCTCGTCGCCTACGATCCGGCCTGGCCCGCACAGTTCGAGCGGATCGCGGGGGAGCTGCGTGCCCACGGCGGTGCGGACTGGGTCATCGAGCACATCGGCTCCACGGCGATCCCGGGCATGCGCGCGAAGCCGATCATCGACCTCGCCGTCCGCATCGCCGACGCCGACGATCTCGCCGCCCACCGCGCCGGGCTGGAGTCGATCGGCTGGCGTGCCGGCAGCGGTGTGCGCACCCATGCCGTGATGGTGCTCGAGTCGGACGGCATCCGCATTGCGATCGCGCACTTCTTCGAGGCCGGGGACTGGGATGCCGCGAACCAGCGCCTCCTGCGGGACTGGTTGCGCGGGCACCCCGACGACGCCGACCGCTATCGGCGCGCGAAGTGCGATGCCGTGGCGGCGGCGGCCCGCGGAACGGACTCCTACAACGCGGCCAAGACCCCGATCATCCAGGAGATCGTCGATCGTGCGCGTGCCGCCCGGGGACTGCCGTCCGTGCCGGTGTCGGACAAGAACGCGGGCTGAGGGACGAGAAAGGCCCCCGTCTCGGTGAGGAGACGGGGGCCTTGTCCGCGCGGGGGATCAGCCGATGAAAGCGGCGAGATCCTTCTCGAGAGCGAACTTCGGCTTGGCGCCGATGATGGTCGTCTTGACCTCGCCGCCCTGGAAGACCTTCATCGCCGGGATCGACGTGATCTGGTACTTCATGGCGAGCTCGGGGTTCTCGTCGACATTGAGCTTGAGGATCGTGATCTTGTCGGGGTTGTCCGACTGGATCTCGTCGAGGACCGGGGAGACCATGCGACACGGGCCGCACCATTCCGCCCAGAAGTCCACCAGCACGGGACCGTCGGCCTGCAGAACGTCCTGCTCCCAGGTCGCCTGGCTCGTAGCCTTTGCACTCATCAGAGTTCTCCTTGGTTCGATGTACGCCAGCTACAACAGCCGACGGGGTGAAACTGTTCCCACCGCTCAGGCGGTGAGGATCTCCGCGGCCTCGGCCGCGGGAACCTCGACGGAGGCGTCCTCGAGGTCGGCCAGGAAGTGCTCGGCGTCGAGGGCCGCCACCGTGCCGGACCCCGCGGCCGTGATCGCCTGACGGTACGACGGGTCGATCACGTCACCCGCAGCGAAGACGCCGGGGACTGACGTGACCGACGAGCGTCCGTCGACCCAGATCGTGCCCTCGGGCGTCAGCGTGAGCTTGTCGTGCACGAGGTGCGTGCGGGGGTCGTTGCCGATCGCGACGAACAGGCCGTCGAGCGCGAGGTCGCGCAGCGAGCCGTCTTCCGTCGAACGGAGCTTCACGCCGGTCACCGCGGTGTCGCCCAGGATCTCGGCGACCTCGCTGTTCCAGATGAACTCGATCTTCTCGTTCGCGAAGGCGCGCTCCTGCATGATCTTGGACGCGCGGAGGGTGTCCTTGCGGTGGATGACGTAGACCTTGGAAGCGAAGCGGGTGAGGAAGGTGGCCTCTTCCATCGCGGAGTCGCCGCCGCCGACGACCGCGATCGTCTTCTCACGGAAGAAGAAGCCGTCGCAGGTCGCGCACCACGAGACGCCGTAGCCGGACAGACGCTCTTCTCCCTCGATGTGGAGCTTGCGGTACGCGGAGCCGGTGGCGTAGATCAGCGTCTGCGTCTCGTGCACGGTGCCGCTGCCGAGCGTGACCTTCTTCACCGGGCCGGCGAGATCGAGCTCGGTGACGTCGTCGTAGACGACCTCGGTGCCGAACTTCTCCGCCTGCTCCTGGAACTTCGCCATGAGCTCGGGTCCCTGGATGCCGTCGGGGAAACCGGGGTAGTTCTCGACCTCGGTGGTGTTCATCAGCTCTCCGCCGACCTCCACCGAGCTCGCGATGAGCAGCGGCTGGAGGTTCGCCCGGGCCGCGTAGATGGCAGCCGTGAATCCGGCGGGGCCGGAGCCGATGATGATGACCTGACGCATGTGCTCTCCGTCGTAGAATCTGCGGTCGAATGACCTTCGACTGCTTCAACCCATGGTAGCCGCGCGGCATTCCCCGACGTGGGCCGGCCGCTCAGGTTCGCCCGAGGCTCAGCGACGGGGCAGGAAGCGGCGGACCAGCGAGCCCGCGACGGTCAGCTCCGGCGCCCGGAAGAGGGCCAGGATGCCGAGGTAGACCACGACCACGACGAGGCCGATCAGAGCCGTGCCGAGGGCCCCCTGGAACTTGTCGGAGGTGGTCCAGCCGTCGACGCCGCCGAGGAGCTGGAAGAAGCCCCATCCGGCGAGACCGGCGGGGACACCGGCGATCGCGAAACGTCCGATCGCCGCCATCCACGACCCGATCTGGAGGCCGCCGATCTTGCGGTGCAGCAGCCAGGTGGCCACGATCGTCTGCACGATGCTGGCGATCGACTGGCCGAGGGCGACGGCCGCCGCGAGCGAGGTGAGGGGGATGATGCCGGCCTCACGCAGGCCCAAGGCGGCGAGGGCGGTCGTGACGATGAGCACGCACTGGAAGATCGTGAACCAGAACGGCGTGCGCGTGTCGTCGTAGGCGTAGAAGGTGCGCTGCACGATGAACAGGATCGTGAGCGGGATCAGCCCGAGCAGATAGCAGAGCAGCACGAGGGCGGCGGCCTGCGCGTCATCCGCGGACTGCGTGAAGACACGGGAGGCCGGGATCGCGGCGGCGACCACGGCGGCGGTCGCGGCGACGATGAAGAAGAGCAGGGTGCGGATGCTGCGGGCGATGTCGCCGCGGACCTCGTCATCACGACCGGCGGCGGCGTGCTCGCTGATCTGCGTGAAGTAGGGCGTTCCGATCGAGAGCACGATGACCGAGTAGGGGAGCATGAAGATCAGCCACGCGTTCGCGGTCACCGTCGCGGAGGCACCGACGCCCATCGCCTCGCTCACGATGAATCCCTGCAGCATCCCGGCGGCCAGGCTCGCGAAGGCCATCAGGAAGGTCCATCCGGCCAGACGCCCGACTGTGCCGAGCCCGACGCCGCGCCAGCGGAAGTCCGGTTTGAGCGCGAGACCCGTTCGTCGCCAGAACACCAGCAGTACCAGGGCTTGGATCGCGATCCCCAGGGTCGCCGTGCCGCCGAGCACGCTGATCATGGCGGGAGTCCAGTTCTCGGCCTTGGTCGAGACCGGACCGAAGAGGGCGCCGAGGGCGAGGAACCCCGCGATCGAGACGATGTTGTTGACCACGGGCGCCCAGGTGAACGGGCCGAAGATCTTGCGGGCGTTCAGGGCTTCGCCGAGGAGCGCGTAGAGCCCGTAGAGCAGGATCTGCGGCAGGCACCAGTAGGCGAGAGCCGTCGCCAGGGCGAGCCCTTCCTCGCTCGCCTTCCCGGCGACCAGGTGCACGAGCCAGGGCGCGGCGGCGGTGGCGACCGCGGTGACGACCAGCAGGACCACGGTGCCGAGGGTGAACAGCTTCGAGATGAAGGCGTTGCCTCCGTCGGCATCCGCGGCGGCCTTCACGATCTGCGGCACGATCACCGCGGTCAGGATGCCGACGGAGATGAGCGAGAACACGCTGTTGGGCAGCTGATTCGCGTACGTGAACGCGTCCGCCGCCTCGGACCCCACCGAACCGAGCACACCGACCAGCACGATGCTGCGCAGCAGCCCCGTGACGCGGGAGACGAGGGTACCGGCGCCGATGACGGCGCTCGCGCGACCGAGACTACTCACGTCCGTCCTTGCTCTCCGGAGGGAAGGGACTCGCGATCACGGCATCCTCCGGGGCCAGGCTGTCCTGCGCCTCACGTCGTCGGCGCCGGATCGTGCGCACCACGCCCAGCGTGATCAGCAGCACGATCAGGCCGCCCAGGAGCCCGAGACCGATCCCCTCCCACTCGGCGCGGACCGCGACCCGTACGTTCTCGGTGCCGCCGATCGGCACGCCGGTGGGACTCGACAGGCTGAGTCGCAGCGTCAGCTCACCGCTGCCGACCCGGGCGGCCACGGGGACCTTCACGCGCGTGCTGGTGTTGGCCTGCACGACGAACTCGGCGATCTGCTCGACGTCGAGGCGCGCATCCGAGGGCGATACGGCGAGGCGCAGCGTGACCGGCCAGGGCAGGTCGTTGCGCACTCCGATGGGCAGGTCGGCGGCCGCGGTGAGCAGTTGGATGGTGCTCGACGGGGGGATGCTGACCGCCGCGAGCGTGGCCTGGGTGTTCTCCCGGTGACGGGCCAGGGCGTCGGCGAAGTTCTCGGTCGGGATGCCGACGGCGAGAGTCCGCAGGATGCGCATGCGCTCGGGGCTCAGCAGCAGCTGCGGGTCATCGAGGATCGAGGCGAAGGCGGTGAGCGTCTGCTCGTCGGCGAGGAGCTCCGGGACGGCGGCGGCGAAGGTCGGGTTCGTCTCGCCGCTGAGTGTCACGGACGCCGGCGAGGAGGCGCGCAGCGCGGAGAGCGAGAAGCCGACGGTGTCGGCCGTCGAGATCGCGTCGCGCAGCGCGGAGGCCGGGCGGTTCTCGTCCCGCTCGAGCCCGACCAGCAGGGGAGCACCGGGGGCGCCCTGCGCGGAGAGGAAGAGGTGCGCGTTGGCGGCGGCGAGGAGTCGCTGGCGTGCGCCGGCATCGGACTCGGCGGCGGCGAGGGACAGCATCCGCGACGCGGCGTCCTCGATGACCAGCACCTCGGACTCCCCGGCGACCGCGTGCGCCGACGTGCGACCGGTCGCGACGGACGCGGGCAGGATCGTCGCCACGCGGCCCTCGAGCCAGGTGTCGAAGGTCGTCAGATCCGTCGCGGTGACCCCGGGTCGAGGCCACAGGATGCCGGGCGTCGCGCCGGTGACCCTCATCAGCGTGTCGTCATCGGGAAGCGTCGGGGCTGCCGTGGGTTCAGGGGCGGGGGTCGCGACGCCGTTCGGCTCGTCCTCCGCCGCGGGGGTGGCCGGGGTCTGGGGGAAGTTCGCCGCGGTCAGGTACGTGCGCAGGGTGGGGGAGGGCAGCGGCTCGGGCAGCCGTGCCTGTGCCTGGGCGGTGGCGTCGGCATCGCCGAACTGGAGGGCGAAGCGCTCGTTCGGCAGTTCGTCGAGGCGCACGAGCCACGCCGCGGCGGATGCGGGGGCGGCGGTGCCGAGCACACGGATCGCGGCGGGGATCGCCGGGTCGACCGCGAGGATGGCGGCCGTGCCGGTCACGCCGTCGAGCTGCGCGGTCAGGGCGCCGTCCTCGGCCGTGAGGGTCGACAGCTCCTCGGTGGTCAGCAGCGCACCGTTCGCGGGGGTCGCGGTGATCGGAACGACCACGCCCACGGGTGACGAGGGCGTCGCGGTGACGATCAGCACGCTCGATGCCGTGGCGTCGCGCTCCTCTTCGTCCGCGGAGCCGGGGGTGCCGGTGGTCGCACCGTTCAGCTCGGCACGCAACGGGTAGATGCCCGGGGCGAGGCCGGCGAGATCCTCGGCCGTCACGGAGACCGTCGTGGTGCCCGAGTCACCGGCATCCACCGCGTCGGTCGCCTCCGAGCCCAGTGTCGTGAACGTCCCCGCGGCATCCTCGTCGTCGATCCAGGCCGTGACGGCGGCTTCGTCGGCGAGCGGGGTGCGATTCAGCTCGATGAGCACGCGTGCCTCGGAGACCTGGGCGTCGGAGTCGTTCTGCACGGTCACCGCAGCGGATGCGGCCGATCCCGCGACGACCTTCCCGCGTGCGCCGACCGAGACGGAGAGCTCCACCGCGTCCTCGGCATCGGCCGGGGCCTCGGTCGCCGCGACGGCCGCGGTCGGGGCGAGGAGACCGCTGACTCCGAGAGCGATCGCGAAGACCGCGGTCCTGCGTGCGAGTCTGCGCAGGCACGCACGGAAGCCGGTGTCATCGGGGGTGGTCGCGGTCATGAAGGGTCTTCCTCGAACGCCGGGGATCAGGCTGTTCGTGAGTACTGACCCTGTGATTCTAGGAGGCCCGACGGTCGAGAACCCTGAAGACGCGTAGAGTGACGGCCGTGTCCGACACCGCAGCCCCCGTTCCCGACCCGCGTCGATGCGCTGAGCTCGCCGCCGATCTGGATGCCGCCGACCTCCGCTCCGAGCCCCTGAGACGCCTGTGGGGCGAGGAGGCCGACGATGCTCTCGCGCGTGGGCTGCGCGAGCCGATCCTCCGCGCGGTCGCCGACGACGACGGCGTGCTCGCGACCCTCGGGCGCCTGTTCGTGCTGGGGATGCCGCAACCCCGCGCCCGCGTCGCACAGGCCCTCCCACGGCTCGGCGTCGACGGTCTCGTCGCCCTCGGCCTCGCCCGCCTCTCCTCGGATGACGACGGCGACGACGCGATGCCGGGCGACGATGCGGTGTCCGAGGGCGACCAGGTCGTCCCGGCCGCTCTGCTGCGCCCGCAGTCCTTCGTCGACGCGGACGGCATCGGCGAATGGTGGATCGCCAGCGACCTCGACGAGGTGGCCCTCGACGGCGCCCTGCCCGCCGACCACGTGCTCGGTGTGGGCGGAGCCTCGCGCACGCTGGCCGAGATCGTCGTGCCGATCCAGGTCGACCGGGCCCTGGACCTGGGGACCGGGTGCGGCATCCAGGCCTTGCTGATCTCCCGGCGCGCGGGATCGGTCGTCGCGACCGACATCTCGACCCGCGCCCTCGCCTATGCCGAGCTGAATGCGCGGCTCAACGGGGTGTCGAACATCGAGTTCCGCCAGGGGAGCATGTTCGAGCCCGTCGAGGGCGAGGCCTTCGATCTGATCGTGTCCAACCCGCCCTTCGTGATCACGCCCCGCACCGCGGGCGTGCCCGCCTACGAGTACCGGGACGGAGGACTGATCGGCGATGCCCTGGTCGAGCAGTTCCTGCGCACCGCGTCCGCCTTTCTGACTCCCGGCGGCATCGCGCAGCTGTTGGGCAACTGGGAATCGCGTGCCGGCGTCTCCGGGCTCGCCCGACTGCAGGCCTGGGTGCCCGCCGACCTCGACCTGTGGGTCATCGAGCGTGAGCAGCTGTCACCCCTGGCCTATGCGGAGCTGTGGATCCGTGACGGCGGCACGACGCCGCGCGATCGGGCCTTCACCCCTCTCCTCACCGCCTGGCTCGACGACTTCGCGGCGCGCGAGGTGTCGTCGATCGGCTTCGGCTACGTGCTCCTGCGCCGGGGGGACGGCACGCCGCTGCGCCGCACCGAGCGTCTCGCGCAGCAGGTGTCGGGCGTGGGGGCGGCGTTGGGCGCCGGCATCCTGGCGCACGATCTGCTGGCGCACGGGCTTCCCTCGACACTGTTCACGGCATCCGACGTCACCGAGGCGCGTCACCTGATGCCCGGCAACGACGATCCGAGCGTGATCGAACTGCGTCAGGGCGGTGGCTTCCGACGCACGGTGAACGTCGACCCCGCGCTCGCCGCCTTCGTGGGCGCCTGCGACGGGGAGCTCACGGTCGGCCAGATCGCGGCGGCGCTGTCGGATCTGTTCGAGGTGCCCTTCGCCGATCTGTGGGCCGATCTCGAGCCGCGCCTGCGCGCTCTCGTGTTCGACGGATTCCTCGCGGCGGAATAGCCCACGGCATCCATGCGTTCGCATACAACATGAAGGCTTTCGGATTCCTCTCGTTCGGGCATTACGGCGATGTGCAGGGTTCTGCGACCCGCACCGCCGGTGACATGCTGAAGCAGACCATCGAGATCGCCGAGGGCGCCGATGAGATCGGCGTGAACGGCGCCTCGGTGCGCGTGCACCACTGGGCGAAGCAGGCCGCCTCGCCCATGCCGCTGCTGTCGGCGATGGCGGCGCGGACGAAGCGGATCGAAGTCGGCACCGGCGTCATCGACATGCGCTACGAGAACCCGCTGCAGTTCGCCGAGGAGGCGGCCGCGCTCGACTGGATCGCCGACGGCCGGATCGCGCTCGGCGTGAGCCGCGGGTCACCCGAGACCGCGCTGCGCGGCTACGAGGCGTTCGGCTTCCGTGATGAGGAGGACCCGGAGCGCGGCAGCGTGCTCGCCCGCGAGAAGTTCGAGATCTTCCTGCGCGCGATCGACGGCGAGCGACTCGCCGCGGGTGATCCCCGGATGGTGGGACCGGGGCAGTACCTCGCGATCGAACCGCAGTCGCCCACGCTCCGCGATCACATCTGGTGGGGATCCGGCTCGCGGGCGACCGCCGAGGAGACCGGTCGCACGGGGCTCAACATGATGAGCTCGACGCTGATCACCGAGGCCACGGGACAGCCGTTCGACCAGCTGCAGCGCGAGCAGATCGACCTGTTCCGCGCCGCGTACAAGGAGGCCGGACACACGGGAGCCCCGCGCGTCTCGGTGAGCCGCAGCGTCTTCCCGCTGATCTCCGACATGGACCGCGCCTACTTCGGGCTGCGCAGCGCCGACAGCGGCGACCAGATCGGCGTGATCGACGGATTCCGCTCCACCTTCGGCAAGACGTACGCCGCGGAACCGGACGTGCTGATCGAGCAGCTGAAGAAGGACGAGGCCGTGATGGCTGCCGACACGCTGCTGCTCACGATCCCGAACCAGCTCGGACCGGAGTACAACCTGCACGTGCTGCAGGCCTTCGCCGAGCACGTCGCCCCGGCGCTCGGGTGGAAGCCGAACACCGAGGGACCCGTGCAGGGCGACCCGGTCTGAGGGTTCTCGGCCGCCGGCGAGCCGGACGCCTGACGGGCAGAGCGATCGAGACGAATACGCTCGAGGGGTGATCGATCCTCAGACTCCCGTCGTCCGGGCGGCCCGGTTCCCGGACGACGCGGATGCCGTGGCATCCCTGGTCCGTGACTACCTGCGGCAGACCGAGGCCGAGAAGGTCGAACGCGGGGTCGCGGCGGCGGATGCTCCGCTCGACGAACGCTACGCGCGGGAGATCGCCGACCCGGCGGCGGCCTTCGCCGGCAAGCGCACGCTCATCGCCACGCTCGGCGGCGTGCCCTGCGGTGTGCTGATCGTCGGGGCGGCGGACCAGGGCGGCGAGGAGATCAAGCGGTTCTGGACCACGCCGGCGAGCCGCGGACGGGGCGTGGGCAGCGCACTTCTGCGGCACGCGATCGCGGATTCCGCCCGTCCGCTGCGGCTCTCGGTCTGGGCCTGGCGGGAGCAGGCGATCGGCATGTACCGCTCGTTCGGGTTCGCTTCCGTGGACTCCTGGGACGCCCGGCCCGAGCTCGTCTGCCTACAGCTCGACTGATCCGGGTGACCGGGCGGGAACGCCCACCGATCCTTCTGTAGAGCGATATACCGGTATACCCTGGCCGCATGCGCGCCCCCAGGAGCCTTCTCATCGGAGCGGTCGCCGCGCTGGCGGCCGCGGCCATCGCCGTGCCGGCCTCGGCGGCGACGACATCGAGCTGGGCGGAGTGGCAACCGCTCGACGGCTCCGGCGGCGCCTACACGACCTCGGTCGCGATCGCCGCGCAGCCCGAGCTCAGCGCGACGGTCACCAGCGACTCCCGCGCGGGTCAGGTCGGGGTGATCTCCGGAGCATCCACCTGGCTGTCGGAGGGCACGCCCATCGGTGAGAAGTACGGCACGAGCAGGGACCGTCCGTACCTGAACCTGCGTCCTCAGGCCGACAGGGCGACGAGCCCCTCGACGACCACGTATTCCTTCACCGCTCCCACTCCGACCTCCGGATGGGCCTTCGCTCTCGGTGACATCGACGCCGATGCCGTGCGCATCCAGGCGATCGGCGTCGACGGCGAGGTGCTGGAGGCATCCGACCTCGGCTTCCGGGGCGGGTTCAACTACTGCGCCCCCGGCCTCGCGGGCAAGCCGTCGTGCTCGGGTGACGCCGCCGACGTCCCGGCCTGGGATCCGCCCACGCTCACGCTCACCGGCAACGACGGCGCTGCCGACACCAGCGGCGCGGCCGCGTGGTTCGAGCCGCGCACGCCCCTCATCTCGCTCAGCTTCGTCTTCACGCGCCGCGCGGGCTTCCCGATCTATCAGACGTGGTTCGCCTCGCTCGCCCGCGACATCACGGGTTCCGTGGTCGATGTCGCCGACGGGCCCCTCGACGCCGTCGAGCTCACTCTCACCGACGCGAACGGCACGGTGGTCGGCACCACGAACTCGGCCCCCGACGGCACCTACTCCTTCCCGGGCATCACGGCGACGGACGGATACACGGTGCGCGTCTCGCCGCCGCCCGGCAAGATCGCGACCACGGCGACAGTCATCGCCGCCGACCTCACCGACACGGATGCCGTGGCCGACTTCGAGGTGCGCGACATCGTCCCCGTCGCGGTCTCCGGGCAGGTGCTCGACGACGACGGCGATCCGGTGCCGGGAGTGACCGTCACGATCGACGGGCAGACGACCACGACCGACAGCGACGGACGCTACCTGTTCGATCAGGTCGCCGTGGGAACTCACACGGCGACGCTCACCGCCCCTCCGGGATTCACGGTCGTGAGCACACCGCCGCCGTTCACGATCCCGGTCGACAGCGAGGATCCGATCGGTGACGTGGACTTCGTGCTCGCCGAGAGTCCCGACCTCGGCGGGACGGTGACCGCCGACGGCCGGGGTGTGGCCGGCGTCACGGTCACGGCGTCCGGCCCCGGCGGAACACGCACCACCGTGACCGACGCGCGCGGCGACTACCGGTTCCCGCGTCTCCCCGCCGGCGACTACGACGTGTCGATCACCACCCCCGACGGATACGTGGCGTCCGGCCCCGTCACGCGACTGGAGCAGGTCGATGCCGACGACGTGGAAGACGTCGATTTCGCCCTCGCCCGCCTCGGTGCCTTCAGCGGCACGGTGACGACCGACGACGGCGGCCCCTTCGGCGGCGTCACGATCGAGGTCGACGGTCCCGACGGTCGGCAGCAGCTGACGACGGATGGTGACGGCAGCTTCGGGCTCGGCGATCTGCCGCCCGGGATCTACACGCTCACGGTCGTGCCGCCGGATGACACCACCGTGGTGGGTCCGGCGACCCGCACGCTCGTGATCACGGGTGCCGGGGAGGCGATCGTCGATCAGGACTTCGCGCTCGCCGAGCTGGTGATCCCCAGCCCCAGCCCGTCACCGAGCGACACGGCGACACCGACTCCGCCCGGCACCGGAGGCGATTCGCTGCCCAGCACCGGTCTGGCGCCGGAGACCTTCGCGTGGGCGATCGGCGGCGGCATCGTGCTCGTGCTCGGGGCGACCCTGTTCATCGTCGCTCGTCGGCGCTCCTCGCGCGACTGACGGGAGCCGTCCTCCCGTCAGCGGGGGTGGATGAGCCGGAACAGCTCGCACACGACCGGCATGTCGGGCTCGAAGCCGCGGGCATTCTCGGAGTGCTCGCGCCAGAAGCGCTCGTGCACCGCGCGCCAATGATCGAGCGTGCGGTCTCCTTCGCCCTCCGCGTGGGCGTGCGCAGCCGTCACGGCGTCGAACGCGACGATGCGGACGTCGGTGGTCTCGATCAGGGCACGCGGCTCGCCCCGGCCGTCGAGGAGGATGCTCAGCTCGCCGACCGCGGGCAGCGGATCTCCGGTCGCCTCGTAGTCCCAGAGCGAGGACGCCGTGCCGGTCTTCACGCCGTCGAGCACGAGAGACAGCAGGTCGTCGGCCTGCGGGGGCGTCGCGCCGAACGCCCACGCCTCGGGCACGGTCTCGGGGAGGTGCGGATCCCCCGACCTCACGCGCCGCCAGAAGGAGTCGATCGCGGAGCTGTCGGCCATGCACTCAGCCTAGGGGCGGGGCCGAGCGTCGCCCGGGGCGTCACGCGCCCTTCGGTGGCCCGAACAGCTCTTCGCCGTGTTCGTGGAGCAGTCGGTAGGCGTCAGCGAACGTCTCGGGCTCGGGCTCGCCGGGCGTGCCGTAGCGGGCGATGAGGAGCCCGAGGAGCCCGCGCGCCGGGGGAGTCAGGGGCTTCAGGTGATCCTTCTCCCCGGGATGCGGTGCGGACTGCTCCGGGTTGGGAGGCGTGTACGCGGGCGTCGTGAGGGGCCAGTCGGCCGGATGCCGCGGCTGATCGAGGTTCACGACACCGAAGAGCGTGTTCGCCGACGCATCGCGGTCGTTCAGCGGCTCCAGACCATGGAGCCGTGACAGCGTCGCGGTGACCGAGCCGTGGTGCATCTCGTCGTGCACGATCGTGCCGCGGCGGGTGTACGCCGAGACGGCGATGGCCGGCACACGGCATCCGAGCCGGTCGAAGGGGAAGCCCATCTCACCGGGGCCGGTGTCGCGGGTCGGCTTCGTCGCCGCGGGCGGGGGGACGTGGTCGTAGCAGCCGCCGTGCTCGTCGAAGGTGATCAGCAGCAGGGTGTTCACCGCGTTCGAGCCCGTGGCCGAAGCGCTCGTGCGGACGGCCTCGTAGATGTCGTGGATGAGCAGATCTCCGGCCCGCACGTCGGAGATCGCACTGTCGAACACCGGTTCGCCGTCGACCTCGCTCTCGCGGGGAGCCCCGAACGGGGGGTGGAAGTCGTTGTGGTCGTAGACCATGCGGGGCTCGATGAACGCGTAGGCGGGGAGGGTGCCGTTCTTCGCGTCGGCGTAGAAGTCCTCCATGGTGCCGAAGTGCTCGGTGCGCCAGTACTTCTCGAGCGCCGCGGCATGCAGCATCCCGGTGAACGACACCAGCTGCAGCTTGTCGATGTAGACCTTCCAGCTGACCTTCCTGTCCTCCAGGCGGTTGAACACCGTGGGAGCCGGCGGCGCATCGATCCACTTGTCGTAGCCGCCGCCGCCCTGGTTCGTCACGAAACCGTGCGAGGTCGAGGCGTGGAAGAACGAGCGGTTGCAGAAGGTCTGCGAGGGCACGGCGGCGTACCAGTGATCGAACACGGCGAACTCCGCCGCGAGCGTCGACAGCACCGGCAGCATCGCGGGCGAGAACGACCCCATGATGTGCCGCGCCTCGTCGGTGCTCGGCTCCCTGCCCTGACGAAGACGACGGAAGTTGATGATGTAGTCCTCGAGGAAGCCCGACATCGACGCCTTCGTGCCGGCCGGCGGCGCGTTGAACGGATGCTCCATCTGGTCGACGAACAGCTCGGCATTGCTCTTCGGATCGACGGTGCCGAAGAGCTGCGTGTTGACGTGCGGATACTCCTCGCCCGGGTCGGGATCGGGGTGGCTCATGATGCGATCGGTGTCGCCGACGTAGATGTGCGCGTCGATCACCGTGCCGTCGGGGGCGGTGTTGCGGTGCGTGCCGAACGCGAGTCCCTCGAACGTCTCACCCGCCGGCAGGTTCTCGGGGGTGTAGAGGTAGCCGAGCAGGTTGTCGAAGGAGCGGTTCTCGCCCATCACGACGACGATGTGGTCGAAGCCCGGCTCGCTGCGCGGGGTGAGCGCCGCGAAAGGATCGGGGCCGGCGGCGAATCCGGCGCGGTTGTTCGCGGCCACCGTGGCGCCGATCGCCGCGCCGCCTGCTCCGCCCGCGATCACACCGGCCAGGGCGGCTCCGCCCATCGTGAGGAAGCCGCGGCGCGAGGGGTCGCGCGCGGACCCCGGTGCGGGAGAGGGGGCGGAATCGGCGGTCACGAGGCGATCCTACGACCGTGACGGCCGATCGTCTCAGAGGTCGCTGAAGTCGTTGGCACCACTGGTGAGGCGTGTGACGACGTCATCGGTGATCCGCAGGTCGATGTACTCCACACCGACCTCACCGGGATGCACGAGCGAGGATGTGCCGGGCACCTCCCGCATGCCGATCCCCAGATGGTCGGGGATGCCGTCTCCGTCTTCATCGAAGCCTGCCTGAGCTCCCGCTGCCTCGGCCTCGGCTCGCGTCGATCCGAGGCCGATGCCCTCCGGTGTGCGGAACGTCACGCCCGTCGCATCCGCCGACACGACCAGGTCGATACGCGTCTCGCGGATCGTCGCCTTCGTTCCCTCCCAGTCGAATCCGGCGTACACGCTCCCGTAGGCGCCCTCGACGGGCCCTTCCACCGGCGCAGATCCGAACGCATCGGTGAGTGCCGCGACCGCACCGTTCGAGTCCGTGTAGCTGATCGTCGGGGCGCCGTCGACCGAGAGGCCGTCGACCGAGATCACCACGACGCGATCGGTGGGCGTCGGGATGGGCGTCGGCGTGGGCGTCGCAGAAGGAGGGGCGACCGGCGATGGCGTCGCGGATGCGTCCGGCACGCTCGTCGCGGCACAGGCGGCGAGCGAAAGACCGAGAAGGGCCGCAGAGGCGGCTGTGAGGAGGAGGCGAGCGCGACGGTGCATACCCTGAGGCTAAGGCGGCCGACCTGCGCTGATCCGCTGCGCGCGCGGCAGCCTCCCGATCGTTATCCGGATGATCAACACCGCTAGCGTGGGGGACATGACCTACGCCGGAGACTCCTCGATGGATGCCCGTGTCCGAGCGGCTGTGGTCGACTTCGGCCGACGCCAGACGCGACTGTTCCTCACGTTCGCGCTCGTGGAGGGCACGGTCCTGCTCGTGCTCGTCGCGCTCATCTACGGCTTCGGCGTGATCGACCCCGAGATCGGCATCTGGTACCTCCTCGCGGTCGCGGTCGTCGGAGGCTTCCTGCTCAGCACGATGCTCCTGCGACTCCTGCAGGCCCGCACTCGCGCGATCGCCCAGGCCAAGGGCGAGAACCCGCTGTTCTGAGGCCGGGACGGGTCACCGTCACCCCCGGTCACCTCGATCGGCCGGCGCCGAGCCCCCGGTACGCTGGAAAGCATGCTCACCATGGCCGACGGCCTCTCTCGTCTCGCAGCGCTCGCCGAGAACCCGATCGTCGACACCCTCGCCACGGCGTTCGCCGATGCGGGCTTCGAGCTCGCCGTCGTGGGCGGACCCGTGCGCGACGCGCTGATCGGTCGCGCGACCCACGACCTCGACTTCACGACGAACGCCTCGCCCGACGAGATCCTTCGGATCGTGAAGCCGATCGCCACCGCGCACTGGGACATCGGCCGTGCCTTCGGCACGATCGGCGCCCGCGTGCAGGGCGAGCAGGTCGAGATCACGACGTATCGTGCCGACAGCTACGACGGCGTCACGCGCAAGCCGACGGTCGAGTTCGGCGACTCGATCGACGGCGACCTGGCCCGCCGCGACTTCACGGTCAACGCGATGGCGCTGCGGGTTCCCGAGGTGAAGCTGATCGACCCGACCGGCGGCGTGGAAGACCTGCTCGCCGGCATCCTGCGCACCCCCGCCGACCCCGCGATCTCGTTCGGTGACGACCCGTTGCGCATGCTGCGGGCGGCCCGGTTCAGTGCCCAGCTCGGATTCCGTGTCGAGGATGACACGTTCGACGCGATCACCCGACTGCGCGAGACCCTCACGATCGTGAGCCCGGAGCGCGTGCAATCCGAGCTCGTGCGCATGATGCAGACCGATGACCCGGTGCGCGGTGTGCGCGTGCTGGTCGAGAGCGGCCTGATCGAGGAGTTCCTGCCCGAGGTGAGCGCCCTGCGCCTCGAGGTCGACGAGCACCATCACCACAAGGACGTGTACGAGCACTCCCTCACGGTGCTGAGCCAGGCCATCGCGCTGGAGCACTCCCGCAACCCGGGGGCCGAGCCGGATGTCGCGCTGCGGATCGCCGCCCTGCTGCACGACATCGGCAAGCCCCGCACGCGCAAGCTCGAAGACGGCGGCATCGTGACCTTCCATCACCATGACGTGGTGGGTTCGCGCATGGCGCGCAAGCGGTTGCAGGCCCTGCGCTTCGACACGGCGACGACGGACGCCGTCGCCACCCTGATCGAGCTGCACCTGCGGTTCTTCGGATACGCCGAGGGGGCGTGGACGGATGCTGCGGTGCGCCGCTACGTGCGCGATGCCGGTGACCAGCTCGAACGCCTGCACATCCTCACGCGCGCCGACGTGACCACGCGCAACAAGCGCAAGGCCGGACGGCTCGCGGGGGCCTACGACGACATCGAGTCGCGGATCGCGGCGCTGCGCGAGCAGGAGGAGCTCGACTCCATCCGCCCGGAGATCGACGGCAACCGCATCCAGCAGGTGCTCGGGATCTCGCCGGGGCGCGAGGTGGGGGAGGCCTACAAGTTCCTCCTCGAGCTTCGGCTCGACGAGGGCGTGCTCGGCCCCGAGACCGCGGAGCAGCGACTGCGCGACTGGTGGGCCGCGCGCTCCTGACGCCCCCTCCTGTCTCGACGCACCTCCTGCGCCGACGCACCTCCTGTGCCGACCGGCCCCTTTCTGTGCGAACGGCCCCTCTGTGGACGCATATAAAGGGGTGGCTCGCGCACAACGGGCCGGCTCGGCATGGGGGAGGTCGGCATGCGGGAGGTCGGCGTGGGGAGGGGTGGATGACGGGGGCGTCCGCTCGTACACTGGGGGCACACTCCACCGTCGATGAACGGAGACTCGCATGTCTGCGTCGTGGCATGACTCGCGGGATGCGACGCCCTCCGCGTCGCGTCTGATCATCGAGCGTGCACACGAGGAGCTGTTGGCCGGCAACCTCGACGATCGGCGCCTGGCGCAGGTGCGTCCGCTGGTCCGGGAGTCGTGGGAGCGGTCCTGGCGTCGCCGCGTCGCCCCGGAGACCGCACCGACGCTCGAGATCGCGAGCGACGAGATCGAGGCGTATCGCCTCGCGCATCCCCTGGCCTCCGCGATGGACATGATCCGCGCGCTGCTGCTGCCCGGACGCGCGGAGGATGCCGGCGTGATCATCGCGGTCGGCGACCAGGCCGGACGCCTGCTGTGGATCGAGGGCGACCGGCAGGTGCAGTCCATCACCGACGCCATGGGGTTCGTGGTCGGCGCGAACTGGGCGGAGGATGCCGTGGGGACGACCGCCCCCGGTACCGCGCTCGCGCTCGAGCAGTCCGTGCAGATCCGCGGCGCGGAGCACTACAACCGCCTCGTGCACCCGTGGTCGTGCAGCGCCGCGCCCGTCCGCGACCCGGAGACGAAGCGCGTGCTGGGCGTGATCGACGTCACCGGCGGCCCCGAGGTGGTGAGCCCGCAGGCGCGCCTGCTGGTCGACGCCACGGCGCGCGCGGTCGAGTCGGAGCTCATGGTGGCCCGCCTCCGCTCGCGCAGCGCGCCGCCGGCACGTTCGCACACGCCGACCGCACGGACCCGCACGACGGCGCGCGCGACGCTGCATGTGCTCGGGCGGGACCGCGCACGGCTCGAGACCGAGTCGCCGCACGAGGAGTCGATGATCGAGCTCAGCGCACGGCATGCCGCGATCCTGCTGATGCTCGCGGTGCACCGCCAGGGGCTGTCGGCCGAGCGGCTGTGCGAGCTGGTCTACGGCCCGGACGTCTCCCCTGACACCCTGCGTCCCGAGATGGTGCGGCTGCGGAAGGTGCTCGAGCGCAGCGCCCCGGAGCTGGTGCCCGAATCGCGGCCGTACCGGCTGCCGATGGTGCTCGAGACCGACGCCCACGACGTGCTGTCGCTGCTCGACCGCGGTGCGCACCGGGTCGCCCTCACCGCGTATCGGGGTCCCGTGCTGCCGGAATCGACCTCGCCCGGCGTGCAGGAGTTCCGCGAATCGGTTCGCGGTGCGCTGCGGGAGGCGATGCGCTCGGAGGCGAGCCTCGACGTGCTGCTCGAGTATGCGGAGATCCCCGAGGGGCAGGCGGATGCGGAGAGTCTCCGCCTCGCGCTCGAGATGCTCCCGGCGCGATCGCCGAAGCGCGCGGGTCTGGTCGCCCGCATCGAGCGCCTCGAATAGCCCCCCGGAGCACCCGGCCGGCGCGCAACCATCCGCAACGTTGCGCATCGGCGTGCAACCCTCCGCGACCTAGCTTCGAGGCACAGCCGCAGCACCGACGCGCGGCCCGTCGAAGGAGTCACGATGACCATCGTCGAAGAAGACGTGTCCACTGCCTACGCGGCCCCGGGTCAGCCGGGCGCCCTCGCGAACTACCGGGCCCGGTACGGCCACTACATCGGCGGCGAGTTCGTCGATCCCGTCAAAGGTCAGTACTTCGAGAACGTGAGCCCCGTCAACGGCAAGACGTTCACAGAGGTCGGCCGCGGCACGAGCGAGGACATCGACCGCGCGGTCGAGGTCGCCTGGAAGGCCTTCGCGAGCTGGGGCAAGACCAGCCCGGCCGAGCGCTCGGTCGTCCTCAACCGGATCGCCGATCGCATCGAGCAGCACCTCGAGGAGATCGCGGTCGCGGAGACGTGGGAGAACGGCAAGCCGGTGCGCGAGACGCTCGCCGCCGACATCCCCCTCGCGATCGACCACTTCCGCTACTTCGCCGGAGTGCTCCGGGCGCAGGAGGGCGGCATCAGCCAGCTCGACGAGAACACCGTCGCGTACCACTTCCACGAGCCGCTGGGCGTGGTCGGTCAGATCATCCCGTGGAACTTCCCGATCCTGATGGCCGTGTGGAAGCTCGCCCCGGCGCTCGCCGCGGGCAACTGCGTCGTCATCAAGCCGGCCGAGCAGACCCCGGCATCCCTGCTGTTCCTGTTCGACATCATCGGCGACCTGCTCCCGGCCGGCGTCGTGAACATCGTCAACGGCTTCGGCATCGAGGCGGGCGCACCGCTCGCGCAGCACAAGCGCATCCGCAAGATCGCGTTCACCGGCGAGACCACGACCGGGCGTCTGATCATGCAGTACGCCTCGCAGAACCTCATCCCGGTGACGCTCGAGCTCGGAGGCAAGAGCCCGAACGTGTTCTTCGAGGACGTCGCCCGCGACACCGCCGACCCGTTCTACGACAAGGCGCTCGAAGGCTTCACGATGTTCGCGCTGAACCAGGGCGAGGTCTGCACCTGCCCCTCCCGTGCACTGATCCAACGATCGATCTACGACGGCTTCCTCGCCGACGGCCTCGAGCGCGTGAAGAAGGTCGTGCAGGGAAACCCGCTCGACCCGGCGACGATGATCGGCGCGCAGTCGTCGAACGATCAGCTCGAGAAGATCCTCAGCTACATCGACATCGGCAAGCAGGGCGGGGCGCGACTGCTCACCGGCGGCGAGCGGGTCGACCTGGGCGGCGACCTCAGCGACGGGTACTACGTCGCTCCGACCGTGTTCGAGGGCACGAACGACATGCGCATCTTCCAGGAGGAGATCTTCGGCCCGGTGCTCTCGGTCACGTCGTTCGACGGCTTCGATGATGCGATCTCGATCGCCAACGACACGCTCTACGGACTCGGGGCCGGGGTGTGGAGCCGCAGCGGCGACACCGCCTACCGCGCGGGCCGGGCGATCGAGGCGGGTCGCGTGTGGACCAACACGTACCACCAGTACCCGGCGCACGCCGCGTTCGGCGGATACAAGCAGTCGGGCGTCGGGCGCGAGAACCACAAGATGATGCTCGACCACTACCAGCAGACGAAGAACCTCCTCGTCTCGTACGCGGAAGGGCCGATGGGCTTCTTCTGAGTTCGATCCTCCGGGCGGGCGCTGCTCCCTCAGCGTCCGCCCGCATCCCCCGGCTCCTGAGCGAGCGAAGCGAGACGAAGGAAGGGCAGGGTCATGGTCAGCATCGGCCGCTACCAGCGGGTGGACGTGACGGATGCCGCGGCATCCCTCGTGCGCGACCTCACCGCGCAGCACGGCCCGCTGATGTTCCATCAGTCCGGCGGATGCTGCGACGGCTCCTCACCCATGTGCTACCCGGTCGGGATGTTCCTCACGGGCCCGGGTGACGTGCTGCTCGGCGCGCTCGACGTCGGACTCGAGCAGCCGGTCGAGATGTACATGTCGGAATCGCAGTTCGAGTACTGGAAGTACACGCACCTCACGGTCGACGTGGTGCCCGGTCGGGGAGCGGGTTTCAGCGTCGAGGGCCCGACCGGGATGCGGTTCCTGATCCGGTCGCGGATGCTGAACGACGCGGAGCTCGCCTCCTTCGGGTTGGCGCCGTCCGCGAGCTGAGTGCCGAGACGGCGCGACAGCGAATCCTGACGCCGCCCGAGCCTCAGCGGGGGAGCCGCGGAACCGCGTCGACGAGCGCCCGCGTGTACGGATCCTGCGGGGCGTGCAGCACGGCGGAGGTCGCACCCTGCTCGACGACGCGTCCGTGCTGCAGCACGACGGTCCGGTCACAGGCCGAGGCGATCGCGGTCAGATCGTGCGACACCATCACGAGCGACAGGCCGTTCTCCCGGCGCAGCCGATCGAGCAGTTCGAGCACCTGCACCCGCGTGGTGACGTCGAGCGCGCTGACGGGCTCGTCGGCGAGCAGCACGCGGGGCCGGGAGACGACGGCCCGGGCGATCGCGATGCGCTGACGCTGTCCGCCCGAGAACTCGTGCGGGTAGCGGCGGGCGGTGTCGGCGGGAAGGCCGACGGATTCGAGCGCTTCGGCGATGCGCCGCTGGGCGTCGGCTCCGGAGGCAAGACCCAGCGACCGGAGCGGCTCGCCGATGATGCGGTCGATGCGCTGACGCGGGTCGAGCGAGGAGTACGGATCCTGGAACACCGGCTGCACGCTCGCGCGGAACCGACGCATCTGTGCGCGACGCGTCGACCGGCTCAGGGATCGGGAGTTCAGGGGCTCGCCCTCGAACAGCATCTCTCCGTCGCGCGGGGCGGCGAGCCCGAGCAAGAGCTGCAGGATCGTGGACTTGCCGGCCCCCGACTCACCGACGAGGCCCAGCGAGTCGCCCTCGTCGATGCGCAGCGACACATCGTCGAGCACGCGACGGGATCCGTACGCGAAGCCGGCCCCGCGCAGCTCCAGGAGACTCATGCGCCGACCTCCCCGCGATCGAGGAACGCGTCGAGCGCGCGAGCGCTGTCGACCAGCATCCGCGTGTACGGCTGCACCGGTTCCTGCAGCACCTGGGCGACCGATCCCTCCTCCACCACGAGCCCGTCGCGCAGCACGACGATGCGTTCGACCATGCGCGAGACGACCGCCAGGTCGTGGCTGATGAACAGCAGGGCCATGCCGCGTTCGTCGACGAGACGTTCGAGCAGGCTGAGCACCCCGTCCTGCACGGTGACATCGAGCGCGGTGGTCGGCTCGTCCGCGATGAGGAGCTTCGGGCGCGCCGCGAGGGCGATGGCGATCGCCACGCGCTGGCGCTGACCGCCCGAGAGCTCGTGCGGGTAGGCGCGCGCGATGCGCGGATCCGACAGCGCGACCTCGTCGAGCGCGGCGGCGACGGCCGCCTGCAGCTCCGCACCGCGCAGCCCGAGGTGCCGGCGCAGCGGTTCGGCGATCTGGCGCTCCACTCTCATCAGCGGGTCGAGCGCGGTGAGCGGCTCCTGGAACACGATCTGCGCGACGGGTCCGCGCAGCGGGCGGAGGTCGGCATCCCGCGCTCCGACGACCTCGTGGCCGTCGAGCCGCACCGATCCGGATGCCCGAAGCGCGTCGGGCAGCAGCCCGGCCACGGCGAGCGTGGTCAGCGACTTGCCCGATCCGGACTCGCCGATCAGGCCCAGGCGCGCGCCCGGCGCGAGCGAGAAGGAGATGTCGCGCACGAGCGCGCCGGATGCCGCGCGCACGGTGAGACCGGAGACGTCGAGGATGCTCATCGGCTCCTCCGACGGGTCGGGTCGGCAAGGTCGCGCAGACCGTCGGCGAGGAAGTTCACACCGAGCACGAGCGCGATGATCGCGATGCCGGGAGCGATCGCCCCGACCGGAGCGGTGAGCACGGTGCCCTGCGCCTCCTGCAGCATCCGACCCCACGAGGCGTTGGGCGGCGGCGCGCCCAGGCCGAGGTACGACAGGCTCGCCTCGGCGAGGACCGCGGCCCCGAACTGCAGCGCGAGGCTCACCGCGAGCGTGGGTGCGATGTTCGGCAGAACGTGCTGGAAGACGATGCCGAGCACGCTCGTGCCGCTCGTGCGCGCGGCGGTGATGAACTGCTCCTGCAGCACCCGGCGCGCGAGGATGCGGGTGAGGCGGGCCACGACGGCCGACATCGCGAGTCCGATCGCGAGCACGGCCGACCACAGGGATGCCCCCTGGACGGCGACGACGAGCATGGCCAGCAGCAGCACCGGGAAGGCGATCACGACGTCGAGCCCGGCCGAGAGCGTGTCGTCGATCCACGGTCGGGCGAAGGCGGCGAGGAGACCGACGATCGTGCCCAGGACGGCGGCGATCGCCACCGCGCAGGTGCCGACGATGAGCGCGATCCGCGCGCCCCACATCAGCTGCGAGAAGAGATCGCGGCCGAGCCGGTCGGTGCCCAGCAGATGCAGCGCGCTCGGGCCCTCGAGGCGGCTGCCGCTGGTGTCGGCGAGCGGATACGGGAGCCAGAACAGCGACACCGCCGCGATCAGCACGATGACACCCGTGAGCACGATCCCGATCAGCAGGGTCGCCTTCGGGCGTCGGCGCACGGGCACGGAGGCGGTGATCAGCTGTTCGGCGACGCGGCTCATCGGTTCCCCGAGACACTCGTGCGCAGGCGCGGATCGACCAGGCGCTGCACGATGTCGGCGGCGAACCCGACGAGCAGCACGAACAGCGTGCTGACGACGAGGACGCCCTGGATGACCTGGAAGTCGTGCTGCTCGATGGCCGACAGCAGCAGACTGCCCAGCCCTGGGAGCGTGAAGACGCTCTCGACGACGACGGCGCCGAGGAGCGTGGTGGACAGCTCGATGCCGAGGATCGCGACGACGGGGACGGCGCCGTTGCGCACCCCGTGACGCAGAAGCGCCTCCGGCATGCTCGATCCACCCGCGCGGGCGGTGCGCAGATAGTCGCTGCCGATCACGTCGAGCGTGGCCGAGCGGACGTAGCGGCTGAGGGAGGCGCTCATGACGATCACGATCGTGATCACCGGCAGGGCGAGCGAGCGCAGCGCATCGGCCGGATCCTCCCAGTCGTCGCGGGGGAAGCCGCCGGAGGGCAGCACCCCGAGTCCGAGCGCGAACACCCAGACCAGCACCACACCGACCCAGAACACGGGCACGGCCACGCCGAGCTGGGCGAAGCCGGAGAGCACGATGCCGTACCAGCGGTCGGCCTTCACGGCGGCGGTGATGCCGATCACGAGCGAGACGAGCAGGGCGAGGCCGAAGGCGAGGAGCGTGAGGGGGAGCGTCACGGCGAGACGCGCGGCGATGTCGGGGCCGACGGGGCGCGAGCTCAGGAAGGACTCGCCGAGATCGAAGCGGAGCAGCTGCCCCGCCCACGTCGCGAACTGCTGCAGCAGGGGCTGATCGGAACCGACCTGCGCGCGGGCTGCGGCGATCTGCTCGGGGGTGGCGTTCACCGAGAGCAGCGCGTTCGCCGGGTCGCCGGGCAGCAGACGCAGCAGCACGAAGATCGCGATCATCGCGACGACGAGCGACACCACGAGGAACGCGAGGCGGCGAAGCAGATAGGCGAGCATGGCTTCTCAGGATGAGGAAGGGGGATGCCGACGCGCGGCATCCCCCTCGCGCGTCAGGACTTGACGATGTCGTAGGCGAAGAACTGGGAGTTCAGGCCGTTGACCGGGTATCCGCTGAGGTCGCTGGAGGCGACCACGAGCTGCGGGTACAGGTACAACCATACGCTCGCGGCATCCTCGGCGATCTTCTCGTTGACCTGCTTCAGCAGCGCCGTCTGCTCGTCGGTCGTGGCGGCCTGCTCGGCCTCGGCGACCCACTGCTGGACCTGGGCGTCGTCGTAGCCCCAGTAGAAGTCGGGGTTGCCGTACCAGACCACGTCGCGGTCGTTCACGTGCTCCTGGAGCGTGGCCTCGAAGTCCTGCTCCTTGAAGACCTTCGTGTACCACTCGTCGGCGCTGATCGTGTTGATCTCGACCGTGATGCCGACCTCGGCGAGCTGCGACTGCAGGAACTCCGCCACCGCGGGGTGCGGGTCGTAGCTCGGGGTGTCGAGCGTGAAGGTGAACCCGTCCGCGTAGCCGGCCTGCGCGAGCAGGTCCTTCGACAGCTCGACGTCGTAGGGGTTCACCCCGGTGAGGTCTTCGTACCAGGGGTCGGTGGGCGGCACCATCGAGCCGATGAGCGTGCCGTAGTCGCCCCAGATCGACTCGAGGAGCTTCTCCCTGTCGATCGCGGAGTAGATCGCCTTGCGCACGAGCGCGTCGTCGAAGGGAGCGACGCGGTCGTTGAACGCGAGCAGCTCCTTCGTGGTCGAGGTGCCCTCGCTGATCACGTAGTCGTCATTGTCGAACTGGGGGAGCGAGTCGGGGCTCTGCACGCTGGTGATCACATCGATCTCCCCCGTGAGGAGCGCGTTGTTCTCGGCCGTCGCGTCGGTGAAGTACGTGTAGACGACCTCACCGTTCGTGGCGGGCTCGCCCCAGTAGTCGTCCCAGCGGCTGAGGGTCAGGGTCGAGCCCTTCTTCCACTCGTCGAGCGTGTACGGGCCCGTGCCGTCCTCCGTCGAGGTGATGTCGCCGGCCTCATCGTTGACGATCCAGACGTAGCTGAGGTTGTAGAGGAACGAGATCGAGCGCTGCGACAGCGTGAAGACGACCGTCTGGTCGTCGGGGGTGGCGATGTCGGCGATCGTCGCGAAGCTCGACTTGCGCGCGGAGACGGAGTCCTCGGCGGTGACGGCTTCGACGCTCGACTTCACGTCGGCGGAGGTGAGCGGGTCGCCGGAGTGGAAGGTCACATCGTCGCGCAGCGTGATCGTGTACGTGAGGCCGTCGTCCGACACCTGGGCGTCCTCCGCGAGCAGCGGCTCGACCTCGCCGTCGTCCGTCAGCCGGTACAGGCCCTCGTAGACGTTGCCGGTCAGCGCCTCGGTGACGCCCTGGCCGCCGCCCTGGGTGTTGCTGAGGTTGGTGGGCTCGTACAGCGACCCGATGAAGATCGTGGCGTCTTCACTCGCGGCGTCGTCGGTCGCCCCCGACGCGCAGCCGGCCACGAGGGCGAGCGTGGCGACGGCGCCGATGGCGCCCAGGATGCGGGTTCTTCTCATGAGTACTCCAGGGTGAGAGTGTGCGGCGTCACGCCGCGTAGATGTCGAAGCCGTCGTGGAAGACGACGTTCTTCTCGCCCGCTCGGATCGGCAGGGGGAAGCGGTTGGATGCCGGCGGCAGCGGGCAGTTGTACTGGGCGCTGAACCCGCACGGCGGCACGAAGGCCCGGTTGAAGTCGAGGACCACGGTGCCTTCGTCGTCGCGCAGCTCGACGAACAGGAAGCGCCCGGACCCGTAGGTCTCGGAGCCGTTCGTCTCGTCGCCGAACACGAGCAGCAGGGTGCCGCCGTCGTCGAAGGCCGCGAGCGTGTATTCGCGACCGTCGAGCTCGATGCGGATGTCGCCCGGCACCACGAGGTCGCGCGTGCCGCCGTTGTCGCGGATGTGCTCGAACGACACCCGGCGATCGCCGGCGACCGGGGTGAAGTGCCCCTCGAGCACCCAGGCCGGGTCGTACTCGTACGTGTCGATGCGGTCGAAGGAGCGGATGGCGGGGGCATCGGCGTCCCAGCGGCGCAGCCCGTGCTCGATCGCGCCGGTCTCGATGTCCGTGCGCTGGATCGGCGTCACGACCACGGTGTCGGCAGCGGCGCGCTGTTCGGCGTCGAGGTCGGGGCGCGCGCCCGTCCAGCGGGTCTCGACCAGCGCGAGGTTTCCGGTCGCCGACGTGACGGAGGCGCGGCGCTCGGCCCGCCAGGTGGTGTGATCTTCGTGTTCGGACATCGTCTTCCATTCTCTTGCATGCAGGAGCCGGTGGCGCCGGCGTCGTCACTCGGGGTAAAGAAGCTTCCGACCGCATGCGCGCGCATGGACGCAACGACATGCAACGTCGCCCGGCATACTCTTTCAGCAACGCTCTGCTGCGTCAGTCCCCAGCTGACCGCGAGCGCGACGGCTCAGCCGTCATGCAGAGGAAGAATCAGACCTTCCTCTGATCCCGAGGGGGGATGGGGTGGTTGTCGGTCCCCAAGCGACACCCACCCCCATTACCCTCCTGCGCGTCTAGGAGAACCGGCTCCAGAGCCAGAACAGGCCGAACCCGATCAGGAAGACGATCGGCACCCAGGTTCCGCTGCGCTTGAGGCGGCGTCCCTGCTTCGCGACGCCCGGTGGGGGAGTGAGCAGTCCGGCGGGCGGGGCGAACGGCAGCGGCGTCATCGACCCCGGAGCCGACGCGGTCACGGCGGCGTGCTCGGCGCGCAGCCGGTCGTCGCGCCACCGCGCCCACTGATCGAACTTCGTCATCAGGGCGCCCACCGCACCGAAGAGCCACGCCCACGACGCAGGGTCGAGGGTCGACACGCGGCGCTTGGTGTACAGGAACATCCAGTCGTCGACGATCTCGACGTCGAGCTGGGCGGCGTTGTCGATGAACCGCGCCATGATGTCGGGGGTGAACAGGTAGAGGGCGTCCTGCTCGTAGCCCTCCGGGCAGTAGAGCGTGAAGTGCTGGTCGAAATCGCCCTCGAGCGACAGCCGCTGCTCCTTGTGGAACGAGGCGGGCAGGTTCGACCGGAAGCCGTTGTTGCCGGTCGCGTCGAGCACGATGTTGGGCAGCGGGACGTCGAGCTTCACCGCGACATACCCCCAGCGGTACGTCGTGGAGCTCTTCCCCGCGCGCACCGTGTACTGGTAGTTGCCGAACTCGACGAAACGCGGACTGTAGCCGCGCAGCACATCCGTCGAGGCGCGCGAGGTGCCCAGACCGAAGATCATGCCGGGAAGGGCGGGCGCATCGACGCGCGGCTCGTAGACCATGCCGTTCGTCTGCGCGAAGCGGTGCAGGCGGTAGCGGGTCTCGCGCGTGCGACGCCACGCCATCCAGGCGATCACGACGGCGGCACCCACGCCCAGGATGATCAGCACGAGGGGGACCAGCGAGGCGCCGGGCACGCGCCCGAGCGTCGCGAAGCCGATCAGCACGGAGGCGAAGGTCGGGATGACGATCACGGCGGCGACCACCGCGACCACGATGCCGATGATCATGCCGACGGCGGAGCCCGAGGACCGCCGCGCGCGCACCTCGGCGGCGAACTCCCGCACGGCGGCGGGGTCGACCGGGCCGGTGAGCGGGGCGGCGTCGAAGGTGATCGGATGCTGGGGCGCGGTCATCGGTTGACCTCGTCGGCGTCCCACCCGAGGTCGGCGCCCTCGCGGATCGGCAGCGCCTCCACGCGTGCATCGGCGCAGATCGCCCGGATCAGCTCCGGGGACCCCGCGACGATCGTCGAGTCGTGGTCGACCTCGCTCACCACGACCCATGCGCGGTCGTCGGGCCAGAGGATGCTGGGGGACTGGGCCGAGGGCTCGAAGCCCCAGCCCTCGGCGACGCGGTCGCGCCAGGGGGCGCCCAGGATCCACGATTCGTCCGCGAAGGCGCGGGGCGGCGCCGAGAACAGCACGTGATCCCGCTGCGGGAGCGAGAGGCGCGGCCCCTCGGAGATCTCGCGGGAGAGGATGCCCTCCTGCCAGGTCGGCTTGCGGAAGACGTTGTTGAACGGATCGTGCGTGCTGCGGTCGAGCATCGCCCGGTGATGCGGGTCGTCATCGACGGCGAGGAACGAGCGCGACGGCGTGTGTCCGACGAAGCCGAGGAGACCGCCCCGCCCTTCCCAGAGCGCCGCGACTCCGGCATCCGGCGTGGTCGTGTGGGCCACCAGATGCGTGGCGAGCACCGCCAGCTGGACCGGATCGAGCTCACCCTCGGACGGCGCCTCGAACTCCCGGCCGTCGGGAGCGATGCGGGTGTGCCAGTCTCCGTCGACGGGCGTGCGGACCAGATGCTGCCACTGCGCGAGGGCGTGCATCGCGGTGCCGAAGGCGGCTGCGGCCTGCGCCCAGGTCGCGGGCGCGTCGACGAACAGGGCGAGGAGGCGCTGCTGCTCGTCGACCGGCAGCGTCTCCCACTCGGCGGGGGAGGGGACCGGCCGGTCCGGCAGCGAGCGCACGCTCGCCGGGTGGAACACCCGGGCGTAGGCGGGGTAGCCCCGGGGCACCACGCCGTGCATCGTCGCCATGTCGCCGTCGAGTCGTGCGCGCAGCCAATCGCCGACGCTCGGGTCCGAGATCCACTCCATGCGCTCACGCTACCGGGCGCCGCCGCCGACCCCGGCCCCGGCATCCCCCATAATCGAGGGGTGACTGCCACTGCGACGCTTCCCTCCCTCGACGGCCGCCGATTCGGGATGGTCTCGTCGACCACGTCGGCGGTCGACCCCGACGCCCCGAGCGTGTTCGAGTACTTCGAACGCGACGGCGCGATCTGGGGCGGATACGAGGGCGACACGGTGACCTTCGGTAAGTTCGTCGGCACGCGCACCGGTGACACGATCTGGGTGTCGTTCGTGCACGTGCTCGTCGCCGACGGCACGGTCGTCACGGGAGACGGCGAGAGCGAGATCGAGCTCACGGAGGACGGGCGCCTCCGTCTCGTCGAGCACTACGAGATGCACGGACTGCCGCAGCTCAGCGTGTGCGAGGAACTCTCCGCCCGCTGAGCCGGCGCACGACGCCTGCGCTCAGCGCGGGGGCAGGCTGTCGCGCCCGGGCGACGCCGGCGTCCACCGGGTCATGCCGAGCGGAGCTGTCTCGCCCGTGCGCTCCGGCAGATCGCCCGGCAGCAGGTACGGGCGACGGATCACCTCGTCGAGCACGACCACGCTGACCACCGTGCGCACCTCGGGCAGCTGCGCGATCACCCCCGTGGAGAACTCGTGCACGCCGCTGACGTCGACGGCGCGGATGAGCAGCATCGCGTCGTGCTCGCCGGTCGTGATCGCACACCATTCGACGTCGGGCATCTCGAGCACCCGGTCGCGGAACGACGCCCAGGCCTGGGGCAGCACCGTGACGAACACGAGAGCGCCGATCGAGAGCCCGGCCTTGCCCTGATCCACGCGGGCGCTGAAGCCCGTGATCACGCCGTCGTGCACGAGCGATTCGACCCGCGTGTAGGCGTTCGCGCGGGAGATCCCGACCTTGTCCGCGAGGGCGGCGATCGAGACGCGACCGTTATCGCGCAGCACTTCGAGGATTCTGTATGCCGTCTCATCCAAAGGAGTGGCACTTCGTCCAGAATGCTTCAGACCTTCGGCGTCCTTGCTGGACATATTGCTCCCCACGTCCGGTGATCTGGACAGACCCTGTCGATGATCTGCATCCTTGCTGGACACATCGTCGCATATGATGCGAATCTGATCACCGGTCGTCCACCTCGGAGCCGACCACACCCGAATGTACTCCTCGCCCTTGGAGGCCCTCATGTCGTCACGCCGCAGCACGTCAGCCATCGCGTTCGGAGCGGTCGCGCTCCTCGCGCTCGCCGGTTGCTCGGGAGGAAACTCCGCGAACAACGGCGACCAGGCCTCCGGTTCGGATTCGCTGGTCATCGACACCGCCTTCTCGATCGAGACCGCCGACCCTGGTCACACCTACGACCCGACCGGCAACATGATCGCGAAGGCTCTGTACGAGACCCTCGTCGACTTCGAGGGCTCCGACGTCTCGACCCCGGTGCCCGGTCTCGCTTCCTGGGAGCAGAACGAGGAGGCGACCGAGTTCACCTTCACGCTCGAGGGCGACCGCGTCTTCTCCGACGGCACGCCGATCGAGGCGAAGGACGTCGTCTTCACCCTCCAGCGCATCCAGGGCATGGTCGACGCGAAGCCGAACTTCCTGCTCGGCGGCCTCACCATCACCGAGGTCGACGACAAGACGATCTCGATCGTCTCCGAGACCCCGCTGCTGCAGCTGCCCGCGATCCTCGCCAACCCGGCGCTGGGCATCGTCAACTCCGACGTCGTGATCGAGAACGGCGGCGCGACCGACGGCACCGACTCGGCGCAGGCGTTCCTCGACGGCGAATCCGCCGGCTCCGGTCCCTTCGTCCTCGACACGCTGGACCTCAGCTCGCAGGTCGTGCTCACCGGCAACGAGGAGTACGACGGCGACGAGGAGTCGGCCTACTCGCGCGTCGTCGTGCGCAACGTCTCCGAGAGTGCCACGCAGCTCGCGAACCTCAAGGGCGGCGACTCGATGGTCGCGATGGACCTCAACGGCGACCAGGTCGCGGGTCTCGGCGACGGACTCCAGGTCGAGTCGGTCCCCTCCGGCCAGACCATCTTCCTGCTGCTCAACCAGTCGGAGGCCGTCGCGGGCGAGCTCGCGAACGTGAAGATCGCCGAGGCGATCCGCTACGCCCTCGACTACGACTCCCTGCTGGAGCTCGCCGGCGCCGGCGCCGAGCAGGCCACCGGCGTCATCCCGCCCGGATTCGAGGGCGCGCTCGACACGGGTGTGGAGCAGGACCTCGACCGGTCGAAGGCCGCGCTCGCGGAGGCCGGCTACACGGGTCAGACCCTGAAGCTGCAGTTCCCCAACGACTACCCGGTCGGCGGCGTGGAGTTCACCCCGCTCGCCGAGCGCGTGCAGGCGCAGCTCGAGGATGCCGGCATCGCGGTCGAACTCGCCCCGGCGCCGTTCGCCACCGAGCTCGACGCCTACGTCGCCGGCACCGAGGGCTTCGGTCTCTGGTTCTGGGGTCCGGACTACGCGGACTCGGCGAACTTCCTTCCCTTCGGCCCCGGACTCAAGGTCGGCCTCCGCGCCGGTTGGGAAGCCGACGCCGACCCGGCGATCGCCGCCATCGCGGCCGACGCCGCCGCTGGTACCGATTCGGCCGCTCGCACGTCCGCCTTCACCGCCTTCGCCGAGGCGATGCAGGAGAAGGGCCCGTTCGTCCCGCTGATCGTCCCCGGCCGCAACATCGCGACCGCGGATGCCGTCTCCGGCGCCGTGTACAACTCGGTGTGGGAGATGGACATCGCCGAGATCGCCCCGGCCGGCTGAGCGGGGCACTCCTCTCATGACGACTGTGGCGGTGCGGAGGCAGGCGCAACGGCGCCGGTCTCCGCTGATCGGATACCTGCTGCGGCGGGCCGGCACCTCCCTGCTCCTGCTGGTGGGCGTGACGATCGTCACGTTCCTGCTCACCAACCTGGTGCCGGGAGACCCGGTCTCGGCCGCGCTCGGTGAGGGCGCGTCGCAGAACCCGGAGACGCGGGCGGCCTTCATCCGTGAGCAGGGTCTCGATCAGCCGCTGTTCGTGCAGTACTTCATCTATATGGGGAACCTGCTGCGCGGGGACCTCGGCACGTCGCTGGTGACCGGTCGCGCGGTCACCAGCGACCTCGCCACCGCGGTGCCGGCGACGATCGAGATCGCGATCGGTGCGATCATCCTCAGCCTCGTCGTCAGCATCGTGCTCGGCACGCTCGCCGCCTATCGCCGCGGACTCGTCACGGACCAGGTGATCCGTGTCGTGACGCTCGTGGGGCTGAGCGTCCCGACGTTCTGGCTCGCCCTGGTCAGCTTCTACGTCTTCTTCCTCGAACTGCGCATCGCCCCCGGGTCGGGCCGTATCTCCCCCGCGATCACTCCGCCCCCGCGCGTGACGGGCCTGTACACGGTCGACTACCTGCTCGACGGCGACAGCGTCGGCTTCCTCGACGCCCTCGCCCACCTCGCCCTGCCGGTGATGGTGCTCTCACTCGTGACCATCGGCCTGCTCACACGCTTCACCCGCACCTCCGTGCTCGAGGTGCTCGACAGCGACTACGTGCGGGCGGCGCGCGCCAAGGGTCTCCCGGCGATGCGTGTGATCCTCGACTACGTGCTGCGCGGCGCCTCGCTGCCGATCCTCACGGTCGTCGGCGTGGCCTTCGGGGCCCTGCTCTCGGGCACCGTGCTGGTCGAGTCGGTGTTCGCCTGGCCCGGACTGGGAACCTACGCCTACAACTCGGCCGCCAACCTCGACCTCCCCGGCATCATGGGCGTCGGGCTCGTGGTCGGGCTCATCTATCTCCTCATCAACTTCGTCGTCGATCTGCTCTACGGCGTCCTCGACCCGAGAGTGAGGATCGCATGAGCCGCATCGCCGCCGCATCCCCCGCCGGGCGCTTCCGGTTCCGCTGGCCCCGCGCCTGGCGCACCCCCCTCGGCATCATCGGCACCGTGATCGCCGGCGCCTGGATCCTCGTCGCTTTCACGGCGCAGTGGTGGGTGCCCTTCGGCCCCAACGCGCAGGTGCTGCCCCGCCTGCAACCGCCCGGCATCGACACGCTGCTGGGCACCGACGGCAACGGGCGCGACATCTTCTCGCGGCTGATGACCGGCGCGACCGTGAGCCTCCCGCTCGCGCTCATGCTCGTGATCGCCGCGCTGATCATCGGCACCGTGGTCGGCGCCCTCGCCGGATACTTCGGCGGCTGGCTCGACGAGACGCTCATGCGCATCACCGACCTCTTCATGGCGTTCCCGACCGTGATCCTCGCGATGGTCGTGGCCGCCTCCCTCGGCCCCTCGCTGTTCAACGCCGTGATCGCCGCGATCGTCGTGTCGTGGCCGCAGTACTCGCGCGTGACGCGCAGCATCGTGCTCAGCCTGCGCGGGCAGAACTACGTGATCGCCGGGCGGCTGCTCGGGCACTCGCCGGCGCGCACGCTGTTCGTCGACATCCTCCCGAACATCGCCGGTCCCGTGCTCGTGCTCGCGACGCTCGACATCGGTGCCGCCATCCTGCTCCTGTCCGGACTCTCCTTCCTCGGCCTCGGGGCCCAGCCGCCGACCGCCGAATGGGGATCGATGATCTCCGGGGCGATGCAGAACTTCGACGCGTGGTGGCTCGGCGTCTTCCCCGGACTCGCGATCCTCACGGTCGTGCTGGCGTTCAACTTCCTGGGTGACGCGATGCGCGACGTGCTCGACCCGACGGCCGAGATGGCCCACGACAAGCAGGCCGACCACCAGGCGTCCGCGACGGGGGTGCCCGCATGAGCGCCACCTCGCGCACGACGGCCGGAGCCCCGACCCTGAGCATCCGCGACCTGACGATCGACATCGGCCGTCCCCTCGTGACCGGTGTCTCGCTCGACCTCCAGGCCGGGCGCATCCACGGCCTGGCCGGGGAATCCGGATCCGGCAAGACGCTGACCTCGCTGGCCGTGCTCGGACTCCTGCCGCGGCAGGCCCGCACGGGCGGATCGATCTCGCTCGCGGGGGAGGAGCTCCTCGGCCTCGGCCGACGCGCGCTCAACCGCGTCCGCGGGAAGCGGATCGCGATGATCTTCCAGGACCCGTCGGCGTCGCTGCACCCGCAGCTTCCCGTCGGCCGCCAGCTCACGGACCACATGCGCGTGCACCTCGGCCTCACGGGCGCCGCCGCCAGGGAACGCGCGGTCGAGCTGCTCACCACCGTGCAGGTGCCGAACCCCGCCGAGGCGCTGCGGCGCTACCCGCACCAGTTCTCCGGCGGTCAGCGTCAGCGCATCGCGATCGCGTGCGCCCTGGCCTGCGACCCCGAGGTGCTCCTCGCCGACGAGCCGACCACCGCGCTCGACGTCACCGTGCAGGCCGGCATCCTGCAGCTGCTGCGCGATCTCGCGATCGAGCGGAACCTCGCGGTGCTGCTCGTGACCCACGATCTCGGCGTGATGAGCGCGATCGCCGACGAGGTCGCCGTGATGAAGGACGGGAAGATCGTGGAGCGGGCCGACCGCGCCACCCTGTTCCGGTCGCCGCAGCACGAGTACACCCGCACGCTGCTCGCGGCTCTCCCCGGCTCACGCCTGGAGGAGGCGGCGGATGCCGTGGACCCCGAGTTCCCCGCCGACGATCGAGGAGGCTCCCATGAGTGAGGTCGCCGTCCTCGACGCGCAGGACATCGTGGTGCGCTACCCGGGCAGTCCACCGGTCGTGGCCGTGGACGGGGTGTCGCTCCGCGTCGCCCCGGGCGAGACCGTCGCGCTCGTCGGCGAGTCGGGCAGCGGCAAGTCCAGCCTGGCGCGCGCCGTCGTCGGCATCGAGAAGACCGCCGGGGGCACGGTCCTGTTCCGCGATGCACCCGTGTCGCCCCTCGGCATCCGTCGTCGCTCCATCGCGCTCACCGGCATCCAGATGGTGTTCCAGGATCCGTCGACCTCGCTCAATCCGCGGCGCCGCGTGGGCGACCAGATCGCCGACGGCATCGCGACCGCGCGCGCCCGGGGCGCCGCCGGGTCGACCGTCGAGGAGTGGCTCGAGCGCGTCGGGCTGCCCGCGCAGGTGAAGACCCGGTTCCCGCACCAGTTCTCCGGCGGACAGAAGCAGCGCATCGCGATCGCCCGGGCGCTCGCCGCCCGGCCCTCGCTCCTCGTCGCGGACGAACCGATCTCGGCCCTCGACGCCTCGACGCAGACCAGCGTGGCGGGTCTCATGCGTGATCTCGTCGCCGAGGCCGGTGCCGGGATGCTGTTCATCTCGCACGACCTCGCGGTGGTGCGCCGCATCGCCGACCGCACCTTCGTGATGTTCGGCGGGCGGGTGCTCGAGTCGGGGCCGACGGATCGCGTGTGGGCCGAGCCGCAGCATCCGTACACGCGCGCCCTGCTCGCCGCGATCCCGGAGCCGGACGGCCGAGGGCGCATCCCGATCGCCCCCTCGGTCGGGGATCGGGTCCTCTGGTCGGAGATCCCCCCGGTCCTGAACTAGCGGGTCGTCGGTCTACGCCGGTGGCACCCGCCGGTAGCCGCCGGCATGCTCCTCCACCGCGCCGCCCGCCACGAACGCGTCGATCCAGCCGCCCATCGGCCACTCGCCCCACCGCTCGGCGAAGAGGGCGCCGTTGCGCAGGATGTCGTCGAGATGACGCCAGGGCGGAGAGCCGGCCGGATGCCACTGGTGATACGAGTGCGCACCGCCGACCCACTGCAGGCCGACGCCGGCCGCGCGCGCCCGGCGCCCGAGATCGGTGTCCTCCGCCCCGTATCCCTCGTAGGCCTCGTCGAAGCCGCCGATCCGATGCCAGGTGGCCGGGGTCACCGCGAACGAGAGCGACCAGAACAGATCGAACTCGGTGTCGGATGCCGCGACCACCGTGCCGTCCGCGGGGTGCGGCCGCACCGGGTGCGGTCGGGTGAGCGCCTCGAGGTCGTCGAGCGTCGACGGTCGCTGCACGCTCTCGAGGTAGGTCACCGGTCCGCACAGCAGATCATCCGGCGCCCGCCGCGCGGCGTCGACATAACGCGCCAGCAGTCGGGGTCCGGGGAGGCAGTCGACGTCGAGGAACAGCAACAGGTCGACGTCGTGCTCGAGTGCGAGACGCGCGGCCGCATTGCGGGCGGCCCCCACGCGCATGCCGAAGCGCCCGGGTGGCACATGCACGACCGGTATCGCCGCGACGGAGGGCGGCGCCTCCTCGTCGAGCCACGCCTCGATGCGCACGACCTCCACCCCCTCGGCCGGCACCTCGCGGAGGAACCGGCGCTGGCGATGCAGGTGCGCCAGGCGGTTCTCGGATGCCGGGGTGATGACGGCCACGCGGATCATGAGGCGACCTCGGCGATCGCGGTCGCGGCGCGCGCGGCGGCGCCGGCCACCCGCCATCCGTCCCAGCGCGGGGTGGACGCCGCGGCACGACGCACGAGCTTCCGCAGCTCCTCGGGGGTCACGTCGGCGGTGGCGGTCTGCGCGAATCCCTGGGCGCCGAGCACGCGACCGGTGTCCTCCTGCTCGCCGAACGGGCGCTCCTGGGCGATCACGACGGCGCGGGCGTCGGCCGCCGCGAGGTCCGCGACACCGTTCTGCCCTGCCGCGCTCACGACCACCGTGGCGCGACACAGCAGCGGCCACACGTCGTCGACCCGGTCGTCGTCGCGCGCGCCGGCGGTGTCGACGACCCAGCCGTCCGCCTCGAGCAGCGCGATGCTGCGGGCGAGACGGCGCTCGTCGAGCGTGCGGCTGAGGAACAGCACGCGTCGCGCGTCCGGATCCGGCCCGGTGTCCCGGGTCCGGCCGTCGTAGCGGGAGATCGCGCCCACGCGGCGGACCTGCGCGTCACGACCCGCGAGCTCGGCCGCCTCGATCGTGTCGCTCGCCCATGGTGCCAGGATGCGATCGGCGATGTCGTAGCCCAGCCGGTGCGGCGCGTCGGTGCGCTCGCCGGGTTGGGCGAACACGATCGTCGGCACGCCGAGCAGGCGCGCGAGCACCGTGACCTCCACGCTCACATCGACCACGAACGCCGTGACGGGGTGCTGCGCGATCCACTGCGCCATCGTCGCGAGACGCTCCTGGTGTCCCGGGTGTCCGACGGGCGCCCAGTGCAGCGCGCCTCCGGCCGTGACGTCGCCCCCCTCCTCCGCCGCGCGCGGCATGCCGTCGCGGCCCACGACGGGGTCGGCGTCGGCGGGCAGGCGCACCCAGGTCGTCCGCGGGTCGAGGGCGTCGGGCCGCGGGAGGCTCGAGAACACGGTCACGTCGTCGTCGAGGTGCGGCCGGATCGCCTGCATCCGGGTCACATGCCCCCACCCGTGGTGGTGCACGTACCAGCCGATCATGCGCCGACCGCCTCGGCCACGGCGCGGCTCGCGCCCGCCGACCCGGACGCCGAGACCGCGAGGACGCGCTCGATCTCGCGATGACGCTGGGCGAGCGAGTAGCGCGCAGCGGTCGCCGCCCGCACGCGGTCGCGCGCCCCGGCGTCGGCGGAGCGCGCGGCCAGGGCCGTGGCCGCCCGTGCCAGGGCCGCGACATCACCGGCGGGAACGATCGCCGTGCCGGGGATGCCGGCCAGCACCTCGCTCGTGCCGCCCGCGTCGAACGCCGCGACAGGGGTGCCCGTCATCAGGGCCTCGGCCATCACGAGCCCGAACGGCTCCGACCACACGGGAGTCACGAGGGCGACCGATGCCGCTCCCACGACCTCGGCGAGCTCCGGTTGCCGAAGGGCGCCGAGGTACTCGATGTCGCCCCCGAGCAGCGGTGCGACCTCGCGGGCGAAGTAGGCGGCATCACCCACGCGGCCGGCGAGCCGGAGGGATGCCCCGGCGTGCCGGGCCGCGAGGATCGCCAGGTGCGGCGCCTTCTCCGGGACGATCCGCCCCGACCAGACCCAGCCGCCGCCGCCCGAGCCGCGCCTCCACTGGGTCGTGTCGACGCCGTTGGAGAAGACGAAGGCATCGACGCCCTCGGCCGACCAGGCGCGGGCCGTGTACTGGCTCACCGCGAGGAAACGGTGCGGAGACGTTCCGTGCAGGGCCTTCGAGGCGATCACGAGCTCCGGCAGCGGCGGGGTGTGCAGCGTCGTGACGACCGGCACCCCGATGTCGCGGCTCCACAGGATCGGATCGCCGTGCAGGCTGTGATTGTCGACGACATCGACGCGTGTCGCGGGAGCGTCGAGCAGATCCCGCACCCGGGCGAACGCGGCGGAGAGGTGCCGTCGATGGCCCTCCGGGAAGTGCGTGTCGGAGGCATCGCGCGGGTGCTGCCACCGGGGTGTCGGCAGGTGCAGCTCGGTGTCCGGCCCGAGGAAGTCCGAGCCGTGCGCGGCGCAGAGCCGCACGTCATGACCCCGTCGGCGCAACCAGCGGACCCGATTCCAGACCACGGCCTCCAGACCGCCGGCGTGCGGTTGGCGCAGGGCATGCCGCTCCGGTGCCACCACGAGGATGCGCAACCGCTCGGCGGCGGTCACGCGCGCACCTCCGCCAGGGCTGCGGTGTACAGCCGCACATGCGCGTCGCGGACCGCGTCGCGGTGCGCGAGCCGGTCGATCCGTCGTGCGCGCACCAGGTCGGAGCGCGACGAGGGGGCGGCGGCGAGGACCTGCTGCACCGCGTCGGACAGGGTGTGCGGCTCGTCGAGGTCGATGATGTGGAAGTCGTGCGGATGCTGTGCCGCGATGTGGCCGACATCCGCTCCCGCGACGGGCACCCCGAGATCGTGGCAGAGCTCCACCCAGCCCGAGTGCGTGCCGTGACGGTAGGGCAGGAGGAACAGGTCGAGCTCGCCGAGCCACGACTCGATCTCGGCATCGGTCAGATGCGGGGTCCTGCGGACATGCACGGAGGGGTGAGCCGAGGCGGCAGCGATCACGCGCGCCGCCGCCTGATCGTCGCGGACGCGCTCGCTCATCAGCACGTCGAACTCCACCGGGGTCCCGGCATCGGCGAGCAGCTCCGCCGCGCGGGCGGCGACAGCCACGCCCTCCTCGGCGGCGATGTTCGGGCGGAGATCACGCAGGGCGATCCCGATCCGGATGCCCCCGTCCTGCCGGTGTCCGATGGTCGCATCGCTCTCGAGCAGGGTGGGGTGGGTGAGCACCCGGCTCTCGCGGTGCCAGCGCTGCGCGATCTCGGCCGCGGCTGCCGCGGTGAGGGTGACGAGCTGATCGGCGGCGGGGATGATCACGTCGAGCAGCGCCCGGTACGGCTCCTGGTCGACGAGCTGCGGGTTGTCCAGATCATGCACCGTGTAGACGATCGGCCGGCCGAGTCGCCGCGCCGTCGCCAGGGCTTCTCCGAGCGCATCCGGCGACAGCGATTCCAGCCCGAAGTGCACGTGCAGCACGTCGTAGTCCGCCGCGTGGCCGTCGAGCCACTGCGGGGTCAACGCCACCGGCGGCCACCATTGCGTCGCCGGTGCGCCGGGAACGGGAGGGTCCGGCAGCACGCGCACCCGCTGCGGGTGCGCGATGGAGCGGACATAGGGGTGGGCGGCGGGAATCGAGGCGACGCGGATCGGGTCGGGTGCGGTGTGGATGTGGTTCTCCTGGGCGTGACGGACCACCGTGGATGCGGGTGGCACGATCACGAGGGCGCTGCGATGCGAGGGGGGAAGAGCAGAGATGCAGAAGGTATACGTTCGAATCATGAGCCATCGAGACGAACTCGGCACGGCCGTTGCGCCGGACGGGTCGCCGGTGCTAGCGCGGCGCCGCCATTACTCCGAATTCTTCGGCCTCGCGCCCCTGCCCGACCGTTTCGGCGTCGTCCTCGGCAACTGCCAGGCCGAGTCGCTGCGCCTGGTGATGGATGCGCCGGAGCGTCGGTTCGTGCGAGTCCCGCCGGTGTTCGAGCTGGACGCGGCCGACACCGCGCGCCTGCACGAGCTCGTCGGAGCGGCCGAGATCGTGGTGAGTCAGCCCATCCGCGATGACTACCGCGACCTGCCGCTCGGCACACGACAGATCGCGGCGGTCTCCGACGCGCGGATGCTGACCGTGCCTCCGGTCCGCTTCGGGGGACTGCACCCGTACCAGGCGGCCATCCGTGTGCCCGGCGTGGAGGGCGACCCGCCGATCGTCGCGTATCACGATGTCCGGACCCTGGCGAAGGCGGCCGGGCTCTCCTCGGCCGCCGCGCTGCCCCCGGAGGCGGTGCGCGCCGTCGGGCAGATGTCGATCGACACCCTGCGGGCTCGCGAGGTGACCGCCGACGTGCGGGTGTCCGACCTCTTCGACACCGTGACGGCGGATCACGCGCGCACGATCAACCACCCCGGCAACGCGGTGTGGCTGCCGCTCGCCGCCCGGGTGCTCGACGCCCTCGGTCTCGACGGCGGTCCGATCGACCCCGGTCGCCCCCTGCTCGACGCGGTGCAGGCGCCGCTCGGGCGTGAGGTCGTCGACGCCTGGTCGCTCACAGTCGAGCCGCGCGAGCACTGGCTCGTGGAGGGCGTGGCGGTCGACGATGCCGCGGTGCGCGCCGCACACCTCGACTGGTACGCCGCCCACCCGGCGTTCGTGGCCGCGGCCGTGGAGCGTCTCGCGCCGCTGCTGTCGATCTGGCGGGCGGCATGAGCGTCCGGCCCCTGCTGCTCGTCCACCCCGGAACGCACGGCGTCGCCGTCTATGAACGGGAGGTGGCGGCTGCCGTGCGCGCCGGGCATCCGTCCGTTCAGACCGTGGAGCCGGCCTTTCTCGACGCGGCCCCTCCCGAAGCCCCGGTGCACGTCCACTTCACCGACCGGCTCTGGGCGGACTCGCCGGAGGACGCTGCCCGGGCGTTCGTCGCGCTCGCCGCACGCCGACCGGTGAGCGTCACCCTGCACGACCTGCCGCAGCCGTCGGATGGAGAGCGCAATCTGCCGCGTCGGCGCGCGGCGTACGCGGCCGTCGCCGCGGCTGCCCGAGGGGTCGTCGTCAACAGCGCGCACGAGATCGCTCTGCTGCGCGAGGAGGACGTGTGGTCCGGCGCGGCGGTGAGCATCCCGCTGCCGGTCGCGCTGCACGAGGTCGTCCGACCGGTCGAGCCGGACGGCTCCGTCGGCGTGCTCGGCTACTTCTATCCCGGCAAGGGGCATGACGAGGCCGCGCTCGCCGCCGCGGCAGCGGGCATCTCTCGCCTGACGGTTCTCGGCCGCGCCTCCGAAGGGCACGCCGCCGATCTCGAGGCGTTCGTGCGTCGGGCGGCGGCCGCCGGTGTCGACGTCGAGGTGACCGGCTGGCTCGACGACGAGGAGATCGCTCGTCGAGGTCGGGCCGTGTCGGTACCGGTGATCGCGCACCAGCACGTCTCGGCATCCGGATCCCTGGCCTCGTGGATCAGCTGGGGGCGGCGCCCGGTGGCGGTGCGCAACCGCTACTTCGACGAGATGGCGGCACTTCGCCCGGGCACTCTGCTCACGGTCGACGGAGCGCAGCTCGCCGGTGCCGTGCGCGATGCCGCGGAGCATCCGGACACGACCTGGCACGGGCTGTCCCGGCTGCCGATGTCGTGGCCCGAGGTGGTCGACGCCTACACGCGCTGGTGGGACGGGCTGCCATGACGACCCTGCGTCCGTGGGTCATTGGCAACCGATGGGACGAGCTCGACGGGATCGTTCCGGAACGACTGCCGACGGTGTCGGTGATCGTCGCCCACTACGACCAGCCCGCGGAACTCGCGCGGGTGCTGCAGGCGCTGGCCGCCCAGGACTATCCGCGGGATCTCCTCGAGATCGTGGTGGCCGATGACGGCTCTCCGGGCGAGGTCGTCGTGCCCGACGACGTGATCCTCGTGCGTCAGAGCGACCACGGCTTCCGACTGGCCGCCGTCCGCAATCTCGGCGTGCGGGCGAGCAGCGGCGAGGTGCTGTGCTTCCTGGATGCCGACACCGCCCCGGAGCCCCGCTACGTCCGAGCCCTCACCCGGCTTCCGGCCCTGCTTCCCGAGGCTGTCACCGTCGGTCGTCGTCGGCATGCCGACTTCACCGGGGTCGCGACGGATGTGCCGGTGACCGTCGCGGCGGCCGGACGCGAGCTGCCCGAGCCGGGGTGGCTCACCGAGGAGTACCGGCGCAGTCGCGATCTGCGCGATGCCGACGACCGGTCCTACCGTTTCGTGATCGGCGCGGTCATCGCCTGCTCGCGTCGACTCTTCGACGAGGTCGGCGGCTTCGACGAGTCCTTCACGGGCTACGGCGGAGAGGACTGGGAGTGGGCGCACCGCATGTGGCAGGCGGGCGCGGTGCTCGCTCATGTGCCGGACGCGGTCGCCTGGCACGACGGCCCGGAGTGGTCGGCGCGTGACGGCTCGGGGATCACGCGGGCGAACGCGCAGACCATGCGCCTCGTCTCGGCGATCCCGGTGACCGGCTCCGCACCGCGCGCACTCCGCTCGGACGCGCACGACCTGATCGTCCGGCTGCGCGGGGAGCACACGCCCGAGGCGCTGTTCGTCGCGGCCGATTCGGTCCTGTCGGCCTTCCCTCGGGCGCGGGTCCACCTGGATGTCGAGGCGGATACCGGGGCTCTCCCGCTCGACCCCCGCATCGTGGTCGGGGGTGCCGACGGCGACGCGCGGGTGATCTGGGAGCTGGAGCGCCCGATCGTCGTGCTCGAACCGCGCGCGATCGCCGAGCTGGTCACGACGCTCGGAACGGGAGACGTCGGCAGCGCCGACCTGGTGGCCGCTGACGGCTCCGGGCTCGGCGTGCTGCGGTCTCGGCGAGCCGTGCGCCGTGCCGCCCGCTGGGGCACGGGCGAGGGGTTCGCGACCGCCCGGGTGTCCGTCATCGGCGTCCACCCGCTACGTGCGGATCCGCGCGTCGAGGCGTGGGTCGGCGGGTGGGGCGGCCCCGACCAGTTCTGCTGAGGCGGAGGAGCCTCGGCGCCCGGGCGCGCGGCGCTCGGGCGCCGTCGTTCGCCAGGCGGCCTGCACTGCGCTAGACTGGGCAGGTTGTCTGCCTACCGGCATCCATTCGGATGCTTCGGGCCGACACGTTCACACACCCTCCTGCTTCCGGGAAAGCCCCGGAAGCCGTTCTAGTCCGAAGGAGGTGGGTAAGTGACGCACCAGTACGAACTCATGGTCATTCTGACCCCCGAGATCGACGAGCGCCAGGTCGCCCCGACGCTCGACAAGTTCCTGAAGGTCATCACCAACGATGGTGGCTCGATTGACAAGGTCGACATCTGGGGTAAGCGCCGTCTGGCATACGAGATCCAGAAGAAGACCGAGGGCATCTACGCCGTCGTCAACTTCACCGCGACCAGCGAGGCCACCCAGGAGCTCGACCGTCTGCTCAAGCTGAACGAGCAGATCATGCGCACCAAGGTGCTGCGGTCGGAAGAGGCTCAGGCGATGGTCATCGCCGAGGCGAAGCGCTCCGACGAGAAGGCAGCCCGCAAGGCCGCCAAGGCTGCGAAGGCCTAAGTCTCATGGCCGGCGAAACCGTCATCACCGTGGTGGGCAACCTCACGGCCGATCCCGAGCTGCGCTACACGCAGAACGGGCTGCCGGTGGCGAACTTCACCATCGCATCCACGCCGCGCAACTTCGACCGTGCCGCGAATGAGTGGAAGGACGGCGACGCGCTGTTCCTCCGTGCATCCGTCTGGCGCGAGTTCGCAGAGCACGTGGCAGGTTCGCTGACGAAGGGCATGCGCGTCATCGCGCAGGGCCGTCTGCGCCAGCGCTCCTACCAGGACCGCGAGGGCAACCAGCGCACGGCGATCGAGCTGGAGGTCGACGAGATCGGCCCCTCGCTCCGGTACGCCACCGCGCAGGTCACCCGCGCTGCCTCGAACGGTGGTGCCGGCGGTGCCGGTGGTGCCGGCGGCGGGCAGTCTCGTCCCGCACAGGTGTCGGAGGAGCCGTGGTCGACCCCCGGCTCGTCGACCAGTGCAGATGCCTGGAGCACTCCGGGCAGCTTCGGCGACGACACCCCGTTCTGAAAATCTCTCCGGATCCGGTCCCTGAGCTCGTCTCGGGCTCCGCATCCGCTCATCACTAAGGAAAAACCATGGCTGGAAAGTCGAGCGGCGACCGCCGCAAGCCGCGGAAGGGTGGCAAGCCCACCGCTCCCGCGAAGTCCATCCGGGTCGGAGTCATCGATTACAAGGATGTCGCCACCCTCCGCAAGTTCGTCTCGGAGCGCGGGAAGATCCGCGCCCGTCGTATCACCGGTGTCTCGGTGCAGGAGCAGCGTCTGATCGCCACGGCGATCAAGAACGCGCGCGAAATGGCGCTCCTGCCCTACGCTGGCGCCGGCCGGTAAGGGGTATCGAGATGGCAAAGCTGATTCTCACGAACGAGGTCGCAGGGCTGGGTAGCGCTGGAGACGTCGTCGAGGTCAAGAACGGGTACGCCCGTAACTTCCTCATCCCGCAGGGCTTCGCTACGGCGTGGACCCGCGGTGGCGAAAAGCAGGTCGCATCGATCCAGGCCGCGCGTCAGGCACGCGCGATCCACGATCGTGACGACGCTGTCGCACTCAAGGACGCCCTCGAGGGCACCAAGGTGCGCCTCACGGTCAAGGCCGGCAAGGAGGGTCGTCTCTTCGGCTCGGTCAAGACCGACCACGTCGCGGATGCTGTCGCGGCTGCCGGTCTCGGTGCGATCGACAAACGCAAGGTGCACATCACCTCGCCGATCAAGACGACGGGTGACCACGAGGCCACCGTTCGTCTGCACGACGACGTGACCGCGGTCATCACGCTGCAGGTCGTCGCCGCCAAGTAATTCCGTCGACGGGCTCTCGAGTCCGCCGCGGTGCGAACGCCCTCTGTCCTCCGGGACAGGGGGCGTTCGACGTTTCCGGCGTCCCCCGGTCCGGCTTCACCGTCGCCCGAGCGCGCGGCGGATGCCCCGGGGTGCCGTGCACCTCGGGGCATCCGCGATTCGCGGGGGCGTCGATCACCGACCGCCCTCCGCACCGGCGGGTGCAGGGTCTCCTCCCCCGAGGACTCCCGCACCGGCCGGGATCGTGGCTACGTCGTCACGCGACGGCGCAGCAGGCCGGCTCCGATCGCGAGGAGGAATGCCGCGATCAGCGCGAGGCCGAGTGTCGGCGCCCCGCCCGTCATCGCGAGACCCTCCGCGGCTCCGGCGACCACAGCCCCGCCGGACATCGTGCCGGCGGCTGCGGTGGCGTCACCGGTGCCGGGGTCCGTTCCCGGGTCGGTGCCGGGGTCGGTGCCGGGGTCCGTTCCCGGGTCCGTGCCGGGGTCGGTGCCGGGGTCCGTTCCCGGGTCCGTTCCGGGGTCGGTGCCCGGGTCGGTTCCGGGGTCGGTGCCCGGGTCGGTTCCGGTGTTCGTTCCCGGCGTGGTCACCGTGCTGTCCCCGATCACGGAGACGGCGTTGCCGCCGAGCGTGATCGGGAGCGAGATCGGTGTCACGACCTGGGTGCCGCCGAGGATGCTGTCCGCACCGCTGGTGTCACCGCTGGTGTCCGCCGGGGTGGCGGGAGCGGTGGTCGGCGTCATACCGGTGGTGGTGCTGTCTCCGAGGACGGAGATGGCGTTGCCGGTGGCGGTGAGGGGGGCGGTGACGGGGGCCACGACCTGGGTGCCGCCGAGGACGCTGTCCTCGCCGTCGGTGCGCGAGCCCGTGGTGCCGCTGGTGTCCGCCTCGGTGGCGGGAGCGGTGGTGGGCGTCATACCGGTGGTGATGCTGTCTCCGACGACCGAGACGGCGTTGCCGCCGACGGTGATCGGCAGCGAGATCGGAGCCACGACCTGGGTGCCGCCGAGGACGCTGTCCGTTCCGCTGGTACCCGCCTCCGTAGCGGGAGCGGTCGTCGAAGGCGCGACCGCATCCGCCGGGGGAGTGCCGGCCGTGTGGGAATCTCCGACGACCGAGATGGCGTTGTCCGTCACGGTGACGGGAACGTCGAGCTGCACGAGCCCCTGGGTGCCGGAGAGCAGCCCGTCGATGCCGTTCGTGCGCACCGCCGGTGCCTCCGGAGCCGGAGCGACTGGAGCGGACGTCGTGTCGGAGGTCGTGCTCGCACTGTCGCCGACCACGCTGATGGCGTTGCCGGTGACGGTCACGGGCACCACGACCTCGATGACGGCCTGGGATCCCGAGCCGACGCTTGAGTCACCGCTGGTGTCGGGCACCGGCGGCTGCTTCACGGGCGATGACGGCTCCGGCGCTGTCGCGGGCGCCGGTGCCGGCGCGGGTGCCGGTGCGGGTGCGGGTGCCGGTGCGGTCACCGACGAGTCGCCCAGCAGGGAGACCGCGTTGTCCACGATCGTCAGGGGAGCGGTCACCTCCGACACGATCTGGGTGCCCGAGAGCAACCCCTCGTCACCGGTTGTCTCTGCCGCGTTCGCGGCTGTCGCGCCGAGCAGGGTGACCCCGCCGGCGAGGAGCGTGCCCCACAGGGCCCGCTTGAGGAAAGTACGCATGATTCTTCTCCTTGAAGGAATGGTTGTCTGGATGGGTGCGCGCGATCGAGTGCGCGCGCAGCAAAGCATCTGTCGTCGGGAACGACGACGGGACAACCGGTCAGTCAGGAGAGACGTCGGTGTCGCCCACCCGCGACGTCGGAACGACGTCATCGGATGCGCGGGGCTCCCGCTGCGTGGCGGGAGAGGGGAAGACTCCGGCGTCGCTGAAGAGCGCCGGGAAGATCGAAGAGCTTCCGCCGGTGCCGGCGGAGGACGAGGAGGGGGTGGACGGCGCCACGGGAGGCCATCCCGAGGGGTGTGGCGGCCCGCCGCTCCGCGAGTACTCCGCGGAGGCCGACGTCACGGAGCCTGCCGGTGCGGCGGAGAGGAGGGCCGGGGCGGCAGCTGCCCGCGATGCGCGCGGGTCGGAGGAGGAGAGCGCGGTGCTCAGGACGGGCGGTGCGGACACGTCACCCGTCAGGGTGCCGTCCGTGCCGTCGGGGGGAGTATCCGTGCCGGTGTCGTCGGTATCCGGAACGTCGGTCACCGGAGCGACGACGTCGGGGATGACGGTTCCGATGACCGCCGTCGTGTCGTCCACCGCGTCGATGACCGTCTCGACGATGTCGATCACGCCCAGATCGCCGACGAGGTCACCCACGACGGGGATCTCGGTGACGACATCGATCACGGGCTGCGTGACGGATGTCAGCGGGGAATCGGTCAGGACATCCACGACGGGGGTGGTCACCGTGTCGACCGTCTCGGAGACCGTCTCCACGACGGGAGTCGTCACGGTTCCGACCACCGGCACCGGAGCCACCGTCTCGACGACCGTGTCGACCGCGGGCGGCGGTGTCTGCGTGACGGGGGCGACCACGGTCTCGACGATCGGAGCCACCACATCGGCGACCACGGGAGCGAGGGGATCGGTGATGTCGGAGACCGTTCCGCCGACGAGCGAGGTGAGGGAATCGAGCGCGTTGTCGTCGCCGTCGTCGGCGTGGGCAGAGCCCCCACCGAGCACGACGGTGAGGCCCGCCCAGACCGCCACACCCAGGGCGCCCCAGAGGATGCCGGCAGGCATGCCGCGTCGGATCACTCCCTCGTTCACGTCCACCTCCCCCTCCGAAGGCAACGGATACCGATGCTGTTGCATCGGTGGGGGCGAGGTTACTCGCGCCGGGTGCCGGTGTCCAGGGGGGCGGGGTGAACACAGCCCTGGAAGGCGGCGAGCGGCGGCGTCGAAGGCATGCTCTTCCGACGTGACGCGCCCGGCGTTGCGCTGGCTTGACTTTCCCCAGGTTCTGCACATGCCACACCGTTTCGGGAAACCTTCAACGACGGATTGAAGTCGTTTCCCATCCACAGGCTGGGGACGAAGGAAATACCTGATCAACCGGCATAAAAAAGTTCGCCCCACAAGTCATCCACGGAGTTATGCACAGGGGTTCTGCACAGACTCTCCGAGTTTGTCCGCACGCTCTCCACAAGGTTATCCACAGGCTGTGTTGCATGGGGATAACGCCGCTCGTACCGTGGACCAGCGACCGAGTGTCGGAGGCATCTGTTTCGCTGTGTTCAGGCGTGTCGGATGCACGACGCCGACATGATTCCGCCGTTCACGGCGGTGCAACCCCATCCTCGGATCCGCATCGAAGGGAGCAGTGTGTCGATCGCAGACATCTCAGACGAGCGCCTCGGTGGCAAGCGCGGTCCGGAGCGTACGCCTCCGCACGATCTCCTCGCCGAGCAGAGTGCCCTCGGTGGAATGCTGCTCTCCAAAGACGCGGTCGCCGATGTGATCGAGACGCTCAAGGGCGCCGACTTCTACATCCCCAAGCACGAGCTCATCTTCGAGGCCGTGCTCTCGCTCTACTCGCACGGTGAGCCGACCGACGTCGTCGCCGTCACCGACGAGCTCATCAAGACCGGGGAGCTCGGCCGCGCCGGTGGAGCCGACTACCTGCACACGCTCACCTCGATCGTGCCGACCGCGGCGAACGCTGGCTACTACGCAGGCATCGTCTCCGAGCGCGCGCTGCTCCGCCGTCTCGTCGACGCCGGCACCCGCATCGTGCAGCTCGGCTACGCGGGTGAGGGCGACGCGACCGACATCGTCAACAACGCGCAGGCCGAGATCTACTCGATCACCGGCACCGAGGCCGCCGAAGACTACGTTCCGCTGCAGATCGCGGTCGACGCCGCGCTCGAGGAGATCGAGGCCGCCAGTGGCCGCGACGGCTCGATGACCGGCGTCCCCACCGGGTTCAAGGAGCTCGACGAGCTCACCAACGGTCTGCACGGCGGCCAGATGATCGTCGTCGCCGCGCGTCCCGCCATGGGTAAGTCCACGCTCGCGCTCGACTTCGCGCGGTCGGCATCCATCGGCCACAACATCCCCTCGGTCTTCTTCTCGCTCGAGATGGGCAAGAGCGAGATCGCGATGCGTCTGCTGAGCGCCGAGGGCCAGATCCCCCTGCAGAACATGCGCAAGGGAAACCTCGACCCGCGCGACTGGACCACGGTCGCCGCGACGCGCGGGCGCATCAACGACGCGCCGCTCTACATCGACGACAGCCCCAACATGACCCTGGTCGAGATCCGCGCGAAGTGCCGTCGGCTCAAGCAGCGCGAGGGCCTGCGCATGGTCATCATCGACTACCTGCAGCTCATGACGTCGGGCAAGCGTGTCGAGTCGCGCCAGCAGGAGGTCTCGGAGTTCTCGCGAAGCCTCAAGCTCATCGCGAAGGAGCTGCAGGTGCCGGTCATCGCCCTGTCGCAGCTGAATCGAGGCCCCGAGCAGCGCACCGACAAGAAGCCCGCCATCAGCGACCTCCGTGAGTCCGGCTCGATCGAGCAGGATGCCGACATGGTCATCCTGCTGCACCGCGACTCGGTCTACGACAAGGACGTGCGTCCCGGTGAGGCCGACCTGATCGTCGCGAAGCACCGTAACGGTCCGACCGCGACCATCACCGTCGCCTTCCAGGGCCACTACTCGCGCTTCATGGACATGGCCCCGGGCGGCGACTTCAACTGATCTCGGGTGCCTGGGGAACCGGGGCCCTCAGACGCCGGCCGTCGTCACCCGTTCCGAGGCAGGCGCAGCCGTCCGCGGCCATGCCCAGGCGGAGCGCAGGATGAACACCAGGAGCAGCACCTCGAGTCCGATCGAGAGGGTGTAGAAGAAGGCCCATTCCGCGGTCTCGCCGACCGCGTTGAACAGCGAGTACGGGATGTACAGCGCGGCCACGACGAGATTCGTCGCGCGGTTCACCCTCGCCGGCAGCGCCAGTGACAGTGTCACCATCAGGGCTGGGACCGCGAGGGTCGCGAGCATGACGGTCAACAGCGTCGGGCTGATGTCGAACTCGAACACGATGCCCGCGCGGAGGCCGTCGATGACGCCCGGCTTGTGGAGGTGGAAGTAGTCGACGTAGATGTACAGGAACATGAAGCTGGTCCAGGCGGCGGCGAGCTTGGCGTGCACCGGGATCGGCGAGCTGGCGAGCAGGGTCGGGGTGTTCGGTCGGATGGTCATCTGTTCTTCCTTCGAGCGGAGCGGGCCTCCCGCCGGGATGGCGGTTCGTACACCGTACGTCGTACACCGTACTATCCGCGTACGCTGTACGATTGTCAAGTCCCGACGGCGAGGAGACGCGTGTCTGCGAGAGAAGGATCAGCGGCGGCGTCGACCGCGGTGTTGAGTCGGCAGCGGCTCGTGAGCGAGGCTGTGCGGCTCGCCGACAGCGAGGGCGTCGACGGATTGAGCATGCGCCGGCTGGCCGCGGTGCTCGGCGCGGGAGCGATGTCGCTCTATCACTATGTGGCGAACAAGGAGGAGCTGCTGGACGCGATGATCGACATCGTGTTCGGTGAGATCGAGCTCCCCTCGGTCGACACCGACTGGCAGTCGGCGCTGCGAGGGCGCGCGGCATCGGCCCGGCAGGTGCTCGCGCGCCACCCGTGGGCCATCGGCCTCATGGAATCGCGCACGTCGCCGGGCCCCGCGAATCTCCGGCACCGCGAGGCGGTCACCGCCTGCCTGCGGCAGGCCGGCTTCTCCGTGCTGATGGCGACGCACGCCAACTGGCTGCTCGACAGCTACGTGTACGGGTTCGCCCTGCAGGAGGCCAGCCTGCCGTTCGACACCGGTGGAGAGCTCGGAGAGGTGACCGAGGACGTCTACCTTCCCCAGCTCCCTCCGGACGAGTTCCCGTACCTCCACGAGTCCGCCGCGGCCCTCGTGGCCGCCGGCTATGACGCGGCGGAGGAGTTCGACTTCGGCCTGGACCTGATCCTGGCCGCCCTCGAGCCGCTCCGCGCCTCCGCCTAGCGAGCGTCACGCACCCGACCGGCCGGGCGGCGGGCCGAGCCGCGACGGCGCCTCAGCGGTCGTCGCCGGCGAGGACGCCCGTGAGGAAGACCTGCACGAGCGCCTCCGCGTCGTAGCGGGCGTCGGACGCGGCGCCGATGCAGAGGTTCCCGATGCCCTTGAGCACACTGTAGGGATCGACCGAGGGGGCGGTGCCGGCGGACTCGAGGGCGGCCTCGAGGAGTATGCCGCACACGGGAACGAGGCGTCCCACGAAGAAGGTGTGCAGGGCATCGGATCCGGCGCTGTCTCCCTGCAGAGCGCCGGCGAGGCCGTGCTTCGTGGCGAGGAAGTCGACGAACAGCGCGACCCATGCCCGCAGCGCCGCCTCGGGCGTCGCGCTCTCCGCGAGCAGCCGGGGCCCCGCCTCCGCGCACGCGTCGACCTGATGCCGATACACGGCGACGACCAGTTCGGGCCGGGTCGGGTAGTGCCGGTAGATGGTTCCCACACCCACGCCGGCCCGGGCGGCGATGTCGCGCACCGGGGCGTCGACGCCGGATGCGACGAACGCGGCCGCCGCGGCGTCGAGGAGCGCCTGCTCACTCCGCCGCGGCCTGCCGACCGCCGAGGGTCGCCGGGCATCGGGCTGCACTCCCAGGGCATCCGCCATGTGCTTCTCCTCGCGAACAGGGCATCTCGACTTGCGTTACGGAACCACGTTCCGTAACGTTGCGGAACGGCGCTCCGATAACCATTCTCGCAGAGCCCGACTCCTGGAAGGAACACCATGCCCGCATCGACCCTCCCCGCACTCGACCACCTCCTCGGCCCGGGCACCCCGGTCGTCTCGGTCGCCCCGGTCACGCTGACCGCTCCCGGACGACCGGTGCCGCTCGAGGTGCGGGTGTCGGCTCCCGTGACCGGCGGGAACCTGCCCGTCGTGCTGTTCTCGCACGGCAACGGGTGGAATCTCGACGGATACGCCCCGCTCGCGGCCTTCTGGGCCTCCCGGGGGTTCGTCGTGATCCAGCCGACGCACCTGGATTCCCGCCGTAACGGGTTCGGCTTCGATCACCCTGTCTTCCCGACCATCTGGAGCGAGCGGATCGTCGACCTCACGCGCATCCTCGATCAGCTCGACACCATCGAGGCGGCGATCCCGGGGCTTGCCGGCCGTGTGGATCGCACGCGGATCGCGGCCGCCGGGCACTCCTGGGGCGGACAGACGGCACAGTCGCTCCTCGGCGCGCGGATCCTCGACGACGCCGGTCGGGTCGGCGACGACCTGTCCGATGAGCGCGTGACCGCGGGCATCCTGTTCGCCGCGACCGGCGTCGGCGGCACGCATCTGCATCCGTTCGCGCAGGCGAACTTCCCCTTCATGCGTCCGTCCTTCGCCCAGCTGACCACGCCGACACTCGTCGTGGCGGGAGACCGCGATCAGTCCGCGATGTCGAGCCGCGGCCCGGACTGGTTCACCGATGCCTACACGCACAGCCCCGGAGCCACCGACCTGCTCACCCTCCACGGAGCGGAGCACTCGCTGGGCGGGATCGTCGGCCACGAGGTCGCGGAGACCACGGACGAGGACCCCGAGCGCGTCGCCGTCGTCCAGCGCATGAGCACCGCCTACCTCCGGACCGCCCTGCGCGTCGACGCCGACAGCTGGCTCGCGGCGCGTGCCGTCTTCGGCGACCGCGCGCAGGCGATCGGGCACCTCGACAGCAGGTGAGGACCGGCATGGCGGGCGCCTCGCGATCCGGTTGACCCGCCACCGGGCAGAGAGGACGACTCAGAGCCAGCCGCGCGCGCGGGCATGGCGCGCCGCCTCCTGACGCGATGACGTGTGGGTCTTCTGCATCGCGCTCGACAGGTAGTTGCGGACCGTGCCCGGCGCGAGATGCAGACGCGCGGAGATCTGCTTGACGGAGTATCCGTCCTGCGTCTCCCGGAGCGCATCGAGTTCGCGCTCGGTGAGGGGCGAGTCATCGATCACCGCCGCTTCGAGGATGTCGTGATCGATCCACCGGCCGCCCGCGTGCAGTCGGGCGATGACCTCCCCGATGAGCTCGGGGTCGGCGGACTTGCTCATGAAGCCGCGGACGCCCGCCTTGAGCGCTCGCCGCAGGACCCCCGGCCGCGCGTGCCGCGTGAGCAGGAGGATCCTCTGATCCGAGAAGTCGCGCAGGATCTCGTCGACGGCGTGGAGGCCGTCGGCGCCGGGCATCTCGAGGTCGATCACGAGCACGTCCGGCCTCTCCCGCACGACCACGGCCACCGCCTCCGCACCGTCGGCGGCCTCACCCACGACGGTGATCTCGCCGTCGAGCGCCAGGAGTGCGCCGAGCGTGCGACGAAGAAGCTGGTCGTCGTCCGCGAGGACCACCCGGATGATCTCCCCGCCGGTCATCGCTGCTCCGCCCGGGCAGGTCGGGGAGCGAGGTGCGCGCCGATCGTGAACACGCCGTCCTGCCGTTCGACGTGGAGCTCGCCGCCGGCCTCCTCGATCCGCTGCCGGAGCCGCGCGATGCCGTGCGGCCGGATCTCGCCCGCGACGGGGGCGCCGTCGTTCGACACCTGCACGCGGTCGGTCCGGACGACGATGGTGACCCACGTGGGGTCGGCGTGACGGAGGAAGTTGGTGGTCGCCTCGCGCAGTGTGTGGGCGAGGAGCGGATGCGGCACGACCGCACCGGCGATCTCCTGACGGATGCTCACCTCGATGCCGGAGGCCGCGGCCAGGGCGCGGGTGTTCTCGAGTTCGGCGCGGAGGTCGATCTCGTACCGCGCGGACGTGAGCTCTCGCGTCGTGGCGACGGTGTCGTCGACCATCGTCCGGATCGCGGTGAGCTCCTCGGCGGCGCGGGCGGGATCGTCGGTCAGCAGCCGACGGGCGAGTGCCGCCTTGAGCTTGATGACGTGCAGCGACTGCCCCTGGATGTCGTGCAGGTCGGCCGCGAACCGGGCGCGCTCCTCGGCGACGGCGAGGGCGGCCTCGACCTCTTTCGTGCGCTCCGCCTCGCGCAGCAGCAGCCATGCCTGCTCACCCGCGAAGACGACCGCGGCGATGTAGAGGGTGCCGACGGCGGGCACGACGATGAAGGAGACCACGAGCGTGACGGTGATCGGGTTCGCCACGAGCGCCGTCGCGCCCAGTGCCCCGGTTCCGGCCGCGAAGAGCAGCACGGCCGTCATCCTCCGCCTGCCCACGCGCATGAGCAGCAGGGCGCCGACGAGCGAGAAGGGCATGAAGCTGATGGGGCTGTGGGCCATGAACGCGCCGTACACGAAGCCGGCCCCCGTGATCAGGAGCAGGAACACGATGCGGGGCGTGTAGCCGTCGAGGCTCCACTCCTTGAGGACCGTCGTCGTGAAGACGAGCGTCAGGGCGATGAAGAGCGTCTCCCACCAGGACGTCGTGGTCAGGACGACGCCGATCACGGAGAGCGGTGCGATCGCGAGGATCGCGGATCCCATCACGATCCGGTGCATGCGCGGACTCGCGGCCGTCCGCGCGGATGTGCCTTCGTCGATGACTACTCCTCCTCTGCTTCCTGCCGGATGGCCCTCCGCACCGGCGCCTTCGCCACCAGCGCGCCGATGGTGACGGCCAGCGCCACGTACTGCAACACCGGGCGCTCCAGGAAGAATCCCGTGATCCCCGCCGGAAGCGTGGTGAAGAGGCCGAAGTCGTAGAGCAGACCCAGGTAGGCCAGGAACACGGTCGCCGAGAAGACGATCGCGGCGTTGAGGAACAGATCGAGTGCCTTCATCCTGTCGATCCTTCGCGACAGCCGACCTCCCCGGTAGTGACACCGTGTCACCTTTCCTCGTGACACGCGAGCACTGTGGCCGATCCGCGCGAACGGGTGGGATGGAGAGCGATCGCGCGAGAGGATGAAGCATGGCCTGGAGCACACAGGAGATCGCCGACCTCGCGGCGACGACGGTCAACACCGTACGCCACTACCACCGGGTCGGACTGCTCGAGCAGCCGGACCGCCGGTCGAACGGGTACAAGAGCTACGAGGTGCGCCATCTCGTGCAGTTGCTGCGCATCCGGCGCCTGCGCGAACTCGGGGTGCCCCTCGATCAGGTCGATCATGTCGCGGCGGGGGACGAGCGCTCCCTGTCGACGCTCGCGGGTGTCGACGAGGACCTGGCAGCGACCATCGAGCGCCTGCAGCAGGCGCGGTCGGAGATCCGGTCGATCCTCGCCGGGGCGTCGCGACCGGATGTGCCCCGGGGATTCGAGCAGGTCGCCGCGCGCCTCACCGCCACCGATCGCGCGCTCCTGCTCATCTGGGCGCAGCTGTACGACGACGAGGCCATGAGCGACCTCCGGGAGATGCTCGAGGCCGAGGGCGACGACGTGCGCCTCGCGTTCGACGCCCTCCCCGCGGATGCCGGCGAAGAGGCCCGCTCGCGGATGGCGGAACGCTATGCGGTGGGACTCGCTCGCGACCTCCGGAAGTACCCGTGGCTGCGCGACCCCCTCGCGCATCACCGGAAGCGACCGCAGATCACGTGGCAGACGCTCATCGAATCGGTCGCCGCGCTCTACAACCCCGCACAGCTCGACGTGCTCGCTCGAGCGAACGCGATCGCGCTGGAGACGATCGCGCGCGATCCCTCCTGACGCCGCGCGGGCTCGGTAGGCGCTCCCGGTCGCAGACACGTGCACACGCCGTGCGAGGGGGCGGCGCGCCCTCACTCCTCCGGCGCCGCGAGCACCGCGGTCCGCGCTCGGACGAACGGGTCGGTGAAGCCCGGATCGGCGCGATCCCCGCCCGGGAGCGGTGCCCACGCGGAGAACGTCTCGCTCTCGAGAGGAAGGGGCTTCGCGGCGGCGAACAGGGTGCCCTCCGGTCGGTCGGCGTTCCCGAGCAGGAAGTCGATGATCGGGCGATCCACCTCCTCGGTCCCGTACGGGAAGACGCCGTGCACGCCTTCGTCGTCGACGGCGATCAGGCTCGTGTGGGGGAGTGCCGTGCCCATCGTCTCGCCCTGTTCCCAGGGGGTGAGCGGGTCGAGCTCGCTCTGCACGACGATCGTCTCGGGGAAGCGGTCATCCGCCTCGGGCATCCGCACGTCCGTGGGCCAGAACGCGCACGCCGGTACCTCATCGAAGCGCTGCAGCTGCGCGCTGAACGGTGCCGCGTCCGTCATGCGGGTGCGGTAGTCGGCCCAGGCCTCCTCGCCCTGCGTCCACTCGCCGTCGGCACACCGCAGGAAGTCATCCGCACTGGAGAAGGTCCCCTCCACCACGCCCTCCGCGTTCGTGGCCGCCGGCGGAGGTGCGTAGATCGCGAACTGCGCGAGCATCGCCTCGCTCGCCTCCGGTGCCAGGCCCAGGCCGTCGATGACGCGCGTCGCGCGCTCGGTCGCGTCACCCGCGCGCGCGGACTCGCCCTCGGCGATGAGCCCCGCGATGACATCGGCGACGAAGGCCGACGCCACCGGCTTCGACTGCGCGGTCGCGGCTCCGGTCGCCGCCCACACGATGTACGCCGCGTCGTCCATCTCCGCGGAGGAACCCGTCGCGGCGAAGTAGCGGTCCCAGATCGCCTCCGGATCGGAGCCGAGACCGTACGCCGCGTCATTCCGTGCGAGCCAGTTCATCATCTGCAACCGGAGCTGACGATCGATCGCGACATCCTGCCCCTTCCAGCTCTTCTCGTATGTCGCACTCGTGGCGTCGATCGACGAGTCGAGCACCATCCGGTCGATGTTCTCCGGGAAGAGCGTGCCGAACCACGACCCGAGCCACGTGCCGTAGGAGTACCCGAGGTAGGAGACGGTCTCGACGCCGAGGAGGTGACGGATGAAGTCCATGTCGTAGGCCACCTGCTCCGTCGTCATCGTGGCCATGTCCGGGTCGCTCGAACAGGTGGATCCGATCGCGCGGGATGCGGCGGATGCTCCGTCGTCCGGGTCGTAGGCGTAGTCGCAGTCGACGATGCTCGAGGTGCCCAGTCCGCGCTGGTCGAAGCTGACGTAGTTGGTGGTCGCGCGCAGCTCCGGTGTGCGTTGCTGCGTCGTGGCGGCGAAGGACAGCGAGGGGAACGGTCCGCCGCCGTGGACGAGCAGCGTCGTGGCATCGGGGTCGGCCGGGTCGATGTTCTGCGCGCGCGAGATGCGCACTTCCCAGGTCTCCCCGCCGACGGGGTCGAGCCAGTCCCTCGGGACCTCGATCGTCGCGCATTCGACGTTCGACACGTCGACCTCGGGCAGGGGGTCGCCGGCGGGGAATCCGCATTCTCCCCAGTCGAGATCCTGATCGGCGAGAGTCCCCGCGAGCTCGGCGACATCGGGCGTCGGTGACACCGCATCCGGCGACGTCGGCCGTGCGGTCCGATCGCCGATCAGGAGGGCTGTGGTGACAGCGACCACGGTGACAGCCGCCACGGCGATCCCTCCGCCCACGATTCTCCTCGTCCGTCGGCCGGGCCGCCGCGGCGGATCGATGCGGTCGTCGGTCGGCATGCGCATGGTGGGCCCCTCTCGTGTCCTCCCGGGTGACCTGGTCGGCCGTGTCCGTGAGAGAGAGTCCACTCCCTGTTCCCACCACAGGGTCAAGATCGCCGGGGAGTCCCGGTCACAGGCGCGGGAGCACGGTGCCGGCGATCACCGCGTTGATCACGACTGCGTTCATCGTGCGGGCCACCGCGCTCGCTGCGGCCGAGGCACCCCAGTCGCCTTGTTCGAGGACCTTGCCGCGGGTGTAGACGTCGCCGCTCCAGGGGATCTCGGGATGGAACTGGGGGAGGGTGCCGCTGGCCGAGAGCAGCGCGACGCTCGCCGCGGTGCGCGGGGCGGGGGAGTCGCCCTCGAGCAGCGCCGCCTTCACGGGTGCCATCAGGGTCGACCGACGGTCGCTTCCCAGCGAGATCTTCGTCGAGGGGAAGATGCCGAGAGTCCTGCCCTTCTCCTGATGGAGATCTCCGCGCGCCGTGAGCCGATCGATCACCGGACCGCGCAGCTCCGGCCCCACCGCCGCGAGGACGGACTGCACGTCCCGTGGCTTCTCGGAGATGTACTCCCAGGCCGGATCGAGCAAGGTGTCCGGCAGCGCGCCGTCTCCGACCGCGTGCACGCGGACGGAGAGCTTCTTCTGCTCGATCTCGATCCGTCCGGCGAGGGCGAGGTCGGCGAGCACCGCCCCTCCGAGGACGTAGAACAGCGTGTTCTCGCCCGCGATCGTGCCCGAGGCCGGCTGGAAGAGCAGGAGCAGCGTGTCCTCGACGAGCAACGGCTCCGACGACATCCGCTCCGTCAGGGTGGTCTGGTTCATCATGCTTCCTCCATCGTCGTGACGCACGACGATTGGGCACCCTGTTCTCGGCACAGGGTCAAGAGGGCCGCGCGGGTGATCGCGGGTGTGCCGACTCGACCCGCGCTGCTCGGCCGGTGAGGCCGCGCACCGACGCGGTTACCGCTCTAGGCGCCCATCTCCGGTAGCGGACGGAACGCGTTCCTGGTCCTGTCCATGTCCACTTCCTCGTCACGCCCCGAGTCGAGCACCGTGTTGCGGATCGAGCCCGGCTCGACCACGACGGTGGTCACGGCCCGGGCCTCCGATGCCTCGGTGGTGAGCAGGGCGTCCACCTGGGCGGCGAAGGCGGACTCGTCCGACGTCGCACGGACGTCCAGCGCCACGATGTGATTGGTCGCGACGTAGTTGCCGTCGCCCTCCGCGACGCGGATGATCACCGACGTCGCGCCCCGCGGACGGATGCTCTCGGAATCGACGACGTGGGAGATGTGGTTGCCGATCACGGAGTTGTTGCTGCCGAGGATGCGCAGAACGCCGTGGAGATCGTCGAGTCCGTTGTCGACGTCGAGGAACGGGGTCCACGGTTCCCGATCGCGCAGGAGGTGGTTGGACGAGACGAGGTTCTCCGCACTGCCGCCGTCGAGGACCACCATTCCCGGATAGAACGAGTGCAGGCGATTCGCGGTGATGCTCGACCGGGTCACGCCGCGGAAATGGACGCTGCTCGCGCCACGAGGGAAGACGTTGTTCGCGGTGACCAGGAGTCCGCCGTGGTTCTCGGCGAAGATCGAGTGTCCGCGGGGGCCCGCGCCGATCAGGTTGTCGGTGATCTTGGAGGCCTGGCCCCACCCGCGCAGCTCGATGCAGCTTCCGCATTCCGCGATGAAGTTGTCGTGCAGGGACAGCGCATCCGCGTTGTGGACGGTGAGCGCGTGCTCGAGGTAGATGAACCCCATGCCGTTCACCCGGAAGGAGTCGTTCGCGCTCGCGACATGGATCCCGGTCTTGCCGTTGACATAGGTGTTCTCCGGGTGGCGCCCTGATCCGTCGTCGGTGAAGTGCAGCCCGTCGATGCAGAAGTCCGCGAACTCGACGGAGCTGATCCGGGGACTCCCGGCGCGTTCGACCAGGAAGGCCGCCCCCGCGGAGGCGTCGATGCCGTCGCCGGGGGCGAGGTCGACGAGGATCCGGCTGCCTCCCGGCCACAGCTCGTGCAGATCCGGCCACTCCTCCTCGGGCACGTTGAAGCGGATGCTCGACGAGGTGAAGCCGTGACCCGCCCCCTCGATCCGCAGGAAGCTGATGTCGATGACCACCTGGGTGCGCAGGCGGTAGTTCCCCGGGGGGAGGACGATCACCGCACCGGGCCGGGAACCGCGAGGGTCGTCGAGGCCCGTCTGTCGCGCCTTCACGTCGGCGATGATGCTGTTGATCACCTCGCCGATGTCGTCGACGGGGTCGCCGACCGGCCAGGTCGTGACGTCGTAGCGGGTGGAGTGGGTCATCGGGGTTCGCCTTCGTATCGGATCGGTGCGGGGTCCACGACCTCGTCTCGGTGGGGCAGATCGGCTCCTGCGCGGCTGACCGTCACCGCAGCGCAGGCCGCCGCGAAGCGACAGGCGTCCTCGGCGTCCCGCAGCGAGAGGCCCACGATCGACAGCGCATCCGCCGTGACGGTGGTGGACAGCCGGTGGAGGAGGCCGGCCATGTACGAGTCGCCGGCCCCGATGGTGTCGACGACCCGGGCGGGCGTCGGCGGCAGGGACGAGGTCTCCGCACCGCAGCGGAGGAGGCTCCCTTCCGCGCCTCGGGTGATGACGATGAGCGGCGCTCCGAGGCGGGCGTAGTGGGCGGTCACGTCGAGCGGATCCAGCTCGGGATGCAGCCATTCGGCGTCTTCATCGCTCATCTTCACGACCGTGCTGGTGCGGGCGAAGCGCTCGACGAGCGGGAGCACCGCGTCGCGTGCCCCGATGACCGAGGGGCGGATGTTGGGGTCGAAGGAGCGGAGCACACCGGTCCCGGACGCCTCGAAACCGGTGGCGACGTTCGGGCCGCCGGGGGCGAGCAGCGCGCCGATGGAACCGGTGTGCAGCACATCGAATCCGTGGATGGGAACAGCGGCGAGGTTCCACGTGATGTCGAAGTCGTACTCCGCGGATCCGTCCGTCCGAATCCTGGCGGTGGCGGAGGAGGTGCGCGCGGAAGGCGCGACCGAGTCGGGTGCGAGTCGCACTCCGGCTTCGCGAAGATGGTCGGTGAGCAGCTTCCCGGACGCGTCGGTGCCGATGCGGGTGGCCAGCGTCACGGCGGCCCCCAGACGGGCGAGACCGACCGCGACGTTGAGCGGGCTTCCGCCGGGGTGCGCCTGCGTTCCGGTCGCCGTCGAGACCACGTCGACGAGGGCCTCGCCGATCACGAGGATCTCAGGCATCCGTCTCGCCCTTCTCCGCTCCGGGCGCTGCGACGGACTGGCGACGCACCAGCGGGCAGGAGAGCACCGCGGGCTGGTGGGTCGGGCGCGATTCGAGATCGCCCTCGCTGTCCATGAGGCCGGCGAGAGCGTCGAGCGCCCACCTGCCCATCTCGAAGTGGGGCAGGGCGACGGTGGTGAGCGCCGGGTAGAGACCCTCCGCGATCAGTTCCTGGTTGTCGAAGCCCACGATGGAGAGGTCGGTCGGGATGCGCAGGCCCAGCTCGGCCGCCGCCCGATAGGCGCCCATGGCCATGCGGTCGTTGTAGCAGAACAGGGCGGTCGGCCTCCCCGGCCTGTTCAGGATCTCCCGGGCCGCCTTGTAGCCTCCGGGCGTCTCGGAGGGCTCGGCGACGACGAGCGCTGCGTCGTACTCCACGCCGACATCGCCGAGGGCTCGCCGATATCCGGCCAGACGACCGCGAGTCGCCGGCACGTCCTCGGCGTTGGTGAGGAAGCCGATGCGGCGATGCCCGTGATCGGTCAGCTCCTGCACGGCGGCGTAGGCGCCGCCCTCTTCGTCGGGCACGACGGACGGCACGCGGCCGTCGGCCGAGGCGGAGTCGATCAGCACCGTCGGGATCGCCTCCAGCGACGCCGGCAGCACGATCTCGCGGTGATACATCGTGGCGTAGAGAACGCCGTCGACCTGCTGGCGAAGCAGGGCGTCGGTGTCGCGCTGGATGTCGTCGTCGTCGCGGGTGGTGTTGATGAGCACGAGGGTCAGACCGCGCTCGCGTGCGGCCTGCTGAGCCCCGAGGATGATCCGCCCCGCATGGGGTGTCGTGGCGATCTCCTCGCTGAGCAGTCCGATCATCTCGGACTGCTGGCGCCGGAGACTGCGCGCGATGCGGTTGGCGCCGTACCCGAGCCGGGCCGCCGTCGCCCGCACCCGCTCGCGCGTCTCATCGCTCGCGCGGGCGGATTCGACGTCGTTGAGGACATGGGAGACGGTGGTCACCGAGACACCCGCCTCGCGTGCGACGTCTCGTATACCGACTGTTTTCCGTGCCACGGTCTCCCCTTGTCGTCCGTTCATTTCTAGCTGGTGCGGGATCATCCGTCCCGCAGATCGTGGATTTCAGCCCTTCACGGCGCCGAGAGTGAGGCCCGCCACGATGTGGCGCTGCAGCACGAGCGCCAGCAGGATCACCGGCAGCGAGTAGAGCACGGCGAGCGCGGTCATGGCCCCCCAGTCCAGCCCGAACTGCGTCTGGAAGTTGGCGATCACGATGGGCGTGGTCTGCGCGCGGGTCGCCGTCAGCAGCAGGGCGAACAGGAACTCGTTCCACGAGGCGAGGAAGGCGAAGATCGCCGTGACCGCGACTCCGCCGGCGGTCACGGGAAGCACCACGCGCCAGAGAGCGCCGAGCCGACTGGCGCCGTCGATCTTCGCCGCCTCTTCGAGCTCGCCCGGCACCGCCTCGAAGAAGCTCGACATCAGCCAGATGGACAGCGGCAGGGAGATCGTGGTGTGGGCGATCGCCAGGCCGAGCGAGGTGTCGGCGATCCCGAGGTTGCGGAACATCGCGATCATCGGGACGCCGATCACGATGGGCGGCACCATGCGCATGACGAGCGCGCCGACGATGAAGAAGCGCCCGTAGCCGGTGCGGAACCGGGTGACCGCGTAGGCGGCGGGCACGGCGAGGATCAACGAGATGACCGTGCTGAGCACGGCGGTCACGACGCTGTTGATGAACGAGGCGATCACCCCGTCACGGCTGATGGCGGAGACGTAGTTCTCGATCGTCCACTGCGAGGGCAGCACCGTCGGGGGGACGGCGATCGTCTCCAACGGCGTCTTGAACGAGGTGAGGAGCATGTACAGGAACGGGAAGCTGTACAGCACGACCAGCATGACGAGCGCGATCCAGAGGAGCGCGCGGGAGCTGACGCGGGTGGTTTCGAGACCATTCATCGTTCGTTCTCACTTCCGGGACGCCAGATGAGCAGGATGGCGGCGACCGACACGGCCAGCATCGCCAGCAGGTACATGGTGCCCATCGCGCTGGCCAGGCCGGGGTCGCCGAAGCGCACCATCGTGCGGTAGATGAGCAGCGACATCGTCTCGGTGCTCTGCTGCGGTCCTCCGTTGGTCTGGATGAGGATGACGTCGAAGGCCCGGGCGGCGTCGATACCGCGGATGATCAGCGCCACCGCGATCACGGGCCGCAGCAGCGGGATGATGATCCGGAAGAGGACGGTCGGGTACCGGGCGCCGTCGAGTCGCGCGGCCTCGATCACGTCACCGGGGATGTTCTGCAGCCCGGCGAAGAGCACCAATGAGATGAACGAGGTGGTCAGCCAGATGTCGGGGAGGGCGACGGAGAACAGGGCGATGCCGGGGTCGCTCAGCCACTGGATCTGACCGGGGTCCTGCAGGATGTGCGCGTCGGTCAGCAGCTGGTTGACGATGCCGAAGTTGTCGATGAGCAGGAAGCGCCAGAGCAGTCCCGCGACGATCGGGGCGATCATCAGCGGGTAGAGGAAGATCGTGCGGAAGACGCGCGAGCGGTCGCCGAGGGCGGTGAAGATGAGCGCCACGGCGAGGCCCAGGACGAACTCGAAGACCACGACGATCACGGTGTAGACGAGCGTGCGCCAGGCGGCGTTGCCGAAGTCGCCCGAGGTGAGGGCGGTGATGTAGTTGTCGAGTCCGACGAAGGTGCGCGGTCCGCCCGCGAACTTGCTGATCTCGAAGAACGAGTCCGAGATGAACTGCAGGAGCGGCCACGCGACGAACACGGCCAGGAAGAGGGTGGCCGGGAGCATCAGGAAGAACGCGAACCGGCGATCGGTGAGGCGCACGAGGTGACTTTCTGTGAGGTGGAGGACAGGGCGGCCTGCAGCGCTCCGCGGGGCGGAGCGCTGCAGGCGTACCGGTCAGTCGCCGATGATGGACTGCACCTGAGCCTTGGCGTCGTCCAGCAGCTTCTGGTTGTCGGCTCCGGGCACGACGGCCTTCTGGATCATCGGGATCAGGGCGGAGTCGACGATCTCCTGCCACTGCGGGGTGGCCGGCCGGGGGATCGTCGCGCTCGCGTTCAGCGTCTCGATCAGCGGCTTGTAGTTCTCGTAGCCGGGCTCGTCCTGGTACCTCTCCAGGACCGAGATCCGCGAGGCGAGGCCCAGGTCGGTGTCGACCGAGAGCTCATTGTGGTCGTAGGCGTACTGCACGAACTCCATCGCCTTCTCCTGCTTGCTCGTGCCCGAGGGTACGGAGAGGTACCAGGCGCCCGGCACGCCGGCGACGCCGCCCGGACCGCCGATCATGGTGGTGACGCCCACCTTGCCGGCGACCGCCGAATCGGCCGGGATCTGCTTATACGCGTGGGCCCAGAAGCGCATCATCGCCAGCTGTCCCTGGTTGAACAGGTTCTGCGAACCGGCCCAGTCGAGCTGTGCCGCGCCGGATGGCGCGTACGGCAGGAGGCTGGTGTAGAAGTCCAGGGCTTCGAGGCTGTCCTCGTCGCCGAGCGAGACGGAGCCGTCGTCGCCGACCACCATGTCGGCCGCCCCGGTCTGGGACAGGGTCGCCAGCCACTCCGTCTCGACAGCGCCCTTGACGTCGGTGCCGTAGACGTCGACCTGTCCGTCGCCGTCGGAGTCCTGGGTGAAGAACTCGGCCGCATCGGCGTACTGCTCCCACGTGGTGGGCGGGGCGAGGTCGTATCCGTACTTCGCCGCGAAGGCAGCCTGCTGAGTCGGGTCCTCGAACAGGTCGGTGCGGTAGTAGAGGATCTCGGAGTTCGTCCAGGCGGGCATGCCGACGAAGGCGCCGTCCACCTGCGCCTCGGTGACCAGCGCGGGGAAGAGGTCGGCCTGGACGTCGTCGGTGAAGATGTCGTCCAGAGGAGTGAGCGCCTCGGCGAAGGTGGGCAGCCAGATCGCATCGAGGGCGGCCACATCGAAGGACAGCGCCCCGGAGCCGAACTCGCTGTTGAGGCGGTTGTAGAGACCGTCGTAGGGCAGTTCGACGAAGGTCACCGAAGTTCCGGTGTCCTCCTGGAACTGGTCGGCGATGGGCTGCAGCTCGCCGTGGCCGCCGGCCTCGACGAGCACGGTGATCGAATCGTCGCCGGAGGCGGCGGGTGCCCCACCGGCACCGCACCCGGTGAGGGTGACGGCGAGGAGGGCGGTGAGCGCCCCGGTGGATCCGAGCAGGATCCGGCGAGACGGGTGCCGGTGTTCACGAAGCGTCATCACTTCGACTCCAATTCTGTGCGGCAGTGCGTGATTGCGAGAGTACGCGTCGGCGGGTCCGAGGCGTGTCGCTGGAGCGACTGGAATGACAATACGTTTTGCCAAAACGTCTTGTCAAGTCCATACTTGAGCAACGTGGTCGCCATCGACGGTGATCGCAGAAGGAGCCGCCCCATGACGACGGACGCGCAGCGCCCCCGCCCCCAGGTGCACTTCACCCCGCGGTCGGGGTGGATGAACGACCCGCTGGCCATGACCTGGCACCGAGGTCAGTACCACCTGTTCTTCCAGTACGTGCCCGGGCGCACCTCGTGGGCGCCGGAGTGCCGGTGGGGGCACGCGACCTCGCCCGATCTCGTCACCTGGACCGAGCAACCGGTCGCCCTGGAGCCCGGCGACGGCGACGACGGCATCTGGTCGGGCTCCCTGGTGATCGACGACGAGGGCGTTCCCACCATCTTCTACACCTCGGTCCGGATTCCCGACTTCGGCATCGGCAGGATCCGCACCGCCGCACCGGTCGACGACGACTGGACGACCTGGCGCAAGGGCGACGTGGTCGTCGAGGCACCTGCGCTCGACCTGATCGCCTTCCGCGACCCCTTCGTGATGCGCGACGCCGGTCGCTATCGGATGCTGGTGGGCACCGCGCTGCAGGGCGGAGAAGCGGCGGCGAGTTCCTTCGTCTCCGACGACCTGAGGGACTGGTCGTTCGAGGGTCTGGCGGCGTCACGACACACGGGCGACAGAAGCCCGGTGTGGACGGGTGCGCTCTGGGAATGCCCGCAGATCTTCCGCATCGACGGACGCGCCGTGATGGTGACATCCGTCTGGCAGGACGATGAGCTGCACTACGTGGTCTACGCGGTGGGGGAGTTCACCGACGGACGTTTCGAGGCCGCCCACTGGGGCCGGCTGACCTACGGCGAGAGCTATTACGCACCGTCGTTCTTCCGGGACCGCGACGGGCAGCCCTGCCTCATCTTCTGGATGCGCGGTGCGCTCGACGAGGCGGCGGGCCGCGCGAGCGCTTTGAGCGTGCCGCACGTGCTGCATCTCGAGGGCGACACCCTGGTGGCGAGGCCGCATCCGGCCGTGCGGACGCCGGCGTCGGCGTCTCCCGACGGCGCCGGGGCCATGGCCACGGGCACGATGGTGGCCGGAGAGGAGCGGGTCTGGTCGAGCGAGGAGGGCACGCTCACCGTCCGCCGAGACGGCGACACGGTCACCTGCGTGTGGCGCGACGAGGTCACCGTCATTCCCGTCGGAGCCGAGGAGGTCACGATCCTCGTCGACGAGGAAACCGTGGAGCTGAGCTGTGCCGCCGGACTGTTCGGTGTCGGCTCGGGCGCACCGTTCCGGGAGCACCCGCGCCGGTAGGTCCGCTCAGCGACGAACCCCGACGTACACCGTGTTCGACGACACCCCGCCCGTGAGGCGGTTGTCGAAGTCGACCACATGAGCGCGGGTGTCGTCGAAGACCGCGGCGAGCGTGGTCAGGAAGTCGTCGTCGGGCGGATCGTCGGACCACAGTGCGAAGACCCCGCGGTCGTACAGATGCCGCGCGAGCGCGGTGAGCCCCGCCTCCGTGTAGAGATCCGCATGCGTGGGGTCGAGCGTGTGGCGCGGCGAGTGGTCGACGTCGAGCAGGATCACGTCGTATCGCGGAGCCGCGGCATCCGGAGCCTGTCGCATGACCGCGAAGAAGTCGTCGTGGGTCAGCGTCGTGCGCGCATCGCGCACGAGCCGGGCCGACACCGGCAGGAGCTCCCGTTCGTGCCACCCGATCACCGCGGGGAGCGCGTCGATCACCTCGAGCCGGGCCACGCGCTCATCCCCGAGCGCGGTGACGGCGGTGTAGCCGAGCCCGAGCCCGCCGACGAGGACGCTCAGATGGTCGCCCGAGCCGGCCGCGAGACCGAGCAGGGCCAGTTCCTCCTCGGCGACGGTGAACAGGCTCGACATCAGGTACTCGTCCTTGAGCTTGACCTCGTAGATCATCTCCGCCGTGGCGGGGTCGGCGCGGCGTCGCAGCACGAGCTCGCCCATGCGCGTCTCCTGCCAGTCGAGCTCTTCGAACCGTGCGATCATTCCGTGGCCTCTCGTCGACAGCTCTCCCACCCTACGCACTCGCGACGCCGCGGCCGGAATGGCCGGGGTTCGCGGTCTCGGAAAATACACTGGACCTCAGAGGCGGACCCCGTCCCGTGACCGCACGTGAGAGGACGAGGTGCACCACCCATGAAGGAAGCCCCCGCCGCCCCGCAGACCATCTCCGGACGCGGCTCGACCGCCGTGATCGTCGCCCAGCTTCTGTTGCGCACGGCATCGGCGGCCGGCGCGCTCGCCCTGGGGGCGTACTTCGTCGACCTGTCGCGCGACGGCGCGCCCGTGGGCGCGGTGCTGCTCGGTCTGCTGTCGGGTCTCAGCTTCCTCGCGGAACTCGTGCTCGCCCCGATCGCCGGGTCCGCGAGCGACCGTCGGGGCCGCCGCCTCTTCCTCCTCGCCGCTCCGCTGCTCGCGGGCGCCGGCATCCTGCTCACCCCCGGAGCCTCGCTGATCGCGGCGGCCCCCTCGATCGGGCTGGTCGTCGTGATCGTGGGAACCGCGCGACTTCTCGACGGCGCAGGCTCGGCCATCTCCGCCCCCGCCACGCTCGGACTCCTGGCGGATGTGAGCGACGGCGACCGCATGCGCCGCGGTCGCGTCACGAGCATGTACGAGCTGTCGTCGTCCGGGGGCATCGCGCTCGGTGCGGTCGCGGGTCCGCTGCTCTACGGGGCCCTGGGACTGTGGGCGTTCGTCGCGCTGGCGGGCGTCTACGCGCTCGCCGCCGCCCTCGTGTTCGTGTTCGTCCGCCCGGGCGCCGTGCCGACCCCGGCCCAGCGGAAGGCGAGCGCCACGGTGCTCGACCGCATCCGCGTGCTCGCCCAGCCGCGCCTGCTCGCGTTCCTCCCGGCGTGGATCGCCGTCAACGCGATCCTCGGCACCTGGGTCACCTCGCAGATCACCTTCGTGCTCGCGGGCGATCGGACCGACCCCGATCAGCTGTTCCCCGGTGCCTTCGCGGGCAACGAGGCCGGGCTGTCCGCCGTGCTCGGGATCTACGTCCTCGTGTTCAGCCTCTGCATCGTCGCGTGGTCGTTCTTCATCGGCCGCCTGCCGACCGTGCCCACGCTGTTCTTCACCGTGTTCGGCGCGGTCATCGCCTCGGTCGGGCTGCTGCTGGCGAACCGGGGGCTGCCTCTCGCGATCGCCCTGCCCCTGGTCGTGATCGGCATGTTCCTCGAGGCCGGGTTCACGCCCGCGGCGCTCACCCACCTCAGCGACATCTCGTCCGACTTCCGGGGCGACCGCGGCCTCATCATGGGCGTGTACTCGGTCGTGGTGGGCGCCGGCTATCTCCTCGGGAACATCCTCGGGGGTGTCTTCGCCGAGTGGATGCTGTTCGACGGATTGGCGCTGCTGACGATCATCCTGGCGGTCGTGGCACTCGTGTCGATCGCCGTCATGTTCCTGATCGAGCGCCGGATGTCGCGGACCGGTCAGCCATCGGCGTGACGCGATCCGCGCCCGGCGCGGTCAGAGCAGCAGCTGGCTCAGCGGACCCACCAGGTACCGCAGCGAGTAGGCCTCCCACACGGCACCGACGACGAGCAGTGCGAGCGCCGGCAGGGCGAGCAGCCCCAGCTGACGCAGCCCTCGCACGTATCCCTGGCGCCGGTTCTTCGCCTGGGCGGTGCGGGGGAACAGCCAGTACTTCCCGACGAGATACGCGCCCAGCAGGAAGAGCACATAGGCCTGGAGCTCGATCAGGAACGTGAGGGAGTGCGGGATGAGTGCGACCCACGCGACGTCGGAGCTCGGTACCAGCGTGATCCCGGTCGTGACCGCCCAGTGGCCGAAGAACGCGAGGCCGGCGAAGGGCACGATCAGCGAGGGCAGCACGATGGTCAGGGCGCTGAGGCGGAACAGGTTCACCCCGAGGATCGTGAGCGCGAACAGCGGGGGTGTGTCGAAGATCCGGCGCACCAGTTCGCCGGTGCCGTCCTCCTCCAGTGACGCGGCCCGCGCGGCCACCAGGTCGGGGAAGACGAGACCGATCGCGAAGCCGAGGAAGGCGAGACCGTAGGCGCCGGCGTTGAGGAGGAGGTACACGCGCAGGTTCTCGCGGACGACCCGGAAGGGACGTCGCCAGAACCGCACGCGCTCGGGATGGTCGAGGGAGATCTGCGGCGTTGTCATCCCTCCATCGCACTCCATCGCCCGTGTCGTGCGTAGTGCGCCGGTGTCACGAGAGGGCATGACATCGTGTCACGTCGCGGAGCTTCTCTCCGCGACGAGGGAGCGGGCTCAGCCGCCGATGTAGCTCATCTCGATGCGCGGCCGTGCGGCGCGCAGCTCGGGCGTCAGGCTGGAGCGGATCTCGGAGTAGCGGTCGTCGCGCGCGCCCCAGATCGACGCCATCGCCGCCGACAGCTCCTCGTCGTCGACCCCGCTGCGCAGCAGGGCGCGCAGATCGTGCCCCTCGGTCGCGAACAGGCAGGTGAAGAGCCGGCCCTCGGTCGAGATGCGGGCACGGTTGCAGGTGCCGCAGAACGCGTTGGTGACCGAGGAGATCACGCCGATCTCACCCGTGCCGTCGGCGTAGCGCCACCGCTGGGCGGTCTCGCCCGTCGATGCCGGGGAGAGGGGCTCGAGGGGGAACAGGGCGCCGATGCGCTCGACGATCTCTGCCGAGGAGACGACCTCGTCGAGCGACCAGCCGTTGGACGTGCCGACATCCATGTACTCGATGAAGCGCAGCGTGTACGGGGTGCCCTTGAACCGGGTCGCCATGGCTTCGATCTCGCCGTCGTTCAGCCCGCGCTTGACCACCATGTTGAGCTTGATCGGCCCGATGCCGGCGTCGTGGGCGGCGTCGATGCCTTCCAGCACCCGCGCCACGGGGAAGCGCACGTCGTTCATGCGCTGGAACAGCTCGTCGTCGAGGGAATCCACCGACACCGTGAGCCGGTCGAGCCCGGCCTCCTTCAGCGCCTGTGCCTTCACCTTCAGCGCCGACCCGTTGGTGGTCAGCGCGATCTCGAGCTTCCGGCCCTCGGGCGTCCGGATCGCGGCGAGTCGGGCGATGAGGTCCTCGATGCCGACACGCAGCAGCGGCTCGCCGCCGGTGAGGCGCAGCTTGCGCACACCGTGGGCCGCAGCGATCCGGGCGATCCGTTCGATCTCGTCGAAGCTGAGCAGCTCATCACGGTCGAGGAAGGCGTAGTCCTTGCCGAACACCGCGCGCGGCATGCAGTACACGCATCGGAAGTTGCAGCGGTCGGTGACGGAGATGCGGAGGTCGCGCAGCGGCCGGTCGAGCGTGTCGAGCAGCGTGCCGCTGGAGGGGAGGCGGACAGCGCCGGCCGACGAGGAGCCGGCGGCGGGAGCTGGTGTGATCGACATCGCCCACCCCTTTCGATTGTGGCAACCGTAACATCCGGGGGTGGGGAGGGGGCCGGGTGACCGGGGGTGCGCTACGGCCGGACGCGCACCGTGCGGCCCTCGAAGGTGACCAGGTCGCCGTCGTGCAGCTGACGGCCGCGGCGCCGGTCCACGTCGCCGTTCACACGCACATAGCCGTCGATCACGACCTCCTTGGCGTCGCCGCCGGAGTCGAGCAGACCCGAGAACTTGAGGAACTGTCCGAGGCGGATCATCTCGCCGCCGATGGAGATGTCGTCGATCCGCGCCGAGTTGCTCATCCCTGAATGCTAACCGCCCGAGCGCCCGCCCCCGCACGCACGAACGGCCCGCCTCGATCGAGACGGGCCGTTCCGGGCACGATCAGTCGTCGCTGTCGGTGCCGACGACGGCGAAGTCCGCCCCGAAGTCGATGTCGATCGAGCGGTTGTCGCTCGTGAGCACCGAGGCGTCGTAGGGGCTGACGTCGTCGGAGTCCACATCGAGGTCCGTGATCATGCCGTCGGCTTCGGCCAGGGCGGCCTCCACGAGCGAGCGGATGGTCGCGTCATCGAGAACGAGCGACGGGCCGGTGTCGTCGTCGTCGGCCGGGTCGGTCGAGGTCACGGTGCCGGCGAGCTCGGCGTCCACGCGCACCTCGGTCTCGTCGCCGTTCGCCGCGGTCAGCTGCACCTCCCAGGTGCCGTCGCGCTTGGCGTCGATCGAGGTGACGTCGCCCTCCGCCGCTTCCCGCGCGGCCGCCGCGATGTCGACGAGCTCGTCGGCGGATGCGGTGCCGATCCCGGTCACGGGGCCGCCGCCGTTCGCCGGGCCGCCCTGGCCGTCGCCGGGACCCTCGCCCCGGTCCTCGCCGCGGTCGTCGCCGCGCGGGCCCTCGCGGTCGTCGTCGTCGTGCGCGCCCTGCGACATGCCGGGGCGGTCGTCGTCATCGCCGAACTCGTCGCCGATCGCCGCTCCGACGGCGACGCCTCCGCCGGCGAGGATCACGGCCGCGGCGATGCCGCCACCGATCAGGAGGGCGCGCTTGCGGCCCGGCTTCGCGGGCTGCGCAGCCGGAGCGGCGGCGGGTGCGGCCGCTGCGGGGGCGGCGCCGGTCGCGGCATCGGGGGCCGGAGCGACGGGCACGGTCGGGGCATCCGGAGTGTGACTGTTGACGTGCTCGGGGGTCTGGTCGGGAGTGGGTGTCTTGTCGTCCATGCAAGGATCGTCTCGCGCCACCGCTGAAGCCATCCTGAAGCGTCCTGAAGGCATCTTCAGGAAGAGCAGGATGCCGCGCTCCCGCGCGTTCGGGCGGTCTGATCGGGCGGTCTGATCAGGCGGTGGACGCCGGCAGGGTCACCACGAACCGTGCCCCACCCCAGCGGGAGTCGTCGACGACGACCGTGCCCGCGCTCGCGGCGGCGATCCCCCGCACGATCGCCAGCCCCAGCCCGCTGCCGCCCGCGTCGCGGCTGCGTGCCTCGTCGAGCCGCACGAAGCGCTCGAAGATCCGCTCGCGCTCCCCGGGGGGAACCCCCGCGCCGTCATCCTCCACGGTCAGGAACACCCAGCCCTCCGCGGGCGTCACCCCGATCGCGACACGACCGGCGCTGTGCCGCGCGGCATTGTCGGCGAGGTTGCGCAGCAGCTGGCCGAGCAGGCGCGGATCGCCGTCGACGCGTGCCGCCCGGATGCCGGAGCCGTCGACCTCGATCCCGGCCGCGCGGAGCCTGCGCACCTCGGCGAGGGCGAGGTCGTCGAGGTCGATCGCCTCGACCAGCGTTCCCGCTCCCTCATCGAGACGGGCGAGCAGCAGCAGCGACTCCATGATGCCCTGCAGGCGCAGGCCCTCGTCCGAGACGATCTCGGCGAGCTCGCCGATGCTCGTGGCCCCGGGGTGCGCCTGGGCGAGCTCGGCGTGCTGGCGGATCGTGGCGAGCGGGGAGCGCAGCTCGTGCGAGGCATCCGACACGAACCGCCGCTGTGCCGTGGCCGAGGCGTCGAGCCGGTCGAGCATGCCGTTCATGGTGGTGGCCAGCGCCGCGATCTCGTCCGCCGAGTCGGGCACGGCCACGCGGCGGTCCAGATGCTCGGCGGTGATGCCCTCGACCTCGGCGCGGATGCGCGTGACCGGTCGCAGTGCCCGGCCCGTGACCAGCCAGGTCGTGGCGGCGACGAGCAGCAGCAGCAGCGGGAGTGCCACGGCGAGCAGGAGCGCGACCGTCGACAGCGTCTCGGCGTCGTTCTCGGCCGACACCGCGAGCACGATCGTCTGGTCGTCGTCGGCCTCATCCGACACGACCAGCCAGGGCTCGCCGTCGATGTCGATCGTCTGCGGATCGTCGGAGACGGGCAGCGGCGTCGACCCCCGCGCATCCCTGGCCTCTTCACTCGCGGCGCGGACCTCGCCGCCGCGTCCGATGATCTGCACGATCTCGTCGTCGAGCGAGCCGAGCTCGCGGCGATCCGGACCGCCCAGGCGCTCGCCGAGCTGTTCGAGGCGCTGCTCCGCTGCGCGCTCCGTGCTGCCGTGCACGCTCGCACTCAGCACGCCGTAGAACGAGACGGCGCCGACGAGCAGTGCGATCGCGACGACGAGCGTGGCGCCCAGCGTGGTGCGCGCCCGCACCGAACGCCACCCGCGCCTAGCCACCGTCGGCCGCCAGACGGTACCCGGCGCCGCGGATCGTCTCGATCGCCTCGCGTCCGAAGGGCTTGTCGAGCTTGCGACGCAGGTGCCCGACGTAGACCTCGACGATGTTCGGGTCGCCGTCGAAGTCGTCGTCCCAGACCCCCTCGATCAGCGCTCGCTTCGAGATCACCTGACCGCGGTGCCGCAGGAGGTGCTCCAGCACCGAGAACTCGCGGGCGGTCAGGGTGATCGGCACCTCGCCCCGCCACACGCGGTGCGCCGCCGGATCGAGGCGCAGATCGCCGGCCTCGAGCACCACGGGACGCGCGATGGCGCCGCGCCGGATCAGCGCGCGGATGCGGGCGACGAGGATCGCGAACGAGAAGGGCTTGGTGACGTAGTCGTCGGCGCCCGTCTCGAGCGCCTCGACCTGATCCCACTCGCCGTCCTTGGCCGTGAGCATGAGGACCGGCGTCCAGTTCTCCTCGGCGCGCAGCGCCTCGCACACCTTCCAGCCGCTCATGCCGGGCATCATGAGGTCGAGCACGATCGCGTCGTACCGCGTCTCGCGCGCGCGCCAGAGTCCGTCGGTGCCGTTGTGGGCGACGTCCACGGCGAAGCCCTCGGCCTCGAGCCCCCGGCGCACGCCGTCGGCGAGGCGCACCTCGTCGTCCACCACCAGGATCCGCATTCCTCCAGTGTGGCGGTCCGACGCTGAATCGGGGCTGAAGCGGCCCCGCCCACGAGCCCTTCCGCTCGCGGAGCGCCCGGAGTACCGTCAGGGCATGGCGCGCCTCATCTACTCCATGATCACGTCGCTCGACGGGTACGTCACCGGACCGCACGGAGGGTTCGACTGGGCGATCGACCCCGAACTCCACGACTTCATCAACCAGCACTTCGCCGACGTGAAGACCTATCTCTACGGGCGGCGCATGTACGAGACGATGGTCTACTGGGAGACCGCGCATCTCGAGCCCGACCAGGAGCAGATCGGCATCGACTACGCCCTCGGCTGGCAGCAGGCCGACAAGGTCGTGTTCTCCAGGACGCTGATGGAGGTCTCCAGCGCCCGCACCCGCATCGAGCGGGAGTTCGACGCGGACGAAGTGGCCCGCTGGAAGGCCGAGTCGGACCATGACTTCTCGATCGACGGGCCGACACTCGCCGCCCATGCCATCCGCGCCGGCCTCGTCGACGAGTTCCAGCTGTTCATCGGACCGGGCATCGTCGGCGGCGGCATCCGCTTCTTCCCCGACGACGTGAGCGTCGAGCTCGAACTGCTCGAGGAGCGTCGCTTCTCGGGCGGCGTGATGTTCCTGCGCTACGGGGTCGTGCGTCCCTGAGGGCGGGCGTCGTCGAGCGATCGCACGAACTCCCGGCGCACGGCGGCGAGGTCGGCATCCTCGCGCGACGGGTGCACGCGGTTCGTGAGCAGGACGCCGAAGGCGCCCGTCGCCGGCACCACCGCGAGACACGTGCCGGTGAACCCGGTGTGGCCGACGGCATCCACCTCTCCCATCCAGCTCGCGTCGCGCACCCGCAGGCCGACCGCCTGCTCGTACCCGGTCGCGGTCGCGGCGGGCGTCGTCAGGAGGTGGATGCTCCCGCTTGACAGCACACGCCCGCGGGAACCCACGCCGTCGTCGCGGATCGCCCGCGCGAGGGCGGCGACGTCGTGCAGCGTGCCGAAGAGTCCCGCGTGTCCGGCCGGGCGGGCGAGCGCGTGCGCCAGCTCGTCGTGCACCTCGCCGCGCACGAGTCCGCGATGCGGCTGCACCTCGGTCGCCACCGACAGCTCGGCCGACGGGGTCCAGGTCAGGGTGGTCGCCCCCAGCAGGTCGGCGGCCTCCGCGACGAGCTCGGCGAGCGAGCGACCGGAGACGCGCTCCAGCAGCTCACCCACGGCGATGAATCCCACGTCGGAGTAGAGGTGCGTCTCACCCGGCTCCGCGCGCAGCGGCGTGCGCAGCACGGCGGCGCGCAGCTCCTCCCCGGTGAGCCCGGTGCGCCAGGCACGCCCCTCGGCGGGGAGCCCGGAGGTGTGGGTCAGCAGATGCCGCAGCGTGATGCGCTCGGCCTGCTCCCCGGCCCCGACGCGCATCGCCCGCGCGACCGGGGCGTCGAGGTCGAGGGCGCCGGACTCCACGAGCCGCAGCGCGGCGACGGTCGTGAACACCTTCGTGAGCGAGGCGAGGTCGAACAGGTGCTCCGTGCGCAACGGCGTGGGGTCGCCGTGCGCCGGCGTGCCGAGGAGCGTCGGCTCCTCGGCATCCGTCGCCCCGGTGCTGCGCAGCGACGCCCAGGCGGAGCCGGGGGCGCCGTTCACCACCGGGCGCTCACTTGCTCATGCCGGACGTGAGCCCGTTGATGATCTGCTTGGTCGCGAGCAGGAACAGCACGATCAGCGGGATCGTGGCGATCGTGAGCCCGGCGAACAGCTGCGGCCAGTCGGTCGAGTACTCGCCGAAGAAGCGGGTGAGTCCGACCGGCAGCGTGTACGAGTCGCGGTCGCGCAGCAGGATCAGCGGGTAGAAGAAGTCGTTCCACACCGGCACGAAGCGGAACACGATCACGGTCGCGAGCGCCGGACGCACGAGCGGCAGCAGGATCTGCAGGAAGGTGCGGAAGGGGCCGGCGCCGTCGATGCGGGCCGCCTCCTCCAGCTCGATCGGCAGCGCCCGGAAGAACACCGTCAGCACGAAGGTCGTGAACGGGATGCCGAGGGCGCCGTAGACGAGGATCAGGCTGAACACGTTGCTGGTCATCTTGAGCGAGTCGAGCAGGTAGAACAGCGGCAGGATCGCGAGGTGCACCGGCAGCATGAGACCGGACAGGAAGACCGCCTCGATGCCACGGAAGAACTTCGCCCGAGCCCGTGCGAACGCGTACGCGGCGAGCACCGACACGACGGTCGTGACGATGACCGAGCCGACCGTGACCGTGATCGAGTTGAGGAAGTAGGTGTCGAAGGAGGCCGTGATCCACGCGCTCTGGAAGCTCGTGAACGTCGGCGGGACCGGCAGCCCGAGCGGCTCGGTCGCGATCTGCTGCTGCGTGCGCAGGGAGTTGTTGACCATGAGCAGCAGCGGGCCGATGGCGACGATCGCGTAGCCCCAGAGGAACACGTTCGCGAACAGGCGTCCGATGAACGGCGTGTCCGAGGTGCGGCTCGTCCGGCGGCGGCGGGGGGCGTCCGGCCGGGCGCCGGACACGATGGCCTCGGTGGTCGGCTCGGTGCGGGGTGCGGTGGCGGTGCTCATCAGAACATCTTTCGTTCGGCTCGACGCATCGTGGAGGTGATGATGACCGAGATCACCATGATGAAGATGAAGAGGACGGTCGCGAGAGCGGAGGACACCCCGATCGAGTTCGGGTTGCCCGACTCGAAGGCCGTGCGGTAGAAGAGCAGCATCATCACGTCGGTCGATCCGGCGGGCGCGCCGTTGGAGCCGGCGAGGGCGAACGGGATCGCCATGGCCTCCATGCTGCCGATGAACGTCAGCACGGTGATGATGCCGATCGTGGGCGTGAGCATCGGCAGGGTGATGTAGCGGAAGCGCTTGCCGGCGGTCGCGCCGTCGAGGGCTGCGGCCTCCTCGATCTCCTCCGGGATGCCGCCGAGGGCTGCGCCGTACAGCAGGATCGGGAAGCCGATCCACTGCCAGGCGCTGACGAGCACGATGACCCAGATCGCGAGCTGGGGGTCGCCCAGCCACGGCAGGGCGAGACCCTCGAGGCCGACCCCGCGCAGGATCGCGTTGACCGGGCCGAACAGAGGCGACAGCATGAGGGACCACAGGTAGCCGATGACCATCGGACTGACGAGGTAGGGCAGCGCGAAGATCGTCTGGAAGAAGCGCTTGGTGCGCTTGCGGCGGTGCAGCAGGGTGGCGATGCCGAGGCCGAGCGAGTTCTGGAAGACGAGCGCGCCGACGAAGAGCAGGAGGTTGTGTCCGAACGCGTTCCAGAGCTCCGACGCGTAGGGCTCCTTGGTCAGGAGGGTGATGTAGTTGCCGACACCCGCGAATCCGCCCTGCTTGGTCCCCTGCCAGTCGAAGAAGGAGTAGCTGAGCGCGGCGAGCATCGGGTAGAGGATGAGCACCGCGAACAGCGCCGCGGCCGGGAGGACGAACAGCAGAGCGGTCGGGGTCGTCAGAGCGATCCCCGCGCGCGAGCGCCGGGTCTTCTCCGTGCGGAGGGGGAGGGTCAGAGCCATGGTGTCTCTTTCACTGCGTGGGGGGAGCGCCGCGAACGGCGCTCCCCCCACGGTCGGTCAGGATGCGGGCGTGAACCAGGTGGAGACGCCGGACTGCAGGTCGGATCCGAGCTGCTCCGGCGTCTTGTCGCCGAGGAACATCGCCTGGATGTCCGGGCCGAGCACCGCGGTGCCGGTCGGGTCGCCGTAGCGGAAGTCGACGAGCAGCAGGTACGGCGCCGGGTTGGCGGTGTACTGCTCGTTCATCTCCTGCATCAGCGGGTCGGAGTACTTCACGCCGGGGAGGGCCGAGAACTGGTCGACCTCATCCGCGACGAGCTGACCGAACTCGGTGGTCGTCATCCAGTTGAGCAGCTCGGTCGCCGCCTCCTGCTGGTCGCTCGAGGCGTTGATGCCGAAGCTGCCGTCGGCGTAGCCGGGCGTCACCGCGTGGTCGAGCGCGCTGCCGGGGGCCGGCGGCACCTCGTACACGCCCCACTCGGTGTCGGGCGCCGAGTTCTGGAACGTGGGGAGGTCGAACGATCCGCCGGGCCACTGCGCCGCCTGGCCGGAGGTGAACTGCAGCACGGCGTCGGCGACGGCGATCGCGTTGACGTTCTTGTCGAGGTACTTCTGCATGTCCTTGACGATCTCGAGCGAGGAGACGTACGCCGGGTCGGTGAAGTCGGCCTCTCCGCTGAGCACCTTCTCCTCGAAGTCGGCGCCGCCGTAGTTCGCCGAGCCCACGATGTCGTGGAACATCGGCAGCACCCAGTCCTCGCGGGCGCCGAGCGCCATCGGGGTGACGCCCTCGGCCATCAGCTCGTCCTGCAGCGCGATGAACTCGTCCCAGTCGGTGGGCTCTTCCAGGCCCATCTCGTCGAACATCGTCTTGTTGTAGAACATCTGCATGGTCTGGTACGCGAAGGGCACGCCGTAGGTCGCGCCGTCGTCCTTGCCCTGCGCCGCACGGAGCACGGTGGGGTCGAACTGGTCGAGTCCGTCGACGATGTCGTCGATCGGCACGATCTGCTCGGACTGGATCGCGGGCTGGATGCCGCCGTAGGCGCGCAGCATCGCGATGTCGGGTCCGTCGCTGCCCTCCAGGCCCGTGGCCAGGATCTGGTTGTACTCGGTGGGCTGGTACCCCTCGAACTCGATGGTCACGCCGGGGTGCGACTCTTCGTACTTGTCGAAGACGGCCTCCCACTTCGGCGAGGACGATGCCTGCCAGGACCAGATCGTGAGGGTGACGTCCTCGGCGCCCTCGCCACTGGATGCCGCGGGGGCGCAGCCGGCCATGGCAACGCCCGTGACGAGGAGACCTGCGGTGAATGCAAGTCGGGTGGTGCGGTGTCGCATGGGATTCCTCTCGGTTGGATGAGTCGTCGGCCGGACCGGGACGCCTCTGCTGTGAAAGCCTCTGGCCCTACTTTGGGGAATTAGTTACAAGAACTCAAGACCTTTTTGAAAATTTCTTCCACTCGGTGAGTGACTCTGGCACTCTGGTCACGTGACCACCAGTGCGATGACCGCGATCCACCAGCGCCTGTCCGCGCTCACGCCCACCGAGCGGCGCATCGCGAAACACGTGCTGGACGATCCGCGCAGTGCGGTCGACAACTCGATCACCCAGCTCGCCGCGGCCTGCGAGACGTCGGTCGCGAGCATCGCCCGCTTCACCCAGAGCCTGGGGTTCTCCGGATACCCCGAGCTCCGCCGTGCCCTGGCCACCGAGCTCGACCGCACCGAATCCGACCGTGAGCGCTTCCAGGTGTCGGAGAGCGACGTGAGCCGCCATGACGACGCGATCACCACGGTCCGCAAGATCGCCTTCGCGGAGGCATCCGCGATCGAGCGCACGGCGCGTCAGATCGACATCGACGAGCTCGAGCGCTGCGTCACCGCCGTGCGGGGCGCTCGCCGCATCGACATCTACGGTGCCGCCTCCAGCGGCCTGGCCGCGCAGGACCTCGAGCAGAAGCTGCACCGCGCGGGTCTCGTCGCCCAGGCCCGCACCGACCTGCACCTCGCGCTGACCGGCGCGGCGCTGCTCGACGAGCGGGATGTCGCGATCGCGATCTCGCACTCCGGGCGCACCCTCGAGATCGTGCAGTCCGCCGAGGTCGCCCAGCGTGCGGGAGCGACGACGATCGCCATCACGAACAACCCCCGCTCGCCGCTCGCGCGGGTGTGCAGCCTCGTGCTCGTCACCGCCGTCGCGGAGTCGACCTTCCGCTCGGGCGCCATGGCGAGCCGCATCGCGCAGCTCGCCGTGCTCGACTTCCTCTTCACCCGCATCGCGCAGGCCGACTACGACACGATCGCCGACAACCTGCAGCGCACGTACAACGCCGTCACCGACCACAGAATCGACTGATCCTCATGCACCTCGGCATCGACCGCCTGATCCGCCGCGACATCCGCCCCGACCTGCTCTCCCGGCTGCTCGGCAGCAGGATCGGCATGGTCACGAACGATCTCGCCCTGACCTCCGATCTGCTCCGCGGGCGCCAGCCGCTCGCGGCGACCGGTTGGGAGTTCGCCCGACTCTTCGGTCCCGAGCACGGACTCAGCGGGCGAGCGAAGGAGGGGGAGGCGGTCGGCGATCTCACCGATCCGGTCACCGGCGTGGAGGTGCGCAGCCTCTACGGCGACGCCGTGCGCCCCGCCGCGAGCGATCTCGCCGACCTCGACGTGATGCTGATCGACCTGCCCGACGTGGGCGCCCGCTTCTACACGTACATCTGGACCATGAGCCACGTGCTGGAGGCATGTGCGGACGCCGGCGTCGCGGTGGTCGTGCTCGACCGGCCCAACCCGATCGGCGGGCGCCTCGACAAAGCCGAGGGGCCGATGCTCGACGAGGGCGCGCAGTCGCTGGTCGGCCGGTGGGCCATGCCGATCCGGCACGGGCTGACGATCGGCGAACTCGCCCGGCACTGGGTCCGCACGCGAGGGATCGATGTGGAGCTCGAGGTGATCGAGGTCGACGGATGGACCCGCGATGCGCCCGTCGGTGGCGGAGAGCGCACCTGGATGCCGCCGTCGCCGAACCTCCCGAGCCCGACGACCGCGCTGCTGTACCCGGGCACCTGCCTGGCGGAGGGCGTGAACGTCTCGGAGGGGCGCAGCACCGCGGTCCCGTTCCGCGTGATCGCCGCGCCGTTCCTCGACGGAGAGCGCTATGCGACCGCCATCCGCGCGGCGGAGCTCCCCGGCATCGCGGCGCTCCCATACGGCTTCACGCCCCTGGTGCGCGACCACGCCGGCGAGGCGTGCGAGGGCGTGATCCTGCACATCACCGACGCGGAGGCCCTGCGCCCGGTGCACACCGGCGCGCGCCTGCTGGCGCTGATCGAGGAAATCCACCCCGGTGCGCTGGAGGAGCGCTCGCTCGTGCCGATGCCGGGGGAGTCCGACTGGTCGCCGCTCGAGAAGCTGTTCGGCGTGCGGGGTGCATTCGCCCAGATCACCTCGGGTGCGTGGAACGACCCGGGGCGCTTCGCGGTTCCCGAGTGGGTCGACGCCGTGGCGCCGGACCTGCTCTACCGCTGAGCGCACGCCTGCTCACACGTCGGTGCGGAACCCCGCGGCCTTGTGCGTGCCGTCGCAGAACGGCTTGATCGTGGAGAGCCCGCAGCGGCACAGCGCCACGGTGCGCCGTCGGTGCTCGATCGGGTTGCCGTCGTCGTCCCGGAGGTCGACGGGGCCGCGCACGAGCAGCGGCCCGTCGGGATAGGCCGTGATGGACACGGGCTCGTCCCGAGCGCTCACGCGGCGGCACCCCGGCGGAGCGAGGACTCGCCCTGCGTCCAGCGATCCAGCATGTGCTCGGCGACCCAGCCGTCGACCGTGAGGCACGCGGAGGCACCGAACATGATGTCGGCGAGCAGCTCGGGGTGGTCCTCGGCGAGGGCGCCCGCGAGATCGCGCGACGCGATCTGCTCATGCACGGCATCCGCTTCGACGTGCTCGTCGAAGTAGTCCGTCACGTCGGGCCCGAAGCCCAGACGGCGCAGGCCATCGCCGTAGAACCGGTTCGGGATCGACGAGGTCATCTCGAATGCGGCGAGATGGCCGACGATCGCCCCCAGCAGGCGGCGGTTCAGGCCGAACATCGACATCATGTTCTGCGAGGCGAGCGTCACCGCGGGGACGTCGTCGACATAGGCGCCGTAGGTGTCGTCGAGTCCGGCCCCGCGCATGGCGGTGGCGAAGATGGTCGCGTGCACGCGGTCGGGGCGGCCGCCGCCGTACTCGTCCGACTGGATCTCGACGAGCGCCGCCTTCGCCCGGCCGTGCAGGCGCGGGATCGCCCACGAGTGCGGATCGGCTTCGCGCAGTGTGTAGATGGAGCGCTGCATGAAGAACTCGCCGGCCTGCTCGATCGTGGCCTTCTTCGCCAGGTAGCGCGAGAGGCTCGGGCCGGTGTCGGCCTCGGCCAGGGCGAACAGCGCGCGCCCGACCGCGTCGACGCTCGCGACGGGGGAGTCGGGGGCGGGGACCTGGGCGCGCAGTGCCGCCTCGAAGGCCTCCTCGAGGATGCGACGTGTCGCGATCAGCTCGGGGTCCCACTCCAGGGCGGGATCGATGTCCGGGAGGGAGCCGTACGCCGAGGCGTAGAGGAGGAAGAGGGCGAGCTGGATGTCGTCGTCGCGCGCGACGTCGTCCGCGGCGGTCACCGCGACGGTCGCCCGCTCGCGGTGGTCGGCGGGGCCCTCGCCGGTGAGGTGGTGGAGGAGGGCGGCGCTGAGCGGCCCGCGCGCGGAGATGCCGCTGACGGTGATGTCGCGGACGGCGGTCGAGGTCACGGGGGACTCCCATCGGATCGGAGGACTCCACTGTCGCGTGCGCACCGCGTGCCGGGAAGGGTCTTGACGCCGGGCATCCGATACGGCACGGGCGCCGACTCCGCGTTCACGATTCAGTCAGAACGTCGGTCACGGGCACCCGTACGCGGCGTGTCGGCCTGTTCTCCGCGGGTTCTGCCTGAATTGTGAACGGGCGGACGCCGGCACCCGACCGGCCTAGGCTGGAGGTATGACCAAGAACACGTTCTGGACCGTCGTCGGAGTGATCCTCGCCGTGGTGATCGCCTGGTGGCTGGTCGGCGTGCTGTTCTCGGTGCTCTGGTTCATCGCCAAGCTCGCGATCGTCGCCGTCGTCGCGGTCGGCGTCTTCATCGCGTTGCGGGTGCTGTTCCGCAAGAGCGAGGACTGAGCGCGGCCGCTCCGCGCGGGCTCAGCCGGCGTCCGTCTCCCCGGTTCGCCGCGGACTCGGATCCGGCGGCAGGATCTCGATCGGTGCGGACGCGCGCGACTGCGCACGCCACCAGATGACGAACCCGGTCGCGGTGAACAGCCCGTACACGATGTACATGACGCCGGTCGCGTAGTACCCGGAGCTGAACAGCAGCGGCACTCCGACCACGTCGACCGCGATCCAGATCAGCCAGAACTCGGTCCAGCCCTTCGCCATGCCGTAGGTCGCCAGCAGCGATCCGACGAAGGTCCAGGCGTCCGCCCACACGGGCTCCCACGAGCCGAGCGCCCGGAACAGCGGCGTGAGGGCGATCGTGCCGACGATCATCACGAGGATCAGGCCGAGGCGGGCGCTGTTCGGTGCCCAGCGGGGGGTGATCCGCCCGCCCTGGGCGTGGCGCCAGCGCGCCCAGCCGTAGATCGCGACCGCGATGAACATGATCTGCCGACCGGCCTGCCCCAGCAGATGCGGCACGTCGGGGTCCGGGCTGAGGATCGAGCCGAGGAACACGGTGAGCAGCAGCACGTTGCCGATGATGCCGACCGGCCAGGCCCAGATCCGCCGGCGCATCCCGCCGATCGCGCTCGCGAGTCCGAAGGCGTTGCCCACCACTTCGCGCACGAGCAGCGTCTGCCCGCCCGGCAGCACCCACTGCGAGGTGAACGCCTCGACGAGCCACTGCAGCGCATCCATGGGGGACCGGGGTCAGGAGGCGGGATCGGGCGCGGGTCGCTCGTCGAGCACGAGCTGCAGGAAGGTGAGGTCGAGCCAGCGCCCGAACTTCGCGCCGACCTGCGGCAGGCGTCCGACCTCGCGGAAGCCGAGCTTCTCGTGCAGCACGATCGAGGCGGTGTTCGTGCTGTCGACGCCCGCGACCAGCACATGCAGGCCCTGGGCACGCGCCCGCGTGATGAGCTCGCGCATCAGCATCCGGCCGATGCCCCGGCCGCGCTGGTCGCCCCGCACGTACACGGAGTGCTCGGCGGTGTGCCGGTATCCCGTGTGCGGGCGCCAGTCGCCGTACGACGCGTAGCCCAGCACGCCGGTGTCGTCGACGGCCACGATCACCGGGAATCCCCGACGGGTGCGCTCGGCCAGCCACGCGGCGCGATCGTCGACGTCGACCGCGGTCTCGTTCCAGATGGCGGTGGTGTGCACCACGGCGTCGTTGTGGATCTCGGTGATCGTGTCGAGGTCGGAGGTCTCGGCATCTCTGAGGTGCACGGTGGTCATCGGCGGGCGTTCTCCTGCGTGGGCGACGGGGGCGCTTCGGGTGCGCATGGCTGACGCTAGCAGGGTGGCGGGGCTCGACGCGTCCACCTCTCGACGCCGCCGCCGGGGGTGTGGCAGGGTGACGAGCAGCACACCGGGAACGAGAGGGAATCGGATGAGGATCGCCGTCGCAGGAGGCACCGGAACGGTCGGTCGGTATGCGGTCCGAGCCGCGCACGATGCCGGGCACGATGTCGTCGTGCTCTCTCGTGCGAACGGGGCCGATGTGCTGACCGGGACCGGGCTGGGTCCCGCGCTCGCCGGAGCGGATGCCGTCATCGACGTCACCAACCTCGCCACCACGCTGTCGGCCAAGGCATCGGTCCGGTTCTTCGAGACCGCGACACGGCGGCTGCTCGCCGCCGCGGCTCAGGCGGGAGTCGGGCACCACATCGTGCTGTCGATCGTCGGCATCGACGACATCGACACCTCGTACTACGCCGGCAAGCTCGCCCAAGAGCGGGCGGTCGTCGCGGGCGCCGTGCCGTTCACGATCGCACGCGCCGCACAGTTCCACGAGTTCGCCGGGCAGATCCTCGGGCTGATGCGGGGGCCGTTCGCGCTGATGCCGCGCACGCTCATGCGACCGGTCTCGGCTCGCGAGGTCGGCGCGCACCTCGTGCGGATCGCCGAGAGCAGCCCGGTGGGGCGTGCCCCCGATCTCGTCGGTCCACAGGACGAGACGCTCGCCGACCTGGCCCGCAGGCAGCTCGCCTTCGACGGCATCCGCCGCCGGGTGCTCGACGTGCGCCTGCCCGGTGCCTACGGTCGGGGGCTGGCGTCGGGCTCACTGCGCGGGGGAGCGGATGCCGCGCACGGCGGCGTCACGTTCGACGAGTGGCTGCGCGGCCCCGACCACGCGCGGCCGTGAAAGCGGGGAGCGGCGGGGTCAGACGTGCACGTCGGCGGGCGATTCCTCGCCCTCGTGGAAGCTCGGGGTCTTGCCGAAGAGCTTCGCGATGCCGAGCACGATCCCCACGATGATGAGCCCCGCGGCGAGGCCGGCGATCGCCGAGAAGAGGGTGTCGCCGATCCACACGATCACGGGGCCCGCGGGCTCGAGCACGTGCTCGATGCCGTGCAGGACGTCGACGCCGAGGTGCACGCCCACCTCGCCGAGGTTCACGAGCAGCAGGTGACCGCCGACCCAGAGCATCGCGACGGTGCCGAGGATGCTGATGAAGCGGAACACGGCCGGCATCGATCGCACGATGCGCGTGCCGGTGTGACGGACGCGCTGCACGGGGTTCTTCGCCATCTTCAGGCCGATGTCGTCGATCTTGACCAGCAGGGCGACGGCGCCGTAGACCACGCCGGTCATCAGCAGGGCGATCACGGCGAGGATCGCGAGCGTGTTCCAGATGCTGAGCCCCGCCTCGAGGTTCGCGAGGGAGATCAGCATGATCTCGGTCGAGAGGATCAGGTCGGTGCGCACGGCGCCGAGCACGAGCTTCTTCTCGTCGCGGGCGCCTTCGTCGGCATGACCGTGCTGCACGCCGAACCACTCGAGCACCTTCTCGGCGCCTTCGAAGCACAGGTAGGCGCCGCCCAGGATCAGCAGATACGGCAGCACCCAGGGCGCGAACGCCGTGAGCAGCAGCGCGACCGGGATGATGATGACGAACTTGTTCGCGAGTGATCCGAGTGCGATCTTGGCGACGACCGGCAGCTCACGCGCCGGGGTGATCCCCTGCACGTATTGCGGAGTCACCGCGGCGTCGTCGATCACGACTCCGGCAGCCTTGGCCGAGGCCTTCATCGCGGCGCTCAGGATGTCGTCGACGACGGCGAGCAGTCCTACCGACATGTGTCCCCCTGTGGTGTGTGCAGACGAGACACTCTATCGAGCATCCCGAAACTCACAGCGCGCTCCCAGCCCTGCGGGACCAAAACGGGGTGCTCGTCGGTTCACCTCTAATGACGGCGCAGCCAGCGACGTCGGATGAGGAGTCAGATCATGTCGAACGAGTACGGCAAGACGCCGGAGGCCGTGAGCGGCCTCACCCACCTGCAGTACGAGGTCACCCAGGAGGACGGCACCGAGCCGCCGTTCCGCAACGCGTACTGGAACAACCACGAGGCCGGCATCTACGTCGATGTGGTCTCGGGACAGCCCCTGTTCTCCTCGACCGACAAGTTCGAGAGCGGCACGGGGTGGCCGAGCTTCACGCGTCCGATCGAGGAGTCCGCCGTGACGACCCGCACCGACCGCAAGCTGTTCATGAAGCGCACGGAGGCCCGCTCCACGGGCGCCGACAGCCACCTCGGGCACGTCTTCGACGACGGACCTCGGGATGCCGGCGGCCTGCGCTACTGCATGAACTCCGCGGCGCTCCGGTTCGTGCCGGTCGACCGACTCGAGGAGGAAGGGTACGGTCGCTACAGCCCCCTCTTCACCCACCAGACCATCGACACCGCTGAGGAGCAGTCATGACCGACACCGGAACCATCACCCGCACCCCCGGAACCGAGACCGCCGTGCTCGCCGGCGGCTGCTTCTGGGGCATGGAAGACCTGATCCGCCGTCAGCCCGGCGTGCTCGACACCCGGGTCGGCTACACGGGGGGCACGAACGACCACGCGACCTACCGCAACCACCCCGGTCACGCCGAGGCGGTCGAGATCGTCTTCGACCCGACCAAGACGACGTATCGCGACATCCTCGCGTTCTTCTTCCAGATCCACGATCCCTCGACCCTGGACCGCCAGGGCAACGACCGCGGATCGAGCTATCGCTCCGCGATCTTCCCGCTCTCGCCGGAGCAGGAGACCGTGGCACGAGAGACGATCGCCGACGTCGACGCCTCGGGGCTGTGGCCGGGCAAGGCCGTCACGACGATCGAGCCCGAGGGCCCGTTCTGGCAGGCCGAGGAGGAGCACCAGGACTACCTGCTCAAGTACCCGAACGGCTACACCTGCCACTTCCCGCGTGCGGGATGGGTGCTGCCGAAGCGCTCGGAGACCACTGCGGTCTGACATCCGCTGCACAGGCCCTTCGTCTCTCGGGACGGAGGGCCTTCTGCATCCCTGCCTCGCGTGGAGACGAGTTGGGGCGGGACGTCGCGTGGCCGGGCGGGAGGCGTGGCGTCGGGAGGAGGACTCCGCCTCGGGAGGTGGGAATGCCGGGGAGCCTCCTCCCGTCCGGGAGTTCTCCTCCCGAACCGGCGACTCCCGAACCCGACTCGGCCCGACCAGACTCCCAGGCTCCTCCCGACTCAGGCTCAGCCCTCCGCGAGGAACGCGAGCGCGGCGTCCTTGAAGTCGCGGGAGCCCGGTGCGTTGAAGTGGTTGCGGTTCGGGATCTCGAAGAAGCGGCCGTCCGGCGCGGCGGATGCCAGGGCTCGCGAGCCCTCGATGATCGCGTCCTTCGAGCCGGTCGCGAACAGGATCGGGCGGGTGGGGGCATCCTCCGGATCCGGGTCGATCGTGCCGGAGGCGCGCATGCCCTCCGCGAGGGCGACGAGGGCGCGCAGATCGTTGCCCGGCACGCGCTCGGTGAGGTCGATGTAGTTCTGCGTGGTCCGATCCTCGACCGGAGTGCCGTCGGCGAGGTACGCACGCACCTGCTCCAGGTCGAGGCGGGCGAGCGGGATGCCGTCGGGGACACCGCCCAGCACGGCTCTTCCGATGCGCTGCGGCAGATCGCGCACGACCTCCCAGCCGACGCGCGCGCCCAGCGAGTAGCCGACGTAGAAGGCGTCGTCGACGAGGTAGGCGTCCATGACGCTCTCGACGTCCGTCGCGAGCGTGCGGATGCCGTAGTCCTCGGGCTGGTGCGGCTTGTGGCTCGATCCGTGGCCGCGCTGGTCGAGCGCGAGCACCCGGTATCCGGCGGCGGTGAGTTGGCGCACCCACCCGGTCAGCACCCAGTTGTCGCGGGCGTTCGAGGCGAAGCCATGAACGGCGACCACGACGGGGGCGTCGAGCTCCCCCCAGGTGTAGGTCGCGAGGCGGGTGCCGTCGGCCGCGTACACCTGCTGCGGTTCGGGCATGCGGGTCAGGTCGGAGAGGGGAACAGCCACGGCATCCATTCTGGACCGTTCCCCCCTCGGGCGCTCGCCGCCCCGCGACCGATCAGGCGTTCCGGGTGCGCAGGAGCGACGGCATCCGGGTCAGGATCTCGTCGACCTCTTCGCGGGGGCTCGGACCGAGGTTGACGACCATGCCGTTCTCATCGGGTTCGAGCGGCTCGAGCGTCGCGAACTGCGAGTCGAGCAGCGAGCCCGGCATGAAGTGGTCGATGCGCCGGTTGAGGCGCTGGGCGATGATCTCCCGCGGGCCGTCCAGGTGGACGAACGCGACACCGGGTCGCCGCAAGCGGTCCCGGTAGACGCGCTTGAGCGCCGAGCACGTCACGATCCCCGGGGCGCCGGACTCGATGTGCGCGTCGATCCATTGTGCGACAGCGTCCAGCCAGGGCCACCGGTCGTCGTCCGTCAGGGCCTGCCCGGACGCCATCTTGGCGACGTTCGCGGCGGGATGCAGATCGTCACCCTCCTCCAAGTCCCAGGCGAGGATGCCGGCGAGCATGCCCGACACCGTGGACTTCCCGCACCCCGACACCCCCATGATCACCAGGACCGGTGGGCGGGTGGCATCGCGATCGTCGATGTCCGGCGCGTGAGAGACCCGCTGCACGATCACACCACCAGATCCAGGAGAAGAACGCCGATCAGTCCCACAACGGAGATCAGGCACTCGAGGACGGTCCACGTCTTGAACGTCTGCGGGAGGGTGGTTCCCAGGTACTGCTTGACCAGCCAGAAGCCCGCGTCGTTCACATGGGACAGGAACACCGAGCCCGAACCGATCGCGAGGACGAGCAGGGCGACCTCCGGCGCGGGAAGCGTCGACGCGGCCGAGGTCATGAGTCCCGCCGCCGTGATGGTGGCGATCGTCGCGGAACCCGTCGCGACACGGACCAGGACGGCGACCACCCAGCCGAGCAGCAGGACGGAGATGCCGCTGTCGAGCACGGCCCGCGTGATGACCTCACCGATCCCCGTGTCGATGAGCACCTGCTTGAAGGCACCGCCGGCCCCGACGATCAGCAGGATGCCGGCGATGGGCGGCAGGCTGGTGGCGAGGGAATCGGCGACGGTCTGGCGGTTCATCTTCGCACCGGCACCCAGCACGAAGATGCCGAAGATGAGGGTGATGAGGAGCGCGATCGTCGGAGTGCCGACGAAATCGATGATCTTGCGCCACACCCCCTCGGCTTCGGGCGCGATGATCGCCACGAGGGCCTTGACCATCATCAGCACGACAGGAAGCAGAATCGCCGTGACCGCGGCGGCGAACGACGGTCGCGGGCGTCGATCGGCATCCTCGCCCGCATCCTCGGCGGTCAGGAACATGTCGGGCACGGCGACGGGCGCCCACCGTGCGGCCCAGGTGCTGAACACCGGCCCGGCGATGATGATCGCCGGGATGGCCACGACGATCCCGAAGGCGAGGGTGAGCCCGAGGTTCGCGCCGAGGGCATCGATGGCGATGAGCGGACCGGGGTGAGGGGGCACCAGCCCGTGCATGGCCGAGAGGCCTGCGAGAGTCGGGATGGCGATCTTCATCAACGCCACGCCCGAGCGCCGCGCGACGAGGATGATCACCGGGATGAGCAGGACGAGGCCGATCTCGAAGAACATCGGCAGTCCGATGACCGCCCCGACCACCGCCATCGTCCACGGCAGCATCCGCTTGCTGGAGCGCGAGACGAGGGTGTCGACGATGCGGTCGGCCCCGCCGGAATCGGCGAGGAGCTTGCCGAACATCGCACCGAGCGCGATGAGGACGCCGACGCCGCCCATCGTCGATCCGAAGCCGTTCGAGAAGCTGAGCAGGGCTTGCTCGGTCGCCATCCCCGCGCCGATGCCGACGCCGAGGGCGCCGATCGTGAGCGCCAGGAACGGATGCACCTTCAGCCAGGTGATGAGCACGATGATGACCGCGAAGCCGATGAGAGCGGCGGTGATGAGTTGCGGGTCCGATCCGACCGGGATCACCGGCGCGGGGTCGGCCGCGGCCGCGGCTGCGGCGGTGAGCGGGTAGAGCGTCATCGGTCCTCCTTGGAAGCGACGGTGCTTGGACGGGAGTCAACGTAATCCAAAAGTATTCTTTTTTCAAGAATCGATGCATTTTCATACGTTTTTCTCGATCCGTGGCTCGCGCGAGACCGGCGTACGCTGAAGAGATGCGACAGACCCCCGTGCATGATGCGATCGTGGAGCGATGGGGGGCCGAGATCGGGTCCGGCCGACAGGCGCCCGGAAGCCGCATCATCATGGATCAGGCGATCGTCGCGTTCGGAGCGTCGCGAAGCGCCGTCCGAGAGGCGGCGCGCGTCCTGGAGTCGCTCGGCATGGTCGAGTCGCGCCAGCGAGTCGGCATCACCGTCCTGCCGCCCGAATCGTGGAGTCCCTACGACGCACGAGTGCTGCGTTGGCGGCTGACCGGTCCGGATCGCATCGAGCTCCTCCACAGCCTCAATGAGCTCCGTGCGGCGGTCGAGCCTGCGGCAGCCCGCTTGGCGGCCGAGCGCGCGACGCCGGATCAGTGCGCGCGGCTCGCCGCGGCCGTGATGGGGATGGCATCGACGTCTCGGGCGGCGAACGCCGATGACTATCTGGCGCACGACGCCGAATTCCACACGGTGCTGCTGCAGGCGTCGGGCAACGTGATGCTCGCCAACCTCAACAAGGTCGTCTACGCGGTGCTGGAAGGTCGTACGCGCAACGACCTCATGCCCGCCGTGGCGGATGCGGAGGCACTGAGCCTCCACGGCGAGGTCGCCGTGGCCGTGCAGTCGAAGGACGGGGATGCCGCCGAACGCGCGATGCGCGCGATCGTCGAGGAGTCGGACCACGCCGTGCTCGCCCTGGACGTCACGCGAGACGCCGCGCACGACCTCTGACGGCACTCGCTCGGCCGCACGTGCGGATCGTGGAGTCGCGGGCGTGAAGCCCGCCGAACCAGGCGGGAGGAGCTCCCGCCTTCGGGAGGAGCATCGCGAACGGATGCTCCTCCCGAGAGCGAGAACTCCTCCCGGGGAGTTGGGTCAGACCGTGCGGCGGAGGGCCTCTCCGAGCGCGGCGTCGACGTTCGTCCAGTACTGGAAGAAGCGCTCACGGATGCCGTCGAGCGTGATCGACTTGCCCTGACCGGTCAGGGTCTCGAGGAAGCGCGCCCGCTGCTCGTCATCGAAGACCGTGCGGTACAGCGTGCCGGCCTGACCGAAGTCGTCGTCGTCGAGGTGCAGGGTCGCCGCCGAGCGGATGAGCTCGCCATCGGCCTCCCAGCTCGCCTCGACCCCGGCCAGCGGGTCGGCCTCGGGGCCGCCCTCGGGACCGTACGAGTTCGGCGTGTAGACGCGGTGCTCGGCCGGGTTGAACCGGTACTGCATCTGCCCCTCGTGCATGTAGTTGCGGGCCTCGGTCGCGTGCGGCTGGTTGACCGGCAGCTGGTTGTAGTTCGCGCCGATGCGGTAGCGCTGCGCGTCGGAGTACGCGAAGACGCGGGCCATCAGCATCTTGTCCGGCGAGATGCCGGTGCCGGGCACCTGGTTGCCGGGCGAGAACGCCGCCTGCTCGATCTGTGCGAAGAAGTTCTCCGGGTTGCGGTTCAGCGTGAACGTGCCGACCTTGATGCGCGGGTAGTCCTTCTTCGACCAGGTCTTGGTGAGGTCGAACGGGTTGAAGCGGTAGGCCTTGGCCTCCTCGTACGGCATGATCTGCACGTACACGTCCCACGCGGGGTGCTCGCCGCGGGTGATCGCGTCGAACAGGTCGCGACGGTAGTAGTCGGCGTCGGAGCCGGCCAGCTGCTCGGCCTCGGCGGCGCCCATGGCCTCGACGCCCTGCTGGGAGAGGAAGTGGTACTGCACCCAGAAGCGCTCGCCTGCGGCGTTGACCCACTGGTAGGTGTGCGAGCCGTAGCCGTTCATGTGGCGCCAGCTGCGGGGCAGGCCGCGGTCTCCCATGAGGTAGGTGACCTGGTGGGCCGTCTCGGGGGAGAGCGTCCAGAAGTCCCACTGCATGTCGGCGTCGCGCAGACCCGAGTCGCCGAGGCGCTTCTGCGAGTGGATGAAGTCGGGGAACTTCATCGCATCGCGGATGAAGAACGTGGGGGTGTTGTTGCCGACGATGTCGAGGTTGCCCTCGCTCGTGTAGAAGCGCAGCGAGAAGCCGCGCACGTCGCGCCAGGTGTCGGGCGAGCCCTGCTCACCGGCGACCGAGGAGAAGCGGATCAGCGTCTCGCTGGTCGCACCGGGCTGGAACGCCGCGGCACGGGTGTAGGCCGACACGTCCTCCGTGACGACGAACTCGCCGAACGCGCCGCCGCCCTTGGCGTGCGGGTTGCGCTCCGGCACACGCTCGCGGTTGAACGAGGCGAGCTTCTCGACCAGGTACCGGTCGTGCAGCACGGTGGGGCCGTCGGCTCCGACCGTGAGCGAATGGGCATCGCTGGCGACCGGGGTGCCGGTCTGGGTCGTGGTGTTCGGTTTCGTCATGTTCTTCTCCTTCTGCGCACAGCTCCGAGGGGTGTCCGGCCCGGGCGGGCCGTCGTGTCGAGCTACTGTGCGGCGTTCTGGCAGCTGGGGCAGAGGCCCCAGAAGGTGACTTCGGCGGTCTGGACGGTGAATCCCCCGGCATCCGAGGGCGTGAGGCACGGGGCCTCACCGGTGACGCAGTCCACATCGCCGATGGCTCCGCACGTCGTGCAGACCACGTGGTGGTGGTTGTCTCCGGTGCGGCGCTCGTAGAGGGCGGCGGAGCCCGCCGGCTCGATCCGGCGGATCAGCCCGGCCGTCGTCAGGTCCGAGAGGATGTTGTGCACCGACTGGATCGACGTGGTCGGGAGCACCGCGGACACGACGCGGTAGAGCCGCTCCGCATCCGTGTGTGCCATGGAGTCCAGTGCCTCGAGCACGGCGATGCGGCCGGCGGTCGCCCGCAGGCCCACCTCATGCAACGTCATGTCGAAGGCCGTGTCCATGCCCCGACACTATCTCTTCTTTTGAGTAATTCAAAAGAAGGTCGACGGCATGTCGGGCGTCCGGGTCGTCATAATCGGGAGGTGGCCACACTCATGACGATCGGGGACTTCTCGCGAGCGGTCCGCCTGACCGCCAAGGCGCTGCGGTTCTATCACCGCAGCGGCGTGCTCGTGCCCGCGCACGTCGACGAGCGCACCGGGTACCGGTTGTACGCCCCCGAGCAGATCGCCGACGCGCAGATCGTGAAGTCGCTGCGTGATCTCGATGTTCCGGTGGAGGCGGTCGGAGAAGTGCTGGCGACGCCGGATGTCGCGCGGCGCGGGCGACTGATCGCCGACCACCTCGCGGGCATGGAGCGCCGACTGGAGGAGACGCGCACCGCCGTGGCGACCCTGCGGTCGCTGCTCGATAGCTCCGACCCGACCATCGAGATCACGCACCGCAGCGTCCCGGAGACGCGCGTGGTCGCGGTGCGGCAGGTGATCCGGCTGCCCGAGCTCGGCGCGTGGTTCCGGCGTTCGCTGGGCACCCTGCAGGGGATCGTGGCGGAAGCCGACCCGGAGACGGTCGGAGCGTATGGAGGAACGTGGTCGAACGAGCTGTTCGCCGACGAGCGCGGGGAGGCGATGCTCCACGTCGTCGCGCACGACGGGTTCGACGAGCGGCTCGCGGGTGCGGGTGCCGCGATGACCGCGCTGCCCGCGATGGACCTCGCGCTGGCCACCCACGACGGCGACGACACGACGATCGGTCGGGTGTACGCGGCACTGGGGGAGCACGTCGCCGCACACGAGCTGGCGATCGAGGCGCCCGTGCGGGAGACGTACCTCACGGGGTTCCCCGGCCTGGGCGAGCGGTCGGTCACCGAGATCGGCTGGCCGATCTTCCGCGTCCTCCGCTGATCCCGACGCGATCGCTTGACCTTCCCCTCGGGGGAAGACCCAGGCTGAGGACAGCGGCGAACCGATCGCCGCCGCAGCAGAGAACAGGAGCACCCATGTCCGCCTCCACGGAACTCTCCCCCTTCGACCCGCAGGCCCTTCCCTCGGCGATCTCGCGCTATCTGCGCCTGGCCGGCGAGGGCACGGACCGTGCCGCCGCCGTGACCACCTTCGCCGCGGATGCGCACGTCCGGGACGAGGGCATCGACCATCACGGCCGCGACGCCGTCCTCGGGTGGCTGACCGGCGCCGCATCCGAGTTCACCTACACGACGAGCTACGTCGGTCAGAGCCAGGAGGAGCCGGACCGCTGGACGATCGGCGCCCGCCTGGAGGGCGACTTCACGGGAGGTGTCGCCGACCTGCGCTTCCGGTTCACCCTGCGCGACGGGCTGATCTCCGATCTCGTGATCGCGCCCTGACGAGGACCGCGGGTCCCGACTACCAGGGCCGGACGCCCGAGGCAAGGGGCGCGCGGCCGCGCCGGAACTCCTCTAGAACAGAACCATGCAGATGATCATGTACGCCGGTGAAGAATTCGTGACGGGTGATGCGATAGCGGATGCCCTGCTGGCGTACGGACGTGCACTCGGACAGGAGGAGCGCGCGGAGATCGTCGAGATCCCGGTGCGCGAAGACGACGGCTCGGTGACGACGGCGAAGTTCCTGATCGGGCCCGCCAGTCAGATCGTCGCGAAGGATGTATCGGTGCCGGGCGAGGAGATCCTGGATGAGGAGCTCGTCGAGCGCCTCGAACTCCTCACCCGCCACCTCGAGTCGCCCGTGGGTCACCCGCTGGACGCCTCGGAGAACGCGGCCTACGACGTCATCGACTGACGCGGCCCCCGGGAGAGGGCGACCCGATCACGACACCGTGATCGTGAACCCCTCTCCGCGCACGCGCACCTTCCCGCTCTGGGCGGCCTGACCGCGCTGCGATCCGTCGGCGTCGTACGCCCGCCCCGAGCCCGCGGCCAGCGCCGGCACCCGCTCCTCGCGGCGGGCGCTGTTGGCGTAGAGCACCGCCGCGCCCGACGTCGTGTCGTACACCGCGCTCACGACCCGCGGCTGGATCACGAGGGCGTCGAGGCGCACCTCTCCGCGGCTCGTGCACCGCACGGTCACGGGTCCGTCCGGCAGATCGCCGCCGAGCAGCTGCGGCACGAGCATCCCGTCGGCCTCGGTCAGCCCGCGGTCGCCCGTGCCGCCCGCGGGGGTGCGGGTGCTCCACACGCGACGCCGTCCGCGGAAGACCTCCCACACCGCGTCGCCGGCGTCCGGAGCCTGGCGCCACACGAGTCCGTGCAGGATGCCGCCGGCCTCGCTCACGTCGAACTCGACCCACTCGCCCTTCGCGAGCCGCACGAAGGAGCCGCCGGAGAGATTGCCCTCGCCGGTCCACGCCCCGGTGGAGGGCGTCTCGACCACCGCACCGGGTGACCGTCGTGCGGACTCCGCCTCGAGCACCCGCAGCCCGGAGGACGACCGGAGTCCGGTGATGGACGTCGCCACCGCCGCCACGTCGCGGTGCGCGTCGAGCAGCAGCATCGTGAGCAGGCCGTGGATGGTCGACTCCGCGCCGGAGTTGCGGTTCACCCGGCCGTCGGTCTCCACGCCGTCGAAGGTGACGCCGGTCGCGGGGTCGTACACGGGGATGCCCGCGGTGTTGGCGCCGAAGAACCAGCCGGCGGCAAGACCCGCGAGCACACGGAACCCCTCGCCGCCGACGGTCGCCGCCTGCATCGCCCCGGCCACCCGGCCGTGCGCGCCGTAGGCGATCTGCGCCTCGGCGGGGAGGGGAGCCCACGCGTTGTGAGGTCCGCCCGACGCGAGCACCTGCGGGGTGAACCGTCCGGCATCCGCGCGTGCGGCGGCCGACCAATCGCGCCGGCCCACCAGGGCACCCGCGCGCGCCAGCGCCTCCGGGGCGGCGGCGCCCCAGGCGTGCCAGAACCCGAGCGAGCCGGTCCACGGCAGCACGGCCCCGAACGGCCAGCCCTTCGCGGGATCGGTGGCCATCGCGGCGACCGCCTCGCCGTAGGTCTTCAGCGCCGCGCGGCTGCGCGCATCGCCCGCCTCAGCCGAGGCCGCGAGCCCGAGCATGGCTTCCGCCGTGGCATCCGCACCGCCGGCGATGAGCCAGGCGGGCAGCTTCCGTCCGTCGCTGCGCACCCACTGTCCGGCACGCGAGAGCGATTCGCGGCCGAGCGCGTCGAGGCACAGATGCAGGCGCGTGCGCAGGAAGTCGGCGAACGCGGGATCCTCGTGCCGGAAGGCCGCGGCGCCCTCGCCGAAGGCCCAGACGGAGCGGGCGAGCCAGTACGACTCGGCGGAGTCCGAGGGGTCGGGGAGCTCGATCGGGATGGCGCTGGGGTTCAGCGTGCCGTCCTCCTGCTGCCACAGCACCACGCGACCCGCGTTCGGGCCGGAGGTCGTCTGCAGGAAAGCGAGGGAGCGCAGCACGTCGCGCGCCTCGTCGCGGCTCTGCTCGTCGCTGGTCGCCTGCCACGCCCGCAGGAAAACGATCGCCGCCCGAGCGATGTCGTCGGCGTTGTACGCGCCCTGCGTCCAGTACCCGGTCACCGCATCACGGGTGCCTCCGCCGACCGGGCGGTAGCCGCCGGCCCCGTCGGTGTCGGCATAGGTCCAGGGGGCGCGCACGGTCGGCCGCTCGTCGATCCCGAACGTCGTGTGGGTCGCGCTCGCGGTGACCGGCACCTCCGCGAGGAGGAAGCGCAGATGCGCGAGATTCGTGAGGCGCGCGCGCTTCACGGCGGCACCCGAGAGCGAACCGGCGGCGCCGGTCATGCTCCCCGTGCCGGCCGGTCCCGTGGCGCCCGCCGCGGCGTCGATCGGGAGCAGCGCGAGAGCGGATGCCGTCGCCGCGAGCGTCAGGAAGGAACGACGGGAGGTGTCCATGGCGTCACTCCCCGGCATCCACGGCGGGCCCGGCATCCGTGCGCAGCGCACGTCCCCAGGGCTCGGCGGGATCGTGGATCGCGACCGCGAGCGTCGTGTCGGACTGCCCGTAGTACGCGAACCACTTGTCCTGGAACTTCACGAGCCCCTCCACGAAGGTCACGTTCGAGACGAGACCGTTGCGGTCCTCGAAGGTCTGCGGACGCAGCCACGGCTCCTGCAGGCGGGCGATGACCTTCGTGGGCTCGTCCGGGTCGATCGCGATCTGCCCGCAGCGGTAGTCCACGTCGACCGATCCGTCGTCGTGCACGACCCGCGTGGCGCCGTTGGTGAGGAAGACCAGCAGGCCGTTGTCGGTCACGACGGGAGAGGTGCCGATCTCCACCAGCGCCTCGTCCCAGGTGCCCGGCGTGGGCGAGTACATCGGATCGGTGTCGGCCGTGCCCGGAGTCCAGTGGATCAGGTCGTCGCTGGTCGCCCAGTAGATCGCTCCCTCGCCGAAGTACATCCACCACTTGCCGTGCATCCGCTGCGGCACGATGACCCCGGCCTTCGACCAGTTGAACCCGCGCGGGTCCATGGTCTTGAACGTGTCGAAGTCCTCGAACAGCGGGCCGTGCTTGGTCCAGGTGCGCAGATCGGTCGAGGTCGCCAGGCACAGCTGCGCGCTGCGGCGGTCCCACCCGGTGTAGGTGAGGTAGTAGGTGCCGTCGATCAGCGCGATGCGCGGGTCCTCGCAGCCGTAGGTCTCGTAGTCCTCCGACGGCGAGAGGATCGGGGCGTCCTCCCGGGTGAAGGTGACGCCGTCGCGCGAGCGGGCGATGCCGATGTGCGAGATGATGTCGTCCGCGTGGGCGCGGTACAGCAGCACCACCTCGTCGCCGTCGACGATCGCCGCCGGGTTGTAGAGGTTCGCGGACTCCCAGCTGTCGCCGCGGGGACGCAGGATCGGGTTGCCCTCGTACGGGGTGAACGGACCGAGGGGGAAGGATGCTCCGGTGAACATGGGTGGCCTTTCTGGCTAGCCTTTGACGGCCGCGCCGAGGTCGGTGGCGGTGAAGAAACGCTGGAAGACGACGAACAGGATGACGACGGGGAACGCCAGGGCCGTGGCACCGGCGAGGATCGCCCCGTTGGGATTCGCGGTGGACTGCGCGACGTTGGAGATGTAGTTCGCGAGGGAGACGGCGAGCGGCTGCAGAGACGCGTCCTTCGTGATCAGGAAGGGCCAGAGGAACTCGTTCCACGGGCCGATGAAGGTGACCAGCACGACCGTCACCAGCACGGGCTTGATCAGCGGGATGGCCACCGAGGTGAGCAGACGGATCTCGCCGGCCCCGTCGATGCGGGCCGCCTCGAAGATCTCCACGGGCAGCGCCTTGAAGAACTGCGTGAAGATGAACACCGCCGTGGTGTTGATCAGGAACGGCAGGATCATGCCCATGTACGAGTCGCCCAGGCCGTAGTTGCGGGTGATCTGCACGTAGAGCGGGATCATCAGCAGCTGGAACGGCACCATCTGCACGAGCAGCATCAGCACCCAGATGACTCCGCGTCCGCGGAAGTCGAGCCGGGCGATGGCGTAGCCCGCCAGCAGGCCGAACACGACGGTTCCCAGCAGCACGCCCGCGGTGAAGATCAGCGAGTTCAGCAGCGACCCCATGAGGTCGATGCGGGAGTCGATCGCGACGAAGTTGTCGACCGTCCACCCGCTCGTCGGGAGGAGCTCGTCGGGTGCGTTCGTGGGGTTCTGCTGGAACGCTCCGACCAGCATGAAGTAGAACGGGAAGGCGAAGCCGATCGCCGCCGCCGTGAGCAGGACGATGCTCAGGATGCGGGGAGCCTTGCGGGTACGTCTCATCATCGCTCCCTTGTCGCGCGGTTGGCCGCCAGCGACAGCAGGCCGACCAGGATCACCAGGATCATGCCGATCGCCGCCGCCGTGTCGGGGTTCTGCTGCTGGATGCCGAGCTGGTAGATCAGCAGCACGGGGGTGGAGGAGGCCCCGTCGGGGCCGCCGCCGTTCGTGAGCAGGTACGGCTCGGTGAACAGGTTCGCGCCGGTGATGATCGACAGGATCAGCACGAGCGTGGTGGCGCTGCGCACACCGGGGATCGTCACGTGCAGGAAGCGCTTGACGGCGCCCGCGCCGTCGGTCTCGGCCGACTCGTAGAGCTCCTTGGGCACGTTCTGCAGCGCGGCCAGGTAGAGCAGGATGTAGAACCCCAGCTGCTTCCAGGTCACGTAGAGCGCGATCATCGGCATCGCGAGCCCGCTGTTCACGAGCCACGAGGGGTCGGGGGCGAGCGGGCCGAGGATGGTGTTGATGAGCCCGTTGCCCGAGAACAGCAGCATCCACACGCCCACCAGCGAGACGCTCGCGGTGAGGTACGGCACGTAGAACGCCACCCGGTACGCGGCCACCCAGCGGATGCCGGTGTTGAGCGCCGTGGCGAGCACGAGCGACAGCACCGCGGTGAGCGGCACGTTGATCACGAGGAAGACGAGGGTGTTGCGGAACGAGTCGATCACCCGCGGGTCGGTGAGCACGGCGACGAAGTTGTCGAAGCCGACGAACGGCCGGTCGACCTCGACGTTCGGCGCCGTGAAGAAGTAGTCGTGGAAGGCGATGTAGACCGCGAAGGCGAGCGGATAGGCGAAGATCGCGATCACGAAGACGAAATACGGCAGCGCGAAGAGGCCGCCGACCGGTTGCGCACCCAGCCATCGGGTGCGCAACCGCCGCCTGTCGGTCACGACGTCACTCCGCGACGAGCTCATCGATCTTCGTCGCCGCGCCGCTGAGGAAGTCGTCGATCGACGTCTTGCCGAAGATCACCGCGGCGGAGTACTCGTCGCGGAACGCCTGCCAGGCCTCCACCGAGTTCGGGATGCTGGGGACGTCGGCGGTCGCCTCCGCCTGCTCCGCGAACGCGGCGTAGTCCGGGTTCGATTCGAAGTAGTCGGCGTAGGTGCCGAGCAGGTCGCTGCGCATCGGCATCTGGCCGGTGAGCTCGAGGAGCTGACCGTCGCTGTCGACGCTCGTGGAGAACTGCAGGAACTCCCAGGCGGTGCCCTGGTTCTCGCAGGCCGTGAACATCGACACGCTCTTGGAGTCGGCGAACGTCGTCGGCGTCTCGCGGCCGTCGCTCGTGGGCACCGGCATGAAGCCGACGTCCACGGTCTCGGCGTACGACGGGATCGCCCACGGGCCGGCGAGCTGCATCGCGGTCGTCCCGGCCGACATCGCGTCGTCGGTCGACGCCTCGTTGGGGGAGAGCTTGTCGGTGTAGAACGTCGACCAGAACTCGGCGACCGTGCGGCCGGCATCCGAGTCGAAGGTCGACTTCCCGTCTTCCACGAGCATCGTGCCGTCGGTCTCGGCCAGGTACAGCGGGTAGAAGTCGAACCAGGGCTGATAGAACTCGCTGGTCGGCGCGGGCCAGATCGCGCTCTGCACGCCGGAGTCGACGATCGCCTGCGACTTCTCGATGAACGCGTCGTAGGTGTTCATCTGCGGGTCCTCCGGGTCGATGCCCGCGGCCTCGAACAGGGCCTTGTTGTACATGACCATGACGGGGTTCGACTTCCACGGCAGCTGGTAGTAGCTGCCGTCGGTGGCGTACGACTCGACGTCGCCGCCGCGTTCGGTGATGTAGTCGGAGCCGCCCTCCATCGTGCTGAGGTCGACGAGCCCGCCCTGCTTGACCCAACCGGAGACCGCGGCGGGGGCGACGTTGTAGACGAGGCAGGGTGCGGTGCCGGCGGTGATCGCCGCGGTGATGGCCTCCTCCGACGAGGAGCCGGCGGGGATCTCCTGGGCCGTCACCTTCTCGTCGGGATGCTCGGCGTTCCACGCCTCGACCACCGCGGTGCCCCAGGCGAGTTCCTGCTCGTTGTTGGAGAGCCAGATGTCGACCGGGCCGGTGCCGTCGGCGGAGCCTTCTCCGCTCCCGCCTCCGGCCGAGCATCCGGTGGCGACGAGCGCGGTGGCGCAGATGAGCGCTGCTGCACGGATCTTCTTCATGGTGTCCTCCTCGACACGGGTGATGACGCTGGGGTGGTGCTTCGGGATGTTCGATGGGGTGGGGCGGATGCCGACTACGCGGTGCTCTCGCGGAAGTGCACGACGTTGCAGTCGACGACCTCGGTGCGCGGGGACGCGCCGAGGATGTCTGCGCGCAGCAGGCGCGCCGCGGCGCGGCCGCGAGCGGCGGGGTCGGAGGACACGCTGGTCAGCGCGGGCGACAGGTGGGCCGACAGGTGGTCGTCGTCGAAGCCGGAGATCGCCAGGTCACGGGGGATCACGAGGCCCTGCGACCGGGCGAACGAGAGCCCGGCGATGGCCATCGTGTCGTTCGAGTAGAGGATGGCCGTGGGGCGCTCGGGGAGCGCGAGCAGCTCCTGGGTGCGGGCACGGCCGCTCGCCGCCGTGAAGTCGCCTTCGCGCAGCAGGGTGTCGTCGCCGATGGTCGCGATGTAGGCATCGGCGCGGGCACGAGAGTGCACGTAGTCGAGCGGGCCGGAGATGTGGGCGATGCGCTCGTGTCCGGCGGCGCGGAGGTGCGCGATGATCTCGCGGACGGGGGCGGCGTCGTCGGTGCGGACGCAGGAGAACGCGGTCGGCTGGTCGTAGGCGCCGACGAGCACGGTGGGAAGGGCGAGGTCGTCGAGGAAGGGCACGCGCCAGTCGTCCTGACGCAGATCGAGGAGCAGGGCGCCGTCGGCGCGGCCATGGCTCAGCGCGCGGTAGGCGCGCTCTTCGGCATCCCGGTCGGAGACGACCTGCAGCAGCAGGCCCGTCTCGGTCTCGGCCAGCACGGATTCGACGCCGGCGATGAAGGCGGGGAAGAACGAGTCGTTCGCGATGACCTCGGGATCGCGGGCGAGGACCACGGCGATCGCGTTCGCGCGGCTCGTGGCGAGCGCGCGTGCACTCTGGCTCGGCACCCAGTTCAACTTCTCCGCGGCGGCGAGCACCTTCGCCTTCGTCTCCTCCGACGTCGGACGGTTGCCGCTGAGCGCGTGCGAGACGGTCGCTTTGGTCACGCCGGCCTCGCGGGCGACATCGGCGATCGTCGTGCGGCTCATGCCACTCCTTCGTGGGTCGACCGGCCAGGGGGGAGTTGAACCGGTTTGATGAGTGTAAACCGGTTTGCGTGCGGGTGTCAACGATCGGGTCGCGAAGCGAGGGCGGAGGCCCGCGGGGCCGGATGCCGCGGCTCAGACGAAGCGCACGGTCTGCTGCAGCCGGGTGCGCACGTCGAACAGCTCGTTGCCGCCGATCTCGCGCGCCCCGGGAACGCCCTGGCGCAGCACCATGGTCAGAGCGCTGCGGCGCACGACGACCACCGGCACCCCGCGGCTGGTGCCCAAAGGGGTCACGGCCTGCGCGAGATCGTCGTCGGGCAGCACGATGATCGCGCCGCCGAACTTCACCTTCGCCGCCTTCGCGACCGTGCGCATCCGCGCGAGCGCGCTGGTGACGGGCGCGCGGGTGCCGAGGCTCGGGCCCGTGATCTCGCCGCGGCGGAACCCGACGACGCCGCCGAAGTCCTCGCTCATCACGCCGTAGAGCCCCGAGGGGCTGAGGACCACATGATCGAGCTTGTCGTCGGCATCCGCTCCGGCCGCGACGTCATGCCACACCGTGAAGCCCATGCCGAGCGCCGAGACCGTGCGGGCCGTCGACTCCTCGGCGAGGGCGTCGGCGAGCATCCGTCGCAGCTCACGCGGGGCCGCGCGCACGAGGGCAGGGTCGTAGGGATCGGGCACCTCGACGCCGCGGCCCGCCCACTCCCGGATCAGCACGAGGTAGCGCTCCCGGCGCCAGCCTCCGGGATGCCCGTACGAGCGCGCGCGGGGGCGGCTGTCGCCGCGCGGGGCGGTCGGCGGACGCCATCCGCTCCATTCCGAGTCCGTCGCGACGCCCGTCCGACGGTCGTACGCGGCGCGGTCCTCGGTGGTGCCGACGAGCTCCCAGGCGCGCTGCACCTGGATGAACACCGCGGCATCGCCACCGGTGTCGGGGTGGGTCTGCCGCATCCGCAGCCGGTAAGCGCGTCGCAGCTCCGCGTCGTCGACGGAGGGGTCGACGCCGAGGATCTCGTACGCCGAGGCGGAGAGCGGGCTGTCGAACATCGCTCTCCCTTCCAGCGTCGCGGCATCCAGAATATCCGGCGGGTGTTGTGTGTTCGCCGGATCGGCGCTCAGTCGGGCACGTCGACGATGCGTTCCGCGCCCGTCGTCGGCACCACGCTCCCGGCCGAGGCTGCGGCCAGGTCGTCGGCGAGGCGGGGCAGCTCCGCCGCGGGCGCCCACACCTCGAGCGTCGCCACGGCGGCGTAGCGCGGCTCTCCGAGCGTCGCGCCGTGGTGGGTCGCCCAGTCGCGCAGCAGGTTGTCGTAGCGGCCGGCATCGGCGTGGGGCACGTCGATCGTGACCTGCGTCAGTGCCGCGCGCCGCACGAGAGACGCCCGGTCGAGCGTCTCCGACACGGCCGAGGAGTACGCCCGCACGAGGCCGCCGGCCCCGAGCTTCACCCCGCCGAAGTAGCGCGTCACGACCGCGACCACGTCGGTCAGCTCGCGCCTCCGCAGCACCTCGAGCATCGGCACGCCCGCGGTGCCCGACGGCTCTCCGTCATCCGAGGATCGCGCCTGATCGCCGAGCAGCCCGGTGATCATCGCGGCGCAGTTGTGGTTCGCATCCCACGCCCGCTTGCGGATGCCGGCGATGACCGCCTCCGCCTCCTCGACCGAGGAGACCGGCTCGACGCGCGTCAGGAAGCGCGACTTCCGGATCACGATCTCGCTCGAGACCGCCGACGCGATCGTGGCGGGGTAGCTGCGGGGGAGAGACATCCGCCCCAGGCTATCCGGCCCCCGCACTGCCCATCGCCGAATCGATTCGATAGGCTGGATGAACACCCTCTCGCGGTGTCATCCCCCGGTCCGTCCCCAGATTTCTGCGAGCTCTCCCTCATGGCCACCTCCCTCACCACGGGTCGCCCGTGGCGTGTCATCCTCGCCTTCTCGATCCCCCTCCTGCTCGGCAACGTCGTGCAGCAGCTGTACCACTTCGCCGACGCGATCGTCGTGGGGCGCCATCTCGGCGTGACCTCCCTCGCCGCGGTGGGGGCCACCGGTCCGCTGCTGTTCCTGCTGCTCGGCTTCGCCTGGGGGCTCACCAGCGGTTTCGCGATCCCGATCGCGCAGTCCTTCGGCGCGCGCGACGACGCCGGGGTGCGGCGTTCGGTCGCGACAGGTGTGCTGCTCTCCGGCATCACGAGCGTCGCGCTGACGGCCGGGGCCCCGCTGATCGCCGAGCCGCTCCTGGTGCTCCTCCAGACCCCGCCCGAGCTCCTGCCGGAGGCGACCGTCTTCACGCAGATCAGCTTCCTCGGTGCGGGCGCCACGATGTTCTTCAACTACCTCTCGGCGATCATCCGCGCGATCGGCGACTCGCGCACACCGCTCGTGTTCCTGACCATCTCGTGCGCGCTGAACGTGGGGCTCGTCATCCTCATGGTCGGCCCGCTCGCCTGGGGCGTCGGGGGCGCGGCCCTCGCAACCGTGATCGCGCAGGCCGTCTCGGTCCTCCTGTGCCTGGAGTTCGTGCGGAGGAGGCTGCCGATGCTGCACCTGCGCCGCAGCGACTGGCGGATCACCCGCGCCGACGTCGCCGACCACCTGCGCCTCGGCCTGCCGATGGGGTTCCAGGCCTCGATCATCGCGATCGGCACGCTCACGGTGCAGGTCGCACTGAACACCCTCGGCGCCGACGCGGTCGCCGCGTACACCACGGCCGCGCGTGTCGACAGCCTCGCCGTCGCCCTGCTGTCCTCGCTCGGGCTCGCCGTCTCGATGTACACGGCGCAGAACCACGGCGGACGTCGTCCCGACCGCATCCGTCGCGGCGTCATCGAGGCGGTCGGCATGGCCATCGTCGCGGGCGTGGTGCTGGGCGGACTGCTGATCGCCTTCGGCACTCCGATGGTGCGGCTGTTCGTGGGGGAGGGCTCGGACGAGGTCGTCGAGCTCGCCCACCTCATGCTCATCGTGAACGGGTGCGGCTACTGGGCGCTCGGCATGCTGTTCGTGCTGCGCGGTGCGCTGCAGGGGCTCGGGCACACGCTCGTGCCGACCGTGACCGGAGTGATCGAACTCGTGATGCGGGTCGGCGCCGCCGTCGTGCTGGGCGGGCTCATCGGCTTCGTCGGTGTCGCGCTGAGCAACCCGTTGGCGTGGGTGGGCGCGATCGTGCTGCTCGTGCCGGCGTACGTCCGCGCTCATCGCGCCCTCGGACGCCTGCCCGTCGAGCCCCTCGAGGCCACCGAGACCTCGGCCATGGCGATCGTCGGCCCGACCGACGGCTCGATGGTCGTCGACGCGGTCATCACGCAGCCGATCCGCACCGTGCGCTCCTCGCGCCTGCGCCGGCTGACTCTCGGCCGCCGGCGTCCGCGCGTGCGGCGCTGACACCCGAAGATCCTCCGGAAGGATGACACCGGTCGACCCTGAGACGGATGGCACGGCGCCGACACTTTCCTAGTGTGGAGAGTGCGGATGTTCCGTACGACCGGGGGGTCAGCATGACAACGTTCCGAATGGCCAACGAGCTGGCCGCCGTGATGGTGCCGCTCGGGATCATCGGCGCCGCGCTCGCGGTGGTGTGCGCGATCGTGGCGGGGGCCGCGATCATGCGCGGAGCGGTGGGGCTGAGTGGGGGAGCAGTGGGGGTGTGGATTCCGTTCGCACTGCTGAGCTTCACCGCGTCCTTCGCGAACCAGTGGGTTCCGCTGCTGGTCGCGGGTGCCGCACTGGTGGCCATGCTGATCATCGGCGGTGTGGTCCGAGGGATCGTGAAGGCGACCGCCTCGGCCCGTCGCACCCGACCGGTCGTTCACGACTCCGCACGAACGCCGAATACGGCGGGCAGTGCCGGCGCGATTCCGGGGGGCATCGCGTCGGCACGGCCGGTGCTGGCGGAGATCTGAACGCGGCGGCGCTCAGCGGTAGTCGCGGTCCCGGTGCTGCCCGGCCTCATCGCCCGAGTCCACCCGCGCCGCCTCCCGTGCGCGCAGCTCGACCCGGCGGATCTTGCCCGAGATCGTCTTCGGCAGCTCCGGCACGAACTCGATAATCCGCACCCACAGGTGCGAGGACAGCCGTTCGTGCGCGTAGCCGAAGATCGCGCGGGCGGCCTCCGCCTCGGCGGCCACGGCGTCGGTCGTCAGGCGCACATACGCCTTGGGTACCGCGAGACGCGTCGGGTCCGGGCTCGGGATCACGGCGGCCTCGATCACGAGCTCGTGCTCGAGCAGCACCGACTCGAGCTCGAACGGTGAGATCTTGTAGTCCGACGCCTTGAACACGTCGTCCGCGCGACCGATGTAGGTGAGATAGCCCTCGGCGTCGCGCACCGCGATGTCGCCCGTGTGATGGAACCCTCCGGCGCGGGACTCCGCCGTCTTCTCGGGGTCGTCGTAGTACCCGGCCATGAGCCCGAGCGGTGCGTGCGCGAGGTCGAGCGCGATCTCGCCCTCCGTGTCGGTGACCGTGCCGGTCGCCGGATCGAGCAGCACCACGGGGTAGCCGGGCAGCGGACGCCCCATCGAGCCGACCTTGACCGGCTGTCCGGGCGAGTTCCCGATGCACGCGGTCATCTCGGTCTGCCCGAACCCGTCGCGGATCGTGCCGCCCCAGGCGTCGCGCACCCGATCGATGACCTCGGGGTTGAGCGGCTCGCCGGCGCCGACGAGTTCGCGCGGAGGATGCGTGAGGCGGCCGAGATCGGCCTGGATCAGCATGCGCCACACGGTCGGCGGCGCGCAGAAGGTCGAGACGTGGTGCGTGTCCATGACCTGCATGAGCGTGTTCGCGTCGAAGCGCTGGTAGTTGTAGACGAACACGGTCGCCTCGGCGAGGAACGGCGCGTAGAAGCTCGACCAGGCGTGCTTCGCCCACCCCGGTGACGAAATGTTGAGGTGCACGTCGTCGGGGCGCAGGCCCAGCCACCACAGCGTCGACAGGTGTCCGATCGGGTAGGAGACGTGCGTGTGCTGCACGAGCTTCGGGCGGTTGGTCGTGCCCGAGGTGAAGTAGAGCAGCGCGGTGTCGGACGCCGGGGTCGGGCCGTCGGGCGTGAAGGAGGAGGCGGCGCTCGCCGAGTCGGTGAACCGCGCCCAGCCCTCCGGGATGTCGTCGCCCACGCCGATCCGCAGCAGGGGCGAGTCTGCGCCCGGCAGTCGCTCCGAGAGGGTGCCGAGCGTCACGACGGCCCTGGCCCGTCCGTGCGCGATGCGGTACTCCAAATCGGCGGCCGAGAGCAGTGTCGATGTCGGGATCGACACCGCGCCGATCTTGGTGATCGCCAGCATCACCTCCCAGAGCTCGATCGTGTTGCCGAGCATCACGATCACGTGGTCGCCTCGGCGGATGCCGAGATCGGTCAACCACGCGGCCACCCGGTCGGAGCGGGTCGACAGCTCGCCGTAGGTCCAGGTCTGCAGGGTGAGATCCGCCGACACGATCTGCACGGCCGGGCGGTCGGGGTTCTCGCCCGCCACGACGTCGAACCATTCCAGGGCGAAGTTGAACTCCGCGACCTCCGGCCAGGAGAATCCCGCCCGCGCCGCGTCATAGTCGCCGGCGTTCGCGAACAGGAAGTCGCGCATCGCGCGGATCGTGTGCGTGGCGGCGGTGGCACTGCGGCTCATCGGAACTCCCTTGTGACGTGCCCTCCATCCTCGCGCACGCTCCCGCTCCGCCTGTCGCACGGCACTCGGAAGCGGGCAAGCCGGTCAGCGCGCGAGCAGACCGCTGCCGTCCCGCAGCTCGAACACGAGCTGCGTCTCGGTGCCGCGCACGACCTGATGCACCGTGATGTGCTCGAGCACGATGTCGCGGAGAGCGGTGGCGTCCTGCACGGCGACGTGCACCAGGAAGTCGTCGACGCCGGCGACATGGAAGACCTGCAGCACGCGCGGGATGCCGACGAGCGCGTCGAACAGCGCGGTCACCTTCGGTCCGGTGTGGTTGGCGAGACGCACCTTGATGATCGCCTGCAGCGGGTAGCCGAGCGCCGCCTCGTCGAGGCGGATCCGGGTGTCGCGGATCACCCCGCGCTCGCGCAGGCTCCGCACGCGGTGCGCGCACGTCGATTCGGCCAGGTTCAGGCGGTGCGCGAGCGCCTTGTTCGTGATCTCGGCGTCGTGGGAGAGGGCCGCGAGCAGATCGAGGTCGATCTCGTCGAGGGGAGCGCCCTGGGTGCGTGCTGCGCCCGGTGTTTTCGCCAACGTGGCCGCCCTTTCGTCGCGGGATATTGCTCAGAATAGCGAGATTATCGGATTTCCTGGCGGATGCTGTCGATTCTCGGCGTTATTCCGAGGATTCCGGCAACGTGGGAGCATGACTGCACCGCTGCATCCAGACACCGTCGCCGTGCACAGCGGCCGCTCCGACCTCGAGGGCCTCGGGGTGCACGCACCGCCGCTCGACCTCTCGACGACGAATCCGCTGCCCGACATCGAACGCGGAGGCGACTCCTACGAGGCGATGGCCACGGGCGGGCGTCCTCCTGCCGACGGCAGCATGGTCTACGCCCGGTTGTGGAATCCCACGGTCGCCCGGTTCGAGGAGGCGCTCGCGGAACTGGAGCACGCCGAGGCCGCGGTCGCTTTCGCCTCGGGCATGGCGGCCATGACGGCGGTGATCCTCGCGCACACGGGCACCACGGGTCGTCGTCATGTCGTGGCCGTCCGCCCGCTGTACGGCGGCACGGATCACCTGCTCGGCTCCGGGCTGCTCGGTGTCGAGACCACTTACTGTCACCCGCACGAGGTCGCTGCCGCCCTCCGATCCGACACCGCGCTGGTGGTGCTCGAGACGCCCGCCAACCCGACTCTCGAGATCGCCGACATCGCCGACGTGGTGCGTCAGGCGGGTGCGGTGCCCGTCGTGGTCGACAACACGTTCGCGACGCCCGTGCTGCAGAATCCGATCCTGCACGGCGCCGCGATGTCCCTGCACAGCGCGACCAAGTATCTGGGCGGCCATGGCGACGTCATCGCGGGTGTCGTCGCATGCACGGAGGAGACCGCCGAGGCGCTGCGCCGTGTCCGGGCGGTGACCGGCGGGCTGCTGCATCCGCTCGGCGCCTACCTGCTGCACCGCGGACTGACCACGCTCCCCGTGCGCCTGCGTCAGCAGCAGGAGAACGCGCGACGGATCGTGCAGTGGCTGATCGATCGTCCCGAGGTCGCCGAGGTGTACTACCCGGGGCTCGACGGCGATCCGCACGGGATCCTCGCGCGCCAGATGAGGGGGACCGGCGCGATGATCGCGATGCGGATGCGGGGCGGGTACGCCGCGGCATCCGTCGTCGCGTGCGCCACGGCGCTGTTCACGCACGCGGTGTCACTGGGCGGCGTGGACTCGCTGATCCAGCATCCTGCTGCCTTGACGCACCGGCCGGTTCCGCCCGAGGCGCGGCCCGCGGCCGACGTGCTGCGACTCTCGATCGGACTCGAGAACGTCGACGATCTGATCGCCGACCTCGCGCAGGCGCTCGAGCGCTCGTCCGCTCTCTCCTCCTCCTCTTCCTCCCCTGCCGAGCCACCCCTTTCTGTGCGAGCCACCCCCTAAAGTGCGCACACAGAGGGGCCGCTCGCGCATAAGGGGCCGGGTCGGCAGGAAGAGCAGCAGGCTCAGGCGGAGAGCGACTGCGTGACGCCGGGGAGCAGCTTCCCGAGGATCGTCCGCAACTGGTCGCGTTCCTGCGCGCTGAGCGGGTCGAGGACCAGCTCGCGCACCTGATCGACGTGCACGGGCGCGGCCGCGCGCAGCATCTCGCGTCCGGCGGGCGTCAGCGCCGCGGAGAGGGTGCGCTTGTCCCGGCGGCACGAGCTGCGCGACACCCAGCCGCGCTCCTCGAGCGAGTCGAGGGCGTGGCTCAGACGGGAGCGACTGAGGCCGGCGATGCGGGCGAGCTCGGTCATCGTCACGGCGTCGCCCCCCTCGGCGGCGAGCGTGATCAGGATCGCGTAACGCGCGTGGTTGAGTCCGACCTCGTCCTTCAGCGTCCGGTCGAGCACCTGCGGGAGCAGTTGGACGAAGCGGATGACGGGGAGCCAGGTCTCCATCTCCCCGTCATCGAGCCGGCGCGCCGACTGTCGCGGAGCCGCCGTCACGGCAAGCTCCTCGACCGTGCTCGCGGACACGGTCACGCGGCGGACAGATCGAGCGTGTGCGCGGTGTGGTCGCGCTTCGCCTGCAGGTAGCGGGAGTTCGACTCCGACAGGTGCACGGCAGTGGGGATGCGCTCGCTGACGCGGATGCCGAGCGCATCGAGCTGTGTGGCCTTGTCGGGGTTGTTGCTCAGCAGACGGATGCTGTCGGCGCCGATCGCCCGCAGCATCTGGGCGGCGACGGTGTAGTCGCGCTCGTCCTCGCCGCGTCCGAGTGCGACGTTCGCCTCGTACGTGTCGAGTCCGGAATCCTGCAGCGCATAGGCGTCGAGCTTGGCGTAGAGGCCGATGCCGCGGCCCTCCTGACGCAGATACAGCAGGAAGCCTCCCTCGGCGGCGATGCGCTCGACGGCCTCGCGCAACTGGGGTCCGCAGTCGCAGCGCTCCGACCCGAAGACGTCGCCGGTCAGGCACTCGCTGTGGGGACGCACGAGCGGCGCTTCCCCGCCCGCGGCCGCCCGTTCGAGCGCGCCCTGCCAGTCGCCGAGGCCGAGCAGGAGGTGCTCCCGCGCATCGACGAGTCCGTCGAACGTGACCACATCCGCCGGAGTGGCGAACCCGTCGCCGAAGCGCAGGGGCACGCGCACCCGGGTGCGTTCGGTCGCGAGGGGGCCGACCGTTGAAGTTTCAATCATGTCGGGTGCAACACGGAGTGCCGGCGGAGGTATTCCCCGAATCCGTGTCCGAATCGGCCACCCGTCCGATCGGGATCCGACGGGGGTGGGTAGCCTCGCATCATGACCAACTTCCTCACCGCCGACGAGCTGCACGCACGGCTCTCCGACCCGGCGCTGCGTGTTCTCGACGTCCGCTGGCGGCTGGATCGTCCGGACGGGCGTGCCGAGTACCTCGGCGGACACGTGCCGGGTGCCGTCTATGTGCCGCTGGACACCGAGCTCGCCACGCACGGCGAACCCACGGAGGGTCGTCACCCCCTCCCGTCCACCGCGACGCTGCAGGAGGCCGCGCGCCGATGGGGGGTGCGCGCCGGCGACACGGTGGTCGCGTACGACGACGCGAAGGGTGCCGCGGCCTCCCGCGCCTGGTGGCTGCTGCGTCAGGCCGGAGTGGATGTGCGCGTGCTCGACGGCGGCCTCCGCGCGTGGCAGTCAGCGGGATTCGCTCTCGCGACGGAGGACGTCGTGCCCGAGCCGGGCGATGTCGTGCTCGCCGAGATCGGCGCCGACGCCCTCACGATCGACGAGGCGGCCGTGTTCCCGGCTTCCGGCGTGCTGCTGGATGTGCGCGCCCCCGAGCGGTACCGCGGCGAGACCGAGCCGCTCGATCCGGTGGCCGGCCACATCCCCGGCGCCCGCAATCTCCCGACCGGGCTGCACCTGGATGCCGAGGGCAGGATTCGCGACCACGACACGATCCGCGCGACCCTCGCCGAGATCGGCGTGACGCCCGGCGCGCCCGTCGCCGCCTACTGCGGTTCCGGGATCACCGCCGCGCACACCGCCCTGATCCTGGACGAGGTCGGAATCGACGCGCGCGTCTTCCCCGGCTCGTGGAGCCAGTGGTCGAACACGCCGGGGCGTCCGGTCGCGACCGGCGCTCAGCCGGGCTGACCCGGGCCCCTGCGAAAGAAGTCCGCTCCGTCTCGCGGGCCGTATCCCCAGCGCAGCTCCAGCGTGCCGGGCCCGAACGCACGGCGCACCTGATGCACCGACGTGGTGCCGCCGAGGGAGGCGGGGGCCACGGTGGTCCCGGTCGGGGTCTCGATGCGCTCTTCGCACCAGTCGGGCAGGGCATCGGGGTGGAAGCGGGTCCAGACGAGCAGCTCGCGGCACTGACGCGCGACCGCGTGGCCGGTCTCGCGCATCGGGGGGTAGTCGGGGGGATAGTCGACCGACCACTCGACGATCGCGGTGTCGGGTGCGGTGAGCGGTGCGTCGAGCTCGAACAGCACGCCGTGCACCTCGCCGCTCGGATGCGAGTACCGCGCGGCGATCCGTCCCCCGGATGCGGCGGAGATGGTCGGGGCGGGGGTGCTCACGCCGGGGGTCACCTCGAGGAACGGGATCGCGGTGATGGTGCCGATCGTCGACTGCACGATGCTCCGGGTCATGCAGAAGGACACGGTGCCGGCGGCATCCACGTCCGTCACGGAATGGGTCGTCAGCTCGCGCGAGGTGTCGGGATAGTCCGCGCCCAGCGCCGCGAAGACCTCCTGGACGGTGCGCTCCAGCTCCTCCTCGTCGAGCGGGAACTGGTTCGGTCCGAGCGGGCCGGTGCGGTGCGTGCGCAGCAGTGCGGTGAGCGCGCCCGGCGCGAGGTCCAGGAGATCCTCGATGTCGGCGAGGGCCGCCATCGACTGCGCTCCTTCCGGGCGTCGGGCGCCGGAGCGCCAGTAGCTCAGCGTGGCGAGGGACACCTTCGTCCCGCGGGCCTTCAGCTGCCGCTCGAGTCGGGTCAGCGTCACGTCCTTGGCGTTGATCGCATCTCGGAAAGCGTCCGCGAAGGCGTCGGAACCTGCTCCTGGCAGGTCGATTCGCGCACTCATCACAGCCCCCCTCCGGTATGTGAAGCCCACAGTTCTAGAGTGAGCTTACGACCGCACGCGGCCACCCCAAGGGACGGGGTGCAGCGGGGCGGTCGGATGGCTGGTCGTCGTAGTGCGGGTGCCCGACTACATCAGGCGTCAGCTTCGCGCAGTGATGCCCCCCGCACTGCGTATTTCGTGAGGCCTGGCGTGTGTCTGGGGAGATCCGCCGGGCCTCACGAGCAGCCCTCTCCTCGCGCGGCGGCGCGTGCCGTGCCCCCCGCGTAGAATGGGGGGAACACCCCGGAGGACTCTTCCCAGTCATGTCTGACCCTGCCCGCGCGTTCACCATGCGCCACATCCAGCTGTTGCGTGCGCTCATCGCGGCAGCGGCGGCGCTGATGATCACGTTCTCGTCGGATCACTCCGCCCCGATCGGCCTCGCGGTGTTCAGCGGCTTCGTCTTCGTCACCGCCCTGGCGCACATCCTGGCCGCGTGGCTCGTGCAGCCGGCCGGAGCGCGCTGGCCGTCGGTGCTGCTCGCGGCGTTCAGCGTCGTGGCGGGGATGGCCACGGGCGTCCCGATGTGGCGCAGCGATGATCTGTTCTTCGTCGTCGTCTCGGCCTGGGCCCTGCTCAGCGGCGGGGTCGAGCTCCTCGCCGGACTCCGCGCCCGTCGCACCGCCGACCCGCTGGCCCGCGATGCGATCACGGTGGGCGCCTTCGGCATCCTGCTCGCGGTCGTCCTGCTGCTCATCCCGGCCGGCTTCACCCAGGAGTACACGATCACCGGTGCCGGCGACTTCGTGCTCTCGGGCATCATCCTCGGAGTCGGCATGCTCGGCGGATACGCGGCGATCATCGCGGTCTTCCTCGGCATCGCCGGTCTCACCCCGCGCCGGGCGGATGCCGCGGACGAGGGCGACCCGGCCGCATCCGCCCCTGACACCAGTACCGCGACGACACCGCACGGAGGAGAGCGATGAGTGACGAGAGACCCACCCGCCGCGACATCCTGCGCCCTCTGCACCTGATCGGGATCGCTCTCGCCTGCGGCGTGTTCGCGATGGTCGTGACCCTGGTCTCGACCGGGGCGTTCACGGCGCGGGTCAACACCGCCATCGCGAACGGTGCCTACGACGGCCTGACTCCGGTCGCGCTGGGGCTCGTGGTGGGCGGGGGCGCGTTCATCGCGACGCTGCTGATCCTCGCGATGCTGATCCTCGCGATCGACCCCGCCGAGGTCACCAAGACCGTCGATCGCCCGGTGCTGTACGACCCGGAACCCGAGGACGACACCCCGTCGTCGCCCCGGAAGCCGCACGACCGCGAGGAATAGTCGCGCCCCTCCCGGGCTTGTGCCTGAGGTGACTGCCTCCGTCGACCGCGCCTCCATCGGATTCCGCTCCCCGCGCGGACCCGTGCTGGCGGCGCTCATGCTCGCGACCGGGCTCATCGCGATCGACGCGACGATCCTCGCCACCGCCGTCCCGAGCATCGTCCGGGAACTGGGCAGCTACCAGCAGTTCCCCTGGCTGTTCTCGGTCTATCTGCTCGCGCAGGCGGTCAGCGTCCCCATCTACTCCCGCTTCGCCGACACGGTCGGGCGCAAGCCGATCATCCTGCTCGGGATCTCGCTCTTCCTCCTGGGCTCGATCCTCTGCGGCGTGGCCTGGAGCATGCCGTCCCTGATCGTCTTCCGCATCGTGCAGGGCCTCGGGGCGGGCGCGGTCGCCCCCATGGCGATGACGATCGTCGGCGACATCTACACGGTCGCCGAGCGCGCGAAGGTGCAGGGGTACATCGCGAGCGTGTGGGCGATCTCCTCCGTGGTCGGTCCGGCGCTGGGCGGCCTCTTCGCCCAGCTCGACGCCTGGCGCTGGATCTTCTTCGTCAACATCCCCCTGTGTCTGATCGCCGGATGGATGCTGCTGCGCACGTACCGCGAGGAGAAGCAGACCGTCCGGCATCGCATCGACTACGCGGGGGCTGTCCTGCTCACGATCGGCCTGACCGGTCTCATCCTGGGGATGCTGGAGGGAGGCAACGCGTGGGCGTGGCTGTCGCTGCAGAGCGCGCTCTGCTTCGGCATCGGCATCCTCGCACTGGCGGGTTTCGCGATGGTCGAGCGGCGCGTGGACGAGCCCATCGTCGACCTCCGGCTCGCCTCGCGCCGGCTCATCCTCACCACCACGCTGGTGTCGCTCGGCGTGGGAGCGCTCATGATCGGCGTCACCAGCTTCGCTCCGGCCTACCTCGAGGGGTCGATCGGCATCGCACCCCTGCTGTCCGGTCTCGCCGTGGCAGCACTGACCCTCGGGTGGCCGCTCGCCGCCGCCAACGCGGGGAGGCTCTACCTGCGGATCGGCTTCCGACGGACGACCCTGATCGGGATGAGCATCTCCACCGTCGCCGCGATCGCGCTCGCCGCGGTGTCTCCCTGGCCGAATCCGTTCGCGATCGCCGGTGTCGCGTTCCTGCTGGGCTTCGGGCTCGGCTGGAGCGCCGCCCCGACCCTCATCGCGGCTCAGGCCTCGGTGGGCTGGGGCGAACGCGGCGCCGTGACGGGCATGAACGCGTTCGCGCGGTCGGCGGGCAGCGCGGTCGGCGTCGCGGTCTTCGGCGCGATCTCCAACAGCGTGATCGCCCAGGGCCGCGGCCCCGACGACCCCGACACGATCATCCACGCGTCGGTCTGGGTCTTCGTCGCAGTCGCCGTCACCGCCGTGCTCACCCTGTGCGCCGCGGCGCTCATGCCGAAGGACGGCGCCGTCTCCTCGCCCGCACCCTGACGCAGGCGGTCGCGAGCGTGGGGGCGCGCGCCCCCACGGGTCAGGTGGCCAGGCGCTCGGCGATGCCGGTGTAGGTGGCGGGGGTGAGCGCGAGCAGACGCTGCTTGGCGGCATCGCCGATCTCGAGACCCTCGACGAACGCGGCCAGCTCGGCCCCGCCGACACGGTGTCCGCGGGTGAGCTCCTTCAGCAGCGCGTACGGGTCGCTGATCGTCGAGCGCCCGGCGACGACCTCGGCGCGGATGACGGTCTGGATCGCCTCGGCGAGCACTTCCCAGTTCACGTCGAGGTCGGCCAGCAGCACGTCGCGCGAGAGCGAGATCTCGTTCAGGCCGCGGCGCAGGTTGTCGAGCGCGAGCAGTGAGTGCCCGAACGCGACGCCGATGTTGCGCTGCGTGGTCGAGTCGGTGAGGTCCCGCTGCAGACGCGACGTGACGAGCGTCTGCGACAGCGACCCGAGCAGCGCGGACGAGAGTTCGAGATTGGCCTCGGCGTTCTCGAAGCGGATCGGGTTGATCTTGTGCGGCATCGTCGACGATCCGGTCGCTCCCGCGACGGGGATCTGGGCGAAGTAGCCGAGCGAGATGTACGTCCAGATGTCGGTCGCGAGGTTGTGCAGGATGCCGCCGGCATGACGCACGCGGTCGTACAGCTCGACCTGCCAGTCGTGCGACTCGATCTGCGTGGTCAGGAGGTTGAAGCCGAGTCCGAGGCCCTCGACGTACTCGCGGGCGATGGTCGGCCAGTCGGCGTCGGGGTCGGCCGAGAGGTGCGCCGACCAGGTGCCGGTGGCGCCGGAGAACTTCGCCAGGTAGTCGGATGCCGCGATCTGCGCACGCACGCGCTCGAGGCGCCAGGCGAAGACGGCGATCTCCTTGCCCATGGTCGACGGCGTCGCGGGCTGTCCGTGGGTGCGCGAGAGCATAGGGGCGTCGGCGTGCTCGGCTGCGATCTCGCGCAGCTTCGCGATCACACCGTCGAGGGCCGGGAGCCACACGTTCTCGACCGCGCGCTTGACGGTGAGCGCGTACGAGACGGAGTTGATGTCCTCGCTGGTGCAGGCGAAGTGCGTGAGCTCGGAGATCGCGTCGAGGCCGAGCGTCGAGAGCCGGTCGCGCACGAGGTACTCGATGGCCTTCACATCGTGACGCGTGACGGCCTCCTTCTCGGCGAGCCAGTCGATCTCGTTCTGGCCGAAATCGCGATACAGGGCGCGCAGACGCTCCTTGTCGGCATCCGACAGCGCCGTGGTCTCGAACAGGCCGCGGTCGGTGAGGGCGATCAGCCACTCGACCTCGACCTCGACCCTGGCCCGGTTGAGTCCGGCCTCGGAGAGGAAGTCGGCGAGTCCGGTCACGGCGGCGCGGTAGCGTCCGTCGAGCGGGCTCAGGGGCTGCGGCGGAAGCGAAGGCTGGAAAGTCAGGGGAGTCCTCCTGATCGGGCCCGTCAGATGCGGGGTGTGCGGGGCTGACGCAGGGCGGGTTCGAGCTGGCGGAACAGGCCCCGGGTCGCGGTCTCAATCATACCGAGCACGGCATCGAACATCTCGGTGCCGGCGTAGTACGGATCGGGGACGTCGTGCGTGGCGGCGTCGGGGTCGAAGGCGAGCAGCAGCGTCACCTTGCCCTCCTGATCCTCGTCGCGCGCCCACTCGCGCAGGATCCGCTCGTGCGTCCGGTCCAGCGCGACGATCAGGTCGTTGTCGGCGAAGGAGCCGAGCGTGAACTGTCGCGCGCGGTGGTGCGAGCCGTCGTACCCGCGGCGCGCGAGCGAGTCGATCGTGCGGTGGTCGGCGCGTTCGCCGAGGTGCCAGTCCCCGGTCCCGGCGCTGCGCGACACGATGCGCCCGCCCAGGCCCTGCCGCTCCGCGAGATCGCGGAAGACCACTTCGGCCATGGGAGAGCGGCAGATGTTCCCCGTGCACACGAAGATCACGCGAAAGGGATCCGGGGATGTCACCCACCCATTGTGCCGGTCGCGGCGTGATCTGCACAGCTCTGATCCGCGCCGCACCGTTCGGATCGACGCTGCACCGTTCCCCTCACTGCTCCTGCACCGATCGTCGTGGGCGCAGGGCCGTTCACCGCGCGCGGGGAACGCGCACCGCCGGTCCGGGCGCGGAGCGGATGCTGGACGCATGTCCTCCTTCACCCTGTCCGACCCCGCGGCCTCGGATGCCGTCTGGAACTGGATCTGCGCCGCCCGGGAGATCGGTGCCGCGATCGAAGCCATGGAGGAGACGGCCGGCGCCTTCGCGGGGCTCGTCCACGACACCCACTGGCAGGCGGAGGGGGTGCACGCCCTGCGTGAGCGGCTCGCGGCGCACCTCGCGGCCTCGCAGGGTGAGATGGGTGCTCTGCACGCCCGGGCCGCCGAGGTCGATCGGATGATCGGATCGTGAGCGACGACCTCGACATCCGGCACGGCGGCGCCATCGCCGTCGACACCGAGGCGCTGCGCGATATCGGTCGACGCCTGGGTGCCCTCACGGCTCGCCTCGACGATGCGCGGACCTCGGTGGCGCGCGCATGCACCCTGGTCGCCGCTGCGCCGCACTTCCCTTGGGCGGTCGACCTGCCACGGCTCGTGGCCGGGGGTCAGGCGATCGGTTCGCTCGCGCGGCAGACCGCGGAGGCGAGCACGGGCACCCTGCTGATGGCCGATGCCTACGAGGTCGTCGAGCTGCGGGCGCAGGCCGAGGCTCTGGGGCTGGCCGACACGGCCGAGGCGAACGCGGTGCACGCGCGTCTCGAGCGCCTTCTCGCCTCCGACGATCGTCTGGCGGGCATGGCCGACTGCCTCACCGCGGACTGGGAGGAGGGACGCTTCGCCGGACTCGACCGGCAGTTCGACATCGGCGCGCTGTCGGCGCTGTTCCTGGTCGGGGCGGCGGCATCGGTCAGGACCGGTGCCGGCACGCTGCCCCCGGGGGCGCGCCTGCGCGGGACGGCGGATGCCGTGAGCGTCATCGCGGTGCGGACGACGACGCCGAACGCGGCTCCCGCCGATCTCGCCGCGGCCCTGAGCCGCTTCCCGAAAGCCCCCGATGCGCAGGTGCGGGTCGAGAAATACACCATGCCCGACGGCACCCGGCGCTTCGTCGCCTACGTGAAGGGCACGCAGAGCGTCGCCTTCGGGGGCGCCGATCCGTGGGACATGCGATCGAACCGCCAGCTCTACACCGGGGAGAGAGCGGCCTCGTACCAGGCCACGGTCGACGCGATCGCCGCCGCCGGCGCGGCGCCCGGCGATCGGGTCGACATCGTCGGTCACTCGCAGGGCGGCATGATCGCCTCGCGCATCGCGATGGAGAGCGGCTTCGACGTGGGCGTCCTGATCACGGCGGGCAGTCCGGTCGAACCCGCCCTGGACGCCGACCAGATGCTGGTGCAGCTACGGCACACCGACGACGTGGTCTCCTCCCTCGCGGGCGGGGGCTCGCCGGGCGGCACAGGGTCCGCCGACAGCTTCACGGCCCAGCGGGTGGGTCATCCCGAGCGGAGAATCCAGGATCTGCTGCTCGCGCCGCACCTGCTCGAGGAGTACATCGAGACCGCCGAGAGGGTCGACGAGTCGGGGGATCCGCGGGTGGCCGCCCTCGATCGGCTGTGGTCGGAGCTGGATCAGGCCGTCGGGATCGAGTCGACCGACTACCGTGCGACCCGAGCCGAGTGAGGCGGGCGGTGTGGCGGGGGAGGGCTTCCCGCTCAGTCGCGGCGGGGCTTCTTGCTCTGCGGGCGCAGGATGAAGCCGAAGATGCCGTTGATGATCGAGATGATGATCGCCGCGAGCACCCCCCACCAGAAGTCGCCGACGGTCAGGCCCCAGCCGAAGCCGCTCGTGATCCAGGCGGTCAGCCACAGCAGGAATCCGTTGATCACGAAGCCGATCAGGCCGAGCGTCAGGATGTAGAGGGGGAACGCGACGATCTTCACCACGGTGCCGATGATCGTGTTCACGAGTGCGAAGATCGCGGCGACGGCGAGCAGGGTCAGCACGAGCTGCAGCGTCTCCCCCGGAGGGAAGGCGATGATCATGACCTGCAGGGCGGGGATCAGCGTCACGACCCACAGGGCGAACGCGTTGACGACGACTCGGATGATGAAGCGCATGGTGCGTCCAGTGTGGCACGGCGACCTCGAGATGTCAGCGGCGAGGCTCGTAGACTCATCTCGTGACCGAGCCCCTCCTGCCCCGCATCCGCCCCGCCATCGCCGCTCTCGCGCCGTACCGCCAGGGGAAGCAGGCCGGGCCCGACGCCTTCAAGCTCTCGAGCAACGAGAACCCCTTCGACCCGTTGCCGTCGGTGGTCGAGGCCCTCGCGCACATCACGCCGATCAACCGCTACCCCGACGCGACCGCCGCACGCCTGCGCGCACGACTCGGCGCGCGTTACGACGTACGCCCTGAGGAGGTGCACGTCGCCTCGGGGAGCGTGTCGATCCTGCACCAGCTGATCCTCGCCACGGCGTCCGTGGGCGACGAGGTCATCTACGCGTGGCGCTCCTTCGAGGCCTACCCGAGCCTGCCGCTGGTCGCCGGCGCGACGGGCGTGCAGGTGCCGCTGGCGGCCGGTGCGCGCCACGATCTCGACGCGATGGCGGATGCCGTCACCGACCGCACCCGCGCGATCATCGTCTGCACCCCGAACAACCCGACCGGCCCGATCGTCACGAGCGCCGAGTTCGCCGCGTTCATCGACCGGGTGCCCGCCGAGGTGCTCATCATCCTCGACGAGGCGTACGCCGAGTTCGTCACCGCCCCCGATGCGGTGGACGGCCTCGCCGAGCGCGTGTTCGAGAAGCACCCGAACGTCGTCGTCCTGCGCACCTTCTCGAAGGCGTACGGTCTCGCCGGGCTACGCGTCGGCTACGCGATCGGTCACGAGAAGGTGCTCGACGCGGCCCGCACCACCGGCATCCCCCTCTCCGTCACCTCCGCGGCCGAGAACGCCGCGATCGCGAGTCTCGACGCCGAGCCGGAACTCCTCGACCGCGTCGCCGTGATCGTCGAGCGCCGCACACGTCTTCGCGACGGCCTCCGCGCGCAGGGCTGGGATGTGCCGGACGCGCAGGCGAACTTCGTCTGGCTGCCCACGGGCGAGCGCACCGACGAGGTGGCCGCGGCGTTCATCGAGAACGATCTCGTCGTGCGGCCGTTCTCCGGCGACGGCATCCGCATCTCGGTAGGCGAAGAGGCGTCGGTCGACCGCGTGCTCGAGGTTGCCGGCGCGGTCCGCTGACCCGCCCGCACCGGGGCTGTGAAGCCCGCCGAGCCCGGCTTTCCGCCGATTCCTCCGGGTTCCCGGCAAGTACGAGGGCGTCCTAGGTATGCGTGACCGCGCATGCCGGCGCGGGTAGCGTGGAACGGTGACCTCGTCAGAGATTGAACTCGTCCGCGTCCTGGAAGCGGATGGACGCTTCGCGCCCAGCCCCGCCGCCGAACGGTACCTGCCCCTCATCGATGCGATCGGTGAGGCCGAGCTCGAGCAGCTGTACCGGGACATGGTGATCATCCGCGCCATCGACACCCAGGCGACCAACCTGCAGCGTCAGGGGCAGCTCGCCCTGTGGCCGCCGAGCCGAGGACAGGAAGCCGCGCAGGTCGGCTCCGGCCGGGCCGCCCGCGCGCAGGACACGATCTTCCCCTCGTACCGCGAGCACGCCGTCACCCGCATCCGCGGCGTCGACCCGCTCGACATCATCAAGCTGATGCGCGGCGTCTCGCACGGCGGGTGGGACCCGACCGACCCGAAGAACGGCAACACCCGCCTGTACACGCTGGTGCTCGGATCGCAGGCGCTGCACGCCACCGGGTACGCCATGGGACTCGCCTTCGACGGCCGCTCCGGCACCGGCGACGCCGGGAAGGACGAGGCGGTCATCGTCTACTACGGCGACGGCGCCTCCAGCCAGGGCGACGTGCACGAGGCGATGGTCTTCGCCGCCAGCTACCAGGCCCCCACGGTCTTCTTCCTGCAGAACAACCACTGGGCGATCTCCGTGCCGGTCCAGACGCAGTCGCGCGTGCCTCTCGTGCAGCGCAGCGCAGGATACGGCATCCCCAGCGTCCGGGTCGACGGCAACGACGTGCTCGCGAGCTACGCGGTGTCGCGGGTCGCGCTCGACGAGGCCCGCGGCGGCGCCGGCCCGCGTGCGATCGAAGCCGTCACGTATCGCCTCGGCGCGCACACCACGAGCGACGACCCCACGAAGTACCGCGGCAGCGACGAAGAGGAGTCCTGGGCCCGGCGCGACCCGATCGCCCGCATGCGCGCGTTCCTCGAAGGCAAGGGCGCCGCGGCATCCTTCTTCGCCGATGTCGACGCCGAGGGCGCGGATGCCGCGGAAGACCTGCGCTCGCGCACGGTCGAGCTCGGTCCGCCGCCGGTGACCCGGATGTTCGATCACGTGTACAGCGACCCGCACCCGCTGATCGAGGAGCAGAAGGCCTGGCAGGCCCGGTATGAAGCCTCGTTCGAGGGAGGAGCAGCATGACTCTCGAGACGATGCCGCTGAGCAAGGCCATGAACGCCGGTCTGCGCAAGGCCATGGAGAACGACCCGAAGGTCCTGCTCATGGGCGAGGACATCGGCAAGCTCGGCGGAGTGTTCCGCGTCACCGAGCACCTGCAGCGCGACTTCGGCGACCGCCGGGTGCTCGACACCCCGCTCGCGGAATCCGGGATCGTCGGCACCGCCATCGGACTCGCGATGACGGGATTCCGCCCGGTCATCGAGATCCAGTTCGACGGCTTCGTGTTCCCCGCGTTCGACCAGATCACCACGCAGCTCGCGAAGCTCACCAACCGCCACGAGGGCGTGCTGCAGATGCCGATCGTCATCCGCATCCCCTACGGCGGGCACATCGGGGCGGTCGAGCACCACCAGGAGAGCCCTGAGGCGTACTTCGCGCACACCCCCGGTCTGCGGGTCGTGTCTCCCTCGACGCCGAACGACGCGTACTGGATGATCCAGGAGGCCATCGCGTCGAACGACCCGGTGATCTTCATGGAGCCCAAGAGCCGCTATTGGCAGAAGGGCGAGGTCGACCTCGACGGCTCCGCGGCCCCGCTGCACGCGTCACGCGTGGTGCGGCGAGGGACCGACGTCACCCTCGTCGGACACGGCGCGATGATCACGACGCTGCTGCAGGCCGCCGCGCTCGCCGAGTCCGAGGGCACCAGTTGCGAGGTCGTCGACGTGCGCTCGCTGTCGCCGATCGACTACGCGCCGATCCTCGACTCGGTGCGCAAGACCGGCCGCATGATCTACGCGCAGGAAGCGCCCGGGTTCACCAGCATCGGCAGCGAGGTCGCGGCGACCGTGATGGAGCGCGCGTTCTATGCCCTCGAAGCGCCGGTGCTGCGCGTCTCGGGCTACGACACCCCGTTCCCGCCCGCCAAGCTCGAGGGCGTCTACCTCCCGGATGCCGACCGCATCCTCGAGGCCGTCGACCGTTCCCTGGCGTACTGACGCTCGCCTGATGTTCGCAATTCCGCAAGAATCACCGCATACCCGGCAGCTTCGCACCGAACGGGCGCCGTCGGCTCCGTCCCGGCGGAGTTGTGAACGACGCATCTGTCGAAAGGACCGCGCATGAGCACGCAGAACTTCCCCCTCCCCGATGTCGGCGAGGGTCTGACCGAGGCCGAGGTCGTGACCTGGAAGGTCGCACCGGGCGATGTCGTGGCGATCAACGATGTGATCTGCGAGATCGAGACGGCGAAGTCGCTCGTCGAGCTCCCGTCGCCGCACGCCGGCGTCGTGGGCGAGCTGCTGGTGAGCGAGGGCACGACCGTGGAGGTCGGCACCCCGATCATCACCTTCGTGACCGAGGATGCCTCGGCCGCTCCCGCGGTGGCCGTGGCCCCGGCCGCGGAAGAGGGTGGCGGCTCGGTGCTCGTCGGATACGGCACGGGCGGCGGGGCGACCTCGCGCCGCAAGCGTCCGGCGGAGCGCCCGGTGCGATCCTCGGTCGGCGTGATCGCCAAGCCCCCGATCCGCAAGCTCGCCCGCGACCTCGGCGTCGACCTCACCACGGTCACCCCGAGCGGCGCCGACGGCGAGGTCACGCGCGACGACGTCATGAAGCAGGCCTCGCAGGCGAGCGTGTTCCGCAACATCGAGACGCCGGAGTGGGGTGCCGTGCGCGAGGAGACCGTGCCGGCACCGCAGAACCCGCCGGCAGGGCTCGCTCGTGGGCTGGCCCCGGCCGCCGAACCGGCCGGCGACGGCCGCACCGAGTCGATCCCGGTCAAGGGCATGCGCAAGGCCACGTCGTCGGCCATGGTGCAGAGCGCGTACTCGGCGCCGCACGTGACGGTGTGGAAGGAGATCGATGCGAGCCGCACGATGGAGCTCGTGAAGCGGCTGAAGGCCTCGCCCGACTACGCCGACATCCGCGTCTCGCCGCTGCTGATCATGGCGCGCGCCGTGATCTGGGCCGCTCGCCGCACCCCGATGGTCAACGCGGCCTGGATCGAGACCGATGCCGGGGCCGAGATCTCGGTGCGCCACTACGTGAACCTCGGCATCGCCGCCGCCACCCCGCGTGGTCTGCTCGTGCCGAACATCAAGGATGCACAGGATCTGGGCATGAAGGACCTGGCCCGCGCGCTCAACCGCCTCACGCTCACGGCGCGCGAGGGCAAGACGACGCCCGCCGATCAGCAGGGCGGCACGATCACGATCACGAACATCGGCGTGTTCGGGATGGATGCCGGTACCCCGATCATCAACCCGGGCGAGGCCGGGATCGTCGCGATGGGCACGATCAGTCAGAAGCCGTGGGTCGTCGACGGCGAGGTGCGTCCCCGCTGGGTGACGACGGTCGCCGGATCGTTCGACCACCGCGTGATCGACGGCGACGGCATGAGCCGCTTCATCGCCGACGTGGCGTCCGTGCTGGAGGAGCCCGCGCTGCTGGTCGACTGACGTCGGGGGGCGCCCTGCGTCTCGCTGCGCTCGCTCAGGAGGCGGGTCGCTAGGCGGAGGCGCGGAGGCGGTGCTCGGCGAGCTGGGGCACGGCGCGTTCGCGGGCGGCCCGGCGGGCCGTGGTGAGGGCGCCGACCGCGACGACCTCGGCTCCCAGCGTCGAGGCCAGGAGCTCGGGCGCAGGGAGATGCAGCTCGGCGGGCAGGATGCGTCGCGCGGCCGCGAGGACCGGCTCGATGCTCTCGGCCACCGCCCCGCACACGATCACGCGCGCCGGGTCGTACATGCTGCCGAGCACACCGACCACCCGGGCGACCGTGGCACCCACGCGCGCGGCGACGAGCACGGCATCCGCATCCCCCGCCGCGGCGAGGGTCAGCAGGAGACGGGGGTCGGCCTGCGCCTGCCCGACGATCCGCCCGACCGGGCTGTCCGCGGCGATCTCCCCGTTCTCGACCGCGTTCCGGGCCTGGTCCTGCACGGCGTAGCGCAGCCCGAACGCCGACCCGACACCGATGATGTGGTCGAACACGATCCCCTCGCCCACACCGCCGTGGGCCCCGTGCAGCACGTGGCCGTCGACGACGACCCCGCCGCCGAAGCGTTCGCTCGCCAGCAGGGCGACGTAGTCGCGGCATCCGATCGCAGCACCGGCCGCGCCCTCGGCGATCGCCGCCAGCTGGGCGTCGTTCTTGATCTCGACCACGGGTGCCCAGGCGAGCAGCGCCTCGCCGAGTCCGGGGTTGGTGCGCTCCCAGAATCCATCGGGGTGCGGGGGAGAGACGCCGTCGCGGTTCACGGGAGCGGCCACCCCGGCGCAGATCGCGAGCACCTTCTCGCGCGGCACCTCGGCCTTCGCGAGCACGGTCTGCAGCTGCTCCAGGATGGTCGCCCGGCGCTGCTCCGCGGTCTGCGTCGGATCGATGTCGACGCGATGATGCACGAGAGTGCGGTCGAGCAGATCGCCCACCGACACCGCGAGGTGCCGGTCGCCGGCGTCGATGCCGACCACGACGCCGAGGTCGGGGGAGAGGGTGAAGCGCCGGGCCGGGCGTCCCGCACGGTAGCTGCCGGCGACGCGGGCGTTGGGGAGCTCGTGCAGCATTCCCGCGCGCACGAGGGTGTCGATGGCGTCGATCGCGGTCGATCGGGTCAGCGAGGTGCTCGCCATCGCCTCGGTGGCCGTGAACTCTCCGGCCGTCCAGGCGAAGTCGAGGACGGTGCCGACACTCGCTCGCCCCGTTCCGAGATCGGAAATCTCCGCCACAGCACTTGACCTTTCGTCATCCCCAATGAGACAGTACCGGGATAAAGAGTAAATTCGCTCACTAGATTTAGTGCGTGGATCTACGCAGCGAAAGGACGACGGTGTCTGTGAAGAGTATGCGTGCGGTGCGATGGATAGCGGGGGGCCTCGGCCTGACGCTCGTCGGAGCCGCCTTGACCAGCTGCGCGGCCGGCTCGGGGGCGGAGACCATCCGCTTCACGTTCAGCAAGCGCGAGGCGATCGGGTTCATGACCGAACTCGTCGCCGAGTACAACGCCTCCCAGAGCGACGTGAAGGTCGAGATCGACACCTCGGGTGTCGACGTCGTCTCCGCCAGCTTCGTCCGCGGCAATCCGCCCGACATCATGCTGGCGAACTACAACTACGAGGTCGCCCGCTTCGTGCAGCGCTGCGCACTCACCGACCTCTCCGAGACCGAGGCCGCCGCCGGCATCCGCGACGACCTGCAGCCGCTCATGGAGCAGTACGGCTCGTGCGAGGGCCGCACCAGCGCCCTGCCGTACTCGGTGATGGCGGCCTCCGTGATCTACAACAAGGAGATCTTCGAGGCCCAGGGCCTCGAGGTCCCGACCACGTGGGACGAGCTGATCGCGGTGTGCGACCAGCTCACCGCCGCGGGCATCGACCCGTTCTACGCCACGTTCAAAGACGACTGGACCGTGGCGCAGGGGTGGTACGACTACACCGCCGGCGGCTCGGTCGACGTGATCGATTTCTTCGATGCTCTCGCGACCGAGGGCACGGAGGTCGGCCCCGACTCCCCGGTCTCGTTCGAGAAGGATTTCGCCGAGCCCATGGAGCGCATGCTGCTGCTCGCGGACGAGTACACCAACGACGATGCCGCCAGCCGGGCCTACGGCGACGGCAACCTCGCCTTCGCGAAGGGCGAGGCCGCGATGTACCTGCAGGGCCCCTGGGCCTTCAGCGAGATCGCGAAGACCTCCCCCGATCTCGAGCTCGGGACCTTCCCGCTGCCTATGACCGACGACCCCGCCGACCTCGGCGTGCGCGTCAACATGGACCTCGCCGCGATGATCCCCGAGGGCTCCCGCCATCAGGATGCCGCGCGCGACTTCCTCGAGTTCCTGTACCTGCCCGAGAACATCGAGGCCTACAACGAGTCGCAGCTGGGCTTCACCCCGACCACGGATGCCCCGCCCCCGAACGATCCCCGGATCGAGGGCATGATCGAGTACTACGACGCCGGGCAGATCTACCAGGGCCCCTCCGTGCTGGTGCCCAAGACCCTCCCGATGGTCAACTACGCGCAGGCGATGGTGCTCGGCTCCTCCACCACCGGCATCCTCCGCACCATGGATGCCGACTGGGCCCGCATCGCGTTCCGCGCCCCGATCCCCACGACAGGCGATTCGGCCTCCGGCGAGACAGAGGAGTCCGCGCCATGACCACCACGACCACGGCCCCCACGAGCACCACGACGATCCTCACGGGGGAGACGCGCAAGATCCGGCGGCACACGCGCCGCGTCGAGCCGATCTACTACGTCTTCCTGCTGCCGACGCTGCTGCTGTTCACGCTCGCGATCACGGTGCCCGGCGTCATCGGCATCTTCTTCAGCTTCACCGACTCGATCGGCATCGGCGAGTGGAGCTTCAACGGCCTGACCAACTACATCGCGATGTTCAGCGACCCGGCGATCCTGCAGAGCTACCTGTTCACGTTCGGATTCTCGGTCGCCACGGTGATCGTGGTGAACGTCGTCGCCTTCCTGCTGGCGGTGGGGCTGACCTCCCGGATCCGCTTCAAGACCGGTCTGCGCACGATCTTCGTGATCCCGATGGTGATCTCGGGCATCATCATCGCCTACGTCTTCAACTTCCTGTTCTCGAACTCGCTGCCCGCCGCGGCGGCCGGCACCGGCATCCCGTGGCTGGAGACCAGCCTGCTCGCGAACCCCGACCTCGCCTGGGTCGCGATCGTGATCGTCACCGCGTGGCAGGCGGTTCCCGGCACGCTGCTGATCTACATCGCCGGGCTCCTGTCCGTGCCCGGGGAGGTCTACGAGGCGGCCTCCATCGACGGTGCGAGCAAGGTGCAGCAGCTCACCCGCATCACGCTCCCGCTCGTCGCCGGCTACGTCGTGATCAACGTCATCCTCGGATTCAAGGGCTTCCTGAACGCCTACGACATCATCGTCGGACTCACCAACGGTGGACCCGGCACCTCGACCCGCAGCGTCGCCATGACGATCATCGCGGGCTTCAACGGCGGCGACTACGCCTATCAGATGGCCAACGCGACCATCTTCTTCATCGTCGCCGTGCTCATCTCCCTGCTGCAGCTCTCGCTGACCCGCGGAAGGAACGCCCTCTGATGTCGACGCAGACGATCACCACCCAGACGACCTCCGGCAGGAAGCCGCGTCTGCGCATGGAGCGCGTGAACTGGTCCGGCACGGTCATCCTGATCCTGTGCGCGGTCACCGTGCTGCTCCCGCTGTACGTGACCATGTCGATGGCGTTCAAGACGACGGCGCAGTCCGTCGACGGTAATGCCTTCTCGCTGCCGGCGCCGTTCAGCATCGACGGCTTCGTGCAGGCGTGGACGCTCACGAAGTTCCCGGTCGGTGCGGCCATCTCGCTGCTCGTGACCGCGGGCACCGTGATCGCGACGATCCTGCTCGCCGCCTTCGCCTCGTACGCGATCGTGCGCAACTGGGACCGCCGCCTGTTCCGCTACTCGTTCTTCTACCTGCTCGCGGCGATGTTCATCCCGTTTCCCGTGGTGGCTCTGCCGCAGATCCAGCTCACCGGACGCTTCGGGCTCGACAACCCGGTCGGGGTGATCCTGCTCGCCACGATGTTCCAGCTGAGCTTCAGCGTGCTGCTGTTCACCGCGTTCCTGCGGTCGATCCCGATCGAGCTGGAGGAGAGCGCACGCATCGACGGCGCGACGACCTGGCAGACCTTCTGGAAGCTGATCTTCCCGCTGCTGGCGCCGATGAGCGCCACGGTCGGCATCTTCGCCTTCCTCTACGCCTGGAACGATTTCATGCTGCCGTCGCTGATCATCTCCGATCCGGCCATGCAGACGCTCCCGGTGCGGCAGAACCTGTTCCAGTCGCAGTTCAGCAACAACTACAACGTCGCCTTCGCCTCCTACCTGATGGCGATGGCGCCCGCGATCCTGGCGTACCTGTTCACGCAGCGCTTCGTCATGGAGGGCGTGACGCAGGGCGCCGTCAAGGGCTGACCGCCGTCGCCTCGGCGAGGCGACGAGCACCTCGCAGACCACCGCAACAACCGAAGGAGCCACACCCCTCATGACCGATGCGACTCTCACCGAGACCCGCACAGACGTCGACGCCGCCGCCTGGTGGCGTCAGGCGGCCGTCTACCAGATCTACCCGCGCAGCTTCGCCGACGCCGACGGAGACGGACTGGGAGACATCCCCGGCATCCTCTCCCGCGTCGACTACCTCGCCGACCTGGGGATCGATGCGGTCTGGTTGAGCCCGTTCTATCCCTCCGCCCTCGCCGACGGCGGCTATGACGTGGCGGACTACCGGAACGTCGACCCGCGCCTGGGCACCCTGGAGGACTTCGACGCGATGGTCGCGGCGCTGCACGCGCGCGGCATCCATGTGATCGTCGACATCGTGCCCAACCACAGCTCCGACCTGCACGAGTGGTTCCAGGAGGCGCTCGCCGCCGGCCGCGGATCCGCAGCGCGCGAGCGGTACATCTTCCGCGAGGGCACCGGTCCCGACGGCTCCGAGCCGCCCACGGACTGGGTCTCGGTGTTCGGCGGCAGCGCGTGGGAGCGGGTCGAGGACGGCCAGTGGTACTTCCACAACTTCGCGGTGGAGCAGCCCGACCTGAACTGGGATCACCCGGACGTCCGCGAGGACTTCCTGAAGACCCTGCGCTTCTGGTCGGACCGCGGGGTCGACGGCTTCCGCGTCGACGTCGCCCACATGCTGACCAAGGACCTCAGCGAGCCCCTGCCCTCGCAGGCCGAGCTCGATGCGATGGATCGCACCTCGGGCACGCACCCGCTCACGGATCGCGACGACGTGCACGACATCTACGCGGGCTGGCGCGAGGTCTTCGACTCCTACGACCCGCCGCGCACCGCGGTGGCCGAGGCGTGGGTCGCGACGCCGGAACGCCGGGCACGCTACGCGTCCGCGGAGGGGCTCGGGCAGGCGTTCAACTTCGACCTGCTGGTCGCCGACTTCGACGCCGCGCAGTTCCGGGTCATCATCGACGACAACCTGCAGCAGGCGCAGCGTTCGGGCTCGTCGACCACGTGGGTGCTGTCGAACCACGACGTCACGCGGCACGCGACCCGCTACGGACTCGCGCCACTGAACGGCCGCCCGGTCAAGCAGGGCACCGAGTGGGTCGCCGCGGGCGGGCCGGCCGACATGCTGGACGCCGCGCAGGGGTTGCGTCGGGCGCGGGCCGCCTCGCTGTTCATGCTCGGTCTTCCGGGGAGCGCCTACCTGTATCAGGGGGAGGAGCTCGGCCTGGGCGAGGTCGCCGAGATCACGCCCGAGCAGCGCCAGGACCCCGGGTTCTTCCGCGGTTCCGAGTTCGACGGACTCGGCCGCGACGGATGCCGCGTGCCGCTGCCCTGGTCGGCCGAGGGCGTCTCCCTCGGGTTCGGCGACGCGGAGGCGCACCTCCCGCAGCCCGCGTGGTTCGCGGAGTTCGCGGTCGACGTGGAAGCGTCCGACCCCACCTCGACGCTCACGCTGTATCGCGAGGCGCTGCGGCTGCGTCATCCGCTGCAGACCGGCGAGACGCTCGAGTGGATCGAGACCGGTCGCGCGGATGTGCTGCGCTGCGTCCGTCCGAACGGGTGGCAGGTCGTGGCCAACTTCGGCACGGAGCCGTTCTCCCTCGGGGCGGACGCCGCCGATGTCGTGCTCGCCAGCGCTCCGGTCTCGGACTCGCTGCTGCCGGGCGAGGCGTCCGCTTGGATCGCGCCGGAGGGTCTGATCGGCTGACACGAGGAGCCGGGGGAATCCGGCGCGGGGCGACGGTTTGATAATGGTTCTCATTAGCCTTACGATGAGGTCATGAAGAAGATCGTCGCCCCCCTCGCGCTCACCTCCGCCGCTGTCCTCGCGCTCGCCGGATGCTCGGCCGCGCCGACCTCGGCGGCGAGCGGCGGCGAAGGCGGCGGCGACGGCGCGATCCAGGTGGTCGCCAGCACCAATGTGTACGGCTCGCTGGTCGCGCAGATCGGCGGCGACCGCGTGGACGTGACCTCGATCATCAGCTCGGCCACGCAGGACCCGCACTCGTACGAGGCGACCGCCCGCGACCGGCTGACCGTGCAGAAGGCCGACCTCGTGATCGAGAACGGCGGCGGCTACGACGCCTTCGTCGACACGCTGCTGCAGGACGCCCAGGACCCGCACGTGATCACGGCAGTCGAGTTCGCCCACGACTTCCCCGGCAACGAGGGTCACGCCGAAGAAGAAGGCCACGCCGAGGACGAAGGCCACGACCACGCTGAGGAGGAGGGGCACGCCGAGGAAGAAAGCCACTCCGACGAAGAGGGCCACGAGGGCCACGACCACATCGAGGGCTTCAACGAGCACGTGTGGTTCGACCCGCACACCATGATCCACGTCGTCGAGTCGATCACGGACGAGCTCAGCGAGCTCGACCCCGACGGCACGGCCGACTTCGAGGCCAACGCCGCCGAGATCGCCGCCGATCTCGAGGGCTTCGAGACCGACCTCGCCGGCCTCCAGGCCGAGGCCGAGGGCAAGACCGTCTTCATCACCGAGCCGCTCCCCGGCTACCTCGCCGCCGCCGCCGGCCTCACCGACGCGACGCCGGAAGGATTCGCGGAGGCCGTCGAAGAGGGCACCGACGTCGCGCCGGCCGTCCTGCTGGATGCGCTGACCGTGATCGACAGCGGCACCCTCACGGCGCTGCTCACCAACGCGCAGACCGGAGGCGCCGAGACCCAGCGCGTCGAGGAGGCCGCGAAGGCTGCCGGCATCCCCGTCGTGGCCTTCACGGAGCTGCTGGAGGACGGATCGTCGTACTCTGAGTGGATGCGTGATGCGATCAAGAACCTCGCCGCCGCGATCCAGTCGTGACGGGCGGCGCTGACCTGCGCTCACAGGCAGCGGATACCGCGGTCCCGGTGCTCGAGATCGCGGGCGCCTCGCTGCACCGCGACGACCGCGAACTCTGGTCGGGGCTCGATCTGACCGTGCGCGCGGGGGAGTTCATCGCGGTGCTCGGACCCTCGGGCTCGGGCAAGACCACGCTGCTGCGCAGCATCCTCGGACTCCAGCCGCTCTCCTCGGGCAGCATCCGCGTGGCGGGTCAGCCCGTGCACCGGGGGAACTCCCGCATCGGCTACGTCCCCCAGCAGCGCTCGCTCGCCCCCGACACCAGCATGCGCGCCCGCGATCTCGTCGCCCTGGGGGTGCAGGGGAGTCGGTTCGGCTTCCCCATCCCGCACCGGGGCGACCGGGCCAAGGTCGACCGACTCCTCGATTCCGTCGGCGCCGCGCACTTCGCCGAACGCCGGGTGGGGATGCTGTCCGGCGGTGAGCAGCAACGTCTCCGCGTGGGCCAGGCCCTCGCCGACGAGCCCTCGCTCCTGCTGTGCGACGAGCCCCTGTCGAACCTCGACCTCGCGAACCAGCTCGCCGTGACCGACATCATCGATCGGCAGCGCAAGGACCGGGATGCCGCGGTGCTGTTCGTCACGCACGACATCAACCCGATCCTCGGCCGCGTCGACCGCATCCTCTACATCGCCGGCGGACGATTCCTGCTCGGCACCCCGGACGAGGTGCTGCAGACCCGCGTGCTGACCGAGCTCTACGGCACCCCGGTGTTCGTGCTGCGGGCGGGGGACCGCCTCGTGGTGGTCGGGGTTCCCGACGCGGAGCACCACGAGCACGGCGACCACGCGCAGGGAGGGATGGCATGATCTCCCTCACCCGCACGGTCCCGATGCTCGACTGGAGCGACGTCTTCTCGTTCCAGGATTACGGCGAGCTCGTCGCCCTGCTCGCCAACTCGATCGTCGCCGGTGCCGTGCTCGGCATCGTGGGCGGACTGATCGGCGTCTTCGTGATGCAGCGCGACCTCGCCTTCGCGGTGCACGGCGTGAGCGAGCTGTCGTTCGCCGGTGCTGCCGCCGCGCTGCTGTTCGGCGGCAGCGTCGTGGCCGGTTCCCTCGGCGGCGCGCTCGTCGCGGCGATCCTGATCGGGGTCCTCGGTGCGAAGGCCCGGGATCGCAACTCGATCGTCGGCGTGCTCATGCCCTTCGGGCTGGGCCTCGGCATCCTGTTCCTGTCGCTCTACGAGGGGCGGAGCGCGAACCGCTTCAGCCTGCTCACCGGGCAGATCGTCTCGGTCTCGAGCCCTGACCTCGGCTGGCTCATCGGCATCAGCATGGTCGTGCTGATCGGCCTCCTCGTGATGTGGAACCCCCTGCGGTTCGACTCGCTCGATCCGGAGTCCGCCGCGGCGCGCGGAGTGCCCACGCGGGCGGTGAGCCTGCTGTTCATGGTGCTGCTCGGCCTGATCGTCGCCGTCAGCGTGCACATCATCGGTGCGCTGCTGGTGATGGCGCTGCTGGTCACGCCCGCGGCCGCAGCGATGCGCGTCACGGCAGGACCGGTCGCGGTGCCGCTGCTGGCCGCGCTGTTCGGGTTCGTCTCGGCGGTCGGCGGCATCCTGCTCGCACTCGCGGGCTCGCTGCCGGTGAGCCCGTACATCACGACGCTGTCGTTCACGATCTACGTCGTGTGCTGGATCGTGCAGCGGACACGGGCCCGCGTGCGCCGTGTGCGCGCCTGAGGCGACGGCTCCGGTTCTCCCAGCCCCCGGCAACTCCGGCGGATTAGACTCGTCGTATGGCTCAGCGGAACACCTGGCAGCGCGAACGCGTGCGCGAAGCCCTCGCCGACGCGCGCGGATTCGTGAGCGCGCAGAGTCTGCACGCCGCGTTGCGCGATGACAACACCGGCATCGGGCTCGCCACGGTCTATCGCACGCTGTCCGGCCTCGCCGCCGCCGGAGACGCCGACTCCCTGCAGAGCCCGGAGGGCGAGGCCCTGTATCGGGCCTGCACGACCCAGGGGCACCATCACCACCTGATCTGTCGCTCGTGCGGTCTCACGGTCGAGATCGAGGCCACCGACGTCGAGCAGTGGGCCCACCGCACGGCCGCCCTGCACGGTTTCACGGATGCCGCGCACGTGGTCGACATCTTCGGATACTGCACCCCCTGCGCCAACAAGCGCGAGAACGCCGGAGCAGCATCCGCGTGAGCCTGCTCACCCCGCCGCGGCACTCGCATCGCCCGACGACCCGGTCGCCGCGATCGGTGTGGATCGGCGTCGGACTCGGCGCCGCCATCGTGGCCGCGCTCTTCCTGATCGACCGGTTCCTGCCCGCCCTGTTCCCCGCGTCGCTCCCGACGCGCGCCCAGGACGGCCTGACGCTCGCCTTGAGCGTGCTGATCGAGGCGCTCCCGTTCGTCGTGCTCGGGGTGCTGCTCTCGATCGTCGTCCAGGTCTGGCTCCCCGCCGACCTGATCCACCGCTGGCTGCCGCGGCGGGCCTGGGCGCGGCGGGCCGTGCTGTCTCTGCTCGGCATGCTGATCCCGGTGTGCGAGTGCGGCAACGTGCCGTTCGCGCGCGGTCTCATGATGCGCGGCCTCGCCCCGGCGGAGGCGCTCACCTTCCTCATCGCGGCGCCGATCGTGAACCCGATCGTGATCCTGACGACGCACGCCGCGTTCGGATGGGACGGCGGCATCCTGGTCGCCCGACTCGTCGGCGGCTACCTCATCGCGAACCTGATCGGCTGGATCTTCAGCCGTCACCCCGACCAGAACTCCCTGCTGACGCAGCGGTTCGTCGACACCTGCGACCGTGTGACCCACGAGCACGGCACGCCGATGAAGCGCAGCCTCACGCAGTTCCTCGTCGAGCTGCGGGCCGTGATGCCGGCGCTCGTGATCGGATCGGCCCTCGCCGGGGCCGTGCAGGTGCTCATCCCCCGCGACACCCTTCTCGCGATCGGGTCGAACCCGGTGCTCTCGATCCTCACCATGATGGCGCTCGCGATGACGGTGGCGATCTGCTCCAATGTCGACGCGTTCTTCGCGCTGTCCTTCGCCTCGACGTTCTCGTCGGGCGCGCTCATCGCCTTCCTGCTGGTCGGACCCCTGGTCGACGTCAAGATGCTCGCGCTCATGCGCACGACGTTCACGACGCGCACGCTCGCGGTGATCGTCGGCGTCGTGGTGACCGCGGCCTTCGCGATCGGGATCGGGGTGAACGTCCTTGTCTGAGCAGCTCTCCTCGCGCGCCCGTGCCCGTGCGCTCGGCTCCCGCTGGCTCGGTGTGGGGCTCGCGACGCTCATCTCGATCGTCACGCTCGGTCTCGCCGTCACCGGTCGGCTGACGCTGTACATCAGCCCGGAGACGATCTGGTTCGCGTGCGCCGCCGCGGTGGTCACCCTGGCCGGGGCGATCTGGTCGTGCACGCTGCCGCTCGGCGTCGAAGGCGACCACGGGCACGATCACGGCCCCGCGGCGGCCCCGGCTGGCCCTGCTCCGGTCGAGACCGGTGCTCCGGATGCGGCTGCTGCTGCGGCTGCGGCTGCCTCGCCCTCCCCGCGTCGCACTCTCGCCGCCGTCGGCGCGGTCACCGGTGGCGTGCTGGCCTCCGGCGTCGCGATCGCCGCGCTCGTGCTGCCGCCGGCCACGCTGTCCGTCGACCTCGCGATGTCGCGCGCGGGCGAGCAGACGGCCCTGTTCGCGGGGGCCGACACGGTGACGCTGGGTGTCGCCGACACCTCCACGTTCGGCGTCGGCGACTGGGCGAGCGTGTTCGCGACCTCGACCAACACCGCGGCGTACGACGGGTCGCCCGTCACGCTCACCGGCTTCGTCACGCCCGCGTCCTCGGGTGCCGACGGCGTCAACCTCACCCGTCTGGTGATCACGCACTGCGTGATCGACGCGCAGACGGCGACTCTGCCCGTGACGGTCGATGCCGGCGAGTTCGACACGGGACAGTGGGTCGAGATCACCGGCACGGTCCGGGCGGATGCCGACGGCTCGCTGCACGTCGACCCGACCGACGTCGTCGCGATCGACGAGCCCGGGGACCCCTATGAGTACTGACGACGAGCACGCGACCGGGTCGCCGGTGCCGCAGACACGGGCGGAGATGCGTGCCGCGCGTGAGGCGGCGGCGCGCGCCGCGGAGGTCGCCGCGGGGCGAGCCCCCGTGGACGCCGAGGCCGACGGGGAGGCGGAGCGTGCGGAGGCGGAGCGTGCCGAGGCCGAGCGTGCCGACGAGGAGCGTGCCGAGGCCGAGCGTGTGGCGGCCGAGCGTGCGGAGGCCGAGCGTGCCGACGAGGAGCGTGCCGAGGCCGAGCGCGCGAATGCCGCCCGTGTGGAGGCCGAGCGCGCGGTCGCGGAGCGTGCGGAGGCCGAGGAGGAGGAGCGCGCCGAGGAAGCCGACCGGGTGGAGGCCGAGCGCGCCGCCGCAGCCCTGGCAGCCGCGCGACCCGCGGAACCGGCCGCAGACGAGCCGCCGCCGCGCGCCACGGCCACGACGGACACCCCTGCGGCGCGAGACCGTCCCGGTCGTCGCTTCCTGCTGACGATCGCGGCCGTGCTCGGGGTCCTGATCCTTGTCGGCACCGGCCTCGGGGTCGTCAGCCTGACGCAGGGCCCGCGCCTCACCGAGGTCCAGTCCGACCCCGCGCAGGCGATCGAATCGTCCGGCAGTCGGGTGATCCTGACCGCCAACCAGTCGCTGACCGGAATCGACCCGGCACAGGTCACGGTCGATCCGGCGGTGCCGTTCACGATCGACGCGGCCGGTCGTGGCATCGGCATCCGCTTCACCGTCCCGCTCGACGACGAGACCGAGTACACGATCCGCGTGTCCGATGTCGTGGGCGCGGGCGGAGGACCGAGCGCGGTCCTCGAGACGAGCTTCACGACGCCGGCTTCCAGCATCTTCCTGCTGCGCCGGGACGTCGACGGCGACGACACCATCTTCCGCACCGACCTCAGCGGCCAGGAGGCCGTGCCGGTCTTCGCCCACGATCAGATCAACGACTTCCGGGCGACCTCCACGCAGCTCGTCGTGGCGGTCGCCGACGACGACGGATCGACGCTGCTCGTGATGAACCGCGACGGGTCCGAGCCGCGCGAGCTGCCGCTGCCCGGTGAGGGGTACGTCGGCGCGATCCAGGTGTCGGAGCGCGGCGGACTGGTCGGCTACAGCTACTCCGACCGAGAGCTCAGCGACACCGAGGGGCGGGCGAGCGTGCTGGTCACCCAGTCGCTGAGCGGTGATGACGAACCCGTGATCGCCGAGGTCGCGGGCGAGGAGGCCAGTGTCTTCTCCTGGCAGTTCGTGCCCGACAGCGCCGCTCTGCTGTTCATCGACTTCGACGGGGCGCTCTCGCTCGTCGACCGCTCCAGCGACGCCGGTGTGCAGTCGCTCGGCCTCGCCGCGAACATCCAGGGCGTCTCCCGAGGCACCTACACCGCGATCGTCGAGCGACTCGACGGCACCGTGGTCGAGCTGAACCTCACCGACGGATCGGAGGCGCCCCTCGCGGCATCCGAACCCGACTACGGGATCGCGTCGACGATCACGCCCTTCCCCGGGGGCACCTTGAGGCACGTCGTCGCCCGCGATGCGAACGGCATCCCGGAGGGGCAGGCCGTCGTCCGTGTCAACGAGAAGGGTGCCGCCGAACCGCTCGTCGACGTCGGATCCGCGGATTCGATCCTGCAGGCGTGCGCCTCGCCGAGCGGTCAGTACGCGGCGGTCGTGATCGCGCCGGACCTGACGAACAACCCCTACGACGGCATGCTGCTGCCGCTGCCGGAGAACATGGAGACGCACCTGTTCGACCTCCGCACCGGCGAGGAGATCGTGGCCCTCACCGGCTTCGACGCGTCGTGGTGCCAGACGGCACCGCGATTCTGATGACGTCCGGGTCCGCCCCGGGCGACGCGGGGCCGCAGAAGCCGCCGCTGCTGCGTCGAGCCCGCCGAGGCGATCTGGGAGGTCTCCCGGTCGAGGTCGCGCCGCGGCTGCTGGGCGCGGAACTCCGCACGGTCGTCGCCGCGCCGCGTGACGTCGGCGGCGATCCGGTCGAGGTGCGGCTGCGCATCACCGAGGTCGAGGCCTACCACGGGCAGGGGACCGGGCCGCGGGCGGACCCCGGTTCGCATGCGCGCAGCGGACGCACGGCACGGAACGCCACGATGTGGGGCGAGCCCGGGCATCTCTACGTGTACCTGAGTCACGGCATCCACTCGTGCGTCAACGTCGTCGCCGGAGCGGAGGGCGAGGCCGGCGGGATCCTGCTGCGCGCCGGCGAGGTCGTCGAGGGAGTGGATGTCGCGGCGCAGCGCCGCGGTGCGGCGGCTCCGCTGAGTGCGACGGCGCGGCGCGATCTGGCGCGCGGGCCGGGGCGTCTGGGGCAGGCGGTGGGGCTGCGGCATCCGCTCCATGACGGCATCGACGCGGTCACGGGGGAGCTCTGGCGGGGTGCCAGCGCGGAGCTCTGGCTCGGGGAGCCGCTGGCCGAGGTCGCGACCGGTCCGCGCGTCGGGGTCGCGGGTGTCGCGGGAACGGATGCCTTTGCCTGGCGCTTCTGGATCCCGTCCGAGCCCACCGTCTCCGCGTTCCGGTGGGGTCGGGGCGCGCGTGAGGCGAGCGCGCTGCCCGCGGCCCCCGACACGCCCGGCGCGTCGGGCGTGCTAAACTGACTCCTTGTCTGCGCACACTCCTGTGCGCAGTTCGCGTGCTTCCCCTTCTTCGGCCGAGAGATCGGCGGGTCGAGGTTGCGTGCAGACAAGGGATCTTGGGTGAGGCCGTCCGGCCTCACGGTAAAGAAGGAGTCACCATCATGGCAGCAGTGTGCCAGGTGACCGGAGCTGTTCCCGGTTTCGGTCACAATGTCTCGCACTCGCACCGCCGGACGAAGCGCCGCTTCGACCCGAACGTGCAGAAGAAGACCTATTTCGTTCCCTCGCTCGGTCGTAAGATCACGCTCAACGTGTCCGCCAAGGGCATCAAGGTGATCGACGTCCGCGGCATCGAGAACGTGGTCAAGGACCTCAAGGCGAAGGGTGTGAAGCTCTAATGGCCAAGAAGGCTCAGGACGTCCGTCCGATCATCAAGCTGCGTTCCACGGCAGGTACGGGATACACGTACGTGACCAAGAAGAACCGCCGCAACACCCCCGACCGCCTCGTGCTCAAGAAGTACGACCCGGTCATCCGTCAGCACGTCGAATTCCGAGAGGAGCGTTGATCAATGGCTAAGAAGAGCAAGATCGCTCGCAACGAGCAGCGCAAGGTCATCGTCGAGCGTTACGCCGAGCGTCGCGCCGAGCTGAAGAAGACCCTGGTCGACCCGACCGCGACCGACGAGGCCCGTGAGGCCGCCCGCGTCGGCCTGCAGAAGCTTCCGCGCAACGCGTCGCCGGCTCGCGTGCGTTCGCGCGACGTCATCGACGGCCGCCCCCGCGGTGTCCTGACGAAGTTCGGCATCTCGCGTGTCCGCTTCCGTGACATGGCGCACCGCGGCGAGCTGCCCGGCGTGACCAAGTCCAGCTGGTAAGCACCCGCACGTGAAGGGGCGAGGATCTTCGGATCCTCGCCCCTTCACGTGCCCGCGTGGGTTCGGGTCCCGGGGGGTTCGGGTGCCGGGGCCGTTCGGGCGCGCGGGTTCGGGCTCGCGGGGTCCCTGCCCGGCGCGCGGGTTCGGGAGGAGTTCTCGGCCTCGGGCGGCGTCCCCGGCGCGATGGGTCCGCCCGAGAGGAGGAACTCCTCCCACGCCTCTGTCCTCCCTACGCCCTCTCCTCCCTGCGCCGTCCCTCCCGACGCCCTCCCCTCCGGACGCCCTCTCCGAGGCCCAGTCCAAGGCCCTGTCCGGGGCCCCCTGCCGCGCCCTGCCGAACGCCCTGTCCGCCGCGGGGAGGAACTCTCGGCCTCGGGCGGCGTTTCCGGCGCGATGGGTCCGCCCGAGAGCAACAGTTCCTCCCCGGCGGACGACCGCACCGGCCCGCGCAACTGCTCCTGCACGACGGGCCATCCGGCCGCACTCTCCCCGGAAGGCGGATATCGAGGGGTGAGTGGATGCCGTGCGCGGCCATCATCGGGGGATGGATCTGATCGCGGTGATGTCGCAGAGGAATGGGGTCGCGCGCGTCGCGACGCTGAGGCGGGCAGGCGTGTCCGAGCACGCCCTGAGACGGGCGGTCCGCAGCGGCAGGCTCGTGTCGGTGCGCCGCGGATGGGTCGCGCTCGACGGGGCTGATCCGCAGCTCGTCGCGGCGGCGACTCGCGGCGTCGTCCTGAGCTGCATCACGCTCGCCGCACGGAAAGGGCTGTGGGTGCGCGACGCCTCCGCGCCGCATGTGGCGGCACCGCCGAAGGCCGGCCACACGCGGAGCGGCCCCGGGGTCACCCACTGGAATCGGCCGGTCATCCCCCGCGACCCGGACGCGTGCGAGGACACTCTCGAGAACGCCCTGGTGCTCGTCGCCCGCTGCCAGCCGCACGAGAGCGCGCTGGCGACGTGGGAGTCGGCCCTGCGGCAGAAGCTCGTCGATCCCGGCATCCTCGCGCGGGCACCGTTGCCGCCGGCGGCGCGACGTCTGCTCGCGGAAGCGCGGCCCTTCTCCGACTCCGGCACCGAGAGCATCTTCCGGACCCGCTTGGGCTGGTTGCCGGTGCCGCTGACGCCGCAGGTGTGGATTCTGGGACATCGTGTCGACTTCCTGATCGGAGATCGCCTGGTCGTCCAGATCGACGGAGGGCATCAGGTCGGCGCACAGCGCACGAGCGACATCGCGCACGACGCCCTGCTGACGCTGCACGGGTATCACGTGATCCGGATCGGCTACGACCAGTTGATGCATCGGTGGCCGGGGGTGCAGCGCACGATCCTCGCGGCGATCGGGCAGCGGCTGCACGAGGCGGCGTGAGACCGCGTGGGGCGGTGCGAGTCATGTCGGGCGGAGATCACGCGCTCGGGAGGGGGCTCATCCGGGCATCCTCCGCCCGAGACCGAGTTCTCCGCCCGAGGGGTCGAGGGCCCGAAAACCTGTGACTGGAGTGACAAAAGTGGTGCAACACGCCCCGGAAATCGCCAAAACCCGCGAAATGACGCGGAAATGTCGGCTGACGTTGATACATTCAAGGCGGTCACTCGACCAGGAGCATCCGCTCCGACACCTACAACGATGCGACGGGATCTCGTCGCTGGAGGATGACATGGCTGACAAGTCCATCACCAAGACCGAGCTCGTCGCGAGCATCGCAAGCGCCACGGGTCAGAGCCAGGCCACCGTCTCCGGTGTCCTCGACTCGCTGTTCGCCACGGTCTCCGACGCTGTTGCCAAGGGCAGCAAGGTCTCGATCCCGGGCTGGATCTCGTTCGAGCAGGTCGACACCGCTGCCCGCACCGGCCGCAACCCGCAGACCGGCGCCGAGATCAAGATCCCGGCCGGCAAGCGCGTCAAGGTCACCGCTGGCTCCAAGCTGAAGGCTGCCGTCAAGTAATCCGACTGCCGCTCACGAAGGCCGTCGCCCCTCGGGGTGGCGGCCTTCTGCGTGTGCGGTCGGTGAGCCGGCCGGGGCGCCGCGGCTTAGGCTGGAGGGGTGACTTCCCGCGCCGTGACGACCAGCCGGAGTCCGGCGTATCGTCTTGCCGGCGTCGGCATCCTGCTCTCGGCCTCCGTGGTGGGTGTCGTGATCGCGCTGGCTCTCGGCGGTGGCGCGGCCCCGCTGCTCCTGCAGGATCCCGGTGCCTTCGTGCGCTGGTCGATCCCGATCGCGAAACTGGTCATGAACGTCGCCGCCGCCGCGATGCTCGGCTCGCTCGTGCTCGCCCTGTTCGCCCTGCGCAGTGAGACCGAGCCCTTCGACGCGGCCCTGAACACGGCCTCGATCGGTGCTGCCGTGTTCACGGTCTCCGCGGGCTTCACGGGCTTCCTCACGTTCATGGCGGCGTTCAACCCGAGGCTCAGCATCGAGAACGAGTTCGGTGCGCAGCTGGGCCGATACCTGCTGCAGACGTCCCTCGGACAGTCGTGGCTGATCACGACCGTCCTCGGCTCCGTCATCACCGTGCTCGCGTTCGCGTGGCGCACGTGGACGCCGACGCTGCTCACGGCCGTCCTCGCCGCCGTCTCCTTCCTGCCGCTCGCGACGCAGGGGCACTCCGGTGACCTCGCCGGCCACAACGTCGCCGTCAACTCGATCCTGCTGCACACGATCGGTGCGGCGGTCTGGCTCGGCGGCCTGCTGCTTCTCGTGCTGTTCCGAGGCCGCGGTGATGTCGACACCCCGCGCCTCGTCGCCCGGTACTCCTCGCTCGCGATCGCCGCCTTCTTCGTGGTCGCGGTCTCCGGGATCGCCCGCTCGGTCGTCGCCCTGGGTGACTGGAGCCAACTCGCCACGGCGTACGGCGCGATCCTGATCGTCAAGGCCCTCCTGCTCACCGCGATGGGGCTACTGGGTGCCTGGTACCGCGCTCGCCTGATCCCGAAGCTCACGGGGGACCGGTCGTCGCGGTGGTTCTGGATGCTGGTGCTCTGCGAGGTCGCGCTGATGGGTCTGGCCTCCGGAGCGGCGGCCGCACTCGCGCGCACCCCTCCGCCCACCGGCGAGGAGGCCGCGTTCGCGCAGACCCCCGCCGAGGTGCTCACGCGTTCCGCGCTGCCGCCCGACTTCACGATCGACCGCTGGTTCACCGCCTGGGACCTCGACATCCTGTGGCTGGTGGCCGCGGGCTTCGGTCTGTTCCTGTACGCCGCCGGCGCCATCCGCCTGCACCGCCGGGGAGACCGCTGGCCGATCCACCGCACCGTGTTCTGGGTGCTGGGCATCCTGCTGCTGGTGTGGGTCACGAGCGGTCCGATCAACGCCTACCAGGAGTACCTGTTCAGCGTGCACATGCTCGGGCACATGATGCTCTCGATGGCGATCCCGCTGATGCTGGTCGCCGGCGCTCCGGTCACCCTGGCGCTGCGCGCGGTGCACAAGCGCGACGACGGCACGCGGGGCGGCCGGGAGTGGATCCTGTGGGCGGTGCATTCCCCGTTCTCCCGCGTCGTCACGCATCCGTTCGTCGCCGCCGCGATCTTCATCGTGTCGCTGTGGGCGTTCTACTTCACCGATCTGGTGCGGTGGTCGATGTTCGAGCACCTCGGTCACGAGTGGATGGTCGCCCACTTCCTGATCACGGGCTACCTGTTCGTGCTCAGCCTCGTCGGCGCCGATCCCGTGCCGTACCGTCTGCCGTATCCGGGGCGCCTGATCACGCTGATCGCCGTGATGGCGATGCACGCCTTCTTCGGTGTCGCGATCATGATGCAGGAAGGGCTGATGGTGGCCGACTGGTTCGGTGCCATGGGCCGCGACTGGGGCCCCACTCCGATGGAGGACCAGTACATCGGCGGTGGCATCGCCTGGTCCATCGGCGAGATCCCGACGCTGATCCTCGCGATCACGGTCGCGATCCAGTGGAGTCGCAGCGACACCAAGCTGCAGCGGCGCCGCGACCGTCATGCCGACCGCACGGGCGACGCCGAGCTCGAGGAGTACAACGCCAAGCTCGCGGCCATCGCGGAGCGCGATCGTCGCGCGGAGAGCGCACGGCGCTGAGCGACCTCAGCCCGCGGGCTGCTCCTCGGGCGACCCGACGCGGATCGACGCCGAGCCGTCGGGCAGGATCACGATCGTGCCGTTGACCTGGAAGGGGACATCCTCGGACACGTCCTGGATGGAGCCGTCGAACAGGGACTGGATCTCGACCTCGAGGTGAGCCACGGCATCCGCGGTCGGGATCAGCCAGTGCCCGGTGTCATCGGGTGCGACCGTGACGGTCGGCTGCGCCGCGATCGACCAGGCCGGGGTCGAGGCGATCCGGTTGCTCACCTGCAGGCCGAACGGGCAGGCCGTCGGCTGGAGCACCTCCTGGGTGGCGCATTCCGCCAGGAACTCCTCGACGCGCTGCTGCACCACCGCGACGAACTCCGGGGTCGGCTCGGTCTGCACGTCGAGCGGGGTGATGGCCAGGGGGGTGTCGGCGAGCACGCCGGAACCGGACGATTCGGCGATCGGAGTGTCGACGGTCACCGAATACAGGCCGGGGGTGAAGACGAGCAGCGGCAGTGATTCGAGGGCATCGGCATCGACGCCGTCGGGGGAGATCTGCCGGCGGTCGACCTCGAAGCCGTTCACCGCGAACTGATCCGCGCCGCTCACCGTGAGCTCGACCACGGCCAGCGGACTCGTCTGGAACCGCCAGTTCGGGGTGACACCGAGCCACCCGTCGCGCTCGATCACGAACGTGGTGGTGCCGGCGTGGCCCGCCGCCTTGTAACTGACGGTGACGGCCGTCCCCGCATCGGCGGGCTCCTCCGACTCGACGTGCACGTCGGTGAGGGGCGCGAGCGCGGAGCGACGGAGCATCGCCTCGGATGCCGCGGTGTCGATCCCCGCCGTGGAGAGGGTCGCCCGGTCGATCGCGACGCCGGGAACGCGGAGCGCGTCGGCCGCACGGCCCTCGGACAGCAGTTCGAGGTAGCGCACGACGAAGGCCGACGGCCCGTAGAACTGTTGGTAGAGCGCGATGCCGCCGGCGCCGAGGGCGGCGATCAGCAGCACCCCGACCAGGGCCAGCAGCGTGAGATCGACGCCGAGACGGGAGCGCCGAGGCCTCGTCGTCTCCCGCGTGTGCATGGCGTCAGTCTAGGAGGGCGTCCTGGGATGACGCCGAGCGCCGCGACGGTGCGGCGGACGGCGGGCCGTAGCATGGGAGGGCTACCGCGTCCGCCCGCGTCCCCGTGAGAGTTCCGTGTCCCCTCCCGCCCTGTCCGATGAGCAGAACGAGCTCTTCCGACTCATCGAGGACACCGGGAAACACGTCTTCATCACCGGCCGCGCCGGCACCGGCAAATCGACGCTGCTGCGGCACTTCGCCTGGCACACGAAGAAGCAGATCGCGATCTGCGCCCCCACCGGCGTCGCCGCCCTCAACGTGGAGGGGCAGACGATCCATTCGCTGTTCCGCTTGCCGATCGGGCTGATCGCCGACGGGGACATCGACCAGAACGATGCGACCCGCCGCGTCCTCAACGCGATCGAGACCCTCGTGATCGATGAGATCTCGATGGTGAACGCCGACCTGATGGACGCCATCGACCGTTCGCTGCGGCAGGCCAGGGGGCGACGGGGCGAGCCCTTCGGCGGCGTGCAGATCGTGATGTTCGGCGATCCGTACCAGCTCGCTCCCGTGCCGCCGCGGGGCGACGAGGCCCGGTACGTGCAGGACCACTACCGCTCGTTCTGGTTCTTCGACGCCAAGGTCTGGGCCGGGGGCACGATGGGGTCGGGTGTGCACGGGCCGGGCTCCTCCGACCAGCAGGGGCTGTTCGAGGTGGACACCAGGGCCGAGCTGCACGTGCGCGAGCTGGTGCAGATCCACCGCCAGTCGGATGACGGGTTCAAGGCCATGCTCAACGCGGTGCGCTACGGCCGCGTGACCGCCGAGATCGCCGGAATCCTGAACGCGCAGGGCGCCAGGACGCCGCCCGATCCCGAACCGGGCGAGGTGCCGATGATCACCCTCGCCACCCGCAACGACATCGTGAACGGCATCAACAGCCGTCACCTGGCCGCGCTGCCGGGCAAGGAGCAGACGGCACGCGCCGAGGTCAGCGGCGACTTCGGCCGCGGCGAGGCGTCGCTGCCGGCGGAGTCGGAGCTGAAGCTGAAGGTCGGCGCCCAGGTGATGTTCCTGCGCAACGACACCGCCATGACGGGGGATCCTCCGCGGTGGGTGAACGGGACGATCGGCACGGTGGTGCGCATCCTCGGGAGCTCGGTGCGGGTCGACATCGACGGCGAGGAGGTGGAGGTCGAGCCCGCCGTCTGGGAGCGGTTCCGTTACGCCTACGACCAGAGCACGAAGAAGCTCAGCCGCGACGTGGTCGCCGAGTTCACCCAGTTCCCGCTGCGGCTCGCCTGGGCGGTGACGATCCACAAGTCGCAGGGCAAGACCTACGAGCGGGCGATCATCGACCTGGGGTCGGGAGCCTTCGCGCCGGGCCAGACCTACGTCGCCCTGAGCCGCCTCACCTCGCTCGACGGGCTGTACCTGTCGCGCGCGCTGCGCCCCCGCGACATCCGGGTGGACGAGGACGTACGCCGCTTCATGCGCGATGCCTGGCTCGCGGCGTCCACGCCGGAGCTGCCGAAGAGCTGAACCCGTGCGGGAGAGTCGAGGTCAGGCGGCGGCGCGGGCGCGGTCGAGGTCTTCGAACAGTTCGGTGTTGAAGCGGTAGGCGAGGAGGACCTCGTCGATGACGCGCTCCCGTTCCGCGGCATCCCACGGGGCGGCATCGAGCTGCTCGCGGTAGACGTCCTTGAACGCCGAGGGATCCGCGATGTCGTCGAAGAGGTAGAACCCGATGCCGTTCGTCTCGAAGCCGAACCGACGGGCCATCACGCGTCCGATGAAGATGCCGCCCGAGAGGTCGCCGAGGTAACGGGTGTAGTGGTGCGCCACGAAACCGCCGGCCCACGTCGCACCGACCTGGCGGATGCGCTCCACGTAGCGCTGAGTGGTGGGGAGCGGACTGATCCGCGACCGCCATTCGGGGCCGAGCAGGTACGCCAGATCGGCCTCCAACGCGGGGAGGCGTGTGAGCTTGTCGCTGAGGAAGACCGAGGCCACGGCATCCTGCCGCATGCGCTCGCCCGCGGATTCCAGGGCCTCGTAGATGAAGTAGTGCTGCGAGACGAGCGAGATGTAGTCCTCGCGCGATCCCACGCCCTTGAGGAGGTCGGACATGAAGCCGGCACCCTCACTGCGCGAGTGCGATCCGGACGATCGCTCGCGCAGCGCGGCAGAGAAGGAGAGGATCTCGGTCATGACCCCAGTGTAAGGGTTACCTAACTCGGCGGGAAGCCCCGGATTCGGGGGACGCCGCGTGCTGTCGTCGCGTCGCGACCGCCCGTGTCAGGCGTGCGGGCGCGGCTCGACGCCCAGGCGCGCGCAGGCGAGGTCGTAGAGCGCCACGACCTCGCGTCGCACGGCGGGGCGATCATCGATGGGGCCGCCCGGCCACGGCACCCGCAGCTCGGAGGTGCTTCCCGCGCGGACGACGTCCCACCGCCCGCCGTCGCCGTCGAAGCCCGTCATCGTCGCGTCGGTGATCTCACCGTCGGCCGGCTCCGCGAAGGCGCGGGCTATCAGGATGTTGTCGTCGGTGTGGTCGTGGTTCATGTGTCGCAGCACGGCGCCGACCACGTCGGTATCGAAGGAGTGGGGCACATCCTCACTCTAGGCGTCGGGTCAATGCGGACTTTCAGGATCCGCGTTCTAGACTCGGGAGACATCTCTCGGGGGTTCTCCATGCCACTTCTCTCGTCGCGCCTCCGGCGCGCCGCCGCGGCCAGTGCGGTCGTGCTCGGTCTCGTGCTCGTCGGGTGCACCTCGGAGGAGAGCTTCAGCTACACGCCGCCCGCGCAGGTCGAGGGTGATCTGCCCGACGACACGGTCGCCGCGATGCAGGCAGCGGTCGACAACGCGCTCGTCTCGTCCGGAGCCAGCGGTGCCGTCGTCGGCGTCTGGGTTCCGTGGAGCGGCAGCTGGGTCACCGGCGTGGGCACGCAGGGGCCGGGCGGTGAGCCGCTCGACACGGACATGTCGTTCCGCATCGCCGACGTGACCCGACTGATGACGTGCGACGTGCTGTACGCCCTCGCGGACGAAGGGACCGTCGAGCTCGACGCTCCCGTGCCCGACTACGTCTCGGGCGTGGCCGACATGGTCGACATCACTCTGCTCGACCTCTGCAACGGGACCAGCGGGGCGGGCGCTTCCGAGCCGACCCTGAAGTCCTCCTGGTTGAACACCCCGGAGCGCGTCTGGGCGCCGCTGGAGCTCGCCGGGTACGGACTCGGCCGGGACCGCGTCGCCCCCCACACCACCTACCGAGACTCCGATGCCGGGTACCTGCTGCTCGGGCTCGCGCTCGAGCGCGCATCGGGGATGTCGGCATCCGAGCTGATCGCCGAATACGTCACCGAGCCTCTCGGACTCTCGGGCACCTCGCTTCCGCGCGCCGCCGCCGCTCCGCCCGCTGCGGGTCCCGTCGTGAACGGGCACTACCTCACCCCGGTCGAGGGCGGCTACAACTGCGCCGCACCGGTCGACATCACGACGCTGTCGTCGAGCGTCGGCTTCACCGACTCCGGCGCCGTCTCGACCATCACCGATCTCGGCCGCTACGTGCAGGCCGAGGCGGCGCAGGTGCTCCGCACGCAGGACACCCCTGACCGCTTCGGGTCTCCTCTTCCGATGAGCTCGGGAGCACCCTCGTGGTACCAGGCCACCGGCGGGGCGATCCTCGTCGGGTCGATGATCGGCCAGGGCGGCTGGGTGCCGGGCTATGCGACCGCCGCGTACTCCGACCCCGCCACCGGCTTCACGGTCGCGGTCGTGCTCAACGACTCGACCCAGGGCGCGGCCCTCGCACAGTACCTGGCGTGGGAGCTGTCGGCGATCGCGTCGAAGGCGCCGGCGGCCGAGGGGCAGACGGCCCCCGAGTTCGGGCTGCCGTTCACGGCCGAGCAGTACCACCAGGCGATCACGGACGCCGCCATCACCTGCGTCGCGCCGGTGGAGTGACCGTGCCGAGGATGCCGCGATGACGATCGTCGACAACGCGATCTACGTCGACGGCGTGCGCACCGAGAACCCCCAGAGCCTCAGCGAGACCTTCGAACTGATGCGCTCCCGGGGCGGGATGAGCTGGATCGGTCTCTACCGGCCCAGCGCGCAGGAGATCCGCGAGGTGGCCGACGAGTTCGGCATCCATGCGCTCGTCGTGGAGGACGCCCTCTCGGGGCACCAGCGCTCGAAGCTGGAGCGCTACGGCGAGGTGCTGTTCATGGTGCTGCGGCCGGCGCGCTACCTCGACGAGAGCGAAGAGGTCGAGTTCGGCGAGGTGCACGTGCTGGTCGGCCCCGACTTCGTGGTGACCATCCGCCACGCGGAGTCGCCGGACCTGGCGCGTGTCCGACACCGACTGGAGTCCGACCCGACGCTGCTCGCGCGCGGACCGGAAGCCGTGCTGTACGCGATCCTCGACGAGGTCGTCGACGAGTACACCCCGGTGCTGGCCGGACTCGAGAACGACATCGACGAGATCGAGAGCCAGCTGTTCGTGCAGGACGTGGACGCCACGCAGCGCATCTACGAGCTCGGCCGCGAGGTGATCGACTTCCAGCGCGCGACGCAACCGCTGTCGGGGATGCTGGAGGCGCTGCTGCGCGGATCCGAGAAGTACCGGGTCGATGAGGAACTGCAGCGCTATCTGCGCGACGTGCTCGACCACACGCTGCGGGTCGCCGACCGGGCGACGACCTTCCGCACCGTGCTCGACAACGCGCTCACGGTCGAGTCGACGATCGTGGCGCGACGCCAGAACGATGAGATGCGCCGGATGACAGAGCTCAGCATCCGTCAGAACGACGAGGTCAAGAAGATCTCGGGGTGGGCGGCGATCCTGTTCGCTCCCACGCTGGTCGGCACCGTCTACGGCATGAACTTCGATCACATGCCCGAGCTGCATTGGACGCTCGGCTACCCGATGGCGATCGCGCTCATGCTGGCGATGGGCGTGGGGCTCTACGCGGCCTTCAAGCGCAAGGGCTGGCTGTGATGGCGCGCACCGCCACCGCCCTGCTCGTGATCGACGTGCAGGAGTCGTTCCGGCAGCGCGCGCGGGAGTGGGCGGACACCGCGAATCCCCGCGTGCTCGACAACGTCGCGCTGCTCGTCGATCACGCACGCGCCGTCGGCGATCCGGTCGTGTGGGTCACGCATGCCGAGCCCGGCAGCGGCGGGGTGTTCGACCCGGCGCTCGGGTTCGTGCGGGTGATGTCGGAGTTCGAGCCGCAGGCGGGCGAGCCCGCGGTCACGAAGACCTCGGCGAACGCCTTCACCTCCACCGATCTGCAGCGGCAGCTGGACGCAGCGGGAATCCGCAGGGTCGTGGTGTGCGGCATCCGCACCGAGCAGTGCTGCGAGACCACGGCCCGGGTCGCGAACGACCTGGGCTACGAGGTCGAGTTCGTCACCGACGCCACCACGACCTCGGCGATCCCCGCGACCGAGCACCTCTCGGCCGTGTCGGGGGAGGAGCTCATGCGCCGGACGGAGAGCATCCTGTCGGCGCGCGGCTTCGCCACGATCGTCCGCACGCAGGATCGGGTGTCGACCGCCTGAGGGCGGCTACTTCCCGTCGGCCTCCGGCATCCCGGGGCCGGGGCCCGGGCGGACGGCGGCGTCATCGGCGATGTCGATCCGCGTGACGCCGTCTCGCTCCGACACCTCGATGCGCGGGGCCGCATCGGCCTCGGTCGCATCGGGAGCCGAGGTCAGCTGATCGTGACGCTTCTCCTCGCTCGTCATCGCGTCATCCGCGGTGTTGTCCGTGCTCATGCTGTCAGGCGTGCCCATGGTCGGTCCTCTCGTCATCCTGCGGGGTGGTCTCGTTCTGCGGGGTGGTCGTGTCCTGCGGGTCGTGATCGGCGCGCTCCGAGCGGCGCCGAGACCAGCGGGTGAGCGCGAAGAGCACCGCGCCGATCGCGAGCAGGACAGCGCCGAACAGCCACACGATCGGGCGCTGCTGGCTGAGCAGCAGGAGGCAGGACGCGATGCCGAGCACGGGCACGAAGGTCCACACCCGGAAGTGGTCGTGATCCACGCGGTCGCGCCGCAGCACGAGCACGGAGATGTTGGCGCTGAGGAACACGAACAGCAGCAGCAGCACCACGGTCTCGGCGAGCGTCGCGAGGTCTCCGACCAGGGTCAGCCCCATCGCGACGAGCGTCGTGGTGAGGATCGCGACCCACGGGGTCTTGCGCCGAGGCAGCACACGGCCGAGCACGGCGGGCAGCAGGGTCTGCTCGGCCATGCCGTAGGTGAGCCTGCTGACCATGATCATGGTCAGCAGCGCCCCGTTGGCGACGGCGATGAGGGCGATCAGGCTGAACAGCCAGGACGGGACGCTGACACCGGTGGCCTCGACGACCGCGAGCAGCGGCCCGGAGGATTCCTGCAGCTCGGAGGCGGGCAGGGCGATCGAACTCGCCAGCCCCACCAGCAGATAGACGGCGCCCGCCGTGAACAGCGCGGCGAAGAGGGCACGGGGATACGTGCGGCGCGGATCCTTGACCTCTTCGATCATGTTCGCCGAGGTCTCGAATCCCACGAAGGAGTAGTAGGCGATGACGGCGCCGGCGAGCACCGAGACCGCCACGCCGGTCCCTTCCGGAGCGGCGGTGACGCGGGAGACGTCGCCGCCCCCGCCGCCGACGAAGATCGCGACGACCGCGATCACGATCACGAGTCCGCTCAGCTCGATCGCCGTCATCACCAGGTTGGCGCCCAGGGACTCGCGGATGCCGCGGGCGTTGAGGGCGGCGACCACGGCGAGGAAGACGATCGCGACGGGGATGGTCGGCAGGTCGAGGAAGGTGCGGAAGTAGTCGCCGGCGAAGGCGATCGCCAGGCCCGCCGCACTGGTCACTCCGGCGGCCAGCATGCTGAAGCCGACGAGGAACGACACCAGCGGACTGCGGAACGCGCGCTCCGCGAAGACCGCGGCCCCGCCGGCGCGGGGGTACTTGGTCACGAGTTCGGCGTACGAGCCCGCGGTCAGCAGCGCGAGGCCGAGGGCGAGCAGGAGCGGAGCCCACAGCATCCCGCCGACCTTCTCGGACAGCACGCCCATGAGCGCGTAGATCCCCGCGCCCAGGACGTCTCCGAGGATGAAGGCGAACAGCAGGGGTCCGGTGATGGCCCGTCGTAGGCGCGTCGGGGCGCCCTCGGCGGCAGCGGTCTCAGTGGTCATCCGCTCACCGTAGGGGCGTACGGGGCGTGGTGGGACGGGGTTGACAGCGGGCGGGATGCGACAGCGGGTGGCGAGATCCGTCGTGCGGTGGATGTGCGCGCCGCACGGGGCGTCGTACCGTGGGGCCATGTTGATCGTCGAAGAGCTTCACCTCCTGCTGCTGCGACCGGACGGACGCCCCGAGGTGGCGGCGGGCGGCTACCGCCTGTACGCCGAGATCGCGGCGGCTGTCGTCGATCTGACCCTGCACGGACGGGTGGTGCTGACGGAGGAGAAGCGGCCGCGGGTGCAGGTGGTGTCGACGGAACCCACCGGAGACCCGGTGCTGGACGACCTGCTCGTCCGCCTGGCGCCGTCGAGCGGGAAGCATCTCGATTCGCTCGTGGTGTCGTCGAAGTTCGACCCGCTCGACCAGGTCGTCGCCTCGCTCGTCAGGCAGGGCATCCTCGCCCGGGGCGAGCGGGGGTTCTTCGGCTGGGGCGCGGAGCGCACGCCCGAGTCCGATCCGGGGCCGGAGATGCTCCTGCGCGCCCGGCTCGCCGCGGTGCTGGCGGGAACGGCGGCACCGAGCCAGGCCGATCTCGCGCTGCTGGCGATCCTGCACGGACTCAACGCCGCATATCCGCTGCTGCGTCACGATCTCGGGGAGATGAAGGCCTCGCAGGTCCGCGCCCGCATCGAGGCGCTCGCCGACGGGTCGGCTGCGGGTGGCGCCGTCTCCGGAGCCGTGAACGCGGCGATCATGGTGGTGATGATGGCGGTGATGACCCCCGTGATGGTCGCGACGACCATGAGCTGACCGGGAGTGGTCGACCGGAGCCGGCGCTCGATGTCCTGCCGGTGTGAGAGGTTGGAGCGGTGAACACTCCTGCTCCCGCTCGCACGCTCCTCGTCGGCTCCGGAAAGCTCGCACGACGCCTGGCGCCGCTGCTGCGCGCGGACGGCGGCGAGGTCTTCGCGCTCCGCCGCAGCGACAGCGACCTGCCCGAGGGCGTCGTGGGCATCCGCGCCGATCTCGCCCTGCCCCTCGCCGAACCGCTCCCGGCGGTCGACGCCCTGGTGGTGACGCTGCCGCCGAGCGACCCCGGATACCGCACGATGCTGGCGCACGTGGCCGCGGCGCTCCCGTCTCTCCCGGCACGCACGGTGTTCGTGTCATCGACCGGGGTGTTCGAGGCGGGACCGTTCGACCGCCCCCTCACGGAAGACGATGTGCCGGTGCCGGGCAGCGACCGTTCGCAGGGCCTGCGCGACGGCGAACTCGCGGCGCAGGAGCTGTTCGACGCCGTCATCGTGCGTCCCGCGGGCATCTACGGTCCCGGCCGCGAGTTCCTGCTGCGCCAGGTGCGTGAGCACGCCGTCGTGAATCATCGACGACGGACGAACCGGATCCACGAGGTCGATCTCGTCCGCGCGATCGACGTGCTGCTGCGGATGCCGGAGCCTCCGGCGCTCGTGCACGCGGTCGATGCCGCCCCCGCTCCGCTCGGCGAGGTCGTGCGCTTCGTGGCCCGCGAACTCGGGCTGGATGTGCCCCCGGACGACGCGTCGGCCGGGGAGAGCGGCACCGTGCTCGACGGGACGCTGCTGCGGTCGGTGCTCGGCGAACTGACGTATCCGACCTACGCCGAGGGCTACGCGGAGATGATCGCCGAGATCCGCTGACTCTCTCTGCGCCGACGCGAGATGTCCCCCGCGCGGGGGATGCGTGTCCTCCTACCCGGGCGTAGCGTCGGTGCCATGAGCGGATCCGAAGAAGGAACGGGCGCCGAAGACGGACCCGAGAAGAAGCCGGGCTACGGGGTCGCGATCGGCATCGCACTCGGGCTGCCGATCGGGGCCGGCATGGGAATGATCCTGTTCGACAACATCGCCATCGGCGCGGGGTTCGGGGTGGCGATCGGCCTCTGCATCGGGGCGGCGCTCGAGTCCTCGCGCTCGTCGGGCACGGACCCCGGAGCGAGGTAGACGGGAGTCCCGCGCGGCTGCCGCCGGGTCACAGGGCAGGATCGAGCCGCGCCAGCGCGGCATCCATCTCCTCCGCCATGTGCGCGTATCCGCGGTCGGAGGGGTGGATGCCGTCGGACGCCATCCAGCTCTCCTCGGCGCCGGCGTAGTGGCCGTCGAGCCACCGGCTCGCCCCGGGGATCCAGTCCGCGTCGATGTCGGCCGCGGCCTCCTCGACCCAGCCGATGATCGTGTCGACCGACTCGGGCCGCTCCTCGGTGTACCAGAACGGCTCGACCACGATGATGCGGGCCTCGGGAAGTGCCTCGCGCAGGCGGGTCAGGTCGTCGCCGATGGTCGCCTGGATGAGGTCGGCGCGACTCGCGAAGCTGAAGTTGTCGTTCAGCCCCATCGTGACGAAGACGATCTCCGGCTCTTGCTCGATGATGAGCGCGGGCAGGTCGTTCTCCCCGAAGTCCGCACGGTGGTTGACGAACCCGAGCCCGTTGACGCTCGGGTTGAACTCGTTCCAGCCGCGGTCCTCGCTGATGACGCTCGACCAGCGCAGGGACGGGTCGCTCGCCCCGGTCCCGAGTGTGTACGAGTCGCCGTAGAACCCGACGAGGGGACCGTCGGCGGTCGGCGCGGCAGTGACATCGGGTGCCGGCGAGGCGGCAGGCGCGCAGGCCGTGAGGCCCAGGGCGAGGACGACCACGGAGGCGAGTGATCGGAGACGGCGCATGTCTTCTGTTCGGCGCCGGCCCCGGGACGGATGGGGCGAGGGGCCGGACCTGGCCCGATCAGGCGGGGGCGAAGGGCCCCCGGGCTCCGAACACGCGGTCGGCGAAGCGCTCGCCGATGAGGCGATGGGCCTCGGTGCTCGGATGCAGTCCGTCGGGCAGCGGGAAGGTCTCCGCGTCTGCCGCTCCGTAGAGGTCCCGCCCGTCGAGGTGGTGCAGGTGCGGGTCGTCGCGGCGGGACTCGGCGACCTGCGCCAGGGCGTCGCGGATGACCTGCAGGGTCAGCCGTCCCTGCGCGGTGTCACCGGGAGTCCCGGTGGCGATGAACTGCATGACGTCGGCGCCGAACGTGGCGGGGTCGATGGCGCCGGGGCCGGGGGTGTCCTCGTGTATCCCGCAGTACAACGGCGAGATCAGCAGGAGCGGCGTCGTGGGGTGACCGTCGCGGATGGTGTCGAGGAACCCGCGGATCGCGGGGATGAAGCTGCGCAGGCGCATGGCGTCGAGGTTGACGACGTTGATGCCGAGCTTGAGGCTGATGAGGTCGGCGGGGGTGTCGCGGATGAGCCGGGCGAGGAAGGGGTCGACGAGGGCGCTGCCTCCGAAGCCGAGGTTGTGCAGCCGAGCGCCGGTGCGGCGGGCGGCGACGACCGGCCAGATGCCGGTGGGATGCGTCGCGTTCGAGCCGTGGCTGATGGAGCTGCCGTGGTGCACCCAGAGAGGACCGGCCTGCGGTGCGGGGGCGATGGCGGCATCCGAGCGGATCTCCCCCAGGTCGACGGCCTCGTTGTGGGGAAGCCAGAACTCCACGGTCGTGCGGCCGGAGGGGAGTCCGTCGACGACGACCCGATCGGGAGCGCCGGCGATGAGGGAGCGCGCCCCGGTCGCGGGGTCGAGCTCGATCGCGTCGCCCTCGGTCAGGGGATGGGTGTGGACGAGCGTGCCGTCGATCACGACGTCCACGGCTCCCCGCGCACGCTTCATGCCCCGATAGGTCACGCGCGTGGCATGCAGATCGAGCTCGATCCGCCGGGCGTCGGTCACCAGCGCGATGCGGGCGCCGGAGGGCTGCGCCTCCATGAGGGTGAGCTGCGGATCGGCGTCGCGCTCGCGCACCGCCCGCGGCAGGCGGTGGGGTCGCAGCCCGCGATCCACGGATTCCCCCTCGAGGACGCCGTGCAGGAGCTCGCGGCTGACGGGGGTGGTGATCATGTCGTCGTCCTTCCGCGGGCCTGCCCGCGTGTGTTCCAGGTGGTCAGGAGGAAGTGCAGGGAATCGAGGAGTTCGCCCCAGGAGTCCTCGGCGGGCGGCGCGCTGTGGGCGAAGTTGCCGAGACGCTCGAGTGTCAGGAAGCCGTTCAGGGCACCGCCCACGATGCGGATCGCGTGCGTGCGATCGGCGGCCGCGATGTCGTAGCCGAGAAGCACGGCATCCGTCAGTCGCACCACGCGCCGCGCAGCCGGGGATGCCACGGCATCCGGCCCCGCCGTGCGCTGCAGGGCCTCCCAGAGGCCCGGGTGCTCCTGCACCATCGTCCGATGCGCGGCCGCGAAGCCGTCGAGGGCGTCGCGGGCGGAGCGGCCGGCGATCGCTTCGGTGATGAGGTCGGACAGCGTGTCGAGGGCGACCACCGTGACGCCGTCGCGCAGCGCTGCGATGTCGCGCACGTGCGTGTAGAGACTCGGCGTCTGCACGCCGAGGGACCGTGCCACGGCGGCGAGAGTCACGGCGGCGAGACCGTCGGCGTCGGCGAGGGAGGCCGCGCGCTCGACGACCGCGGCCGGGGTGAGCGCTGTCTTCGTCATGCCGCCAGCCTAATGCCATGAGGTTATTACCTATGCGCATAATGGCGATCTGGACCCCTCGGCACCGGGAGATACCCGAGAGCTGAGCGGGTCGACGGAGGGCATTCCTTACGCCCCCAGGCGAAATGCCGCGCGATCGAACACCAGGAGGGAGCATCCAGCGGAGATCGCGGTCTGAGCCCGAATTCGCAGACGGGGATCGATCCGCGTGCCACTCTCATCTCAGCTCTCGGGCATTCCCCGACGGTAGGGCCCCCTGTTCGGGGGGTGCGGGACCTAGGTCCCGCGGTGCGCGGCGGCGTGGCGCTCGACGGCGCAGGACCTTCGCCCTGCGCCGGGCGGGTGCGCGGCGACATGCTGGACGGCATGGTCATCGACTCCGTGGAGACACCCGCATCGCGCATCTACGAGGTGCGTGCTCGCGTCGACGCGCGCGGCCGAGCGGTGGTGCACCTCGGCACCGAGACGGTCGCCTTCGACGCGAGCTGGGCCGCGAAGGCGCCGTCGGGGCTCCCCGGGCCGGCCGAGCTGCTGGCGTCCGCCTTCGCGGCGTGCCTGCTGAAGAACGTCGAGCGGTCTGCCCAACTCATGCCCTTCCGCTATCAGGAGGCCGATGTCGATGTCACCGCGCACCGGCAGGACCTGCCACCGCGGTTCATCCGGCTCGAGTACCGACTGCACCTGGTCACGGACGAGCCGGAGCGGCGCGTGCGCCTGCTGCACGAGAACCTCCGCAGGTTCGGCACCGTCTACAACACGCTCGCGGTCGCGTGCGAGATCGACGGGGCCGTCACCACCACGCCGCCCGTCTAGGCGGCGCCGTGCGCCACGGCATCAGTGCGCGTCCACGGCGAGGGGCCAGCAGATCTGCGTCTGCCACCGGGCCGGGTCGGGTTCGGCTTCCGGATCCGTCAGGTAGCTCTCCCACATCACCGCACCCGGCGTCAGGGCCGATGTCGTGAAGTAGTGCTCCACCTCGGAGTACGTGCTCTCCATGCTGTCGTACGGTCCGACATGGACGGCGGCGACGCCCCTGCCGCCGGGGAGGACGCCGGGCACGACGCGTCCGGCCGGGGCGAACGCCGCGGCCACCGGGTACCCCGCCTCGACGTCCACGGTCTCGGTCGGCGGCCCGTAGTACTTGCCGTACGGCGGGCCGACGGGATGCAGCCCCTGGGCCTGGATCGCCGCCAGCGTCTCCGCGAACGCGCGGGAGAAGAACGCGGTCAGCTCCGTCATCGGCACCCGTTCCCGCACCCCGGCGGTCGGCTGCTCCCGGAAATCGGTGATCTGGATGCTCGTCATGACGACACTTTGATGGGCGCGGCACGCCGGGTGTAGGGGCGAACGTCCCTCCGGCTCGCTACTCGGCGCTGAGAAACGGGGGCGCTGCGAAAACGACGGCGCTGCGGGACTTAGGCCTCTGCCGCCCGGGCGCGATCGGCGCGATGCTGGGGCCCTGTCCTTCCCGCCCCGGCGGTGGGAGTGTGGGGACGAGGTGAGAGGGCAACGATCATGCAGGAGAGCATCCTCGTCGGAGTGACCGACAGCTCGGCATCGCACAGGGCGGTCGACTGGGCATCCCATCGTGCACGGGAACGCAGCAGCAGGATCGAGATGATCTCCGTCGTCGGCGGAGCCGTCGGCACCGTGGGGGAAGGGGCGATCATCGACGACGCCGTCGCCCGGACCCAGGCGCTGCTCGATCGAGAGGCCGAGCGCGCCCGCGCGTACGGCGTGCCGGTGGAGAACCGCATCGACCGCGGCGACCCCGTGCGGAAACTGATCGACGCATCCATGGTGTTCGATCTGCTCGTGATCGGGAGCGACTATCGCGGAGCCTCCGACGGGCCGCGCCGTGGCCCGCACGGCATCCGCATCGTCGCCGGCGCGCACTGTCCGGTCGCCGTCGTGCCGGACATCGATCTCACCGGTCGCCGGGGCATCGTGGTCGGCGTGGACGACTCGCCGAGTTCGGAGCGCGCCGTCGAGTTCGCCGCCGCGGAGGCCGACCGTCTGGGCGAGCCGCTCACGGCCGTCACCACCTGGTCGCCGGTGCCGGTGCCCTTCGACATGCACGCCTATCCCGAGGAGTACCTCTCCGCGATGCAGAAGCTGTCGGAGGAGACGCTCGCCATCTCGCTCGCCGGGCTCCGCCGCGACTACCCCGACGTGGTCGTGACGCCGGTGATCGAGCGCGGTCGCCCGGAGACGACGATCAATCGGCTCGCCGCGGAGGCCCGCCTCGCCGTCATCGGGTCGAACGGCAAAGGCGCGATCGCGCGTTTCCTGCTCGGATCGACGAGCCGCGAGGTGCTCGCGCGCATGGCGACGGCCACCGTGGTCATCCGCTGATCCGGCACGCCGCGGCATCCGGTCAGACGCCGAGGGCCTCGAGAACGTGGAAGGTGACGTAGACCGGCCACACGGCCGCCTGCAGGAGCCCGAGGACCAAGGCGCCGAAGGCGCCGTCGGAGCGCGAGAGGAAGTAGATGGCGGCGCCGATGTAGGCGAGGAGGAAGAAGAAGCCCCACGGCCCCGCCTTCTCCACCACTCGGATGCTGCTGCGCTCGTCGCCCATGATGCCCCCTCCGGTCTCTGCGCCTGAGCATCACTCCGATCCGTCGCGGTACGCGGGCCGAAAGTCCCTCCGTCCGTGGTCTCGGCGAGACGGCGCGGGACCTCCGGCCCTACAGCGGGTTCGGGCTGCCACGCAGACTGCTCGCAGGTCCACCACGCCAGGAAGAGGTCATGCCATGAACACATCACGCACCGCCCGGCGATTCGCCGTGGCGCTGTCGCTGGGAATCGCCGTCCTCGGTGCGGGGGTGGGCGCGAGCGCTGCGCCCCCGGACCCGATCGCCACGACGTCGAGCGCGCCGATGGCGACGGACGATCGGGAGGGGCCGCAGTTCTACAGCGGCGTCTCGATCGACGTGTCGGGAACCATCGACGGCGACGTCTACGCCTCGGGTCAAAGCATCACCATCAGCGGGGACGTGACGGGCGATGTGATCGCCGCCGCCCAGACCATCACGGTCACCGGGACCGTCGACGGCAGCATCCGGCTCGCCGGCCAGTCGGTCACGATCGGCGGTGAGGTCTCCGGCAGCGGCACGATCTTCGCCGCCGACGTCACGGTCGCCGACACGGCATCCTTCGGAGACGATCTCGTCGGCGGCTCCGGCACCATGGACATCGCAGGCGACGTGGGGCGCGATCTCGTGGTGAGCGTCGGCACCCTCCGCATCGACGGCACGGTCGGCGGTGACGTGACCTACGTCAGCGACAACGAGGCCCGCATCTCCGAGGGAGCGGTGAGCGGAACGGTCGATCGCATCCGGTCCGCACCGCAGCCGAGGATGGAGATCTCCCCGTGGGGCGTGATCGTCGGATGGCTGCTCGGGCTCGTGTACGCGCTGGTCGCGCTCAGCATCGTCACGGTGCTCACGGCCCTGCTCGTCCCGCGCTGGCTGCGACGGGTCACGGATCACCTGATGCCGTCGCCGTGGAAGGGGCTGCTGGTCGGGTTCGTCGCCGCCGTCGCCGTGCCGTTCGTGCTGCTGACGCTGCTCATCACGATCGTCGGGGCTCCGATCGCTCTCGCCCTCGGGACGATCTGGTTCGTGATGACCCTCGCGACCTTCCCGTACGTCGCTCACTACCTCGGGCGACTGCTCTTCCGGGGCAACGGCCGGCCGGTGGTCGAATCCCTGGTCGGCGGGCTCATCCTGATCACGGCGCTGCAGATTCCGTGGCTCAACATCGTGGTGTGGCTCGCGATGGTGTTCTTCGGACTCGGCGCTCAGCTCCTCGAGATCCACCGGCAGCGGCCGTGGAAGATCGAGCGGCACACGGGGTCGGAGCCGGCGGCACCCGTCGCGGAGACGGCACCTGTCGCGGAGCCTGCATCGACACCTCCGATGTGACGGACAGTACGGTGGCGCCGGCGATGATCGTCGGCGCCACCGGCGTGCTCGGCGCAGGGTGCGTAGGAGTGGTGCGCTCAGGGCTGGTCGGGATGCTCCGGGCCCAGTGTCGACGGCGAGGGGGCGCCGGCCGCCTCGCCCTTGAGCTCGACGAGGATCGTGTGCGTCGGCGTCGTCCCGGTGTTCTCGCCCGCGTGGCGCTGCGCCGGAATCCACACGGCCTGCCCGGCGGGGAGCTTCGTGTCGAAGGTGCGCTCCCCGGCGCTCAGCCGACGGGAGAAGCCGGTGAGCGTGACCATGACGCTGTTCGGATGGTCGTGCGGCGTGGTCTGATCGCCCGGCGCATCGGTGTATTCGAGCACGCGGACGTGCTCGTTCTCCCAGAGCGTGCGGTAGTGGTCAGGGTTCGTCAGCGTGGGATCGTCGGTGATCATGCGGCGCACCCTATGCCCGGGCATCCGGTGCGCCCGGGACCTAGGTCCCGGGCGGTGGCGCCACGCCGGTGTCGCTTCGCGAGCTGTCGATGCACACCTGTATGTCGTTCCACACCGTCGTCAGGGCATCCTCGAGGGAGAGGTCGGAGGACCCTTCCAGCCATCGGTCCATCGCGAGGTCGAAACAGGTCACGGCGAGCGCCGCCGACGTGTGCGCGTGGCGAGGTTCGACACCGCGTCGGGTCAGGGACTGTTCGATGGCGAGCGCGAGGTGGTGGCTGCGGAGAAGGTCACGCTCGTGCAGTGCCGGTTCGCTGTGAATGATGCTGCGCCGACGCGCGATCTGTTCTCGCCAGCCCTGGATGCCTCGGCATGCGGCCGCGAGGCCTGCGCGCACGGTGGCGGTCCCGTCGTATTCCTGCGGGATGGACGCCATGAACTCGCTCACCGCCTGGGGAAACTCCCGATCTCGGAGGAACAGCACATCTCGCTTGTCGGAGAAGTGGCGGAAGAACGTCCGTGTGGTGAGCCCCGCCGCCTCGGCGATCTGGGGAACCGTGGTGCCCGCGTATCCCTGGTCCGCGAACAGGGTCATCGCGGCAGCTTCCAACCGCAGTGCAGCATCCGGCGACCAACGAGGCATGGAACCAATGATGACACGAACTGTCGTAAGATGAATCTGATGACACGAGATGTCATCAGATTCGGAGAACGAACGAGAATGAGCGACAACACCGGGGCGTGGATCGATTCCCCCTATGCGGACCTGACGATTCGCGAGGCTCCGATGCCGGAGCCGGGGCCGGGCCAGGTGTTGCTCGAGGTGCGCGCGGTGGCGGTGAATCCGCTCGATGCGATCATCCAGTCCAACGGCACGGTCATGTACGGGTGGTTGCGCTACCCGGTCATCCTCGGGGAGGACGTCGCGGGTGTCGTCGTCGAAACCGGTGTCGGCGTGGACGACTTCGTCATCGGAGACCGCGTGGTCGCGTACGCGATGGGCCTGGAGAAGGGCCGGGACCCCGTCTCGGAGAGCGGGTTCCAGGCCTACGTCGTGGTCGATGCGGGTCTGGCCGCCCTCCTGCCGGCCGCGACCGCCTTCGAGGATGCCGTCGTGCTGCCGCTGGCGCTGTCCACCGCGGCCGCCGGCCTGTTCGAGAAGGACCAACTGGGACTGGACCACTCCCGTCTCGGAAACGCGGCCGCCCGCGATGAGGTCGTCGTGATCTGGGGCGGCGCGACCGCCGTCGGAGGCAACGCGATCCAACTCGCCCGAGCAGCCGGCTATCGGGTGATCACGACAGCCTCTGCGAAGAACCACGAACGGATGAGGCGGCTGGGAGCAGAAGCCGTCTTCGACTACCGAGACCCGGAAGCCGCGGATCAGATCATCGACGAGGTCGGGGGCGCCGCGGTGGCGGGCATCCTCGCCGTCGCGGTGGGTTCGGCCGAGGCCTGCCTCCGGATCGCGCGCGCAACCGGTGCCACGCGGATCGCGATGGCGAGCCCTCCCGTCTCGTTCTACGAGCAACCCCGCCGTCGCGGCCTCTCCCTCGCCCGCGTCCGCCTCTTCCTGACGCTCGGAACGCGAACGGCGCTCCTGCAGGTGCGCAGCCGCTCCCGCGGGATCAGAGCATCGTTCATCTGGGGGAGCGCCATCGCCGCGTCGCCCGTGGGTCCGGCCCTCTGGGGCGGATATCTCCCCGCCGCTCTGGCCTCGGGCAGGCACCACCTCTACCCCGAAGCCCACATCGCAGGACACGGCCTTCCCGCGATCCAGGAGGCCATCGACACCCTTCGCCGCGGTGTATCGGCACGGAAGCTCGTCGTCACTCTCGACCGCACACCGACGGAACCATGATCGATCCGGGAGGAGGCGTCCGACCGCAGCGCGGTGGACGTCACACGTGGAGGGGCTGACGGGAATCGAACCCGCGCTATCTGCTTGGGAAGCAGAAGTTCTGCCATTGAACTACAGCCCCGTACCTGCATCCGAAGAGCAGGTATCGGCCAGCCTACCCGCCGGATGCGTGAAGGCCAAAGTGTCGGATGCCCCGGGCAACTAGGCTGGGGCCGTGCTTCTCAGTGATCGCGACATCAAGGCAGAACTCGCATCGGGCCGCATCGGCCTCGACCCCCGCGAGCCGGAGATGATCCAGCCGTCGAGCATCGACGTGCGTCTCGACCGGTACTTCCGGCTGTTCGACAACCACAAGTACCCGTTCATCGATCCCTCCGAGGATCAGCCGGAGCTCACCCGGCTCATCGAGGTCGACCCCGACGAGCCGTTCATCCTGCACCCCGGCGAGTTCGCGCTCGGTGCGACCTACGAGCAGGTCACCCTGCCCGATGACGTCGCCGCGCGTCTGGAGGGCAAGTCCTCGCTCGGACGCCTGGGACTCATCACGCACTCCACCGCCGGGTTCATCGACCCCGGCTTCACGGGCCACGTGACGCTGGAGCTGGCGAACGTCGCGACCCTCCCGATCAAGCTCTGGCCGGGCATGAAGATCGGTCAGCTCTGCTTCTTCCGCCTGACCTCACCGGCGGAGAACCCCTACGGCTCGGGCCCCTACGGCAACCGCTACCAGGGTCAGCGCGGCCCGACGGCCTCCCGGTCGTTCCAGAATTTCCATCGGACCGACGTCGGCGTGACCGACATCGGCGCAGTCGGAGGCTGACATGAGTGATGACAGCATGAACCCGCAGAATCCGCCGGCAGATGCTGTCGTCCCCGCCCCGCCGGAGACTCCGGTCCCGGACGGCGCGCTCGCGCCCGAGCCCGTGATCCCTCCGTCGTCCGCGGTGATCCCACCGCCCCCGGCGGACATCCCCTCGGCGGATGCCGTGATCCCGCCCCCTCCGCCCGAGGCCATGATGCCCTCGTCGCGCAGCGCTCGCCGCAAGCCGGCCATCCTCGAGGGCGATCAGCCGTCCGCCGTCGCCGACGACTGGGCGAAGCCCTCGGTCGCGCCCGAGGTGCCGACGACCGGCGCGTATCGCGGCATCAGCGCCGCGATCTTCGTGTTCCTGCTCCTGTTGCTGGCGGCGGCGGTCGCCCTGGCCATCTACCTCGCCACGACGACGAGCTTCCCGTTCGCTGCCGCGGCGCCGGGGTTCAGCGACGCCGCGACCCTGCTGCTCCCGACGCTCCGGTCGTGAGCGAAGGGCTCATCGCGCGGGATCCCGCGCTCGCGCGGACCTCGGATCAGATGCCAGGCCCGGATGATCGGCCGGCATGGGCACTGCGCCCGAGCGTGCGCGATGACGCGACGTGGATCGCGGAACTGCGCGCCGTCGTGCTGCGGGACGACCTGGAGCGCCTCGGCCGCTACGACAGCACGCGCGTGCGGCGGCGGTTCCTCGACGCGTTCGATCCCGCGCACACGCGCATCATCGTGGTCGACGGAGCGGATGCCGGGTGCATCGCGGTGCGCCCGGACGGTGCGGACACGCACTGGATCGAGCATTTCTACCTCGATCCGGCGCTGCAGGGGCGGGGGATCGGCGGCGCGGTGCTGCAGCGGGCGCTGGATGCCGGCGCGGATCGGATCCACCGGCTCAACGTGCTGCAGGGGAGTCCCGCGCTACGTCTCTATGAGCGGGCGGGGTTCGTCGTGGACAGCGAGGATGCGGTCGACGTCTTCATGACCCGCTCGCCGCGCTGACCCCGGCGCTCGGCTGACCCCCGTGCCCCTGCGGACCCCGGTGCTCGGCTGGCGCCGGGGCTCGCGTGACAGGACGAAGGGACGGATGCCGGAGCATCCGTCCCTTCGTGCGAATCGGTCCGGGGATCAGGCCGCGCGGCCGCGCTGGAACCCGGCGTCGAAGCCGCGCTCGAAGGCGCGCTGCGCGTGACGCCCCGCGCCTCGCGGGTGGTGGCCGTGTCCGTGGTCGCCGCGATCGTGACGGTGGTGACCGTGGCCGTGGCCGTGGCCGTGGCCGTGGCCGTGGTCGCCGAGCTCGTGGCCGGGACCGTCGCCATGACGCGGGCCGAAGCCCTCGTGGTGGCCGGACTCGGCGTCGAGGTCGCCGTCGTGGCGCGGGCCGTGCCCGAATCCGCGACCGAAGCCGCGCGGAGATCCGTGCCCGAACCCGCGACCGGGTCGGCCGAATCCGCGACGGCGTCCGCGGGGGAGAGGGGTGTCCTCGTCCCAGCCGAACGCGCGGGCGATCTTCTCGAGTGCGGCGAGGGTGGTGGCCAGTTCCTCCGCGGAGACCGCGTCGGTGACCTTCGCGCGGATGCGCTCGACGATCGCGCCGAGGCGATCCTTGGCGGCGCGGCCGTCGTCGGTCAGGGCCCAGCCCTCGCCCTCGGGGGCGATCCAGCCGCGCTCGGCGAGCCCGTGCAGCTTGTGCGCGGGCAGCGGGCGAGGTGCGTCGACGGTGCCGTCGACGATGGAGAGGAGGCGCCAGTCGCGGCGACTCGCGTGCTCGCTCTCGAAGGCGGTGGCGAACTCGGCGGCCAGGAGCCGGTCGGTCGCCTTCAGCCAGTATCCGAGCGGGCGGGCGCTGTGGTCGGGGGTGGTGTCAGGGGTGTCGTTGTCAGGGGTGTCGTTGTCAGAGGTGTTCATGGAAGATCCTTCAGTGTCAGGGGGTATCGCATGTCGGAGGACATGTGCATGTCATGTGGCATGTACATGTAGTGTGACATGAAGTGCGGATGCATGTCAAGACGCATGTAAAATCATGCTGTGACCCCTGACGAGATCGATCCGGCCGAGGCCATCGCCCATGCGCTCTCCCGACTGCGCGGACGCCGCCCGGGCGAGCGTGGCCCCGGCTCCGGACGCGGGGGAGCGCACGGTTGGCACGGCGAGGGGCACGAGCACGGCCACCCGCACGGCGAACCGTTCGGACACCGCGGGCGACCCGCGGGACCGCCCTGGATGACCGATCCCTCCGCGCGACTCGGGGGTCCGGCGCGGATGCGGATGCTCGAGGCGCTCGCCGCGGCATCCGCCCCTCTCAGCGTCAGCGCCCTCGGCGAGGCGATCGGCGTCGACCAGCCCCGTGCCTCACGTCTCGTGCAGCAGGGCGTCGATCACGGTCTCGTGCGTCGGGAGGCCGACCCCGACGACGCGCGCCGCACGCGCATCGCGCTGACCGAGGAGGGGCGGCGCCTGGCCCGCGGCGTGCGGGGCGAGCGGCGCGAGCACCTCGGACGGGCGCTGGAGTCGTTCACCGAAGCGGAGCGCCTCGAGCTCGCCCGACTGCTGAACAAACTCGCCGACAACTGGCAGCACTGAGCGGCAACCGGCGTCGGTGCGGCATCCTCGCCCTGGCTGGCCTCAGACCCGTCGCGGTGCCCTGACCGGAAGCAGCAGCAGGAAGCCGAGGATCAGCACCAGCATGATGCCCAGGATGCCGAAGGCGGTCTGGCCGGTCAGCACGATCAGCACGGTCCAGGCGCCGGATGCCATCCAGCTCGCCGCGCGCCCGGTCGTGGCATAGAGGCCGAAGATCTCGCCCTCGCGACCCGCCGGGGTCACCCGGGCGAGGAACGAGCGGGCCGCGGCCTGCGCCGGTCCGACGAACGCGCAGAGGATGAGGCCGCCGATCCAGAACACCATCGTTCCGCCGTCACGCAGCAGGAACACCGCGAGACCCGCGACGATCATCGCCCCGATCGAGGCGAGGATGATGCGCTTCGGCCCGAGGCGGTCGTCCAGTCTCCCGGCGATGATCGTGGAGACGCCGGCGATCAGGTTCGCGGCGATGCCGAAGATGATGATGTCCTGCGTGCCGAACGCGAACACCGCCGTGCCGATGATCGCACCGAACGCGAAGACGCCGCCGAGACCGTCGCGGAAGACCGCACTCGAGAGCAGGTACCAGAACGTCGGACGCGTCTCGGGGCTGCGGTAGAGGCCGGCGACGTCTCTCACGAGGAGGACGTACGAGCGGAAGAAGCCGACCCTGCGCTCCGGGCGGCCCAGGGAGGGCTCGGGCACGTTGAGGAAGATCGGGATGCTGAAGACGATCGTCCAGACCGCGCATCCGACCGCGATCAGGCGGTAGGCGAGGCCGTTGTCGGTCGACATGCCGAACCAGTCGAAGGCGTCGAGCACGACGACGATCACCAGTGCGATGATGCCGCCGAGATAGCCGAAGCCCCACCCGAGGCCCGAGATGCGTCCGACGTTCTTCGGCGTCGCGATCCCGATCAGCATCGCGTTGGAGTTGACCGCCGCGATCTCCTGGAACACGGTCGCCGCCGAGATCAGCGCGACACCGAGCCAGAAGAGGCTCGGCACCGGCTCGACGAACCAGAGTCCGAGCATGCAGAACACCAGGGCGCCGGTGCCGATTCCGAGCCAGAGCTTCTGTCGCCCGGCGGCATCCGCTCGTTGGCCCAGCACCGGGGCGAGCAGCAGGATGCCGAAGGCCGCGATGGTCGAACCGAGGCCGAGGGACGAGGTGAGCCCGGCGATCGCCTGCTCGTAGGCGTCGCTGTCCGGGTCGAGGGCGGCGATGTCGGCCGGCAGGAACGCGTCGGTCGTCAGGTACAGCGCCGTGAAGACGAACGTGAGGATGACGGTGTTGAAGGGCTGCGTCGCCCAGTCCCACAGCGCCCAGGAGAACACCTGCTTGCGGGGTGCGGGGGACTCTCCGCGGAGGTCGAGGCCGATCACGCCCACAGCGCCGCTGTTCGCGGTCGCGGGGGGCTCCGGAACGGCGGCGCGGGATTCGGGATCGCTCATGCTCGAAGTCTGGCCGCGTCGGGTGAACGCGGGGTGACGGCGCGCCGCGCGGGGGGTGGCGGCGGGATGCGGGTGGGGCGCCGGTCAGAGGGCGGGGCCGCGGACGATGCGGACGGGACCCCGCGCCTGCTCGATCTGCACGGGCTCGCCCTTCTGCGTGACCACGACTTCTCCGCGTGCGGCCAACTCCCCGGCGACGCGGCGGACGGCGTCCATCCGCGACCTCCACGACTCGCCGCCGATCGCGCGGGCGACGTCACTCGGGCAGATGGATGACTCGGCGCGCTTGCGGGTGAGGGCGCGCATCGCGGCGGCGGCCCGGTCGTCGAACTCGGCGTCGGACGGCTCCTCCCACCACGGCGCCCCGCGCTCGCCGAGGGCGGTCTTCGCGTCGTGCACGCGTCGCCGGGCATCGGCATCGGCGGACTTCACGGCACGCCGGGCGGCCATCAGCTCATCGACGAGCTCCTGGCGGAACTTCTCCGGGATGGCGGGATCGGTGGCACGCCAGCGCCGTCCGTTCACGACGATGTGGTGCCCGTCGGCGGTCCGTTCGGGTTCGTCGGCGTCTGTCATCCGCCCAGCATCCCGTCTCTGCACTCGCCGAGCCACCCCCTTGTGCGCGAGCCACCCCTTTGTGAACGCATTTAAAGGGGTGGCTCGCGCAAAAAGGGGTGGGTCGGCACGGGAGAGAGGAGAGAGAAGAGAGGAGAGAGAAGAGAGAAGAGAGGAGGGAGAGTCAGGGGAGGGGAGGGCGGATGGTGCGGGCGTAGTCCTCCTTCAGGACCGCGAGGTGCATCCACGCCTCCACGCGGGTCACGCCGGGCAGGGCGCGCAAGCGCTCCAGACTCTCGAACAGGGCCCCGGCGGATGATTCCACCAGCGTCGCGACGACATCGAAGCGTCCGAGCGTCCGAGCGGCGAAGTCGACGCCCCGCCCGCTGCGCAGCACCTCGATCACCGCCTCGTCGTCGTCGCCCAGCGTGATCCCGACGCCCATCGACAGCTGGCGATGAGCGAGTCCTCGGGCCTCGACCGCGCTGATCTTGATCACCCCGCCGTCGATCAGCCGCTGCACCCGCGTCGCGACCGCCGAGGGGGACAGCCGCACCTCCTCGCCCAGGGCGCGGAAGCTCTTCCGCCCGTCGGTCTGCAGCTGTTCGATGAGCGCCTCGTCGATCGCGTCGAGCGTCACGTCGCCGTGGTACTCCGACACGAAGAACCCCTTCACGACGGTCGAGTAGATGATCGTGTTGATGTCGAGGATGCCGTCGATCGCGCGGATCATCGCGAGCAGGTCGTGCAGCTCCTCCATCGATCCGAGTCGCAGCTCGGCGACGAGGTCGTGCGCGCCTCCGACGGCCGACACCAGCACGGTCTCGTTCCGGTCGCGCAGGTGCTGCGCCACGGGTTCGACGGGGCCGACCGTGCGGATCGAGACGTGCGCGAGCACATGCTGACCGAGGAACACCGGGTCGACCGCGGCGACCACCCGCACGGTGCGGTCGTCGAGCATCGACTTCAGCCGCGCCGCCACCGCGGCGCGCGACTGCCCGAGGCGGTCGGCGAGGGAGCGGATGCTGGCGCGGCCGTCCTCCTGCAGAGCGCGGATCAGATCGGCGTCGAAATCCATGGATCGTCCCCATCGGTCAGTTTCCCTGCATCGCACGCATCGATGCGTTCTTGTTCAGTCTAGGGAGCGTCTCTGCCGTGAGATAGGCCTACTTTGGTAGGGGCGGCAAGCAATACTCCAGTGAATGCTCGTTCTCACTGGAGTTCTGGCCTTGCCGAAGGTGCGCGGAGCGCCGTAGCATCCATCGCTATCCGACATCTTCCGCAAAGGAGCGGGCCTCATGGCTTCCACCACCCACAGCGGCACTCACAGCAAAGCACGTCGCGCTGGCTTCGCCGCCTTCGTCGGTACCACCATCGAGTGGTACGACTTCTACGTCTACGCGACCGCCGCGGCGCTCGTCTTCGGTCCGCTCTTCTTCCCGAGCGGTGACCGCCTGGCCGAGACCGCCGCCGCGTTCGCGACCTTCGCCGTCGCGTTCCTCGTACGCCCCCTGGGCGGCATCATCTTCGGCCACATCGGCGACAAGCTCGGGCGGCGCACCTCGCTCGTCATCACGCTGCTGCTGATGGGCGCGGCGACCGTGCTGGTCGGCTGCCTGCCGACCTACGAGAACATCGGCATCCTCGCCCCGATCCTCCTGATCCTCCTGCGGGCCGTGCAGGGCCTCGCGGTCGGCGGCGAGTGGGGCGGCGCGGTGCTCATGAGCGTCGAGCACGCCCCGGAGAAGTCGAAGACCTTCTACGGCGGCTTCACGCAGCTCGGCAACCCGGCCGGCGCCCTGCTGGCCTCCGGCATCTTCGCGATCATGGCGCGGATGGGCGACGACTTCATCATCAACGGCGGATGGCGCATCCCGTTCCTGCTGTCGATCGTGCTGGTCGGCGTCGGCTTCTGGGTCCGCTACCGCGTCGAGGAGACCCCGGTCTTCGAGGCGAAGGTCGAGGGCCGCAAGCAGTCCATGCCGCTCGCCTACGCCCTGCGCACCAACTGGCGTCCGATCCTGCTCGGCATCGGCATCCTGCCCATCTCGACCGGCGGCTACTACCTCGCCACCACGTTCGCGACCGCCTACGCGACCGGTGAGCCCATCGCGATCAACGAGCGCGTCATCCTCGACGCCATGACGATCGCCTCCTTCGTGGAATTCGTCGTGACGCTGCCCATCGCCTGGCTGGGCGACAAGTGGGGACGCAAGAGAGTCATGTACCTCGGCCTGATCACCTCGGTGCTCACCTTCGTGCCGTTCATGCTGGTGATGCCGGGCCGCGTCGAGCCGCTGATCTTCCTGTTCGCCTCGCTGGTGCGCATCGCCATGAGCGCGACGTACGCCCCGATCGCGGCGCTGCTCGCGCAGATGTTCCGCCCCCAGTCGCGCTACACGTCGATCGCTCTCGCCTACGGCGTGGGTGCGGCGATCTGGGCCGGATTCTCCCCCTGGTTCGCCACGCAGCTGATCGCCTGGACCGGCAACATCTGGTCGGTCCTCGCGATGTTCGCCGGCATGGCCCTCATCGCCGGCATCTGCACGAAGCTCGCCCCGCAGCACTCGGACGAGGCCCCGGTCACGGGTTCGTTCACCGCCCGCACCGACACGACCGCGAACAGGCTGCCATGAGAAAGCTCACCCCCTTCGACCAGTCGGCACAGACGGTCCCTCGCCTGATCACGGCCGGGGTGATCCGGACGGTGGATGCCGCCGCCACGACCGCGACCGCGATGCTGACCGATCGGGGCCGGATCCTCGCGATCGGCACCCCGGAGGAGTGCGAGACGGCCGCGGCCCGGGCAGGACTCGACCCGGAGCGGATCGATCTCTCGGATACCGCGATCGTCCCCGGCTTCGTGGACGCCCACGCGCACCCCCTGATGTTCGGGCAGATGATGAGCTGGGTGGACTGCGGGCCCGAGAAGGCGCGCAGCATCCCGGAGATCGTCGCGCTGCTGCAGGCGGCGGCCGCCGATCTCCCCGCCGGTCGTCCGGTGCGCGGTTACGGCTACGAGCAGCGCAACCTCGCCGAGAAGCGGCATCCCACCCGGTTCGAGCTCGACGAGGTCGCGACCGACCGCGAGGTGTACCTCATGAACGCCTCGGGCCACGGCGGCGTCGTCAACTCGCACACCCTCGCGAAGAACGGCGTCGACCGCGACACCCCGAACCCCGACGGCGGCGAGTTCTTCCGCGACGCCGAGGGGGAGCTGACCGGCGAGCTGTCGGATGCCGCGTGCAACATCCTCACCGGGGTGCACGGGGTGAAGATCGGCCACCACGGCCCGAACTTCCACCTCGCCGACGAGCCGGAGGAGCACCTGCGTCAGCTCGACGTCGCGACCCGCCGCTTCCTCGCCGGCGGCGTCACCTCGATCGGCGACGCCCAGGTCACGCGGCGCGAGTTCGACATGTACCTGCGGCTCGCCGAGGCCGGACGCCTCGAGCTGCGGGTGTCGATGTACCTGCTCTCGCACCTGCTCGACGAGGCCCTCGAGATGGGCATGGTCGGCCAGTTCGGCAACGCGCACCTCAGCTTCGCCGGCATCAAGTTCTACGCCGACGGCACGCTCGGCGGCTGGACGGCGTACTTCCCCGACGGCTACGTCGGCGACCCCTGCCGCACCGGCCAGCTCTACCACGAGCCGGCGGAGTACGCGGGTCTCATCCGCAAGGCGCACGCCGCCGGTCTGCAGACCGCGACGCACGCCCAGTCGCCCACCGCGATCGAGATGGTCGTCTCGGCGATCGAGGCCGCGCTCGCCGAGCATCCGGACGCCGACGCACGGCACCGCATCGAGCACTGCGGGCTGCCCACGCCCGAGCAGATCGCGCGGATGGCGGCCTCCGGCATCCGTCCCGTGAACCAGACGCAGCACTACTTCAACTGGGGTGAGGGCGTCGAGGAGGCCATCGGCACTCCGGGCGAGCGCTTCAACCCGCTCGGCGAGTTCGAGCGGGCGGGGGTGCCCTTCACGATCTCCTCGGACGCACCGGTCGCCGAGCCGATCCCGCTCGAGGCGATCCAGACCGCCGTCACCCGCGTCACCCGTCGCGGGCACACGCTCGGACCCGACGATCTGCGGGTCTCCGCGCTCGCCGCCCTGCGCGCCCACACGATCGAGGGTGCCGTGTCGATCGGACGGGAAGACGACCTGGGCTCGCTCGAGGTCGGCAAGTACGCCGACTTCGTGGTGCTGTCGGCCGATCCGCTCGCGGTCGCCGCCGAGGAGATCTCGTCGATCGCCGTGCGGGAGACCTGGGTCGACGGGGAGCGACGCCACCATGCCTGAGTCCGGCGCCGCGCCCGAGACGCCCGCCGAGGAGTACGCCGACACCGCGGGCCGGGCGGTCCTCGAGACCCTCCGCGCCTACGGGGTGACCGCGATCTTCGGCATCCCCGGCACGCACAACCTCGAGCTCTACCGGCCGCTCGCCGACCTCGGCATCCGTGCCGTGACGAACCGCCACGAGCAGGGCTCCGGATACGGCGCCGACGGCTGGGCGCAGCAGACGGGGCTCCCTGGCGTGGTCATCACGACCTCCGGGCCCGGACTGCAGAACGCCATGAGCGCGATCGGCACCGCCTTCTGCGAGTCGCGGCCGCTGCTCGTGCTGTCGCCGGGGGTGCCGCTCGGAGCGGAGTTCGCCGACGTCGGCACCCTGCACGAGACCAAGGACGCCTCGGCCATGGTCGGCGCGATCGCCGAGTGGTCGCGTCGCGTGCGGTCGGCCGCGGAGGCCGTCGACGCCGTGCACGACGCCTTCGCGCTGTTCCGCACCGGTCGTCCCCGTCCCGTGCACATCGAGATCCCCCTCGACGTGCTCGAGGCCCCGGCCGACGTGCCGGCCGAGCACCGTGTGCCCCGACCGCTCCCCGCGGCCGCCTCCGGGGAGACCCCCGCGCTCGCCGAGGCCGCGCGTCTTCTCGAGGACGCCCGGCACCCCGTGATCGTCGCGGGCGGCGGATCCACGCGCGCCTCCGGCGAGATCCTCGCGCTCGCCGAGCGACTCGGCGCCCCGGTGCTCACGACGCTGAACGGCAAGGGGGTCGTCGACGAGCGGCACCCGCTCGCGCTCGGCGCGAATCTGCGACTGGCCGCCGCCCGCGCCGTGGCCGAGAAGGCCGACGTGCTGCTCGTGGTCGGCTCGAAGCTCGGGGAGGCCGAACTGTGGGCTCCGCGCCTCGAGGCCCGAGGTGCGGTGATCCGCGTCGACATCGCGCCCGCGCAGCTCGACAAGAACCTCGCCGCCACGGTCGGCGTCGCGGGGGATGCCGTCGCCGTGACCCGCGCGCTGGTCGCCGAGCTTCCGTCCGCTGCCCGCCCGCCGCGCGACCTCGCCGCCGAGCGGGAGGCCATCGCGCGCGAGATCCGCGACACCGCCCCCGACACGGTCGCGCTCGCCGAGGTGATCGCCGAGGCACTGCCGGACGACGCGATCGTCGCGGGGGACTCGTCGCAGATCGTGTACCTCGCGCTCGCGAACGTGCTGCGCGCGTCGCAGCCGCATTCCCTGCTCTACACGCCGACCTACGCCACGCTCGGCTATGGCCTGCCCGCCGCGATCGGTGCCCGCGTGGCACAGACCGAGCGTCCGGTGGTGACCGTGATCGGCGACGGCGCACTGATGTTCTGCGTGAACGAGCTCGCCACCGCGATCGAGCAGCGTCTCGATCTCACGATCGTGTGTGTCGACAACGGCGGGTACGCCGAGATCCGTCAGAACGAGGTCGACCGGGGCATCGTTCCCGTCGGCGTCGACCTGGTGCAGCCCGACTGGGCCGCGCTCGCGACGGCCTTCGGCGGGACCGGCCGTCGCGTGGAGCGCCGCGACGACATCGGCGACAGCATCCGGGCCGCGATCGCCGCCGGCGGCGTGCAGCTCGTCCACATCCCCACCGAAAGACAGGACTGACCATGACCGAGAACGTGGGACCCCTCGACGCCTCCGCGAACCCCCGGTACTCCGGCATCGCGACCTTCGCGCGCCTCCCGCGCATCGAAGACGTGCCGCGGGCCGACATCGCGGTCGTCGGCATCCCCTTCGACTCGGGGGTGAGCTACCGGCCGGGCACCCGCTTCGGCCCCTCGCACGTGCGCGAGTCGTCCCGTCTGCTGCGGCCCTACAACCCCGCGCAGGACGTGTCGCCGTTCGCGATCGCCCAGGTGGTGGATGCCGGCGACATCCCGGTCAACCCCTTCGACCTCACCGAGGCCGTGACCGAGGTCGAGCGGGCCGCGCTCGCGCTGGGCGCGCAGGTCGAGCGCATCGTCACGATCGGCGGCGACCACACCGTCGCGCTGCCGCTGCTGCGTGCGGTCGCCGCGAAGCACGGACCGGTCGCGGTGCTGCACTTCGACGCCCACCTCGACACGTGGGACACGTACTTCGGTGCCCCGATCACGCACGGCACCCCGTTCCGCCGGGCGAGCGAGGAAGGCCTGATCGACCTCACCGCGAGCTGCCATGTCGGCACCCGCGGTCCGCTGTACTCGAAGCAGGATCTCGAGGATGACGAGCGACTGGGCTTCTCGATCGTGTCGAGCGAGTACATCGAGGAGCACGGCGTCGACGCGGCGATCGACCGCATCCTGCAGCGCATCGGCGACAAGCCGCTGTACGTGTCGATCGACATCGACGTGCTCGATCCCGCGCACGCGCCGGGCACCGGAACCCCGGAAGCCGGCGGGCTCACCAGCCGCGAGCTGCTGCGGATCCTCCGTGCCCTGCGCGCGCAGAACATCGTCGGCGCCGACGTCGTCGAGGTCTCCCCGGCCTACGATCACGCGCAGATCACCGGGATCGCCGCGAGCCACGTGGTCTACGAGCTCGTCACGCTGCTCGCCGCGCGCCTCGGTCAACGCTGATCCGGAGCGCCCGCGTACGCTAGTCGTCCATAGGTGCCGTCGGCGGCGTCAGTCGCACGAGCACCCCGTCGCCCTCGCCGCCGGTCGCGACGACCCATGCGTCGCCCGTCCACGCCGCGGCGTTCGCGCCGCACAGGAAGGGCAGCGGATGCTCGGCGCCGGCGTCACTGAGTCGGAGGGCGTCGCCGAGCCGGAGGGCGTCGCCGTCCGTGCCTTCCCGGCAGGTCAGGCGCCGCTCGAGCGCCTCCCGCGCCTCGGGCGACCCGCCCACCGTCACCCCCGTCGTCTCGGACTTCTCCTGTCCGCCGCCCCACCAGAGCGCGGTCCCGTCCGGCCGGGCCGCGACGAGCGGGCGATCCGCCGTCTGGGGGGAACGGCTCTGCTCCGCCCCGTCGGGCCTGAGCACGATCCGCGCCGAGGGGGTCGCCACGAGGATCCGACCGGAGGCGTCGACGTCGAGGTCGATCGGCGGCACTCCCGGCCGCGAGTCCGGGGCATCGTCGAGCGCGAGCGGTTCGGTGTGCAGCAGAGTCCGCTCGCCGCTGTCGAGATCGACGCGCAACACCTCGTAGTCGAGATAGCGCTCGGGGCGCGGCTGGTAGCGCACCACGATCGCGTCCCCGTCGAACACGGCGACATCGCCGAACGCGAAGTCGCCGAAGTCGAACGCCCCGTCGTCTCCGACCGTCTCCCCGGGGAGGTCGCGCATCGTCATCGCGGTGGTGTCGAGCACCGAGAGCATCGGCATCGCATGGACTCCGTCACCCTGGGTCACGACGAGCTCGGTCGTCGACAGCGGCGCCATCGCCCGGATGCGGGACAGCGGATCATCCGGCTCGACGTCGAACCGCGCGAGCGTCTCGCCGCCCGCACCGACGTGCAGCCAGGAGCCCGACGACACGGTCCAGAACCCGCCGGCGCCGTCGGCGGAGAGCACGTGCATCCCGTACGCGATGTCGGTGGGCGGACCTTCCGGCGCGGCCTCCGGCCCCGATCCCGAGAACGAGGTCTGGTGCGGGATCGGCTCGAGCGTCCAGTCGTCCGGTCCCGGAACGGGCCGCGGGGTGCATCCGGCCGCCAGGAGGAGCGTCGCGAGCAGCGCCGTCGCCCTCAGCATCCGTCCGGTTCTCGCGCTCTCATGTCCCCGCATGCCCCCACTCTCGCGGGCCGGGGTGGGAAGCCGCTGGGGGCGCACCGAATCCGGGCCGGACCCGGCGCCCGCCCCGGACGAATGGTCGGATGCCGCGGACGCCTGGTCGGGCCCCGGCATCCGTCTGCTGCGAGGCTGGGAACATGACGACGACCGCGCCCCTCCCCACCGCCGCGCCCACGCGAGCGGTGCGTATCCGCTACGGCGGCCTGATCATCCTGATGCTGATGGGGTTCCTCCTCGTCACCGCGGAATTCCTCCCCAACGGCGTGCTCACCGAGATGGCCGAGGCCCTGAACGTCACGCCGGGGCAGGCCGGCCAGACCGTCACGGTCACGGCGCTGGTCGGACTCGTGGTCGCCCCGACCATCGGCCTGATGTTCCCGCGCCTCGATCGGCGCTCGCTGCTGGTCTGGATGGCGCTCGCCGCCGCCGTGTCGAACCTGATCGTGGCGATCGCGCCGAACCTCCTGATCATCCTGCTGGCACGCTTCCTGCTGGGCGCCGCGATCAGCGCGTTCTGGGCGATGTCGATCACGGTCGCCGCGCGCCTGGCCGGACCCGAGCACCTCGGACGCGGGGTCATGTTCACCTCCGCAGGCGTGTCCCTCGCGACGGTGGCCGGCGTTCCGCTGGGCGTGATGCTCAGCGAGCTCGTCGACTGGCGCATGGTGTTCGCGATCGCCGGCGGGCTGATGGTCGTGCTCGCCGTCGCCCTGCGACTCCTGCTGCCGTCGGTGCCCGCGGCCCAGGCCTCGAGCCTGCGACTCCTGGTCGACACCCTGCGACGCCCCGGCATCGGACTCGGGATGCTCGGGCACGTGCTCGTGGTGCTCGGGCACTTCTCCGCCTACACCTACGTGCGGCTCGCACTCGAGCGCATCCCCGAGGTCGATGCGGGGACGATCGTCGTGCTGCTCGCACTGTTCGGGGTCGGGGGTCTCCTCGGCAACATCACGATCGGACTCGTGATCGACCGTTCCTTCGCGTTCTTCTCGGTGTTCGCGCCGCTCGTGATCGCGGTGTCGGTGGTCGCGATGATCCTGCTGTCCGGCTCGGTCATCGGCGTCGGGGTGGTGGTGCTCGTCTGGGGCTTCTTCTTCTCGTCGTGGCTGATCGTCGTCAACACGTGGGTCGGTCACCGCATGCCGGACCGGCTCGAGGGCGGCGGCAGCCTGGTCGTGGTGGGCTTCCAGGGCGCCATCGCGATCGCCGCGGGCCTCGGCGGGCTGCTCGTCGACACGCTGAACATCGAGCTCGTCTATGTGCTGGGCGCGATCTCGCTGCTCGCCGGAGCCGCACTGTTCGGCGCGTCGAACCGGGTGCGCGTCACGACCTGACGGCGGGACCTCCGCGCCTCACGCGGGGATCGGCGCCCGGTGCGTGGCACGCCACGTCGAGGGCGTCACCCCCGTGCGGCGGCGGAAGGCGCGGCTGAAACCCTCGTCCGAGGCGTAGCCCAGCGCACGCGAGGTCTCGGAGACCGAGTGCCCGGCGTCGAGCATCCGCTTCGCCGCGTCGATGCGCACCTCGGTGACGTAGTCCGCGGGGGAGCGCCCGATGGCGGAGCGGAAGCGCTCCGCGAACGCCGACCGCGACATCGCGCTGACGCTGGCGAGGCGCTCGACCGTCCAGTCCCGCCCGGGCGCCTCGTGGATCGCCTCGACCACGCGGTCGAGGAACGGATCGTTCGACACCGACGGCCATCCCCGCGGAGCGCAGCCGTTCGCCGCCCAGGCGCGGATGAGCGAGAGCAGCACGGTCATCGCCATCATGCGGCAGATCACCGGGTCGCCCTGCCGCGCCGGGGACGCCTCCGCGTCGACGACGCCCATGGTGCCGGCCAGAGCCGCCGCCGCCGGTTCGAGCGCGTCGAAACCCGTGACGGTGATGAGGTCGGGCAGCACGGCGGTGAGCCGGGAGGCGGTGTCGGAGAGCACCAGGTCGACGACGAGGAGCGAGGCGCCGGCATCCGCCTGCAGCAGGAACGGGGTGGCACCCAGGGTCAGGAACGCGTCGCCGGGCACGAGACGGTCGGCTCCGTCCGCGACGGCCACCTCCCGCGAGGTGCGGTCGACGTCGAGATGGCAGCCCGAGCTCAGCGGCGGATGCCCCTGCACGCTGCCGTCCGTGAGGTACACCAGGGTCACGGCTCCGGGGGTGAGCGGGAGCAGACCGCCGGCGGGCAGCGCGACGCGACGCCCGATGCCGACCTCGAGGTCGACCGAGCCGAGCAAGTGCGAGAGCGCGCCGGCATCCACCATGCCTTCGGCAACGTCGACGTGCGGCGGGGTATTCCGTCGGAGGCCGGAACGGAGGCGCGACGCGGATACCCTGGAAGGACCCCACCCGAGGAGTGCCGTGTTCCGTTCGCCCGCCCGCCTGTACCGTGCCCTCGCGATCGCGGAGGCGATCACCTGGACCATCCTGATCGCCGCGATCATCGCCCGGGCCGTGGGGGCGCCGGGGGTGGTCGTCACGATCGGCGGCGGCATCCACGGGTTCGTCTTCCTCGCCTACGGGGCGACCGCCGTGCTGGTCGCGCTCAACCAGCGCTGGCACCTCGGCGTCGCCGCGCTCGCGGTGGTCAGCGCCGTGATCCCGTACGCGACCATCCCCACCGAGATCTGGCTGCACCGCTCCGGGCGCCTCGACGGCGACTGGCGTCTCGAGCCGGGCGACGACCCCCGCGATCGCCGCTGGTACGACCGGCTGATGCGCTGGTTCCTCCGCCGCCCCTGGGTGCTGTTCGCCCTGCTGGCGGGCGCCATCGTCGCGCTCTACGTCATCCTGCTGCTGGTGGGCCCTCCCGGCGGCAAATGAGAGCCGCCTGCCCGCTCACGGGGTGACGACGACCGCGTTCTTCTCGGCGACCTCGGCGAGCACGGCGGAGGCATCGCCGGAGGTGCAATCGACGATGACGGAGAGGCCGACTCCGGTCGCGCTGAAGGCCCGCGCGGCGATGACCCACGTGCGGGCGCCCTCCGCGCCCCTGACCTGACGCGTCTCGACGCCGCCGGAGCCGCCGACCTGGTAGCTGAACTGTCCCGTCGTGGCGACCGGGGTGACCTCCGCCGCGGTCGACTGCAGGAGGACGGCGAGCACCGCGTCGGAGGACGCGCTGTCATCTCCCGTGACGACATCGACATCCGAGGTGAGACCCTGCCAGAACTGCGCGGTGCAGGCACCGTCCGCCGTGGCGTAGCTCCAGCCGCCGTTGCCGTCGTCGGGCGAGGCGGTGACCCAGCCGTCGTCGGCGATCAGGGCGTCGCCCCACTCGATTTAGGCCGTGGGCGGCAGCTCCTGTCCCTCATCGAAGCTCAGCGCGCTCGGCAGCTCGCCGGGGGGTTCCTCGGCGGGGGTGTCGCTCGGCGCGACGGTGGGGTCGGCGGATGCCGGCTGCTCCGTCGGGATCTGGGCGGCCAGGCATCCGCTGAGCGGGATCACCGTCAGGGCGACGAGTGCCGTCGCGGCGAGGCGGAGAAGCGGTCGGGCCGAGCGGATCGGGGTCATGCGAGCCAGCGTAGCCCTCGGTACGCGCCCACCACGATGGGCTGCTCTGCCCGGCTGCCGGCGGTCGTGTCCGTGGGCGGCGTCAGTGCGCGGTGGCGACGCCGACCATGTCGTGCACCATCACGGCGGCGACGCGGGCTCCCGCCCCGGCGGCCACGATCAGCTGCTGCGGCCCGGGGGTCGCGGCATCGCCGGCGGCGTACAGACCCGGCACGTCGGTACGACCCGACCGGTCGGTGAGCAGGTTGCCCACCGCATCGAGAGCGGGCGTGATGCCGTCGAGGAACGACAGCTCGGTCTCCCACTCCGGCCGCACGAAACCGCCGTCGACCGCGACCGTGGTGCCGTCGGCGAGCCGCACGGCCTCCAGCACACCCCGGTCGCCCACGAGTTCGACGATCGGCTGCCGCTCCACCGCGACACCGGCGGCGGCGAGCTCGGCCTCCTCCGCGGTGGTCACGACGTCGGCGCCGTGGGTGAACACCGTCAGCGTCTCGGTCCACCGTCCGATGAGCCGGGCGCGGGTGGCCAGATCGGCGGATTCCCCGATCAGGGCGAGGCGTCGTCCCTGCAGCTCCCACGCGTCGCACGCGGCGCAGCTGAACAGGCTCATGCCGTAGAAGCCGCGCAGGTTGGGCACGTCGGGCAGGGTCTCGCGCAGTCCGGTCGCGAGCAGCACGGTCCATGCCGCCACGGTCGTCTCGGGGCCGCGGCGGCCGATCTCCGCCTCGAAGCCGGCCGGGGTGGATCGCAGCGCGGCGACCCGCACGCGCGTGCGCACCTCGACGTTCGGGTACGCCGCGAGCTCGGCGCGGGCGATGCGGCGCAGCTCGTGCGGCGGCACGCCGTCGCGCGTGAGGAACCCGTGCGAGTTCAGCGTCGCCGCATTGCGCGGGCGATCCGCGTCGACCACGAGCACCCGCATGAGCGAGCGGCCGAGGTTGAGCGCCGCGGACAGCCCGGCGGGGCCTCCGCCGACGATGAGCACATCGTGGGGAACCGACTCAGTCATGCGCACCCTCCTGCGGGGGAAGGGCGGCGACCACCGGATGGTCGAACGCGAAGACGCCGACCTTGGCGGCGCCGCCGGGCGACCCGATCTCCACGAAGAAGTCGACGTTCGCCGTGTAATAATCCTGCCACTCCTCGGGCAGGTCGTCTTCGTAATAGATGGCCTCGACCGGGCACACGGGCTCGCACGCGCCGCAGTCGACGCACTCGTCGGGGTGGATGTACAGCGAGCGCTCGCCCTCGTAGATGCAGTCGACCGGGCATTCGTCGATGCAGGCGCGGTCCTTCACATCCACGCACGGCAGCGCGATGACGTAGGTCATCGGACGAGGGAGGCGTCGCGGGATACCGCGACCTGCTCGTCGCGCGGCACCACCTTCACCCGCTCGCGGCGGTGCACGTGCGTCTCCCCGCGATGACGCTCCTCGGCGTCGAGGGCCAGCCAGCCGTCCCACGTCGTGTACGCGGTCTCGCGGGCGTCGAGGAGTGCGAGCACGTCGTCCTCCGCGATCGGGTCCGCGAGCAGCCCCGCGTCGGCGTCGGCCGTGAGGTTCGTGATCGTCTCCAGCGCGTCCGACTTGGTGTGGCCGATGAGCCCGACGGGCCCGCGCTTGATCCAGCCGGTCGCGTACAGCCCCGGCTCTCCCTCCACCCGCCCGCCCTCGTTCGGCACGACACCCCGTCGCGCGTCGAAGGGGGCGTCCACCACCCGGGTGCCGTAGTAGCCGACGGCCCGGTACACCGCCTGCACGGCGTAGTCGCGGAACTCTCCGGTGCCGATCAGTCGGGGCGTGGCATCCACCGCGTCGTTCCCGTCCTTCTCCAGCCGCGTCCGCTCGAAGCGGATGCCCTCGACCTTCCCGTCGCCCGTGATCGCGATCGGGGCGTGCCAGAAGTGCAGGTGCAGCCGCCGCGACGCGGTGCCGGCCGGGCGCTCGCGCCAGGCGTTCAGGGTGCGCAGCATCACCTTGAGCTGATTGGTCGGGGCCGCGGCGGGGTCGATGCCGTCGAAGTCGACCTCGTCGAGCACGATGTCCACGTCGGGTACCTCACCGAGCTCGCGCAGCTCGATCGGGGTGAACTTGATGTCGGCAGGGCCGCGCCGGCCGAACACGTGCACGTCGGTGACGGCCGAGGACTCGAGTCCCGCGAGGACGTTGTCGGGCACCTCGGTCGTGCGCAGATCGACGGCGTGCTTGGCGAGCACCCGCGCGACGTCGAGAGCGACGTTGCCGTTGCCGATCACCGCGACCGAGGAGGCGTCGAGCGGCCAGGTGCGTGCGACATCGGGGTGCCCGTCGAACCAGGCCACGAAGTCGGCGGCCCCGTGCGATCCGGGCAGCTCGACACCGGGGATGTCGAGGGCGGCGTCGCGGATCGCCCCGGTCGCGAGGATCACGGCGTGGTACCGCTCGCGCAGCTCGTCGAGGGAGATGTCGCGGCCGACCTCGACGTTGCCGAGGAAGCGGATGGTGCGCCGGGTCGGGAGCGGCTCGCCGTCGGATGCCGGGGGAAAGGCGTCGAGCATCTCGTGCAGCGAGTTCACGATGCCCTTGATGCGGGGGTGGTCGGGGGCGACGCCGTAGCGGATCAGCCCGTAGGGGGCCGGCAGCGACTCGAACAGGTCGATCTCGACGCCGGGACGCGCCGCGGCGAGCAGGTTGCCGGCGTAGATGCCGGCGGGACCGGCGCCGACGATCGCGACGCGCAGGGCAGGGGAGACGGAGGTCATGACGGCCTTTCGGAACACGGCTCAGTGCGAGCGCGAGAACAGGGACGAGAGGGGATTGCGGTGCGGGCGAGCGGACGGCATCGGAACGGCGGATCCGATCGCGTCGATCGCCTGGATGAGCCCGGTGTCGACCGCGAGGCCGGCATCCAGTGCATCGGCCCAGCGCGTGCGGCCGGAGCGGACGGCATCCGCAGCATCCGGAAGCGGCACCGGCACGGGCACCGGCAGGGGGAGCGCGGATGCGGCGTGCGGACTCAGCGCGACCACATCGCCGACCACGACCACCGCGGGCGAGCGCACCTGTCGGGCGGCGGCGAGGTGGGCGATCGTGGCGAGCGTGCCGATCGTGGTGCGCTGATGCTCGCCGTACCCGTCCTCGATGATGGCGACCGGGCAGTCGGAGCCGCGCGAGGCGGCGAGCACATGGGCCGAGTGCGCGAGCGTGCTCACCCCCATCAACAGCACGACCGTGTGGTCGCTGCCGCGGGGAAGGTCGGCGATCTGGTCGTGTCCGCTCACCACCGTGAACGAGGTCGCGACACCGCGGTGGGTCAGCGGGATGCCGGCGACCGCCGGCACCGAGACCGCGCTGGTCACTCCCGGCACGACCTCCACCGCGAGCCCGGCCGCTTCGCAGAACAACTGCTCCTCGCGGCCGCGGCCGAACACGAACGGGTCGCCGCCCTTGAGTCGCACGACACGACGTCCGGCCTCGGCGAGCTCGACGAGCAGCGCGTTGATGCCGTCCTGCGGCACCGGGTGATGGCCGGGCAGCTTGCCCACGTCGATCACCTCGGCGTCGATGGTGACGCCCTCTGCCGCGAGCTGCTGCAGCACCGCGCGGGCACCGAGCCGGTCGGCGACGATCACGTCGGCCTCCTGCAGCGCACGCAGACCCCGCAGGGTCAACAGCCCCGCATCGCCCGGTCCGGCGCCGACGAGCGTGATCCGCGCGGTCATCGGTCGCCTCCCAGCGCGAGGCCGCGTCGCTGCAGCATGCGTCGCTCCAGCGGTCCGAAGAACGCCAGTTCGATCAGGATGCCGATCGCGAGGATCACGATGATCGTGCCGAGCACACTGGCGAGGTCGGCGAGCTCGCGCGACTGGTTCAGCATCGTGCCGAGCCCGAACCCCATCGTTCCTCCCCCCGTGATGATCTCGGCGGCCATCAGCGACCGCCAGGAGAAGGCCCAGCCCTGCTTGAGCCCGGCGAGGTACCCCGGCAGGGACGCCGGAAGAATGACGGCGGTCGCGAGCTGCCATCGGCTGGCTCCGAGCACGGTGCCGACCCGCCGCAGCTGGGGCGGGACCTGATCGATGCCCGACAGCAGACCGTTGACGATCGAGGGGATCGCGCCCATCAGGATCACGAAGTACGCCGTGGCGTCGGAGAGACCGAACCAGATGATCGCGGCGGGAACCCAGGCCACCGAGGGCAGCACCATGAGGCCCGAGATCAACGGGCCTGCCGCGCGCCGGAGGACCGTCGACTCGGCGAGCAGCATCCCGAGCGCCGTGCCGACCGCGATGGCGACGAGGAACCCGAGGATGCCGCGCTCGAGGCTCGTCAGGACCGATTCCTGCAGGCGCCCCGACTCCCATGCGTCACCCAGAGCGCCCGCGACCTGCAGCGGACCGGGGGCGATGTCGGGCCGGGGATCGGCGATGACGACGAAGAGCTGCCAGACGACGACCAGCACGACGAGCAGGATGACGGGAGGCAGCACCTTCGACAGCGCCGTGCGCCAGTGGGGGGTGCGGTCGGCTTCCTCGCTCTGCAGCCGGTCGAGACCGGCGGACAGGGTGCGGAGGTCGTCGTCCTTCGTCTCGCTGCGCTCGCTCAGGAACCGGGGAGCGGATGCGGATTCGCCCAGGACCCGGGGAGCAGATGCGGATTCACGAGGCATTGCGGCGGATCTCCTTCCGCAGCTCGGTGGTGATCTCGGTCGCGAGCGCCGCGACCTCGGGCGACTCGATGCGACGGTCGATCGTCTGGGCGACTCGCCACTCGCCGGCGATGCGGCCGGGCCGGCTGGTGAGCAGCACCACACGCTGGCCGAGTCGCGCGGCCTCCCGCACGTTGTGCGTGACGAACACGATCGTCCGCCCGGTGGCTCGCCACACCCGTTCGAGCTCTTCGTGCAGCAGGTCCCGGGTGATCGCATCGAGCGCCGCGAACGGCTCGTCCATCAGCAGGACCGGGCGGTCCTGCGCGAGCGCACGCGCGAGGGCGACCCGTTGCCGCATCCCTCCCGACAGTTCGTGCGGCCGCTTGTCTCCCGCCTCGGCGAGATTCACGGTCGCGAGCAGGCGCTGCGCCTCCTCGCGGCGCTCGCCACGGGGGACGCCGCGCAGCCGGAGCGCGAGCTCGACGTTCTTGCGGGCCGTCAGCCAGGGCAGGAGGGCGGACTCCTGGAACATCACGGCGGCCCCGGAGGATGGCGTCGCGATCGCGCCGGAGGTGAGCGGCTCCAGCCCGGCGATCAGGTTCAGGAGCGTGGACTTGCCGCATCCGGAGGCTCCCAGCAGGCAGACGAACTCTCCGGGGGCGATGTCGAGAGACACGTCGTCCAGCACGACAGGTCCGGTGCCGAAGCGCTTGGTCACGTGGGAGAGGCGCACCGCGGGCTCGACCGCGGCCACCGGCGCCTTCGGCGGCGTGACGCCGTCGAAGCTCGGCGTCAGGGAGGGGACGACACCGGTCGCCTGGCCCGGCAGCGTCCGGCCCACGGGCGCACTCATCATTCCCGCCCGAGGGACGCGGCGGAGACGAGCGGCAGGCCGTCCGCCTCGAGCAGCGCGTTCAGGGCGCGGAGGTCGAACAGCCCGTCGATCGAGCCGTCCTTCTGCGTGCCGGCCGCGAGTCCGTTGTCGACCAGCGTCGCGAAGGCCTCCGCATGCGGATCGACCGTGAAGGTGACGTTCTCGAGTGCGCGGGCGAGCACCTCGTCGGAGAGCCGCTTGCCCGTCGCCTCCTCGAGCGCGTCGTTGATGACGGTGGGCGCCTGGTCGGCGTGCTCGTCGAGCCAGGCGACGGAGGCGACGTGTCCTGCGAGCAGGTCGTCGACGACGTCGGGATGCTCCTCGGCGAACTCGGCACGCACGAGCAGCACCGTGGTCGGGAACGCCCCGTCCTTCCAGAGATCGGCCTCGTCGACGAGCACCTGTGCGTCCGCTTCGACCACGAGCCGAGACACCCACGGTTCGGGCAACCAGGCGCCGTCGAGCTGGCCCTGTTGGAAGAGGGTGAGCGTCTGCGCGTTCTCCGTCGGGGTGATCGAGACGTCGCCGCCCCCGGCCGTCGTCGTCTCGAAGCCCTCCTCGGCCAGCCAGCTGCGCAGCGCGACGTCCTGCGTGTTGCCGAGCTGCGGAGTCGCGATGTTCGCGCCTCGGAGGTCTTCCGGGCGGTCGATCCCGTCCCGGACGACGAGTGCGGCCCCGCCCGCGGTCGCTCCGGCGATGATGTGGGCCGACTCGCCTCCCGACTGGATGAAGGTGTTGATCGAGGGGTTCGGGCCGATGTACGTCGCGTCGATCGCACCGGCGGAGAGCGCCTCGATCGCGGCGGGGCCGGCGTTGAAGACCTCGGTCTTCAGATCGACGTCGCCGAGGGCATCCGCGAAGAGGCCCTCGGAGAGGCCGGCCAGCGCGGGCGCGTGGGTCACATTGGCGAAATAGCCCAGGCGGATCTCGCCGAGCGTGTCGGCCTCGCCCTCCGTCGCGGAACCGCTCGCGGAGGCGGAGGCGCATCCCGCCAGCATCATCGCAGCGAGTCCCAGGGCAGTGAGTGTCGTGGTGGTTCTGGTGATCTTCACGGTTTCGCCTCCTCAGCGGTCGGATGGTGCAGGTGCGGACAGGGGTCGGGCAGGTGGGTCAGGATTCGTCGATCACGGTCGCCGCGGCGAGCGTCGCGCCGTCGGCGGGGTGGATCAGCAGCAGCGAACCTCCGGCGCGATTGCGCGCATAGGGCTCGAGGGGAAGCGCCGAGGCGAACCGCAGCCGCACCCGTCCGATCTCGTTCACGCCCAGGGAGTCCGTGTCGTCGTGCAACGCGAGCGTCGCGAGGTCGCGGCGGGAGAGCACCTCGGCGACCTGGGCCTGCACGGTGGAGGTGCCGTGCTTGACCAGGACCCGGGTGCCGACGGCCACGGCACGGGAGTCCAGCTGGAACAGCTCGACCACGGCCTCGCGACGTCCGGCGGGGGCGGTGCCGGCCGAGACGAGGAGCGCGCCGCGCGCGGCATCCACCTCGTCCGCGAGAGTCAGGCTCACCGACTGCGGCGCCGTCGCGGTCGTGGCGTCGGCGCCGGCGATCCGGATGCCCGTGACGGAGGTCGCGATCCCTGCAGGGAACACTTCGATCCGGTCGCCGACGCGCACCGAACCCGAGGCGATCCGCCCGGCGAATCCGCGGTAGTCCCGATAGTGCTCCGCCTCGTCCGCGGGGATCGTCGGGGCCAGCCCGCCCTGCGGACGCAGCACCAGCTGCACGGGGAGCCGGAATTCGGCCTCCGTGACGGTCTCATCCAGGCTCGGCAGCGTCTCGAGCAGTTCGAGCAGGGTCGGGCCGTCGTGCCAGGGCGTGCGCGCCGACCGGTCGACGATGTTGTCGCCCTCCAGCGCGGAGACCGGGAGCACCTGCACCCCGTCCAGCGCGAGGTCGGCGGCCACCCGGCGCGCGTCGAGGTCGATCTCCGCGTAGCGCTCCGCGTCGAACCCGATCAGGTCGATCTTGTTCACGGCCACGATCACGTGCGCGACCCGCAGCAGCGACGCCACCGCGAGGTGGCGCCGGGTCTGCTCGACGATGCCCTTGCGGGCGTCGACGAGCACGATCACGGCATCGGCGGTCGCTGCTCCCGTCACCATGTTGCGCGTGTACTGCACGTGCCCGGGGCAGTCGGCGAGGATGAAGCTGCGGCGGCCGGTGGAGAAGTAGCGGTAGGCGACGTCGATCGTGATCCCTTGTTCCCGCTCGGCGCGCAGGCCGTCGGTGAGCAGGGCGAAGTCGAAGGCGCCGTGCGCGAATCCGCGCTCGCGGGAGGTCGCGGCGACCTGCGCGAGCTGATCGGCGAGGATCGCCTTCGCGTCGTGCAGCAGACGCCCGACGAGCGTCGACTTGCCGTCGTCGACCGAGCCGGCGGTGGCGAAGCGGAAGAGCGTGTCGGCCGTCTCGCCGTGCGCGATCGGCGACCGGGTGTCGGTGGCGATGGTCATCAGAAGTACCCGTCCTTCTTGCGATCTTCCATGGCGGCCTCGCTGATACGGTCGTCGGCGCGGGTCGCCCCGCGCTCGGTCAGGGTGGAGCCGGCGACCTCGGCGACGACGGCTGCCGTGTCGAGGGCATCCGATTCGACCGCGCCGGTGCAGCTCATGTCGCCCACGGTGCGGTAGCGGACGGTGCGTCGCTCGATCCGCTCCCCCTCGCGCGGCTCGGAGAACTCCCCGACCGCCCACCACATGCCGTCGCGATGGAACACCTCGCGCTCATGGGCGTAGTACAGCGGGGGCAGCGCGATGCTCTCGCGGGCGATGTAGCGCCAGATGTCGAGCTCGGTCCAGTTCGAGATCGGGAACGCCCGCACGTGCTGGCCCGGGAGATGACGGCCGTTGTAGAGGCTCCACAGCTCCGGGCGCTGGTTGCGCGGATCCCACTGGCCGAACTCGTCGCGCAGCGAGAGGATGCGCTCCTTCGCCCGGGCCTTGTCCTCGTCGCGGCGGGCACCCCCGAAGACCGCGTCGTGCTTCCCCGCGGCGATCGCGTCGAGCAGCGGCTGCGTCTGCAGGGGGTTGCGGGTGCCGTCCCGTCGCTCGGCGAGGCGTCCGTCGTCGAGGTAGTCCTGCACGCGGGCGACCTCGAGGCGGATGCCGAGGCGGGCGACCGTCTCGTCGCGGAAGGCGATCACCTCGGGGAAGTTGTGGCCCGTGTCGACGTGCAGCACCGGGAAGGGCACGCGGCCCGGCGCGAAGGCCTTGGTCGCGAGGTGCAGCACGACCACGGAGTCCTTGCCCCCGGAGAACAGCAGCACGGGGCGCTCGAACTCGGCGACGACCTCGCGGATGATGTGGATCGCCTCGGCTTCGAGCAGGTCGAGGGTGCCGAGCGTCGCAGCGCCGGTCGCAGCGCCGGTCGCAGCGCCGGTCGGTGCGCCGGAGGTGAGGAGGGAGGTGCTCATAGGTGCAGTCCGCATTCCGTCTTGGCGAGTCCGGCCCAGCGGCCGGATCGGGGGTCGTCGCCGGGGGCGACCTGGCGGGTGCACGGCGCGCACCCGATGGAGGGATAGCCGTTCGTGATCAGCGGGTTCACCGGCACGCCGTGCGCGGTGGCGTAGTCGATGAGATCGTCGAAGGTCCACGCCGCGACCGGATTGACCTTGACGAGACCGTTGCGCTCGTCCCACACGATCAGCGGGGTGTCGGCGCGCGTGGGGCTCTCCTCGCGACGAACCCCGGTGAACCAGAGCTCGTAGCCGGCGAGCGTGCGCTGCAGCGGTTCGACCTTGCGGCGCGCGCAGCACAGTCCGGGGTCGCGCGCGAACAGCTCGGGGCCGAACTCGGCATCCTGCTCGCGCACCGACTGGGCGGGTGTCACGTCGACGATGCGCACGTCGAGCGCGCGCGCGACCTCATGGCGCGTGAACGTCGTCTCGGCGAAGTGGTAGCCGGTGTCGAGGAAGAGCACGTCGACACCCGGCAGATCCGCGGCCACGAGGTGCGGCAGCGCGGCATCCGCCATCGAGCAGGCGACCGCGGTCTGGGCGGTGGCGAAGTTCTCGGCGACCCAGGCGACGACCTCGGCGGGGCTCGCCTCATCGGCCGCACGACTGCGCAGGTCGGCGGCACCGCGTTCGGCGAGGGCGCGCAGCTCCTCGGCGGCGCGGCGCGCGGGCCGCGGGGGGCGAACCGTGACGGGGGTGCTCACAGCAGCGCCCCCTCGTCGGCGCGGTGGGCCCAGACGGCGAAGGTCTCGCCCTCCGCGCGATCGGCGAGGTAGCGGCGGATCACGCGCTCGGCGTAGTCGGCGATGCCGTCCGCCTCGACCTTGAGCCCGCGCACGGTGCGGCCGAGCCCTGCCTCCTCGCGGTCCTGGCTCGCGAGCCCGCCGCCGAGGTGCACCTGGTAACCCGGCACCTGTTCGCCGGCCGCGTTGGTGATGAGCTGGCCCTTGAGGCCGATGTCGGCGATCTGGATGCGGGCGCAGGAGTTCGGGCATCCGTTCACGTGGATCGTGACGGGCCGGCCGATCTCGGGTTCGAGCTCGGACAGGCGCTGCTCGAGCTGACGCACGGCGTCGGCCGCGTTGGCCTTCGTCTCGACGATCGCGAGCTTGCAGTACTCGATGCCCGTGCACGCGATGGTGCCGCGGCGGAACAGGCTGGGACGGGCCGAGAAGTCGAGGGCGTCGAGCCCGGCGACGAGCGACTCCACGCGGTCTTCGGGCACATCCAGCACGAGGAGCTTCTGGTGCGGCGTCGTGCGCACGCGCTGCGAGCCGTGCGCCTCGGCCAGGTCGGCGAGGCCCGTGAGACGGCTCCCGGAGACGCGGCCGACGAGCGGCGCGGCGCCCACGTAGAACAGGCCGTCCTTCTGGCGGTGGATGCCGACGTGGTCGCCCTGTCCCTTCGGGCGCGGTGCGGCGGGGCCGTCGGGCAACGGGGTGTCGAGGTACTCGGTCTCGAGTACCTCGCGGAAGCGCTCGACGCCCCAGTCGGCCAGGAGGAACTTCAGGCGCGCCTTGTTCCGCAGCCGCCGGTAGCCGTAGTCGCGGAAGATCTGCGTGACCGCGTGCCAGACCTCGGCCACCCGCTCCGGGGCGACGAAGGCACCGACGCGCTCGCCGAGGCGGGGCACGGCCGCGAGCGCGCCGCCGACCCACAGGTCGTAGCCGACGCCGAGCTCCGGGTGCTCGACGGCGACGAAGCCGCAGTCGTTGGTCTCGTGCACGACGTCCTGACTGGGGTGCCCCGTGATGGCGGTCTTGTACTTGCGCGGCAGGTTCGCGAGGGTCGCGTCCCCGATGAAGCGGTCGGTGATCTCGCGGATCTGCGGCGTCGGATCGATCAGCTCGTCTGCCGCGATGCCGGCGACGGGCGAGCCGAGCACCACGCGCGGCACATCGCCGCAGGCTTCCGTGGTGCCCAGACCGACGGCTTCCAGCCGGCGCCAGATCTCGGGGACGTCCTCGATCTGCACCCAGTGCAGCTGCACGTTCTGACGGTCGGTGAGGTCGGCGGAGTCGCGGCCGAACTCGGTGGAGATCTCGCCGATCACCCGGAGCTGCTGCGTGGTGAGCTGGCCGCCGTCGATGCGCACACGCAGCATGAAGTACTCGTCCTCGAGCTCGTGCGGCTCGAGCTGCGCCGTGCGACCGCCGTCGATGCCGGGCTTGCGCTGCGTGTACAGGCCCCACCAGCGGAAGCGCCCGTGCAGATCGGTCGGATCGATCGAGGCGAAGCCGCCCTGCGCGTAGACCGTCTCGATGCGCTCGCGCACGTTCAGTCCGCTGTCGGCGAGCTTGAACTCCTCGTTCGCGTTCAGCGGTTCGTGACCGTCGACCGCCCACTGCCCGTGGGGCTTCGTCGGCGTCCGCGCGGTGCGCGTGCGGGCACCGCGGATCGGCGTCGGCTGCTCAATCGTCATGTCCTGCTCCCTGGATGGCTTCGCATCACGCTAGGAGCGGGAAATCGGCGGACGAACCCCGATGACACGGGGCGTCAGCCGACGTCATGGGGCGACACATCGCCGCCGGGGTCTTGACAGCGGAGCCTGTGGTCCGCCCGCGGTCAGGCCGTCAGCTGCGGAACCGCATCCTCGTAGCGCGACACGACCAGGTCGATGAGCGGCTCCGGCACCGTGCCGCCGTCGAGCAGCGGAAGGGCGAGCAGGCGTCCCTCTGCCTGCCGGTGCGCGAGGTCGAAGAAGAATCCGCGGGCGAGCAGGTAGGTCGCCACGGCCGCCTCCGGGTGCGCCGCGAGCACCGTCGGCAGATCGGGCTCGCGTGCGGCCAGGTACGCGAGCTCCACCGGGCCGTCCCGATGCGCGCGCAGCACGGCGGCCATGCCCTCGGCATCCGTGAGCGAGCGCGGATCGCGGGAGCCGGCCACCGCGAGGATCACCGCGGGGGCGGAGGCCGCGGCCGGACCCTCCGCGCGGAGGCGCTCCTCGAGCACGGCGGCGAGTCTCGGGTCCGGGCCCAGCGGCGCGGCGACCACGGCATCCTCGCGCGTCTCGACCATCCCGTGCAGGTCGTGGTGCACGTGGAATCCACTCGACAGCAGCAGGGGGACGACGACGACGGGGCCCTCGACGGCAGCCAGGGCGTCCACGGCATCGGGCTCCTGCACGTCGACGAAGGCGGCGCGCACCTCGACATCGTCGAGTCGCGCGGCGACCGCGTCGACGAGGGCCGAGATCGCTCGGGCGCCGGCCGCATCCGAGGTCCCGTGCGAGACGGCGAGCAGTGTGGGGCGATTCATGCGGTCAGCCTAAGCCGTGTCTGTGACGACGAGGTTTCCTCTTTCCCTTCCGTGACGGACGTCGCGCGCCTAGAGTCGCCGCATGCGGCTCCGCGCCATCGATCTGGTCGACGTCCTGGTCTATCTCGTCGTCCTCGGTGCCTTCAGCCAGCTCTTCCCGGCCGTGATCTCCGAGACGTTCCTGCTCTCGCTGCTCACCGCGATCCTGCTCAAAGTCGTCCTCGAGGTCGTGGTGCGGGTCAAGAAGGCGGCGCTCACCCGCATCCGCTCCGACGGCGGCGCAATGCGTCGTGCGGTGGGGGTGGTGGTCCTGGTGCTCGTGCTCCCGGGCAGCAAATTCCTCGTGCTGGAACTGGTGGCGCTCCTGTTCGGGGACGCCGTCCACCTCGGCGGCTTCTTCCTGGTGACACTGCTGATCGTCGTGCTGATGCTCGCGCGCGGTGCCGTCCGCCGACTCCTGATGCCGGCACCCGATGATCCCGTCGGAGACGTCAGAAGCTCGTGACCAGGTCTCCGAGCACCGCGGTGATCTTCGTCGGATCGGTCGCATCGTAGAAGTGAGCCCCGGTCGCGGAGGAGATCTTCTGCAGCGTCGCGACATCGGCATCCGCGCCGTACGCCAGCGTGAAGACGAGCACCGGGGCGAAACGCTTCCGATCCGCGAGGTTCGACAGCAGGGCGGTCTCGTCGATCGTCGGCACCGCCGTCTCGTTCGCCCCGTCGCTGAGAAGGACCACGGCGGTGATCTTGTCGGGATCGTAGTTCGATGCCTGCAGCTTCGTGAACTCGTCGACAGCCGCGTAGAGCGGGGTGTAGCTCTGTGGAGAGAGTCCTTCGACGGCGGCGATCAGCGAGTCCCGGTGCTCGGACACTCCGCCGACGGGGGTCACCAGGCCCGGTGTCAGCGTCGCGTCCCCGGCGGAGGAGAACGCGGCGAGGCCCACGTCGTCCCCGGCGGTGAAGTGGTCGAGCGCCGCCTCGATCGCGGATTTCGCCGCGTCGAGCTTGGACTCGCCGTTGGGGATCGGCGCCGACATCGACCCCGACACGTCGACCAGGAAGAGGACGGACGCGCGCTTGCGGACATCGGTGAACGCCGCATGGACGTCTCCGATCGTCTTCTGGTCGGGGAAGGGGATCACCGTCGTCTGCTCCTGCGGGAGCCGACCGACGTCGCGCACCGCGTCGCTCAGGTCTCCGTGCAGGTCTCGGTAGCCCGCGTCCCGCACGATCTGCTGGCCCTCCGCTGTGCCCAGGAAACGCAGGAAGTCCTGGGATCCGGCGCGCTCGGCCTCGTCCACCCAGTCTCCGTCGAGTGTGACGGCAGGGAGGTCGGCCGCGTAGGAGCCGTCCGACGGGGCGATCGGGATCAGCGGCTCTTTCGGGGGATCGCCCTGGACGCGCGTCACGCCGTCACGACTCACGATGCCCCGGTTGTAGTCCCATACGGATTTCTCGTCGACGATCACCGCCGACAGGAAGTCGGCCGCGGAGCCCTTCGCCTCCGCGTCACGTGCGTGCCACAGGAAGTGCTCGGGAGTCGCCATGTAGTGGCTGGTCGCGAGCTCATGCTGGCGCACCTCCGCGGCGATCGCGAGATCGGCGAGGTCGGAGGACGTGGTGGTGCCGATGCCCTCCCCGGCCGCACCGAACGATGACAGGAGAGCCGCTTCGCCCGACGTCGCGACCAAGGGGCTGGTCTTCCCGAGCTTGAACGGGCCCCATTCCGGATGACCGAGTCCGGCCCAGACGGTGTCGTCGACGGCGGCCGCGAACACGTCCGTCCAGCGGGGAGCGGCTTCATCCCAGCCGATGGCCTCCGCGAGATGCTCCGGCATCGCCACCACGATGGAGGATGAGCCGGCGCCGGTGTGGTCGCTCGGCACGATGTCGGCTCCCTCGTTCCGCGCCACCGAGAGCCACGACGAGGCATCCGGCATCCACACCGTCGGGCGTTGATCGGCGCCGAGGTCGGCGAAGCCTGCGGCGGCGTGCGACGCCGCGACGCCCGACTTCTCCTTCGAGGCCGTGACCGTCACGCATCGGCCGCCGACGTCGCGGGGGACGGCGTTGTATCCCGCGGCGAGTGCGGTGGCCAGCTCCGCGTTCTCGAATGACGACAGCACCGTGACCGCGATGCAGGGGCCGCCACCGGCGGATGCCGGCGGTTCGTCCGCGGGAAAGGGTTTCTCGGGAGGGGGCGTGTCCGTCCCGGCCGTCTCCGCAGTGGCCGGGGCCGCGCCCTTCGAGGCGATGGCCCCGCCGACCGCGGCCAGCGCGACCGTGAGCGCGACGATCGTGCCCGCGAGCACCCACGTCAGAACCTTTCGCGGGCGCGGCGAAGCGTCCTCGTGTTGCAGCACCATCTCGTGACCTCCCCAGATCGAGCGGCATCCCCGCGCTCAGGGTAGCCAGAGCGACGCGGTCGGGGCGAGCAGATTTCGCGCCATGACACGGGGCGCGCCCACCTCGGCGGATGCGCGTAGGCAAAGTTGAGCCGATTCATATCAAGTTCACTTTGACAGCGTCGGGGGCTGCGCGTATCCTTGAGTCATCGCGACTCAGGTTTCTGATCGCTGCAGACTTCCGAACCACTCAACGTCCGTAAAAAAGGAGAATCACATGGCACGTGCTGTTGGAATCGACCTCGGTACGACGAACTCCGTCGTCAGTGTCCTCGAGGGCGGCGAGCCGAAGGTCATCGCCAATGCCGAGGGCTTCCGCACCACCCCGTCGGTGGTCGCCTTCACCAAGGACGGCGAGGTGCTCGTCGGTGAGACCGCGAAGCGCCAGGCCGTCACGAACGTCGACCGCACCATCGCCTCGGTCAAGCGCCACATCGGCACCGACTGGTCGTTCGACGTCGACGGCAAGAAGTGGACGCCGCAGGAGATCTCCGCGCGCATCCTCATGAAGCTCAAGCGCGACGCCGAGTCGTACCTGGGCGACACCGTGACCGACGCGGTCATCACGGTCCCTGCGTACTTCAACGACGCCGAGCGTCAGGCCACCAAGGAGGCCGGCGAGATCTCGGGTCTCAACGTGCTCCGCATCATCAACGAGCCCACCGCCGCGGCTCTCGCCTACGGCCTCGACAAGGGCAAGGAAGACGAGCTCATCCTGGTCTTCGACCTGGGTGGCGGCACGTTCGACGTCTCCCTCCTCGAGGTGGGCAAGGACGACGACTTCTCCACGATCCAGGTGCGCGCCACCGCGGGTGACAACCGCCTCGGCGGCGACGACTGGGACCAGCGCGTCGTCGACTACCTGATCTCGCAGTTCAAGTCCACGACCGGTGTCGACGTCTCGGGCGACAAGATCGCCCTCCAGCGCCTCAAGGAGGCCGCGGAGCAGGCGAAGAAGGAGCTCTCGAGCTCGACCAGCACGAGCATCAACCTGCCGTACCTGTCGCTCACCGACTCGGGCCCCGTCTCGCTCAGCGAGACCATCACCCGCGCCAAGTTCGAGGACCTCACGAAGGACCTGCTCGACCGCACCAAGAAGCCGTTCGAGGACGTCATCCGCGAGGCCGGCATCAAGGTGTCCGAGATCGACCACATCGTCCTGGTCGGCGGATCGACCCGTATGCCCGCCGTCGCCGAGCTCGTCAAGCGCGAGACCGGCAAGGAAGCCAACAAGGGCGTCAACCCGGATGAGGTCGTCGCCGTCGGCGCCGCTCTCCAGGCCGGCGTGCTGAAGGGCGAGCGCAAGGACGTCCTGCTGATCGACGTCACCCCGCTGAGCCTGGGTATCGAGACCAAGGGCGGCATGATGACCAAGCTCATCGACCGCAACACCGCGATCCCGACCAAGCGCAGCGAGACCTTCACCACGGCCGACGACAACCAGCCGTCCGTCGCGATCCAGGTCTTCCAGGGCGAGCGCGAGTTCACCCGCGACAACAAGCCGCTCGGCACCTTCGAGCTCACCGGCATCGCCCCGGCGCCGCGGGGCATCCCGCAGGTCGAGGTGACCTTCGACATCGACGCCAACGGCATCGTGCACGTGTCCGCCAAGGACAAGGGCACCGGCAAGGAGCAGTCGATGACGATCACCGGCGGCTCGTCGCTGTCGAAGGACGACATCGAGCGCATGGTGCGCGAGGCCGAGGAGAACGCGGCCGAGGACAAGAAGCGCCGTGAGGCCGCCGAGGTCCGCAACCAGGCCGAGACCCTCGCCTACTCGATCGACAAGCTGATCAAGGACAACGAGGAGAAGCTCCCCGCCGACGTCAAGGAATCGGTCCAGGCCGACGTGGACGCCCTCAAGACGGCCCTCGCCGGAGACGACGACGAGGCCGTGAAGACCGCGTTCGACAAGCTGAACGAGTCGCAGGGCAAGCTCGGCGAAGCGATCTACGCGCAGTCGCAGGCGGATGCCGCGGCCGGCGCACCGACGACCGACGGCGAAGCGCCCGCGGCCGACGAGACCTCCTCGGATGAGGATGTCATCGACGCCGAGGTCGTGGACGACGAGGACGAGAAGAAGTAACCATGACGGACAAGAACTTCGACAGCCAAGATTCGGTTCCTGAGCCTGACGAAGGACGCAGCGAGGGGTCGGATGCTCAGGCATCCGGCCCCGCGCCGCAGAACCCGGATTCCACCGAGGCCGCAGCGGCCGAGGGCTCTGACGAGATGCCCGACGAGGGCGCCGAAGACCTCACGGTCGACGACATCCTCGGCGCGACGCAGACCGGCGAGGCCGCGGCGGAGGACGCCGTGCTCGCCGACCTCGAGTCGACGCTGCTGAACGACCTCAAGCGCCTCCAGGCCGAGTACGCGAACTACCGTCGCCGCACCGAGGAGCAGCGCCAGATCGAGATCGAGCGGGCGAAGGGCGAGGCCGTGAAGGGCCTCATCCCGGTGCTCGACGACTTCGACCGTGCCGCCCAGCACGGCGACCTCGTCGACGGCACGCCGTTCGCGGCGATCGCCGTCAAGGTGCGCGCCGTCGTGGAGCGCCTCGGCGTCGTCTCGTACGGCGCGGCGGGCGAGGACTTCGACCCTCAGCGCCACGAGGCGATCTTCCAGCAGCCGACTCCCGGCGCGGAGAAGGCGACGATCCTCGAGGTCGTCGAGGTGGGTTACCGCCTGGGCGACGTCGAGCTCCGCCCCGCGAAGGTCGTCGTCGCTGTTCCGGCCGCGTAGGCAGGTGATCAGTGGCTAGCCAGGACTGGTTCGACAAGGACTTCTACAAGACCCTCGGGGTCTCGAAGGATGTCACTCCCGCCGAGCTGAAGAAGACCTATCGCAAGCTCGCCCGCAAGTACCACCCGGATTCGAACCCGGGGGATGCCGCGGCCGAGGCGACCTTCAAGGAGATCAGCGAGGCCTACTCGGTGCTCAACGATGCCGAGCAGCGCAAGGAGTACGACGAGATCCGCGCCATGGGCTCGGGCGCCCGCTTCACGGCGGGTGGCTCGGGCTCGGGCGGGTTCGAAGACGTCTTCAGCCGCTACGGCCAGAGCCGGGGCGGGCAGTCGGCCGACTTCGAGGACATCTTCGCGATGTTCAACCAGGGGCAGGGCGGTGCCTTCGGCTCCGGCCGTTTCGGGCAGACGTCGGGTGGCTTCCGCGGCTACGGCGGTCCGCAGCGCGGAGCCGATGTCACGGCGCGCACCACGCTCGACTTCGTCACCGCGGTGCAGGGTGAGACGATCACGCTGCAGGGCGACGACGGCAAGCCGTTCAAGGTGAAGATCCCCGCGGGCGTGGCCGACGGCCAGAAGATCCGTCTGCGCGGTCGCGGGCGTCCGTCTCCGGACGGGGGAGACCGGGGGGACATCGTGGTGCAGATCACGGTGCGCCCGCATCCGGTCTTCACCCGTGACGGGCTCAACCTGCGGCTGACCGTTCCCGTGACCTTCACCGAGGCCACGCTCGGCGCCACGATCGAGGTGCCGACGCTCAGCGGCGACACCGTCAAGCTGCGCGTCGCCCCCGGCACCCCCTCCGGGCGGGTGCTGCGGGTCAAGGGGCGCGGCGTCGTGACCGCCAAGGGGACCGGCGACCTGCTCGCCGAGCTCCAGGTCGCGGTGCCCTCGCACCTCGACGACGCCGCGCGGGAGGCGCTCGAGAAGTTCCAGTCGCTCGAGCCCGCCGAGAACCCCCGCGCCGAGCTCATGGCGAAGGCGCGTCGCTGATGAACGCCACCGGCACGCCGTCGGTTCCCGGACGCCCGGGGGCCGACGGTGGTCGTTCGGGGGCCGAGGGAGATCGCGCATGAACGCCGATTCTCCGATGTTCGCGATCGCCGCGGCGGCCGAGCTCGCCGGCATGCATCCGCAGACCCTGCGGCAGTACGACCGCATCGGCCTGGTCGTGCCCGGGCGCACGACCGGCGGCTCTCGTCGCTATTCGCCCCGCGACATCGAACAGCTGCGCGAGGTCGCTCAGCTGTCGGCCGCGGGGGTCAGCCTGCCCGCGATCGCCCGGGTCCTCGATCTCGAGGACGAGAACCGGGCGCTGCGCGCACGCGTCGCCGAACTCGAGGCCGCTGTCCGCGCGGAGCGGGAGAACCGTCCCGGGGTGCGCGTGTTCGCCGCGGGATCCTCCGGCGTCGTGCCGATGCCGAGCGGGCGACGCCTCCGCCGCGCGACCGAGGTCGTGCTGTGGAGGCCGCGCGGGGACTGAGATCCACCGCGGTGTGTATCCTGTCAACTGTTAACAGGAGGTCACCGTGACGCAGAGCGTGAAGCGTGGAGAGTCCCTCGGTGCCCAGGTGGCCCGAGTGCTGAGGCAGCGCATCGTGCGCGGCGAGCTCGCGCCGGGTGCGCGCATCACCGAGGAAGCGCTGGCCGAGGAGTTCGCCGTGAGCCGCGGCCCGATCCGCGATGCCCTCACGCAACTGAGCTTCGAGAAGCTGGTCGAGGTGCAGCGCCCCCGGGGCGTCTACATCGTCGGCCTGTCGCCGGATGACGTCGAGCAGCTCTACAGTCTGCGCGGGGCGCTCGAGCAGCTCGCCCTGTCCCGCGCCATGCGCGTCGAGGACGACGCGCGCTGGGCGCCGATGGCTGCGGCGGTCGCGCGGATGGGGAGCGCGGCGGACGACGGCGATCATGCCGCGTTCGTGACCGCGGACCTCGAGTTCCATTCGCAGATCTACGCCCTGGCGGATCACCCGCGGCTCGAGGGGGCGTGGAACCAGTACCTCCCCACCTTCACCGCGCTCCTCGACGTCACGATCAACCACGACGACGATCTGCACGAGTCGTCCGACGATCACCGCAGGCTTCTTGACGTGATGCGCACCGGAACGGCCGAGGAGGCCGCGGGCGTGCTGGCCTCGCACCTCGACGGTGCCCGCGACCGGATGCTCAGCGAGATCACCGCGCCGCGGTGACTGCATCCCCTCCTGTCCGCGCGCGCATCGTGCGACAGGCGGGGCGATGCGCGCAAGTGTTGACTGTTAACAGTCAACACTGCTAGCCTCAAGGCGTCGACAACACGGTCGACCCACGTAGAGGAGCAAAGATGCCCCGCAAGCGCATCACCCGGGCGGCCGCCGCGATCGCCGCCCTCGCAGCCACCGCACTCGTCCTCTCGGCCTGCACCAAGGTCGAGGAGAACGAGGAAGCCGCGTCGACGTTCCCCGAGAGCGACATCCGCCTCATCATCCAGGCCAACCCCGGTGGCGGCTCCGACCTCTCGTCGCGTGCCCTCGCCTCCGAGCTCGAGAAGATCCTCGGCGTCAGCATCATCCCCGAGAACATGCCCGGTGCCGCCGGCGCCCTCGCGATGGAGTACGTCGGCGCGCAGGACCCCGACGGCTACGTCATCGGCTTCGCGCCGGTCGAGATCGCGATGCTCAACACCACGCAGGGCGCGAACGTGCTCCCGGAGAACTTCGATCTGCTCGGTCAGATCATGCTGGCCCCCGGCGTCATCACGGTCGGCGCGAACAGCGGTATCGAGAGCCTCGAAGACCTGGTCGCCCAGGCCGAGTCCGGTGCCGTGACGGTCGCCAACTCCGGCGCGGGCTCGATCTGGGAGGCCGCGACCATCGGCCTCGGCGACGCCACCGACGCCGCCTTCACCCCGGTGCCCTACGACGGCGGTGCGACCGCGGTCGCCGCGGCCGCCTCCGGCGAGACCGTCGCCGCCGTCTCCGGCCTCGGCGAAGCGCTCGCGCAGGGCGAGGCCGTGCGCATCCTCGCGGTCATGAACGACGAGCGCCACCCCGACGCGGAAGACGTGCCGACCGTGGAAGAAGCCATCGGCGATGACGTCGTCTTCGGCGGCTGGGGCGGGATCTACGCCCCGAAGGGTCTGCCCGACGACGTGAAGGCGGCTCTCGAGAGCGCCGTCGAGGAAGCCGTCGAGTCCGACACGTACCAGCAGTTCCAGGAGGACGCCGGCAACCTGGTCGTGTACCGCGACTCCGCCGAGTGGACCACCTTCGTCGACGAGCAGTTCACCCTGTTCCAGGACCTCCTGGGCTGAGCAGGCCCGGTCGAGAACGCCGCGGGGCCGGGCTCATCACCGGCCCCGCAGCGCTTTCCCCCCCCTCTCAGGACACGGAAGGAGCATCATGTCGACCTCCGCAGCAGACGGCGTCGTCGAGACCGACGGCCACCAGGCCGCCCCCGCATCGCGCGGCATCGAAATCGCGTTCGGCGTCGTGGCCCTCGCCTTCACGACCGGCTACCTCTTCCTCGCCACGCAGATCCCCCTGCGCCGCGAGGCCGCCCCGGGCCAGATCGACGCCCGGTTCTGGCCGCTGGTGATCGCCGTCACCGCGGTCGTCATCTCCCTCGCCATCCTCGCGCTCGCCCTCACCCGACCGGCGCCCGGCCGCGAAGACCTCGAGCGCATCCAGCCCGGAGGCGTCCTCCGCGTCATCGCCACGCTCGTGATCGCCTGCGTCTTCATCGCCGTGTGGTCTCTGGGCAGCCTCATCCTGTTCGGCTACCGCATCGAGGTCTTCCCCGTCGCGTGCGCCGTGCTGATGGCATCCCTCATGCTCGTCTACGGCCACCGCCGCTGGCTGAGCCTGATCATCTACTCCGCCTCCGTCACGGCGTTCGTCTACGTCGTGTTCGGGATGCTCCTGAGGATTCCCCTGTGAACGCGCTCATGGAGGGGCTGAACTCGCTCCTCGACATCTCGATCCTGCTCTACATGCTGGTCGGCCTCCTGCTCGGCTTCATGGTGGGCGCCTTCCCCGGCATCACCGCCACCATGGCCGTCGCCCTCGCGGCCGGCTTCACCCTGACGCTCGAACCGGTCCAGGGGCTCGCGGTCCTGCTGACCATCTACGTCGCCGCCAACTTCGGCGATCGGGTGCCCTCGATCCTGATCAACACCCCGGGAACGCCGGCCTCGATCGCCACCACTCTCGACGGCTATCCGATGGCGAAGCAGGGGCGGGCCGGCCTCGCCCTGACGATCTCCGCGATCGTGTCGGCCGTCGGCATCCTGGCCTCGCTCGTGCTCTTCGCGGTCGCCGCCGTGCCGATCGCCAGCTTCGCCCGCGACTACTTCAAGTCGCCCGAGCTGTTCGCCCTCGTCGTCTTCGGCATCTCGATCATGATCGGCATCTCGTCGAAGTCGATGCTCAAGGGCATCCTCGCCGGACTCTTCGGCCTCATGCTCGGCACGGTCGGCACCTACGCCGCGACCGCCGATCAGCGCTTCACATTCGGCGTGCTCGAACTCGTCGAAGGTGTCAACTTCATCGCCGTGATCATCGGCCTGTTCGGCATCGCCGAGCTGTTCGACCAGCTGCTCACGCACCGGAAGTCGCACGTGCGGCCCATCTCGAGCCTCGGCCGCTGGTGGCCGAACCGGGCGGAGCTGAAGCAGAGCGGCCGCGCCACCGCGGTCGGCGGTGCCGTCGGACTCGGCGTCGGACTCATCCCCGCGGCCGGCGGCGACATCGCCGGTCTCATCGGATGGGAGCGGGCACGAAAGGTGTCGAAGCACCCGGAGATGTTCGGCAAGGGGTCGATCGAGGGCGTCGCGGCCTCGGACACGGCCTCCAGCGCCACGCTCGGCGGATCGCTCACGACGACCATGGCGCTGGGCATCCCCGGCGACTCGGTCATGGCGGTCATGATCGGCTCGATGATCATCTGGGGCATCACCCCCGGCCCGACGCTGTTCACGAACCGGCCGGACCTGGTGGTCTCGATCGTCGGCATCATGCTGGTCGCGACGATCCTGTCGCTCGTGCTGAGCCTGATCCGCATGAAGGGCATGGTCAAGCTGCTCGACGTGCCGCAGCCGTACCTGTGGAGCGGCATCCTGATCTTCTGCATCATCGGCACCTATGCCACCTCGAACAGCCTCTCCACCGTCGTCACGATGCTGGTGTTCGGTGTCGTCGGGGTGCTGCTCAAGCGTCTGCAGGTGCCGGCCGGTCCGGTCGTGCTCGGCCTGCTCCTCGGCCCGCTCGCGGAGGAGAATCTCGCCCGTACGCTGGCGATCCTCCCGACGCGTCCGTTCTTCGAGGTCGTCAGCCCCATCGCGCTGATCCTGCTGGCCCTCGCCGTGCTGTCGATCGTGATGCCGGCGATCCGCGCGGCCCGCAAGCCCCGCGCCGAGCGGACGTCGCTGGCCGACTCGATCCTGCGCGAGGACAGCCTCGCGCAGATCGAGAAGGCGCACGACGAGCTCGCCGCGAACCCCGATCTGCTCACCTCGACGGTGCGCAACGTCGACACCTCAGCCCGCGCGACCCGCAGGGCGCGCCGGGACCAGCGCAAGAACTCCAAGGAGAACGAGAAGTGACCCGTTACGACATCCTGACCGCCGTCCCCACCGCGTTCCACCGCGACGGGAGCCTCGACCTCGAGGGCTCGCGGGCGATCTTCCGCTTCGTCGGACAGTCGGGCAACGAGGGTGCCTTCATCCTCGGCACCACGGGCGAGTTCCCCGCCGTCGACGTGGCCGAGTTCACCGCACTCGTGGGTGCGGCGATCGACGAGCTCGCCGACCGCATGCGCGTGATCGTGCACGTCGGCCAGCCGAGCACGTTCGAGGCCGTGCGGCTCGTGGAGATCGCGAAGGGGCTCGGCGCGACCGAGTTCGCCGCCCTCACCCCGTACTACCTGAAGTCGACCGAGGACGCGATCTTCGACTACTTCCAGGCGGTGTCGGATGCCGTGGGCGACGGGCGTCTGTACGTGTACATCTACCCGGCGCGCAGCGGCAACACGGTCTCGCCCGAGCTCCTGGTGCGGCTGTCCGCTCTGCCGAACGTGGTGGGAGCCAAGCTCAGCGAGCTGTCGCTCGACGAGATCGCGGCGTACCGTGCCGCCGTCCCGGCCGACTTCGACCTGTACACGGGTGCCGACCGCGACCTCATCGCCGCGGTCGACGCGGGCGCGCAGGGCGTCGTGTCGGGGGTCTCCTCGGTGACCCCGAAGCCCTTCCGTGCGCTGGCGGATGCCGGCCGCTCGGGCGATGCGTCGGCGATCGCCGCCGCGCAGACGGCCGTGGACGACGTGGTGTCGCTGATCGGCGGGGACATGGCCCGCATGAAGGAGGCGTACCGTGTGCTCGACGTGGTCGATGCGTACTGCCGCATGGCGATCGCCGAGCCGACCGACGCCGAGCGCGCCGCGGTGGCGCAGGTGGTCGCCGCGAACCGCTGACGCATTCTCCTTCCGACGAGGCGCGGAGCAGGCCCTGAGCCTGCTCCGCGCCTTTCTTCGTGCGCGCGTCGAGGGGGCGGATACGTCCGCGCCAAGGGTTTCATCGTCACAAAATAATTACGTAACCATTTTCTCTTGACTCCGCGCAAACAGGCGGGCTACGGTTGCGAAATCGGTTTCACGCATCCCTCGTGAAGAACCGACCGCATCGTCGCAGAAGGCTTGCTGCCCAAAGGAGTGAACAGTGAAGTTGATCCATGCACACCCATCCCGCCGTACCCGTGCGCTGAGGGTCGTCGGCATCGCCGCCGTCTCCGCGATCGCCCTCGCCGGATGCTCCGCGGGGAGCGACTCCGGAGACGCCGGGGCCGCTGCCGGCGGAGAGCTCACGTTCTCCAACTGGCAGTTCCTCGAAGACGGCAAGGGCCCGATCATCTGGGATGCCGTGAAGGGCTACACCGGCCCGAACGACGACATCGAGCTGACCAAGGTCGAGATCCCGTTCGCGAACTACGCCGACAAGCTCAGCACCGAACTCGGCGCCGGCGGCGGACCCGACGTCATGGTCCTGCAGGACAGCCAGTTCGCGTCGCTCGTCGACGCCGGCGTGCTGGAGCCGCTCGACGACATCGCCGACGAACTCGGCGACAGCCTCAACGCCACGAACGAGGCCGGCTTCTTCCAGGACGGTCAGTACGGCTTCAACTGGGAGCGCCCGACCTACAACACGGTGATCTACAACAAGGACGTCTTCGCCCAGCTCGACCTCGAGGTCCCGACCACGTTCGAGGAGTTCCTCACCACGGCCGAGACCATCCAGGCCGAGCTCGGCATCGCCGGCTGGGCCGGTCGTCATCAGACCGCGGAGATCGACGGCTGGACGCTCGAGATGGCCAACTGGATCTACGGCTTCGGCGGCGAGCTCAGCGACGGCGAGGCGCTCACGATCGACAAGGCCGAGAACGTCGAGGCCGTCGAGGCGTTCCTGGAGACCTTCGAGTCGGGTGTCGCGCCGATCGGCGACGACGCGTCGACCTTCCGCGCCAAGTTCGGTCAGGGCCAGGTCGGCATGCTGTTCGAGAACTCGGGCGTCGCGACGACCATCACCAGCAACCCCGACAACGTCATCACCGGCGAGAACATGGGCGCGGCACCGCTGCCGCTCGCCAACGCCGGATCGAACTCGCAGCTCATCATCGCGGTCAATGCGAACAGCGACAACGTCGAGGCCGCGAAGGACTTCGTGCGGTGGATCCTCGGCGATGAGGGCCAGACCGCGATCCGCGCCGGTCTCGGTGCCTCCGCCATGGCCACCGACGTCGAGCCCGATGCCGAGTTCCTGGCGGCGAACCCCTGGGCCACGCAGTTCCTCGAGGCCGCGAAGACCTCGAAATCGACGCTGGTCGAGGGCTTCGAGACCGAGAGCAAGCCGATCTGGCGCGAGGTGCTGACCGCGGTCGAGGACCTGCGCGTCAACGGCGGCGACGTCGAGACCAAGCTCGGCGAAGTGCAGAAGGCGCTCGAGGCCGAACTCGGCTGAGCTCCCGAGGGGCGGGATCCCCATCCCGCCCCTCACGCCTCGCTCACCCCGTCGCTCACCGCGTCGCCCCCTCTGAAAGGACCTCCGCATGGCCACCCGCACCCTCGAGGCGCCCCGTTCGACGCCTCGCGCTGCCCCGCCGAAGCGGCCACGCGGCAGTGGAGCCGTCGGGCGCTTCGTCGAGCGCAACGGCGCCTACCTCTTCCTCTTCCCGGCGGTCGTGTATCTCGCGATCTTCACGGTCTTCCCGCTGATCCGCGGCCTGATGCTGTCGTTCACCGCGACCAAGCTCGTCAACCCCGCGGGTGGCCGGCCGGTCGGCGCCGAGAACTACGAGTACCTGCTCGCGAGCGACAAGTTCTGGACCTCGGTCGTCACGACCCTGCTGTACACGCTCTTCACGGTGCTGTTCTCCGTCGGCATCGGCACGGCGGGTGCGCTGCTGCTGAACACCGCCTTCAAGGGGCGGGGCATCATCCGCGCGATCGCCACCATCCCGTGGGCCGTGCCCACCGTGGCCGCCGCCCTCATCTTCGTGTGGATCTACAACAACGAGCAGGGCATCCTCAACCGCACCACATCGGCGCTCGGCATGGGCCAGCACGGATGGCTGGTCGACCCGCAGTACGGACTCTTCGCGGTGACGCTCGCCACGGTCTGGAAACTCACCCCGCTCGTGATGCTGGTGATGCTGAGCGCGCTGCAGAGCGTGCCCCAGGAGTTGCGCGAGGCGACCTGGGTCGACGGCGCCACGCGGTTCCAGTCCTTCCTCGCGGTCACGCTGCCGCACCTCATGCCCACGCTGCGCGTGATCACCCTGCTCATGACGATCTGGTCGATCCGTCGCTTCGAGATCATCTTCCTCATCACCGGCGGCGGTCCGCTCGACGTCACCAACACGCTGGTCGTGAACGTCTACCGCACGGCCTTCCAGGACCAGAACCTCGGCCGTGCCGCCGCGATCGGCGCCCTCGGACTGGTGCTGTCGCTGCTGGTCACCGTCGTGTACTTCATCGTCGAGCAGATCCAGGAACGTCAGGAGAGCCAGCGATGACCACCGTGCGCATCCCCACTGATCTCCCGCGTCGCCGAGGCGTCGGCGCCCGGTTCGGCAGTCTCGGCAAGGCCGTGCTCATCACGCTGCTCGTGGTGTTCGCCGGGTTCCCCGTCTACTGGATGCTGGGCACCTCGCTCGGCACCGAGGCGTCGCTGTACCGCGACGGGCAGCCCCTGATCCCGGAGTTCCAGAACATCGGGCAGTGGGGCGGCTTCCTCTCCGACATCCCGATCTTCCGCTGGCTCGGCAACTCGTTCGTGATCGCGGCGGGCACCACGATCCTCAGCCTGGTGCTCGCGACCATGGCCGCCTACGCGCTCAGCCGCTACCGGTTCCACGGCCGTGGGGTCGCCGGCTTCCTCTTCTTCAGCACCCAGATGCTGCCCGAGGCGCTCATCATCGTGCCGCTGTACGCGATCTTCGCGGGCGCCGGTCTGCTGAACAGCCACTGGGGTCTGGTCCTCGCCGACACCGCGTTCGTGATGCCGGTGGCGATGTTCATCATCAAGAGCGGGATCGACAAGATCCCCTATGAGATCGAGGAGTCGGCGCGCATCGACGGCTGCTCCCGGCTGCGCATCCTCACCACGATCGTGCTGCCGCTGATCATGCCGAGCATCGCTGCCGCCGCGGTCATCGCGTTCTTCGACGGCTGGAACGAGTTCATGTTCGCGAACACCTTCATCTCGTCGTCCGAGCTGTGGCCGGCCTCCGTCGGACTGTCGTCGTTCCTGGGTCAGTTCTACACGCCCATGAACGTCGTGATGTTCTGCGCGCTGCTGTTCGCACTGCCGGCGATCATCTTCTTCCTGTGGGCGCAGCGGGGCATCGTCTCCGGCCTCACCGCAGGATCCGTCAAGGGCTGAACGCCCTGCAATCTGGAGTACTCACACATGTCTGAAGGTCTCGACCCGCTCTTCTCCGTGCGGGACAAGGTGGTCGTCGTCACCGGCGGCTTCGGCCAGATCGGGGCGGAGTTCGTCCGCTCGCTGCACGCACGCGGGGCCCGCGTCGCCGTCACCTCCCGCCGCGAGGTTCCCGACCCCGCCGCCCGGCTCGGCCTCGACGACCCGGAGGGGAGACTGCTCGCGCTCGCGATGGACATCACCGATCAGGCGAGCGTGGATGCCGGCTTCGACCGGGTCCTCGCGACCTGGGGCGTGCCCACCGTCGTCGTCAACAACGCCGGGATCGACACGCAGCCCAGCGCCCCGCCCGAGGTGTCGGGTCCGTTCGAGGAGTTCCCGGTCGAGGTGTTCCGCGAGGTCGTCGACACCAACCTCGTCGGCACCTTCCTCGTCACGCAGGCCGCGGGGCGCCGCATGCGGGATGCCGGCGTGGGCGGCTCGATCGTGAACGTGGGCTCGATCTACGGCATGGTCTCGCCCGTGCAGGACATCTACGCGTACAAGGCCGAGGACACCGGCATCCCGTTCATCAAGCCGGTCGCCTACTCGGCGGCGAAGTCGGGCCTGTACAACCTGACGCGCTACTGCGCCACGTACTGGGGTCGTGCCGGCATCCGGGTGAACACGCTCACCCCCTCCGGTGTGCGTCGCGACACGCAGGATGCGAAGTTCCAGGCGAACTACATCGAGCGGATGCCGATCGGACGCATGGCGGAAGCCGACGAGTACAACGGCGCGCTGCTGTTCCTCGCCTCCGAGGCGTCGACCTACATGACCGGCTCCAACCTCGTGGTGGACGGCGGGTGGACCGCATGGTGACCGACCTGCTCGGCGACCGCCTGTTCACGGCGGCCGTCACCCCGATGCGCGGTGATGAATCCGTCGACCACGACGCGCTCGCGACCCTGCTCGACAGCGACGTCCGCCGCGGGGTCGAGGGGCTGTACGTCTGCGGCTCGTCGGGGGAGGGCGTGCTGCTGTCGGAGGCCGAGCGCATCGCCGTCGCGGAGACCGCGGTGGTCGCGGCGTCCGGTCGGGTGCCCGTCGTGTCGCACGTCGGCGCGATGTCGACCGGTGAGGCGATCCGCATCGCCGCCGCGGCGAAGGATGCCGGTGTCTCGGCGATCTCGATGATCCCGCCGCTGTACTACGGCTATGCGACGTCCGATGTCGTGCGCCACTTCCGCTCCGTGATCGATGCGGTCGACCTGCCGTTCGTGCTCTACAACATCCCGCAGTTCACCGGTCGCGACATCTCGGAGGGCGGGTTCGAGGAGCTGCTCGCGCTGCCTCGGGTGATCGGCGTGAAGCACACCTCGCGCAACCTCTACGGCGCGGAGCGCGTCCTCCGCCGGTATCCCGAGGTGACCCTGATCAACGGGTTCGACGAGTTCTACCTCCCGGCGCTCTCGATCGGCGCGCGCGGAGCGATCGGCACCACCGTCAGCCTGCAGATCGACCTGTTCCTCTCGCTGCGGCGGCGGTTCGCGCGGGGTGACCTCGCGGGTACGCGTGCGGTGCAGGTGCGCATCAACGACACGGTCGAGGGCATGGTCGAGGTCGGGGTGTTCGGTGCCGCCAAGTACCTCGGCGGGAAGAACTGCGTCCCGCTCGGGGATTGCCGTGCCCCACTGCCGAGGCTCGACGACGAGGGCCGGCAGCGTCTGGATGCCGTGTTCGTCCGGCTGCAGGAGCACATCGCCGTCACGGCAGAGGAAGACGCGCGCGTCGGCTGAGCCGCCCGCGGTCGCGTGATCGTGCGGTCGTCCGAAGACGCGAGTCGCGTCAGCGAGGATCGCCCGCGTCGAGGTGCGCTTCCCAGGTCCAGGCGGCGTCCGGGCGGGTGGAGACGCGGGCGGTGCTCGCCTCGAGTTCCCGGATGTAGGCGGGCACCGAGATCGGGATCGGGGCGCTGAACACGGTCTGCGCGGTCAGCCGGGTGTCGAGGGACTCGAGCGAGCGGGCGACGGTGGTGAAGACCTCGGCGAGGAGTTCGATCGAGGCGATCGTGGTCGTCGTGGTGCTGCCGCGCACGTGCCCCGCGAGGGCGTCGGGTGCCGACGCCCCGGGGGCCGTCGTGATGGCCCAGCGAGCATCGGTGAGGCGGTCGTGCAGGGACACGAGCGGGTGGAGATGGCGGGCGATGTCGGCCTGCGCGGCGGCGGTGAGGATGCCGGCGAGATCCGCCCGCGTGAAGACGTCGAGCCGTCGCCAGAGGGGCTGATGCGCCTGCGGGGGTGTACCGGCGAGCGCGAGGATGTTCCCGAGGGCGTCCTTGATCTTCGTCGCCGAGGCGGCGACCGTGGTCCGTGCTCGTGCGAGCCGTTCGTCGGTATCGCCGACTGCTGCGTGCGACTCCGTCTCCATGTCTCCAGCATGTCAGATCCGATGCCCGGCCCTCGCGACGATCCGGGTCGTCCGCGGGCCGACATCGGCGGGATCTCAGACTTCTTCGACCGAGAAGCGGAACGCGGCTCCCTGACGGAACGGCTCGATGAGCTCGATGTTCTCGTATGCGGGTCCGCCGGGGATCGCCGAGGCACTGGCCCAGTACGTCCCGCGGGCGTTGACCGACGCCACGAGCTGTGGGTGCGGATCGTCGGACCGCCAGGTCTGCACCGCGCGACGGCCGAGGAAGCGCCAGTGCCCGGCTGTGTCCGCCGCGTAGTCGACCGACCAGGGGTCTGTCTCGTCGCCGGTCGCGCTCACGATCGCGGCATGGCCGTCGCGGACGAGATCGGCGAGGGCGAAGCGCCGGTGTGTGGTGAACGCCGTGCCGGTGAAGCCGGGCCACAGCTCGTCAGGCGTGACGATCCGATCAACGAGATGCAGGCAGCGCAGCCGAGCCCAGTTGCCCATCGTGGCGCTGAGCACCAGGTGGGCGAGCGGCGCCGATGCCGCATTGGCGAAACCGGCGACCTCGACCTCGTGCGGATGGTCGGCGAAGAACCGCACCCGGACGCGCACCTCGGAGCCGTTGTCGAACCGCTCGACGCCGATCCACACGGTCAGGGTCTCGACGCCGTCGATGAGCGCGATCACGCCGCGCGCCGGAGCGCCCGTGATGCCGGATTCCGCGGCCTCCGCTGCATCCGCCGACCAGAGCCGCTTGCCCTGCGCGCCCGGATCGAGCGTGCTCTGCTCCAGCTCGGAGTAGCCGCGTTCGACGGCCCCTCGGGGGATCGGCTCGACTGCGATGAAGTTCACCAGACGCTCGCGCGGATGATCGAGGTACGGGGCGAAGATGCGGAGCAGTCCGCGCGGCCCGGGGATGGGCGGAATGCCGAGCTGCAGACCGTTCGGATGCCCCCAGCGGGGCTCGGCGGAGACATCGCCGGAGGGGCGCAGCCATCGCTCGGCGGCAGAGTCGGACATGCGTGAGACCCTAGTGCGTTGAAATCGATTTCGCTAGGTTCGAGAGCATCGCCACTGCTGATCGAGGAGGATCATGCGACCCGTCACCCCCAACCCTCGCCGTGCCGCCGCCGTCGCGGCAGCCCTCTCCCTGGTCGTCGCGCTCGCCGCCTGCGCGGACGATGCGAGCGTGAGCGTCGACCCGGATCCGGACAAGCCGTTCGTGCTGGAAGGTGTCTCGAACCTCACCGAGATCGCGCAGCTGACCGGCCCCGATGCCATGAACGACACGGCCGCCGTCTCGGTCGCCGGCACCGATCTCGGCTCCATGGTCAATGTCGGCGACAGGACCCTCTTCCTGTTCGGCGACACCTTCGGCGAGCGAGACCCGGAGTCCATCGGAGGCCAGGGCGGATTCTGGAGGTCGAACGTCGCGGCGTGGACCACGGACGACGACCCTCGCGACGGCATCGCGTTCGACGGCTGGGTGGAGGACGACACCGGTCTCGCCGCGGCGCTGATCGAGGGGGATCATGACGCGAACGGCGCGGGAGGCGAGGTCACCAAGATCCCGACCTACGGCTTCACGGTCGGCGACACGATCTACGTGGCGTACATGTCGGTGCGCTTCTGGGGAGCGGCCGGCGCCTGGGATGCCAATCATGCCGCGCTCATCGCGTCGCGCGACGGCGGGGAGACGTGGGACCGGGTCGACGATGTCGAATGGCCGGGGGACTCCGGTTTCGTGCAGGTCGCGACCGTGCAGGTCGCCGAAGGCGGGGAGGACTGGATCTACTTCTGGACCATCCCCGCGGGCCGTTTCGGCGGCGTGCAGCTCATGCGGGTGCGGGCGGCGGAGGAGGCGGTGGAAGACCCTTCCGCCTACTCGTACTTCGCAGGGGTCGAGGGGGAGGAGCCGCAGTGGAGTGCGGAGATGGCGGATGCCGAGACGATCGTCCCGGGCACGATCGGTGAACTGTCGGTGATGTGGTCGACGTATCTCGAGCGCTGGGTCATGACGTACTCGGACGCGGGGAGTGCCTACATCCGGGAGGGGATCACGCCGTGGGGACCGTGGGGCGAGTCGCACGAACTCGTGTCGGGCGCCGAGTATCCGGGGCTGTATTCGCCGTACCTGAATCCCCGATACGTGACGGAGGACGGGCGCCGCATCCACTTCACGCTGTCGCTGTGGGGCCCGTACAACGTGTTCTGGTTCTCCGCCGATCTGGAGCGCGTCGGCGGGTAGACGCCCGCAGAGATCCCTTGCGCATGAAATCGATTTCGCCTACTCTGGCGCATACCCGGTCACCGAAGACCGACAGCAGGGCGCTTGTCCTTCGGTGGAGGCCGAACACACAGCAGTGACTCGATGAGGAGTCCGTTCCTGAGGAGGAACCCATGAGAATCAGCACTCGTACGCGAAGGGCCGCGATCGCCGCCGTCGGCGCGATCACGGTCGGCACGATGCTCGCCGCCTGCGGCTCGGGCACACCGGGAGAATCGGCTGAAGGCGAGGGCGGGGAAGCCGGCGTCACGACGATCCAGTTCTGGCACCGCACCTTCACCCCGGTCGAGAACGAGTGGTACGCCGGGATCGTGAAGAAGTTCAACGAATCCCAGGACGAGATCAAGGTCGTCGACACCGAGGTGCCCGCCGATGCCTGGGATCAGAAGATGAAGGCCGCACAGGCGGCAGGCAAGGCTCCCGACATCTACACGCACTCCGGCAGCATCCAGGACGCGGTGTCGGCGGGGCAGCTGCACGAGCTCGACTCGATCGTTCCCGAAGACGCGCTGGGCGAGATCATCGACGCGGCCAAGCCCGTCTCCGAGGTGGACGGCACGCACTACGCCTACCCGCTGCTGCTCGAGCCCCAGGCCGTGCTGTTCTGGAACAAGGATCTGCTGGACGCCGCCGGTGTCGACTCCGAGACCGGACCCCAGTCCTGGGACGAGCTCATCGCTGCCTGCGCCAAGATCCAGCCGACCCTGTCGGACGGCCAGTACTGCATCTCGCCGGCGCAGGATGCCGGCACCTTCGCCTGGTCGACGGTGGGCCAGCAGTTCAACTTCGCCGGTCACACGGCGCTGAACGACGACTGGACCTCGGCTGACATCGACGACGACGGCTACCGGTCGCTGATGGAGCAGTACAAGACTCTCTGGGATGAGGGCTACATGCCCAAGCAGCCCCTCGCCGCCTACGTCGAGGCCAAGGACTACGGCGAGGAGAAGGTCGCCTTCAAGGTGTCGGGCTCGTGGATGATGTCGGAGGTCGGATCGGACTACCCGGATCTCCTGGCCAAGACCGGCATCGGCGCCTTCCCGAACGCGAGCGACGCCGACGGACGCTCGGCGACCACGCTGGGCAACTTCAAGTGGGTCGTCGACGCGAAGTCCAAGGCTCCCGAAGCGGCGGGGGAGTTCCTCTCCTGGGCGATCGCCGGTGACGCCGAGAACCTCGTCCCGTTCTTCGTCGACACGCAGTTCACCAAGGTCCCCGTCCGGCAGTCGGTGCAGGATGCCGTCGCCGCGACCGACGGCGCCGCCGATGCCCCGTGGTCGTCGGTGATCGTGGATGACATCGCCCCGACGGCCATCCCGGAGCCGCGCTACCCGTGGGATGTCTCGCTCGCGGTCGGCACCGCGATGGAGTCCGTGATGAAGGGCTCGGCCTCGGTGGACGATGCGATCGCGACCGCCAACGATGCGATCAAGACCGTGATCGACCGTGAGGGCCTCGCCGACAAGGCACCCAAGGACTGACGCCGCGCGATCGGGGGCCGGTGCAGGGCCGGCCCCCGAGCGAGTGCGTCCGCGAAGAACGAGAGAACGGGTGACGACGATGGTCGACAGGGCAGTCGCAACGCAGCGGCGGGTGGTGAAGCAACGAGAGGACCGATATCGGTACCGGGACGGGCGAGTGGCCTACCTCTTCCTCCTCCCGGTCATCGTCCTCCTCGGCATCTTCGTCATCTGGCCGGCGATCTACGCGGGATACCTCTCGTTCCAGGACTGGAGTTTCTACAAGGAGCCCGAGTTCGTGGGGTGGAAGAACTTCGTCGACGTGACCAGCGATCGGCTGTTCTGGGCATCCGTCGGTCGCGGGTTCGTCTTCGTGCTGATGACGGTCCCGCCGATGCTGCTGCTGGCCTTCCTGTTCGCCAGTCTCGTGGTGAGCGTCTCGCGGAGGTTCGCCAGCTTCCTCAAGGTGAGCATCTACATCCCGACGATCATCTCCTCCGTGATCACGTCGATCATCTTCGTGCTGATCTACGACTATTCGGGGGGACTGCTGAACTGGTTCCTCAAGATCTTCGGCATCGACCCGATCGCCTGGATCGGCGACCCCGCGTGGGCGCTGCTGGCGATCGCCGTGCCCGCCATCTGGCTGGGCATGGGTCTGACCTCGCTGATCATGGTCGCCGCGATGGTCGACATCCCGCAGGAGTACTACGAGGCGGCGGCGATGGAGGGGGCGAACTGGTGGCAGAAGACCGCGTACATCACGCTCCCGCAGATGAAGAACATCATCCTCTACCTGCTCATCACCGGCTTCGTGGCGGCGATCCAGCAGTTCGAGCTGCCCCTCGTGATGACGCAGGGCGGTCCCCTGGATTCCACGACCCTGCCGAACCTGTTCATCTTCAACCACTTCCGCAACGACATCAACGTCGGGTACTCGATCGCCGCCGCCCTGGTGATGTTCGTGGTGCTGGGCACGGTGTCCGCCATCGTCTTCAAGTTCGTGAACTCCGAGAGGCTGGTGGACTGAGATGGTCGCCGTCATGCCCCCAGACGCCACCCGCACGATCGTGCTCGCCGGCAAGGAGCCGCCCGCCCGTGCTCGCCTCCCGCGGACACCCGGATCCTGGGCGACGATCATCGCGAAGTTCCTCGCCGGCGGGATCTTCCTCATCGCCGCGCTGTTCCCCCTCGCCTGGATGCTCATCGCCGGCTTCAAGTCGAAGACCGAGGTCATCCAGACACCGTTCCAGTTCTTCCCGGAGGTATGGCGCTGGGAGAACTACACGCAGATCCTCGCCGACCCGACCTTCACCCGCACGATGCTGTGGACCTTCGGGGGAGCGGTGCTGTTCACGTTCCTGAGCCTCACCGTCAACTCGCTCGCCGCCTACGCCTTCGCCCGGCTGGACTTCCGGTTCAAGCGCACGCTGTGGGTGGCCGTCATCACCACGATGTTCATCCCCGGGATGACGATCCTGCTGACGAGCTTCATCGTGGTCACGCGCCTGTCGATGCTCGACACCCTCGCGGTGCTCGTGATCCCGGGTGTCGCGAGCGCGGGTGTCGTGTTCTTCATCCGGCAGTTCTACCTGAACATCCCGGCGAGCCTGGAAGAGGCGGCGATGCTCGACGGGTGCGGGCGGTTCGCGATCTTCTTCCGCATCTTCCTGCCGCTGTCGAAGCCGCCGTTCGTGGTGATGGGGATCACCTCGTTCCTGGCCTACTGGAACTCGTACGTGTGGCCGATCCTGACCATCACGACGCCCGAGCGCTTCGTGGTGCAGCAGTACCTGGCCACGTTCCGCTCCGAGCGATCGACCGAGCTGGGGCTGCTGATGGCGGGCTCCGTGCTGGCGGCGGCGCCCGTGATCATCCTGTTCCTCATCTTCCAGCGCCAGATCATCGGCAACATCAAGATGGCAGGTCTCAAGTAGGTCGAAAGTCACGCAGTACCGAGAGGAGAGGTCGATGGAGACCGAGAACACGCACGGACCCCGCATCACTCGACGAGGCGTCCTGCAGGGCGCGGTGGCAGCGGCGGGAGCGGCGCTCTTCGCCTCGACCGCGGCGCCCGCCCCCGCCGCCGCGGCCGGACTCACGGTGTCGCGGATCAAGGTCCTCGCGGGAACCCAGAGTCCGGTGCAGTACGGGATCGGGGCGACCGACCTCGGCATCCCGGCGCGCACGCCGGACGGGCGGATGCTGTTCCTGTTCGGCGACACCTGGGCGGACGGCGTGGGCGGTGCGAACTGGCGCTCGCCGGTGGCGCTGTACTCGTCGACGACGAACCTCGCCGCCGGTGTCACGTTCAACGGCTGCGGCGGAGCCGGCGCGAACACGCAGGGCACGGCCCCTCAGCTCTGGTACTACCCGCACGATGCGTACTTCACCACTGTGATCCCTTCGGACGTCATCACCATCGGGTCCCGCATGTACCTGCACGCGATCGTCAACGGACCGAACTTCGGTGCGGTGCGGTGGACGGAGCTCTGGAAGTCCGACGACAGCGGCGCGACGTGGCAGCACACCGGACTGCAGTTCCCGGCCGACATGGCCGGCGGAAAGTTCCAGTGCATCACGTGGGGTCTGGGCAGCGACGGCTATGTGTACATCTACGGCACCGGGTTCCAGCGCGACAAGGGCATCGTGCTCTACCGGGTGCCGTCGAACAGCATGACGACGCTCTCGGCCTACCAGCCGTGGGGCTTCGCGAACGGCTCGTGGGGGTGGGGCAAGCCGGTCACCGAGGTGCTCTCCGGCGGTTTCGGAGAGATGTGCCTGCGGCCGCTGGGCGGCAAGTGGATCCTCACCTGGTTCAACGCGCCGGCGTACCGGATCGACGCGATGGTGCTGAACACCCCGACCGACAACCTGTACACCGCGACCAAGACCACGCTGCTGTCCGGAACGGAATGGGGGACCGAGGATGCCTCGCACGTCGCCCAGCTCTACGGCGGGTACATCATCCCCGGTTCGACGCTGTCGGACCTCCACCTGAGCGTGAGCCAGTGGCACACCGGGAACAACAGCGTCTACCACTCCGAGCAGTTCCGGGTGCAGGGGCTCGTCTGAGGGGAGACGAACGAGACCGCACTCAGGAGACGGAAAACTCCGCTTCCTAGCGTGGGGTCAGGGAACGCCCCTGCCCCGCGCCTGGCGCGCGGTGTCCTGCCACGAAGGAACACCTCCTCATGACGAACACCACCCGCCCCTCCGCCTCCGTGTCGCTGGGGCTCCTCGTCCTGCGCATCGTGGTCGGTGCGATCTTCGCCGCCCACGGCGCGCAGAAGGTCTTCGAGTTCACCCTGCCCGGCACGATCGGCAGCTTCGAGGGCATGGGGGTGCCCCTGCCGGAGATCGCCGCCCCCGTCGTCGCGTTCGTCGAGCTCATCGGCGGCATCCTGCTGATCGTCGGCTTCCTGACGCGTCCGGTCGCCATCCTGCTCGCGATCGACATGCTCGTCGCCCTCGTCCTCGTGCACCTGCCCGCGGGACTGTGGGTCGGCGACGGCGGCTACGAGTTCGTCGCCGTCCTGGGAGCCGTGGCGCTCGCGCTCGTCTTCACCGGTGCGGGGCGTTTCTCGCTCGACCGCGCCCTGCTGCGCGGTCGAGCACCCGCCTGGCTCCGCTGACCGACCGCTCGCCGTCAGTCCTGCGGAGGGCGAGCGGGGAAGGCGCCGATGTCGGGAACCGGAGCGGTTCCCAGGTGCACCTCCAGGTCATCGGGCGTGGGTGTCTTCGGGCGCCGTGCCGTCGGCCGGTCGAGGTAGAACAGCGCCGTGGAGGCGATGTCGTCCCGCAGCGGCAGATAGCGCCATCCGCTGCGCCACCCGAGCGCCTGGATGTCAACCTTGGGGATGCCGGTGGCGAAGTGGATCGGGTCGAGCAGGTGCCAGCGGTACATGCCGAACCGCTGCTGTGAGACGTAGAGGCCGTCGGGCCTGATCACCTGAGGCATCCCGAGATACGGCGTGGAGAATTCGGTATACCCCTGCCCGGGGATGTCGAAGTTCCAGGCGCCCCCGAAGTAGTCCTCGGTGCCGGTGCCGCAGATGGTCGGGTGATCGGTGTCGTCGTCGAGGTAGAACTTGATCTCGCCCTCGCCCCACCAGCCGTTCGAGTTCACGCCCCACGCGATGTAGGTGCCCACGTACTGCCCCTGCCCCTCGATGCCCTCGAGGATCACGTGCGGCGTGAGGTCTTCGAGCGGGTTCGAGCGGCGCCACTGCGCGTGGAAGTAGGCGTCGTTCGTGTGATCGCCGCCGATCTCGTACGTGACCTGGTAGTACACGCGCACGTCCACGACCGAGGTGTTCTCGAGCGTGAGGCGTGCGCCGTCGCGGAAGGGCATGGGCCAGTACGAGTTGAAGCCGCCGTGCGGGTTCGCGGCGATGGTCTGCGAGTTCACCTGAGCGAAGACGCCCCAGCCGTTGCAGAAGAAGTCGCCGTACGGCACCTCGACCGCCGGCTCCTCTGCGCCGTCCCAGTACGCGCGCAGCAGCAGCGTGCGCCAGTTGTCGGTGTGGGTGGTGATCCAGATGTGCGTGATCTTGCCGGAACCCGAGATGTCGGCGAGCTCGAGCGTCTCGCCGGCCTTGATGTCCATGCTGGGTGAGATCTTCCAGCCGGGGCCGAGGTCGCGGGCGCACGACGCACCGGTACCCTCGGTCGCCCGGCCGCCGCCCCCCGCGGATCCGTCGAAGTTCTCGGGAGAGATCGATCGTGTCTGGACCGGTCGCAACGCTGCGAGGGATGCCAGATCTGAAGGTGCAGAAGTCATGGGCGCCAATGTAATCGATTTCATCGCGGATCGCCAGAGATGTTCGTCGTGCGCGATACTGTTGCTTCACCTCCGGGGCGGCCGGAGAGGCAGCGAGGGTTCATGTCAACGATCTACGACGTCGCGGAGCTGGCGGGCGTCTCTCCCGCCACCGTGTCCCGTGTCTTCAACGGCACGAGCGTCTCGAAGGAGAAGGTCGCGGCCGTCCGCGATGCGGCGGAGAAGCTGAACTTCACGCCCAATCGCACCGCGCGCACGCTGCGACGACAGAGCTCCGAGGTCATCGCGCTCGTCATCCCCGACATCGAGAACCCGTACTTCACCGAGATGGCCCGAGGCGTCGAGGACGTCGCCTCGGAGGCCGGGTACTCCGTGGTGCTGTGCAACTCCGACGCGCAGCTCGAGAAGGAGGCGACCTACCTCCGCATCGCGATCGCCGAGCACATGTCCGGCGTCATCATCGCCACCGCCGAGGAGCAGTCGAACCTCGACAGCATCCTCGCCACCGGGCGGCCGGTGGTCGCCGTCGACCGCGGGACGACCTACGACATCGACGGCGTCGTGATGGCCAACCGTGCCGCGGGGACCTCCGCGACCAAGGATCTGATCGGCGCCGGATACCGTCGTATCGCCTACATCGGAGGACCCGAGCACATCGACACGGCGGCAGAGCGTGCCGCGGGGTGGCGTGCTGCGCTGTCGGCCGCGCAGCCCGACCTCGATCTCGACGAGCTGGAGCGCTTCGCGACCTTCCGTGTCGACGGGGGTCGCGCCGCGATGGAGGAGCTGCTGGCGCTCCCCGAGCCGCCGGATGCCGTGGTCGCCGGCAACAACCTGATCGGCGTCGGGGCGATCCAGGTGCTCACGGAACACGGACTCACTCCTCCCGCGGTCGGTGTCGCCGTCATCGGCTCGTTGCCGTTCACGACGCTCTCCCCGACCGCCGTCACCGTCGTCCGCCTGCCGGCGCGGCACATGGGCGTCACGGCGGCGCGGATGCTCCTCGAGCGCATCGGTGGCGACACCCAGCCCGCGCGCACGGTGGTGCTGCGCAACGAGGTGCAGTCGGCCTCCGTCCTCCGCGCCTGAGAGAGGTCCCGGACGCGGGGCGGAAGGCGATCCGGGCAGACGGTGCGACATCGTCTTGCGCCATGAAATCGATTTCGCGTACAGTGGCGGACAGGTTTCAGATTCCGTCGGCACGGGTTTCAAGGAGGACGCCATGCGCTGCACCCTCGGGGTGGACATCGGCACATCCAGCAGCAAGGGCGTGCTCGTCGATGCGCGCGGCGAGATCCTGCACGCGGCGACCCGAGCGCACGACGTCCGCAGGCCGCGCACCGGCTGGGTCGAGATGGATGCCGCCGTCTGGTGGGACGAGTTCGTCGCGCTCTCCCGCGAGCTCATCGAGGCGGTGCCCGATGCCGAGATCGTCGGTGTGGGCGTGAGCGGCATGGGGCCATGCGTGCTGCTGGTCGACGAACACGATGAGCCGGTGCGGCCGGCCATCCTGTACGGGGTCGACACCCGCTCCACGGCGCAGATCGTCCGGATGACGGACGAGCTCGGCGCCGAGGAGATCACGCGCGTCGGCGGGTCCGCGCTGACCTCGCAGGCCGCGGGGCCGAAGATCGCCTGGGTCGCCGACGAGGAACCCGAGGCGTGGGCACGCGCCCGCCGGCTGTTCATGCCCGCTTCCTGGCTGGCGTACCGGCTCACCGGTGCCTACGTGCTCGATCACCAGTCCGCGAGTCAGGTCACGCCCCTCTACGAGATCGAGGACGCGCGCTGGCACGAGCCGTGGTGGGAGCGGTACGCAGCGGAGCTCGAACAGCCGTCACTCGCGTGGGCCGGAGACATCGCCGGGTACGTCACCGCTGACGCGGCATCCGCCACCGGCATCCCGGTGGGCACGCCCGTGATCACCGGAACGATCGATGCCTGGACCGAGGCGGTGAGCGTCGGCGCCCACGAGGTGGGTGACCTCATGCTGATGTACGGCACCACGATGTTCATGGTGTTCACGAACGGCGATCAGGCCCTGCGCACTCCGTCGATGTGGACCACCGCCGGGGCGTTCGCGGGAACCCGCAACCTCGCGGGCGGGCTCTCCACCTCCGGCGCGCTCACGGCCTGGCTGAGATCGGTGACCGGTGCGGACTACCCGCAGCTGCTCGCGGAGGCCGCCGCGTCGGGCCCCGGCGCGAAGGGCCTGCTGATGCTGCCCTACTTCGCGGGGGAGCGGACGCCGATCCAGGATCCGGATGCGCGGGGCGTCATCGCGGGTCTCACACTCGAGCATTCCCGCGGCGACCTGTACCGTGCGGCGCTCGAGGCCACCGCCCTCGGTGTGCGGCACAACGTCGAGACCATGCGTGCGGCCGGCGCCGACATCCGCCGGATCGTCGCGGTCGGCGGCGGGACCCAGGGGCAGCTCTGGCTGCAGATCGTGTCGGATGTCACCGGACTCGTGCAGGAGGTGCCCGCCACGACCATCGGGGCGAGCTACGGCGCCGCCTTCCTCGCGGCCACCGCGACCACGACCGCGGATGCCGCGCCCCGGATCGCCGACTGGAACCCCGTCGTGCAGCGCATCGAGCCGAACGACGCGCTGCGCCCGCTCTACGACACGCTGTTCGACCGCTACGTGCGCCTGTACGCCGGCACGAAGGACGTCAGCCACGAACTCGCCGCGGAGCAGCGCGAGGTGTCGGCATGAACCGGCGCGCATCCGGCATCCCGCACACCTCGCAGGCGACCGCGTTCCCGCTCGGCGGGATCGGCACCGGCACCGTGTCGATCGGCGCCCGCGGGGAGCTGCGCGACTGGGAGCTGGAGAACCTTCCCGACAAGGGGCGCCGCAACCCGCACTCGTTCTTCGCGATCCATGCCGCGCCCGAGGGCGGCCCCGCGGTGACCCGGGTGCTCGAGGCTCGGCTCACCGGGCGCCACGACGCCGATGCCGGATACGCCTTCGATGCGCTCGCCGGCCTGCCCCGGCTCGACGCCGCCACGCTGCACGGCGAGTACCCCGTGGTCGATGTCGACTTCATGGATGACGTGCTGCCGGTGGAGGTATCGCTGCACGCCTTCACCCCGCTGGTGCCGCTCGACGCCGACGCCTCCGGCATACCCGCCGCCGTGCTCCGCTACCGGGTGTCCAATCCCGGAACGGCGCCGGTCGCGGTCACGGTCGTCGGCAGCGTCTCGCACACCGCCGGTCGTGCGGCGCCGGGGCCGGAGGCGCCGTGGGGCATGCGTGCGACACAGACCGTGCGATGGCGCGACGACGGTGACGTGCGCGGGCTCGACTTCGGGATCGACCTCCCGGCGGACGACCCCGGCTATGGCACGTTGAGCCTGACCACCACGGATGTCGCCACCACGGCGAAGCCGCAGTGGGTCACCAGCTATTGGCCCGACGGGGCACGGCTGTTCTGGAACGACCTCACGGATGACGGACTGCTGGCCGCGGAACCGCGGCTCACGCTCGAGGATCGTCCGCGCGGGCTCTTCGCCGAGCTCGACGCCGAGGGGCGCCCGCGATCATCGGCGGACGCGTCGTCGCTGACGGAGGAGGAGATGCTCGCGAAGCTCCCGCGGCTGCGCACCGGGTCACTCGGCATCGTGCACACGCTCGCACCGGGGGAGAGCCGCGACTTCGAGTTCGTGCTGGCCTGGAGCTTCCCGAACCGTCGGCGAGGCTGGGCCGGGCACATCGTCTTCGCGGACCCGCACATCGACGAGACGGTGCAGAACCACTACGCGACCCTGTGGTCCGATGCCTGGGCCGCGGCACGCCATCTGCACGCACAGCTGCCCGCGCTGGAGGGCGCCACCGATGCCTTCGTGGAGGCGCTCTACGGCAGCTCCCTCGACCCCGTGCTGATCGACGCCATCGGGGCGAACGTCGCCACCGCGCGCTCGACCACCGGCTTCGTACTCTCCTCTCCGCGCGCCGAACTGGGCGAGGGCCCCGTGTTCGCGGCGTGGGAAGGGTCCTTCGACCACGGCGGGTCGTGCGAGGGAACGTGCACGCACGTCTGGTCCTACGCGCAGACCCTCGCGTGGCTGTTCCCCTCGCTCGAGCGCAGCGCCCGGCGGGTGGAGTACCTGCTCGAGACCGACGACGAAGGGGCCCAGAAGTTCCGGGGCAACCGCGTCTTCGGCGGGCCCTCCTGGTTCATGGCCCCGGCTGTCGACGGCCAGCTCGGCACCCTGCTGCGCCTGCATCGCGAGTGGCGGTTCGGCGCGGGCGACGACTTCCTGCGCGAACTCTGGCCGGCCGCCGTCCGCACACTGGACTATGCCGCGCGGGAGTGGGACCGCGACGGCGACGGCCTGCTCGACGGCGAGATGCACAACACCTACGACATCGAGTTCCACGGCGCCGAGCCCCTCGCGAACGGGATCCACCTCGCCGCCCTCCGTGCCGGCGCGCGGATGGCCGCCCACCTGGGCGAGTCGACGCGTGCCGCCGAATGGAGTGCGCGGGCCGACACGGTCGCACAGGCGATGGACGAGATCCTGTGGAACGGCGAGTACTACCGACAGGTGATCGACGACCTCGACGCGCACCGCTACCAGTACGGCGAGGGCGTGCTGTCGGATCAGCTGCTCGGACAGTTCCATGCGTACGTGAACGGGCTCGGCGCGATCCTCCCCGAGGCGCACGTCGAATCGGCGCTCGCCGCGATCGTGACGCACAACCTGCGCGACGATCTCTCGGCACACGAGAGCACGCAGCGCGTGTACGCGCTGAACGACGAGGGCGGTCTGCTGCTCGCCTCCTGGCCGCGCGGAGGACGACCCGCGATCCCCTTCGTCTACTCGGACGAGGTGTGGACGGGCATCGAGCACCAGGTCGCGGCATCCCTGCTGTTCGCCGGCCGTGCCGCCGACGCGCTCCGCATCGAGCGATCGTTGCGCGCCCGCTACGACGGCAGGCACCGCAGCCCCTGGAACGAGATCGAGTGCGGCAACCATTACGCCCGCTCGCTCGCCTCGTGGGCCCTGCTGCTCGGTGCCGGAGGCGCTCAATGGGATGCTCCGACCGGTGCGCTGTCGTTCGCGCCGTCGGCCGGTGTGCTCCGTGACGAGGGCGACGTATTCCGCAGTCTGTTCACGACCGGAACCGGGTGGGGGCGTGTCGAGATCGACGACGACGCCCTCACGCTCCACCTCGACGGCGGCGCCCTCGAGGTCGCCGTCCTCCGCCTGCACGGCCGAACCCTCGGCCGCGATATCCGACTTCGAGCCGGCGAACGCCACGTCGCCCCGCTCACCCCGACCCCAACCCCGGAGGCATCATGACCACCTACACCCTGCCGACCCCGGCATCCCGACCGGCATCCGCACCGAAGACCGCGTACCTGATCGCCTCCGGCGACCTGCGCGAAGCCGCCAACACCGGCGGCTGGCCCGTGCAGGTCGAACTCGAGGCCGGCGTCACCGGTGTCTTCAACGACCTGGGCTGGACGGTCATCCGCGCCAATGACGTGGACCCCGAGACCGGGCACGGCTTCATCTCGAGCCAGCGCATGGGCCTCGAGGTCTTCAGGAACATCCCCACCGATGCGCCGCTCATCGTCGCCGAGGCCGTCTGGCAGTACTCGCACCACGTGCTCGCCGGCCTGCGCTCCCACGAGGGGCCGATCCTCACGGTCGCCAACTTCGCGGGCGACTGGCCGGGACTGGTCGGACTGCTCGGCCTGAACGCGGGGCTGACGAAGATGGACAAGCCGTACGCCACGATCTGGTCGGTCGACTTCACCGACGAGTGGTTCCGCGCCGGCATCCGGGAGTGGACCGAGACGGGCGCCATCACCCACGACGCCTCGCATGTGCGCGCACTGCCCGCGCTTCCGGACAGCCCGGAGAAGGCGCTGGGCGAGGCGCTCGCCGCGGAGCTGCTCGCGGAGAAGGCCATCATCGGCGTCTTCGACGAGGGCTGCATGGGCATGTACAACGCGATCTTCGACGACGAGCTGCTGAACAAGACGGGCATCTACAAGGAGCGCCTGTCGCAGTCGGCGCTGTACGCCGAGATGCTGAACGTCACGGATGCCGAGGCGGACGCCGCCTACGACTGGCTGATCGATGCCGGCATGACCTTCCGGTACGGCGAGGATGCGACGACCGAGCTCACCCGCGACCAGGTGCAGTGGCAGCTGAAGATGTACATCGCCGCGCTCCGCATCGCCGACGACTTCGGGCTCGACGCGGTCGGCATCCAGTACCAGCAGGGTCTGAAGGACCTGGTGCCGGCATCCGACCTGGCCGAGGGCATCCTGAACTCGACCGAGCGCCCGCCGGTGACCTCGCGCGACGGCTCGCGCGTGCTGCACGACGGGCGCGCGTTCCCGCACTTCAACGAGGCCGACGAGGGCGTCGCGGTCGACGCGCTCGTGACCGACCGTGTGTGGCGCGCGATGGGACTCGTGCCCGACAACACCCTGCACGACGTGCGCTGGGGCGAGGACTTCGACGGCCGGTTCGTCTGGGTCTACGAGATCTCGGGCTCGGTGCCCGCCTCGCACCTCGGCGGGTGGCAGAACGCCGAGGGCTGGCGTCAGGGCCACGTGTTCTTCCCCGCGGGCGGCGCCACCATCAACGGCGTCTCGAAGCCGGGCGAGATCGTGCTGTCGCGGGTGTTCATCGCCGACGGCATCCTGCAGGCCGACATCTTCCGCGCCTCGGTCGTGGAGCTGCCGGAGGAGGAGACGCAGCGTCGCAAGGACGCCACGAACCCGGAGTGGCCGATCGCCCACGTGGTCCTGCACGGCATCTCCCGCGACCAGTTCATGGCCCGGCACAAGGCGAACCACGCACAGCTCGTCTACGCGCCCGACGCCGAGACGGCCGACAAGGCGCTGATCGCCAAGGCCGCGATGTTCGCGGGCATGGGCATCCGGGTCAACGTCGTCGGAGACGTGACGATCTGATCCGCTGACAGCCGGAGGGGGCCGGGGGAGGGGACGGATGCCACGGCATCCGTCCCCTTTCCCGTGCCCCTCCGCGACGCCTGGGTGCTCCCCGGGAGTTCTTCCGGGCCGTGGACTTAAGCGCTATAGTCGGCGGCAGGTCGCGAGGGCGCGGCCGATTCGACAACGACGCCGAAGGAGACGATCCGTCATGAGCCGGAAGAACGTCACGAACAATCGACTGCGCAGGAGCATCGCCGGGCTGGGGGTGACGGCCACGGCTGCGGCGGCGGTCCTGGTCGGCGCCTCCGGGGCGACCGCGGACACACCGGAACCCGTGGACCCGAAGCTCGCCGTGTACGTCGAGGTCAACTCGAACGATTTAGCGAACGTGGCGGACTACACGCTCGCCGACTCCGGCGACGCGGCCATCGACATGGCGATGATCTTCGCCGCCAACATCAACTACGACGGCGAGCAGGCCTACCTGCACTTCAACGAGCGCGTCACCGAGACGCTGGAGGATGCCGAGACGCAGATCCGCCCCGTCCAGGAGCGCGGCACGAAGGTGCTGCTCTCGGTGCTCGGCAACCATCAGGGCGCGGGCTTCGCGAACTTCACCTCGTATGCCGCGGCCGACGCGTTCGCGGCCCAGCTCGCCGACGCCGTGACGACCTACGGGCTCGACGGCATCGACTTCGATGACGAGTGGACCGAGTACGGCGCGAACGGGACGCCGCAGCCCAACGCCGAGTCGTTCGGCTGGCTGGCATCGGCGCTGCGCGACCGCCTCGGCCCGGACAAGATCATCAGCCTGTACGCGATCGGACCGTCGTACACGACGACCGACTTCACGCTGTTCGACGCCGCCGACGTGATCGACTACGCCTGGAACCCCTACTACCCGACGTACGACGCGCCCACTGTCGCCGGACTCGAGGACCGGACCCGGCTCGGGGCCGCGGCCATCGACCTCGCGAACACCGGCGCGGCGACGGCGGCCGACTTCGCGCGACGCACCGTCTCCGACGGCTACGGCGTGTACGTGGCGTACAACCTGACCGCGACCGACCAGTCGGCCTATCTTTCGGGGATCACGCAGGCCCTGAAGGGCGAGGCGACCGAGTACCGGGCGGCACCGAAGGACCGCACGGCTCCGACCGTCACGGTGAAGCAGGGAGAGGGATTCACGACCGGCTCCGCGGACGCGTACTCGATGGTCAGCTTCAAGCTCCACGACGCGGGCAAGATCGATCGGCTCTTCGTCAACGGCGTCCTCAAGGACCTCACCGACGACGCGTGGAGCGATCTCAACTTCGTGAAGCCGGGTGCGTTCGGCGCGGTCGCCGGAGAGAACACGCTCGAAGTGCTCGATGTCGCCGGGAACCGCACGGAGATGACGTTCGTCCTGGCCGGCTGATACAGCCGTCGGGCTGATCAGTCCAGGTCGAAGACCTCGATCTGACGGATCGTGACCTCGGCCTCCGCCCGCACGCGGAGCGCCGAGGTCACGATCCGCGTCGTCAGGGTGAACGGGGTCGTGCGGTCGGGCAGCAGATCGGCGTCATGCGTCGTGGTCGCAGGCGCCCAGGCTCCGTCGGCATCGAGGATTTCCCAGCGCAGAGCGGATGCGGATGCCGCGTGCACCGTCGTCACGGTGAGGTCGCTGATGGCGCGCGGCTCGGGGAAACGCCAGCCCACCCACTCGCCGGAATGCAGCCGAGTGCCGGCGCTGCCCGCAGGGTCGCCGTCATCGAACACCCGCTCGGGGTTCCGGACAGCCGGGGAGGACAGGGTGACGCCGCTCGCCGTCAGGTCTGTGCGCCAGGCAGCGACATCATCCGTGGACCCGGAGGTGCCGGACTCGAGCGCCGCCACCGGATCGACACCGAACACGAGCTCGAGCACCGCCTCGCCGACGAGCGCGTCGATCGACAGCTCGGCGGTCGGCAGGGCGACGCCGTCGAGCCGCGCCTCCTGCAGCACGTGCGCCGAGGGCACGCTGCGACGGGACACGACCCGCAGAGAGGAGCCGTCGCCCCGCTCCACGCGGATGTCGTCGACGAGAGGGGAGCCGATCCGCAGCACGCCCGAGGCGAGCTCCAGCGGATAGAGCCCGAGCGCGGCCCACAGCCACCAGGCACTCATCTCGCCGTTGTCCTCGTCGCCGGGGAAGCCCTGCCCGATGTGCGCGCCCGCGAACAGGCGGCCGGCGAGGTCGTGCACGATCGCACCGGCACGCCAGGGCCGATCACTGAACGCGTACATGAAGGGGATGTGATGCGCGGGCTGGTTCGAGATCGCGCACATGCCCGCGCGCAGCGCCGCCGCCTCGCGCTGCTCGTGGATCACCGTGCCGTATGCCCCGCCGAACCGCTCGTCGGCCGTCTCGGGCTCCGCGAAGAGCGCGTCGAGATGGCGGCCGAGCTCCGCCGGTCCACCGTGCAGCGCGGCGAGGCCCGCCCCGTCGTGCACGGCGCCGACCGACATCCCCCAGGCGTTCGTCTCGACGTTGTCCCCGCCCCACACACGCGGATCGAACCCGGGGGTGAAGGCGCCGGCGCTGTCCCTGCCGCGGAAGAAGCCGGTGTCGGGATCGAACAGTGTGCGGTACGACCGCGCGCGATTGGCGAAGTACCGGGCGAAGGCCCGGTAGCGCGCGGCATCCGCGCTCGTCCGATCCGCACCCCCCGAAACCGGGGCGTCCGCAGCGAGCTGAGCCGCGAACCGGCCGAGCGCGGCGTCGCTCACCGCGTTCTCGATGCTCCAGCTCATCCCCTCCGGCACATCCGAGGAGATGTACCCGGTGAAGCGGCCCCGGTCGATGCCCTTGCGCCCGCGTCGGGCATCCGGCCCCGGTTCGCACGCGTTACGCCAGCCGCTCTCGAAGGCCTCCGCGCGGTCGAAATCGACGCCCCAGCGCGCGGCATCCGCGAAGATCTGATCGCTCGACGTGCCCACCATGCTGTCGACGTACCCGGGGGCGCTCCACCGGGCCATCCAGCCGCCCCGGCGATACTGCGCGAGTTGACCGTCGAGGAGCCTGCCCGTCAGCGCCGGGTCGAGCAGGGCCAGCGCCGGCCACTCGGTGCGGTACGTGTCCCAATACCCGTTGTTCACGATGAGCTCGCCGCCTGCGATCGGAGCGCTCGTGCGATCGTCGCCGTACGGCGTTCGGGGGGCGAAGACGTCGGCGAAGCGCCAGGCGGGCGCCGCCGCCGTGCCGGTGTTCTCAGCGGCCCGGTTCGGGTACAGGTGCATCCGGTGCAGCGCTGCGGCGATGCGGGCGCGGTTCTCCTCGTCGGCGAGCCGACGGGTCGGGGCCTCCGCGGCAGGGAGGGGCGGGATCGTGACCCGTCCCAGCAGCCGGTTCCAGGATGCCGCGGCCGCCTCCCGCAGCTCCTCATAAGGGACTGCCGCGGGCGCCTCGATCGCCAGGCTCCGCCGAGCCTGCGCGATCGACAGGTACGACACGGCGACCCGCACCTCGAGCGCTCCGCGTCCGCTCGCATATCCCGCCACGGACGGGCGTCCGTCGTCGTCGAGCATGCCCTGCACACCCGCGTCCCCGGGGTCCGCCGGATGCAGGACCTCGCCGGCGACGTAGCAGCGCGGCGCGTTGCCCCAGTCCTCCGGCCCCTCCGGCGTCCATCCCTCGAAGTGCCCGTCATCCGTCCACGCGAGCTGTCCCTCGCCGGTGAGCTGGTCGATCACGAACCCCACGGTCGCGCCGGGGTCGTCGGCGTGCACGCGGAAGGCCGCGGTGTGCGACGTCGCGGTCATCTCGGCGCGCAAGCCGCCGTTGAGCTCCACGGCGTACTCGTGCGGGCGCGCGCGCTCCGACCCGGGGACGATCCACCGCCGGCGCCCGGCGCGCTGCGACGTCGGGTGTCCCGCGAACGGCATCAGCTGCAGCACCGAGCGGTCGCCGATCCACGGACTCGGCTGATGCGAGAACTGCAGCGCCTCGAGGCATCGTCCCGCGGGGTCGTCGTGCACGAAGGAGCGGTACGGCCAGCGGGCGTCGGCGGCGTCGGTCGCCGGCGTGACGAACGTGAAGCCGTGCGGCACGGCGACCGCGGGGATCGTGTTCCCGCGCGAGAAACGCGGGCCGGAGTGGGTGCCGCGTCGGGTGTCGACGCGTTCCACCGGAGGGATGTCTCCCACCGGGGCCTGCTCGGCGATGATGCACTGCACGAAGCCGGTGACCCGCGCGGGGAGGTCCGCTGCGGGGGCGAGGGTTCTGGCACCGAGCACGAGCTCGACGGTGGCGGTGGCGGCGCCGATGGCATCGCGGGTGCCGTCGTCGTGCAGCAGCGGGGCCAACGCCACCGTGTCCGCGTTCCATTGCTCCGGCAGACTCCAGCGCGCGGCGAACTGCGCATCGGCGCCGAGCGCGACGTCGTACCGATCCCGCACGGCGAGGTCGTCGCTGAGGCGGATGCCGTCGGCACCCCGCGCATCGACCGTCACCGCGAGCGCCGCATGCGGGGCCCGTGTGGCGGCGGGACCGTCGGCGTAGAACGCCCAGTGCAGCACGGTCGTCGGGGTCAGGGCGATGTCGGCGAGGCCCGGAACCTCGATCCGCTGCTCGCCCGCGGAGGGATCGAACGCGAAGGCGAAGACCGGCCCGCGCAGCACTCCCGTGTGCGGGCGCGACGAGGGGGGATCGGCCGGGCCGTCGGCCGGGGTGAGCGAGATCTCGCTCACCCCTTGATCGCCCCCTCCTGCACGCCCTTGAAGAAGAAGCGCTGCGTGAAGGAGAACATGATGACGATGGGCACGAGAGCGATCATGGTGCCCGCGGCGATCAGGCGCGGATCGACCGAGAAGCTGCTGTTCAGATACGCCATCCCGACCGTCAGGGTGTACTTCGACGGATCCGAGAGCACGATCAGCGGCCAGAGGTAGTCGTCCCAGGCGCCGATGAAGGCGAAGATCGCGACGACCGAGACCATGCCGCGGATGTTGGGCCACACGATGTGGCGGATGCGCTGCCAGGTCGTCGCGCCGTCGACGGTCGCGGCATCCAGCACGTCCTTCGGGATCATGCGGCAGGCGGTGGCGACGAGCAGGACGTTCATGGCGCTGATGGCGCCGGGGAGGAAGACCCCCCACAGGGTGTCGGCCAGCCCGAGCGCGCGGATCGTGAGGAAGTTGCTCGTGACGGTGACCTCACCCGGGAAGAGCAGGGTGGAGAGCAGGATGCCCATCACGATCCACTTGCCGCGGAACCGCATGCATCCCAGCGCGTAGCCGGCGAACGTGGCCAGGATCACGTTGCTGAGGACCGTGCCGACGGAGACCAGCAGCGAATGCCAGGCGTAGAGGTAGACCGGAACCACGTCGGCCACGGTGGCGTAGTTCTGCAGCGTCGGGTCGGTCGGGATCAGGTTCGGCGGGAAGGAGTAGATGTTCTCCTGAGGGCCCTTGAACGAGGTCGAGAGCTGCCAGATGAACGGACCGATCACGAGGACCAGCACGAACAGCAGCAGGGCGTACCGGCCGATCAGTCCGCCGAGGGTGGGCTTGCTGAAGTCGCCCGAGCCGCGGCGGCGGAAGATGCGCTCCCGCGCGGGCGCCGGGGGCGGGGTCTCCGCGCGGCGGTCGTCGTCGGTGCGGGGCGGGCTGAGGGTGCTCATGCGGGGACCTTCGCCTTCTTCTCGCGATTCATGAGGGCGATCGCGGCCAGCGGGATGAGAGTGAGGAGGAACAGCGCCACACTGATCGCCGAGGCGTATCCGATGTTCCCGTTCAGGCCGGAGCCGACCTGGCGGATCAGCATCACGAGCGAGATGTCGTAGCCGCCGGGTCCGCCCGTGCTCTTGGACAGCACGTCGAGTTCGGCGAACACCCTCATCGCCGAGACGGCGATGAGCACCGAGATCAGCAGCATCGCGCCGCGCAGCGACGGGACCGTGACTGAGAGGAAGCGGCGGAAGGAGCCGGCGCCGTCGAGCATGGCCGCCTCGTGCAGCTCCTTGCCGACGTTGGCGAGTGCGGCGAGGTACACGACCATGTAGTAGCCGAGCCCCTTCCACACCGTGAGGAGGATGGCGCAGCCGAGCAGCAGCCACCTGTCCACGAGGAAGGCCATCGGCCGGTCGACGACCCCGAGGAACTCGAGCGTCTGGTTGATGATGCCGCGGCTGTCGAACAGCCAGGTCCAGATGAGCGCGACCACGACCACCGAGGCGATCACCGGGAAGTAGAAGGTGGTGCGGAAGAACGCGATGCCGGGGAGCTTCTTCTGCACGAGCATCGCGAGCAGCAGCGGCAGGATCGTCAGCAGCGGCACGCACACGACCACGTAGATGAGGCACGTGGTGAGCGCGTTCCAGAACATCTCGTCGCCGAACATCCGCTCGTAGTTCGCGCCTCCCACGAACTCGGGGGTGCGCAGCGGGCGGGCGTCGGTGAAGCTCAGGAAGACGGTGTTCAGGAAGGGCCAGAGCGCGAACACCAGCACCCAGATGACGGCGGGACCGAGGAGGAGCCACGGGGTGAACCACTTGTGCGATCTCATCGTCCTCATCCGGGTCCGGATGCCGGTGTCCGCGCGCATGGCTTACTTGTCCACGCGGTTCGCGTTGGCGTACTCGACGATCTTGTCGAGCTGGGTCTGCGCGTCGGCCTCGCCGTTGACCGCGAGCGCGATCTGCTGCGTCATGTAGGTCGCCATGTCCGAAGTCCACTGGAACGGGAGGGCCTTGGCGTCCTGCATGGCGCCGAACACGGTGTCGATCGCCGCGAGCTGCTTCTCGTCCGTGACGGAGGACGCGATGTTCTCGACGACCGCATCGCCTCCGGCTGCCGTGCCGGGCGCGGTGCCGACGGCCAGTGAGGAGAAGGCGATCTGGTTCTCCTCGTTCGTCGCGAACTCGGCGAACGCGAGTGCGGCCTCCTTGTTGTCCGAGTCGGCGGAGACGTTGAGGCCCTGCACGTAGAGCGGGGCGACGCCGAGGCGCGGGGTCGCGACGGTGGTCTCGAGCAGAGCGGGGGCATCCTTCTGGAGGTCGGTCGTGAAGCCGGTGCCGCCGGTCGTGAACGCGACCTTCTCCTGGATGTAGGCCTCGGCGTTTCCGCCGTAGTCACCCGTCAGTGCCTCGGCGGGCATCGCGCCGGCCGCGTAGGCGTCGGCGTACTTCTCGATGATCGCGGCGGCCTCGGGGGTGTTGAAGTCGAACTCGCCCTCGTCGTCGATGACCTCCATGCCGGCGGCGGTGAAGGTGTCGAGCGCGGGGATCGAGGAGAGAAGCTGCACCTTGCCGCCGGATTCGGTGGCGACGTCCTCCGCGAGCGTGAGCAGGTCGTCCACGGTCGTCGGCAGGTTCGCTTCGGTGACGCCGAAGGGCTCCAGCTGTGCGAGGTTCCACCACGAGGCGTCGCTGGAGAGGTACCAGGGCAGACCATAGGTACCGTCCATGCCGGGGTACTGGCTGTACGCGTCCCACGCGCCGGCGTTGTAGGCCGATGCCAGATCGGGGTCGGCGGTGTCCAGGTCGACGAGCTTGCCGGCCGCGACGAGCGGGTAGGCGATGTCCGGCGGCAGGTTCAGCACGTCGGGGAGCGTGTCGGCGTTGGCCTGGCTCAGGATCTTCTCCTGGTAGCCGTCGCCCGGCTGGTCGAGCCACTCGACCGTGACGTCGGGGTGCTCCTTCTCGAACGCGTCGATCAGGCTCTCGAAGTACGGCGTGAACTTCTCGTTCTTCAGCGACCAGGTCTGGAACTGGATCGTTCCGCTCAGCTCGCCGGAGGTGTCGATCGGGCCGGATGCGTCCGAGGGGCCGCCGCCTCCCGTGCAGCCGGCGAGCGCCATGGCGCCGATCGTGAATGTTGCCAGAGCGACAATGCGTGCGGGAACTTTCATCGTGCTTCTTCCTCGAGGCGGGCGATTCGACGGTGTCCACAGTCCGCGGACTACAACGCTTTAGCAGATGAAACCATCCGATGCGCCCGCTGTCAAGGTGGGTGCGCAGTCTCGTCGGGCGGGCTGATTCCGACTGGATGGGTCTTGTTGCTCAAGCGCTATAGTTGTGCGACATGTCCTCGCCGGAGGGCTCTGTCGGAAAGGCCGGAACACATGACGCAGCGTGGCGCTCTCGATGCTCCCCTGAGATTCGGGGCGAACTACACGCCGTCGAAGGACTGGATGCACGCCTGGCTCGACTTCACCCCCGACGACGTGCGTCGCGACTTCGCGGCCCTCGCCGAGCTGGGCCTGGACCACGTGCGGGTGTTCCCGCTGTGGACCGTGCTGCAGCCCAACCGCACCCTGATCCGCCCGAAGGCGGTCGACGACGTGCGGGCCGTGGTCGACATCGCGGGAGAGTTCGGGCTCGACGCGAGCGTCGACGTGATCCAGGGCCACCTGTCGAGCTTCGACTTCGTGCCGGCGTGGCTGTCCACCTGGCACGACCGCAACATGTTCACCGATCCGAAGGCGCTCGAGGGGCAGGTCGCCCTCGTGGAGACCCTCGCCCGCGCGCTGGGCGAGGCCCCGAACTTCCTCGGTCTGACGCTGGGCAACGAGACCAACCAGTTCTCGGCGCACACGCATCCTTCGCCCTGGCCGGTCACGACCGACGAGGCCGGACAGTGGATCCAGGCGCTGCTCTCCGCCGCCGAGAGCGCGGCCCCCGGCCTCCCGCACGTGCACAGCGAATACGACGCGGTCTGGTACATGGACGGCCACGGCTTCACGCCGGCGCACGCCTCGCGTCTGGGCGCCATGACCACGATCCATTCCTGGATCTTCAACGGGACCGCGCAGCGCTACGGCGGTCGCTCGGTCGCCGCCGACCGGCACGCCGAGTACCTCATCGAACTCTCCCGCGCATTCGCGACGGACCGGGACCGACCGGTGTGGCTGCAGGAGGTGGGTGCTCCCTCGAACTGCCTCGACGAGAGCGAGATGCCCGGATTCCTGGAGGCGACGGTGCGGTCGGCCGCCCGCACCGAGAACCTCTGGGGGGTCACCTGGTGGTGCTCGCACGACGTCAGCCGCCGGCTCGGCGACTTCCCCGAGCTGGAGTACTCCCTCGGCCTGATCGATGAGAACGGGGCGGCGAAGCCTCTCGGGCGGCGCTTCGCCGAGCTCATCCCGGAGCTGCGGGCCCGGACGGCTCCTCCGGCGCGCGAGACGGCGATCGTGATCGACGTGGATGCGCGCGAGGTGCCGGTCAGTCGCGCGGCCCTGAGCCCGGGCGGCGCCGTGTTCCAGGCGTGGGCGGATGCCTGCGAGAGCGGCATCGACCCGACGTTCGTGACCTCCCGGGCCGCGCTCGACCAGGCAGCGCTGGACGCGCGCGGCATCCGCCGCCTGATCCGCCCCGACCTGTCGACGAACACGGTCGGCCGCTACGGCGCGGTCAACACCGTCGTGTCCGCCTGAGAGCAGTCGGACACGAACGCGGAGCCTGCCTCAGGCCCGCCCCGCCCCCGCCGGGGGAGCGGTGCTCTCGCGTGCGGTGAGCGTCGGGGTCGGCCCCTGCACGCTGGGGAGGTTCGTCCCCGCCTCGATCTGGCGCAGCAGCAGCGTCGCGGCCTGCTCGCCGAGCTCGAAGGTGTCGCGGGTCATGGCTGTGATCGACGGATTGATGAGCCCGGCGATCACCGAATCGTCGAAGGAGGCGAGCGAGACGTCGCGCGGCACGTGCCGTCCCATCTCCTGCGCGACCCGGAGTCCGGCGACCGCCATCACGTCGTTGTCGTAGACCACGGCGGTCGGGCGGAGGCGCCCGGAGAGCTGGGCGCGGGTCACGGCCGACGCGCGCGCGGGGGAGAAGTCGGTCGTGATCACCTCGCCCGCGACGCCGTCGGCCGCCATCCGCTCCAGCACCTCGGCGCGCAGCCGGGTGTGCTCGAGCTCGGCGGGACCGGCCACGTACGTGATGCGGGTGTGACCCAACGCGGCCAGGTACGAGAAGAGCGTCTCGGCCACTTCGTCGTCGCCGATCCACACGCTCGGCACGGCGCCGTCGGGAGACGGCTTCGAGCCGATCATCACCGCACGGGCGTCGAGTGCCGTGATGCGGTCGGCGCGCGGATCGTCGTCGCGGGGGTCGATCAGGATGATGCCGTCGACCTGGTTCGACGACCGCCACTGCCGGTGCACCTCCATCTCCTCGGCGATGTCGGCGACCAGGCGCAGCTGGAGGCTGACCTTGCTCTGCGACAGTCGCGACTCGATACCCGCGATGAGGTCGGTGAAGAAGGCCTCGGAGCCGAGGGAGCGGGCCGGGCGCGCGAGGGCCAGGCCGACGGTGTTCGCCCGGGCGCCCACCAGGGCGCGTGCCGCAGAGCTGGGCTGCCAGTGGTTCTCGGCGACGACGGCGAGGATGCGTTGGCGCGTCTCCTCGCTCACGCCGGGCCGGCCGTTCAGGGCGAACGAGACGGCGCCGGGGGAGACGCCGGCCATGCGCGCGATATCCGCGATCGTGACGCGTTTCCCCGGTGTCATGGCCTTCACCCTACTTGATCGTTTTAGACCTTCGGATGCGCCGTTCCGTGCCATAGGATCGTTTACTAGATCGCTTTAGTAGAGCCGATAGCATCGACATCGGCCGTCCGCACCGCGGGGCCCGTCGAGCACCACTCACCGTCGAGCCGGAGAACCACACATGCATGACGACACCTCGCTCACCGTCGGCCGCGTCAAGCGGGTCCTCGAGGAGCGCATCCGCCCGGCGATCCACTCGGCGTCCGTGCCGCTGGACGTCGAGATCCACGAACTGCCCGGCGAGCCGATCGCGCCCGCCGACGGCCTCGCCCTCGAGTTCGAGCCCGCGACGGTCGGCGCCCCCTGGGGCCCCGCGTGGGGGACGACCTGGTTCAGGCTTTCCGGACGCATCCCGGCCGCGTGGTCGGGACGCCGGGTCGAGGCGCTCATCGACCTCGGCTTCGACGTGAACATGACGGGTTTCCAGTGCGAGGCGCTGGCCTACCGGGCGGGCGGCCCGGACGCCGACCCGATCCCGCTGAAGAGCATCAACCCGCGCAACCAGTGGGTGCCGATCGCCGAGACCGCCGCGGGCGACGAGCCCGTCGAGCTCTACCTCGAAGCGGCTTCCAACCCCGTGCTGCTCGACTACCACCCCTTCCTGCCGACGCGGGAGGGCGACATCCTCACCTCCTCGAAGGAGCCGCTGTACCGGGCGCGGCGCATGGATCTGGCCGTGTTCGAGGAGGAGGTCTTCGCGCTGTCGCTCGACCTCGAGGTGCTGTTCGAGCTGCAGGCGGAACTGCCGGCGACCTCCCCGCGGCGCATGCGCATCCTGCAGGCGATGGACGACGCGCTCGACGTGCTCGACCTGCAGCACATCGTGGCGACGGCTCCCGACGCCCGCGCGCGTCTCGCCGATGTGCTCGCCGCCCCCGCCGAGGCGAGCGCGCACCGGATCTCGGCCGTCGGCCACGCCCACATCGATTCGGCGTGGCTGTGGCCCGTGCGCGAGACGATCCGCAAGGTCGCGCGCACCACCTCGTCGATGACGACCCTCATCGACGAGCAGCCCGAGTTCCAGTACGGCATGTCCAGCGCGCAGCAGTACGCGTGGATCAAGGAGCACCGTCCCGAGGTGTGGGAGCGGGTCAAGGCCGCGGTCGCCGCGGGACGATTCCTGCCGCTGGGCGGCATGTGGGTCGAGTCCGACACCGTGATGCCGACGGGGGAGTCTCTCGTGCGCCAGTTCTCGCACGGTCAGCGGTTCTTCGAGCGCGAGTTCGGCATCCGCTCGAAGGGCGTCTGGCTGCCCGACAGCTTCGGCTATTCGCCCGCCCTGCCGCAGCTGATGCGCCGGGCCGGATTCGAGTGGTTCTTCACGCAGAAGATCTCCTGGAACCAGCAGAACGTCTTCCCGCACCACAGCTTCCTCTGGGAGGGCATCGACGGTTCGCAGGTGTTCACGCACTTCCCGTCGATGGACACGTACAACTCGCAGCTCAGCGGGATGGAGGTCGCCAAGGCCTCGCGTCAGTTCAAGGAGAACCGGCTCAGCTCGCGGTCGATCGCTCCGGTCGGCTGGGGCGACGGCGGCGGCGGCACCACCCGCGAGATGGTCGGCAAGGCCGAGCGCCTGCGCGACCTCGAGGGCAGCGCGCAGGTCGTGTGGGAGCATCCCGACGTCTTCTTCGACGCCGCGAAGGCCGAGCTGCCGCATCCGGCGGTGTGGGTGGGCGAGCTCTATCTCGAGCTGCACCGCGGCACGTTGACCAGTCAGCATGCCACGAAGGCGCTGCACCGCTGGGCCGAGCACGCGCTGATCGAGGCCGAGCTGTGGGCCGCGACGGATGCCGTGCGCACCGGCGCGGACTACCCGCAGGCCGAGTTCGACCGCCTGTGGCAGGCCGTGCTGCTGCACGAGTTCCACGACATCCTTCCCGGCACCTCGATCGCGTGGGTGCACCGGGAAGCCGTGTCGGTGTTGTCGGACGTGCTCTCGGATGCCCGGGACATCGCGGACGCCGCCCGTCGCTCGCTCGCGGGCGACGGCGATCGTCCGCTGCGGTTCGAGCCGACGTCGGTCGGGCGCGGGCGTGCGCTCGGAGCGGCGTTCGTCGGCGAGTCCGCCGAGGCGCCCGTGTCGCTCACGGAGGAAGACGGCGGCTGGCGGCTGGAGAACGCGCTCGTCTCGGTGCTCGTCTCGGGCGAGGGACTCATCGTGTCGGCCGTCGACAAGGCCTCGGGGCGCGAGACCGTGGCGGAGGGCAAGGCCGCGAACCTGTTCCAGCTGCACCAGGACTTCCCGAACATGTGGGATGCGTGGGACATCGACCGGTACTACCGCAACAGCGTCGACGACCTCACGGCGGTCTCGTCGATCGAGGCGTCGACGGCCGGCGGCGTCGCGCAGATCGTGGTGACCCGTCCGTTCTCGGAGTCGACCATCACGCAGACGATCGTGCTCGCTCCGGACTCGCGCACCGTGCTGCTGCGCAACGACGTCGATTGGCACGAGACCGAGAAGCTGCTCAAGCTCGCCTTCCCGCTCGACATCCAGGCCACCCACACCGAGGCCGAGACCCAGTTCGGCTACCAGTCGCGCGTGACGCACACGAACACGAGCTGGGAGGCGGCGAAGTTCGAGACCTCCATGCACCGCTTCGTGCTCGTGCGCGAGCAGGACTTCGGGGCGGCGCTCGTGAACGATTCGATCTACGGCTACGACACCTCGCGGGAGGTGTCGGGCGACGCGGTCACGACGACGGTGCGGCTCTCGCTGCTGCGTGCTCCGCGCTTCCCCGACCCCGACACGGACCACGGCCGTCATGCGATCGAGGTCGGCTTCGTGATCGGTGCGGATGCCGCGATCGCGACGGCCGAGGGCATCCGCATCAACTCCCTTCCGTCCGTCCTGCATGGTGCGCGCGAGGTGGAGCCGCTCGTGTCGGTGCAGGGCGAGGGGATCGTGGTGTCGGCGGTCAAGCTCGCCGACGACGGCTCGGGAGACGTGATCGTGCGCGTGTACGAGGCGCTCGGCCGCCGCGCGGTCGGCGAGCTCGCGGTCGGCTTCGACCACAGCGAGGTGCGCGAGGTCAGCCTGATCGAGGATGACATCGACGAGGCGCGCCGCGGCGGCGCGCTGCGTCTGCGTCCGTTCGAGGTGCGCACGCTGCGCATCGTGCGCTGAGTCGTCGTCCCCGCGCAGCCGATGCGCGGGGACGACGCCGGGCAGGTGCGGGCGTCGGCGGCGGTCAGGTGGCGGGTGCCGGGTTGCGCGCGGCGGCGAGGAAGCTCTCGTAGTCGGCCAGCGACACCGCCGCGTAGGCGCGCGCCCAGTCGAGCAGGGCGCGCCCGACCACGCGCCCGCTGCCGATGTAGCCCGCCACCTCGGTCGCCGTCACGCACTGGCTGTGGGCGCGGGCGATCGTCGCCGCACAGGCCTGCGCGTAGCGCACGAAGGGGCCGTCGGCCAGCTCCTCGACCTCGATGCTCCCCTTCATGTCGTGGAACTGCCGCACGTAGAAGTCGGCGTTCGGGCCGCGCAGATGCCCGAGGAACGGATCGGAGAGCGCCTGCAGGATCCGCTGCATCGCCACGACGCGCGCGCCCTCACCCGAGGCGTCGATCACCTCCTGCACGGCGCGCGGCTGTGCGATCCCGCCGTACTCGACCAGCACGCTGCGCGACGCCTGCTTCGGCTGCATGAGCACCGTGTTGTCCTCGCCGTCCTGGAACAGCACGAGGTAGCAGCGGGTGCCCACGCTGCCCACCCCGACCACGCGGCGCGCCACGTCGCTGACCGTGTAGTGCTGGAAGAGCAGCGCGATGTCGGGGCTCGCGGTGCGGCGGTACTGGGCGACGAGGTCGTGCACGAGGGCGAGCAGTTCCGGGCCGACGGGAGTGGTCGTCGGCTCCTGGGGGAGGAAGCGGCGGCGGCCGGCGGCATCCACCTCGGTGAGTCGGCGGACGGCGCGCTCGCCCGTGCGGCGCTCGGCCTGCCGCACCGCGCCCCGGATCGCCTTGCGCGACGCCTTGTCGAGCATCCCGGTGGCGGACTCCACATCGAAGTGCGTGAAGTAGCGGGCGGTCGGGCTGAGCTCGATCGAGCGCGCGATGCCTCCCGCATACGCCTCGACCGCCGCGAGCACGGCGGCGTCGATCACGGCATCCGGCCTGCCCGTCGACTGCCCGCCGACCACGATGCTGGCCACGAGGCGCTTGACGTCCCATTCCCAGGGCGCCCAGGCCGCCTCGTCGAAGTCGTTGAGATCGAACATCAGGCTGCGCTGGGCGGAGGCGTAGAAACCAAAGTTCGAGACGTGGGCGTCGCCGCAGGAGGCGACGAGGATGCCGCTGTGCGGGGCCTGTGCCAGATCCGCCGCCATCAGCGCCGCCGTGCCGCGGTAGAACGCGAAGGGACTTGCCGCCATGCGCTCCGTGCGCAGGGGGACGAGCTCGGGGATGCGATCGCGGTTCTGTGCGGCCAGGATGCCGAGCGGATCGCGGGTGCCGCTGGGCGGTTCGGCCAGTGCGCTGCGCGGGGTGCGTTTGCGGGCGTCGAGGCCGCGGTCGAGGAGCGTGCGGCGCGAGGCCGGAGGGGCCCACGGGGTGGTCATGGGGTCATTGTGACAGGTGCGCGCGGGGGCGTCGATGGGGCGATCGGGCGGGTTTCGGGAGTGGGGTGTGGGGTGGTTCGGGGTGGGGAGTCGGGGTGCCGCTGCTTCTTCGACATGAAGCGGTGGTGTGTGCGCAGAAGGGGGTGGTTCGGCGCATAAAGGGCCGGGTCGCGTGACGTATCGGAATACTGCGTTGAGCTGGGCTTTTCGGGGTCGGAATGTCGGTGGTCCGGGGTTGACTGGGGGGTATGAACAGTGCTGCGGGGATCATCGATACGGTCGTGAACGGCCGTGGTCGTGTGCCCACCGACGCGATCGCCGCCCTGTCCGACGTGGAGAAGATGGAGTTGCTGCGGCAGGCGGGTGAGCTCCAGCGGCTCGTGGATGCGGTGGTGGTCGAGACCGTCGCGTCGGTCCCGTCGATTCCGGCCGGGTCGGGCACGCCGGGGTTCTGCGGGCTGTTCGGGTGCGCGACGATGAACGAACTGCTCCAGCGGGTCCTGCGCGTCGATGGGCGGGAGGCGGCACGGGTGGTGAAGGTCGCCGCCGGGGTGCACCGGGAGTTGAACCTCTCCACGGGTGGGTGGCAGCCGGCGTTGTTCCCGGCACTGCGGGAGGCGTTGATGGATGGGGTGATCGGGGTGTCGGGGTTCGCCGCGGCCACGGGGCCGATCCTCGGTGCGGGGCGGCGGATCACCGCCGAGGAACGAGCGGAGGCGGACGCGCAGTTGGCGGACCTGGCCCGCGGGGTGACAGCGGCAGACGGCGACGATGACGACGTGGCTCCGCCGGCGACTCCGGAGGACCTGCGGTTGTTCGCCCGCGTGATCATGGCGTATCTCGACCCTGACGGGGCGAAGCCCTCCGCAGAGACCGCGATGCGCGGGAGGGGTGTGCGGTTCGGGCGGGAGAAGAACGGACTGATCCCGTTGCACGGCGACCTGTTGCCCGAGGTCGCGGCGCAGATGCAACGGATCTGGGACGCGTACTTGAACCCGAAGGTCGACGGGCCGCCCCTTCCGGGTGTGCAGTTCACCCCGTCAGACGATGACGACTCGACATTCGGTGCGGACAAGTTCGAGGATGATGTCACCCTTCCATCGGCTGACGACGGTGGGATGGTCGATACCCGGACGCGGCCGCAGAAACAGCACGACGCCCTCGCCGCGGCGCTCGGGATCGCGGCGCGGCACGACGACATGCCCCGTCTGGGAGGTGCCGCACCGACACTGACCGTGTCCGTGACGGCGGAGGATTACGCGACCGGTCGCGGATGGGCGCACGTCGACGGCATCGACACTCCGGTGCCGGTTTCCACCGCCGCACACACCGCATGCGGCGGGACCGTGCAACGGGTGCTGTTCGACCCCGACGGCCGGATCGTCGGGATCGGGGTCACCGACCGCATCTTCACCATCCACCAGAGACGAGCCATCACCCTCCGCGACAAGGAATGCCTCATCCCCGGGTGTCACGTCCCCGCATCCTGGTGTGAGATCCACCACGTCGACGAACACTCCCGCGGCGGACCGACCCACACCGACAACGGCGTCGCCCTGTGCTGGCACCATCACCGCACCCTCGACACTTCCGGGTGGGAGATCCGCATGCAGAACGGGGTTCCGGAAGTGCGGGGCCCGGCGTGGTGGGACCCCGCCCGACGATGGCGCACACCGAGACCGGTTTTGCGGGCGGCGTGACGAGAGCACTCTGCCCTTCGCGGTGAGCGCTCCGCCCCTCGGGATCAGCGCGCCACGATTCGGGATGCGCTCCCCGCCTTCCGCGATGAGCGCGCCGCGGTCAGGCCGGAGGAAGCCGCAGGACGTCGGGGGATTCGCCGCCCGAGAGGTCGTCGGCGATGCGGATACTGCGCGCCAGGTCGTCCAATGCGCCGGAAAGAACGCCGAAGCGCTCGCGGTCGCTGCACACCGCGGTCAATGTCACCAGATGCGTCCCCGTGTCCCACGTGTAGGTCGCGAACGGCGGCGCGGCCGGCGACTCGGGCACGGGGACCACGAGCTTCTCGCCCGCACCGAGTCGGGTCGGGAACGACACCGTGTCGTCGTAGTCCATCGGCATCGATGCGCGGGCGATGCGCACCTCCGGCGTCAGCTGCTGTGCTGTGGCCATCGCCACGACGAGTTCCGGCTCCGCCTTCCACGTCCACACGAGCACGCGCCCGTCGGCCTGACGCATCATGAACGGAGCCGCCTGACTCATCGCCCAGGCGCCCAGCCGGGATCCGGGGCGCGCGGTCGCGCCGAGCGCGGTGTTCGCCTGCCCCAGCAGCATCCGGATCGCGGCCTTGCGGTGACGCCGCCCGCGCCAGCCCAACGAATCCGTCACGGGGGTCCACAGTGCGGGGTCGGCATCAGCAGTCAGTCGCATGCTTCCACGCTAGAGGGTCCGGCGGGAGGATGCCGGAGGATCTCCGCCGCCCCACGCGCAGTGATCGCCATCGTCGCGAACGCGAATGCAGCGGATGCCGGTACGCCTCGGCGGGACGATCAGGCCGCTCGGGTAGAGTGGCCAGCGCCCGACCAGGGCTCTCCTTGGCCGTCGTACCCGTTAGGCAGCATGTCAGACTCCTCCTCCGATCCGAGTGCTCCCGCGACCGGGGAGCGACCGTTGCGCATCCTGATCGGATGCGACACCTTCGCCCCCGACATCAACGGCGCCGCCCGCTTCGCCGAGCGCCTCGCCGCCGGTCTCGTCCAGCGCGGGCACGACGTGCACGTCGTCGCGCCCAACCAGGCGTATCGCCGGGCGGCCCCCCGCACCGAGGTGATCGAGGGTGAGCCGATGACCCTGCACCGCCTGCCGTCGGTGCGCTGGGCGCCCCACGACTGGCTGCGCTTCGTGTGGCCGTGGCGTGCGAAGCACTACGCGCGCTCGGTGATCGACCGCGTCCAGCCCGACGTCGTGCACATCCAGTCGCACATCGTGATCGGCCGCGGACTGGCGTACACCGCGCACGACCGCGGCATCCCGGTGATCGCCACCAACCACGTCATGGCCGAGAACATCCTCGACCACAGCACGTTCCCGAAGTTCGTCGACGACCGGGTCCTGAAGTGGGCCTGGGGTGACGCCAAGCGCACCTTCGACCTCACGCGCGCCATCACGACCCCCACCCGCCGGGCGGCCGACTTCCTCGAGAAGACCGTGGAAGTGCGCGGCGTGATCCCGGTGAGCTGCGGCATCGACCGCACCCAGTACACGCCCGTGATCGGCCCGCGCGAGCAGAACCGGATCATCTTCGTCGGTCGCCTCACGGCCGAGAAGCAGGTCGAGGTCATCCTGCACGCCATGACGAAGCTCGATCCGGCCCTCCGCACCACCTTCGACATCGTCGGCGGCGGTGACCAGCGCAAGCAGCTCGAGAACCTCGCCGCGAAGCTGGGCCTCGCCGACAGCGTCACCTTCCACGGACGCACCACCGACGAAGAGCTGCGCGCCCTGCTCTCGCGCGCCAGCCTGTTCGTGATCGCCTCGATCGCCGAGCTGCAGTCGATCGCGACCATGGAGGCCATGGCCTCGGCGCTCCCGATCGTCGCGGCGGATGCCGTCGCGCTGCCGCATCTCGTGCATGACGGCGAGAACGGCTATCTGTTCACGCCCGGCGATGCCGACGAGCTCGCCGCGCGCCTGACCGACGTGCTCTCGGCGGAACCGGCGGAGTACGAGCGTATGCAGAAGGCGTCTCTCGACGGCGTGCTCGTCCACGACATCAACCGCACGCTCGACACCTTCGAGGCGCTGTACCGCGACCAGCCGCTGCCCCAGTGACGATGCACATCGTCTTCTTCGGCGATCAGCACCTCGAGTCGCTCGGGGGAGCGCAGGTGTCGATGCGGTTGCAGCGCGAGTTCCTCGAGCGCGCCGGGCACACCGTGACCGTGGTCGCCCCGGCGATGCACGGACCTCGCGCCGACGCGTCGGCCGAGGCCACACGAGGGAACGTCGATCTGCCGTCCGTGCCGATCACTCTCGATCGCGAATACTCGATGACGTGGCCGGGCCGCGTCACCGACCGCCACCTCGACCGCGCCCTGACCCGGCGCCCGCCGGTCGACATCGTGCACGTGCAGGCCGACTTCTGGGGAGCCTTCATCGGCCACCGCTACGCGTATCGCCACGGCATCCCGGTCGTGCACACCATGCACAACCGCGTCGATGTCGGCATCGCCGCCGTGACTCCCCTGCATCGGCCCGTCCTGGGCGTCCTGAACCTCTGGGAGCGCATCGCGCTCCGGGGCATCGGCGCAGACTCGGGTGCGGGTACGGGTACGGGTATGGGTATGGGTACGGGTACGGGTGCCGGCACGCGCAGCGACGGCTGGGCCTTCCTCCGCGGCCTCGCCGCCGGTGCCTCCGCCGTCACCGCACCGTCGACGCATTTCGCACGGCGTCTCGAACAGCACGCGGTCTTCCCTGCGGTCGACGTGATCTGGAACGGCATCGACGACGACGTGCGCGATTCCACGCTCGCCGCAGCCCCCGCCCAGCGCGCGCCCGGGCGGCCGCGATTCGTCTGGCTCGGACGCATGAGCCCCGAGAAGCGGCTGCTGCCCTTCCTCGAGGCCTTCGTGGCCTCGGGTGTCGATGCCGACCTCGAGATCATCGGAGGGGGTGGTCAGCGGGCCGCGGCAGAGAAGATCGTGCGCACCCACCCGACGGTGCGCTTCGCCGGTCGACTGACCTACCCCGAGACGCTCGCCCGCATCGCCGCCGCCGACGCGCTCGTGCAGACATCGATCGGCTTCGAGACCCAGGGCATGACGCCGTTCGAAGCGGCGACGCTCGGCACCCCTTCGGTGATCAGCGACCCCGACATCGCCGCCGAGCTCGGAGGCGGACTCTGGGCGGTGCCGGATGCCGACGCCGACGAGCCCCGCCGCATCGCCGCGCTGGCCGAGACCCTGCGGGTCGCCGCCTCCGACATCGCCTCCGGTGCAGCCCCGACACCGGTCCCTGCGGTGGCCGAGGGATTCCGTCAGTCCTCGCGCACGGCCGCGATGATCGAGCTCTACGAGCGGGTGCTGACCGCTGCACGCTGATCGCCGGCCGCGAGGGGGCGCTTCAGAGGAACGTGTAGAACAGCGACGAGAACCAGCCGACCACGACCCCGGCGATCTGCGTTCCGGCGATCCCGATCGCGATGCCGGCGAGCAGACGCGGCCCGGGGCGGCGGGCCGCGATGATGCCCAGGATCAGCGCCGCCGCCGATCCGCCGAGCGCGACGAGTCCGCTGAGGGCGTTGATCACGCCGAGCCCCGCGCCCGAATAGTCGAGTGCGCGGTAGGCGAACGGGGTGAACAGCGAGATCACGAGTCCGACGGCGAACGTGGCGAGCGCCACGATGAGCGCCACGCGGGCGAGCGGGTTGCGCGGGCCGGTCGCGGTCTGGCCCGGACCCGGGTACTGCGGCTGGGCGGCGGGGTACTGCGGCTGCCCGGTGGGGTACTGCGGCTGCGCGGCGGGGTACTGCTGCTGCCCGGTGGGGTACGGCGGCTGCCCGGCGGGGTACTGCGAGGCCCCCGCGTACGGCGGCGGGGTCTGCGGGTGAGCGGCCACCCCGTGGGGCGCTGCCGCGGCGGGGAACTGCTGGTCGGCCGGAAGCTGAGGATCCGCGGGCAGTGGCGAGGCCGCGGGCGGTGCGGGTGCGGGCGGCGCCGGCGCGGGGGCGGGGGACCGCTGCTGCTCCGGAGACTGCGCGGACGACGGGACGACGGGATGCTGCTGCGGCTCGCTCATGCGGTCGAGCGTACTCGGGGCGGAGTGCCGATGGATCAGCGGGACGACCGCGCAGGCGCAGGCTCCACGTCGCGACCGGCGACGCGACTCCATTCGGTGGGCACCGCGCGGTGCCCGTCGCGGCGGACTTCCCGCAGTGTCGCGACGAGCATCCAGAGGGCGAGGACGGCGAGGGCGATGAGGAGTACCTTGGCAGAAACCCTACGATCGATGCATAATCGCCACGACTGGCAGAATCGTCATCGATCAGCGGAAAACTGCCAACCTCGGGAGTGCTCATGAAGACGGTCGCCTGCATCATCCAGGACGGGTTCGCCCCCTTCGAGTTCGGTGTCGCCTGCGAGGCGTTCGGCCTCGATCGCTCCGACGACGGCGTGCCGAACTTCGACTTCCGGGTCGTGGCGCCGCGCGTCGGCGTCGTGCCGTCGAAGGTCGGCTTCTCGGTCAACGTCGAGCACGACCTCTCCTTCGCCTACGAAGCGGATCTGGTCGTGTTCTGCCCCCTGCCCCGCTCGCACTGGGACCGCATCGACCCTCGGGTGCTCGACGTGGCCCGCGACGCGGTCGCGCGCGACGCCTGGGTCATGAGCGTCTGCAGCGGCTCGTTCATCCTCGCCGCGGCCGGCGTGCTCGACGGCCGCCGCGCCACGACGCACTGGATGTACTCCGACGTGATGGCCGACATGTACCCGCAGATCGACATCGACCCCGACGTGCTGTTCGTGCAGGACGGCAAGATCATCACGAGCGCCGGCACCGCGGCGGGCATCGACGCGTGCCTGCACCTGCTGCGACAGGAACTGGGCGCCGAGCTCACCAATCGCATCGCGCGCCGGATGGTGGTGCCCCCGCAGCGGGACGGAGGGCAGGCCCAGTTCATCGATCGTCCCTTGCCGGTCGTGCCCGATGACCTGCTCTCGGCCGTCGCCGATTGGGCGGTCGAGAACCTGCGCGAGGACCTCGGCGTCGATCGTCTCGCCGCACGGGCACTGATGTCGCCGCGCACCTTCGCCCGGCGCTTCAAGAGCGAGTACGGCGCCACCCCGGCGGCGTGGCTGGCCCGGCAGCGCATCATCCATGCGCAGCGGCTGCTGGAGCGCACCGATCTGCCGCTCGAGCACATCGCCGAGGAGTGCGGCTTCGGCTCGGCGGCCGTGCTGCGCCAGAACTTCTCGCGGGTGCTGGGCCTGAACCCCACCGCCTACCGCGCGCGCTTCTCGTGTGCCGAGGAGGCCGTGGCGTAGCCTCCCGATCCGGGGTCGGGTGCCGGGTTCGGGCCCTGGAGTCGGGCGTCGGGTCAGATCGTTCGGGTCAGATCGCCCGGGTCGTCGAGCGCTCGATCAGACTGCAGGGCAGCACGAGATGCGCGCGCTCCTGGGTGGGGTCGTCGAGGAGCGCGAGGACCATCTCGACCGCGCCACGCGCCATGTCGAGGATCGGCTGGCGGACCGTGGTCAGATCGAACGACTCCCACGACGACATCGCGACGTCGTCGAAGCCGAGGATCGAGACGTCATCCGGCACCGCGGCTCCGAGCGCCTTCGCCGCGTTCAGCGCGCCGAAGGCGACGAGGTCGTTGTGGCAGAAGAGTGCGGTCGGCGGCTCAGCACGCTGCAGCAGCCGGGTGGCCGCTGCGAACGCCCGGGTGTAGTCGAGGTCGGCGACCTCGAGCAGATCGTCGTCGAACGCGACATCGGCCGCGGCCAGTTCGCTCAGGAAGCCCTCGTGGCGATCGTGCACGGACGCCGCCCCCAGGGGCCCCGCGATCACCCCGATCCGTCGATGCCCGAGCGACAGCAGATGGCGCCCGGCGATCCGTCCGCCCTCGAGGTTGTCGGGAGAGATCGTCGCCGTCTCCGGGGCGGTCGCGGGTCCCATCGTGACCGAGGGGACCCCCAGCGACGAGATGCGCCCCTCGTCGTCGGCGGGCAGCAGGGTCGTGGTCAGGATGACGGCATCCACGTTCGTCTCCCACAGCGAGCGGGCCAGGTCCTCCGTGGTGTCGGCGCGACCGCTGAGGATCAGGGCACGGTATCCCGCACGGGTCAGCTCGTCGCTGATGGTGTGCAGCAGCTCGGCGTAGTAGCTGTTGCGCGGATCACCCAGGACCACGCCGATCGTGTGCGTGCGACTGGTCACCAGGCTGCGGGCGCTGAGGTTCGGGCGGTAGCCCAGCTGCTGGATCGCGGCTTCGACCTTGACGCGTACGCGCTCGGACACGCCATCCGCCCCGTTGACGATGCGCGACACCGTGGTCTGCGACACCCCGGCCGCCTTGGCGACGTCGATGCTCGTGACTCCGCGTGATCTCGGCGGCATGGTCCTCTTCCTCGGGGCGGAATCTCCATCGTAGACGGACCGCCGACGCGGATGACTACGCAGTCGCGTCGTCCCAGTGCGCCGGGGTCGCGAGGGCGTGGTCGTGCACGTCGACCCCGGCGGGAGTGACGGCCGCCGTGGCATACAGCAGGGACTGCGTCGGATAGCCGTGCGGGCGGTTGTCGCGGATGATGGCCCGGTCGTCCTCGGGGGAGAGGGTGGCGGTCTCGGCGAGCAGCGCCACCCAGTCCCCGGCCCAGTCGGTGCGCGCGGATGCCGGCTCGAGGGAGCGGAACCGCGGCAGCCAGGTCCGGATGCGCGGGGTGGCGTCATCGTCGAGATCGTCGTGCGCGATCATGTGCGTGCCGCGGGGAACAGGGGTCTCGCGCAGCACGGCGCCGTCCCACGAGAGCACCCTGGCGCCGTCGGGGCCGACCTCGAGCAGATTGAACCCGTGCATCGGGAGCGGGCCGTCGGGGGAGCGCCCCTCCACGGAATCGAGCGCGAGCGATCCGCGAGAGACCGCCCGTGTCTCGTCGAGGTCCTGCACATCGGCGCGATTCAGGAGCACGGCGAGGCGGCGCCGCGCGGGATTCACGGCGAGCCACGCCCCGCCCGCGCGTCGGTCCCGGATGCCGATCACGCCGGGGTGCTCCGTCGGCCACCACGGACCGAGACCGTCCCACTCGCGATCGGGATCCTCATCGCGCACCGCCAGCAGTCGTGCGGCTCCGGCATCCTCGACATCGATCACGACTGTGCACACACCGGCAATCCTAGGTCGGCGGCACCGGCATCCGGCCCGTCCGCCCGCATGCTGCGGCACAATCGGAGGTGTGAACATCGTCGTCGGAGTCACGGGTGGCATCGCCGCCTACAAGACCGTCCACCTGGTCCGCCTGCTCACGAAGGCGGGTCACGACGTGACCGTGGTGCCGACCGACGATGCCCTGCGCTTCGTCGGGACCCCCACATGGGAGGCGATCAGCCGGCACCCCGTCACCACGAGCGTGCACGACGACGTCGCGAAGGTGCGTCACGTCGCTCTCGGCCAGGCCGCGGAGCTCGTGATCGTCGCCCCGGCGACCGCGAACACGATCGCCTCGATGGCCGCGGGGCTCGCGGGAGACCTCCTGGGCACCACGCTGCTCTCGACCGTCGCCCCGGTGCTGATCGCGCCCGCGATGCACGCCGAGATGTGGCGGCATCCGGCCACGCAGGCGAACGTCGCCACGCTCCGCGCCCGGGGCGTGCACACGGTCGGGCCCGGCGACGGGGAGCTCGCGGGCGGCGACTCGGGGCCCGGGCGCATGTCCGAGCCGGAGCAGATCATCGAGGCGGCGCTCGCCCTCATCGGGCCGGGCGACCTCACGGGCCTCCGCGTGGTCGTGTCGGCCGGCGGCACCCGGGAGCCGATCGATCCCGTGCGCTTCCTCGGCAATCGGTCGAGCGGACGCCAGGGCGTGGCGCTCGCCGTCGAGGCGGCGGCGCGTGGTGCCGAGGTCGTGCTCGTCGCCGCGCACATCGATGCCGGCGTGCTCGATGCGGCGGTGGATCCTGCGGCCGGGCATCCGTCGATCCGTGTGGAGCAGGTCGGCACCGCCGCGGAGCTGTCGGAGGCGATGAAGGATGCCGCTTCCACCGCGGATGTCGTGATCATGGCCGCCGCGGTCGCCGACTACCGCCCGGCCGAGGCGGCGGCGCACAAGCTCACGAAGGAGCAGGGGCCGCTCACGCACATCGACCTGGTGGAGAACGAGGATGTGGTCGCCGCTCTCGCCGCGGCCCGTGCGGCCGGCGATGCACCGGAGGGTCAGACGATCGTCGCGTTCGCCGCGGAGACGCTGACGGATGCCGCCGCGCGCCGCGAGCGGGCACGACGCAAGCGCGAACGCAAGGGCGTGGATCTGCTCGCGGTCAACCTCGCGGATGCCGAGCACGGCTTCGAGCGCACGGAGAACGCGGTCGAGGTCATCGGGCCGGAGGGGGCGGTGGTCGCCGAGGCGGCGGGGACCAAGCGCGAGGTCGCACGCATGCTCTGGAACTCGGTCGTCGGCATGCGGTAAACTTGAGTCAAGGCTACTCAACTTTCGCCCGGAGGGGCCTTGACCCAGGAGGAACAGATGACCAACCCTCAGTCCGGTGCCGGCACCGACGAGCAGCAGTCCGCCCTCGAGCAGTTCGGGATCAATCTCACCGACCGCGCGCGCCAGGGCAAGCTCGACCCCGTGATCGGTCGTGACAGCGAGATCCGGCGGGTCAGCCAGGTGCTCACCCGCCGCACCAAGAACAACCCGGTCCTGATCGGGGAGCCCGGCGTCGGCAAGACCGCCGTCGTGGAGGGCCTCGCCCAGCGGATCGTCGCGGGCGACGTGGCCGAATCCCTCAAGGACAAGGAGCTCATCACGCTCGACATCTCGGCGCTCGTGGCCGGCGCGATGTACCGCGGGCAGTTCGAGGAGCGCCTGAAGCAGGTCCTCAAGGAGATCACCGAATCCGAGGGGCAGGTCATCACCTTCATCGACGAGCTGCACGTGCTGATGGGTGCGGGCGGCGGCGAGGGATCGGTCGCGGCCTCCAACATGCTCAAGCCGATGCTCGCCCGAGGAGAGCTGCGTCTGATCGGCGCCACGACCCTCAACGAGTACCGCGAGTTCATCGAGAAGGACGCCGCGCTCGAGCGCCGCTTCCAGCCGGTGTACGTGGGCGAGCCGACGGTGATGGACACGATCGCGATCCTGCGCGGACTCAAGGAGCGCTACGAGGCGCACCACAAGGTCGCGATCTCCGACGGCGCGCTCGTCGCTGCGGCATCCCTCTCGAACCGCTACCTGCCGGCGCGCCAGCTGCCCGACAAGGCCATCGATCTGATCGACGAGGCCGCCTCGCGGCTGCGCATGGAGATCGACTCCGCCCCGGTCGAGATCGACGAGCTGCGGCGCCATGTCGACCGGCTCAAGCTCGAGGAGCTCGCGCTCAAGAAGGAGAAGGACGCCGCGTCGAAGGAGCGTCTGGAGGCCCTGCGCGCCGATCTCGCCACCGAAGAGGTCAAGCTGCGCGAACTGCAGTCGCGGTGGGAGCGCGAGCGCGCCTCGCTGAACCGCGTCGGTGACCTGAAGACCCGGCTCGACGCGGCTCGCAGCGATGCCGAACGCGCCCAGCGCGAGGGCAACCTCGAACGGGCGTCGCGCCTGCTGTATGCAGACATCCCGGCGCTCGAGCGCGAGCTCGTCGAGGCGGAGCAGTCCGAGGCCTCCGGACCCGGCGAAGGCCGCATGGTCAACGAGCAGGTCACCGACGAGGACATCGCCGGGGTGATCGCGGCGTGGACCGGCATCCCCGTCGGGCGCCTGCTGCAGGGGGAGGCCGAGAAGCTGCTGCACCTGGAAGCCGAGCTGGGCAAGCGCCTGATCGGGCAGAAGGATGCCGTCAAGGCGGTGTCGGATGCCGTGCGCCGCTCGCGCGCAGGCATCAGCGACCCCGGCCGACCCACCGGCTCGTTCCTGTTCCTCGGCCCGACCGGCGTGGGCAAGACCGAGCTCGCGAAGGCCGTGGCGGAGTTCCTCTTCGACGACGAGCACGCCATGGTGCGCATCGACATGTCGGAGTACGGCGAGAAGCACTCGGTCTCGCGGCTCGTCGGCGCCCCTCCCGGCTACATCGGTTATGAGCAGGGCGGCCAGCTGACCGAGGCCGTGCGGCGTCGGCCCTACAGCGTGATCCTGCTCGACGAGGTCGAGAAGGCGCATCCGGAGGTGTTCGACGTCCTGCTCCAGGTGCTCGACGACGGGCGCCTGACCGACGGCCAGGGACGCACGGTCGACTTCACGAACGTCATCCTGATCCTGACGTCGAATCTCGGGTCGCCGATCCTGATCGACCCCGTGCTCTCGCTCGACGACAAGCGCGAGCAGGTCATGGCGCTCGTCCGGCAGGCGTTCCGCCCGGAGTTCCTGAACCGCCTCGACGACATCGTGATGTTCCAGGCGCTCAGCGAAGACGACCTCGCGCAGATCGTCGAGCTCACGATCGATCAGCTGCACACGCGGCTGCGCGACCGCCGGCTCACGCTCGCGGTCACGCCGGACGCCCGGTCGTGGCTGGCCGAGCGCGGCTACGACCCGATGTTCGGTGCGCGTCCGCTGCGTCGGCTCATCCAGTCCGAGGTGCAGAACAAGCTCGCGACGGCGCTGCTCTCGGGTGGAGTGCACGACGGCGACACGGTGCGCGTGGACGTGGCGGTCGACGGCACCGGACTCGTGCTCACCTCGACCTCGCCGGATCCCTCACCCGGCCGTGACGACAGCGACGACGACGACGTGATCGAGGCGGAGCTGCTCGAGGACTGACGTCGCCCACCCGCTCATCCGCTCTCGGGAGGAGTTCGCGCCTTCGGGAGGAGTCGTGCCCCGGCATCCTCCTCCCGAAGGGGAGAACTCCTCCGCAGGAAAGGGATGCCGGGGATGCCCCGGGGGTGCTCAGGCGCTGAGGATGACCGTCTCGGCGATCGGGCGGCGCACGCGCGGCGCGACCTCGCGCTCCTGGAGGACCTCGGGGAGGCTCTCGACATCGCCGAACTCGCCGACCGCGAAGACCGTGGCCGGTACGAAGCGCTCGTCGAGGTCGGCGAACTCGCGCACGACCTCCGGGTCGAAGCCGCTCATCTGGTGCACGACGAGGCCGTCGTGGTGGGCCTGCACGGAGAAGTGCGCGACGGCCTGACCGAGGTCGTACAGGGCGTGGGTGATCGGGGTGCCGTCGGCGGTCGCGGTCTCGGCGACCGCCACCACGAGCACGGCCGCGTGCTGCGCCCACGTCTGGTTGAAGCCGACCAGCGCATCGACGACCTGAGCGTGCAGTGCGGTGCCGCGGCGCGCGACGATGAAGCGCCACGGCTGCGAGTTGTTCGCCGACGGGCTCCAGCGGGCGGCCTCGAGGGCGGTGGCGAGCTTGGCCTCGTCGATCGCGTTCTGCGACTCGAAGGCGCGGGGGCTCCAGCGTCCGGCGAGGACGTCGAGGACGGGATGCTCGGTGGGGGCGGTGCGATCGATCAGGGGAGTGCTCACGGGAATGCCTTTCGGAAAAGGAGGGGATCGGACTCCTTCGTCCGCGTACAGGGGTGCACAACGAATGTATGTGAATGCATATTCCCGTGCGTCCGCGCATGACGGAGTGTGTCGACGCCCTCGCTCACTCCGGCAGGATGCGGTCCGCGGCGGCCGCGAGCGCCCGCCGCACGGCTCGGATCGACGGCGCTCCGACCGACACGCGCCGTGTCGACGAGAAGATCTCGCGGCGCGGGGCGGAGGGGAGCGGGGTCACCGCGACGGTGGGGGTCTCGCCCGCCCACACGAGCTCGGGCAGCAGGCCGACCGCGAGTCCCGCGCGGATCAGCCGCACGTGGGCGGTGAGGTCGGCGACCTCGAACCGCACGTCCGGCTCGAACCCCGCGGTGCGGCACAGCTGTTCGGCCCAGGCACGGGATGCGGTGCCGGCGGGTTCGAGCACCCAGGGCTCGTCGCGCGTGGCGCTCAGCGCGGCCGCGGCATCCGTGTCATCCGGGGAGCCGGGCCGACGCGCGAGGGCGATCGTGTCGTGCGCGAGCAGCACGCGGTCGAGGTCGGCATGGATGGCGCGCGTGTGCCCCGGGTACTGCTCGGCGAGGATCAGGTCGAAGTCGCGGCTCGACACTCCGACGAGCCCGGTCTCCGGATCGCACTCGGTGACCTCGACGCGCAGCGCGGGGTGGTCGGTCTTGAGGCTCGTGAGTGCGCGGGGGAGCAGAGAGTGCGCGGCCGACTGGAACACCGCGATGCGCACCGTGCCGGTGACCTCGGTGAGGGATTCGGCGACGGCGACCTCGGCATGCTCGAGCTGATCGAGGATGCCGATGGCCTCCGCCACGAGCACGTTCCCCTGCGGGGTGAACTGCACCCCGCGGCCGACGCGGCGCAGCAGTGGGACCCCGACGTCGCGCTCCAGCGCACTGAGCTGCTGCGACACGGATGCCTTGCTGTACGACAGGGCGTCGGCCACGGCCGAGAGCGTGCCCCGGCGCGACAGCTCGACCAGGAGTCGGAGGCGATGGACATCGAGCATGCGGCATCCTCTCGGTCCGTCGTCCGTTCAGGAGAACTGAACATAACTCACTCGAATTGGTTGATAGACGGAGCCTACCGCCGGGGATGACAATGATCCAGCCGCACACGACCCGAGGTGTGCGATCCCCACCAGGAGGCCTCCCGCCGATGACTGCCCTCGACACCACCCCCCGCACCACCGAGGTCGCCGCCGTCGTGCAGCGCTGGCTCACCGAGAGCGAGACCCACCCGGTCGAGCCCGCCGCCCAGCGTCTCGCCGAGGTGCTGAAGGATCCACGAGGGCTCGACTTCACGGTCGGCTTCGTCGACGGCGTCATGCGCCCGGAGGACCTCACCGTCGCCGGTCGCAAGCTCGCCGAGATCGCCCAGGTCACCCCGGCGCTGCTGCCCTGGTACCTGCGCGCCGCGATCCGGACCGGCGGGTTCTTCGCCCCGAAGCTCCCCGGCGTCGTCGTGCCGATCTCGCGCCGCGTGCTGCGGGCCATGGTGGGCCACCTCGTGCTCGACGCCACGCCCTCCAAGCTCGGCCCCGCGATCGCGAAGCTGCGCACGGGAGGCAACCGTCTCAATCTCAACCTCCTCGGCGAGGCCGTGCTGGGTGAGCGCGAGGCGGGGCACCGCCTCCAGGGCACCCGCGACTTCCTCGCCCGCGATGACGTCGACTACGTCTCGATCAAGGTGTCGAGCGTGGTGAGCCAGCTCTCGATGTGGTCGTTCGACGAAGCCGTCGCGGATGTCGTGGAGAAGCTCACCCCGCTGTACGAGCTCGCCGCGCGGGCCGAGGCCCAGGGCAAGGCCAAGTTCATCAACCTCGACATGGAGGAGTTCCGCGACCTCGACCTGACGATCGCGGCCTTCACGGCGATCCTCGACCAGCCGGGGCTCGAGAACCTCGAGGCCGGCATCGTGCTGCAGGCGTACCTGCCCGACGCGCTCGGTGCGATGCAGCACCTGCAGGAGTGGGCCACGGCCCGCCGGGCCCGCGGCGGCGCACCGATCAAGGTGCGCGTCGTCAAGGGGGCCAACCTCGCGATGGAGCACGTCGACGCCGCGGTGCACGGCTGGCCGCTCGCGACCTACGACACCAAGCAGGACTCCGACACGAACTACAAGCGCGTGCTCGACTGGTCGCTCACGCCCGAGCGCCTCGACGCCGTGCGCATCGGCGTCGCCGGCCACAACCTCTTCGACATCGCCTACACCTGGCTGCTCACGCAGGCCCGCGGCGTCGACGGCGGCTCCCTCGTCGAATACGAGATGCTGCTGGGCATGGCCACGGGGCAGGCCGAGGCCGTCCGCAAGGACGTCGGTCGCCTCCTGCTCTACACGCCCGTCGTGAACCCGGCCGAGTTCGACGTGGCCATCGCGTACCTCGTGCGTCGTCTCGAGGAGAACGCGAGCCCCGAGAACTTCATGTCGGCGGTGTTCGAGCTCGCTGCGGACCCCACGCTGCTGAAGCGGGAGCGCGAGCGCTTCGAACGCTCGCTCGCCGCCCTCGAGGCCGACCGCTCGGTGCCGGCATCCCACCGCGTACAGAACCGCGCGACCGAGGCGGATGCCGCCACGCCGACCACCGGCTTCCGCAACCAGCCCGACACCGACCCCGCGCTCGGCGCGAACCGCACGTGGGGACGCGAGATCCTCGCGCGCTCGACGGACTCGACCCTCGGCACCGAAGCGATCGCCGCGGCCCGCGTCGAGACCGTCGCCCAGCTCGACGGCATCTTCGTCGCCGCCACCGCCGCCGCCGCGCAGTGGGCCGCGCGACCCGCGGCCGAGCGCGCCGAGATCCTGCACCGTGCGGGGGACGAGCTCGCCGCCCGTCGCGGCGAGCTGATCGAGATCATGGCGCACGAGGCCGGCAAGACCATCGCCGAAGCCGATCCCGAGATCAGCGAGGCGATCGACTTCGCTCACTACTACGCCGAGCGCGCGAAGGACCTCGAGGCGATCTCGGGTGCCGCGTTCGTGCCCTCGAAGGTCACGGTCGTGACGCCGCCGTGGAACTTCCCCGTCGCGATCCCCGCCGGTGGAGTGCTCGCGGCGCTCGCGTCCGGCTCCGGCGTCGTCATCAAGCCCGCCAAGCTCACCCAGCGCTGCGGCGCCGTGATGGTCGAGGCGCTGTGGGCGGCCGGCGTGCCGCGCGAGCTGCTCGCCCTCGTCGATCTCGCCTCCCGCGATCTCGGGAAGCGCCTCGTGTCCGGCCCCGCGGTCGACCGGGTCATCCTCACCGGTGCCTACGAGACGGCCCAGCTGTTCCGCTCGTTCCGCTCCGACCTGCCGCTCCTCGGCGAGACCAGCGGGAAGAACGCGATCATCGTGACGCCTTCGGCCGACCTCGACCTCGCCGCCGCCGACGTCGCGCGCAGCGCCTTCGGGCACGCGGGGCAGAAGTGCTCGGCGGCGTCGCTGGCGATCCTGGTCGGTTCCGTCGCCGACTCGAAGCGGTTCCGGCGCCAGCTCGTGGATGCCGTCGCCTCGATGCGCGTCGGGCTCCCCGCCGACCCGGCCACCCAGATGGGGCCCATCATCGAGCCGGCCGACGGCAAGCTGCTCGCGGCGCTCACCGAGCTCGGTGCGGGCGAGAGCTGGCTCGTGAAGCCCGAGAAGCTCGACGACGAGGGCACGCAGTGGACCCCCGGCGTGAAGACCGGTGTGCGCGAAGGCTCGTACTTCCACATGACCGAGTTCTTCGGTCCGGTGCTCGGCATCATGCACGCGAAGGACCTCGACGAGGCGATCCGCCTGCAGAACGCGGTGGACTTCGGGCTCACCGCCGGTCTGCACTCCCTGAACTCGGCCGAGGTCGCCACCTGGCTCGACCGTGTCGAAGCGGGCAACCTGTACGTGAACCGCGGGATCACCGGCGCGATCGTGCAGCGCCAGCCGTTCGGCGGCTGGAAGCGCTCGGCCGTCGGCGCGGGCGCCAAGGCCGGGGGCCCGAACTACCTCTTCGGGCTCGGCGAGTGGGCTCCGGCCGAGCTGCCCGCCGTCGTCCCGGGGGCCGCGATCAGCCCGGCCGTGGAGGCGCTGCTGCGTGCCGCCGGGGGCGAGCTCGACGCCGATGCATCCGAGTGGCTGCAGCGCGCTGCGGCATCCGATGAGCAGGCCTGGGTGTCGGAGTTCGGCGTGATCTCCGACAAGTCGGGACTGGGCGTGGAGCGCAACCTGTTCCGCTACCGTCCGGTCGCGGTCGACGTGCGCATCGCCGAGCAGGCTCCGCTGGTCGAGAGCGTGCGCGTGCTCGCCGCTGCTCTGCGCAGCGGAAGCCCGTTCACGGTGTCGGCAGCGTCTCTCCCCTCCGGCATCGAGAAGGCGCTGCGGGCGCACGCGGCCACCATCGTGCACGAGAAGGATGCCGCGTGGGCGAAGTCCTACGCCAAGGCGGTCCGCAAGGCCGATCACACCTGGCGGCGCGTGCGGCTGGTGGGCGGCGATCCCGCCGCGCTGTTCGAGGCGCTCGGCGGCCTGCCCGACGTCGCGGTCTGGTCGCACGCCGTGACCGGCGCGGGCCGCGTGGAGATCCTGCCCTTCCTGCACGAGCAGGCCGTCTCGATCACGAACCACCGCTTCGGCAACCCGACGGGGCTCACCGACGGCATCATCTGAGGCGCCGAGACGAACGACGACACCCCCCGCCACGCGGCAGGGGGTGTCGTCGTCCGTGATGGCCGGTCTCAGCCGCGCAGCGCCTCCCCGAGCTTCACGCGCGACCCCATGCGCAGCAGCGAGTTCTCGTAGATCTTCGCGCCGACCATGATCGCGGCCACGCAGCTCGCGAGCAGGATCACCAGGCTCAGCAGCGGCTCCCACCACTGCGCCTCGCCGACGAACAGGCGCATGGGCATGCCGACGGGGGCCGAGAACGGCACGTACGACATGATCGTCAGCACCAGCGGGTTGTCGTTGAAGATGATCACGAGCACGTAGGGCGCCATGATCAGCATCGTGATCGGGGTCGTGGTCGATCCGATGTCCTCCTGGCGGGAGACCATGGATGCCGCGGCCGCGAACAGGGCGGCGAGCAGGATGAACCCGAACAGGAAGAACACGGCGAACCAGATGATGGGCGGGCCGAGCGTGGAGAGCACCTCCCGTTGACCGGTCACGATCAGGCCGATCGTGGCGATCGCCGCCAGGGCGAGGATCTGCCCCATGGCCAGCACGGTGTTGCCGATCACCTTGCCGGCGAGCAGCGTGCGGGCGGGGATCGCCGACAGCAGCACCTCGACCACGCGGGTCTGCTTCTCCTCGACGATGCTCTGCGCGATCGTGCCGCCGAAGGTCGCGGCGGCACCCATGAAGACGATGCCGAAGGCGATCGCGATGAAGTACCGCAGCAGCGGGTTCGTCGTCGCCGGCTGCAGGATCTCGACCTCGGGGGCCTGCGACAGCGCGGAGACGAGAGAAGTCGGCGCATCCTTCAGCGCGATGACCGTGTAGCCGGAGGCGTTGTCTCCGGGCACGACGGCCGCGTCGACCTTCTCGGAGCGCACGAGCTCTTCGGCCTCCGCCTGATCCGACACCTCGGTGAGCTCGATGTTCGGCAGTGCCGAGACGGCCGCGGCGGTCTCGGAGGTGGCGGCCACCGGCATGGTCTCGGTGGCGGCGTTGTTGCTCGCGAAGCCGCCGAGCACGATGCCGGCGAGAGCGAGCAGCAGCAGCACGCCGGTCGAGATCAGGAAAGCCTTGCTGCGCAGCTTCGAGCCGATCTCACGCTCGGCGACCAGCCAGATGCCGTTCGATCCGCGGACGGGGGCGGGGGCAGGAGTGTTCACTGGATGACCTCCTTGAAGATCTGGGCGAGGGACGGATGCTTCGGGGCGAAGCTGGCGACGTCGCCCCGGTCGACGGCGGTGCGCAGCACGCGCTGGGCCGTCTCGGCGTCCTCGGCGTCGAACAGGGCGTATCCGCCCTCGAAGTCGACGACCGTGACGCCCGGTTCGGTGCGCAGCCAGCCGGCGTCTCCGGCCGAGACCAGCTCGTAGCGGTTGCCGGCGTGCTCGGCGCGCAGCGCGTCGCGGGGGCCGGAGGCGCGGATCGTGCCGCCGGCGAGGATGACGAGGTCATCGCACAGGCGCTCCACCACGTCGAGCTGATGCGAGGAGAACAGGATCGCCGACCCCTTCGCGGCGCTCGCCTGCAGAACGCCGGCGACCACGTCGACCGCCAGCGGATCGAGGCCCGAGAACGGCTCATCGAGGATCAGCACCTCGGGGTCGTGCACGAGGGAGGCGGCGATCTGCGCGCGCTGCTGGTTTCCCAGCGAGAGCGACTCGATCGTGTCGTTCAGACGCTCGCCCAGGCCGAGCTCGGTGAGCAGCTCGGTCGCGCGCGATGCGGCCTCCGCCTTGCCGAAGCCGTGCAGGCGGGCGAGGTAGACGATCTGCTCGAGCACCTTCATCTTCGGATACAGCCCGCGCTCTTCCGGCATGTAGCCGAAGCGCCGGCGGTCGGCGGCGGTGAGCGCCGTGCCGCCCAGCTCGACGCGTCCGCTGTCGGACGAGAGCAGTCCGAGCACGATCCGCATGGTCGTGGTCTTGCCCGCGCCGTTGCCGCCGACGAAACCGGTCAACCGCCCCGGATTCACCGGGAAGGAGACGTCGTCGAGCACGAGCCGAGAGCCGTAGCTCTTGGTGATGCCGATCAATTCGAGAGGTCCTGTGGTCATACCCTCACGCTACGGAGCACCGGCATCGCGCGGCATCCCCCCTGCGGCGGATTGCGCGATGTCCTCCCGCCGGGGGACGGGCCGGATGTCCCGGCCGGATCACCGACGGGAGTGCAGCACCGTGCGCACCAACAGGCCGGCGACCAGGGCCCAGAACGCGGCGCTGACGCCGAGCACCGCGATGCCGGATGCCGCGACCAGGAAGGTCACCACGGCGGGGAGCCGTTCGCCGGGGTCGTCGATCGCCTGCTGCACGGCCGCCCCGAACGCCCCGAACAGGGCGAGGCCGGCGACCGCGGGGATCACGGCATCCGGTGCGAGCAGCACGAGCGTCGCGAACGCGGCGGAGAATCCACCCAGCACGAGGTAGGAGGCTCCGGTCGAGACGCCGGCGACCCAGCGACGCCGCGGGTCCGGATCGGCGTCCGGCGCGGCGGCGAGGGCGGCACTGATCGCCGCGAGGTTGATCGCGTGTCCGCCCGCCGGTGCGCCGAGCGCACTGCCGAGTCCGGTCACGAGCATCGCCGGGCGCCACGGCACCTCGTAGCCGAAACTGCGCATGATCGCGATGCCCGGCACGTTCTGCGAGGCCATGGTCACGATGAAGAGCGGCAACGCGAGACCGACCAGTGCGCCCACCGACCACGTCGGTGCCGTGAGCTCGACGCGCGGAAGGAGGAGCGCGGGATCGACGGCCGCGCCCTCCCGGATGAGCGACACCGCGACCACCACGGCGGCGGCCACGAACGCCAGCGGGACGGCCCAACGCGGTGCGAGCCGGGCGGCGATCAGCCAGGTCAGGGCGACGGGCGCCACGCCCCAGGGGTTCTCGACGAGCCCGGTGAGGGGAGCGAGGCACAGCGGCAGCAGCACCCCGGCGAGCATGGCCTGCGCGATCGACGGCGGGATGCGGGCGATCAGCGCGCCGAGTGCCGGCCAGAGGGCGGTGAGCAGGATCAACGCCGCCGCGACGAGGAAGGCGCCGACCGCGGCGGGCCACCCGCCCTCGACCGTTCCGGTGGCCACGAGCAGCGCCGCGCCGGGTGTCGACCACGCGGCCGTGATCGGCATGCGATACCGCCAGGCCAGCACGATGCACGCGAGCCCCATCGTGAGGCTCGCCGCGAGCAGTCCGCTCGCCGCCTGTGCGGCCGACGCCCCCACGGCGCCGAGCCCGGTGAGCACGACCGCGAACGAGCTGGTGAAGCCGACGAGCGCGGTGACCACGCCCGCCAGGATGGGGCGGGAGAGGGGGGCGCTGCCGGGCATCCTCCGAGGCTAGCGCTCCGCGGGCTCGGTGCGTGCGCCGTCCGTGTCGTCGATCCGTGCCCGCTAGGCGAGCCCGAGACGGTACGCGAGGACCACGGCCTGCACGCGGTCGCGGGCACCGAGCTTCTGCAGGATGCGCGAGACGTGGGTCTTCACGGTCGCCTCGCCGATGAACAGGGCGCCCGCGATCTCGGCGTTGCTGCGCGCATCGGCCAGCAGCGCCAGGACCTCCGCCTCGCGGTCCGTGAGGGGCTCGGCGAGCGGCTCGGGCGACGGCCGAACCGCGGGTGCGGGGGCGGCTGCGGGCGCGACGGCGGCTGCCGGTATCGCGGTGTCGGTTCCTGTGCCGGTGCCGGTGCCGGTGTCGGTTCCTGTGCCGGTGCCGGTGCCGGTCGCGAAGCGGGCCAGCACGCGGCGGGTGACCTCCGGCGCCAGCATCCCGTCGCCCGCCGCCAGCGCCCGGACCGCCGCGATCAGGTCCTCCGCGCCGGCGTTCTTCAGCAGGAATCCGCTCGCTCCCGCGTCGAGCGCGTGGTGCAGGTAGTCGTCGCGGTCGAAGGTCGTGACGATCGCGATGGCGGCCGTGATCGCGGGGTCGGCCACGATGCGTCTGGTCGCCTCGATGCCGTCCATGTCGGGCATCTGCACGTCCATGGTGATGACGTCGGGGAGCAGCGCGGACGCCTGCGTCACGGCATCCGCGCCGGTCCCCGCCTCGCCCACCACCGTGATGTCGGGCTGGGTCTCGAGGATCGTGCGGAATCCGGCCCGCAGCAGCGCGTGGTCGTCGACGAGGAGGACGCGGATCGCTTCGGTGCTCATGCGGAGTCCTTCATGGTCGTGGTCTTCGCGGAGAGTGGTACCCGCGCCCGCACCCGCAGGCCGCCGAGCGGACGGGGCGTGACCTCGATCGTGCCGCCGGAGGCGATGGCCCGCTCGCGCATGCCGAGCTGGCCGAGGCCCGGGCGCAGCGGGCCGACCGAGCGGCCGGTGTTGACGATCTCGACCTCGACGCCCTCGTCGTCGTAGCGCACACGCACATCGGCGGTCGCCCCGACGCCGGCATGCCGACGGGCGTTCGTGAGCGATTCCTGTGCGATGCGGTACAGGTTGACCGCGACGAGCGAGGGCACGGCGCTCGGTTCGCCGATCACCGCGTAGTCGGTGGGGAGACCCGCCTCCGTGGAGGCCTCCGCGAGTTCGGCGATGTCGTCGAGCGTGAGGGTGGAGGCCGGCTCCAGCGTCTCGCCGCCGGGGGTGCGCAGGGTCTCGAGCAGCTGCCGCAGCTCGCTGATCGCATCGCGCGCCGAGGTCTCGATGCTGGTGAGGATGCGGGCGGACTGCGCGGGGTCCTGGTCGATCACCAGCCGTGCGGCCCCCGCCTGCACGCCCATGACCGACACGTGGTGCGCGACGACGTCGTGCAGCTCCCGGGCGATGCGGACGCGGTCGAGGGCGACGGCCTGGGCGGCGGTGACCTCGCGCTCGCGCTCCAGCTCGGCGGTGCGCTGTTCGAGCACCTCGCGTTCGGCGGCGGAGTTCCAGGCGCGATCGCCGATGTAGTACGCACCGCCGAAGTAGAGCGCGTTCAACAGGATCTGGATCATCATGAACGCGATGTACGGCGAGAAGGCGCCCGCCATGACGTCGGCATCGTCGGCCTGCGTGATGGCCTCGTAGTACATCGTGATCAGCAGCCACGCGAACATGCCGACGATGATCGCGATGCGCACGATCATCGCGCGACGGCGGTCGTTCATCCACGCGCCCACCGAGTACAGGCCGATGAACATCGCGATGTTGCCGACGTAGAGCTCCGGGATCTTCACGGTCACCGCGACGAAGTAGGCCGTCGCGGTGATGACGGCGACGATGCCGGGCCAGCGTCGCCGGAACGCCAGCGGTCCGGTCACGACCACCGCGTAGACGAGCGCGGTCCACAGCTCGGCCTGCTCGTCGCCGTAGATCAGCGAGATCGACGAGAGCCCGGCGCTGAGGATCGCTCCGGCGAACAGCACGACGGCGAGCAGCAGATCGCTGCGGTACTCGCGGGCGGTCGGTGTGCGGGTGAACGGCATCCCTCCACCGTAGGGCGGCGGTGGATGCCGTGGCATCCGTCGCGCGGGGGAGATCTGCTGGTGCGCCGCTTTCGCACGATCGCATAACTCGCGAGACTCGACTATTCCGTCCCGTGCGGTTTGCCCCTAGATTCAGAGACGCATCGCCGCAGGAGTGGCGCGCAGGATCCGGGGCTTGTCGGCGACGTCGCTGTCGCACGCGCATCTCCGTCGGGAGGGGATGGACGATGTCGTCAGGAAGATCGATTCGACGAGGAACGCTTCGCGCGATGCTCGCGGGGACGGCAGCGGCCGTTCTGGCTCTCACTGGAGCGGTCTCGACTGCCGCCGCTGACGTCGAGCCCACGACGACGATCACCGGCACGGTGACGCGCGAAGCCGACGGAACCCCGGTGGAAGGTGTGGGGGTGTTCCTCTCGAACGTGACCACCGGTGGCTTCTCCTTCAACGGGTCGTCGGATGTGAACGGAGAGTATGCGGTCGCCGATCTTCCGGCCGGAGAGTACGTCGTCCGATTCGCCCCGGACTTCGCCGCCCCGGACCTGGTGTCCGAGTTCTGGGACGGCGCGCCCGATTTCACCACCGCTCAACGCATCACGGCCGTCGGCGGGGAGACGATCGCCGACATCGATGCCACGCTGCAGAGCGCCGGGTCGATCAGCGGGACCGTGACCCGCGAAAGTGACGGCACCCCTGTTCAGGGTGCAGCCGTCACCGTGTCCGACGGCCAACAGGGAACGGTCGGCACCGCGTGGAGCGGCGCGGACGGCACCTTCCGCGTCATCGGCGTGCCGGACGGGAACCACACCGTGCGGTTCGACGAGCCCTTCGGCAGTCCTCTCGTCACCGAGTACTGGGACGATGCCCTGGACAGCGCGAGCGCGACTCCTGTCACCGTCGTCACCGGGCAGGAGACCAGCGGTATCGATGCAGCGCTGAGCGAAGCCGCGACCATCAGCGGTGTCGTGACGCGTTCCAGCGACGGCTCCCCGGTCGAGGGCACGGTGACGATCACGAGCCCGGCGAGTGGCGGTCAGCAGGTATCGGTCGGTGTCGACGGGAGCTACAGCGCGCAGGTGGACCCGGGCAGTTACACGGTCCTGTTCTCCGGCGAGGGGCAGCGAGTGCTCCCCGAGTACTGGGAGGACGCACCGCGTGAAGCCGACGCCACACCGGTCACCGTCGGTTCGGGACAACGACTCGAAGCGATCGATGCCGAACTCGCATCCGCGACCGCGATCACCGGCATCGCGCGGGCGGAGGGTGCGCCGACGGCGGGACTGGTGATCGCGGCCCAGGCAGACGGCGAGCAGGTCGGAACGACGGTCACGGGCGTCGACGGCTCTTATGAGCTCGTCCTTCCGGCGGGGACCTACACGCTCAGCGCCGCCGGGCCCGCGTTCGACCCCGTCTACGCGACGCAGTACTTCCCGACAGCGACGACACCCCGCTTCGCGACGCCGGTGGTGCTCGGCGCGGACGCCGACCGGACGGACGTCGATTTCGATCTGGTCAGGGGAGGCAACATCCAGGGGGCGATCCAGGGTGTGGGCGCCGAACTCCCGGAGAGCGGAGCCGAGGTCACCGCCTATGTCCTGGACGGGTCGGGATGGTATCCCGTCGCCACGGCGATCACCCAGGATGAGTACATCTTCGGAGGCCTGGACCCGTCGGCGCCGCAGGCAGGTGGTCCGCTTCCTGCGGGGACGTACAAGATCGGAGTCGAGGCCGACGGATTCTGCACCCGATTCTTCGGAGGGGCGACGACACTCGACGGCGCGGACACCCTGACACTCGCAGCCGGGGCGAACCTCGTCGACGTCGATATCGCTCTGACCGTCGAATGCGCTCCGCCTCGGCCTGAGCCGGTCCTCACTCTCTCTGCAGATTCGGTCCGCGCCGGTGACGAGATCGGAATCTCCGGGATCAACTTCCCGCCGGGATGGACGATCGAATTCCAATTGCACTCCGAACCGATCCACTTGGGGAACTTGACCGTCGACGCAGCCGGAGTGGTCAAGGGAACCCTGCGCATCCCCGCAGACGCAGAAGTCGGGGAGCATTACATCCTCGCCCGACTGGGCACCACGAAGCTGGCGACCGCGACACTGCAGGTGACCGCTGCCGCCGGCGTGGGCGGCGTCGCGACCGGATCCGGGGGAGGGTCGCTCGCGAACACCGGCGCGGAGGCGCCGACGTTAGCGCTGATGATGGCGCTCGGACTGCTGAGCGCCGGCGTCGTCCTGGTGCGCCGCCGCCGTGTCGAGAGCTGAGACCTGGCTCCTGGGCCGACTGGCTCTTCACTCGTGACGTTGAACGAAGACGGGACGGCGGACTTGGTAGAAATTCGACTGGTTGACGGATTGTGAGATTGCGTGCAAATCAAAAAGACGCTGATGGTGGGTGGTCTCGGACTCGTGGCACTCATTCTTGTGGTGGTCCTTGGTTTCGCCATCATCGCACCAGTATTCACTGCCACACGCGGCCCGGATTCGCAATTTGAATACCCGATTAGTTGGCAACCCGCACGTGAGCCGAATTCGGATTCAGCGGGACCTTCGATATTGAGGCTGAACGAAGATGGGACTGCGGATTTTACCGGCATTCAACTCGGAGAAATTCGGAATACCGCAGATGGTCGTCAATGTCTCGAGGGGAATGGTGATGTCTCCTCTGGTCGCGGCGTGTGGGAGGTAGATGGCGACGGTGTGCTACGCGTCAATAGTGATTCGGGTGACGCCGCCTTTCTTCCTGGTCGTGGTCGCTTCACCGGCCCTGACTGGTCAGAACTGCGACAGCCATTCTGTGATCACACGTACATTGATTTCAGCCCGATCGTTTAGCGTGATATTGCTGAGCCGATGCGCTTTGGATCAACTCGTAATGAAGCTCGCCTACCGAACTCGAACGCTGCAAGTCGCGAACTGCGCGTGATCGATGCCCCCGGGTCGCGATCTTGGGATTGCGATTTCGCTCAGCAATCGCCCTGAGCCGACGAAAAGGGTTGCACCGACCGATCGATTGCGCCTAGCGAGATCATGGTCGTCGGTAGCGACGACCCCAGCCTCATCGACAGCGTCAGCGTGAACCTGATGATCGGGCGCGGCATCCGAAATTTCCCGCACGTGAATCGACAAACGCCGACAGGTCACATCCGTCCCTTCAGGATTCCTGGGCCGGGACCGAAGGTGAGGATGCCCGTTCGCTGAGTGATCGCCGAATTCGGTGACGTGACCGTTGACCGCGACCGGAGCGATGGAGTTGCCGATGTGGAGTCGGAGCTACTGGTTCGCCGCCTCCCAGATCCCGGTGACCGACTGCCAATCACCGCTTCAATGACGTTGGCAAGGTGTCGAGGGTGTGCGGACGTACTCTGGCGCAGAGGGCAAGCCGATCGCGGAGACGGGCTGGCCGGTACTACATTGGGCACCGTCAGAGTGCATCCTCCTTGCGATCTTTCACAAGAGCTACTGGCGGTTCTTGAAGAGAGCAAGTGATCGCCTCTTCAGCCAGGCGCTCGCCGACGCGTTGATGAACCCCGGAGAAAGATCAAAGATGATCCTGTTCGTTGGAATAGGTGCAGCCTTGATGGGGCTGATTCAGATCGCGTTCGGGCTCGGCTTGATCTGACAGGGTACTTCGGCGAAGCCATCGAGAGCCAACGTCAAGTACAGCTGGTAGGCGGGGAGGCAGGGCGCGATGCAAATTACACTGAGCGCTGGGGGCATTATGGGGCCCTATGACAGCACTCCAGCATGACTACAGGTCACTCATAGACCTTGTCACAGCAGGGGCCCTGCCGAAACCCACGAAGTCGAACAAAAAGTTCTTGCAGCCAGGAGGGGGACCGCTCGTCGAGCTTGCCCCGAACCATAATGCCCCAGTGCCGGAGGCGGGGATCGGTGCGCAGGTCTGCATTGTCGTGGTTTGCGGTGCGTATGAGCGCGGTTACGAGGGGGCAGAGTTTTTCAATAGCCACTGGAGTGGCTATTGAGGCGTCAGTAACCGTAGGGTATCCAGTGAGGACGCCAACGGCTGGTACGTTATCGGAGAATGCTCGGCGACTGCCTTCGTTGGGGCGGGCGCCCAGGTCGGAGTAGGGCTTTCTGATCAGGCGAATCCCGAAGGTGGTGTGCGATTGAATTCCACATCCTCGGGTTCGGTACGGGTGGGCGGCGGTGGTGGGTGTAGTGCCGGCGTCAAGTACAGTTGGTAGACGGGGAGGCGGGGCTTAATGCAACTTCCATTTATTGTTGGAGGCGTTCTTGTGCTTGCTGGCACAGCTTTGATTCTCGCTAGGAGACAGTTCCCGAGCTTCATCCATGTCGGTCTCAAGAGATTTTACGGTGAGCCCTTCGCGGATATGGTGTATCAAAGAACCTCGCCCGGATTGATAGTTCTCGTGGGAACCGTAATTGTGCTTCTTGGTCTGTTTAATATTGTTGAAGTCTTATGGCTGTGAGTTGTCGAGATATTCGCAAGTTGCGCAGTGCAGGCGCCGTCAGCCGCGTCCGAGCAACCGCTCGATCACCCGCGCGACGCCGTCCTCATCGTTCGACACCGTCGTCTCGTTCGCGGCATCCTGCACCACAGCATCAGCGCCGGCCATCGCCACGCCCCGCCCTGCCCAGCGCAGCATCTCGACGTCGTTGAGCGCATCGCCGAAGGCCACGACGTCGGCGCGGTCGATGCCGAGGTGCGCGCACAGGCGAGCGAGGCCGGTGGCCTTCGTGACGCCCTCGGCCATGACCTCCACGAACGGCGCCCCCGAGAGCGTGGCCTCGAAGCCGGTGAGGCCGAGTGAGTTCAGGGTGTCGAACAGCACGGCGGGGGCGAGCTCGGGATGCCGGATGACGAACTTCACGCTCGGGGCCGACAGCACCTGCTCGAGCGGCACGCCGCCCATGGTCTCGGGAGCGCGCTTGTGATCGCGCATCTCGGCGATCTGGGCGTAGCCGTGCTGCGCGACGAAGGTCTCGCCTCCCTCGCGCACGCTGGCGAACAGCAGGCCGGGGATGCTCGTGCGCAGGGCCTCCGCGAGCGTGCGGATCGTCTCGGGGGGCAGCTCTTCGGCGAACAGCATCCGTCCCTCGGAAAGGTGCACGGCGTACGCGCCGTTGCTGCACAGGGCCCAGTCGTCGAAAGCCGCGTCGGCCGCGATGGTGCGTAGGCCGATCGGCTGACGGGCGGTCACGGGGATGACATGCACGCCCCGATCGCGGGCGGCGTCGAGGGCCCGGCGCGTGCGGGGCGTGACCGCGGAGGTGGAGTCGAGCAGCGTGCCGTCGAGATCGGTCGCGATCAGCCGCAGGCTCACGAGAAGATCATAGGCAGATCGTCGTCGTCCTCAGCCCCGCCGAGGGTCAGGTCGACCACGACGGGCACGTGGTCGCTGGGCTGCTCGCCCTTGCGCTCGTCGCGGTGGATCGAGGCGCCGGTGACGGCATCGGCCAGCGTGCGCGACCCGAGGATGAAGTCGATGCGGATGCCCTCGTTGCGGGGGAACTTGAGGCGCTGGTAGTCCCAGTAGGTGTAGCCCTCGGGGAGCAGCGGACGCACCACATCGGTCACCCCCGCGTCGGCGAAGGCGAAGAAGGCGTCGCGCTCGGGCGGCGAGACGTGCGTCGACCGGCCGATCACGATGTCGGGGTCGCCGTTGTCGTCGTCGAACGGGATGATGTTGAAGTCGCCCACCAGGGCCAACGGGAGATCCGGGTTCGCCGCGAGCTCGGCCGCCGTGGACTTCTTCAGCTCTTCGAGCCAGTGCAGCTTGTACGCGTAGTGCGGGTCGTCGAGCGAGCGGCCGTTCGGCACGTACAGGCTCCACACCCGCACGCCGTCGACCATCACGCCGAGGGCGCGCGCCTCGAGCGGGGCATCCGGTCCTTCATGACCCTTGGCGAAGCCCGGCATGCCGTCGAACGCCGTCCGTACATCGGTGACCGGCAGGCGGCTCGCGATCGCGACACCGTTCCACTGATTCAGTCCGTGCACCTCGACGTGGTAGCCGGCTTCTTCGAACGGGCCGTAGGGGAACTGCTCCGGCTTGCACTTGATCTCCTGCATCGCCAGGACGTCGATGTCTTCGCGCACGGCGAATTCGACGGTGCGGGCGACGCGGGTGCGGATGGAATTGACGTTCCAGGTGGCCAAGCGCATGCGTCCAGCCTAGTTGCGGCATCGGACACGCAGACATCCCGCGGAACACCGCACTCGCGCCTTCTACACTGGATGCCGTGACCGCACTCGACGCAGACCGCCAGACGCTCCTCGACCTCATCACGGACGAGGCGGTGTTCCACGGTGACTTCACCCTGTCCAGCGGCAAGAAGGCGACGTACTACGTCGACATGCGCAAGCTGACCCTCGACCACCGGGCCGCCCCGGCGATCGGCCGCATCATGCTCGACCTCGTCTCCGACCTCGACGTCACCGCTGTCGGCGGACTCACGCTCGGCGCCGATCCGATCGCCAACTCCGTGCTGCACGCCTCGGTCGCCACCGACCGCCCGCTCGACGCCTTCGTGGTGCGCAAGGAGCCGAAGGACCACGGCCGCGGGCGCCAGATCGAGGGCGCCGACGTCGCCGGCAAGCGCGTCGTCGTGCTCGAAGACACCTCGACCACGGGGCAGTCCGCGCTCAAGGCCGTCGAGGCCCTGCGCCGGGAGGGCGCCGAGGTCGTCGCCGTCGCCGTGATCGTGGACCGCAAGACGGGCGCGCAGGCCGCCATCGAAGCCGAGGGCCTGGAATGGCGCGCCGCCTTCGACCTCGACGACCTCGGACTCGACCCCCAGTGACCCGGTACGCGCTCGCCGTCGACGTCGGCGGCACGAAGATGGAAGCCGCCCTCGTCGGCGCGGACGGCGTGCTGGTCGACGGCACCCGCAGCCGTCAGCCCACCGGACGCGCGGCCACTCCCGCCTCGCTCGACGCCGCGGTGCGGGCGATCGTGACGCATGCGCTGGCCGCCGCTCCCGCCGACGCCGAGATCGTCGGTGCGGGTGTCGGCAGCGCGGGACCCATCGACCGCACGGCCGGCGCGATCATGCCGGTCAACATGCCCCTGGCGCGCGGCTTCGGGCTCGCCGCCGCGGTGCGCACCGCGGCATCCGCTGTTCTCGGACGTGATGTGCCGACCGTCCTCGGGCACGACGGCGGCGCGCTGGCGCTCGCCGAGTCGTGGCTCGGCGCCACGCAGGATGCCGGGGCCTCGCTGTCGATCGTCGTGTCGACGGGTGTCGGCGGCGGTTTCGTCGTGAACGGGGCCTACATCCCGGGCGCGACCGGCAACGCCGGCCACCTCGGCCAGGTGCGTCGAGAGGGCGGAGCGACCCTCGAGGAGATCGCCTCGGGTCCGGCGAGTGCCGCGTGGGCGCGGCAGCAGGGCTGGGACGGCGCGACCGGCGAGGACCTGGCGCGGGATGCTGCGGCCGGCGTGGCCGTGGCGCGCGCCGCCATCGAGCGTTCCGCTGCCGCGGTGGGCGAGGCGCTCGCCGACGCCGCGACCCTCGTCGACCTCGACACGGTCGCCATCGGCGGCGGCTTCTCCCGCGTCTCCGAGGACTACATCGACCTCGTGCAGCAGGCGCTCACCGCGAGCGCCGCGCACGAGTATTCGCGCAGGGCGCGCGTGGTGCGCTCCGGTCTGGGTGACGAGGGGCCGCTCATCGGGGCTGCCGCTCTCATCCTGCGCTGACGGCGCTGACGGACTGACGGCACTGACGGCGCTCACGTCCGCTCGCGCTGCGGTCGTCGCGCGGTTCAGCGGCTCGTCGTCAGGAGGTGGCGCGGGGGACCCTCGAGCCGCGCGATCGCGATCTTGACCTCGGTCACGTCCGACGCCAGGGCGTCGATGCGGTCGGTGAGTTTGGCTTCGGTCGCGTCGATCCGGTCGGTGAGCTTGGCTTCGGTCGCGTCGATCCGGTCGGTGAGCTTGGCCTCGGTCGCGTCGATGCGGTCGGAAAGCTTGGTCTCCGTGCGGTCGATCCGCTCGGTGAGCTTCTGTTCGCCGGTCTCGATGCGATCGATCAGCCGGGCCTCCGTGGCATCCATGCGCCGCACGAGCCACGCCAGGCCGACGAACAGGCTCGCGCCGAGCGTCAGGACGACGCTGACGCCGCTGATCACGATCGCGAGGGTCTCGGCGGACACGGGCACGGCTCCGTTCTGGGTCGCTGCGGGAGGGGCGGCGGGTTCATCAGCGACGATACGCCGCCCCCGCGCGGCCCACGAACGGAATACCGGTATGCGTGGAAAGGCGTGGACAACACGGTCACGCGACGGATGGTGCAGGGAGAGTGGAGCTCTCAACGCGGCGACGAGCTCGCGCGCCGCGTCCGCACCGCGCCGACCACGATGACGGCCACGAGCGCGCACAGCCCCGCCGACATCAGCAGGGTGGTGCTCGAGGCGGGATCGCGTCCGACGACCAGCACCAGCGCGGGTACGAACGTGCCGCCGACCGCTCCGCACGCCACGAGGGCACCGGTGACCGCAGCGCCGCGCGCGGCATCCAGGCGGTCGAGCGCCAGCCCGAGGATGAGCCCGTAGCTCGGGGCGAGAAGGACGACCGCTGCCGCGAGGGCGAGGAGCGCGATGATCGGGGCGTCGCTCACCGTGACCCCGGCGGTGGTCATCAGGCAGGCCGCGCCGACCGTTCCGACGGCCAGGATCGAGACCGGCGAGACCGAGCCGCGTCGGAGGGCGGCGGCGCCGAAGCGCCCGAGGGCCATCAGCGCCCAGAAGACCGAGGTCCCGAGCGCGGCCGCCGCGGGGTCGAGGGTGAGTGCGCGACCCGGGATCACGGCCGACCAGCCGGAGAGCACGGTCTCCACTCCGACGTAGAGCGGCAGGGCCAGGGCGAAGGGGAGCAACATGCGCAACCCGCGCAGGTCACGCCGCTCCGGGGCCGCGGAGATCGACCGCGGGGCGCTGCCGGCGAGCAGGACCACCGCCGTGAGCGGGACGGCGGCGAGGATGCTCAGCGCCGCAGGGACGGCGGCCCCCGCGGCCACCGCGAGCGGCGTGAGGGCGGCGCAGACGGCGACGGTCCCCAGCAGCGCGCTCAGCAACCCGGTCGCGCTGCCGACGGCCGCGGCCTTCGCGGCGACCGATCCTGCCGCCTCGACGAGCCCGAATCCGAGTCCGGCGACGGCGGCCGCAGCGATGAAGATCGTCGGCGCGGGGGCGAGCGCGACCGCGACGAGCGCGACCGACTGCAGTCCGGTGCCGATCAGGAGCGTCATCCGCGTCGGGCGCCGCACCAGCAGAGGGCCGGAGAGCAGCACGCCCACGAGAAGACCGGCGAACAGGGCCGGCACCGCGATGCTCAACGGTGCGTCCAGCCGCTGTTCGGCGGCGGGCAGCAGGGCGGGGACGAAGGCCGCGGTGACGCCGAGACTCGCGAACGCGGCGAACAGGCCCGCTCGCGCACGCCGGGGGGAGGGGATCACGCGCCGCCGCCCCGCGCGCGGTGCACGGCGGCGTAGGTGTCGCGGATCGCCTCCATCGACCGGTCGTAGTTCGATTGGGCGACCCCGATGAACAGGCAGTCGACGACCATGAGCTGGGCGATGCGGCTGCCGAGGGCCCCCGAACGGAAGCCGGTCTCGCGGGCGGCGGTCGTGAGCACGATGTCGGCCTGCCCGGCCAGCGGAGCACCGGAGTGGTTCGTGATGGCGATCGTGGTCGCCCCGGCGTGCCGGGCGAGCAGGAGGAAGTCGATCGTGTCGGTCGTGGCGCCCGAGTGCGAGACGGCGATCGCGACATTCCCGGGGCCGAGGGTGGCCGCCGAGGTCCACGCCGCATGCGGGTCCGACCACTCGAGCGCGGTGCGGCCGATGCGGGTGAGCTTGCGCTGCAGATCGAGTCCGGCGATCGAGCTCGCCCCGACGCCGAAGATGTCGACCCGTGTCGCGGCGTTCACGGCGTCGACGGCCGCGCCCAGGGCCGTGGTGTCGAGGACCTTCGCGGTGTCGGCGAGGGAGAGCGTCTCGGCGAGCGAGACCTTCGCGACGATGTCGGCGAGGGTGTCGTTGCGGTCGATGTCACCGGAGACCGGGGGAAGGGATGCCGTGTCGAAGGTCTCCCGTTCCACGTCGCGCAGCACGTGATTGCGCAGCTCGCGCACGTGGTCGTAGCCGAGGCGCTTGCAGAAGCGCACCACCGAGGTCGTGGAGGTGTCGCAGCGCTGAGCGAGTTCGGCGATCGAGAGGCCGGCCGCCTCGGCGGGGTTCGCGAGGAAGAGGTCGGCGATCCGCTGTTCGCTGGGTCGCAGCTCCGGACGGATGCCGCGCATGCGCACGAGCACGGGGTGCCCGCCGGCATCGTCGCGGGCGGCTTCAGGGGGCATGGGTTCTCCGATCGGTGACTCCACCCTAGAGGAACTTCTATTACATAAGTAGAGACTTTCGTGTACTTTTGGTACCACCAAGACCGACGACGTTCGCGGGCGAGCAGGCACAGCCGCCTCCCCGACGCCATGGCGACGCGTCCCAGCCAGCAGGAGGAATCAGCAATGAGCACAGCACGGCGGGCGTCACTGGGCGCTCTCATCGCGACAGGTGCCGCTTTGGCGCTCGTCATCACGGGATGCTCCGCACCGGCATCCGACTCACCGTCGACCGACGGCACCGCCGGCGGCGACCTGGTCGTCGGGGTCACCAGCGACCCGGACACGCTGTTCCCCTGGAAGGCCACGCAGTTCCAGGCCGTCAACGTGCTGCAGAACCTGTACGGCACGCTGACCGAGTTCGACGAGGAGCTCAACGTCGTCCCCGGGCTCGCCGAGTCGTGGGAGGTCTCGGAAGACGGTCTCACGCTCACGTTCACCCTCCGTGACGGCGTCACCTTCGCCGACGGCAGCACGTTCGGCTCCGAGGACGTCAAGTACTCCCTCGACGCGATCGCGCTCGAGGAGACCGCCGCGGTCGCGCGTACCTCGCTCGCCTCCGTCACCGCGGTCGAGGCGACCGACGAGAAGACCGTCACGCTCACGCTCAGCGCTCCGGATGCGGCGCTCCCGGCGAACCTCGCCGTGATCAACATGGCCATGCTCTCCTCGGACGACACCGAGGAGGGTCTCAACACGACGCCCAACGGCACGGGTCCCTTCGTGCTGGAGGACCGCACGCCCAGCCAGTCGCTGACGCTCGCGAAGAACGACGACTACTGGGGCGACACCGCGCTGCTCGACTCGGTCGAGTTCCGCGTCATCCCCGACGAGTCGTCCATCGTCTCGGCGATGCAGTCCGGCAACGTGCAGCTCGCCGTGTTCGACGACCCGCTGGTCGCGCAGACGGCGGAGGGGGCGAACGTCACCGTCGCCACCACCCCGCAGCTGAGCTACCACGCGCTGCAGCTCAACGCGACCCGTGGCGACCTCACCGACGTCAACGTCCGCCTCGCGATCCAGTGCGCGATCGATCGTCAGGAAGTGCTCGACACCGCCGCCCTCGGCGAGGGAGAGGTCACCGGACCGATCACCGCGCCCGCGTTCAAGTCCGACCCGGAGTCGCGTCCGTGCCCCGAGCGTGATCTCGACAAGGCGGCCGAATACCTCGACGAGGCCGGGAAGTCCGACGGCGTCACCGTCAAGACGATCGTCTCGCAGGGCGAGTACGCCACCTCGGTGAACGAGGCGCAGAACCTCAAGGCGCAGCTGGCCGAGGCGAACATCACGCTCGACATCGAGGTGCTCGAGTCCGGTGCCTACGTGGACCGCTGGATCGCCGGCGACTTCGACGCCGCCGTCGCGCTCAACGGCGGACGCCCCGACCCCGACGGCATGTACGGCCGCTACTTCACCAGCACCGGCAACCTGAACGCCGTCGCCGGCTACTCCTCGCCCGAGCTCGACGCGCTGTTCGCCGAGGGGCGTCAGACCGCCGACCCGGAGGCGCGCAAGGACATCTACGCGCAGGTCTCCGACGAGCTCGAGGACAACGCGGCGTGGATCTGGCTGTTCACCAGCTACACGTACACCGCCACGGCCTCGACCGTCGACGGCTTCGTCCCGATGGTCAACGGCTCCCTGCAGTACCTGCGGACCACCTCCATCCAGTAGCGGATCGAGGGGGCGCGGACGGCTCCGTCCGCGCCCCCTCCTCCCCGACGACAGGCATCCCCTCACTCGCATGTTCAGACAGATCCTCGCGGGCACCGTGCTGCGCCGCATCCTCGCCGCCCTCGGCACGCTGTTCGGCGTCGCCGTCTTCGTCTTCCTGATGCTGCGCGCCATCCCGGGCGATCAGATCAGCTCGGGCCTCGGCACCGAGGCCGCCGCCCTGACCCCGTCCCAGCGCGCCGCGCTCGAGGCCTACTACGGTCTCGACCAGCCGCTGTTCGTGCAGTTCTTCTCGTGGCTCGGCAACATCTTCACCGGCAACCTCGGCTTCTCCTCGCGGGCCCAGACGAGCGTGCTCGACCTCACGGTCGCCGCGCTCCCCGTCACGTTCGAGCTCGCGCTCTTCTCGATCGTGATCGCCCTCGCCATCGGCATCCCGCTCGGCATGCTCTCGGCCTCGAAGCCCGACTCGGTGCGCGACGGCGTCGGCCAGGTCGTCGGCCTCGCCGGTCTGTCGATCCCCGCCTTCCTGCTGGGCACCGCGCTGCTCGCGGTGCTGGCCTCCTCGTTCGGCTTCAACCCGAACGGACAGGGCTTCGTCACGCTGTTCCAGGATCCGCTGCTCAACCTCCAGCAGATGCTGCTGCCGTCGGTCGTGCTCGGTTTCGGTATCGCGGCGCCGATCATGCGCACGACGCGCACCGCGGTGCTCGAGATCCGCTCGAACGACTTCATCCGCACCACACGGGCGAAGGGCGTGCCGCCGCGACGGCTGCAGCTCCGCCACGTGCTGCGCAACGCGCTCGTGCCGATCGTCACCATGACCGGCCTGCAGTTCGGCTACCTGCTCGGCGGTGCCGTGGTCGTGGAGCAGATCTTCTCGCTCCCCGGTATCGGGCGGCAGGTGCTGCTCGGCATCCAGCAGAAGGAGTACGCGCTCGTGCAGAGCACCGTGCTCGTGATCGCGCTCGCCTTCGTCATCGTCAACCTGCTCACCGACCTGCTGTACCGGGTCATCGATCCCCGGGTGCGTGCCGCATGACCGACATCTCTCAGACCCCCGTCCTCGCCCCCGGTGGCGGGCGCACCCTGGAGCGCGTCCGCCTGCTCCTGCGCAGCCGCAGCGGACTCTCCGGCCTCCTCATCGTGGTGCTGCTGGCGCTGCTGAGCCTCGTCTCGGCGTTCGGCCTGCTGCCCTTCGATCCGCTCGCGCAGGACCCGCCCTCCCGGCTGCAGCCGCCCTCCGGCACGCACTGGTTCGGCACCGACCAGTTCGGCCGCGATGTGTTCTCACGGGTGGCCGCCGGTGTCGCGAACTCCGCCCTGATCGCGGTGGTCGCGGTCGCCTTCGCCACGGTGGTCGGCACCGTGTGCGGCCTGATCGCCGGCTTCTACCGCGGCTTCTCCGACGGTGCGATCACGGCGGTCACGAACGTGCTCTTCGCGTTCCCGCCGCTGCTGCTGGCCCTGTCGCTCGCCTCGGTGTTCGATCGCAACTGGTTCACGATCGCGGTCGCCATCGCGATCGTCTACGTGCCGATCTTCATCCGGGTCACGCGCGGCCCGGTGCTGTCGCTCCGCGAGGTCGAGTACGTCAAGGCGGCCAAGAGCACCGGTCAGAGCCGGATGGCGACCATGTTCCGGCACGTGCTGCCGAACATCACCTCGATCATCATCGTGCAGGTCACGCTGTCGCTCTCGTGGGCCGTGCTCACCGAGGCGTCGCTGAGCTTCCTCGGACTCGGCACGCCGCCGCCGGCACCGTCGCTCGGGTCGATGATCTTCGAGGCGCGCACGCTCCTCACGATCGCACCGTGGACGATGATCGCCCCCGGTGTCGTCGTGGTCCTCCTCGTCGTGGGTCTCAACCTGCTGGGCGACGGGCTGCGCGACAGCCTCGACCCGCGGAACAGGGGCAAGCGATGAGCGGTGAGGACCTCGGCGGGCTCGCCACGGAGGCCAGCGACCCGCGGTACGCGGAGCTCGACCGCATGAGCGTGGCGGAGCTCGCGCAGACCATGAACGACGCCGACGCGACGGTCCCGGCGGCCGTCCGACGCGCGTTCGATCAGATCATCCCGGCGATCGAGGCGACCGCCGCGCGCATGACCCAGGGCGGACGGCTGGTCTATGTCGGAGCGGGGACACCGGGCCGGATCGGCATCGTCGACGCCTCGGAGTGCCCGCCCACCTTCAGCACCCCGCCCGAGCTCGTGTTCGCGATCATGGCCGGTGGACCGGGCGCGATCGTCACGCCCGTCGAAGGGGCGGAGGACGACGTCGAGGCCGGCGTCGCCGCGATCGACGCGGCCGACATCGGCCCGCTCGACACCGTGATCGGCATCGCCTCCAGCGGGCGGACCCCGTTCGTGATCGCGGCCGTGCGCCGGGCGCGCGAACGCGGTGCGCTGACGGTCGGGCTCTCCTGCAACGTGGGCACGGCGCTCAGCGCGACGGCGCAGCACGGCATCGAGGTCGACGTGGGGCCCGAGGTGCTCGCCGGGTCGACCCGACTGAAGTCGGGGACGGCGCAGAAGCTCGTGCTGAACATGTTCTCCACCATCGTGATGGTGCGTGGGGGCAAGGCGTACGGCAACCTCATGGTCGACGTGAAGGCGTCGAACCACAAGCTGCGCGAGCGCGCGGTCCGCATGGTCGGCACCATCACCGGCGCCGATCGCGACGCCGCCGTCGACGCGCTGGAGGCCGCCGCCTACGACGTCAAGAAGGCCTCCGTCATGATCCTGCGGCACGAGGATCTCGCGACGGCCACCGAACGACTCGACGCAGCCGCCGGCCGGCTGCGCACGGCACTGGAGGAGAACTGATGCGCGTCCTCGGACTGATTTCCGGCACCTCGCACGACGGGATCGACGCCGCGGTCGTCGACTTCACCGTGCACGGCGAGGCCACGGCGGCCGCAGGTGCGGGGGCAGGCGTCGCGCTGCGCGGCACGGTCCTCGCCGAGACGAGCGTGCCGTACTCGGCGTCGCTGCGGGCGCGTCTGGTCGCCGCCCTCCCGCCCGCGCAGACCACGCTCGCCGAGGTCGCCGAGCTCGACACGTTGATCGGCCAGGCGTTCGCCGAGGTCGCGGCCGACATCGCCGCGGAGGTGGGCGGCGTCGACGCCGTGTGCTCGCACGGACAGACCGTCTACCACTGGGTCGACGGCGCCCACGCCCTGGGCACGCTGCAGATCGGCCAGCCCGCGTGGATCGCCGAGCGCGTCGGTGCGCCCGTGGTCTCCGACATCCGCATCCGCGACATCACGGCGGGCGGCCAGGGCGCGCCCCTGGTGTCGTTCCTCGACGAGCTGCTGCTGCGCTCGCGCGCCGGAGTCTCGGCGGCGCTGAACCTCGGCGGCATCTCGAACATGACCGTGGTGCGCCCCGACGGCCTGGTCGCCTACGACATCGGTCCGGCCAACGCGCTGGTCGACGCCGTGATCGTGGAGCATGCGCTGAACCCGCTCGGGTACGACGACGACGCTGCGATCGCGCGCACCGGCACCGTGGACCAGCCCCTGCTGGACGCGCTCCTGACCGATCCGTACTACGCGCTCGAGGCGCCCAAGAGCACCGGCAAGGAGCACTTCCACCTCGGCTACGTGCACGAGCATCTGGCGGCGCAGGGCCGGGAGATCCCGGTGGTCGACGTGGTGCGCACGCTCACCGAGCTCACGGTCCGCACGGTCGCGCGCGACGTGCGGGCGGCCGGCATCGGATTCCTCGCGGTGTCCGGGGGCGGATGCCGCAACCCGCTGATCCTCGACGGCCTGCGGGCCGCGCTCCCCGAGACCGAGGTGGTGCTGGCCGACGAGCTCGGCGCCCCCGCCGACAGCAAGGAGGCGATCCTGCTCGCCCTGATCGGGTGGTGCACGATGCACGGCGTCTCGGCCATCGTGCCCGGCGGCACCGGCGCGCGCGAACCGCGGATCCTGGGCACCATCACCCCGGGCGCCGGTCCGCTGGTGATGCCGGAGCCCGTCGCCGGCATCGACACCCTCCTGCTGTCGGAGGCCACGGCATCGTGACCCTCGAGGTGCGCCGCGCCACCCCGGACGATCTGTCCGGGGTGCTCGAGGTGTTCCTGGGCTGCTGGCGCGAGAGCTACCGCGGCATCCTCCCCGAGGAGGCGATCGACGCGATGACCGACGAGCGGGCCGAGGCCCTGTGGCAGCGCGTGCTCACCGGTCCGGTGGGGGAGGTGCTCGTCGCCGAGCGCCGGAGCGAGCTCGCGGGGATCACGCGGTTCGCCGTGAGCGCGCACGAGGACGGCCGCATCGACGGCGCCGTGCACTCCCTGTACGTCTCGCCGCGCGCACACGGGGGCGGTGTCGGTTCGGCGCTGCTGTCGGCGGCGACCGCAGCGCTCCGCGACGCGGGGGCGGAAGCCGCGACGCTGTGGGTGTTCGCGGCCAATGCCCCGTCGATCGCCTTCTACCGCGCCCGCGGCTGGAAGCCGGACGGTGCGACCAGGACTCAGCCCGAGTTCGGCGAACCGGAGCAGCGCATGCGCAGGGAGTGGACATGAGCGTCGTGGAAAGATTGCGCGTGCTGCGGGTGCCCTCGCCTCTGGTGCGCCCCTTCGTCACGGCGGTGCGCCGCACCGATCACCTCGACGTCGTGCTGGTCGAGGCGACGGATGCCGACGGCCGCGTGGGCTGGGGCGAGGCCGCCACGAGCTGGCGCGTCACGGGCGAGAGCGCGCAGAGCGTCTCGGCGGTCGTGACCGGACCCCTCGGTGCGGTGATCGCCGGGCGGGATGCCGGTGACCCGGAGCTCGCGCGCGACATCGCGCGAGTGGTGTGGGGGAACGCCGCCGCGCGCAGTGCGCTCGCGTGCGCGGTCGCGGACCTCGACGCCCGGCGGCGCGGACTCCCGCTCGCGGCCGCGCTGCGCGGTGACGCCGGCGCGACACCCTCGCCCACCGCCGCGCCCACTTCCATGCCCTCGATCCCGCGTATCCGCACCGACATGACCCTGTCCGCCGCTCCTGCCGAGGAGCTCGCCGCACGGGCGAGGGAGCACGTCGCCGCCGGGTTCGGATGCCTGAAGGTGAAGGCCTCGGCCGATCACGACACCGTGGCGGGGCTGCGCGCGATCCGCGCCGCCGTCGGGCCCGAGGTCTCGGTGCGGATCGATGCCAACCAGGCGTGGGATGTCGATACCGCGATCCGGATCATCCGTGCCTGCGAGGACGAGGGCTTCGGCGTCGAGTTCGTCGAACAGCCGACGCCCGCGCACGATCTCGACGCGTTGGCGCGGGTGACGGCGGCCGTGGACACCCCGATCATGGCCGATGAGTCCGTCCGCACGGCCGATGACGTCCGGGCGATCGTCGAGCGCGGTGCGGCCGCTCTCGTGAACCTGAAGCTCGCCAAGACCGGGGGGCCGGCCGAGGCGATCGCGGCGGCGCGCGTCGCCCGCCAGGCCGGACTCGGCGTCGTGATCGGCTGCATGATGGAGTCGCATGTCGGCGTCACGGCTTCCGCGCACCTCGCTGCGGCGCTGGTGCCGGACGGCGTGCACGACCTCGACGCGGCATCCTGGTTGCGCCGCTCCCCGGTCATCGGCGGCGTCGTCGCCGCGGGGGAGATCCTCGAACTCGGAACCACCCCCGGCACCGGCATCCGCGGCCTCGCGGCAGAACCGGCCGAGATCCGGGGCGAGGCTCAGCCCGAGGTCCTCGCCGACATCGCCCTCGCACGGACGGCCCGCGCATGAGCGCCGCCACCGCCGTCGCGGCGCTCCTCTCCTCGCCGACGGCGACTCCTGGTGCCGTGGTCGGCGTCGCGTCCGCCGACGCGCGGGATCTCTCCGCCGGGGGCCGCGCCGACGGAGCCGGGACACCGATGACGACCCGGACCCTGTTCGACATCGCCTCGGTGACGAAGGTCGCCGCGACCACCACGGCGATCCTGTCCCTCGTGTCCCGCGGCGACCTCCGCGTCGACGATCCGGTCGCCCGCTTCCTGCCCCGCACCGCCTGCGCCCCCGGGACGACCGTGCGGCACCTGCTGCAGCACCGCGCCGGACTGTGGGAGTGGCAGCCGCTCTATCTCGCGCGCGAGCATGCCGATCCGGTCGCGGTCATGGACTCGATCCCGCTGCGCCACGGACTCGATGAGGGGCGCCACTACTCCGACCTCGGCTTCCTGCTGCTCGGCCGCATCCTGTGCGCCGTCACCGGGTTGACGCTCGACGCCGCGGTGCGCGCGCTGGTCACCGAACCGCTCGGCCTCACGCGCACCGGCTTCGCCCCGATCGCGTCGCCGGTCGCCTCGTCGGCGGTCGGCGATGCCGCGGAGCGCCGCATGGTCGCCACGGGAGAGCCCTACCCGATCCTCACCGCCCGGCGCACGTTCGGCTGGCGTGAGCACGAGATCACCGGTGCGGCGAACGACGGCAACTGCTTCCATGCCTTCGGCGGCGTGGCCGGACATGCGGGGCTCTTCAGCACCGCCGACGATCTGCTGACGCTCGGGGTGGCCCTCGCCACGGCCGACCGGCACGCCGATCTCTGGCATCCGGATGCCGTGGCGGAGTTCTTCCTCGATGGCCCCGACCCCGGGCAGGCGCTCGGCTGGCGCAGCGACACCGTGCGCGTCGGCGGCCGGGACGAACGGATGCTGTGGCATCCCGGCTTCACCGGCTGCGCGCTCGGCATCCTGCCCGCCTCCGGCACCGCGGTCGTGATGCTGACCAACCGCTTGCTCGCCCGCTCTCCCGCGCCCACCGACGCCCTGTGGCGATCCGCCCTCCCCGCACTCCTGGCCGGCGACGGCCCGACACTCCGTGACACCGAAGGAACGAGAACACCATGAGCACCACTTCGCCTGTGCTGAGCATCCGCGACCTCGCCGTCGCGTTCCGGACCGGCTCCGACCTGGTCACCGCGGTCAGCGACATCAGCATCGACGTCGCGGCCGGGGAGACCGTCGCGGTCGTGGGGGAGTCCGGCTCGGGGAAGTCGACCACCGCCGCCGCGGTGAACCGGCTGCTTCCCGAGAACGGCGTGATCACCGCGGGCAGCATCCGGTTCGACGGGCGCGAGCTCACCGAACTGAGCGAGAACGCGATGGTCTCGCTCCGCGGCGCGGGCATCGGTCTGGTCCCGCAGGACCCGATGTCGAACCTCGACCCGCTGATGCGCGTCGGCGATCAGATCGGCGAGGCGCTGGAGGTGCACCGGCACACGTCGGGTGACGCCACCACGGCCAAGGTCGTCGAGCTGCTGGAGATGGTCGGGATCGCGGATGCCGCGCAGCGCGCCACGCAGTACCCGCACGAGTTCTCCGGCGGCATGCGTCAGCGCGTGCTGATCGCGATGGGACTCGCCTGCAAGCCGCGCCTGCTGATCGCCGACGAGCCGACCTCGGCGCTCGACGTGACCGTGCAGCGTCGCATCCTCGACCAGCTCGACGAGCTGACGCAGGAGCTCGGCACGGCCGTGTTCCTCATCACGCACGATCTCGCCCTGGCCGCGGAACGCGCCGACCGCATCGTCGTGATGTTCCGCGGGCGCATCGTGGAGGAGGGCACGTCCGCCCAGGTCCTCGAGAACCCCCAGCACGAGTACACGAAGCAGCTCCTCGCCGCGGCTCCCAGCCTGGCGTCCCGTCGGGTGGGGGCACCGCGGCGCACGGAGGCGGCCGGAGCGCCCTTCGTCGAGATCCGCGATCTGCGCAAGGAGTTCGCCCTGCGCTCGCCGAAGCCCGGCGAGCCGAAGACCTTCACGGCGGTCGACGGCGTCAGCTTCTCGATCCGCCGCGGCACCACGGTGTCGATCGTGGGGGAGTCCGGATCGGGCAAGTCGACCACCGCCAACATGGTGCTGGGGCTGGAGGACGCCACCTCGGGGTCGATCCTGTTCGACGGCGCCGATCTGACCGCGCTCCGCCGCAAGGAGCTGTTCGCCCTCCGCCGCCGCGTGCAGCCGGTGTTCCAGAACCCGTACGCCTCGCTCGACCCCCGCTACACGATCGAGCAGTCCATCGCCGAGCCCCTGCGGGTGCACCGCATCGGCACCGCGGCGACCCGGCACGCCCGCGTTCTGGAACTCCTGGAGCAGGTCGCGCTTCCCGCCGCCATGGCCGAGCGCCTGCCCCACGAGCTGTCCGGCGGGCAGCGCCAGCGCGTCGCGATCGCCCGTGCGCTCGCCCTCGAACCCGAGCTCGTGGTGCTCGACGAGGCCGTGTCGGCGCTCGATGTGCTGGTGCAGGCGCAGATCCTCGATCTGCTCGCCGACCTGCAGAAGCGGCTGGGACTCAGCTACCTCTTCATCAGCCACGACCTCGCCGTCGTGCGGATGATCTCCGACGAGGTGCATGTCATGCAGCGCGGCGTCGTGGTCGAGAGCGGCACCCCGGAGCAGATCTTCGACGACGCGCAGCACCCGTACACGCGGGAGCTGCTGGCGGCGATCCCCGGAGCGACGCTGGCGTCGTGACCCGGGGCGTGCTCAGCCCTTGCGCTCGTCCTCGTCCCAGGGGCCTTCCCACCAGCCGGTGCGCTCGTCGCCCCCGGTGCCGTCGCCGCGTCGGCGTCGGGAGCGCACGAGCTGCACGATCCACACGGTGAGCGTGCCCAGCAGGATCACGAACATCACCAGGAAGAACAGGTCGCGTTCGGTCATGGGCGTTTCCCCTCCGCGGCATCCGCCACGATCTTCGCGATCCGGGACGCACGCGTCTCCGGGCGCTTCGCGGTCGCGATCTGCGTCAGCGCGAACTTCCTGATCGACCTCGGGAAGGCATCCCAGGTCGCGCGAGCGGGGGGTGAGGCGTCGAGCGCCGCCGTGAGCGCGGCGGGTTCGATCCCCGCTTCGGGGCCGTCGAGCATCTCCCACGACCCGTTGGCCTTCGCGACCTCGAGGGCCCGGATGCCGGCGGGCGCGAGCAGACCCGCCGCCTCCAGCTCCGCGATGCGCGCCTTGTTCGTCGCCGCCCATCCGCTGCCCGGGCGCCGCGGCGAGAACCACTGGCCGACCGTGGTGTCGTCGAACGTGCGGACGGGCCCGTCGATCCATCCGAAGCAGAGGGCCTGGCGCACGGCATCGTCGTAGCCGACTCCGGTCGCGGTGCCGCGCACGCTCAGCAGCCAGACGCCCGCCGGTCGCTCGTGGTTCTGCTCGAGCCAGGATCGCCAGATCGCGGCATCCGCCGCGGTGATCCGCTCTCCGTCATCGAGTGCGCCCACGGGTCACTTCTTCGTCGCGACCGTGGTGATCGTCTCGGTGATGCGCGGAAGCAGATCGGCCACCGACTGCACGATCTCGTCGGGCCGGAACGGGTACTTCTCGATCTCGGCCTGGTCGCTGATGCCGGTGAGCACGAGGATCGTGTGCAGGCCCGCCTCGATCCCGGCCACGACGTCGGTGTCCATGCGGTCGCCGATCATGCCGGTGCGCTTGGAGTGCGCGCCGATCTTGTTCAGCGCCGAGCGGAACATCATCGGGTTCGGCTTGCCGACGACGTAGGGGTCCTTGCCCGTGGCCTTGGTGATGAGCGCGGCGATCGCACCGGTCGCGGGCAGCGGTCCGTCGGCGCTGGGGCCGGTCGCATCCGGGTTCGTCACGATGAAGCGCGCGCCGCCGAGGATCAGGCGGATCGCCTTCGTGATGGCCTCGAACGAGTAGTTGCGCGTCTCGCCGACGACCACGAAGTCGGGGTCGGTCTCGGTCATGATGAAGCCGGCGTCGTGGAGGGCGGTGAGGATGCCGGCCTCGCCGATCACGAAGGCGGAGCCGCCGGGGAGCTGCTGCTGCAGGAACGACGCGGTGGCCAGCGCCGAGGTCCAGATGCGTTCCTCCGGGACGTTGAGGCCGCTGGTGCGCAGGCGCGCGGAGAGGTCGCGCGCGGTGAAGATCGAGTTGTTCGTGAGCACCAGGTACGGGATGTCGTTGCGCTCCCATTCGGCGAGCAGCTCCGACGCCCCGGGGATGGCGTCGTTCTCGTGCACGAGCACGCCGTCCATGTCGGTCAGCCAGCATTCGATGTCATCGCGTTGAGCCATGTGCACAGCTTATGGCGCGCACCCGCGTCGTGCGGTGTGGATGCGGGAGCCGCTCAGGCCGTGAGCCAGACCGCCGCGCGGGCGCCGTCGGGGAGCGTGATCGTCCGGCCGTCGATCTGCACGCCGGTGGCCCCGACCGTGAGGTGCGTGCCGACGTCGACGCCGTGCGACTCCAGGGCGCGCAGGATCTCGGGATCCTCGTCGCTCACGCGCAGCACCCGCCCGGTGTGTCCCTCCGCGGCGTGATCGAGCCGCACGAAGGGCTCTCGGGTCACGGTGCCGTCGGCGTCCGGGATCGCGTCGCCGTGAGGGTCGAACCGCGGGCGGCCCAGACGCACGTCGATGCCCTCGAGCAGGCGGTCGCTGATGGTGTGCTCGAGCACCTCGGCCTCGTCGTGCACCTCATGCCAGCCGTAGTCGAACTCGCGCACCAGCCAGGTCTCGACCAGCCGGTGGCGGCGCACCATCGCGAGCGCGCGCCGGGTGCCGGCATCCGTCAGCCGCACCGCGCCGTAGGGCACGTGCGAGACGAGCCCCGCCGCGGCGAGCTTCTTCACCATCTCGGTGACCGACGACGGCGCGATGCCGAGCTTGGCGGCCAGCACCGAGGGGGTGATCGGGGCGTCCTGCCATTCGGTGTGCGCGTAGACGGTCTTGAGGTAGTCGTCTGCTGCCGGGGATGCCACGGATCCAGTCTAGGTCAGCCGGATTCTCAGCCGTTCAGGGCGCCGAGCACGAGCACGAAGGCCACCTGCCCCGCGAAGAACACGACGAGGAACCCGAGCAGCGCCGCGGCGAGGGACAGGCGTCCGTCGAACTCCGGGATCGAGGCGATGCCGATCGCCCGGGCGCGGAAGGCGAGCACGAGCGTGGCGATGCCGAGGGCGAGCTGCACCCACGGCCCGCCGAACGGCAGCACGGTCGGGAAGGCGATGAGGAGGCCGCCGATCACGCCGGTCGCGATGCCGATCCAGGTGAGGATGCGGACGGTGCGGCGGGCGGGTTCGGCAGACATGCTCCGAGCCTATCCGCCGCCGCGGGTGCCGCCCCTGCCGGGTCAGGCCCCCGTGAGGAGGAGCCAGAGCAGGGTGCCGTTGAGGGCGACGAGCAGGATCGACGCGATGATGCCGGCCGCGGTGGTCCAGACGCGGTTCACCCACACGCCCAGCGTGCGCTTCTGCGCCGTGAGGGCGATGAGCGGGATCAGGGCGAAGGGGATGCCGAACGACAGCACGACCTGACTGAGCACGAGCGCGAGGGTGGGATCGATGCCGAGCCCCAGGATCACGAGCGCCGGGATCAGCGTGATCAGGCGACGCAGGAGCAGGGGGATGCGCACGTGCAGCAGGCCGTGCATGATCTCGGCGCCCGCGTAGGCGCCGACCGAGGTGGAGGCCAGGCCGGACGCCAGCAGGCCGACCGCGAAGAAGGTCGCGACGACCGGACCGAGTCCCGCGGCGAGCGCGGCGTGCGCGCCCTCGAGGGAGTCGGTCCCCTCGACGCCGGCGAGGTTGGCGGCGGCGAGCAGCAGGATGCCGAGGTTCACCGACCCGGCGATGATCATCGCGATCGTGACGTCCCACCGGGTCACCCGGAGCAGGCGACGGATGCGGGGAACGTCGGTGCGCACGGCTTCGGCGGCCTGCCCGTCGGCGTGATCCTGCGCGCTCTGCCCGGCGGGGGCGGCGGGCGCGGCGCCGAAGCGGTCTCGCACGAGCGAGGAGTGCGCGTAGATCGCGTGCGGCATGATCGTGGCGCCGAGGATGGAAGCGGCGAGCAGCACCGATCCGGTTCCCTCGAACCGGGGCACGAGGCCACCCGCGACGCCCGCCGGGTCGGGCGGTGCCACGAAGACGCCGGCCACGAAGCCGACCGTGATGATCACCATCAGTCCGATGATCACGAACTCGAAGGGGCGTGCACCACGGCGGCTCTGCACCGCCAGCAGGATCATCGACACGGCGCCGGTGATGAGTCCGCCCAGCAGCAGGGGCACGTCGAACAGCAGGTTCAGGGCGACGGCGCCGCCGATGACCTCGGCGAGGTCGGTCGCCATGGCCACGAGTTCGGCCTGGAGCCAGTAGGAGCGGCGGGCCCAGCGGTTGCGCAGGCGCGAACCGAGCACCTCCGGCAGGCTCTGCCCGGTGACCACGCCGAGCTTCGCCGAGAGGTACTGGATCAGCCAGGCCATGATGTTGCCCGCGATCACGACCCAGACGAGCAGGTAGCCGTACTGGGCGCCGGCGGTCATGTTGCTGGCGACGTTGCCGGGGTCGAGGTAGGCGACGCCGGCGACCAGGGCGGGGCCGAGGAGCCAGAGACTGCGCGGTGGCGTGCTGCGGGCGACGGGAGCCTCGATGGTCCCGAGATTTTTAGGCATGCCGAAATCGTAGCGGATATTTCGGTGTACCTAAATATCCGTCGGGTGCGGTGGCGGATAGCCTGGCGGGATGGATGAGCAGACGCCGGAAAGCGCCCCGGAGAGCACGACACCCGAGCGCACCACGCACGGCGTCGGCCCCTGGCCGGGAGGACCGGCGGCCTGGCCGGACGACGACCGGTACGACCGTGAACTGCTCGAGATCGGCGACACCCGCAACGTCATCGACCGCTACCGGTACTGGCGCATGGACGCGATCGTGGCTGATCTCGACACGCGCCGGCATCCGTTCCACGTCGCGATCGAGAACTGGCAGCACGACATGAACATCGGCTCGATCGTGCGCAGCGCCAACGCGTTCCTCGCCGACACCGTGCACATCATCGGACGCCGACGCTGGAACAAGCGTGGGGCAATGGTCACCGACCGCTATCAGCACGTCGTGCACCACGACGACATCGAGACGTTCGCCGCCTGGGCGGCCGAGGAGGGGCTCCCGATCGTCGCGGTCGACAACGTCGAGGGCTCCCGGCCCGTCGACTCCGCCGATCTCCCTGAACGCTGCGTGCTGCTGTTCGGTCAGGAGGGACCCGGTCTGTCGGCGGAAGCGCTCGCCGCGGCATCCGCCCACATCGAGATCACCCAGTACGGCTCGACCCGGTCGATCAACGCCAGCGCCGCGGCGGCCGTGATCATGTACGAGTGGTGCCGCCGCTACGCGCGATGAGCGACGTCAGGCGCCGGCCGTGAGCCAGGCGCCGGTGCGCACGCGCCAGCCCAGCGTCACGAGTCGGGCGAGCAGGTACACCCCGAAGAACGCACCCGCCAGCCAGATCAGCCCCACGGCGCCATCGACGCCGATCGTGGCGATGAGCCACAGCGCCGGAAGGAACGGGACGAGGGTGAGTCCGCCCGCGATCGCCAGATAGCGCGCGTCGTTCGCCCCCATCAGCACGCCGTCGAGCACGAAGACGACCCCGGCGACGGGCTGCGCGATCGCCAGCACGAGCAGCGCCGGCTGCACGAGCGCCGCGACCTCCGCCGATCCCGTGAACACGATGCCCATCACCCCGGAGAGCGCGGCGATCAGCCCACCGACGATCACCCCGAACCAGGCGCCCCACGCGACCGTGCGCCCGAGCACCCGCTGCACCTGGCGCTCGTCTCCGGCGCCGAGCTCCTTGCCGATCAGCGCCTGGGCCGCGATCGCCAGCGCGTCGAGCGCGAACGCCGCGGCGGAGAAGATCGTGAACACGATCTGCCACCCCGCCAGCTCGTCGGTGCCGATGCCGGTGGCGACGCCGACCGTCGCGAGCAGGGCGACGCGCAGGCTCACGGTGCGGAGGAACAGCCAGCCGCCCGACCGGGCGCTGTTGCGCAGTCCGGCCCGCTGCGCACGGAGCGACGCGCTGTGCCGCGTCGCGAGGCGCCGGATGACGAGCACATAGGCGCCGACCATGCCCCACTGCGCGGTGATCGTGCCGGCGGCCGAGCCCGCGATGCCCCAGCCGAAGCCGTAGATGAAGAGCACGTTCAGCAGTGCGTTCGCGCCGAAGCCGAGCCCGGCGATCCACAGCGGCGTCACGGTGTCCTGCATGCCGCGGAGCAGCCCGGTCGCGGCGAACACGATCAGCATGGCGGGCAGGCCCCACATCGAGATCACGAGATAGTCGTTCGCCTGCTGCGAGACCGCGTCGCCGCCGCCGAACAGCGACACCAGCCACGGCGACGAGACCGCCCCGATGACCGCGAGCACCGCGCCGAGCCCCAGTGCGAGCCACATGCCGTTGATGCCCACCGAGACCGCATCGCCCGGCTGCCCGGCTCCGAAACGGCGGGCGACGGCGGGGGTGGTCGAGTACGCCAGGAACACCATGAGTCCGACGATCGTCTGCAGGATCGCGCCCGCGATCCCGAGCCCGGCGAGCGGCGTCGTGCCGAGGTGCCCGATCAGCGCGGCGTCGACGATGAGGAAGGCGGGTTCTGCGATCAGGGCGCCGAGTGCCGGGACCGCGAGCCGCAGGATCTCTCGATTGAGGGAGGGGCGCGCGGTCATCCTCCGAGCCTATGGGCTGGTGGTGCGGCTAGGCGCCGGCTCCGGTGCTTCCCGGCGCCCCCGTGTCGGTCAGGATCGCGCGTGCGGTGCGTTCCCCGGAAGAGAGCGCGCCCTGGATCGACGCGGTGTCCCGGTGGTCACCGGCGATGAAGAGGCGTTCGGCGGAGCGCGGCGATCGCGGCGCCCGCAGCGGAGCCGGCTGGGACGGCAGTGCGTCGGGGATGTCGTCGCGCCGGATCAGCTCCCAAGCGCTGACGTCGGCACCCCAGATCTCCCTCAGGTGGCGGCGGACCTCGTCCTCCCCGGCGGGATCGCCGCCGCGCGGCAGCAGGCAGGTCGCGGCGACCAGGTGGCGTCCGGCCGGCGCATACGAGGGCACCGTGTGGGTCATCACCACCGTGTTCACGACGGGACCTCGACCTCGGCCGCGCCCGTCGACCGTGAGCAGCGCCGACGCGGTCGGCGGTTCGGCGGCGGCGAACCACCACGTCTGAAGACCGTTCGTCTCCGGCCTCGCCAGTCCGGTGAGATCGCCGACGGCCTCGGGTCCGACCGCGACGACCACGCGAGCGGCCCGCACGGCGTCGCCGTCGGCCATCTCCACCACGGTGCCCTCGCGAGGCGGGGAGATGCGTGCGGCGCGGGCGCCGAGACGGATGTCGGCGCCGGCCTCGCGGGCGTGCGCGGCGAGCTGCTCCGGGACCGCGGCGATCCCCTGCGCCGGCAGACCGGGGCGCCCGAGCGCGAAGTACCGCACGAGCAGTCGGGCGAACGCGTTCGACGTCTCGCCCCGGTCCTCCGCCAGAACGCCGGCGAGGAACGGCTCGATCACGGCGGTGCGCAGCGGACCGCGGAGCCCCGTGGCATCCCACCCCTCGCGCAGGGCGACATCGTTCCGGGCGAGACGCGAGAGCGGACGCACCAGTGCCGGCGCCGCCCAGCGGGCGAGGGCGACCGCATCCCGTCCGTTCACCAGGCCGCTGCGCAGCGTGGCCATGATCGAGAGCGGATGCCGCACCGGATGCCGCAGCTCGGCCATCCCGTGATCGGTGCGCACCCGGACGCCGACCGGGAAGCTTCCCAGCGCGAGCGCATCGAGATCGACGCTGCGGCGCAGCGCCGGATAGGCCGGATTGAGCACCTGGAAGCCGCGATCCAGCCGGAACCCGTCGACGATGTCGGTGCGCTGGCGTCCGCCGACGGCATCCCCGGCCTCGAGGACGACGACGTCGAGCCCGCGCGCGGCGAGCAGACCGGCGCAGCGGAGTCCCGCAAGACCGGCGCCGACCACGACCACGTCATGCATGCGTCACGGCTCCGGAGATCTCGTCGAGCTGCTCGCGGATCACGACCACGGGAGTGCGCACGGGCTGCATGGCACCAGCGTACGACGGGATGCCGTGCCGCGGGCGCGCGCACCGATCGGGCACGGCGCGCCCACGCCACCACCGGTTTACGCTGAGCATCATGCGGACACGGTCAGTGACTCCCCACCCGCAGGACGAGACGAAGATCTGCGCGTCCTGCGGTCGCGAGATGCACTGGCGCGCGGCGTGGGCCGCCGTCTGGGACGAGGTCAGGTACTGCTCTGCCGCGTGCCGGGCGCGGAAGGTGACGCCGCAGGACCGCGAGCTCGAGGCGTCGATCCTCGCGCTGCTCGCCCCGCAGGCCGCGAAGGGGACGATCTCCCCGGACGATGCGGCGCGCGCCGTCGGCGGCGAGGCATGGCGAGAACTCCGGGAGCCCGCGCGCCGCGCCGCCCGACGGCTGGTGGCCGCCGGGGCCGTCGACATCGTCCAGGACGGGCGCGTCGTCGACCCGTCCTCCGCGAGAGGCCCGATCCGGATCCGTCGCCGCCGCTGAGCCCGGCAGTGCCTCCGGGCCCGCCGCTGGACATGAGGGGGGAGACGGGTCATAGGCTGGTCGCATGACTGACGTTCTTCCCGTGGGCCTCGCCGTTTCCGAGTTCAGCTCCGACATCCGCCCGCAGGACGACCTGTACCGCCACGTCAACGGCGCCTGGATCGACCGCACCGAGATCCCGGGCGACAAGGCCCGCTGGGGCTCGTTCCACCTGCTGGCCGAGCAGGCGGAGAAAGACGTCCGCACGATCATCGAGGAGTCGCAGGATGCCGAGCCCGGCACCCTCGCGCGCAAGATCGGCGACCTGTTCGCGAGCTTCATGGACACCGCGCGCATCGACGCCGCCGGCACCGCACCCCTGGCCGAGACCCTCGCCGAGATCGACGCGATCGACGGCATCCCCGCGTTCCTGCGCACCGTAGGCGCCTATGACCGCGACGGTCGCGCCCACCTGATCGGCTTCTACGTCGACGGCGACCCCGGCAACCCCGAGCGCTACCTGCCCGTGCTCGTGCAGTCCGGACTGTCGCTCCCCGACGAGAGCTACTTCCGCCTCGACACCTTCGCCGACACGCGCGCCGCCTACCGCGCCCACCTCGAGCGCCTTCTCGGGCTGGCCGGCATCGCGGATGCCGCAGCCAACGCCGAGCGCGCGATCGCCCTCGAGACCGAGCTCGCCGGGCACCACTGGGACAACGTGAAGAGCCGCGACGCGGTCGCGACCTACAACCTCAAGACCTGGGCCGAGATCCAGGAGCTCGCGGGCGTCGACCTCGCGCCGTGGCGCGACGCGGTCGCCCCCGCGGCGCCGGACGCCTTCGCCGAGGTCGTCGTCTCGCAGCCCAGCTTCCTGGAAGGGCTCGGCTCGCTCCTCACGGCCGAGCGCCTCGACGACTGGAAGGCCTGGCTGCGCGCGCAGGTCGTGCACGCCGCGGCGCCGTACCTGACCGACGACTTCGTGGCCGAGAACTTCTCGTTCTACGGCACCGAGCTCACCGGCGTCCCCACGATCCGCGAGCGCTGGAAGCGCGGCGTCTCGGTCACCGAGAGTGCGCTGAGCGAGGCGATCGGCAAGGTGTACGTCGAGCGCCACTACCCGCCGACGGCGAAGGCCGCGATGGACGAACTCGTCGCGAACCTCATCGAGGCCTACCGCCAGAGCATCACCGACCTCGAGTGGATGACGGCCGAGACACGTCAGCGCGCTCTCGCCAAGCTCGACTCCTTCACACCGAAGATCGGCCACCCCGCCGTGTGGCGCGACTACTCGAGCCTCACGATCGACCGCGACGACCTGTTCGGCAATGTGCGTCGTGCGGCGATCTTCGAGCACGACCGCAACGTGGCGAAGGTCGGCAAGCCGATCGATCGCGACGAGTGGCACATGCCGCCGCAGATGGTCAACGCGTACTACAACCCGTCCATGAACGAGATCGTGTTCCCGGCGGCCATCCTGCAGTACCCGTTCTTCGACGCCACGCGCGACGCGGCGGCGAACTACGGCGGCATCGGCGCGGTGATCGGTCACGAGATCGGTCACGGCTTCGACGACCAGGGCAGCCGCTACGACGGCGACGGGCGCCTCGAGGACTGGTGGACGGATGCCGACCGCTCCGCCTTCGAGGAGCGCACCAAGGCGCTCATCGCGCAGTACGACGTGCTGGTCCCGGAGGGGCTGTCGCCCGAGCACCACGTGAACGGCGCGCTGACGATCGGCGAGAACATCGGCGACCTCGGCGGCCTGGGCATCGCGCTCAAGGCCTACGAGCTGTCGCTGCGCACGGACCCCGCGGTCCCCGAGCCCGTCGACGGACCGGTCATCGACGGTTTCACGGGTGTGCAGCGGCTGCTGCTGTCGTGGGCGCAGGTGTGGCAGCAGAAGGGACGCGAGGCCGAGACGCTGCGTCTGCTGACGATCGACCCGCACTCGCCGAACGAGTTCCGCTGCAACCAGATCGTCCGCAACATCGACGCCTTCTACGAGGCTTTCGGGGTCAGCGAGGGAGACGCCCTGTGGCTGCCGGAAGACGCTCGTGTGACGATCTGGTGACCAAACTTCACACGCGCTGAGGGGCCTCCCGGGCGGGGGTACGATATCGGTGCTGCGGGGAAAGCGACCCCTCGGCGTCCCATCCACCCCCCTCCGGTTAGGACCATGCGTGGGCTCCCGTACCCCCTCGTTCCCTGAACCTCACGGCCGATCTTCGGGGCAACCCGCGGACGGATCATCGGCCACGCTGCGCCGGTCGCAGAATACCGGTCGGCGGCTTCCGCGCCGCGCTGCCGTGGGACGTCGGTCGTTCGGCTCGACGCTGCAGGCGCTCGAGCGGCTGGCGGATGCCGGCGCGCAGGTGTCGGTGCACGTGGTGGATCTCGACTCGCACGAGCACGTGCTCGCGGGCGACGACCACGTGACGATGCCGGTCGCGGGGCTCGGCGTGGTGCCGCTGCTGATCGAGGTCGCCGCGGGGTTCGAGAGCGGTGCGCTCGACCCCTTCGAGATCGTGGAGCGCACCGACGTCGACGCCGTCACGACCTCCGGGCTGTGGCGCAACCTGCACGCTCCCGCCCTGCCTCTGGAAGACCTCGCGGTGCTGGCCGCGACCGCGGGCGACCCGATCGCCGTCAATGCGCTCCTGCACCGGGTCGGGCACGACCGCGTGCGGGCGCGCATCGAGAGCCTCGGGCTCCGGCGCACGGCGCTGCTCGACCGATTCCGTGACGAGCGGGGGCCGGATGACGCCCCGCACGTGGCGGTCGGATCGACCAGGGAGCTCGCCGGACTCTTCTCCGCCCTCGTGAACTCCGCCGTCGTCGACGCCGGCGTGAGCGCCCAGGTGTCGGAGTGGCTCAGCCTCAACCAGGACCTGAGCCTGGTCGCGGCCTCCACCGGTCTCGACCCGTTCGCGCACGAGCATGACGCGCACGGACTGCTGTTCGTGAACAAGACCGGCCGCGACCGGGGCGTGCGCGCCGAGGCCGGGGTGCTGGGCGGTCCCCGCGCCGGTGTCGCCTACGCGCTCATCGTCTGCTTCGACGACCTCTCCATCACGCACCGGCTGCGGGCGCACGATGCCTTCCGCGTGCTCGGCGTCGATCTCATGGAGTACACGCACTGACGGCATCCGCCTCGCCGCCTCGCCGTGGCCATGCGTCCGTTCGCCGGCGTCGGTCAGTTCGGGAGCGACGGATGCGGTTCGCTGGTGCGGTGCTTCGGGATGAACAGCGACAGCACGACCGCGACGATACCGGCCGCGATCGCGAGCCAGAAGCACACCTCGAACGCGGCACGGGTCGGGATCGCGACGCCCTCGACGTCGACGCTCATCGCCGCGAGCACGCCGCCCATCACGGCGGACGCGCTGGAGGTGCCGACCGAGCGGAACAGGGCGTTGAGCCCGTTCGAGGCGCCGGTCTCGTTCGAGGGCACCGCGCGCATGATGATCATCGGCATGGCGGCGAAGGTGAAGCCGATGCCCACGCCGATCAGCAGGTTCGCGACGAGGATGTGCCACACCTCGCTCGACCACAGCAGCACGAAGACGTAGGCGAGCACGATCGCCACCGCGCCGACCGTGAACAGCGGGCGCGGTCCGACCGTGCGCTCGAGCCAGCCCGACAGCGGTGAGATGACCATCATGACGAGCCCGGCCGGCATGATCACGAGCGCAGCGGCGACCATGTCGAGCCCGAACCCGGAGTTCGCGACCGGCGCCTCCAGCAGCTGCGGGAACGTGACGTTGGAGGCGAACAGGGCGAAGCCCATCCCGACGGCGGCGATGTTCGTGAACAGCACGGCCGGGCGGGCGGCGACGCGGAGGTCGAGCAGCGGATCCTTCGTGCGCAACTGGTACCAGCCCCAGATCAGCAGCACGACCACGCCGCCGATGATGCACGTGAGGGTGAGCGGCGCGGTCCAGCCCCACTCGGCGCCGCGGGAGACGAACAGCAGGATGCCGGTCAGGCCGATCGCGAGGCCGATCGCGCCGGGGATGTCGAGGCGGCCGGGGAAGCGGAGCACGTCTTCCGGGACGACGGCGAGCACGAGGGCGAGACCGATCGCGCCCAGCCCGGCGGCGAGCCAGAACAGCCAGTGCCAGTCGGCGTTCTGCGCGAGGAGGGCGGCCACCGGCATCCCGATCGCGCCGCCGACCCCCATCGTGGCGCTCATCAGGGCGACTGCGGTGCCCAGTCGGTTCGTCGGCAGCACGTCGCGCATGATCGCGATGCCCAACGGCACCACCCCCGTCACGGCGCCCTGCAGGGCGCGGCCGATGATCACGCCCACGATCGACCCCGACAGCGCGGCGATGACCGAGCCGATGATGAGCAGGACGAGCAGCACGATCACGACACGGCGTTTGCCGTACATGTCGCCGAGTCGGCCCGAGATCGGGGTGGCGACGGCGGCGACCAGCAGCGTGATCGTGACGACCCAGGTCGTGTCCTCGCGCGAGGCGTTCAGCAGCTGCGGGAGCTCGGCCTGCAGCGGCACGACCAGCGTGAACATGAACGACGAGCAGAGGCCGGTGAAGGCGAGCACCGCGACGATCGCCCAGGTGGGGGAGGTGCGGGAGAGACGTCTTCTGGCTCTGTCCTCGTTCGCACCCACCGACCAAGGCTATCGGCGTCCGCGGACACCGGGGCCGCGAGCCGGCCCGGACGAGGCCCGCATCGGCGATCCGATTTCCGCGAGAACTGTCGGAGGGGCAGACTGGGCGGGTGCGAACCATCCGTGATCTCGACACCGTTGAACTCATCCTCGATGCGCAGGGCCTGCTCGACTCCATCCGCGGCCCGCAGCGCGTGGTGGATGCCGGCACGCTGCGTGCGCTGCAGCAATCCGGGAACTACGTCGTCGGCTTCTTCGACGGCGAGGGCGCGGAGGAGCGGATGGTCGGCGCCTCGATCGCGTTCTTCGGCGAGCCCGCCCGGCGCGCGATGCACTCGCACATCACCGCCCTGCTGCCGGAGTTCCGCGGCCGCGGCTGGGGCCGGGAGCTCAAGGAGCACCAGCGCCAGTGGGCGTTCTCCCGCGACGTCGGCCGCATCACGTGGACGTTCGACCCGCTCGTCGCGCGCAATGCGCACTTCTTCCTGTCGGTTCTGGGCGCCCGGGCCACGGGCTATTCGGTGAACCGTTACGGCATCTTCGGCGGCGGCGACGCCGGCGACGAGAGCGACCGCCTCGACGTCGAATGGGCGCTCGCCGACATCGCGAAGCCCCCGGCATCCGACGAGGTCGTGGAGACCCTCGAGATCCCCGCCGACATCGAGGCCCTGCGCGAATCCGACCCCGCCGCCGCCCACGAGTGGCGCATGCGTCTGCGGGCGGAGATGTCGGAGATCCTCGGGCGCGGCCTCCGCATCGCCGGGTTCGACGACGAGCGCGGCTACCTCTTCACCGCCTGAGTCCGACGCCTCGGTCCGGCTTCCGGCTCGCTCGCACTCAGCGCGGCGGCAGCACGTACTCGCCGGTCTCCCCGGGGTTGACCGCGATCTCCCACCGGAACCCGTCGGGATCGACGAAGTAGCCGGAGTATCCGCCCCACGCCCGCTGCTGTCCCGGACTCACGGTCGCGCCGAGCAGCGCGGCCTCGGCGAGCACGTCGTCGACCTCGGCGGGGGTCGCGAGGTTGTGGGCGAGGGTGAGTGGCGCGATGCCGGATGCCGGGGCCTCACCCACTTCGGCCGTGAAGCCCTCGACCGACCACAGCGACAGGATCACGTGCTCGGCGACCGGGAACATCAGGACATCGTCGCCCGAGAAGATCGGCTCCCAGCCGAGACCGTCGACGTAGAAGGCCCGGCTGCGGTCGAGATCCGAGACGGCGAGGGTGATGAAGCTGACGCGCTGTTCCATGCCGCCGAGTCTGGCACCGGCATCCGACACTCCGCGACGCCCCCTCCGCATGATCCCTCCGCGAGGGGCCCCGGCCTCAGCGCACCTCGCGCATGAGCCGCAGCACCGGCTTCACCGCCAGCAGCAGTCCGATGCCGACGGCGACCGCGATGAGACCGAGGACTGCGAAGTACGGCACCTCGTTCTCGGGGTCGTAGAACTGCACCAACCATCCCGAGATCGCGGTGCCCAGGGCGATCGACAGGAAGAACAGCGCCACCATCTGCGTGCGGAACACGGCGGGCGCGAGCTTGGTCGTGACCGACAGGCCGACCGGCGACAGCAGCAGCTCGGCGACCGTGAACACGAACAGGATGCCGACGATCGCGAGCAGCGGCGTGGTGTTGCCCTGTCCGCCCGAGAACGGGAGGAAGAGCAGGAAGGCGGACCCCATGATGATGGCGGCCAGTCCGAACTTGACCGGCGTCGAGGGCTGGCGGGTGCCCAGGCGCGTCCACAGCGCGGCGAAGATCCCGGACAGGATGATGATGAACACCGGGTTGATGGACTGCACCGTGGAGACCGGGATCTCGATGCCGAACAGCGTCCGATCCAGGCGCTTGTCGGAGTAGATCGTCAGCACCGTGAACTGCTGCTGGTACAGCGACCAGAACGCGACGCTCGTGACGAAGAGCGGCACGAACCCCCACACGCGAGAGCGCTCGGTCGCGTCGATACGGCGACTGGTGAGGATCACGGCGAAGTAGGCGATCGCGGCGACCGCGGTCAGCACGATCACGATGATCGCGAGGTTGTCGGCGCGGATCACACCCACCAGCACGAGCACGGCGATCGCGACGACGGCGGCCACGGCGATGCCCACGACGAGCCGGTAGCGGGTGCGGGGGAGCGGGTTCGGCACCGCGCTCGCCGACGCGGGCAGGGAGCGGCGCCCGAACGAGTACTGCACGAGGCCCAGGGTCATGCCGATCGCGGCGAGGCCGAAGCCGTAGTGGAAGCCCAGGGTGGACTGCAGGATGCCGGTCAGGATCGGCCCGAGGAAGGCGCCGAGGTTGATGCCCAGGTAGAAGAGCGAGAAGCCCGCGTCGCGGCGGGTGTCGTCGGGGGCATAGAGCGTGCCGACGACCGAGGTGGCGTTGGCCTTGAGCCCGCCGGAGCCGAGGGCGACCAGCACGAGCCCCACGCCCACGCCGAGCACCCCGGGGATCAGGGCGAGGGCGATGTGCCCGGCGACGATCACGATCGCGCTGAAGAACAGCACGCGCTCGGAGCCGAACAGGCGGTCCGCGAGCCAGGCGCCCAGGATCGTGGAGAGGTACACCGAGCCGCCGTAGGCACCGACGATGCCGCCCGCGACCGCCTCGGGGATGCCGAGGCCGCCCTGCGTGGCCGAGTAGTACAGGTAGATCAGCAGGATGCCCTGCATGCCGTAGAAGCTGAATCGCTCCCACATCTCCACGCCGAAGATGTGCACCAGCGACCACGGCTGGCCGAAGAAGCGGGTGTCCTCGTCGCGGATCCGGGGGCTCGGCTGGGCTGCACTCATCCCACGACCGTACCCCTCGACCCCGTCGCGCACGAGTCGGCCGCCGATAGACTGGGATCTCCCGTGTTCACGGGTCTCCTCCCGCATCCGACCATTGGAGCCACCATGGCCGAACAGTCCCGCCTCGACAAGGTCATCGCCCTCGCCCGCCACCGCGGGTTCGTGTTCCAGGCGGGTGAGATCTACGGCGGCTCCCGGTCGGCCTGGGACTACGGGCCCCTCGGCACCGAGCTCAAGGAGAACATCCGGCGGCAGTGGTGGCAGACGTTCGTCCGTGGACGCGGCGACATGGTCGGCCTCGACTCCAGCATCATCCTGCCCAAGCGCGTGTGGGAGGCCTCGGGTCACGTCGCCACCTTCACCGACCCGCTCGTGGAGTGCCTGCAGTGCCACAAGCGCTTCCGCGCCGACAACCTCGTCGAGGACTTCGAGGCGCGCAAGGGTCGCAAGGCCGAGAACGGTCTCGCCGACATCCCGTGCCCGAACTGCGGCACGAAGGGCCAGTACACCGAGCCGAAGTCGTTCTCGGGTCTCGTCAAGACCTATCTCGGCGTCGTCGACGACGAGTCGGGCCTGTACTACCTCCGCCCCGAGACCGCGCAGGGCATCTTCGTCAACTTCTCGAACGTGCTCACCGCGAGCCGCAAGAAGCCGCCGTTCGGCATCGGCCAGGTGGGCAAGGCGTTCCGCAACGAGATCACCCCCGGCAACTTCATCTTCCGCACGCGCGAGTTCGAGCAGATGGAGATCGAGTTCTTCACGCCGCCCGCCGACGCGAACGAGTGGTTCGAGCACTGGGTCGAAGCCTGCTGGAACTGGTTCATCGACCTCGGGATCGACCCCGAGAACATGCGCCAGTTCGACGTGCCGGAAGACGACCGCGCGCACTACTCCGCCGGCACGATCGACGTCGAGTACAAGTTCGGCTTCGCGGGCAAGGAGTGGGGCGAGCTCATGGGCGTCGCCAACCGCACCGACTACGACCTGTCGAGCCACAGCGAGGCATCGGGACAGAGCCTGACGTACTTCGACCAGGCGACCGGTGAGCGCTACACCCCGTACGTGATCGAGCCGTCGTTCGGCCTGACGCGCGCGATGATGGCCTTCCTCGTCGACGCGTATCGCGAGGAGGAGGTGCCGAACGCGAAGGGCGGCAGCGACGTGCGCACCGTGCTCAAGCTCGACCCGCGCCTCGCGCCGGTCAAGGCCGCGGTGCTGCCCCTGTCGCGCAACGAGAAGCTCTCGCCGCTCGCTCGCGAGGTCGCCGACACGCTGCGTGCCTCGTGGTCGGTGGACTTCGACGACGCCGGCGCGATCGGTCGCCGCTACCGCCGCCAGGACGAGATCGGCACCCCGTTCTGCGTCACGGTCGACTTCGACTCGCTCGACGACCGCGCCGTCACGGTGCGCGACCGCGACACGATGGCGCAGGAGCGCGTCTCGATCGACGACCTCCACGCCTACCTGGCAGAGCGTCTCCGCGGCGCCTGAGACCCGTCACCCGCCTCTCGTCCCGCCCGGCATCCCGCCGAGCCACCCCCTTCTGCGCGAACCGGCCCCTTGTGAACGTCTACAAGGGGCCGGTTCGCACAGAAGGGGCCGGGTCGGCGGGGTGACGAGGAGAGGTCAGGAGGTCAGGAGGTGACGGTCAGCTGCATGTCGTCCGTGCCGCCCGACTCGGCCCAGGCGAGCGAGCGCTCGAGGATGCCGCGGAGCACGTCGAGGTCGATCTCCTCGAGATCCGTCAGGTAGAGGCAGCCGGCGCCCGTCGTGTGCGGGCCGAGCGACGCCAGCGCCTCGGCGTGGGCATCCGCTCCGTCGAGCAGGTAGATCGTGGTCGCGGCTTTGCGGGGAGCGAAGCTGAGCAGCCCGGTGTCGCCCTCGGTGCCCGTGGGGTACCGGTAGTGGCACGAGCCGAATCCGATGATCGTGCCCCACGTCGCCGGCTCCCGCCCCGAGACCTCGCGCATCAGTGCGGTCAGCGTCTCGGCGTCCCGTCGGCGCTTCGCCGGGGCGGAGCGCGCGATGAGTCCCGCGACGTCATCGCCCGTCGGCTGCATCAGGAGGCCTTCTCCGCCTTGGCTGCGGCTTTCATCGCCTTCTTGTGCTCGCGGACCTTCGTGAGGGACTCCGGCGAGACGATGTCGGCCACGCTGCGGTACGACCCCTCCTCGCCGTAGGCGCCCGCGGCCTCCCGCCACCCCTCGCCGGTGAAGCCGTACTGCTTGCCCAGGAGTGCGAGGAAGATCTTCGCCTTCTGCTCGCCGAACCCCGGGAGCGACTTCAGCCGCGTCAGCACCTCGGCGCCGGAGGGCACGCTCTCGGAGTCCGACGACGGACGCGTCCACAGGGCCGCCGCATCTCCGTCCCAGTCGTCGACGAGCGTCTGGCACAGCGTCTGCACGCGCGTCGCCATCGATCCGGGGAAGCGGTGCACGGCCGGTGTCTGCCGGAACGCCTCGAGGAACTCGTCCGGGGCCATGTGCGCGATCGCCGCGGCATCCGCGGCCCCCGTGCGCTGCTCGATCTTGAGCGGACCGGCGAACGCGGTCTCCATGGGCACCTGCTGGTCCAGCAGCATCCCGACCAGCAGCGCCAGCGGGTTCTCGGTCAGCAGGGCGTCGGCGTCGGGATCTCCCGTGATGTGCAGGGCCATGACACCAGTCTGGCACTGTCGACCATCGCGGTGCACAGCACCCGAGCGCAGGACGCCGCCGTGTGCGACGTCAGGCCGAGAGCGTCGAATCCGCCGCGCCGCCGGCAGCCGGAGCCTGCGGCGCGATGCCGTACAGGGTGCCGAGGGCCGCCGCGAACTCGTCGGCGCGACCCGCCGCCGCCAGTTCGTGCGCGCGCGATGTGGGGGTGTGCAGCAGCACGCCGGAGAGGTGCCGCAGAGCCTGCTCGATGCGCCCGTCCTCGTCGCCGCGCGCCCGGGCGCGGTCGATCTCCGCCTCGAGCAGACCGAAGATGTGCGAGCGCAGCGCGACGACCGAGGGGATCACGCTCTGGCGCTCGCCGACCACGTGGAACGTGTCGGCCGCCTCGCGCACGACGCTGCGCGCGGCATCCGTCGCCTGCAGCTCCTCGAGGGGCGCGTGCAGACGGATGGTCTCGAGGTCGAGCAGCGCGACGCCGTCGAGGGCGGCGACGGCGGGGTCGACGTTGCGCGGCATGCCCAGGTCGACCACGAGCCGGTTGCGCGTGCCGACCGGGCACCCGACCGCGGTGGGGACGGTGGGCAGCTGCAGGTGATCCGGGCCGAGCACGGGCTCCGTCGCGCTGGTGCAGGTGATCAGCAGACTGGAGCGCATCGCGGTGTGCGCGTAGTCCTCGGCCGAGACGGCGCGCAGGCCATGCTTCGCCGCGAAGATCTCGGCGCGGCCGGAGGGGGAGTAGACGGAGATGTCGACGGCACCGCGCTCGCGCAGGGTGGCGAGGGTGACGGCCGCGTAGGCCCCGGTGCCGACGAGCAGCACGCGCTCGGTCGACCAGTCGGCGATGCGGCTGTCGGCCAGTTCGAGGGCGAGGCGGACGAGAGAGCGCCCGGCCCGGCCCAGGGCGGTGACGTTCTTGACCTTGCGCTGCGCCTGGCTGGCCCGCTGGAAGAGACGCTCGAGCTCGGGGGAGGTGGTGCCCACCTTGCGGGCCGACTTGAGTGCGCGGCGCACCTGGCCGGCGATCTCGCCCTCTCCTGAGACCACGGATTCGAGACCGGAGGCCACGGAGAACAGGTGCTCGGCGACCCGACGGCCGGAGTGCACGGTGTACGCACCGTCGAACTCGGAGGCCGAGACGCCGGTGACCGACTCGACGGCCTCGATCACGGCTTCGACGCCGATCGCACCGGCGGCGGTGACGGGCTCGTCCATTTCCACGTACGCCTCGAACCGGTTGCACGTAGCGAGAACGACGGCACCCTGCACGCACGGGGCCATCTCCACCAGGGTGGGGGCGACGCCGTCGGGGGTGCGGCTCAAGCGCTCGAGCAGTTCGAAGGAGGCGGTCTTGTGACTCGCCGTGACACACAGCAGCACTCTTCGATTGTACCCGCGATCGGGGGCGGGGGTCGCCGGCTGCGCAGCAGGCGCACAACCGACGGATGGGAGGATGGACGCATGGCCCTCTCCGATGCTCCTCTGCTGCGCGCTCTCGCGGGTGACCGCCCTGAACGGACCCCCGTGTGGTTCATGCGTCAGGCCGGCCGCTCGCTTCCGGAATACCGGGAGCTCCGCGTCGGCACCCGCATGCTCGACGCCTGCCTCACGCCCGAGCTCGCGGCCGAGATCACGCTGCAGCCCGTGCGTCGCCACGGCGTCGACGCGGCCGTGTTCTTCAGCGACATCGTGATCCCGCTGCGCCTGGCGGGGGTCGAGGTCGAGATCGAGCCCGGACGCGGGCCGGTGTTCGCGAACCCGGTGCGCACGGCATCCGACGTGGATCGCATCACCGCCATCGATCCCGACTCGCTCGACGCGACGGCCATCACCGAGGCCGTCCGACTCGTCACCGCCGAGCTCGGCGACACTCCGCTGATCGGATTCGCGGGAGCACCGTTCACGCTCGCGGCGTACCTGGTCGAGGGTGGCCCGTCGAAGGAGCACATGCGAGCGCGCGGCATGATGCACGCCGACCCCGACTCGTGGAACCGCCTGGCCGGCTGGCTCGCGCAGATCTCCCGTCGGTTCCTCCTCGCGCAGCGGGATGCCGGCGCCTCGGTCGTGCAGCTCTTCGACTCCTGGGCCGGGTCGCTCAGCACCGCCGACTACCGGGCGTTCGTCGCGCCGCACTCCACGGTCGCGCTGCAGGACATCGGCATCCCGAGCATCCACTTCGGTGTCGGCACCGGACCGTTCCTCGCCGACATGCGGCTCGGCGGCGTGGCCGACGGCGTGGGCGTGGACTGGCGCCAGCCGCTCGACGAGGCCGCCGCGATTCTCGGCCCCGACGTCACGGTGCAGGGCAACATCGATCCCGCCTTCCTCGCCGCCCCGTGGCCCGTGCTGGAGGCGCACGTCCTCGATGTGCTCGAGCGCGGTCGCGCGGCACGGGCGCACATCGTCAACCTCGGTCACGGCGTTCCGCCCGAGACCGACCCCGACCAGCTGACGCGCATCGTCGAGCTGGTGCACGCGCATGGCTGACAGACAGGGCGCCGGCGCCTCGGCGGCCGCCGACCTCGCGGCCCGCGCCGCGCAGACCCATGTCGTCGTGATCGGCGGCGGCGTCGGTGGTCTGATCGCAGCGCGAGAGTGCGCCAAGGTCGGCATGCGGGTGACCGTGCTGGAGTCGTCGGATGCCGTCGGCGGCGCCATCCGGCGCACCGAACTCGACGGCATCGCGCTGGACGCCGGGGCCGAGAGCTACGCCACCCGGGGTGGGCATGTGCGCGCGCTGGTGGAGGAGCTCGGGCTCGCGGACCTCATCGTCGCGCCGGCGGCAGGCGGGGCGTGGCTCGCGGGCATCCCCGGGACGGGCGCGGCCCCGCTCCCGGTCGGGGGAGTGCTCGGCATCCCGTCCAACCCCTTCCAGGAGGATGTCCGCCGCATCATCGGCTGGTCCGGCGCCTGGCGTGCGTATCTCGATCGCGTGCGCCCGCCGCTGACGATCGGTCACCAGCTGTCCCTCGGCCGCCTGGTCGCCTCGCGGATGGGGCCGAAGGTGCGCGACCGCCTCGTCGCTCCGGTCACGACGGGCGTGTACTCGGCGTCGCCGGATGACGTCGACGTGGACGTCGCGGCTCCCGGTCTCAACGCCGCGCTGACGCGGGTCGGCTCCCTCTCGGGGGCCGTGATGGCGCTGCGGCAGGACGGCGCCGCCCGCAAGTCTCCCGGCGCCGCGGTGGAAGGCCTCGTCGGCGGCATGGGCGCGCTCGTCGACGCCCTCCTCGACGACCTCGGCCGCTTCGACACGACGGTGCGCATCGGCACACGGGTCGAGCAGCTCTCGCGCGATGCGGGCGGATGGCGCATCCGCACGCGGTCCGCGGCACCCGCGGCCGATGCAGCGATGGATGCGGCGATCGACGATGAGTCCCCCGCCGCGCCCGCTCCCGCGCCCGATGCCGCGCCCGCGGCCGATCCCGGCCCGCCTCTCGACCTCGCGGCAGAGCTCGTGGACGACCTCACCGCCGACGCCGTGATCGTCGCGACCGACGAGCTCTCGGCGCGCGCTCTGCTGTCTCCCGTGGTCGCCGCACTCGCGGCCGGCGAGGAGGAAGCCGCCGTCGTCGCGCCCGAGATCGAGGTCGTGACACTCCTGCTCGATGCCCCGGCGCTGGATGCCGCTCCCCGAGGCACGGGCGTGCTCACGGTGCCCGGCAGCCACATCGCGAAGGCTCTCACGCACTCCACCGCCAAGTGGGAGTGGGTGCGCGCCGCGGCCGACGGTCGTCATGTGGTGCGGGTGTCGTTCGGGGCGCAGGGGGAACCGGCGGCGACCGCGACCCTGGATGACGATGCCGCGGCAGCCCTGGCTCTGCGTGAGGCCTCCGCTCTGCTCGGGATCCCGCTCGATCCGCCGGCTCTGATTGCCGCGCATCGGGCGCGCTACGTGCAGGCCCAGCCCGCATCGCTCATCGGTTCCGGCGAACGACGGGCGGCCGCGCGTGCCGCCGTGCAGGCGGTGCCCGGTCTCGCCGCCGTCGGCGCCTGGCTCGCCGGCACCGGGCTGGCGCAGGTCATCCCCGACGCCGTGGCCGAGGCGGACCGGTTGCGCCACGAGATCCTCTGGAACCGATCGGACGCCCCGGACTGACTCCCGCCGACCGCCGAACGCACTCGGGTGCGGCGTGACGTCGTCCGCGCCGGTCCCGACCGGCGGGTGGTCTCGCGAAACGACTCCGTCGCGCCTGTCAACCCCCTGACCCCTCAATGCCGAAATCGGCATACGGGGACTACGCTGGGAACCTGGCCGACGGGGATCGAAGCCTGCGGCTCGACCGGAACAACGTGAGGAGACCCCATGAAGGGGAAGATCGGACTCGTCGTCGGACTCGGCGCCGGATACGTACTCGGCACGCGCGCCGGGCGCGAGCGTTACGAACAGATCAAGAAGCAGTGGCTCAAGGTCTGGAACCTCGACCCGGTGCAGGACAAGGTGCTCCTGGCGAAGGAGTTCGTCAGCGGCAAGGCCGCAGCCGTACCGGGTGCGCTCTGGAACGGCGCCGTCAAGGTCGTGCAGTCGGTCGGCGGCTCGGGCACCCCGGGCCAGAAGCTCGACTCGGCCATCGCCAAGGGCAAGCAGGCCGCGGACTCCGTGGCGGATGCCGCCGAGAGCGTCGTCGAGGATGCCAAGGCCGCCGTGACGAAGCCCAGCACCTCGAAGAGCAGCACGTCGAAGAGCACCGCATCGAAGTCCTCCTCGGGCTCCACCGCCTCGAAGACCGCACCGAAGAAGACCGGCGCCTGATATGGCTCGCGGATTCCGTGATCGCGCCGATGACAGCCTGCTGACTCTGCTCGGGGATCTTCCCGAACTCGTCACCAATCTCGTCAAGGCGGAGATCAACGGCGCAAAGGCGTGGGTCTCGCGCACGGCGAAGGATGCCGGCATCGGTTCCGTCTGGTTCCTCGTCGCGCTGTTCTTCCTGTTCTGGGCGGTTCCCGTGATCCTCGTCTTCGCGATCGCCGGGCTGTCCTCGTGGTGGCCGGTGTGGCTGTCGGCGATCGCCGTCTTCGGCATCCTGCTGGTGGCGGTGCTGCTGTTCGCGCTGCTCGGCATCCTGAAATTCCGCAAGGTCCTCCGGCGGCAGAATCCCGCCCAGGCTGTGGCCGAAGACATCCGACTCGTGAAGGACGCCGGCGATGACCGTTTCTGACAACCTGCCCCGCACCGCTGTCCCGGCCGGGATCGTCGATCCTGTCGCCTCGGCGCGCGCCGAGCTCAAGGCGGCCCTGGCCGCGATCGAGGTCAAGGGCAACATCCCGCGTCGGGTCGAGAAGGCATCGAAGCGCGGCATCGCGAAGGCCCGGGTGTTCGCCGACCGCAACCCCGCCGCCGCCGTCGCGGGCGTCGTGGTCGTCGCCGCGGCCGTCGGAGGTCTGGTCTGGGTGATCGCGCGAGCGATCTCCCGCTGAGACCGGACCATCTCGCGCCCGCCCGGACCGTCATCGCGTTCGCGGGCGCCTCGCAAAGGAGGCAGACTGAGGACATGTCCGAAGAGCTCGAAGAGAACCCGTCCGGCTTCACCCTCTGGGCCGTCTGGCGACGCAATCCCGACGTTCCGGTGACCGAGTCCGACTCGACCGAACTCGAGACGATCGTCTCGTACGTCGAGGATTCCGGCGTCACCGTCCGCGGCTTCTACGACGTGTCCGGCCTCAAGGCGGATGCCGACCTCATGGTGTGGCTGCACGGCGACACGGCCGAAGAGCTGCAGCGTGCGCTGCGCCGGCTCCGTCGCACCGAGCTGCTGCGTTCGCTGCTCCCGGTCTGGAACGTGATGGGCGTGCATCGGGACGCCGAGTTCAACCGCTCGCACGTCCCCGGTTTCCTTCGCGGGGTGGAGCCCAAGGACTGGCTGTGCCTCTACCCGTTCGTCCGCACCCCGGAGTGGTATCTCGCTCCTGAGGCCGATCGCCGCACCATGCTCGCCGACCACGGACGCAAGGGCGCCGCCTTCACCGGCGTCATCGCGAACACCGTCGCCGCGTTCGCGCTCGGGGACTACGAGTGGTTGCTGCCGCTCGAGGCAGACGAGGTCACCGATCTCGTCGACCTGATGCGCGACCTGCGTTACACCGACGCGCGTCTCTTCGTGAAAGAGGAAGTGCCCTTCTACACCGGGCGCAGGCTCCGGTTCGACGAGATCGCGGACGTGCTGCAGTAATCGCGCCGATGAGTACTCCGATCCGTCTGGGAACCCGGCGCAGCGCACTCGCGCAGGCGCAGTCCGGTCATGTCGCCGCGGCGCTCGAGAAGGTCATCGGGCGTCCCGTCGAGCTCGTCACGATCGCCTCCGAGGGCGACACCAACCGCGCATCGCTGTCGGAGATCGGGGGCCAGGGCATCTTCGCCACCCGGCTCCGCGATGCGCTGTTCGCGGGGGAGTGCGACTTCCTGGTGCACTCGCTCAAGGATCTGCCGACCGCGATCCCCGACGGCCTCACGATCGCGGCGACCCCCGTCCGCGAAGACGCACGCGACGTGGTGCTCACCCGCGACGGCGTCCCCCTGCATGAGCTGGTCTCCGGCAGCACGATCGGCACGGGCTCGCCGCGTCGGGTCGCGCAGGTGCACCGCCGCGCGCCCCACGCCGAGGTCATCGACATCCGCGGCAACGTCGACTCCCGGCAGGCGCGGGTCGTCTCGGGTGAGCTGGATGCCGTGATCCTGGCCGCCGCCGGGCTGCGCCGTCTCGACTCCGAGTTTCCGCTGCGCCGGGAGGCCCTCGGTCTCGCGGAGTGGCCGACCGCCCCCGGACAGGGTGCGCTCGGTGTGGAGACGACGGTGGATGCCCCCGCCGAGCTGCGGGCCGCGCTGGCGTCGCTCGACGACGAACCGACCCGTCTCGCGGTCACCGTGGAGCGCGCGATCCTGGAGGGACTCGACGCGGGCTGCCAGGCTCCCATGGCAGCACATGCCGTGGTCGAGGGCGACTCCGTGCGCATCAGAACGGTGGTCTACGCGAGCGACGGAGGCCGTCGGATCGGCCTCGACGTCACCGAACCCCTGAACGGGGGGTATATTCGTCGGAACGGCAGTGGCAATGGAGCGGATGCTGCCGATGGTGCAGGCCCGATCAGCGCAGCTCGCGAGATCGGGTTGGCTGTTGCCCGTCGGCTGCTCGAACAAGGGGCGGCCGACCTCGTCTCCCGAGAGCAATCCTCATGACATCCGAAACGAAGCAGGACCGACCACTGGACGGCTGGCGAATTCTCGTGCCGCGCGGGGGGCCGTGGGGCGACGGCGTCGCCGCGTCGCTCCGTGCCCGGGGTGCGGTGCCCGTGGTGGCACCGCTCATCAACTTCGCCCCCACGACCGATCAGCCGACGCTCGACATCGCGCTGGAGCAGCTCGCGGCGGGTACGTTCGACTGGCTGACCGTCACCAGCGCCACCACGGTCGACGTGATGTTCGCGCATCGCGCCGTCGTGCCGCGCACGACGAAGATCGCCGCGGTCGGCGAGACCACGGCCGCGGCACTGCAGGCCGTCGGCTATGAAGTCGCCCTGGTGCCCGAGAAGGACAACTCCGCCGAGGGGATGGCCGAGCAGCTGATCGCCCTCGAGACGGAGCCGCGGCGCATCCTCGCCCTGCGGAGTGAGATCGCGAAGCCCGTCCTCAGCCTCCTGCTGTCGGACGCCGGACATCGGGTCGACAGCGTCGTGGCGTATCGCACGGTCGGAGTCCCCGTCACCGAGCGCATCAAGCGCGATGTGGAGAACGGTCGCATCAACGCGATCCTCATCACCAGTGGTTCCGTCGCGGAGCAGGTGCGCGAGCAGTTCCCGGAGATCCCCGAAGACACCCTGCTGGCGGCGATCGGACCGCGCACGGCGCGCGACGCACTCAAGGCCGGCCTCCCCGTCTCGGTCGTCGCCGACCGCCAGACCGTGGACGCTCTGATCGACGCGGTCTCGCACTTCACCCTCCCGCACGCGGCCGACGAGTTCGCACCGTGAGCTTCCCCGACACCCGCCTGCGGCGGCTGCGCCAGTCGCGCGCGGTCCGCGATCTCGTCCGCGAGACCGCGGTGGAGCCGCGTCAGCTCGTGCTTCCGATGTTCGTCCGCGAGGGGATCGACGAGCCCGTCGCGATCGGCTCGATGCCCGGCGTGCAGCAGCACTCCCTCGATTCGCTGCGGGCCGCGGCGGTCGACGCCGCGGAGGCCGGGGTCGGTGGTGTGATGCTGTTCGGTGTGCCCGCCGTGCGCGATGCCCGCGGTTCGGGAGCGGACGACCCGCACGGCATCCTGAACGTCGCGACCGAGGCGCTGGCCGCCGAGGTGGGCGATGCGCTCGTCGTGCAGACCGATCTGTGCCTCGACGAGTTCACCGACCACGGCCACTGCGGCGTCCTCGCCGCCGACGGCTCCGTCGACAATGACGCCACACTCGATCGCTACACGTCGATGGCTCTCGCTCAGGCACGCGCCGGATCGCAGTTGCTCGGACTGTCCGGCATGATGGACGGCCAGGTCGCCGCCATCCGGACCGCGCTCGATGCGGAGGGCTTCACCCAGACGCTGATCCTCGCTTATGCGGCCAAGTACGCGAGTGCGTTCTACGGGCCGTTCCGCGAGGCCGTCGACTCGCAGCTCGTCGGCGATCGGCGCACGTACCAGCTTGATCCCGGCAACCGCCGCGAGGGTGTGCGCGAGGCCGTCGTCGATGAGGCCGAGGGCGCGGACATCGTCATGGTGAAGCCGGCGATGGCGTTCCTCGACGTGCTCCGCGAGGTGCGCGACACCGTGCATATTCCGGTGTGGGCATACCAGGTCTCGGGCGAGTACGCCATGATCGAGGCGGCGGCGGGCAACGGCTGGATCGATCGCCGGGCGGCCGTCCTCGAGTCGTTGCTGTCGATCCGCCGCGCCGGAGCAGACACCGTTCTGACCTACTGGGCGACGGAAGCTGCGCGCTGGCTGCGCGAGTGACGCGCCCTCCCGCTCCTCCGGAGCATCACCGCGCTTCTGTCGAAGCATCACCTCGCTCTTTCGGAGCGCCAACCCGACTTTCGGAGCCTCATGACCGACCGCAATGACGACCTGTTCTCCGCTGCCCGTGCCGTGATCCCCGGCGGGGTCAACTCGCCGGTGCGCGCCTACGGCTCGGTCGGCGGCACGCCGCGGTTCCTCGCCTCGGCGGCCGGGGCGAGAGTGACGGATGCCGCCGGTGTCGAGTACGTCGACCTGGTCGCTTCCTGGGGGCCGGCGCTGCTCGGTCACGCGCATCCCGAGATCGTCGCGGCGGTGCAGGAGGCCGCGACCCGCGGACTGTCATTCGGCGCGCCGACCGAGGGCGAGGTCGAGCTCGCGGCGCTGATCGCCGACCGCGTGCGCGTCGGGGAGCAGCGTCCCGTCGAGCGCGTGCGACTCGTGTCCACCGGCACCGAAGCGACCATGACGGCGATCCGACTGGCGCGCGGTGCGACCGGGCGGGATCTGCTCGTGAAGTTCGCCGGCCACTACCACGGTCACTCCGACGGTCTGCTGGCCGAAGCCGGATCGGGCGTCGCGACGCTGGCGCTGCCCGGCTCCGCGGGGGTGCCGGCGCCCATCGCCGCCCAGACCCTGGTGATCGGCTACAACGACCCGGATGCTCTCGCCGCCGTCTTCGCCGAGCACGGCCCGCGCATCGCGGCGGTCATCGTCGAGGCCGCGGCCGCCAACATGGGCGTCGTCGCACCGGTTCCCGGCTTCAACCGCCTGATCGCCGACACCGCGCATGCGCACGGTGCCCTCATGATCATCGACGAGGTGCTCACGGGATTCCGCGTGCACCCGGCCGGCTTCTGGGGCCTCGAGACCGAAGCGGGCGAGGACTACATGCCCGACATCTTCACCTTCGGCAAGGTCGTCGGCGGCGGGATGCCCTTGGCCGCGCTCGGCGGTCGTGCCGAGGTGATGGATCTGCTCGCGCCCCTGGGGCCGGTGTACCAGGCGGGCACCCTCTCGGGGAATCCACTGTCCGTCGCGGCCGGCCTCGCCACGTTGCGCCTCGCGACGCCGGAGGTGTACGCGGCGATCGATGCCGCGGCGACGCGCGTGGCCGCGGCGCTCGATTCCGCGCTCACGGATGCCGGAGTCACCCACGCGGTGGCACGGGCGGGCAACCTCTTCAACGCCTCGTTCCGCGCCTCCGCGCCTCGTGACTACGCCGAAGCGCAGGCGCAGGAGTCGTTCCGCTACGCCCCGTTCTTCCACTCCCTCCGCGAGCAGGGCATCGCCTTGCCGCCGAGTGTGTTCGAGGCCTGGTTCCTCACCGCGGCTCACGGGGAGGACGAGCTCCAGCGCATCGAGCAGGCCCTCCCGCGCGCGGCGGCTGCGGCTGCCGCCGCCGTTCGTCCCTGACGCGGGCGCTGGTGCCGCACGAGCGCTGGTGCCGCACGGGCGCTGGCGCAGGGCGCTGGCACGGGCGCTGGAACGGGCGCTGGCGCAGGGCGCTGGCGCGGGTGCTGCCTGACGGGGGCATCGCGGTGCCTCAGACGAACATGACCCGGCGCGGTGCGGTGTCGCTGTACCGGTTGCCCAGAGGACTGGTCCACTCGATGCTGCCGTCGTGGCGTTGACGCGCGCTCCAGCGATGGTGGTCACCGATTCCCGGATGCTTCAGCACGTGGTGACCCGCGCAGAAGTGACTGAGATTGTCGAGACTCGTCGGTCCACCCCGGGCGTGGTCGTGGTTGTGATCGATCTGGCATCGGTGCACCGGCATCCGACATCCGGGGAAGCGGCAGTGCTGATCGCGGGCCCGCAGGAAGCGCCGCATGCCCTCGGTGGGCATGTAGGTGTCCGTCTCGGTGACCATGCCTGTCGCGTCGAGGAACAGTCGCGACCAGCTGCTGTGGCGGCTTGCGAGATCGCGGGCCACGTCGGGATGAAGGGGCCCGTGTCCGTCGAGCTCGGCGGGACGATCGTCGATCCCGGCGAGCGTGGTGGCTGCCACCGTGACCTGCACGCGTGCATGCACGGGCGCCGCACCCGTGCCGGCGAGCGCGAACGGGTCGGAGGTGAGCAGCAGGTCGGCGAGGAGGTCGGTGCGGAGCTGGTCCATCGTGCGTTCGTCTGCGGGGATGATCTCCGGCTCGGGTTCGGGAGGAAGAGCGCTCCCGTCGCCGGAGGCGCCCGCGCGCAACGGGTCGGTCGTGAAGGTGCCGCCCTCGCCGAAGACGACCCATTCGTCGAGGGATGGGCTCGACCAGTCGAGATGCTCGGGGAACACCGGATCGGCGCCGGAGTCGAGCAGGTCGAGATCGAGCGGCCCGGGGTCGAAGGGTGCGCCGAACGCTGACGCATGATCGCCACGAGCCGCGACGACCTGCTGGGCCAGCCGGGTGAGACGGTCCATGACGGCGACCGCGAGGTGTTCGGGGAGCACCACCGTGAGCAGCGCGAGGCCGTCGCCGACGGAGCGCATCGTGACGGTGCGCTCGGACGTCGCTCTCCGATGCCGGTCGACGAGCGTCTCCCCGGCCAGCGCCGCGGAGATCTGACGCACCAGCGCGCGGGTGCGTGCGGGGGTGTCATGCTCGGCGACGACGACGGCCGCGTTGTCATACAGGTCGAGTGCCGTGGCATCCGCCCGTCCGTCTCTGACCGCTTGACGGACGATGTCGCCGGCGCGGACGATCTCGCGCACGTGCGCCGCCGTGATCGCGCCTCGACGGAACGAGCCGCGCACGGTGGGGTGATCGGAGTCGAGGAAGGCGGCATCCGCGAAGGCGTACTCGATGCTGCCCTTCGCCACGTGTCCGGCGGCGGAGTACTCGGCGACCATCGACCGGTGGATCGTGTCGCGATGGGAGGGGCTCTCCTGCACGTCGGCCTCGCACACCCGGAGTCGTGCGATGAGCAGATCGGCGCACTCCGCCTCGAGCCGTGCGATCTGCTCACGCCTTTGCAGCCAGGCATCGAGCAGCGCGCGACGCTGGGCGATGCGGTCATCGGGAGTGGCGGTCATGCCGTCAGTATAGAACATATGTTCGAAACTCGCGACGACCTGTGGACAAAACAGAGGCGCATCGGGGAGGGCGGAGGAACCCGACAACGGATCGTTGCGTTCCTGTGAGCAAGTCGCAGACAACTGGGAGGGCCTCGCTGGCAGACTGGCTTCATGGTGACGTTGCTCCTCGATCAGACGCAACTGGAAGTCGTGCTCTCTCCGATCGAGCGAGCCGTCACCTTCCACCGCGAGAACCTGCGCATCGCGCGCGACACCATCACCAAGGTGCAGCTGACCGAGGACGCATGGACCTGGCTGCGCGGCGTCCCGAACCCGGGAACCCACATCCCCACCGTGCTCGCCGCGGGCAGCTGGAAGGCCGCAGGCAGCCTCGACTTCGTCCTCATCCGCCGACGGCGCCCGAGTGTCGTGATCGACCTCGACGGAGACGCGCAATATCGGCGCCTGATCCTCACGACCCGTCACGGCCTGTCGCTCACGCAGGCGCTGCGCCTCGATGTGTCGGATGAACCCGCCGATGTCGAGGAGATCGTCGCGACCTCGCCGATCCCGGTGACCAAGGGCAGTCGCAGGCCGGTCATCCGGCCACGACCGGCCTGAGCCGATCAGTCCTCTCCCACGACGAAGCCCTCCGTGACCGACAGGTCCGGAGGGCTTCGTCGATGCACGCGCGAGGATCAGCCGTGCTGGTGCTCGCCGTCGTGGTGCTCGTGGTGCTCGCCCTCGTGCGGGTGCTCGCGGTGCTCGCCCTCGTGCGGGTGCTCGTGGTGCTCGCCCTCGTGCGCCGGCGACTCGTCCGTCGAATCGTTCAGGGGAACCGTGTCGATGACTCCGGTCGACGAGTCATCGGAGGTCGACGACTCCTCGGCCGGCTGCTCGCCGAGCGGGTAGTCCTTCGGCTCGTCCTCGTAGTAGGCGCGTGCCGCCGCGGCGAGCATCGAGCTCACGGCCGCCGAACGCGGGTCGGCGTCTTCTGCGTGCTCGGCATCGCCGGCATCGTCGGAGCTGTCGGACTGCTGGTCCGGGGCGGACTCGCCCAGGTCAGCGAAGATCTCGATCCCCGCTGCGGCCTCGGCCTCAGCGGAGCCGGTCTCCTCCGTGGTCCGGTCGGCGTCGGAACCCTCGACAGCGTCGGAAGCGACTCCGTCTTCGACCACGGGGGAGTGCTCGTCATCGGCGTGATCGATGCCGTCAGACTGAGGCGTCGCGTCGTCCCGAGGCGCCTCGTCCTGGCCGTCGTCGCTGCGGTCGGCGAAGATCTGGCCGACGTCGTGCACCGGAGCGTCGTCCAGGGCGGGGAACGGGGAGTCGGCGTTCGGCGCCTGCGCGACCGTGCCGAACAGGATCTCATCGAACGACGGCGTCTCCGCTGCGGGGCTCTCGTCGGCACCGTCCTCGTCGGCATCCGTGGGTTCGCTGTGATCGGCGTCGTCCGTCTCGGCGGGCTCCTCGGTGCCGGCGGCGATCCCCGAGGAGGTCACCGGATCGCTCGCCGACGTCTCGGAGAGGGAGGCCGACACCGCGGCCACTTCGGCGATCATCGCGTTCTCATCGGCGATCGCGACATCGGTCTCCGAGGTGAAGGCCGCGACGGCGGCATCGTCCTCGGCCGCGTCGGATGCGCCGGCATCGTCCTGGGCCGCGAAGGGGGAGTCGGCGGGCAGCGCCAGCTGCGAGGCCGCGGCCGAGGCGCGGGCCTCGAGCTTGCCGCCGCGCACCAGGTCGATGAACACGTCCTCCAGAGTCGGACCGCGCTGCACCAGGGTGCTGAGGGCGATGCCGGCGGCCGCGGCCACGGCGCCGACCGTGCGGGCATCGCCGCCGCGCACCGTGAGGCCGGAGCGCAGCACCTCGACATCGAAGCCGGCGGTGGAGAGCGCGGTCGTCAGTGCTGCGCGATCCGCGGCATCCACCACGACCGAGCCCGCCGACGGATCGGCCAGGGTCTCGATGCCGCTGGACAGCACGAGCTGGCCCTTCGAGAGCACCAGGACGTTGTCGGCCACCTGCTCGACCTCGCTGAGCACGTGGGAGGAGACGAGCACCGTGCGACCCTCGTCGGCCAGGCGGCGCATCAGCAGTCGCATCCAGCGGATGCCCTCGGGGTCGAGTCCGTTCGCCGGCTCGTCGAAGACGAGAGCGCCGGGGTCGCCGAGCAGCGCGTGCGCGACGCTCAGGCGCTGGCGCATGCCCAGCGAGAAGCCGCCGATGCGCGAGTCGCCCTCGCCGTCGAGTCCGACCTCGGCCAGGACCTGGTCGACGCGGGAGAGCGGGATGCCGTTCGCCTTGGCGGCGATCGTGAGCTGACGGCTCGCGGTGCGCCGCGTGCGGTAGGCGGTCTCCTCGAGCACGGAACCGATCGTCCGCAACGGCTGGCGGAGCTCGGCGTAGGAGGTCCCGCCGATCGTCGCGGAGCCGCTCGTGGCGCGCACCTGGCCGAGCAGGATGCGCAGCGTGGTGGTCTTGCCGGCCCCGTTCGGGCCGAGGAAAGCGGTGACAGCTCCGGGCTCGACCCGCGCGGAGAGGTCCGAAACGGCGGTCACCTCATTGAAGCGCTTCGTCACATTCGTGAATTCGAGCACCTGTCCGTCGGGCATCCGCGACCTCTCCTTGCATTGGGCACTTCCCCCTATCCTGCCGGAAAAGCCGTCGGATCGCGTATTTCATGCGGATTCCACCCCCGATCGTCGGGGTAGCCTGGCACCCGTGACCGAATCCAGCGCTGCTCCCCGCGTCCTCGTCCGCAAGGAGGGAGCCCTCGGACGGCTCACCCTCAACCGCCCTGAGGCGATCAACGCGCTCGACGTCGACATGATCCAGCAGCTCACCGACGCCCTGCAGGCGTGGGTGTCCGACACCGACGTGCAGATCGTGCTGATCGACGGCGCCGGGGAGCGGGGGATGTGCGCGGGTGGCGACGTCCGCGCCCTGCACGGACAGATCGTGGCGGGCCGCGCCGAGGAGACCCAGGAGTTCTTCCGCTCGGAGTACGCGCTCGACGCCCTCATCGCGGAGTATCCGAAGCCCGTGGTCGCTCTCGCCGACGGCATCACGATGGGCGGGGGCATCGGGCTCGCGGGGCATGCGGCCATCCGCATCGTCACCGAGCGCTCCCGGTTGGCGATGCCCGAGACGCGCATCGGATTCACGCCCGACGTCGGCGGCACCTGGCTGCTGGGCAGGGCCCCGGGCCGCTTGGGGGAGTACTTCGCCCTCACGGGAGCGACCATGAGTGCCGCGGATGCCGTGTACCTCGGCTTCGCCGACCACGTCGTGCCGTCGGATCGCCTCGACGCACTGCGCGAGGCCCTGGCGTACCGGGCCGACCCGACGGGCCCCAGCGAGATCGTGCTGCTGTTCGACGAGACCCCCGAGCCCTCGGCGCTCCCCGCGGCTCGCGCGTGGATCGACGAGGCGTTCTCCGCGCCGACGGTGACCGAGATCGTCGCACGACTGCGTGCGGACGCGTCGGCGGATGCCGCCGCGGCGGCCGATCTGCTCGAGGGGCTGGCGCCCACCGGCCTCGCCGTGACCCTCGACGCCGTGCGTGAAGCACGAGAACTCCCCGGCCTGAGGGCTGCGCTCGAGGGCGAGTACCGGCGTGTGCTGTGGTTCGTGACCCAGCACCCGGACCTGGTCGAGGGCATCCGTGCGCAGCTGATCGACAAGGATCGCAACCCCCGCTGGCAGCCCGCGACGCTGGCTGAGCTCGAGCCCGACGCGGGGGCCGCTGCGCGAGGCTACGTGCCCCGCCGCTCCCTGTTCTAGGGGTCTCGCGCGGGAGGAGCGGTTCGCTGTCAGCGAAGGTCGGCCTCCCGGGGGATACGAATGTCGGAACTTCGTGCAACTCTGTCTTGTGGCCGATTGTCGGACGGCGTCCGTCTGCCGGGAAATCCGCCGCGTGTTCCTTCATAGAAAGTCCGCCTGTGCTGGGAAAAATCCTCTTCCGCTATCTGTCCAGATATAAGTGGCTCCTCCTGGGTGTGCTGGTCTTCCAGCTCGCCAGCGCGGCAGCGACCCTCTACCTCCCGCGCCTCAACGCCGACATCATCGACAAGGGCGTGGCCCAGGGTGACACCGGCTACATCTGGAACACCGGGCTGTTCATGCTCGTGGTCTCGCTCGGGCAGATCATCGCCTCGGTCACGGCGACCTTCTTCGCCGCGCGCGCCGCGATGGGTGCCGGTCGCGACATCCGCGCCGACGTGTTCGGGAAGGTCAGCGGCTTCTCCGAGCGCGAGGTCTCGCAGTTCGGCGCCGGCTCTCTCATCACCCGCAACACGAACGACGTGCAGCAGGTGCAGATGCTGGCGATGATGGGCGCGACCATGCTCGTCACCGCGCCGCTGCTCGCGATCGGCGGCATCATCTTCGCGGTCCAGACCAACGTCGGACTCAGCTGGCTCATCGCGGTCTCGGTGCCGCTGCTGCTGCTCCTGGCCGCGCTCGTGATCGGGCGCATGGTGCCGCTTTTCCGCAGCTATCAGGGCAAGCTCGACAACGTGAACCGCATCATGCGCGAGCAGCTCACGGGCGTGCGCGTGGTGCGGGCGTTCGTGCGCGAGCGCATCGAAGAGGAGCGCTTCCGCGGAGCCAACACCGACATCATGGTCGTCGGCCGCAAGGTCGGCTCGTTGTTCGTGCTGCTGTTCCCGCTGTTCATGCTCATCCTCAACGTGACCGTCGTCGCCGTCATCTGGTTCGGCGGCATCGAGGTCAACAACGGCACCGTGCAGGTCGGCACGCTCTTCGCCTTCATGCAGTACATCGGTCAGATCATGGGCGGCGTCATCATGGCGAGCTTCATGGCGATCATGATCCCGCGCGCCGCTGTCTCCGCCGAGCGCATCGGCGAGGTGCTCGACTCCGAGTCCACCCTGGTGCGACCCGAGAACGGCGTGACCGAGTTCCCCGTGCCCGGCGCTCTGGCGCTGGACGATGTCGAGTTCACCTACCCCGGAGCGGACGCGCCGGTGCTGCGCGGCATCAGCTTCGCGGCAGACCCCGGCGAGACGATCGCGATCGTCGGATCCACCGGGTCGGGCAAGACGACCCTCGTCTCCCTCATCCCGCGTCTGTTCGACGTGTCCGGCGGTGCGGTCCGCGTCGGCGGCACCGACGTGCGGGAAGCCGATGTCGAGGCGCTCTGGGACAGCATCGGCCTGGTGCCGCAGCGCCCGTTCCTCTTCACCGGCACCGTGGCGTCGAACCTGCGCTACGGGCGGGAGGAAGCGACCGACGACGAACTCTGGCAGGCGCTCGAGATCGCCCAGGGCCGCGACTTCGTCGAGGAGATGCCCGACGGTCTCGACTCGCGCATCGCCCAGGGCGGAACCAACGTCTCCGGCGGGCAGCGCCAGCGCCTGGCGATCGCGCGCGCGATCGTGCACCAGCCGAAGATCCTCGTCTTCGACGACTCGTTCTCGGCTCTCGACCTCACCACCGATGCCCGCCTCAGACAAGCGCTCTGGCGCGAGCTTCCGCAGGTGACGAAGATCGTCGTGGCGCAGCGCGTCTCCACGATCACGGATGCCGACCGCATCGTGGTCCTCGACGGCGGCACCATGGTCGGCGTCGGAACCCACGAGGAACTGCTCCGGACGAGCGACACCTACCGGGAGATCGTCGAATCGCAGCTGGGGGTGGACGCATGAGCGACCAGAACACGCCGAGACGGCGCGGACGCGGCACCCCGGCGCCGGTCGTCGAGCCGGAGATGACGGCCGAGGAGAAGTACGAGGCCGAGCTCGCCGAGCAGGCGCGTCAGAACTCCGGCGACTGGGACAGCGTGGCGCCCGGCAAGGCCGACAACTTCGGTAAGAGCTTCGCGCGCATGATCGGGCTGCTGCGACCCTCCGCCGTCTGGTTCGTGTTCGTCTCCATCCTGGGGGCGCTGGGCGTCGTGCTGACGGTCGCCGCGCCTCGCGTGCTCGGCGAGGCGACGAACCTCATCTACAAGGGCTTCATCTCGATCCAGCTCGGGCAGTCGAACGGCGACTTCCCCGGATTCCCCGCCGGTACCTCGCAGGACGTCGTGGTCGACGCTCTGCGCGGTGCGGGTCAGGACGACTTCGCGAACCAGGTGGGTGCGCTGGGCGACTTCCAGGTCGGTCAGGGCGTCGACTTCGGCGCCCTGCGCTGGATCATCACCGCCGTGCTGGCGATCTACGTGGTGGCGGCCTTCCTGACCTGGATCCAGGGCTACGTCATCAACGTGATCATGGTGCGCACCATGTGGCGTCTGCGGGAGCAGGTCGAGGCGAAGATCAACCGCTTGCCGCTGTCGTACTTCGACAAGGTGCAGCGCGGTGAACTGATCTCGCGTGTCACGAACGACATCGACAACATCACGCAGACCATGCAGCAGTCGCTGTCCGGAGCCCTCACCTCGGTACTCACCGTCGTCGGCGTGCTGGTCATGATGTTCTCGATCTCGTGGCAGCTCGCGCTGGTCGCGCTGGTCACCCTTCCGCTGATGGCGGTGATCTTCGGGGTGATCGGTCCGCGGTCGCAGAAGGCCTTCGGCACCCAGTGGCGCAAGGTCGGCCGTCTGAACGCCCGCGTCGAGGAGGCCTTCTCGGGTCACGCCCTCGTGAAGGTGTTCGGCCGGGAGAAGGACGCACTCGAGAAGTTCCAGGTCGAGAACGAGGAGCTGTTCCAGGCGAGCTTCAAGGCGCAGTTCCTCTCCGGCATCATCATGCCGGCCATGATGTTCGTCGGCAGCCTGAGCTACGTGGGCATCGCGGTGCTCGGCGGGCTGATGGTCGCCGGCGGCCAGCTGCGGCTCGGCGACGTGCAGGCGTTCATCCAGTACTCGCAGCAGTTCACCCAGCCGTTGTCGGAGCTGGGCGGAATGGCCGCTGTGGTGCAGTCGGGCACGGCATCCGCGGAGCGCGTGTTCGAGCTGCTCGACGCCGAGGAGCAGGAGGCGGATGACTCCGATGCCCCCGCCCTCGCCGACGGCAAGGGTGTCATCGAGTTCGAGAACGTCGCGTTCTCGTACACGCCCGAGCGTCCGCTGATCAGAGATCTGTCGTTCCGGGTCGAACCGGGACAGACCGTCGCGATCGTCGGGCCCACCGGTGCCGGCAAGACGACGCTGGTCAACCTCATCATGCGCTTCTACGAGCTCAGCGGCGGCCGGATCCTGCTCGACGGACAGGACATCGCCGAGATCACGCGCGACGACCTGCGCTCGCGCACCGGCATGGTGCTGCAGGACCCCTGGCTCTTCGGGGGCAGCATTCGCGAGAACATCCGATACGGCCGCTCGTCGGCGACCGACGACGAAGTGCTCGCGGCAGCCCAGGCGACGTATGTCGACCGCTTCGTGCACGCCCTCCCCGAGGGCTACGACACGGTCCTCGACGAAGACGCCTCGAACGTGTCGGCGGGTGAACGGCAGCTCATCACGATCGCCCGTGCCTTCGTCGCGCAGCCGTCGATCCTCATCCTCGACGAGGCGACCTCGGCGGTCGACACCCGCACCGAGCTGCTGCTGCAGCACGCCATGGCCGCCCTGCGGCACGGGCGCACGTCGTTCGTGATCGCGCACCGTCTGTCGACCATCCGTGACGCCGACCTCATCCTCGTGATGGAGCACGGTGACATCGTGGAGAAGGGCACGCACGACGAGCTGATCACCGCGCAGGGTGCGTACTGGCGGTTGTACCAGTCGCAGTTCGAGCAGGCCGCGACCGACATCGATGCCGAAGACGAGCTCACGGGTTCCACGCCCGTGATCGCCAGCGGAGACACGGAGGATGCCACCGCGGATGCCCTCGTCGGGGTCTCCGCCGGGGTGCAGAATCCGGCTGCCGCAGCCGGGGCGGCGAAGGCTGTCGTCGAGAAGTCCGCCGGAGATGCGCCTGAGCCGCGGTCGTGACCGAGCCGCGGTCGTGACCGAGCCGGTCGACGCCCGACGCTGAATGATGCCCCCGCCCCGGTGCCCCGGAGCGGGGGCATCATTCGGGATCGGGGATGCCCGTCCGTCGGCCCGAGTGCCCGGCGGCTTCAGCGCCGGGGTGGCCCAGTGCCCGGTGGCTTCAGCGTTCGTCGGCTTCGATGCCGAACAGTTCGAGCGGGTGAGTCAGTCGCCACCACGGGCTGGGGCCGTCGATGTCCCGATCGAGTACGAGACCCGTCGTCGTCGTGTCGATGGGTCCGGACGTCGTGAGCGTGCCGACCGGGTCGTCCTCGTCCCGCGCCTCGCCGAGATCGAACGTCGGCGAGGCGGTGGCGGATGCTCCGGCCCAGAGCGTGACCTGCGCGTCGGCGTCGGAGACGACGTCGACGGTCTCGCCCCAGACGGTCTGCACCTGACCGACGACCGTCCCTTCGGGCACCGCCGGAGCCAGGGCCGACAGCGCGGTCTCGACCTCGGCGAACAGGGAGCGCGTCGCCGCGAGCCGCTGCTCGTCATCCGGCTGATCGAGCACGGCGGCGTACAGGTGCACGGTGGTCTCGCCGACGGTGATGTCCTTCGCGGTCAGCAGGTTCCACCCCACGAGGGTGCCGGTCTTGATGCCGACCACGCCCGGGTCGGCCAGCATGCCGTTCGTGTTCTCCACCGTGCCGGCCCCGGGCAGCGTGACCGAGGGGGTCCCCACGATCTCGGCGAACACCGGGTTCTTCATCGCGTACTCGCCGAGCGCGACCAGTGCCTCGGGCGTCGCGACGTTGCGCTCGTCGAAGCCCGAGGGAGACATGATCGTGACGCCCTCGAGTCCGCGTGCGCTCAAGTACTCCTCGGCAGCGCGCGCGAACTCCCGTTCGGACCCCCAGATGTCGGACACGAGTCGATCGATGTAGTTGTTCGCCGACCCGAGGAGCGTCCCCTGCAGCATCTGGTACTCCGTCAGCACCCCGCCGACGGGCACGTCGAGTGCCGACTGGTCTGCGCGGCGGTACGACCAATAGTCGAGGCTGTCCTGGAAGGTGAACGAGAACTCCGGGCCCTGCTCGCCGAGGGACAACGGCATCCGATCGAGCACCATCAGGCTGCTGACGACCTTGGTGATGCTGGCGATACTCATCGGCTCCGTCGTGGACGCGACGGTGCCCATGCCGGCGATGCCCACGCCCGCCGCGCCCTGCGCCGGCCAGGTCATGGTGGCCGCCGGTGCGGGGACGGTCGCGAACTCGACCGCGCTGACGGTCGGGCTGACCTCATGCAGCGGCCACAGCAGCGCCGTTCCGCAGTAGGAGGCGACGAGACCCGCGAGGATGCTGAGGGGGACCAGGATCGGCGGGCGCGCGATCACGGGGCGCAGCCGCGCCTCGCGCAGGAGCGGCACCGCGGCGTCTCGCTCGTCCACGCGGTCGAGTGAGGCGACCGGAGAGTGCGCGCCGACCGCGGCCACGTCGACCCACGTCAGCGCCGTGGCAGGCTCGTTCTCGTCGGCCCATTCGGCATCGGGCACAGTGAGGATGGCGGTCGGATCGGCCCATCGCAGGGTGGTCTCGGATGCGGACGCCACCGGCTCCGTGGGCGTGACCGGATCCGCGGTCTCCGGGGGCACGACCTCGGGATCGACGACCTCGTTCTCCGCGGTCTCGGACTCCGCCGCCTCGACGGCATCCGCCGGGGGCGCCTCGGGAGAGTCGGGAGCAGTCACTCGCCTAAGTTACCGAATCCCCCGCCCCGCCGCCGCCCACCGTCGTCGCGACACGCGCGGGCACGGGACTCGCTAGGATCGTCTGTACAACCACGGGAGTCCGGCGAGCCGGGCTGAGAGGGAGCGAATCGCGCTTCGACCGTCGAACCTGATCTGGGTCATGCCAGCGCAGGGAGGAGTTCCGATGAGTACATCCACGTCCACATCCCCCACGGACCCGGCGGTCTCCGCCACGCACCGGGGATTCGGCAATCCGCAGCTCTGGCGCTGGCGCGTCGTCGACATCGTCGTGGCCGCCGTGCTCGGCGTCGCGATCGGCCTGGTCTTCTGGGGGTGGAACACGATCGGCTACGCCTGGTTCGGTGCCGCCGACGCGCTGACCCCCGGACTCGGCGGCATCGCCGTCGGGATCTGGCTGCTCGGCGGCGTGGTGGGCGGGCTCGTGATCCGCAAGCCCGGTGCGGCACTGGTGGTCGAGCTCGTCGCCGCCATCGTGTCGATGCTGATCGGCAACGTCTGGGGGATCTCGACCGTCCTCTCCGGCATCGTGCAGGGGCTGGGCGCCGAGATCATCTTCGCGCTCTTCTTCTACCGTCGCTTCGGGATCGCGGTCGCCGCCCTCGCCGGCGTCGGCGCGGCCGTGGCCGCCTGGGTGTTCGAGCTGTTCTACGGCAGTTCGCCCAACATCCTGAAGTCGTTCGAGTTCAACACGATCTACCTGGTCAGCGTCGTCATCTCCGGGGCGATCCTCGCCGGCGTCGTCGGGTGGCTGCTCGTGCGCGCCCTCGCGGTGACGGGGGCGCTCAACCGCTTCGCCGTCGGGCGAGAGCACGTGCGCGAGGTCTGAGCGTGTCCGTCGCCGCCCCGGCCCGCGTGCAGGCTGCGGGCTGGGGCTGGCGGTACGCCGGACGGAAGCGCCCGGCGGTCGCCGACGTCACGTTCACGATCGAGCCGGGCGAGCGGGTCCTGCTGCTGGGTGCCTCGGGTGCCGGCAAGTCGACGCTCCTCGCGGGGCTGGCGGGCGTGCTCGGGGATGACGACGAGGGCGTCCGCTCGGGCTCGCTGCGCATCGACGGTGCGGCCCCCGAGTCGCGGCGCGGGCAGGTCGGCCTCGTGCTGCAGGATCCGGATGCCGGGATCGTGCTGTCGAAGGTCGGTGATGACGTCGCGTTCGGGTGCGAGAACCTCGGCGTCGCGGCATCCGAGATCCCCGGTCGCGTCGCCGAGGCCCTGGATGCGGTCGGCCTCGACGTCCCCCTGCAGCGCGCGACGAAGGCCCTCTCGGGTGGGCAGAAGCAGCGTCTCGTGCTCGCGGGGGTCCTGGCGATGCGACCAGGGCTGCTGCTGCTCGACGAGCCGACCGCGAACCTCGACCCGGAGGGGGTGCGCGAGGTGCGCGCGAGCGTCGAACGGGCCGTCGCGTCGACCGGCGCGACCCTGATCGTCGTCGAGCACCGCACTCCGATCTGGGTCGACCTCATGACGCGCGTGATCGTGCTCGCCGCCGACGGCGGACTCCTCGCCGACGGCGCCCCGGAGCGCGTGTTCGCCGAGCACGGCGACGCCCTCGCCGATGCCGGGGTGTGGGTTCCCGACCGCGAGATCGATCTGCCGGTGCTGGAGCAGGTGGCGGCATCCGACGTGCTCTCGGCCTCCGATCTCGCGATCGCGCGGGAACCCGGCGCGGCGGTGCAGACCGGGCTCACGCTGCACGTGCCCCGCGCGAACGCGACCGTCATCACCGGACCCAACGGCGCGGGCAAGTCGACGCTCGCGCTCACGCTGGCCGGACTCATCCCCGAGCACGCGGGCGAGGTGCAGGCGGCCCCCGAACTCGCGGGCCGCAAGGGCGTGCGCCCCATCCGCTGGTCTTCCCGCGAGCTGCTCACCCGCATCGGGATGGTCTTCCAGGATCCGGAGCATCAGTTCCTCACGCAGACGCTGCGCGACGAACTCGCCGTCGGCCCGCGGGCGCTCGGCTGGGCGCAGACGCGGACGGATGCCGTCGTCGACGAGCTCCTCGATCGCCTCGGCCTCACCGCGCTCGCGCTCGCCAACCCTTTCACGCTCTCGGGAGGGCAGAAGCGGCGGCTCTCGGTGGCGACCGTGCTGGCGGGCGCCCCCGAGGTGATCGTGCTCGACGAGCCGACGTTCGGGCAGGACCGCCGCGGGTGGATCTCGCTGGTCGCCCTGCTGCAGGAGGAGATCACACGCGGGCGATCGGTCGTCGCCGTCACGCATGACGACGCCGTGATCCGGCACCTCGGCGGGCACGCGATCGCGCTGGGAGGGACACCGTGACCACGACCGGGACCGCGCGGGCCGTGTGGCTCGACGGCGTGAACCCGGTGACGAAGCTCGTGCTGGCGGTGCTGCTCTCGGTGCCGCTGTTCGCCTCGATCGACGTCACGAGTGCCCTGGTCGCGATCGGGCTCCAGCTGCTGTGCCTCCCGCTCACGGGGCTGCGGCTGTCGACCGTGCTGAAGCGTCTGCTGCCGATCGTGATCTTCGCCCCGATCGCGGGCGTCAGCATGCTGCTCTACGCCGAGCCCGCGGGCCGGATCTACTGGAGCTTCGGTTTCGCGACGATCAGTGAGGACTCGATCACGCTCGCGATCGCGGTGAGCCTGCGCGTGATCGCGCTCGGCCTGCCGACGATCCTGCTCTTCGGCGGCACCGATCCGACCGAGCTCGCCGATGCGCTCTCGCAGGTCGCGAAGCTGCCCAGCCGGTTCGTGCTCGGCATCCTCGCGGGCACGCGGATGCTCGGCCTGTTCCTCGACGACTGGCGGACCATGAGCCTCGCGCGGCGTGCCCGGGGCGTGGGCGATCGGGGAGTGCTGCGGAGGTTCTTCTCGATGGCGTTCGTGCTGCTCGTCTTCGCGGTGCGCCGCGGTTCGAAGCTGGCCCTCGCGATGGAGGCGCGCGGCTTCGGCTCCGGCATCCCGCGCACCTGGTCGCGTCCGTCCCGGCTGCATCCGCGGGATGCGGTGGCGCTGCTCGGCGGTGTCGCGATCATGGCGCTCGCGCTCGCCGCGGCGAGCGCGGTGGGCACCTTCCGCTTCGTGTGGAGCTAGCTCGGGTCCTGCCGGAAGTAATACTCGTGATGCAGTGCGCAGCGCTCGTTGAACAGCGCCGTGCACCGGGGGCACGCCGTCACCACGAGGTACTCGGCGATCGTGAGCTCGTGTCCGCACGCGCCGCAGAGGATCGCCTCCCGATCGTGCTGATCCGTCGCCCACTGCTGTGCAGGATGCCCGGCCGACTCCTCGTGGCACAGGTGGCAGGGGTAGTACTCGCCGCAGCACGCGAAACGGATCGCGATGATGTCGGTCGGGCCGCGGTAGTGCGCGCACCGGGTCATGTCGTCGACGACCGCGCCGTGCACGGGAGGCCGCTCGGATGCCGAAGGGATGACCATGCCTCCATCCTGCTGCACGACTCCGGGCGAGGCGTGAGACGCGGAGTCGCGTTGGCTGGGACTGCGTCGCACGAGTAGTGTCGTAAGCACGGTCAGATCGTCGTTCGAAGGAGAACAGGATGCAGATCAGCGGGCAGGGCGCACTCATCACGGGCGGCGCCTCCGGGCTCGGACTCGCCACGGCTCGGCGGCTCGTCGCCGCCGGCGGGCACGTCACGATCATCGACCTCCCCTCCTCGCGCGGCGCCGAGCTCGCAGACGAGCTGGGCGGACTCTTCGTCCCCGCCGACGTCACCAGCGTCGACGAGGTGCACGCCGCCGTCGCCGCCGCGCAGGCCGCCGCCCCGCTGCGCGTCGTCGTCAACTGCGCCGGCATCGCGCCGCCCGCCAAGGTGCTCGACCGCGAGGGCCACCCCGCGCTCCTCGCCGATTTCGAGCGCGTGATCCGCATCAACCTGGTCGGTACGTTCAACGTGCTCTCCCAGGCCGCCGCCGTCATCGCGACCAACCCCCTTCCGCAGGCTCAGGGAGCGGATGCGGGGGACCGCGGCGTCATCGTGAACACCGCGAGCGTCGCCGCGTTCGACGGGCAGATCGGTCAGCCCGCGTACTCCGCGTCCAAGGGCGGCGTGCACGCGATGACCCTGCCGGTGGCGCGCGAGCTCGCCCGCCACGGCATCCGCGTCTGCACGATCGCCCCCGGCATCATGGAGACCCCGATGCTGATGGGCCTGCCGCAGGCCGCGCAGGACTCCCTGGGCCAGCAGGTGCCGCACCCCTCACGACTCGGACGCCCCGAGGAGTACGCCGCGCTCGTGGAGCACATCATCGAGAACGGCTACCTCAACGGCGAGACGATCCGCCTCGACGGCGCGATCCGCATGGCGCCGAAGTAACCGCACGCTTCCCACCTCGAAGGAGACCCCATGTCACTGGCAGGCAAGACCATCCTCATGTCGGGCGGCAGCCGCGGCATCGGCCTGGCGATCGCGCTGCGTGCGGCGGCCGATGGCGCGAACATCGCGATGCTCGCGAAGACCGACACCCCGCATCCCAAGCTCGAGGGCACGATCCACACCGCGGCGGACCAGATCCGCGCGGCCGGGGGGCAGGCGCTCCCGATCGTCGGCGACGTGCGCGACGACGACGACATCACCGAGGCCGTGATGAAGACGCAGGGCGAGTTCGGCGGCATCGACATCGTGATCAACAACGCCAGCGTGATCGACCTCTCGCGGTCGCTCGAGCTCGGCGCCAAGAAGTACGACCTGATGCAGGACGTCAACGTGCGCGGCACGTTCATGCTCTCCCGTGCCGCGGTGCCGATCCTGAAGGACGCCGAGAACCCGCACATCCTCTCGCTCTCGCCTCCGCTCAACCCCTCGCCGAAGTGGCTCGGTGCGCACACCGGCTACACGCTCGCGAAGTTCGGGATGACGATGGTCACGCTCGGCCTCGCGGCGGAGTTCGCGCGCGACGGCATCGCGGCGAACACGCTCTGGCCCCGCACCACGATCGCGACCGCCGCGGTGCAGAATCTCCTCGGCGGCGACAAGGTCATGGCCGCGAGCCGCACGCCCGACATCTACGCGGATGCCGCCTACGCGGTGCTGTGCAAGCCGGCCGCGTCGTACACCGGGCAGACGCTGATCGTCGAGGACGTGCTCGAGGCCGACGGTGTGACCGACTTCTCCGGCTACGCGGCGATCCCCGGCACCCCGGACGAGCGCCTCTTCCCGGACATCTTCCTGGACTGAACGCGGCCCCGCCGACGCGGGGGCCGTCAGAACAGCAGGTAGACGGCGCCCGCGATCGTGAGGCCGATCACGATGCGGTCGAACAGGCGCTGGTCCATGCGGCGGGCCAGACGGATACCGGCGAGCGCGCCGATCACGACGAGCGGTGCGAGCGCGGCATCCATCAGCAGCACCGGCCCGTCGAAGAGTCCGAGTCCGGCCAGGAACGGCACCTTGATCACGTTGATGATCGCGAAGAACCACGCCGAGGTGCCCAGGAACACCTGCACCGGGGTGCGCGTCGCGAGGAAGTACATCGACAGCACGGGCCCGCCGGCGTTGGCGACCATCGTGGTGAATCCGCCGAGCGTGCCGTACGCCCCGGCGAGCAGGATGCCGCCGGGCGGGAGAGCGGCGGCATCCGCTCGGTTCTGCCGCCATCGGCGCCACAGGGTGACGGCGATCATCAGCAGCAGGATCACGCCGATCGCGCGGCGGACGATCCCGTCGCCGGCGAGCGCGAGGAAGGCGAACCCCGCGAGCAGCCCCGCGATCACGGCCGGTGCCAGGCGCAGCAGCGTCGGCCAGTGCGCGTGGCGCCGGTAGGCGATCAGCGCGAACACGTCGCCGACCATCAGCAGCAGGAGCATCGCGGCGGTCGAGGTGCGCGCGGGCAGCACCGCGGCGAACAGCGCGATCGCCAGGATGCTGCCGCCGGGCAGCGCGGTCTTGGAGATGCCGATCGTGACCGCGGCGAGGGCGAGCGCCGCCCACGCCCAGGGATCGAGCGCGATCACCGGAGCGGGGTCGAGGGCATCATGCGCGGGAAGGAGGCGGTCGTCAGGCGCGGACGGCTGCGAGCGCGGAGGCGAACCGGGTGGCGCGCTGCGCGATGTCGGTCCAGTCGGATGCCGCGATCGACGCGCCGTTCGCGAGATCTCCGCCCGCCCCGACCGCGACGGCGCCGGCCGCGAACCAGGCCGCGAGGTTGTCGGGGCTCACGCCGCCGGTGGGCATGAGCGGGGCGGTGGGGAACGGGCCGCGCAGGGCGCCCAGGTACGACGGGCCGCCGAGGGATGCCGGGAAGATCTTGACCACGTCGACGCCGAGCGCGAGCGCGCCCATGACCTCGGTCGGGGTCATCGCGCCCGTCATCACGACGCGGCCCGTGTCGAGCATGGTGCGTGTGAGGTCGGGGAGAGTTCCGGGGCTCACCAGGAACTCGGCGCCGGCGTCGGCGGCATCCGCTGCCTGCACGGCCGTGGTCACCGTGCCCGCGCCGATGTAGGCAGCGTCGCCGTGGCGGGCGATGAGCTCGCGGATCACGGCCGGGGCGTCGGGCGTGGAGAAGGTGACCTCGATGCCGGTGACGCCGCCGCGGATGATCGCCTCGGAGGCCTCGAGGGCGAGTTCGGGCGACGGGGCCCGCAGCACGGCGAGGATTCCGGTCGTGCGGGCGCGGTCGAGACGGTCAGACATGGAGCTCCTTGATCGGTGGTCTGTTCCATTCTCCCGGACCGCCACCTGTAATGACAAGTTGCTCAGCGCGCCGAGCGCGGGTTCCAGGCCTCGATGAGCATCTTCGACTCCTTCAGGCCGAGCCCGGTGTGCTGGCGGAGGGCCTTGATCGCGGCGATCTGCTGGTCGGAGGCGACGAGCCGATCGATGTCGACCGCGATGTTCACCGGCAACGCGGCGCGGACCGAGGCGGGCGTCGCGGCGGACGGGGTGATCGACGAGGAGGCGGCCGTCGCATTCGACACCGCGGCGAGATGCGGAGCCGTCGTGCTGACCGACCAGTGATCGATGCGGTCCTTCGCCTCCTGGAGTCTGACGCCCGTGTGCTGCCGGAGCAGCTTGATCGCGTGGATCTTCTGGCCGCCGGCGACGAGTCGATCGATCTCGGCGATGGCTGCGGGAGTGAGGGCGGATGCCGAGGGGGTGGCCGACGTGGCGGTGCCCGATCGCGGCATCGTCGGGCTCGGCGTGTAGGCCTGCGGCTCCGGCTCCTTCGGGCGCATGCCGCGGAAGGCGGCGCGGAGGATCATCACCACGATGATCAGACCGATGACGATGCCGATGATCACGATGAGGGGGTCCATGGGGTCAGTCTAGGGAGCGGGTGGGCCGTGCCCCAGGGCCTTCCCATCCGTCACCGCGTACCCTGGGAGGTATGACTGAGTCCTCTCCCATCCGTTCCACGGGTCCCGCCAAGCCGCAGGTGCGCCCGGCGACGGAGGGGTGGACCCAGAAGAAGGACGCCGAAGGGCGCCCGCTCCTCCAGTTCGCCAGCCCGAAGCGCGGCAAGCCGCCCGTGCATCTCGCCGACCTGACCCCGGCCGAGCGCACCGAGAAGGTGAAGGAGCTCGGGCTGCCCGGCTTCCGCGCCAAGCAGCTCTCGACGCACTATTTCCGGCACTACACGTCCGACCCCGAGCTGATGACCGACCTTCCGGCCGACACCCGGGAGCAGCTCGTCGCCGGCATGCTGCCACCGCTGCTCACCGAGGTGCGCCGGCTCGAGACCGACCGCGGCGACACCGTCAAGTTCCTCTGGCGACTGCACGACGGCGCTCTGGTCGAGTCGGTGCTCATGCGCTACCCCGGCCGCATCACGCTGTGCGTGTCGAGCCAGGCCGGCTGCGGCATGAACTGCCCCTTCTGCGCGACCGGCCAGGCCGGGCTCACGCGCAACATGTCGACCGCCGAGATCATCGAGCAGATCGTGCGGGCGAACCGCCTGATCGCCGAGGGTGGCCTCGGCGGCAAGAAGTCCGACGACCACAGCATGGAGCGCGTGTCGAACATCGTCTTCATGGGGATGGGCGAACCGCTCGCCAACTACAAGCGCGTGATGGACGCCGTCCGCATCATGGTGGGCCCGCAGCCCGACGGCCTCGGCATGAGCGCACGCGGCATCACGATCTCGACGGTCGGTCTCGTCCCCGCGATCAAGAAGCTCTCCGACGAGGGCATCCCCGTCACGTTCGCGCTCTCGCTGCATGCCCCCGATGACCAGCTGCGTGACGAGCTCATCCCGGTGAACTCGAAGTGGAAGGTCGACGAGGCGCTCGACGCCGCCCGCGAGTACTACGAGAAGACCGGACGCCGCGTCTCGATCGAGTACGCGCTGATCAAGGACATGAACGACCACGCCTGGCGGGCCGATCTGCTCGCCGACAAGCTCAACGAGCGCGGCCGCGGCTGGGTGCACGTCAATCCGATCCCGCTGAACCCGACTCCCGGCTCGATCTGGACCGCCTCGACCCGCGAGGCGCAGAACGAGTTCGTGCGACGGCTCAACGACGCCGGCATCCCGACGACCCTCCGCGACACCCGCGGCAAGGAGATCGACGGCGCCTGCGGTCAGCTCGTCGCCACGACCGAGGACGAGGCCGCCTCCGCCGCGATGGCCTGAGTCGGTCCGGCGCGGTACCGGCGCCCGGCGCGGTGCCAGGTCATCGAAGCACCGGAAGGACCCCTTTCGGCTGCGTTTCCGACCCCGCACGGGGCGGGCGGATCGAGTGCGCGCGGGTGGAGCGCGCGTCGCCGGCACCGAGCCGCTCGACGCGGTCGAGCCACCGGGCGATGCGTGCCTCATCGGCATTTTTCACGCCCAGCAGGCGATGCGTGCGGACCGAGCGGACGCCGCACAGCCTCAGGGTGTTTCGCGCGACCTGCGTCTGCGCGGGGAGCCCGGTGAACGGGACGGCGAACCAGGGCGTGTCCGCGAGCAGCAGCAGGCGTCCACGGCGGGCAGACAGCAGCCCCTGGGGGAGACCGAGGGCGGTGTAGCGGTACTCCTGCTGCGGCATAAGGGCTCGGTCGAAGAAGCCCTTCAGCAGCGCGGGGACCGAGCCCCACCACACCGGGGCGGCGACGACCACGGTGTCGGCCGCGTGGAGAGCGGCCTTGGCATCGGCGAGGTCGGGTTCGAGCGGCATCCGCTCCCGATAGCCGAAACGCAGATGCGGATCGAAGTCGAGGTCGCGCAGGGCGAGCACGCGGGCGTCGCCGTGCCCCGCGGCATAGCGCTGGGCGAGCGCGGCGGTCAGAGAGCGGGAGTCGGGGTGGCCGTCGATCACGAGAGCGGACATGCGCGGTTCCTATCTGGACAGTGTCAAGCTGGTGGACAGTGTCAAGATAGGAGACAATGTTGCTCATGTCAAGTTCGAAGGACGGCTACCACCACGGCAACCTGGCCCGCGCGCTCGAGGACGCCGCGATGCAGCTGCTGGAGCGGATGCCGGCGGCGGACATCAGCCTCCGTGAGGTCGCGCGCACCGCGGACGTGAGCCACAACGCGCCGTACCACCACTTCGCCGATCGCCGGGGCCTGCTCAAGGTGCTCGCGGAGCGCAGTATGGGGGAGCTTCTCACGGCGGTGCGGGCAGCCGTGGCGGATGCCGGGACTCCCCGCGACCAGGTCGTCGAGGGAGGTTTCGCGTACATCCGCTTCGCGGTCGAGCATCCGCACGCCTTCGACGCGGTCTACGACCCCACCGTGTGCGTACCCGGTTCGCCGACCGCGACCATGGCGCCCCTGATCGACGGGCTCGAGCAGGTGCTGGCCGAGGCCGCGGTCGCGGCCGGTCTCGACCGTCCGGCCGACGTCGTGGCGCTGTGGGGACTCATCCACGGGCTGGGCACACTCGCCGCCGCCGGACACTTCGCGCTCGACGAGGCCTTCGCCGCGCACCGGGCGACCGTGGACCGGTTGCTCGCCTGATCCCGGATCCGCACCGGGCGCCGGGAACCGCATCCTGGGAGCCGCTCGCAGGGGTCTTGCAACGGACGCACAGGGATCCTTCCCTACATTGGTCTGATGCCCTACTCCGCCCACCGACCGGGTCGCTTCGACTCGCAGGGTCGGATCATCATCGACGGCGACCCGAACGCCGACACCGATGACCTCGACTTCCTGCGCGAATACGAACCCACCGGCGCCGATGACACGGCCCGCGAGACCCCCGTGTCCGAGCCGTCCGACGCGACCCCGACGGCCGAGGCCGACACCGATGCCGCACCCGTGAAGCCGCGTCGGACCCCCCGCGCGCCGCGTCCGCCCCGCACACCCCGTGCCCCGCGTACCCGCGGATCCCGCGCTCGGACGCTCGCGATCCTCGGCGGAGCGGAGGGCGAGATCCTCGATCGCGTCCCGAACGAGACCCCGCGCTTCGTGCAGATGTTCTTCGTGCTCGCCGGCACGGCGCTCGTCTCGGCGATCTCGATGCTGTTCGCCCTGACCACCGGCGTGCAGGCGGCCGTCTGGCTCGCCGTGCCGCTCGCCCTCGTGTGGGCGCTCATCATCTTCAACCTCGACCGGTTCCTCACCTCGACCATGTCGTCGACCAAGAACGTCTGGCGTCTGATCGGCCTCGCGATCCCCCGGGTGATCATGGCGGCGATCATCGGCTTCGTGGTCGCCGAGCCGCTCGTGCTGCAGATCTTCCACAACGACATCGCGCGAGAGGTCGCCTCGACCAACATCTCGCAGTCGCAGTCCGACCAGGAGGCCCTCGAGACCGGACCGGAGAAGATCGCGCTGGATGCGGCATCCGCCCGCGTCGCGGAGCTCGAGAACCAGGCCGCCACCGGCATCGTCGCGGGTACCGACTCCTCGTCGGCGACCGAGGCGGCTGCGCAGGCGGCGGTCGACGACCTCACCGCGAAGATGACCGCCCAGCAGGCCGTGATCGATCAGGCCCGCACCCTCTACCAGTGCGAGCTCACCGGTGAGGGCGCCGGCACCGTGCCCGGCTGCACGGGTGTCAACGGCGAGGGCGCCAGCTCGGATGCCGCTCAGGCCCAGCTCGCCGAAGCGCAGCAGACCTACGACGCCCTGGGCGCGCAGCTGCGCACCGCGAACGAGGAGCTCGCCGCCGCCGGCACCGCCGCGAAGGAGAACACCTCGACCTCGGAGGCGCAGAACCGCGAGCAGGCGCAGTCGCAGCTCGCCGGGGCGCGCGACACCTACGACCAGGCGCTCGCCGCCTACAACGCGCGTGCGGATGCCGTGGCGCAGGGCAACGCGGGAGCGGTCGGTCTGCTCAGCCAGATCAGCGGATTGAACCGACTGAGCGAGAAGGAGCCGACGATCCTGTGGGCGCACATCCTGATCGCGGCGCTGTTCTTCATGATCGAGCTGCTGCCGGTGCTGGTGAAGGTGCTCACGAGCTACGGCGACCCGAGCCTGTACGAGAAGGCCGCCGCGATCCGCAAGCAGGTCGACCTCGACCGTGTGACCGCCGAGGGTTTCCGCGATCGAGCGGCCATCGTGACCGCGCAATCGCAGGGGATGCAGGCGGATGCCGGCTCCGGGGAACCGCAGACGCGGGCGGAGCGCCGTGAGGCGGCCGAGGCGCAGGAACGTGATCTCGCCGAGAAGCGCGCCCAGGCCCAGACGCTGGAGGAGCAGGAGCAGCTGGTCCGGTCGAGCGCCGGCTGAGGCGCGGCGGCCGCGGAGTCAGCCCGCGAGGTGCGAGTGCTCCGGCAGGTCGAGGTCGAGCTCGCGGATGCGGATGCGGCGGAGCACCGGGGTGCGGCGCACGGTGTGCGCGATCGAACGGATCACCGCGACCGGGGAGGGGCGGCCCGCCCACGGAACGCCGGTGAGAGCCGCGTCGATGACCATCAGCGGAGCCCCGAGCGCGGCGTCGTGCGGACGTGCGTCATCGCTGAGCCACGTGAGAAGGTCGGCAATGGTCCAATCGAGGTCGATTGGCCCAAGATCAAGCGAGATTCTGGCGATGAGGGTGTCCATTGGTCCAGAATCGGGTCATATGAGCATCGATCACAGGGCCAATAGTGCGCCGGTGGACCACCGATCGGCCACGGACGCGGCGGGCGCAAATGGGGCTGCGGTGAGCCGCACAGCTGTGGATGCCGGCGCTCTCCTGGTGCGCGGCGGTGAGGTCTCCTCCGCGGGGCTGGCGTCTCGGCTGGGCCGCTGGACGCACGGCGACGGCACGCTCGCGGCACGGCTGTCGCGGGGCATCGCCGCCCTCATCGCGGGCGGGGAGCTGCGTCCGGGAGACCGACTACCGGCAGAACGCGCCTTGGCCGCCGCCGGTTCCGTCTCGCGGGGGACGGTCGTCGCGGCCTACGCCGACCTCGCCGAGCACGGACTCGTCGAGCGACGCCAGGGGAGCGGAACGCGGGTCTCCGGGGCGCCGGCACCCGCGGTCTCGGCATCGCGTCCGGGGCGGGGCGAGGCGCTGTTCTCGTCCCTGCCCAATGCGATCGACCTCCTGCGTGCCGTGCCCGGGATCTCCGCGCTCGCGGAGCAGCTGATCCGCGACCATCAGCCTCGGCTCGATCTCGCCCTTCTCCCCGAGACCGACCCGGCGGGACTCCCGGTGCTGCGCGAACTGATCGCCGAGATGTACCGCGCGGAGGGCACGCCGACCACACCCGAGCAGATCCTCGTGACGCACGGGGCGCAGCAGGCGATCAGCCTCGTGGTGAACGCCCTCGTCGGCCCGGGCGACGTCGTGCTGGCGGAGGAGGTCACCTGGCCCGGGGTGACCGACTCGGTCGGGCTGCGGGGCGGCACCGTCCACAGCATCCCGATGGGGCCGGACGGACTCGACGTGGATGCCCTCGAGGTCGCGATCGCTCGGCTGCGCCCGGTGCTGATCGCGGTCAATCCCCATCATCAGAACCCGACCGGCACGCGGCTGCCGGCCGCGGGGCGTCATCGCCTGGCGGTGCTGGCGGCGCAGTACGGCGTACCCGTGATCGAGGACCGGGTGCTCGCCGGCATCGCCTTCGACGGCATCACGCCGCCGACCCTCGCCGCGGAGCGACCGGATGCCCCGGTGATCGTGGTCGAGTCCGTGTCGAAGTGGGCATGGGCGGGACTGCGGATCGGGTGGCTGCGGGCGGACCCCGTGCTGGTGCGGCGTCTGCGCGGGGCGCGGCAGCTCGCCGACCAGTCCACGAGTGTGCCGGGGCAGCTGATCGCCCTCGATCTGATCGCCCGGGCCACCGACCTGCGCCGGGAGAACAGTCGCATCCACGAGAAGCGGCTCCGCCTGCTCGAGGACCTGATGGCCGAGCATCTGCCCGACTGGTCCGTCGTCCCGCCCCGCGGCGGCCTCTCCCTGTGGGGTGCGCTGCCGACGGGATCCGCCGCCGCGCTCGCCCGGGTCGCCGCCGCGCACGGCGTCTCGATCGCGGGGAGCGCCGCGTTCACGGCATCCGTGTCGTCCGACGACCACATCCGCATCCCGTTCACGGCGCCCGACGACGTGCTCGCGGAGGGTGTCCGACGCCTCGGGGCGGCCTGGCGCGAGTATCGGGAGACTCTCGGGGCCGCTTCCTAGGATGACCGGATGAAGCCCCTGCCGCGTCACACGCTCCCGGTCTCGCTCGTCGGCGTCCTCGCCGTCACCGCCTACGCCGCGGTCGCCGCGATGCAGATCCTGGTGTGGAATCCGCTGGCTGCCGCCCCCGGCCTGAGTCTGGACGAGGTGCGTGCGGAGCTGTCCGGAGCGGGCGAGCATCTCGGGCACACCGGTGTGCTCATCTTCCTGGGCATCGGTGTGATGCTGGCGGTCGCGACCGCTGCGGTCTCGATCGTGACGAGGGCGCCGGCCATCGTCCCGGGTCTGGCATTCCTCACGATCCTCACCTTCGGGGCACCGGCGTACTTCGTCGCCTCCTTCGGCCCCGGCATGGCACTTGCGGACGGCCTCGGGATCAGCGGGGCGGACCGCTCGCCGTGGGGCCTTCCGCTCTTCGGCGTGAGCGCCCTGGCCGCGATCGCCGTGATCGTGTGCGGGGTCATGGCCGCGCGGCGCAGCGCGTCGATCGGAGTCACCTGAGACCGGTCACGGAAAACCCGCGCCGGTGTCCCCGGCAGCCAGTAGCGTTGATCCATGGTCAACTATCGCTATCTCGGTAACAGCGGTCTCAAGGTCTCTGAGATCACCTACGGCAATTGGGTCACCCACGCCTCTCAGGTCGGCGACGACGCCGCCGTCAAGACGGTGCACGCGGCGCTCGACGCCGGCATCACCACGTTCGACACGGCCGACACGTACGCCAACACGGCGGCCGAGGTCGTGCTCGGCAAGGCCCTCGAGGGCCAGCGCCGCGCGGGCCTCGAGATCTTCACGAAGGTCTACTTCCCGACCGGCCCCAAGGGCCCCAACGACACCGGTCTGAGCCGCAAGCACATCTTCGAGTCGATCGACGGGTCGCTCAAGCGCCTCGGCACCGACTACGTCGACCTGTACCAGGCGCACCGCTTCGACTACGAGACCCCGCTCGAGGAGACGTTCCAGGCCTTCGCCGACGTCGTCCGTCAGGGCAAGGCGCTCTACATCGGTGTCTCGGAGTGGACCGCGGAGCAGCTGCGCGAGGGGCACGCGCTCGCGAAGCAGCTCGGCATCCAGCTCATCTCGAACCAGCCGCAGTACTCCATGCTGTGGCGCGTGATCGAGGGCAAGGTCGTGCCGGCCTCCGAAGAGCTCGGCATCTCGCAGATCGTCTGGTCGCCGATGGCGCAGGGCGTGCTGAGCGGCAAGTACCTGCCCGGCCAGCCCGTGCCGGAGGGCTCGCGTGCGACCGACCCGCACAGCGGCTCGGACTTCATCAAGAGCTTCCTGAAGGACGACATCCTCAGCGCCGTGCAGAAGCTCAAGCCGATCGCCGAGGAAGCGGGCCTGTCGATGCCGCAGCTCGCGATCGCGTGGGTGCTGCAGAACCCGAACGTCGCCGCAGCGCTGGTCGGAGCATCGCGCCCCGAGCAGCTCGCCGAGACGGTCAAGGCCTCGGGTGTCACGCTCGACGCCGACACCCTCGCCGCGATCGACACCGCGCTGGGCGACACCGTCAACAACGATCCCGAGCACACGTACACCTCCTCGCCGAAGGCCCGCCTGGTCTAGTCGGCCGAGCGGCCCCTTTTCACACGAACCGCCCCCTTATGGACGTCCATAAGGGGGCGGTTCGCGCAGAAAGGGGTGGTTCGGCGAGAGGGCGCGTGAGAAGGGGTTACTCCTTCACGGCGCCGGCGGTGAGGCCCTGCACGATCCAGCGGCTCGCGAGCGCGAACATCACCATGGTCGGCAGGATCGTCAGCACGGCTGCGGCGCTCATGGAGCCCCAGTCGATGTTGAACGTCGAGATGAAGCCGTTCAGCGCGGAGGGCACCGTGCGGTTCGCGTCGGTGTTCATCAGCACGACCGACAGGAACAGCTCGTTCCAGCAGTTGACGAAGTTGAAGATGAACGCCGCGATGATGCCCGGCGTCATGACCGGTACCAGCACGCGGAACAGGGCGCCGAGCCGCGAGCACCCGTCGATCATCGCCGCCTCCTCCAGCGCGTCGGGGACGTTCTCGAAGAACCCGCGCAGCATGACGGTCGAGAACGGGATGCAGATCGCGATGTAGACGAGGATCAGTCCGGGCTTGGTGTCGACGAGTCCCAGATCGGTCATCATCGAGTACAGCGGCCCGAGCGCGATGAACGCCGGGATCATCTGCGTGAGCAGGAACGCGATCAGCACCGCGCCCTTCCCCCGGAACTCGAACCGCGCGATGACATAGGCGCTCAGCAGCGCGATCAGCGTCGCCACCGCCCCGGCGACGATCGCCACGAGTGCCGAGTTGCCCAGGAACACCCCGAAGGAGCTCTGCTGGAACAGGCTGATGTAGTTCTCGAACGACGGCTCGCTGGGCCAGTACTCGAGCGGGAAGGTGTTGATCGTGCCGGGGGACTTGATCGACGTCAGTGCGATCCAGTACAGCGGGAACAGGGTGATCACGAGCCAGAGCCCGAGTCCCACCACCCGCACGACACCGCCGGGGGTCACCCGCCGCTTCGGCTTCGGCCGCGGGGCCTTGGCCAGATCGGGAACGGTGAGACGCCGGGTCTCCGTGACCGTGGTTCCGGTGATGGTCATCGCTGGGCCCTCCGCATCGCCATCAGGTAGAACGCGCAGAACACGAACAGGAAGGCGACGACGATCAGTCCGATCGCGCTCGCGATGCCGTAGTTGCCCTGCTGGGTGTAGTTGATCATCCACGTCGTGATGATGTGCGTCTGGTTCGCGGGCCCGCCGTTGGTCATCGCGTAGATGATGTCCGGGAAGTTGAAGATCCAGATCACGCGCAGCAGGATCGTGAGCAGGAGCGTCACCGCGATGTACGGGATGATGATCGAGAACAGCTGCCGCACCTTGCCGGCGCCGTCGAGGCTCGCGGCCTCGAGCATCTCGTCGGGCACGGACTGCAGCGCGGCGAGGATCATGATCGCGAAGAACGTCACGCCGTACCAGATGTTGGCGACGATCACGGCGAACATCGCCAGCTTCGGATCGGCCAGCCACGGCAGAGGCGCGTCGATCAGGCCCGCCTTCATGAGCAGGTCGTTGACCACGCCGAACTCGGCGTTGAACATCCAGCGGAACAGCATCCCGATCAGGAAGCCGGACACCGCCCACGGGAAGAACACGAGGGCCTGGTAGAGCCCACGGAAGCGGAAGCGCTTGCGCAGCGCGAGCGCGATCAGGAAGCCGATCACGAGCTGCGGCACGAGCGAGCCGACCACCCAGAGCACCGAGTTGCCCGCCACGATGGGGAACGCGGGGTCCTGGAAGACCGTGACGAAGTTGTCGAACCCGACGAACGGGGTCGAGGTGAGGTCCCACAGGTTCCAGTCGTGGAACGCCATGCGGGCGCCCTGCAGCATCGGCCAGTACGTGAACCAGCACACGAACACGATCGCCGGTGCCATGAAGGCCAGCAGCGTCAGCGCGTGGCGTCCACGGAACTGCCGACGTCGGCGGCCCGGGGAGGCCCCGCCGGCGGTGCCGGCGGAGCCTCTCTCACGAAGAGCGGATGCGGATGCCACGAGGGTCAGCCCTTCTCCGCGGCGTACTTCTCGGTCCAGAACTCATCCCACGAGGCCAGCATGTCGCTGGTGCTCATGTTGCCCAGCAGCACGTTCTGCACGTCCTGGTCGGACTTCTGGATCCACTCGGTCCACCAGCTGACACCGCGCGGCTGGCGCACGTTGACGTAGGTCTCCGGGTCTTCCGTCATCGTGACGTAGCTCGTCCACGGGCCGGTGGAGTAGAACTCGTCGTCGGCGGCCTCGCTGATGATCGGCACCAGGCTGTTCGCCTGGGCGAACTCGGTCGCGGGCTCGGCCGACGAGAGGAACTCGACGAGCTTCACCGCCGCTTCCTTGTTCTCGCTCGCCTCGGCGACGCCCCATCCGGCGACGGCCAGCGGCTGTGCGGCCTTGCCCGACGGCCCGACGAGCAGCGGTGCGGTGTCCCACTGGTCCTCGGTCAGGTTGGAGTCCTGCACGGTGGCGATGACCTCGGGGTCCTGCAGCAGGAACGCCGTGGTGCCGTTGGTGAAGCCGGCGACCATCTCGGGGTAGCCCCACGAGACCGCCGAGGGCGGGGAGGCCTCGGTGAAGAGGTCGAAGTAGTCGTCGGCGGCTTCCTGTGCCTCGGGGGCGGCGAAGATCGTCGAGCCGTCCTCCAGCAGGAAGGCGTCGTCGACGTCGAGATCATCGATCGTGTAGGCCTCGATCGCGGCGACGACGTTGCTGTTCGCGTTCGCGCCACCACGGAACGCGTAGCCGTAGATGTTGTTCGACGGGTCCTGGATGGCGGATGCCTGCTCGAGGAGTTCCTTCCAGCTGTGCGGAGGGCCGTCGAAACCGGCCTCCTCCACGAGATCGGTGCGGTAGAACAGCGACAGTCCGTAGAAGCCGTAGGGGACGAAGTAGCTCTTGCCGTCCTCCGCGACGGAGGCGGCCTGAGCGTTCTCGGTCAGAGCATCCCAGCCGTCCCAGCTCTCCAGGTCGCCGCCGAGGTCGTACAGCCAGCCGTTGTTCGCGAACGGACCGACCGTGATGTCGCGCACCTCGAGCACGTCGACGCCCTTGCCCGACTGCAGCATCTGCTGGATCTTCTGGTCGGCCTGCTCGGTGGGCGGGGAGACCAGGCTGACCTTGATCTTCGGGTTCTCCTCCTCGAACTGGTCGAGCAGCCCGCGGAGCAGGTCGGTGCGGGCGGGGTTGGTCAGGCTCTCGACCATCTGCAGGGTGACGGTGCCGTCGGCGGCCGGGCCGCTGCTGCCGGAGCAGCCGGTCAGCGCGAGGACGGCGACGGTGCCGAATGCTCCAGCTGCCGTCAAGATCTTGTGCTTCACGATGTGCCTCTCAGTGTGGGTGGGTGTTCGGGTGGGGCGGGTCGAGGTGCGGGTCAGGGGATGACGAGCGATTCGGCGGGGCGGATGCCGGCGCGGCGCAGGATCGAGGGGATGCAGCGTTCCACGAACGCCTCGAAGTCGGACGCCTCGGTGTACAGGTGCGCCGAGAGTCGGAAGTAGCCGATGCCGCGGAAGCTCGTGAACGCGGTCTCGACGGAGGTCTCGTCGAGCAGCTGCATCCGCAGTTCGTCGGCTTCCTCGCGCGTGGAGCCGAGACCGAGCGGAAGGCGGACCAGACGCATGGACGGCACGGGGGAGGGGAGCGGCGTCAGCGGGTCCTCGTCGCCGTAGGGGCGGAATCCCTCGGCGATGATCTCGGCTCCGGCATCCGCCATCCGTGCCATCGCCTCGCGCGTCTGCGGCCAGCCGAACTCGCTCTCGACGAAGTCGATCGCCGCCGGGGTGCTCAGGTAGGTCGTCGCGTCGATCGTGCCCTGGGTGTCGAAGCGATCGGGGTAGGGCTCGTTCGCGGCCCAGGAGTCGATCAGCGGCCACAGCTCTGCACGGTCGGGTGCGTTCGTGACGAGCAGGGCCGAGCCGCGCGGGGCGCAGGGCCACTTGTGCATGTTGCCGAACCACCAGTCGCCGCCCGCGACCGCGGCGGCATCCGGGATCAGGCCGGGGGCGTGGGCGCCGTCGACGAGGGTGCGCACGCCGTGCTCGGCGGCGAGTCGGGAGATGCGGGCCGTGGGCAGCAGGCGGGCCGTGGGGGAGGTGATCTGGTCGACCACGATCAGGCGGGTGTTCGGGGTGATCGCTTCGCTGAAGAGCTGTACGACCTCGTCGTCGGAGGCGAGGAGCGGCAGGGCGACCGTGCGCACGCGGGCGCCGAACCGGCGGGCGAGGCGCTGCGCGCCCATCGTGATCGCGCCGTAGCCCTGATCGGTGACGAGGATCTCGTCCTCGCCCGCGAGCTGGAGGGAGTTGTAGACCACGGTCGCCGCGGCGGAGGCGTTCGGCACGAAGGCGGAGTCCTCGGCGCGGGCGCCCACGAACGGCGCCGTGCGTTCGCGGGCGTCGCGCACCCGTTCGGCGATGCGCGGGAACCACTCCACAGGGCTGAGGTCGGCGCGGCGGCGCAGGGCATCCTGATGCGCGACGACGGCGGAGGGGACCGCGCCGAAGGAACCGTGGTTGAGGTGGATGACCTCGGGGTCCAGCGGCCAGGCATCCCGCGCTCTGGCGACGGAATTCAGCCCGAGCGGTGCGGGAAAGGGGAGTGCCGACATGCGTCCTCATCTACGTGTCCGGGGAGTTGTTGCACAACTTTGCCATAGAGCTTCCGAATCCACCACGAATAGTTCAGAATCGGAGGTAGTTGTTATACGAATTGGTCGGACTCTTCCCATCCGACAGACTCACAGAGGAGTTGGTGTGTCAGGGAGGATGACCATGAGCGCACTGGATACCGCGCTGCACGGCCTGCGGGCGCTGATCGCCGACGGCGCACTCCGCCCGGGCGACCGGTTGCCCAGCGAGGGAGAGCTGTGCGAGCGGCTCGGGGTCTCGCGCGGGTCGCTGCGCGAAGCCATCCGCATGCTGGCCGCCCTCGGGGTGCTCGAGACGCGCCACGGCTCGGGCAGCTACGTGGGCGAGCTGCGCGCGGCCGACCTGATCGGCAGTCTCTCCCTCACGGTCGGGCTGCTGCCGATGGAGGGGGTGCTCGAGCTCACCGAGCTGCGCCGCGTGCTCGAACCCCATGCCGCGGCGCTCGCCGCCGCCCGCATCGACGCCGAGACGATCGCTCGGCTCGACCGCGTGCTGAGCGAGATCGAGGCGAGCGACGACTTCGAGCTGCACTCGCGGCTCGATCACGAGTTCCACATGACGATCTCGCGCGTCGCAGGCAACGACGCGCTCACGAGTCTGATCGACGTGCTCCGGTCACGGTCGCGGGCGTACCGCATCCCCGACGCGCACGACGCGGCGGAGCTCAAGCGGCAGTCCGACACGGGGCATCGCGCGATCCTGCGCGGGCTCGCCGCCGCCGATCCGGTCGCTTCGAGCGCCGCGGCATCCTCGCACGTCGAGCACACCGAGTACTGGGTTCGTCGCTACACCGACGACGACCCGCGCTGACGTCTCGCGTCGCCCCCTCCTTGGTGCCGACCGGCCCCTTTTTGTTCGACCCGGCCCCCTATGGACGGTTACAAGGGGCCGGGTCGAACAAAAAGGGGTGGTTCGGCGAGGTTGGCGCGGTCGGCGTGGGGCGACGAGAGGGGTCAGTCGAGGGTGATGTCGACCTGGATCTCGGCGGCGAGGCGCTCGAGATCCGCGCGCAGGGCCTCGAGATCGACGGATTCCGGGACCCGCGCGATGACGGATGCCTCGAACAGGCGTCCGCCGGCCATCGCGGCATCCCGCGTCTCGGTCGCCAGTTCCTCGATGCTCAGGGCGTGCGCGCTGAGCACGGTCGAGACCTCGCGCACGATGCCGGGCCGGTCGTTGCCGAGCACCTGGATCGTCAGCAGCGGATCCTGCTCGACGCTCGCACTCGTCGCGCCCGTGAGCACGGCGACCTTCAGGAGCCCCTGCCCCTGAAGCCCGCGCAGCGCGCTCTGCAGCTCGTCGGCCTGCTCGGTCGGCACCGAGACCTCGATCACGCCCGCGAACGTGCCCGCGAGCTCGGCGAGGGAGCTGTTCTCCCAGTTGCCTCCGTGCGCGTCGACGACATCGGCGACCGCGGCGACGAGCCCCGGTCGGTCTGCTCCGGCGACGGTGAGGATCAGAGTGGTGGTCATGCGGCCAGCGTAGCCGTGAGCGGGTCAGTCCTCCCAGACCCCGGTCGCGAGGAAGTGGTCGAGGCGTGCGCGGTGCGGAGCGAGATCCCAGCCCTGCGCGGCGACCCACTCGTCGGAGAAGTACGTGCGGGCGTAGCGGATGCCGCTGTCGCAGATCAGCGTCACGACGCTGCCGGTCTCGCCCTCCGCCCGCATCCGGGCGATGAGCTGGAACGCGCCGTACAGGTTCGTGCCGGTCGAGCCGCCCGCCAGGTGCAGAGTGCGCGCGCGCAGCATGCGGATCGCCGCGATCGAGCCGGCATCCGGCACGCGGATCATCTCGTCGATCACGCCCGGGACGAACGAGGCCTCCACGCGGGGCCGTCCGATCCCCTCGATGCGGCTCGGGTGTCCCACCGGTGGGTCGACCGTTCCGGCCCAGCCGTCGTAGAACGCCGAACCCTCGGGGTCGACCACGGCGATCTGCGTCTCGTGGCGGCGGTACTTCACGTAGCGACCGAAGGTGGCGCTGGTGCCCCCGGTTCCGGCGCCGACGACGATCCAGCGCGGAATCGGATGGCGCTCCTGGGAGAGCTGGCTGAACACGCTCTCGGCGATGTTGTTGTTGCCGCGCCAGTCGGTCGCCCGCTCCGCGAAGGTGAACTGGTCGAGGTAGTGGCCGTGGCAGTCGGATGCCAGGCGCTGGGCCTCCGACGACATGTCCTCCGCCCGGTCGACGAAGTGGCACCGGCCGCCGTAGAACTCGATCAGGTCGATCTTCTCCTGGCTGGTCGAGCGCGGCACCACGGTCACGAACGGCAGCCCCAGCATGCGGGCGAAGTACGCCTCCGACACGGCGGTCGATCCGCTCGACGACTCCACGAGCGTGGTGTCCTCGTGGATGCGTCCGTTCACCAGCCCGTAGAGCAGCAGCGAACGGGCGAGGCGGTGCTTGAGGGATCCCGTCGGATGCACCGACTCGTCCTTCAGGTACAGGTCGATGCCCCACTCGGGAGGCAGCGGGAACAGGTGCAGATGCGTGTCGGCGCTGCGGTTGGCGTCGGCCTCCAGCAGAGCGATCGCGGTGCTGGTCCAGGAAGTCACCGTTCGAGCGTATCCCGCCCGCTCACCGGTCGGTGAACCCGCCTTCGCCGGTCTCGCCGTCGTAGGTGAAGATGCGGTCCTCGAGCTCGATCCGGATGTCGTCGCCGAACGGCTCCTGTGCGAGCAGGCGCTCCTCCAGCATCGCGGCGCGGTCGTCGAACTCCTGGGCCTGCGCGGCGTCGACGCCCCACATCGTGGCGACCTTCATGTCGGTCAGCAGGTACAGGAACGCCGAGAGAGCGGTGCGGTTGAACTCGGTGTCGGGGATGCTCTGCCACAGCGCGCCCGAATCGCGCAGGCGCTTGTACTCCTCGATCTTGGCCTCGAGCCGTGCCTCGATGCCGGAAGGGTCGGCGTCGGTCGGGTCGTCCGCGGGGGCATCCGGGTCCGGTTCGGCGATCGCCGTGGGCGGCGCCGGGGTCGAGGGCCCGCTCGTGCCGAGCAGCAGCCCCACCACGACCGCCACCCCCACGACGCCGAGCACGACGACGCCGCCGACCACGGCGAGCACGATGCCCAGCCGGTTCGACGACGCGCGGGGAGCGGACGGATACGGAGCGGACGCGGACGGGTACGGCGGGGACGGATACGGCGCGGGCGGTCCCGCGGCGGTGGCTCCGGCGTACGGCGGCAGCGGTGGCCCGGCCGGCGGCTCGGGAGGTGGGCCCAGCGGCGGTGCCAGCGGGGTCATCGAGAGACCGGATGCCGCAGGCATCGGGTCGGGCTCGTACGGCGGGGGCGGTACGACCCCGTTCGGATCGGGTTCCGTCCCGTGCGCATCGCCCATCGTGTTCCCCGCCCCCGCGTCGACCCGTATGTCGCGTCTCAGCTCACGGTACCGGCTCGCGAGGCCCCGCCGGCGCCGTCGATGTGCAGCAGCGATGCCTGCGACTGCGCCTGCTGCAGCTGGAACTCGAAGCGCGAGCGGTCGCCGCGGTGGTAGGCGACGAAATACTCCATCGGCGCGCCGTCCGCACCGCGGCTGACGCTGCGCAGGCGCAGCAGGGCCGACCCCGCGCTCACGCCCAGATGCAGCGCCTGCTCATGGGTCGCGACGGTGGCCTCGGCGGAACGCACACCGCTGGTCGCGACGATGCCGTTGTCGGCGAGGAGCCGGTACAGCGAGCGCTCGGTGAGGTCGACGCCCAGCGTCGTGACACCGACGTGCTCCGGCATCCAGGTCGTGGACAGCGACCAGGGCTCGCCGTCGACGTGGCGCAGACGTTCCAGCACCACGACGGGGGAGCCGGCCGGCAGCTCCAGCGCCCGCGCGATCTCCTCGTCGGCGATGGTGCGCTCGTGACGCAGCACGTCGCTGTGCACGTGGCCGCCGCGGCGCTCGACATCGTCGTACAGACCGACGAGCGTGTGCACCAGACTCTCGCTGGTCCGCGGGCGCGAGACGAAGGTGCCCTTGCCCTTGACGCGCTCGACGAGCCCCTCATGCTCGAGCTGCGCGAGCGCCTGCCGGACGACCGTGCGCGAGATGCCGTAGCGCTCGCACAGCCGGTGCTCTCCGGGCAGGGGGTCTCCGGGCAGCAGCCCGTCGCGGGCGATGCCGTCGACGATCAGCTGCCGCAGCTGGTCGTACATGGGGGCGGCGGAGTGCCGATCGATCGCGTCGGGCAGGGGCGCGTCGGGCAGGGGCGCGTCGGGTCGGGTCGTATCCGGGGAGGTGGCGGTCATGTCAGTACGCGACGCCCGCGTGCAGGATCACGTTGGCGTACGGGGTGAATTCTCCGGAGCGCACGAACGCCCGTGCGCTGCGGGTCTGCTCCTTGAACTCGACGTGCGGCACGAGCTCGATCTCGAAGCCCATGCCCGCGAACCGCTCGCGCAGTCCGGCCAGCACCTCGGGGCTCTTCTCCGCGACCTCGGCGGAGACCGTGGCGCCCTCCACGACCAGTTCGGCGAGCACGGTGTCGAGCACGTCGAAGAACGCGGGCGCGCCGGGGCGGTACGCCAGGTCGATCCGCTCGGATCCGGGCGGGATCGGCAGACCGGCATCCGTCACCACCAGCAGGTCGGTGTGGCCGGTCTCGCTGATCACGCGCGACAGGGCCGGATTGATCGTGGTGGAGGTCTTGCGCATGGTCTTCTCCGGGATCAGTTCGCGACGGCGGCGGATTCGCGTTCCGCGAGGAACGCATCGACGTCGGCACGCAGCGGGAGGCTGGGTGACGCGCCCTGCTTCGTGACGGTGAGGGCGCCGGCGGCCGTGGCCAGGCGCACGGCCTGGGTCAGCGTGCCGCCGTTCGCGAGCGCGGCACCCAGATAGCCCGCGTAGGCGTCGCCCGCGGCCGTGGTGTCGACGGGCTCGACGGGGAAGGGCGCCACGACGATCGTCTCGTCCGCGGTCACGACGCACGACCCCTGACCGGCCAGTGTGATCACGGCGGCACCGACGCCCTGCGCGAGGAACCAGCGCCCCGCCCGCTCGGCGGACTCGGCGTCGGTGACCTCGATCCCGCTGATCAGCGTGGCCTCGGTCTCGTTCGGGGTGACGATGTCGATGTTCTGCCACACGTCGCCCGGGAGCGTGGCCGCCGGGGCGGGGTCGAGGATCACGGTCATGCCGTGCTCGCGCGCCCGTCCGGTGATGTGCGCGGTCAACGCGGAGGGCGTCTCGAGCTGGGTGAGCAGCACCGAGGTGGTCGGTGCGAGCGCGGCGAGGGCCTCGTCGATCTGCCCCGTGCTGAGCGCGGCGTTCGCGAGCGGGACCATGACGATGTCGTTCTGCGCCGACGCGTCGACGCGGATGTGCGCGATGCCGGTCGGACCCGGAACGGTGCGCAGGTGCGTGAGGTCGACGCCGGCCTCGCTCAGTCCCTCGACCACGAGGTCGTGGAACAGATCGTCGCCCACGCATCCGACGAAGCTCGTGCGGGCGCCCGAGCGTCCGGCGGCGACGGCCTGGTTGGCGCCCTTGCCGCCGAGCATCAGGGTGAACTGATCGCCGAGGATGGTCTCGCCCCGCGCGGGAAGGCGCTGCGAGAAGGTGGTCACGTCGGCGGTCACGCTGCCGACGATGACGACGCCGGAGCGATCGCCGGGGTGTGCGGGGGCCATGTCGCTCCTGATCTTCTTCGACAGCATGCAGACCGTCGCGAGGCCTTTGACATCGACGGCGGCTGTCATTACATTAGCCGAAGCCGAACCTGTAACGACAGGTCGCCCGCGAGGAGATCCGATGACCGTGACCGCGCCCCGCCTCTACGTGGACAGCGCCGACACCGCGCGCGTGTCCTCTCTCCTCGCCGCCGGCGTCGTGCACGGAGTGACGACGAACCCGACGATCCTCGAACGCGGGGGGCGCACGGCCGCCGAGATCCCCGACCTCTATGCGCGGTGGGAGTCGGAGGGCGCGCGCGAGATCTTCTTCCAGACCTGGGGCGGCGACACCGCGTCCTTCCTGCGCAACGCGGAGGGCCTCCGCGCGCTCGGCGACCGCGTGGTCGTGAAGGTGCCGGCGACCGCCGCCGGGTTCGCCGCGGCATCCGCGCTGGTGCGCGACGGCGCGACGGTGCTGGTCACGGCGGTGTACTCGATCTCGCAGGCGCTGGCCTGCGCCGGCATCGGCGTGCGCTACATCGCGCCCTACCTCGGACGGATGCGGGATGCCGGGATCGACGGCGACATCGTGATCGCACGCATGCAGCAGATGTGCGCGGGGAGCGACTCGAACGTGCTCGCCGCGTCACTGCGCACGGCCGACGACATCACCGACCTCCGCGTCCTCGGGGTGCCGTACTTCACCGCGGCGCCCGACGTGATCGAGCAGGCGCTGTTCCACGACGTGAGCGACAGCTCGGCGGCGGAGTTCGACGCCGCGATGGGGCGCCTGGGGGCCTGAGCGCGAATGTCTGCCGTGCACGATTCAGTCTGATCGCACCGCGTCGGGGGCAGTGATCCCGCGATCACGCGGGTGGCGGAGCAGCGCGGCGACGTTCTGACTGAATCATGTCCGGACTCAGGCGGAGGCGGCCTGCCGCAGCCAGCGCTCGACCCCGGCGATGTGCGCGGTGGCCAGCGAGGTCGCCAGGGCGGGGTCGCGTTGCGCGATCGCATCCGCGATGGCACGGTGCTCGGACAGCGTGCGCTCGACGGCGCCGCCCTCGGTGAGCCCGCGCCACACCCGCGCCCGTACCGTCTGACTGCTCAGGTGCTCGATCAGGCTCGCGAGATAGGCATTGCCCGCCATGCGCACGATCTCGCGGTGGAAGCGGATGTCGTGCTCCACGAGCGCCTCGATGCTGACCGAGGCGTCGACCCCCTCGATCTCGGCGATCAGACCGGCGATCTCCTCATCGCTGCCCAGCGTCGCCGCGAGCCCCGTCGCCTGTGATTCCAGCATGCGCCGGACAGCGAAGATCTCGAGCATGGAACCGTCGTCGTGCATGTCGACGACGAACGAGATCGCCTCGAGCAGCAGGTGCGGCTCCAGGCTCGTGACGTAGGTGCCGTCGCCGCGTCGCACGTCGAGCACCCGGATCACCTCGAGCGCCTTGACCGCCTCGCGCATCGAGTTGCGGGAGAGTCCGAGTCGCTCCGACAGCTCCTTCTCCGGGGGAAGACGATCGCCGGGGGCGAGTTCACCCGACACGATCATCGCCTTGATCTTCTCGATCGCCTCGTCCGTGACAGCCATGGCGTCATCCTAGCGATTGGTCGGATGTCTGAGGCAGTATGGTCGCATGCGCGTCATGGATTCACATCTGCACCTGTGGGACGACGAGGTCCTGACCTACGGCTGGCTCGAGGGGCCGCTGGCCTTCCGGTTCGCGGACACCGAGCTCGCGCACGCCCGACTGGCGGGGGTGCGGGAGGAGAAGGCGGTGTTCGTGCAGGCAGGGACCGTGCCGGAGCAGTTCCTCGACGAGGTGCGCTGGGTCTCGGACCAGGCCGCCGCGCTGGGCGTGCTCGGCATCGTGGCCGGGGCCCGGCTGGACCGCGACGTGGACACCCTCACGCATCTGGAGGGACTCAGCGCCTTCCCGCTCGTGCGCGGTGTGCGCCACATCCTGCAGGACGAGCCCGACGGCCTCGCCGTCTCGACCGCGTTCGTGACCGGAGCGCGCGAGGTCGCCGCGCGCGGGTGGACGTTCGACGCCTGCGTCCGCGCGGGGCAGCTGCCCGACGTCGCGCGCCTGGCCGGGGCCATCCCCGAGCTGCGGATCGTGCTCGACCACCTGGGGAAGCCGGAGGTCGGCACGGCCGATTCCCCGCGGGAGCCGCGAGCGGAGTGGGTGCGCGACCTCACCGAGCTGGCGCGGCATCCGCACGCCTTCTGCAAGATCTCGGGGCTGCCCGCCGAGGCCGGTGGCGACTGGACGGCCGCGCAGCTGGAGCCCTTCCTGGATGCCGCCGCCGACGTCTTCGGCGAGCAGCGCCTGATGTGGGGCAGCGACTGGCCGGTGTCGGTGATCGGTCCGGCCGAAGCGGGGGATCCCCATGCCCCGGAGGACGGTGCGGCGACCTATCAGCCCTCGGGGCGCTCGCGGTGGCTCGACGTGGTCGTGGCCTGGGCGCGGGCCCGGGGGCACGACGTCGATGCGATCCTGTGGGCGAACGCCGCGCGCTTCTACGGCACGGAGGCGGATGCCGCCTCGGAGGCACCGCGCCGCGGCATCCTCGGCCGGCTCTTCGGCGATCGCGCCTGACCGCGTGGCACCCGCGGAGCGATCCGCGGGTGCCGCGCGGGCGGGTCACACCGGACGCGGGCGCAACTGCGCCATGCCTCCGTCGACCTCGATGAACGTGCCCGTCGTGGAGCCGGCGGACGGCCCGACGAGATAGGCGACCGCCGCCGCGACCTCGTCGGCAGTGACCAGTCGGCCGTGCGGCTGACGGGCTTCCAGCGCGGCGCGCTCGGCGGCGGGATCGGCCGCGGAATCCAGCAGGCGGCCGACCCACGGGGTGTCGGCCGTGCCGGGGTTCACGGCGTTGACGCGGATGCCCTCGCGCAGATGGTCGGTGGCCATGGCGCGGGTGAGCGCCGAGACGGCCCCCTTCGACGCGGTGTACAGCGCGCGCTGGGGCAGGCCGGTGGTGGAGGCGATGGATGCCGTGTTGCAGATCGCCGCCGCGGGGGAGCGGCGGAGCCAGGGCAGAGCCGCCGCGGTCACCCGGGCGATACCCGTCACGTTGATGGAGAGGACCCGGGCCCACTCGTCGTCGTCGTTCGCGGTGATGTCGCCCTGCGCCCCGATGCCGGCGTTGTTGACGAGGATGTCGATGCGGCCGAACCGCTCGGCGACGGCGGCGACGGCGGCATCCACGCTCGCGCGGTCGGAGACGTCGGCGGTGAAGGCGGCGAACGCGGCATCCGCCGGGCCGGTGTCGCGGTCGAGCACCGCGACCCGGGCGCCGTCGGCGTGCAGCCGGTGCGCGATCGCGGCGCCGATGCCCGAGGCGCCGCCGGTGACGATCGCCACGAGTCCGTCCAGTCCGCCGCGGCGCGTGTCCGTCTCGGGAGCCGACGCGGTCATCGCCGTGCCTCCCAGGCCACGAACTCCTGGCGCTGTCGGCCGAGGCCGTCGATCTCGATCTCCACCACGTCGCCGGCCGCGAGGTAGGGGAAGTTGCCCGACAGGGCGACCCCCTGCGGGGTGCCGGTGAGGATGAGGTCTCCGGGCTCGAGTGCGACGTACTGCGAGAGGTGGTGCACGATGTGCTCGACCGTGAAGATCATGTCGCTCGTGTTCGAGTCCTGCCGCGGCTCGCCGTTCACGAAGCTGCGGAGTCCGAGTGCGTGGTGATCGACCTCGTCGGGGGTGACCAGCCACGGGCCGGTCGGGTTGAAGCCGGGGGCGATCTTGCCCTTCGACCACTGGCCGCCCGAGACCTCGATCTGGAAGGCGCGTTCCGAGACGTCATTGGCGGTCACGAAGCCGGCGACGTGCGCGAGCGACTCCTCGGGCGAGTCGAGGTAGGAAGCGCGGGCACCGATCACGATGCCGAGCTCGACCTCCCAGTCGGTCTTCTCGCTGCCCCGGGGGATCGTGACGGCGTCGTTCGGGCCGACGACCGTGTTCGGGGTCTTCAGGAAGATGATCGGGATGGTCGGCGGCTGCGAGCCGGACTCGGCGGCGTGCGCGGCGTAGTTCATGCCGACGCAGATCACCGCGCTGGGGCGGGCGATCGGGGCGCCGATGCGGAGCGCCGCGGCATCCGCGATCTCGGGGAGCTCGTGGGCCGCATGCGCCGCGGCCACCCGCGAGCGGAAGTCGCCGGCGAGGAAGTCGCCGTTCACATCGGATGTCACCGACCGGAGGTCGTAGGAACGGTCGCCCTCCACGAGGACGGGGATCTCTGCCCCAGGGGCGCCAAGCCGCGCGAACTTCATGATTCTCCTGATCCGTCGGTCGACCACCTCGCGGCAGCCTGTCTCGTTGACAGTATAGACATCCGATGTTTACACTCCAAGAGATCCGCGCGACGAAAACCACTCGCGCATGGAGAGGAATCCTGTGAGCCGTATCGTCGCCCTCGACACCACCGACATCCGCTTCCCCACGTCGCTCAGCCTCGACGGGTCGGACGCGATGAACCCGGACCCCGACTACTCCGCGGCGTACGTGATCGTGCGCACCGACGCCGACGACGACATCGCGGGACACGCGTTCGTGTTCACGATCGGGCGCGGCAACGACGTGCAGGTCGCGGCGATCGACGCGCTCGCCGGACACCTGGTCGGGCGCGAGATCGAACCGCTGCTGGACGACATGGGCGGCACGTTCCGCGCGATCATCGGCGACTCGCAGCTGCGCTGGCTGGGCCCGGAGAAGGGCGTCATGCACATGGCGATCGGCGCCGTGATCAACGCACTGTGGGACATCAAGGCCAAGCGCGCGGGCCTTCCGCTGTGGCAGCTGCTCGCACGGATGAGCCCCGAGGAACTCGTCGACCTGGTCGACTTCCGCTACCTCACCAACGCGCTGACCCGCGAGGACGCGCTCGAGATCCTCCGCGCCGCGGAGCCCGGCCGCATCGAACGCGAGCGGGAACTGCTCGCGACCGGCTATCCGGGGTACACCACGAGTCCCGGCTGGCTCGGCTACTCGGACGAGAAGCTCGAGCGCCTCGCCCGCGAGGCCATGGCCGACGGCTTCACGCAGATCAAGCTCAAGGTGGGCGCCGACCTCGACGACGACATCCGCCGTTTCCGCAAGGCCCGCGAGGTCTGCGGCCCCGACTTCCCCATCGCGATCGACGCCAACCAGCGCTGGGAGGTGTCGGAGGCGATCGCGTGGGTGAACGCGCTCGCCGAGTTCCATCCCGCCTGGGTCGAGGAGCCGACGAGCCCCGACGACGTGCTCGGGCACGCGGAGATCGCGCGCGGCATCGCCCCGATCCGTGTGGCCACCGGGGAGCACGCGCAGAACCGCGTCATCTTCAAGCAGCTGCTGCAGGCCGACGCGATCTCGGTCATGCAGATCGACGCCGTGCGCGTCGCGGGCGTGAACGAGAACATCGCGAACCTGCTGCTCGCCGCCAAGTTCGGCGTGCCGGTCTGCCCGCACGCCGGCGGCGTCGGCCTGTGCGAGGCCGTGCAGCACCTGTCGATGTTCGACTTCGTCGCCGTGACCGGCACGCGCGAGGGACGCCTGATCGAGTTCGTCGACCACCTGCACGAGCACTTCGTCGTGCCCACCGACATCCAGGGCGGCTCGTACATGGCGCCGACCGCACCCGGGGCGAGCATGGAGATGAAGGCCGACAGCATCGCGGCGTACACGTGGACGGGCGCGCATGTCGTCGTCTGACCGCCTCGAGGTGCCGACGCTCGGCTACGGTGCCGCCAACGTGGGCAACCTGTTCCGTGCCCTCAACGACGACGAGGCGTGGGCGGTGCTGGATGCCGCGTGGGAGAGCGGCATCCGCTTCTTCGACACCGCGCCCCACTACGGCCTCGGCCTCTCCGAGCGCCGGCTCGGCGCGTTCCTGCAGACCAAGCCCCGCGAGGAGTTCGTGCTGTCGACCAAGGTCGGCCGACTGCTGCGCCCCAACCCCGCGCACGCCGGGGGCCTCGACACCGCGAACGACTTCCACGTGCCCGACGACCTGCAGCGGGTGTGGGACTTCTCGGCAGACGGCATCCGCACGAGCATCGAGGAATCGCGTGACCGCCTCGGCATCGAGCGCATCGACCTGCTGTACCTGCACGACCCCGAGCGGCACGACCTCGACCTCGCGCTCGCGGAGGCGCTGCCCGCCCTGGAGCAGCTGCGCGCCGCCGGCGAGGTCGCCGCGATCGGTGTCGGCTCGATGGTGTCCGAGGCGCTGGCCGCCGCCGTGCGCTCCGCGGATCTCGACCTGGTCATGGTCGCCGGGCGGTACACGCTGCTCGAGCAGCCGGCCGCGGCCGAGGTGCTTCCCGCCTGCCGCGAGACCGGCACCGGGATCGTGGCGGCATCCGTGTTCAACTCCGGGCTGCTCGCCTCGAGCGAGCCGCGTCGCGACGGCCGGTACGAGTACGGTCAGCTGCCCGACGCGCTCTGGGACCGCCTGGTGCGCATCGCCGCGGTGTGCGCGGACCACGATGTGCCGCTCCCGGCGGCCGCGATCCGGTTCCCGCTGCAGGCCGCGGAGGTGCGCGCGGTCGTGGTCGGGGGCAGTCGCCCGGCGCAGCTGCGGCAGAACGCCGAGTACGCCGCGCTCGATATCCCCGACGCGCTGTGGGAGAACCTCGCCGCCGAAGGCCTCATCCCCGCCTGACCGCCCGCTGTCCCCCACCCGGAAGGAGCCGCCGTGCTCGAAGGAATCCACCCGCTGCTCACGGGCGAGCTGCTGCTGCACCTCGACCGCATGGGGCACTCCGACTCCGTCGTGATCGCCGACGCGCACTTCCCCGCGTGGGGCCTGGGGGAGCGCGTCGTCGACCTCCCGGGTACCGCGACGCCCGACGTGGTCGCGGCGATCCGCACGGTGCTGCCGCTCGACGACGCTCCGGGCATCGACCTGATGGCCTCGGCCGACGGCGCGCTGCTCGACGTGCAGCGCGAGCTGATGGCCGCCGCGGGAACGGAGGTCGAGACGACCCGTTTCGTGGAGCGCTTCGCGTACTACGACCTCGCGAAGGAGGCTTACGTGCTCGTGCGCACCGGCGAGACGCGCAAGTACGGCAATGCGCTGCTGCGCAAGGGCGTGGTGGGCCACGCGTCGCGTTCATAATTCAGTCTGTTTGTCGCACCGCGACCCGGATGCGGCCGAAATCGGGCTCCTGCGGGCCGATCGTCCTGAATCGTGAACGCCCGGCGCGCGGCACTCGCCGCGGCGGTGCGCCGGGTCAGCGCCCGATCGTCGATTCCCGCACGATGAGCTCCGCGGCGAACGGCGTCGTCTCCGGCGGGGGCGCGGCGGGGTCGGCCAGCTGACGCAGCAGAGCGGCACCCGCCGCGCGGCCGATCTCGTAGCCGGGCTGCCGCACGCTCGTGAGCGGCACCACGCTCTGGTGCGCCTGGGCCACATCGTCGAAGCCCACGAGGGCGATGTCCTCGGGTACCCGGATGCCGTGCCGGAGCAGCCCGGTCAGCACGCCGAGCGCGACCATGTCGTTGGCCGCGAAGACGGCATCGGGGCGCTCCGACGCGGGCATCGCGATGATCGCCGCCGCCGCGCGCAGGCCCTCCTCGGTGATCAGGTCCGAGACGTCGTGCACCAGGATCTCGGCGTCCGCGTCGGCCGCATCGCGCAGACCCTGCAGGCGGTCGTTCGACTGGCTCACGGTCGGGGTGCCGAGGAACAGCAGGCGACGGCGGCCGAGCGCGAGCAGGTGCTCGCCGGCCAGACGTCCGCCACCGCGGTCGTCGAACAGCACCGAGGCGATCTTCGACGAGGGCGGGATGGGGCCGACGACCACCGAGCGGATGCCGCGGTCGGCGACCCGCTCGAGCTGCGGCACGACGTCGTCGTGCGGATAGATCACGATGCCCTGCACCCGGTGCGCCTCGAACATCTCGATGTTGCGGCGCTCCTGGGCGCTGTCGCGGTTGCTGTTGCTGTAGAACAGCGACCAGCCGCCCTCGCGCGTGACATCCTCGACGCCGCGGGAGAGCTCGTTGAAATAGGGCAGCCAGGCATCGAGCAGGATCAGCGCCAGCGCCTTGCTGGAGCCCGCCCGCAGCTGGCGCGCCGATTCGTTCGGCACGAAACCGAGCTCCTCGATCGCGGCCCGGACGCGTTCGCGGCTCGCCGCGCCGAGCACGTGCGGGTGGTTGAGGTAGTTCGACACGGTCGAGGAGGAGACGCGGGCGAGTGCTGCCACGTCCTTCACGCTGGCCGGCATCGGAACTCCTTCGTCGCGGTGGCCGCACCTGCTCGGATGAGCGGTCGACACCACAGTATCCCCGAAACTTGGCACGTGCCAAGAAAGTTCTTGACAGGCGCGAGGCGCCGACCTATCGTTGCCCGCAGCGCAACTTGCAACGTGCCAAGTAGCCGAGGCGATGGTGCCGCACACCCGTCTCCGAGAGGCCCCATGAACATCGGATGCCACGGACTCGTGTGGACGGGGACCTTCGACGCCGACGGCATCCGCCTGTCGGTCGAGAAGACCAAGGAAGCCGGGTTCGACCTCATCGAGTTCCCGCTGATGGATCCGTTCGCCTTCGACGTCGACGCGGCGAAGGCGGCGCTGGAGGAGCACGACCTCGCGGTGAGCGCGTCGCTCGGGCTGTCCGAGGCCACCGACGTCACCGGTTCCGACCCCGCGGTGGTCGCGGCCGGCGAGGCGCTGCTGATCCGCGCGGTCGATGTGCTGGCCGACCTCGGCGGCACCCACTTCTGCGGCGTGATCTACAGCGCCATGAAGAAGTACATGGAGCCAGTGACCCCGGCGGGCCTCGAGAGCAGCCGTCGGGCGATCGCGAAGGTCGCCGACCACGCCGCCGAGCGCGGCGTCTCGGTCGCCCTCGAGGTCGTGAACCGCTACGAGACCAACGTGCTCAACACCGCGCGCCAGGCGATCGCCTATCTCGCGGAGGTCGATCGTCCGAACCTCGGCATCCACCTCGACACGTACCACATGAACATCGAGGAGTCGGACATGTTCGCGCCGGTCCTCGACGCGGCGCCGAGCCTGCGCTACGTGCACATCGGCGAGAGCCACCGCGGCTACCTCGGCACCGGCACGGTCGACTTCGACACGTTCTTCAAGGCGCTGGGCCGGATCGACTACGACGGGCCGATCGTGTTCGAGTCGTTCTCCTCGGCGGTGGTCGCCCCGGATCTGAGTCGGATGCTGGGCATCTGGCGCAACCTCTGGACAGACAACGAGGAACTCGGTGCGCACGCGAACGCGTTCATCCGCGACAAGCTCGTCGCCGTGGACTCGATCCGATTGCACTGACGCACGGCGCCGGGGGCGAAGGAGAGACCTGTGGCCAAGATGTTATTACAGGTCTTCCCATCCCCTCCCCGGTTAGTTACATTTAGATACAACTTGCGTGAGATATCGCGTGAGTGCAGAATTGATCCGATGTTTGCGATTCAGATCGCGGGCGTCGACATTCACAACCTTCAAGGAAGCAGGTGAGCACATGAGTGATCCCATTCTCAGAGTCGATGGCATCAGCAAGGGATTCCCCGGTGTGCAGGCGCTGAAGGACGTGCACCTCGAGGTCCACGCCGGTGAGGTGCTCGTGCTCGTCGGCGAGAACGGCGCGGGCAAGTCCACGCTCATGAAGATCCTCTCCGGGATCTACACCAAGGACGAGGGCACGATCACGTTCGAGGGCCGGGAGGTGGAGCTCACCAGCCCCCTGCAGGCGCAGGAGCTCGGCGTCACGATCATCCATCAGGAGCTCAACCTGATGCCCGATCTGACCGTGGCGCAGAACATCTACGTAGGCCGGGAGCCGCAGACGGGTCCCTTCCTGTCGGAGCGCAAGCTCAACGCGCAGACGGCCGAGCTGCTCACGCGCCTCGACATCCGGCTCAACCCCCGGCAGCTCGTCGGCGAGCTCACGGTCGCGGAGCAGCAGATGGTGGAGATCGCCAAGGCGCTGTCCTTCAACGCCAAGGTCCTCATCATGGACGAGCCCACCTCGGCGCTCACCGACTCCGAGGTCGAGACGCTCTTCGTGCTGATCGAGCAGCTCAAGGCGCGCGGCACGGGCATCGTCTACATCTCGCACCGCATGGATGAGCTGCGCCGCCTCGCCGACCGCGTCACGGTGCTCCGCGACGGTGCATACATCGGATCACTTCAGAAGTCCGAGGTCAGCATCCCGACCATCATCGAGATGATGGTCGGTCGTCCGATCGATGAGGGAACGCGTCCGACGGCCCGCGAGCACGCCAACGACCCGGTGGTCCTCGACGTGCAGGGGCTGTCGACCAAGAACCTGCTGAAGGACGTGTCGTTCCAGCTCCACCGCGGTGAGATCCTCGGCTTCGCCGGACTCATGGGCGCCGGTCGCACCGAGACCGCGCGCGCCGTGATCGGCGCCGACCACCGCGACGGGGGCTCCATCGCGATCGGCGGACAGCCGGTGCGGATCACCCAGCCGGCGGATGCCGTGAAGCACGGTCTCGGCTACCTCTCCGAGGACCGCAAGCTCCTCGGGCTCATGCTCGAGCAGGACGTCACGTTCAACACCGTGCTCGCCTCCCTCGGGTCGTACGCCAACGGCATCGGCTGGATGGGCGACAGCAAGGCCAAGAACCGCACCAAGGAGTACGTGCAGCAGCTGAGGGTGAAGACGCCCTCGGTGAACCAGGTCGTCAAGCTCCTCTCCGGAGGGAACCAGCAGAAGGTCGTCATCGCCCGGTGGCTGATGCGCGACTGCGACATCCTCATCTTCGACGAGCCGACCCGAGGGATCGACGTCGGCGCGAAGGAGGAGATCTACCGCCTGATGCAGCAGCTCGCTGACCAGGGCAAGTCCATCATCGTCATCTCATCGGAGCTCCCGGAGATCCTCCGCGTCGCGAACCGCATCGCGGTCTTCGCGAACGGTCGCATCACCGGAACGCTCCGCAACGAGGAAGCCAGCCAGGAGAAGATCATGCAACTCGCAGCCCACGGGGAGGAAGACTGATGAGCACCCCGCAGCAGCCCGGATCGTCGACGACGACGATCATCCAGACCGCCGTCACGGAGAACACCGACAAGCGCGACATCGGCGGCTTCCTGAAGCGCCAGCTCCAGCAGTCGCTGGCCTTCGGCACGCTGATCGTGCTGGTCATCTTCTTCTCGATCGCCAGCCCGGCCTTCTTCACGTTCAGCAACATCGCCACCGTGCTGCTGTCGACCGCGGTGATCGGCATCCTCGCCCTCGGCACCACCTTCGTCATCATCACCGGCGGCATCGATCTCTCGATCGGCACCGGCATGGCGCTCTGCGCCGTCATGACGGGTGTGTTCGTGACGAACATGGGCCTGCCGGTCTGGGTCGGCGTGATCGGCGGCGTCCTCACCGGCGTCCTGATGGGTCTCGTCAACGGCGTGAACATCACGTTCCTGCGGCTCCCGCCGTTCATCGCGACCCTCGCGATGATGATGATCGCCGGCGGTCTCGCCCTGGTCATCTCGAACGTCTCGCCGATCTACTTCTCGACCTCGGCGCCGGACTTCAAGAAGATCGCGCTCGGCGTGATCATCCCCGGCATCCCGAACGCCGTGCTGATCACCGCGGTGGTCGCGGTCATCGCCTGGCTCGTGCTGTCGAAGACGCTCCTCGGCCGCTACACCTTCGCGATCGGCTCGAACGAGGAGGCCACGCGCCTCTCGGGCGTGAACACGCGACGCTGGACGATCCTCATCTACATGTTCGCCGGCGCCTTCACCGGCATCGCGGGCATCGTGATCGCCGCCCGCCTCGACTCCGCCCAGCCGCAGATCGGCACCGGATACGAGCTGCAGGCGATCGCCGCGGTCATCATCGGCGGCACCTCCCTGCTGGGCGGACGTGGCTCCATCCTCGGCACCGTCATCGGCGCGCTGATCATGAGCGTGCTGGTCAACGGCCTGCGCATCATGTCGATCCAGTCCGAATGGCAGAACGTCGTCGTCGGCATCGTCGTGCTGCTGGCCGTCTTCCTCGACTCGCTGCGCAACCGCCAGCGGACCTGACCTCTCGCACCCGACTCAACTCAATACGCACCACGCAGTTCCCCGCCGGCCCCGGCCGGCACTCACAGCACTCACACACAGAACAATGGAGTTTTCATGAATTTCGGCAAGAAGACCGCATTCGCGGCACTCGTCGCAGCATCCGCGCTCGTGTTCGCCGGCTGTGCCGGCGGTGGCGACGTGATCGAGGAAGGCGGCGGTGACAGCGCCGGCAGCGGCGACGGAGAGATGTACATCGCCCTCGTCTCCAAGGGCTTCCAGCACCAGTTCTGGCAGGCCGTCAAGCAGGGCGCCGAGGAGCGCGCAGAAGAGCTCGGTGTGCGGATCACGTTCGAAGGCCCCGCGGCCGAGACCGAGATCGCGCAGCAGCTCGAGATGCTCACCACCGCCATCGACAAGAACCCGGATGCCATCGCCTACGCCGCCCTCGACCCCGAGGCGTGCGTCGCCCCGCTCGAGCAGGCCAAGTCGAAGGACATCCCGGTGGTCTACTTCGACGCCCCGTGCAACGGCGACGTCGGTCTGAGCCTCGCCGCCACCGACAGCAAGGTCGCCGGTGCACTCGCCGCCGAGCACATGGCCGAGCTGATCGGCGGATCGGGCGAGGTCGCGATCGTCGGCCACTCGCAGATCAACTCGACCGGTGTCGAGCGTCGTGACGGCTTCGTCGAGAAGATCGAGTCGGACTTCCCCGACATCGAGATCGTCGACATCCAGTACGGCGACGGCGACCACCTGAAGTCGGCCGACATCGCCAAGACGCTGATCTCGGCGCACCCCGACCTCAAGGGCATCTACGGCACCAACGAGGGCTCCGCCATCGGCGTCGTCAACGCGGTGAACGAGCTCGGTCTGGAGAAGGGCAAGATCACGATCGTCGGCTTCGACTCCGGCGCCGCGCAGATCAACGCCATCAAGGACGGCACCATGGCCGGCGCCATCACGCAGGACCCGATCGGCATCGGCGCACAGGTCGTGCAGGCCGCCTACGACGCGGCCAACGGCGACTCGGTCGAGGAGTTCTACGACACCGGTTCGTACTGGTACGACGAGACCAACATCGAGGACCCGAAGATCGCTGCGGTCCTCTACGAGTGACACTCCCTCTCGGAGTGACACGCTGATCCGCTGAGATCGAGGAAGCCCCCCACCGCCCGGTGGGGGGCTTCCTCGTGTCACCGGTCGCGACGTCGCGTCACGGTGAGGAGGTCGACACACGGATGCCGGGGAGAGGGGGGATCTCCCCGGCATCCGTGCCCTTCGCCCGGATTCCTACACGGAGGGGTGTGGGGACTCCGGGGGCTCGGCCGCCGGCGCGAGGCCGGCGGAGGATCAGAGGCGCTGCAGGAAGGTGAGCTGAGACGTCGGTTCGACGATCAGCTCCTGCAGCTCGGCGTTGAACGGGACTCCCGAAGGAGAGGACAGGTGAGCCTGGAAGGCCTCGTCATCGCGGTACACCTCGTAGACGAAGAACCGATCCGGGTCGTCGGCGAGCCGGGACGCATCGAAGACGATGTTGCCTTCCTCGCTGCGCACCACTTCGGCGAAATCCCGCAGCAGCGCCACCAGACGATCGGCTGCTCCCGGGCGCGCCGTGAACGTCGCGTGCAGGATGGTCGGCTCGGTCATGGCGCTCCTTCGGGGGCTCCCTTTCAGTATGACGGGAGATGGGGGCGAACGCCGATTTCCGCGCCGGATTCGGTCGCGCGCGCGTGTCCGAGACGCAGGAGCGCGGCGGGATTGTCCCGGAGCATCCGGTCGACGGATTCGTCTCCGATGAGCGCGCGCAGCCGGGGAACGTAGCGGTCGCCGAGGTACGCCAGCCCGGGCATCCCGCCGTAGGCGAGGTAGCGGGTGCGGCGCGCGACATCGCCGCCGAGGAGCACCCGGTGCCCGGCCCCGCGCGCCACGACGTCGGCGGTCAGGGCGAGCAGCTCGGCGTCGGAGCGCGTGCGCGGGCGGGCGACGCCGTCGTAGCCGAGGTACGCCCCGCGTTCGGCGAGCGAGGCATGCAGCCCGGCGTCCGGGTCGCGGTCGGCGTGCGCGAGCACCACGCGGTCGGCCGGCACCCCACGTTCGCCGAGCAGATCGAGCACCTCGTGCGCCGCGGTGCAGAACTCCAGATGCACCATGATCGCCGCGCCCGTCTCGTGATGCGCGGCTGCCAGGGCGTGCAACGTGGTGCGCTCGAAGTCGCTGATGCGCCAGTAGTCGATGCCGCCCTTGAGGATGCCGGCGCGCACCGGGTGGCCCGTGGGGGAGTCGGCGGGGCGGGCCTCGGGAACCGCGTCGCTCACCCCCATGCCCGTCGTGATGTCGCGCACGAACAGCGCGGTCAGCTGGGCGGCGCCCGCCGCGCGCGTCGGGTGCGCGGTGTCGTAGTGCGCCTCGCGGTGCCGTCCGGTCGTGGCGACGATGTGCAGCCCGGTCGCCGCACTGATCCGGGCGAGGGCCTCGGGGTCGCGGCCCAGCCCGAACGGCGTCGCATCGATCATCGCCGCGAAGCCGCTGTCGCGCAGGTGCCCCGCCTCGACGCTCGACCGCGGCTCGTCGTCGAGCTCATCGCCGGGCAGCAGCGGGCTCACCTGGAACAGGTGCTCGTGATAGTCGGTGGTGCCGAGCTGCGCCGGGTCGATGTCGCCGAGGACCGTGCGGATCATCGGCGCGCGAACTCCGCGGCCGCGGCCAGGCGCTCCACGATCTCGGGGGTGAGGTCGAGCTCGAAGACGTCGGCGATCACCTGCGACCAGCCGTGGATGAAATACCGCCAGCCGTCGACCACGTGCAGCGAGCGGGTGGCTTCCTGCGCGCGCGCCTGCTGCAGGAACTCCAGCGATCCGCGGTAGTTGAACTCCCACACGTGGGCGCCCTCGGGGAAGACCGCCTCGTCGGGGAGGGGGGAGCCGGGGCGATCCTTGCCGAGCCCGGTGGCGTTCACGATCAGGGAGCCTGCGGGGGCCGCGGCGACGAGTGCGGCGGCCTCGGCGGGCGTGTCGGTGCGCACGAAGCGGAGGAGTTCCGGCGGCGTGCCGTGCTGGTCGTGCACGGCGCGGAGGTGCGCGAGCGCCGCGTCGGAGACCGCGGTGACCGTCACGCGCGCGGGCGCGTCGGCGCGCTCGGCGAGCGCCCAGCTCAGCGCGGTGCCGGAGCCCCCGGCCCCGAGGATCACGACCTCGGCGCCGGTGCGGGCGAAGTGATCGGCGGGCAGGAAGTCGTTCAGGGCGAGGTCGACCGTCAGCGGATCCTTCGCCCGCCCGATCAACCGGTCGCCGCGCTTCGAGATGCTGGAGATCTCGCTGCACGACACCGCGAACGGGTCGAGTTCGTCGAACAGGTCGGATGCCGCGGCGTACACGTTCATCTTGTGCGTCGTGACGAGGGCGCCGCGATGGGCCGGGTCGTCGCGGATCTGCTCGACCATCGCGATGTACTGCGCGGGCGTGGCATCCATCGGCAGGTCGTGGCCGACCAGCTCGCGCGTCGGGAGTCCGAGCACCTCGGCCCAGCGCGGGAACACCTGCATGATCGACGACGAGCCGGTGCTGACGCCGACGAACCCCATGTAGCCGGCGGGTGTGGTGCCGGGGAGCGTCGCGGGGGCGGATGCCGGGGCGGGGGACGAGGTCATCGATGGTCTCCTAGCGGGACGGAACAGGGTGGGCGGGCTCGGCGCCCCGGAGCACGGCGATCACGTCGTCGAGCGAGAGCGCGCCCATGGCGTCGACGGCCTGGGTCGTCTGAGCGCCCAGGTGCGGGGTCACGATCACCCGGTCGGCGAACTCGGCGGCGAGCAGGGGGCTGTCCTGGGCGGCGGTGTCACCGTGCAGGGTGTCGGCGGCGTACCCCGCGAGCGTGCCGTCGCGGAGCGCCGTGGCGACGGCATCCTCGTCGACCAGGTCGCCGCGTGCCGTGTTCACGATCACGCTGCCGCGGGGCAGGGTGGCCAGACGTGCCGCGTCGACGAGCAGCTGACCGCCCGGGGCGTGGAGCGAGACGAGGTCGGCGCGGCGGAACAGCTCGTCGAGCTCGACCGGCTCCGCGCCCTGCGCGCGCACGACGTCGGGGGAGAGGAAGGGATCGGCGGCCAGCACGCGGCATCCGAAGCCGCTCAGCCGCTTCGCGACGCCCTGACCGATCCGTCCGAAGCCGACGATGCCGACGGTCGCGGCTCCCAGCTCCCGTCCTCGTCTCACGCTCCAGTCGCCGGCGCGCACGCGGCGGTCGCCGTCGGGCACGAAGCGGAGGGCGGCGAGCATCAGTGCGACCGCGTGATCCGCGACCGCCTCGGCGTTCGCGCCGGGGGTGTGCGTGACGGGGATGCCGCGGAGGCGGGCCGCGTCGAGGTCGACGGCCTCGGTGCCCACGCCGTAGCGGGCGATCACGCGCAGGCGCGGAGCCGCCGCGAGGTGCTCGTCGGTCACCGGGCCGGTGCCGGCGATCCACGCGTCGGCGCCGTGCAGGAGGGAGCGGAGCTCGTCGAGGTCATGGTGCGCCGGACCTCGGAGGATGCGGTGGCCGGCCTGGCTCGCCCGGGTGACGAGGTCGAGATCGCCGTCCGAGAAGGAGCGGCTGGTGACGAGGATGACGGCCATCAGCGCGGCGCTCCCGCGAACCACGGGGCGAGGGCGGTGTAGGCGTCGTCGAACCGGGCGTGGCGTGCCGCGTAGACGGCGTGCCGACCGGCATCCGGGGTGAACTCCGCCGTGACCTCGCTGAGTGCCCGCGCCGCCGAGAACTCCGCCAGCCCGAGACCCACGGCGCCCGTGACGGCCGCCCCGAGGCTGTTCGCCTCCTCCACGATCGTGCGGCGACGCACGGGGACGCCCCAGACGTCGGCCAGGACCGCGAGGTACGCGTCGCTCTGGGCGCCACCGCCGACCGCGTCGATCCGGTCGATCGTCGCGCCCGCGGCCCGGAACGCCTGGATGCAGGTGAGCAGGTTGAACGCGGTGCCCTCCAGCACGGCGCGCACGAGGTGCGCCCGGGTGTGGTGGCGGCCGATGCCGACGAAGGCGCCGCGCGCGTCGGGGTCCCAGTGCGGTGATCGCTCGCCGAGCAGATACGGCAGGAAGTAGAGGTCCTCGGTGTCGAGGTCGCCGGCAGCCTCCGCCGTGAGCCGCCCGGTCTCCGGATGCGCGGGGTCGGGCGACAGTGCTTCCGCGATCCACTGCACCGAGGCGCCACCGGCCTGCATCGTGGCGGTGGGCACGAAGGAGGCGGGGACGACGTTGTCGAACGTGAACGTGCGCATCGCGGGGTCGTGCAGCGGGGCATCCGCCGCGAACGAGATCCACGACGAGGTGCCCAGGCACACGTAGGCGCCGTCCTCCGGGGCCACCACGCCCGAGCCGACCGCGGCGAGGGGGCCGTCGCCGCCGCCCATCACCACGCGCACGCCCGTGTGCAGACCGAGGGCGGATGCCGCGGCATCCGTGAGCCGGCCGGCGATCGTCGTCGACTCCAGGATCTCGGGGAACAGGGCGGGGTCGAGGCGCGCGGCCTGCAGCACCTCCGCGGACCACGTGCCGGCGGCCTGGTCGTAGGCGTTGGTGCCCGAGGCGTCGGAGCGGTCGGTCGCGAGGCGGCCGGTGAGGCGCAGCACGATGAAGTCCTTCGCCACGCACACGCGGCGCACGCGCGCCCACACCTCGGGTTCGTTGTCGCGCACCCACATGATCTTCTCGACCGAGTAGGTGGGGTTGAGGCGGTGTCCCAGGATGCCGTACGCGTGCGCGGCACCGAGGGCGGCCTCGAGCTCTCGCTGCTGCGCGCCCGCGCGCGTGTCGGCCCAGATGATCGCCGGTCGCGCGGGGGCGCCGTCGGCGTCGAGCAGCACGGCGCCCATCATCTGGCCGCCCACGACGACCCCGGCGACGTCTGCCGGGCCGGTCTCGGTCTTCGCGAGCAGCGCGCGGGTGGCCTCGACGACGGCATCCCACCAGTCCTCCGGGTTCTGCTCCGCGACGCCGCCCGCCGCGAAGTGCGCCGGATACGGCACCGTGACCGAGGAGACGAGCCGTCCGTCGGAGTGGTGCAGCGAGGCCTTGTTGCCCGTGGTGCCCAGGTCGTGCGCGATGATCATGGACGGCGCCTAGTTCGAGGGCGTGGAGTACGGACGCAGCTCGACGGACCCGTCGGCGGTGCGGTAGGCGCGCGACCCCATGCCGTGCGCGAGCACCCAGCCGTAGTCGTGGCCGGCGCCGCCCGGGTAGACCGCGAGGAAGGAGTAGGGCTCGTCGCCCGTGTTGACGGAGCGGTGCGCCCAGCCCGGGGGGATGTAGCCGATCGTGCCGGGCAGCATGTCGAGCCACTCGGTGCGTTCGCCGTCGAACATCAGCAGCCCGCCTCGGCCCTTGAGCGCCAGGTAGATCTCGCCCTGGTGGTTCGGGTGCTGGTGGCCCTTGGTCATCCAGAGCTCGCCCGAGGTGTCGCCCGGCATGATCGTCGTGATCGACTGCGGCAGCTCGCGGTCGACCTCGGGGACGGGCGAGCTGACCACGGTGTACACGACGGGGTTCTCTTCCGCGGATGCGGCGGCCCAGGCCTCGGCGTCGACGAAGAGTCCCTCGAGGTCGGACATGCGGCGCGTGAGGGTCGGGCCCTCGGGAGACAGCGTGAGCTTCTCGGCGTCGAAGGCGATCGCCATCGGGGAGATCGGCGGGGTGTGGAACTCGGGCATCAATGCTCCTCGTCGGCGGCGGGCGTCGTTGCGCGGTCATCACGCGCCGGGCGTCGACAACCTGTAATAACAAGTGAGCATACCTGTCATGACAGGCGGAGTCCAGAGGTGCGTGCGCATCCGCGCGTGCCGGTGCGCGCGGATGCGCGGGGAGGGGGTGCGCGGGGAGGGGGTCAGGCCTCGGCGCGGCGGGCGCGGTAGGCGGCGACCGCGTTGCGGTTGGCGCAGGCGGTGGAGCAGTAGCGCTTCGAGCGATTGCGCGAGAGGTCGAGGGCGAGCGCCTGGCACGTGTCGTCGTCGCAGACCGAGATGCGTGAGCCCTCGTCGGCGCGGATGACGTCGATCATCGCCATCGCGGTCTCGATCAGCACGCGTTCGGCGAGCGGGCGGTCATCGGCCACCGCGTGCAGGTGCCAGTCCATGTCGCCGTGGCGCACGAGGCGGGGGGCGACCTGGGATGCCGCGAGGGCCTGGTTCACGAGCACCGCCATCTCCTCACGCGGGGCCAGCAGCATGGCGCGCAGGGTCGGGCGCAGATCGCGCAGCGCCGCGAGCTCGGCGGCGTCGCGATCGAGGCGACCCGTGTAGGGATTCGCCTCGAGGAAGGCGTGGTGGTCGTCGAGGTCGGCGAGGGTCTCCGGATCCTCCGCGGAATTCACGAGCCAGACGGCGGACCGTAGGGCGTACTCCGTGTCATCGGTGAAGATCATGTTGACATCTTACATCCGCGCCGAGTAGCGTCACATCCCATGAGCACTGTGAGCAATGACAGCATCCGGATGCCGGGCGTCCGACTCGGGCTGCCGCTCGCGATCGGTGCCGCCCTCGCGTTCGGGATGTCGGGAGGCTGGGCGCGCGGCCTCATCGATGCGGGATGGACGCCCGGTGCTGCTGTGACCGCGCGCATCTGGGTCGCCGCGCTCGTCCTGCTCGTCCCGACGATCCTCTCGCTGCGCGGGCGCTGGGGCGTGCTCCGGCGCAATCTCGGCATGATGGCCGCGTACGGACTGCTCGCCGTCGCCGCGACCCAGCTCTGCTACTTCCAGGCCGTCGCCGTCATGGACGTCGGCATCGCGCTCCTGATCGAGTACACGGCTCCGGTCGCCGTCGTGCTGTGGCTGTGGATCCGCCGCGGTGAACGCCCGACGCGGCGCAGCATCCTCGGCGCGGTCATCGCCTTCGTCGGCCTCGTGCTGATGCTCGACGTCCTCACCGGTGCGACGGTGAACGGCGCGGGCATCCTGTGGGCGCTGGGCGCGATGGTGGGCGCCGCGGCGTACTTCCTGCTCTCCGCGAAGGCCGACACGGGCCTGCCGCCGCTCGCGCTCGCGGGCGGAGGCCTGCTGCTGGGGGCGATCGGGCTCACCGCCGCGGGCCTCGTGGGCGTGCTGCCGATCGCGTGGACCACCGACGACATCGCGTACCGCTTCGGTACCGTGCCGTGGTTCGTGCCGGTCCTCGCGATCGGGCTGATCGCCACGGCGCTGGCCTACGTCCTCGGGATCGCCTCGACGCGGATGCTGGGTTCCCGACTCGCATCCTTCATCGCCCTCGCCGAGGTCGTCGCCGCGCTGCTCTTCGGCTGGTTGCTGCTGGGCCAGTTGCCCGATCTGCTGCAGATGCTCGGCGGGCGCTCGTGCTCGCCGGTGTGGTGGTGGTGAAGCTGGGCGAGCCCGCGCCGGACCCGGCATCGATGGAGTTCGTCGAACCCCTCCCCGACCCCCGCTGATCCGCCCCGCGTCTCTCTCCCCCTCGCCTCCTTCCCTCCCCCCTTCTATCTCTGCCCTGCCCGCCTGCCGACCCGGCCCCTTCTGTGCCACCGGCCCCTGTGAATGCGCGCACACGGGGGCCGCTCGCACAGAAAGGGGTGGCTCGGCGGAAGTGCGGGTGGCGTACCGCGAGAGGGGGCAGGGAGGAGGGGCAGCGTCAATGTATACGTGAAGGCGCCTCATCGGTCGATCGCGCCCGTCCGGACGGTGCTATGTATACACTGAAGAGCATGACCCTGGCACCGGAGCGCACGACGGCGGGCGATCGCGCGTACGTCGCACTGCTCGACGGCATCCAGTCCGGGGCGCTCGCCGCCGGTTCCGTGCTGGGCGAGGTCGAGCAGGCCGCGCGCCTCGGGGTCAGCCGCACCCCCCTCCGGGAAGCACTGCGCCGACTGGCCGCCGACGGGCTCGTCGTGCAGCAGTCGCCGCGGGTCACGGTGGTGGCCGATCTGGATGCCGACGACATCCGCGCCCTGTTCGAGATCCGCCGAGCTCTGGAGGAGACCTCCGCCCGCCTCGCCGCCGCACGAGGAGACGCCGCGCTGTTCGCCGCGCTCGCCGAGGAGTTCGGTCGCGTCGACCTCACCGACCCCGCCGGTCGCGACGCCTACTACGCCCTGATCGCGCGCTTCGATGCGGCCCTCGACGCGGCCGTCGCGAACGACTACATCGCCGCCGCCCTGCGCACCGTGCGCACCCATCTCGTCCGGGTGCGCCGGATGGCCCGCGACCAACCAGCGCGGCTCGCGGCATCGATCGCCGAGCACCGCACGATCGCCCAGGCCCTCGCCGCGCGCGACGGCGACCTCGCCGCCCACGCCACACACGTGCACCTGCACAACGCGCTCACCGGCATCCTCGACTCCCTCGACTCCCTCGACTCCCTCGACGACGGCACCGACCTCGTCGAGCTCCCCGACCCCCGTTCCCACCGCGAAGGACTCTCATGACCGTCACCCACCACGTCCGTGTGCACCGCAGCGACGAGAACCTGCCGCGCGAAGACCAGCTCGCCTGGAAGATCGCCGAGGTCGCCGCCGACCCCGTCGAGGTCGAGCAGGACGTCGTCGACATGATCATCAACCGCATCATCGACAACGCCTCGGTCGCTGCCGCCTCCCTCACGCGTGCGCCGATCGACGCGGCCCGTGCGCAGGCCTTCAGCCACCCCGTCTCGACCGGCGGCGTGGGCGCGAACCTGTTCGGCGCCGCCCTCGATCACCGCACCAGCCCCGAGTGGGCGGCGTGGGCCAACGGCGTGGCCGTGCGTGAGCTCGACTACCACGACACCTTCCTGGCGGCGGAGTACTCCCACCCCGGCGACAACATCCCGCCGATCCTCGCGGTCGCCCAGCACACCGGCAAGGACGGTCGCGCTCTCGTGCGCGGCATCGCCACCGGGTACGAGATCCAGATGGACCTGGTGCGCGCGATCTGCCTGCACAAGCACAAGATCGACCACGTCGCCCACCTCGGCCCCTCGGCCGCCGCCGGCATCGGCACGCTGCTCGGACTCGACGTCGAGACCATCTACCAGGCGGTGGGGCAGGGCCTGCACACGACGACCGCCACCCGCCAGAGCCGCAAGGGCGAGATCTCGACCTGGAAGGCGCACGCGCCCGCGTTCGCCGGCAAGATGGCCGTCGAGGCGGTCGACCGGGCGATGCGCGGCCAGACCAGCCCCGCTCCCATCTACGAGGGCGAGGACGGCGTCATCGCGTGGATGCTCGACGGCAAGGATGCCGCGTACGAGGTGCCGCTGCCCGCCGCCGGCGAGGCCAAGCGCGCCATCCTCGACTCGTACACGAAGGAGCACTCGGCCGAGTATCAGGCGCAGGCGTGGATCGACCTCGCCCGCAGGCTCGGCACCGAGAACCCGGCGCTCCGCGACCCCGCGAACATCGCCTCGATCGTGCTGCACACCAGCCACCACACGCACTACGTGATCGGCTCGGGCGCGAACGACCCCCAGAAGTACGACCCCACGGCGTCGCGCGAGACGCTCGACCACTCGATCCCGTACATCTTCGCGGTCGCGCTGCAGGACGGCGGCTGGCACCACGTCGACTCCTACGCGCCGACGCGCGCCGGACGCCCCGACACCGTCGAGCTGTGGCACAGGATCACCACGGCGGAGGACGCCGAGTGGACGCGCCGCTACCACTCGGAGGACCCCGACGTGAAGGCCTTCGGGGGTCGCGTCGAGTTCCGCCTCACCGACGGCAGCACGGTCGTCGACGAGATCGCGGTCGCCGACGCGCACCCGCTCGGCGCGCGCCCGTTCGCGCGCGAAAACTACATCGCCAAGTTCCGTCTGCTCGCGGCGCCCGTGCTCGAGGCGGAGGAGATCGAGCGCTTCCTCGCCCTCGTGCAGCGGCTTCCCGAACTCACGGCTGCGGAGGTCGGCGAGCTCTCGATCGTCGCGAAGCAAGGGCTGCTCGAGGCTGCTCCGGCGCCGAAGGGGCTGTTCTGATGCTGTACTCCACGACGACACCGGCGGAGAAGCGCCGCCTGTTCCGCGAACGCCTCGCGAGCGGTGAACTGCTGCGCTTCCCGGGGGCGTTCAACCCGCTGAGCGCACGCCTGATCGCGCAGAAGGGCTTCGACGGCGTCTACATCTCCGGAGCCGTGCTCGCGGCTGACCTGGGGCTGCCCGACATCGGGCTCACGACGCTGACCGAGGTCGCGGGCCGGGCGAAGCAGATCGCGCGCATGACCGAGCTGCCCGCGATCGTCGATGCCGACACGGGATTCGGCGAGCCGATGAACGTGGCCCGCACGATCCAGGAGCTCGAGGACGCGGGTCTGGCGGGCATGCACATCGAGGATCAGGTCAACCCGAAGCGCTGCGGCCACCTCGACGGCAAGAGCGTGGTCGACGAGGACACCGCGGTCAAGCGCATCCGCGCCGCCGCCGACGCCCGCCGCGACCCGGACTTCCTCATCATGGCGCGCACCGACATCCGTGCCATCGACGGGCTGGATGCGGCGATCGATCGTGCGAAGGCGCTGGTGGATGCCGGGGCGGACGCGATCTTCCCTGAGGCGATGCGCACGCTGGCCGAGTTCGAGGCCATGGCGACCGCGCTCGACGTGCCGATCCTGGCGAACATGACGGAGTTCGGCAAGAGCGAGCTGTTCTCGACGACCCAGTTGCAGAGCGCCGGGGTGCGCATCGTGATCTGGCCGGTGTCGCTGCTGCGCACCGCGATGGGCGCGGCGGGGCGTGCGCTCGATACGCTGAACGACGAGGGGCACCTGACCTCGATGCTCGGTGCGATGCAGCATCGGGCGGATCTCTACGACCTCATCGACTACGAGTCGTACAACCATTTCGACTCCGGGGTCTTCAACTTCACCATCGAGAAGGAGTGACCATGACCGAGCCGGACATCAAGAAGGGCCTCGCGGGCGTCGTCGTCGACACGACCGCGATCTCGAAGGTCAACCCCGAGACGAACAGCCTCCTCTACCGCGGGTACCCGGTGCAGGAGCTCGCGGCGACCCAGTCGTTCGAGGCCGTCGCCTTCCTGCTGTGGCACGGCGAGCTGCCCACGGCCGACGAGCTCGCGGCCTTCCGCAGCACCGAGCGTCGACACCGGGCGCTCTCGCCCCAGGTCAAGGACGCGATCGACCGGCTCCCCCTCGACTCGCACCCGATGGACGAGGTGCGCACGGCCGTGAGCGTGATCGGCGCGATCGAGACCGCCGGCATCGCCAACGTGCTGGATGCCGTCGGCACACCGGAGGAGAATCTCGAGCGCAGCCTGACCCTGTTCGCCGCGCTCCCCGCGATCGTGGCGTACGGCCAGCGCCGGCGCCGGGGTCTGGAGCCCATGGAGCCCCGCGACGACCTCGACTACGCCGCGAACTTCCTCTGGCTCACGTTCGGCGAAGAGGCGGACCCCGCGGTGGTCGACGCGTTCAACCGCTCGATGATCCTGTACGCGGAGCACTCGTTCAACGCGTCCACGTTCACGGCGCGCGTGATCACCTCGACGCTGAGCGACCTGTACTCGGCGGTCGTCGGCGCGATCGGCGCGCTCAAGGGACCGCTGCACGGCGGCGCGAACGAGGCCGTCATGCACATCTTCGACGAGATCCACACGGCCGACCAGGTCGAGGCATGGCTCGACAAGGCCCTCGCCGAGAAGCGCAAGATCATGGGCTTCGGGCACCGGGTCTACAAGCGCGGCGACTCGCGGGTACCGACCATGAAAGCCGCTCTCGACACGTTGGTCGCGCACTACGACAAGCCGGCCGTCGGGGAACTGTACGAGAAGCTCGAGAGCGAGTTCGTCGACCGCAAGGGCATCTACCCGAACCTCGACTACCCCTCGGGCCCTGCCTACAACCTGATCGGCTTCGACACGCTCACGTTCACGCCGCTGTTCGTCGCGGCCCGCATCACCGGGTGGACGGCGCACATCATCGAGCAGCAGGCCTCGAACGCGCTGATCCGGCCGCTGTCGGCGTACGACGGCCCCGACGAGCGCCACATCGAGGAGTACGAGCCCGACACCGCGGCGATCGACGTGGCGGAGCGCCCGGAGGAAGCCGCCGGCTGAGCCCGGCCACGAGAACGCGGAAAGGCCCCGGATCCCTCAGGATCCGGGGCCTTTCCGCCGCATCAGGGCTCTTCTGCCGAGAGGCCTCAGGCGCGGGTCACGTCCAGCTCCAGCACCGACCACGACAGCGGGGGCAGAGTCGCACGGAGGGCGCCGCCCACGACCTCGGCCGCTCCCAGCGGCACCATGTGCACGGTGTCGGGCGTGGTCTCGAGGTTCGACGTCCGGCGGTCGCCGCCCTCGGGCACTGTGAGCGTCTCGGCCTGCCGCAGCCGGAGGTCGCCGAGTCCGTGCAGGTCGATCGTGAGGTCGTTCTCCTCGTCGAGCGAGCGGTTGGCCACGAAGACGACCAGGCGCCCGGTCTCCTCGTCCCAGGTCGCGGCCGCGTCCACCGAGTCCACATCGCCGTAGCGCTTCGTCGCGATCTGCGACGCGGTGACGGCGAGTCGCAGGATGCGTCCCTTCGCCAGGCGTGCCATCCGCTCGAACGGCCAGAAGCTCGTCTGACGCCAGGCCGGCCCGTTCTCCTCGGAGCGGATCGGCGCGATCACGTTGACCAGCTGCGCCTGGTTGGCGATCTTCACGCGATCGCCGTGCCGCAGCAGGCTGTTCAGCAGCGTGCCCACGACGACGGCATCCGTCACGTTGTAGGTGTCCTCGATCAGACGCGGATGCTTGCTCCAGCCCGCCTTCTCGATCTCCTTCGACTCGACGTCGTTGTACTTCACCTGATCCCACACGTTCCACTCGTCGAACGAGATGTCGACCTGCTTCGTGTGCTTGCCCGCGGCCTTGACCGCGTCGACCGTGGCGATGACGCCCTCGATGAAGGCGTCCATGTCGACCGACTCCGCGAGGAACGACGCGGTGTCGCCGTCGTGCTCCTGGTAGTACGCGTGCATCGAGATGAAGTCGACCTCGTCGTAGGCGTGGCTGAGCACCGTGTGCTCCCAGCTGCCGAACGTCGGCATCGACCGGCCCGAGGATCCGACCGCGACGAGCTCGATCGAGGGGTCGACCAGGCGCATCGCCTTGGCGGACTCCTGGGCCAGGCGACCGTACTCGGTCGCGGTCTTGCCGCCGATCTGCCAGGGGCCGTCGAGTTCGTTGCCCAGGCACCACAGCTTGATGTCGAAGGGCTCGGCCGCGCCGTTCTTGCGCCGCAGGTCCGACCAGTACGTGCCGCCGGGGTGGTTGGCGTATTCCACGAGGGCGCGGGCCTCCTCGACACCGCGCGTGCCGAGGTTGATGGCCTCCATGACCTCCACGTCGGCGTCCTTCGCCCAGTCCATGAACTCGTGCAGTCCGAAGGCGTTGGTCTCGATGGTGTGCCAGGCGCCGTCGATGCGCACGGGGCGATCCTCCACGGGGCCGACGCCGTCTTCCCACCGGTAGCCGGAGACGAAGTTGCCGCCGGGGTAGCGGACGACGGTCGGTCCCATCTCCTTCACCAGGGCGAGCACGTCCTGACGGAAGCCGCGGTCGTCGGCCTGGGGGTGCCCCGGCTCGTAGATGCCGGTGTAGACGCAGCGCCCCATGTGCTCGACGAACGAGCCGAAGAGCCTCCGGGGGACGTCGGCGATCGTAAAGTCGCGGTCGATGGTGATGCGGGCCTGAGACATTGCTCTCCTTGAATCTGGCTCTGTGGCCGGGTGGGGGACTACTGACCGCCGAAGCCGCTGGTCGCGACGCCCTTGACGATCTGCTTCTGGAAGATGAGGAACACGATGATCAGCGGCAGCGCCGCCAGCACCGCCTGGGCCATGACCTGCGCGTACTGCACGCCGTAGGCGCTGATGACGGTCTGCAGTCCGACCGGCAGCGTCATGAGCGTGGTGTCGTTGATCACCAGGAACGGCCACAGGAAGTTGTTCCACGCGGCGATGAACACGAAGATGCCGACCGAGGCCATGATGGGCCTCGACAGCGGCAGCACGATCGACCAGAAGATGCGGAATCGTCCGGCGCCGTCCACGCGGGCGGCGTCCTCGAGCTCGATCGGGATCGCGTCGAAGAACCGCTTGAGGATGAACACCATGGCCGGGGCGACCACCTGCGGGAGGATCAGCCCCCAGTACGTGTCGATCATGTTGAAGGCGAGCATCTCGTAGAACAGCGGGATGATCAGCACCTGCGGCGGCACCACGATCGAGGCGATGATCGCCACGAACAGCCACTTGCGTCCGGAGAAGTCCAGTCGCGAGAAGGCGTAGGCGGCGAGGGCCGAGATCGTCAGCGTGAGCAGGGTGATGACGACCGAGGTCCACAGGCTGTTGAACGCCCAGGTGTAGACGTTGCCCTGCGACAGGATCGCGGTGAAGGCGTCGACGGTCGGGCCGGCGGCGCCGATCCAGCCGGGGTCGCCCGACGCGGCATCCGTCTCGGTCTTGAACGCGGTGGCGACCGCCCACAGGAAGGGCAGCAGCCAGCCGATCGCGAGGAGCAGCAGGATCACGAACGCGGTGACGCGCAGCGGGGCGAACGGCTTCTGACCGGGCAGGTGCGCCCGCCGCGGGCCGCGGGCCCGGGTGGTGGTGAGCGTCTCGGTGGTGGGGGCGACCGGGGTGGCGGTGGCGGTGGACATCAGAGCTGCTCCTTCCGGCGGCGCTGGATCAGGGCCTGCGCCACGCCGAGGATCACGATGAGGGCGAAGAAGACGTAGGAGATGGCGGCCGAGTAGCCGAACCGGTAGCTGACGAAGCCGGCCTCGTAGATGTACTGCACGATCGAGCGGGTGGTGTCGCTCGCGACCCCACCGAGCATCTGGTACGCCTGGTCGAACAGCTTCAGCGAGGCGAGGATCTGCAGGATGAGGATCAGCACGGTGGCCGGTCCGAGCTGGGGGAGGGTGATCGACCAGAACTGGCGCCAGGCGCCGGCGCCGTCGAGGGAGGCGGCCTCGTACTGCTGCGGCGGGATGTTCTGCATCGCGGCCAGGTACAGCAGGAAGTTGAAGCCGACGGTCCACCAGACCGTGGCGATCACGATCGACAGCATGTTGGTGTCGGGGTTCTGCAGCCAGGCGATCGGCTCGAGCCCGAAGGCTTCGAGGATGTTGTTGGCCGCGCCCACCTGGGGATTGAAGATCCAGACCCAGATCTGGGAGATCACGGTCGAGGCGAGCAGGAACGGCATGAAGAACGACAGCCGCCACAGCCACTGACCGGGGATGCCTCGATCCACGAGCGCCGCCATGAGCAGGGCGATCGCGACCAGGGGAACGGTGGAGATCAGGGTGAACCAGACCGTGTTCCCCATCGACTGCCACATCTTCGGGTCCGACAGCGCCTCGGCGTAGTTGGCGAAGCCCACGAACCCCCCGCCCGCGCCGGTGAGCGATTGGTCGGTGAAGCTGAGGATGATCCCGTGGATGATGGGCCAGACCAGGAACAGCGCGAAGGCCACCAGGAACGGGGCGAGGAACACCCAGCTGATGAGCTGTTCGCGGCCGCGGGGGCGCCGGGTGGGGCTCCTGTCGTGCGAGCCCGTGACGATCGTGCGGGTGGAGGTCGTCGTGGTCGTCATGAGCGGAACGTCCCTTCCGGATCGGCCGGGTTGGGCTGTCGGAGCAGGGTGTTGACGCGGGCCTCGAAGCGATCGATCGCGGCGGCGGGGTCGTCGCCCGAGAGCAGGACGCCCTGCACGGCGGCGCCGAACTCGCCCTGGAAGTTCGACCCCGAACCGGTGAACCACGCGGTGGGATCGTAGATCACGTACTGCGCGGCTTCGGCGTAGTTCGCCTGCGGGACGAGGTCCGCGTACGCGGGGGACTCGGTCACCGGCAGGAACGCGGGGATGTGCCCGGCCTCGGCCCAGTCGAAGGAGTTCTTCAGCATGTCGGCGACGAACCGGTACGTCAGGTCGCGGCGCTCGGGATCGGCGTTCGTCTGGTGGGGGAGCACGAACGAGTGGGAGTCGGCGTAGACGGCGGGGGTGCCGTAGAGCGTGGGGATCATGGTCGCGTCGAACGCGATGCCCGCGCTCTGCATGGTGCGCAGCTCCCACACGCCGGTGAACAGCATCCCGCTCTTCCCGGTCGCGAACTCGGCGATCGCGCTTCCGTAGTCGGCCTGGGCGAGCGCGATCTCGCCGTCGAGCAGGGTGCGCATCAGGGTCAGCGATTCGACCGCCACGTCCTTGTCGATCACGGCCTTCCCGCCGACGGGAAGCTCGATGGGGGTGCCGTGCTGCGCGTAGAAGGTGGAGAACAGGCGCCACATCTGCGCGCCGTCGCCGAGGTATCCGAACGAGAGGGCGTGTCCGTCGGTCGCGCCGCCCACGGTGCGCAGCTGGTCGATGAACGCCTCGGGGGACGACGTCTCCTGCAGGCGGCCGTCGCTGTCGAGCACCCCGGCCGCATCGCAGATGTCGGTGTTGAACATCATCACGAAGGGATGCGCGTCGAGCGCGACGCTGTACATCTGCTCGCCCACGAATCCCTTCTCCCAGATCGGGGCGGGGAACGCGGAGCTGTCGACGCCGAGCTCCGCCAGGCGATCGAGGTCCCACGGGTCGAGCAGGCCTCCCGGGGCCCAGCCGACCGTGCGGGTGGCGTGCATGATCGCGACATCGGGGGCGCGGCCGCCGGCGCCGGCCATCGCGAGCTTCGTGTAGTAGGGCGTGCCCCAGGCGAGCACGGTGGGGCGGATGCGGAACGCGGACTGCGCGGCGTTGACCTCGTCGAGCAGCGCCGACATCGTGACCCCGTCACCACCCGAGAGCAGATGCCAGAACTGGAGCGTCTGCGGTCCGGAGGCGGTGGTGGTGCCGGGGGCGCAGCCGGCGAGGACCGCCGTGCCGGCGGCGAGCGAGGCGGCGGTGAGGAATTGTCTGCGCGACAGATCGAGCGGGGGCGTCATCGTCACTCCTTCGTGACCGTGAGGTGGACGCCCCCATCATTACATCGATGTAATCGACCCGCAAGCCAGAATATCGCGAGCGCTCCCGGCGACGAGCGGCCGCGGGGTGGGGTGTCAGCCCGCCGGCGGGTGGTAGCCGGCGGGGCGGCCCTGCGTGCTCGCGCGCTCCAGCAGGCGATGGGAGAGGGTGAGCGACCGCGGCGGCGCGGACCGGTCGTCCATGCGCGATTCGAGCAGGCCGAGCGCCGCGACCGCGAAGGCCCGGCGATCGAAGGCCACCGAGGTGAGTGCGGGCGAGGTGTACCGCGAGAACTCGACGTCGTCGAACCCGGTGATGATCACGTCGTCGGGGACGCGGATGCCGTTGACGTGCAGGGCGTGCAGCGCGCCGAGCGCGAGCGAGTCGGTCAGGGACACGATCGCGTCGAAGGGCACCCGCCGCGCGAGCAGGGTGCGCACGGCATCCGCTCCACCGCTCATCGACCATGGCATCCGGTTGACCTCGCGCGCGGGGTCGCGGGCGATGCCGGCCTCGCGCAGGGCGTCGTGCACCCCCTCCAGGCGCAGCCGGCTCGTCGCGGTCGCCGTGGACGGGTCGTCGTCGGCACCGACCACCGCGATCCGCGTCGCCCCGCGGGAGAGCAGGTGACGCGTGGCATCGGCGGCGGCCTGCCGGCTGTCGACGCGCACGTGATCCGCGCGGTTCTGCTCGACCTCGCCGATCACGACCAGTGGCGGCAGGCGGTCGGCGTACTTCAGCACGCTGTCCTCCAGGCGGATCGGGTTGAGGATCAGCCCGTCGACGAGGTGGGCGCGGGCGCGGGAGACGAGCTCCTTCTCGCGCTCGGGTTCGGAGGCCGTCTCCTCGATCTGCACCGCGAGACCTCGATCGTGCGCGGCCTCCACGATGCGGTGCACGAGCTCGGCCGAGAACGCGGTGGCGAGGTCGGGCAGGGCGACCGCGATGATGCCGGAGCGTCCCTTGCGCAGACCACGCGCGCTGAGGTTCGGAACGAAGTCGAGCTGCGCCATCGCCGCCTCGACCTTCACGCGGGTGGCGTCGTTCACCGGGACGGTGCCGGTTACGACGTTCGAGACCGTCTTCGCCGACACTCCGGCCAGGGCCGCGACATCCTTCATCGTGGGGCGGGGCGGCATCGCGGTCATGCGGTCAGCCTACTGGCGGAGAGGTGTCCGGAGGGGGTCGCGCGGGCATGCTGTACATCGATGTAGTCACCGGGTCCGTGGTTATCATGGCGCCATGACGATCGAACGCAACTGGGCAGGCAACCTCACGTACCGGGCCGGGGAGATCGCGCACCCGGGCTCGGTCGACGAGCTGAGAGCGCTGCTCGGCCGGGGCGGGGCGATGCGCCTCCTCGGATCGCGGCACTGCTTCAACGACATCGCCGACACCGACGGTCTGCTGATCGCCCTCGACCGGATGCCGGCCGTGTTCGCGGTGGACTCCACCCGCACCTCCGTCCGGATCTCGGGTGCCGCGCGCTACGGCGACGTCGCGCCCCGGCTCGAGGCCGAGGGGCTCGCGCTCGCCAATCTCGCCTCCCTGCCCCACATCTCGATCGCCGGGGCGGTCGTCACCGGAACCCATGGCTCGGGCGATGCGCTCGGCTCGCTCGCGCAGGCCGTGCGCGCCCTCACGATCCTCACCCCGGGCGGCGAGACCCGGGTCCTGCAGCGCGGCGACGCCGACTTCGACGGGGCCGTCGTGAACCTGGGCGCCCTCGGCGCGGTGCTCGACGTGACGCTCGACGTCGAGCCGACGTACGAGGTCGCGCAGCACGTGTTCGAGCACCCGAGCTGGGATGCGGTGCTCTCCGAGTTCGACGCGGTGACCTCGATCGGCACCAGCGTGAGCCTGTTCTCGACGTGGGAGCGCACCGACTTCGTGGACCAGATCTGGGTCAAGCAGCGCCAGCCGGAGGCACGGGAGGCGGCGCGGGAGTCGCTGTTCGAACGACTCGGGGCCGAGCCGGCGACGCACAAGCGGCATCCGATCCTGGGCCTCGATCCGATCGCCGCGACCGCGCAGCAGGGCGTTCCGGGGCCCTGGTTCGAGCGGCTCCCGCACTTCAAGCAGGAGTTCACGCCGTCCGCCGGGGCGGAGATCCAGACCGAGTACCTCGTGCCTCGGGCCGACGCGGTCGCGGCGATCCAGGCCGTGCGCACCCTCGCCGGCCAGATCGCGCCCCTGCTGCTCGTCAACGAGATCCGCACGGTGCGCTCCGACGACCTCTGGCTGAGCTCCTCGTCCGGCGTGGACGCCGTCGGCATCCACTTCACCTGGAAGCCCGACGAGGCCGCCGTGCGTGCGCTGCTCCCGACCATCGAGGCCGCTCTGCCGGAGACCGCGCGCCCGCACTGGGGCAAGGTGTTCACGCTCGACGGCGCCGAGGTGCGGGCCCGCTACCCGCGCTGGGACGACTTCGCCGCGCTCGCCGCGCGCTTCGACCCCGAGCGGCGCCTCGTGAACCCCTACCTGGAGCGCCTCGGCCTGTAGGGGTTCATTGCACCACCTCCGTTGTTCTCGGTAACATTGCCGAGGCTCGGCCGACGGAGGTGCGCATGGTGAACGTCGGATCCGACAAGCCCAACATCCGTCAGGTCGCGACGATCGCCGGCGTCTCGCACATGACCGTCTCCCGGGTGCTCAACGATCACCCGAACATCAAGCCCGACACCCGGCGCCGGGTCCTCGAGGCGATCGAGGAGCTCGACTACCGGCCCAACCTCGTGGCGCGGGCGCTGGCGACGCAGCGCACCCGGCGCATCGGCGTGATCGTGGAGAGCGCCGTGGCGCACGGCCCCACCAGCATCCTGCGCGCGGTGGAGCTCTCGGCCCGCGCCGCCGGGTACTCGGTCACGCCGGTCGCGCTGCACGAGGGCGACGCCCTGTCTCCGCAGGAAGCCGTCGACAACCTCGTCACACAGGGCGTCGACGCCCTCTGCGTCATCGCCCCGCGGTCCTCGTCGGTGGCCGCCCTCCGGCGCATCGCGATCTCGGTGCCGATGCTCGTGGTGAAGGCGGATGCCGACCCGACCTTCCTGACCGTCTCGATCGATCAGCATGCCGGCACGAGCCTGGTCGTCGACCACCTCGTCGCCCTCGGGCACCGTGACATCCTGCACCTCTCCGGACCGTTGGACTGGCTGGACGCCCGGGCGCGGGAGCGCGCGTTCCATTCGCGGGCGAAGTCGTGGGGCATCCGGGAGCGTCCGATCGTGGTCGGGGACTGGTCGGCCGACTTCGCCTACGATTTCGCGACGGGGCTCACCCGACTGCCGGAGTACACGGCGATCTTCGCCGCGAACGACGACATGGCCATCGGCCTGATCCACGGGCTGCACGATCGGGGCTTCGAGGTGCCGACGGATCTGAGCGTGGTCGGGTTCGACGACATCCCGCTCGCTCGGCACTTCCTCCCGCCGCTCACCACCGTTCGTCAGGACTTCGGGGCGCTGGGCGTCGCGGTCGTCGAGATGCTGCAGGCGGCGATCGAGGGCCGCGACCTCCCCGCGCTCACCCGCATCCCGACGCAGCTCGTGGCGCGCGCATCCTCGGCCGCCCCGCGGGTGGGGCGATGACGGCTGCTCCCGCCCCCGAGCCGGTCGTGCGGCTCGCGGGCATCACGGTCGACTTCCCCGGCGTCCGCGCGCTCGACGACGTCGACTTCCGCCTCTTCCCCGGTGAGGTGCATGCCGTCATGGGCGAGAACGCGGCGGGCAAGTCGACCCTGGTCGGGGTGATCACCGGCACCCACCCCGCCGATGCGGGATCGGTCTTCGTCGACGGCGAACCGCGCCGCTTCTCCGGGGTGGCCGACAGTCGCGCGGCCGGCATCGCCACCGTGTTCCAGGAGGCGCAGCTGAGCCCGAACCTCAGCGTGGCCGAGAACGTGATGCTCGGTCGGGAGCGCCGCGGACGTCTCGGCATCGACTGGAGGCGGACGCGTGCGGATGCCGCGGAGGCACTGGCCTGGCTCGGGCTCGACGACCTCGACCCCAAGACGCCGTTGTCGATGCTCACGCCGGCCCAGAAGCAGCTCGTCGCGCTGGCGCGGGCGGTGGTGGACGAGCCGAGAGTGCTCGTCCTCGACGAGCCGACGTCGAGTCTCGATGTCGCCGAGGTCGCGACCCTGATGCGCGTCATCCGGGGGCTGCGTCGGCGCGGTGTCGCGATCCTGTTCATCTCGCACTTCCTCGAGCAGGCGTTCGCGATCAGCGACCGCATGACCGTGCTGCGCGGGGGGCGGCGGGTCGGCGAGTACCCGACGCGCGACCTCGAGCGGGCCGACCTGATCTCGAAGATGCTCGGGAAGGACATCGACAGCCTCCGCGCCCTCGGCTCGGAGCGCAAGGCGCACCACTACTCGACGGAGGGGGAGCCGGCGCTGCAGGCATCCGGTCTCGGGAGACGCGGCGAGCTGGAACGGATGGACATCGAGATCCAGCGCGGCGAGATCGTCGGGCTGGCCGGGCTCCGCGGATCGGGGCGTTCGGAGGTCGCGTCGCTGCTGAGCGGAGCGGTGCGCGCCGACAGCGGCGTGCTCTGGGTCGACGGCGAACAGGTGCAGCTGCGCAACCCGTCGATGGCGCTGCGGCACCGGGTCGCCCTCTCGCCCGACAATCGCGGCACCCAGGGCATCATCGGCGAGCTCACGGCGCGGGAGAACATCATCCTGTCGCTCCAGGCCCTCCGCGGCTGGTCGCGTCCGCTGTCGCAGGCCGAGCGGTCGGCGCTCGTCGAGACCTACGTCGAGGCGCTGCATCTGGACCCGCGCGATCTGGATCGCCCCGTCGGGCTGCTCTCCGGTGGGACCCAGCAGAAGGTCCTGCTCGCACGCGCGCTGGCTGTGCGCCCGCATGTGCTGATCCTCGACGAGCCGACCCGGGGGATCGACATCGCCGCGAAGCTCGAGGTCCAGCGACGCATCAGTCAGCTGGCCGGAGAGGGCGTGTCCGTGGTGTTCATCTCCTCGGAGCTCGAGGAGGTCGTGCGGCTGAGTGATCGGATCATCGTGCTGAAGGACCGCGAGAAGATCGGCGAACTCAGCAACGGACCGGCCGTCACGGTCGACACGGTGGTGGAGATGATCGCCGCCGAGCTGGGACACAGCGGCGAACTGTGATCGGTAACACGATCAGCGCCTCGTAGTTTCGCTGATTTGTGGATGATCCCTTGTGTTCTTGAAAATGTTCCCGGTAACATCACCGCAGGACATGCGATGTCGCTGTCCTGCAATCACGACAGGGACCACGATCGGTCCATCGTTGCCGGAGCGACCACCGGCGTCTCGAAGAGGAGAAGAAATGTCCGCGAAGAAGCGCATCCGCATCGCGTTCGGTCTGGCAGCAGTCGGCGCACTCACGATCGGCCTGGCAGCCTGCGCCACCGGTGACTCCGGCGGCGACGGTGGTGACGGCGGTGGATCCGACGAGATCACGACGGTCGGATTCGTCGCCGTGGGTCCCGAAGGCGCGTGGCGAGAGGCCAACGAGCAGAACATCCAGGACACCTTCACGGAGGAGGCCGGGTACGAGCTGAAGTACGCCCCCGCGACCAACCTCGACCAGAAGTCGCAGATCGACGCGTTCACGTCGTTCGTCGACGAGGGTGTCGACGTCATCCTGCTGTCGGCGACCGAGGCGTCGGGCTGGGAGGACTCGCTCACCCGTGCCCAGGAGGCGGAGATCCCCGTCATCCTGCTCGACCGCGGTATCGAGCCCGACGACGACAGCCTGTATGTGACGCGCATCGCGCCCGACAACGTCGAGGTCGCGAAGCAGGTCGGCACCTGGGCGGCCGAGACGTTCCCGGACGGCGGCAACTACGTCGTGCTCGAGGGGCCCGCCGGCGTGGGCGTCGTCAACGAGCGCAACACCGGATTCGACGAAGGCCTCGGCGACTCCTCGCTCACCAAGCTCGACGCCCAGACGGCGAACTGGTCGGCGGAAGAGGGCAAGAGCGTCTTCGAGACCATGCTCAAGTCGAGCGGCAACGACATCCAGCTCGTGTTCGCGCAGAACGACGAGATGGGTCTCGGCGCGGCGCAGGCCGCCGAGGAGGCCGGTCTGGTCGTGGGTGAAGACGTGAAGATCGCCACGATCGACGGCACCAAGAACGCCATGCAGGCGCTCGCCGACGGTCAGCTCAGCTACGTGCACGAGTACAACCCGCTGTTCGGGGAGACCGCGCTCGAGGTGGTCGAGAAGGCGCTCGCCGGCGAGGAGGTCGAGTCGTACATCGTCGTCCCGAGCGAGGCATTCGACTCCGCCGAGGCGGCTCAGGCCGTGCTCGCCGACCGCAAGTACTGATCGAGCAGCGGAACCCGACGCCGGAGTGATCCGGCAGCGAGCCCGGGTGGGGCAGCGCGACCGCGCCACCCGGGCTCTCCGGACGGAGAGACAGCGATGAATGAAGAACCACCCCTCGTCGAGATGCGCGAGATCTCGATCGAGTTCCCCGGCGTGAAGGCGCTCGACGGGGTCGAGCTGCGTCTCTTCCCGGGCGAGGTCCATGCGCTCATGGGCGAGAACGGCGCCGGGAAATCGACCCTGATCAAGGCCCTGACCGGCGTCTACCGGATCGACTCCGGGTCGATCGTCGTCGCGGGACAGGAGCGCAGCTTCGGCGGCGCCGCGGACGCGCAGGATGCCGGGATCTCCACGGTCTACCAGGAGGTCAACCTCGCGCCCAACCTCTCCATCGGCGAGAACGTGATGCTCGGTCATGAGGTGCGCGGCCTGTTCGGCATCAACTGGGCCGCCACGCATCGCGCCGCGACGGAGGCGCTCGCCCGGCTGGGCCTCGGCCACCTCGACACCCGCAAGCCGCTGTCGACGCTCTCGATCGCGCTGCAGCAGCTCGTCGCGATCAGTCGCGCGATGGCGATCAAGGCGAAGGTGCTCATCCTCGACGAGCCGACATCGAGCCTCGACGCCGCCGAGGTCGACGGCCTCTTCTCCGTCATCCGCTCTCTGCGCGATCAGGGCGTCGCGATCCTGTTCGTCTCGCACTTCCTCGACCAGGTCTACGCGATCAGCGACCGCCTCACGGTGCTGCGCAACGGCCGCTACGAGGGCGAGTACCGCACGCGCGATCTCGACCGGCACGCGCTCATCTCGACGATGATCGGCAAGGACCTCGACACCCTCAAGTCCCTGGGCGGCAACCGGCGCCGGGAGCCGAGGGACGCCGCGGAGAAGCCGCTGCTCGCGGCGACCGGCATCGCCCGACGCGGCGCGGTCGAGGCGACCGATCTCGACATCCGCCCCGGAGAGGTCATCGGCTTCGCCGGACTGCTCGGATCGGGTCGCACCGAGCTCGCCCGGCTGCTGTACGGAGCCGATCGCACCGACGAGGGCACCATCGAGCTGCACGGCCGACGCGTCGACCTGCGCTCCCCGGCCGACGCGCTCGCGCGGCGGCTCGCGTTCTCGACCGAGAACCGACGGGACGAGGGGATCATCGGCGACCTCACCGTCCGCGAGAACATCGTGCTCGCGGTCCAGGCCGAGCGCGGCTGGGCGCGGCCCATGAGCCGCAAGGAGCAGGACGCGATCGTCGACCGCTACATCGATCAGCTCAACGTGCGACCGGCCGACCCCGACCGGATGATCAAGAACCTGTCGGGTGGCAACCAGCAGAAGGTGCTGCTCGGGCGCTGGCTCGCGACGCAGCCCGAACTGCTGATCCTCGACGAGCCGACGCGCGGCATCGACGTGGGTGCCAAGGCCGAGATCCAGGAGGCCGTGGCCCAGCTCGCGGAGGACGGCGTCGCCGTGGTGTTCATCTCGTCGGAGCTGGAGGAGGTGGTGCGCCTGTCCGAGCGGATCGTGGTCCTGAAGGACCACCGCAAGATCGGCGAGATCCAGAACGGCCCCGACGTCACCGCGCAGGTGATCGTCGACGTGATCGCCGCGCATGGAGTGGATGCCGCGGCCGAGACCCTCGACGACACCGACGCCGCCCTGCCCGATAGCATCGCCCCCACAACCGACAAGGAGGCAGCGCGATGACCGCGGCAGCCGGCACCACCATCTGGCGGGATCTCATCCACAAGCCCTTCTTCTGGGGAATCGTCGCGATCCTCGCCCTGCTCGCGCTGAACGTGATCAAGGATCCGACGTACCTGGCACTCTCGATCAACCCCAACAACGGCAATCTCGTCGGCAACCTGATCGACATCCTGCGCCAGGCGGCGCCGGTGATGATGATCGCCATCGGGATGTCGCTCGTCATCGCGACCGGAGGGATCGACCTCTCGGTCGGCTCGCTCATGGCCGTCGCCGGGGCCGTGTCGATGGAGTTCCTCAGCGCCGCGGGGGGCTCCTTCGGCGCCGCGCTCGCCGCCGTCGGCCTCGCGCTGGTCATCGCCGGCATCCTCGGAGCGGTCAACGGGCTGCTCGTCGCCTACGTCGGGCTGCAGCCGTTCATCGCCACGCTCGTGCTCATGCTGGCCGGACGCGGCATCGCGAAAGTCATCACCGGCGGGCAGAACACCACCGCCTCGAACGACTCCTTCCGCTGGATCGCGAACGGCTTCGTGATCGGCATCCCGGTGGTGTTCATCCTCGCCGTCCTCATCGTGATCGCGGTCGGCTGGGTGGTCCGGCGCAGCGCCCTGGGTCTCATGATCGAGGCGATCGGCATCAACCCGCGCGCCAGCCGGATGGCGGGCATCAAGCCCCGGGGGCTCCTGCTCACGGCCTACATCATGAGCGGCATCCTCGCCGGAGTCGCCGGCATCATGTCGGTCGGAAGCGTCATGACCGTCGACATCTCGCGTACCGGCTATCAGCTCGAACTCGACGCGATCCTCGCGGTCGTGATCGGCGGGGCCTCTCTGGCGGGCGGGAAGTTCTCGCTCAGCGGGGCGTTCGTCGGAGCGCTCCTCATCGCGACGCTCGACAAGACGGTGCTCTATCTCGGCATCTCGTCGTCGGCGACCCCCGCCTTCAAGGCCATCGTGATCGTCCTGCTGTGTCTGCTGCAGTCGCAGCGGGTGCGCAGCTGGTTCCGGCGGCGCCGGAGGACCCGACCCACCGAGCAGCTCCTGCAGAAGGAAGAGGTGAGCGCATGAGCGCCCTGACCGCGACCCCGTCGCTGCGCCCGACCGAGAAGGCCTCCGATCGCGTGCGGCGGATGCTCACCGCGAACCCCTCGGTGCTGCCGACCATCGCCTCCGTCGTGATCTTCGTGGGGATGGTGATCTTCGGCGAGACGGCCTACGGCCGCATCCTGCAGTTCAACACGCTGTCCAACCTGCTGATCAACAACGCGCACCTCATCGTGCTCGCCGTCGCCCTGACGTTCGTGATCCTCACGGGCGGGATCGACCTGTCGGTGGGATCGATCATCGCGGTGTCGTCCGTCGCGGGCGTGATGCTCTCGAACGAGGGGTGGAACGCCTTCGCCGTGATCATCGCGATGATCGGGATCGGCGTGCTCTTCGGGACGGTGTCCGGCATCCTGATCCGCTACTTCGCCGTGCAGCCCTTCATCGCGACGCTCGCGATGATGTTCCTGGGCCGCGGCCTCGCCTCGCTGCTCAGCACCAAGCCGGAGAGGCTCGGCGAGGACTCGCCCATCCGCTGGATCGGCACGCAGCTGAAGATCATCGACGGGCCCAAGGTGAACGACCTCGTGATCACCCCCGCGGTGATCGTCGCGGTGATCGTGGTGGCGGTCGCGTTCTTCGTCCTGCACCGCACCCGCACAGGACGCACGGTCTACGCCATCGGCGGATCGGAGAGCTCGGCGCTGCTGATGGGACTGCCGGTGCCGCGCACCAAGGTGCTGGTCTACGTGATCAGCGGGGCGCTGGCCGGCCTCGCCGCCGTGCTCTACACCGCACGGCTCGGCACGGCGCAGAACATCACCGGCATCGGCTGGGAGCTCGACGCGATCGCGGCCGCCGTGATCGGAGGCACGGTGCTCACCGGTGCCTACGGCTACGTGCTCGGATCCGTCATCGGGGCCCTGGTGCTGGGGCTGATGAATGTGCTCATCACCCGTGACGGCGGCATCCCGCCCGAGATGACCACGATCATCACCGGAGGCATCCTGCTCGTGTTCGTCCTGCTGCAGCGCGCGGTGACGCGAAAACGGGAGTAGGGGGGCGCCGCGCTCCCGGCGGCCGGTCAGACGTGGTCGCGCCAGGAGTGCTGCGGGTCGAAACCCAGCACGCGGCGGGCCTTGTCGATCGACAGCAGCGTCTCCGTGGGGCCGAACTCCCGCTTCACGGGCACGTCGGGGAACACCTCGGCGAGCAGCTCCTCGTTCGGGCGCGACATCACGGTGTCGGCCGCCGCGATGATGAACTGATCGAACCCCGGCGCGGCGACCTCGAGCGCCCGCTGCACCGCCTGCGCACCGTCGCGCGCGTCGATGTACCCCCACAGGTTCCACTTGCGCCGAAGGGCGTCGGCGTCGAACGCGGGGAACTCGGCGTAGTCCTCCGGGTCCATCACGTTCGAGAAGCGCAGCGCCGTGATCGACGTCTCGGGGTGCCAGCGCACCAGCTCGGTCGCGAGCTGCTCCTCCAGCGTCTTCACGAGGGAGTACACCGACTCGGGGCGCGGCGGGTAGTCCTCGTCGACGGGCACGTAGGGCGGGGGCACGTCGAACGGCAGGCCGAGGACGGTCTCGCTCGAGGCGTACACGATGCGGCGGATGCCGAGCCGCACGGCCGCCCAGAACACGTTGAAGGTGGCGGGCATGTTGTTGTGGAAGGTGGCGACGTCGCTGCGGATGCCCGGAGCCGGGATCGCACCCAGGTGCACCACGGCATCGAGACCGTCGTGCCGATCGCCCACCGCGGTGAACGCGTCGACGACCTGTCCGTAGTCGGTCAGGTCGACCTGCACGAAGTCGGCGCCGCGGGCGCCGGTCACGTCCATGCCGATGACCTGGTGGCCGTTCGCGCGGAGTTCGCGCGCGACGACGCGGCCGAGCTTGCCTGATGATCCGGTGAGAGCGATGCGCATGCCACCAGCGTGCCATGGCCGCGAGCCCCGAGGGCCGGGCGTCGTACACTCGTCGGCGTGAGTGACCCCCGCAGTACCCCGCGCCGCCCGATCGGCGTCCGTGACGTCGCCGCGCTCGCCGGGGTCTCCCGGCAGACGGTCTCGCGCGTGCTGAACGAGCATCCCGATGTGGCCCCGGAGACGCAGGAGCGCGTGCGCGCGGCGATGCTCCAGCTCGGCTACCGCATGAACAACGCCGCCCGTGCGCTCGGCACCCGCCGCTCGCGGACGCTCGGCGTGCTGGCCTCGGACGCGCTGCAGTACGGGCCCTCCCGCAGTCTCGCGGCGCTCGAGGCCGCGGCGCGCGGGGCGGGCTATTGGCTCAGCGCGGCGTTCGCGGACGCGGCCGACACCGACGCCGTGCTCGCGGCGGTGGATCACCTCGTCGTGCAGGGGGTGGAGGGCATCGTGGTCGTCGCCCCGCACACGCAGACTCTGGAGGCGCTCTCGGCACTGCGGATCGACGTGCCGATCGTGACTCTGCATTCCGCGGGGTCCGGCGCCACCGGGCTCTCGGTGGACCAGGCGGCCGGTGCCCGATTGGCCGTGGCGGCGCTCGCGGAGGCCGGTCACACGCGCATCGCCCACCTCGCCGGCCCCCCGGACTGGCTCGAGGCGGAGTCGCGCGCCGAAGGGTTCGCGGCCGAGCTCACCGCGCGCGGGCTGACCCCGGGTCCGGTGATCGCGGGGGACTGGTCGGCGGGGTCGGGCCACGCGGCCGGCGATCCGATCCGGCGATCGGGCGTCACCGCGGTGTTCGCGGCGAACGACCAGATGGCGCTCGGGCTGCTCGGCGCCCTGCACGAGGCCGGTCTCGCGGTGCCCGGCGACCTGAGCGTGGTGGGGTTCGACGACACCCCGGACGCCGCGTACTACTGGCCGGCGCTGACGACGGTGCGCCAGGACTTCGAGGAGCTCGCCCGGCGTGCGGTCGCGGCCGTGATCGGCGGCCCCGGTGCCGACTCGGCCGTGCTCCCGCCGGTCGCCCCCGTGCTGGTCTCCCGTGCGTCGGTGGCTCCGCCCCGCTGACCCGGCGCCCCGCCGACCCGCCCGCTGCGACGCGGGTCGCGTTCACGATTCAGTCAGATCGTGGTCACGCCTGAGGACATACCGCGGATTCTCGGGGGCCGGGTCAGGCGGGTCTCGCGTTCTGCCTGAATTGTGAACGGCGGAGCGGCGAGCCCGGGTGCCTTGACGCACCGAACGCGCCCGTGACAGACTTCTGTGACCGGTCACAGTGACCGGCTCCGACCCCTGAGGCAGCTGTGAGCAACGACGCCCCCACCTTCGACGCCCCCGCCCCCGCCTTCGACGCCGCCGTCGAGCGCGCGATCGCCGCGGTCCGCGCCGATGTCGCCCGCCTGCACGGAGAGCTCGTCCGCTACGGCCTGGTCGTCTGGACCGGCGGCAACGTCTCGGGCCGCGTCCCGGGCGCCGACCTCTTCGTGATCAAGCCCAGCGGCGTGAGCTACGACGAGCTCACCCCGGCGAACATGATCCTGTGCGACCTCGACGGCACCGTCATCCCCGGCGCCCCCGGCAGCGACCGCGCTCCGTCGAGCGACACCGCCGCGCACGCCTACGTCTACCGGAACATGCCCGAGGTCGGTGGCGTCGTGCACACGCACTCCACCTACGCGGTGGCCTGGGCCGCCCGCGGCGAGGAGATCCCGTGCGTGATCACTGCCATGGCGGACGAGTTCGGCGGGCCCATCCCGGTCGGTCCCTTCGCGATCATCGGGGACGACTCGATCGGCCGCGGCATCGTCGACACACTCCGTGGGCACCGCTCCCGTGCGGTGCTCATGCAGAACCACGGCCCGTTCACGATCGGCAGCGACGCGAAGGATGCCGTGAAGGCCGCGGTCATGGTCGAGGACGTCGCCCGCACCGTGCACCTCGCCCGCGAGGCCGGGCCGCTGATCCCGCTCCCGCCGGAGGCGATCGACCGCCTGTACGACCGCTATCAGAACGTGTACGGCCAGAGTGAGGATCCCCGCCGATGACCGCGCAGACCGCCGCCGACGACCTCCGCGCGGGCCGCACGAGCCTGGGCATCGAGCTCGGCTCCACGCGCATCAAGGCCTGCCTGATCGGCCGCACCGCCACCGAGGTCCTCGCGACCGGTTCTTTCGCGTGGGAGAACCGGCTGGAAGACGGTCGCTGGACCTATGCGATCGACGAGGTCTGGGCGGGGCTGCAGGCGGCGTACACCGACCTCCTCGACGACGCGCAGGAGCGCCACGGCATCCGCCCGGAGTCCTTCGGGGCGATCGGCGTCTCGGCCATGATGCACGGCTACCTCGCCTTCGATGCGGCCGGCGACCTGCTCGTGCCGTTCCGCACCTGGCGCAACACGAGCACCGGTGCCGCCTCCGCGGAACTCGGTGCGCTGTTCGGGGTGAACATCCCGCTGCGGTGGTCGATCGCGCATCTGCACCAGGCCGTGCTCGACGACGAGGCGCACGTCGCGCGGATCGCGAGCGTGAACACCCTCGCCGGTTACGTGCACCAGTCGCTCACGGGCGAACGCGTGCTCGGCGTCGGCGATGCCTCCGGCATGTTCCCGATCGACTCCGCCACCGGCACCTACGACGCGCGGATGCTGCAGGCGTACGACGGCCTCGTCGCCGGACGGCTCCCCGCCCCGGTGGCCGCGCTGCTGCCGTCCGTGCGTCCCGCCGGGGCTTCGGCGGGAACGCTCACGGCGGAGGGCGCCGCATTGCTCGATCCGAGCGGCGCGCTCCGGCCCGGCATCCCGCTCTGCCCGCCCGAGGGCGACGCCGGCACCGGCATGGTCGCGACGAACTCCGTCGCCCCGCGCACGGGCAACGTGAGCGCGGGCACGAGCATCTTCGCGATGGTCGTGCTCGAACAGCCGCTGACCGAGGTGCATCACGAGCTCGACCTGGTGACCACCCCCGCGGGCGATGCCGTGGCGATGGTGCACTGCAACAACGGCGCGAGCGAGCTGGCCGCGTGGGCGGGGCTCTTCACACGCTTCGCCGCCGCATCCGGTCAACCCGTGAGCGACGACGCGACCTTCGACGTGCTCTTCCGCGAGGCGCTGGAGGGCGAAGCGGATGCCGGCGGACTGCTCGCATACAACCACCTCGCGGGCGAGCCGATCGCCGGGCTGACCGCGGGGCGTCCGCTGTTCGTGCGCACGCCCGACAGCGCGTTCACGCTGGCGAACTTCCTGCGCGCGCAGGTCTACGGCGTGTTCGGCACGCTCGCGCTGGGCATGCGGGTGCTCGCGGCGGAGGGTGTGCAGCTCGACCGGATGTTCGCGCACGGTGGCATGTTCCGCACCGCCGGGGTGGCGCAGCGCTTCCTCGCCGGGGCGCTGGACGCCCCCGTCGCGGTCGGCGAACTCGCCGCGGAGGGCGGGGCGTGGGGCATCGCGGTGCTCGCGGCCTACCTCGACCACGCCGACGAGCTCGCGCTCGGCGACTACCTCGCGCAGCGCGTGTTCGCCGCGGCCTCCCTCTCCACCGTCGATCCCGATCCGGCCGACGTCGCCGGCTTCGCCTCCTACCTCGACCGTTATCGCGCGGGGCTGGCCGTCGAGGCCGCCGCCGTCGCCTCCCTCTGACCCGCGGACTCTCCGCTTCCCCCTCTCCCTCACCCGCTTCTGAAAGGCGACTCCCCATGGCGCTGACCACCTCCCTCGACGGCTACGAGGTCTGGTTCCTCACCGGCAGCCAGCACCTGTACGGGCCGGAGACCCTCGCGCAGGTCGCCACGCAGTCGCAGCAGATCGCACGGCTGCTCGACGAGTCGCCCGAGGTCCCGGTGCGCATCGTCTGGAAGCCGGTGCTCACCGACGCCGCGGCCATCAAGCGCACCGCGCTGGAGGCGAACGCCGACGACCGCGTGATCGGCCTCGTGGCGTGGATGCACACCTTCAGCCCCGCCAAGATGTGGATCGCCGGGCTCGACGCGCTGACGAAGCCGCTCGCGCACCTGCACACGCAGGCGAACGTCGAGCTGCCGTGGGCGGAGATCGACTTCGACTTCATGAACCTGAACCAGGCCGCGCACGGCGACCGGGAGTTCGGGTACATCCAGACGCGCCTGGGTGTGCCGCGCAAGACCATCGTCGGGCACGCCTCCGACCCGCGCCTTCGTCGGGAGCTGGGCACCTGGCAGCGGGCGGCGGCCGGACTCGCGGCCGCGCGCGACCTGAAGCTCGCCCGCTTCGGCGACAACATGCGCTTCGTCGCGGTGACCGAGGGCGACAAGACCGAGGCCGAACTGCGGTTCGGCGTGCAGGTCAACACGTGGGGCGTGAACGACCTCGCGGAGGCCGTGGCCGCGGCATCCGATGCCGACGTCGACGCGCTGATCGACGAGTACGACGAGCTGTACGAGGTCGCCCCCGAGTTGCGGCGGGGCGGTGAGCGGCACGGAGCCCTGCGCGACGGCGCCGCGATCGAGGTCGGTCTGCGCTCCTTCCTGGAGGAGGGCGGCTTCGGCGCCTTCACGACCTCGTTCGAAGACCTGGGTGCGCTGACGCAGCTCCCGGGCCTGGCGGTGCAGCGTCTCATGGCGCTCGGCTACGGCTTCGGCGCGGAGGGCGACTGGAAGACCGCGATCCTCGTGCGCATCGCGAACGTGATGGGGGCGGGGCTGCCGGGCGGCGCGAGCCTGATGGAGGACTACACCTATGACATGACCCCCGGCGACGAGCTCATCCTCGGGGCGCACATGCTCGAGGTCTCGCCCTCGCTCACCACCGCGAAGCCGAGCCTCGAGATCCACCCGTTGGGCATCGGCGGCAAGGCTGACCCCGTGCGTCTGGTCTTCACCGCCGACCCCGGGCCGGCGGTCGTGGTGGCGCTGAGCGACATGCGCGACCGGTTCCGGCTGACCGCGAACGTGGTCGAGAACGTGGCGCCGCGGGCCGCACTGCCGAACCTTCCCGTGGGGCGCGCGGTGTGGAAGCCGCAGCCCGACTTCACCACGAGCGCCGCCGCCTGGCTCACCGCCGGCGCCGCGCACCACACGGTGATGTCGACCGCGGTCGGGATCGAGGCCTTCCGCGACTTCGCCGACATGGCCGAGGTCGAGCTGCTCGTGATCGACGAGAGCACGACCCTGCCGGAGTTCCAGAAGCAGGTGCGGTGGAACCAGGCCTACTACCGACTGGCGCAGGGCCTGTGAGCGCGACGCCGCGGTCGGGGCGTCCGCGGCGCCTCGTCTCCGGGGGCTACCGCGCGGACATCGCGAGCATCGGTGCCACACTGCGCGCGCTCACGCTCGACGGCCGCGACCTGGTCGTGCCGTTCGACGCCGATGAGGTGCGCCCGGCCTACCGCGGCGCGACGCTCGCGCCCTGGCCCAACCGCATCGTCGACGGCCGCTACGCCTTCGCGGGCGCGACGCATCAGCTGCCGCTCACAGAGCCGGAGCGTGCGCAGGCCCTGCACGGGCTCCTGGGGTGGGCCGAATTCGAGGATCGCCTCGTGCTCGACGACCGCGTGGTGCTCGCGGCCGTGATCGAGCCGCAGGCGGGGTACCCCTTCCGCGTGGAGGTCGAGGTCGAGTACCGCCTCGACGCCGACGGTCTGCGGCAGACCGTGACCGCGCACAACATCGGAGCGGATGCCGCGCCCTGGGGCACCGGACCTCACCCCTACCTGGTGGCCGGACCGGGCCGGGTGGACGACTGGACGCTGACGCTCCCGGCATCCGAGGTGCTCACCGTGACCCCGGAACGGCTGAGTCCGGTCGCGGTCGCGGCGGTCGACGCGCACCCCGAGTGGGACTTCCGCACGCCGCGCCGGATCGACGACGTGTTCATCGATCACGCGTTCACCGAGCTCGCCCGCACCGACGGGGTGGCCGAGGTGCGCGTGACGACCGCCGACGGACACGGCGTGGGCATCGCCTGGGACGAGCGATGCCCGTGGGTGCAGGTGCACACCGCCGATACCCCGGCGCCGGAGACGCACCGTATCGGCCTCGCGGTCGAGCCGATGACGTGCCCGCCGGATGCGTTCAACTCCGGCGTCGATCTCGTGACCCTGGAAGCGGGCGAGACACACTCCGCGTCCTGGCGGATCTTCGGGGTCTGAGTCCGGGCTTCGGGGTCTGAGTCCGGGCGCGCGTGGGGGCGGGAGTGCCGCTCCCGCTACCGCACCAGGTCCGCAGCCTGGCGGGCCGCGCCGAGCGCGACGTACTCGCCGGCGGGCGGCACCTCGACCGGCAGGCCGAACACCTGCGGGGCGATCTCCCGCACGGCCGACGACTGCGCGCCGCCGCCGATCAGCAGCGCTCGCCGCAGCGGGACTCCGGCATCGCGCAGCGCGTCGAGACCCGCGGCGAGGCCGGACAGCATCCCCTCCACCGCGGCTCGCGCCAGGTTCTCGCGGGTGGTCGAGGCGAGGGTCATGCCGCGCAGCGTCGCGGTCGCATCGGGGAGGTTGGGCGTGCGCTCGCCTTCGAAGTAGGGCTCGAGCGAGAGTCCTGCCGCCCCCGCCGATGCCGCCAGGGCGAGGCGGCCGAGCTCGTCGTGATCCACCCCGAGCAGCGCCGCGGTGACGTCGAGCACCCGCGCCGCGTTGAGCGTGCACACGAGCGGGAGGAAGTGTCCGTCCGCGGAGGCGAAGCCGGCGATGATGCCGGAGGGGTCGGCGGAGGGCGTCTCGCTCACCGCGAAGACCGTGCCGCTGGTGCCGATCGACACGACGACGTCTCCGGGCCCGGCGCCGAGTCCGAGAGCCGCGGCCGCGTTGTCTCCGGCGCCGGGGCCCACGCGCCGCCCGGCGGCATCCGCCACCGACTCCTGCGGACCGAGCACGCGCGGCAGCACGACGTCGTCATGCGCACCGAGCGCGGCGGCGAGCAGTGCGCGGTCGTACTCGCCGGTCGCGGCGCTCCAGTATCCGGTGCCCGAGGCGTCCGACCGATCGGTCACGAGCTCCTCCAGGACCGGCCCGAGCGGGGCGGCATCCGCTCCCTCCGGACCGTAGCCGCGCAGTCGCCAGGTGAGCCAGTCGTGGGGCAGGGCGATCGCGGCCACGCGAGCCGCGTTCTCGGGCTCATGGTCGCGCAGCCAGCGCAGCTTCGAGATCGTGAACGAGGCCACCGGCACCAGGCCCGTGCGCTCCGCGAGCTCCGGCGCCCCGACCTCGGCGATCAGCGCGGCCGCGGCATCCGCCGAGCGGGTGTCGTTCCACAGCAGGGCATCACGGATGACGGCACCCGAGGCGTCGAGCGCCACCAGTCCGTGCTGCTGGCCGCCGATCGACCAGGCGGTGATGTCGTCGAGCCCGCCCGCCTCGGCGATCGCCGCGGTCAGCGCGGTCCACCACGCCTCCGGGTCGACCGATGTCCCCGCGGGATGCGAGGCCCGACCCGTGCGCACCACGGCGCCCGTCTCGGCGTCGATCACCACGACCTTGCACGACTGCGTCGAGGAGTCGACGCCGAGCACGAGAGCCATGAGCGGATCAGCGAGCGCCGAGCAGGTGCTCGGTGGCGAGCTGCTGCAGACGGACGAAGCCGAAGCCCTTGCCGCCGAGGTAGGCGTCGGCGTCGAAGTCCTCGTACGCGCTGCGGTCCGCGAGCAGGGCGTCGTAGGACTCGCCCTCGTTCAGCGTCGGCGTCGAGAGCTCGGCGACCTTCGCGGCGGCCAGGGCCTCCTGCACCTCGGGGTCGGCGCGGAAGGCCGCGGCACGCTCCTTCAGCAGCAGGTAGGTGCGCATGTTGGCGGCGGCGGAGTCCCACACGCCCGACTCGTCCTCCGTGCGGCTGGGCTTGTAGTCGAAGTGGCGGGGACCGTCGTAGGCCGGGATGCCGTTCGGGCCGCCGTTCTCGAGCAGATCGACGAGCGAGAACGCGTTGTGCAGGTCGCCGTGCCCGAACACCAGGTCCTGGTCGTACTTGATGCCGCGCTGGCCGTTCAGGTCGATGTGGAACAGCTTGCCGTGGAACAGCGCCTGCGCGATGCCGGCGGTGAAGTTGAGTCCTGCCATCTGCTCGTGACCGACCTCAGGGTTCACGCCCACGAGCTCGGGGCGCTCGAGCGAGTCGATGAACGCGATCGCATGGCCGAGGGTGGGCAGCAGGATGTCGCCGCGCGGCTCGTTGGGCTTGGGCTCGATCGCGAAGCGGATGTCGTAGCCCTTGTCGGTGACGTAGTCGCCGAGCAGGTTGACGGCTTCACGGTAGCGCTCGAGCGCGGAGCGGACATCCTTGGCGGAGTCGTACTCCGCGCCCTCGCGCCCGCCCCACATCACGAACGTCTGGGCGCCGAGCTCGGCGGCGAGGTCGAGATTGCGCAGCACCTTGCGCAGGGCGAAGCGGCGCACCTGGCGGTCGTTGGAGGTGAATCCGCCGTCCTTGAAGACCGGGGCGCTGAAGAGGTTGGTGGTGACCATGGGCACGATCACGCCGGTGTCGGCGAGGGCGCCTTTCAGGCGGTCGATCTGCGTCTGGCGTTCGGCGTCGGTCGAGCCGAAGGCGAACAGGTCGTCGTCGTGGAACGTGAGGCCGTAGGCCCCGAGCTCGGAGAGCTTCTCGACGGCGTGCACCACGTCGAGGGCCGGACGGGTGGGGCCGCCGAAGGGGTCGGATCCGTTGTATCCGATGGTCCAGAGGCCGAACGAGAACTTGTCGGCGCGGGTCGGGGTGAGGCTCATGATGCTCCTTCGCATGGCGTCCGCGGCGACGCGGCGCAATTGTTGTGAACAACAACATATAGGCTGGGCTCGACGATGTCCAGCCTCCTAGACTGGGGCGTCGGAGCAGAGGAGTGTCCGTGGTGAGAGACGCGTCGACGACGATCAGTGCGACGGCGAGTGCGACGGCGGCGGCGTCGAAGGACGGCGACGGCGTGCGCGCGCGCAACCTCGCCCGCCTCCTCCGCCGAGTGCATCTGGACGGGCCGCAGTCCCGCGCCCAGCTGACCTCCGCCACCGGGCTCAATCGATCGACCGTGGCCGATCTCGTCGCCGAGCTGGTGGCCGACGGCTGGGTCATCGAGCGCGACCCCGATCCCGCCGGTCGGGTCGGACGCCCGTCGCCGGTGGTGCAGGCCTCGCCGCAGACCGTCGTGATCGCGGTGAACCCCGAGGTGGATGCCGTGGAGATCGCGGCGATCGACCTCGCCCACGGGATCGCGGTGCGCGAGCGCATCGAGACGATCCTGCCGTCCGCCGAGGCGGTGGCCGCTCTGGTCGCGGAGGTGCTGGAGCGCTGGACCCGCGACACGCTGCGGGAGACGCGCGTCGTCGGCATCGGCGTCGCCGTGCCGGGGCTGGTGCGCCAGGGCGACGGCCTGGTGCGCAACGCCCCCCACCTCGGCTGGGTCGACGCCCCCGTGCGGGCGCTCCTCACGACCGCCACCGGGCTCCCGGTCGCGGTCGGCAACGACGCGAGCCTCGGGGCCCTGGCCGAGCACCTCTTCGGTGCCGCACGCGGTGCCGACGACGTCGTCTATCTCAACGGCGGCCCCTCGGGCATCGGCGGTGGCATCATCGTGCACGGGCTGCCCGTCGGCGGCGTCGGCGGATACGCGGGGGAGTTCGGCCAGAACCGGGTGCGGACCGGCGCGGAGGGGACGCAGGGGCCCGTCGCGGTGCTCGAGGACGAGGTCAGCAGGGCCCGTTTGCTCATCGCGCTCGGGCGGCACACCGCCGACGACGCGGCCCTCGCGGTCGCGATCGCGACAGCGACCGACCTCGGGGCCCCCGACGCGCGCGACGACGCGAGCTCCCGGCGGGATGCCGTGCGGGAGGAGTGCCGACGTCAGCGCGGCATCCTCGCCCCGGCGATCGCCGATGCGGTCAACATCCTCAACCCCGCCGTCGTCGTGCTCGGCGGCTTCCTCGCGATGCTGGCCGAGGTCGACCCCGACGGCTTCGCGGAGGCGGTGCGTGCGTCGGCCATGGCCGAGAGCGTCGAGGACCTCCGCATCCTCCCGGCCTCGCTCGCGGCCGACCGTCTGCTGCTCGGCGCGGCCGAGCTGGCGTTCACCGCCGCCGGCGTGATCTGACGCGGGGCTCGCGGGCGAGCCAGGTCCGCAGCGAGCGCGTCACGAACGGCAGCACCCAGTAGGTCATGATCGGCGTGAGCACGAGGGTCGTCGCCAGCACGCGCAGCCAGATCGGCAGGGCATCCCAGCCCGGGATCGGACTCATGGCGTAGGTGAACGCGAGATTCACCGGGAAGAAGCCCAGCCAGATCGTGACCGCCTGCTTCCAGCGGGGCGGTGCGCTGCCGACCGGGGTCGGCACGGAGCCGCTCGTGACCGGAACGGTGATGGTGCCCGTGGCGGGATCGTCGAACCATCCCTCGATGCCGCTGCGCCGGCGTGAGCGCTCGCTGAGCACGAGACCTTCGCCGGTCGCCAGCCACGAGGCCCGCTCCTCCGAGCCCTCCCACGCGACGAGGGTGTCCTCGTCCGCGAAGCGGTACAGCATGTGCCACACCTGCGAATCGGCGCCCGCGCGCACCCAGCCGGATCCGAGGAATCCCGGGTAGCGGTTCGCCTTGTTCACGCCCCTCTGCACCCAGGAGGTGACCTCATCGATGCGATCGGGGTCGACCTCGCGGCGGATGGAGACCGTGATGGGAGCGCTGGACATGGCGGATCCTCGGGGGAGCGGGGCGGCCGGGTCGCGGACACGCCGAAGGGGGCTGCGCCAGGGTCGCGGCGCGTCGTCGATTCTATTCGCCGCGGCGGAGCCCGGGGCGCTCCGCCGGGGCTCGGAAGCAATAGCCGGGAACGGCGTCACGAAACGGGCCCCCCGTGGTCTGGGTCGGTGGGTGCAGCGTGGCTGCCCCGAACGACAGAAGAAGGATGCCGATGCCCACACCCCGCCGATGCCGAGTGCATGAGGTGCTCTCGATCGTGTCGACGCGCGGTGTGCGACGGGAACGGCTGTCTTCCGTCTCCCCCTGACTCCGGGGCGGGCCCACCCATCCCCGCCCGCCCCGGTCCTCCCGCCCTCCGGCGGCGGGACGGGGCCGCGGTGACATATCGGTCGGGTCGCGGTAGAACTTTCGCAGGACAGCAGGACAGCAGGACAGTACGACAGCAGCACGGGGGGAATGGGGATCATATGGTCGTGTGCGTAGGAATCATCGATGATCATCGGGCGACGCTCGTGGGAGCCACGGCGATCATCGGGAGCCATCCGGGCTTCCATGTGGTCGCTGCCGGCCGTACCGTGGCCGAGCTGCTCGCCTTCCGGCAGCGGATGGACGTGGTCATCCTCGATCTGACGCTGTCCGACGGATCGACCGCGCCGCAGAACATCGCCTCGCTGTCCCCGGTCGGCGCGAGAGTCCTGGTCCACGTCTCGGAGGAGTCCCTGGCCACGATCCGCGAGGCCGCGCGGGCAGGAGCGGTCGGCATGATCAACAAGGCCGAGGAGGTGCCCCACATCATGGCGACCCTGAACGCCGCGGCGCGCGGGCAGCTCGAACCCGGCCTGCACTGGACGACGCGGCTCGGGCAGGGCGGAGCCGCGTTCACCCGCGTCGCGCTCTCGGCGCGCGAGACCGAGGTCTTCGCCCGCTACGCCGCGGGGGAGACCGCGGAGAAGGTGGCGCAGCAGCTCTTCGTGTCGCGGGAGACGGTGCTCGATCACGTGCGCCGCATCCGCGGCAAGTACGCCGCGGTCGGGCGCCCCGCTCTGACGAAGGTCGATCTGTTCCGGCGTGCGGTGGAAGACGGTTACGTGCAGCCGAATCCCTGACCGGTGCGGGGCGCAGGGCGCAGAATGGGGTCATGAGCCCACGCAGCGAAGCGGTCCTGGTCGATGTCGTCCGTACGCCCGTCGGGCGCGGAAAGCCCGGAGGAGCGCTTTCCGGGGTGCACCCGGTCGATCTCGCGGCGGGAGTGCTCCGGGCCCTCCGCGACCGCACCGGGCTGGAGTCGTGGCAGATCGACGACGTCCTGCTCGGCTGCGTGAGCCAGGTCGGCGAGCAGTCGATGAACATCGCGCGCCAGGCCGTGCTCGCCGCCGGCTTCGACGAGGGTGTGCCCGCCGCGACGATCGATCGGCAGTGCGGGTCGAGTCAGCAGGCCGTGCACATCGCGGCGCAGGGCATCATCGCCGGCGCCTATGACGTCGTGATCGCGGGCGGTGTCGAGTCGATGAGCCGGGTGCCGCTGGGATCCTCCGGGGCGGGAGGCTCTCCGATGTCTCCGCGTCTGCGCGCCCGCTACCCGGACGGGCTGGTGAACCAGGGGGTCTCGGCCGAGCTGATCGCGCAGCGGTGGGGGCTGGAGCGTGCACAGCTCGACGCCTACGCGGCGGAGTCCCACCGTCGCGCCGCCACGGCCGCGGACTCGGGTTTCTTCACACGCACCCTGATCGCGGTCGAGGAGGCACCCGACGCGCTCACGGATGAGACCGTGCGACCGGGGACGACGGCCGAGGCGCTCGCCGGCCTCCCTCCCGCCTTCCGCACCGAGGCGCTCGCCGCCCGCTTCCCGGAGCTCGACTGGCGCATCACGGCGGGCTCGTCCTCGCCGCTCAGCGACGGAGCCTCCGCCGCCCTGCTGATGAGTGCGGAGCGCGCCGCGGAGTGGGGGCTGACGCCGCGCGCGCGGTTCCACTCGTTCGCGGTGGTGGGAGACGACCCGCTCCTGATGCTCACCGGCCCGATCCCCGCGACGCGGCGCATCCTCGAACGGTCGGGGCTCACGATCGACGACCTCGACGCGTACGAGGTGAACGAGGCGTTCGCCTCGGTGCCGTTGGCCTGGGCCGCCGAGCTCGGTGCCGATCCCGCGAAGCTGAACCCCCGCGGCGGGGCGATCGCGCTCGGCCACGCGCTCGGCTCCTCGGGCACGCGACTGCTGGGCACCCTGGTCGATCACCTGGAGGCGACCGGCGGACGTTACGGACTGCAGGTGATGTGCGAGGGCGGCGGGATGGCGAACGCGACCATCGTCGAGCGCCTCTGAGGACGAACGCCGCCGGGCCGGAGGGCGCCGGAACCGGGGGCGCCGGTGCCGGACAGCGGGACGGAGAAGACCCCCGCCGACCCGATTTCGGCGGGGGTCCTGCGGTGTGGGCACCGCGGCGGGAGCGGGATCCGCTCTCCGCGGCGCGGAAATCTGTGACTACCCGTTCCGGTCTGAGTCTTCCGCGCACCTGCAGTTGTAATCGACGCACATGGCCGCGCGGTGAACGGCAGGGGAACGGCTGTGCGCATCGCCCGCGGGCAGATACAAGGATGTCCTAGTAAATCTGCGGATGGCGAAGTAAACTTTCCACTGTGCCAAGGACGGTACGGAGGGAAGTCGCAAAATGACTCGCACAATCCCGCACTTCGTAGGCGGATCGCATCGCACCCCGGAAGACGGACGCTTCGCCGACGTCTTCGATCCCAGCTCGGGGGCCGTGCAGGCGCGCGTGCCGCTCGCCTCGGCGGACGAGGTCGGCGAGGTCATCGCGAACGCGGCGGCGGCGCAGACCGCCTGGGCCGCGACGAACCCCCAGAAGCGCGCCCGCGTGCTGCTGCGCTTCCTCGATCTGGCGCAACGCGAGATGCAGTCGCTCGCCGAGCTCCTCGCGAGCGAGCACGGCAAGACCGTCGACGACGCGAAGGGCGACATCCAGCGCGGACTCGAGGTGATCGAGTTCTCGGCCGGAGCCCCGCATCTGCTCAAGGGCGAATACTCCACGGGTGCGGGAGCCGGCATCGACGTGTACTCGATGCGTCAGCCGCTCGGTGTGGTCGCGGCGATCACCCCGTTCAACTTCCCCGCGATGATCCCGCTGTGGAAGGCGGGTCCGGCGCTGGCCGCGGGCAACGCCGTCGTGCTCAAGCCCAGCGAGCGCGACCCCTCGGTGCCCGTCCGTCTGGCCGAGCTGTTCCTCGAGGCGGGGCTGCCCGCAGGGGTGCTGAACGTCGTGCACGGCGACAAGGAAGCGGTCGACGCGCTGCTCACCGACGACCGGATCCGCGCGGTGGGGTTCGTCGGATCGACGCCCATCGCCGAATACATCTACGCCACCGCGACCGCGCACGGCAAGCGCGCGCAGTGCTTCGGCGGTGCGAAGAACCACATGATCGTGATGCCGGACGCCGACCTCGATCAGGCCGTCGACGCGCTGATCGGCGCCGGTTACGGCTCGGCGGGCGAGCGCTGCATGGCCATCTCGGTCGCGGTTCCGGTCGGACGGGAGACGGCGGACGCCCTGGCCGCGAAGCTCACGGAACGCGTCGCGAAGCTCCGCGTGGGCCCCTCGCTGGCAACCGACGTCGACTACGGCCCGCTCGTGACGCGTGCGGCGGTCGAGAGGGTCGAGGGGTACATCCGCCAGGGGATCGACGAGGGCGCGACGCTGCTCGCCGACGGACGAGGACTCGTCGTGCCCGGCCACGAGGAGGGCTTCTACCTCGGCCCGACCCTGTTCGACCATGTCACGACCGAGATGGCGATCTACCGCGAGGAGATCTTCGGCCCGGTGCTGGTCATCGCCCGCGCCGCCGACTACGAGGAGGCGCTGCGCATGGCCTCCGAGCACGAATACGGCAACGGCGTCGCGATCTTCACGCGCGACGGCGATGCCGCCCGCGACTTCGCCGCCCGGGTCGAGGTCGGCATGGTCGGGGTGAACGTGCCCATCCCGGTGCCGATCGCGTATTACACGTTCGGCGGCTGGAAGCGCAGCGGGTTCGGCGACCTCAACCAGCACGGCACCGACGCCTTCCGCTTCTACACCAAGACCAAGACGGTGACGAGTCGCTGGCCGAGCGGCGTGCGCGAAGGCGCGAGCTTCGTCATCCCCACGATGCACTGACCCCGTCCACCGAATCAGGGACCACGGAAATGACCATGATGAGCACCCCCACCACCTCCACGTCGTCCACCACTCCGGAGGAGCGCGAGGCGATCCTCGGTGCCGTGCGCGAATTCGCCGAGACCGAGCTCGCCCCGTTCGCCGCCGAGCGCGACGAGAAGCATCTGTTCCCGCGGGAGTCGCTGCGCACCGCCGGGGAGCTCGGGCTCGGGGGCATCTACGTGCGCGAGGAGTCGGGCGGCACCGGGCTCGCCCGCGTCGACACGGTGGCGATCTTCGAGGAGCTCGCGAAAGGCGATCCCGCGGTCGCCGCCTACATCTCGATCCACAACATGGTGGTCTGGATGATCGACACCTACGGCACCGCGGATCAGATCGATCGCTGGCTGCCCGACCTCACCGCGATGGTCGCGTTCGGCGGCTACTGCCTCACCGAGCCGGGGGCGGGATCGGATGCCGCCAACATCACCACCAGTGCGGTGCGGGACGGCGACGACTACGTGCTGACCGGCGTCAAGCAGTTCATCTCGGGCGCGGGGGAGGCCGCGGTGTACGTCGTGATGGCCCGCACGGGTGAGCCCGGCGCGCGGGGCATCAGCGCCTTCCTGGTCGGGGCCGACGCCGAGGGGCTGAGCTTCGGTGCCCTGGAGAAGAAGATGGGGTGGCACGCGCAGCCCACGCGGCAGGTCGTGCTGGACGGCGTGCGGGTTCCGGCATCCGCTCTGCTCGGTGAGGAGGGCAAGGGTTTCGCGATCGCGATGTCGGCGCTCAACGGAGGACGGCTGAACATCGCCGCCTGCTCCCTGGGAGGAGCGCAGTGGGCGCTCGACCGTGCGGTGCAGTACGTGCACGAACGCGTCGCCTTCGGCGAGGTCCTCGCCGAGAAGCAGTCGATCCTGTTCGCGATCGCCGACATGCGCACCGACCTGCAGGCCGCCCGCCTCATGGTGCGCGACGGCGCGGAAGCGGTCGACGCGCACGCCCCCGACGCCACCATGCGCTGCGCCATGGCCAAGCGCTTCGCGACGGATGCCGGCTTCGACGTCGCCAACCGCGCGCTGCAGCTGCACGGCGGCTACGGGTACCTGCACGACTACGGCATCGAGCGCGTCGTGCGCGACCTGCGCGTGCACCAGATCCTCGAGGGCACGAACGAGATCATGCGGCTGATCGTCGGACGCGAGATGCTGCGACCGGCCGGATCCGCATCGATGCGGGCCGCGTCATGACCCGCATCGCGTTCCTCGGGCTCGGGCACATGGGCCTGCCGATGGCCGTGAACCTGGCGAAGGCCGGCCACGAGGTGCACGGATTCGACCTGGTGCCGGCGGCGATCGCGGCGGCGGCGACGGCCGGCATCCCGGTGGCCGCGAGCGGGGCGGACGCCGTGACGGACGCCGACGTCGTGCTGACGATGTTCCCGGCCGGGCGCCACGTGATCGAGGCGTATCGCTCCGAGCTGCTCGCCGCGGCGCGACCGGGCACGCTGTTCATCGAGTCGTCGACGATCGCGGTCGACGAAGCGCGCACGGCGCACGAGCTGGCCGTCGCGGCGGGGCACCGTCACATCGACGCCCCGGTGTCGGGGGGCGTGGTCGGAGCCGAGAACGGCACGCTGGCGTTCATGGTGGGGGCATCCGAGGAGGACTTCGCCGCCGCCCTGCCGCTGCTCGAGGCCATGGGGCGGCGGATCGTGCACTGCGGCGGGCCCGGGCTCGGGCAGGCCGCGAAGGTCTGCAACAACATGATCCTCGCGGTGTCTCAGATCGCGGTCGCCGAGGCGTTCGTGCTCGGGGAGCGGTTGGGCCTCGAACACCAGGCGCTGTACGACGTCGTGTCGCAGGCGTCGGGCCAGTGCTGGTCGCTCACCACCAACTGCCCGGTGCCGGGACCGGTGCCCTCGAGCCCGGCGAACCGCGACTATCAGCCGGGCTTCGCCGGCGCCCTCATGGCGAAAGACCTCGGTCTGGCGCTGCAGGCCATCGAGCAGACCTCGACGGATGCGCAGATGGGCCGCCTGGCGCAGCGCATCTACGCGGCCTTCGCGGACGGGGACGGCGCGACGCGCGACTTCTCCGGCATCATCACCGACATCCGCGACGACCGGGTGTGACGACCGCGGTCGCCCGACGACACGGCGATACTGAACACGGCGCACACGCCGACGATGACAGGAAGGCGGACATCACGATGACCGAGTACGAGACGATCCTGGTCGAGCAGCGCGGACGCGTGGGCTGGATCACGCTGAACCGCCCGCAGGCGCTGAACGCGCTGAACAGTCAGCTCGCCGCGGAGGTCACTGCGGCGGCGCGTGCCTTCGACGCGGATGACGGAGTGGGCGCGATCGTGGTGACCGGTTCGGAGAAGGCGTTCGCCGCGGGAGCCGACATCAAGGAGATGGAGGGGATGTCGGCGGCGGAGATGATCGCCACCGACCACTTCGGCGTCTGGCACGACTTCGCGGCGGTGCGCACGCCCGTGATCGCCGCGGTCGCCGGCTTCGCGCTCGGGGGCGGATGCGAACTCGCCATGATGTGCGACATCATCCTCGCCGCGGACACGGCCAAGTTCGGTCAGCCGGAGATCACCCTCGGCGTGATCCCCGGGATGGGCGGCACGCAGCGGCTGATCCGCGCGGTCGGGTACTACAAGGCCGCCGAGCTCGTGCTCTCGGGTCGTTTCATGGGCGCGGAGGAGGCGGAACGCTCCGGCCTCGTGTCGCGGGTGGTGCCGGCATCCGACCTGCTGTCCGAGGCGACGACGCTCGCCGAGACCATCGCGGCCCGCTCGCTGCCGTCGGTGTACGCAGCCAAGGCCGCGCTCGACGCGGCCATGGAGACCGGGCTGGCCGAGGGTCTCGCGCACGAGAAGCAGGCGTTCGCGGCGCTGTTCGACACCGCGGACCAGAAAGAGGGCATGGCGGCCTTCCGCGAGAAGCGCAGCCCGGACTTCCAGAACCGGTGACGTCATGGGGGCGTTCACGATTCAGGACGAACGGCGCCGGACGGGCGTCGTGGGGCCGTTCTGGCGCCTCGGCGACGCGATCGGCCTGAATTGTGAACGTCCCCCGACCCGGTCTCAGGGCGTGGGGGTGTTCCCGGGGCTCTCGACCGCGGCCGCGATGGCCGCATTGCGCTCCGTGGGGAGCCGCTGCAGGTATGCGCGGAGCACCAGTCGATCGACCAGTCGCCCGAGCGGTCCGAACGGCGAGTGGAACTCGAGGGTGTCCCGCATCAGCGTGCCCTGCGGGTGCGCCTCGAAGACGTGCTCGTGCAGGAGCGCACCGAAGGGCCCGGAGATCTGGCGGTCGCAGAATCTGCGCGGCGGTTCGATGTCGAACACCAGCGACCGCAACCGGAACGGGATGCCGAAGTGGCGCGCGCGCCATGTCACGGTGGATCCTTCCGTGAACGTCCCTCCCGCGGGCGCTTCGACCATGCGCTCGCCGTACCGCGCCATCGAATCCTGGTGCAGCGCGGGATCGAGCGACGCCGCGAACACCGCCTCGGGTGCGGCGGCGATCACGGTCTCGAGGACGAAGCGCGCCATGTCAGAGGGGCTCGGGTCGCGGCCGCGGATCGGTGAAGTCGCCGGCATCCCGGCGGAGGCGGGCGACGATCGCGACGAGCTCGGCCGCATCGGCGCGGCTCATCCCCGGATCGGCGAAGACGTCGGCGTTGAGGGCGGCGGTCGCGCGCTCGACGAGATCGCGTCCGGCATCCGTGAGGGCGAGCATCGCCGCGCGTCCATCGTGCGGGTGCGGTTCGCGCACGATCAGCCCGTCGCGCACCAGTCGCTCGGCCGTGCTCGTGACGGTGGTCGCATGCACCTGCAGGCGCGCCACGGCGCTCGAGAGGGGGAGCCTGCCCGCCCGGCTGAACGCGAGCAGCCGCAGCATCTCGTAGCGGGCGAAGCTCAGCGCGAACGGTTTGAGCGCGGCATCCACGCGTGCGAGCAGCAGTTGCTGGGCCCGCATCACCGAGGTGACGACGGTCATGCCGTCGGCGGCATCCGTCCATCCGTGCGCGAGCCACTGCCGCTTCGCCTCGGCGAGCGGATCCACGGGGAGCGGGCGGGGTCGGACCACTCCTCTACGGTAGTGGTGGCGAGACGCCTCGGCGGGGCGACGCGCGTGCCGGGATGCCGGACGCGGGTGAATCCGAGTCGCGCGGCGGGTGGAACTGAGTCCCGCAGGAGTAGAATCGACGCAGTCGTGAGGAGCAATCGATGAAGATCTTCGTCCTGGTCAAAGAGGTGCCGGACACCTACGGTGATCGCACCCTGAACCTCGAGACCGGTCTGGCCGAGCGCGGCGCCGGAGACCTGGTGCTGGATGAGATCACCGAGCGTGCGCTCGAGGTCGCGCTGAGCCACGCCGACAAGAACGAGGGCACCGAGGTGGTCGCCCTCTCGATGGCGCCGGAGACCTCGACCGCGACCGTGCGGCGGGCGCTCGCGATCGGTGCGGCATCCGCGGTGCACATCGCCGACGAGCAGCTCGCCGGCGCCGACCTCGGTCTGACGGCCGAGGTGCTCGCCGCCGCGATCCGCCGTGCCGCGCCCGACCTCGTCATCACCGGCAACCTGTCGACCGACGGCTCGGGCGGTGTCATGCCGGCGATGCTCGCCGAGCACCTCGGATACGCGCAGGCGACGGCGCTGTCGTCGGTGGAGATCACGGCCGACACCGTCTCGGGCACGCGCGCGGCGGATGCCGGATCGCAGACCGTCTCGGCCCCGCTGCCCGCCGTGATCTCGATCACCGAGGCGCTGCCGGATGCCCGGTTCCCCAACTTCAAGGGCATCATGGCCGCCAAGAAGAAGCCGCTCGAAGTGCTGTCGCTGGCGGATCTCGAGGTCTCGGCGGACCCGGCGGTCGCCCCCCGCACGATCATGACCTCGGTGGCCGCGAAGCCTCCGCGGGCTGCCGGCGTCAAGATCACCGATGACGGCGACGCCGCCGCACAACTCGTCGACTACCTCGTGCAGAACAGGCTGGTGTGAGATGTCCGCTCCCGAGAACCCGATCCTCGTCCTCCTCGACGTCGACCCTGCGGGGAACGTCGCGAGCAGCACCGCGGGGCTGCTCGGCGCCGCGTCCGGGGTCGGTTCGCCGGTCGCCCTGATCGTCGGCGGCTCTGCGGATGCCGCGGCCCAGGCGGCTGCGGCCGGTGCCGCCCTGGTGCTCACCGCCGAAGGGGACGCTTCCACCCTCACCGTGCCGGTCGTGGATGCGCTGCAGGCCGCGATTGAGCGCGTCCGCCCCGACGCCGTCCTGATCTCCAACTCGATCGCGGGCCGTGATGCGGCCGGTCGGCTCGCGGTGCGCATCCGCAGCGCGCTGTCGGTCGACGCGATCGGCGTGTCCCGCGATGACGAGGGCGTCGTCGCCCACCACTCCGTCTACGGCGGTGCGTATCTCGTCGATTCCGCGCCCACCTTCGGCGTCCCCGTCATCACGGTGCGCCAGGGGGCCGTCGATGCGCGCGCCGAGGCCGTCGCGGAGCCCGAGGTCGTCGCACTCGAGGTCACCCCGTCGGGGGCTGTCGCCGCGACGGCCGGTCCGGTCGAAGCCGTCGAGGTCACCTCGTCGCGACCCGAGCTGCGCGGAGCGACGCGGGTCGTCTCGGGCGGGCGCGGGCTGGCGTCGAAGGAGAAGTTCGTGCTCGTCGAGGAGCTCGCGGATGCGCTCGGCGCCGCCGTCGGCGCCTCGCGCGCGGCCGTGGATGCCGGATACATCCCGCAGTCGCACCAGGTGGGACAGACCGGTGTCTCGGTGTCGCCGCAGCTGTATGTCGCTCTCGGCATATCCGGGGCGATCCAGCACCGCGCCGGCATGCAGACGGCGAAGAACATCGTCGCGATCAACAAGGACGCGGAGGCGCCGATCTTCGACGTGGCCGATTTCGGCATCGTCGGCGATCTGTTCACGATCGTCCCGCAGGTCATCGCCGCGCTCGAGGCGCGGAAGAAGTAGCCATGGCGACGCGGATGCTGCGGCGCGGACTGCCGCGTGTCGCCGGCGGGGAACCCTGGCCGCCCGCGACGGAGATCGCGGATGCGGGTACGGGTCTGGAGGCGGATGCGGAGTCGGCGGACGCAGGCGTGATCGCCGCAGATGCACCCGTCGCGTCGGCATCGGCATCGGCGTCGGCGTCGGCATCGGCATCGGCGTCGGTCCCGGAAGCGGAGGACGCGTCGGCGGCGGTCCTGGGTATGGCGGAAGCCGCGGCGAGCGATGCCCCGGCGACCCGCGCTCCAGCGACCGACGCTCCCGCGACCCGCGCCTCGGCGGACCGCGCGACGACGGGTCTCCGGATGCGCCGCGGACTCCCGCGGGTCGCGGGAGGAGAGCCGTGGCCGCCGTCGGCCGCGGCGCCCGGGGCAGCTGCGGAGACGCCACCCGCGTCGGCCCCGGCAGCGTCGGAGTCGATCGCCGGCGCGGCGTCGGAGTCAGCATCGGCGCGGAGTACGTCGACCCCCGGCTCCCCGGACACCGATTCCCCGGTTGCAGGCTCCTCGGACGTGCTCCCCGCGGCGGTCGCGGCGAACGCCGCGGCGCCGACGATCACGTCGACGGATGCTGCGGCACCCGCGACGCTTCGACGCGGCCTGCCCCGCACGGTCGGCGGCGCCCCCTGGCCACCCGCGGACACCGTGCCGCGTCCCGCGGCGCAGCCGGAGCACGACCCCGCCGCGCCGACCGCGGAGCACGCCGCATCGCTCGACGCAGACTCCGCCACTGCATCCGCCACGGCATCCGCCACTGCGTCCGCCACCGCGGCACCGGCTGCGGCATCCGAACCGTCGGCGTCCGCGGACGCGAGCCGCGACGTGGCCCCCGCTGCGGCCCCGGCCCCGGTCGCGCTCCTCGGCCCCGACCTGCACACCCCGCTGCGCACCCCGCGCACGGTCTGGGACGGCCGGGCGCCGCGGCGCGTGACACCGGTCGCGGCTTCCCCCCGCCGTCGCCCGACGTGGCCGCAGGCGATCGCGGGGCTCTTCGGCGCCGCGGCCCTCGGCATCCTCGCCGCGGCGGCGGTCGCGCTCGTCCGGACCCTGCTCAGCCTCCCGTTCATGCAGGACTTCCTCGCGACCTTCCCCGGTGAGTACGAGTCGCCTCTCGCGGTCGAGCCCGGGTTCGCGCCGTGGATCGGGTGGCAGCACTTCTTCAACGTGTTCCTGATGGTGCTGATCATCCGGACCGGACTCCGGGTGCGCACCGAGAAGCGGCCGACCGCGTTCTGGACTCCGCGGAACAACCCCAAGGGCAAGATCAGCCTCACGCTGTGGTTCCATCAGGCGCTCGACATCCTGTGGCTCGTGAACGGCGTGATCTTCGTGGTGCTGCTGATCGTCACCGGCCACTGGGTGCGCATCGTGCCGACGAGCTGGGAGGTGTTCCCGAACGCGCTCTCGGCTGCCCTCCAATACGTGTCGTTCGACTGGCCGCATGAGAACGGGTGGAACAACTACAACAGCCTGCAGCAGCTCGCGTACTTCGCGACGGTCTTCATCGCCGCCCCGCTCGCCGCGATCACCGGCTTCCGCATGTCGGGGATGTGGCCGAAGAAGGCCGAGCGCCTCTCGAAGGCGTACCCGGTGGAATGGGCGCGGGCGCTGCACTTCCCGATCATGCTGTACTTCGTGGCGTTCATCATCGCCCACGTCGCGCTGGTGATGCTGACCGGGTTCCTGCGCAACCTCAATCACATGTATGCGTCGCAGGATGCCGTCACCTGGACCGGCTTCTGGGTGTTCGTGGCCTCGATGGTCGTGATCGCCGCCGGGTGGTTCGCCGACCGCCCGCTCGTGATCGCGCCGATCGCGAAGGCGTTCGGCAACGTCTCCGCCCGCTGACCCGAACCGCTCTTCGCCGAACCACCCCTTTTCGTGCGAGCGGCCCCTGTAAATGCGTCTACAAAGGGGCCGGTCGCACAGAAGGGGGTGGCTCGGCCACGTCGTGACGAGGGGGAGCGCGCGTCAGCGGGTGAAGCGGACCTCGGTCAGCGTCTCTCCGAGGAAGGGCTCGGTGTGCGTCGCGCCGTCGAGCGTGAAGCCGTTGCGCGTGTAGAAGCGGTGGGCGCGCGGGTTGTCCTCGGCGACCCAGAGGTACAGCGGCTCGTCCTTCTCGACGGTGGCGTCGAAGAGCTTCTGGCCGATGCCGACACCGTGCAGCGCGTCGAGCAGATAGATGAAGTAGAGCTCGCGGAACGCCGGGGCATCCTTGTCGCGCGCCGGGCCGGAGCCGGCGAAGCCGACGATCTCGCCGTCGACGAGCGCGGCGATCATCTTGAAGTCCGGACCCTGCGAGGCCCAGTGCGTCCACAGCTCGGCCATCCGGCGGGGCGACACGTTCTCGAGCGCCGCCTTGCTGATGAGGTGGTCGTACGTCTCGTGCCAGCACTGGGCGTGCACGCGACCGAGAGCCTCGGCATCCACATCACGGACCGGGCGGACGATGACTTCTGGCTGGGCTTCGGCGCTCATGACCGCGACTCTACGCGCGGCATGAGCGATCCGGAAATCGAGGGAATGCCCCGCGCACACCCCGCGCAGGCGATGGAGGATTCGCACAACGAAGTACGACTTCCATGCACCGCTGGCTACGATCGATCCTCGTGAACGTGATCTGGCGCACCCTCCTGGTGATTCTCCGTGCTCGACTCCGTGTGCGCCGCGGCCGGACGCTCGATCCGACCGCGGTCGGCGGCATCCGCCTGACGACCCTGCCCAGCGACATCGATCTGCTGCGCCACATGAACAACGGCCGCTACCTGTCGCTGTTCGACCTCGGCCGCTGGGATCTGCTGATCCGCACCGGCCTCTTCGACGCCATGGACGCGCAGGGCTGGTACGCCGTCGTCTCGAGCGAGACCGTCACGTTCCGCAAGTCGCTGCAGCTCTGGCAGCGTTTCGAGGTGCAGTCGCGTTTCATCGGTCACGACGACAAGGCGCTGTTCCTCGAGCATCGCGCGGTCGTCAAGGGCGAGGTCTACGCCCGGGCGATCGTGCGGGCCCGGATGCTGCGCCGCACCGGAGGCACGGTCAGCCACGAGGAGCTGTTCGCCGCCGTCGGGAAGCCGGAGGGCGTGCCGGAGATCGACGCCTGGGTGCACGACTGGGCCGCGGCATCCGCCCTGCCTCCCGTGCGCATCCCCGCGCCGAGCGTCTGGCCCTGATCGGCACGCGCCCCGCCGCCGGTCCTGCGACAGCGCCCGCCGCCCGCCGCCCGCCGCCCGCCGCCCGCCGCCACGGGCGAGGCTCCGGGCTGCGCGGCGCCTGAGTCCTAGGCTGAGGCCATGTCCGAGTCGTCGTCTTCCCCGACGGATGCCGTGGCATCCGCCCCCCCTCGCCGATCGCGCGGTGGAGCTCGCCCGTCGCTGGGTGACCGAGGCGGCGGCCGTGGAGGTCGATCCCGCGGCGCGGCGACTGGCCGATGTGCTGCAGGACGCGAACGGACTGCCCTTCACGCTCGGCTTCGTCGACGGGGTGATGCGGCCGGAGAGTCTGAGCGCGGCGGCGTCGCAGCTGCACCGGATCGCGCCGATCGTGCCCGAGTTCCTGCCCTGGTACCTGCGCGGCGCCGTGCGGATCGGCGGCGGTATGGCCCCGATCCTGCCCAGCCCCGTCGTGCCCATCGCCCGGCGGATGCTGCGCGAGATGGTCGGACACCTCGTCGTCGACGCGCGTCCGGCGAAGCTGGGGCCGGCGATCGAGAGGATCCGCAGCTCCGGCTCACGACTCAACCTCAACCTGCTCGGCGAGGCCGTGCTGGGGGAGGCCGAGGCGCAGCGCCGGCTCGACGGCATCCACGAGCTGATCCGACGCGACGACGTCGACTACGTCTCGGTGAAGGTCTCGGCGATCATCAGCCACATCTCGATGTGGGCGTTCGACGAGGTCGTCGACCGGGTCGTGGAGCGCCTGCTGCCGTTGTACCTGACGGCGGCCACCCCCTCGCCGAGCACCGGTGCGCAGACCTTCATCAATCTCGACATGGAGGAGTACCGCGATCTCGACCTCACGATCGCGGTGTTCACCCGGCTGCTGGAAGACCCGCGGCTGCAGGGGCTGTCCGCCGGGATCGTGCTGCAGGCCTACCTGCCGGACGCCCTGCCGGCGCTGCAGGAGCTGACCGCGTGGGCCGGGGAGCGCTGGCAGCACGGCGGCGCGCCGATCAAGGTGCGTCTGGTGAAGGGCGCGAACCTGGCGATGGAGAACGTCGAGGCGCGCCTGCAAGGCTGGACCCCGGCGACCTACGACACCAAGCTCGACACCGACGCGAACTACCTGCGCTGCCTGGATTGGGCGCTGCGCCCCGAGAACACCCGGTCGGTGCACATCGGGGTGGCCGGACACAACCTGTTCGGCATCGCGTACGCCTGGCTCCTGGCCGGCGTGCGGGGCGTGCGCGACGCCGTCGAGTTCGAGATGCTGCTGGGGATGGCGCAGGGACAGGTGCAGGCGGTGGCCCGCGAGGTCGGCCCGGTGCTGCTCTACGTGCCGGTCGTGGCACCGGCCGAGTTCGACGTCGCGATCAGCTACCTCGTGCGGAGACTGGAGGAGAACGCCTCGGCGGAGAACTTCCTCTCCGCCGCCTTCCACCTCGACACCGACGAGTCGCTCTTCGTGCGCGAGCGGGACCGCTTCCTCGACGCGCTGGACCGCTCGTCCGAGGAGAGCCTGTGGCGCGGACCCCGCCGCACCCAGGACCGGCTCGCCCCGGTGCACGAGTCCGTGCGCCCGATGCCCGCCGCCCCTGATCCCGAGATCGAGCTCACGAAGGCCGTGCTCGGCATCTCCCGGGGCTCCGACGGCACCGACACCCACGACGGCGGCGAGGCGTTCCTCGAGACCGCCGTGTACTCCCCGCGCGAGTGGGATGCCGACACCGGCGGCGCCCCCGGATTCACGAACACGGCTGACAGCGACCCCGCGCTGCCCGCGAACCGGGAGTGGGCGGCGTCGGTGCGGGCCCGCATCGCGGACTCGACGGCCGGCGACGACACGCTCGCGCAGGCGCGCATCGATGACGCCGAGACCCTCGACCGCACCGTGCGCCAGGTGCAGGAAGCGGCCGCCGCATGGGGGTCCCGGCCGGCGACCGAGCGCGCCGAGGTGCTGCTGCGCGCGGCCGCCGCACTGGAATCGCGTCGCGGCGAGCTGATCGAGGTGGCGGCATCCGAGACGGGCAAGGTGTTCGCGGAGGCCGACGTCGAGGTCAGCGAAGCGGTCGACTTCGCCCGCTACTACGCCGCCAAGGCCCGCGAGCTCGACGCGATCTCGGGGGCGACCTTCGTGCCGGCGCGGGTGACCGTCGTCTCCCCGCCGTGGAACTTCCCGCTCGCGATCCCGGCCGGCGGGGTGCTCGCCGCGCTCGCCGCGGGCTCCGGTGTGGTGTTCACGCCCGCCCCGCAGGCGCGTCGGTGCGCCGCGGTGATCGCCGAGGCGCTGTGGCAGGTCGGGGTGCCGCGAGACGTGCTGGCCCTGATCGACATCGACGAGGACGCGCTCGGTCGGTCCCTCATCACGCACGACGCCGTCGACCGGGTCATCCTCACCGGCTCCTGGGACACCGCGGCGCTGTTCCGGTCCTGGCGTCCGGAGCTTCCGCTGCTCGCCGAGACGAGCGGCAAGAACGCGATCGTGATCATGCCCTCGGCGGATCTGGATCTCGCCGCGGCCGACCTCGTCAAGAGCGCCTTCAGCCATGCGGGGCAGAAGTGCTCCGCGGCATCGCTCGCGATCCTGGTGGGTCCCGTGGGTCGCTCGCAGCGGTTCGCCCGCCAGTTGGCGGATGCCGTGCGCTCCCTGCACGTCGGCTGGCCCACCGACCCGCTCGCCGAGGTCGGGCCGGTGATCGAGAAGCCGCAGGGCAAGCTCGCCTGGGCGCTGACCGAGCTCGAGGGCGACGAGCAGTGGCTGATCGAGCCGGCGGTGTCGACCGACGACCCGAGCGGACGGCTGTGGCGCCCCGGGGTGCGCGTGAACGTGCAGCCGGGATCGCGCTTCCACCTCGAGGAGTTCTTCGGCCCGGTGCTCGGGGTCATGCATGCGCCGACGCTGGCGCGCGCGATCGAGATGCAGAACGCGGTCGCCTACGGGCTGACGGCGGGGCTGCACACCCAGAACCCCGACGACCTGTCGCTGTGGCTCGACCGCGTGCAGGCGGGCAACCTCTACGTCAATCGCGGCATCACGGGAGCGATCGTGCAGCGTCAGCCCTTCGGCGGCTGGAAGCGCTCGGCGGTCGGTCCCGGAGCGAAGGCCGGCGGCCCGAATTACCTGATCGGTCTGGGATCCTGGCACGCGCAGCCGGGAGCGGCCACCTCGAGCACGCTGCACCTGCGCGGACTCGACTCCCGCATCACCGGGCTGATCGAATCGGCGCAGCCCTCGCTCGACTTCGAGGCGTTCGAGTGGCTGCGCCAGGCGGCGCTGTCGGACGCCCTCGCCTGGGGGCGCGAGTTCGGGCAGGTGCGCGACGTGTCGCACCTGACGGTCGAGCGCAACCTGTTCCGCTACCGCCCGGTGCCGGTCGAGATCCGGGCGACGGCGGATGCCGCGCTGCAGGACCTGTTGCGCATCGTGATCGCGGCCGTGCGCTCGGGGGCCGGATTCACGCTGTCCTCTCCGGTCGGGATGCCGGCGGCCGTGCGTCACGCGCTCGGCGACCTCGATGCCCCCGTGTTCCTGGAGAGCGACGAGGAGTGGACCCGGCGGATGACCCCGCGTCCCGCGCCCGCGGAGGGAGACGTCGCTCCGACGCCCCGTGCGGGCCGGGTGCGGCTGGTCGGCCCTCGTGCCGCCGTGGCCGCTCTCGCTTCCGCGCTCGCGGCGGCCGTCGAGGGCGATCCCGATCTCGCGGTGTACGACGGCGAGGTGACGGCGGCCGGGCGCATCGAGCTCCTGCCGTTCGTGCACGAGCAGGCGATCGCGATCACGGCGCACCGATTCGGCAATCCCGATCCGACCTTCCGCGACGTGATCTGACCCCGGCATCGGATGTAAAAGATTCTTGACACGCGCCGGGGTGGCGGGCTAGCCTCCTGATGTCAACAATCTTTTACATCAGGAGGATGCCGTGGCCTACGAGGAGCGCAACGTCTGGACGGGTCTCGTCGTCAGCATCATCGCGATCACGACCTACGTCACGATCGTGCTGCAGCAGGCGGGCGGAGGATCCCCCACCGAGGTCGACTGGTTCCCGCTCATGCTGTGGACCATCGGCCTGGGCATCGTGGTCACGATCCTCGCCAGCATCGTCTGGGGGCTGATCGCGCACGCCCGGGACCCCGAGGGCACCGGTCGCTCCGACATCCGCGACCGCGACATCAGCCGGATGGGCGCCCGCGTCGAGCAGGCCTTCGTCGCGATCGCCGGGATCGGGGTGATCGTGCTCTGCGCGCTCGGTGCCGACCTCTTCTGGATCGCGCACACGATGTTCGCCGGCTTCGCGGTTTCGGCGGTCGTCGGCAGCGTCGCCCGTGTGATCGCCTACCGCCGAGGACTGGTCTGATGGTCAAGCCCACCCGGGTCTCCAACAGCATCCGCGCGCACCGCGAAGCCGCCGGCCTCACCCAGGCCGAGCTCGCCCGCACCGTCGGCGTGACCCGCCAGACGCTTCTCGCGATCGAGCAGGAGAAGTACTCTCCGACGCTCGAACTCGCCTTCCAGATCGCCCGGGCCTTCGGCGTCGGGCTGGACGACCTCTTCACCTACCCGGAGCACTGACATGACCACGCACACGACCCCCACGATGACCGCCTGGCAGAACGCGCGCTACGGGCCGGCCGCCGGTGCCGCGCTCGCCGAGAGCCCGATCCCGACGCCCGGTCGCGGCGAGGTGCTGCTGCAGGTGCACGCCACCGCCCTCAACGCCGGCGACGTGCGGCTGATGCTCGGCGATCCGCTGCTCGTGCGTCCGGTGTTCGGACTCACGAAGCCGAAGAACCCGGTGCGCGGTATGGATGTCGCGGGGCGCGTGATCGCCCTGGGCCAGGACGTGACGGATGCCGCGGTCGGCGACGAGGTCGTCGTCGAGCTGCCGGGCGGTGGCGGACTCGCCCCGTTCGCCGTGGCCCCGGCCGCGCGACTCGCCCGTCGCCCCGAGTCGGTGTCGGTCGTGGACGCCGCGTGCCTGCCGATCGCGGGAGGAACCGCCTGGCAGGCGCTCGACCTCGCCCGCGTCGCCGCTGTCGACGCTGCCGATGCTGCCGACCGTCCGCCGCGCGTGCTCGTGATCGGCGCCTCGGGCGGAGTGGGCACCTTCGCGGTGCAGCTCGCCGCCCTCCGCGGTGCCGAGGTGTGGGCGACCTGCGGGGAGCGCAACCGCGCCCTGGTCGAGGAGCTCGGTGCCGCGCGGGTGCTCGACCACCGCACGAGCCCGCTCGACGCCCTCCCCGCCGCGCACTTCGACGCCGTGATCGACGTGGTCGGCGGCCTGCCCTTGCGTCCGCTGCAGCGCCTGGTGCGGGCGGGCGGGACGGTGGTGCTGGTGTCGGGCGACGGCGGACCCGTGCTCGGCCCCCTCCCGCGGATGCTCAAGGCCGCCGTCCTGTCGGTCGGCTCGGCCCGGCGCATCCGTCCGCTCGCGGCCGCCGCGAAGCCGGAGATCGTGCGCGAGCTGCTCGCGCTCGTGGCGGCCGGATCGCTGCGACCGGTGATCGAGCGCGAACACCCCTTCGCCGAGGCATCCGCCGCCCTCGCCCACCTCGAAGCGGGTCACACGGTCGGCAAGATCGTGGTCCGCGCGGGATGAGTCGGATGCCGGGACCCGGGCGCGCGCTCTGGCGGGCCACAGGCAGCGGATGACACAATGGGATCTGGCGTGCCCGGAGCGCATCTTCCTCGCCACCCGCTCCTCGAGAGCTGCGGGTCGAAGGACCGTCGGGCCCCTGGACAGCGTCCGCCGCGTCCTGTTCCGAGGAGCATCCATGTCGTTCGAAAACACGATGACCACACCGGAGACCGCGGTCGCGGCCGCACCGCGCACCGCGCACCACCGGCGCTACCTGATGTGCAGCCCCGCGCACTTCACGGTGAACTACTCCATCAACCCGTGGATGGAGCCGGCCAAGCCGACCGACACCGCCCGGGCCGTCGCCCAGTGGCAGAAGCTCCACGACCTCTACCTCGAGCTGGGTCACGAGGTCGAGCTCATCGAGCCGCTCGCCGACTACCCCGACATGGTCTACACGGCCAACGGCGGCTTCCTGATCGACGGCCGCGCCTACGTGCCGAAGTTCCGCTTCGAGCAGCGTGCGGGCGAGGCCCCCGCGTTCGCCGACTGGTTCCGCGCCGCCGGCTACGACACCGTCATCCCCGAAGAGGTCAACGAGGGCGAGGGCGACTTCCTGCTCGTCGGCGACGTGATCCTCGCCGGCACCGGGTTCCGCTCCACCGGCGACAGCCACCGCGAGGTGGGGGAGATCTTCGGCCGCGAGGTCGTGTCGCTGAACCTCGTCGACCCGCGGTTCTACCACCTCGACACCGCGATCGCGGTACTCGACCCGGTGCAGGGCGTGGAGAACGGCGGCCCCGAGCGCGCCAACATCGCCTACCTCCCCGGTGCCTTCGACGACGCCAGCCGCGCCGTGCTGGAGGAGCGCTTCCCCGACGCCATCCTGGTGTCGGATGAGGACGGCTCGGTGTTCGGGCTGAACTCCGCCAGCGACGGCTACAACGTGGTGATCTCGCCGCGCGCGACGGGCTTCGAGAAGCAGCTGCGCGAGCGCGGTTACAACCCGATCATGATCGACCTGTCCGAGCTGCTGCTCGGCGGCGGCGGCATCAAGTGCTGCACGCTCGAGCTGCGCGGTGCGAAGTGACGACGACGGGAGCGGTGGTTCCTGAGGGAGCGCAGCAAGACGCGGGGCACGTCGCCCACAACTACCACCCGCTGCCCGTGACGATCGCCCGGGGCGAGGGCGCGTGGGTCACCGACGTCGAGGGCAAGCGCTACCTCGACCTGCTCGCGGCGTACTCGGCCGTGAACTTCGGCCACCGGCATCCGGCTCTCGTCGCCGCCCTGACCGAGCAGCTGGGTCGGGTCGCACTCATCAGCCGCGCGTTCGACAGCGATCGGCTCGAGCCGTTCGCCGCCGCTCTCGCCGGGCTCGCCGGCAAGGACCTCGTGCTGCCGATGAACACCGGGGCGGAAGCCGTCGAGACCGGGATCAAGGTGGCCCGCGCCTGGGGCTACCGGGTCAAGGGCATCGCGGAGGGCCGCGCGCGCATCGTCGTGGCGGCGGGCAACTTCCACGGACGCACCACCACGATCGTCAGCTTCAGCGACGACGACTCGGCGCGTGACGACTTCGGTCCGTACACGCCGGGCTTCGACGTGGTCCCCTACGGTGATGCGGAGGCCATCGCCGCCGCCATCACGGAGGACACGGCCGCGGTGCTCGTCGAGCCGATCCAGGGCGAGGCGGGCGTGGTGATCCCGCCCGAGGGGTACCTGCGCCGCATCCGCGAGATCTGCGACGAGAAGAACGTGCTGTTCATCGCGGACGAGATCCAGTCGGGACTCGGCCGCGTCGGCGAGACGTTCGCGTGCGACCGCGAGGGCGTCGTGCCCGATCTGTACCTGCTGGGCAAGGCGCTCGGTGGCGGCATCCTGCCCGTCTCCGCCGTCGTCGGGAACGCCGATGTGCTGGGGGTCATCCGTCCGGGCGAGCACGGCTCGACGTTCGGCGGCAACCCGCTCGCCGCGGCCGTGGGTCTGCGCGTGGTCGAGATGCTCGAGTCGGGGGAGTTCCAGGAGCGCGCCCGTGCGCTCGGGGAGCACCTCGAGCCGCAGTTGCGGTCGCTCATCGGCCACGGGGTGACCGAGGTGCGCATCGCCGGCCTGTGGGCCGGAGTCGACATCGACCCGGCACGCGGCACCGGCCGCGAGATCGCGGAGAAGCTCCTCGCGCGCGGCGTGCTCGTGAAGGACACGCACGGCCAGACGATCCGCATCGCTCCGCCGCTCGTGATCCGCGCGACAGAACTCGACTGGGCCGTCGAGCAGCTCAAGCTCGTCCTGTCCGCCTGACGCGCCCCACCCTGCCTGCTTGACGGACTGCCCGCCGAGCCACCCCTTTGTGATCGAACCACCCCTTTAAATGCGTCTACAAGGGGGCCGGTCGAACAGAAAGGGGCCGTTCGGCGGGGAGGGCAGGGGAAGGCGAGGGGAGACTAGCCGGGAGCGTTGTCGGGGTCGAGAAGCTTCAGCGTCTCCTCCTCGGCGGGGTTGTCGGCCTGCAGCTGATCCTCGGTGTGCTCGTCACCGCCCAGCGGTGCGGGGGCCTCGCCGTCGCGGTTCGCGTCGCCCTGGATCGCGCCGTTCGTGGCGTGACCCTCCGAGCTGTCGCCCTGGATCGCGCCGTGCGGGGAGTCGCCGTGCGAGCTGTCGCCCTGGATCGCGCCGCCCTGGCTCGCGCCCTGGGGGTCGCTTCCTTCGGAGCCGTCGGCGCCCGTCGCGCCCTCGGCCGGATCCTGCGGGTGGGGTGTCGTGTTCTCGTCCATGGGAGTGAGACTACGCCCGCTCCCACCCGCCGCGCAGGCCCTTGACAGGGGCGTGCCACGCGGCGCCGGACGCGCGGCTCAGTCCTGAGGTTTCGCCGACCGGATCGGCGTGGTGACCGCGGCCTCATCGCTGAACTCGACCGGATCAACCTCGTCGATGATGCTCAGCGGACGCGTCTCGTCCATGGTGAGCAGGAAGCGCCGGTTCTCATGCCGGTGCAGGCGTCCGGACGAGAACACCCAGATCGCCCCGATCGCACAGGCGACGAGCCCGGCCGTTCCGCCGAGCATGATGGCGGTGCGGGGGCCGAAGGCGTCGGCCACCCATCCGGCGATCGGGGCGCCGACCGGGGTCGATCCCATGATGACCGCCATGTACAGCGCGAGCACCCGTCCGCGCAGGGCCGGGTCGGTGGTCATCTGCACGTAGCCGTTCGCGGTGGTCAACAGGGTCACGATCATGAATCCGGTGAACATCAGCGTCACGGCGTACGAGGCGTAGCTCGGCATCGCGGACGACACGAACGCGGCGACACCGAAGCCGCCGGCGGCGAAGATCACCACGCGCACCCGGGCGCGGTCGCGGCGTGCGGCCAGCAGCGCGCCCGCGAGCGAGCCGATCGCGAGGATCGAGCTGAGCACGCCGTAGCCGTCGGCACCGGCGCCGAACTCGATCGCCATGGTCGAGGCGAAGATCGGGAAGTTCATGCCGAAGGCGCCGATCAGGAACACGGTGACGAAGACCACGCGCAGATCGCTCCGCCCCCAGACGTACCGGAACCCGGCGGCCAGTCCGCCGCGGCTGCGGTTCTTCAGGCGGGGGGCGAGCAGCTCGCGGTGCAGCATCAGCAGCGCCAGGATCATGGCCAGGAAGGTCGCGGCGTTCACGATGAACACCCATCCGGAGCCGATCGCGACGATCAGCAGGCCACCCACGGCGGGCCCGATCATGCGCGCGAGGTTGAAGGATGCCGAGTTCAGCGCGACCGCGTTGGAGGTGTCGCCGGATGACACCATGTCGGAGACGAAGGCCTGCCGTGCCGGAGCGTCGAAGGCGTTCACCACACCGAATCCGAGCGCGAAGCCGAACATCATCGGCAGGGTCATCAGACCGTTCAGCAGCAGGACGCCGACCGCGATCGCGAGTCCGAGCAGCGCCGACTGGGTCACCATCAGGATGCGGCGCCGGTCGAAGCGGTCCGCGACCAGGCCGGTGAGGCTCACGAGCACCAGCGGAGGGCCGAACTGCAGCGCCATCGTGATGCCCATCGCGGTGGCGTCGTTGTCGGTGAGCTCGGTGAGGACGACCCAGTCCTGGGCCGTGGCCTGCATCCAGCCGCCGACGTTGGAGACCAGGGCGCCGGCGAACCAGATGCGGTAGTTGATGTTCGCGAACGAACGGAACATGGCGCTCATCGTTCCACCGCCCGTCGCATCAGGGCGCTGGCCTCGCGCAGGGTGGCGAGTTCTTCCTCGGTGTAGTCGACCTCACGGAGCATGTCGGCCAGGAGCTCGTCGCGACGACGGATGGTCTCGACGACGATCTCGGTGCCGGCGTCGGTGATGTCGACCTGCACGCGCCGCCGGTCGTCCTCGTCGGGCGTGCGGTCGACGAAGCCCTGCTCCTCGAGGCCGTTGACGATGTTCGTCATCGACGGCGCGGTCACGCGTTGGCGTTCGGCGAGCGTGGTGATCGTGCGGCGACCGTTGGCGCGCAGCTCGGCGAGCACCGCGAGCTGGGCATCGCTCATCGAGTCGGTGGCGCGCACGCATCGCAGGCGGCGGGCCATCCGGAACGTGGCCATGCGGAGGTCTGTGGCGGTCAGGTGGAGAGACTCTTCAGACGCAGACATTGTTTAGTTAGCCTATCTAATCTTTCCGGCCGATATGCCGGATTGTCCGATCCGACGAACGCACCGGTGTCGATCCGTCGAATCCGACCAGGGAGAGGGCGGATGTCGATGCCTAGAGTGAGGGCATGCACAGCCCCTCTCAGGTCGGTGAACTCCTGCACTCCACGCTCGGATCGCAAGCCCGGAAGCGCGGCGTGCCCGCCGCCTCGGTCGCGGTGGTGATCGACGGAGAGATCGTCGAGCATGCCGTGGGTCTGCTCAGCACCGCGACCCGCGTCGAGGCCACGGTCGATTCGGTCTTCCAGATCGGATCGATCACCAAGGTGTGGACCGCGACGATGGTGATGCAACTGGTCGACGAGGGGCTCGTCGACCTCGATGCGCCGATCCGCCGTTACGTGCCGGAGTTCGCGGTCGGGGACGAGACGGCCGCCGCGGCCATCACCGTGCGTCAGCTGCTCAGCCACCGGTCGGGCTTCGAGGGCGACATCTTCACCGACACCGGACGCGGCGACGACGCCGTCGAGAAGTACATCGCGCTGCTCGCGGACGCGGTGCAGACCTTCCCGCCCGGCGCGCTCTTCTCGTACAGCAACGCCGGCTACGTGCTCCTCGGCCGCATGATCGAGCTCCTGCGGGAGACGACCTGGGAAGAGGCGCTGCTCGCCCGCATCGCGACGCCGCTCGGACTGGCGACGGTCTCGCCGAGCCCCTACGAGGCCATCCTGCACCGCGTCGCCGTCGGGCACCTCGACGCCGAAGACGGCGGGGAGCCGCAGCCGGCGCCGTTCTGGGCCATGGCGCGGTCGAACGAACCCGCAGGCTCCATGCTCGCGATGTCGGCCCGCGATCTCGCGGTCTTCGCGCGCGCGCACCTGCAGGCCGCGGATGCGTCGTCGACCGACGGGGAGGACGGCGAGAGCGCCCTCCTCTCCCGTGACGCCGCGACGACCATGCGCACCGCGGCGGTGCGACTGCCGCGGCTGGCCGGCATGGGCGCGGCCTGGGGACTCGGCTGGGAGATCGACCGCGACGGGGAGAATCCGCTGTTCGGCCACGACGGCAACACCGTCGGCCAGTCGTCGTTCCTCCGGATCGCGCCGGATGCCGGCGTCGCGGTGGTGCTGCTCACCAACGGCGGAGACGGCGCCGGACTCTTCCACGACGTCGCCGATGCGCTCCTGCGCGATCTGACCGGCGAGGGCCTTCCGCCCGCGCCGACCCCGCCGGCGGCATCCGCAGCGTCCACGACGCCCCGCGCCGTGGACGGGTATCTCGGCGTCTACTCCAACTCCACGATGGAGATGGAGGTGTCGCAGGACGACGAGGGACGCCTGTGGCTGGAGCAGCGCCCGAAGCCCGAACTCCTCGCCCTCGGGGCGCAGCCGTCGACCGACGAGCTCGCTTGGTTCGAAGACGGATCGCTCATCCTGCGCGAGCGCAAGAGCGGCATGCACCTCGTGCTCGCCTTCCTCGATCCCGCGTCCGACGGGCGCGCGTCCTACATCCACTTCGGTCGCGCCGTTCCGCGAACACGATGACCGTCCGGACGCCGTCACGTCGCGTCCCGCCTCCCGCGCACCCGATCCCCCTGCCAGAAGGAACGTCATGACACCGAAACGCACCGCCGTCACCGCCGTCGTCACCGTGACCGCTCTCGCATCCCTGCTCGTCGCCTGCGGAACAGAGGGGGGAGGAGGCGGCGGAGGCGATCCGGTCGCGGGCGGCACGTTCACGACGCTCCTCGGCTCCGACCCGGGGAACCTCGACCCGCAGCTCTCGGCGGGCAGCGCGCTGTTCGACATCAGCAAGCTCGCCTACGACACCCTCGTGAGCATCGACGCCGACGGCGAGGTGCGCAGCCAGCTCGCCTCCGAATGGAACGTCGACGGAACGACCGCGACCCTGACGATCAACGAGGGCATCACGTGCGGCGACGGCAGCGACTTCACGGCGCAGACGGCCGCGGACAACCTGAACTGGATCTCCGACCCAGCCAACGAGAGCGGCTTCCTCGGCGCCTTCCTGCCGGTGGGAGTCACCAGCGTCGCCGAGGGCGACACGGTCACGATGACGCTCGCCAGCCCGGCGCCGTTCCTGCTGCTCGGCCTCGGCGGACTGCCGATGGTCTGCGGCAGCTCTCTGACCGATCGTGACGGCCTCGCGGCGGGCACCGACGGCACCGGCCCGTACGTGCTGACCGAGGCCGTGCCGAGCGATCACTACACCTACGAGCTCCGCGAGGACTACGCCTGGGGACCGGGCGGCGCCACGGTCGACGAGCCCGGCATCCCGGCGAAGGTCACCGTGCGCGTCGTCTCCGACGGCACGACCGCGGCGAACCTGCTCCTCTCCGGAGAGGCCAACGCGGCGCAGCTCACCGGACCCGACGCCGACCGGGCGATCGGCGCCGGTCTGTTCCAGCGGGAGGCCACGGCCATCGCGGGCGAGCAGTGGTACAACCACGCCGAGGGGCACCCGACCAGCGACCCCGCCGTCCGCAAGGCGCTCACGCAGGCGGTCGACCTCGACGAACTCGCGAACGTCCTCACCGCCGGCAAGGGCGGACGGGCCACCGCGCTCGCCGTCGTGGAGCCGACCGTGTGCACCTACGACGCGATCTCGGGCTCGCTTCCCGAGTTCGACGTGGATGCGGCGAACGCCACGCTCGACGAGGCCGGATGGGTGCGCGGCGCCGACGGCGTGCGCGAGAAGGACGGCACCCGGCTCAGCCTGACCTTCCTCTACGAGAACAGCCTGGGGGCCGCGGCCGCCGCGGCCGCCGAGCTCGCGCTCGCGGCGTGGGACGAGATCGGCGCCGAGGTCGACGGCAAGCAGCAGGACGAGAGCGCGCTGCTCGAGGCGACCTTCAGCACCGGCGCGTGGGACATCAGCTGGCTGACCCTGAGCGTGAGCAGCCCGGATCAGGCGATCGGCTTCGTCAGCGGAGCGGTTCCGCCCGAGGGGTCGAACTTCTCGGCCATCCAGAACGACGACTACACCGCCGCCGTCACCGAGGCATCGCAGCTGAACGGGAGCGAGGGGTGCGGCACGTGGGAAGAGGCCGAGAAGGCCCTGTTCGCGGCATCCGACATGGTGCCGTTCGCGAACGCCACCATCTACATGTTCGGCAACGGCGCCGAATTCGAGTGGCTCGGCGTGATCGAGCCCACCAGCGTGCGCCTGGTCGGCTGAGCCCCGGTGCCGCAGGAGCCACGGATCGGATCGACGACATGACCACGGTGACGACCCGCATCGCGGAGGACGAGCAGCGCGTCGGCGACCATCGCTGGCTGCGCTTCGCGATCCGTCGCACCGGGCGACTGCTCGTCTCGCTGTGGATCCTGATCACGGCATCCTTCCTGATGATCCACCTCGTGCCGGGGGATCCGATCCGGTCGGCCCTCGGCCCGACGGCCCCGGCCGCCGTGGTCGAGGCCCGGAGGGAGTCCCTGGGACTGAACGACCCGATCTGGCAGCAGTACGTCGACTACCTCCGCGGCGTGTTCACCGGCGACATGGGGATCTCGATCGGATCGCAGCTCCCGGTCGCCCAGACCATCGCCCAGCGGCTGCCGGCCACCCTGCTCCTCGCGGTCCTCGCCTTCGCGCTGGCCCTGCTCATCGCCCTGCCCCTCGGCATGGCGGTGGCCGTGGCGACGCAGCGGGGCCGGGCGCGCGGCCTCGAGGTCGGCTTCAGCTCGTCGAGCGTCGTGCTCGGATCGATCCCCGACTTCCTGCTCGCCGTCGCCCTCGTGGCGGTGTTCGGCGTGCAACTGGGATGGTTGCCGGTGGCCGGCAGGGAAGGGCCGATGTCCTACATCCTCCCGGTGCTCGCCCTCGCGATCGGGCCGGCGGCGATCCTCGCGCGGATCCTGCGGATCGAGGCCCTCACGGTGCTCGAGGCCGACTTCGTGCGGACGGCCCACGCCAAGCGCCTGCGCACACCGCGCATCAACCTGCGGCACGTGCTGCCGAACGCCGTGACCGCGACGCTCACCCTCAGCGGCCTGCTGCTGAGCGGACTCGTCGCCGGCACGGTGCTGGTCGAGACGGTCTTCGCGTGGCCGGGGCTCGGCAGCACGATCGTCAGCTCGATCCAGACCAAGGACTACCCCCTCGTGCAGGGGACCGTGCTCGTGTACGGCGTGGGAGTGCTGCTGGTGAACACGCTGGTGGATGCCGCGCTCGCCGTGCTCGACCCGCAGTCGACGGCGGCCTCCGCATGAGGTGCACACTCGGGACCATGCTGCGCACGCCGCTCGGGGCGACGGCGCTCGCGCTGCTCGCCCTCGTCGTGGCGACGGCGATCGTCGCGCCCCTGCTCTGGGGAGAGCAGGCGGACACGACCGACACCGGTGACCTGCTCGCCGGTCCCTCGGCCGAGCATCTGATCGGGACCGACAACCTCGGCCGCGACCTGCTGCTCCGCACCGTCGTCGCCACGCGGCTCTCGATCGTGCTGGCCCTGCTCGCGACGCTCGTCGCCGTCGGGGCTGGTCTCATCCTCGGCGTCGCGCCGTTGCTGCTGGGCCGCTACCTGGGGCGGGCCGTCACCTGGTTCACGGGGATCGCGGTCGCCTTCCCCGGCCTGCTGCTGGCCCTGTTCTTCGCCGCGATCTTCGGCAGCACGGCGACGGCGGCCGTGTTCGCCCTCGGCCTCGCGGGAGCCCCGTCGTTCGCGCGGCTCTGCCAGAACCTCATCGCGGGGATCGAGGCGCGCGACTTCGTGTCGGCCGCCAGGGTCGGCGGCATCGGCCGGTTCCGCGTGCTCTTCCGCCACGTGCTCCCGAACATCGGCGAACCGCTCATCGTGAACGCCACGATCGGCGCCGGCGGCGCGCTGCTCGCTTTCGCGGGGCTCTCGTTCCTCGGTCTCGGCGTGCAGCCGCCCGAGTACGACTGGGGTCGTCTCATGATGGACGGTCTGCGCGGCATCTACTCGAACCCGTCGGCCGCCCTCGCTCCCGGCCTCGCGGTCGTGATCGCGGGCTTGGCGTTCAACCTGACCGGAGAATCCGCCGCACGCAGCCTCGGCCTGTCGGACGACGTGCTCCTGAGCGGGCCGGCACGCGTGCGCCGTCTGCGCCGGACGCGCGTCGCGACGGATGCCGCGGCAGCCGTCGCGCAGCCGGCAGACGGCGGCCCGGTGCTCGAGGTCGAGGACCTGCGTGTCGACTTCGCGAGCGCCACGGGCGGCGTCGTGCACGCCGTGCGCGGCATCGATCTCACCGTCCACCAGGGCGAGATCGTCGGGATCGTCGGGGAATCGGGGTCGGGCAAGTCGATGACCGCGCTCGCCGTCGCGCAGCTGGTCACCGCGCCCGGCCGCGTCGAGGCATCGACCCTCCGCTTCCTCGGGGTCGACCTGCAGGCGGCCGGCAAGGCGCGGCTCCGCCGCCTGCTCGGAACCTCGATGGCCATGGTGTTCCAGGACCCGATGTCGTCGTTCAACCCGACGATGCGCATGGGCGACCAGCTCGCCGAGGTCGCCACCGAGCACGCGGGGCTCCGCCGTCGCCAGGCCCTCGAGCGCGCGGCGGATCGCCTCGCGGCGGTGCGGATCAACGCCCCGAAGCGCCGGATCCGTCAGTACCCGTACGAGTTCTCGGGCGGGATGCGCCAGCGCGCCATGATCGGGATGGGGCTGATGGTGTCGCCGCGGCTGATCATCGCCGACGAGCCGACGACGGCGCTCGATGTGACCGTGCAGAGTCAGGTGCTCGATCTGCTGCGGGACATCCGCGACGAGGACGGCGCGTCGATCCTCTTCATCAGCCATGACATCTCCGTCGTCGCCGAGCTGTGCGACCGGGTGCTCGTGATGCGCTCCGGCGTGATCGTCGAGGAGCTCGACGCCTCCGACCTGTCGTCGGCGCAGCATCCGTACACCAGGGCGCTGCTCGCGGCCGTGCCGCACATGGCCACCGCTCTCGACCGTCCGCTCGCGACGCTCGCGACCGTCGCGGCCGAGGAAGAGCGCGCGGCCGGTGCGGCCGACGCCCACGATCACGATCACGACCACCAGGAGGTGGGGAGCCGATGAGCGAACTCCTCTTCGACGACGTCTCGGTGCGCTACGGCGTCGGCCGCGGCGCGATGACGGCTGTGGATCGGGTGTCGATCCTCGTGCCCGACGGCGGCGTGACGGGCGTGGTCGGCGAGTCGGGTTCGGGCAAGTCGACGCTCGCCCGGGCCGCCGTGGGACTCGTGCCGCTGCACGCGGGCCGCATCCTGCTCGACGGCGCACCGATTCCGCGCCGCGGACCGCGGCCGCTGCAGATGGTCTTCCAGGATCCGTATTCCTCGCTCGACCCGCGGATGCCGGTGGGCGCGAGCATCGCCGAGATGATGCCGTCCGGCCTGACGCGGCGAGCCCGCGACGCGGAGGCGGCACGGCTGCTCGAGCTCGTGCACCTCGACCCCGCCCAGGCCGGTTCGCGGCCGTCCCGCTTCTCGGGAGGCCAGCGGCAGCGCATCGCGATCGCCCGGGCGCTGGCCGGACGACCGCGGGTGCTGATCGCCGACGAGATCACCTCCGCGCTCGACGTGCTCATCCAGGGGGCGATCCTGAACCTGCTGCGCGAACTGCAGGCGGAGCTCGGCTTCTCGATGCTGTTCATCTCGCACAACCTCGCGGTCGTGCGCTACGTGGCCTCGCAGATGGCCGTGATGCGCGACGGCCGCGTCGTCGAGCAGGGCCCGACGAGCGCCGTGCTCGATGACCCGCAGGATGCCTACACGCAGGAGCTGCTCGCCGCGATCCCGCGACCCATCGAGTACGTCCCGTGACCGCACGATCCGGCGCCACGAGCGCCGCAACCGAAGGAGTCCCCATGACCCGCAGAATGAGCATCGACGACGCCCTCGCTCTGACCGTTCCGAGCCAGCCGGCGCTGTCGCCGGCCGGCGATCGCGTCGTGTACGTGCTCGGAGGGACGGATGCCGCCGCCGACGAGAACACCAGCGCGCTGTGGATCGCCGAGGACGGCGCCACCCGCGCGCTGACCCGCGGCACCTCCGACGCGAGCCCGGCGTTCTCGCCCGACGGTGCCCACGTCGCGTTCCTGCGCGACGGTCAGCTCTGGACGTTGCCCCTCGCCGGCGGGGAGCCCCAGCAGCGCACCACGCTGCCGCTCGGCGCCGGCTCCCCGGTGTGGAGCCCCGACGCCACGAAGATCGCGTTCACGGCATCCGTCGTCCCGCTGTCGACTCCCTCGGATGCCGTCGAGACGGACGCGCAGCGCGCCGAGCGCGAGCACGCGCCGATCACGACCGCGGGCATCGACTACCTCGTCGACGGCGCCTGGTTCACCCGCGGTGTGAGCGCGCAGCTGCACGTCCTCGACCTCGCCGACGGGCAGGTGCGTCGCCTCACCGACGGCGTCGCCGGCGTCGGCAGCCCGGCCTGGTCGCCCGACGGATCGACCCTCGCCTACGTCGCCCGTCCCCGCGGCGGCGACGACCTCGGCTTCCGCTCGGCGGTGCACGCGCTCGACCCGGCGGATCCTGCCGCCCGTTCGCGCGTGCTCGCCTTCGCCGAGGGCTTCGCGGGCACCGTCTCGTTCACGCCCGACGGCGAGAGCCTGCTCGTGGTGGGCTGGAACGGCGACCCCGACGGGCACGCGAGCCTCTTCCGCGCCGACCTCGGCTCGAACCATGTGACGGACCTCGCTGCGAGCCTCGACCGCAACGTGATGCCCGGTGCGCCCGCCTACCCCGGCGCGCTGCCGCAGGTGACCGCCTCGGGCGACGTGCTCTTCGCGATCCGCGACCGCGGCGCCACCCACCTGTACGCGGTGCCGGTCGGCGGCGGTACACCGCGCCACGTGCACGGCGGCACCGACGAGGTGGTCAGCGGGCTCTCCGTCGCGGGCGACGTCGCCGCCGTCGCCCTGTCGACGCCCACCTCGTTCGGCGAGATCCTGCGGCTCGACCTCACAGGCGGCGACGCCACCACGCTCACCGCGCACGGTGCGGCCCCCGAGGGCGTCGAGCTCTTCGTGCGGGAGAGCCGCGACTTCACGATCAGCGACGGCACCGTGGTGCAGGGATGGATCGTCCGCGACCCGGCGGCCTCGGGGCCCACCCCGCTGCTGGTCGACGTGCACGGCGGACCGCACAACTCCTGGAACGGCGCGGTCGACGAGATGCACGTCTACCACCAGCAGCTCGCCGCCGACGGCTGGACGATCGTCATGATCAACCCGCGTGGCAGCGACGGCTACGGCGAGGAGTTCTGGAAGGGCGTCAACGGCGCCTGGGGCACAGCCGACGCGAAGGACTTCCTCGAGCCGGTCGACGAGCTCGTCGCCGAGGGTACCGCGGATCCCGCGCGCCTCGCGGTCGCGGGCTACAGCTACGGCGGCTACATGTCGGCGTACCTCACCGGTCACGACGACCGCTTCGCCGCGGCCGTCACGGGCGGGATCGTGGCCGACCTGTTCAGCATGGGCGGCACGAGCGACGATGCGCACCTGCTCAGCCTGTTCGAGATCGGCATCCTGCCGTGGCAGTCCGAGGGGCGGGAACGCCTGAGCGCGATGTCGCCGTACTCGCACGTCGAGAACGTCACGACGCCGACCCTGGTGCTGCACGGCGAGAAGGATCTGCGGTGCCCCGTTCATCAGGCGCAGCAGTGGCACTACGCCCTGCGGGAGCGCGAGGTCCCGACCGAGCTCGTCATCTACCCGGGCGGCAGCCACGTCTTCCCGCTGCTGGGAGCCCCGAGCCATCGCGTCGACTACGCCCGCCGCATCGTGGAGTGGGTCGAGCGCTTCGCGGGCAGCACCGCCGGTGCACGGCCCGCGGCCATCGACGCCGCGCACTGGCAGCACCGCCTCGATGCCCTCGCCGCTCTGCACGGGGTGCCGGGCGCGCAGCTCGGCATCCTCCGCCACGACGCCGACGGAGGCCGCGACGACGTCGTCACGGTGGCCACCGGCACGCTGAACCGCAGCCTGCCCGCGGCGTCGGGCACGGTGCTCACCGACTCGCTGTTCCAGATCGGCTCGATCTCGAAGGTGTGGACCGCGACCGCGATCATGCGGCTCATCGAGCAGGGGGCCTTCACCCTCGACACCCCGGTGCGGGAGATCCTTGCCGGCGTGCGCCTGGTGAACGACGAGCTCACCGCCGGAGTGACCGTGCGTCACCTGCTCACCCACACGAGCGGCATCGACGGCGACGTCTTCACCGACACCGGACGCGGCGACGACACGCTCGAGAAGTACACGGCGCTGTTCCCCGAGATCGGTCAGAACCATCCGCTGGGGGCGACCTGGTCGTACTGCAACTCCGGGTTCTCGCTGCTCGGGCGCATCATCGAGCAGGCCACCGGCAGCGTATGGGACGAGGCGATGCGCGAGCTGATCTTCACGCCGCTCGGCCTGACGCATACCGTGACGCTCCCGGAGGAGGCGATCCTGCACTCCGCCGCGGTCGGTCACGTCGATGTCGGCGACGAGAGCGTGGTCGCCCCGGTGTGGGCGCTGCCGCGGTCGCTGGGCCCGGCCGGCCTCATCACCGCCCGCGCCGAGGACGTGCTCGCCTTCGCACGCCTGCACCTGGCCGGCGGCGTCGCGGCGGACGGCACACGACTGCTCAGCGAGCACACGGTCGCCGAGATGCAGGCGTTCCAGGCCGAGGTGCCCGACAAGCACGTGCTCGGCGACTCGTGGGGGCTCGGCTGGATCCGCTTCGACTGGAACGGCGCGCGCCTCTACGGGCACGACGGCAACACGATCGGGCAGGCGGCGTTCCTGCGGGTGCATCCGGAATCGGGTGTCGCGGTGACGCTGCTCACCAACGGCGGGCACACGCGCGACCTGTACGAGGACCTCTACCGCGAGATCTTCGCCGAGCTGTCGGACGTGCGGATGCAGGAGTCCGTGCAGCCGCCCGCCGAGCCGGTCGACGTCGACATCACGCCGTACGTCGGCACCTACGAGCGCGCATCCGTGCGGGCCGAGGTGTTCGCGGGCCCCGACGGACCCGTGCTGCGCACGACCGTGCTCGGCCCCCTCGCCGAGCTCGAGCCCGACCCGGTCGACGAGTACCCGCTCACCCCGTTCAGCGACGGCGTCTTCGCCCTGCGCGCCCCCGGCACGCAGACCTGGATGACGGCGACGTTCTACACGCTGCCGACGGGTGAGGACTACCTGCACTTCGGGGCGCGCGCGACGCCGAAGGTGTCGACCGGCGCATGAGTCCCTCGCTGCCGCTCACCACCGAGACGCTCACGGAGGCGGCGATCATCGCCACCATCCGTCGGCTGATCGAGTGCGAGTCCCCCTCGGCCGACCCGGGCGCGGTCGCGCGCTCGGCCGATCTCGTCGCCGAGGTCGGCGCCGAGCTGCTCGGCACCGCGCCGGAGCGGATCGTCATCGACGGATGCACCCACCTGCGGTGGCGCTTCGGCGCGGCCACGCGGGTGCTGCTGCTCGCGCATCACGACACGGTGTGGCCGCTCGGCACGATCGAGCGGCTGCCCTACGGGATCGTCGACGGCGTGCTCCGCGGTCCCGGCTCGTTCGACATGAAGACGGGCCTCGCGATGGCGCTGCATGCGGTCGCGTCGCTCGAGGACCGTGACGGGGTGACGCTGCTGGTGACCGGCGACGAGGAGACCGGGTCGACACGCTCGCGGGCACTGATCGAGGAGACCGCGCGGGGGGCGTCGGCGGCGCTCGTGCCGGAGGCCTCGGCCGACGGCGGTGCATGGAAGGCGGCCCGCAAGGGCGTCTCGATGTACGAGATCGCGGTGCAGGGGAGGGCGGCTCATGCCGGCCTCGAACCCGAGAAGGGCGTCAACGCCACGGTGGCGCTCGCGCACCTGGTGCTGCTCGCGACCGGTCTGGGCGACCCGGATGCCGGGACGACCGTGACGGCGACCTCCGCGTCATCGGGGACGACCGGCAACACGGTGCCCGCGGAGGCGCGACTGTCCATCGACGTGCGGGCCTGGTCGGCCGCCGAGCTGGAGCGGGTGGACCGGGCGCTGCGCGCCTCCGCCTCACCCGTTCCCGGAGCGGTCATCGAGGTGCACGGCGGCATCAACCGTCCGCCGCTGGCGCGCGAGATGTCGCAGCCGCTGGTCGACCTCGCCCGGCGGCTCGGGGCGCCGTACGGACTCGCCGAGGTGGCGGCCGTCGCGGTCGGCGGGGGGAGCGACGGCAATTTCACGGCCGGCGCCGGGGTGCCCACCCTCGACGGTGTGGGGGCCGTCGGGGGCGGGGCGCACGCCGACGACGAACACGCGATCGTGGCGGAGATCCTTCCGCGCACGCGACTGCTGGCCGATATGGCGGCGGAGATATCGAGAACGGACGGGCCATGGCAGAACTGACGCGCGACGACGCCGACGCCACGACGGCGGTGCACGACGCGGAGCGGGCAGCCGCGGCATCCGGGGTGACCATCCGGGAGCTCTCGACCGTCGCCGACTACGGCTCGGCGATCGACCTGCTGTCGCGGATCTGGCAGCGCTCACCCGAGAATCCGGTCGTCCCGCCCGAGCTGCTGCGCGCGCTCAGCAAGGCAGGCAACTACATCGGCGGCGCCTTCGCCGGTGACGAGCTGGTCGGCGTCGCGATCGCGTTCCATGCCGATCCCGGTCGCCACGCGCTGTACAGCCACATCGCCGGCATCTCGGCGGCGCATGCCGGGCACTCGGTCGGCTTCGCGCTGAAGCAGCATCAGCGCGCCTGGGCCCTCAACCGGGGGGTCGAGGCGATCGAGTGGACCTTCGACCCGCTGGTCGCCCGCAACGCGCACTTCAACATCACGAAGCTGGGCGCGCGTCCGCAGGAGTACCTCTCGGACTTCTACGGGCCGATGGCCGACGGCGTGAACACCGGTGACGAGACCGATCGGCTGCTGATCCGCTGGGAGCTGCGCGACACCGAGGTCTCGCTCCGTGCGGGCGGCACGCCGCTGCCCACGGCAGAGCGGATGCCGGGCGATCTCACCGTCGCGGTGCCGGCCGACATCGAGAGGATCCGCCGAGAGGACCGGGCGGAGGCGCAGCGCTGGCGTCTCCGCGTGCGCGAGGAGCTCACCCGCGCCCTCGAGGCCGGCGGCCGCATCGTCGGATTCGACCGCAGCGAGGGTTACATCATCCGACCGGAGAAGAGGACGCCGTGAGAATCGACGGGATCGAGCTGCGACGGGTGGCCATGCCGCTGGTGTCGCCGTTCCGCACATCGTTCAGCACGCAGACCGAGAAGGACATCCTGCTGGTGCGCGCCGTGGTCGACGGCGTCGAAGGGTGGGGGGAGTGCGTGACGCTGCCCGATCCGCGCTACTCGCCCGAGTACACCGACGGGGCGGTCGACGTGCTGCGCCGATTCCTCCTCCCCGCGCTGACCGGCGTCGAGCTCGCCGGGGCGCACATGATCGGCGAGGTGCTGAGGCCGTTCAAGGGGCACCGGATGGCGAAGGCCGCGATCGAGACGGCTGTGCTCGACGCCGAGCTCCGCGCCGAGGGTCGATCGTTCGCCCGTGAGCTCGGCGCGGTGCACGACACCGTGCCGTGCGGGGTGTCGGTCGGCATCATGGACGAGATCCCGCGGCTGCTGGATGCTGTCGACGGCTACCTCTCCGAGGGGTACGTGCGCATCAAGCTGAAGATCGAACCCGGCTGGGATGTCGAGGTGGTGCGCGCGGTGCGCGAGCGCTTCGGCGACGACGTGCTGCTGCAGGTCGACGCGAACACGGCCTACACGCTGCGCGACGCGCAGCACCTCGCCCGGCTCGACGACTTCGGACTCCTCCTGATCGAGCAGCCGCTGGAGGAGGAGGACATCGCAGGTCACGCCGACCTCGCGAAGCTGCTGCGCACCCCGATCTGCCTCGACGAGTCGATCACCTCGGCGCAGACCGCCGCGGCGGCGATCCGTCTCGGCGCCACGAGCGTCATCAACATCAAGCCCGGCCGCGTCGGCGGCTACCTGGAGGCCCGTCGCATCCATGACCTCGCGGTGGCGCAGGGCGTGCCCGTCTGGTGCGGAGGCATGGTCGAGTCGGGCCTCGGGCGCGCCGCCAACATCGCGCTCGCCGCACTCCCCGGTTTCACGCTGCCCGGCGACGTGTCGGCCAGCGACCGCTTCTACCGGGTCGACCTGACCGAGCCGTTCGTGATGCACGACGGCGCGCTCGCGGTGCCGCAGGGGCCAGGTCTCGGCGTCGCGCCCATCCCGGAGATCCTCGACGAGCTCACGACCTGGACCGAATGGCTGCCGATGTGACAGCGGCCGATGGGACATTAGGCTCGCCGGTATGAGCCCGCTGTCGCGATCGAGCTGGGGACGCGTCTTCGACGATCTCGGGGTGACGCTGCTCGAGGTCGCGTACGGCCGCATCGACGTGGACCAGCACATCGGCGGGGTCGTGATCCACGATCCCGTCGACGAACCCGTGTATCCGCAGAACGCCGTCGTGCTCGCGGTGGCGATGCAGGATGCGGATGCGCTCGCCGCACTCGTGACCGAGGCCGGGAGCCGCGACGCGGTCGCGGTGGTGGTGCGGGCGTCGACCGAGCTGCCGGAGGCCGTGCGCGAGGCGGCCGACCGGGCCGGGATCGCGATCCTCAACCTCGCACGCGGGGCGACGTGGACGCAGCTCGCCGCGTTGCTGCGCTCGCTGCTCGCGGAGGACGACGTCGGGCAGACCCCGGCCGAGTCGCTCGGCGGGGTGTCGTCGGGCGACCTGTTCGCCGTCGCCAACGCGATCGCCGCGCTGCTCGACGCCCCCGTGACGATCGAGGACCGCTCGTCGCGGGTCCTCGCCTTCTCGGGCGGGCAGGAGCGCGCCGATCCCTCGCGCGTCGAGACCATCATCGGCCGGCAGGTACCGGATCGCTACGCCCGCACGCTGACCGAGATGGGAGTCTTCCGGGCGCTGTACCGCGACGACGCCCCGGTGCTGGTCGACCCGGTGGCGCTCGGCGAGGGCGTGTCGACGCAGCGTGTCGCGATCGCCGTGCGCGCCGGCGACGAGGTGCTCGGCTCGATCTGGGCCGCGATGGACGGTCCGCTCACCGAGGAGCGTTCCGCGACCCTCCGCGATGCCACGAAGCTGGTCGCGCTGCATCTGCTGCGCATCCGTGCCGGCGCCGACGCCCAGCGCCGCCTGCGCGCCGAGCTCGTCAGCCGTGCGGTCAACGGCGCCGGTGTCAACGGCGGCGCCGACGCGCAGGACGCGCTGAACCGCCTCGGCCTGTCCGGTCGCCGGGTGTGGGTGACCGCTGCGGCTCTCGCGCCGCGCGGCGGCGACGGCACGGAGCACGACTCCATCGCCGAGCGCGAGCGCCTCACCGATGCGCTGGCGCTGCACCTCTCCGCGGTGCAGCAGGGCGCCGCGGTGGCCCTGGTCGGCGACACCGTCTACGGCATCCTCCCCGTCGCCGATGCGGCCGCCGAGGAGCGCTCGGTCGGCCTCGCCGAAGACTTCCTGCACCGGGTCGGCGACCGCATCCCCGCGGTGATCGGCGTCGGGCGACCCGCCACGACCGTCGCCGAGATCGCGCGCTCCCGCGCCGAGGCCCAGCGCGCTCTCCGGGTCGTGCTCGAACGCGGGTCCGGGGCGGGGGTCGACGACCCCCCTCGCGGCGGCGACATAGGCCGGCGCAGCGTCGCCCGCATCGGCGATGTCGAGACCGCCTCGCTGCTGCTGGATCTGCGGGATCTGCGCAGCTCCCGCGGCGACGTGGCCTCCGGGGTGCTCGCCCGCCTGATCGAGTACGACGCCCGCAACGACGCGCATCTGATCGACACGCTCACCGCGTGGCTCGACCGGTTCGGCGATGTCACCGCGGCGGCCGCCGCGTGCTTCGTGCACCCGAACACGTTCCGTTATCGGCTGCGCCGGGTCGCCGAGGTGGGCGGCGTCGACCTCGATGATCCGGACGCGCGGTTCGCGGCGATGCTGGAGATCCGGACGCTGCCGATCCGATGATCGCACTCGGGCAGAATGGACGGATGACCCGGACCCTCGCCCTCGAACTCGCCGTGCAGGACCCCGCCGGCGTGCGTGTCGCCGCCGCGGTCGGTGCCGCCCGCGTCGAACTCGCCTCCGCTCTCGCCCTGGGCGGAGTGACGCCCTCGCCCGCCACGCTCGAACTCGCCCTCGATGCCGCGGGCGACGGCGGTCCCGAGGTGCACGTGCTGATCCGGCCCCGCGCCGGGGGCTTCCACTACGACGCCGACGAGATCGCGGTCTCTGCGCGCGATGTGCGTCGGGCGATCGAGGCGGGCGCCCACGGTGTCGTGATCGGCGCCCTCGATGCGGACGGACGCCTCGACACGGAGGCGATGAGCCGCCTGCGCGATGCCGCCGAGGGCGCATCCGTCACGCTGCACCGCGCGATCGACGTCACCCCCGACCCCGTCGCCGCCCTCACCGCGGCGCGCGAGCTGGGCCTGCGCCGCGTGCTCACCTCCGGCGGCGCCTCGGTCGCGATCGACGGCATCGACACGCTGCGCGCCCTGGTCGTCGCATCCGACGGTGCGATCGAGATCATGGCGGGCAGCGGAGTGGATGCCGCCTCGGCGTCGGCGCTGGCCGCGACCGGGATCGACGCCCTGCACTTCTCCGCCAAGCGCACGGTGCCCGCACAGGGCGGCGTGCGGATGGGGTCGGCCGCCGACGGCGTCGGTGGCCACGAGGTCACCGATCTCGACACCGCGCGCGCGGTCCGCGCGGCGCTCGGTCTGTAGCCGGTCCCGACATCCGTCGCTAGGCTCGGAGCGTGACGGATACCCGCGAGTTCACCGATTCCCACGGCATCGCCATCGTCTACGACGTGCACCCCGCCACCGGCACCCCCCGCGGTGTCGTGCAGCTGCTGCACGGCGTGGGGGAGCACGCCGGCCGCTACGGGGCCCTGATCGGCGCCCTCACCGGCGCCGGCTTCCACGTGTACGCCGACGATCACCGCGGGCACGGCCGCACCGGCATCCGGCAGCATGACGGTCCCGCCGGTCTCGGCCGCCTCGGCAAGGGCGGCCTGACCGCCGCGAAGGATGCCGTGTGGCAGCTCACCGGCATCATCCGCGACGAGAACCCCGACCTCCCGCTCGTGCTGCTCGGGCACTCGTGGGGCTCCTTCCTCGCGCAGATGCTCGTCAACGATCACCCGGACGCCTGGGATGCCGTGGTCCTCTCCGGCTCCGCGCTGCGCCTGCCCGGTTCCCTCAACGCCGCCCCGCTGAACGCGCGCTGGGCGGCACCCGATGCGACCGGGCTCGAATGGCTCAGTCGTGACCCCGAGGTCTGGAAGCAGTTCGACGAGGACCCGCTCACCACCGACGTGCCGCTGCTCAAGCTGTTCGGACCGGTCGAGGCCGCGAAGCTCTACGGCCGCCCGCGCAAGGACCTGCGCGCCGCGCGCGATGGGGAGGACCTCCCGCTGCTGCTGCTGGTCGGCCGCGACGATCCGGTGGGCGGGCCGCGCAGCGTGCACAAGCTCGCGGAGGAGTACCGCACGCGGTCGCGGCTCAGCGACATCACGACGCTCGTGTACCCGGATGCCCGCCACGAGATCTTCCACGAACTGCAGCAGGACGAGGTGCGCGCCGACGTGCTGGCCTGGCTCGACAAGCACTTCCCCGCGCGCTGACCCGGCACCGCGCTGACTCCGCCTGCGCGCGATATGTCGCGGCGTTACGCCGCGTAAAGGCATGTGACACCCCGCCGATCCCGGTCTCGGCCGCCGACGTAGATTCGGCAGCGACATTCCGTGGACAGTCGGGTGAGGCGCGTCGCACCGGCGAGCGCGCCCCCGGGGGGAGGAGCAGCGCCGATGGGCTTCGAGGACGACTGGCGCGAGTGGCACGCGTCTCGGGAGCGCTACGCGGGTGCCGAGTACGGTCCGGCATCGCTCGAGTCGACGAACTGGCTGATCACGATCCCCTCGGCGGTCGACGGCATCCCCGGGCTCTGGGCGCGCGCCGACGACGGCGGCATCCACGGCACCGAGCTCGGACTCGAGGGCGCGAGCGTCGCCCTGCGCGGCGCCGACACGCTGCGCCTCGGCCGGCGGGAGCTGCGGGTCTTCCCGCGTGACGAGAATGTGGCGCTGCGGGTGTTCAATCCGGCCCGGCCCCAGCGCGAGCGGTTCAGCGGGATCGACGCCTACCGGCCGGAGGAGGGCTGGCGACTGCCCGCACGCTTCGCGCCGGCCCCCGACGAGGCGATCACGTTCACCTCGGTGGACGGACGCGCGCACGACACCCCGATCGCGGGGCGGCTGCACTTCACGCTCCGGGGACGAGAGCAGCAGCTGACCGTGACGCGCAACTCCCAAGGCGTGCTGCGCGCCGTCTTCGGCGACGGCACGAACGGCCACGAGACCTACCGGTTCCGCTTCCTGCCGGTGGAGGAGCCCGCGCCCGACGGGACGGCGGTGGTCGACTTCAACCGCGCCTACCTGCCGCCGTGCGCCTTCTCGGACCAGTTCATCTGCCCCCTGCCGCCGGCCGGGAACCGCTTCTCGGTGCCGATCAGGGCGGGGGAGCGCGCGGTCCTGCTGGGGCGCTGACACGCGGAGCCGCCCACCCGGCGGGGGCGCGCCTTAAGCTGGACTCGTGCACGGAGAATTCAAGGTTCCAGGGGGAAAGCTCGTCGTCGTCGACCTGGAGGTCGAGGACGGACGGATCGCGCAGTTCCGCTTGGCGGGAGACTTCTTCCTCGAGCCCGACACCGCGCTCGACGCGATCAACGACGCGGTCAACGGGCTGCCCGTCGAGACCGACGCCTCGGCCATCGCGACGGTCGTCCGCCGGGCGCTCCCCGAGGGGGCGCAGCTGCTCGGCTTCACGCCGGAAGCGGTCGGCACCACGGTGCGTCGGGCGCTCGTGACGGCGCCGGGCTGGCGCGACTTCGACTGGGAGATCGTGCACGACAAGGCGGTGTCCCCGCAGATGAACCTCGCCCTCGACGAGGTGCTGACCTCGCGCGTCGGGGAGGGGCGTCGGCGTCCGACCCTCCGTATCTGGGAATGGGACGGCTCGGCGGTCGTGATCGGCTCGTTCCAGTCGTACCGCAACGAGGTCGACCCCGAGGGCGCCGCGCGCCACGGCTTCGACGTCGTCCGCCGCATCTCCGGCGGCGGGGCGATGCTGATCCCCGCGGGGCAGATCATCACGTACTCGCTGTACGTGCCGGCCTCCCTCGTGCAGGGGATGACCTTCGCCGACTCCTACGCGTTCCTCGACGACTGGGTGCTGCAGGCGCTGCGCTCGCTGGGCATCGACGCGACCTACCAGCCGCTCAACGACATCGCGAGCCCTTCGGGCAAGATCGGCGGCGCCGCGCAGAAGCGCCTCGCCAACGGAGGGGTGCTGCACCACGCCTCGCTGTCGTACGATCTCGACGGTCAGGTCATGACGGAGGTGCTGCGCATCGGGCGCGAGAAGCTCAGCGACAAGGGCACGACCTCCGCGGCCAAGCGCGTCGATCCGCTGCGCAGCCAGACCGGCCTCACCCGCGACGAGATCATCGAGCGCTTCATCGCGACCTTCCGCTCGCTCACCGCCGCGGAGACCGGCGCGATCTCGGACGAGGAGTACGCCGACGCCGAGGCCCTGGTCGAGTCGAAGTTCTCGACCGACGCGTGGCTGCACCGGGTGCCGTGACCGACGCTGACGCCGGGCCCGGAACGCGGATCGGCGCCGTCTCGATCATCGAGGGCGACAACCTCGTCGTCGCGGCAGGCCTCCCGGCGTCGTCGTTCACCCTGGTCTACCTCGATCCGCCGTTCAACACCGGCCGCACGCAGGAGCGCCAGGTCGTCACGGCCACGCGCACACGCGCCGGGCAGGCGTTCACGATTCAGTCAGAATCGGCCGAATCGGGGGCGGAAAGCGCTTCAACGCCGGAATCGGCGACAGATGGACTGAATACCGAACAGCCGGCTCGGGAGACCGAGGTGCGGCACGGCTTCCACGGGCATCAGTACGAGCGTGTGCGCGGCATGCTGCGCACCTACGACGACCGCTTCGACGACTACGGCGCGTTCCTGATGCCGCGGCTGGAGGAGGCCTGGCGCCTGCTCGCCGACGACGGCACCCTCTATCTGCACCTGGACTACCGCGAGGCGCACTACGCCAAGGTCATGCTCGACGCCGTGTTCGGGCGCGACTCGTTCCTCAACGAGCTCATCTGGGCCTACGACTACGGGGCGAAGTCGCGCAGCCGCTGGCCCACCAAGCACGACACGATCCTCGTGTACGTGAAGAATCCGCGCGACTACGTGTTCAACTCCGACGAGGTCGACCGCGAGCCGTACATGGCGCCGGGGCTCGTCACCCCTGAGAAGGCCGCGCGCGGGAAGCTGCCCACCGACGTGTGGTGGCACACGATCGTCCCCACGACCGGGCGGGAGAAGACCGGATACCCGACGCAGAAGCCCGAGGGGATCCTGCGCCGCATCGTCCGCGCGTCGAGCCGCCCGGGTGACCGCGTGCTCGACCTCTTCGCGGGCAGCGGGACGACCGGAGCCGTGGCCTCGGCGCTGGGCCGCGACGCCGTGCTCGTCGACGACAATCCGGAGGCGATCCGGGTGATGCAGCAGCGGATGCCGCACGCCGAGGTCTCGACGGGGCTCAGGCGATGAAGATCTTCCGCAGCGTCTCCGTCACGGTCCAGACCGTGCGTTGACCCTCGGCCAGGCGCACCACCGACCCGGGTCCGACCGCGAGGTCGGGAAGAGCAGGATCGTCGAACGCGATCGTCGCGTGACCGGCGAGCACCACGAACACCTCGTCGGTCTCGACATCGGATGCCGTTCCCGGTGTCATCTCCCACACGCCGATCTCGACGCCGTCGGCACCGCCGTCCGAGCCGACACCTGCCCCCACGCCCACGAGCGTCGTGAAGGCGGCCGTCGGTGCCCCGGCGAGCACCGTCTCGGCGGGGAGGGGTTCGTGTGCGAGCGGCAGCGTCGCGGCATCCACTCCGCTTCCGGCGACGAGCGACCGCGACACGAGCCCGGTCACGAGTCGAACCCCATGCCGACCGCGTCGAGCGTGCGGAGGAAGAGGTTGCGCCGACCCTCGTTGTGATCGGCACGGTCCATCGCGGCGCGCACCAGGTTCACGCCGATCGATGCGGCGGGCTCCGGGGGGAACGGGATCGGCTTCTCGCGCACCATCCGCAGCGCGGTGCGCTCGGTCTCCTCGCCCGACAGCAGGTCGAGCATCACGTCGGCCGCGAACCGGGCCGCCCCCACGCCGAGGCCGGTGAAGCCGGTGGCGTAGGTGACGCGCCCCGTGCGGGCGGTACCGAAGAACGCGCAGAAGCGGCTCGACGAATCGATCGCCCCCGCCCAGCGATGCGTGAAGCGCAGCCCCTCGAGCTGCGGGAACGTCGTGAAGAAGTGCGAGGCGAGGCGCCGGTGGCTCTCGATGCGGTCCTCGTACGCCGGGCGCACCTTGCCGCCGTAGTGGTAAACCGCGTCGTAGCCGCCGAACAGGATGCGGTTGTCGGAGGACAGCCGGTAGTAGTGGAACTGATTGGCGCTGTCGGCGAGACCCTGACGGTTCGACCAGCCGATCGACGTCAGCTGCTCATCCGTGAGCGGCTCGGTCATCAGCACGTAGTCGTACACCGGCACGGTCATCAGGCGGTTGCGCCGCAGCAGCGAGGGGAAGACGTTGGTGGCGAGGGCCACGGCATCCGCGGTCAGGCGTCCGTTCTCGGTGACGAGCGTGATCGCCGACGACCCGTCCCCCTCGATCCGGCGCACCAGGCTGTGTTCGTGGATCTCGACGCCGAGCTCGACCGCGACGCGGGCGAGCTCCATGCCGAGCTTCGCGGGATGCACCAGGGCGCAGCTGTCGCGCTCCCAGGCGCCGGCGAGGAAGGTGTCGGAGTGCACCTCGGCCTGCACGGCGTCGCGATCGAGGAACCCCTCCTCCTCGCGCAGCCACTCGACCTGGTGGGGTTCGACGGCGACGGCGAGCTGACCGGTGCGTTCGAAGTCGGCCTTCATGCCGTATCGCTCGACCGTCTGCTGGATGCCGTCGAGGTTCTCCAGGCCCAGCTCTTCGAGGCGGTCGATCTCCTCGGGCCACCGGGTCAGTCCGTTCTCGTGCCCGTGGGTGAGGCTGGCCTCGCAGAATCCGCCGTTGCGTCCGGAGGCGGCCCACGCGACGCGCGACGCCTCGAGCAGCACGACGCGCCGCTCGGGGTGCCGCTCCTTGGCGCGGATCGCGGTCCACAGTCCGGCGTATCCGCCGCCGACGATCGCGAGGTCGGCGCGCGCGGCGCCGACCAGCGGCGGGTGCACGGGCCGGTCGACGTCGTCGAGCCAGAAGGTGCGCAGCGCGGTGTCGGCCAGCGACCGGTCGATGACGGACGGCGCCGGACGCCGGCGTTCGAAGACGGTGGTTCCCATGATCACTCCGGTTCGCGGGGACGCGTCAGCGCGTGCCCCAGTTGTAGAGGTCCTTGTACAGTCCCGCGTAGAGCAGGCTCTCGGTGTGCGCGATGCCCGGAACGGCGCGGATGCGTGAGGCGATCAGCTCGATCAGGTGCTCGTCGTCCTCGCAGACCGCCTCGACCAGGATGTCGAAGGTGCCGAGCGTGACCACGACGTAGGCGAGTTCGGGGATCTTCGTGAGCTCCTCGGCGATCTCCCGCGGGTCGCCGGTGACCTTGATGCCGATCATCGACATGCGGTGGAAGCCCAGCTGCATCGGGTCGGTCACGGCGACGATCTGGATCACCCCGGCCTCCGTCATCCGCTGCACCCGCTGCCGGGCCGCGGCTTCACTGAGTCCGACCGCGCGGCCGATCTCGGCGTAGGGGCGGCGACCGTCTTCCTGTAGGAGTTCGACGATCTTCTTCGAGACGTCGTCCAGCGCGGGGTGTTTCAGCGTGCTCATGTGTCGATATTGACAGGTGAAGGCCGGTTCGGCAACTGATTTCGTTGTCGAATGAGATCCGGCCTTCAGATTTCGTTTCTCCGTGGCTACCATGAGGGCATGCGCACAGATCTCCTGCAGAACTTCGTCGGCGGCCGGTACGTTCCCGTGCGCGGGACCGGCACGCTGCCGCTCGTCGACCCCGTGACGGAAGACGAATACGGCGCGCTGCCGCTGTCCGACACCGATGACGTGGATGCCGCCTACGCCGCGGCATCCGCCGCCTTCCCGCTCTGGCGCGACACCACCCCGGCCGATCGGCAGTTGGCGCTGTTCCGCATCGCCGACGAGATGCTCGCCAGGGCCGAGGAGTTCGCGGACCTGGAGACGCAGGACACCGGCAAGCCGCGCGCGAGCCTCGTCGCCGACGAGATCATGCAGTCGATCGATCAGCTGCGCTTCTTCGCCGGGGCGGCCCGCAGCCTCGAGGGGCGCGCGGCGGGGGAGTACCTCGCGGGGCACACCTCCTTCGTCCGACGCGAGCCCATCGGGGTGATCGGACAGGTCACCCCCTGGAACTATCCGCTGAACATGGCGGTGTGGAAGATCGGGCCGGCGCTCGCCGCGGGCAACACCGTGGTGCTCAAGCCCGCCGAGTCCACGCCGCTCACCACGCTGCTGCTGGCCGAGATCGTGGCGAAGCACACGCCCGCCGGCACGCTCAACGTCGTGCTCGGCGATCGCGACACCGGGGTGGCGCTGGTCGAGCATCCGACGCCGCAGATGGTCGCGATCACCGGGTCGGTGCGCGCCGGGATGGCCGTGGCGCGGTCGGCGGCGAACGACGTCAAGCGCGTGCACCTCGAGCTCGGCGGCAAGGCGCCCGCGATCGTGTTCGCGGATGCCGCGATCGAGAAGGCCGTCGACGGCATCGTCACCGGGGCGTTCTTCAACGCGGGGCAGGACTGCACGGCGGCGACGCGCGTGCTGGTGCATTCCTCCCGTCATGACGAGCTCGTCGCCGCGCTCGTCGCCCGGGCCCGCACGCACGCCAGGACCGGCGGGCCGCACGAGGAGGGTGTGCTGTACGGGCCGCTCAGCAGTGCCGCGCAGCTCGCCCAGGTGTCGGGCTTCGTCGAGCGTCTTCCCGCGCATGCCACGGTCGAGACGGGCGGTCGACGGCAGGGCGACCGCGGATATTTCTGGGAGGCGACGATCGTGTCGGGCCTGCATCAGGACGACGAGGCCGTGCAGGGGGAGATCTTCGGCCCGGTGCTCACGGTGCAGCCCTTCGACACCGACGCGCAGGCGCTCGAGATGGCGAACGACGTCCCCTACGCGCTGGCATCGTCGGTGTGGACGACCGATCATTCCCGCGCGATGCGGTTCTCCCGCGACCTGGACTTCGGCTGCGTGTGGATCAACACGCACATCCCCTTCGTCTCGGACATGCCGCACGGCGGGTTCAAGCACTCCGGCTACGGCAAGGACCTCTCGCAGTACGGATTCGACGACTACACGCGCATCAAGCACGTCATGACCGCGCTCGACTGAGCGCCTCTCGCGGGAGTCAGCGGTCGGATCGGGCGGTCGACGGTGCGGGGGTCAGCCGTTTCACGCGGCGATGCTCGGCGAGCGTGAGCTGAGGACGCTCCTCGATCTTCGTCGCGCCGTCGGCGACCCATCCGTGGCGGGCGTAGAAGCCATCGGCGCGGTCGTTGCCGTCGAGCACCCAGAGGGAGGCGCGGGTGTGCCCTGCCTCGACCAGGCGCTGCTCGGCGGCCGTGAGCAGTGCGTGTCCGACGCCCGTCGACCACGCGGAGGGGTCGGCGTAGAGGCCGTAGATCTCCCCGTCCCGGGGTGGGTCGCGGTCTGCGTCGCGGTCGCAATCTGAGTCGCGGTCGCGGTCTGCGTCGCGGTCGCGGTCTGCGTCGCGGTCTGCGCCGAATGACGTCCAGCCGAGGAGGGCGCCGTCGCGCACGGCGACGAGGGTGTCGAGCGTCAACGGATGCGGTGCGGCGAAGATGCCGCGCCAGGTGTCGGCGCGGTCGGCGATCGAGAGTGAATCGAGGAACGCCGCGTCGATGAGCCCGCGATACGCCGCCTGCCACGACCGCACGTGGATGCCGGCGACCGCATCGGCGTCTGCGGCGACCGCGGTGCGGATGTGCAGGAGGGCCATGCGACAACTCTGGCATGCGAGTGGGGGGTATGTGCGGGCGGTGCGGAGATGCGGATGCGGGTGGGGATGCGGGTGCGGATGCGGTGCGGTGCGGCCGGGGGATGAGGCGGATGCGGATGCGCGGGCGGATGCAGTGAGGGAGGGCCGTGGGCGTCGTGAGCGAGGGGTCGCGGGGTGGGGGTGCGGGTGGGAATTCGGGGCGGGATGCGGTGAGTGAGGGGTGCATCGGGCGGTCTGTCCGGTGGTCCTCGGTGCGTCTGCGGTGCGCAGAAAGGGGCGGTTCGACATATAAAGGGCCGGGTCGCGTGACGTATCGGAATACTGCGTTGAGCTGGGCTTTTCGGGGTCTGAATGTCGGTGGTCGGGGGTTGACTGTGGGGTATGAACAGTGCTGCGGGGATCATCGATACGGTCGTGACCGACCGTGGTCGTGTGCCCACGGACGCGATCGCCGCCCTGTCGGACGTGGAGAAGATGGAGCTGTTGCGGCAGGCGGGTGAGCTCCAGCGGCTCGTGGATGCGGTGGTGGTCGAGACCGTCGCGACGGTCCCGTCGATTCCGGCCGGGTCGGGAACTCCGGGGTTCTGCGGGCTGTTCGGCTGCGCGACCATGAACGAGCTGCTCCAACGGGTGCTGCGCGTGGACGGCCGGGAAGCAGCACGAGTGGTGAAGGTCGCCGCCGGGGTGCACCGGGAGCTGAACCTCTCGACGGGCGGGTGGCAGCCGGCGTTGTTCCCGGCGCTGCGGGAGGCGCTCATGGACGGCGTGATCGGCGTGTCGGGGTTCGCCGCGGCTACGGGGCCGATCCTCGGTGCAGGGCGACGGATCACCGTCGAGGAACGAGCGGAGGCGGACGCGCAGTTGGCGGACCTGGCCCGCGGGATGACTGCGGCGGACGGCGGCGACGACGCCGTGGGTGAGGACGCTGCTGGTGAGGACGATGCTGGTGAGGACGTGGCTCCGCCGGCGACTCCGGAGGACCTGCGGTTGTTCGCGCGGGTGATCATGGCGTATCTCGACCCCGACGGGGCGAAGCCCTCCGCAGAGACCGCGATGCGCGGGAGGGGTGTGCGGTTCGGGCGTGAGAAGAACGGACTGATCCCGTTGCACGGCGACCTGTTGCCCGAGGTCGCCGCGCAGATGCAGCGCATCTGGGATGCGTACTTGAACCCGAAGGTCGACGGACCACCTCTCCCGGGTGTGCAATTCACCCCGTCAGACGACGAAGGCGACGCATCGGACAACGACCGGTTCGGCGAGGACAAGTTCAAGGACGACACCACACTCCCCGCTGACGACGCGGGCGGAATGGTCGACACCCGCACCCGGCCGCAGAAACAGCACGACGCCCTCGCCGCGGCGCTCGGAATCGCCGCCCGCCACGACGACATGCCCCGACTCGGCGGCGCCGCGCCCACGTTGACCGTGTCCGTGACGGCAGAGGACTACGCCACCGGGCGCGGATGGGCCCACGTCGACGGCATCGACACTCCGGTCTCCGTCGCCACCGCCGCACACACCGCATGCGGCGGCACCGTACAGCGGGTGCTGTTCGACCCGGACGGCCGGATCATCGGGATCGGGGTCACCGATCGGATCTTCACCGTCCATCAGAGACGGGCCATCACCCTCCGGGATCGGGAATGCCTCATCCCCGGGTGCCATGTCGCCGCGTCCTGGTGCGAGATCCACCACGTCGACGAACACTCCCGCGGCGGACCCACCCATACCGACAACGGAGTCGCGTTGTGTTGGCACCATCACCGCACCCTCGACACTTCCGGGTGGGAGATCCGCATGCAGAACGGGGTTCCGGAAGTGCGGGGCCCGGCGTGGTGGGACCCCGCCCGACGATGGCGCACACCCCGGCCCCTGCTCCCCACCGCCCTCACCGGATAGTGACGCAGTGCTGCGGGTGAGCCACCACCCCCACCGGGAGAACCGCCACCCCCACCCGGGAGAAGCATCACCCCACCGGGACAACTGGCACACTCCCATGCCCCTGTGCTCGTCGTCATCTTCCGTGGGAGCCGTCCTGCGGGTAGGGGCGATGTGTCATGCTGAGGCGGAGCCGACCCGGGGGATCGAGAATGACGAGGCCAGTCACAGGACCGCAGATGCTCGCGCGCACCCTCAACAGCCGCGCGATCCTCGAAGCCCTCGCCCGCAGTGGTCCCCACACGCGCGCCGAACTGATGGCGGCGACCGGGCTCTCGCGTACTGCCGTCACGCAGGTGCTCCGCACGCTGGAAGGCAACGGGGCCGTCGCGGCCGCCGGCGTCGACCGAGACACACGGGGTCCCGCGGCCAGCCGCGTCGCCCTGCATCCGCACCTCGGATACGCCGCGGCCATCCACGTCGACCACCATGCGGCGCACGTCGTGCTCGTCGACGCCACCGGCGCGATCCGGGCCGAGGAACACGGCGACTTCCGCACCAACGACGACCGCGTCGACTGCATCGCCGCCCTCGTCGCCGCCTGCCGCCGCTCGGCAGCGGGCCCCGTGCTCACGGCGACGGTCGCCGTGCCCGGCGCGGTCACGCCCGACGGCAGCATCCGCAACGACGAAGGACCCGACGGGCGCACGTTCCACACGGCTCTCGTCGCGGCACTCGGCTGCGAGGTCCGCATCGAGAACGACGTGAACCTCGCCGCCCTCGCCGAACTGACCGAGAGCACGGCATCCGACCTCTCCAGCTTCGCCCTGCTCCTGCTCGTCGGCGACGGGCTCGGCGCGGGAATCGTGATCGACGGAGCCCTGCACCGCGGCTCGTCCGGTCTCGCCGGCGAGATCATGTACCTCCCGCAGTCGCCGCTTCCGATCGGCGCTCCGGTGGTGAGCGATGTCGTCGTCAGCGACCTCGCCCTCGCCCACGGGCGCGATCCGCAGGCGTTGCTCGGCGAGCACCTCGACGCCGCAGCGGAGGGCGACGAGGCCGCCCAGCGCATCGTGGTCGAGGTCGCCCGACGACTGGTGCTGATCGCCGGCACCATGACGCTCGTCCTCGACCCGGAGGCTTTCATCCTGAGCGGGGATGCCGCGCACCCCGTCCTCGTCGCGGCGATGGAACGGGTGGCGGAAGACTACGCCCCGCTGCTCACCGTCCGTCTTCTCGTCGCCGCCTTCGGAGTGGAGGCTCCGCTCGTGGGCGCCGTCCGCGAGGCGACATCCGCTCTCCGTGCCACGCTCTTCACCCGGGTGCTGGCGCCCTGACCCCGCCCGAGAGGACCCGTCGATGACCGCTCCCTCCGACCTCGCCGACCGCCTCGGGCTCCCACCCGGTGCCAGGGCGATCATCCTCAACGCCGACGACTTCGGCATGTGCCATGCCGCCAATACGGCGATCATGGCGCTGCTGGATGCCGGACTCGTCGACTCCACCACCGTGATGGTGCCGTGCTCCTGGGCCCCGGAAGCCCTCGCGTTCGCGAGCGTGCGGACGGATCTCGACGTGGGCGTGCACCTCGTGCTCACGAGCGAGTGGACCCGCTACCGCTGGCGGCCGCTCACGGCGACGTCGGCGAGCCTGGTCGACGCCGACGGCTTCTTCCCCCGCGACGTGCGCTCCGTCGAGCAGCACGCCGAGGCGGACGAGGTCGCCGCGGAGCTCGCGGCGCAACTCCAGGCCGCGCTCGACGCCGGAGTCGACGTCACCCACCTCGACAACCACATGGGGTCCGTCTACGGACTGGCGACCGGACGCCACTTCCTCACCGAGGTCTTCGCCCTCGCCGCCCGGCACGGACTGCCGTTCCGCCTTCCGCGCCGCAGGGACGGGGTCACCGACGACCCGGCGCTCCAGGCGACGCTCGACGGGGCATCCGCCGCCGCCGATGCCGCCGGGGTCGAGATCATCGACCGGCTCTGGTCGCACCCGTTCGAGCTCGTCGGCGCCGGCACGCCCCAGGAGGAGACCTACGAGCAGGTGCGCGACGGCTTCGTCTCGCTGCTGCGGGCAGTGCCCGCCGGGGTCACCGAGCTCTATCTGCATCCCATGGCCGACGGCGAGGAGCTGCGTGCGGCCGTCGACTTCGGTGCTGTCAAGCGCGAATACGAACGGCGCCTCCTCGCCGACCCCGTCGTGCAGCAGGCCATCGCCGACGAAGGTCTCGTGCGCATCGGCTGGCGCGCCCTGCGCGATCTGCAACGCGGAGAGCAGCGATGACCTCGCTCGGCACGCGTCTGCGCGATCGCCGACTGGATGCCGCCCCGACGCGCGCGCAGTCGATCGCGTTCGGGGCATCCGGCTTCCCCACGCAGCTGATGGCGCAGACCTTCTCGGCCTTCGTCGTCTACTTCTACGTCGCGCACCTGGCCGTGCCCGCGGGGTGGATAGCAGGCGCCATGATCGCCCACGGCATCCTCAACGCCGTGCTGAATCCGCTCGTCGGCGCGGTGTCCGATCGCCTCCGCACGCCGTGGGGACGGCGCATCCCCTGGATCGGCATCGGGATCGTCCCGCTCGTCGTCTCCTTCGCGCTGGTCTGGATGCCGCCCGATCTCCCGATCGGCGGACTGATCGTCTGGTTCCTCGTGGTCACCGCCCTGTACGACATCGCGTTCGTGGTGGTCGTCCTCAACATCTCGGCGCTGTTCCCCGAGATCTTCCGGACCACCGAGGAGCGCTCGCGCGGCAACGTGCCGCGGCAGATCTTCGCGATCCTCGGGATGGTGCTCGGCACCGCCGGCGCCCCGGCCCTGTACGACTCGATCGGCTGGCCGGGCATGGCGATCGTGCTCTCGACCGTCTGCCTCGGGCTGCTCGCATGGTCGTTCTTCGGCGGCATGATCGAACGCCGTGCGCCCGGGACATCCCCCGTGGGAGCCATCGAGACTTCCACCGAGACACCCGCCGCGGGAGCCGCGGAGGCCGCACCCGACTCCATGCCGTTCCGCGACCAGCTGACCCACACCTTCGCGAATCGCGCCTTCGTGCCGTACGTGCTCGGTTCGCTGTTCATGCAGACGTCGATCGCGGTGATCCTCGCCGCCATCCCCTTCTACGTGCGGTACTCGCTGGGAGCGGCGGAGGGGGAGGGCAGTCTGCTGCTGGCGGCGGTCTTCGTCACCGCCATCCCGTCGATCGTGTTGTGGAGCGCCGTCCTGCGGCGCACCAGCCCGCGCACCGCCATGCTGTGGACCGTGGCGGTCTTCGGTGTCGCCGTGCTCGGCTACCTCGCTCCCACGACCGTGCTCGGCGCGGTCCTGGTCGGTGTGGGAGTGGGCGTGGGAGTGGGCGGTCTGCTGCAGCTGCTCGAGGTCATGCTCGCCCAGATCATCGACGACGACCATGAGCGCACCGGGCTTCGCCGCGAGGGCGCCTACTTCGGCGTCAACGGTTTCGTCGTGCGGGGATCCGTCGTGCTGCAGGCGGTCGTCGCCGCTCTCGTGCTCACGGCATCCGGCTTCGACGCGACGCTCGGCGACACGCAGCCCGAGGGCGTGGACGGCGGCATCCGGGTGATGCTCGCGGCGATCCCGATGGTCTTCACCGCGCTCGCCTGGCTGTGCTTCTGGCGCTACCCGATCCGCGCCCGCGACGTCTGAGGGCGCGGTCGCGGGCGGCACGCACCGGCGGCCCGTCAGACCGACGCCGCGCGCCGCGCCTCCCAGCCGGTGCGGACCATCTCGTCGACCGAGTAGCGCATGCGCCAGTCGAGGTCGCGCGCGGCGAGCTCGCCGGTCGCGACGATCCGGTCGGGATCGCCGGGGCGGCGCGGTCCGATCTCGGGGACGAAGTCGATCCCGGTCACGCGGGCGACGGCATCCATGATCTGCCGCACGCTGAGACCGTCGCCGGACCCCAGGTTGTAGGCGGCCTCGATCGACTCACCCGCGGCGAGACGCTTCGCGGCGGCCACGTGCGCGGCGGCGATGTCGCCCACGTGCACGTAGTCGCGCACGTTGGTGCCGTCGTCGGTCGCGTAGTCGTCGCCGTTGATGCGGGGCGTCCTGCCCGCGAGCAGCGCCTCGAACACGATCGGAAACAGGTTGTGCGGGCTCACGTCGTACACGGTCGGGTCGGCCGAGCCGACCACGTTGAAGTACCGCAGCGAGGTGTGGCGCAGCGGGGTGTCGGAGTCGGCGGTCGCGATCGCCTGATCGCGCAGCAGCCATTCGCCGATCAGCTTGGACTCGCCGTAGGGACTCGCCGGCTTCTTCGCGGTGTCCTCGACGACCAGGGAGACATCGGGCGTGCCGAACACGGCGGCGGAGGACGAGAAGACGATGTTCGCGACGCCCGCGGCCTGCATCGCCTCGAGGATGACGCGGGTGCCCTCGACGTTCTGCGCGTACGTGTGCAGGGGGCGCTGCACCGAGACGCCGGCGTACTTGTACCCGGCGACATGGATCACCCCGTCGGCGTCGTGCTCGCGCAGGGTCTTCTCGACGAGGTCACGGTCGAGGATGCTGCCCTGCACGAACGGCACGCCCTCCGGCAGGAACGACGCCACGCCGCTGGACAGATCGTCCAGCACGACGGGGGTGAGCCCGGCATCCGCGAGGGCACGGACGACGTGCGCCCCGATGTAGCCGGCGCCGCCGGTGACGATCCAGGACATTGCGTTCCTTTCCTGCCGCGCTCCGCGCGGCTGTGTCCGTAGTCTTCCCGCCGTCATTCTCTCAGGCGTCGCGGTGCGCCCCCGCGGACGGGACCACCGTGAACAGATGCGGAGCGGCGAACCCGGCGTCCGCGAACGCCCGGGCGACGGCATCCGACACCGTCTCCACGGCGCTCTGCTCGATCAGCGCGATCGCCGCGCCGCCGAAGCCGCCGCCGGTCATCCGGGCACCGATCGCCCCGGCCGCGAGAGCAGCCTCGACCGCGGTGTCGAGCTCGGGCACCGAGATCTCGAAGTCGTCGCGCATCGACGCGTGCGAGGCCACGAGCAGCGCGCCGATGCTCCGTGCGCCCTCCTCGCGGAGCGCCCGCACGGTGTCGAGCACACGCTGATTCTCGGTCACGATGTGCCGCACGCGGCGGAAGGTCACGTCGTCCATCAGCTCTTCCGCGCGGGGGAGGTCGTTCACCGACACGTCGCGCAGGCTGGGGACGCCCATGAGCGCGGCGCCCTTCTCGCACGACGCGCGGCGTTCGCGGTAGCCGCCGGTGGAGTGCGCGTGCTCCACGCGGGTGTCCATCACGAGGATCGCGAGCCCGGCGGGAGCGGCGCCCACCACGACCGGCAGCGCCTCGAGCGAGCGGCAGTCGAGGAAGATCGCCGCATCGGGCTCGCCGAGCATCGACGCCATCTGGTCCATGATGCCGGTGGGAGCGCCGACCGCCTCGTTCTCGGCGCGACGCCCGATGCGGGCCAGCGCCACGCGGTCGTGACCGGCGCCCCAGATGTCGTTCAGCGCGGAGGCCGTCGCCCCCTCGATCGCGGCGGACGACGACAGGCCCGCTCCGACGGGCACGTCGGAGGCGATCGCGATGTCCACGCCCGCGAAGGCGGTGATCTCCTCGTCCGCGGACTCCGCCGTCTTTGCAGCCTGCTGCATCGCCCATGCCACGCCGAGCGGATAGGCCGCCCACGCCGGAACGGCCGGTTCCGCCCCCGCGGCGGTCGGGAACAGGGCGTCGAGCTCGTCCAGGCTCACCTCGACGGCTGCAGCGGTGCCGGCCTCGAAGGTCGAGACCACGCGGATGCGGCCGTCGTCGCGGGTGCCGACCGCCGCGACCGTGCGGTGCGGGATGGCGAACGGCAGCACGAAGCCCTCGTTGTAGTCGGTGTGCTCGCCGATCAGGTTCACCCGACCCGGAGCGGACCACAGGCCGGCGGGCTCGTGACCGGTGAGGTCGAGGAACAGCGCGCGCGCGGCGTCCTGGGCGGAGTGGGGGGCGGAGTGGGGGGCGGCGTGGTCGGCGGCGTCGGGTGCGGTCATGCGGAGGCCTCCTCGGCGCTCGTGGTGGGGCTCGCTGCGCCCTCGGCTTCGGCGCGGGCGATCGCCTCGCGGATGCGGGCGGCCCCCAGCTCGGGCGGCACCTCGGCGGCCCAGGCCCACATCGCGGCCTCGGATCCGGCCAGGAACTTGAGCTTGTCGGCCGCGCGGCGCGGGCTCGTGAGCTGCAGGTGCAGGCGCACCGAGTCGCGCCCCACGTGCACCGGAGCCTGGTGCCAGGCCGCGATGTAGGGGGTCGGGGTGTCGTACAGGGCGTCCACCCCGCGCAGCAGACGCAGGTAGAGGGGCGCGAGTTCGTCGCGCTCCTCGGGCGTGGTCTCGGCGAAGTCGGGCACGTGACGGTGCGGCATCAGGTGCACCTCCAGGGGCCAGCGCGCTGCGAACGGCACGAAGGCGGTCCAGTGCTCGCCGCGGAACACGACGCGCTCGGACGCCTGCTCGAACTCGAGCACGCGGGCGAAGAGGTCGGGTGCCGTGCGATCGATCGAGTCGAGCAGGCGCGTGGTGCGCGGGGACACGTAGGGGTAGGCGTAGAGCTGGCCGTGGGGATGCGGCAGCGTGACGCCGATCGCCTCGCCGCGGTTCTCGAACGGGAACACCTGCTCGATCCCCGGCAGCTGCGACAGCGCGGCCGTGCGGTCGGCCCACGCCTCGATGACCGTGCGGGCGCGCGTGACGGACTGGGTGCCGAACGAGCCGGAGTGCTCGGGGCTGAAGCACACGACCTCGCAGCGGCCGACCGAGGTGCGGGTGCGGCCGAGGCCGAGCGCCGAGAGGTCGTCGAGCCCGCGCGGAGGGTTCGCCGCCGCCGGCGCGGTGCCGAGTGCCTCGGTGAGGGCCGGCCCGAAAGCGGGGGATCGGTTCTCGAACACCGCGACGTCGTACAGCGACGGCACCTCGGACGGATTCGTCGGAGTCTGCGGGGCGAGCGGGTCGGCGTCGGCCCCGGGCATCATGACCCGGTTCTGACGGTTGGCCGCGACCGTGATCCAGTCGCCCGTGAGCACGTCGAGGCGCATGCTCGCAGTGTCGGGGCGCGGGTCGAGCGTGCGGGCGTCGACCGCGCGCTCGGGGCCGAGCGTGGTGTCGGGGTCGTCGTAGTAGATGATGTCGCGACCGTCGGCGAGGACGGTGGCGCGCTTGACGATGCCGGCGCTGAGGGACTCGGTGCGCAACTCAGGATATTCGGGCGTGTTCACGTAAACATGGTACGCACACGGCCGTGGTAACGTCAACATGCCTGAGTTGTGCACGCGCGGAGGGGGAGAGCGATGACCGACAGGGACTCTCGCCCCGGACGGACGACGTCGGGGCGCGTGTCGATGGCCATGGTCGCGGCGCGCGCCGGTGTCTCGGGACAGACCGTGTCGCGCGTCGTCAACGACAGCCCGCGCGTCGATCCCGTCACCCGCGCCCGCGTGGAGCAGGCGATGACCGCGCTCGGATATCGGCCGCACCGCGCCGCCCGGGCCCTGCGCACCGGACGATCGCAGACCATCGGTCTCGTGGTCACCACCCTGACCACGGTCGGCAACTCCCGGATGCTGCAGGCCACCGCCGAGGCCGCGGCCGAACGCGGCTACGCGCTCACCGTCGTGACCGCCGCCGAGGGGGTGACCACCGCCTTCGCACGACTGGCGGAGCAGGAGGTCGACGGTGCGATCGTGCTGAACGAGGCCTCAGCGCAGGTCTCCGGACACGAGCCTCCGGCCGGACTGCGTCTCGTCGTGGTCGACGCCCCCTCCGGCGCCGGGTTCGCCGCGGTGCACAGCGATCATCACGGAGGCGCAGTGGCCGCGACCGCCCGCCTGCTCGAACTCGGCCACGACACGGTGCACCACCTCGCCGGACCGGCCGACTCGTACGCCGCGGCCGAACGCGAGCGCGGCTGGCGCGAGACGCTCGGCGCGGCCGGAGTCACTCCACCCGCACTCGTGCGAGGCGACTGGAGTGCCGACGCCGGCTTCGCCGCGGGCCCGGCGCTGGAGGCGGCGTCCGCGGTGTTCTGCGCCAATGATCAGATGGCGCTCGGTCTGCTGCGCGCGCTCGCGGAGGCCGGACGCCGCGTGCCCGAGGACGTCAGTGTGATCGGTTTCGACGATGTGCCGGATGCCGCGAACTACCGTCCCCCGCTCACCACGATCCGCCAGGACTTCACGGCGCTCGCCCACCGCGCGGTCGCCGCGCTGGTGGCGGAGATCGAGGGCGGTGCGGTCGAGGGCGATGCGGTCGAGGGTGGTGCGGTGTCGGTCATCCCGACGCAGCTGGTCGAGCGCGCCAGCACAGCGCGAGCCTGAGCCGAGACGCACCCGTCGCGGCGGCGCGGTCGCGGCTCAGACGGCGGTCGCGGCTCAGACGGCGGTCGCGGCTCAGCGGCGGTCCCGGCTCAGAGCGCGGTCCCGGCTCACACGGCGGTCCCGGCTCAGACGGCGTCGATGACCGAGCGCCAGCGGCCCCGCGGGGAGGCGGTCACCGCCGTGACGGCGAGGAGGGGCATGTCTGACGCGGCGGCGGCCTCGCGCACCGCCGCGGCTGCCCGAGGGAGCGCGATCGTGGAGCGCGGTGACAGCGGCAGCACGTGCAGGGTCACGACGCTCTCCCGCGTGATTCCGGCATCCGTCACCGACACGCGCCACCGGGTGCCGTCCCAGAAGCGATCGTCGACCGTGACGCCGTCGACACGCAGCTGCCCGACATCGTCCGCCCAGTCGATCTCGAGCACGGCGTCGGCCGCGGGATCCGTCGCACCGTCGGGCACGTCGAGCACGAACACGGCCGCCGCCGCGGAGAAGGCCGCCTCATCCGGAGCGCGATGGCGGCGCCCTCCGAATCCGTGGTCGGCGGGGACGCCCGACGCGGCGCGGGAGAGGATCACGCCGACGGCGACCGGGGTTCGCGCACCCGCATCGGTCTCGACGATGAGCGGCGCCCAGGATCGCGTCGCCGGATCGTAGGCCGAGACCTCGACGGTCTCCTGGGCGCCGGCCCGCCCCCGCACCCGGACGCTCCGGTCGTCCCAGGCGAGCTCGGCGGCGGTGCGCAGGAGCCGCCGGCCACCGCCTGCCCGTTCCTGCACCCACAGGTGCTCTGCCGCATCGGCGGGAAGAACGAGGACGTCCGCCCCCGACATCCCGGCGGCGGCGAGGGGCGCGTCGCCCGGAGTCACGACGACCGGCGCTTCGTCATCGAGCGCGAGCTCGACAGGGATGCCGGCATCCGCCACCAGCACGAGCGTGGGATGCGCGCCGGGGAGCAGCGTGAGGACGGATGCCGTCGCCCAGCGCACCCGCGTGCCGCCCACCCTGAGCCCGATCGGCCACCGCGCGAGCGTGCCGGACGGGATGTCGATCGGAGCGGAGGGGACGAGGAGCGGACCCGCGTCGAGCTCGATCCGCAGGTGCACGTCGCGCACGGCATCCAGCCCCTCGTACGGCTGGTGATGCGAGATCACCGCGAACCCCTCGGTACCGTCGGAGCGCAGCGCCCAGCGCAGCCGTTCGCGGTCCCGCACGCCGCGCGGCATCTCGTCGGGCATCGCCGAGGTCATGCCCGCCAGTCGATCACCGAAGGCGCGCAGGAACGCGTGCTGCGCGCGGAGCAGTCCCGCGGCGCCCCCGAGCTCGCCGGCCTGGGAGATCGGCGCGTGGAAGTCGTAACTCCACTCGGGGAGGTCGTTGGGGTAGCCGGTGGACTGGCTCTCCTGCATCCCCGGACCGGGGTTCCGCCCTCCGGCGAACATGTAGTAGCCCTGCCAAGCCGATCCGTTGCCGATCTTGGTGTGCGTGAGGGCGGCGATGTCGCGCGGATCCAGCACCGGACGGCGGTGGTACGCCGTGGCCATTCCGCTGCCGAGCTCGCAGGTCGCAGGAGGGAAGCCGTGCAGATCGAGCGGCACCGGGGTCTGGGCGGTGCCCGTCACCGAGCCGGCATCGCCCTGCAGGGCGCGCACGTCGGCGCCCACGCCCGGGTCGTCCCAGTCGTGGGAGGGGAGGAAGTGCGCGCGGAAGGTGTCGTCCCACGGCTGCTCGGGGTCGAGCCAGAATCCGTCGGCGTACCCGCTGAACAGCGGGAAGACCTCGCCGTGCGGGAGGGCGGCTCCGCCCCAGGCGGTGGCGGTCCACAGCGGCGCGGTGATCCCCGCCTCCCGCGCCAGCCGCTTGAGCGTGCGCAGGTGCTCCGGGCGATCGTAGAGCTCGTTCTCGAGCTGGATCGCGATGACCGGTCCACCCGGGCGTGCCCGGCCGTCGAGCGCCCCGGCCAGCTGCGCGAACCACTCCCGCACGAGGGCGAGATAGCGCGGATCGTCGCTGCGGTGCGTGATCCGCTGCTCCTGCATCCACTCCGGGAAGCCGCCGTTGCGGGCCTCGCCGTGCGCCCACGGGCCGATCCGCAGCACGAGATCCAGGCCCGCGTCGGCGCATTCGTCGACGAACGCGCCGATGTCCAGGTCGCCGTCGAAACGGGGTGCGCCGCGCTCGGGCACATGATGCAGCCAGAAGACGTAGGTCGACGCGGCCGTGATGCCGGATGCGCGCATCTGACGCAGCCGCTCCCCCCACCGCCGTCGCGGCAGGCGGCTGTAGTGCACCTCGCCCGAGACGGGGATCCACCCGGCGCCGTCGCGCAGGATCGCCCGATCCGTGACCGCGAGTCCGTGGGCGGCATCCTCCGGCAGCGGCATCCCGGCATCGTGCGCGGGCGAGGGCCACGGTCGGTGGCGGACGGTGAGCGCGCGCGGCGTCGGGGGGTTCACGGGGGAGTCGGTCGGCGCGTTCACTCGACCTCGTGCCCCAGGTCGGGCCGCGCGACGAAGCGCGCCGTGGCATCCGTCATGGCCTCGAGCTCGACGACGACGAGCTCGTTGCGCCCCCGGCGGGTGACGGGGCCCGGCACGTAGAGCGTGCGCTGCGGGCCCCGGCGCCAATACCGGCCGAGGAAGAACCCGTTGATCCAGGCGTAGCCCTTGCCCCACCCCGCCGTGTCGAGGAAGAGATCGGCCGCCTCGACGAGATCGAACGCGCCGCGCAGGCCCGCGGGGCCCGCGACAGCACCGGCGATGGCCAGTCTCGAGGTCGCCACGTCCTGCGCGCCCTCGGCCCGGGCGACGACATCGACGAGCCCCGGGACATCGATCGTGTGCACCTGCCAGGGCCCGGTGATCGGTGTGCCGTCGAGAGTCGGCGTACCGATGAGCCCCTTGTGCTCGCCGATCTTCGTGTCGTAGTTCACGCGTCCGGTCTCCTCGACCCGCAGCCGGAGCAGGTCGCCCGCGGGAATCGCGAGCGCGAGGTCGCCCGTCGTGCGCTGCAGGGTGCCGCAGGGGCGGCCGTCGATCGCGACCCAGGCGAGATCGCGCACCTCGGCGGCGAGCACGGCCGGGGCGTCGGGAGCGGTCGGTGCGTCGGATGCCGTGGCGCTGATGTGCGCGGAGTACTCCACCAGCACCACGTCGGCGCCGAGCTCGTCCATCGACGGCGGGGTGTCGAAGCGTCCGCGATCCGTCGACGCCGCGGGCAGGGGGTCGCCCACGCTCTCGAGGGCGACCTGCAGGGTGGGCGCGTCGACGGGCTCCGGCAGCGGGTCCGCGGGGACCGGTGCGTGCCGGGCGATCACCTCGCGGAACGCGTGGAACTTCGCCGTCAGGTCGCCGGATTCGCTGATCGGCGCGTCGTAGTCGTAGCTGGTCACCAGTGGCAGATAGCGGCCGGAGTCGTTGGCGCCCGCGGTCAGTCCGAAGTTCGTGCCGCCGTGCACCATGTAGATGTTGACGGATGCTCCGGAGGCGAGCAGCAGTTCCAGGTCTGCGGCGCTGTCGGCGAAGGTCGTGGTGTGGTGCTTCTCGCCCCAGTGATCGAACCAGCCGCACCAGAACTCCATGCACATGAGCGGTCCGGTCGGCTGGTGCTCGCGGAGCGTCGCGAGGCGTTCGTGGATGCGTGCGCCGAAGGACCCCGTCGTGTGCAGGCCCTCGTGCGCGCCGTTCTCGAGCATGTGCGGGATCGGCTGGTCGACCTGCGTGAGGGGGACCGTGATGCCGGCCGCCCGGGTGAGCCGGATCAGCTCGGCGAGGTACGCCTTGTCATCGCCGTAGGCGCCGTACTCGTTCTCGATCTGCACCAGGATCACGCTGCCGCCGGTGTCGATCTGCCGGGGGGCGATGATCCGGTTGACCTTCTCGAGATAGCGCGTGACCTCGGCGAGGAAGCGGGGGTCGGAGCTGCGCAGCCGCATCGTCGGGTCGGCCGTCAGCCAGGTGGGCAGACCCCCGTTGTGCCACTCGGCGCAGACGTACGGGCCGGGGCGCACGATCGCGTGCAGGCCCTCCTCGGCGATCAGGTCGAGGAAGAGCCCGAGGTCGTGGGGCCCCGAGGCATCCCACTCGCCGCGGATCGGCTCGTGCGCGTTCCAGGCGACGTAGGTCTCGATCGTGTTGAGGCCCAGGAGTCGGGCCTTGCGGATGCGATCCCGCCAGAGGCCGGGGTGGATGCGGGTGTAGTGCATCGCGCCCGAGATGATCTGTCTCGGTTCGCCGTCGAGCAGGAAGTCCGAGTCGCCGATCTGGAACCGGGAGGTCATGCGGGTGTCCTTTCGCAGGGGGCGTGGGGAGGGGCAGGCGCAGGGGGAGGAGCAGACGCGGGGGAGTGTCGTGCCGGGGAGCGCACGACCGGGCGGCCGCGTCAGTGGACGAGTTGCGAGCCCTTCGCGGGCTGGTCGCCGTCTCGGCGTGCGATGGCGCGCAGCGAGCGTGCGACGAACGCGGCGATCCGGTCGGCGCCCTCGGCGCGGAAGTGCGTGTCGTCGACCAGTCCGGCGGGCCACGCGGCGGTCTCGCCCGGCGCGAAGTGCGACAGCAGGGCGACGGATGCCGCGTCGCCCAGATCCTCGTAGAGCCACGTCGTGAAGACCGTGAGGTCGATCAGCGGCGCATCCAGCTCTCGCGCCAGGTCGCGCACCGCGTTCGGGTAGTCGCCGTGGGTCGGCGTCACGTGTCCGGACGCATCGAACCATCGGCGCTCGCACGAGGTGCACAGCACGGCGGTCGCACCGCGATCGCGCACCTCGGCGACCATGGTGCGCAGCCGGTCGGTGTAGCCTCCGCGGGCGTCGAGCTCGGGGAGCTTCTGGTCGTTGTGCCCGAACTGGATCACCACCGTGTCGCCGGGCGTCACGTCGTCCAGCACCTGCGCCCACGAGCCGGAGGCGCGGAAGGATGCGGTGGTCGCTCCGCCGAACGCGTGATTGCGCACGGGGGATCCGAGGTGTCGGTCGAGGAAGTGTCCCCAGCCCGACATCGGGCTCTCGAGCGGCTTCATCGGAGCGACCGTGGAGTCGCCGGCCAAGTGGTAGGTCGTCGTCGGGTGCGTCGTCTGGTGCGTGGTCATCGAAGCGTCCTCGCGGAGGTCGTGCACCGTCGGCGGTGCGAAGGGCGGTCATCGCAGTCTGTCACGGATAGCGCTTTCCCGCATCTGGTCCTAGGCTGGAGGTCCCCGGCGATGCCGGATGCCGCCCACGGAGGTCTCATGCTTTTCGACGCTGATCAGCCCGGCCGTCTCGTCCTGCGAGACGGCGAGACGGTGGTGGCCGAGTACGTCTACGACGCGCCCCGCGCGGCCGAAGAGTCCCCGCGCCCGTATCTGCTGCTGCGCACGAGGTCGGGGGCCGAGGTGACGGCCCATCGCCCTGCCGATCACGTCTGGCACTCGGGTCTCTCCCTCGCGCTCCCCGTCGTGGGGGTGCACAACTTCTGGGGCGGTCCCACCTACGTCTCCGGGAAGGGGTACCTGCCCCTGTCCGACAACGGCTCGCAGCAGCACCGCGACTTCCTGTCGACGGGCGAGGGGAAGGCCGCCGCTCCCGATGTCGCCGCCGTCGAGGAGGTCGTGGAGTGGGTGGCCGCGAGCGGGGCGGTCGTGCTCCGGGAGCAGCGCCGGTTGACCGCTCGGCCGGTCGATGAGCAGACCTGGGCGCTGACATGGCGCAGCGTCCTGAGGAACGCGTCCGGCGCTGCTCTCGCGCTCGGATCGCCCGCGACGAACGGCCGGGCCGGCGCCGGGTACGGCGGCATCTTCTGGCGGGGCCCGACGTCGTTCCGCGGCGGGGGCATCGTGACGCCGGACGGGACGGTCGGCGATGCCGCTCTCGGACGGTCGGGGCCCTGGCAGGCCTTCATCGCCCCGGATCGTTCCGCCGGGGTCCTCCTGCTCGACGGCGGCCACAGCGGCGGCGGCAGCGGTGGTGACGGCGGTGACGGCAGCGCGACTCCCTGGTTCGCACGCAGCGAGGAGTACGCGGGGCTGGGGCCGGCACCGTTCTTCTCCGAGGAGCGGATGCTGGCTCCCGATGACGAGCTGGTGCTCTCGGCGGCCGTCGTCATGGGCGGCGCCGGGGTCGCGGCGTTCGCCGACCCGCTCGGGGAGTCGCTGCGCTGCGAACTCGACGCCCCCGCACGGAAGATCGACGCATGACCGCCCCTCTTCGCTGTGCTCTCGTCGGTACCGGCGCCGTCGCGAACCTCCATGCGAGCGCCGTGCAGGCGCACCCGCACGCGCGCCTCGTCGCGGTCACCGACCTCGCGCGCGACGCGGCGGAGGGATTCGCGGCGCGGTGGGGTGCTCCGGCCGTCCACGACACCCTCGCCGAGATGCTCGACGCGGAGCGACCCGATGTCGTGCTGATCTGCACGCCGCCCGGCGTGCACCGCGAACAGACGCTCGCGGCGTTCGCGGCCGGCGCCCACGTCGTGGTCGAGAAGCCGCCCGCGCCGTCGCTGGACGAGCTCGAGGAGATGCGCGCCGCCGCCCGCGCCGCGGGGAGACAGCTCGCCGTGGTCTTCCAGCAGCGCACGGGGACGGCTGCCGCCCACGTGTGCGGCCTCCTGCGCCGAGGAGCGCTGGGCCGCCCGCTCCTCGCGCTGTGCCACACGCTGTGGTTCCGCGACGAGGAGTACTTCGCCGTTCCGTGGCGGGGGAGATGGGAGACGGAGGGAGGCGGGACGACGCTGGGGCACGGCATCCACCAGCTCGACCTGCTCGGCTATCTCCTGGGGGACTGGGAGAGCGTGCAGGGGCGACTGTGGCGCCTGGACCGTGAGACCGAGACCGAGGATGCCTCGACGGCCACCATCACCTTCGCCGGCGGTGCGGTCGCCCAGGTCGTCTCGAGCACCGTGTCGCCGCGGCAGACCAGCTCGATCCGCCTCGACACGCAACGGGCCACCGTCACGGTCGACCATCTCTACGGGCACGGCCACGAGAACTGGAAGATCACCCCGGCGCCGGGGTACGAGGAGAAGGCCGTCGAGTGGGAGCTCCCCGAGCGGGAAGAGCGCAGCGACCACGGTCCGCTGCTGCGCGACGTGTTCGACGCGCTGCTCTCGGGGCAGCCGCTGCCGTCGACCGCCGACGAGCCGGCTCGTGCGATCGAGATGGTCGCGGCGATCTACGCCTCGGCCGCCGCGGACGGTGCCGTGGTCACGCCGGCCGACCTCTCCGCGCATCCGACGCATCGCCGCGGTTTCACCAGTCCGGTCACCGATCTGCGTGATCGATGATCGCGCTTCCGGCGCGACGGGTTCCGTGAACGATGGGAACGGCAGGCCCGGGAGAGGAGCGTCGGTCTCATCCCGTCATCAGGTCGGCCAGGTCGCTCAGCACGGCATCGCGGGAGCGCCCGTACGTGGTGAGCATCTCCTCGGGGGAGCTGATGAGGGTCTTCCAGAGCGCCCAGGCCGCTCCTCGTAGCCAGGCGTCCTGCGGTAGCTCCAGCCGGTCGTGCAGCAGCTCACGTTCGCGAGAACGGCAACTCAACCATGCGAAGGCCAGGTCGCAGGCGGGATCACCCACGCACGTCTGCCCGAAGTCGATGAGCGCTGCCAATCGGCCGCCGCTCTCGAACACCATGTTGCCCGGCGCGACATCGCCATGGACCCACACCGGCGGCCCGGTCCACACCGTGGCCACGGCCGCATCCCAGAGTGCCCGACATCCCTCGGCACGGCGCCCGGACAGGAGAGGGAGCCGGCCCTGAACCTCCTCGCCGACCGCGCTGACGTGACAGCCGCGGTAAGCGGATGCGCTTCCCGCCCAGGGGCCTCCGACTGTGTCGCAGGCCTGCAACTCCCGCAGGGCGTCGCCCACGCTGCCGATGGCGCTCTCCCGATCGCGCGGTTCCACCGCGGTCAACGTGTGCCCCTCGATCCACTCGCGAACGGACCACGGTCGGTCGAATGCCGGCGAGGGAGCCCCGGTCGCGACGACGCGGGGGATCGCGACGCGAAAGCCGGAGTCGAGGATCGCGAGGGTGTGCTCCTCCCGGACGAGGCCGGCGACGTAGCCGTCAGCGCTCGGGAGGCGGACGCTCATCCTGTCGCCGAGCCGGAAGGTGCGGTTGTCCCACCCCTGAACTTCCACCGGGCGGATCGGCAACTCCGACCACTGAGGGAACTGCTCCGACACAAGGGAGCGGACCAACGAAGAAGTGATCTCTTCGGAAGCGGCAGCCATCGCGCCAGCTTAGTGAGACGAGCGCCTGTCGGGGCCCTCCACAACGGTGCGGAAAGCGTTTCCCCAAAAGTTCTTGCCCTGACGCCACGGGCGTAGTACCGTGAGCGGGAAGCGCTTTCCCGACACCACCACCGCGTGATGTCGCACTGCGGACGATGACGGTCCACGGCGGCTCGGAACGCGGACAGAGAGGACAACGATGTTCAAGAAGAAGCGGGTCATCACTGCGGTCGCCCTCGCGACCGGAGCTGCCCTGATGCTCGCCGGCTGCGCGAGCGGCTCCGCGGCGGAATCGACGTACGACCCGGATGAGAAGGTCACGTTGAACTTCACCTGGTGGGGCAACGACGATCGCGCGGATCGCTACAACCAGCTGATCGCCGCGTTCAACGAGGAATACCCGAACATCACGATCAACGGGCAGTTCACCGATTTCCCGAGCTACTGGGAGAAGCGTCAGACCGAGGCTGCCGGCGGGGGCCTGCCCGACGTGTGGCAGTTCTCCGACAGCTACCTGCGTCAGTACGGCCAGCCCGGCTACGTGCTCGACCTCGACACCGTGAAGGACCACATCGACTTCACCACGTTCGATGACTCCCTGCTGGGCACCGGACAGCTCGACGGCACGCAGTACTCGCTGCCCACCGGGTACAGCGCCTGGGCCAACTTCGTGAACGACGATCTGATCGCCGCGAACGGGCTCACCCCGCCCGAGGGCGGCACGAGCTTCGACGACTTCTCCGACTGGATGGCCGACGTCACCGCGCAGACCGGCGGCGCGGTCTACGGCGGCACCGACGTGACGCAGCGGATCCAGACCTTCGAGCTGGTGCTGCGCGCCGACGGCAAGAACCTCTACACGGATGACGGCAAGCTGGGCTTCACGGAAGAGGAGCTGGCCGACTTCTGGGAGTCCGGGGCCGAGATGCGCGACGGCGTCGCGATCCCGCAGAGCCGACTCGAGGAACTCACCCCGAAGTCTGGCTTCGGCGCCGGCGTCACGGCGACCGAGACGAGCTGGAGCAACTTCCTCGGCGGCTACCTCGCCGACTCCGGTGCGTCGTCGATCCAGCTGATCGCACCGCCGACCGCGAAGGAAGGCTCCAAGGACCTCTACCGCCAGGCGGGTCTGCAGGTCGCGATCTCGGCCGACACCGAGCACCCCGAGGCCGCCGCGATCTTCCTCGACTACGTCGTCAACAGCCCCGAGGCCGGAGAGATCTTCGGAACCACCCTCGGCTTCCCGGCCTCGACCTCGAAGCTCGACGGCGCGGTGCTGGAAGGACAGGACAAGCAGGTCGCGGACTACCTCGAGTCGGTCTCCGACCGCATCGGCGACGCCCCGCCCATCCCCGTGGTCGGGTACGGCGCGCTCGAGCAGAAGTTCTGGGACCTGGGCAAGGCGCTCGGCCTGGGAGCGATCACGGTGGATGAGGCCGTCTCGCAGTTCTTCTCCGAGGCGAACGTCGTCCTCGCCGGCTGAGCCGGCCGGAGCGACCGCCGAGCGACAGGACAGGACCAGGAGAGATGATGGCAACGGAATCGGGCGCTCTGCGAGCGCACTCACGGGCGGCCGACGCCGTCCCCGGCCCGGCGGGAGACCGCCGGGCCGGGGGAGCCGGACCCCGTCGGCGCGGGGTCTCCCTGCGCCGACGCGAGAACGCGGCGGGCTATCTCTTCCTCTCGCCCTGGCTGATCGGCTTCTTCGTGCTCACCGCCGGGCCGATGCTGTACTCGCTGTACCTCGCGTTCACGAACTACAACATCTTCTCCCCGCCGCAGTGGATCGGCCTGGGCAACTTCGAGCGGATGATGCAGGACGAGGTCTGGTGGGGCTCGGTGCGCATCACCCTGCTCTACGTGCTCGTGGGCACGCCGATCAAGCTGGCGGCCGCCCTCGGCGTGGCCATGCTGCTCAACTACCGCAGCCGCGGTACCGGGTTCTTCCGCTCGGCGTTCTACGCGCCGTCGCTGATCGGGGCGAGCGTGAGCATCGCGATCGTCTGGCGTGCGATGTTCTCCACCGACGGCCCGGTCGACAGCGGGCTGAGCCTGTTCGGGATCGACATCGGCGGATGGGTCGGGGTGCCTGCCCTCATCCTCCCCATGATGATCCTGCTCGCGGTCTGGCAGTTCGGTGCACCGATGGTCATCTTCCTCGCCGGTCTCAAGCAGGTGCCGCAGGAGCTCTACGAAGCGGCCTCGGTCGACGGCGCGGGGCCGTTCCGCAAGTTCCTCAGCGTGACGCTGCCGATGCTGTCGCCGGTCATCTTCTTCAACCTGCTGCTGGAGATGATCCACGCCTTCCAGATCTTCGCCTCGGCCTACATCATCGGCTCCGGCACCGGCGGACCGGCGGGAGCGACCAACTTCTACACCGTGTACCTCTACACGCGCGCCTTCACCAACTCGCAGATGGGGTACGCCTCGGCGATGGCCTGGGCGCTGCTGCTGGCGGTCGCCGTGATCGCCTTCGTGATGTTCCGCACCTCGAAGTCGTGGGTGCACTACGCGGGAGACAACCGATGAGCGCGACGGATCAGGACACCATCACCCTCGTGCTGCCGCCGGGGGCCAAGGCTCCTGCGCGGCGCGGCCTCCGTCGGCGCGGGACCGGGAAGACGATCGCCTGGATCATCACCATGGTGGTGCTGACGGCCATCATCCTCTATCCCCTCGCCTGGATGTTCTCGGCGTCGTTCAAGCCGACCGCCGAGTTCGGCGCCAACCAGTCCTTCTTCCCGGAGAACCCGACGATCGACAACTACTTCACGGTGTGGAAGGGCATCGGAGGAGTGCCGCTGTGGCAGTTCTTCCTCAACTCCTTCCTCCTCGCCGTCGGCTCGGTGATCGGAACCGTGTTCTCCGCCTCGCTCGCCGCCTATGCCTTCGCGCGGGTGCGCTTCGCGGGAGGCGGCGTGTGGTTCGCGATCATGATCGGCACGCTGCTGCTGCCGTTCCACGTGCTGATCATCCCGCAGTACATGCTGTTCCGCTCGCTCGACCTCGTCGACACGTTCGCCCCGCTCCTGATCGGCAAGTTCCTGGCGACCGAGGCGTTCTTCGTGTTCCTCATCGTGCAGTTCATCCGGGCGCTGCCCCGCGACATGGACGAGGCGGCGCGCATCGACGGCTGCGGGCACGGGCGCATCTACTGGTCGATCATCCTGCCGCTCATCAAGCCGGCCCTGGTCACGGCATCCATCTTCGCGTTCATCTGGAGCTGGAACGACTTCCTCGGACCCCTGCTGTATCTCAACTCCACCGAGAACTACCCGCTCCCGCTGGCGCTGCGCGTCTTCAACGATCAGACGAGCACCTCGGACTACGGGGCGACGGTGGCGGTCTCGGTCCTCGCGCTGCTGCCGATCCTGCTGTTCTTCATCGTCTTCCAGCGCTTCCTCGTCGAGGGCGTGTCCACGCAGGGATTGAAGGGATGAGCCGGGTGACGCGGCGTCCCCGCCCCGTCGAGCCCGACGGCAGTGTTCTGCGCTGGCCCGGTGCGCGCGCGAAGTTCGCCCTGCTCGGGGAGGTGCTCTGGACCGGGGTGCTGATGGCGATCGCCTGCGTGCCGATCGTCACCTGGCCGGCTGCGGTCGCCGCGGGCGCGGCGCACCTGCGCCGGTATCTGCGGGCCGAGGCGACGCCGGCGGCAGCGTTCTTCCGTGATGTCGGGAAGGCCCTGCCCGGCGGAGTGGTCGTGGGGGCGGCATCGATGCTGCTCGGTGCGCTCGTGGTCGCCGACGTCGCGCTCGCCTTGGGCGGCGCCATCCCCGGCGGAGCGCCCGTGGCGATCGTGGCCGTGCTCCTCGGTGCCGCGGCCCTCACGATCACGGTGACCGCGGCGAGCACCTGGTCTGCGGGCGAGCGCTGGCGAGAACTGCTGCGGCGTGCGCCCCGCATCCTCGCCGTCGATCCCTCCGGCGCGGTGTTCGTGGTGGTCGCGCTGGGGCTCGCGGGTGTCATCACCTGGCAGTTCCTGCCGCTCGGCATCCCCACGCTGGGTCTGGTCGCGTTCGCGCTCGTCGCGATCTTGGAGCGGCGTCTCGCGAGGTGCTCCGCAGAACCGCACTGACCCGGAGCCCGCACGGATGCGCGCGGGCGTCGACATCCACCGGTCGACATCGCACGGACCACAGGAACACGAGAACTCGAATAAATCGGAAAGCGCTTGCCCCTCGGTGGGGCTCGCACAGACAGAAGGAACGACAGTGACTGACACGACCCTCGCCCCGGCCGGTGCCACGGCCCCCGTCCTCGCCCCGCAGGTGCGGGAGATCGGCATCATCATGAACGGCGTCTCGGGCCGCATGGGATACCGCCAGCACCTCGTGCGCTCGATCCTCGCGATCCGCGATCAGGGCGGCATCGAGCTCGCCGACGGCACGAAGGTCACGGTCAAGCCGCTGCTCGTCGGCCGCAGCGAGGCGAAGCTCGCCGACCTCGCCGCCCGCCACGGCATCGAGGACTACACGACCGACCTCGACGCGGCTCTGGCCGACCCCCGCTGGGAGATCTACGCCGACTTCCTCGTCACGAAGGCGCGCGCCACGGCGCTGCGCAAGGCGATCGCGGCCGGCAAGACCATCTACACCGAGAAGCCCACCGCCGAGTCGGTGGAGGAGGCGCTGGAGCTGGCGAGGCTCGCCGCCGAGGCGGGGGTCAAGACCGGCGTGGTGCACGACAAGCTCTACCTGCCGGGCCTCCAGAAGCTCAAGCGCCTGATCGACTCGGGCTTCTTCGGCCGCATCCTGTCGGTACGTGGCGAGTTCGGCTACTGGGTCTTCGAGGGCGATTGGCAGCCCGCGCAGCGCCCGAGCTGGAACTACCGGGCGGAAGACGGCGGCGGCATCATCGTCGACATGTTCCCGCACTGGAACTACGTGCTGGAGAACCTCTTCGGCGAGGTGCGGTCGGTCTACGCCCAGGCTGCCGTGCACGTCGCCGACCGCTGGGACGAGAACGGCGACAAGTACACCGCGACGGCCGAGGACTCCGCCTACGGCATCTTCGAGCTCGAGGGCGACGTCGTCGCGCAGATCAACTCGTCGTGGACCGTCCGCGTCAACCGCGACGAACTCGTCGAGTTCCACGTCGACGGCACGCTCGGTTCGGCCGTGGGCGGTCTGTTCGGTGCGAAGATCCAGCACCGCAACGCCACGCCCAAGCCGGTGTGGAACCCCGACCTCGCCGACGACCACGACTACGCCGCCGACTGGGCCGCGATCCCCACGAACGACGTGTTCCTGAACGGCTTCCGCCAGCAGTGGGAGGAGTTCCTCACCTCCTACGTCGAGGGCACCGACTACGCGTTCGACCTCCTCGCCGGCGCCCGCGGCGTGCAGCTCGCCGAGGCGGGATTGCAGTCCAGCCGCGAGGGGCGCAAGGTCGCCCTGCCGCCGCTGTCGCTGGACGGCGCACGATGACGACGCTCACCCTGCTCGCCGCCGACGGGGCGACCCCGCGGGTCGCGCTCAACGAGGCTCCGGGTTACGCCAAGCCGGTCGGCGGGCTGCGCAGCCGCGTCGCCTACGCGGCCGCGCACGTCGTCCCCGTGGCCTGGGGCGACAACACCCCCGGTCGCCCGGCCGAGATCGACTGGGACGCCACGCTCGACTTCCGCCGCGCGGTGTACTCGTGGGGTCTGGGGGTGGCGGATGCGATGGACACGGCCCAGCGCAACATGGGGCTCGACGCCGACGCGACGCGCGAGCTGATCGTCCGGTCGGCCCAGGTCGCCCGCGAGGAGGGCGGCTCGGTGGTGGTCGGCGTCAACACCGACCACGTCGACGCGGAGCACATCTCGATCGACCAGGTCATCGCGGCCTACACGGAGCAGCTGCACTTCACCGAGGAGCAGGGTGCCGGCCCGGTGCTCATGGCGTCTCGCCACCTCGCCCGGGTCGCCGCGTCGGCCGACGACTACCGCCGGGTCTACCGCGCCGTGCTGCAGTCGGCGACCACCCCGGTCGTGCTGCACTGGCTCGGTACCGCGTTCGACCCCGCGCTCGCCGGCTACTTCGGCTCGACCGAGTGGCGCGAGGCCGCCGACGTGCTGCTCGAGATCATCGCCGAGAACCCCGACAAGGTCGCGGGCGTCAAGATGAGCCTGCTGAACGCCGAGTCCGAGATCTCGGTGCGCGAGCGCCTGCCCGCCGGGGTGCGCATGTTCACCGGCGACGACTTCAACTACGTCGGCCTCATCGGGGGCGACATGACCTCGTCTCCGGGAGCGTCGCCCGGCGCTGCCTTGGCGCGGGGGCACTCCGATGCGCTGCTGGGCGCGTTCGCGGCGCTCACGCCCGTGGCATCGGCGGCGATCCAGGCCCTGGATGCGGGTGACCCCGAGGAGTACCGGCGCATCCTCGGCCCGACGGAGGAACTCAGCCGTCAGGTGTTCGCGGCTCCCACGTTCTACTACAAGACCGGCGTCGCGTTCCTGTCGTGGCTCAACGGCCACCAGCCCGCGTTCCAGATGGTCGCCGGACTCCACTCGGCGCGGAGCCTGGTGCACCTCAGCCGCATCGTCGAGCTCGCGAACGCCTCGCTCGCCCTCGAGCATCCGGAGCTCGCACGCGAGCGCTGGCACGGGATGCTCCGCCTGAACGGAGTCGACGCATGACATCTCCACATCGCGGGATCGACACGGTCGCCGCTCCGGCTGCGCACCCGGCCGTGCACCCGCGTCTGTCGATCAACCAGGCGACCATCAAGCGCGCCGATCTGGCCACGGCCCTCCGGGTGACGGCCGAGGCGGGAGTGCGCTCGATCGGCCTGTGGCGCGAGCCGGTGCAGGAGGTCGGACTCGACGTCGCGGCCCGGATGCTGTCCGACTCGGGTCTGCGCTTCTCGACGCACTGCCGCGGTGGCTTCTTCACGCTTCCCGCAGGCCCGGAGCGCGACGCGGCCCTCGACGACAATCGCCGGGCGATCGAGGAGACCGCGACCCTCGCCGCGGCCGGCGCCGAGGGCTCGACCGCGGTGCTCGTGCTCGTGGCGGGCGGACTGCCCGAGGGCTCTCGCGACCTGATCGGGGCGCGGGAGCGGGTCCGCGACGCGATCGGCGCCCTCGTGCCCGACGCCCGGGCCGCGGGGGTGACGCTGGCGATCGAGCCGCTGCATCCGATGTACGCCTCCGATCGCGCCGTGGTCTCCACGCTCGGGCAGGCGCTCGACATCGCGGGCGACTTCGCGGCGCGCGACGTCGGTGCCGCGATCGACACGTTCCACGTGTGGTGGGATCCGCAGGTGCTCGCGCAGATCGCCCGCGCCGGCCGGGAGCGCCGGATCGCCACCTATCAGGTGTGCGACTGGAAGACGCCGCTCGCCGCGGACGTGCTGCTGTCGCGGCACTATCCGGGAGACGGTGTGATCGACTTCGGGCCCCTGACCCGTGCCGTGCTCGCGAGCGGGTACGACCGCGACATCGAGGTCGAGATCTTCAACGAGGACGTCTGGGCCACGGATCCGGCGGAGGTCGTCCGCCGGACCGCGCGCAGCTTCGACACGATGATCTCGCCGCACCTGACCGCCTAGAATCACGACTGTGACCAGCGACGCATCCACACCTCTGCGCTCCGGCTCGGCGACGCTGCACGACGTGGCGCGGATCGCCGGCGTCTCGCTCGCGACGGCGTCGCGTGTGCTGAACGGCTCGGCCCGCAAGGTCGCCGGGTCGTATCGCGAGCGGGTCGAGGCGGCTGCGGAACAGCTCGGCTACACCGCGAACCTCTCGGCGCAGGCGACCGCCCGGGGCACGGCCGCGATCATCGCGCTGCTCGTCGCCGACATCGCCGACCCGTACTTCGGCGAACTGGCGTCCGGTGTGGCCCGGGGTGCCGACGAGGCCGGCCTGGTCGTCACGATCGCGATCACCGAACGCGACCCGGAGCGCGAGGTGCGCCTGGTGCGCGCCCTCCGAGGGCAGAAGCCGCGCGGCGTGATCCTCGCGGCATCGCGACCCTCGCCCGAGATCGCGCCCGCCCTCGCCCGGGAGCTCGACGCGGTGACCGCTGCCGGCGGCCGGGTCGTCGCGCTCGGCGTCGGATCCGACACCGTGCGCTCCGTCTCGATCGACAATCACGGCGGGGCCTCCGCGCTGGGGGCCGCCCTCGCCGAACGCGGCTACCGACGGGCGATCGTGCTGGCCGCCGCCGAGGGCGTGGTGACCAGCGACGCCCGTCTCGCGGGCTTCACCGAGGGCTTCACCGCCGGCGGCGGAGCCGGGCCCCGCGTGTACCGCGGCGCGTTCACACGCGACTCCGGCGGCCAGGTCATGACGCAGGCGCTCGCCGACGGCATCGATCCGGGAACCCTCGTCTTCGCGATCAGCGATGTCGTGGCGATCGGCGCGCTGTCGTCGATCCGGGAGTCGGGCCGGCAGGTCGGCGCCGACATCGCACTGTGCGGCTTCGACGACATCCCGACCGGCCGCGATGTCACTCCCGCGCTCACCACCGTGCGCGTGCCGTTGGAGGAGGTCGGGTTCGAGGCCTTCCGGGCCGCGACGGACCCCGAGTGGACCCCGGATGACCGCCCGCTCCACCTCGAGGTGATGCTGCGGGCCAGCACGCCGCCGCTGTCATGACCCGCACGGTCGTCCTCGCGCTCGACAGCCTCAAGGGCTCGATCGCGGCAGCCGATGCCGCCGCGGCCGTCGCCGCGGGCTGGCGATCGGTCGAGCCCGAGGCTCTGCTGCTGCCGCGGCCGATGGCCGATGGGGGGGAAGGCACCGTCGCGGCGTTCGCCGCCGCCGACGAGGGCGCGCGGATGATGCCCGTGACGGTGCGCGGACCGGACGCTCAGGCCGTCGAGGCGCACTGGCTGCTGCTGTCCGACGGGACCGGGGTCGTCGAGCTCGCCTCGACGAGCGGGATCGAACTGCTCGGCGAGCGACGCCTGCCGTGGGATGCCGACACCGTCGGCTTCGGCCAGGCCATCCGTGCCGCTCTCGACCACGGCGTCACCCGGTTGGCGTTGGGCATCGGCTCCAGTGCGTCCACCGACGGCGGCGTCGGTCTGCTCACGGCGCTCGGCGCGCGGTTCCTCGATGCGGCGGGCGCTCCGATCGCCCCGGGCGCCCGGGGGCTCGCCGACCTCGACGCGGTCGACCTCGCCGGGCTGCCCGCGCTTCCGCCCGGCGGCGCCGTGGTGCTCACCGACGTCACGAGCCCCCTGCGGGGTCCTGCAGGCGCGGCGATCGTGTTCGGTCCGCAGAAGGGGTTCGACCACGCCGGGGCGGAGCAGGCGGATGCCGGACTCGCCCGCCTCGCCGCCCGGGTGCCCGGCGACCCGGACGCACCGGGAGCCGGCGCCGCCGGGGGTGCCGGGTTCGCCCTGCATCTGTGGGGCGCCACGCTCACGGCCGGTGCCGCGCAGGTCGCGGCGCTGATCGGGCTCGACGCGGCGGTACGCCGGGCCGACCTGGTCGTCACAGGGGAGGGGGCGTTCGACGGCCAGTCGGCCGCCGGGAAGGTGCCGTCGTTCGTCGCCGATCTCGCGGCCGTGGGCGGGGTGCCGGTGGCGCTCGTCGCCGGACGGATCGACGCGGCCGCCGACACGTCGCGGTTCTCGGCGGCGCTCTCGCTCACCGACCTCGCAGGCAGCGGTCAGGCCTCGCTCGCCGACCCCGCTCGCTGGCTGCACGTGGCCGGTGCGGAGCTGGCCCGCAGCCTCTCCGGCTGAGGGCTCCAGGCAGGCCGATCGGTAGGCTCCGAGGCTATTGACACGTTTCATTTCCTGGGTTAGCATCGACCGGAAAGCGCATTCCCATCCCGCCGCGCCGCCCGAGGCGCGCAGCTGCTGATCGACGGAGATCTCATGAGCAACGGAACCGTGTCCGGAAGCTGGGCGCTCCGCATCCACGCCGCGTGCGACTGGCTCTTCTGGGTCATGACGGTCAACGCGCTCTGGTATCTCTTCACGCTCGCCGGCGGCATCGTGCTCGGAGCGGCCCCGGCGACCGTCGCGGCCGCCGAGCTGACCCGGCGCCGGCTGCGCGGCGAGGCCTTCCCTGCCGTCCGCACGTTCGCGGCGGCCTGGAAGCGCGAGTTCCTGCGCGCGAACGCCGTGCTCGCCCCCGTGCTGGTGATCATCACGATCCTCACGATCAACGCGATCGGGTTCACCGGCGCCGGCACGCTCGGTCAGGCCCCCGGCATCGCCACCCTGATCGCTCTCGTGCTCGCGGTCGCCCTGCTGGCCGTGGTCGTCCCGCTGTACGTCCACTACGACCTCCCGCTGCAGGCCTACCTGCTGACGGCATCCCGCTGGATGCTGCGCAACCTCGCTCCGGTGCTGCTGCTCGTCCTCGCGGTCGTCGTGGTCGTCACCGCCAGCCTGATCCTCCCCGGCGTCATCCCGTTCCTCTCGCTCGGCGCGTGGCTCACGATCGACACCGCGCTCTGCCTCGGCTTCTTCGCGGCGAACGACCGCCAGCTCGCGGCCGCGGCCGCGACCGCCACCGGTACCGCGTCCGGTGCCGCGACCGTCACCCCGTCCGCCGCCGGCACGCGCGCCGTCCCCGTGACAGCCCGCTGACCCCCGATCCGACACCCCCGCACCCCGACACCCCCGCACCCTCGCAACAGCACGAACGAAGGAGTTCACCCATGAAGCACATCCGAAAGCTCAGCGGCCTGGCCCTGGTCACCGCGGGCGCGGTCGTCCTGGCCGGCTGCTCCGGCGCCGACGACAGCGGCGAGGCCGCCGAGCTCACGAGCCTGTCCATCATGGCGCCCTACCTCGTGACCAACGCCCCGGCCGAGGGCAACGAGATCCAGGCCGCGCTCGAGGAGATCGCGGGCGTCGACCTCGACATCACCTGGGTGCCCAACTCCTCCTACGGCGACAAGACCAACATCACCCTCGCCGGGGACGACATCCCGCAGGTCATGATCATCCAGGGCAAGGACCCGGGCTTCGTGCGCAACGCGGAGGCCGGCGCGTTCTGGGACCTCACCGACTACCTCGACGACTACCCGAACCTCAAGACGACCTTCCCCGAGGTGCAGCAGGCCGCGAGCGTCAACGGCAAGGTGTACGGCATCTTCCGCGCGCGCGACGTGATGCGCACCTCGGTGATCGTCCGCAAGGACTGGCTGGCGAACGTCGGGCTCGAGATGCCGAAGACGACCGACGACCTCGTCGAGGTGGCCAAGGCGTTCACCGAGCAGGACCCCGACGGCAACGGGGCGGACGACACCTACGGCCTGATCATCCCGAAGTGGCCCGGCGCGATCGGCACCAGCAGCCCGTACGACGTGATCGAGACGTGGTTCGGCGCCGGGAACCGCTGGACCGAGCGCGACGGCGAACTCGTGCCGAGCTTCACCACCGACGAGTGGCTGGAGGCCGTGGAGTACGAGAAGGGCCTGGTCGATGCCGGGTATGTGAACCCCGACTACACCACGTTCGACTCGGCGACCTGGAACGAGCCCTTCCTCAACGGCAAGGGCGGCATCATCATCGACGTGCACTCGCGCGCGGGTGTGCTGATGAGCCTGTTCAAGGAATCCGACCCGGAGAACTTCGACCAGTACGTCGACATCACCGGCAACCTCATCGGCCCCGACGGTGAACTCCACGCCCAGCCGACGACCGGCTACAGCGGCTTCCTGGCGATCCCGAAGACGAACGTGCGCAGCGAGGCGGAGCTGCGTGCCGTGCTCGAGGTGCTCGACAAGCTGAACTCCGACGAGGCCGGACCCGTGCTCAACAACGGCATCGAGGGGGAGACCTACACGCTCGAGGGCGACCTCGCGGTACCCGTGGACGGAGCGCCGCAGGCGCTCACCGACGCGGTGCTCAGCTACAGCCAGCTCGGCATGAACGTCACCGGGTTCCAGGGCTACCTTCCGAAGCAGGCGTCGGAGTACGAGCAGGAGATGTATGACAAGCGCAAGGAGATCGAGGCCGCCGACTACGAGCACGCGGTGATCGATGAGGCCGCCCCCTACGTCTCGACGACCTACGTGTCGAAGGGCGCGCAGCTCGACGTGATCGTCTCGGACGCCCGCATCCAGTACATCGCCGGTCAGATCGACCTCGACGGTCTCAAGGACGCGGTGGCGCTGTGGCGCAGCAGCGGCGGCGACGACATCATCGCCGAGATCAACGAGCTGAGCAGCCAGAACGACTGATCACCCGGGGGCGGATGCGCGCCGCATCCGCCCCCTCCCTCACCGTTAGGAGATCGCGTGGTCATTCTGGACAAGGCCGTCACGCAGACGGAGGCCCTCACCGTCCCGCCGCTGCGGCGCCGCCGCGGCGTACGCGTGCACTTCACCCAGTTCAAGTGGCTGTATCTGATGCTGCTGCCGGGGCTCATCTACTTCGCGGTGTTCCGCTACGGGCCCATGGGCGGCGCGATCATCGCGTTCAAGGACTACGTCCCGTTCCTCGGCATCGCGGACAGCCCGTGGGTCGGGTTCAAGCACTTCGAGGATCTCTTCGCCAGCCCGGACTTCGGCCGGATCATGGGGAACACACTGATCCTGGCGCTGCTGAGCGTGGTCGTAGCTTTCCCGCTCACGATCATCGTCGCGATCCTGCTCAACGAGCTGCGGGTCACCCTGGTCAAGCGCTCCGTGCAGACCCTGATCTACATCCCGCATTTCCTCTCGTGGACCGTGGTCGCCTCCCTGACCTACCTGCTGTTCGCCCTCGACATCGGCCCGCTCACCCAGCTCATCAACGGGATGCTGGGCACCGACACGAGCTTCCTCACCGATCCCGCGTGGTTCCGACCGATCATCGTGCTGCAGGACATCTGGAAGAACACCGGCTGGGGGACCATCATCTTCCTCGCCGCGCTCGCCGGCGTCGATCAGGAGCAGTACGAGGCGGCGATCATCGACGGCGCCGGGCGATTCCAGCGGGTGTGGCATGTCACGCTCCCCGCCATCCGCCCCACGATCATCATCCTGCTCGTGCTGCAGATGGGGCAGGTGCTGAACACCGGCTTCGAGCAGATCTACCTCATGACCAACTCCCTCAACCGCCAGGTCGCCGACGTCTTCGACACCTACGTCTACTTCATGGGCATCACGCAGGGCAGCTACAGCTACAGCACCGCGGTCGGCCTGTTCAAGGCCGTGGTCGGCGTCGTGCTGATCTTCGGGGCGAACTGGCTCGCCAAGCGCTTCAACCAGACGGGAATCTTCTGATGGCTCGCGAGAAGTACCGGTTCAACACCCCCGGCGGTCGGGTCTTCGATGTCGTCAACGTCGTGCTGCTCTCCGCGATCGGCATCGTCGCCCTCATCCCGTTCGTGTACGTGATCGCCGGCTCCTTCGCCACCGAGCTCGAGCTCGCCACCCGCTCGTTCTTCGTGTGGCCCGAGACCTTCAGCCTGCGCGCCTACGAGTCGATCCTCACGAGCCCGACGTTCCTGCGCGCCATGGTCACCACGATCGCCGTGACCGCGGTCGGCACGGCGCTGCAGCTGTTCCTCACCGCGTCGATGGCGTATCCGCTCTCCAAGGGCAACCTTCCGGCGCGACGCACACTGCTCTCGCTGATCGTGTTCACGATGGTGTTCTCCGGCGGCATGATCCCGACGTTCCTCGTCGTGAAGGATCTGGGCCTGCTCGACACGTACTGGGCGCTGATCCTGCCGCTCGCGATCAACCCGTTCAGCCTCATCATCATCAAGAACTTCTTCGAGCAGCTCCCGGGCGAGCTCGAGGAGTCGGCCAAGATCGACGGCGCGAACGAGATGCAGGCACTGTGGAGCATCATCCTGCCGCTCTCGAAGCCGGTGCTCGCGACGTTCGCGCTGTTCTACGCGGTGGGCATCTGGAACGACTTCATGTCGCCGCTGCTCTACCTCAACGACAACTCGATGTGGACGCTGCAGATGTTCCTCCGCCAGGTGACCGTCGCGACCGACCTGTCGATGCTGGAGGCGGATCCGAACCAGATGCCGCCGGCGCAGGGCATCAAGTTCGCCGTGATCGTGGTGGCCACGCTGCCGATCCTGCTGTTCTACCCGTTCCTGCAGAAGCACTTCGCGAAGGGGATGCTGATCGGCTCGGTGAAGGGGTGAGCACGCTGCTCCACGCCAATCCGCTCGCGACCCCGCGCGACCTCTCGGACTGGGTCGCGGAAGGGCCGGTGCGCGCGACCGAGGGCGAGGGCGGGGTGCTCCTCGCCGGCGGTGGGGGCATCGACGAGCACTGGACCCTGTGGTGTCCCGAGGTGTTCGGTGACCGCATCCGCATCACCTGGGAGATGTCGCCGCGTGCGGAACCGGGACTCGCCATGCTGTTCTTCGGGGCCGCGGCCGTCGGGGGCGGGGAACTCTTCGACGCCGGACTCGCGCCGCGCACCGGCGCCTACCCGCAGTACCACTCCGGCGACATCCGCACGCTGCACGTGTCGTACTTCCGCCGTCGATGGGAGGACGAGCGCGCGTTCCACACGTGCAACCTGCGCAAGTCGCCCGGCTTCCATCTCGTCGCCCAGGGCGCCGACCCGCTCCCCGGAGTCGCCGACGCGCGTGAGGAGTTCTACCGTGTGAGCGTCGTCAAGGATGCCGCGCGCGTGACCTTCGCGATCGACGACCTCGTGCTCTTCGACTGGACCGATGACGAATCCACCGGACCGCGTGTGCGCGAGGGCCGGATCGGGTTCCGCCAGATGTCTCCCCTGATCGCCTGCTACCGAAACCTCGAGGTGCATTCGCTATGACCGCTCCCTCTGCTCCGACCGCCGCGACGACCGTGCCGCTGCGCTGGCTCGACGACGCGGCGCCCGAGGCGCTGCCCTCGGGCGTCACCTGGGGGGCGCCGCTGCCGCGCGGCCGCGTCACCACGGTCGCAGACCTCCGGCTGCGCCGCGACGGCGAGGTCGTGCCGGCGCAGTTCTGGCCGCTCGCGACCTGGCCCGACGGATCGGTGAAGTGGACGGGGGCGGCGCTCGGCGCCACGGACCACGGCGCCGCGACGGACGGGCGGGGCGGTGACGGTGCGTACGAGATCGTGGCGGATGCCGCGGCCGAGGCGCCCGTGCACGCGCACCCGGTGCGCGTGCACCGGGTCGCCGACCGGGTGACCGTCGACAACGGCGTGCTCACCCTGCAGATCGACGCACCGTTCGCGGGCGGGATGTCGGAGGAGGGTGCAGGCGACACGCTCGTCCGGCGGATCACGCGCGGCGGAGTCGCGATCGCCGAGGACATCCGCCTGGTGAGCCTGCGGCAGGACACGATCGCGGACGACGGCGGCAGCGCCCCTCGGGGGCACTTCCGCTCGCGGGTGTCGCTCGTGGAGGTCGAGCAGGACGGCCCGATCCGGGCTGTCGTGCGCATCGAGGGGGTGCACCGTGCGGAATCGGGTGGCCGGGAGTGGCTGCCGTTCGTGGTGCGGCTCGTGGTGGCCGCCGGTTCGGCCGAGGTGCGCCTCGTGCACACGGTCATCTGGGACGGCGACGGCGAGGCCGACTTCCTCGCCGGACTCGGCGTCAGGGCGGAGGTTCCGCTGCGCGCCCCGCTGCACGATCGGCACGTGCGCGTCGCCGGCGCGGACGGCGGGTTCTTCGCCGAGGCGGTGCGCGGCCTCACGGGGCTGCGCCGTGACCCGGGTGCCGGGGTGCGCGCCGCGCAGATCCGCGGAGAGGCCACGCCGCCGACCGCGGAGTGGAACCCGGAGGTGTCGGAGCGGCAGGAGCTGATCCCCGCCTGGGGCGACTTCACGCTCACTCAGCTCAGCGCCGACGGCTTCGGCATCCGCAAGCGCACGGCGCCCGGCCACGCGTGGGTCAGCGCGGGAGCCGGCACCCGGGCGGAGGGGTTCGTCTCGGTCACCGATCCCGGTGGCGGCTTCGGCATCGGGGTGCGCGGGTTCTGGCAGTCGCACCCGGGGCAGCTCGACATCCGGGCGGCGGCGTCGGAGCGCGCCGAGGTCACCGCCTGGCTCTACGCCCCCCAGGCCCCGCCGATGGACGTGCGGTTCTACCACGACGGTCTCGGTCAGGAAGACTTCGCGACGCAGCTCGAGGGGCTCGAGATCACCTACGAGGACTACGAGCCGGGCTTCGGCGACGCGCACGGGGTCGCACGGACGCACGAGCTCACCCTGTTCGCCTACGCCGAGACCCCGAGGATCGACCGCCTCGCCGACGACGTCGCCCGACTGCAGGCCCCTCCGCTGCTCCAACCCACGCCCGCGCATCTCGACGCCGTCGGCGTGTTCGGCGACTGGAAGCCGATCGACCGCTCGACGCCGCTGCGTGCCGAGATCGAGGACAGCATCGACTTCCTCCTGGACTTCTACCTCGGGCAGATCGGGCAGCGCAGCTGGTACGGCTTCTGGGACTACGGCGACGTCATGCACGCCTACGACCCCGACCGGCACGTGTGGCGCTACGACGTGGGCGGCTACGCCTGGGACAACAGCGAGCTCTCGCCCGACCTCTGGCTCTGGTACTCGTACCTGCGCAGCGGCCGTGCCGACGTGTTCCGTCTCGCCGAGGCGATGACCCGGCACACCGGCGAGGTCGACGTGTACCACCTCGGGCGCTGGAAGGGCCTCGGCTCACGGCACAACGTGCAGCACTGGGGATGCAGCGCCAAGCAGTTGCGCATCAGCAGCCCGATCTACCGCCGCATCTTCCACTACCTGACCGCCGACGAACGTGTCGGCGATCTGCTCACCGAGCTGCGCGACAGCGACCAGCGCTTCCTCGACACCGACCCCACCCGCAAGGTGCGCACGGATGCCGCGACCTATCGGCCCGACCGCGCGGCGCTCGCCGTGGGACTCGGCACGGACTGGGGAGCACTGGCGGCGACCTGGCTCACCGACTGGGAGCGCACGGGAGATACGCGCTCGCGTGATCGGTTGCTGGGCACCATGGCCGACATCGGGGCGCTTCCGCACGGGTTCCTCACGGGGGAGGCGCTGTACGACCTCGACACAGGCCGGTTCGACACGAGCCGCGACCGGATCTCGGTGTCGCATCTGAGCGCGGTGTTCGGGCTCGTCGAGGTGTGCAGCGAGCTGATCGACCTGGTGGACGTGCCGGGGTTCCGCGAGGCCTGGCTCGACTACTGCCGGCTGTACCTCGCCACCCCCGAGGAGCAGATCGCGGCGGTCGGCGCCCCTCTCACCGGCATCCACCTCGAGCAGGCGCACAGCCGGCTCACCGCCTACGTCGCCGCGAGCACCGACGATCCGCAGCTCGCGGACCACGCGTGGGAGGCGTTCGAGGGCGTCGGTGAATGGCTCGTGCACCGGCGCGACTTCACGCTGCGCCGGATCGACGTGCCCCACGTGCTGAACCCCGTGGACGAGGCCCCCAGCGTCTCGACCAACGACGCCGCCCAGCACGGCCTGGCCGCGATCCAGAATCTCGCCCTGATCGGGCACCGGTTGCGCTGACGCGCCGTGGGCGCGGGATCACAGACCGCGCGGGATCACAGACTGCGCTGACGCGGGCCGCGGGGGGCGGTCCGCGTCAGCGCGCTGAGTCGGGGGTCAGCCGCCGAGGGCGGCCGACACCACGGCGCGGGCCTCGGCCTGCACCTCGGCGAGGTGCTCCGGCCCGCGCAGGCTCTCGGCGTAGAGCTTGTAGACGTCTTCCGTGCCGGAGGGACGCGCGGCGAACCAGGCGTGCTCCGTCTGCACCTTCAGGCCGCCGATCGCCGCCCCGTTGCCGGGGGCGTGCGAGAGCTTGGCGGTGATCTCCTCGCCGGCGAGCATGGTCGCCGAGACCGATTCGGGGGCGAGCTTTCCGAGCGTGGCCTTCTGCTCCGGCGTGGCGGGCGCGTCGACTCGCTGGTAGGCGGAGGAGCCGAACGCGGTCTCGAGCTCGGCGTAGCGCTCCGACGGGGTCTTGCCGGTGACCGCGATGATCTCGGCGGCCAGCAGGCACAGCAGGATGCCGTCCTTGTCGGTCGACCACACGGTGCCGTCCTTGCGCAGGAACGAGGCCCCGGCGGACTCCTCGCCGCCGAAGGCGACGGAGCCGTCGAGCAGACCCGGCACGAACCACTTGAAGCCCACCGGGACCTCGAGCAGGCGGCGGCCGAGCGACTCCGCGACGCGGTCGATGATCATCGACGACACCAGGGTCTTGCCGATCGCGGCGTCCCGCGGCCACTCGGCGCGGTGCGAGAACAGGTAGTCGATCGCGACGGCGAGGTAGTGGTTCGGGTTCATGAGTCCGGCATCCGGGGTCACGATGCCGTGCCGGTCGGCGTCGGCGTCGTTCCCCGTGAGCACGTCGTAGTCGCTCTTCTTCGCCACCAGCGAGGCCATCGCCGACGGGGAGGACGGATCCATGCGGATCTTCTCGTCCCAGTCGAGGGTCATGAAGCGCCAGGTCGGATCGACCTCGGGGTTCACGACCGTGAGCTCGAGGTCGTGCATCTCCTTGATCAGCGCCCAGTACTCCACGGAGGCGCCCCCGAGCGGATCGGCGCCGATCCGGACACCGGCCGAGCGGATCGCGTCGATGTCGATGATCGAGGGGAGGTCGCGCACGTACGCGTCGCGGAAGTCGTAGCCGGTGATGGCGTCCCAGTCCACGTCGGCGAAACGCAGGCGCTTCACGCCGTCGAGACCGTTCGCGATGAGCTCGTTCGCCCGGTCGGCGATCCACCCGGTCGCATCGGTGTCGGCCGGCCCGCCGTGCGGGGGGTTGTACTTGAAGCCGCCGTCGCGCGGCGGGTTGTGGCTCGGGGTGACCACGATGCCGTCGGCGAGACCGACGTGCGACTCGCCCGCACCCTGGGCCTGATCGCCCGCACCCTGAGCCTGACGAAGGGCGCGGTTGTGGGTGAGGATCGCGTGACTGAGCGCCGGGGTCGGCACGTACGAGTCGCGGGAGTCCACGCGCACGTCGACGCCGTTGGCCAGCAGCACCTCGATCGCGCTGCGCTCCGCGGGGAGGGAGAGGGCGTGCGTGTCGCGCCCCAGGAACAGGGGGCCGGTGATGCCCTGCGACGCCCGGTAGTCGACGATCGCCTGCGTCGTGGCGAGGATGTGGTTCTCGTTGAAGCTGCCCGAGAGCGACGAACCACGGTGGCCGCTGGTGCCGAAGGCGACACGCTCGGCCGCGACATCCGGCCGAGGAATGCGGTCGTAGTAGGCGGCGATCAACTCGTCGACGTCGATGAGGTCAGTTTCCTCCGCGGGGAGGCCGGCACGGCTGGTCATGCAGACAGTCTGCCCCCGATCGCGCCGGAGGCGAAACTTCGGTTTCCCCCTGTGCGCGGAGGGCTAAGGTGAAACGCGTGACTGAACGCCGCACCTACAGCTATCTCGGACCCGCCGGCACCTTCACGGAGGCGGCGCTCGAGCAGGTCGCGGAGGCCCGTGGGCAGGACTGGCGTTCCGTGCACAACGTCGGAGAGGCGCTCGCCGACGTCCTGGAAGGGCGCAGCGACGCCGCCATGATCGCGATCGAGAACTCGATCGAAGGCGGGGTGTCCACCACGCAGGATGCGCTGGCGACGCTGCCCGGACTGCGGATCATCGGCGAGTACCTCGTGCCGGTGAACTTCGTGCTCGTCGCCGCGCGCGGCACCACCCTCGACCAGGTGCAGGTCATCGCCGCCCACCCGGTGGCATACGCCCAGTGCCACGGCTGGCTCGGCGCACACGTGGCGTCCCACTCCCACGTCCCTGCGGCGAGCAACGTCGCCTCGGCCATCGGCGTGCTCGACGGATCGCTCCCTGCGCAGGCGGCGATCGCCGCCCCGGGCATCGTGAACCACTACGACGTCGACGTGCTCGCCGAGGGGATCGGCGACAACGCGCAGGCCGTGACGCGCTTCGTGCTCGTGACGCGCACGACCACCCCGCCGGCTCCGACCGGCGCCGACAAGACCTCGCTCATCGTCGAGCTCCCGCACGACCACCCCGGTTCGCTCCTGGAGATGCTCGAGCAGTTCTCGACGCGCGGCATCAACCTGTCGCTGATCGAGTCCCGTCCGATCGGCGACGAGCTCGGCCGCTACCGCTTCGTGATCGACGCCGACGGCCACATCGAGCACGAGCGCATGGCGGACGCCCTCCTCGGCATCCGCCGCTTCAGCCCCCGCGTGGTCTTCCTCGGCTCCTACCCGAGAGCGGACCGCCAGATCGTGCACTACCCCGAGCGCTACGCCGACGACGTGTTCGTCGAGGCGCGCGACTGGCTGCGCGGCATCCTCTCGGGCGAACCGGTCGAGTAGCCCGCGGGGTCGCTCCGCGGCTCCGTGCTTGTCGCGGCTCAGTGCTCCTGGAACATCGGCCACGCGCTGCCCGGCGTCATCCGCGCATGCAGGGCCCCCTTGGCGGACGCGAGGCTGGGGTAGGTGCCGGCTGCGGCATCCGCTCCCGCCATCGTGACCTGATAGCCCTCATCGTCGTGCCGGATGCTGCCGGCGACACCGTTGGTGCCGTAGGCGACCCAGAGTGCGAGTGTCCTGGTCGTGCCACTGGTCGTGGTGCTCATCGTCGAACCCCCTTCTTCTGCTCGTGAGGGTACGCCCCTCGCGCCCCGATGACCAGGGGTCTCGCGCCGCGCTCACCCGTCTCAGAGGGCGGCGGCGACGAGCTCCAGCGTCTGGGCGCGACCGGATGCCGAGTCCAGGGGTTCGGCATCATGGGCACCGGCGACGGGGGAGAGCATGACCTCTTCCACGCCGTAGCGCGTCGCGAACTCCCGCACCTCGGCGGCGACGGATTCGCCCGTGCCGACGAACCAGCGCGAGCGGGCGCCCTGCACGACCTGCTCGGTCGCCGCATCCGCTTCCGCCGCGGTGGCGGCTGCGGCCTCTTCCACCGTCTCGAGGGCGGTGAGGGGCTTGTTCAGTCGCAGGCGGGCCATCATCCGCAGCTGCGGCAGCGCGCGCGCCTCGGCCTCGTCCGCGGTCGGGGCGGCCACGGCGTTCACGGTGAGGAAGGTTCGCGGTTCCGGGTTCTCCTCACTCGGCTGGTATCCGGAGCGGTACAGGTCGAGCGCACGTTCGAGCCCCTGGCCCGAGAAGTGGTTCGCGAACACGTAGGGCAGCCCCTGCGCCGCGGCGAGCTGAGCGGAGTAGTCGCTCGACCCCAGCAGCCAGACCTGAGGGGCGCCGATCGCCGCGGGGGTCGCGTGCACGGTGTACTCGCCGCCCGAGGTGAAGCGCAGGGTCGCTCCCTCGCTCGAGACGAGCGCGGAGATGTCCTGCACATGGCGGGGGAACTGCTCGACGTCGCTGGTCGTGCCCGCCTGGCGCAGCAGCTGCGTGATCACGGGGTCGCTGCCGGGGGCGCGGCCGAGGCCGAGGTCGATGCGGCCCGGGGCGATCGCCTCCAGGGCCGCGAACTGCTCCGCGACGATGAGCGGAGCGTGGTTGGGCAGCATCACGCCGCCGGATCCGAGGCGTATCCGCTGCGTGCGTGTCGCGGCGGCGGCGATCAGCACGGGAGGCGTGGTCGAAGCCACTGCGGGCATGTTGTGGTGTTCCGCGAACCAGTACCGGCGGTAGCCGAGCCGATCGGCGATCTCGGTGAGGGAGAGGGAGGACCGGATGGCCTCGGCACTGGTCTGGCCGGTTCGCACCGGGACGAGGTCGAGGACGGAGAGAGCGACGTCATTCATCCCCGGATGCAACCGCGCGGGGTGGCGTCGCATTCCCGCCGCGCCTCGGGGCCGACACGGACGGCGACGAGGGAACGGCAGCGGGGAGGGGCCGGGTTCGCGCCGGCCCCTCCCCGGTGATCAGGCGTCGATCGCCTGACGATGGTCGACCGACTCCACCGTGATCTTGCGCGGCTTCGCCCGCTCGCTCACAGGGATGATCACCGACAGCACGCCGCTCTCATAGGAAGCGCTGATGCCGTCGAGATCGACGCCCTCGCCGAGCGTGAACTGGCGCAGGAACGAGCCGGCGCCGCGCTCGCGGGCGAGCCAGCGCACTCCCTCGCGCATGTCGGCGGTGCGCTGCGCGCGGATCGTGAGCTGCGCACCGTCGAGATCGACGTCGATCGAACCCGGGTCGGCGCCGGGAAGGTCGGCGTGCAGGATGTAGCGGTCGCCGTCGCGGTACAGGTCCACCGGCATCAGCCGGGGTGCGCGGCCGGAGTCCAGCACGCTCGCGGCGAAGCGGTCGAGGTGACTGAACGGATCGAAGGTGAGTGCCAAGGGTGTCTCCTTTCGTGCGGCCCTGTCGGGCGATGATCGGATGCAGGTTATCTGCATCACGTGACGTATATTTTTTATAGAACGAACTCGGATCTTCTGCAAGTCGAACAAAGGAAACTGTCAGCATGGCTCAGCGGGACTCGAAGACGCCGCTGTACGGCATCGCCGTCGCCGCGCAACTCGTCGACCTGCCCGAGGCGACGCTCCGACTGTTCGAGAGCAGAGGGCTCCTGCAGCCCGCTCGCAGCGACGGCGGAACCCGGCGTTACAGCGACGACGACATCGACCGCCTCCGCCGGGCGGCGCAGCTGCGCAGCGACGGACTGAACATCGCGGGCATCGGCCGGGTGCTCGACCTCGAAGACGAGAACGCGGGCCTGCGCGAGGCGCTCGACGAGGATTAGCCGGCGCCGCGCCGCTACGATTCCCCCATGGAAGCAGGCATCTTCTACGTCCTCGTCGGAGCCGTCGCGGTGGCGGCATTCGCCCGGTGGCGCGGGTGGCCGGCGCCGCTGCTCGTGACGGTGGTGGCGCTCGCGGCATCCTTCCTCCCCTTCGCGCCCGACCTCGACATCGACGGGCACCTGCTGCTGAGTCTCGTGCTGCCGCCGCTGCTCTACTCGGCCGCGCTCGATGTGTCTTTCGTGGGGTTCAGACGCAGCCTCCCGCAGATCCGGCGCCTGGGCATCTGGCTCGTGCTGCTCACGGCGATCGCGGTCGGCTTCGTCGCCTGGTGGATCATGCCCTCGCTGACCCTGCCGGGCGCACTCCTGCTGGGGGCCATCGTGGCGCCGCCGGATGCCGTGTCCGCGGCGGCGATCGGCCGCAAGCTCGGGCTGCCACGCCGCATCATGACGGTGCTGTCGGGGGAGAGCCTGATCAACGATGCGACCTCGCTCACGCTGTACCGGGTGTTCGCGACGATCCTCGCCGGAGCGACGGTGTCGGTGTGGGACGGCATCGGCCAGTTCCTGCTGGCGGTCGCGATCGGCGTCGTGATCGGGCTTGTGTACGGCGTCGTGCTGCACCAGCTGCGCATGCGCATCAGCGACGCGGTCGTGATCGGAACGGTCGGGCTGCTCGCGCCGTTCGGCGCCTACGCGATCGCGGAGCACCTGCTCGGATCGGGCGTGCTCGCGGTCGTCGCCATGGGCCTCTACGTCGGGTTCAATTCTCCCCGCACCGACTACACGACCCGGCAGCAGGAGAAGCCGCTCTGGCTCTCCGCCGACCTGCTGCTGGAGAGCTTCGTGTTCGCGTACATCGGCCTGCAGTTCCCGCGCGTGCTGCGCGACCTCGGCAGCGAGTCGGTCTCCCAGATCCTCCTGCTGTCGGGTGCCGTGCTGCTGGTCGTGCTCGTCGTGCGTCCGCTGTACATCTTCCCGACGAGCGCCTGGGCCAACCGTCAGGACCGACGGCGGCTCGCGCGGTGGGACCGCGAGGTCGCGTCAGGAGAGTTCGAGAAGCGTCGGGGCCGGTCGCGCCGCTGGCGGAGGTTCACGGCCGAAGAGCTGCGGACGCACATCGTCCGTGAGCAGATGGCAGGGCTGCAGCTCACTCCCAAGGACAGTGCGGTCATCTCCTGGGCGGGCATGCGGGGCGTCGTGACGCTCGCGATCGCGCTCGCCGCAGCAGACCTGGCCACGCTCGGGGCGGAGGCCTCGCATGCGATCGTGGTGGTGGCCTTCGTCGTCACGGTGGGCACCCTGCTGCTGCAGGGGCTGACGCTGCCGATGTTGATCCGCCGCCTCGGGATCGAGGGTGACGTGGATCACGAGGAGGACGAGAGGGCGCTCGCCGCGGTCAGGGAGAAGACCCGCGAGGCGGGCAAGGCATTCCTCGCCGAGAAGCGCGTGGAGTGGGAGGCGAAGTACGGCGCCGTCGACCTCGGGATCTTCGACGCGTTCACGAAGCGCATGAGTCGGGTCGAGAAGGACGCGGATGCCGCGCAGGAGGTCGAGGATGCCGTGCGACGCCCCTCGTACGACGACCTGGTGTCGCTGTCGCGGGGCTGGCTCAAGGTGCGCCGCGAGATCCTGCTGCAGGAGCGCGACGCGGGCGAGATCGACGAGGAGCTGATGCGCGAGCTGATCGCCGCGATGGATGCCGAGGAGCTCGCCCTCGACACCCGCGGCGCGACGCGCCCGCCGCCCCGCTAGCCCCTGTTCCCTTCCTCCGAACCGTCGAGCGGCCCCTTTCTGTTCGACCGGCCCCTTTGTAGCTGCACAAAGGGGGCCGGGTCGTACGAAAAGGGGCCGCTCGGCGGAGGTGGGTGAGGCGGGAGGTGGGTGAGGTCAGCGCGTGGAGGCGGGCTCCGGAGCGCTGTCCTGTGCATCGGCGTCGGCGTCCGCGTCGTCGGCGAAGGGCAGGCCCTCGCGGGGAGCGTTGTAGAGCTCGAGGTTCAGGATGCCCTCGCGCTTGGCCACGATCGCCGGGATGAGCGCCTGACCCGCGACGTTCACCGCGGTCCGGCCCATGTCGAGGATCGGGTCGATCGCGAGCAGCAGTCCGACGCCCTCCAGCGGCAGACCCAGGGTCGACAGCGTGAGCGTGAGCATCACGACCGCGCCGGTGGTGCCGGCCGTGGCGGCGGAACCCACGACCGAGACGAGCACGATCAGCAGGTACTGCACGAAGTTCAGCTCGATGCCGAAGAACTGCGCGACGAAGATCGCGGCGATGGCGGGGTAGATCGCGGCGCAGCCGTCCATCTTCGTCGTCGCGCCGAACGGCACGGCGAACGAGGCGTAGGAGCGGGGCACACCGAGGTTGCGCTCGGTCACGCGCTCCGTGAGGGGCAGCGTGCCGATCGAGGAACGGCTGACGAAGGCCAGCTGCACGGCGGGCCACACGCCCGAGAAGTACTGCTTGATGGACAGTCCGTGCGTCTTGACCAGGATCGGGTAGACGACGAACAGCACCAGCGCGAGGCCGGCGTAGACCGCGATCGCGAACCAGCCGAGGGCCGCGAGCTTCTCCCAGCCGTACTTGATCACGGCGGCGCCGATCAGGCCGAAGGTGCCGATCGGGGCGATGCGGATGATCCACCACAGCACGCGCTGGATGACCTTGAGCAGCGACTCGGTGAACGCCAGGAACGGCTCGGCCTTCTTGCCCGCCTTGAGGGCGGCGATGCCGACAGCGACGGCCACGACGATGACCTGCAGGATGTTGAAGTTGACGCTCGAGGAGAACGTGCCCTCGGCGGCGCCGGGGTTCGTGCTGACGCTCAGTCCGAGGAAGTTCTGCGGCACGAGACCGAGCAGGAAGTTCCACCAGGTGCCGACCGTCGACGGCTCGCCGGCCTCGAGCCCCTCACCGGCGCGGTTGCCCGGCTGGATCACGAGGCCGAGCACGATGCCGATGCTCACGGCGATGAACGCGGTGATCGCGAACCACAGCAGGGTCTGTCCGGCCAGGCGCGCCGCATTCTGCACGCGGCGCAGGTTCGAGATGCTCGCGACGATGGCGGTGAAGATCAGCGGCACGACCGCCGCGCGCAGCAACGTGACGTAGGAGCTGCCGATCGTGTCGAGGGTCGCGGACAGGCCGTTGGGGTTGTCGGCCGTGGCACCGAGCTGGCGACCGATGAGGCCGGCGGCGATGCCGAGGATGAGGGCGGCGATGATCTGGAAGCCGAACGAGGTCAGCAGCTTCCGGATCGGCCCGCGGGTGTCTGGCGCCTTCTGGGCGCGCGCGGTAGTACTCATGGTGGGGAACTCCAGGGAATATCGCGGCGCACCCGAATGCGCGCCATAACGCACAACGCTACGAGTGCCGATTCATTCCGAGGGCGGAGATGACGAAGGATGACGGATGCTGTCCGCATCCGTCATCCTTCGTCGAGTGTGGAGCAGGGTCAGCCGGCGATGCACTCCGGGCCGCGCTCGGAGATGATCTGCGTGGTCAGGTCCTTGTCGGCCTGGTCCTTCTGGCGGTCCTCGCCGTCGGCGAGGTAGTTGAGGGTCTCATCGCTCAGCTCGGAGTCGACGAGGTAGCCCGCGAGGCACTCGGAGGCTTCGTCCGTGAAGACCTCGCCACCCGGCTGGGTCGCGAAGAACTCGGACAGCCCCTTGGCGACATCGGCCTCGGACGGACGGGTCTCGCCGGCGCCGCAGGCGGCGAGGGAGAAGGCCAGGGCCGCGATGGGCAGGGCCAGGAGAAGGCGGGCGGAGGGGCGCAGGTTCCGGTCGTTGAAAGTCATAGCCCCACGCTATCGGCTCACAGCCGACTGATAGGGAGCCGCGCATGGGCAGATATGCCCACCGTCACTCCTGTCCGCGGGCGTGCTGTCTGCCACGATGGCCTCATGTTCATGGTGACGACGAACGACATCCCCGGTTATCGCATCACGCAGGTCCTGGGTGAGGTGATGGGTCTGACCGTGCGCTCGACCGATTTCGGTCAGGGTTTCACAGCGGGATTCCGCTCGCTCGGCGGCGGCGAGATCCCCGAGTACACGCAGGTCATGTACGAAGCGCGCCAGGTGGTGATGGGGCGCATGTGGGAGCAGGCGGTGCAGCGCGGCGGCAATGCGATCGTCGCGATGCGCTTCGACGCGGGGTCGATCGCGAACTTCACCGAGATCTGCGCCTACGGCACCGCCGTGGTCGTGGAGCCCGTCGCGCAGGCATCCCCGCCGCCCGCATCCGCTCCCCAGGCTTCCGCTCCGCCGCAGGCGTCCCCGCCGCCACCGCCCGCCGTCTGATCGGCAGCGGGCGCAGCGCGGCGCTCAGCGGGCGAGCACCAGCAGGTCGCCGACCTCGCATTCGAGCGCCTCGCAGATCGCGCGCAGCGTGGAGTAGCGGATGGCCCTGGCCCGGTCGTTCTTGAGCACCGACAGATTCACGATGCTCACCCCGACCCGTCCGCTGAGCTCGGTCAGGGTCATGCCGCGTTCCGCGAGCAGTTCGTCGAGACGGCAGTGGATGCCGGTGAGCTCGTCGTCGTTCTCTGCCGGGCTCACACCAGACCCTCCGTCTCCTTCTCGAGCCGCGCGGTCTCGTCCTGCAGGCGGATGCCCTGGCGGAATGCGATCGCGATCAGGCCGACGGCGACCCCGGTCGCGAAGACGGGAACGATCGACCAGAACTCGAGGGGATGGACCGGGTCTCCCGGACCGAGATCGATGGCTCCGAGGACACCGTTCAGCCCTCGGTTCTCGAGCATCACGATCAGCATCGGTGCGAGCACGAGCGTCCATCCGATCGCGTCGAACGCCCGCGCGTTCCCCCGGACGAAGAACCGGCCGCGGAGGAAGTTCCACGCCACGAGCATGACGCCGACGATCACGATGAGCGGGGCGAGAGTCCAGAGCACGAGCGATCCGATGATCGCGGCGGTCGAGAGTGGATCCACGTCGGTCGCGAAGACCATCACCTGCTGAGCGATGCCGTCGACGGTGACGGCTCCGGAGTCCGCCGTCGCGCTGATCGGCTGCTCATCGATGGGGACGGACCACGCGATTCCCTGATCCCGGAACGTGCCGAGGGTGCGCAGGACGGTGCCGAACGCGACGACGACCAGCGCGGCGGCGCCGAAGAGCAGCACCGTGACGGCATCCGCGGTCTGCGATCGGGCCGAACGGAAGGGGGAGGAGGGCATCAGATCAGTCCTTCCGTCTCGCGCTGCAGTCGGTCGCCGATCGCGAACGCCGTGCTGATGACGGCGATGATGAACGCCGCGAGCACGAAGGTGAACGGTTCGATGCTGATCACGGCATTGTCGACGGAGTTGTCGGTGACGGCGGCGACGGCCGCGTTGGCGAGCATGTTGTCGAAGAACTGCACGGCAGCGAAACCGAGCAGACCGGTGATCCCGGCCGTCGTGACGAGCCCGGTGTTGCGGCGGCTGAAGACCGTCCCGGACAGGATGCCGCGCGCCAGCAGCATCAGGCACCCGATCACGACGACGATCGTGAGGATCTGGATGACCTGGCCGAGGACCCCCGGCACCGTCGCGGTCGGGGGCAGCTGGTCGGCGGTCATGATCGCGCGGTCGAGCTCGAGCGTGATGTCCGCACCGCCCGCGCCGAGGGGAGCCTCGACGGGTTGGTCGACGAACTCGACCAGGACCGGGACCCGCCCACCGCTGACGAGTTCGATGATGCGGATGATCGAGAAGACGGTGATGTACGCCGCGATCGCCACTCCCGCGATGCAGAAGCCGATGAGCGCGCCGGCGTCGCCGCGGGACAGTGTGCCCTGTTTCGTCGAGGTCATGATCGTTCCTTATCGATAGTCGTTGTTAGCGATAAACGTTAACATAACGAAAATCGATATGTCCGTCAAGACCGGTGCGGAGGAGCGGGGGCGGAGAGGCTCTGTGGCGCTATGCCGACGGCGAACACGGGCATACCGGCGCTGCACGGTGGTTACTCTCGATGTACAGGCGCGAGAAGCGTCTTCGCCCCCGTGCGAATAAGGAGTCACAGCATGTTCGAGAGATTCACGGACCGAGCCCGTCGTGTGGTCGTCCTCGCCCAAGAAGAGGCGAAGATGCTCAACCACAACTACATCGGAACCGAGCACATCCTGCTCGGTCTCATCCACGAGGGTGAGGGCGTCGCCGCCAAGGCACTCGAGAGCCTCGGCATCTCGCTCGACGCCGTGCGCGAGCAGGTGCAGGACATCATCGGCCAGGGCCAGCAGCAGCCGACCGGTCACATCCCGTTCACTCCGCGCGCCAAGAAGGTGCTCGAGCTGAGCCTCCGCGAGGCCCTCCAGCTCGGCCACAACTACATCGGCACCGAGCACATCCTGCTCGGCCTCATCCGCGAGGGGGAGGGCGTCGCCGCACAGGTCCTCGTCAAGCTCGGCGCCGACCTCAACAAGGTGCGCCAGCAGGTCATCCAGCTGCTCTCCGGTGCTCCGGGCCGCGAGCCCGCCGCCGTCGGCGCGCAGTCGAACGACACCCCCAGCGCCCAGGGCGGCTCGGCGGTGCTCGACCAGTTCGGCCGCAACCTGACCCAGGCCGCGCGCGATAACAAGCTCGACCCGGTGATCGGGCGCGAGAAGGAGATCGAGCGGGTCATGCAGATCCTGTCCCGCCGCTCCAAGAACAACCCCGTCCTCATCGGCGAGCCCGGCGTCGGCAAGACCGCCGTCGTCGAGGGTCTCGCCCAGGCCATCGTCAAGGGCGATGTGCCCGAGACGCTGAAGGACAAGCAGGTCTACTCGCTCGACCTCGGTTCGCTCATCGCCGGTTCCCGCTACCGCGGTGACTTCGAGGAGCGCCTGAAGAAGGTCACCAAGGAGATCCGCACGCGCGGCGACATCATCGTCTTCATCGACGAGATCCACACCCTCGTGGGTGCGGGTGCCGCCGAGGGCGCGATCGACGCGGCCAGCATCCTGAAGCCGCTCCTCGCCCGCGGCGAGCTGCAGACGATCGGTGCGACCACGCTCGACGAGTACCGCAAGCACTTCGAGAAGGATGCCGCTCTCGAGCGTCGCTTCCAGTCGATCCAGGTCGCGGAGCCCAGCCTCCCGCACACGATCAACATCCTGAAGGGTCTGCGCGACCGCTACGAGGCGCACCACAAGGTGCAGATCACCGACGGCGCGATCGTCGCGGCATCCAACCTCGCCGACCGGTACGTCTCCGACCGCTTCCTCCCGGACAAGGCCATCGACCTGATCGACGAGGCCGGCGCCCGCCTGCGTCTGTCGATCCTGTCGAGCCCGCCCGAGCTGCGCGAATTCGACGAGAAGATCGCCAAGGTCCGCGAGCAGAAGGAGCTGGCCTCCGAGGAGCAGGACTTCGAGAAGGCGGCATCGCTGCGCGACGAGGAGAAGAACCTCCTCGCCGAGCGCCTGCGTCTCGAGAAGCAGTGGCGTTCGGGTGACGTCGCGACCCGCGCGGTCGTCGACGAGGGCCTGATCGCCGAGGTGCTCGCGCAGGCCACCGGCATCCCGGTCTTCAAGCTCACGGAGGAGGAGTCCAGCCGACTCGTCTTCATGGAGAAGGCCCTGCACCAGCGCGTCATCGGTCAGGAAGAGGCGATCGCCGCTCTCTCCAAGACCATCCGTCGCCAGCGTGCCGGACTGAAGGACCCGAAGCGCCCCTCCGGCTCGTTCATCTTCGCCGGCCCCACGGGTGTCGGAAAGACCGAGCTCGCGAAGGCTCTGGCCGAGTTCCTGTTCGACGACGAGGCGGCACTGATCGCCCTCGACATGAGCGAGTTCGGCGAGAAGCACACGGTCTCGCGTCTGTTCGGAGCCCCTCCCGGATTCGTCGGTTTCGAAGAGGGCGGCCAGCTCACCGAGAAGGTGCGCCGCAAGCCGTTCAGCGTCGTGCTCTTCGACGAGATCGAGAAGGCGCACCCGGACATCTTCAACTCGCTCCTGCAGATCCTGGAAGAGGGTCGTCTGACCGACGGCCAGGGCCGCGTGATCGACTTCAAGAACACCGTGATCATCATGACCACCAACCTCGGTGCGCGTGACATCGCCGGTGGACCGGTCGGGTTCCAGGTCGAGGGCAGCAACGCCACGACCTACGAGCGGATGAAGGGCAAGGTGAACGAGGAGCTCAAGCGCAACTTCAAGCCTGAGTTCCTGAACCGCGTCGACGACATCATCGTGTTCCCGCAGCTGTCGAAGGAGGAGCTGGTGCAGATCGTCGATCTGTTCACCAAGCGCCTCGCGGAGCGTCTGCTCGACCGCGACATGACGATCGAGCTCTCGCAGTCCGCGAAGGAGCGCCTCATCGAGATCGGGTTCGACCCGGCCCTCGGTGCCCGTCCGCTGCGTCGCGCGATGCAGCACGAGGTCGAGGACCGGCTGTCGGAGAAGATCCTGCACGGCGAGCTCAACCCCGGCGATCACGTGAAGGTCGATGAGAAGGACGGCGAGTTCCTGTTCGAGCACGGTCCGCGCGGCGAGCAGGTCTCGGTCGGCGTGAACACCGGCGGCGAGATCTCGGCCACTCCCGACCTGGCGGTCACCAGCGGGGAGTGATCCCGAATCGACACGGAAAGGGGTGGATGCTGCGGCATCCGCCCCTTTCCTGTGTCCGGCACAGGTGCCGGCGGGATGCGGGTTCTAGGCTGGGGATGTGAGCGAGTACATCGTCCGACCGGCCCGCAGCGCCGACGTCATCGGCATCCGCAGCCTGCTGCAGCCGATGGTCGAGCAGCGCATCCTGCTCGGCAAGGACCTCGCCGTGCTCTACGGCTCGGTGCAGGAGTTCGTGGTGGCCGAGGCCGACGGCGAGCTGATCGGCTGCGGCGCGCTGCACGTCATCTGGGAAGACCTGGGCGAGGTGCGCACCCTCCTGGTGCGCGAGGACTGGCTGCACCACGGCGTCGGTCGGGCGATCGTCGACCGCCTGGAGCAGAGCGCCGCCGATCTCGGACTGTCGCGACTGTTCTGCCTGACGTTCGAGGTGCCGTTCTTCACGCGTCGCGGATACACCCCGATCGGCGAGCAGGTCGTCGACCCCGACGTCTACTCGCAGCTGCTGCGCAGCGGTGATGCGGGTGTCGAGGAGTTCCTCGATCTGGCGCACGTGAAGCCGAACACGCTCGGCAACACCCGGATGCTGAAGGTGCTCAACTAACCTGGACACCATGCCCCGTCAATCCGCTGCCGTCTACCGTCGGCGGAGGCTCGTTCTCTTCGGCGGTCTGATCGTGCTGCTCGCGGCCGTCGGCATCGGCATCTGGCTGTTCATCGCGAAGCCGTGGGCGCAGGCCGCCGATGGTCCGAGCCCGGTGCCGTCGTCGACCGGCACGCCGAGCGCGTCGCCGACGCCCGGCGAGGAGACCGCTTCCGCCTCCCCCTCGCCCGAGGCCACCGATCCGAACGCGCCTCCCGCGGTCGTCGCCTGCGAGGCGAAGGACATCGAGGTCACCGCGGTCACGGACGCCGACACCTACGCCGCCGGCGTGCTGCCGAAGGTCTCGATCTCGCTCACCAACACCGGCACCACCGACTGCACCATGGACGTGGGGTCGACCACGCAGGTGTTCACGATCTCCAGCGGTTCCGATGTGTGGTGGCGTTCGACGGACTGCCAGGAGAACCCGAGCAGCATGATCGCCACGCTGACGGCGGGGGCCACGGTCACGAGCAAGGATCCGGTGACGTGGGACCGCACGCGCTCCAGCGTCGAGACCTGCGCGCAGGAGAATCGGCAGCGTGCTCCCGGAGGCGGCGCCTCGTACCACGTCGAGGTCTCGATCGGCGGGTTCACGAGCCTCACCTCGAAGCAGATCCTGCTCTTCTGAGCATCCCCCTCACCTCGCCGACCGGCCCCTCTGTGTACGACCCGGCCCTCTTTTTGCACATTTAAAGGGGCCGCTCGCACAAAAGGGGGTGGCTCGGCGAGCACGGGGCGCGGGGGAGGCGCTGGAGAAACGCGCGAACCTCGAAGCAGAACCGCGGCCACACCTTCGAAAAACGTGGTGCGCGCCGATATTCTCTTCGGAAGCTTCTGATTTAACCGGAATCCTCGACCGATGCTGACAGGCCCTGTTCTTTGGGATACCATTGAGTGACTCTCGGGAATATGCGGCACATGCCATCCCCAGTGGCGTCGACTACAGCGTCCCCAGCGCTTCGACACTCGCCGTTCGAGAGTCCGAGGGCCCTCTCGAGTACCCCAGTCCCCAATGTGGGACTCGAGAGGGCCCCTATCGTTTCCGCCGGACGCTGCTCAGCGCGCGGACACCCGTCTCCTGCCTAAGCTGGATGCATGGCATCCAAGAAGGCGAAGACCTCGAAGAAGAAGCCCGCCCCCGAGGAGTTCCGCTCCGAGGCCTTGGCGCAGGCACTCGAGAAGCAGGACATCGCCGCCGTCGCCCTGGCGCTGCGCAACGGCATCACCGTCGTTCCGCTGATCGCCCCGGGGGCGCGGGACAATCCCCTGGACAGCGGCGAGGTCTGGACGTATCGCGACCGGGAGAGCGGTGACATCGCTCTCCTGCTCTTCAGCGATGCCAAGAACAAGCCGGACAACCTCCCGCCCGGCGTCGGCATCTACTCGGCGGCGTGGCTGCGGACGTTCCTCGCCACGCATCCCATCACCACCGTCTTCCTCGACATCGCCGGCCCGCACCCGATGCAGGCGGGCCCTGCCGAACTTCTCAAGGCGCTGGACGCGTAGCTCGCACCCGCGGCGCGGTCAGAGCGGCGGGCTCAGGACGACGCGATCAGAGCGGCGCGGTCAGAACGGCGGGATGTCGCGGTCGGGACGTCGTGCCGTGTTGCGTCGGCGTACGTCTTCCAGCGCGGCCCGGAGCGTCTTCGACCGGTCGTCGACGACCTGCTCGTAGCCGAGGCGCGCGGCCTCGGAACGGCGCTGAGCCGCCTGCGTGACGGGGCGGATCTCGCCCGCGAGGCTCAGCTCGCCCACCGCGGCGACCGTGCGCGGCACGGACCACTGGCTGATCGTGCCCGCGACGGCGATCGCGATCGCGAGGTCGGCTGCCGGCTCGGTGAAGCGCACGCCGCCGACGGTCGACACGTACACGTCGAGCGTGCTCGTCTTGATGCCCGCGCGGCGTTCGAGGATGGCCAGCACCATCGCCACCCGCGAGGAGTCGACGCCGTGCACGATGCGCCGCGGGTTCGGTGCCGAGCTGTCCACGGTCAGCGCCTGCACCTCGACCGGGAGCGCCCGACGGCCCTCGAGCGAGATCGCGACGCAGGTGCCCGGCTCTGTCGCCCCCTGGGAGAGGAACAGGCCGGACGGATCGGGCACTTCGGCGATGCCGTCGCCGGTCATCTCGAAGCAGCCCACCTCGTCGGTGGGGCCGAAGCGGTTCTTGAGCGCCCGGATGAAGCGCAGCGACGTCTGACGGTCGCCCTCGAAGTGGCACACGACATCGACCAGATGCTCCAGCACGCGCGGCCCCGCGACCTGACCGTCTTTCGTGACGTGGCCCACCAGGATCACGGGCAGGCCGCGGTCCTTCGCCACGCGGATCAGGGTCGACGCGACCTCGCGCACCTGGCTCGGTTGTCCGGCCGCTCCGTCGATCAGCGAGGAGGTGACCGTCTGCACGGAGTCGACGATCACGAGCTCGGGCTTCACCTCGTCGATGTGCCCGAGGATGGTCGCCAGGTCGGTCTCGCTCGCCAGATACAGCTCGTCGTGCAGCGCTCCCGTGCGCTCACCGCGGAGACGCACCTGCGCCTGCGACTCCTCGGCGCTCGCGTACAGCACCCGCCGCCCGCCGCGCGCGGCCTGTGCCGCCACCTCGAGCAGCAGCGTCGACTTGCCCACCCCGGGTTCGCCGCTGAGCAGGATGGCCGCCCCGGGCACGATGCCGCCGCCCAGCACCCGGTCGAACTCGCCCACACCGCTGGAGCGTCGGGGCACGTCGAGCGTGGTGACCTGCGTGATCGGCCGGGCCGCGCGATCGGCGGTCGGAGACAGCGCGGTGACCCGCTGCAGGATGCCGGTCTTCGCCGCCTGTTCCTGCACGGTGCCCCACTGCTGGCACTCGGCGCAGCGGCCGACCCACTTCGCCGTCGTCCACCCGCATTCGGTGCACACGTACGCGGGGGGAGCGGGTTTCCGGGTGGCCATGCACCCAGGCTATCGGCGGCATCCGACATCCCTATCGGCGGAGGCATTATTCACGGCCCGACCGCTGGATGCCGCAAGGACGCGCGGCGATAATGGAGTCATGGCCAATGGCGGGCCCGTCTGCGGGCCGATCTCGACGTTCTCACGGGTGCGGCTCCTGCACGCGCTCTTCGAGGCGCGCACCGTGTGCACCATCGGGGAGCTCTGCGAGGCCACGGGTCTGCACCCGAACACCGTGCGCGAGCACCTGCAGCGCCTGATCGAGGGCGGCTACGTGATCCAGGCCACCGAGCACCGCACCACCCGCGGACGCCCCCGCACTCTGTACAGCGCGGTGACCGGAGCCGCCGACGCCTCGAGTCCCATCGCCCGCGACAAGGTCAGCGCCGCCGCCCGCCGCGGAGACCTGCTCCGGCGCGTGCTGCCGGGCGCGGCATCCGCCCTCGGACGCGATGCGACCTACCAGCTTGACGCCCTGATCGAACACTTGGAGGAGAGCGGCTTCGAGCCCGTCGTCGATGACGAGCAGCTCACTGTCGACCTCAGCCCCTGCCCGCACGCCGCGGGCCGCGCCGAAGACCGTCCGATGCTGTGCACCGTGCATCTCGGCCTCATGCAGGGGGTGCTCACCGAAGCCGGTGGGCCGCTCGCTGCCGAGGCCGTGCGCACCTCCGCCCTCCCGGCGGACTGCACCGTGCAGCTGCGAGTGACGGAGATGACCGCCGCCTAGGCGAGCATCCACGTTTATTCACGGTCGACGCCCCTCCGGGAGCGACGAACCGATGGCTAGCGTGAGCAGATCAGTGCAGGGCGCAGAAGAAGGAGTGCTCCATGGAATGGCTCGACCCGCTTGTGCTGTCGCGATGGCAGTTCGGGCTCACGACCGTCTACCACTACCTCTTCGTGCCTCTCACGATCGGCATGGCCCTGGTCGCGGCGATCTTCCAGACCGCGTGGGTGCGCACCGGCAAGGTGCAGTACCTGCACCTCACGCGCTTCTTCGGCAAGATCTTCCTCATCAACTTCGCCATGGGCGTGGTCACCGGCATCGTGCAGGAGTTCCAGTTCGGCATGAACTGGTCGGACTACTCGCGCTTCGTCGGTGACGTGTTCGGTGCCCCGCTGGCGTTCGAGGGGCTGCTCGCCTTCTTCTTCGAGGCGACGTTCATCGGACTGTGGATCTTCGGCTGGGACAAGCTCCCGCAGAAGCTGCACCTCGCCACGATCTGGTGCGTGTCGATCGGCAGCATCCTGTCGGCGTACTTCATCATCGCCGCCAACGCGTTCATGCAGAACCCGGTCGGCTACGTGTTCAACCCCGAGACGAACCGGGCGGAGCTCACCGACTTCTGGGCGCTGCTGACGAACCCGGTCGCGCTGGCGGCGTTCCCGCACACGATCTTCGGCGCCCTCATGTTCGCCGCCGGTGTGGTGATCTCGGTCTCGGCCTGGCACCTGTCGCGCGGCCAGCACTTCGACACGATGCGCATCTCGCTCAAGTTCGGCCTCTGGGCCATGATCGTCTCGACCGCGGGCGTCGTGCTCACGGGCGACCAGCTCGGGCTCGCGATGTACGCGGCGCAGCCGATGAAGATGGCCGCCGCCGAAGCGACGTTCAACACCGTGTGCGGCGCCGACGCCTCGTTCAGCATCTTCACCCTCGGCACGCCCGACGGCAGCTCCGAGCTCTTCTCGATCCGCGTGCCGTTCCTGCTGTCGCTGCTGTCCACGCACACGCTCGACGCCTGCGTGCACGGCATCAACGACCTGAACGCCGAGTACGCGCTCACCTACGCCGACACCGGTCTCACCGACTTCGCCCCGATCCTGTGGGTCACGTACTGGGCGTTCCGCTGGATGATCGGCCTGGGCATGGCCGCCGGCCTCGTCGCCGTGATCGGCCTGTGGCTCACCCGCAAGGGCGCCAAGAAGCCCCCGACGCAGTGGATGTGGAAGCTCGCGATCTGGTCGTTCCCGCTCGCGCTGGCCGCGAACATCATGGGCTGGGTCTTCACCGAGATGGGCAGGCAGCCCTGGATCGTGTTCGGGCTGATGACCACGCAGGACGGCGTCTCGCCGGGCGTCTCCGGTCTCGAGGTGCTCATCTCGCTGATCGCCTTCACCGCGATCTACGCCGCGCTCGCCGTGGTCGAGATCCGCCTGATCATCCGCGCGGCCCAGAAGGGCCCCGACACCACCGAGCAACCCCACGACGAGACGGCCCAGCTGCCGTCGGTCGTGTACTGAGAGGGAGGAGCATCATGGATCTCGCAACGCTCTGGTTCTGGATCGTCGGCTTCTTCTTCGTCGGCTACTTCGTGCTCGACGGCTTCGACTTCGGAGTCGGCATGTCGCTGCCGTTCCTCGGCAGGAACGACGTGTCGCGCCGCCAGGTCATCAACACGATCGGCCCGATCTGGGACCTCAACGAGACCTGGGTCATCGTGGCCGGTGCCGTGCTGTTCGCGTCGTTCCCCGAGTGGTACGCGAGCCTGTTCAGCGGGTTCTACCTGCCGCTGCTGCTGATCCTGCTCGCACTGATCCTGCGCGGTGTCTCGTTCGAATACCGGCATCAGCGCGAGTCGGCGGCGTGGAAGCGCGGCTTCGACCGGATGATCGTGATCGGCTCCGCCGTGCCCGCGTTCCTCTGGGGCGTCGCGTTCGGCAACATCGTGCAGGGCGTCGCGCTGGATGAGAACCACATCTACGTGGGCGGGTTCTTCGCCCTGCTGAACCCGTACGCGCTGCTGGTGGGCGCGACGACGCTGCTGCTGTTCTTCCTGCACGGCGTGCTGTTCGTCGCGCTCAAGACCGACGGCCCGGTGCATCAGGATGCCCGCACGCTCGCCGCCCGCGCCGCGATCCCGACGGTGCTGGCCGCCGCCGCCACCGTCGTCTGGACGATCGCCCTGGCCGCGGACCGTGAAGCCCCGCTGCTCTGGCTCGTCGCGGCGACGGGCGCCGTGGCCGCCGTCTCGCTGCTGAGCGCGATCATCCTCTCGCGGAGCGGACGAGACGGGCAGGCGTTCTTCGCCGGCATCCTCACCGTGCTGTTCGCGGTCGTGATGCTGTTCACGGCGTTGTTCCCGTACGTGCTGCCGTCGACGATCGACCCGGCCTACAGCCTGACGATCCAGAACGCCTCGAGCACGCCGTACACGCTCACGATCATGAGCTGGACCGCCCTGATCGCCCTGCCCCTCGTACTCTTGTACCAGGGCTGGACATACTGGGTGTTCCGCAAGCGGGTCACCCGCAGCTCGATCGAAGGAGCACCGGCGCACGCGTGAAACCCGTCGATCCGAGACTGCTGCGATACGCGCGGGCCGCGAGGGGGTTCCTCGCGGCATCCGCGCTGATCGGCGTCGTGCAGACCGCGGTCGTGATCGTGTTCGCGTGGCTGCTGACGGATGCCGTGACCGGGGCGATCGCGGGGCGCGACGTCAGCGGCTCCCTGCTCGGGCTGCTCGCGGTGGCACTCCTGCGCGGACTGCTGATCGCCGCGTCCGACGCCGCGGGCACCCGGGCTGCCGCGAAGACCGGGGCGGAGCTGCGGGCGGTGCTGATGCGCGCGATCGGCGTGCTCGGGCCGGGGTGGCTCGCGCAACGCAACCGCACCGCGCTCGCCGTGACGGCCGGACACGGCCTCGAGGCGCTCGACGCCTACTTCGCCCGCTACATCCCGCAGCTCGTGCTGACCGCGATCGCGACGCCCGTGCTGCTCGCCGTGATGTGGTGGCAGGACTGGCCGAGCGGACTGACCGCGGCCATCACCCTGCCGCTGATCCCGCTGTTCCTGATCCTGATCGGCATGGCCACGCGCACCGTGCAGCAGAAGCAGTGGCAGACGCTGCAGCGGCTGGCCGTGCGCTTCGCCGACACCGTGCAGGGACTCTCGACACTGCGGCTGTTCGGTCGGGATCGGCGGGCGGCGGATCGGATCGAGTCGACGTCGGAGGAGTACCGCCGCGAGACCATGAAGGTGCTGCGGTACTCGTTCCTGTCGGGCTTCGCGATGGAGCTGCTGTCGTCGCTCGCCGTGGCCCTGATCGCGGTGTCGGTCGGGTTCCGGCTGCTCTCCGGCGACCTCTCGCTCGAGGTGGGGCTGTTCGTGCTGCTGTTGGCGCCCGAGGCGTTCCTCCCGATCCGTCAGGTCGGCGTGCAGTTCCACGCCGCGTCGGAGGGCGTCGCGGCGACCGAGGATGTGTTCGCGGTGCTCGACGAGGCCGGCGCGCGGCGGCGTGCCGGGGGTGACGTCGGGGTTTCCTCCGACGGATCGCCGTTGTTCCTGCAGGTAGCGGATGCCGGGGATGCGGCGACCGCCGGGGACGCCGTACTCGTCGTGGACGGTCTGCGCGTGCGCGACCTGCCGCCGATGTCGTTCACGGCGGGTCCGGGAACGATCACGCTGATCGAGGGGCCGAGCGGGGTGGGGAAGTCGAGTCTGCTCGCGGCGCTGCGGGGTGCGGCGCCGTTCGAGGGTCGCGCGGTGTTCGGCGGCGTCGACGTGCGGGCGCTCGCCCCGGCGGAGTGGCTCGCCTGGGCCGGGCAGGCTCCGGGGCTCCTGCAGGGCTCCGTCGCCGAGAACGTCGCCCTCGGTGATCCGGGCCCGGATGCCGTGCGCGTGCGCGAGGCCCTCGACGCTGCCTGTGCGGACGGGATCGATGCCGCGCTCGAGCTCGGCGTGCAGGGGAGCGGGCTCTCCGGGGGACAGGCGCAGCGCGTCGCGGTCGCTCGAGCCCTCTACCGCCACGCCGGCGATCCGCACCGGGTGCTGCTGCTCGATGAACCGTCCAGCGCCCTCGACCCCGAGACCGAGGCGCGCCTGTGGCATTCGCTGCGTCGCCGGGCGGATGCCGGGGCCCTGATCGTCCTCGTCTCCCACCGCCGCTCGGCGCGGGAGATCGCCACGCACGTCGTGTCGATGGGGGTGCACGCATGAGCCTCTCTCGCGTCCAACCCTCGGGTTCCGCCCGCTCGGCGCGCGTCGCCGAGGTGCTGCGTCTGGCGCAGCCGCCCGTGCGCCGCTTCCTGCCCGGGCTGCTGTGGGGAGTGCTGTCGGCGGGCGCCGCCGTGAGCCTGCTCGCGGTGAGCGGCTGGTTGATCGTGAGTGCCTCCATCGTCGACTCGCTCGTGCCTCTGTCGATCGCGGTGGTCGGGGTGCGGTTCTTCGCGGTGTCACGTGCCGTGTTCCGCTACCTCGAACGACTGAGCGGGCATGACGCCGCGCTGCGCCAGCTGGCCGCCCCGCGTGCGGACCTCGTGCGCCGGCTCATCCCGCTGTCGCCCGCGGGGCTCGGGTCGACCGACCGCGGTCAGTTGCTCTCGACGCTCGTGGATGACGTCGACAATCTGCAGAACCTGCCGTTGCGCGTGGTGCAGCCGCTCGCGGTCGCCGGCGTCGTCGCGCTCGGCGCCGTCGGGTTCATCGCGGTGATCTCCCCGCCGGCTGCCCTCACCCTGGCGGCATGCCTGGCGATCGCCGCCGCCGCCGCGATCGGCATGGGGTGGTGGTTCGGCTCCCGTGCCGAGGAACGCGTGTCGGCTCGGCGTGCCGAGCTGTCGGCCGCGCTCGTCGATTACATGGGCTCGCTCGACGTGCTGCTCGCCTACGGCGCGGAGGAGCAGGCGCGCGCGCGGGTGACGACGGCGGATGCCGCGCTGCGCCGGGTCGTGAACCGGGCATCGCTCGCGCAGGCGGTGGCTGCCGGGGTGATCTCCGTGGTCGCGGGTGCGGCGTCGGTGTGGGCGATCGCGGTCGCCGCTCCCGGGCTCGCGACCGGAGCGATCGACGGACCCTGGCTGGCCGTGGTCGTACTGGTGCCGATGGTCGTGTTCGAGGTGTTCGGTGCGGTGCCGGTGGCCGCGGCATCCTGGCGCAGTGTGCGCGCGAGCGCCGAGCGCATCGTCGAGATCCTGCCCGCGCGCATGCCCGAGGAGCTGCGGCCGGATGACGGCACGGACGACGTCACCGCGGATGCTGCCGGGGCCCGTGCGATGACGGCGCAGACGCCGACTCTGCGTCTGCGCGAGGTGCGGGCGCAGTGGCCGGGCGGTGCGCCGGCGCTGCGCGGTGTGGACCTCGAGGTGCGACCGGGGGAGCGGGTGCTGGTCGCCGGCCCGAGTGGCGCGGGGAAGAGCTCGCTCGCGGCCGTGCTGGTCGGCTTCCTGCGGGCGGAGGGGGAGTACACGCTCGACGGGGTCGATGCGGCATCCGTCTCCGGACCCGCGCTGCGGCGCGTGGTGGGGCTGTGCGAGCAGAGCCCGCAGCTGTTCGACGAGGACATCCGCCAGAACCTGCTGTTCGCGCGCGACACCGCGACCGACGACGAGCTGCGCGCGGTGCTCGAGCGGGTCGGACTCGGTGCGTGGGCGCAGGAGCGGGGCGGGCTCGACGCACGCGTGGGCGACCGCGGCGCGCTCGTGTCGGGCGGGCAGGCCCAGCGCATCGCCCTCGCGCGGGCCCTGCTGCGGGGGTTCCCGGTGCTGGTGCTCGACGAGCCGACCGCCGGGGTCGATGCCGATGCGTCGGAGGCGCTGCTGCGCGACCTGCTGCAGGCGGCGGGGGAGCAGTCGGTGCTGCTGATCTCGCACGTCGAGCCGCCCGTCGGGACGGTCGACCGCGTCGTGCGGCTCGAGGGCGGCCGCACGGTCTGAGGCTCAGCGGTGCAGCGGCCTCGGCGGCTCCATCACGATGCCCTGGGCTTCGAACGCGCGCCGGCGCTCCTCGATGCGGCGGTGCATCTCGACCTGCGCCGCGTCGACGATGCGGTCGTCGAGCGCGACGGTGGGGGGATGCGGGTCGCCGTGGTTCTCGGCGATGTAGGCGTCGAGTTCGGGTCCGGACGTCCACGAGGTGATGAGGGCGTAACGAGGGGCGGTGCCCCGGTGCCAGACCGCGTGCCAGAAGCGCTGGGTGTCGACGATGATGCGCGAGCCGCCCCGCAACGGCAGCCGGATCTCGGTGGCCGGATCGAACCGGTCGCTGCGGAGGATGAGCATCGAGTCGGGGTCGTCCGTGAGGTTGTAGTAGCCCCGGACCACCCAGCCCGTGCCCTCCTGGTTCAGACGGTTGTTGTCGTCCTGGTGCAGGTTGTAGATCGCGTCGGCGTACTCGTTGGGCTGCAGCTCGATCACGCGGCACCGGCCGATCGTGGCGCCGGGCTCCTGCGCGCGGCGCTGCAGCGTGGGGGCGATCGCCACCTGCGAGGGCACCCAGACCCCGTCCTTGTCGGTGCGGGGCGGGGTCTGGTTCCAGAAGCCGTTGCACTCCACGGCTCCGGCGTAGCTGGCGAGCGGGGCGAAGCGGGTGATGCCGGAGGACCGCCAGCCGATGTACTCCAGATCGAGCCATTCGGCGGGGTCACGGGACTGGTCGTGGTCGCTGAGAGCGACGTAGCCCGTCTCGGCGAGTGCGGCAGAGGTCACGAAACTCACGGTGGAGCATCCTTCCTTCGGGTGCTGAGGCCATCCTAAGGCGCTCGTGTTCTCCGCATCCGCCCCCGTCCCGTGCATAACCGCTTCTCCTCTCGCCCCGTCCGTCGACCGCCCCCTTCGCCGAGCGGCCCCCTTTCGCCGAGCGGCCCCTTCGCCGAGCGGCCCCTCTTTGTGCGAGCCACCCCTCTCTGAGCGTTCACAGAGGGGCGGCTCGCGCAGAAGGGGGCCGGTCGGCACACAGGGGCGGCGTCGATTCGCGCCGCCGCCCCGCGTCGCGTAAGCTGTTCCGCGGTGACGTGTCCGAGCGGCCGAAGGTGCAACTCTCGAAAAGTTGTGTAGGGTAACCCCCTACCGTGGGTTCAAATCCCACCGTCACCGCCATGGAAGCCCCCTCTTCGCGAGGGGGTTTTTCCGTGTCCGGGGCGGGGCGAGGTCATCGAGGAAGAGCGGCCTCGGAGTCCTCTCCTGGCATTCCGTCGTGCGGGCGACCGATTCGAGCATCACATCGGAGGACCGCGTCGCGCGTCTTCTCGACCTCCGCCGAGAGGAGATCTCATCGGGACGCGGTGACGGTGTCGCGGTAGCGGTTCGCGAGCACGGCGAAAGCCTCGGCGAGCTCGGGCGGGTCGATGACCTCCATCGCCACTTCGAAGCGGCCGTATGAGGCGGCGAGTGACCCCCACGACCATGATCCGGATTCGAGCGTGCAGCGTCCGTCGCTGTGCGGGCGTACGGTGCCGTCGCCTGCGAAGGGCAGTACCTCTTCGACGGGGAGGTCGAGGATCACGGTGCCGCGGCAGGGCCACTGGTTCACGTCGGAGCCCTTGAAGCGGGCGGAGACGAAGTCGTGCACATCGCCGCCCGGGACCTCGTGCGGGGTGAAGCGAGGACCGGTGGGGACGCGGGGCGTGATCCGATCGGCGCTGAACAGGCGCCAATCGTCTCGCTCCAGGTCCCACGCGAGGAGATACCAACGACCCCGCGCGGTGACGAGGTGGTGCGGCTCCACCCGACGCGGTGGGCGGAAGGGATCGTCGATCGGCGCGATGCGCGGCGCATAGTCGAAGCGGAGCACCTCGCGGGCGTGGATCGCGGTCGTCAGCGACAGCAGCACCTCCATCGAGATCCCGCCGGGCGTCTCCTCTCCCGGCCGCTGCCGGATCGCGGTGACCTCCAGGGCATCGAGGCGATGGCGGAGGCGGGAAGGCATCACCTGTCGCATCGTCGCCAGCGCCCGGATGGCACCCTCGCCGATCTCCGCTCCGGCGACCGAGGCGGTCTGCAACGCGACCGCGATCGCGACGGTCTGATCGTCGTCGAACAGCATCGGTGGCAGTTCGCTGCCTGCTGCGAGCCGGTACCCGCCATCCCGTCCCAGGGTCGCGTCGATCGTGTACCCCATCTCGCGGAGGCGCTCGATGTCGCGCCGCACGGTCCGGTCGCTGACCTCGAGCCGCTCGGCGAGCAGCGACCCCGGCCAGTCGCGTCGGGTCTGCAGCAACGACAGCAGAGTCAGGAGCCGCGAGGTCGGGGAAGTCATGTCGTCGACTCTATGACCGAACTAGGACACGATCTGACCTCCTGGCCTGAAACGCTGATGTCACCCACCGAGACAGGTCGGGACCCGACGCAAGGAGCACCCATGAGCATCCAGACCACCACCCACCTGAACTTCCGCGGCGATGCCCGTGCAGCGCTGGACTTCTACGGGGCCGTCTTCGGCTGCCCCGTCGTGATCAACACCTACGCCGACTTCGGGATGCCGGCAGACGTCCCCGGCGCGGACAAAGTCGTCTTCGGCCTCGTCGCCGCCGAGAACGGCTTCCGGGTCATGGGCTACGACATCCCCGGCCACACGGAAGGCGGTCTCGCCGGCGGCGGTGCGACCCGCCGCGAGAACCACATCACGGTCACCGACCAGGCCCTGTTCGTCTCCCTCAGCGCCGACAGCATCGAGGAGCTGCAGGGCTACTGGGACCGCCTCGCCGCGGACGCCACGATCGTCGAACCCCTCGCCGCGTCCGCGTGGAGCCCCGGCTTCGGGATGCTCACCGACCGGTTCGGCGTCACCTGGAGCATCAGCGTCGCCGCGAACTGATCCTCAGCTCCCGGGTGCGGACCTCCGGTCCGCACCCGGGACTCACAGCTCGCAGCGGGCGCCATCCTCCGGCAGCTCGAGGTCGACGAGGTAGTCGGCGACGATCCCGTCGACGCACGCGTTGCGGGAGATGACGGTGCCGTGCTGGTTGCCGTCGACGGTGAGCAGCCGTGCGCCGAGCGTCTCGGCCAGGCTGATGCCGCCGTCGTGGGGCGTCACGGGATCTCCGGTGGCGGAGATGACGAGCACCTCGGGCAGTCCCTCGACGTCGGTGGCGTAGGGGGAGCCGAGGGTCGGCTCGGCGGGCCAGAACGCGCACCCGTCCTGCGTGGCGGGGTCGGTGCCCGGGTCGAGGAAGGGCACGGCCTCGTTGAGGTCGTCGCCGAGCTGCGCCATCTCCGCGGCGGTGAAGCGTTCTTCGTCGAGGCAGTTGATGGCGAAGAGTGCCTCGTAGGAGTTCGTGTACTCCCCGCTCGCCGAGCGGCCGTAGTATCCGTCGCGCAGGGCGAGGAGGGCATCCGGTCGCCCCGCCTGCAACTCCGAGAGCCCTGCGATGATGGCGGGCCAGCTCGCCTCGGAGTAGAGGCCGGCCACGATCGCCTCGTTCGCTGCGAGGAAGCCGACCTCGCGGCCGTCGGCGGCGGTCAGCGGCTCGTCGACGAGCGGCCGCGTGAGCTCCTGAACCGCTGTCGTGGCCTGCGCCGGGTCCGTGCCCAGGGGGCATGCGGGCTGAGTCGCGCAGTGATCGGCGAAGCGCTGGAACGACGCCTGCAGTCCCGCGCTGAGCTGGATCCGGCGGTCCGCGGTGTTCTTGCGGGGGTCCACGGCGCCGTCCAGGACGAGCGCCCGGACGTTCTCCGGGAACATCTCCGCGTACACCGCTCCCAGTCGGGTGCCGTAGCTCACGCCGGCGAACGTCAGCTCGTCGTCGCCGAGTGCGGCGCGGAGCACGTCCATGTCGCGAGCGGCGTCGCGCGTCCCCAGATGCGCGAGCACCGCCTCGCTTCCCGAGCCGTCCGCGCACTTGTCGACGATCTCGCGTGCGGACTCCGACGTCCACTCGCCGAGCGCCGAGAGCGGAGCGTCGGCGTCTCGCTCGGCATCGGTGTAGCAGTCGACGGCCGGGCTGCTGAGGCCGACGCCCCGAGGGTCGAAGCCCACGATGTCGAAGCGTTCGGTGACCGGCCCCCCGGCCCACAGGGCGGCGACGAGGGGAGCGAAGGTGGTCGCCTGCGCGCCCGGGCCGCCGGGATTCAGGACGACGGAGCCGATCCGGTCGTCTCCGGTGGCGGCGATGCGCGTCACGGCGATCTCGAGCGTCTCGCCGTCGAGGTCGTCGTAGTCGATCGGCACCGTGAGCGTGGCGCACTCGGCGCTCTCGGCCGCTGCGACGATCTCCGGGACATCGGGCTGCGAGCCCACGATCGCGGGGTCGCAGGGCCCGAAGTCGAGCTCCTGCTCCCGGAACTGCTCCCGCGTGGTCTCGGTCGAGGTTCCCTGGTCGTCGGAGGTCGCGGCGGTGCATCCGGCGAGCACGAGCAGGGAGGCGGCGGCGGCCGCGATCAGGCCTCGTGCCGCCCATCGCCGTCGGTCTTCTCGGTTCGTCATGGTCGGTCCTTTCGTGAGGGTGTCAGCTGGCGAGTTCATCGATCCAGCTCGATCGCATCCGCCGGGCGCGTTCGGTGCTGCCGAGCACGGCCGCGAGCCCGATGAGCAGATTGAGGGGGAGGGGGAGCCGGACGGGGGAGGTGAAGGTTCCGATCGAGTCGGCGATCAGCGGGATCTGCGAGAGCGCCGCGACGATCTGGGGCACCTCCACGCCGAGGCCGACGACGACGAACACGATCGAGACGAGCCCGACCACCCGGCTCACGCCGGGATGCCGCTGGTGCAGGCGAGCGCGACGCCCTTCGGCGGATGCCGGGTCGGGGGTCAGCTGCTGCTCGGTGCCGTCGGGCCGCACGTAGTGGCATCGCCGGAGCCCGAAGCCGGTGATCGCGACCTCGATGTGACCCCCGGGCACGGGGAATCGGGTGGGCATCTTCGCGAACGACTCCAGCGCGCCGTCGACGTAGAGGCGGGCGCGGACCTCGCCGTCGGTCATGTCGCCGGCGTGGCGGACGTCGACGGCGTAGACCCGGGACGAGCCGTCCGGCGAGGTCAGTGCGATCGAGCGCAGCGATCGGCCGAACATCTGCCACCAGCGGTAGCGCCGCAGGGGTTCGCCGGAGCCGGTTCGGACTCGTCGGATGCGCCAGTTCTGGATGCCCATCGTCGTGATCCCCCTCGGATTAGTACAGTGTGATAGTGACGAGGGATTAAGCTAGCACACTGTGATAGACAGGTGTCACACGAGAGGGTGGAACACATGGATGTCGAATCGGACGAGCCGGGAACCCGCGCCAAGATCCTCATCGCCGCGGCGACGATGCTCGGGGAGAATCCCACCGCGCGCTTGAGCGTGCGGGCGGTGGCCGCTCGCGCCCAGGTGAGCACGGGGTCCCTGCGGCACTTCTTCCCGACGCAGCGAGAACTCGTGGAGACGGTGGTCGGGGCGATGTACGACCTCGAGATCCCGGACGATCCGATCAACGATCACTCCCTGACGCCGTCGGAGCGCCTCGTGGCGTGTCTGCAGATGCTCCTCGCCCAGGTCGGCATCGGCGATCGCGCCCGGCAGCAGTGGGGCGCGCTGTACGAGGCGTACGTCGCCTCACCCCCCTCGGAGGACGAGGCCGCCACCTACCTCGCGCTGGATCGCATGGGGCGTCATCGCATCGAGGAGTGGCTGTCCACGCTGGTGGAGGAAGGAGCGATCCCGGCGGGGAGGATCGAAGAGCGGGCGCGGTTCCTCACCACCGTCACGACCGGCCTCATGGCCGAGCGCGCGCTGCCCTCCGAGGCGGTGCGCCTCGAGGTCGAGCACGAGAGCCTGCGGCTCGCCGTCCACGCGGTCACGAGCGGGGGGGCCCGCGACCGAGGAGGCGACGGCGCAAGCGCGGTGAGAAGAAAGTCCCCTCCCGATCGCCCTCGCCACCCCGCGGGATGAGGTCACGCGAGCGGGACCGGAGGATGAGGTCCGGCACCGCAGCATCGATGCCGCGTCCTCATCGACGACCGCGTTGGCGGTCTACCACAGGCGGCTCTTCTGCGCTTCCCCCTCGCGCTTTCCCCGTCTCCCTGGGAGCGTCGCCCCATGACATCCACGAACATCCCGCACCGCGCGCTGCAGGCACTGCGCGCCCTGTCCGCCGACGACGCTCCCTTCGTCCTCATCCGGGGCTACGACTTCGGGAAGCGGATCTGGAACCGGGTGGAGCCGGGGGCGCGGGCCGCGCCGATGCGCATGCTCGGACACGACGCGGTCTTCGTCCGTGGTGAGGAAGGCGTCGCGCTGTTCTACGACGACACCCGCATCGCGCGGCACGGAGCGATGCCTGCGCTCGTGCAGGAGACCCTGTTCGGGCACGGGTCCGTGCACAGCCTGGACGGTGACGCGCACCGGCATCGCAAGAGCGCCTTCGTCGACATCGCCTACGAGGATGCGCAGGTCGCCCGCCTGACGCCGTGGCTCGAGCGGGAGTGGGAAGCCGAGCGCGCCGACTGGATCGACGGCGGCGCACGCACCGCCTACGGGGCCGCGACCGGCGCCTTGGGCCGAGCCGTGATGGGGTGGGCCGGGCTCCCGGGGACCGCCGCAGCGAAGACCCGGTGGTCCGCGCGTCTGGCGCAGATCGTCGACGGGTTCGGTGCCCCGTACTCGCCTGCCTACGCGCTCGCGGCACTCAACCGGCTGTGGTCCGACCGGCATTCCGCCCGACTCATCGAGGCCGTACGCGACGGCCGGCTGCAGCCCGATCCGGAGACTGCACTCTCGATCTGGGCCCACCACCGTGATCAGGCAGGAGATCTGCTTCCGGCGCGGGTCGCGGGTATCGAACTGCAGAACAGCATCCGCCCCATGATCGCTGTCGCGCGCTTCGTCGCCTTCGCAGGTCGAGAGCTCCACGGGCGCAGTGACTGGCGCACGCGCATCGCGCAGGAGACGGCCGAGAACCGCCGGCTCGTCGGAGGAGAGCTGGCGACGCTGTTCGCTCAGGAGATCCGCCGCACCGCGCCCTTCGTGCCGATGCTCCCGGGGCGCGCGATCGCCGACATCGACATCGAGGGTCAGCACGTCGCCGCGGGCGGGCGTGTCGTGCTCGACATCCTCGGAACCGACACCGATGACCGGTCGTGGACGCATCCGGAGCGCTTCGCGCCGGAACGCTTCGTCGACGTCGACGACTTCGAGACCCTGAAGACGTTCATCCCCCACGGGGGTGCCGACGTCGAGACGGGGCATCGGTGCCCGGGAGAGAAGCTCGCCATCGCGGGCCTCTCCGCGGGTATCGCGGTGCTGAGCGACCCGAATCTGCGCATTCTCGACGACGGCCTCGCCGTGAACCGGCGACGCCTGCCCACACGGCCGCGCTCCGGCGTCCGCGTCCGCTCGACGGATGCCTCAGCCACCGGCGCACGAGGCTGCCCGTTCCACTGAGCGCGCCGCCGCGGACGAGGGGGCGGGATGCGTGCCGGCCGTGCGCACGCATCCCGCCCCTTCCTATGCCCTGATCGACACCCCTCAGTGCGCTCGCCGTGTGTGCGCGCGTCGGAGGAGCGCGGCCCCCACGGCGAGAAGGCCGAGTCCTGCGAAGACGGCGAGTGCCGGGATGCCGCCTCCGGTGTTCGCGAGATCGCCGGTCGCCGAGGAGCTGTTGTTCTGCGCGTCTCCGATCTCACGGTCCGAGGTGTCGTCATCCACGGGCGGGGCCGTGGGTTCGACCGTGGGGGTCGGGTTCTCGGGCTCCGGCGTGGTCTCGGCCGCGGAGACGGCCTCGCTCTCCACCGCGGCCGCGTCGAGGGCGGTGACCACCCACGTCGGGGAGGCTCCGGCGTCCGCCGCGGAGGACAGGTCGTAGGCGAAGTCGGTCCCGCCACCCGCCCACACCGTGTCGACGAGGGTGCCGGGCGAGGCGGCGACCTCGGCCGCACTGCCGGTGCCCCGGTAGATCGCGTACTGGCGGGCTTCCCCGGCATCGCCCGTGCGCCAGGTGAGCCGGTCGGCATCGATCCGGACGTCGACGGGGGCGGTGACCGCGCCGTCCGAGAGCCACGGCTTCGCGGGGACGATCGTGGGGGATGCGAAGGCCTCGGAGCGCAGGAGATCGATCGCCGTGTTCTTCGCCTCATGCTTCGGCTGCTGGTCGACGGGCAGCGTGGCGATCGCGCTCGGCTGCATGTCGTTGTAGCTGAACAGCACGCTGCCGTCGATCCCGTCGAGCTTCTGGTTGAAGCGGATCTGGTGGGGGACCTCCTCCGGGTTCATCCAGGCCGCCTCCCAGCCGCCGTTGTTCACGTGCTTGTACAGCGCGTGTCCGACGTAGACCTGCGTCCGGCTGTCGGCCGCGACATCGCTCCACCACGTCGCGAGTTCGCCGTAGGGCGCGGCGGCCTGGTCGAAGCTCCAGTAGATCTGCGGCACGATGTAGTCGACGAGCTCGTCCTGCACCCAGCCGCGGGTGTCGGCGAACACGGCGCTGCTGTAGGTCTGCGACGACGAGGTCGGGGTGTTCGACCCGGCGGGATCGAGGGCCTTGTGCTCCCAGATGCCGAACGGGCTGATGCCGAGCTGAACAGCGGTGCCGGCCGCCGCGTTGTGCGCGTCGATCGTGGCGTCGACCTGCTGGATCAGGCTCGTGATGTTGTCGCGCCGCCACGCCTCGATCCCCTCAGCGGAGTCGGGGTAGCCGGCGGTGAGTCCGAACTCCTCGAAGGTGGCGCGGTCCTCGCCGGCCGCACCGAAGAACACGTTCTGCCCGTCCACCGTGATGCGGTAGGGGTAGAAGTAGTCGTCGAAGTGGATCGCGTCGACGTCGTAGTTCTCGACGATCTCGTCGACCGTGGCCGCCACGTACGCCTGCACCTCGGGCTGGCCGGGGTCGAGGAACAGCTTCTCCTCGAACGACAGCACCCAGTCGGGGTGCTGCACGGCGAAGTTGTCGTCGGAGAGGATCGCGGCGTCGTTCAGCGCGGCGAGATACTCGGGGATGCTGAGGGCTCTGACCTCCTCGGCGGTCAGTCCGAGCGCGGCGAGGGTCGCCGGGGCCGACATCTTCGTGTTGGTCACGCGGTAGGGGTTCAGCCAGGCGTGGAACTCCATCCCGCGCGCGTGGGTCGCGTCGACCATCTTCTGCAGCGGGTCGTAGCCGGGATCGGTGCCCTGAGGTCCGCCGAGGAACTCCGACCACGGGTTCAGCTCCGACGGGTAGTAGGCGTCCAACAGCGGCCGCACCTGGAAGATGACCGCGTTCATGTTCCAGGACTCGAAGTCGTCGAGCACGGTCGCGTACTTCGCGTCGAAGTCCGCGGGGCCGGCGGGCTTGCCGAAGTTCAAGTTCCCGATCGTCCCCACCCACGCGCTCGAGAACCGCCGGTTCTCCGGCACGAGCTCGGTCGGGATCGACACCTGCTCGCCGGAGCCCGGGTAGGTCTGCACGGGCTCGGTGCTGTAGCCGTAGGAGCCCGCCTCGTCCTTGACGTACTTGAAGAGCGGATCCTCTTCTGCGGTCGGTGCCGCTGCGGCCCCCGACGCCACTCCCAGCGTCATCACGGCAGCCGCGACGACAGCGATCGATCTTCTCAACATTGAGGCCTCCCACGTTACGGAAATAATTTCCACACATCTCTGTGCAGATGAAACTATCTACTAACGTGCCATGGATGCCGTCTGAAATCCAGGGGTGGACCTCCCGCGCATCAGCCCGTGGCGGCGGCCTTCTCCTCCTCCGAGTTCGGTGTCCAGCCGTACCAGCCGTCGTCGGTGGGCATCACGCTCCAGTCGCCGCAGGCGAACACGGTCTTCGCCGTGTACGGATCCGGCGCCTCCTCGAGCGTCCACGCCGGCGCCGAGAAGCGCTCCACCTCGACGCAGGCCTCGGGGAGTGCCGCGTCGCCGGAGAGCAGGATCACGGCGTCCTCGGCCTCCTCGAGCGTCGAGGTGCGCACGGTGATCTCGGTGGCGTCGGCCGGGATCCAGTCCGCATCGACCTCGGCACCCTCGTGGAAGGCGGCGACGTCGTCGAAAGTCGAGGTGGCCTGCTTGTGGACGAGGCTGTCGTAGGCGGAGCAGCCGGCGAGGGACAGCAGCCCGGCGAGCAGCAGGGCGGGGGTGGCGATGGCCGTTCGTGCGTTCATACCTCCAGCCTCGTCGCCCCCGACCGCCGGGGCATCGGGCGTGCGAGGTATCGGTATCCCCCCAGGGGATGATCCCGGGGGGAGGGCGGCCCGCCGTCCGTGCAGGTCGACGGGCCGCGCGCTCCTCAGCGGGTCCGCGTCACCGGCGCGCAGCCCTCCGCGTCAGCGCCGGCTCCGGAGTCGTCGCCGCGTGCGGCTCCGCTCCGTTCACCGCACCGGCGTGCGGCGCCAGTGCATCCGCTCCGCGCTCCTTCGCCTCGGCGTCGGTGAGCACGGGCTTGCGGGGCCACCAGAAGCGGTCGCCGGTGAGGAAGGCGAGCGCCGGCACGATCACCGTGCGCACGAGGAGGGTGTCGATCAGCACACCGATGCAGACGATGATGCCGATCTGCGTCAGCGTGATGAGCGGCAGCACGCCGAGCACCGCGAACACGGCGGCGAGCAGGATGCCGGCGCTGGTGATGACCGCTCCGGTCGCGGCGAGGGCACGGATCATGCCCTGCGTGACGCCGAGGTGCTCCGATTCCTCCTTCGCCCGGGTGACCAGGAAGATGCTGTAGTCCACACCCAGGGCCACCAGGAACAGGAAGCTGAACAGCAGCACGTTGGTGTCGATCGCGGGGAACCCGAACAGCGGGGTCTGGAAGAGCCACCAGCTGAGCCCCACGGCGGAGAAGAAGCTGCCGACCACGGCGAGGAGCAGCAGCAGCGGAGCGACGAGCGCCCGCAGCAGGATCACCAGCACGAGCAGCACCAGCACGAGGATGAGCGGGATGATCAATGCCTGGTCGCGGGCCTGGGCGTTGGTCACATCGAGCGCCTGGGCGTCGAGACCCCCGACGAGCCCGGTTCCGTCTCCGACGTCGTCGAGGGTCGCCCGCATCCGATCGATCGTTGCGAAGGCCTCCTCCGTCTCGGCGCTCGCGTTCAAGGTGACGTCGAGGCGCGCGAACTCGTCGGTCGTCTCGCCCTCCATCACCGCGTCGACGCCGTCGAGGTCGGTCAGTGCGTCCACGGCATCCGCCGCGTCGTCGATCGGCACGATCACGACGGCGGGAGAGGTCGTGCCCGCGGAGAACGCCTCGGCGAGCACCTCCTGGCCCTGCACGGCCTCGGGCTTCTGCAGGAAGCGGTCGTTCTGCGAGAGGCCGGTCTGCACGAAGAAGAGTCCGCTCGCCATCGCGCCGAGCACCAGGAAGCCGGAGGCGGCGATGATGGCCGGGCGACGCGAGACCCCGCGGCCCAGCTTTCCCCACAGGCTGCGCGAGATCGCGTCGGCGGAGCCGAAGCGGGGGATGTAGGGCCAGAACAGGCCCCGCCCGAACAGCACCAGGGCGGCCGGGAGCACGAGGAGGGCGAACAGCATCGCGACCGTGATGCCGACGGCGCACGCGAGGCCGAGGGCGCGGTTCCCGGCCAGTTCGGCGAGCAGCAGGGTCAGCAGGGCGAGGGCGACGGTCGACCCGCTCGCGATGATCGCGGGGCCCGCTCCGCGCAGCGCGCGCTGCATCGCTATACGACGGTCCTCGTGCAGGCGGAGCTCGTCGCGGTAGCGCGCGATGAGGAGGAGGGCGTAGTTCGTGCCGGCGCCGAACACGAGCACCGACAGGATGCCGGTGACCGAGGCGTCGAGCTGGATGCCCACCGCCGCGGCCACCTGGCGGGCGATGATGCCGGCCAGCGCGTCGGCGACACCGATCACGACGAGCGGCACGAGCCACAGCCACGGGCTGCGGTAGGTGATGAGCAGCAGCACTGCGACGACGACCACGGTGGTGAGCAGGAGGGTGAAGTCGGCGCCCTCGAACACCGCGGCGATGTCGACCTCGAAGCCCTCGGCACCGGTCAGGTACACGCGCACCCCGTCGAGATCGGCGGATGCCGCGTCGCGGAGCTCCTGGGCGCGCTCGGTCTGGGCGGCGACATCGGCCTCGACGTCGAGGGGCACGACGACGAGCGCGACGGTCCCGTCGTCCGAGAGCTGGGCAGGAGGCACGAATCCCTCGCTGGAGAGTGAGGCCAGGTCGCCGCGGGTCTTCTCCTCGATCGCGGCGAGGGTCTCGGCGTCCAGCTCGCCGTCCTCGGATTCGAACACCAGGAGGGCGGAGGTGCCGTCGGCGCTCTCGAACTGCTCGCGCAACTCATCGACCTGCACGGACTCGGCCGAGTCGGGCAGCCCGACCGACGGAGCCGTCTCGGTGCTCTCGGAGCCCGCGAGGCTGAAGAGGCCGGCAGCGGCGACCGCGGCGATCACGAGCATGATCCACGACGTCTTGGCCGATGTCAGGAACCGCAGAACGTCTTTCATGTCTCTCCCGGAAGTCACATACTTCGATAGTCGAACTATTCGACACTGGAAACAAGATAGAGGTAATCTGGGTCTCATGCAACCGAGGGATGCGGGTGTCGCCGACGCCGCCGTGAGCGCGGCGCCGAGCGGTCTGCCCAGCGATGCGGCGCCCACGCGACCGGCGACCGCGATGCTGCGCGAGTTCATCGAACTCAGCGAGCAGTTCGAGCGGGTCCTCGGTGCGGAGCTCGCCGTCAACCCCACCGACCTGAACGTCATGGAGCAGCTGCTCATGAGCGGACCGCTCGGGGCCAGCGAGATCGCGCGACGTGTGGGAATCTCGGCGGGAGCGGCGACGACCGCGGTCGATCGGCTGGTCGCGCTCGGTCATGTGACACGCCAGGCGCAGCCTCACGACCGGCGGGGAGTGCTGGTCGTGGCACAGCCCGCGTCGCGCGATCGCGCCATGGGGCGGCTCATGCCGATGATCCTGGGCATCGACGCACAGCTCGACTCCTTCTCGGCCGAGGAGCAGGAGACCATCACGCGCTACCTCCGCCAGGTGGTCGAGCATCTGGGTCACCATGCCTCCGTCTCACCACCCTCGACGACACCCGGCTGATCAGCGGCCCCGCGTCGGCATCACGCCACGGCCGAGAGCTGGAAGATCCGGCCGCTCACGTGCGTGGGGGTGATGACCACCCAACGGTCCTTCTCCTCGGGCGCCCAGGAGCGCAGGTCGAGTGCCTCCAGCCGGTCGATCTCACGGGAGCTCTCGACCTCCTCGGCGCGGCCCTTCGCCACCACGCTGAACGCCTCGTGCTCGTCGTAGCCGTCGATCTGGAAGACGATCGAGCTGTGGATCGTGAGTTCGAGGAGCTTGGTCCCCGGAGATGTACGGAACACGATGCGACCGTCGTCGATCCCGTGGTTGATGGGGAAGATGTCGATCTCGCCGGCGGCCTGCGCGGCCAGCCGGCCGTACGGCGCGCGGGCGATCCGCTCCCAGCATTCGTCGTCGGTGAGAGCCCGCGAGGGCGGGCGGTCCTCCCAGGACAGATCGGACATCGTCATGCACTTCCCTTCGCCGCTCTCGGGGGTCGAGCGGAGCCCAGGGCCGGCATCCGCGTCGATGGAGGGACGGACCCTCGTCCCTCACGGTAGGGCGGCGCGGCGCCCCCGGACAGGACCAACGTCCCCTGCATGCCCGCCCCCGCGCGCGGTGCGATGGGACCTTCGCCCCTGGCGCTCCCGGTCGCCGCGGGGTGGACTGGGAGGCCCGACGAAAGGACGTGCGCCATGGCCACGGACGACCCGAACCCGTACCTGCACGTGGCGCCCGCCCCCGAACCGACGCGGGCCGTCGTGGACAAGCTGTCCACGACCGAGTGCTGGCGGCTGTTGGCGCGCGGCGAGCTGGGGCGACTGGCGGTGACGGGCATCGACGGGTCTCCCGACGTGTTCCCGGTGAACTATCTCGTGCACAGCGGTGCCGTCTACATCCGCTCCGCTCCCGGCGCCAAGCTGATCGACATCACCGCGCACCGCGAGGTCGCCTTCGAGGTCGACGGGGAGAACACGGCATCCCGCTGGAGCGTCGTGATCCGCGGGAACGCGCATCGTCTCGACACCGATGCGGAGATCGAGGAATCCGGCATCCTCCACCTGACCTCGTGGAGTCCGACCGGCAAGTACAACTACATCCGGATCACGGCCACGTCGGTGACCGGGCGGCGCTTCCGACGGCGCTTCCCCGACATCGCACCGCCGGTGACCGCGCCGCTCGCGGCGGGGATCCGTCCGACCGGCGGCAGTCCGACGCAGGCCGGGGCCGAGGCGGACGACCGCGGTCAGCGGCCGGTCCGCATCCCGCACTTTCCGCCGATCTCCGACGAGTGACCCGACTCAGGCCGCGCCGACGGTGTTCTTCGGGGTGTGCATGATCAGTACCGGGCACTCCGCGTGCGCGGCGCACGCCGCACCGACCGATCCGAGGAGCAGGCCCGCGAACCCGCCGTGGCCGCGACTGCCGAGGACGAGCAGGTACGCGCCCGCGCTCTCCTGGATCAGGACCCGGGCCGCCGGGCCCTGGAGCACTGTCTGGAGGATCGGCCGCGGTGGTGCGCCGGGGAAGGCATCCTCGACCGTCTGCGCCAGCGACTTCGCCGCTTCATCGTGGGGAGACCAGTCCGTCGCGGCGTAGTACGGATCGAACAGGACGGGATACTCCCAGGTCGTGATCGCCTCGAGAGAGGCATCCACGGCCTCCGCGAGTTCGGCGGCCCGCTGGAGCGCGATCACCGAGGACACGGAGCCGTCGACGCCGACGACGATGCGGGGGTCTGCTGTCGAGATGTTCATCCTCCGACGATGCTCCCGCCGACGGCCCGCGTCCGGGCCGAAGGTCACACGCGTTCCGGCGTCGCCAGGCCGCTGGGCGGCCCGCCGAGAGCCCGGAGCGCGTAGAGGATGGTCGCAAGGTCCACGGCCTCCTGGGCCAGCGCTCCCGCGATCGCGGGGATGGCGCCGGTCATCGCGACGAGCATGAGCCCGACGCTGAGCCCGATGCCGATCCAGATCGCCGTGAGGGCCACGCGCAACGTGTGTCTGCCGATCGCGATGGCGTCGACGACCTTCGCGAGCGAGTCGACGAGGATGACCACGTCGGCCGCGTCCCCGGCGGCGGTGGCGCCGCGCGCCCCCATCGCGACCCCGATGTCGGAGGCCGCCAGCACGGGGGCGTCGTTGACCCCGTCGCCGACCATCATCATCGGACGCGGCTGCAGTCCGGCGGCGAGGTTCACCTTCTCCGGCGGGAGGAGCTCGGCGTGCACGTCGTCGATCCCGACCTCGCGGGCGATGGATTCCGCCGTCGGGGCGGCGTCGCCGGTGAGCATCGTGAGCCGCTCGACCCCGTGCGCGCGCAGCCAGGCGATCACCGCCGATGCCTCGGGGCGCGCGGCATCCGCGAGGATCAGCGTGCCGGCGAAGCGACCGTCGATCGCGACGTAGGCGGCGGCCTCACCCGGGGCCAGGGCCGTGCGCACGGTGTCGGCGGCCAGCGAGGCCACATACGCGGGCTTGCCCACCACGACCGTGCGTCCGCTGATCTGGGCGGTCACGCCGTTGGTGGCCGCCTCGCTGGCCTCGTCGGTCGCGTGCAGCTCGAGCCCCCTGCTCTCGGCGGCGCTGCGGATTCCCGCGGCGAGCACGTGCGAGGAGTACTGCTCGGCCGACGCGGCGAACGCCAGCAGCTCCTCGGCCGCGAAGCCGGGCGCCGGGCGCACATCGACGAGCTTCGGCGCGCCCTGCGTCAGCGTCCCCGTCTTGTCGAACGCCGCCGAGCGCACCCGCGCGAGCTGCTCGATCACGGCGCCGCCCTTCATGATGACCCCGGTCTTGGCCGCGCGCGAGAGGCCACCCAGGAAGGCGACCGGAGCGGCGATCAGCAGCGGGCAGGGGGTCGCCAGCACGAGCACCTCGGCGAAGCGGGTCGAGTCGCCCGAGATCGCCCAGGCCGTCCCCGCCAGTACGAGCGAGACGGCCGTGAACGGGATCGCGAACCGGTCGGCGAGCCGCACGACGGGCGCGCGCGATTTCTCAGCGGCATGCACGAGCGCGACGATCTGCTGATACTGGCTGTCGGCGCTGGATCGCAGGGCGCGGATCCGCACGGCTCGGGTGCCGTTGACGGCTCCGGAGAGCACCTCGCCACCGGCCTCGCGCGTCACGGGCATGCTCTCGCCGGTGAGCGACGACTCGTCGAAGCTGGCGCTGTCGGACAGCAGGATGCCGTCGACCGGCACGATCTCGGAGGGCCGCACGAGCAGCGTGTCGCCGATCACGACCGCATCGACGGCCACATCGGCCACCTCCTCGGACTCCGCAGTCGGCGCAGGGCCGACGACGTGGGCGACGCGTGGCGAACGATCGAGCAGGGCCGACAGGTCGCGCTTGGCGCGTCGGCCCGCGAAGTCCTCGAGCGCCTCGCCGCCCGCGAGCATCAGGACGATGATGAGCCCGGCGATGTACTCGCCGACCGCCAGGGTCGCCACCATCGCCACGACCGCGAGGATGTCGAGCCCGACGTGTCCGCGGATGACGTCGCGGATCATCCCTATGAGGGTCCACACGACGAAGCCCGCGACGTACACGGTCGCGGCTCCCTGTCCGATCGGCTGCTCGCCGGCGGCGTGCAGCGCGAGCACTCCACCGAGGACGAGGATCGTGAGCACGATCACGGGGTACCGACGGAGGAAGCGCATACGCTCAGCATCCCCCGTCCGGTGCCGGCGCACCAGGCCCGGTCCGCCGGCTAGGAGTTCGCTGTGGACGGCTCTTCCTTAGACCTGTCTCAGAGCCGCCTCTGCACGATGTCCTCATGACCACTCTGACGACCAGACCCCTCACCCCGGCCGCCGCGTCCGCTCCGGCCCCGCGGGGAGTGGGCCGACGCACCGCTCAGCTCTGGCGCGCCGGGGCGATCGTCGTGATCTGGGCGACCAGCCTCTTCGTCGTCGCGCTCTGGGTCGCCGGGGGCGGAGTCGCAGCTCTCCTCGGGTTCGACGCCGAGACCGTGACGACGCTGGGCCGGCTGACCGGTCTCATCGCGTCGAACCTGTTGCTCTACCAGGTGCTGCTGATGGCCCGCGTCCCCCTGTTCGAGCGGGGATTCGGTCGCGACGGCATCACCCGCCTGCACCGCTTCGTCGGCTTCTGGTCGTTCTGGCTGATGGGCGCGCACATCGTGATGCTGGCGGTGGGGTACGCGCTCGCGGCAGGCGTCGATCCGCTCGCCCAGCTGTGGAGCTTCGTCTGGGACTATCCCGGAATGCTGCTCGCGACCGTGGGCACCCTCCTGATCCTGCTCGTGGTCGTGACGTCGATCCGACGCGCGCGCCGGAAGCTGCGCCACGAGTCCTGGCATCTGCTGCACCTCTACGCCTACCTCGGGGTCGGCCTCGCTCTGCCGCACCAGCTGTGGACGGGCGCCGACTTCCTGTCGTCGCCGATCGCGACCGGATACTGGTGGTCGCTCTGGGCTGTCGCCGCGGCATCCGTCCTCGCCTTCCGCATCGTGTCGCCCCTGCTGCGCTCGTCGCGCCGGGCGCTGCGGGTCGCCGCGGTCGAGCGCGACGGGGCGCGGGGAGTCACGGTGCGCGTGTCCGGGCGCGACCTCGCGTCGCTGAGGGCCCGAGCGGGTCAATTCTTCGTCTGGCGGTTCCTGGACGGACCCGGGTGGACGCGGGGACACCCGTTCTCGCTGTCGTCCGCACCGGGGAGCGATCTCACTCTCACTGCCCGCATCGTCGGCGACGGCACCCGGCGGCTCGAGACCCTCCTTCCCGGCATGCGGGTCATCGTGGAGGGGCCGTACGGCGAGATGACGGGCGAGCGACGGACCGGGACCAAGCTGCTCATGATCGGAGCCGGCGCCGGAGTCGCACCACTCGTCGCCCTCCTGGAGGCCGAGGCGTACGCTCCTGGAGCGGCGACGCTGATCACGCGCGACTCGAGCGCCGCGGACGCGCTCCGCCAGGACGCGATCGCGGATCTCGTCGCCCGGCGCGGTCTCCGGCATCTCCCCTTCGTCGGTCCGCGGTCGACCGGGGGATCGCCGTGGATCCCGGCCACGCACGGGGCGTGGACCGGACCGCAGCTGCTGCGGCATCTCGTCCCGGACCCGGAGGAGTACGACGTGTTCCTCTGCGGAGCCGCGGACTGGATGACGGTCCTGACGCGGGACCTCCGCGACGCCGGGTTCGCGGCTCACCGCATCCATTCCGAGTCCTTCACGATCTGAGCGGAGAACGTCATGAAGAAGATCCTCTACACGCTGCTCGCCACAGTCAGCGGCCTCGTGCTGCTGTTCAGCTACCGCACGTCGGTCGACGTCGTGATGCCGGTCGACTCCGTCGCCGCGACGACCGGCTCGACCGGAACGACCGGCTCGACGTCGGGTTCCGGGCTCGTGGACGGCACCTACACGGGCGACTCCGTGCAGACCCGGTACGGACCCGTGCAGGTGAAGATCACGGTGTCCGGCGGGAAGATCAGCGCGGCGGAAGCGACCGACTATCCCGACGGCAACGGACGCGACCGGCAGATCAACGGCACCGCGATCCCGCGTCTCGTGTCGGAGACGATGCAGGCGCAGAGCGCGAAGATCCAGATGGTGTCCGGTGCCACGTACACTAGCGACGGATACCGCTCCTCCCTGCAGAGCGCGATCGATCAGGCGCAGAGCTGATGACCGGGGTGCACACGACCCGCGTCCGGGTCGAAGAGATCATGGGCATCCCGATGAGCATCCACGTGGTGACGGCGGGGGAGTCGATCGGGCCGGACGTCGAGGAAGCGGTCGGCGCCTGCTTCGACGAGCTCCGCGACATCGACCGGGTCTTCTCGACGTATCGGGACGACTCCGACATCCTGCGCATCCGGCGGGGCGAGCTCACGATCGCGGAGGCCGACCCCCGGGTCGCCGTGGTCGCGGATGCCTGCGGACGGGCGGAGACGGAGACCAGAGGGCTGTTCTCGGCGACGTGGCGTGGGTGGTTCGATCCGACCGGATACGTGAAGGGGTGGGCCGTGGAGGAGGCGAGTCGCCGGCACCTCGCTCCGCTGCTGTCGGGTGTGATCGCGGTCGGGATCAACGCCGGCGGGGACCTGCAGCTCTTCACCGCGGCGGGGTCGGCGTGGCGATGGCACGTCGGGATCGCCGACCCGCACGACCGGACACGGGTCATCGCCACGATCGACGTCGTCGACGGCGCGGTCGCCACATCGGGAACGGCTGAGCGCGGACTGCACATCGTCGACCCTCGCACCGGGGAGCGGGCGACGGGAGTCGCCTCCGCCACCGTGGTCGCCCCGGGCCTCGCTCAAGCGGACGTCTGGGCCACCGTCGCCGTCGTCGCGAGCGCGGATCATGCGTGGATCGCCGACGCGGGCTCGCGCACCGGCATCCTCGTGGACGACGACGGACGGGTGACGCGCTGGCTCGGCTCCACGACGGTCGAGGTGCAGACCGCGACTCCCGTCAGCGGTGCGCCGGCAGCGTGAGCAGGAACGTGGTCCCCTCGGGCGTCGACGACTCGACCTCGATCGAGCCGCCCGCGCGGCGAGCCACGTCCCGCACGAGGGACAGGCCGAGCCCGAAGCTGCGCGGGCGTCCGCTCTCCCGGGGACGCGCGAACCTCTCGAACACCTGATCTGCGGAGATCCCGTCGATCCCGGCTCCCTCATCGATCACCCGCACGGTCGCGTTCCCGGTGCCCGCGCCGATGCGGATCGTGACGGTGCCGCCCGCAGGGGAGTGCTGCACGGCGTTGTCGAGGAGCGCGACAAGGATGCGGACCAGCGTCACGGTCGGGATCTCCGCCTGCACGTCCCTCTCGCCCGCGACGGCGAGCGATACGCCCGATTCGGAGGCGATCGACGCGATGGATGCGACCGCCGCGTCCGCTGCCGCCCGCACATCGGCCGAGGAGTCCGGCTGCGAGTCGCCCTCGGCGGCGATCAGCAGATCGGTGAGCACGTCGCCCATCATGTCCGCGTCGCGACGGAGTTCCGCGAGCCCCGGGCCCAGGTCCTCGCCCCGGTCATGACGGCGCTGCACGACCTGGATGCGGCTCGTCAGCGTGGTCAACGGCGTGCGCAGCTCATGGCTCGCGTCGGCGACGAAGTGACGCTGTCGGCGCAGGGCTTCCGCGAGAGGGCGCACGGAACGTCGAGCCGCGACCACCGCGACCGCGGCGAGCAGCACGACCCCGATGATCCCGAGGACGATCACGGTCGGCACGACCACGTCGATGTCGACGATGACGTCGTCGGTCGGCCCGACGGGGCGGCCGACGACGCCGCCGTGCTCCGCGCCTTCGCGCCGCGAAGTCGCGAGCACCACGGCGAGGAGGATCCCGATGCCGGTCGCGATGATCACGCCGGACGCGACGCCTACCCAGAGGCCGATGGAGAGCGCCGCCCGGCGCACGCGAGCGGTGTCGGACTCGGTCACGAGGGAGTCCCCGCCCGGTAACCGCGGGCGCGCACGGTGTCGATCATCTCGGGCGTGGTCTTCCGGCGCACGTAGTGCACATAGGTGTCGACGGAACTGGAGGTGTCTCCCTCGTGGAAGACGGCGCGGAGGATCTCCTCCCTGCTGAACACATGCTCCGGACTGGCGCTCAGCAGCTCCAGGAGTGCGCTCTCGGTGGCGGTCAGCGCCACGCGGAAGCCGGACGGGTCGTACACGGCCTGGGCATCCGGCGCGAACACCCACTCGCCGAGGTCCCTCCGCACACCGTCGGCGCGGAAGGCGCGGCGCAGTGCCCGCAGGCGTGCGAGCAGCTCGCCGTAGTCGAACGGCTTGATCAGGTAGTCGTTGGCTCCGCCGTCGAGCCCGGTGACCCGGTCGTCCACCGTGCCGGATGCCGTCAGCATCAGGATCGGCGTGGTGATGTGCGCCGTCCGCACGGCTCGGATGAGTGCGATGCCGTCCATCCCGGGGAGCCGTCGGTCGACCACCATCGCGTCGTAGCGTCGGCCGAGGGCGAGACGGAGGGCCTTCTCACCGTCGACGGCATGGTCGACGTCGTACACGTCCGACAGCACTTCGACCGTCATGGCGGCGATCTCCGCGTCGTCCTCGACGTAGAGGAGCGACCCGCGCGGCAGGTCCGTCGTTGTCATCAGGCTCTCCTTCGGCTCTGCCGCGGGCGGAGGATTCGGGCGCGGTCTAGACGACGCCGGTGGTTCCGAAGAGCGTACCGATCAGGAAGGTGGCGATCAGCGCGAACGCTCCGCCCACCACGACCCGCACCGTGGGGCGAAGGGCCGGGCTGCCGCCGAGGCGGGCGCCGAGGGCTCCGGTGATGCCCAGGGCCAGCAGCACCACGACGAAGGTCGCGGGGATCCGCACCTCCGGCGGCAGCAGCATCGCCACGAACGGGATGATCCCGCCGACCGTGAACGCGACCGCGGAAGCGAGGGCGGCACGCCAGGGGCTGACCAGGTCCTCCCGGTCGATGTTCAGCTCGGCCGACAGGTGGGCGGCGAGGGCGTCGTGCGCGGTCAGCTCCTCGGCGACCTGGCGTGCGGTCTCCGGCGAGATCCCCTTGGCCTGGTACAGACCCGCGAGTTCTTCGAGCTCCTGCTCGGGCATCTCCGCGAGTTCGCGGCGCTCCTTCGCGATGAGCGCCTTCTCGCTGTCGCTCTGACTGCTCACCGACACGTACTCGCCGAGCGCCATCGAGATCGCGCCACCGACCAGTGCGGCGGTGCCGGCGGTCAGGATGGGGGCCAGGTCGTTGGTCGCTCCGGCCACACCGACCACGATCGCCGCGACCGAGACGATCCCGTCGTTCGCTCCGAGCACGCCCGCCCTCAGCCAGTTCAGACGTCCGGCGATCCCCGCGGTGTGCGGCTCGTCGGGGTGGGTGTGCGTACTCGTCATGGCGCCCCTCCGCTGTCGATCAGGTTCCCGACCCATTAGACACCGGCGCGATGCCGGGAGGGGAGGACTTTCGACCCGGTGCGGGGGAGCTCGGACGGAGTCCACCAGCATATTGCTAACCCTTGACCTATCTCACCTGTCTAGCGATAGGGTGGGCTATCCGGTGAGCGATGCTGGCCGGATCGAGGGCTCTCCGTGGCAGTGTGCCGTGTATCACGAGTCCAGTTCCCCAGACTGGTCGTTCAATGCAGAGCGCGAGGTCGCGAGGTTCCATCAGGCCCTGTCCGGTCCTCCACGCCCCAGACGTGGAGGACCGGTGAGGCTGATCGTCTGTCAGGCCTGCGGTGCCGACGGACGCGACGGCTGATCCTGGTAGATGTCCGGCGTCCCGTCGCCGTCCTCGTCGATCTGCTCGGCGAGGGCGATCGCCCGGTAGCGCCGGTTGCGCACGATCAGGATGCTCGCGGCGAAGAGCGAGGCGAGGAGCGACGCGATCATGATCGCGATCTTCGCGTCGTCGCCGTGCACACTGTCGGCGCCGAAGCTCAGCTCGGCGATCAGGAGGGAGACGGTGAACCCGATCCCGGCGAGGAGTCCGACCCCGATGAGGTCGATCCAGCGCAGCGCGGCATCGAGCCGGACCCGGGTCACCAGGGTGAGCAGGCGCACGGACAGCACGATGCCGATGGGCTTGCCGAGCACGAGCGCCACGACGATGCCGATCGTCACCGGATCGGTGGCCGCGCGCAGGATGCCGTCGACGCCGCCGACCGCGACGCCGGCCGCGAAGAACGCGAAGATCGGCACGGCGATGCCCGCGGAGAGGGGGCGGAAGCGGTGCTCGAACTCCTCGGCGAGACCCGGTCCGGTCGAGGGGGCCGGATCCTTCCTGCTCGGGCGCACGGGGATCGTGAACGCCAGTGCGACACCGGCGATCGTCGCGTGGATGCCGGAGGCGTGCAGGAAGGCCCAGGCGATGAAGCCGAGCGGAAGCAGGATCAGCCAGGCGGCGAAAGCCTTCTCCCGGAAGAAGACCCGGTAGCGCTGGGCGAGCACTCCGTAGACGGCGATCACCACGACCGCGATCAGCAGCGGGATCATCTCGATCTCGGCGGTGTAGAACACCGCGATGATGAGGATCGCGATGAGATCGTCGACGACGGCGAGGGTGAGCAGGAACACCCGCAACGGACTCGGGAGGTGTGAGCCGACGAGGGCGAGCACGGCGACGGCGAAGGCGATGTCGGTCGCGGTCGGGATCGCCCATCCCTCCCGCAGCGACGGCTGCTGCCAGACGATCGCGGTGTAGATGAGTGCCGGCACGGCGACGCCGCCCACCGCGGCGGTGATGGGCACGATCGCCGTGCCGAATCGGCGGAGATCCCCGGTGACGACCTCGCGCTTGAGCTCCAGGCCGACCATGAAGAAGAAGATCGCCAACAGGCCGTCGGCCGCCCACGCACCGAGCGAGAGCTCGAGATGCCACGGCTCGTACCCGATGCGGAAGTCCCGCAGCGCGAAGTAGCTGTCGGAGGCGGGGGAGTTCGCCCACACGATCGCGATCGCCGCGGCGATCACGAGCAGGATGCCGCCGACGGCCTCCTTCCGCAGCAGGGAGGTGATGCGTCCCGCTTCCGCGGCGCCGGGCCAGCGGGGGAAGCGGCCTGTCGGGGGTGATGAAGGAGTGTTCGGCATGGGAGCTTCCTGGAGAGTGGTCGACTGATGAGGTGTCGACCAGACTTCCCGACGCGCCTCCACCATTCTACCGTCGACGACGTCTGGTCCCGAATCGGTCGCCTCGGTAGGGTCGGCATATGACGCAGGCGACGATGACGACGAATCGACCGGTCTCCGCGGATCGGCGTTCCTGGCGACTCAGCCGCGGCGCGATCCTCGTCCTCGGTGTCTTCGTGATCCCTCTGGCGCTCTCCGCCGCGCTCAACGCCTACGGCGCCCTCACGCTCGAGGGGGCGCTGCGCATGGCGGCGGCCACCGTCGCGGGGCAGACGATCGCCGTCGTGTGCGCGGTGGGAGTCGTCGTGCTGACCGTGCGCCGCGGCTTCGCGCTGCCCTCGACCCTGGCCTTCGCGCTCATCGCGGCGCTGGTGCTCGCCAACGCGCTCGCCGCGATCGGGACCGCGGGGGAACTGCTGCTGACCCGACTCGACCTGCTCGCCGAGATGGACGCGCTCAACGGCTAGCTTCCGCTCCCGTTCGGCACGTGCTGCCGACAGTGTCGCTCCGCTGTGTGCTCTGATAGTTGCGCTTACGCAACTATCAGAGGTATAGTTGACCGTTATCAACTTTCTACACAGGAGCTCTCCACTGTGACAACGTCCACCACATCCTCCGCGTCCGACGCGACGCGCACTCCGCGCGAGGTCTTCACCGCGATCTCCGGCCTCGTCGTCGGCATGTTCGTCGCCGTGCTCTCGGGCACCGTGGTGTCGACCTCGATGCCGGTCATCATCGCCGACCTCGGCGGCACCCAGTCCCAGTACACCTGGGTCATCACGGCGAGCCTGCTGGCGACCGCCGTCTCCACCCCCATCTGGGGCAAGCTCGCCGACCTGGTCGACCGCAAGATCCTCGTGCAGCTGTCGCTGATCATCTTCACCGTCGGCACCGTGATCGCCGGGTTCTCGACCGACACGAACATGCTGATCGCCGTCCGCGTCATCCAGGGCATCGGCGTCGGCGGCCTGATGTCGCTCGTCATGATCGCGGTCGCTCTCATCATCTCCCCCCGCGAGCGTGGTAAGTACATGGGCGTCGTCGGCGGCATCATGGCCCTGGGCACCATCGGTGGGCCGCTCCTGGGCGGGCTCCTCACCGACGTGTGGGGCTGGCGCTCCAACTTCTTCGTCGGCGTGCCGTTCGCGATCCTCGCGCTCGTGCTGCTGCAGTTCACGCTGCACCTGCCCAAGCCGCAGCGCGACACCAAGGTGTCGATCGACTACTTCGGCATCGTGCTGCTCGCCGTCGGCGTCTCGACCCTCCTGATCTGGGTCTCGATGGGCGGCAGCGAGTTCGAGTGGAACTCCTCGACGAGCATCATGCTCGCCGTCATCGCCGCTGTCGCGATCGCCGGATTCATCACGGTCGAGTTCTTCGTGAAGGAACCGATCGTCCCGATGTCGCTTTTCCGCAACCGCACCTTCACGCTGTCGGTCATCGCCTCCATCGCCATCGGCGTGTCGATGTTCGCGACCTCGGTGTTCCTCGCCCAGTACTTCCAGCTCGCCCGGGGCGCCACGCCGACCGAGTCGGGCCTCATGACGATCCCGATGATCATCGGCCAGATGGGCGCCTCGATCATCATCGGTCAGCTCGTGAGCCGCTTCGGCAAGTGGAAGGGCTGGATGATCACGGGTTCCGTGCTGACCACGGTCGGCGTCAGCATGATGGCGACGCTGCGCTACGACACCCCGTTCGTGCTCGTGGCCGCCTACATGGTCGTGCTCGGCGCCGGACTCGGCATGGTCATGCAGAACCTCACGCTCATCGTGCAGAACGACACGCCGCCGCGGCAGCTCGGCGCCGCGTCGTCGAACGTCAACTTCTTCCGCACCATCGCCGGCACCATCGGCGTCACGGTCATGGGATCGATCCTGTCGACCAGTGTCGCCCGCTCCATGAGCGACTCTCTCGAGGGCTTCACCCCGACCACGCCGGAGGAGGTCGACGCGCTGCAGCACCTCGCCTCGGGCGATGTGCCGAAGGTGGCGCAGCTTCCCGACACGATCCGTGCGATCGTCGAAGGCGCCTACGGCAGCGGCATCGCGGACGCGTTCCTCATCGCGATCCCGCTCGCCGTGATCTCGATCATCGCGATCGCGTTCATCAAGAACAAGCCGCTGTCCACCAAGAACGCCGCCGAGCAGCTGCGCGAGCAGGCGGAGGATTCGGCGATCGAGGTCGCCGAGGCCGAGGTGGGCGGGGCTCTCTCCACCGGAGCGATCCGCACCACGGGCGACGGATCGACCTCACCGCGCACCGGTGCGGTGACCGTGCTCGAGCGCGAGGACCGGAACCCGGAGCAGCGCGAGGGCCGGGAGCCGAGGCGCTGAGATGGCCACGCTGGACGCCGCCGCACCCGAGGACGTGGACAGCGCCCTCGGGGATCTCCAGACGCACCTGAGCCTGATCTTCGCGCGGACCCGGACGCTCTGGAAGGAATCGGCGGCCCGCCTCGACCCCGAGCTCCCGGTGGGCGGCTACAAGCTGCTGACCTTCATCGACCGGGCGGGCGCGGCCAACGCGCATGAGCTCGCCGAGCGCTTCGAGATCGACAAGTCGGTCATCAGCCGTCAGGTGCGGATGCTCGAGGAGCTGGGGCTCCTCGAGTCGCGGGCGGACGAGCGCGACGGCCGGCTGCGGGTGCTGACCGCGACACCCTCGGCCTGCGCCGCTCTGGCCGAGCTGCGTCGCGACCACGCCGTGCGCCTGCGCTCGGTCGTCGCCGAGCTGACGCAGGAGGAGGTCGACGCCGCCTCCAAGGTCTTCCGTCTGCTCGCGGAGATCTGATCCCGCGGGATCCCCACGAAGCCCCGCCGTCATCTCGACGGCGGGGCTTCGTCGTCCTCTTGTCCAACGGGCCCATCTGTGGTTCAGTCGAATGTCTGTGATCGCCTCCGCTGGCAGATCCGGACCGCACAGAACGGGGCTTCGGTGAACTGGATCGCCTCGAACCTCGGCCTGATCATGGATCTCACGCTGAATCACGTCCGCCTCGCGATCCTCCCCATCATCCTGGGCTTCGTCATCGCCGTGCCGCTGGGCTGGGTGTCCAGCCGCAATCGGATCGTGCGCACCGTCGTCATCAGCACGGGCAGCCTGCTCTACACGATCCCCTCCCTGCCGCTGTTCGTCATCCTGCCGCTCATCCTCGGCACCCGGATCCTCGATGACGCCAACCTCGTCGTCGCGCTCTCGATCTACGCGGTCGCGATCATGCTGCGCTCCGCGACCGATGCCTTCGGATCCGTCGATCGGTCCGTGATCGAGGCGGCGAAGGCCGTCGGCTTCTCACCGGCCGGCCGGTTCTGGCGCGTCGAGTTCCCGCTCGCCGGTCCCGTGCTGATCGCCGGGCTCCGCGTCGTCTCCGTGTCGACCATCGCCCTCGTCTCGGTGGGCGTGATCATCGGCTCCGAGAACCTCGGCTACCTGTTCCAGAACGGCAAGCAGCGCGGCATCCTCGAGGAGGTCGTGGTCGGGATCGTCATGAGCCTGCTCATCGCTCTCGTCTTCGACCTGATCCTGGTCGCCCTCGGGCGCATCCTGATGCCGTGGAGCCGGGCCGCCGGCGTGCGCGCGCCGCGCGGAGCGTCCCCCGACACCGGCACGGGCTCGGGCGCCGACACCGGTGCCGCCCGTCGAATCCTGGCGTCCCCGGGTACGGGGGTCTGATGGACTTCCTCCTGAACGCCCTCGCCTGGATCGTCGATCCGGCCAACTGGGTGCCCGGTTCCCAGAGTCCCCTGCCCCTCGGGGACCGGCTCGTCGAGCATCTCCTCTACTCGGGTGTCTCGCTCGCCCTGGCGATGCTCATCGCTCTGCCGCTCGGCTTCGCCATCGGGCACACCGGGCGCGGGCGCCAGTTCGTGATCGGCTTCACGGGCGCCATGCGCGCTCTCCCGACGCTCGGGGTGCTCTTCTTCCTCACCATGGTGCTGCGCTCCGGTCTCAGCACCACCCCCGCCGTCCTCATCGGCTCGATCATCGCGTTCGTCCTGCTGGCGATCCCCTCTCTCCTCGCCGGGGCCTACGCCGGGGTCGAGAGCGTCGATCGTGAAGCGATCGACGCCGCGCGATCGATCGGGATGACGGAGCTGCAGATCCTGTTCCGGGTCGAGATCCCCCTCGGTCTGCCGGTGATCATCGGCGGCATCCGCTCGGCGGCGCTGCAGGTCATCGCGACGGTGACGATCGCCTCGTACGTCGGACTCGGGGGCCTGGGGCGCATCATCTCCTCCGGCATCGGTCTCAACGACTACACGGTGATCCTCGGCGGCGCGCTGCTGGTGACCGCCCTCGCGCTGGGTGTCGACGGCATCTTCGCTCTCCTCCAGCGCGTCACCCGCACGGCGGGATCGGCCTCCGCACCTCGTTCCCGTTCGCAGCGAAACCGTTCGGATTCCGTCGCGGATCCGGTCGTCGATGAAAGGACACCCGCATGACCTCTCGAGCACCCAAGACCTGGCTGGCCGCCTGCGTGGTCGCCGCCGGCACCACCATCGCACTCGTCGGATGCACGACCACCGACCCCACCTCGTCGGGCGGGGAGGCGACCGCGGGGGATGCCGTCGTCGTGGGCTCCTTCGCCTTCCCCGAGAGCGAGATCCTCGGCGAGATCTACGCGCAGGCGCTCGAAGCCGAGGGCTTCGACGTCTCGACCAAGTTCAACATCGGACCGCGGCAGCAGACGATCCCGGCCCTCCAGGACGGCTCGATCAACCTCATCCCGGAATACAACGGCAACCTGCTCGCCTACTACGACACGGAGTATGCGGAGCGGACGACGGAGGATGTCGACGCCGCGCTGCCGGATGCCGTGGCCGCCGACGACCTGCAGGTGCTCGACTCGGCGGAGGCCGAGGACAAGGACGCCTATGTCGTCACGAGGAAGACCGCGGAAGACAACGACCTGACGTCCATCGGCGACCTGAAGGCTCTCGAGCCGTTCTCGCTGGCGTCCAACCCGCAGTTCGGCGAACTCGGCTACGGCATCCCGGGACTGCGCGACGTCTACGGCGTGGGCGTGGAAGCGGGACAGGTCACCTTCGTCCCGTACGAGGACTTCGGCGGCCCGGACACCGTTCAGGCGCTCGTCGACGGCACCGTCCAGGTCGCGGACATCTACACGACCTCGCCGGCCATCCGCACGGAGGACCTCGTCGTCCTCGAAGACCCCGAGAACATGATCTCGGCGCAGAACGTCATCCCGCTGCTGTCGAAGGATGTCTACTCCGACGAGCTCGCCGACGTGCTCAACGCCATCTCGGCGAAGCTCACGACGGACGACCTGATCGCGCTCCGCGACCGCGTCGAAGGCGAGGAGAAGGCATCGGCGGCGACGGCGGCGGAAGACTGGCTCACCGCCGCAGGTCTCATCGGCAAGTGACCCCGTACCCGACGAGGGAGATCGTGCTCCTCGTGTGATCGAAGCCCCGCCGTCCGACCGACGGCGGGGCTTCGCCGTAAGCTGGCGATCATGAGCGCCCCGTCCGACGAAGCCGCCCGAACGGCTTCGCCCGCCGCTTCGCCCACGACGCGGCCCGCCGATTCTCCGACCGGTGTCGATCTCGATCAGGCCGTCTCCCGCGTCGAGCATGAGCTCGGACGTCTCTTCGCCCGGATCCGGGTGAGCTGGCGGGAGGCCGCCGCGACCGTGCATCCCGAGCTCCAGCCGCTCGGCTACCAGGTGCTCACCTCGATCGCGTCGGGCAAGGCCACCTCGGCGGGGGCGATCATCGAGCGCCTGCAGACCGACAAGTCGGCCGTCAGCCGGCACGTGCGTCAGCTCGAGCAGTGGGGGCTCGTGGAGAGCGTGCGAGACGAAGGCGATCGCCGGGCCCGCGTGCTCGTCGCGACCCCGCTGGCGCAGGAGCGCGTGGCGCTCGCCCGCTCCCGGTACGAGGCCCGCCTCGCGGAGCGACTGCGCAACTGGTCGGCCGAGGACCTCGACCACTTCGCCGAGCTGCTCGCCGCGTTCGGGGACTGACCCGATCGCGCGCGAGCATCCGGGGCTCGCGTCAGCGCGACGTCGGCGGAAGCTTGTCGACGCCGTGACGGTTCGGCTTGTCCGGCTCGGCCGCCGTCTCCGGCGACGCCTGCGTCGGGCCGGTCGGTGTCTCCGATGTCGGGTAGCGGGGCTCGTCGATCTCGACGGCCTTGTCGCGCTCGTCGAGCGGGGGCAGATGGTCCAGGGGCTGTTTGATGTCGTCGGGGTGGCTCATGCCCTCAGGCTCTCGCGGGGTACCCGGAGCGACCAGGGGGTTGAGAACACGCCCACCGTATGGTTAAGGCGCTGTTCGTCCGTGACGCACGGCAGCTCATCCGCCATGATCGAAGCACGGCGGCACCGTGACTCACGGCGGCGGCTGCGCCTTCCGAGAAAGCAGGAGACACGATGTCAGACTTCCGCGAGCACTACGACGTCGCCGTGATCGGGGCGGGGCCGGCCGGCACGGCCGCGGCGCTGCGGGCCTCCGAGCTGGGGGCGAGGGTCGTCGTCCTCGAAGCCGGCCGCACCGGGGGAACCTGCGTGAACACCGGTTGCGTGCCCACCCGCGTGCTCGCGAAGACCGCTCGACTGATCCGCGAGTCCCGTCACGCCGACGACTACGGCGTCGATGTCGGCGTCCCGGTGATCGACTGGGCCGCGACCGTCCAGCGCGTGCACGCCCGTGTCGACCGCGTGCGATCGATCAAGCGCGAGGCGGAGCGGTTCGCCGACGCGGGCATCGATCTCCTCCACGAGGGGCGGGCGCGCTTCGCCGACGACCACACCCTCGTGCTCGACAGCGGACGGCGGATCACCGCGGATCAGATCATGATCTGCGTGGGCGGGCATTCGCGGCGCCTGCCGATCCCCGGTGCCGACCTCGCCACCGTGCCCGAAGACGTGCTGACGCTGCCGGCCCTGCCGCGGCGGGTGGCGGTGATCGGCGCGGGCAACACGGGCGCGCAGCTCGTCACGGTGTTCTCCTCCTTCGGGTCGGAGGTGACGCTGCTCGACGTCGCCCCGCGCGTGCTGATGGCCTCGGACGCCTCGATCTCGGCCGCCGTCAGTGCGGCGTTCGCGGATCAGGGCATCGCCGTGCACACCGGGATCGAGACGGTCGCCGGCCTCGCCCGCGAGGGCGACGCCGCGATCCGCCTCGACTGGCGCGAGGGCGGCGAGGAGCTGTCGTCCGTGTTCGACGCGGTCATCATGGCGACCGGCTGGCCCGCCGACGTGGAAGACCTGGGCCTCGAGCACGCGGGTGTCGAGATCGAGCGCTCCGCGATCCCCACCGACCGGTACTTCCGCACGGTCGTGCCGCACATCTTCGCGGTCGGCGACGCGAACGGCCGGGACATGCTCGTGCAGGCCGCGCAGTTCGAGGGCGAGGCGGCCGCCGAGAACGCGGTGCTCGGCGCGAACCGACGCACACCGCACCACCTGCTGCCCGCCGGCGGCTTCACCGACCCGGACTACGCCGGGGTCGGGCTCACGGAGGACCAGGCGCGCGAGCGCGACACCGGGTGCGTCATCGTGTCGGTGCCGTACGCGAGCCTGGAGCGCGCCGTGATCGATGACCGCGAGATCGGGTTCCTGAAGCTCATCGCGGATCGGCGGCGTGAGCTGATCCTCGGCGCCCACGCGGTCGGCGAGAACGCGATCGAGGTCATCCAGTCCGTCACCACGGCGATGGCCGCCGGCGTCGATGTGTCCACGCTCGCCGGGGTCCGCTTCGCCTATCCCACCTACAGCGCGATCATCGGGATCGCCGCCCGGGCGGTCCTCTCCGGCGTCGATCAGGGGAGGATGGAAGCATGACCGTCACCCCCCACGACTCCCGGCCCTGGCTCGCCTCCTACGCGGAGGGCGTTCCCGCCGACATCGACGAACCGTCGCAGACGCTGACCGAGATGATGGCCGCGAGCGTGCACGCCTATGCCAAGCGGCCCGCGCTGGAGTTCTTCGGCGCGGTCACCACGTACCGCGAGCTCGGAGAGCAGATCGAGCACGCGGCGGAGGGCCTGCGACGCCTCGGCGTCGGCCACGGCGACCGCGTCGCGCTGGTGCTCCCCAACTGCCCGCAGCACGTCGTGGCCTTCTACGCGGCGCTCCGGCTGGGGGCGATCGTCGTCGAGCACAACCCGCTCTACACGGCGCGCGAGCTGCGGCACCAGTTCGAGGATCACGGGGCGCGCGTCGCGATCGTGTGGGACAAGGCCGTCGACACGGTCGCGGGCTTCCCGGCCGACCTCGCGGTGGAGCACATCGTGAGCGTCGACATCACCGAGGCGATGCCGCTGTCGAAGCGTCTGCTGCTGCGTCTGCCCGTGCCGAAAGCGCGCGCCTCACGGGCGCGCCTCACGGGCCGGCCCCGCGCAGCGCACCCGATCGCCTGGAAGTCGCTGCTCGGCCACCGGCGTCTGGCGCGGCGAACCCCGGGGCCGACGCTCGCCGACACCGCGCTGCTGCAGTACACGAGCGGCACCACCGGCACTCCCAAGGGGGCGATCCTCACCCACGCCAACCTGCGCGCGAACGCGATGCAGGGGCGCGCCTGGGTGCCGGGTCTCGTCGACGGCGAGGAGACGTTCTACGGCGTGCTGCCGCTGTTCCATGCGTACGGGATGACGCTGTGCCTCACGTTCGCGATGAGCATCGGTGCGAAGCTCGTCCTGTTCCCGGCCTTCGATCTGGGGCTGGTCACCGTCGCGGCGCGCACGAGTCCGCCCACGTTCCTGCCCGCGGTGCCCCCGATCTACGACGCGCTCGCCCGGGCTGCCGAGCGCGGCACCATCGATCTCTCCTCGGTGCGGTTCGCCATCTCCGGGGCCATGAGCCTGCCCGTCGCGACGGTGAAGCGCTGGGAGGAGGCGACCGGCGGCCTGCTGGTCGAGGGATACGGCATGACCGAGAGCTCTCCGGTCGCCCTCGGCAACCCCATCGGGCGCACCCGCCGCCCCGGCACGGTGGGGGTGCCGTTCCCCAGCACGCGCATCCGCGTCGTCGACCCGGCCGACACCGACGTCGACATGCCGACGGGCGAGCGCGGCGAGCTCCTCATCCAGGGCCCTCAGGTGTTCCCGGGGTACTGGGGGCGTCCCGGAGACACCGCCGACACGCTGCTCGCCGACGGGTGGCTGCGCACCGGCGACATCGCCGAGGTCTCGGCCGACGGGTTCGTCACGATCGTCGACCGGCTCAAGGAACTCATCATCACCGGCGGATTCAACGTGTCGCCGAGTGAGGTGGAGGACGCTCTCGAGGCGCATCCGGATGTCGTCGCCGCCGCCGTCGTGGGGCTCCCTCGCTCCAGCGGCGGGGAAGAGGTCGCGGCGGCCGTGGTGCTCCGTGAGGGGGCGACGCTCGACGGGGATGCCCTGCGCGACTTCTGCCGCACGCGGCTCACCCCGTACAAGGTCCCGCGACGCGTGATCGCGGTCGACGACCTCCCGCGCTCGCTCATCGGCAAGGTGCTCCGGCGCCAGGTGCGGGAGCAGCTGCTCGCGGATCGCTGACCCGCGCGGCTAGTCGGAGAGCGCCGCACGGGTGCTCGCCTCCGGCGAGAGGTCGATGCGCCGCAGCAGTTGCGCGTTGAGGGCGACGACGACGGTCGACAGCGACATCAGGACGGCCCCGACCGACATGGGCAGGACGAAGCCGATCGGGGCGAGGATCCCCGCGGCGAGCGGCACCGAGAGCAGGTTGTATCCGGCGGCCCACCAGAGGTTCTGCCTCATCTTGCGGTAGGTGGCGCGGGAGAGCTCGATCACGGAGAGCACCGATCGCGGGTCGGAGCTGGCGAGGATGACGCCGGCGGAGGCGATGGCCACGTCCGTGCCGGCGCCGATCGCGATGCCGACGTCGGCCTGCGCCAGGGCAGGGGCGTCGTTCACGCCGTCGCCGACCATCGCCACCTTCTTCCCCTCGGACTGCAGCGCGGCGACCCGCGCGGACTTGTCCTCGGGGCGCACGCCGGCGAACACGCGGTCGATGCCGAGTTCGGCGGCCACGGACTCGGCGACCGCCTGGGCGTCTCCCGTGATCATGACCACTTCGATGCCCGAACGGTGCAGCGCATCGACGGCCTGACGCGACTCGGGGCGCACCTCGTCGGCGAGCTTCAGGCCGCCCTGCACCCGTCCGTCGACGACGACGTGCAGGATGATCGCTCCTTCGCCCCGCCATGCCTCCGCCGCGCCGATCTCGGTTCCGCCGACCTCGGCGAGGAGCGCCGGACCTCCCACGCGCACCTCGCGGCCGTCGACGGTCGCGGTGACGCCCACGGCGGGCGAGGAGGTGAATCCGGAGGAGCGGACGAGCGGAAGGCCCTTCTCCTCGGCGGCACGGACGAGGGCCCGAGCGAGCGGGTGCTCGCTGTCGGACTCCGCAGACGCGGCGAGGGCGAGCAGCCGGTCGGCGTCGATGTCGCCGACGGGCTCGACCTGCGTGACGGTCGGGGCACCCTTCGTGAGCGTTCCTGTCTTGTCGAACAGCACGGCGTCGACGGTGCGCATGCTCTCCAGCGCCAGTCGGTCCTTGATCAGCACGCCGCCGCGCGCGGCACGTTCCGTGGCGATCGACACGACGAGGGGGATGGCCAGGCCGAGGGCGTGGGGGCACGCGATGACCAGCACCGTGATGCTGCGCACGACCGCGGCGTCCGGGTTGCCCACGAGCGTCCACACCACGGCCGTGAGGGCGGCGGACACCAGGGCGAACCAGAACAGCAGGGCGGCGGCGCGGTCGGCGATGCGCTGCGCGCGGGAGGAGGAGTTCTGCGCCTCGGTCACCAGGCGCTGGATGCCGGCGAGAGCGGTGTCATCTCCCGTCGCGGTGATCTCGACGCGCAGCCCGGAGTCGGTCGCCACGGTTCCGGCCGTGACCGGGTCTCCCGAGGACCGGGTGACCGCGCGGGATTCGCCGGTCACCATCGACTCGTCCATCGCGGCGGTGCCGTCGATGATGCGGCCGTCCGCGGGGACGCTTCCGCCCGGACGCACCACGACGATGTCGCCGATCGCCAGATCCGCGGGTGCGACCAGGACGACCGTGTCGCCGTCGACGCGCTCGGCCTCGTCCGGGAGCAGGGCCGCGAGCGAGTCGAGGGCGGAGGTCGTCTGGGCGAGCGATCGCATCTCGATCCAGTGGCCGAGGAGCATGATGACGATGAGCAGCGCGAGCTCCCACCAGAACTCCAGCTCGTGGTGGAGGAGCCCGAGCGTGGCTCCCCACGAGGCGAGGAACGCGACCGTGATCGCGAGACCGATCAGCAGCATCATGCCGGGCGTGCGCGTGCGCAGCTCGCTCACGGCCCCGGTGAGGAAGGGCCAGCCGCCCCACACGTACATGACCGTGCCGAGGATCGGGGCCACCAGGCGCACCGCGTCGGGCACCTCGTAGCCGAGCAGCATCGCGAACATCGGCGAGAACGCCACCACGGGCACCGCGATCAGCAGGTTGATCCAGAACAGCCGCCGGAACTGCCCGACGTGATCACCGTGGTGGGCATGGCCACCGGAGTGGTCGCCGTGGTGTGCGTGGCCGCCGTGGCCGGTCTGGGGTGCGTGGTCGGCGTCGTGGTCGGGGGTGGTGTGGTGTGCGTGCGGCTCGGTCATGCGTGTTCCTTCCGACGGGTCGTGCGGGTCGTCACCGCGCGACGCTGCGGAATCCGCGCAGGCGCAGGCTGTTGCCCACCACGAAGACGCTCGACAGGGCCATGGCGGCCCCGGCCAGCATCGGATTCAGCAGGCCCAGCGCGGCCACGGGGATCGCGGCGACGTTGTAGGCGAAGGCCCAGAACAGGTTGGTCTTGATGGTGCGCAGCGTCTTCCGGGACAGGCGGATGGCATCGACCGCGCTGCGGAGGTCGGCGCGCACGAGGGTGATGTCGGAGGCCTCGATCGCGACGTCCGCTCCGGTGCCCATCGCGAGGCCGAGGTCGGCCTGTGCCAGAGCCGGGGCGTCGTTCACTCCGTCTCCGATCATCGCGACGGTCCGCCCTTCGCTCTGCAGGCGGGCGATCACGGCGACCTTGTCCGGCGGCAGGACCTCGGCGATCACCTCGTCGATCCCGACCTCGTCGGCGATCCGGCGGGCCACGGCCGCGTTGTCGCCCGTGAGGAGGATCGGGGTGAGTCCGAGGGCTTTCAGCTGCGCGACGGCCTCCGCGCTCGTGGGTCGGACGGTGTCGGCCACCACGAGGATGCCGCGGGCCTGCCCGTCCCAGCCGACCGCGACGACGGTCTTGCCCTCGGCCTCGGCGCGGGCCTGCGCCGCGGTGACCTCGGCGCTCAGCGGCTGCGATCGCTCCGCGAGGAACGACGCCCGGCCGACGATCACGGCGTGTCCGTCGACGATGCCCTCGACGCCTCGGCCATCGGTGCTGGTGAAGCGCGAGACCGCGGCGAGGGTGCCCGTCTCCTGCACGGCGCCCTTCGCGATCGCCTGCGCGATGGCGTGCTCGGAGGCATCCTCGACGGCGCCGGCCAGGCCGAGCAGTCGGGCGCGGTCGGTCCCCGGCTCGAGCACCGCGTCGATCAGCGTCATCCGGCCGGTGGTGACCGTCCCGGTCTTGTCGAGCACGACGGCGTCGACCTTGCGGGTGGACTCGAGCACCTCGGGGCCCGTGATGAGCACTCCCATCTGCGCCCCGCGACCGGTGCCCACCAGCAGGGCGGTCGGGGTGGCCAGCCCCAGCGCGCACGGGCAGGCGATCACGAGGACCGCGACCGCGGCGGTGAAGGCGGCCGCGGCGGGGAAGCCGGCGAGAAGCCAGCCGGTCAGGGTGGCGGCGGCGATCACGATCACGATCGGCACGAAGACGCCGGAGATGCGGTCGGCGAGCCGTTGCACGTCGGCCTTCCCCGACTGGGCGTCCTCGACCAGCTGCGCCATGCGCGCGAGCTGGGTGTCGGAGCCGACGCGGGTGGCCCGCACCACGAGTCGGCCGCCGGTGTTGGTGGTCGCGCCGGTGACGGCATCCCCCTCGGCGACCTCCACCGGCACCGACTCGCCGGTCAGCAGGGAGGCATCGACGGACGACGACCCGGAGGTGACGATCCCGTCGGTGGCGATCCTCTCGCCGGGGCGCACGAAGAACTCATCGCCCACCTGCAGATCCGCGACCGGGATCGTGGTCTCGACGCCCCCGCGGAGCACCGAGACGTCTTTCGCGCCGAGTTCGAGCAGTGCCCGCAGCGCGGCGCCCGCCTGACGCTTGGACCGCTTCTCGAAGTAGCGCCCGGCGAGGAGGAACATCGTGACACCCGCGCCGACCTCGAGGTAGATGTTGCCGGCGCCGTCGGAGGGCGCGAGCGTGAACTCGAACTCGTGCACCATGCCGGGCATTCCCGCGGTGCCGAGGAACAGCGCGTAGAGCGACCACAGGAAGGCCGCGAGGGTGCCCATCGACACCAGGGTGTCCATGGTGGCGGCGCCGTGGCGCAGATTGATCCAGGCGGCCCGGTGGAAGGGGAACGCGCCCCACACGATCACGGGAGCCGCGAGGGCGAGCGACGCCCACTGCCAGTTCGTGAACTGGAGGGCGGGGACCATCGCCATCGCGATCACGGGCAGGGTCAGGATGATCGAGATGATCAGCCGGGTGCGCAGCGATGCCAGCTCGGGGTCGCCGCCGCCGTCGTCGTCGCCGCCGTCGGAGGAGGAGCCCCGGGTGTTCCGGGGAGCGGGGACCACGGCGGTGTATCCGGTCTTCTCGACCTCGGCGATCAACGCGGACGGGTCGTAGCCGGCGGGCACGGTGACCGCGGCCTTCTCGGTGGCGTAGTTGACGGTCGCCGTCACGCCGTCGAGCCGGTTCAGCTTCTTCTCGATCCGCATCGCGCAGGAGGCACAGGTCATCCCGCCGATCTCGAGTTCGAGGCCGGTCGCCCCGCTCGGGGGTGCCGCTGTGGTCATGACTGCTCCTTGTTCGACGTGTGGTGTCGGTCGATCGGACCGTGCCGATGGCGGGCCGTGGGTCAGACGCGCGCGGCCGTGTAGCCGGCTTCCTCGACGGCGGCCAGCACGGCGCTGTCGTCGAGGGCTCCCGTCGCGTCCACGCTGAGCATGCCGGTCTGGGCGCTGACCCGGATCTCGTCGACGCCGGGGATCCGGCCCACCTCGTCGCGGACCGACCGTTCGCAGTGGCCGCAGGTCATGCCCGTCACGCGGTAGTCGATGGTCTGGGTGTCCATGGCATCCTCCTGATTCTCGAATACCCCCATGGGGTATCTCTGAGACCAACGTATCGGGGCGGAGACTATTCCCGCAAGGCGTCGTCGCATCGGCATCCGACGACGTCGTGGCCGCGGGGAGGCCGGGGTCACTCGTGTTCGGGCAGCAGCGGACTCGACCAGCCGGGATCGCGGCCGAGCTGCGCGGCCCGGGACACCGACGTCGCGCCGAAGCGATCGCGCACCGTGTCGAGCACGGTGTCGAGGCGCTGGTCGTCGCCCCAGTCGATCGGGAGCTCCGGTTGCACGTCGTCGGCGCGATCGAGGTGCGACAGCGAGATGCCGAGAAGGGTGATGCCGCGCACCGCGAGCTCGGGACGCGCGGCCCCCAGCAGCGTGCGCGCCGCCGCGAGCAGCGTCGCGGTGCGGTCGGTCGGGGAGCCCAGCGTGCGCGACCGGGTGGCCTTGGCGTAGTCGCCGAAGCGCAGCCGGAGCACCACCGTGCGGCACACGCGGCCCCCGTCGCGCAGGCGGCGCGCCAGGCGGTCGATGATCTGCGTGAGGATCAGATCGAGCTCCTCGTCCGACCGTGGACGGGTGCCCAGGGCGCGCTGGGAGCCGATCGATCCCCGGCGCCGCGTCGTGTCGACCGGCCGGGGGTCGCGCAACCGTGCCAGCGCGTGCAGGTGCGCCCCGACGGCCGTGCCCAGCATCCGCTCGGCCGTCTCCGCCTCGAGGGCGGCGAGCTGCCCCACGGTGCGGATGCCGCGGGCATGCAGTTTCTCGGCGGTCGCGGCGCCGACGCCCCACAGACGCTCCACCGGCAGCGGGAGCAGGAATGCCTCCTCGCGGTCGGGCTCGACCACGAGCAGCCCGTCGGGTTTGCTGACCGCGCTGGCGACCTTGGCGAGGAACTTGGTGCGCGCGACCCCGACCGAGATCGTGAGCCCGACCTCGGCGCGCACGCGTTCGCGCACGCGCACGGCGACCTGCTCGGGAGTGCCCGCGAGGCGGCGGAGCCCGCCCACTTCCAGGAACGCCTCGTCGATCGAGAGTCCCTCCACGAGCGGCGTCGTGTCGCGGAAGATCGCGAACACGTCGCGGCTGGCCTGCGAATACGCCTCCATGCGCGGCGGCACCACCACGGCGTCGGGGCAGAGATCGAGCGCGTGCCGACCGCCCATCGCGGTGCGCACGCCGCGGGCCTTGGCCTCGTAGCTGGCGGCGAGCACGACGCCGCCGCCGACGATGACCGGTCTACCGCGCAGTGCGGGCGCATCGCGCTGCTCGACCGAGGCGTAGAACGCGTCGAGATCCGCGTGCAGCACGGTGGCCTCACCCCGCATCGCGGCCTCCTGTCGTCGAGCAGATCGTCGCACGACCCGGGGACATCGGTCGGGTCCGGGGACGCCGCGCCTCACGTGCGCAGGTAGGCGTCGACCAGGAGCGGGCCGCGGATGTCGCGCAGCCGGTCGATCACGCGGTCCACGCCGCGTGTGCTGAGCGCCGGCATCGGCAGATCGTGCGGTCCGAGCGGCTCGAGCTTCCCCGTGCGCACCCGCACGACCTCCCACCCCGCGGCACGCAGGGCGCGGTCCTTGCGGCGGTCGGCGGTCTCCCGATCCCCGACGTGCTCGAGCCCGTGCCGGCCGACCGTGTCGTACTCGACCGCGACGCGCAACTCAGGCAGCAGGATGTCGGGCCACACCTCGGTGTGGCGGAAGAAAGGACGGCCCACCTTGACCGCGTTCATGCCCGTCGTGACCTCGAGCCGCGCGACCAGAGCGGCGCGCAACCGCTCCTCGGCGGCCGAGGCGGGCTTCGGCGCGCACACGCTGAGGAACGCGGTCCCGGTCGGGAGGTCGGGCGTCCGGGCGCACAGCGCCGGCGCGGCGGCGCGAGGGCGGGCGGGGATCGCGCGCGCCTCGCCCAGGATCACGGGTTGCGGCTGCGCCAGCCGCGAGCATTCCGGACACCACGCCGACCGCCGTCTGACCCGGCCGGGTCGGTGGCGCTGCTCGGTCGGGGTCGCGGCGAACCGGTGCCCGACCGCGCACTCCCAGCACAGCAGCACGTCGGCCGCGAGCGGGATCTGCGACAGCGTCACGCCGTGATTGAGCTCGGGGTGGTACTGGCGGATGAGCTCGGGATACGCCGCCCAGGCGGCGCGGAAGGTGCCGACCTCGTAGGGCACGGCGACACCGCGCGAGAACTGTCTCCTCGCCCACCACTGCGGCACTGGCTCCGGCACACCGCGACGATAACCCCCGGTTCCGACATCGCCCGCCCCGCCCCGTACCCTGGGTCTCATGACGAGCACTCCCGCACGCACCGCCGCCGAGGTCGTCGACTGGCGACGCCGCGTCTTCGCCCTCTACGCCGCCGTGCGCCAGGCGGACGACCCGGAAGAGGCCCACGAGCTCTGGCGCATCGAGCGCGACGACCTGATGCTCCATCACCCGGCGACGCCGCTGCTGCCGGAGGACCGTCCGCTGTTCGAGGGCCTGCCGATCGCTCCCTACGACCCGGAGTGGCGTTTCGAGCTGCCGATCCTTCCGGCCGAACCCGGCGGATTCGAGTTCGCCACCGGCACCGACGGGGTCGTGCCCTTCGAGCGCATCGGCAGGGTCGAGATCCCGGATGCCGGGTCGCTCGACGTCTGGCGACTCGCATCGTACGGCGGGGGTCTGTTCATCCCGGTGCGCGACGCGCTCGCCGGACGCCCCGGCGGCACCTACGGCGGCGGGCGCTACCTGATCGACACGGTCAAGGGCGCCGACCTCGGATCCGACGCCGCGCAGGGCACGATCGTGCTCGACTTCAACTTCGCCTACAACCCGTCCTGCGCCTACGACCCCGCGTGGGCATGCCCGCTCGCGCAGCCGGGCAACGTGCTGAGCGTGGCCGTGCCCGCCGGCGAGCACTACGCGGGCTGACGCCGGCCGCCCGGCGCCGCGCGTCGCGGCTCCCGTCAGCGGCGCACGCGCGCCCGGGTCTTGGTGACGCTCCCGAGGGTCGCCCGCACCGGGGTGCCGAGGTAGAGCCCGAGCGACGCCCCCGACGCGAGCCCGACGCCGATCACCGCGGCGAAGATCAGCGAGCTGCCCGCGCCCACCACGTCGGAGGCGGAGCCGTCGGTGTGGACCATCTCGAGCAGCCCCTGGAACACCGCCACACCGGGGACGAGCGGCACGATGGCCGCGGTCGTCACCGCCACCGACGGCACGTGCAGGTTGTGCGCGATGAGCACGCCGACGAAGCTCGCCAGCAGTGCGCCCAGCGCGCTCGCGGCGGCCGGGTGCAGCTGGAGTGCCGTGGCGACCGTGTAGCCCGCGATCGTGATCGCGCTGAGCAGCGCGCTCACCAGGATGATCCGCATGCCGGCACCGTTGAAGACCGCCACGGCGACCGCGATGATCACGGCGCCGGCGAAGACGCTCGGCAACGGGCCGAACGGCGCCGGATCGTCGGGGAGATCCATCGTGAAGCCCAGCACGCTGCCGAGCTCGAGGCCGACGAGGATGCCGATCACCACCCCGAGCGTCTGCATCGTGAGGTCGAGGATGCGGCCGCCGGCGGTGAGTGCGAAGCCGTCGATCGCATCCTGCGCGGCGCCCACCACGGTGAGCCCGGCCAGCATCAGCACGATACCGGAGGCCACGATGATCGACGGGCGGATGTCGACGAACGGCGCGATCCCCGCCGCGCCGAGGGCGGACACCGCGACGGCGACCACCGTGGTCACGAACCCTCCCGCGATCTGGCTGAAGAACAGCGGCACCCGCAGGCGTGCGAGGCCCGCCTGGGTGATCGCGGCGCCGAGCGCCGCGACGAAGGTGAGGCCGACGATGAGCGGCGAGGCCCCGAGGAGGATGCTCACGCCGACCGCGAGCATGGCCCGGGCCACGATGACCACGGGCTGCTGGTAACGGAACGGCACCCGGCGGATGACCCGGAACGCGGTGCGCGCCGACTCGAGGTCGAGTCCGCCCCGGATGTCGGAGACGAGGGCCTGCACGCGCTGGAGCTTGGCGTGATCGGGCGCGGCGACCCGGACGACGCGGACCAGGGTCTCGGGCCAGACCTCGCCGCTCAGGTGGAAGGAGACCGTGATCGAGTTGTAGGTGACGTCGACCTGCACCCCGCGCAGCCCGTAGGCGTCGCAGACCCGGGTGATCGCGAGGGTCACCTCGTGCGCGGAGGCCCCGACCGCGAACATCGACTCCCCGATGCGGGTCGACAGGTCGAGGACCCTGGGCACCATGCGCTCGTCGATGACGGGCATGACCTCGGTGGGGGCGACGCTCGCGGGGTCGGTGTGCACGATCCTGCGCATGGAGGCGAGCAGTCGCCGTGGGGAGTTCCGGGACATGACTCCATTCTCCCGGGTCGCGCGCAGCGTCCCGCACGCGCGGGCGGTGCGGCGCCGGACCCGCCCACTACGGTGGAGCACATGGCATCGGCTCTGCGCACGTTCGGGCGCATTCTGGCGCGCCACTGGCCGGTGCTGCTGGCCTGGGGCCTCGGGGGCGAGGCGGCGCATCAGCTGCTGGTGCAGCTCGCCGGATTCGTCGGCGGGCACACCACGCTGGGCGGCCTTCTCCTGCTGCCGCTGGCGGTGGCGGCGCGGCTCGTGTCGTACGTCGCGATGTACCTCGCCGTGCGCCCCTCGCTTCCGCACAGCGCCCCGGCGGCGCCGCTCGGACCGCGGGCGTTCGGGGCGGCGGTGCTCGCGGCGATCCTGCCCTTCTTCGCCTTCTACGCCGCCTGGGGGCTGCTGGAGAACGATCAGATCGAGTTCTTCCGCATCGCGAGCGACATCGCGCTCCGCGAGGCCGGGTTCGACTACGACCTGCTCGGCGACCGCGGGGGACTGGTCTCGGTCGGCATCCTGCCCGTCACCGTGCTCGTGATCGCGCTCGCCGCGCGCATGCTGCTGACCCGCCTGCGCGACCGGCTGCCGTCGTGGACGCTGGCGATCGCCGCCTACGCCGAGGTGCTGTGGACCTTCATGCTGTTCACGCTCGTGGGGCAGTGGTGGGCCGATGCGCGGGGCTGGCTCTCCGGACGCGCCGGGATCGTGTGGCTCGACGACCTGGGCGACTGGTTCGACGCGAACATCCTGCCGGTGGCGGTGCTCTGGGAAGGGCTCCTCGGGCTGGTCGGTCTGATCGCGGCCGTGGTGCTGGTGCCGGCCGCCTGGCTCACCGTGGCCGGGGTGATCTACGGCACGACCTTCGACGCCACCCCGAAGCCCCTGCGCGGCGCCGAGTCAGCCCTCCGCGGCACCGCGTCGACGCTCGCGCGCTCGCTCCTGCTGCGTTTCGAGAGCCTCTGGGCCGCGGTCGCGCTCGTCTGGCGCGGCGGACCGGTGCTGTTCGGCGCCACCGCCCTCGCCTACGCGCTCTGGGCCTGGGCCGAACGCGCGGGATCACGGGGCGTGCTGCAGCTGATCGGGGGGCACGAGACCACCTTCTGGGCGGCGTTCCTGCCGCTCATCCTGCTCGGCGTCTCCGTCATCGCCGAACCGCTGCGCGTGGCGATCGTCGCCACCGCGTTCGATGCCGTGATCGGCCGTCCGCGCGCCGGCCTCGACACCCGGGCGTCAGAGCCCGGGAGCGTCGCCGGGATCGACGGAGAATCGCGCGATGGCGCCGCTGTCGCCGGGGACGTCGAACCAGAACGGCCCGTCGGCATCCGCGGGAAGCAGGAAGACCGCGAGGATCTCGTAGGGGGCTGACTCCGTCTGACACGAGCTCTCCGCGGCATCGGAGGGCACGCCGAGCACGGAGCGCGCGTTCTCCCACACGCGCCCGCTGTGCTGCTCGGTGAGCGCGAACATCCCACAGGTCGTCGCCTCGGCGCCCGCACGCGCGTCCAGACGGATGCTGAGGGTGCGCGAGCCCTCCGGGGCATCGAACTCCGACCAGGTGGACCGCTCGAGCGCGATCGTCTGGCCCGCGATCTCCGCCTGCGGATCCGCGACGGTGATCGTCTGCGCGACGCGCGTGGAGGCCGGGACCACGTCGAGCCACACATGCACGCCGACCGCGGCCACCGCCCCCGCCGCGAGAGCGATCAGGGGCAGGCGCTGCCGTCGCCACCAGCTCATGAGGTCCATCCCGGCGACTCGAGGGCGAACCGCGCGGTGGCGTCGAGGTCGCCCAGGTCGATCGGCACGGCGATCACGTCGTCGAGCTGAGGCACGGCGGTGAAGGTCGTGAACTGCAGCTCGCCGACGCCGCTGCGCAGTTCCGACGGCAACTGGAAGGCCAGGGTGCCCGTGATGTCGGTGCCCAGGTGCAGGCGGGTCTGCAGGAGGGATGTCGACGGCCGCTCGCTCGCGAGGAACTGGCGGCCGTCGACCGTGAGGGTCGCGAGACCGATCACGGCGTTCTTCTCGGTCTCCGCCGCCGCGGCGTCGACCGTCACCAGCAGCCAGTTCCCCTCGGCGCTCCATTCGGCGGAGGGCACGTCGAGGCGATCCGCGAACACGGCATCCTGCACCGTGACGACCAGCGAGCGCGAGGTCACCGGCGCGCCGGCAGCACCGCGGACGATCAGCGGATCGAGCAGGGAGTCCTCGCCCGGGATGGTGGTGGTCACCGCCCCGGCGCCCACCACCAGCGCGGCCCCGAGCACCCAGGGGAGGACCTTCCTCATGCGCGTTCCTCCAGATCGACGCTGATGCGCGCGACCCGGTCGGTGCGCTGCCACGAGATCACGGACGACGACAGGATGATCTGGCCCCCCTGGGCCCGTGCGTCGAACACGTCCAGCTCCACGGTGCCGGACGGGAAGGCATCGTCGGGGACCGACCAGGCCAGGAGAACCTCGTCGGGCACGCCCGGCTGCAGGACCACGCCGCCGGCCGAACCGTCGGGTCGCCAGGCGCGCGTCGAGAACGCATCCGTGGCCTGCGGCACGTCGAGCAGCGGCGTGCGGGAGTTCACGAGCTTCGATTCGACCCGGTTCGCGGCCGTGCCGACGCCGATCGGGCGGTCGGAGAGGTTCTCGATCTCGACCGTCATGACCAGCAGGGTCTCACCGTCCTCCGCCTCGAGGAACTCGGATTCGACGGCATCCGTGAGCTCGGCTCCGGTCACGGTCACGGCGTAGAGCGAGGTGCGCACCTCGCTACCCGCGGAGGCCGCGGCGGGCGTGCGTTCCGCCGCGACCAGCCCGCCGGCGAGGAGGAACACCGCCACCACACCGGCGGCTGTGCAGCCGGCGATCCAGAGGGGGCGTGCGCGGCGATCCGTGGCCGAGCGCGCCGCGCGGGCGCTCGCGCTGCGGGCCTTCCCGGCGATCGCGCGCATCCTGGTCACCGGGTCAGCCTATCCACGTGGCCCGCTGCTCAGGGGGCGCGCGTCGCGTCGTGGCGGAGGTTGCCGACCCCGCGCACCAGCACCGCGAGCACGAAGAAGGTCACGACCAACGCGAGGCACCACAGGGCGACTCCGCCGTAGCCTCCCGAGACGGCGGGGTTGAAGAACGGGTACGGGTAGAAGCCGTCGACCGCGCCGCGACTGACCGAGAAGATCGAGTACGCGGCGGGCCAGATCATCCACCACAGCGCGACCCGGAACGGCAGGCGGTGCCGCGGCGGCCAGATGATCCAGTCGGCGAGCCCGGCGATCGGGACGACCATGTGCACGATGACGTTGACCCAGGGGATCAGCTCGCCGAGGTCGGTGTCGGCGAGCAGGGTGTTGAAGACGATGCCGACGAACACGATGTAGACGACGGCGCCGCCGCGGATCGCCGCATCCGACGCGGAGGGCTCCCTGTGCGTCGTGATCAGCCGCACCGCGCTCACGATGAACACGATCGAGATCAGGATGTTCGAGAGGTTGGTGAAGTAGCAGAAGAAGTTCAGGATGCTGTGGCCCTGGGGGATGGTCACCGCGAAGAACTGCACGCCCACGGCCGTGAGCGAGAGCGCGGCGAACACGAGCCGGAACACGATGGCGGCGACGCGAGGATCCATGCCCTCAACCTAGCGGGGCCGCGACGCCTCCCGCGAGCACGATATATCGCACGGAGGGCCGAGGCGGCAAGCCCCTCGTCCCCGGATCGGTGCCGACCTATGGTCGGGTCTGCGGGCGCACGAGAAGCCTTTCGAGGGTGCGGCTTCTCTGCCATTCTCCGCGCGCCGGTGGTCTGCGGCCCCGTCTTTCTGGCCGGAGCAGACCGCCGGCGCCTCTCTGTCCGGTCTCCGGTGTCTCAGTTCGAGATGCCGAGATCCGGGTCGACGTCGGTCTCGTCGCCCAGCTCGAGCGGGTCGAGTCCGCCGTCGGGGTGGTCGAGGTCGCGGGTGTCGGCATCCGCGGAACCGGCATCCTGCGTGTCCGCGTCGTACTGCACGGCGTCAGGGGCCGCCGGGTCGTCCGCCGTGAACGTCTTCTCGCCGGCGGGTGCCTCACCGGCTGCGTCGAACGGGCCCTGGTCTTCGGGGTAGGAGCGGGGGTCGGTCATGAGAGTCCTCTCGGTCGGAAGCCCCGGAGCCGTGCGCGGCCTGCCGGGGTCGGAACTCCAGCTTCACGCATCTCGGCCCGGCGTGCGCGGGTGTTGACACGGAGGCGTGCGCGTGGATGGTCTCCGGCGGTCACCCCGGGCAGGTCTCGAACACGTAGCCGTCGTCGTCCGGGGTGACCAGGTCGCGATCGCGCAGCACCATCGATGCGGGCGCGTCCTCGTCGGCGCACATCTCCGTGAACGGCCGCGGCAGCTCGTCGGAGTACTCCACGTCGATCACCTGATCGCCGTACACCGCGGTGTAGACCCCGCATTCCCGGTAGACGGCGCACTCCTCGCTGACCGCGAAGTCGAACCCTGCCGCCTCGTGCAGCGTCTCGGCGTCCTCCGCGGCGTTCTTCTGCCCCGCCGAGAGGCCGGAGTCGTGGGCCGCGGTGACCAGCAGGGACGCCAGGGCGAGGTTGTCGTCGAGGGAGAGCGCCCCGTCCGATCGCGTGTACGAGTCGAGGTTGTCGAACTCGACCGCGGCGAACCCGGCCTCCGCGCATCCCTCGATCCACGGGATCACGGTCGCCGCGATCCGTTCGCGACGTTCGGCGGTGGAGGTGTCGAGCAGCACTTCGTCGGGCCAGTCCGGGTCGAACACCGGCACGCCGTCCCGGTGCAGCAGCAGGTCCTCGTCCCAGCCGCCGAGCTCGCCGGGTTGCGTCTGGAAGCCGTTGACGTAGCAGATCGAGTACACCCCGTCCGCGGGCGACGCCTCCCGATCGCGCCCGACGATCCCCACCCCGTCGGCCGGGTCGTAGGCGCCGCCGAGCTGGTAGTCCGGAACCGCACCGGCGGGGAGCGCCGCCCGCTGGTGCCCGGCGGTCGGCTCCGCGGATGCGTCGACCGCGCATCCCACCAGGAGAAGCGCTGCGGCCACGAGCCCCGCAGCGCCGATCGCGCGGTTCACTGTCCGGCCTCCACGGGCTGCTCGACGGGGTTCCGTCGGATGCCGATCCACGACACCACTCCGCCGACGATCAGGAGAGCGGCGGTCACCCAGGCCGCGTTGTGGAAGCCGTCGAGGTCGAGTGCCCCGCCGACGATCGTGGAGAGCATCGCCACCACGAGAAGGCCGGCCACGCGGGAGACGGCGTTGTTGACCGCCGAGGCGATGCCGGAGTGCGACTCGTCGATCGCGCCGAGGATCGCGGCCGTGAGCGGGGCGACCGTGAGCGACAGGCCGAGGCCCATCACGATCATCGCCGGCAGCACCTGCCACCAGTAGTCGAACTCGGTGGACACGAAGAGCAGGAGCAGGGCGCCGGCCGCCATCACCAGCGGGCCGACCGTCATGAAGATGCGCGGCCCGAACCGGCCGGCCCAGGCGCCCGCGCGGGAGCTCAGCAGGATCATGAGGATCGTCATCGGCAGACTGGCGAGTCCCGCGGCGGTGGCGCTGAGCCCCGCGCCCTGCTGCAGGTACACCCCGACCACGAAGCCGCTGAGCGACAGGGCGGCGTACACGAACAGCGTCGCGATGTTGCCCCAGCCGAAATCGCGCACGCGGAACAACCACAGCGGCATCAGCGGCGTCGCCGAGGAGCGCTGGCGCAGCAGGAAGCCCGTGAACAGCGCCGCGCCCAGCACGCCGGGGAGCCAGATGGCCGGCGAGCTCCAGCCGAGATTCGGCTGCTCGATCAGCGCGAACACCACGGCGCCGAGTCCGACCGCGCACAGCACCCCGCTCCACCAGTCCACCCGCAGCCCACGCGGATGCTCCGGCAGGTGCAGGCGGGCGAGCAGCAGCAGGGTGATGCCGATGGGCAGCACGTTGATCAGGAAGACGAAGCGCCACGACAGGAAGTCCACGAACAGCCCGCCCAGCAAGGGGCCGACGAGCTGGGCCGCCGTGGTGAACGCCGTCCATACGCCGATCGCGCGGGATTGCGCGTCCGCCCGCATCGTCGCGGTGATGAGGGCCAGCGAACTCGGCACCAGCAGCGCTCCGGCGGCGCCCTGCGCGGCGCGGGCGATGATCATGCTGATCGGATCGAACGCCGCGGCGACCGCGATCGAGGCGATGCCGAAGGCGATCAGGCCGACGCGCATCACGACGACGCGCCCGTACGCGTCGGCGACCGATCCGGCGAGCAGGATCAGCGCGCTCAGGGTGATCAGGTAGGCATCCACCACCCACTGCTGGGTGGTGATCCCGCCGCCGAGCTCGTCGCTGATCGCGGGGAGCGCCACGGTCACCACGGTGCCGTCGAGGAAGGTGACGAAGGACGCGAGGACCGCGACCGAGATGACGAGTCGCTGCAGGGAGGTGAAGGATGCCACAGCCTGACGATACTCCCGCGCGCAGCGGCCGGGGCGGCTCCGTTCAGGGTGCGGACGGAGACGGCTCCGTGCCCTCGCGGTAGAGCCGCCGGAGCCCCGCCACGCCGCCGGTCGCGAACGCTCTCCGCTGGCGTTCGGCTCCGGTCCCCTCGGCGCGGATGCCGGCCATCCGTTCTTCCACGAATGCTCCGTCGCCGAGCTCGTCGAGCGCGGCCCCGACCGCCTCGCACAGTCGGGTCGCGAGGGCCCAGGCGTCCGTCACCTCGCCGGTCCCGGGGTCGAGCAGGCGGGCGTCCATGCCCTGACGGGCGGCGGTCCAGAGCGAGGCGTCGAGTCCGTCGACGCGCACGACGGATGCGGGCAGTTCGGGTGTCGCGACGATCGCGCGCGTCAGGGCGGCGGCGAACAGCGTGTCCTCCGGGTGCAACTGCGCGTCGAAGACCCGCGTCTCGACCGTGGGGAAGCGCTCCGAGAGCCGCGCGGCCCAGGAGAGCGAGGCGCGATCGGGGAGCGCACGCATCTCGAGCAGCCGGTCGACCTGCGCGTGGTAGTCGTCGAGGTCGTGGAAGAGCGGGGGCATCCAGGACGACGGCAGGCGCCGGATCACCACGCTGCGCCAACTCGCGAAGCGCGTGTCGACGCCGTCGCCGAACGGGCTGTTGCCGGTGAGGGCGAGCAGCAGCGGCAGCCAGCCGCGCAGGCGGTTGAGCGCCCGCACGCGCTCCTCGTCGTCGGTCACCTCGACGTGCACGTGCAGCCCGTTGACCTCGTGCCCGCGCGTGATGTGGGCCAGGTGCGCGGCGACCACGTCGTAGTGCGGAGACGGAGAGATCACGAGCGCTCCCGTCGTCGCGTAGGCGGTGCCGGATGCCGCCGCGACAGCACCGTGCCGCGCGGCGGTCCGTCCGAGGAGCCCGCGCAGGTGCCGCAGCTGGGCCTCCGCCTGCGCGCGGGTGCGGACGGGATCGGTCACGCACTCGACCTGGCAGGTCAGATACTCCGCGAGCACCCGCCCCGACGTCGCCCGGTCGGCGAGATCCTGTCGGGCGGTGTCACCGATTCCGATGGGTCCGAGGCTCTGCTCGTCGAGCAGGACGAACTCCTCCTCGATGCCGAAGCGCGCCACCGTGCGGCGCCTAGTGGTTTCGCAGCGCGGAGATCAGCTGCGCCTTGCGCAGGGAGCTGTACCCCGAGAGGCCGAGCTCCTTGGCACGGGCACGCAGCTGCGGGACCGTCCAGTCCTCGTAGTCACCGTGCTCGCCGCCGCGGCGTCCGACGGCGCTCCGGCCCTCTTTCGCCGCCGCGTTGGAGATGCGGGCGGCCTTCTCCTTCGAGGCGCCGTCCTCGCGGAGCTCCTCATAGAGCTCCGGGTCTTTCAGGGAGTTGTTCCGGGGTCCTGGCATGATCCTCGTCCTGTCTACGCATCCGGAAGGTGTCCACGTCAACCCCCTCCGGGGAACCGGCGGCCCGCGACTAGTGTGAGGACCGCAATCGGGGTGCCCAGCCCCGGAAGAAGGGAAACCCGATGAACATCCTCCTCATCATCGTCATCGTCGTCGCCGTGATCCTCGCGATCACCGGTGGACTCGTGCAGTCGCTGCAGTTCCTGCTGTGGGTCGGACTCGTCCTGCTCGCCATCGCCGTGATCGCCTGGTTGATCCGCGCCATCGGTGGCCGCAGCAAGGTCTGACTCAGGCCGTGAGGCCCGCACGATGCGGGTCTCACCCTCAGAACGAATTCAAGGAGTGAGACCCGCATCGCGCGTGGTTCTCACTCCTTGAATGCGTCTCGGACGTTCTCGCCGGTCTTCTCGGCGGCGTCCTTCACATTCTGGCCGGCCTGCTTGGCGGAGGCGTGAGCCTGATCGCCGCGGCCCTCGGCCTCGAGCTTCTCGTTGTCGGTGACCTTTCCGGTCGCCTCCTTGGCCTTGCCTGCGGCCTTCTCGGCGGCGTTCTTCACGTCGTCTGCAGCGCTCATGGCGTGCTCCTCTCCTCGATGGATCGATGGAGAGACCACCGTCGCACCACCGGCGACATCCCACCACGGGATTGACAACCGCGACTCCGCGTGACAGCACTCTGCGGCACCGCGCACCGCCGTCCGCGTCGACGCTCCGCCTCCATCGGTCGGCTCAGCCCGCCACGATGTCGATCGTCGTCACGGTCTCCTCGTGGTCGCACGCCTCGCCCACCCACAGCCGGATGCGGCCCGGCTCCACCCGGCGGACGCCGTCGATGCCGGTGAAGGCGAGGCGGTCGGCGGGCACGTCGAACTCCACCCGCCGGGACTCGCCGGCCTCGAGAGCCACCCGCCGGAAGGCGACCAGCTGCGCCACGGGCCGCGCGACGCTGGCGACCTCGTCGTGGGCGTACAGCTGCACGACATCCGTGCCGGCGCGCGGCCCCGCGTTGCGCACCTCCACCGACACGCGGAACACCGCTCCGCCGACCACGGATGCCGCCGTCTGCAGCTCCGTGTGCGCGAAGCGGGTGTAGCTCAGCCCGAAACCGAAGGGGCGGACGGGGGCGGGGTCGACGCTGGTCACATCCGTGCGCCCGCCGAGCACCGGGTGCAGGTACGAGTACGGCTGCGCGCCGGCGGCGCGGGGGAGGGAGACGGGGAGCCGTCCCGACGGAGCCACCAGGCCGGTCAGCACACGGGCCAGGGCGGGACCGCCCTCCTCGCCGGGGAAGAAGGACTGCAGCACGGCCGCCGGCCGCGCCGTCCCCTGCGCGGCGACGGTCTCGTCGGTGGCGGGGGAGTTCACCGACCCGAGCCCCGCGGTCGCCCCGGTCGCGATGTCCCGCGGCGGCAGCGCCCACTCGAGCGCATAGGGGCGCCCCGTGAGCGCGACCAGGACGACCGGGGTGCCGGTGGCGACGAGCGCCTCGACGAGTTCGCGCTGCACGCCGGGCAGCTCCAGGGTGTCGACGTCGTTGCCCTCGCCCACGGTCCCGCGACCGAAGAGGCCGGCGCGATCGCCGATCACCACGATCGCCAGGTCGGCGGCGGATGCCTGGGCGACGGCGGCGGGGAAGCCGCTGCGGTCATCGCCCTCGACCGCACACCCCGGGGTATGCGTGAGGGTCGCGGCGGGGAGCGCCGCGCGCAGCCCGTCGAGCACGGTGGGCAGGTCGATGCCCTCCGGCACGCCCGGGTGATGCGCCAGCACATGGTTCACGAACGAGTAGCACCCCATCAGCGCCTCGGAGCTGTCGGCGTTGGGCCCGATCACGGCGATGGTGCTCTCGGTGCGCGGGTCCACGGGCAGCACGCCGTCGTTGCTCAGCAGGACGAGCGACTCCTCGGCGAGGCGTCGGGCGAGCGCGCGGTGCGCCGCCGAATCGAGGTCGACCTGCGTGGGCGGCGTCGTGAAGTCGGCATCCAGCAGCCCGAGCTCCTCCTTCTCCGCGAGCACCCGGCCGACGGCCCGGTCGAGGAGTTCGGGTGCGAGTGTGCCGCTCCGCACCTGCGCCGCGAGCGTGAGGAAGGCGTCGGGCGAGGGGAGCTCGACATCGATGCCGGCCGTGATCGCGAGGGCCGCGGCCGCCGCCGGCGTCTCGGCGACCCGATGCATGGTTCGAAGGAAGTCGACGGCGAAGTAGTCCGACACCACGACGCCGTCGAACCCCCAGCGCTCGCGCAGGACGCCGTGGAGGTAGTGCGGATCGGCGGCGACCGGCACCCCGTCGATGTCGGAGTAGGAGTTCATCACGCTCCGGGCGCCGCCCTCGCGGATCGCCATCTCGAACGGCGGCAGCAGGACGTCCTCGATCTCCCGCGTGCCCGCATGGACGGGCGCGTGATTGCGGCCGGCGCGCGAGGCCGAGTAGCCCACGAAGTGTTTGAGCGTGGCGTGCACCCCCTGCGACTGCAGGCCGCGGACGAACGCCGTGCCGATCGTGCCGACCACGAGGGGATCCTCGGCGATGCACTCGTCCACCCGCCCCCACCGCGGGTCCCGGATCACGTCGAGCACGGGGGCGAGCCCCTGGTGGATGCCCAGGGCCGCCATGGAGGAACCGATCGCGCGGCCGATCTCACCGACCAGCTCCGGGTCGAACGACGCGCCCCAGGCGAGCGGGGTGGGGAAGGTCGCCGCCTTCCACGCGGCCAGCCCGGTCAGGACTTCCTCGTGCACGATCGCCGGGATCCCCAGTCGGGTCTCCCGCTGCAGTCGGGCCTGTTCCGCCCACAGCCAGCGTGCGCGCTCGATCGGATCCACCGGACGCGTGCCGTACACGCGGGTGAGGTGCCCGATGCCGTGCGCGGTCGCCTCCTCGTAGCGAGCCGACGTCCGCTTCTCGCCCGCCATGGGCGCCACGACCTCCTCGCCCTGGTCGACCCAGAACCCGACGAGCTGCGACTGCTTCTCCTCGAGCGTCATCCGGGTCAGGAGATCCTCCACGCGAGGGGAGAACCGGGGGCGGGTGCGGGGGTCGGACACGGTGGTCACTTTCTGTGGAGAGTCGATCGACATGCTCAGCCCTTGACCGCGCCGGTCAGACCGCCGACGATGCGACGCTCGAACAGGCTGAAGAAGATCAGCGCGGGGATCATCGAGAGCGAGGTGAAGGCGAGCACCTTCGCGGTGTCGACGGAGTACTGCGACGCGAAGGACTGCACGCCGAGCGGGAGGGTGAACGCAGCGGCGTCGTTGAGCACGAACAGCGGCAGCAGGTACCCGTTCCAGCTGCCGATGAAGGCCAGGATGCCGGTCGTGATCACGCCCGGGAGCGACAGGGGGAGCACCATCCGCCAGAAGAATCCGATCCGGCTGCATCCGTCGATGAACGCGGCCTCCTGGATCTCGTCCGGGATCGCCCGCAGGAACGGCACCAGGATGATGATCGTGGTCGGCAGGGCGAAGGCGATCTGGGGAAGGATCACGCCGCCGAGCGAGTTCATCAGGCCGAGATTGCGCACCACGATGTACAGCGGCGTGATCGCGACCGTCAACGGGAACATCAGCCCGGCGGCGAAGAAGGCGTAGAGCACCCCGCGCCCGACGAAGCGATAGCGCGCGAGCACGTACGCGGCCATCAGCCCCAGCGCGACCGCGCCCAGCGTGGTGCACAGGGCGACGATCGTGGAGTTCATCACCTGCCGCCAGAAGATCCCGCCGGTGATCACGTCGACGTAGTTCGAGAACACCCAGGGCTGGGGAAGGCCCGCGGGATCGGTGGTGATCTGCGCGTTCGTGCGGAAGCCGCCGACGATGATGTACGCGATCGGTGCGAGCATGAGCCCGACCACGACCAGCGCGACGACGTACACGGCGGGGTTGGCCCAGGGCAGTCGGGCGCGCACCCGGCGTCCTGCCCCCTGGGTGACGAGTACCGAGGTGGCGGTCATCGCGTCCTCCTCTTCTTTGCGGTGGTCGGGGCGGCCGCGCCGGTCAGCGCGCCGTCGGTGTCGCGCCGCAGGATCGCCCGCTGGTAGATGAGCGCGACCACGAGCGAGATCAGGAACAGCACGACGGCCACGGCGTTGCCGTATCCGAAGTTGCCGGCGTTGCGCCCCTCCGACACCATGTAGGTCGCCATCGTGGAGGTGCCGGCGGTCGAGGCGATGTACTGCCCCCAGATGATGTAGACGAGGTCGAACAGCTGCAGCGAGCCGATGATCGACAGGAACGCCCAGATGCGCAGGGTCGGAGCCAGCAGCGGCAGCGTGATGCTCCACTGGATCTGCCAGTAGGAGGCGCCGTCGATCGCCGCGGCCTCGTGCAACTCCTCCGGAATGCCCTGCAGGCCCGCGAGGAACAGGATGACCGCGAAGCCGACGTACTTCCACGTGATGATCACCATCAGGGTCCAGATCGCGATGTCGGGGTTCGAGAGCCAGTCGTTCGCCAGGAACCCCAGGCCCATCCCGGTCAGCAGGTCGTTGAACGCCCCGCTGGTCTGCAGCATCAGGCTCCAGCCCGTCCCGACCACGACCTCGGAGATGACGTAGGGGATGAAGATCAGCACGCGGATCAGGGACTGCCCGCGCATGCGTCGGTTCAGCAGCAGGGCCAGCAGCACGGCCGCCGGCCCCTGCAGCACGAGCGACATCACGAGGATGAAACCGTTGTGGATCAGCGCGTCGTGGAACAGCGGGTCCTGCAGGATCGTCAGATAGTTCCGCAGACCGACGAAGTCCGTGGGAGAGCCGTACCCCTGCCAGCTGAAGAAGCCGTAGTAGGCCGCCATCAGCACCGGGAAGATGACGAAGGCGAGGAAGACGATCAGGGCGGGCCCGGCCAGAAGGATCACTTCCAGCCGGGCGGCCGCCTTATGCCTTCGCTGCGGCATCCTGAACGGCCTTGACGATGTCCTCCGGGGTTCCCTGACCGGCGAGCATGGTGACCACGGCGACGTTCAGCGCGTTGCCGACGTTCTGGCCGTAGACGGTGTCGAGCCACTGCGAGGCGTACGGGGCGGCGTTGTACGCCTCGAGGATCGCCTGCAGGTACGGCTCGGTGACCGCTTCCTGCGCCACGGTGTTCACCGGCGGGGCGTTGAACGCCGTGTAGTAGGCGGTCTGCACCTCGGACGTGCCGAGATAGTTGAGGAAGTCGACGCACGCGTCCGGGGCGTCCACCGAGCAGGAGTATCCGTCGACGCCGCCCATCATCGAGCCGGGAAGACCTTCACCGCCCTCGATCTCGGGGAACGGGAACCAGGCGAGGTCGGGGAGCGGCTTCTGGTCCGGGGTCAGCGAGCTGATGACGCCGGGGTTCCACGCGCCCATCAGCTCCATGCCGGCCTGACGGTTGGCGATGAGGCCCGCGGAGCTTCCGGCGCCCTGCTGGGCGGCGGTCGTGAGGAATCCGGAGTTGAAGGGCTCGGTGTCGGCGAACGCCTGCAGGTTCTCCCCGGCCCGCAGCCAGCACTCGTCGTCGAAGTTCATCTCATCGGCTGCCTGCGCCAGCGTCTCCGGGCTGCACTCGCGCAGCGCCATCCAGTAGTACCAGTGCGCGGCGGGCCAGGCGTCCTTCGCGCCGAGCGCGACGGGCTCGATGCCGGCGGCCCGCAGCTTGGCGGTGGCGTCCTCCAGCTCGGTGAGCGTGGTCGGGTTCTCGGTGATGCCCGCCTCGTCGAAGAGATCCTGGCTGTAGAAGAGCCCGCCGGGCAGCACGGCCACGGGCATCGCGTAGATCTTGTCGTCGAGGCTGCTCGCGGAGTACGCGGCATCCGGGATCTCCTCCGCCGCCGGACCGGTGATCGCGTCCGTCAGGTCCTTCACCTGGCCGGCCTTCACCATGGCTGCCATCTTGCCGCCGCCGCGCTGGAGGAAGATGTCGGGGGCATCGCCCGAGTTCAGCGCGGTCTGGAGCTTGCCGTCGAGGTCTTCGTTCTGGATCGACTGGACGTCGATCGTCACCCCGGGGTTCGCCTCTTCGAAATCCGCGACGGTCTTCTCCCAGAACTCCACGCCCGGTCCGGTGGTGGAGTTGTGCCAGAGCGTCATCGCGGTTCCGTCGCCGCCGCCGTCGGATCCCCCGGCGGTGCATCCGCTCAGGGTCAGCGCTCCGACGGCGGCGATCGCGGCCGCGGAGACGAGGGAAATCCTTCTGCTGTTCATGTGATCGTTCTCCTCATCGAGAATGTGCGCCGCGTCGATGCGGGGCGCCCACGGCTGCAGGGTGAGAGCGTGGTGGGAAGCAGTCTCTTGGCGAATCCGAGCCGCGTCAAACGTTTTCGAAAACAGTTTCCATCGCGCATCGCGCAGGGGCTACAGTGAGCAACCATGAGCGGCAGAACCACCATCCACGACGTCGCGAAGGCGGCAGGGGTGTCGGTGTCGACCGTCTCGAAGGCCGTGAACGGGCGCTACGGGATCGCGGATGCCACGGTGCAGCGGGTGCTCGACACGGTGCGCGAGCTCGGCTACGAGTCGAGTCTGGTCGCGAGCAGCATGCGTGCGCGCCGCACCGGGGTGATCGGGGTGCTGCTGGCCGACTTCGAGCCGTTCAGCGCCGAGATCCTGAAGGGTGTCGGAGCCGCAGTCCACGACACCGCGTTCGACCTGTTGGCCTACAGCGGCTCCCGCCACGGTGCGGGGGAGGGGTGGGAGCGCCGATCCCTGAGCAGGCTCTCCGGCACGCTCGTCGACGCCGCGATCATGGTCACGCCGACCGTCGTGGGGGCATCGACCGAGATCCCCGTCGTCGCGATCGACCCGCACACGGGCCGCGCCGACCTCCCGACCGTGGAATCGGACAGCTTCGGGGGTGCGCTGACCGCCACGCGCCATCTGCTCGACCTCGGCCACCGCCGGATCAGCTTCCTCGGCGGGCGGCCCGACCTCCGATCGGCGGGACTGCGCGACGCCGGCTACCGCCGGGCGCTCAGCGATGCCGGCATCCCGGTCGACCCCGACCTGATCCGCGCCGGACGCTACGAGCTCGAGACCACGCGCGACTCCGCGCGGCTGCTGCTCGCCGGCCCCGCGCGCCCCACGGCCGTCTTCGCCGCGAACGACCTCTCGGCGATCGCGGTGATCGACGTCGCCCATGAGCTCGGGCTGCGCGTGCCGGACGACCTCTCGGTGATCGGCTTCGACGACGTGCCGGAGGCCTCTCGCCGCGCGCTGCCGCTGACGACGATCCAGCAGCCCATGCGGCGGCTCGGGAGCGTCGCCGCCGAGATGGTGTTCGCGCTGCTCGCCGGGCGACCCGTCGAGCAGATGCACGTGATCCTGCCCACGCGGCTCGTCGTGCGCGCGACCACGGCGCCCCTGCGGCCCGGGGGCTGAGAGACGGGAGTCAGCGGCCGATCGCGGCGTGCACGTGCGCGGCGGCAGGGGCGGCCAGCTCCGCCGAGAGCCGGGCGAACTCCTCGAAGCTCCGGCGCCCCGGCCAGCCCTCGGGCAGCATCGACGGCGGCAGGCCGGGGTCGACGTAGGGGAGCACCCGCCAGCTGTCGATCAGGCGCACGTACGCGGGGAACGGGGCGGAGGGAAGCAGCGGCAGCGACTCCTGGAACACGCGGTGCTCGGCCGCCAGCGCCTCGAGATCCCACCATCGGGCGGCGGCGTCGGCGAGGGGGAGCGCGGTCTGCGGTGTCGACGCACGGAACAGGGTGACCCAGTCGCGGGCGTCGAGCTCGTCGACGATCTGAGCGACCTCGTCGTGCAGATGACCGGGGCACATCCACAGCGCCGGCGACACCGTGCCCGCACCGATGAACTGGAGTCGGCGCCGCAGCTGATGGCGCACGCTGCGGGCGCTCTCCGGGATCGAGAACGACACCAGGCACCAGGGGTCGTCGTCGTGCATCTCGCGCATCGCGAAGATGCGCCGGTCCCCGCGCTCGAGCATCGGGACGGCGGCGGGGTTCAGACGGTATCCCGGCACCCCGTCGCGCTCGGACAACAGCAGCCCCTTCTGCTTGAGGCGCGTGACGGCGGTGCGCGCCGGGGCCGTGGCGATGCCGAGGTCGACCGCGAGTGCGACGAGATCGGCCGTGGAGATCCACCCGCCGAGGGGGCGCAGGAACAGCCCGACGACCGTGCGCAGCAGGGAGGACGTGCTGCCGGGGCGCGCGTCGATGTCATCCGGCACCGCACTGCGCTCGCGGTCGGGCGCGGGGTGATCCGTCATGCGGGTAGGGCGTCGCGGACCGCGAGCACGCCGGTCACGGTCTCCACGTGCGAGGTGCTCAACGGAGACAGACCGAGTCGGATGCCGTCGGGGAAGCGGAAGTCGGGGATGATGCCGTCCTCCCACAGCCGCGCGGTCACGGCGCGGAAGTCGGGGTGCCCGATCGTGACGTGACCTCCGCGCCGGTCCGCATCGCGGGGGCTCAGCAGCCGCACACCCCGCGGGGCGAGCACCTCGTCGTAGGCCCGCACGGCGAGCTCGGTCAGCGAGACCGACTTCGCACGGACGGCGTCGACCGTCGCCTGCTCGATCAGATCGAGCATCCCCTGCATCGCGAGCAGGGAGGTGATGGGCGGGGTGCCGCTCAGCAGCTGCCGGATGTCGTCCGCCGGCACATACTCCGGGCCCATCGCGAAGATGTCGGCCGCGCTCCACCAGCCGTGGATCGGCTGACGCAGCACGCCCTGCAGCCCGTGTCGCAGGTACGCGAACGCGGGCGACCCCGGGCCGCCGTTGAGGTACTTGTACGTGCAGCCGACCGCGATGTCGACGCCCCACGCGTCGAGCTGCATCGGCACCACGCCCGCGGAATGGCACAGGTCCCACATCATCAGGGCGCCCGCCTCGTGCACGGCATCCGTGATGGCGGGCATGTCGGCGAGGGCGCCGGAGCGGTAGTCGACATGGCTCAGCGAGACCAGTGCGGTGCGATCGGAGACGACGGCGGCGACGTCCGCGACCGTGACGCCGTGCACCGGATCCGGTTCCAGCCAGCGCAGCGTCATGCCGGTCTCGGCCGCGACGCCCGCCGCCAGGAAACGATCGGTGGGGAAGTTGCCCGCCTCCATCACGATCTCGGTGCGGCCGTCGCTCGCCGCGCCGAGGGCCGCGCGCAGGAGCTTGTAGATCAGGACGCTGGTCGAGTCGGCCACCACGGTCTGCCCCGCCGCGGCACCGAGCGTGAGGCGGCCGATCCGATCTCCCAGCGCCATCGGCAGTGCCATCCACTGCTCGTCCCAGGAGCGGATCAGCCGCGTGCCCCAGTCCTCCCGCACGAACTGCGCGATCTTCTCGGGGACGTCGCGCAGCGGGCGTCCGAGCGAGTTGCCGTCGAGGTAGGCGTGGACACCGGGTGCCTCGGCGAAGGCGCCGAGGTGGGCGTGCAGCGGATCGACGGCGTCGAGAGCGCGGGCGTCGTCGAGCAGGCGGGCGGCGAGAGGATCGGTCATGTCACACCTTCAGATCGGCGGGGGTGAGGGGGCGGGCACGGACGGGATCGGCCGCGGCGGGGTCTGCCCCCGGGAAGAACAGCAGGGGGGATGTCGGGTCGAGCGGGTCGAGGGGCGCGAGCGCGCGCAGCACCGCCGCGGTGTCGAGACCGGCCGCGCGGAGTGCCGCGATCTCGGCGGCGTTGAGCCCGACCGGCGTGGGGCCGTTGCCCATGTCGGTGCCGTAGCGCACGGTGCCGCCGGCGGAGTGGAAGCGGCGGACGTTGTCGAGTGCGACGTGCAGGTCGGCGCCGCTGTGGATCGCGACCGTCGAGATCCACACGACGGAGGCCGCCTGCGCCGCGATCTCGGCATCGTCGAGGCGCTCCGTGAACGGGGCGTGGGCCAGCTGCGCGACGCCGAGGCGGGCGGCGCGCTGAGCCTCGCCGCGCCCCTCGGCGTGCGCGACGACGGGCAGGCCGTGGGTCTCGGCGCGCTCGACGATCGCGCGGAACAGCGCGTCGTCGAACACCGGGCCGGCGTGCGCGTTGCTCGCGATCTTGATGCACGAGGCGCCGGCATCCGCCATCTCCGCGACGGCCTCTCGCGCGGCATCCGCGTCGGCGATCTCCCGGACGGCGCCCTCGGGCGCCCACTCCCGGTCCGAGGGATACCCGCCCGGCGGGGTCAGGAACGCGCCCGCGAAACGGATGTCCGGCAGGTGCGGCGTACACGATTCAGGACGATTGGCCCCGCCCCGCCCCGAAACGGCCTCGAAAGCCCCGTTCGACGGCGTTCTGACTGAATTGTGAACGGCCAGCGCGGCGACCACATCGGGATTCGCGCCGAGGTCGACCACGCGTCCGAGCGTCGAACCGGCGAGCAGCGCGTGATCGACGAGCTGCAGGTGCACGTGGTGGTCGGTGAATCCGCCGCAGATCACGCCGTCGAGGCGGGGGAGATCCGCCGAGGGGATGTCGTCGCGCAGACGCACCCGTCCTGCAGGGTGGTCGACGACGCCCTCGCGCCAGTCCGCGCCGTCGAAGAACGCGACCGCGAACATCAGCCGCCGATCTCCGTGCGCACGGTGTAGAGCTCCGGGAAGAAGGTCAGATCCAGCGCGCGCTGCAGGAAGCCCACGCCGCTCGATCCGCCGGTGCCGACCTTCATGCCGATCGTGCGGGCGACGGTCTTGAGATGGCGGAAGCGCCAGAACTGGAAGTTGTCCTCGAGGTCGACCAGGTCTTCGCACGCCTCGTAGAGGTCCCAGTGCTCCTGGTGGCTCCGGTAGATCTCGCGGATCGCGGGGACCAGCTCGGGCGTCTCGCGATACGGCTCGCGCACATCGCGGTCGAGGATCGAGGCGGGGACCGGAAGACCCCGTCGGGAGGCGTAGCGCAGGAACTCGTCGTACAGCGTGGGCTTCTCCCACTCGGCCGTGAGCAGCGCGTGGTTCGCCGGGTGGTCCTGGAAGACGCTCAGCATCTTCTCGTTCTTGTTGCCCAGGGCGAATTCCACCGCGCGGTACTGCACCGACTGGAAGCCGGAGGAGTTGCCGAGGGCTCCGCGGAACTGCGCGTACTCGGTCGGGGTGAGCGTCGCGAGGATCGCCCACTGCTGCGTCATCACATCCTGGATCTTCTTGACCCTGGCGACACGCTTCAGCGCCTCGCGCAGGTCGTCGCTCGCCAGCAGCACGCGGGCGGACGACAGCTCGTGCAGCAGCTGCTTGAGCCAGAGCTCGGTGGTCTGATGCTGGATGATGAACAGCAGTTCGTCATGGTGCTCGGGCAGGCTCACCGGGTTCTGCGCCGTGAGCAGCTGATCCAGCGACAGGTACGAGCCGTAGGTCATGCGACCCGACAGATCGGTGACGATGCCGTCTTCCAGGGCGCGTTCGTTCTCGGGGCTCATGGGTCGCTTCCTGTTCGGGATGGGCACCCACGAACATATAGCAAGCGTGTCGATCGTCACAATAATGAAATATGGGAACCCTTCCTCGACGGAGAGGCGGACGGTGGATACCGTCGGCGTATGGGTGACAGCATCGAGGCGCGCACGTTCACGCGCCAGGACCGTACGCAGTTCCGCGCCAGGACCGAGCGATGCCTCGACGCCCTGGCATCCATGCTCGCGGATGGGCGATTCGCGGCCGTGGACGCCCCGGACTCGCAGCTCGGCCTGGAGATCGAACTGAACCTTGTCGACGAACAGGGTGCGCCGGCGCGGGGGAACGACGCGGTGCTCGACGCCATCGCCTCTCCCGCCTTCCAGACGGAGCTCGCCCGCTTCAACGTCGAGATCAATGTGGCACCGCGCCCGATCGGCCACGGACATCTCCGCGAGCTCGAGACCGCGCTGAGCGGCGCGCTCGAGGTGGCCGACGAGCGGGCGCGATCGGCCGGCAGCGGCCTGGCGATGATCGGGATGCTGCCGACGCTCGACGAGACCCACTTCACCGAGCGCTGGTTCTCGGCCGACCCGCGGTACAGCCTGCTCGGTCAGCAGATCCTCTCGGCGCGCGGCGAGGACATCGAGTTGCAGCTCGACGGCGTCGCCCTCGGCGATGATCGACCCGGCGAGCGGCTCGCGATGGTCTGCGACACCATCCTCCCCGAGGCCGCGTGCACCTCCGTGCAGCTGCATCTGCAGGTCGCTCCCGAGTCGTTCGCCGCGTACTGGAACGCGGCTCAGTCGATCGCGGGCGTGCAGGTGGCGCTGGCGGCGAACTCCCCGTTCTTCGCCGGGAAGGCGCTGTGGCACGAGACGCGGATCCCGATGTTCGAACAGGCGACCGACACCCGTTCGCAGGAGCTGAAGAATCAGGGCGTGCGGCCCCGCGTCTGGTTCGGCGAGCGGTGGGTGACGTCGATCTTCGACCTCTTCGAGGAGAACTCCCGGTACTTCCCCGCGCTGCTGCCCGTGTCCTCGGACGAGGATCCGTTCGCGGCTCTGGACGAGGGGCGTGCGCCGGAGCTCGCCGAGCTGCGCATGCACAACGGCACGGTCTATCGCTGGAACCGTCCGATCTATGACGCTGCGAGCGGGACCGCGCATCTGCGCCTCGAGAACCGGGTGCTGCCGGCGGGGCCGACCGTCGTCGACGTCGTGGCGGATGCCGCGTTCTACTACGGCCTCGTGCGCACCATCGCCGAGGCCGACCGTCCGATCTGGACGCAGATGACCTTCGACGCCGCGGCCGAGAACCTGCGCGCGGGGGCACGCGGCGGCATGGAGTCGCGGTTGTACTGGCCGGAGGTCGGCTGGATCAGCCCGACCGAGCTGGTGCTGCGACGGCTGTTGCCGGCGGCCGCCGAGGGGCTGGACGCCTACGGTGTCGACCCCGAGGTCCGCGATCGCTACCTCGGCATCATCGAGCAGCGCTGCCTCACCGGGCGCAACGGTGCGGTCTGGCAGCGGGAGAACGTCGCGGCCCGCGAACGCTCCGGCGCGTCACGGCCCGACGCGCTGCGGGGCATGCTGGCGGACTATCTCGAGCGCGCGCACGTCGGCGAGCCCGTGCACACCTGGACGCACTGACGTACGGACGCGCTGACGCTGTCGCGCTGACGCTGAGGCACTGAGGCACTGAGGCACTGACGCACTGACGCACGGGTACGCGGCGACCTGACCGTGCGCTCAGAGCGCGGGAGTCCTCGGCGGCGGAGTCCGGCGCTCGCCGGGAGCGCCGACCGCCTCGAACGCCGCGGCGAGGCGGAGGAGCGCGGTGTCGTCGGTCGCGCGACCGGCGAAGGTCAGACCGATGGGCATCCCGATGTCGGCCATGAGCCCCATCGGCACCGTGACCGTCGGGATACCGAGGTGGCGCACCGCGAGGTTGCCGTTCGCGATCCAGGTGCCGTTGCGCCAGCCGAGGTCGGCGGAGGCCACGTTCACGTCCATGTCCGCCGGGCCGATGTCGGCCACCGCGGGGAACACGACGGCGTCGAGCGCGAGGTCGTCCATCCACGCCTCGAGGTCACGGCGTCGCGTCTCCTCGAGGCCGTGCAGTCCCGCCGCCAGCTCGGGCATCGCGGTGAACGAGGCGTCCGGATGCGCGCGCACCCAGTCCGGATACTCCGCGATGTCGTCGTCGAAGCCCGTGTACCGATCGGGGAGCGCGCTCTCCGGATGCGGGAAGATCGCGGCACCGTCGACCGCGGCCAGCGTGGACAGCGCGGGGTCGCCGTTCGCCTGCAGGAAGTCCTCCCACGCCCACGCCGACAGATCGACGATCTCGCGGTGCAGGAACTCGGGCGAGACGAGTCCGCGCGTCGCGATCGTCGGTGCGCCGGGGCGGTCGCCCTCGTAGTTCGACACCACCGGGAAGTCGACCTCCACCACGGTCGCCCCGGCGGCCTCGAGGTCGCGACGTGCAGCCTCCCACCGTTCCACGATCGACGCCCGGGTCTCGATCCGCTGCCCGGTCGGTCCGCCGATGCCGGGGCCGGGGGCCGTCCCGGCATCCGGATCGGCGTTGATGTACATCCGGGGGATGCCGATGCGCGCGCCGTCGAGTGAGGCATCAGCGGCCAGCGCCGGGTACGAATCGGGGCGGACGGCCGAGGCGGGCGGCACATCGACCCACGGCTGTGCGCGCCAGAAGTCTCCGCGGGTCTCGACATCGTCGGCGACGATCACGTCGAGCACCTCCAGCAGATCGGCCATGGTGCGCGTGTGCGGCACGACGACGTCCATGGTGGGCACGAGCGGCCAGTTGCCGCGCACCGAGATCACGCCGCGCGAGGGGGTGTAGGCGCACAGGGCGTTGTTGGTGGCCGGACCGCGTCCGCTCGACCAGGTCTCCTCGCCGAGCCCGAAGGCCGCGAAGCTCGCCGCGGTCGCAGTGCCGGAGCCGTTCGAGGAGCCGGAGGCGAACGGGGCGGTCAGCCAATCGGCGTCATAGGGGCTCTCGGCGCGACCGTAGACGCCGCGCTGCATGCCGCCGTTCGCCATCGGCGGCATGTTCGTCAGGCCGAGGCAGATCGCCCCGCCCGCCCGCAGCCGCTCGATCGTGAAGGCGTCGCGCTGCGCCACGAGCGCGGCGAACGCGGGACTGCCGGCCGCGGCCGTGAGTCCGCGCACGAGGTAGCTGTCCTTCGCGGTGTACGGGATGCCGTCGAGCGGCCCGAGCGTCGTGCCCCGAGCGCGACGCGCATCGGATGCCGCGGCCTCGTCCTCCGCCTCGGGATTCGCGACGACGACGGCGTTGAGCGCGGTCGCGGTCCCCGGCGCGTCGAAGGCGGCGATGCGCGCCCGGTACGCGGCGACCAGCCCGACCGCGGTGGTGGCGCCTGTCTCGAGCGCGTGGCGGAGGTCGGCGATCGAGGCCTCGGTCACCTCGACCATCAGCGGGAGGTCCCCGTCGTGTCGTCGCGGCGTGCCGGCTCCGGAGCGGGCGAAGCGAGACGGGGAGCACCCGCGTCCAGCGCCGGCTGCTGCTGCGTGATGCAGTGGATCCCGCCGCCGCGATCGAACAGCGGACGGGCGTCGACCGTCACCACACGCCGCCCGGGGTAGGCCTCGGCGAGGATCTCCCGCGCGGCGGCATCCGCGCGCTCCTCGCCGAAGCCGCAGGCCACGACACCGTCGTTCGTGACGAGGTGGTTGACGTAGCTCCAGTCGACGAAGCCCTCGTGGTCGCGCAGCGTCGCCGGCGCTGGGAGGTCGAGGATCTCGAAGTGTCGACCCGCGGCATCCGTCTGCTGTTCCAGGTGAGCGCGCAGGTCGCGGGTGACCGCATGATCGGGGTGGTCCGCATCCTGCTGCGCGTGCAGCAGCATCCGCCCGGGGGAGGGGATCGTCGCGACGATGTCGACGTGACCGTTCGTGCCGAGGTCGTCGTAGTCGCGCGTGAGCCCGCGGGGGAGCCACACGGCCGTCGTGGCGCCGATCGTGCGGGCCATCTCGGCTTCGACGCGCCGGCGGTCGGCGAAGGGATTGCGCCGAGGGTCGAGCTGCACGGTCTCGGTCAGCAGCACGGTGCCCTCGCCGTCGACATGGATGCCGCCGCCCTCGTTCACGAGCGTGGAGCTGACGAGCTCGGCGCCCACGGCACCGGCCACGACGCGCGCGTGCTCGGCGGCCTTGCGCCACTCGGCCCACTCCGGCGATCCCCAGCCGTTGAAGATCCAGTCGACGGCGCCGAGCACGCCGGGTCGTTCGTCGTCGACCACGAAGGTCGGTCCGGAGTCGCGCATCCAGAACTCGTCGACCGGGGCCTCGACGATCTCGATGCCGCCGCTCAGCATCCGCCTCGCCCGCCCGATCTCGCTCGGATCCACGACCATCGTGACTGGCTCGAACTCGGCGACCGCGTGGGCCACAGCGGTCCAGGTCGCATAGCCCGCCGCGCGCTCGGCATCGGTCGCGCCGAGCGTCTGCCCCTCGGCGGGGAACGCCATCCAGGTGCGCTCGTGGCGGGCTGTCTCTGCGGGCATGCGCCAGGCCATCGTGGTCTCCTCGCAACCGAATCTGTTATTGAACATGTGATCAACAGGTGCTACGGTAGCCCGTGATGAACACGACGTCAAGAGACCAGAGCCCCCGGCGCATGTCGCCGGAGCAGCGCGACCGGTCCATCCTCGACGGGGCGATCGGCCTCGCACGGGAGAGTGGGCTCGAAGCCCTCACCGTGCGCGCCGTGGCGAGCCGCGTCGGGGTGACGCCCGCGCTCGTCGCGCACTACCGCCCGGTCATGGACGCCTTTCTCGCCGACGTCTTCGGCGAGATCGTCGCGGCCGAACGCCTCGAGGTCATGGCGGAGTTCGATCCCGCTCGGGGAGTGCGCGACAACCTGTTCCGCATGGTCGAGACCCTGCTCGACGGCGACCGCGACGACGTCACCCTGGTCTGGGTGCAGGCCTGGGCGCTCGGGGCGCGCAACGAGGCGCTCGCCGCCCGCGTGCGCACCGAGATGGACCGGTGGCAGAGCGCGATCGAAGAGCATCTCGCCCGCGCGGTGGCCGCGGGCGAGCTCGCGTCCACCCGCACCGACACGGCTGCCTGGCTGCTGCTCGCGATGGTCGACGGCATGAACGCGCATTCGCTCGTGAAGTGGGCGCCCCACGACCGTGCCGACCTCGCCCGTCGCGCGCTGGCCGTGGCGCTCGACCACGACGACTCCCTCACCTCTCCGAGAACCTAAGGAACGCACCATGGATGCAGTGCGCATGCACGCGGCCTCACCCGAGTCGACCGCGATCATCGACGCCGTGCTCGACTATTCGCGTCGGCGGATGCTCGCCGCCGACGTGCCGCTCGACAAACCGCAGACCGAGGCCGAGCTCAACCGGCTGATCGGCGCGACCATCACCGACGCCGGCCTCGGGGCGAACCGCGCGCTGAGCCTGTTCGAGCACGTGCTCGCTCCGGCCTGCCTGACGACGAGCCATCCGCTGTACCTGTCGTTCATCCCCACGGCGCCGACCATGGCGGCCATCGCGTTCGACCTGGTCGTGTCGGCGTCCGGGCTCTACGGAGGCAGCTGGCTCGAGGGTGCCGGCGCCGTGCACGCCGAGAACGAGGTGCTGTCGTTCCTCGCCTCCGAGTTCGGTCTGCCCGACACCGCCGGCGGCGTCTTCGTGCAGGGGGGCACGATCGGCAATCTCTCGGCGCTGGTCGCCGCCCGCGAGGCCGCGAAGGCGCGACTGCTCGATGCCGGGAAGGAGCTGCCGCGGCGATGGAAGATCGTCTGCAGCGTCGAGGCGCACTCCTCGAACAAGTCCGCGGCGCGGGTGATGGATGCCGACGTGCTGCTGGTTCCGGCGGGCGACGACGGAGTGCTGCGGGCGGATGCGGTCCGCGACGCGCTGGTCGCGCACGGCGACGAGATCTGCGCGGTCGTGGCGACGGGCGGGTCGACCAACTTCGGCATCGTCGACGACATCGCGGGCATCGCGGCGCTGAAGGACGAGTTCGACTTCTGGCTGCACATCGATGGGGCGTACGGCCTCACGGCGATGCTCGCGCCGGAGGCCCGGCACATCTTCGCGGGCGTCGAACGCGCCGACTCGGTGATCGTCGACCCGCACAAGTGGCTGTTCGCGCCCTTCGACTGCTGCGCCCTGATCTACCGCGACCCCGACAGCGGGCGCCGCGCGCACACGCAGCACGCCGAATACCTCGACACCCTCACGGATGCCGACGAGTTCAGCCCTTCGGACTACTCGATCCAGCTGACCCGTCGCCCGCGCGGTCTCCCGATGTGGTTCTCGCTCGCGACCTACGGCATCACCGCCTACCGCGAGGCGATCAGCGCCACGCTCGACCTCACCCACCGGATCGCCGGGGAGATCGCCGCCCGTCCCGAGTTGCGACTCGTCCGGGATCCGCAGCTCTCGGTGGTCGTGTTCGAGCGCGTGGGGTGGGAGCGCGCCGACTACGACCGCTGGTCGGCGGGTCTCCTCGACACCCAGCACGCCTTCGTGGTGCCGAGCTCGCACCAGGGGCGTCCCAACACCCGCTTCGCGATCCTGAATCCACTGACCACGTTCGATGACCTCGTGGGCATCCTCGACACCATGAAGTAGGCGGGCGGGCGGACGAACGGACCCGGGCGGACGAACGGACCTGAGCGAACCACAGGACCTGTGCAGACGCACTCGCGCGACCTGCCGGAAGATGTGCGGGATGCAGGAGCATCCGGCCCGATCCTTCGTGCACGTCGCACATTCCCCTGCACGTCGCACCGGGCGAGGCGGGCGGACGGCGAGGGAGTCAGGTCGAGAGTCCGGCGATCAGCCGCCGCAGGCCGTAGTCGAACGCGCGGTCGACGTCGCCGCCGAGCCGGAAGGCGCCGGAGAGCTCCATCTGCAGGAAGCCGGTCGCCCAGGCGGTGAAGAGGCGGGCGGCGTCGAGCGCGTCGGTCTCGCCGACGAGGGCCGTCGTCGCACGGATGAGGGGCGCAGCCGAGCGCTGCAGCGCCTCCTGTGGAGCCACGGCGCTGAACACGAGGCGGAAGGCCTCCGGATGCTCGTGGGCGAAGCGACGGTACGTCTCGGCGATCTCGGTGATGTCGGCGTCCGTCGCATCGAGCCGGACCGTGAGGTCGTCGATCGCGGACTCGGCGATCGCGGAGAGCAGGGCGTCGCGGTCGCGCACCCGCTTGTAGAGCGAAGGGGCGCGCACGCCGACCCGGGTGGCGACCGCCTGCATCGTGACGCCCGCCGGGCCCGTGGCGTCGAGGATCTCGCGGCCGGCCGCGACGATCTGTTCGAGGGAGGTTCGTTCGGGCGTCGGCATCTGTCCTCCGTCTTCATGGCTATTGACAATAGCCATGATAGCTACGTAACGTAGCCATCGCAATCATCCCGAGAGGATCCGCCATGAAACTCGCACCCCACCTGCACCGACTCGGCAACGACATCGTCGCCTCGTACCTGATCGATCTGCCGGAGGGCATCACCCTGATCGACGCCGGGCTGCCCGGACACTGGAACGACCTGAAGCAGGAGCTGGACGTGATCGGCCGGCCGCTGTCCGACATCGCCGGTCTCGTCCTGACGCACGGCGACGGCGACCACATCGGCTTCGCCGAACGCCTGCGCGGGGAGGTCGGGGTGCCGGTGTTCATCCACTCCGCCGACGCCCACCGGGCGCGGACGGGGGAGAAGCCCCGGACGCCGATGGGACCGGCCCGCCTCGGCCCGACGCTCGGCTTCTTCGCGTACGGCCTGCGCAAGAACGCGCTCCGTGCCCGTCACGTCGCTGAGGTGACGGAGATCGCCGACGGTGACGTGCTCGACCTTCCGGGCGCGCCCGTCGTGATCGGGATGCCGGGACACTCGCCGGGCAGCATCGCGATCCATGTCCCGGCGGCGGATGCCGTGTTCGTGGGCGATGCGCTCACCACGCGGCATGTGCTCACGGGGCGCACCGGGGCGCAACCCGCCCCGTTCACGGATGAACCGGACAAGTCCCTCGCCTCCCTCGACCGCCTGGCCCAGGTCTCCGCATCGTGGGTGCTCCCGGGCCACGGCGCCCCCTGGCAGGGCTCCCCGGCCGAGATCGCGGCCGCCGTGCGCGCAGCCGGCTGACAGATGTGCCTCCGTCGCCGTTCCCGCTCGGGTCGGCGCGGGCACGGGCGGGCGCGGGCGGGCGGCGATCAGCGCGCGGCGAGCACCGTCGCGGTGTCGCTCAGGGTGATCTGCGGGGGATACAGCCCTATCACCCGGATCGCCGCGTCCTGGTTCTCCGCACTCGACCCGGCACAGGCGTCGGTGACGACCGTGATGCGCGCTCCGGCATCCGCGGCGGCGAGTGCCGTGGAGAGGACGCAGCAGTCGGTGGCCACCCCCGTCAGCACGATCCGCGCCCCGGGCCCGACGATCGCTTCGAGTGCGGGCCCCCACTTGCCGAAGGTCGGCAGATCGAGTGTCGGATGCGGCGACAGGTCCGCCGCCTCCGGGACCAGCGCGAACAGCGCGTCATCGGCCGGCTGATCGGCGAACGGCCACGCGGCGAAGTAGTCGCCCCAGGATGTCGACCGGTCGGCCGTCGGCATCCATCGCGTCACGATCACGCGCTCGCCGAAGGAGGCGGCGAGCGCCCGGATGTGCGGCATCGTCTCCGCGAAGAACGGCGATCCCCATGGGGAGTCCGACGAGGCGAAGATCGCCTGCGGGTCCACGACCACGAGCCACGCGGCCCGCGTCGCCGAGTCCGTGGACGGATCGCTCACGCCTGCTCCTGGCGGCGGATCTTCCCCGCGCGGGCGAGGGAGGTCACGAGGAACGAGAGCACCAGGGCGAAGAAGACGCCGAGGTTCGCGTACGCCCATTCGCCGTCTCTGCCGCCGATCAGGAACAGCAGATATCCCTGCCAGTTGTTCCACGGCGCGTCGGCGGCGAAGTTGTTCACGACCAGGCCCCAGCCGATCACGCTGGTCACGACCATGGTGCCGATCGAGGTCCAGTCCCAGGCGCCGTAGCGGCCGTTCGCATCGAACAGGGCTGCCTCGTCGTAGACCTTCTTCCGGCGCAGGATGTCGGCGATCAGGATGCCGGCCCACGACGCGAGGGGCACTCCGAGGGTGATCAGGAAGCTCTGGAACGGTCCGAGGAAGTCGGTCGCGAAGAACACCACGAAGACCGTGCCGATCGTGAGGATCACGCCGTCGATGGCCGCGGCGGTCGGGCGGGGGATGCGGATGCCGAGGCTGAGCAGCGTCAGCCCGGACGAGTAGATGCCCAGCACGGCGCCGGAGACGAGGGCCAGCACCGCGGTCAGCAGGAACGGCACGAGCACCCACACCGGCAGGATCGACGCGAGCGCTCCGACCGGATCGGAGGCGATCGCGGTCATGAGGTCATCGTCGGAGCCCGCGAGCAGCAGACCGAAGACCACGAGGATCACGGGAGCGATCGAGCCGCCGATCGTGTTCCACGCCACGATCGCGCCGTCGGACGCCGTGCGCTTCTGGTACCGCGACCAGTCGGCGGCGATGTTGATCCACCCGAGCCCGAAGCCGGTCATCACCAGCACCAGCGCCCCGACGACCTGGCCGATTCCCCCGTCCGGACGTGCGAGCACGACGGCGAGGTCGATGCTCGGCGCGGCCAGGATCACGTACAGCACGGTGACGATGCCGGTCACCCAGGTGAGCACCGACTGCAGCTTCATGATCGTGTGGTAGCCGAGCACGGATGCCACCACGATGAGTGCTGCCACGATCATCGTGGCGATGATCCTCAGCACCACGCTGTCGCCGTCGCCGCCGAGCTGGGTGATCACGGTGGCGGTGGCGAGCACCGCGAGGATGGCGAGGAACGTCTCCCACCCGATCGACGTCAGCCACGAGACGATGCCCGGGACCTTCTGGCCGTGCACGCCGAAGGCCGCACGGGAGAGCACCATGGTCGGCGCGGAGCCCCGCTTCCCGGCGATCGCGATGAGCCCGCATAGCAGGAACGACACCACGATGCCGACGACCGAGACGAGTGCGGCCTGCCAGAACGAGATTCCGAAGCCCAGCACGAACGAGCCGTACGACATGCCGAACACCGACACGTTCGCCGCGAACCACGGCCAGAACAGATCACGCGGCTTCGCCGTGCGCTCGGATTCGGGGATGATCTCGATGCCGGCGCGCTCGATGAGTGCGGGCGTGTTGTCGCTCATGTGCACATCATGGCACTGCGCGGACGACCCGGGGGTCAGGCGGTGAAGAAGGCCTCCGCGGTGCGCGTCAGGTCATGGAGGTCGGAGACCCCCGCGAGTTCGCGCGCCGAGTGCATCGACAGGATCGGGATGCCGACGTCCACCGTGCGGATGCCGAGGCGCGTCGCGGTGATCGGGCCGATCGTCGAGCCGCACGGCACCGCGTTGTTCGACACGAACTCCTGCGTCTGGACGCCCGCGCGCTCGCACCAGGCGCGCCAGGACGCGGTGCCCACGGCATCCGTCGCGTAGCGCTGATTCGCGTTGAGCTTCAGGATCGGCCCCGAGCCGAGGACGGGCTGCACCACCGGGTCGTGCTTGGCGACGTAGTTCGGGTGCACCGAGTGTCCGACGTCGCTCGAGAGGCACCAGGACGACGAGTAGGCGCGGCGGCGCTGCGAGGAGTCCGCGCCGAGCCCCGCGTACAGGCGCTCGAGCACGTCCTCGAGGAAGGGGCCGGCGGCGCCCGAGCGCGACTCCGAGCCGAGCTCCTCGTGGTCGAAGGCGGCGAGCACGGCGATCGGGGCGCGGGCGGCCGGCGTCCGGTCGGCGATGGCGGCCAGGGCGACGACGCCGGCGTGCACGGAGGCGAGGTCGTCGAGTCTGCCGGACGCGAAGAAGGCGTCGTCCTTGCCGAACACGGCGCCGCGCGCCGAGTCGGCGATCAGCACGTCGTACCCGCGGATGTCGGACGCGGCGACCTCGGCCGAGGCCGCGAGTTCGGCCAGGATGTCGGCCTGCGCCGGGTCGCCGAGCCCCCACACCGGCTGCGTCTCGTTCTGCTTGTCGAGCGAGAGCCCGTTGTTGACGCCCCGATCGAGATGGATCGCGAGCTGAGGGAGGCGCAGCAGCGGGCCGGTGTCGGCGAGCACGACGCGGCCGTCCGAGAGGGCGAGACGGCCGGCCAGGCGCAGTTCCCGGTCGAGCCAGGAGTTGAGCAGCGGACCGCCGTACACCTCGACGGCGGCCTGGAGCCAGCCGCGCGCCCCGGTCGTCGGCTGCGGCTTGAGCTTGAAGCCGGGGGAGTCGGTGTGGGCGCCGAAGACGTGCACCGGGGTGGTGGTCCCGGCATCCTCCGGCACGACCCACGCGATGGTCGCGCCGTCCCGCACGATCACGAAACGACCGCCGACCTGCGCGGGCCACTCGTCCTCCTCCTGGAGTCGGGTGAAGCCCGCGGTCTCGAGGCGCCGTGCGACCTCGGCGGCCGCGTGGTAGCTCGACGGTGAGGCGGCGACGAAGTCCGCGAGATCGTCGGCGTGCGACAGGGCGACCGGGGTGACGGGCATGACAAGCCTTCCTAGATATAGGGGTTCTTCGAGAGTAGTGGCGCGAATTCCGGTGCGCGTCCGTAGCCTGCGCAAGGGGGCGCGCACCGTGCGCTCGGGGAACCTGGGGGTCTTTCGCATGCGTGACGTTACGCGCTCGTCGCCGATTCGTCGATTCGTCGCGGGTGCGGCTGCCGCGCTGATGCTCGCCGCCGGACTGACCGTCGTCACGGATGCCGCCGCTCCGGTGCCGGTCGCGGCCGCGCAGAACCCGACGAGCTGCGTGGGGACGGTCGCTCTCGTCAACGGCGGGTTCGAGGCACCGGCCATCGCTGACTCCTCGTTCGCCCATCTGCCCGAGCGCTCCGTGCCCGGGTGGGCGACGACCGACGCTCGGAGCGAGATCGAACTGTGGAGCAGCGGTTTCCTCGGGACGCCCTCCGCTTCCGGTCGTCAGTTCGCGGAGTTGAACGCCAACAGCGCGGGCTTCCTGTATCAGGACGTCGCGACGACGCCGGGCCAGACCCTGGCCTGGTCGCTGAAGCACCGCGGCCGCGGCGGCACCGATGTGATGCGCGTCCTGATCGGACCCGCCGGTGGATCGCTCGCGCAGAGCGGTCCGCTGATCTCCGACGGCGTCGGCGCCTGGGGAGCGTACACGCGCACCTACACGGTTCCGGCCGGGCAGACCACGACCCGTTTCGGCTTCCAGGCCGTGAGCGCGGCCGGCGGCCCGACCGTGGGGAACCTGATCGACGACACCGCCTTCGGCACGGGCCCGTGCCTGATCACGACGAAGTCGGTGGCGAACCTCACCCGTCCCGGAACGACCGCCGCGGTCGGCGACACGCTGCGCTACACGGTGACCACGCGCAACGACGGCGGCAACCCGTCGTTGCGGTCCGTGTCGACCGACGTGCTCGCACCCGGACTCGACTACGTGCCCGGATCGATCCGCCTCCTCAGCGGTGCGGGAGCCGGTGCGCTCAGCGACGCGGCGGGCGACGATCGCGGCGAGTTCGTCGCGGGGACCCGCACCGTGCAGGTGCGTCTCGGAGACGCCGCCACGGCCGCGCTCGGCGGGTCGATCGCCGTCTCGACGAGCACCAGCTACACCTTCGACGCGAGGGCGAACGCCTCGGCCGCCGGGGGAGTGATCATCAATGAGGCCGAGGTCGCGTTCCGCGACGGCGTCACGAATCAGAACAGTGTCTCGACGAGCCCGCAGACGCGTACACCCGTGAACCCGGTCGCCGATCTCGCGATCACGAAGACCCTCGACACGCCGTCCCCCGTCGCCGGGAGCCCGGCGACGTTCACGCTCACCGTGCGGAACACCGGGCCGCAGGTCGCCACCGGCGTCACCGTCACCGACCCGCTCCCGGCGGGACTGACGGACGTCACGGCCACATCGGGTGGTGCGACCTGTCAGGTCGCCGGCACCGTCACGTGCGCGGTGCCGGATCTGGCGGTCGGGGCCGCCGTGCAGATCCGGGTCACCGGCACCGTGCGGGCCTCGGCGGATCCCGGCTCGTCGCTGTCGAACACGGCGACCGTCACCGGATCGCGAAGCGACCCGAACCTCGCGGACAACACCGCGAGCGTGGCTGCCACGGTCTCCGCCGTCGCCGACGTCGCGATCAGGAAGGCGCTCGCCCCCGCCGCACCGGTCGCCGGTCAGAACGTGACCTACACCCTCACGGCGAGCAACACCGGGCCCTCCGAGGCGCGCGACGTCGTGATCACCGATCCGCTCGACCCCGCGACCACGTTCGTCAGTGCGACGACCGAACAGGGAAGCTGCGCGGTGGCCTCCTCGATCCTCACGTGCCCGACCGGCGTGCTCGCCCCCGGCGCGACCACCGTCGTGACCGTCGTGGTGCGGGTCGCCGCGGGAGCGACAGCCGTCGTGCAGAACACGGCGTCGGTCACGACCCGCACGACCGACACCGATCCCGGCGACAACGTCGACGCGATCAGCTTCCAGCCGGACATCATCGCCGACCTCGCCGTCGTCAAGACGGCATCCACTCCCCGGGTGTCGGCCGGAGACCCGATCGACTTCACCCTGGCCGTGAGCAACCGGGGAGCTTCCGACGCCGTGAACGCCGTGCTCGACGACACCTTGCCCGCGGGCTTCACGGTGACGGGGATCGATGAGCCCGCCGGTGCCGACTGCAGCTCCACCGGCTCCGCGATCCGCTGCATCTGGGCCTCGTTCCCCGTCGGAGGGCCGTCGACCGTCGTCGTGCGAGCGGCCGTCGCCGCCGATGCTCCCGCGGGCACCGCGACCAACACCGCCTCGGCGGCCGCTCCGGCCGACGATGCGAACACGGCGAACAATTCCGCTTCCGCCGACGTCGAGGTGGTCCAGAGCGCCGACCTGAACGTCGTGAAGACCGCGCCGCGCACGGGAGAGCCGGGCAGCCCCTTCACGTACACGATGGTGGTCTCGAACTCCGGTCCGTCCATCGCCCGCGGTGCTTCGCTCTCCGACACGCTCCCGGCGGAGTTCGCCACGGCCACCACGGATGCCCCGGGCTGCGCGGTCGCGGCGGGAACGCTGAGCTGCGCGCTCGGCGACATCGCCCCCGGGGCGTCGGTCGCCGTCGAGATCGACGGCCGCTGGAGCGCCACCGCGACAGGCACGATCTCGAACACCGCGACGACGACCTCGGCGACGCCCGACCCGAACACGGACGACAACACCTCCACCGTCGAGGTCGCCCTCCTGCCCCGCGCCGATGTGACCCTCGTGAAGACGACTTCCACCCCGACCCTTCCTCTCGGCGGCGAGGCCTCCTTCGTGGTGACCGCGCGCAACGACGGCCCCTCGGCCGCCGCCGGCGTGATCGTCGACGAGGTCGCCCCCGCCGGGCTCCTCCTCACCGGCGCCAGCCCGACGGTCGGATCCTGGTCGGACGGGGACGCACGGTGGACGGTGGGCACTCTCCTTCCGGGGCAGTCGGCGACCCTCACGGTCACGACGACCGCCGGGCGGGAGGGCGCGCTGGTGAACACCGCGACCCTGAGGTCCGCGACGCCGGATCCGGATCCCTCGAACAACACCGGAACGGCCACCGTCGTGGTGACGCCGTCGGCCGACCTGTCGATCCTCAAGACGAGCTCCGTGACCCCGGCGACGCTCGACGGGCCTGTGACCTACACGATCCAGGTCACGAACGGCGGCCCCAGCGCGGCCGCGAACGTCGCCGTGTCCGATGCGCTGCCGGCGGCGCTCCTCACCCCGACGACGTCGACGCCCGGATGCGTGATCACCGGATCGCAGCTCGACTGCACCCGCACGACGCTCGCGGTCGGCGCGTCGTTCACGGCCACCGTGACGGGCATCGTCGACCCGGCGACGGGGGCCGAGTCGCTCACGAACACGGCGTCCGTGGGGGCCGACACCCCCGACCCGGACCCCTCCGACAACAGTTCGACCGTGACCGTCCCGACAGCGGGAGCGCCGCGGGTCGAGCTGCGGAAGACCGTCGGTCCGCCGAGCGACACGAACCTCGACGGACGGATCGGCGCGGGGGACACCGTCGCCTACCTCTTCACGATCCGCAACTCCGGGGAGGTCACGCTCACCGCCGCCGAGATCACGGATCCGCTGCTCGGGGGAGTCGTGGACTGCCCCGCGTTCACTGCCCCGCTGCCTCCCGGCGGCACGGCCGTCTGCGCACCGGTGGAGTACACGCTCACTCAGGAAGACGTGGATGCCGGCGCAGTGCGCAACACGGCGGCCCTCGCCGCCACGTCCGCCCGAGGAACGGCGACCGCCGACGCCGAGGCGAACGTCGCGATCGCGGCGACGAACAGCATCAGCCTGCGCAAGATCCCCTCGGTCGTCGCCGACGTCGACGGCGACTCCGCGGCGGGGGCGGGCGACACGGTCGACTACACCTTCACGGTGACCAACAACGGCACCACCACGCTGCGCGACGCGCAGATCACCGACGCGATGCTGGGCGGCGCGCTGGAGTGCCCGGAGCTCGACGGTGTCGCGCTCGCCCCGGGGCAGTCCGTGTCGTGCACACCGATCACTTCCGCGCTGACGCAGGGCGACATCGACGACGGACAGGTGCACAACGAGGCCTCCGTGACGGCCGACGGACCCTTCGGCGCCGTGACCGACGGGGCCGAGGCCGACGTGGACCTCACCGGCACCGCCGCGATCGAGCTGCTCAAGAACGTCGGGGTCGCGACGGACACGACCGGCGACGGCCGTATCGGCGCCGGTGACGCGGTGGAGTACACCTTCACGGTGCGCAACGTCGGAACGACCACGCTGTCGGGCGTCGCGGTGTCCGACCCGCTGCTCGGCGCCGGCGAACTGTGCGCGATCAACAGGCTGCCCGTGCGCGGCGTGACCGCGTGCGGTCCCTTCCCGTACACGCTCACGCAGAACGACGTGGAGAGCGAGATCGTGCGCAACACCGCCACGGCCGCGGGAACGAGTCCGCTCGGTCCGGTCGTCGATGAGGCCTCGGCCGATGTCGTCATCACGGGGACGGCGGCGATCGCCCTGACGAAGACGCCCGGAGCCGTCGATCTCGGGGCAGACGGTCGGGTCGGCGCCGGCGACACCGTCGGCTACACCTTCACGATCCGCAACACCGGCACCACGGTGCTGCGCGACATCGTGCTCGACGACCCGCTCCTGGGCGGGCCCGTCGACTGCGCCGCGCTCGACGGCCTCGCTCTGAGTCCGGGGGGTGAGGTCGGCTGCGGCCCCGTGGACCATGCGCTGACCCAGGAGGATGTGGATGACGGCATCGTCCGCAACGAGGCGCGCGTCACGGCCCGGTCCCGCGGCGGAGACGTCGCCGCGGACGCCCAGGCGGACATCGTCGTGGCGGGCACCGACGGCATCGGGCTGGTGAAGTCGGCGGCCGCCGTCGAGGACGTGAACGACGACGGCCGCACGGATGCCGGTGACACGATCGCGTACAGCTTCACGGTGTCCAATGAGGGCACCACCACGCTCTCGGACATCGCGGTCAGCGATCCGCGCCTCGCCGGCGCGGTCACCTGCGATGCGACCGTGCTGGCGCCCGGGGAGTCGACCGTGTGCACCGGGGCTCCCGTGCAGCTCACGCAGGCCGAGGTCGACGCCGGCGAGATCGTGAACACCGCTGACGCCACCGCCACCGGCACCTCCGCCACCCCTCCCGAGGCGAGCGACACGGTCGTGACGCCCCTCGTCGCACAGCCCGCGATCGCGCTCGTCAAGACCGGCGGCGACTATGTCGACGTCGACGGTGACGGCCGGGTGAACGCCGGCGACACGGTGGGGTTCCGCTTCACCGTGACGAACACGGGAGCGGTCACCCTGACCGATGTCGTGATCGACGACCCGAAGCTCGGCGGGGTGGTCGCGTGCGAGATCGCCGACCTCGCCCCGAGCGCCGTCGCCGAGTGCGGTCCGGTCGCCTCTCCCCTCACCGCCGCGGATATCGCGGCGGGTGCGGTCGTGAACGTCGCCACGGTGCGGGGTACCGGCGGCCCGGCGACCGTCTCGGCCGCGGCCACCGCCACCGTCGAGGTGCGCGGGCTGGCGACCACGGGCGGAGTGATCACCGGCCTCGGATGGGCGGTGGCCCTGCTCGCGATCGGCGCACTGGTGCTCCTGATCACGCGACGACGTCGGCGTGAGGACGACGACCTCTGACCCCCAGCCCCGGAGCGCCCGGTTCGACCCCCACCCCACTCCACCACCCCACCGAACCGGGCGCTTCGGCGGTTCGTCCTGAACGGCCTCCCTGCGTTTCCCGCCCGTTCATCCGCCGCCGGTACCGTGGACCCCGATAGCGCCTAGGGTTCCGGGGTCCCACCCGTCTGGTCCGAGCGGCGCCACGATCCCCCTCCGCAGGGGAGTCGTCATCTGACAGGACAAAAGCCCGGAGGACCCTGTCCGTCGCGCCCGCGACGGAGGGAAGGGTCTCGTCATGTCCGCTCTCGCCTTCGCCCTGGTGATCTCCGCCGCCGTCGCCCACGCCGCCTGGAATGTCATCGCCCACGGCGTCAGTCGGGCCGGCATGCCGTTCCTGTGGTGGGGTGCCGTGAGCAGCACGGTGGTGTGGATCGGCGTCGTGCCGTTCACGGGTGGCCTCGGCACGAGTGATCTCGGCGCGTTCGCGCTCGGCGTCGGGGTGTCCGCGGTGCTGCACGTCGGCTACATGGTCGTGCTGCAGCGCGGGTACCGCGAGGGCAACCTCTCGACCGTGTACGCGACCGCGCGCGGGGTCGGACCGTTCCTGTCGGTGATCATCGCGGTGGTGGCGCTGGGGGAGCGGCCGGCACCGATCGCGCTCGCGGGCGTCGCCGCGGTGATCGGCGGGGTCGTCGCGATCGGACTGGTCGATCGCGGGCGCGGCGCCGGAGCGAGACGCGGCATCGACCTCGGCCTGGTCTTCGGGGCGCTCACGGGTGTCGCCATCGCGATCTACACGATCTGGGACGCCCACGCCGTGCGCACGGGGAACCTCTCGCCGGTCGCCTTCATGGTCGGCACCACCCTGCTCCAGGTGCCCTTCTACACGGTCGCGGTGCGGCGCCGGTGGGGCGCCGTCCGCGAACTCGGGCGCACGCAGTGGCGACGGATCGTCGTGTTCGGCGTGCTGTCGCCGCTGTCGTACATCCTCGTGCTCGCGGCGATCCAGATCGCGCCCGTCGCCCTGGTCGCTCCCCTGCGCGAGGTGAGCGTCGTGCTCGTGAGCCTGTTCGGCGTCGTCGTGCTGCGCGAGTCGCGACCGGGATGGAGGATCGCGGCCTCTCTGGTCGTCGCGGCCGGGATCGTGCTGCTCGCGGTGTGACTCGTCCCGCGATGCGGGCGGTGACCGACCGGATCAGCGGATGCTGATCACCAGGTGATGGCCCGCATCCGCCGCGCGACGGTGCACGGCCGCGAGCGCGTCGAGAGCGTCCGCGAGGCCGGCACGCAGCACCGACGGTTCGCCCTCCCAGATGTTCGGGGAGATGCCCGCCTCGGCGAAGTCGGTGAAGTCCGCGCCACGCAGAAGCGCGTCGCGATCCACGGCGTCGAGCGCCTCGATGATCGCCGGCAGTTCGTCGTTCTCGGTGCATCCGACGAAGTCGTCCCCGTCGAACACGTGCACGCCGACGACCGACTCGCTCAGAGGATCGTCATCCCGCGGTGCGGCCGCGGAGGTCCCGGTGAGCAGGTAGTGCAGCCCGTCCCACATCGTGCCGAGGTGCACGGTCGGCGCTCCCGACGACGCGAGATCCTCGAGCGTCATGACGCGCACCTCCGGCGCCGACGAGACGAGCAGGTCGAGTGTTCGCTCATCCACCAGCGTGTAGGCCGCCCGCATGCCCATCAGCACACCCCCCGGAATGCATTTCGTCGATCGAATCGACTCTACGCGGTGTCGGCAGCACGCTTCCAGCGGGGCGTCAGCGACCGACCGCGCGCATGTAGTGCCCGTCGGTCGAGATGCCGGATGCCGCGACCGTGAATCGGACGACCTCGCTGAGATAGCGGTCCTCCGATGCCTCGAAGATCGTGCCGTCCGCATCGCGCGAGGTACGGCTGAGTCGCAGGATCGGCGTGCCCGTCGGCACCTTCAGCAGCGCGGCATCCTGCTCGTCGGCAGCGACGGCATCGATCACATGCTGCAGCCCGACGATCGGGTGCCCCTGCGATCCCAGATACTCGGTGATCGACACCCGGTCGAGGTCGACCTCGAACAGCCGCCGGCCGGCGGCCTCGGTGTAGAAGAGGCGTTCCAGCATCGTCGGGCGCCCGTCGAGCAGTCGAAGCCGGACGACGCTGACGATCGTGTCGTCGGGTCCGACCCCCAGGGCGGCTCCGTGATCGCCCGCTCGGCGCAGGCTCACCTCCTGCGTCTGTGCGCCGGGCGTGACGCCGAGGTCGCGCGCCCAGCGCGTGAACGGGACGGACACGTCGACGGCCTGGTTCTGCTTGCGCGCGACCACCCGAGCCGGACGCCCGCGGCTGGTCTCGATCAGCCCCTCACCGCGCAGGGTTCCGAGGGCGTTGCGGATCGGACCGCGCGAGGTGCGCCACCGGGCGGCGAGCTCCGCCTCGGTGGGGACGTCATCGCCGGGGCGCAGCGTTCCCGCCGTGATCTGCTGCCGGAGGTCGTCCGCGATCTGGGTGTAGACAGCTTCGGTCACATAGGTACCTTACTTGCCTCGGTGTGGACGGTGGTACCCCGTCTCGCGCTGTTCACCCAGGGAAATCGTGGATGAACGCGCTCTGAACTCTTCCGAGTTAGGTACATTTCTCGGCGCTCCGGCTGAGAGAGTCATCCGTGGATCACCCCTCCCACCTCTGAAAGGTCCTCATGAAGCTTCGTGCTCTCCCCGCCCTCGCGGGCGTCGCGCTTCTCGCCCTCGGTCTGGCCGCCTGCTCCGGCACGGCGGAGGCGACCGGCGCCCCCGGCTCCGACGGCGCCTCGACCAGTGGCTTCGCGGTCGACGAGAACACCCTCGTCTTCGGTGTCGTGCCCGACTCGGTCGACACCGAGACCAACTACCAGCCGCTGATGGACTACATCGCCGAGATCACCGGCAAGACCGTCGAGTACCACGAGTCGACCGACTACGCCGCGCTCATCGAGGCCGCGGTCGCGGGCAAGGTGGACGTCGCGTCCTTCTCCGGCTTCACCTACGTGACCGCCACGAACAACGGCGCGAAGCTCACCCCGATCTCCTCGATCGTGACGGAGGAGGGCCAGGAGCCCGGGTACTTCTCGCAGGCGATCGTGCCCGCCGACAGCGACATCTCCAGCATCGAGGACTTCGCGGGCAAGAAGGTCTGCTTCGTCGATCCCTCGTCGACCTCGGGCTACCTCTTCCCCTCGTACAACCTGATCGAGGCCGGCATCGACCCGAAGACCGACATCACGCCCGTCTTCGCGGGCAAGCACGACGTCAGCGTCCAGAAGGTCGGCGAAGGCGTCGAGTGCGAGGTCGGGTTCGCGGAGGACTCCGAGGTCGCCAAGTCGGATGCCGTGAAGGTCGTCGACGAGACCATGGTGCCCGGTGCCCCGCTCGTCTACGCCTCCGCGTTGCCGGATGACATCGCGCAGGAGCTGATCGACGGGCTGTCCGAGATCACGATCGACGACATCATCGCGGCCGGCATCGAGGGCGCCGACACGGATGCCTTCCGCAGCGTGTTCTTCGCCACCAAGCCGGTGGACGACGCCTACTACGACCTCATCCGCGACATCTGCACGGAGACCGAAGCGGAGCAGTGCAAGGCCTGACGGCCTGACCACCACTCCTGGCCGGCCGGTTCCTGAGCGCACCCCGCCCCGCGCGCTCAGGAACCGGCACCCCCGTCATCACCACCCGGAGGAGCTCCGACATGACCCTTCCCGCCACCGACGCCGTGGTCCGCCTGCGCGGCGTGACGAAGAAGTTCGGCTCGACGACCGCCCTGGACGACGCCTCGCTCGAGGTCTCGCGCGGTGAGATCGTGGTGCTCCTCGGACTCTCGGGCTCCGGAAAGTCGACGCTGCTGCGTCATCTCGACGGCCTCGAGCTCCCCACCGCGGGCGACGTCGAGGTGCTCGGCGCCTCCGTGCCGACGCTGCGCGGACGAGCGCTGCGATCGCTGCGCAGTCGCGTCGGCTTCATCTTCCAGCAGTTCGAACTGGTGCCCTCCCTCACGGTGCTCGAGAACGTGCTCACCGGATCGCTGTCGCGTGTGCGCGGCCCGCGTCTCGGCCTGTGGGGCTACTCGAAGGCGGCGAAGCTGCAGGCGCTCGAGCACCTCGACCGCGTGGGGCTGCTCGATCGTGCCTATCAGCGCAGCGACACCCTCTCCGGGGGACAGCAGCAGCGGGTCGCGATCGCCCGCGCTCTGATGCAGAAGCCCGACATCCTGCTCGCCGACGAGCCGGTCGCCTCGCTCGATCCCGAGTCGAGCGATCAGGTGATGGCTCTGATCCGCGAGATCGCCGCCGACGAAGGCCTGACGGTCGTGTGCAGCCTGCATCAGGTCGACCTCGCGATCTCGTGGGCCGATCGCATCGTCGGACTGCGGCACGGTGAGATCGTGCTCGACACCCCCACCACCGACCTCACCAAGGCGGAGGTCATGGAGATCTACGGCCGCGTCGCCACCACGACCGCCGAACTGCGGGCCGTGCAGCTCGAACTCACCGACGGCGTCCCGCTCGGCGCGGCCGCTGCGGTCGACGCCGAACCCGCTCGGGAGTCCGTCTCGTGACGCTCCTCGCCGACTCCTCCGCCTCCTCTGCGCGACCGGTGTCCGCGCCGGTCGCGCAGCGCGCGCCGAAGCGTCCGATCTCCCCGGAACGCATCGCGGCGACGCTCACCCTCCTCGCCCTCGTCGTGCTCGGCATCCTCGCCGTCGACGAGGTCGGCATCTCGATCCCGGCCATGGCGCAGAGCTGGGGCAACGCCGAGAACTTCCTGGCCCGCGTGGGCGGTCTGTCCTTCCCCGAACCCGGAGATCTGCTCTGGCTCATCGCCCTGACGGTGGGTCTCGTGCTGGTCGGCACGCTGCTCGCGGCCGTGCTCTCGGTGCCGATCGCGTACCTGGCGGCCTCGAACACCACCCCCGGCAACGGATGGCGTGCCGCGGCGCGCTTCGTCGGCGTGCTCACCCGCGCGCTTCCCGACGTCGTGCTCGCGATGGCGTTCGTGCTGATGTTCTCCCTCGGCACGCTCCCGGGCATCCTGGCGATCGGCATCCACTCGATCGGCATGATCTCGAAGATGTTCGCGGATGCGATCGAGCAGATCGACGAGGGTCCCCGCCTCGCGATCCGCGCGGCGGGCGGATCGAAGCTGCAGGAGTTCAGCGCCGGCATCCTGCCGCAGGTGCTCCCCAGCTGGGTAGCGACCGTGCTGCACCGCAACGACATCAACCTGCGCGGCAGTGTCGTGCTGGGATACGTGGGCGTGGCCGGGCTCGGGCTCGAGATGTCCTACGCGTTCAAGTCCCTGAACTACGGTGCGGGACTCGGCATCGCGCTGGTGATCTTCGCGCTCTGCGTCGTGATGGAGATCATCTCGAGCCTGGTCCGCGGCGCGATGCTCGGAGAGCAGCGTCAGACCCGCTCGTGGATGGATCGGCTGATCCATCCGCGCCTCGGCGCCCCCGCGGCCGTCGCGGCGGCAGCTCGCCCGTCCTGGGCGGCGACTCCGCGGGACGCCGTCCGACGCCCGTGGACCGCGCAGCGCGTCCGCCACACCGCGGCGGGGATCGTCGCCGTGCTCGTGGTGCTCGGCAGCGTCATCGTGAGCGACATCACCTGGTCGGACTTCGTCACGGTCTGGGCGAAGCTCCCCGACGTGGCGGTCCGGTTCTGGCCCCCCTCGTTCGGCAACTACGAGGCCGAGGCGATGATCTCCGCGATGCGCGACACCGTGGCGATCGCGCTGGCGGCGACCGTGCTGACCCTCCTGCCCTCGATCGTGCTCGGTTCGCTCGCCGCCCGGAACGTCGCGCAGGGCCCGGGAGCACGCGGCGCCGCACGGTTCCTGCTGGTCGGCATCCGCGGCATCCCCGAGCTGATCCTCGCGATCGTCCTCGTGGTGATCACGGGGCTGGGCCCGCAGGCCGGCGTCATCGCCCTCGCGATCGGCGGGGTCGGACTGCTCGGCAAGCTGATCGCCGACTCCTTCGAGGAAGTCGACCGCGGGCCGGAGCGCGCCCTGCGGGCGGTGGGCGCCACACGCCTGCAGACCTACGCCTCGGCGACGGTGCCGCAGGGGATGCAGGCGCTGATCGGGCACAGCTTCTACATGCTCGACACGAACATCCGCGCGGCGACCGTGCTCGGCATCGTCGGTGGAGGCGGCGTCGGGTACTACCTGCTCAACGCGAGCCAGGGATCCCGCTACGAGACGGTCACCGCGATCGTGCTCATGATCCTCGTGACGGTGCTGGTGGTCGAGGGACTGGCGATGTGGATGCGGAAGGTCTTCCGGTGAGCGGACACGAGGGCGCCCCGGTCGGGCGCGGGCACGACACCGCCGACGTGGTCGTCGTCGGCTCCGGCATCGTCGGACTCGGTGCCGCGTACGCCGCGATCCGACGCGGACTGCGCGTGATCGTGGTCGACCGCACGGACGGTCCCCGCGGCGCCACGATCCGCAACTTCGGACATCTGTGCATCGGCGCACAGCAGGGCGAGGCGCGCCGCTACGCCGACACCTCGCGGGAGCTGTGGCTGCGTCTCTCGACCGACGCCGACTTCTGGCTGCGCGAGTCGGGAACCCTGGTCGCCGCACGTCATGCGGACGAGATCGCGGTGCTCGAGGCCGCCGTCCCCGGCGGGGGCATCCGGATGCTCGACGCCGACGACGTACTGCGCCTGGCTCCGCTGCGCCGCGCCGGACTCGTCGGCGGCGCGCACATCGAGACCGACCTGCAGACCGATCCCCGCGCCGCCGCCGACGCCATCGTCCGTCACCTCTCGGTGCTCGGGGTGGACTTCCGGTTCCGGACCGCGGTCACCGCGTTGCACGCCGGGCGGGTCGCGACGACGCGGGGCACGATCGACGCCGCGCACACGATCGTCGCGGTCAACCACGACATCGATCAGCTGCTGCCGGAGATCGCCGAACGCGTGGGCATCCGGCGGTGCGCTCTCGACATGATGCGGGCGGCGGTCACGCTGCGGCATCCGCTCGCGGCCCCCCTGCTCACCGGCTGGTCGCTGGTCCGCTACGGGCGCTTCGCCGGCGCGCCGGAGACCGCGCTCCTCCGCGCCCGGCTGCACGCCGAGCGCCCCGACCTCGCCGGGCTCGATCTCAATCAGATGTACACGCAGCTGCCCGACGGTTCGCTGATCATCGGCGACTCGCACGCGTCCGCCGTGACCGCCTCGCCGTTCCAGCCCGAAGCGGCGTTCGCCGCGTTCCTGACCGAGGCCGAGGCACTGTTCGACATGCCGGCCCCGCGCGTGCTCGAGCGCTGGCAGGGCGTCTACGCGACCGGCCCCGCGGAGTTCCTCGTGGAGCGGAGCGAAGCGGGGGCCCTGGTGCTCGCCGCCACCACCGGCATCGGAATGACCACGGGGCTGGGGCTCGCCGAAGAGAATCTCACCGCCGCCTTCGGGTGGACACCCGCACTGGAAGGAACACCATGACCCGCTCTCTCGACCCCACCGCAACCGATCGCCCTCCGATCGAACTCGTCGTGCTCGACATGGCCGGGACGACCGTGCTCGACGACGGTGTCGTGGAGCAGGCGTTCCAGCGCGCGGCGGAGCGCACCGGGGTCGCCGATCGGATGCCCTGGGACGAGGCGCTCCACCATGTGCGCGTGACCATGGGGCAGTCGAAGATCGACGTCTTCACGCACCTCGCCGACGGTGATGTCGTCGCCGCGACCCGCGCGACCGCGGCGTTCGAGGGCGCCTATGCCGAGATCGTGCGCGAGCAGGGCGTCTCCGAGATCCCGGGCGCCGCCGACACCATCCAGGGGCTGAAGGACGCCGGCCTCGCCGTCGTGCTGACCACGGGGTTCGCGCCCGTCACCCGCGACGTGCTGATCGACGGACTCGGCTGGGGCGGCCTGATCGACCTCGCCCTGTCGCCGATCGACGTGGGCCGGGGACGCCCGGCGCCCGACCTCGTGCTGACGGCGCTGATGCGCACCGAGACCTCCTCGGTCGCCGCGGTGGCTGTCGCCGGGGACACCGTGAGCGACGTCGAGTCCGGGCGTCGCGCCGGCGCCGGCCTCGTGGCGGGGGTGCTCACCGGTGCGCATGATCGCGCCGCGCTGGACGGAGCCGGTGCAGACCTCGTCCTCGCCGACGTCACGTCTCTGCCCTCCGCTCTCGCCCACCGCGGGCTGCTCCGTCTCGTCGCGACCTCCTGAACGGCGACGCACATGGGAACGGTGCTGATCCGCCCACCGGGTCATCGACGCGACGTCGCGTTGCGGCCGGCGGCCACCGCGATGGTGTGGACCGGGGTGGGGCATCCGCACGAGACGATCGCGGTGCCGGGCGTCGCGCTCGCCGACGCCGACGTGCTGGTCGCGATCGAGATGTCGACGATCTGCGGTTCCGACGTGCACACCGTGCAGGGCAGGCGGCCGGCGCCGACACCGCTCGTGCTCGGTCACGAGAGCGTCGGCCGGGTGATCGCGCTCGGCGACGGGGGCGCGCTCGCGGTCGACGGCGCCCCGTTGCGGGTCGGCGATCGCGTCGTGTGGTCGGTCACGGTGTCGTGCGGGGCATGCGACCGCTGCCGGGGCGGGATGCCGCAGAAGTGTCGCACGCTCGGCAAGTACGGCCATGACCGGATCGGCGTGCACGGTGACCTCGCCGGAGCGTTCGGCAGCCACATGCAGCTGCGCGCCGGCACCGCGATCGTGCGCGTCCCCGAATCGCTGCCCGCGTCGGTGCTCGCGCCGGCGTCGTGCGCCACAGCCACCGCGTGGTCGGCCGTGGCCCGCGCGGCGCGGGTGCGCGACCTCGAGGGTGCGGCGGTGCGGGTGCACGGTGCGGGTCTCGTGGGGCTGTCCGCGGCGGCGATCGCCGCCGAGCACGGGGCCGTAGTCGAGGTGCTCGATCCGAACGCGGACCGTCGGGCGCTCGCGGCGCACTTCGGCGCGACCTCACTCGACCGCGAACCGGATGTCGTGATCGAGGCCTCAGGACATGCGGTCGGCGCGGCCCTGGACGGTGTCGCGATCGGCGGCGTCGTCGTGCTGGTCGGCAGCGTGTTCCCCGCTGAACCGGTGCCGTTCGACGCCGAGAGCATCGTTCGTCGTCTGGTCACGATCGCGGGGGTGCACAACTACACGGGCGCCGAGTTGGCCGACGCGGTCGCGTTCCTCGCCGGGCGGGGACGCGCCTACCCGTTCGCCGATGCGGTGGGCGCGGTGCGCGCGCTCACCGACATCGACGTCGCCCTCGCGGAGGCGACACAGCCCGGGGCGCCCCTGCGGATCGGGCTGGTCCCCGGGCGGTGATCGCCGGGCCGAGAGGTCAGGCCTCGTTCTTCTCCGAGCCGCTCTCATCCGCGCCGGCGTGCTCTGTCGGCGTCTGATCGACGTTCTTCTCGTAGTCGTCGGGAGCGGCTTCGCCCTGGGGAGCGCCGGTCTCGGCGGTCTCGGACTGCTCGGCCTCCGCGCTGTAATCCGGACGGGGCGGCTGCAACGCCTGGTCGTCGTACTCGCCGCCCTTGCGCCCGCCGAAGGGACGGCCGTGGTCGGCGAACTCCTCGCGGGCGAACACGAAGGTCCACGGGCCCGCCGTGAACTGCGCGCCGGTGCGGAGCGTCTGGCTGTCCTCGCCGGGGTGCGTGGCGTCGGCGCCGCCCGCGGCGCTCTTCTCGCCGTCGCCGTGCAGCGTGAGCACGTACTCGTCGCGGTCGTCGTGCTGGATCGTGGCGTGCACGGGATCGGTGTCGGCGACGCGCAGCTCATTGCCCTCGGCGGAGCCGATGCGGACGAGATCGACGTCGAGCGCGAACTCGGTGCGGTCGTCGTCGCGAGTGATGCGCAGACGCGGGTTGCCCGCGCCCCACTCGGCGTGGGTGGTGGTCGGCGTGTAGCCCTCGTTCGTCTCGTCACTCATGCGTGATCGCCTCCTCGAAAGTGTGTCTCCGAGCTTAGGCGCGGCCGCCGACACGGAGGTAGGGGTTGACTTCGGGAGGCTCCGTCCCGCGCGCGCGGCCGCGGTTCGGGCGCGCGCGCGACAGGGCCGTGCGTGTCCCGTATTCTTGGATGTCGGGGCGAGGACGTACGCTACGCAGAGAGGGCCGAATCAGGCGGGCCCGGCAGCATGCCGGCTCGCCCGTGATCCGAGGAGTAGGGCACATGGGAAAGTTCGTCTACGAAGGCGGAGTCAAGACCGAGATCGAGGACCGCGCACTCACGCACCTGCAGCTCGTGATCACCGCCAAGCTGCGCCGCGGCGAGCCGTTCCCGTTCAGCTGGCGTGAAGACGCCAGCGTCGGTGGCGGTCGCGTCACGGTGTGGGTGCAGCCGGGCAGCTCCCTCGTCTTCAAGTACTTCGGCAGCCGCCAGCCCGCGATCAACCGCGCCTGGATCGAGGCCCTCGCGTTCACGGCGAACGCGCCGAGCGGTCTCTATCTCATGCCGGAGCCGTCGGAATCCGCCGAGCCGGTCGGTGCGTCCGACCTCGCGGCATCCACACGCGCCTGACCCGCACCGCCGCTTTCGCTGTCAACCCCCTTCGCCGCGATGGCCGAGTGCGGCATCGTCGCTCTCTCGGACAACACGAGAGGCGAACGCATGACGAACGATCTTCCCGACCCCCGCACGGCTCACCCCACCGAGGACTTCCCCGCGCAGCAGCAGGACCAGCCCGGCGTCACGGGAGACACCACCCCGCGGCCCGATCACGGTGAGTCCAGCTATGTCGGCAGCGGTCGTCTGGACGGACGTCGCGCGCTGATCACGGGAGGCGACTCCGGCATCGGCCGCGCCGTCGCGATCGCCTTCGCCCGGGAGGGCGCGGATGTCGCCATCGCGCACATGCCCGAGGAGCAGGACGACGCGGATGCCACGCTCGAGCTGATCCGCGACGCGGGCCGCACCGCCGTGAGTCTGGCCGGTGACCTCCGCGACGAGGCCTTCGCCGCGGAGATCGTCACGGCGACACGGCAGGCGCTCGGCGGACTCGACATCCTGGTGCTGAACGCCGCCTACCAGCACGACATCGACGGCTTCGAGAACCTGCGCACCGACGACATGCGCCGCGTCTTCGAGACCAACCTCGTCGGCATGGTGCACACCGCACGCGCCGCCTACCCCGACCTGGAACCCGGCGCGAGCATCATCGTCACCTCGTCCGTGCAGGCCGCCAGCCCGTCGCCCGGTCTCATCGACTACGCCATGACGAAGGCCGCGCAGGTGGCGTTCGTGCACGCGCTCGCCGAGGAGGCGGGTGCCCGGGGCATCCGTGTCAACGCCGTCGCGCCGGGGCCGATCTGGACGCCGCTGATCCCGGCGACCGGGTGGGATGCCGATCACCTCGCCACCTTCGGGCAGGACACCCCCCTGGAGCGGGCAGGACAGCCGGCCGAACTCGCGGGAGCGTACGTCTACCTGGCCTCCGCCGAATCCTCCTACACGTCGGGCGCCGTGCTCGCGGTGACGGGCGGCAAACACCTCTGAGTGTCGATTGGACGCGGGCGGGGCTGATGCCCCACGCTGGGTGACGTGCAGCAGCCCGCGTCCTCCCGCTCTCTCGTCGGCGTCGCGCTCGTCATCGGCTCCTGCCTGTCGCTGCCGTTCGGTGCGGCAGTCGCGGCGCAGCTCTTCCCGGTCCTCGGCCCGTGGGGCGTGACGTCGCTCCGCGTCGCGATCGCCGCGCTCCTGCTCGTCCTGATCGTGCGACCGCGGCCGCGAGGGTGGACGCGACAGCAGTGGACGGCGGCCCTGCTGTTCGGGGTCTCGCTCGCGGCGATGAACGGCTTCTTCTACGCCGCGATCGACCGCATCCCCCTTGGCCCCGCGGTCGCGATCGAGTTCCTCGGGCCCCTGGTGCTGGCCGCAGTGCTCACCCGACGTCTCGCCGACGCGGTGTGGGTGGGCGTCGCCCTGATCGGCATGGTGCTGCTCGCGATCGACGGACTGCTGGGGGCAGAACCGCTGGATCCGCTCGGTGTGCTGTTCATCCTGATCGCCGCCGCCTTCTGGGCGATGTACATCCGCATGAGCGCGCGCGTCGGCTCCCTCATCCCCGGTGCCGGTGGCCTCGCGATGGGACTCGTCGTCGCGGCACTGCTGCTGGTGCCGATGGGGATCCCCGCCGCGATCACGGTCGCCGGCGACACCCAGCTCCTCCTGCTCGCCGCGATCACGGCCGTGCTGTCGTCGGTGATTCCGTACAGCTTCGAGCTCGCGGCGCTCCGTCGGTTGCCGGAGCGGGTGTTCGGCGTGCTGCTCAGCCTCGAGCCCGCCTTCGCGACCCTGGCGGGATGGCTCGTGCTCGGCCAGGACGCGACCCCGCTGCGCCTGCTGGCGATCGCCCTGGTGGTCGCGGCGAGCGTCGGGACCACCCTCGGCATCCGGCGCCGCCGACGGAAGGATGCCGAGGCGGACCCTCCGGGCGTCTTCACCGCCCCGATCCCGCTTCCGGACTGACCCGCGGATCTCTCACGCCGGCGCCACGACCGGCAGCGGATAGCGCCGACGCAGCAGCGCCCGCTGCCCGAGCGTCCAGACCACCGTCAGGGTCAGATACAGCGCGGCCGCGAGCGGGACGAATGCGGCGAACACCGCCGTGAGATGGTGCAGCGCACTCATCGCGCGGAGCATCCCGGGAGAGTTCAGCGGGGAGTCGCCCTCGACGGGGGCCGGACGGAACACGCGCCGGGTGACCTCGGCGACCGCGATCATCACGGCGAGCAGCACGCCGAAGACGAGGAACGTGCCCGGTGTCGCCACCCCGCCGAACAGCGCCGAAACCAGGCTCGTCCCCAGCGGGGCGCCGAGAAGATCGTGCGTCAACAGCTCGTTCGGGTGGCCGGCGATGTCGGGCCGCAGGAAGAGGGTGTACAGGATGCCCACGACCGGGGCCTGCGCGAGCACGGGGAGCATCCCGGCGAAGGGCGACGTGTTCTCGGCGCGGTACAGCGCGAGCGTCTCGCGCTGCAGCCGCTCCGGATTCTTCCGGTGACGGCGCTGCAGGTCGCGCAGGCGCGGAGCGAGACGCGCTCGGGTCTGTTCGGCCTTCGCCTGCGAGAAGCCGACGGGGATGAGCAGCGCGCGCACCAGCAGGGTGACGAGCACGACAGCGGCCGCGGCGGCGGTGGTGCCGGCGAGAGGTTCGAGAGCGGTGGCGAGCCCGGCGAGGGCGCCGTAGGCGCCCTCGAGGAGCGCGGTGAGGGGAGGAAAGGCGAAGGGGTCCATGAAGTGTCCGTTCGGAGTGTCGGGAGGGGTCGGCGAAAGCCGCGTGATCCCGAGAGGAACGGAACTACGCGGCGGTGGCGACTCCCGGCGCTCGGGGACGCGGGTGCCCTGCGGCATCCGGATCGCTCTGAGCGAGGAGGGTGGAGACGTCGATGGCGCGCCAGGGATGAGGCGGTGTTCCGCGCGCGGCCCGGTGCAGACTCAGCACGAGGGCGAGCAGCAGGGTGGTGACCGCGACCAGCGCGATCGCCAGGCCGAGGGCCGCGGCATCCGGGACGGACACGAGCCCGAGCGCGGTCAGCACGATGCTCAGCATCTGCCCGAACCACTCGCTCATGTACGCCCTCACTCCCTGCTGCGAGGGTAGCATCGGCCGTCCCGGCGCGCGCGGGCGTAGCCTCGGAGCATGAGTGATCTGCGTGCGCTTCTCGGCATCGAGCATCCGATCGTCCTCGGCCCGTTCGGCGGTCTCTCCTCGGTGCCGCTCACCGCGGCCGTGAGCGAGGCGGGCGGTCTCGGCTCGTTCGGGCTCTACGGTTACGACGGTGACCGCATCCGCCGGACCGGGGCCGCGCTGCGTGCCGCGACCTCCCGGCCGTTCGCGCTCAACATCTGGCTTCCCACCGGCGACGAGGTGATCCCGAACGCGCAGCACATGATCTTCGCGCAGGCGCTGCAGCCGTTCTACGAGGCCGTCGGCGTCGAGATGCCGGCCCGACCGGAGAGCTACATCCCGACGCTCGATGAACAGCTCGACGCGATCTGGGATGTGGCGCCCGCTGTGCTCAGCGTCGTGTTCGGCGTGCCCTCCGCCGCGCTCGTGGCGGAGGCGCACCGCCGCGGCATCCGCGTCGTCGGCACCGCGACCACGGTCGCCGAGGCCACAGCGCTCGCCGACGGCGGGGTCGACGCGATCGTCGCGACCGGATTCGAGGCCGCGGGGCACCGCGTCTCCTTCCTGCGCGCCGCCGAGGACTCCCTCGTCGGCACGATCGCCCTGGTGCCGCAGGTGGCCGACGCGGTCGATGTTCCCGTGATCGCCGCCGGCGGCATCGCGGACCGACGGGGTGTGGCCGCGGCCTTCGCCCTGGGCGCGAGCGCGGTGCAGGTCGGCACCGCCTTCCTCGCCACGGCCGAATCGGTCGCGACGGACGCGCACCGCGCCGCCATCCGCCACACGGCCGCCGAGGAGACCGTGCTCACCCGCGCCATGAGCGGGCGCCTCGCGCGGGGCGCTCGCAACCGGGCCGTACGCGCGATCGAGGCGAGCGGCACGATCGCGCCGTTCCCGATGCAGAACTGGCTCACCGGACGCTTCCGCACCCCGGCAGGGGAGCAGGACCTGCCGGAGCTGCAGTCGCTGTGGATGGGACAGGCCGCCCCGCTCAGTCGCTCCGGGAGTGCCGCGGAGACTTTCGCGGAGCTGCGCGCCGGCGTGCCCGCCGACCTCAGAGGATGACGGTGGAGCGACCGTGCACGATCACGCGGTCCTCGGCGTGCCACTGCACGGCGCGCGCCAGCACCTGACGCTCGACGTCCGCGCCCCGGCTCTGCAGCTCGGCGGCGGATTCGGCGTGCGTGACGCGCGTGACGTCCTGCTCGATGATCGGTCCCTCATCGAGGTCGGCGGTGGCGTAGTGGGCCGTCGCACCGATCAGCTTCACCCCGCGATCCTTCGCCCGGGCGTACGGGTTCGCGCCGATGAAGGCGGGCAGGAACGAGTGGTGGATGTTGATGACCGGCGCCTCGAGCTTCTCGATGAAGCCGTCGGTGAGGATCTGCATGTAGCGGGCGAGCACGACCAGGTCGACGTTGCCGCGGAGCAGGTCGAGCTGGCGCTCCTCCATGAGCTGCTTGTCGCCCGAGGGGATGTGCACGAACGGAACCCCGAACGAGCGCACCGACTCGGCGAGGTCGGGGTGGTTCGACACGACCATGGTGATGTCGATGTCGAGCTGGCCGCGCTGCGTGCGCCACAGCAGCTCCATCAGGCAGTGGTCGTACTTCGACACGAAGATCGCGACGCGCTTGCGCCGGGCGGTGTCGTGCAGGGACCACTCCATGCCGAAGCGCTCGGCGACGACGGCGAGATCCGCTTCCAGCGCGACGCGTGCGGCCGCGAGCCCGGGGAGGTGGATCACGGTGCGCTGGAAGAAGCGTCCGCCCTCGGAGTCGGTGGAGTGCTGGTCGAGCGAGATGATGTTCGCGTCGTGCGCGGCGAGGACACCGGCGACGGCGGCGACGATCCCGGGCTGGTCGTCGCAGGCGATCAGAAGGCGGGCGGTGTCGGGCTGAGACATGGGGGCTCCTCGATGGTGTCCCTCGATTCTGCCGTGCCCGCCTGCCGCCCGACGAATCGCCGCGACGGATGGATACGCTGGACATCGGCGTGACGCCCGCGCGCTCCACGCCCGCTCCGCCGTCCGCGGGGCATGGATCGTCGGGAGGAGATGCGATGACGGCATCCGCTCTGCTCGCGCAGACCGCGCGCGATCTCGCCGGCCTCCCAAAGGAGGGGCTGGGGGAGCAGCGTGATTCCCGGTGGCGGGGCCGGCGCATCGTCCGGGTCGGCGAGGCCTGGCATCTCGGCGTGCTGCTGCTGACCGAGACGCACGTGCTGGCGACGGCCGAGGTGCTGCGTGCGGCGGATCCCGGGCGCCGCGGCTACACCGCGGAGTCGGCCCGCGAGCGCGCCGTGCGGAGGCAGGAGGCACTGCGCGGAGGCTTCGATGCGGGCGAGGTCGTGCACGTGGGGTGGAGCCGGATCGATGTGGACGCGGTGGATGCCGGCGGCCGCTCGGGCCCGCTCGCGCTGCTCGACGGCATCCCCTCGGTGCGTTGGAGCACCGCGGGCGGGTACATGCCGCTGGAGCCCTACCTGCGCGAGCGCGTGGAGCTGCTGCGGGGCTGAGCCCGTGCGCGCGGGTCAGGCGGCGAAGGTCTGCGCGAAGCGGCGCAGCAGCGCGGTGCCCTCGGTGACGGATGCCGACAGCACGCTGTCCTGCACCCTGTCGAACTCGGCGGGGTCGAAGTATCCGGTCGTCCGATAGAAGGTCATGCGGTCGGCGAAGTCGCGCGGGGTCGGCTCCGGGTGGAACTGCGCGGCGTACAGGTGCGTTCCCACGCGATAGGCCTGCACGGGGCAGGCGTCGTTGGTGGCGAGCAGCTCCGCGCCGTCGGGCAGGGCCACCGCGCTCTCCTTGTGCGCCGTGAACACCGTGAGCGCGGGGGAGCTCCCGCCGAAGATCGGATCGACCGCACCGGCGGGGGTCGTGCGGATCACCGTGGCGCTCGCGACCTCCGGGGTCGCGGTGGTCACGTCGCCGCCGAGCATCCGCGTCACCACGCCGATGCTGAAGCAGGTGAAGAACACGGCGACCTCGGCATCGATCGCGCGCTGGGCGATCGTGCGGAGATCGGCCTCGACCCGCAGCTGCTCCGGGATCTTCTCGGCGTCGCTGACGTTGAAGGGCGAGCCTCCGACGACGACGCCCCGGTAGCCGCGCAGCCGGGCGGGATCGAGCGGCGATTCCAGCAGATCGAGCCGGTCGACGACGTCCACGCCGAGGGCCCGCCGGAACGACGCATGCTCGGCATCGGCCGCTCCGCGCTCCGGGCGCACACACACGTAGAGAAGCGAACCCATCCGGCGATTCTAACGAGGGCCGGACGTCGCGGAGAAAAGCGGGTGACGCCCCGTGACGCCCGGGTCGCGCGGTGTCAGCGCGAGGAGTTGGCGGTGCGGCCGCGCACGATGCCGACGAAGGTCTCGACGTCGGGGGTGGTGCGATCGCGCGGCCAGACCAGGGCCACCGTGGAGGTCGGGCCGTCGAGCAGCGGACGGTGACCGGCATCCTTGCGGTGGTGCAGGCGGGCGAGGGACATCGGCACGATCACGATGCCCACCCCGGATGCCGCGGTCGCGATCGCCTGCTCGGTCGGCAGCGGGGCGAAGGTCGCCCGCCTGGTGCCCGGCAGATCCGGTGCCCCGAGCACGTCGTCCGACGGCACGATCACGATTTCGCCCGAGAGATCGGCGATCGTGAGCTCGTCGACCGCGAGCAGGTGCGAGTCCGCGGCCGCGACCACGACCGGCACCTCGTCGTACAGCGCGATGACGTGCAGACGGTCATCGTCGAGCGGCAGACGGAGCAGCGCCGCGTCCACCTCGGCGAGGATGCGACTCCGGTCGCCGGCCTCGACACCCGCCTCGACGGGAACGAGTTCCAGCCGCACGTGCGGCATCCGCTTCTTCCAGGCGTCGATCCACTTCCCCGGCGTCGCGCCCGGCACCGTGGCGAGGCGGAACACACGGGGCTCCTCGGAGACGTCGCGGGGGGCATCGAAGACGACCTTCGCCGAGGCAGGCGTGCGCGTGCCCTTGCCCTGCGGCTTCGGCTGCGGTTTGCCCTGTGTCCTTCCCTGCGGCTTCCCCTGCCGTGCGGGGCCGCCGCTGGTGCGCCGCGCCGGTCGCCGTCCCTGAGTCGCCATGTGGTCCAGGGTATCGGGCGCCGGGCGGCGCATCCGCGTCAGTCCCCGGAGGCGGAGCGGTGCTGGGCGTGGCGGATGAGCCCGACAGCACCGGTGACCAGCACGAGCACGCCGATCGCGAGCAGCACGAGGGCGACCCCCGTCTCCGGCGTGAGAGCCGTGATGGCATCGGCGGTCGCCGAGCGACGCTCGTCGTCGGTGAGCATCCAGATGCCCGCGAAGGCGATCGCGGCGAACAACAGGCCCCAGATGATCGCGGCGCCGCGCACGCGCGGTGCGCCGGGGTCGACGAGGGGCGCCGGGGATGCCGTCATCGCCGCGGGGGGCTGCGGGGCGGCGGCGTCGAACGGTGCTGTCTCGATGCCCGGTGTCGTCTCGCCGGTCGTCGTCTCGCCGGTGGGAGCCGCCGGGGGTGTCAGGTCGGTGCTCATCGCTGTTCCTCCGCTGTGTCGTAGATCGTGACGAACACGTCGCCCGAGGTCTGGGTGACCGTGACCGGCTGCCGTGTGGTGACCCCGGCGCTCTCGGCCGCCGTGCGCACGGACGCCGTCTGCGTTCCGTCGTCCTGCCTGACCAGCGGCCAGACACCCGAGTCGAGCACGGTGCCCGTGTCCGGATCCATGCGCATCCAGCTCACGGTCCCCGTCCCGACGATCGCGTCGAGCTGGAGCTCGACCCCCGGCTGGACCTCGATCCAGGTGTTGCCCGATCCCTTGTCGATCACGAGGGGGCGAGGGCCGCCGTCGTGCGGCGTGAGCGTGATGTTCAGATCGCCGAACGGCTGCTGCACGTGCTGCGGCCGGTTGTTCGACACCGAGGCCCACCCGAAGGTGAGGTCGTCGAAGGTCGCGACGTACCCGGCGGTCAGGCCCCCGGCGAGGGTGATCGCGGTCAGGAAGGCGAGGAAGCCGCTGCGGCGACGCAGAAGACCCGCGATGATCATCCCGAAAGACAGCACGAGTGCGGCGCAGAGCAGCCCGAGCGCGCCGGCGGTGGGGCCGCCCGTCAGCCCGACACCCGCGCCGACGGCCAGGGCGAGGCCCATCACGGAGGCCACGAGGGCGAAGCCCGCCCGCGGCTTCGAGGCCCGGCGCACCCGGCGACGCTCCGCGGCCTCGGCGGCGAAGGTCGCGCCGATCGCCTGCCGCTCGCGGCGCGCCTGGTCACGCGCCGCGCGGTCGGCATCCTGCTGCTGGCGGCGCCAGGCCTGATCCTGTTCGCGCCAGGCCGCATGCTGCGCACGCCAGGCGGCGAGTTCGGTCGGGTCGGTCGTGCCGGAGGGCAGCGGCGTCGGTGCGACAGGGCGCTCGCCGGCCGCGGACGGCGCAGAGACGGGCTCGGCGTCGGGAAGCGGCTGGTGGTCGGAGGCGCCCTCGGCGGAGAACGAGGACGAGGGTGTCGCATCCGCGCCCTCGGCGGTACCCGAACCGCCGAGGGTCGCGGATGCGTCCGGGGCCGCGGAGCCGGTCGGAGCCACCGACACGCTCGACGCGGAGGTCCCCGGGGTGCGGCTGGCAGCGCGCACGATGAGGAAGAGCAGTCCGCCCACGAGGACCAGGCCGATGAGCCAGCTGACCATGGACAGGGCCGACCAGCTCTCGTAGCCGAGGCCGAAGAATCGTCCGGCCAGCGGGGCGGTGGGGATCAGCCCGATCGCGGCCACGACGAGGATGCCGAGCTGCACCGGCTCGTAATCGCGGTTCAGCAGATCGCGGGCGTGGATCCGTCCGTCGGCGTCGGGCAGCAGCGCCCAGGCGAGGGCGTAGAGGAAGATCACGGGGAGGCCGAACAGCGCCGCGATCACGAGAACACCGCGCACGATCAACGGGTCGATGCGCAGGCGGGCCGCGATGCCGGCGGCGACCCCGCCGAGCCAGCCCTCGGAGCGCGCGACACCCAGGCCGGACACCCACCGGAAGAAGCGCTCTGCGGGAGCCGAAGGGGCGGGCGTCGCCGTGCCGGGGGCGGCCGGATCGGTCGCATCGGCGGCGGGGGGAGGCGCTGTCGGAATCGTCATGCTTCGATCCTGTCCGTCCGGCGGTGTGGCCCGCCATGGGGTGAACCCCTGAGCGACCCCTGATCTCGGCCGCGGGAATCCCCTCAGCGATGCTGCGGATGATTGGATGGCGACATGCCCTCCTCCGCGCCGCCCGTCCCCGCGCGCCCGCCCCGCGTGGCGGCCCCGCCGCGACCGGCGCTCGAGCGGGACCGCGACTGCCTGGTCTCCGGGGTCGGTGCCGGTCTCGCCCGGCACCTGGGAGTGCCGGTCTGGATGGTCCGCGCCCTGTTCATCGCGCTGTCGCTCTGCGGCGGCGCCGGCGTGCTGCTCTACGCCTGGTGCTGGGTCTTCACCCCCTGGGCGGATGCCGAGACGGCACCCTCTCGGCGCGTGCCGGTCGCCTGGATCCTGATCGCGCCCGCCGCGGTCGCCGTGCTCGTCGTCGGGTCGTGGACCCTCGGCAACACCCCGGGCAGCGTGTTGTCGCAGGCGCCGGCCGTGCTCGGAGCCGTGTCGGCCGTGGTGCTCGCCACCGCCGCCGGGCTGTGGGCGACGTTGATCGATCACACCGACACGGCGCGCGGCCCCCGGCACACGGCCGTCGTGCGGATCCTCGCGGTGGCGCTGCTGGTGGTGCTGTTCCTCGTGCTGCTGTCGCGGGCGGTGGGCGGCGTCGAGTTCCTGCTGGCGCTCCTGCCGCTCGGCGGCGTGCTGGCGGTGGCATCCTCGACCCTCATCCCGCGCTGGCGGGAGCTCGCGGGGGAGCGCACCCGGCGCATTCGCGAGGAGCAGCGCAGCGAGATGGCGGCGCACCTGCACGACTCCGTGCTGCAGACGCTGGCGCTGATCCAGAACAGGGCGGGTGCGTCGAGCGAGGCGGCCCGGCTCGCCCGTGCGCAGGAGCGTGAACTGCGCGCGTGGTTGTACGACGGCGATGCGCCGGCCGACAGCGATCTCCCGACCGACCTGCGCGATCTCGCGGGAGCACTCGAGCTCGACTATCCGGTGCGGATCGAGGTCGTCTCGGCGGGGCTCTCGACCGAGCGGGCGAGCGGTGAGCTCGCCGCGGCCGCCCGTGAGGCGATGCTGAACGCGGCACGCCATGCCGGCGGGGAGATCTCGGTGTACATCGAGGGCAGCATCGCCGGTGTCGACGTCTTCATCCGCGACCGCGGGCCGGGCTTCGACCTCACGGAGGTTCCCGATGACCGGCTCGGTGTGCGGCAGTCCATCATCGGACGCATGCGCCGTGCCGGCGGATCCGGCAGCGTGCGCAGCGACCCGAACGGCACCGAGGTGCATCTCTCGATCGCGACGACAGGAGAAAGCCGTGGCTGACCGCATCCGGGTGGTGCTCGTGGACGACCATTCGATCTTCCGTTCAGGCCTGCGCGCCGACCTCGATGAGAGTGTCGATGTCGTCGGTGAGGCGGATGACGTGCCCTCGGCGATCGCCGTGATCCGCGAGACGGCGCCCGACATCGTGTTGCTCGACGTGCACCTGCCCGGGGGTGCGGGCGATGACGCGAGCGGCGGGGAGGCCGTCATCCGCGGCTCGGCGCCGACGTCGTCCCGCTTCCTCGCGCTCAGCGTGTCGGATGCCGCGGCGGATGTGGTGCGCGTGATCCGCGCCGGGGCCCGCGGGTACATCACGAAGGGCTCGTCCGGCGGGGAGGTGTCGCGCGCGGTGCATGCGGTCGCGGGCGGGGACGCGGTGTTCTCGCCGCGGCTGGCGGGGTTCGTGCTCGACGCGTTCGGGGCCGTCTCGGGAGAGACCGCCACCGCGAGCGACGAGCTGGACAGGCTGTCCGCGCGCGAGCAGGAGGTCATGCGACTGATCGCGCGGGGTTATGCGTACAAGGAGGTGGCCGCCGAGTTGTTCATCTCGATCAAGACGGTCGAGACGCACGTCTCGGCGGTGCTGCGCAAACTCCAGCTCTCCTCACGGCACGAACTGACGGTGTGGGCTTCGGAGCGCAGACTCCTGTAGGCGCGGGGCCCTGCGTTCGGGGCGGGGGTGGTCTCAGGCCGCGAGCCAGAGACCCTTCGGGTCGGTCGCGATCGTGAGGCCGGCGGCCACCGTCTCGTCATCGCCGATGCGGGCTCCGCGCACGATGCGCGCTCCGGCGCCGACGTCGGTGCGGACGCCGATGTGCGCTCCGTCTCCGACCGCGGCACCCTGTCCGATGTGGGCGTGCGCATCGATGTGCGCACCCTCGCCGATCACGGCATCCGGTTCGATCCAGGCGCCGCGGGCGATCGTCGCCCCGGCGCCGATGCGGGCCCCGGGTTCGATGTAGGCACCCGCTTCGATGTGCGCCTTCGGGTGGACCTTCGCGCCGTGCGCGACGAGTCCGCGGCCATTGGCGTGCTTGCGGTACCGCAGCGTCGCTCCCTGGTCGTTCTCGATGTCGACGTAGTTCTTTCCCACGATTCCTCCCGTGTTCCGGAGACTTCCCCGGATATATCAACAACAGGGGACGGGGGTGATTCATTCCCTCCGGGGGATGCTGGTCAGCGCTGGCAGGACGGGCACCAGAAAGTGATGCGTTCGCGGGTCGGATCGGCCCCCTGCTCCCCACGCCGGATCAGTGTTCCGCAGCGCCGGCAGGGCTTGCCCGCCCGCCCGTAGACCCACATCGCCTGCCCCGGGCGATTGATGCCGGTGAAGGTGCGACCGGAGCGATCGCGGTTGGCGCGGATCGTCCGCACGCCGAGCTCGATCAGGGCAGCGACGTCGACCTCCGGCATCGGGGTGGTCGGCAGGATTCCGCGCAGGAACAGCAGTTCCGCCGCATAGACGTTGCCGAAGCCCGCGACGTTGCGCTGATCGAGCAGCGCCACGTGGATGCTGCGCGTGTCGGCTCCGAGTCGTCGCACGGCCTCGGCCGCATCCCAGTCGGCGGCGAGGGGGTCGGGGCCGAGATAGCCCACCAGCTGCTCTTCGTCGCGGGTGGGCACGACCTCGATCTCCGCGAGGTCGACGCCCACGGCCTCGCGCTCGGCCGTGCCGACGATCGCGCGCACCTTGAACGCCGGATGCCGCCACTTCTCGCCCGGCGCGTAGATGAACCACGCGCCGTCCATGCGCAGGTGCGAATGCAGCGTGCTGTCGCCCACGCGCAGCAGCAGATGCTTGCCGCGCGCCACGGCACCGTGGATGGGTTGACCGGTCAGATCGATCGTCGCCGCCTGCGGGACGCGCAGATCGAAGCGGGTGGCGTCCGCGCCCGCGAGCGCCTCGTCGAGACGGCGCGCGGCGCGGAAGACGGTGTCGCCCTCGGGCATCAGCGATCTCCGGCCGGTGGTGGCGGGGGGGGGGACGTCGGGCGGCCGGCGGGCGCGGGCGGCGGCGGTGTGGACGTCGGGCGGCCGGCGGGCGCAGGTGGTGGCGGGATGACGGCGCGCGCGGCGGAGGGCGCGGGCGGAGGCGGCGTGACAGCCGGCGCCGGGACGCCCGGCCCGGGCGCCTGGGGTGCCCGCTGCATCATGGTGCGAGCGAGCATCGTCGCACCGGCGACGGCCGCGGGCATGACGACGACGGCGCCGCCGGGGATGAGGAAGCACAGCTGTGTCGCGACCCCGAAGCCGAGGACGCGGGCCCTGCTGCCGCCGAACAGCGCGGCGCGGTCGGCGGGTGTGAGGTCACGGGCGTCGAAGGAGCGGCCGGTGAGTTCTCGCGCGAGCATGCGCCCCGACAGGAACACGCCGGCGACCGGAGCGAGCACTCCACCGATCAGGGGCACCAGACCGAGCAGCAGGACGAGGATCGCGATCAGGATGCCGAGGAGCACGAGGCGCAGGCCCTCGCCGAGCGCGGTCCAGAAGCCCCCGCCGTCGGTCGCCGGGGCGTCGCCCAGGTCGGCCTCGACCGCGCGCCAGATGCGCTGGTAGAACGGGTCGCCGATCGTGAGGGTGAGCGCGCTGAACACGGCGCTCGCGAGGGCGAGGGCGGCGGCGATCACCACGAAGCCGACGACGCTGCGCAGCAGACCTCGCCAGGGCTCGGTCCAGCCATCGGCGAACGGTGTCAGGAAGGTCGAGATCGACGTCATGCCGAGCACGATCGGGATCAGGGCCGCGGCCAGCACGACCACCGCGATGACGGCCGGGACGAGCCCGAGGTTCATCAGGCCCGGGCGGGTGCGCCAGAGGGCGAAACCGCGCAGCAGGAGGCGGATGCCGGCGCCGAACTCTCGGATCATGGCTCCCAGCGTAGAAGACGCCCGGGCGTCGGGAGACGGCGCCCGGTCGCCGGCATCCACATTCAGACCGCCTTGCGCAGGGTGTAGCCGCGCGGGGTGACCACGAAGCCGGCCTCCTGCAGGGCGAGGGCGAGCTCGGTGCCGTACACGCCCTCACCGTTCACCTTCTCGACCGTGAGGGTGTCGAGTCGGCGGGCGCGGGCTGTGTTCGCGAGGTCGGTCGCCGCGGCACGGAGGAGATCGCCGTCCTCCGTGAACGACAGGACGGTGCGCCCGCCGCGCTCGAGGTAAAGCACGAGCGCGCCGTCGACGAGCACGACCAGGCCTCCGGCCTTGCGACCCGGACGATGCGAGACATCCAGCTTGGGCCACCCGAGGGCCGCGCCGTACGGGTTCGCCGGGTCGGTCGCGGCGAGCGTCACGGCCAGGCGTGGTGGCGGATCGGCGAGCCCGGCGAAGGTGCGCAGACGATCCACCGTCGCCGACGCGGCGAACTGCGCGGCACCCAGCTGCTCGATCACATAGCCGCGACGGCAGTGCCCCGCCTCCTCGAACCCGGCCAGCACGCGGTACGCCTGCGCGAAGCCGCCCGGCACTCCCTCGGACTGCACCGCGCCGCGCGTGACGACGCCGTAGCGGTCGAGGAGCAGCCCCGCCGTGACCGTGGCGCGTCGCGCGGGGTCGGACTCGACCGAGGGCAGCAGCGACCAGCGACCGCCGATCGCGGACGGACGCGGGGCCGTGCGGGTCAGCGACATCCCCCGGTAGGTGCGCGTGCGCGGTGCCTTGCGCTTGACGCGGTGCGCCTGCGATCCGCCGGCCAGCAGCGAGCGGATCGGCGCGAACGTGTCGTTTGTGACGTGCCCGGCCCAGGTGAGCGCCCACAGCGCTTCCAGAACGGACTGCTCGTTCTCGGCCTCCGTCATCTCCTTCAGCTGCCCCGCGAAGAACGCGCCGCCGACCTGCAGCGCCGTGATGATCTTCGCCTCGAGGGAGTCGTCGGCGATCTCGGCATCCGGGTCGGGCAGCGTGAAGGGCGCCAGGTCGGCGGGGTGGAGGGACACCCAGCCGTCGCGTCCGGGGAGCGTGCCGTGGCCCGACCAGATGACCTCGCCCGCCGCCGTGAGCTCGTCGAGCATGCCGGGCGCGTAGTCCCGCACCCGCGACGGCAGGACCAGCGACTCCCAGGCGCTCGCCGGGATCGGCACCCCGGCGAACTGCTCGATCACGCTCATGACGCCGTCGAGCCCCTCCAGCGGTCGACGCAGATGCTGCCAGTCAGGGAGGAACCGCGCGTACGCCTCGGGGGAGACGGGCTCGACACTGCCCCGGATCGCGGCGAGGGAGCGCATGCGCAGTCGTCGGAGCACCTCGGTGTCGCACCACTCGATGTCGTCCGCCGACCCCGCCGCCTCGGGCAGGAAGTAGCCGCTCGTCAGGCGTCCGGCGTTGTCCAGGCGTTGCAGGGTGTGCCGAGCGACCGCCGCGCCGATGCCGAAGCGGGTGGCGATCGCCTCCGTCGTGAACGGCCCGTGCGTGCGTGCGTACCGGGCGACCAGATCGCCGAGCGGGTCGGCGAGCGGTTCGAGGAAGGCGACCGGGATGCCGGTGGGCAGCGCCGCACCCAGCGCATCGCGCAGGCGACCCGCGTCTTCGATCGCGGCGACGCGCGTGACGCCGGCGATCGTCACCGGGATCGCGCGGCGGGCGGTCACGAGCGCGTCGAGGTGAGCGGCAGCGGACGCCTCGGTTGCCGCCGCCGGGACCGCCGCTGCGTCGACATCGACATCCGCATCCGCGATCGTGCCCGCATCGGCGGAGAGCCTCTCGGCGACCTCGGCCGCATCCAGCGGTCCGAGCATCCGCAGCAGATCCGCGACGCCCTCCAGGCCGCGGGCACGGCGCTCCGGATCGAGCCGCTGGGCCTCGCGCTCGAACTGGGCGATGATCGCCGGATCGAGGAGCTCGCGCAGCTCCACCGTGCCGAGCAGTTCGCCGAGCAGCGCGGGGTCGACGGACAGCGCGGCGGCGCGGCGCTCGGCCAGTGGCGAGTCGCCCTCGTACATGAACGCGCCGACGTAGCCGAAGAGCAGGTCGCGGGCGTACGGCGACGGCTGGCCCGGCTGTGTCTCCACGAGTCGGATCCGCCGGTCTGCGATCGAGGTCGCGAGTTTCCGCAGCGAGGGCAGATCGTAGACGTCCTGCAGCACCTCGCGCAGGGTCTCGAGGATCACGGGGAACGTCGGATGCCGTCGTGCGACCTCGAGCAGCTGGGCCGAGCGCTGGCGCTGCTGCCACAGCGGGGAGCGTCGGTTCGGGTTCGTGCGCGGCATGAGCAGCGCTCGGGCGGCGCACTCGCGGAAGCGGGAGGCGAACAGCGCGGAGCCTCCGACCTCCTCCGTCACCAGGTGCTCGAGCTCGTCGGGATCGAAGACGAACAGTTCCGCCCCGGGAGGCTCGGCCTCCGCGTCCGGGATGCGCACGATGATGCCGTCATCGCTCGCGACGGCCGAACTCTCCACGCCGATGCGCTCACGGACGCGCGCGTTGATGGCCAGCGCCCAGGGCGCGTGCACCTTCATGCCGTAAGGGGAATGAAGGATGACGCGCCAGTCGCCGACCTCGTCCCGACCGCGCTCGACCGTCAGCGTGCGGTCGGTGGGGAGCGTGCCCGTGGCCTCGCGCTGCTCCGAGAGATGGGCCATCAGGTTTCCCCTGGCCTGCTCGTCGAGACCGGCCTCGAGCAGCCGCTGCATCGCCTTCTCCGGGGTGGCGCCCGAGACCTCGCGCGAGAACTTCCCGAGCGCCTCACCCAGCTCGAAGGGGCGGCCGATGCCGTCGCCGTGCCAGAACGGCACCTTGCCGGGCTGCCCGTAGGCGGGGATCACGTTCACCCGGTCATGGGTGATCTCCGCGATCCGCCAACTCGTGGTTCCGAGTGTGAACACGTCTCCGACGCGGGATTCGTAGACCATCTCCTCGTCGAGTTCGCCGACGCGACGGCCGGCGCCCTCGCCCGCAACGAAGACGCCGAACAGGCCGCGGTCGGGGATGGTGCCACCGCTCGTCACCGCGATGCGCTGCGCACCGGGTCGTCCGGTCAGGGTGCCCGCGTCGCGGTCCCACACGAGTCTCGGGCGCAGCTCGGCGAACTCGTCGGAGGGATAGCGGCCCGCGAGCAGATCGAGCGTCGCCTCGTACGCGGAGCGGGGCAGCGCCTGGAACGGTGCCGACCGGCGGACGGTCTCGAACCACTCCTCGACGCTGATCGCGCCGAGCGCACTCGCCGCGACCGTCTGCTGCGCCAGGATGTCGAGCGGATTGCGCGGCACCTGGATCGCCTCGATCCTGCCCGCCAGCATCCGTTCCGTGACGATCGCCGTGTGCAGCACGTCGCCCCGATGCTTGGGGAAGAGGGCCGCGCGGCTAATCTCGCCGACCTGGTGACCGGCACGACCGACGCGCTGCAGCCCGGAGGCGGCCGAGGGCGGGGCCTCGACCTGGATCACGAGGTCGACCGCACCCATGTCGATGCCGAGCTCGAGGCTGCTCGTCGCCACGACGCAGCGCAGCACGCCCGACTTGAGCTCCTCCTCGACGAGTGCGCGCTGCTCCTTCGAGACCGAACCGTGGTGCGCCTTCGCGAGCACCGGATCGGCCCCGGCTGTCGACCCGGCCTGCGCCATCATCGCGGCGGGCACGGCGGCGTCGGGGACGGGCACCCCGACGCGCTCGGAGTAGATCTCGTTGAGGCGACCGGTCAGGCGTTCGGCGAGGCGGCGGGAGTTGGAGAACACGATCGTCGAGTTGTTCTGCAGGATGCGGTCGACGATCGCCTCCTCGACATGGGGCCACACCGATCCGGTCACCTCGGTGTATTCGGCGTCGTCTCCCGGGGTCTCCGCGGGTGCGCCGGGCGGCGGGGGCGGATTCGTCATGTCGTCCATGGGCACGACGACCGACAGCTCGAAGGTCTTGGATGCCGGCGGCGCCACGATCTCGACCGGGGCGGAGCCGCCGAGGAAGCGCGCGACCTCGTCGATCGGGCGCACGGTGGCCGACAGCCCGATGCGCTGGGCGGCCGTCTCGGTGCCGTGCGAGCGGCGGAGGGCGTCGAGTCGCTCCAGGCTCACCGCGAGATGCGCGCCGCGCTTGGTCGCGGCGACCGCGTGCACTTCGTCGATGATGACGGTGTGCACGTCGCGGAGGGTCTCGCCGGCGCGACTGGTGAGCATCAGGTACAGCGACTCCGGCGTCGTGATGAGGATGTCCGGCGGATCGGAGACGAGCTTGCGTCGATCGCTCGAGGTGGTGTCGCCCGAGCGCACGCCGACCGTGACCGACGGAGCGGGGAGCCCGAGGCGTCTGGCCGACTGACCGATCCCGATGAGCGGGGAGCGGAGGTTGCGCTCGACGTCGACGCCGAGGGCCTTGAGCGGGGAGATGTAGAGGATGCGGGTGCGCGAGGCATCCTTCTCGCGCTTCTCGGACGCCGATGGCTTCGCGGACTTCGACGGCCTCTCGTCGGCCTGGTCGAGGCGCTCGCGGAACACCCTGTCGATCGCCCAGAGGAAGGCCGACAGCGTCTTGCCGGATCCGGTCGGGGCCACGACCAGCGCGTGCTTGCCGGCGGAGATCGCGTTCCATGCGCCGGCCTGCGCCGGGGTGGGCGCGGGGAACGCGCCCCGGAACCAGTCCTGCGTCGCGGGGGTGAATCGGTCGAGCACGGGATGTGCGGAGCTCGACGAAGCATCGCTCATGACTCCATCTTGGTCGAGGCCTGCGACATCGGGGGAGTCGGCGCGGTCACCCCGCCTCCTGCAGGGTGCCGTCCGTCGAGATCTCGAGCGTCAGGTCGAGATCGAGCCGGCGCAGGAACGCGTCGTCGTGGCTCACGACGAGCACGGCTCCGCGGTAGCCGCGCAGCGCGTCGACCAGATGATCGACCGTGTCGAGGTCGAGGTTGTTCGTGGGCTCGTCGAGCACCACGAGATGCGGCGCCGGATCGGAGAGCAGCAGTGCGGCCAACGCCACCCGGAACCGCTCGCCGCCGGAGAGCGCCGACACCGGGCGGTCGGCGGTCGCGCCGCGGATCAGGAACCGTGCCAGCCGGTTGCGCAACTCCTTCTCCGGCACATGGGGGGCGGCCTGCGCGATGTTCTCGACCACCGAGCGGTGCTCGTCGAGGCCGTCCACGCGCTGCGGAAGATAGCCGACGAGCTCCGTATGCGCCTCGGCACGCAGCGCCGGTCGTTCCGTATTCAGTCCGGATTCCGCGGATCCGCCCGAATCGGGCGATTTCGAGCCGTCGGCGCCCGTTCTGCCTGAATTGTGAACGTCCAGACCCTGGGCATCCGCGACCAGCCGCTCGAGCAGCGTGGTCTTCCCCGCCCCGTTACGCCCGATCAGCGCGACCCGCTCGGGTCCCTGGATCACCCACGACCGCTCCGCATCTCCGATCGTGGCGATGCGGCGACTCCGTGACACCCGGGGATCGGGCAGCTCGATCTTCATCGCGGCATCCGAGCGGATCCGGCGACCGGCCTCGTCGTGCGCGGCGCGCGCGGCATCCTCCTTCGCCCCGACCTCGGTGCGCAGCTTGCCCGCCGACACCTCGGCGGCCATCCTGCGGCCATGCGCGACGATCTTCGGCACGCGCTTCTCGATCTCCGCCTTCTTCGCGGTGCGGGAGCGGTGCGCGAGCTTGGTCTCGGCCTCGATCCGCTGCCGCTTCTCCTTGCGCACGGCCTGTGCCGCATCCCGCTCGGCCTGCTGGGCGGCGTTCTGCTCCGTGTCGAGCCAGGCGCGCCACTCCGAGTACGGTCCGCCGAACACGTTCAGACGCTGCCCGTACAGCTCCGCCGTCTCGTCCATCAGCTCGAGCAGGGACACGTCGTGGCTGACCACGATCAGCGTCCCCGTCCAGGCGGCGATCATCGCGGCGAGCTTCGTGCGGGCGTCGCGATCGAGATTGTTGGTGGGCTCGTCCAGCAGGGTGATCGGGGCGCGGCGCAGGCGGATGCCGGCGATCGCCACCAGCACGGCCTCGCCGCCGGAGAGCTCACCGACACGTCGGTCGAGGAACTCGGGGGCGAGCCCGGCTTCTCCCAGAGAGGCCTCGGCGCGCGCCTCGATGTCCCAGTCGTCGCCGACCGCGTCGAAGTGTGCGGGGTCGACGTCACCGGCGGCGATCGCGCGCACGGCGTCGAGGGCGGTCGCGACGCCGAGCAGCTCGGCGACGCGGCGGTCGACATCGAGCGTCAGCCGCTGCGGGAGGTAGGCGACCTCGCCGCTCGTGTGCACGGAGCCGGAGGCCGGCGAGAGCTCGCCGGCGATCACACGCAGCAGCGTGGACTTGCCGGAGCCGTTGCGGCCGACGAGTCCGGTGCGCCCGGCGCCGAACGAGCCGGACACCTCCCGGAGGGCCGTCGATCCGTCGGGCCAGGTGACGGTGAGGCGGTCGAGTGTGACCGCTGCGTGCGGGGTCGGGGTGGACATGGGGTCTCCTGTCGAGTGCATGGGTGCACTGACACCGGAACACCGCGGGGTCGTCGAGAGTCGACGCCTTCGAGAGGCGGTGCGGGCCGTGTGAGTCGGCGATCGTCGGGTCAGCGCGCGGAAGAAGGGGCGCGGAGGCGACGGATCAGATCAAAGGACTTCCAGACACGGCGGACAGGACTCGCCGACGATACCCGGGCGTGTCGCACGGCGCAACCCCGACGCGAGTCGCCCCGAGGCGGGAAGTCCCGCGACGCGGCCCGAGTGCTACTTCTGCTCGATGCCGTCGACCCACTTGTCGAGGAACAGCCGCACATCGGCCAGTTCGTCCTCCGAGATGCTGTGTGTGAGTCCCGGGTACACGCGTCCCGAGAGCTCCGAGTGATCCGGGAGCCACTGCGCCGTCTGGTCGATCAGTGCCGGCGGGATCACGTCGTCATGCGAGCCCCGCCCCCAGAACACCGCGGGGCGACGCTCCCGCAGATCCTCATCGCGCGGCAGCTCGCCGCTCGCGACGTATCCGCTGAGTGCGGTCACGGCCCCGAAGCGCTCGGGGTCGAGCCGTAGGGCCTGCAGCGCGACGGCCGCGCCCTGCGAGAAGCCCAGGAGTGCGACCGAGGATGCGCCGACGGCGGCGATGTCGAGCCAGCGCAGCAGTGCGTCGGAGGCCGCCGTCACGGCGTCTCCGCTGCGGCCGTCGAGCCCCTCGATCGGGTACCAGGATCGCCCCGGCATGGGCCACGGCGGACTGAGCGGAGCAGCCACGGCGGCCACGGCGATGCCGGGAGGCAGGTACGGGACGAGGCCGAACAGGTCGTGCTCGTCGGACCCGTAGCCGTGCAGCAGCACCAGCAGCGGCATCCCGTCGCGTCGGTCGGTCGACCAGCGGGTCGCGGTGTCGTCGATCGTCAGGTGCGCGCTCATCCGACCATCCTGCCAGGGGGTGCCGACGTGCGTTCTGTGCCGGGATCGGGATGCGGCTGGTAGAAAGGACACATGTCCGTCCGCACACCTGATCCCGATCCGGAACCCGAAGACGACGGTCTCGGTGCGTACCGCGACCAGAATGCACCGGTCCCCGGGTCCAACCCCGGCTGGCTGAGCGACTTCGAGCTCGCCGAGGCCCGGCGGCACCTGCCGATGCTGTACGTCGAGGCCATTCCGGTGCGCACCGACGGCTCGGGACAGGTGACCGAGATCGGCATCCTGTTGCGGTCGACGCCGATGGGCGAGATGACCCGCACGATCGTGTCGGGTCGCGTCCGCTTCGGCGAGACGATCCGCGATGCCCTCTTCCGCCACGTCGAGAACGACCTCGGACCGATGGCCTTCCCCCTGCTGCCGCCGCAGCCGCTGCCGTTCACGGTGGCCGAGTACTTCCCGATGCCCGGGGTCAGCGCGTACCACGACGACCGTCAGCACGCGGTGTCGCTGGCGTTCGTGGTTCCCGTGACCGGAACGTGCGAGCCGCGTCAGGACGCCCTCGAGGTCACGTGGTTCTCGCCCGAGGCGGCCGCATCCGACGCGGTCGCGGCCGAGATGGAGGGCGGCCGAGGCACGCTCATCCGTCTGGCGCTCGCCAACCTCGGACTGCTCCGCTAGTCGGAGGCCCGAGCGCCCGGATCAGGCGGTGGTGAGGCGGGCGAGCTCCGCCACGAAGGCGTCCACGTCGTCCTCGTGCGTGTCGAAGCTGCACATCCAGCGGACCTCGTTGCGCGCGGCATCCCAGTCGTAGAAGCGGAACGACTCCCGCAGCGCATCCGCGACGCCGTCCGGCACGGTCGCGAAGACGCCGTTGGACTGCGTGGGCTGGGTGAAGGCGACGCCGTCGATCGCTCCGGAGGCGATGCCCTGCTCGATCGCGCCGCGCAGGCGGGCGGCCATCGCATTGGCGTGCCGGGCGTTGCGCAGCCACAGATCGCCCTCGAGCAGGGCGATGAGCTGCGCCGAGACGAAGCGCATCTTCGAGGACAGCTGCATGTTGAACTTGCGGGAGTACACGAGCCCGTCGGATGCCGAGGGCTCGAGCACCACGATCGCCTCGCCGAGCATCGCGCCGTTCTTCGTGCCGCCGAAGCTGAGCACGTCGACGCCGGCGTCACGGGTGATGGCCCGCAGCGGGACGTCGAGGGCGGCGGCCGCGTTCGACAGGCGCGCACCGTCGAGGTGCAGCTTCATGCCGCGCTCGTGCGCGTGGTCGGCGATCGCGCGGATCTCTTCCGGGGTGTACAGCGTGCCGAGTTCGGTCGACTGCGTGATCGAGACGACCAGAGGCTGCGCGCGGTGCTCGTCGCCCCAGCCCCATGCCTCGCGGTCGATGAGGTCGGGGGTGAGTTTGCCGTCGTCGGTCGGCACCGTCAGCAGCTTGAAGCCGCCGATCTTCTCGGGTGCTCCGCCCTCGTCGACGTTGATGTGGGCGGTGGATGCCGCGATCACAGCGCCCCAGCGCGGCAGCATCGACTGCAGGCCGGTGACGTTGGCCCCGGTGCCGTTGAACACCGGGAAGGCCTCGGCCGTCTCGCCGAAGTGCCCGCGGACGACCTCCTGCAGACGTGCGGTGTACGCGTCACTGCCGTAGGCGCCCTGGTGCCCGTCGTTCGCCTGGGCGATCGCGGCGAGGACCTCGGGGTGGATCCCGGAGTAGTTGTCGCTGGCGAAACCGCGGATCTGAGGGTCATGCTGAATGCTCACCGGTCAAGCCTACGGCCCGGATGAGGGTCTTCCGGATGTCGGTGGGGCGCTCTACCCTCGGAGCATGCAGCGCACCGCGGCCGGAACCGCTTTCGCGAACGTCCTCGTCAACACGTTGATCGCCAATGTGACGACGAGCTTCCTGTGGTTCGCCCTCACCTTCTGGGTGTACATCGAGACGCAGTCCGTGCTCGCCACGGGCATCATCGGCGGCGCCTACATGCTGTTCATCGCGTTCTTCGCGATGGTCTTCGGCACCATCGTCGACCGCCACCGCAAGCACACGGTCATGCTGCTCTCCAGCGTGATCTCGGCGGTCGCGTTCCTGCTCGCCGGAATCGTCTACATGACGCAGTCCGAGGCCGCCCTGCTGGACCTCGGTGGCCCCTGGTTCTGGATCTTCTCGGCCGTGATCCTGTTCGGCGGCGTGATCGAGCAGTTGCGCAACATCGCCCTCTCGACGACGGTCACGCTGCTCGTGCCCGAAGAGAGGCGCGCCAACGCCAACGGTCTCGTCGGCACCGTGCAGGGGCTGGCCTTCCTCGTCACGAGCGTCTTCTCGGGGCTGTCGATCGGATTCCTCGGCATGGGGTGGACGCTCGTGATCGCGATCGCCGCGATGGTCGTGACCTTCGTGCATCTGCTGTTCATCCGCATTCCCGAGGGGCAGCCGGAGGCCGAGCCGGAGGCGAAGAACGCCCTCGACTTCCGGGGCAGTGTGCGGGCGATCCGGCTCGCGCCCGGGTTGTTCGCGCTCATCATCTTCTCGACGTTCAACAACCTGATCGGCGGCGTCTACATGGCGCTGATGGACCCGTACGGATTGACGCTGTTCGATGCCCAGATGTGGGGATTCGCGCTGGCGTTCGCCTCGACGGGATTCCTGATCGGCGGCGCGCTGGTGGCGAAGTTCGGCCTCGGCAGGAAGCCGATGCGCACGATGCTCCTGGTCGTGATCGCGATGGGGCTGCTGGGCTCGGTGTTCATGCTCCGCGAGTGGTGGCCGCTGTACGTGATCGGCATGTGGATCTACATGGCCCTCGTGCCGCCGGTCGAGGCGGCCGAGCAGACGGTCATCCAGAAGGTCGTGCCGTTCGAGCGGCAGGGCCGTGTCTTCGGCGTGGCGGCGGCGATGGAGGCCGCGGCGGCTCCGATCACGGCGTTCCTGATCGCCCCGATCGCCGAGTTCCTGATCATCCCGTACATGCGCACGGCCGAGGGTCAGCGTCAGTGGGGGTGGCTGCTGGGCGAGGGGGAGGCGCGTGGCATCGCTCTGATCTGTCTGTTCGCCGGACTCGTGATGGTGGTCGTCGCGACGCTCGCGTTCTTCACGAAGTCGTACCGGCAGCTCACCGATCTGTACGCCCAGGCCCCTGTCCAGCAGCCGGGCGCCGACCGCGACGGTGCCGAGCCTCAGGGTGCCGGGAGTGAGGGCGGCGAGGGCGGTGGCGGAAGTGACGGCGTTCACGCAGCCCGCGGCGCGGAGCGCGCGAGCGAGCGACGCCCCGAGGACCGCGTGCTGGAGGCTCCGCCTCCCGTGCGCGGTCAGCCCCCGGAGTTCCCGGAGCCGCGCGCCTAGGGGTCAGGCGAGCTCGATGATCCGATCGTTGAGCTCCGCAGCATCCGTGTCCCACAGGGCCAGCAGGGCGGGGGTGAGCGTCGCGGGATCGAGCGCTTTCGCGCGGAAGACCACGGAGGCCGCGCGCAGGGGCGCGCCGCCGTCGCGGGCGGCCTTCGCGAAGCCGTGGGCGACCGCGCGGGTCCAGGCTTCGCTCGCGGCCTTGACCGCGGCGTAGTTCGCGCCCCCGGCGAGGGGACGGGCGACCGCCGTCGACGACACGATCGCGAAGCGCCCGGCATCCGAGGCCTGCAGCGCCGCGTCGAACGCACGGCTCGTCGCGCGCACGGCCGCGAGGGCGGGCAGAAGGGCGGCGAAGTCGTCGTCGGACTGTCCGGCGAGCCCGCCGCCGCCCCGCCAGCCGCCCACCAACGGGATCACCGCGTCGACGGCGCCGAGCCGGGCGGCGAGTGCGGTCATCTCGGAGAGCGATGTGGCGTCGGCGACCTCGACCTCGGCTCCGGCCTCCCGCAGGGGCTGCAGACGTTCCGCGGAGCGCCCGGTCGCGATCACGCGCGCACCTGCCTCCCCGAGTGCGCGGGCGACCGTGAGTCCCGACGTGCTGGTCGCTCCCGCGAGCACGACGGTGCGTGGCTCACTCATCACCGAGCCACCCCCTTGTGTGCGAGCCGTCCCTTTGTGCACGCACAAAGAGGGGTGGCTCGCACACAGAGGGGCCGACCGGCGAAGGGCGGAGCCTCACCTCAGTCGTCCGTCCCGCGGATGCCGACCGTCGACTCGATCACGGGCTTCATCTTCTTGTCGAGTGCCTCGAAGAACATCGACAGCGGGAACTCGTCATCCAGCACCGCGTCGGTGTACCCCTTCGGCGCCCCCGAGAGGATCTCGTCGGACAGTCCGCGCGCCCAGTTCGACGCGGGGTGCGGCGTCAGCACGCTGCGCACGAGGTCGTACGCCGCCAGCCAGTGCGCCGTCTTCGGGCGGTCGATCGAGCGCCAGTACAGCTCGTCGATCGCATCGCCGAGGGCCACCACGGCGTCGGGGACGCCGTCCCAGTCGAAGGCGAGCGCGGTGTCGGTCCAGTGCAGCACTCCGCGCTGGTGCAGCCACGCGAACAGCAGCTGGCCGCCCAGCCCGTCGTAGTTGCGCACCCGGGATCCGGTGATCGCGAAGCGGAAGATCCGGTCGAAGATCACGGCGTACTGCACGAGCGGTGCATGCTCGAGCATCTCCCGCTCGGAGGCCGTCAGCGTATCGCCCGCCTCGACGCGTGCCGACAACGTCCGCTGGATCCGGACGGACTCGCGGAACGCGGTCAGATCGCACCGCAGCTCCTCCAGCGAGTACAGGAAGAACGGCATGCGCTGCTTGATCATGAAGGGGTCGAACGGCAGGTCGCCGCGCATGTGCGTGCGGTCGTGGATGATGTCCCACATCACGAACGCGCGCTCGGTCAGCGCCTGATCGTCGAGCATCGCCGCCGCCTGCTCGGGCAGCTCGAGCTTCGTGATCTCCGCGGCGGCACGAGTGACACGACGGTAGCGCGCGGCTTCGCGGTCCTGGAAGATCGCGCCCCAGGTGAAGCTCGGGATCTCGCGCATCGCGACGGTCTCGGGGAACAGCACGGCCGAGTTCGTGTCGTAACCAGGCGTGAAGTCGACCAGTCGCAGCGAGACGAACAGCTTGTTGCCGTAGTCGCCGGCCTCGAGCGCGGCGATGAACTCCGGCCAGATCGTCTCGACGATGAGCGCTTCGACGAGGCGGTCGCTCGAACCGTTCTGCGTGTACATCGGGAACACGACGAGGTGGCGGATGCCGTCGATGCGGTGCTGCTGCGGCTGGAACGCCAGCAGGGAGTCGAGGAAGTCCGGCACGCCGAAGTCCGCGGCCGCCCAGCGGTCGAAGTCGACGACGGATGCCGCGAGGTACTCGGCGTCGTGCGGGAAGGCGGGGGCGAGCGCGCGGATGCCGGCGGTGATCGTCGCGACGAGCGTGCGGGCGTCGTCGTGGTGCGCGGCGTCCGGGATCGAGCCGTCCTTGATCTGCAGCTCGCGGATCGCGATCGCGGCATCCTTCAGCTGCGCCCAGGCGGCGGACTGCTCGGCGACCGACGCGTCCTCGACGACCTCGGGTTCGCCGACGATGGCCTGTGCAGCGGAGCTGTTGGCGGAAATGATGGACATCGGGACCTCCGATCGCGCGGCATGCCGGAAATTTTCCGGTCATAACGAAATACTCACGGTAATCTTACATCCATGGATGATTCTGTCGACCGCGCGATCGTCGCGGAGATCGCCCGTGACGGACGCGCGACGCTCTCCCACCTCTCGGATGCCGTCGGCCTCTCGGTCTCGGCCGTCCAGTCCCGTCTGCGCCGCCTGGAGGCCCGTGGCGTGATCACGGGGTACCGTGCCATCCTCGACCCCGAACTGGTCGGAACGCCGCTCTCCGCCTTCATCGAGATCACCCCGCTCGACCCTGCCCAGCCCGACAACGCTCCGGAGCTGCTGGAACATCTCGACGCGATCGAGGCCTGCCACTCGATCGCCGGCGACGCCAGCTACATGCTGTTCGTCCGGGTCGCCTCGCCCCGTGCGCTCGAGGAGCTCGTGCGCGACATCCGTACCGCCGCGAACGTCAGCACCCGCACGACCGTCGTCCTGCAGACCTATTACGAGCACCGGCCGATCCTCCCGGTGGAGTAGCCTCGCGAGCGACAGTCCCATCGCTCGACAGGAGACACCATGTCGTTCCAGGCGTACCTCGACAAGGTCGAGACCCAGACCGGACTCACCCCGCGGCAGTTCATCGCACTCGCGAAGGAGCAGGGCTTCGACGAGACGACGAAGTCCACGGTCGTCCTGAACTGGCTCAAGGAGGAGTACGGTCTCGGCCACGGTCACGCGCAGGCCATGGTGCACGTGATCCTCAAGGGGCCGAAGATCAGCGACACGCACGTCGGCAGGAGCGGCGCGCACGGCGACGCATCCGACACGCTGTGGCTCGACGGCAAGGACTCGAACCCGAACCCCTGACGCATCGACGGGCTCCGCATCCCAGCCCGTTCCTCGGCCCGGTCGAAGGGCCCTCCTCGCCGTCCCCAGTAGGATTCCCTGCGTGGCAGCATCGTCGAAGAGCAAGAAGAGCACGGCCCGCGTGAGCGGCAATCCCGCGAAGCGGGCCAGCGGCAACCCCGCCCGGCAGCCCGTGATCGAAGCGGGTCCCGTCACGGTCGGCGACTGGATCGGCGCGGCCCGCCTGCGCACGCTGCCGCTGGCCGTCGCACCGGTCCTGATCGGCACGGGTGCGGCCCGCAGCACCGGCCCGGAGTTCCACTGGGTCATCGCGCTCGCCTGCCTCGCGGTCGCGGTGCTGCTGCAGATCGGCGTGAACTTCGCCAACGACTACAGCGACGGCATCCGCGGCACCGACGCGGTCCGGGTGGGGCCCGCCCGGCTCACGGCATCCGGGCGCGTGTCTCCCCGCACCGTGCTGATCATCGCCCTCGTCTTCTTCGCGCTCGCCGCGGCGGTCGGCATCGCGATCGTCGTGCGCACCGAGCAGTGGTGGATGCTGGCCGTCGGTGCCGCCTGCATCGTCGCGGCGTGGTTCTACACCGGCGGCAAGCGCCCCTACGGGTACGCCGGCCTCGGCGAGGTGTTCGTCTTCGTGTTCTTCGGACTCGTCGCCACGCTCGGCACGACCTGGGTGCAGGTCTTCCAGCTCCCGCAGCAGGCGTGGCTGGGCGCGATCGCGGCCGGGCTGTTCGCGTGCGCCGTGCTGCTGGCGAACAACCTCCGTGACATCGATCAGGATCGCGCGGTGGGCAAGCGCACCCTCACGGTGCTGATCGGGCGCCGGGCGACCCGGGTGCTGTTCACCCTGTTCATCCTCGCGCCGTTCGGCATCGCGGCCTTCCTCGCCCTGCTGTTCCCGATCGCGTGGCTGTCGCTCCTGGCGCTGCTCTCCGCTCTTCCGGCCGTGCTGATCGTGTGGACGTATCGACTGCCGAAGGAACTCGTCATCGCTCTGGCGCTCACCTCGCTCACGGCGCTGCTGTACGCCGGTGCGCTGTTCTGGGCCTTCGTCGGCTGAGCCGCCCCTGGGCCGACGGCAGCGGATCGACGACGGCGGGAGTCAGTTCTTCGGGCGGTCTTCCGGTGTCGACGGCGCCTCGGCCACAGGTCCCGCCTCGGCCACAGGTCCGGCCTCGGCCACAGGTCCGGCGTCGACCACGGCATCCTCGGCGGCGGCGTCCGCCTGACCCGTCGTCTCCCGGCGGCGACGACGCTCGTGGAGCTCGGTGGACGCCTCGGACAGCGGGCGGCGCAGGAAGAGCATCGAGACGCTGGTGCCGATCAGCGCGGAGAAGATCGCGGCCAACCACCAGAACTCGCGGAAGATCGGGAAGAAGAACCAGAGGATCGCGAGGGGGACCAGGAACGCCAGCAGTCGCAGCACGGAGTAGACGAGGAGAGGTGCGGGCTTCACCCTCTCAGTCTAGGCGCGCTCCCGCGGGACCCGGTCGAGGCCGAGGACGGCAAAGGGGATGCCCCGCACCACGCGCCGGTGGGGGTGCTCGCCGAGCGTCCACAGCAGGTCGGCGTCCGGATCGAGGGCCAGATCCTCGCACCCCACGGGGAGGGGAACGGCGTGCGGCGTGAGGGCCTCGCGGCTGCCGGTCCACAGCCGGCCGGGTCGCATCAGGTTCGACTGCGACACGAACGGCTGATCGCCCCACCGCACGACCCCCTGCATGCGGGGGATGCCGGGGGAGAAGCGGTCGTGCTCCTCGAAGGCGTCGTCCGGCCCGTCGGGAATCGAGAACTCCGCGATCCGCCCCTGGTCGTCCGTGCGGTACTCGCCGATCAGGACGCGGCGCAGCGGCGTGCCGTCGTCGTCGAAGACACGCCCGAGGAAGGAGCACCGCAGCGCGAGCGGATGCACGCGAGAGCGCACCGCCACGAGCGCGGTCCTCGGCAGCCCGAAGCGGGAGGCGCCGCGCAGGCGCCGGGCGAGAGACCCCCGCATGCGGCGGACACTGCCGAGATCGAACTCCCAGATGCCCTGCCCGGTGGCCGCGACGAACAGCCGGTCGTCGAACCAGGCGAGTCCCCCGGTGTGGATGGGGGCGGGCTGCAGCCGGCCCTCCTCATCGGTGAACGCGAGAGCGACATCGAGGTGCCGGGGGCGTTCGGGATCGATCAGGACGACGCGGGACGCGAGATGCGCGTTCGCCTTGTCCTGCCGGAACCAGCTGACCGCGAGGGTGCGGCGTCCCCGCCAGGAGCCGATGTCGATGCCCTGCGGGTACCACCGGGTGGTCCAGGCGCGCGCGGTGAACCACCGGAGGTCGGCGGTGTCGCGCCGCCCCCGTCGCATCGGCCGCCACCACGACCCACCGAACCGGAGCATGTGTCCATCGTCGCCGATCCGCGACGGGCCGCCGACCAGGACACCCCGCGTTCACCTCGGGGTTCCCGTCCGGCCACGAACGCCTGCGAGCATGCGGGTCACCGCCACCCCCGGGAGATCCGTGCGCAGCCCCCTCGTCACCGTCATCGTTCCTGCCAAGGACGCCGGCGCCTACCTCGCCACCACCCTCGCGACGCTCGCCCGCCAGTTCGACGACCCGGCGGCGCTCAAGTTCGTGGCGATCGACGACGGATCCGGGGATGACACAGGGGACCTGATGCGGCGCTTCGCCGACCGGCTCCCGCACGCCGAGGTGCTCGTGAACGCCGAGCCGCGCGGTCTGGCCAGCGCCCGCAACCAGGGCCTGGCGCACGTCGAGGGCGAGGCGTTCTGCTTCCTGGACGGCGACGACTGGATGCAGCCGCAGAGGCTGGCGGTGCTCAGTGCGCGCCTGCGGGAGCTCGGCGCCGACTTCCTCCGCACGGACCACGTGACGGTGCGCGACGGCGTTCGGACACTCGTGCGGGCGCCGCATCCGTGGCGGGAGCGACTCGTCCCCCCGCGCCAGGCGATCCTGCCGGAGACCGAGACCACGATGGTCGACTATCCGTTCGCCTGGGCCGGGATCTTCCACCGCCGCGTGCTCGAGCGCGGACTGGCGGAGTTCCCGCCCGGACTCTTCACGGCCGAGGATCGGCCGTGGATCTGGCGGTTGCATCTGCAGGCGGAGTCCTTCGCCGTCGTGGATGCCCCCGCGTTGCTGTATCGCCGCGGGGTGACCGGCTCGCTCACCCAGGTGCGCGATCGGCGTCAGCTCGACTTCGCCCGGGCGATGACCGCGGTGGTCGATCTCGTGGAGCAGGATGCCGAGGCGCCGCGGTTCCTCCCCAAGGCGGTCTGGACGGCGCTCGCGCTCAGCTCGCACCACCTCGTGCGGTCGCGCCGCATGCGGCCGGAGCTGCGTGCCGAGATGCGCTCCGGCATCCGCGCACTGCTGGGTCGGCTCCCCGAGGATCAGGTGGCGGCGGCCGTCCGCCGTCTGGACGGGCCGCGTCGTCGGGTGCTCGCGCGTTCGCTGCGACAGGCAGGGCACGGCGCATGACGCAGCTCTTCGCCGTGCACAGCGCCTACGGGCTCGCGACCGCGGCGGCCGCGATCGACGCGCAGCTCCGAGGCGACGGCGCCCGCGGCGAGCGTGTGCTCGTGCCGTTCGTCTCGGCCCGGGTTCCTGAGACCGTGGTCGGCGTCGGGGCGGACCCGGCACTGCAGACCCTCCGCGAGCGGTTCGATCGGATCGAGGACCTCGGCGCCCTGCTCGGGCCGCTGCATCCGAGCGCCTGGGAGCCCGCGCCGGCAGATCTGCCCCTGCTCGAGCGCCTGCTCACCCGGGCGTGGGGCATCGATCACGACGACCTGGAGCTCCTCGTGCAGAGCCCCCAGGTCGCGCCCGCGCGCACGCTGATGTCGATCTTCCCCCGCGCGCGCCTGACGATCATCGGCGACGGCCTGATGACGTATTCGCCGATGCGCGTCGCGCTGGGGCACCCGGTGTCGGCGCGCATCACCCGGGTCGTGCACGCCGACGTGGTGCCGGGTGTGCGGCCGCTCGTCGGTGGAACCGGTGCGGAGACGCTCGCGGTGTCGCCGGAGGCGTTCCGCCGCGTGCTGCTCGAGACCGATCACGGCGCCCCGGTCACCGATGACCACGGCCATCCGCTCGACGACGGCACCCCGACCGCGCTCGTCCTCGGCCAGTACCTCTCGGCGCTCGGCCTGATGACGCCGCGGGAGGAGATCTCCCTGCAGCGCGACCTGATCGACCGGGCCGCGAGCTGGTCGCCGACGCGCATCGTCTTCAAACCGCATCCGGCGGCCCCGCCGCAGCTCACCCACGCAGTTCGCGAGCGGGCGCTGTCGCAGAGGCGGGAGTTCGTCGAGTATCGGGGGGCGCTCGCCGCGGAGGTGCTCGCGCAGCGGGTGGATGCCGTGGCCGTGGTCGCCGGGTTCTCGACCGCGCTGCCCACGGTCCGTGCGCTGTTCGACACCCCGATCGGGGCGAGCGGCCTGGCGTCGATGCAGCGCCGACTCACCCGGTTCGAGAACAGCAACCGCGTGCCGATGGCGATCGTCGACGCCCTCACGCGGGCCGACACCCCGTACACCGACCCCGCGCGTCTGCAGCAGCTCGTGGATGCGATCGGATACGCGATGCAGCCCGAGATCGCGGGGCACCTCCGAGGCCGCGCGGAGCGGTTCCTGGACGGGCTGGACGCCGGTGAGCGCGACCGCTACTTCGCCCCGGAGCGTCTGGCGGCCCTGCGGCTGCCCGGCGCGCCCGCCGAAGGTCCGCTGCACCGGGCGCTGCGGTCCACCGGCGGGACCGGTCGTGTCGAGGAGTGGCGGTTGACGGCGAGGGGCGCGCGGCGGCGGGCGACACGAGCATGGCGAGCGATTCGAGGACGATGATGACGACGAGCACCGAGACGATGAGCACCGAGACGACGAGCGAGACGACCGGCACTGAGATGACGTCCGACCCGGCGGCGCGCCGCACCGTGGCGATCATCCCGGCCCGCGGCGGGTCGAAAGGGGTGCCGCGCAAGAACCTGCAGACGGTCGGAGGGGTGCCGCTCGTACAGCGGGCGATCCATGCGGCGCGCGCCGCCGAGGGCATCCACCTCGTGGTGGTCTCGACGGACGACGCCGAGATCGCGGCCGTGAGCGTGGCGGCCGGCGCCACCGTCATCCGCCGCCCGGACGAGCTCGCGGGTGACACCGCGTCGTCGGAGAGCGCGATCCTCCATGCGCTCGACGAGCTCTCCCGGCGCGGGGAGCCGTTCGAGGTCGTCGCCTTCCTGCAGGCGACGTCACCGTTCATCCCCACCGACGCGCTCGCCGCCGCCGTGCGCGAGGTGCGGTCGGGCCGCGCGGACAGCGTGTTCTCCGCCGTCGAGTCGTACGGATTCCTGTGGCGACGCGGTGACGACGGGGAGGCGGTCGCGGTCGACCACGACGCCGCCCACCGTCCGCGTCGGCAGGATCGAGCGCCGCATCATCTCGAGACCGGGGCTTTCTACGTGTTCGGCGTCGAGGGCTTCCGCGCGAGCATCCACCGCTTCTTCGGCCGCGTCCGCATCGCCGAGGTGCCGGAGTGGACCGCGATCGAGATCGACGACGAACAGCAGCTCGGCATCGCCCGGGCGCTGGCCGCGCGGCACGACGTGCCGTCCGCGATCCCCGTGCGCGCGGTGGTGACCGATTTCGACGGCGTGCACACCGACGACACGGCGATCATCGACGCGGGCGGTGGTGAGCGCGTGCGCGTCAGCAGGGAGGACGGGATGGGCGTCTCGCTGCTCCGCGCCGCTGGTGTGCCGATGCTGATCCTCTCGACCGAGGTCAACCCGGTGGTGCGGGCACGCGCCGACAAGCTGCGCGTGCCGGTGCTGCACGGCATCGCCGACAAGGAGGCCGCTCTGCGCGACTGGGCGGAGGACGCCGGCATCCCGCTCGCCGACATCGCCTACCTCGGCAACGACGTCAACGACCTCCCCGCGATGCGCATCGTCGGCTGGCCGATCGCGGTGGCGAACGCGCACCCGCGGGTGCGGGAGCACGCGCGCGTCGTGCTGCGCCGACGGGGCGGCGAGGGTGCGGTGCGCGAGCTGATCGAACGGGTGTTGTCGAGCTGACCGATGCCGGTCATCCTCCGGTCGCGTGGTGTTCACCCACGGCGCGTACTCAGGAGGAGCGGGGCTTTCCCGACCGCTCGACGACCGGAGGAACCATGACTGTCAGCATCGGATCGCGCGTGATCGGCGGAGGCCACCCGGCCTACGTGATCGCGGAGATCGGCCTGAACCACAATGGCGACGTCGAGATCGCGAAGCGCCTCATCGACGTCGCGGCCCGTGCCGGAGCCGACGCCGTGAAGTTCCAGAAGCGCACCCCCGAGATCTCCACACCGGAGCACATGCGTGACGTGCCGCGGGAGACCCCGTGGGGCACCATGAGCTACCTCGACTACCGTCGCCGCGTCGAGTTCGATCGCGAGCAGTACGTCGCGATCGGCGACCACGCCACGCTGCAGGGACTCGACTGGTTCGCGTCACCCTGGGATGTGCCCAGCGTCGCGTTCCTGGAGGACCTGAACGTCGTGGCGCACAAGGTCGCCTCCGCGAGCCTGACCGACACCGAGCTGCTCCAGGCGCTGCGCGCCACCGGCAAGCCCGTGATCCTGTCGACCGGCATGTCGACCATTGCGCAGATCGATCGGGCGCTCGACACACTCGGCACCGACCGCGTGGTGCTGATGCACGCCACCTCGACCTACCCGCTCGAGCCGGAGGAGGCCAACCTCCGCGCCATCGCGACCCTGCGTGACCGCTACCCCGGCATCCCCGTCGGATACTCCGGTCATGAGCGCGGTCTGCAGATCTCGCTCGCGGCGGTCGCGATCGGCGCCGTCGCGGTCGAACGCCACATCACCCTCGACCGCACGATGTGGGGTTCCGATCACGCGGCCTCGCTCGAACCCGCCGGCATCGAGCACCTCGTGCGCGACATCCGGGTGATCGAGACGGCGCTCGGCGACGGGGTGAAGCGCGTGTTCGACAGCGAGCGCGCCCCGATGGCGAAGCTGCGTCGCGTCTCGGCATGACGACCGCGGCGCGGGGCGAGGAGGCGGCATGAGGGGTGGAGACGGGCTGCGCGTGGTCGCGATCGCGGACGCCGATTCGTTCGTGAAGTGGGCCGCCTCGCTGCTCGGCGGCGTTCCCGGCATCCGATCGCATCTGCTGCTGGTGCGCACGCCGCTGGTCGCGAGTGCCGAGCAGCAGCGCACCGCGCTCGCGGGCACGGGGATGCTGCCGGAGCAGGTCACGCGGGTGCGCTTCGCCGAGACCCTCGCCTGGTTGGAGGGGCAGCGCCCCGACGTGGTGCTGCTGGCCGGCCGTGGACCGTTCGTGCGCCTGATGGGCCGGGTGATCGACGCCCTCTCGCATCGCCCCGTCACGATCTCCGGACTTCCCGGCATGGCGATCCCCGCCCAGCGCGGAGCTCTGGAGTACCGCCGGCACACCGACCTGATGATCGTCCACTCGCACCGCGAGGCCCGGGCGTTCGAGGAGCTGGGACGCCGCATCGGCGTCTCGGTGCCGACTGCGCTCGCCACCCTGCCGTTCGCGCGGAGACGGCAGCGGATGCTGCGCCCCGAACAACTCCGCATCGACGCCGTCTCGGGTCGCCGCAGCGGCCTCGCGCTCGTCGAGCGTCCGGAGCGCCCCCTGCCGGAGCCACCGACCCCGGTGCGCCCGCCCGCCACCGACATCGTGTTCGCGGCTCAGGCCCTCGTGCCGGTCGGGCGCGAGGAGCGCGGGGAGATCGCATCGATGCTGGTGCGCGCGGCGGAGGCCGACCCCACCCGGCGGGTCGTGATCAAGCTGCGATCGCGGCCGGGGGAGTCGGAGACGCACCTCGAGCGCACCCCCTACACCGAGCTGCTGCCGACCCGGCGCCCGGAGAACCTCGTGGTCTCGTACGAGTCGATGGCCACCGCGCTGGAGAGCGCCGCCGGGCTCGTGACCGTGAGCTCGACGGCGGCGATCGAGGCCACGGCGCTCGGTATCCCGGTGATCGCGCTCGATTCGTTCGGCGTGAGCAAGAGCCTGTTGAACACGGTGTTCGTCGGCAGTGGTCTGCTGGGCGGGCGCAGCGAGGTCGTGGCCGGGCGCTTCCGGCATCCGCACCCGGACTGGCTGCGCGACAACTACTTCCACCCCGATGCGCATGCGACCTGGTGGGAACGCGTCGAGCAGCTCGTCGCGCTGCGCCGTGCGGGCGCCCTGCCGGCGAAGCGCGTGCCGGTCGCCCGCGGCGGGTCTCTGCACGAGGCCTGGCAGCGGGCGAGCGTGCTGGGCGCGGAGGACCGGACGGTCACGGGCGGTCTCGCTCTCACCCTCGGCGTTCCGGCCACGGCGGCGCTCGCCGCACTGCGCCGCCGCGGTCGCTCGGGCGTCGCCGACACCTGGACGGATGCCTCCACGGACGTCACGCTCGAGCCGAACCCGTTCCACGACTCCCTCCGCCGCTGAACCGGACCGCCGCCGCAGGCGGGATCCCTCGGTCCGTCGCCGTCGCCGTCGCGTGACACCCGGGGTCATCTGCCGACCCATACCGTCACCACCGGGGGCGATGCTGGTGCTCGGCATCGCGTCCCGGTAGCGTCGACCCCATCGCGGCGATCCGGGCGGTCCCGGGCCTCAGCTCATACCTGACGGCGTTGCGGGTTCGACTCCCGCCGTCGCGTCCAACTCGGATGTCGCATCCACCCCCGCCGGTCTCGGGGATCGGACGCAGACGTAAGGTCATGACATGAGAGACGTGACGCGTCGGGGTCTGTTCCTGTCGGTGCTGCTCAGCGGCATCGCGGGCTATGTGGATGCGGTGGGGTTCATCGACACAGGAGGCCTGTTCGTCTCGTTCATGAGCGGCAACTCCACCCAGGCGGGTGTCGACGTCGCGGAGCAGGGGGTGGCGGCTGCTCTGCTGCCGCTGTCCCTGGTCGCGGCGTTCGTCGCGGGTGTGACCGCCGGCGCGCTCATCGGCCGCGACGGTCGACGCCGTGCCGCGGCGATGGCGGCCGGGGCCACCGCGGTCGCGATGAGCGCCGCGCTGGCGGCCTTCCTCCCCGACGGCCCGTGGCGGTTCCTGCTCCTCGCGGCGGCGATGGGCGCGCTCAACACGCTGTACCTCTCGGAGGGACGCGCGCGGGTGGCGATCACCTACGCCACCGGCACGCTCGTGAGCCTCGGCCTGGCGATCGCGGCACGGGCGTCGGGGCGATCCCCCTCCGCCTGGCAGCGTCCGCTGCTGCTCTGGGGTGCTCTCGCGGGAGGAGCGGTGGTCGGCGCGACCGCTCATCGACTCGGGAGCGGGCCGTCTCTCCTGATCGCCGCCGTGGTCCTCGGGGCCGCAGCGATCGCGGTGGCGGCGGTCCGTCGCACGCACAGAGGATGATGGAGACATGCCTGCCTCCCACCGCCCCGGTCTCCGAGTCTCGGCGGGCCTGACCATCCCGGAGTCGGAGCTCTCGTGGCGGTTCTCCCGGTCGTCCGGCCCGGGAGGCCAGGGCGTGAACACCGCCGATTCCCGCGTCGAACTCGTGTGGGATGCCGCCGGCTCCGCGGCGCTGTCGCCGAGTCAGCGCGAACGGCTCCTCGACCGGCTCGACGGCCGGCTGGTCGCCGGGGTCCTGACGATTGCGGCATCCGAGCATCGTGCGCAGCTGCGCAACCGCGACGCGGCACGGGCGCGACTGGTCGAGCTGGTGGCCGATGCCCTGCGGCCGCCCGCGCCCTCACGGCGGCCGACGAAGCCGAGCCGCGGCTCCAAAGAGCGTCGGCTGAAGGCGAAGCAGCGGCGCACCGACGTCAAGCAGTTGCGGCGGCCGCCCCGCGACTCCTGAACGCCGGTGGCTCCCGTCAGACCGGTGCCCGGACGGCGTAGACGACCCTGTTCTCCGTGTACGACGCGGCGGCGGCGTCGAACACGCCGCCGCACGTGATCAGGCGCAGTTCGTCCGCGGCCACCGCGCCGAAGACCTCCGCGGTGGGGAAGGCCGACTTCGGGTAGTCGGCGACCGTCGTGACGGTGTAGCGGAAACTCGTGCCTTCGGCGTCGGTCACCTCGACGACGTCACCGGCCGTGAGCTCCTTCAGCCGGAAGAACACGGCGGCGCCCGTGGGGGAATCGACGTGCCCGGCGATCACCGTGGGGCCGTATCCTCCCGGGCGCCCGCCGCCGGTGAACCATCCGACCTCGTCGTAGTCCCTCGGCGCCTCCATCTGCCCGGACGGTGCGATGCCGAGATCGATCAGCGGCATGTCGAGCGCGAGCGCGGGGATGTGCACGCGCTGCGGGGGAAGGCCACGGGCGATCGGCTCCGCGACGGGTGTCGTCGCGGGCGCCGACGCGGCGGGGGGCGCGGAGGGCTCCGGCGCCCGGGTCGATCCGGGCGACCCGGGCGCCGAAGTGCATGCGGTCAGCACCAGCGCGACGAGCGCCAGTGCCACGCTCGCGGACCGACGCACCCCGGGGGCAGGATGCATCGGAGTCCGCGAGCGGGTCATCATCGGGCGTCGGCCCGGCGGCGGTGGGCGATGACGCCGAGGCCGGCGAGCGCTCCGGCGACGCCGACGGCGGCGATCGACACGCCGGCGGCGTTCATCCCCGTCTCCGCGGTACCGCCGCCGCCGGTGGGGACGCCACCGACGGGAACGCTCGTGAGCTGTCCGCGGACCACGCCGGCGGGCGAGGCGACGGTGTGCGAGTCGGCCGAGAAGCCACTCGGGTCGTCTTCGATCTGAGAGAGTGAGAAATCGGTCCCGGTGTCGACGCCGTCCACCATCACTCCGGTGGTGAACGGTCCCTGCAGGCAGCCGGAGCTCGTGCGCGGCCCGTCGCCGATCGGAGCCGGGTTGGGGAAGGCGATGCGGGGCGGCCCGGGCTGCCCGGCCTGCGCCTGGTGGATGTGCGTGGCGGTCTTGGCGGGGCTCTCGTAGTCACCCGAGACGCCGTCGAGCGTGATGTCGTAGCAGATGACCTCGAGCTCCGAATTGATGCGGAACGTGAAGGTCCCGGTCGCGCCGTCCTGGCCGGGAGTCGCGACGCCGTCGGCGTTGACGACCTGATCGGGGGTGGCCATCACCGTGAAGGCGCTGGTGAATGAGGACGGCTCGGGCACCTCGGTCTCGGCGTGCGCGGGTGCGGCGACGGCGAGGAGTCCGACCGCGGCGACCGCGCCGAGGGTGAGAGTGCGTGCGGAGGTTCTTTTCGACATGTCGCGCCCTTTCGATGCGGATGCCCGATGCATCCGTTGCCGGGGGATACGCCCCGCGCATCCGTTCCGTTCATCGCGCACGGAATTCTCTTTCCGGATGAACACCCGCGACGATCACGCCGTACACCCTGCAGGTTCTCGATCCGCGAGCCGACGGCCTAACCTGAGGGGAGCGTGCCGACCATGACGGGGTTCGCCCAGGGGCATTCAGGGAGCGTGATGGAGCATCCGGCAGAGCGGTCCGCGCGATTCGACGCCACGCGGGCCTTCGATCTGCACGGCTCGGCCCTGCTCGGGTTCGCCGTCAACGCCGTGCGTGACCGCCCCCTCGCCGAGGACTGCGTGCAGGAGACCTTCCTGCGGGCGTGGCGCTCGCGCGAGAGCTTCGACCCGGCGAAGTCCTCCGAGCGCACCTGGCTGTTCGCGATCGCCCGCAACGTGATCGCCGACGCGTTCCGCGCGCGGGGGCGGATGCCGCGGATCGGCGGCGAACAGGAGCTGGAACAGCATCCGGCCACGGATCCGGATCCGCTGGAGCGGCTGCAGATCACCGAGGGGCTGGCACGGCTCAGCGCCGCCCATCGGCAGGTGATCGTCGCCGTCCACGTCGAGGGGCGCACGTATCGGGAGGTCGCCGACGCCACCGGGGTCCCGGTAGCGACGCTGCGCACCCGGGCGTTCCATGCTCTTCGTGCACTGCGGGGCCACCTCGACGGATCGGAGGAATCTGATGGACATCAGTGACGAACGGATCTCGGAGCTCATCGCCGCGGCGGTGGCGGGGGAGCTGTCCCCGGAGGAGGAGGCCGAGCTCGACGCGCTCCGCCGGCTCCACCCCGGGATCGCCGAGGAGATCGCGAGCCTGCGCGGGGTGGCCGCCCGGCTGACCGAAGCCGAGGCGACGTGGACCGAGGTCGCCCCCGACGACGCCCTGCGCGACCGGCTGCGCGCGCTCTTCGACGCCGACGGGCTCGCCGCGACGGCATCGGCCATGAGCACTCCGCCGACTGCCGTGCCACCCGCCCCGGCATCGGATGCCCCCGAGGCATCGGCGGTTCCCGTGCGCCGACCGTCTCGCTGGGTGGTCGGCATGCTCGGAGCCGCCGCGTGTGTCGGCATCGGTCTGGGCGTGGGGCTCCTCGTGCCCGCCGCCCTCTCCGCACCGCCGACCGGCCCGCCCGGCACGCTGGGCGCGGTCGAACCGGTCGAGGTGCGCGATGCCTCGGACGGCACCGCCATCGATGCGGATCTCGTCGCCCACACCTGGGGCACGGAAGCCGTGCTCGACGCGACGGGACTCGAGGTGGGCGCGACCTACGCGATCGTCTTCATCGGGACCGACGGCTCCGAGTTCTCCGCGGGGGAGATGCTCGGCTCGCCCGTGGCGATCCACTGCCGGGTCAACGCGGCGGTGCTGCGGGAAGACGTCGCCCGCCTCGAGATCCGCGACGACGCCGGCATCGCGATCGCGGCGGCCGAGGTGCCCGACGTCTGAGCCTCCCGCTCAATCCTTTCCGCCACCGCGCACGAGCTCGAGGCCGGCCCCCGCGAACTGTCGGATCGTGGCGTCCGGCAGGAACGCCCGGGTCAGCGCACCGCCGATACGGGTCAGGTCGCTCTCGTCGCGGAACAGCAGGTACATGGTCTCGTAGCGCGGGTGGAACTTCTGCTTGAAGCGGTGCAGCGAACCGAAGCCGTAGACGGGCTCGAGCGCCTCGGCCAGCCGTTCGCTCAGCGCCGCGATCACGCCGGCGTCCGGCGGGTAGTCGTGCGCGAGCGGAGCGCCCGAGAGCGACATGATCTCGGCCCCCTCCTCCGAGAACTGCTTGGCGGAGGAGCCGATGAGGTACTCCATCACCGGCGCGAAGCCGCCCTCGCGCCGGCGCATCAGGTCGAGCGTCCAGCCGCGCACGGTGCCGCCCGGGGCGTGGACCGGCAACCAGGAGAGGAACCCGTCGACGTCACCGTTCGGGGCGAGGGCGAGCGCGAGTCGCACCTCCGGGTCCTCCGCCTCCTCCAGCGTCCCGAGGGTGAAGCGCATCTCGGGAAGGTCCTTGTCGCCCACCCAGGCCTCGGAGATCGCGCGCAGCTGCTGCTTCACGCCCCACGACTCCTCGCCGAGCCGGGTCATGCGGAAGGTCATCTCCTCGCGCCCCGCGCGGTTGAGCGAGGTGCGCACGGAGTTCCATCGCTTGCCGGTGAACTCCAGCCCCGGCAGGTCGACGATCGTGTCGTCCGCGACCACGATGCTGCGCCACGTCGGTGGCACGGCGGCGCGGGTGGCCTCGTCGGCGCTGAAGAAGCACGGCACCAGCCCTGCCTGCTCGGCGGTCCGGATGAAGTCGGTGACAGCGTCGGCGCGGGCCTCCGCCGGTCCGATCGGATCCGCGAGCGCGAGCGCCACGCCGCTGCGCCGCTGGTAGGCGACGACGCCACCGGTCACGCGGGCGTAGCTGTTCCCGTCCCAGGTCGTCATCCACGACAGCGTGCCGCCGCCGTGCGTGCGCAGCTCGGCCTTGACGTCGTCGACGCTCGGGGCGGGCGGGGCGCCCAGCGTCGATCGCCGTCGGGCCCGGAACGCCCGGCGCACCCACACGAGGTACACGAGGACGATCAGCCAGAGGATGCCGTTGGCCAGCGCGAGCTCGGTCTCCCCGTCCCAGCGCAGATCGATCTGCGCCTGGCTGAAGACCGTGATGAGCGTGAACGTCAGCGCGCCGACGAGGACGTTGAAGGAGCCCAGCAGCAGGGCCATCACCCAGGCCCACCGCCGACCGCGGCGCAGTCCGTTCACGAGCACGGTGATCACCACGAGATCGATCGCGAGGTCGATGAACCCGCCCGACGCCGACTCGGTCGGGCCGAAGGGGCCGTCGGTGGGGACGAGCACCGTGATGATCTCGATCGCGCCCAGCACCAGGACGGCCATCACCGCGATGAGGCGCTGCTCCCGGACGGTCGTGCGACGCACGCGCAGCGAGCGGTCCACGCCGAGCACGAGCAGCACCGCGAGCAGATGCTCGAGATCGGCGAGCGTGCCCCAGAACAGCATCGCGATGAACACGAAGCCCAGCAGGATCAGCCAGCCGCGCACGCGCCACGGTGCGCGGAAGAGTCCGACCGCCGCGGCCATGCACGCCATCGTGCCGCCGGACGCACCGACGTCGAGCGCCATCGCCTGCGCCGTGGCCCACTCCCAGGGGAAGCGCGAGAGCACGAGCAGCAGCAGGGCGGTCGCGCAGATCGCGAACAGCTGACCGATCCAGTAGTAGGCGAGGGCGACCCGCGACCCCCGGCGGTACTCCAGGTACGCCATGCCCCAGAAGCTGCCGATCGTGAACACGTACACCCACGGCTGGTTCACGAAGAACGTGCCGGTCAGCGGCGTCCACCACCGGCCGGCGTCGAAGCTCGGCAGGCCGTACGCCACGGAGCGGAACAGCGCATCGTCCTCGAATGGACGCCACAGCCCCTGCCCGATGATCCCCACCGCGAGGATCAGCCCGACCATCGTGAGCGTCGCCGGGATACGGCGCGCCACCGAGAGGACGGCGGACGGAGCGTGTCGAGACTCTGACATGCGCTCAGCGTAGCGACGGCGTCGACGGTGCGGGAGAGGAACAGATGCCCCGCGCCCTCTTCCGTCCTGCCGTCGATCGGTGTGAGATGGAGAGCGGGAAGGGGGTGCCGGATGCCGAAGCGAGGACGCACCGCGGTGGGGATCGTCGCCGCGACGCTGCTGACACTGACCGCCTGTTCGTCATCGCCGACGCCGTCCGGGCAGCCCGGTCCCGCGGTGGAGGTGATCGCGGAGGGCCTCGACGCTCCGTGGTCGATCGCCTTCCACGAGGGCACGGCGCTCGTGAGCGAGCGCGACAGCGCACGGGTCCTCGAACTCGACGCCGACGGGAGCACGCGCGAGGTCGCGCGCATCGACGGCGTCCAGCCGAACGGCGAAGGCGGGCTCCTGGGCCTCGCGGTGCACGACGGCGAGCTGTACACGTACTTCACGGCCGAGGACGAGAACCGCATCGAGCGGCGCCCGATCATCGGTGACCCCGGATCGCTCGACCTCGGGTCGCCCCGGTCGGTGTTCGACGGCATCCCGGCGGCCGGCAACCACAACGGCGGGCGCATCGCCTTCGGTCCCGACGGGATGCTGTACGTGACGACCGGCGACGCCGGCGATCGCGACGCCGCACAGGATGCCGAGGCACTCGCGGGCAAGATCCTCCGGCTGACTCCCGACGGCGCGGTGCCGGAGGACAACCCCACCGCGGGTTCTCCGGTGTACACCTCGGGGCACCGCAACCCGCAGGGCATCGCGTGGGATGCCGCGGGCACGATGTACGCGACCGAATTCGGGCAGAACACCTGGGACGAGGTGAACGTGATCGAGCCGGGCGGGAACTACGGCTGGCCGATCGTGGAGGGCATCGCCGACGACGGCGACCACATCGATCCGGTGCAGCAGTGGTCTCCGGCCGACGCGAGTCCGAGCGGGATGACGGTCTCCGGCGGCGACCTCGTCATCGCGAACCTCCGCGGACAGCGGCTGCGGATCGTGCCGCTCGACGATCCGGCCACGGCATCCGAGTGGTACGTGGGGGAGTTCGGGCGACTGCGGGATGCGGTCGTGGCGCCCGACGGCTCGCTCTGGATGCTCACCAACAACACCGACGGGCGCGGCGATCCCGCCGCGGCGGACGACCGCATCCTCCGCATCGATCGCGACTGACGTCGGGCGCATCGGGCGCATCGGGCGCCGACCTCCATGAACGTGCATACACTGGAGGGGTGGCGAGAGTACTGATCGTCGGCGGCTTCCTCGCCGCCGTCTTCTGGGTGTACAGCATCGTCGACTGCGCAGTGCAGCCGGCGACGCGGCACCGCGGTGTGCCCAAGGCCGCCTGGCTCGCGATCGTCATCCTCCTCCCCGTGATCGGCGGCATCCTCTGGTTCGTGCTCGGCCGTCGCCGCGCGAACGGCAAGGACACGATCCGGATGGTCGCCCCCGACGATGACCCTGCGTTCCTGCAGAGCATCAGCAAGACCGAGCAGGACGACCGCATCCGCCGCCTCGAAGAGGAGCTCGCCCGTCTCGACGACGAGACCGACGAGGGTACGGCGCCGGAACCCCGCGCGTGACCGCCTCTCCGGCGTCGGATGCCGCGGCCGCACTGATCGCGGAACTGATCGCCCGGGGCGTGCGTGACCTCGTGCTCTCTCCCGGTTCGCGGTCGCAGGCGCTCGCGCTCGCCGCCGTGCACGCCGCGAATGCCGGTGCTCTGCGCGTGCACGTGCGCATCGATGAGCGGGTGGCCGGGTTCACCGCGCTCGGGCTCGCCCGCGAGACCGGTGTCCCCGCGGCGGTTGTGTGCACGTCCGGCACGGCGGTCGGGAATCTCCTCCCCGCGGCCATGGAAGCCTTCCACTCCGGCGTCCCGCTCCTCCTGCTGACCGCCGACCGCCCGCCCGAGCTGCGCGGCGTCGGCGCGAATCAGGCGACCGTCCAGCCCGGTGTGTTCGCCGCCTGGGCGCGAGAGGTGATCGACGCGCCGGTGCCGGTCGAGCACGCAGCGACATCCTGGTCCGAGCTCGCCGCCCGCGCCGTCGCAGTCGCCCTCGGGGCGGAGGCCGCGCGCGGCCTGCCCGGTGTCGCCGGTCCCGTGCACCTCAACCTGCCCTCGCGCGAGCCGCTCTCGGGTGCCGCGATGGAGGTCCCGCTGCATCCCGGGGAGGCGCCACGTGCCTCCGCGGGGGAACCGTTCGTGCTGGCCCGCGGGCCGCGCACCGTCGTGATCGCCGGTGCCGACGCCGGCCCGGTCGCCGAGGAGATCGCGCACACGGGGTCGTGGCCTCTGATCGCCGAGGTCGTCAGCGGGGCGCGCTTCGGCCGACGCATCGTGCACGGGTACCGCGAGCTGCTGCGGCGCGATGACCTGGGCGGACGTATCGAGCGCGCCGTGGTGCTCGGTCACCCCACGCTCAGCCGCGAGGTGACGGCACTGCTCTCGCGCACCGACGTCGACGTCGTGGCGGTCCGTCGCGGCGGCGAGGAGCTGAATCTGAACCACCGCACGCTCTCCGCGGCCGCGGTGTCGGTCGCGGAGGGTTCGGACGACCGCGAGTGGCTCGGCGCCTGGCTCGAGGCCTCCGCCGCCCTCGCCGTCGACCTCAGCGAGGACGCCCCCGATCAGGACGGCCTGGCGTCCATCGACCCCGCCGCCCGGCGCGACGCGGTGCAGGCCGAGCTCGCGGCGGTGCGCCGTCCGCTGGACCGCGCCCTGCTGGTCGACTCCGTGTGGCGCGCCACCTGGCCGCACGATCGGCTCGTGTTCGGATCGTCGCGACTCGTGCGTGTGGCCGACGCCGTGCTCGGCGGCAAGAAGGTGCCGGTCCACGCGAACCGTGGTCTCGCCGGCATCGACGGCACGATCGCGACGGCGACCGGCATCGCGATCGCCAGCCAGGCGGCGGGGGAGCCGGGGGTCACCCGGGTGCTGCTGGGCGACCTCGCCTTCCTGCACGACGTCGGCGGGCTGCTGCTGCCGCCGGACGAGACCGAACCGCGCCTGCAGGTGATCGTCGGCAACGACGGCGGCGGCACGATCTTCGATTCCCTCGAGGTCGCGGGCTCCGCTCCCACCCGTGATCTCGACCGTGCGTTCTACACCCCGCACGCGGTGCGGCTGGAGCAGCTCGCGCTCGCCTACGGGTGGGAGTACCACCGGGTGACCACGCGCACGGCCCTCGACCAGGTGCTGACGACCCCCTCCGGCGGGCGTCAGCTGATCGAGGTCCCGCTCCCGCGCTGAGCGAGAGGCGTGCGGAACCGGCCCGGACTCGACAGGATGGGCACATGGACACGCACAGGTGGGCAGACATCCTCCGCGTCGGCGACGGCTTCCGCCTGGCCGATGTCGATCCCGGGGGGCGGCCGGGCTACACCGGCGGCAAGGCGGACGGCGTGGTCGACCTCGAGCGGGGCCTCGCCACGCTGAGCGGGCTCCAGGAGAGACTGTTCGCCCAGAGCCGGACGGGAACCGCCGCCGACGCGGTGCTGCTCGTGCTGCAGGCGATGGACTCCGCCGGCAAGGGCGGGATCGTCCGCCACGTCGTCGGGGGTGTCGACCCCCAGGGCGTCGCGCTCGCGGCCTTCGCGGCGCCGACCCTCGAGGAACGGGAGCACGACTTCCTCTGGCGCATCGAGAAGCGGCTTCCGAGACCGGGCTTCATCGGGGTCTTCGACCGGTCGCACTACGAGGATGTGCTGATCGGCAAGGTCAGAGCGCTCGCGGACGCCTCCGAGATCGAGCGCCGCTACGACGCGATCAACGCGTTCGAGTCAGAGGTCGCGGCATCCGGCGTCCGCATCGTCAAGGTCATGCTGCACATCTCGGCCGACGAGCAGAAGGAGCGGTTGCGCGAGCGTCTCGACCGCCCGGACAAGCACTGGAAGTACAACCCGGGCGATGTCGACGAGCGACTGGTGTGGGACCAGTACATGCAGGCGTATCAGACGGTGTTCGACCGCACGTCGACCGAGGCGGCGCCCTGGTTCGTGATCCCGGCGGACAGCAAGTGGTACGCCCGGCTCGCGGTGCAGGAGCTGCTGCTCGCGGCGCTGGAGGACATCGACCCGCAGTGGCCGCTCGCCGCGTTCGACGTCGCGGCCGAGAAGGCGCGCCTCGAGGCGAGCTGAGCGGCCCGGCTCAGGCCAGAGCGTCGACCAGGGGACGGAACTTCACGCGCGTCTCCAGCAGCTCCGATTCCGGATCGGAGCCCGCGACGATCCCCGCACCGGCGTAGGCCGTGACGGCGATGTCGTCGGCGCGGGCCTCGAACTGCGCACACCGCAGGGCGATCGCCCACTCGCCGTTGCCCGCCGCGTCGACCCAGCCCACGGGCCCGGCGTACCGGCCGCGGTCGAAGGGCTCGAGTTCGCGGATCACCCCGATCGCGATCGTGGTGGGGGTGCCGGCGACCGCCGCGGTCGGATGCAGGGCGCCGACCAGGTCGAGAGCGGATTCGCCCTCCGCCAGCTCGCCCTCGACGTCGGTCGCGAGGTGGAAGAGGTTCGGCAGCTTCAGCAGGAACGGCTGCTCGCTCGCCGCGAGCGCCCGGGCATGCGGACGCAGGGACGCGAGCACGCTCTGCACGGCGTACTGGTGCTCGTCGAGATCCTTCGTGCTCGAGGCCAGCGCGGCGGATGCGGCCGTATCGGCGTCGGCGTCCGCTCCACGACCGATCGTGCCCGCCAGGACGCGTGCCGTGACCGTGCGCTCGTGCACGGTGACCAGGGTCTCGGGGCTCGCGCCGATCAGGCCGTCGACCGCGAACGCCCAGGTGTCCGGGTAACCGGTCGAGAGCGCGCGCACGAGGCGCCGCAGGTCGGAGCCCGCGGGGATGCTTCCGGTGAGGTCGCGCGCGAGCACGACCTTGCTCAGCTCGCCCTGCGCGATGCGCCCGAGTGCCTGCCGCACCGAGTCCTGGTACCCCTGTGGGCTCTGCGCGCCGGGGCCGACGGTCCCGGCCCAGTGCGGACCGTAGGGGTGATCCGCCTCGGGTGCGGCCGGGACCGCGGCATCCGCGGGGCGGATCGTCGTGCGCCAGAAGCGGTCCCCGTGGCGCCCGAGCACCTGTGACGGGATCACGAGCACGCTGTCGGCGGCCGACCTCTCATCGAAGGCCAGGGCGCCGAAGGCGACGAGCCCGGTGCCGGGGAGCCCGATCGGGTCGTCGATCGTCGCACCGGCGGTCAGACGGCGCCAGGCGGTCGCGAGCGCCGTGCTCCGGCGTGCCGCGCTGCCGGCCCGCGCGCGCAGTTCGCGCAGGGGCTCTCCGACGGCGACGATCCCGTCACCGCGGCGCAGCCAGGCCAGGGGACGGGCGGGATCCGTCGCGGCGAGGAGATCCTCGATCGGATCGATCTCTCGGGTTTCGACGACCAGCGCGCTGCTCACCCCTCCAGCCTAGGACTCGGGGATGGGCAGGGGCCGCCATCGTGCCCAGCGCGTCGATCTAGGGTGAACCCATGAGTGACGAACGACCCGAGGCTGGTGCCGAGATGATCTTCCAGTGGCGCAAATGGGACGGGTCTCCGCACTGGCGTCACGAGTGCGTGTACCTCGGGGCGGATGCGTGGGGCGACTGGGTCGGGCAGCCCGTCGGCTGGCGGAGTGCGCGCCCGGGGGCGGGCTTCACCGCCGTCGGACCCAACGTCACGCTCGTGCCGCCGCAGGGTGATTTCGCACTCACCGTGAACCGAGACCACCCGAAGGGGATGCGGATCTACATCGATCTGGGGTGGGACGTCCGGTGGTCGGACGACCCGCTGCTCGCGACCGGCGTCGACATGGATCTCGATGTCGTCCGCGTCGAGGGCGACCGCGGCACCTGGGTCGACGACCGTGACGAGTGGGTGGAGCACAGCGTCCGCTACGGGTATCCGGCGGAGGTGATGTCGCGCCTCGAGGCGCTGGCGCTCGACCTCGAGGACCGCGTACGACGCCGCGTCGCGCCTTTCGACGACGCGACGGCGGATGTCTGGCTCGATCGTCTCGAGGCTCTTCGGCTCTCTCCCCGGCCGTGACGCCTAGACTGGATCAGGTGACCTCGAACCAGCCCAATCGCGCCGATCTCGGCAAGGACCCCGCGCACGTCAGCGGGATGTTCGACCAGGTCGCGGCAGGATACGACCGCACCAACACGGTCATGACGTTCGGCAACGACGTGCTGTGGCGTGCGGCCACGACGCGGGCGGTCGCCCCGCAGCCGGGGGAGCGCATCCTCGATCTCGGGGCGGGCACGGGAGCGTCCTCCGCCTCGCTCGCCCGCAGCGGCGCCGAGGTGGTCGCGGCCGACTTCTCGCCGGGCATGCTCGCCGAGGGACGCCGTCGCCACGGCAGCATCCGCAATCTGTCCTTCGTCGAGGCCGACGCCACGAACCTGCCCTTCGCCGACGCCGAGTTCGACGCCGTCACCATGTCGTACGCCCTGCGCAACGTCAGCGACCCGAAGAAGGGGCTGAGCGAGCTGCTCCGCGTGACCAAGCCCGGCGGACGACTGGTGATCAACGAGTTCTCCACGCCGCCCGGTGCGCTGTTCCGCGGTGCCTACCGCTTCTACAACGACCAGGTGCTGCCGCGGGTGGCCCGCGTCGCGGGCACGAACGGTGACGCCTACGACTACCTGAACGAGTCGATCCGCGCCTGGCCCGATCAGAAGCGCCTCTCGGCGTGGATCCGCGAAGCCGGATGGACGGATGTCGCCTATCGAAACCTCACCTTCGGCATCGTCGCCCTGCACCGCGCCCGCAAGCCGGAGTAGGACCGTGGATGCTGCACCCGTGCGCGACGACGCTAGGCTGAGACCGTGACTTCGAGCCGCGTAGCCCCGGGTTCGCGACTGGCGAGCCGTCTCGGTTTCAGCGACCGCGTTTTCGTCGGCCCGGCCGCCCGCCGCGTCGCTCGGGCCATCGAAGACGGGCTCGAGCTCGTCGAGACCGGTCTCGCCGACGACGTGCGCGTCGCCGATCCGCTCGCGGATGCCGCCAGCCGCTATCTGTACGAGGCCGGAGGCAAGCGCATCCGTCCGGTGCTCACGCTCCTCGCGGCGCAGCTGGGCGACGGCAACACCACGGCCGTGATCGACGTCGCCAAGGCGCTGGAGATCACCCACCTCGGCTCGCTGTACCACGACGACGTGATGGACGGCGCTGACCGTCGCCGCGGCGTTCCGGCGGCGCACGCGGTGTGGGGCAACAACATCGCGATCCTCACGGGCGACATCCTCTTCTCCCGCGCCAGCCAGCTCATGTCGCGGCTGGGCGAGCGGGCCATCCGGCTGCAGGCCGACACCTTCGAGCGCCTCGTCCTCGGGCAGATGCACGAGACGCTCGGCGCGCAGCCCGGTGACGATCCCATCGAGTTCTACATCCAGGTGCTCGCCGACAAGACCGGCTCCCTGATCGCGGCAGCCACGCAGGGCGGGGTGATCTTCTCGAACGCTCCCTCCGAGCTGGAGGAGCCGCTGCGGGTGTACGGCGAGAAGATCGGCGTCGCCTTCCAGCTGCTCGACGACGTGATCGATCTCTCTGCCAAGCCGGAGGACACCGGCAAGGTTCCCGGCACCGATCTTCGGGCCGGGGTGCCGACCATGCCGTACCTGCTGCTGAAGGCCGAGACGGATGATGCCTCGATCGACCTCGCCGCGCGCATCGACGACGGCGTCGCCCGCATCGCCGAGGGTTCGGATCCCGCGATCCTGGACGGACCGCTGACCGAGCTGCGCGACCACGTCGGCACGCAGAAGACCCTCGCGCTCGCGCACAGCTGGACTCAGGACGCCATCGATGCCCTCGATGCGCTTCCGCGGGGCACGGTGCGCGACGCACTGACCCGTTTCGCCGTCACCCTCGTCGAACGCTCCAGCTGATCGCCCCGCGGCCCTCGTCGGCCGCGCACCGATCTCTGCGGCACAGGAAAGGACTCCATGACCAAGCTCAGACTTGCCATCGTCGGCGCCGGCCCCGCCGGCATCTACGCCGCCGACATCCTGCTGAAGGCCGAGCGGAAGTTCGACGTCTCGATCGACCTCTTCGAGCAGCTCCCCGCACCGTACGGTCTGGTCCGCTACGGGGTCGCCCCCGATCACCCCCGCATCAAGGGAATCATCGGCGCGCTGCGTGACGTGCTCGACCGGGGCGACATCCGCCTGTTCGGCAACGTCCGCTTCGGCGAGGACATCACACTCGACGACCTCAAGCGCCACTACAACGCGGTGATCTTCGCCACGGGAGCCGTCCGCGACACCACGCTCGACCTCCCCGGCATCGACGCGGTCGCCTCGTACGGGGCGGCGGACTACGTGAGCTGGTTCGACGGTCACCCCGACGTCCCGCGCGAGTGGCCGCTGGATGCCGCGTCGGTCGGCGTGCTCGGCAACGGCAACGTCGCCCTCGACGTCGCGCGCATGCTCGCGAAGCACGCCGAAGACCTCCTGGTCACCGAGGTGCCCGCGAATGTCTACGAGGGTCTGAAGGCCAGCGCGGTCACGGACGTGCACGTGTTCGGACGCCGTGGCCCCGCCCAGGTGAAGTTCACCCCCCTCGAGCTCCGCGAGCTCGGCGAGCTGCGCGACGTCGACATGGTCGTGTACGACGAGGACTTCGACTACGACGAGGCGTCGAAGGATGCCGTGGCGAGCAACAAGCAGGTCATGGTCATCGACCGCATCCTGCAGTCGTGGCGCAAGCGCGAGTCCGTCAACAACGCGGGCGGCACGGCGTCGCGCCGACTGCACCTGCACTTCTGGGCGCGCCCGGCCGAAGTCCGCAAGGACGACAGCGGCCGCGTCGCCGCGCTCGTCTACGAGCGCACGAAGCCCGACGGGCAGGGAGGCGCTGTCGGGACCGGCGAGATGCGAGAGGTGCCGATCCAGGCCCTCTACCGCGCGATCGGGTACTTCGGCTCGCCGCTGCCCGATGTGCCGTTCGACAAGAAGCACGGCGTCATCCCCAACCGCGAGGGTCAGGTGCTCGCCAAGGACTCCAACCAGCAGATGCGCGGCATCTACGCCACCGGGTGGATCAAGCGCGGCCCGGTCGGCCTCATCGGTCACACGAAGTCCGACGCGATGGAGACCGTGCGTCACATCATCAACGATCAGGGTTCCTGGTGGCACCCGGAGGACCCCTCCGAAGAGGCGATCCCCGCGCTCCTGCAGGAACGCGGCGTGAAGTGGACGGACCTCGACGGCTGGCACCGCCTCGACGAGCACGAGATCGGTCTGGGCGCCCCGCACGAGCGGGCCCGCGTCAAGGTCGTGCCGCGCGACGAGATGGTGCGGGTCTCTCGGGGAGAGTGACCGCGACGCGCATCCCGTGCGCTCTCGGCTAGCCTGGCCGCATGGCTGAGTGGATCCCCGACGTCCTCGGAGACGAATTCGAGCAGCGGACGCTCGAGCTCGACGAGGATGATCGCGGTCCGGTCGTCGCGACGCTCGTCCGCGCGCTGCCCCCGGAAGAGGGCTGGTGGGACCGCCTGAGCGGACGCCGGCGTCCGCTCGACGGGGTTGACGTGCTCTATGTGCACGGGTGGTCGGACTACTTCTTCCAGAAGCGCCTGGCCCGGTTCTGGACCGCGCGTGGTGCCCGTTTCTTCGCGCTCGACCTCCGCCGGTACGGGCGCAGCCTGCGCGAAGGGCAGACGCCGGGATACGTGTCCGATCTCGGCACGTACGACGAGGACATCACGGCGGCGCTCTCGGCGATGGAGCGCGGCGGCGACGAGGGCGCGGGATCCGCTCGCAGGCTGGTCCTCCTCGGGCACTCCACGGGAGGGTTGACGCTGAGCCTGTGGGCCTCGCGGCATCCGGGAGAGGTGGATGCGCTCATCCTGAACAGTCCGTGGCTGGAATTCCAGTTCGCGTCGGTGCGCTCGGCGATCGCGCCGGTCGTCGAGCTGACCGCCCGGCTGCGTCCGCTCGAGGTCGCACCTCAGGTCGATCTCGGTTTCTACACGCGCGCGCAGCAGGAGGCGGCCGACCCGGACGATCCGGTGGAGGTCGACACTCGCTGGCGTCCGGTGCAGAGCATGGCGGTGTATGCGGGCTGGCTGAACGCGATCCTGTCCGGCCATGCGGCGGTGAGCGCCGGGCTGTCGATCGCCGCGCCGGTGCTCGTGCTGCTCTCCGCGCGCTCCTCGACTCCGACGAAGTGGACGGAGGACCTCACGCGCACGGATTCCGTGCTGGTCGTCGACGACATCGCGCGGGCGTCACTGCGCCTGGGCTCGTCGGTGACGGTGGAGCGGATCGACGGAGCGCTGCACGATGTCTTCCTCTCCCGGCACGAGGCCCGGGAAGACGCCTACCGGCGGCTCGATCGCTGGGCCCGCGGTTGGCGCGCGACCTGGTGACCCCGGCTCACACGTAGTGCATCTCGCGGGCGAGTCGCTCGGCTTCGTCACCGTCGCCGGCCAGGACGGCCTCCCGGAATCGCGCGTACACGTCGCTCATGCGGTCGCGGTCCTCGGCGGGGACGCGCCAGTCGCGCAGGTTGCGGAACAGCGCGACGGCGGCGTCGTCCATGAGGGAGGCCAGCGCGGTGTTGCCGCCATGCTCGCCGAGGTAGGCGAAGACGGCCCAGCGGGCCTCGGTGGGGCTCGTGTCGGTCTCGAACGCCGCCTGCATCTCATCGATCAGCTCGGCGAGCTCTTCCCGCTGCGCGTCGGTGAGGCGGGCGACGCCCCGGCGCGCGGCGAAGCCCGCCTGATACCCGGCGAACTCCAGGGACTGCGCCACGATCTCGGGCGTGATCGAGGTGACCTCGGTGTAGCGGCTGGGGTACATCACGACGAGCCCGTGGCGCTCCAGCCGCTGCAGGGCTTCTCGCACCGGGGTGCGGGAGACGTGCAGCTCCTCCGCCACCTCGACGTCTCGGATGCGGTGGTGCGGAGGCAGGATGCCCTCGATGATCTGTCGGCCGATGTGCTGGAACACCTCGTCCGCCAGCAGCTGTTTGACCTCGCCGGTGTTCCGCGGTGCGGATTCGCTCATGGACCTTGCCCCCAGTAATGCTCTCTGATCCCCGAGCTCACCCCATGTATCACCCGGAGGGGCAACTACATCATGAACTCGACATCGCCGCCAAACGGCGTTTGGCGTCGCCTCCGCCCGCGCTCCGGCGGGCGTTTCGCGCCGTCGTGCTCGTGGCCGTCGGACGTGAGGGTCGCCCGTCGGCCACCGACGATTCGAGGACCGGATCGAACGCCCCCGATCCCCATCGGGCGGGCGTCGCGTTCCGGGCAGGCGCGTCGTCGGTGGCCTGAGGGGCGACCCTGACCAGTGTCCGGCACCGCGAACGATATATCGATATGCGAGCGGGGATGCCCCCCGAAGTAGGGGTCAGCCGGTGGGGAGCCGTCGGGCACGCGCCCCCGTCGCACGCTCACATCCGGGCGTAGCGGGCACGGGCGATGCAGAACAGGCCGTACAGGGCCAGGCCGACCCCGACGGTCCAGAGGATCACGGCGCCGAACGGGAGCCCGGCGAGAGTGCGCAGTGCCGAGTCCAAGCCGCCGGCGGCCTCCGGGTCGTGGGTGAGGGCGGCGATGACGAAGAGCACCCCGGCCACGGCGACCGCAACCCCCTTCGCGATGTAACCGGCGACGCCGAAGGCGATGATGCCGGAGCGCTTCGTGCCGGAGGGGAGAGCGAGGTGCTTCGTGAACGCGCGCGTCGCTCCGCGCACGATGAAGGCGACGCCGATCGCGGCCACGATGAGACCGACCAGCACGAGCAGGGCGACGCCGGCCGGCACCGCGAGCAGGCGGGCGCTGAAGGACTGCGACGAGTCGGACGACTGCGACTGCCCGCCCAGCGCGTAGACGAGAGCGGTCGCGCCGATCGCGAGATACGCGCCCGCTGTGCCGAGGAACTTGATGCGGTGCGCCCACTTCTTCTTCGCATCCGGATCCTGTTCGACGAGCGCTTCGGCGATCTGCCAGATCGCGAGGGCGAGCAGGCCGAGCACGATGCCCCAGAGCAAAAAGACCCCGGCCGGGCTCTGCTGGATCTGCTGCAGTGCGCCGCCCTGGTCGGCGTTCCCGCCGCCGCTGCCGGTGGCGATCGACACGGCGATCGCGCCGATCAGGATGTGGAGGATGCCGAGGACGACGTATCCGACGCGGGCGAGGACCCGGAAGACCGTGGAGTCCTGTGCTGCTCGGGCCGTGGAGGAGGGGGTGTTCATGAGAGGGGGGAGCCTTCCATCGGTGTTTCGCGGGTGGGGAGGGGGACGGTGCGGACGGCCGGCGATCGCGGGCGGCGGCGACGGCGACCCACACGAAGGCGGCGACGGCGATGCCCTCGAGCATGCCGGCGACCACGTCGCTGAGCCAGTGGGCCTGGAGGTACGTGCGGCTCCACATCATCGTGAGGACCCAGATCGCGCCCAGCACCCAGACGGGGCGGCGTCCGATCGCGAGGCCGAGGATCACGACGACGGTGGTGGCGACGGCGGTGTGCCCCGACGGGAACGATGTCGCCATGCTCTCCGCGAGCGAGTCGGCGGGGCGCGTCCGGCCGATCACCGCCGCCATGGTCGCGCCGATCGCGACGACGGCGACCATGCCGATCGCGAGTGTCGTGGCATCCCACCGCCGTCCGCGCCAGAGCAGGAGGCCGATCAGCAGGGCGCCCACGACGATCATGCCGACCGTGCCGCCGACGACCGCGGGCACCCAGGCGATGACGATGCCGATGTCGTTCAGAGCGGCGAGCATGAGGTCGTGCCACCAGAGGTCCATCGGAAGGGGCACGTGGTCGCCGGCCGCGACGACGGCGCGCAGGATGACGAACGCGATGGCGGCGCAGATCCCCACGACGAAGACGGTGGTGCGGCCGCGCGCGCTCGAGACATCGGTGCGCGCGGTCGGCTCCTCAGCCCGCATCGCCGGAGCCCTTGTCGTCGCTCTTGTCCTCGTTCGACTTCTTGTCGGGCTTGTCCGGCTTGTCGGGCTTGTCAGGTTTCTCGGGTTTCTCGTCGTCGTTGGCGGTGTCGTCGCCGCCGTCGTCGTCCGAGGTCGTCTCCTGCTCCGCGTCGTCGGAGTCGGTGACCGTGGTGTCAGCGGGAGGGGTCGTGGCCGCGATCGCGGCCTCGAGGTCCGCCCGCACGAGCGCGAGCGACTGCTGGATGATCGAGGCGCGTTCGGCGCTGATCTCGCCGTCGGCCCGGGCACGGGCGGCCTCGGCCTCGAGAGCGTCCAGCTCCTGCAGGGCCGCCGCGTGATCCGTTCCACCGGCGTGTTCGGCGATCGCGACGACCCGGGCCTGCCACGCCCGGCTCATCTCGGCGTCCAGACCGGTCGGCGGAGCCGAGCATCCTGCGATGCTCAGGCCGATGACGAGGATCGCCGCGGCGATCGACGAGCGAGCACGGCGCTTCACGGCGACACCGCGTCGAGCAGCTGCTGCAGATGTGCGGCCAGGGGTTCTTCGACGGTCGGGAGCGTCGGCGGCTCGACGGGCTCCTGAGCGCCGTCGGCGAGCAGGGACACGCCGCCGATCACCGCGGCGGCGACGACCACGGATGCGAGGGCGAGCGCCGCGATCCGTCGCCACCGTCGACCAGAGGGATCCGGCGTCGCCGAGGAGTCCGCGACGGGGTCGGAGTCCCGGGCGCCGGTGTGGTCGCCGCTGAGGACCGCGGTGCGGGTCGGGGTGACGTCGGCGGAGGCTTCTGCGGTCGCCTCGGCGGTGATCGCCACGGTCGGTCCCGCCGGCATGCGCACCGTCCGCTCCGGGGCGGACGTCGCGGCGGCGGGACGGCTCAGGTCACGGACGCCGATCACGACATCGAGGGCCGTGGGTCGCGACGCCGGGTCGCGGGCGGTCATCGCGGTCACCAGGGATTCCCAGCCGGGGCCGACAGAGGGGGGGATCGCGGGATCCTGCGTCAATCGGGCGAGCACGGCCTCCCGCATGTCGTCCTGCGCGAAGGCCCGTTCTCCCGTGAGCGACTCGAGCACGACCAGGCCGAGCGAGTAGATGTCGGACGAAGGGAGGGGAGTGCTGCCGGTCACCTGTTCGGGACTCAGGTAGGCGGCGGAGCCGATGACGGTCCCCGGAACCGTGAGGCGAGTGGTGTCGATCAGGTGAGCGATGCCGAAGTCCGCGAGCTTGGCGAGGAACTCCTCCCCGGGGACGCTAGATGCGCGCAGCAGCACGTTGGCGGGCTTCACGTCGCGGTGCACGATGCCTGCCTGGTGGGCCGCGTGCAGGGCTTCCGCGAGGTCGCGGGTGACGCGCCGCGCCGTGGGCTCCGAGAGCGGTCCGCCGTGGAGGCGCGACTGCAGCGTCGGGCCGTCGACGTACTCCATCACGAGGTATCGCGGTTCCTCGGCCCCCACATGCGCGTCGTAGAGGGTGACCAGCGCCGGGTGGTTGAGCCCGGCGAGCAGTCGGGTCTCGGATGCCGTGCGCGCGGTCTCGGTGGCACCGTCGCGGAAGAGCTTCACGGCGACGGTGCGCCGGAGCAGCGTGTCGTGGGCGCGATAGACGACGCCCATGCCGCCCTCCCCGAGGCGATCGCCGAGCCGGTAGCGATCGCCGAGCAGGGGGCCGCCCGCGTCGCCGGTCGTGGTGCGTGCTCCGCCGGTCTCAGGCGATGGGGTCATTGTCGCGGATGCTTCTCCGCGTCACGCGCTCGCCGGTCGCCGGGTCGACGGAGGTGCGCGCGACCGTGCTGGTCTGGCGGTTGCGGAAGACGAAGATGAGGCTGATCAGGAAGACCACGACGCCGGCGCCCATCAGGATGTAGCCGATCAGGTCGAGGTCGACGTAGCCGCCCGTGTCGATGTTCAGCGCGAAGACCAGGATCGCTCCGATGACGAAGAGTGCGATGCCGCTTCCGATTCCCATGTGTCCATCCCTCTCTGGAGGCCGCCCCTGCGTCCTCGCCTGACCACACTATGGTCAATGGCGGCTGAGTCAATACTCATGGACACAGCCTCCGAGCCATGCTATGGATGAACACGATGACCGATCTCGCGCGCCGGGCGGCGATCTTCGCCGCACTCTCCGATCAGACGCGCCTGCGCATCGTCGACCTGCTCACGCTGGGCGATCTGTCGTCATCGGAGATCGGGATGCAGCTCGACCTCCGCTCGAATCTGATCGCTCATCACCTCGGCGTGCTGGAAGCCGCGCACATCGTCGCGCGCACGCGGTCGGAGTTCGATCGACGGCGCAGCTACATCGGGCTCCGCCCGGAGGTCTTCGACACGTTGGCCCCGCCCAGCGTCCCGAGACCGCGCCGCGTGCTCTTCGTATGCACCGCGAACTCGGCCCGTTCGCAGCTGGCCACGGCGATCTGGCGGGGGATGAGCGCGATCGAGGCGGCATCGGCGGGGACGCAGCCGGCCGAACGGGTCAACCCCGGTGCCGCGTCAGCCGCGGTACGCCATGGGCTCGCGATGGACTCCGAAGCCCGACCGCGGCACGTGGACGACGTGCGTGCCGCGGGCGACCTGGTCATCACGGTCTGTGACGACGCGCACGAGAGCCTGCATTCCACCGACGACCTGCACTGGTCCATCCGCGATCCTGCGCGGCTCGGCACCGATGACGCCTTCGACGACGCGTTCGACGCGCTGTGGCAGCGCATCCGCGCGTTCACGTCCCGCCTGGCCGCCTCGGCCTGACGGGCGGTCGCGTCAGCGGTAGTTGATGAACTGCAGGTCGACCTCGAGGTCGGCGCCCTTGAGCAGCGCGATCACGGCCTGGAGGTCGTCGCGGCTCTTGGACTGCACGCGCAGTTCGTCGCCCTGGATCTGGCTCTTGACGCCCTTGGGGCCTTCGTCGCGGATCAGCTTGCCGATCTTCTTCGCGTTCTCGGAGGAGATGCCGTCCTTGATCGTGGAGACGATCCGGAACTCCTTGCCGCTCGCGAAGGGCTCGTCGGACTCGAGGCTCTTGAGGGAGATGCCGCGCTTGATGAGCTTCGACTGGAACACGTCCAGCACCGCTTTCGCGCGCTCCTCGGAGTTGGCGATGATGAGCACCTGCTCGCCGCTCCAGGCGATGGATGCTCCGGTGCCCTTGAAGTCGTAGCGCTGCTCGATCTCCTTGCGGGCCTGGTTCAGGGCGTTCTCCGCCTCCTGGGGATCCACCTTCGAGACGATGTCAAATGAGCTGTCAGCCATACAGGCAGTGTACCGGCGGCACGTGACCCGAGCTGGGTGGGCGGTAGCGTGCGTGGCATGCTACCTTGTGATGCATGACACCGGACATCGGAGCGCAGATGCGCAAGGGGGTCGTCGAGTACTGCGTGCTCGGCCTTCTCGCCGACGAGCCGATGTACGGCTGGCAGCTGGCTGACGCGCTCACCGGAGCGGGTCTGATCGCCAGCATCGGCACCCTCTATCCGCTCCTGGGGCGTCTCCGGGACAACGGATGGGTCACCACCTTCGATCGCCCATCGGAGAGCGGGCCGGTGCGCAAGTACTACCGGCTGACGGATGCCGGGACCGAGCAGCTCGTGCGCTTCCGGGCGCAGTGGGCCCCATTCGCCCGTGTGGTCACGGGCATCGTCGGAGAGGGATGAGAATGACCGATACCACCGCTCAGCACCTGCGTGAGGACTACCTCGCACGCCTCGAAGTCGCTCTGCGCGGCGTCCCGCACGGTGTCGACTCCGACATCAGCGACGGCATCGCGGAGGAGCTGCAGGGGTTGGATGCCGTCGCTACGGCCGAGCGCATCGCGCAGCTCGGCTCGCCCGCCGACATCGCCCGGGAGGCGGGGGAGGAGAGCAGGGTCGACACCGCGGTCGGAGCCGCGATGCCGGCTGCAGAGGTGGTGCGGCGTCCGGTGGTCGCGACGCGGGGCTACGCGATCGTCTCCGCGTTGTCGCTGAGCTTCGGAGGCTTCGTCGTGCCGGTCGTCGGCTGGTTCGTCGGCGCCGTGCTCGTGTCGTCGAGCACGCTCTGGAAGGTCTGGGAGAAGGTCGTCGCGATCGTGACGCCGGTGGTCTTCGTCGCCGCGTTCCTGGTGATCATGCAGGTCATGAGCCTCGGTGCGGTCGTCGAGACCGGGGGCTCTTCCGGTTCGGGCGCCGGCGTCGAGGTGGCGAATCCGCTGGTCCCGGCGCTCAGCGGCTGGCACGCGGTGATCCTGCTCGGTTTCCTGCTCGTCCCGGCATCCGGCCTCTGGCTGCTCTGGCGACTGCGCGGGCGCACCGAGCGCTGATCGATCGTTCACGCGACCCCGGGCGGGTGCCCCTCGGCGTTGCGCCGGTGCTCGCGGCGCGATGCGCCCTACGGTGGCCCCATGGCACGAGTGGGTGGACGCAGCCTCACGATGAGCTGGATCGCCGGGATCTTCTGTGCGGTCATCATCGGCGGTCTGCTGTGGCTGTCGCTCCCGATGCTGCCGGTGCTCGCCGAGTTCGCCGGGGACGGGCTGCGGAACATCCTGCCCTGAGTCCCCGCCGACCGCGGGCAGGAAGCGGTATGACGACACGACGGCACGCCTCCCCGGGCCCTGCCCCGCCCGGCGGTAGCCTCGCAGTGCACACTTCCGATGAGAGGCGCACCCATGAGTGACCCCGACGTTCCCCAGTCCGAGAAGCCGACGAATGTCGATGACGTCGTCGGCAGCGCGAACGCCGGTCTCGACGCTGCTGCCGCGGCAGGCGCCGACGTCCACGGCGCCCGCGCCGAATCCGTCGTCGATGAGAACGGCGTCGAGCAGCCCGTCATCGTGCAGCCCGCGGACACCGACTCCGAGGCGCACGAGAAGCCGGCAGACCACGCCGCCGACTCGTCCGTCGATCGCGACCTCGCCGCCTTCGAAGAGGCCGAGCGCTCGCACCCCGGCACGTTCACGCCTCCCGCGGCCGCCGCGGCTCCGCCCGTCTTCACGGACCGCGAGCCCGTCTCCTCCCGCGACGAGCCCGTCTCCTATCGCGACGAGCCCGTCTCCTCCCGCGACGAGCGCTCCATCGCGGACTCCGCGTACTCCTCGCGGGCCGATGACGACACGCGCGTCCTCCCCTCGGAGCCCGCGGGCGCTGCGGCCCCCCTGGTTCCGCAGCCGATCTTCGTGCAGGCGCCCGAGCCGCCCCGCGATCGCGGGAACCGCGGAACGGCCGGCGCGATCGGCCTCCTCGCGACCCTCGTCTTCGCGGTGCTGTACCTCGGCTCCACGATCGGTCTCGGCGCCCTCGCCGGCGACGTGACGGCCGACAACCTGGGCACCGCCGCGCTCGCACCGCTGCTCACCTGGGGCTTCTGGACTCCCGTGGTGGTCTTCTTCCTGGGCTTCTGGTTCCTGGGTGCGATCATCAACCGCGGACGCTGGGGCCTCTGGGTCGTCTTCGGCATCATCGTCGGTGCGATCGCCTACGGCGGCCACATCCTCGGTCAGGTCTTCGAGGCGCGGTTCTGGACGCTCAGCCCCTCCGAGGGACTCGACCTCGTCGGCGGGCAGCTGCTCGCCCCGCTCGCGATCGCGGCCTTCCTCTTCGCCCGCGAGCTGACCATCTGGTTCGGCGCCTGGGTCGCCCGCAGCGGGGCCCGCAAGACCGAGCTGAACGCCGAGGCGCAGCGCGAGTACGAGCGCACGCTCGAAGCCGGCCCGACCCTGGCGCGCTGATCGACGACACCACCACGCCGAACCCCCGTGGGCCTCAGCCCGCGGGGGTTTCGGTGATTCTGGCCCTGGTGCTCGCCACCGTCGGCTTCTTCGCCCTCGCGGTCTTCGGTCTCGGCGCGGTCAGCTTCTTCACGGATGCCGACATCATCGCGGTGCCGGGCCTCGGCCCGGGCCCCGGCATCACCGGGATGCTGGTCGCGCTCGTGACGTTCGCGGCGATGCTGCGCGTCGTGCTGCGCCGGGCGCATCCGTCCTTCGTGTCCGCCGGCGCGATCGCCCTCGGCTCCGCACTGGGTCACCTCATCGCCGTGTGGGTCGCCGTGCTGATCGCCTCGGGGGGCGCGATCACCGCGACCGCCGTCGCGGGCGACCTGGTCCGCGGGGGAGCCAGCGCCGTCCTCCTGCTCGCGGCGGTCATCGCCGCCTGGGCGGGGATCGCGATGCGTCGCACCCGTTCCGGTCGCCCTCAGTGGCCCTGGGAGCGCGAAGACGAGGAATGACGCCCCGCCGCTCGCGGAGGAAATCGGGGCGAGGAAGCGATCCGCGCCGTACGCTGTTCGTGTGGAGCGCTCGTTGGAGACGCAGGTGGACCAGGCCGTCGAGGCCTGGCTGCGTTGGGTGCCCCGCTGGGAGCCGGCCACGCATCGCGGACGAGTGGCTCCCTGCCGTCGCTGTCTCGGCTCGCCGATCCTCTCGGCCGCGGGGATCGGGGCCAACGTGCCGCACGGCGTCCAGCACGGTCTGTCGACCCGGATCAAGACGATCGTCGATCATGCCGTCGCCGACTACACGGCCCGCAACCTCCCGACCCTGCAGCGCGAGCTCGATCAGCAGACCGCGCGCAATCGTGCCCGGGGCTATCGGCCGACCGAGAACCTCGATCCCGAATTCGACGGGCTTCCGCTCGATCCTGAGCCCGTGGCCGGCGCGCCGTTCCTCTTCACGATCGCCGGTCTCGCGGATGCCGCGAGCGCCGATCTGCCCCCGCTTCCCCCGCTGAGCGAGGAGGCGAAGGCCGCTCTGCGTCAGGAGGTCGCCCTCGCCGACGAATACGCGAACATGGTCGGACGCGAGGTCTGCGGGCTGCTGCTGCGGCATCGCATCCACATCCAGGCCGCGATCTCGCAGCACGTCGAGCCGCAGATCGAGGCGCTGTTGGCCGAGCTCACCCAGTCGCTGGACTCGCCGTTCGACCCGGATCGTCCCTGATCCGCGCCGCGCGCCGGGCGTCGGCGTCCATTTGACCCTCAGGTTACGCGGCATTACACTTGGTCAGGTGTGTGCACGTCTCGACGAGCACGCCGGGCGTCGGCACCTTGCCGGTCCGCCTCCACGGCATACCCACCACACCACAAAGTGCGTCGATTCCGGCGTGCCGGTGGGTCATGATGTGAAACCCATCACGCTGTCACCGTGCAGCACTATGAGGAGAGAACGTGCCAACTATTCAGCAGTTGGTTCGCAAGGGTCGCTCGCCCAAGGTCACCAAGACCAAGGCGCCCGCCCTGAAGTCGAACCCGCAGCAGGCCGGGGTATGCACCCGCGTCTACACCACCACCCCGAAGAAGCCGAACTCGGCGATGCGCAAGGTCGCTCGTGTGAAGCTCCGCAACGGCACCGAGGTCACCGCGTACATCCCCGGTGAGGGCCACAACCTGCAGGAGCACTCCCTCGTGCTCGTCCGCGGCGGTCGTGTGAAGGACCTCCCCGGTGTGCGTTACAAGATCGTCCGTGGCGCCCTGGACACCCAGGCTGTCAAGAACCGTAAGCAGGCTCGTTCCCGCTACGGCGCGAAGAAGGGTTGAGTTAGATGCCTCGTAAGGGTCCAGCCCCCAAGCGCCCCGTCGTCAACGACCCGGTATACGGCGCTCCGATCGTCACCTCGCTGGTGAACAAGATCCTCGTCGACGGCAAGAAGTCTCTGGCCGAGTCGATCGTCTACGGCGCCCTCCGCGGTGTCGAGGCGAAGAACGGCGGCCAGGATGCCGTCGCCACTCTCAAGAAGGCGCTCGACAACGTCCGCCCGACCCTCGAGGTCCGCAGCCGCCGCGTCGGTGGCTCGACCTACCAGGTTCCGGTCGAGGTCAAGCCGCACCGCGCGAACACCCTCGCGCTGCGCTGGCTCGTCAGCTACGCCAAGGGTCGTCGTGAGAAGACGATGACCGAGCGTCTCCAGAACGAGATCCTGGACGCGTCGAACGGCCTGGGTGCCGCGGTCAAGCGCCGCGAAGACACGCACAAGATGGCCGAGTCGAACCGCGCGTTCGCTCACTACCGCTGGTAACAGCTCCGCCCGCCCCCGGCCACTCGCCGGGGGCGGGCACCCCCCTCTTCGCAGTACGACTGCACGAAAGATAAGGACACTCCTGTGGCACAAGACGTGCTCACCGACCTCAGCAAGGTCCGCAACATCGGCATCATGGCGCACATCGATGCCGGCAAGACGACGACGACCGAGCGCATCCTGTTCTACACGGGCGTCAACCACAAGCTCGGCGAGACGCACGATGGCGCCTCGACCACCGACTGGATGGAACAGGAGAAGGAGCGCGGCATCACGATCACGTCTGCCGCCGTGACCTGCTACTGGAACAAGAACCAGATCAACATCATCGACACCCCCGGTCACGTGGACTTCACGGTCGAGGTGGAGCGTTCGCTCCGCGTCCTCGACGGTGCGGTCGCCGTCTTCGACGGCAAGGAGGGCGTCGAGCCCCAGTCCGAGACCGTGTGGCGTCAGGCCGACAAGTACAACGTCCCCCGCATCTGCTTCGTCAACAAGATGGACAAGCTCGGCGCGGACTTCTACTTCACGGTCGACACCATCGTCAACCGTCTCGGCGCCAAGCCGCTGGTCATCCAGCTGCCCATCGGTGCGGAGAACGACTTCGTCGGCGTCATCGACCTGGTCGAGATGCGCGCGCTGGTCTGGGCGGGTGACTCCAAGGGTGACGTGACCATGGGAGCGTCCTACGAGATCCAGGAGATCCCGGCCGACCTCAAGGAGAAGGCCGACGGCTACCGTCAGACCCTCCTCGAGACCGTCGCCGAGACCGACGACGTCCTGCTCGAGAAGTTCTTCGGTGGCGAGGAGCTCACCGTCGCCGAGATCAAGGGCGCGATCCGCAAGCTCACCGTGGCTTCCGAGATCTACCCGGTCCTCTGCGGCTCGGCGTTCAAGAACCGTGGTGTCCAGCCGATGCTCGACGCGGTCATCGACTACCTCCCGAACCCGCTCGACGTGGGATCGATCGAGGCGCACGACCCCAAGGACTACGACACGATCATCGAGCGTCACCCCGACGCCAACGACCCGTTCGCAGCCCTGGCCTTCAAGGTCGCCGTGCACCCGTTCTTCGGTCGTCTGACCTACGTGCGCGTGTACTCGGGTCACCTCGACTCCGGCGCTGCGGTCATCAACTCGACCAAGGGCAAGAAGGAGCGCATCGGGAAGATCTTCCAGATGCACGCCAACAAGGAGATCCCGGTCCCCTCGGTCACCGCCGGAAACATCTACGCAGTCATCGGCCTGAAGGACACCACCACCGGTGACACCCTGACCGACCCGACCTCCCCGGTCGTCCTCGAGTCGATGACGTTCCCGGAGCCGGTCATCGAGGTCGCGATCGAGCCGAAGACCAAGGCCGACCAGGAGAAGCTGGGTGTCGCCATCCAGAAGCTCGCTGAGGAGGACCCGACCTTCCGCACGGAGCTCAACCCCGAGACCGGTCAGACGACCATCAAGGGCATGGGCGAGCTGCACCTCGACATCCTCGTGGATCGCATGAAGCGCGAGTTCAACGTCGAGGCGAACGTCGGCAAGCCGCAGGTGGCGTACCGCGAGACGATCAAGAAGGCCGTCGAGAAGCACGACTACACGCACAAGAAGCAGACCGGTGGCTCCGGCCAGTTCGCGAAGATCCAGTTCACCATCGAGCCGATGGACCTGGACTCCGAGAAGACCTACGAGTTCGTGAACGCCGTCACCGGTGGTCGCATCCCTCGTGAGTACATCGGCTCGATCGATGCCGGTTTCCAGGACGGGATGAACGTCGGCGTGCTCGCCGGCTACCCGATCGTCGGCGTGAAGGCCACCATCGTCGATGGTGCCGCTCACGACGTCGACTCCTCGGAGATGGCGTTCAAGATCGCAGGTTCCATGGGCTTCAAGGAAGCTCTCCGCCGGGCGAACCCCGTGCTCCTCGAGCCGCTGATGGCGGTCGAGGTGCGTACTCCTGAGGAGTACATGGGCGACGTCATCGGTGACCTGAACTCGCGTCGTGGCCAGATCCAGTCGATGGAGGACGCCGCCGGCGTCAAGGTCGTCCGTGCGCACGTCCCGCTGTCCGAGATGTTCGGCTACATCGGTGACCTGCGCTCGAAGACCTCGGGTCGCGCCGTGTACTCGATGGAGTTCAACAGCTACGCTGAGGTTCCCCGCGCGGTGGCCGACGAGATCGTCCAGAAGCACCAGGGCGGCGAGTAGTCATCTTCCTGGGAGCCGGGTTCCGGCCCGGCTCCCAGGTCCCCTACAACTTCACATTCCCTCTCTACTAAACTGAGATTCACACCCGTAGAGAACCGGTCGCAAACCAGCGCCCGGTCACCTCTACACGACGTCCTGAGGAGGACCTAGTGGCTAAGGCCAAGTTCGAGCGGACCAAGCCGCACGTCAACATCGGAACCATCGGTCACGTTGACCACGGCAAGACCACGCTCACCGCAGCGATCTCGAAGGTTCTTGCCGACAAGTTCCCGTCGGCGACCAACGTTCAGCGTGACTTCGCGTCGATCGACTCGGCGCCGGAAGAGCGCCAGCGCGGTATCACGATCAACATCTCGCACGTCGAGTACGAGACCCCCAAGCGTCACTACGCTCACGTGGACGCACCGGGTCACGCCGACTACATCAAGAACATGATCACCGGTGCAGCTCAGATGGACGGAGCGATCCTCGTGGTCGCCGCCACTGACGGCCCGATGGCTCAGACCCGCGAGCACGTCCTGCTCGCCAAGCAGGTCGGCGTGCCGTACCTGCTCGTCGCCCTGAACAAGAGCGACATGGTCGACGACGAGGAGATCCTGGAGCTCGTCGAGCTCGAGGTCTCCGAGCTGCTCGCCTCGCAGGGCTTCGCTGAAGACGCTCCTGTCGTCCGCGTCTCCGCTCTCAAGGCGCTCGAGGGCGACGAGAAGTGGGTCCAGTCGATCCTCGACCTGATGGACGCTGTCGACGCGAACGTGCCCGACCCGGTGCGCGACAAGGACAAGCCGTTCCTGATGCCCGTCGAGGACGTCTTCACGATCACCGGTCGTGGAACCGTCGTCACGGGTCGCGCCGAGCGTGGCACGCTGGCCATCAACTCCGAGGTCGAGATCGTCGGCATCCGCCCGACGCAGAAGACCACGGTCACGGGTATCGAGATGTTCCACAAGCAGCTCGACGAGGCATGGGCCGGCGAGAACTGCGGTCTCCTGCTCCGTGGCCTCAAGCGTGAGGACGTCGAGCGCGGCCAGGTCGTCGTCAAGCCGGGTTCGGTCACGCCGCACACGGGCTTCGAGGGCACCGCGTACATCCTGTCGAAGGAAGAGGGCGGGCGTCACAACCCGTTCTACACGAACTACCGCCCGCAGTTCTACTTCCGTACCACCGACGTCACCGGCGTCATCTCGCTGCCCGAGGGCACCGAGATGGTCATGCCCGGCGACACCACCGACATGACGGTCGAGCTGATCCAGCCGATCGCCATGGAGGAGGGCCTCGGCTACGCCATCCGTGAGGGTGGACGTACCGTCGGCGCTGGTACCGTCACGAAGATCCTCAAGTAAGCATCTGCTTTCTCACACAGGGGTCGGACCTTCGGGTCCGGCCCCTGTGTCGTTAACCGACGTCGGGCGCGTTCCCGAGGAGAGCGTCCGAATCCTCGGTCGTCGCGGGGGGTTCCGTTCCCGGCGGGCGGCGATGCACAATGAGGGGGATCGACCGCTTCCGGTCGGCTGCGCACACCTCTGAAAAGGAACATCATGGGTATCGACGACACCGTCAACAAGGGACGAGACCTCTACGAGCAGAACAAGGACAAGATCGCGGAGGCCGTGAAGAGCGAGCAGGCCGAGGACATCAGCGACAAGGTGCTCGACGGTGTCGCGGACTTCGCGAAGAAGCTCGCTCCTGGAGCCGCGGACAAGATCGACGAGATCCGCGACAGTGCCGACAAGGCCGTCGGCAACGAGTGACGATCATCTGCTGAACCGACACGGCGGTCCGCTCTTCGGAGGGGGCCGCCGTGCTGTGTGTGCGATGAGAATCGGCCGCGCCACGCTCGCGTCGAGGGCCCTGACCGCGTAGACTCGAGGAGACCGCCTGGGGATCTTGCGGTCGGGACCGTCGAAGGGGTTCGACAGTCCGAAAACACGCGGTTTTCCGCGTTGAATCTGGGGAATGACGATCTTGGGGATCATCGTACGATGCGTGCACTCCGTGCAGCGCTCCTCCCTGCCCGCGCGGCGGTTTCTTCGCCGCGCCCTCGGACGGGGGTTCCGGCGTCCCTTCACGCCGGGGTCCTCGCGTTCGGTGTGCCCCCTCGCACTGAACGCCCTCCCCAAGCGGGGCGAGGCATGGGGATGCCTCGCCCCGCTATCTCCCTGATCCGGGGCGTATCTCGCGCCGCGGACGGCGCCATCGCCGGGCGCGACACGCCCGGGTTTGCGCAAGTCAAATCGGTCGTGGCAGAATAGACAGGTTCGACATTCCGGCGTGCGCCATGCGCGCGGGATCACCACCAGGGCAGTGCATAGGCGGCGTCTCCTCTCGGAGCTCGCAGGGTTCTAGGCCGCGGGTGGCAGAACACACACCCCGACACCTTCACATCGAGGGATTCGCCATGCGTGGCGGAGGTCGGCATCCCGCACATCGGAAGACGTGCGGGCTGATACAAGAACAGTGGTGCAGCAGATCGACTCGCGAGAGCCGTTCGAGTGCCGAGGCGCGAACAGCGCCGACGTGCGTCCAATGCCCCAGGATCATCCGGTCCAGGTCGGTAAGACGCCTAAAGAGAGTGAGCAGACAATGGCGGGACAGAAAATCCGCATTCGCCTGAAGTCGTATGACCACGAGGTCATCGACTCGTCGGCACGCAAGATCGTCGACACCGTGACCCGTGCGGGCGCGACCGTCGTCGGCCCCGTGCCGCTTCCGACCGAGAAGAACGTCGTGTGCGTCATCCGGTCGCCCCACAAGTACAAGGACAGCCGCGAGCACTTCGAGATGCGCACCCACAAGCGTCTGATCGACATCGTCGACCCGACGCCCAAGGCCGTCGACTCGCTGATGCGTCTCGACCTCCCGGCCGACGTCAACATCGAGATCAAGCTCTGAGGCCCGGCATGGTTGACATCAACTCCAAGGTTTCCAAGGGCATGCTCGGCACCAAGCTCGGCATGACCCAGGTCTGGAACGAGAATGGCAAGCTCATTCCCGTCACCGTCATCGAACTCGCACCGAACGTGGTCACCCAGGTTCGTACGCCCGAGAAGGACGGCTACAACGCCGTGCAGATCGCGTACGGCCAGATCGACCCGCGCAAGGTGAACAAGCCGCTCTCGGCTCACTTCGAGGCAGCCGGCGTCACGCCGCGCCGTCACGTGACCGAGATCCGCACCGCGGATGCTGCTGACTACTCACTCGGTCAGGAGCTCACGGTCGACGGCACGTTCGACGCCGGCCAGCTCGTCGACGTCGTCGGCACGAGCAAGGGCAAGGGCTTCGCCGGTGTCATGAAGCGTCACAACTTCAAGGGCGTCTCGGCATCGCACGGTTCGCACCGCAACCACCGCAAGCCCGGCTCCATCGGCGCATCGTCGACCCCGAGCCGCGTCTTCAAGGGCATGCGCATGGCCGGCCGTATGGGTGGCGAGCGCGTGACCGTCCTCAACCTCACGGTGCACGCCGTCGACGCCGAGAAGGGTCTGCTGCTCGTCAAGGGCGCCGTCCCCGGTGCTCGTGGCCGCATCGTCTACGTCCGCAACGCAGTGAAGGGTGCCTGATCATGGCTGACTCGACTCTCGCGCTCGACGTCCTCAAGGCAGACGGCAAGAAGGCTGGCTCGATCGAGCTGCCCGCCGCGCTGTTCGACGTCAAGACGAACATTCCGCTGATCCACCAGGTCGTCGTCGCGCAGCTCGCGGCGGCTCGCCAGGGAACCCACTCGACCAAGCGTCGCGGTGAGGTCTCCGGTGCCGGTCGCAAGCCCTTCAAGCAGAAGGGCACGGGTAACGCCCGTCAGGGTTCCATCCGCGCGCCGCACATGACCGGCGGTGGCATCGTGCACGGCCCCAAGCCGCGCGACTACTCGCAGCGCACCCCGAAGAAGATGATCGCGGCCGCCCTGCTGGGCACGCTCAGCGATCGCTTCCGCGGTGACCGCATCCACGTCATCGAGTCCTTCGGGATCAACGGTGCGCCTTCGACCAAGACCGCGGTGAGCTTCCTCAACACGGTCGCGTCGTCGAAGAACGTGCTCGTGGTCATCGAGCGCAACGATGACGTCACGCTGAAGAGCATCCGCAACCTGGACAACCTCCACGTGCTGACGTTCGACCAGCTCAACGCCTACGACGTGCTCGTCTCCGACGACATCGTCTTCACCCAGGCCGCGCTCGAGGGCTTCATCGCCTCGAAGTCCGGCGCCAACCAGGAGGTCTCCGCATGAGCGAGCAGGCATCTGTTCTCCAGACGGCCCTGAACAAGGACCCGCGCGACATCATCCTGAAGCCGGTCGTGTCCGAGAAGAGCTACGGACTCATCGACGAAGGAAAGTACACCTTCCTCGTCGACCCGCGCGCTTCGAAGACCGAGATCAAGCTCGCCATCGAGAAGATCTTCGGCGTCAAGGTCGCAGGGGTCAACACCCTCAACCGCGTCGGCAAGGCTCGTCGCACCCGCTTCGGCACCGGTAAGCGCAAGGACACCAAGCGCGCCATCGTCACCCTGAAGTCGGGCACCATCGACATCTTCACGGCAATCGGCTGATCCGGGGGATAAGGACAATAATGGCTATTCGTAAGTACAAGCCCACGACCCCGGGCCGTCGCGGCTCGTCGGTGGCTGACTTCGCCGAGATCACCCGATCGACGCCTGAGAAGTCGCTGCTGCGCCCGCTCTCGAAGACCGGTGGTCGCAACAACCAGGGCCGCATCACGACCCGTCACATCGGTGGTGGCCACAAGCGCCAGTACCGTGTCATCGACTTCCGTCGCAATGACAAGGACGGCGTCGACGCCCGCGTCGCTCACATCGAGTACGACCCCAACCGCACCGCGCGCATCGCGCTGCTGCACTACTTCGACGGCGAGAAGCGCTACATCCTCGCGCCGGCGAAGCTGAAGCAGGGCGACGTCGTGGAGTCCGGTGCCGGGGCCGACATCAAGCCGGGCAACAACCTCCCGCTGAAGAACATCCCCACGGGTACCGTCATCCACGCGATCGAGCTCCGCCCCGGCGGCGGCGCGAAGATGGCACGTTCGGCCGGAGCATCCGTCCGTCTCGTCGCCAAGGACGGCCCCTACGCCCAGCTGCGTCTCCCCTCGGGCGAGATCCGCAACGTCGATGCGCGCTGCCGCGCGACCATCGGCGAGGTCGGCAACGCCGAGCAGTCGAACATCAACTGGGGCAAGGCCGGCCGCATGCGTTGGAAGGGCGTCCGCCCGACCGTCCGTGGTGTCGCCATGAACCCGGTCGATCACCCGCACGGTGGTGGTGAAGGCAAGACCTCCGGTGGCCGTCACCCCGTCACCCCTTGGGGCCAGGCTGAGGGTCGTACCCGTCACGCCAACAAGGAAAGCGACAAGTACATCGTGCGTCGTCGTAACGCCGGCAAGAAGCGTAAGTAGGAGTAAGAGAAGATGCCTCGCAGTCTTAAGAAGGGCCCCTTCGTCGACGATCACCTGCTTCGCAAGGTGATCGGCCAGAACGAAGCCGGCACGAAGAACGTCATCAAGACCTGGTCTCGCCGGTCCATGATCATCCCGGCCATGCTGGGTCACACGATCGCGGTCCACGACGGTCGCAAGCACATCCCCGTGTTTGTCTCCGAGACCATGGTCGGCCACAAGCTGGGCGAGTTCGCGCCCACCCGCACCTTCCGCGGCCACGAGAAGGACGACAAGAAGGGGCGGCGCCGCTAATGGTCGAATCGATCGCACGCGTGCGACACATCCGCGTGACCCCTCAGAAGGCTCGTCGTGTCGTCGCGCTCATCAAGGGCAAGCAGGCCCAGGAGGCTCTGGCGATCCTGAAGTTCGCGCAGCAGAGCGCCAGTGAGCCGATCTACAAGCTTGTCGCGTCGGCCATGGCCAACGCGCAGGTGAAGGCGGATCGCGACGGCGAGTTCCTCGACGAGCAGGACCTGTACGTGGCCAACGCGTACGTCGACGAGGGCACGACGCTCAAGCGTTTCCAGCCCCGTGCACAGGGTCGCGCTTTCCAGATCAAGAAGCGCACGAGCCACATCACGGTCGTGCTCTCGACGCCTGAGGCAGCTCCGGCCGCCCCGGGCGACAGCAACAAGAAGGCGAGCAAGTAATGGGACAGAAGGTAAACCCGTACGGCTTCCGTCTCGGTATCACCACGGACCACGTGTCGCGCTGGTTCTCGGACTCGACGAAGCCGGGTCAGCGTTACGCCGACTACGTCGCCGAGGACATCAAGATCCGCAACCTGCTGAAGACGCAGCTCGACCGCGCCGGTGTCTCGAACATCGAGATCGAGCGCACCCGTGACCGCGTCCGCGTCGACATCCACACCGCCCGTCCGGGCATCGTGATCGGTCGTCGTGGAGCCGAGGCCGAGCGCATCCGTGGCGACCTCGAGAAGCTCTCGGGCAAGCAGATCCAGCTGAACATCCTCGAGGTCAAGAACCCCGAGGCCGATGCTCAGCTGGTCGCACAGGGTGTCGCCGAGCAGCTGTCTGCTCGTGTGGCTTTCCGTCGCGCGATGCGCAAGGGCATGCAGGGCGCTCAGCGCGCCGGTGCCAAGGGCATCCGCATCCAGGTCTCCGGTCGCCTCGGCGGCGCGGAGATGAGCCGGTCGGAGTTCTACCGCGAGGGTCGTGTGCCGCTGCACACGCTGCGCGCGAACATCGACTACGGCTTCTACGAGGCGAAGACCACCTTCGGCCGTATCGGTGTGAAGGTCTGGATCTACAAGGGCGACCTCACCGCAAAGGAGCTCGCTCGCGAGCAGGCCAATGCACCGAAGTCCCGTCGTGACGACCGTGGTGGCGACCGCCGCCGCGCGCCGCGCAACGAGGCACCTGTCGCAGAAGGAGCGTCGGCATAATGCTCATCCCCCGTAAGGTCAAGTTCCGCAAGCAGCACCACCCCGGTCGTTCGGGGCAGGCTACCGGTGGCACGCAGGTCTCGTTCGGCGAGTACGGCATCCAGGCCCTCACGCCCGCTTACGTGACGAACCGTCAGATCGAGTCCGCTCGTATCGCCATGACGCGTCACATCAAGCGTGGCGGAAAGGTGTGGATCAACATCTACCCCGACCGTCCGCTCACGAAGAAGCCGGCCGAAACCCGCATGGGTTCCGGTAAGGGTTCCCCCGAGTGGTGGGTCGCCAACGTCAAGCCGGGTCGCGTCCTCTTCGAGGTCGCCGGTGTGAGCGAGGAACTCGCTCGCGAGGCACTCACCCGTGCCATTCACAAGCTGCCTCTCAAGGCACGCATCATCAAGCGCGAGGAGGGCGACGCGTAATGGCGATCGGCACCAAGGAGCTCGCTCCGGCAGAGCTCGACACGTTCGAAGACCAGCGCCTCGTTGAGGAGCTGCGTAAGGCCAAGGAGGAGCTGTTCAACCTCCGTTTCCAGTCGGCCACCGGCCAGCTGGAGAGCCACGGCCGCATCCGCGCCGTCAAGCGCGACATCGCGCGTCTCTACACCGTGATCCGCGAACGCGAGCTGGGCATCCGTGCGACGCCCGCTCCGGTCGAGGTCCCGGCGAAGAAGGCGACCAAGTCGAAGGCGAAGAAGGCGGACTCCGCCGACGACGCCGTGAAGGAAGAGGCTGAGTGATGGCCACCAAGAAGGAAGCGACTGTGGAGACGCAGTCCGCCGGACACGAGTCGTCTGAGCACGACGTGCGCGACGCCGCAGCTCGCGGTTACCGCAAGTCGCGTCGTGGATACGTCGTCAGCGACAAGATGGACAAGACCATCGTGGTCGAGGTCGAGGACCGCGTGAAGCACCCGCTTTACGGCAAGGTCATCCGCCGCACCTCGAAGGTCAAGGCGCACGATGAGGCGAACTCCGCCGGCATCGGCGACCTGGTCCTGATCAACGAGACCCGCCCGCTGAGCGCCACCAAGCGCTGGCGTCTGGTGGAGATTCTGGAGAAGGCCAAGTGATCCAGCAGGAATCCCGACTCAAGGTCGCCGACAACACCGGGGCCAAGGAGCTGCTCACCATCCGCGTTCTCGGAGGCTCCAAGCGCCGCTACGCCGGTCTGGGCGACACCATCGTCGCGACCGTCAAGGACGCGATCCCCGGTGGGAACGTCAAGAAGGGTGATGTCGTCAAGGCGGTCATCGTCCGCACCAAGAAGGAGACGCGCCGTTCCGACGGTTCGTACATCAAGTTCGACGAGAACGCCGCTGTGATCCTGAAGAACGACGGGGAGCCCCGCGGCACCCGTATCTTCGGACCGGTCGGTCGTGAGCTTCGCGACAAGAAGTTCATGAAGATCGTCTCGCTGGCGCCGGAGGTCATTTAATCATGGCGAAGATCAAGAAGGGTGACCTGGTTCAGGTCATCACCGGAGCCACGCAGGAGCGTGGCGGCGACCGCGGCAAGCAGGGCAAGGTCCTCGAGATCCTGTCCGACAAGAACCGCGTCATCGTCGAAGGCGTGAACTACGTCACCAAGCACTCGCGCGTCGGTCAGACGCAGCGTGGCACCAAGACGGGGGGCATCGAGACTGTCGAGGCCTCCATCCACATTTCGAACGTCGCACTCGTCGACCCTTCGACCAAGAAGCCGACCAAGGTCGGCCACCGGGTCGAGGAGCAGGTGAAGGACGGCGTGAAGCGCAACGTCCGCGTGCGCTTCGCGAAGAAGTCAGGTAAGGACCTCTGATGGCAGGGACCGACGCCGCGGTGGCTGGCAAGATCCAGCCCCGCCTGAAGGCGAAGTACAACGCTGAGATCAAGAAGGCGATGCAGGAAGAGTTCGGTTATGCGAACGTCATGCAGATCCCCGGTCTGGTCAAGGTCGTCGTGAACACCGGTGTCGGCGAGGCAGCTCGCGACAGCAAGGTGATCGATGGTGCGGTCGACGACCTCACCAAGATCACCGGTCAGAAGCCGATCGTCACGAAGGCCCGCAAGTCCATCGCGCAGTTCAAGCTGCGTGAAGGTCAGGCCATCGGCGCACACGTCACGCTCCGTGGCGACCGCGCCTGGGAGTTCGTCGACCGCCTCGTCTCGCTCGCACTGCCCCGTATCCGCGACTTCCGCGGTCTCTCGGGCAAGCAGTTCGACGGCAACGGCAACTACACCTTCGGCCTCCAGGAGCAGAGCGTGTTCCACGAGATCGATCAGGACAAGATCGACCGGGTTCGCGGTTTCGACATCACCGTCGTCACCACCGCGAAGACGGATGACGAGGGTCGGGCACTGCTCCGCCACCTCGGCTTCCCGTTCCGCTCGGAAGACGCACAGGCGTAACCGCCTCGACGGGCTCAGTGGTCATCGGTCACTGAGCCCGTCGATGTGCACGTACAATTGAAGATTGCGTGCTCATCGCAGGCCGTCTGTCGTGTAACGGCAGCCGGAACCTCATGAACAAAGGAACATAACAATGACAATGACAGACCCGGTCGCAGATCTGCTGACCCGTCTGCGCAACGCGAACTCGGCGCACCACGACTCCGTGACCCTGCCGTCGAGCAAGTTGAAGACGCACATCGCCGAGATCCTCCAGCAGGAGGGCTACATCGCCGGCTGGGAGACCTCTGACGCCCGCGTCGGGAAGAACCTGACGCTGACGCTGAAGTACGGCCCGAACCGCGAGCGCTCCATCGCAGGCATCAAGCGTGTCTCGAAGCCCGGCCTCCGCGTCTACGCGAAGTCCACGGAGCTCCCCACGGTCCTCGGCGGCCTCGGCGTGGCCATCCTGTCCACCTCCTCCGGTCTTCTCACCGACCGTCAGGCTGAGCAGAAGGGCGTGGGCGGAGAAGTTCTCGCCTACGTGTGGTAATTCATCATGTCGCGTATTGGACGACTTCCCATCGACGTGCCTGCGGGCGTCACCGTTTCGGTCGACGGCCGTGAGGTCGCGGTGAAGGGCCCCAAGGGTGAACTCACCCTCACGGTGGCCAGCCCCATCGAGGTCGCGGTCGAGGAGAACCAGGTTCTGGTCTCCCGTCCCGACGACGAGCGCGAGTCCCGGTCGCTTCACGGCCTGACCCGCACGCTCATCAACAACAACATCATCGGCGTGACCCAGGGCTACACCAAGGGTCTCGAGGTTGTCGGAACCGGTTACCGCGTCGCTCAGAAGGGCAGCGCGGTCGAGTTCGCACTCGGCTTCTCGCACCCGGTCCTGATCGACCCGCCCGCCGGGATCACGCTCACGGTGGAGGGCACGAACAAGCTCACCGTCAGCGGAATCGACAAGCAGGCTGTCGGTGAGGCAGCTGCCAACATCCGCAAGATCCGCAAGCCCGAGCCGTACAAGGGCAAGGGTGTGCGCTACGCCGGCGAGAACGTGCGTCGCAAGGCCGGAAAGAGTGGTAAGTAACCATGGCTCTCAAGTCAAAGTCTGACGCCCGCGCGCGTCGTCACGCCCGCCTTCGCAAGAAGGTCGTCGGCACCGAGGTGCGTCCGCGCCTCGTCGTCAACCGTTCGGCTCGCCACGTCTTCGTGCAGCTCGTCGACGACAGCAAGGGTCACACCGTGGCGTCGGCTTCGACGCTCGAGACCGACCTGCGCTCGCTCGAGGGTGACAAGACCGCCAAGGCACGCAAGGTCGGCGAGCTTCTCGCCGAGCGCGCGAAGGCCGCCGGCGTTTCCGAGGCCGTGTTCGACCGTGGTGGCAACCGCTACGCCGGTCGTGTCGCAGCCATCGCCGATGGCGCCCGTGAAGGGGGGCTGGCACTGTGAGTGACAACAAGGAGAACGAAGTGACCGAAACGGCTGCTGCCGCTCCCGAGGCGGCCCCGGTCGTCTCTGAGACGGCCGCCGGCACGACTCAGGCCGAGCCTGCTCGCGAGGGCCGCCGCGGCGGCGGTCGCGATCGCAACCAGGGTGGCGGCCGTGACCGCAACTCGCGCGATCGTGGGGACAACCAGTTCCTCGAGCGCGTCGTGACGATCAACCGCGTCTCGAAGGTCGTGAAGGGTGGACGTCGCTTCAGCTTCACCGCCCTCGTGGTCGTCGGTGACGGCAACGGACTCGTCGGCGTCGGCTACGGCAAGGCCCGCGAGGTCCCCCTGGCGATCTCGAAGGGTGTCGAAGAGGCCAAGCGCAACTTCTTCCGCGTTCCGCGCGTCGGCGTCACCATCCCGCACCCCGTGCAGGGTGAGGCCGCTGCCGGTGTGGTGCTGCTGCGTCCCGCTTCCGGCGGTACCGGTGTCATCGCGGGTGGTCCCGTCCGCGCCGTGCTCGAGTGCGCCGGTATCCACGACGTGCTGTCGAAGTCGCTCGGCTCGTCGAACACGATCAACATCGTGCACGCGACCGTCGCCGCTCTGAAGCAGCTCGAGGAGCCCCGTGCGGTCGCCGCACGTCGTGGCCTCGAGTTCGACCAGGTGGCTCCGGCTCGTCTCGTCCGCGCGGAGGCCGACGCCATCGCCGCACAGAAGGTAGGTGCCTGATGGCTTCGCGCCTCAAGGTCACGCAGGTCAAGTCCAAGGTGAGCGAGAAGCAGAACCAGCGTGACACGCTGCGCAGCCTCGGTCTCAAGCGAATCGGTGACACCACCGTTCGCCCTGACGACGCGCAGACGCGCGGGTACGTCAAGACCGTCGCCCACCTCGTCAAGGTTGAGGAGATCGACTAATGGCTGAGAAGAACGACGCCGTCGAGGCCACCAAGGCCCCGAAGAAGGCTGCCGCTCCCAAGGCTGCTGCAGAGAAGAAGCCCGCCGCGAAGAAGGCACCGGCCAAGACCGCTGCCAGCAACGCGTCGGCCGACTCTGCGGCCAAGAAGCCCGCTGCCAAGAAGGCTGCGCCGAAGAAGGATGCTCCGGCATCCCGCCCCGGCGTGCTGAAGGTGCACCACCTGCGTCCGGTCCCCGGCGCCAACACCGCGAAGACCCGTGTCGGTCGCGGTGAGGGCTCCAAGGGCAAGACCGCGGGCCGTGGTACCAAGGGCACCCGGGCACGCAACACCGTTCGCGTCGGCTTCGAGGGTGGGCAGATGCCTCTGCACATGCGCACCCCGAAGCTGCGCGGGTTCAAGAACCCGTTCCGCGTCGAGTACCAGGTCGTGAACCTGGAGAAGCTCGCGGAGCTGTACCCCAAGGGTGGCGATGTCACCATCAGCGACCTGGTCGCCAAGGGTGCCGTTCGCAAGAACGAGAAGGTCAAGGTTCTCGGAAACGGCGACATCGCCGTGAAGCTCACCGTCGCGGTCGACAAGGTCTCGGGTTCTGCCGAGCAGAAGATCGTGGCTGCGGGCGGATCCGTCAAGTAACCACCAGACAAGAGGGGCCGGAGATTCTCCGGCCCCTCTTGTGCATCGGTCTCCCGGCTCCGCCGGGTAGGTTACCCTGGTCATTCAGCCGTCCTTCGGGATCAGGCAACCTTTTCAGGAGGAACGTTCTTGTTTAGCGCCATCGCGCGGATCTTCCGCACCCCCGACCTCCGTCGGAAGATCGGTTTCACCTTGGCGATCATCGCCATCTACCGGCTCGGTTCCAATGTGCCCGCGCCGTTCGTGAACTTCCCGAACGTCGAGGAGTGCCTCGCGCAGAACACCGGAGCCGACGGCCTTCTCGGACTGGTCAACCTCTTCTCCGGGGGCGCGCTGCTGCAGCTCTCAATCTTCGCGCTCGGGGTGATGCCGTACATCACCGCGACCATCATCACGCAGCTCCTCCGCGTGGTCATCCCGCACTTCGAGGCGCTGCACAAGGAGGGTCAGGCCGGCCAGGCCCGGTTGACCCAGTACACGCGGTACCTCACGATCGCCCTCGCGCTGCTGCAGTCCACGACCCTCGTCACGGTCGCCCGCAGCGGTCAGCTTTTCGGGGCGACCGACATCGCCGCCTGCCAGAACCTGCTGACCAACGACGTGTGGTGGGCGCAGCTGCTCATCATCATGGCGATGACCGCCGGTACGGGCCTGATCATGTGGTTCGCCGAGCTCGTCACCGAGCGCGGCATCGGCAACGGCATGTCGCTCCTCATCTTCACCTCGATCTCCGCCACCTTCCCCGGCGCCATGGGAATGATCTGGGAGAGCCGGGGCTTCGAGGTCTTCCTGCTCGTGCTCCTGGTCGGAATCATCGTGATGGGGCTGGTCGTCTTCGTCGAACAGTCGCAGAGACGCATCCCCGTGCAGTACGCCAAGCGCATGGTCGGACGCCGCACCTACGGCGGCACCAACACCTACATCCCGATCAAGGTGAACATGGCCGGCGTGATCCCCGTGATCTTCGCCTCGTCGCTGCTCTACATCCCGGCGCTCATCGCCCAGTTCAACACTCCGCAGGACGGCAGCGTCCCCGCGCCCTGGGTCACCTGGATCAGCGCGAACTTCACCACGGGCAACCACCCGGTGTACATGCTGGCGTACTTCCTCCTCATCATCGGCTTCACCTACTTCTACGTCGCGATCACGTTCAACCCGGTCGAGGTCGCCGACAACATGAAGAAGTACGGCGGGTTCATCCCCGGCATCCGTGCCGGGCGTCCGACCGCCGAGTACCTCGACTACGTCCTCACGCGCATCACGCTTCCCGGATCGATCTACCTGGGTCTGATCGCGCTCATCCCGCTCATCGCTCTGGCCACGGTCGGCGCCAACCAGAACTTCCCGTTCGGCGGCGCCTCCATCCTGATCATCGTCGGTGTCGGTCTCGAGACGGTCAAGCAGATCGACGCGCAGCTGCAGCAGCGCCATTACGAAGGGCTTCTTCGATGACGACAACCGCACGTCTCCTGATCGTCGGCCCGCAGGGCTCCGGAAAGGGCACGCAGGGTGTCCGCATCGCCGAGTCCTACGGCATCCCCGTCGTCTCCACCGGCGACATCTTCCGCGCGAACATCAAGGAGGGGACGCCGCTCGGTCAGCAGGTCACGGCGATCCTCGACAAGGGCGATCTCGTCCCCGACGAGCTCACCAGCGAGATCGTGCGCGACCGACTGTCCCAGGAGGACGCCGAGCACGGCTTCCTTCTCGACGGATACCCGCGCAACGCCGCACAGGTCGCCCACCTCGAGGCGTTCCTGGCCGAGCGCGGAGCGGCTCTCGACGCCGTCATCCTGCTCGACGTCCCGCGTGAGGAGAGCATGTCACGCCTCCGCCTGCGTGCCGCGGAGCAGGGGCGCTCGGATGACACCCCCGAGGCCATCGGTCACCGGCTCGACATCTACGAGCGCGAGACGGCTCCGATCCTCGAGGCCTACGGGGCCAAGGGCATCGTCGATCGGATCGACGGCGTCGGCTCGCTCGACGAGATCACCAGCCGTGTCTTCGCCGCGCTGACCGCCCGCGGTCTGCGCCTCGCGGCCTGAGCGGCCGACGATGTTCCGCCGGTCGATCTACAAGACCCCGGCCCAGTTGAGGTCGATGGTGGAGCCGGGGCTCATCACCGCGGAGGCGCTCGACGCCGTGCGGCCGTTGATCCGTGCGGGTGTCACCACGCTCGAGCTGGACGCCGCCGCGAACGCGGCGATCACCTCCCGCGGCGCCGAGTCGAACTTCCAGCTCGTCCGGGGCTACCGGCACACCATCTGCGTCTCCGTGAACGAGCAGGTCGTGCACGGGATCCCGGGTGAGCGCGTGCTGCAGCCGGGCGACCTCGTCTCGGTCGACTGCGGGGCGCAGTTCCAGGGATGGAACGGCGACAGCGCCATCTCCGTCGTGGTACCCGATCCGCAGCGGCCGGAGCTCGTCGCCCACCGCGAAGAGCTGTCGCGCGTGACCGAGGGGTCGATGTGGGCCGGCATCGCGGCCATGGCCTCCGCGCGCCACCTCGGCGAGATCGGCGCGGCGATCCAGGAGTACATCGAGGCCCAGGGAGTCTCCCGCGTGTCGGGGGAGCCGTACGGGATCCTCCGCGAGTATGTGGGCCACGGCATCGGACGCAAGATGCACGAGGCTCCGAGCGTCTTCAACTACCGCACGCCCGACCCCGGTCCCGAGGTCAAGCCCGGGCTGGTGCTGGCGATCGAGCCCATGGTGACCGCCGGGGGAGAGGCGACCTACGTCGAAGACGACGACTGGACCGTCACGACCGTGGACGGCACAGACGGCTCACATTGGGAACATAGCGTGGCCCTGCATGATGGGGGTGTCTGGGTGCTCACCGCGCCTGACGGCGGAAGAGCCGGACTCGCCCCGTTCGGGGTCGAGCCTCGAGAGATCGGAAAGTAATGGCAGCGGCGAAGAGCAACACCAACTGGTTCGCGATCGGGGTCTCGGCCGCCGTCGTCGTGATTCTGATCGCCCTGGGCGGTCTCGTGGTGTTCCTGAACAACCAGGCCACGGCTCCCGGTCCGACCCCCGGTGGGGCGCTGATCAGCGAGGAGAACGGCGCGATCACCGTCGGCGAGGGCGACACCACGGTCGACACCTACATCGACTTCATGTGCCCCGTGTGCGGTCAGTTCGAGCAGGCGTACGGCGAGCAGCTGCAGACCGCCGCCGCGAACGACGAGATCACCCTGAACATCCACCCGATCGCCATCCTCGACTTCCGTTCGACGACCGACTACTCCTCGCGCTCCGCCGCGGCGATGTACTGCGTCGCCGAGAACGACCCCGACTCCGCACTCGCGTTCATGAACCTGTTGTTCGAGAACCAGCCCGCCGAGGGGTCGGCCGGACTCGATGACAACCAGCTCGCCTCTTACGCCGAGCAGGCCGGAGCCACGAACTCCGCGACGTGCATCTCCGACAAGGAGTACATCAAGTTCCCCGTGGCCCAGGCCAAGGAGCACGAGATCCAGGGCACGCCGACCGTCGAGATCGACGGAGAGCGCATCGACAACAGCGAGATCGCCACACGCTTCGCCACGATCCTCGGCTGAGCGTGAGCGGCGCTCGAGTTGCCGGATGGCCCGCGAGCGTCTAACATTGATCTTTGGTGCTTTGTGCCTTGATTTCGGCGTGTCCGGAGGCTCAGCACCACAATCCAACCACCCACCGCAGATCGACCGGTCTGCAGAAGCGTCAGCGAGGCTATGGCTAAGAAAGACGGTGTCATCGAGATCGAGGGCGTGATTTCCGAGGCTCTGCCCAACGCGATGTTCCGCGTTGAGCTCAGCAACGGACACAAGGTCCTGGCGACGATCTCCGGCAAGATGCGACAGAACTACATCCGCATCATCCCCGAGGACCGCGTGGTCGTGGAGCTCAGCCCCTACGACCTCACCCGCGGCCGTATCGTCTACCGCTACCGCTGATCGGTCGAGAAGTAACGGCCTGCCCCTGACGGGGCGGTACGAAGACAGCGAACAGGAAACATCATGAAGGTCAACCCCAGCGTCAAGCCGATCTGCGATCACTGCAAGGTGATCCGCCGCCACGGCCGCGTCATGGTGATCTGCAAGAGCAACCCGCGTCACAAGCAGCGCCAGGGCTGAACCCCTGGCGGGTCTGGTCTCAGGCCCGCGCTGCGCGGCATCGCTCGTGCACATCTCATAACTGAACACACAGACGGCAGGATCAGATCCTCCGCCCGGCTCTTGAGCCGGCGGAGAGGACACCTCGGGCGGAGGCCCGGGCACCGATCCTGTTCCACACCTCCACAACACCCAGGAGAACCGCATGGCACGTCTTGCCGGCGTTGACATCCCGCGCGACAAGCGCGTGGTGATCGCCCTTACCTACATCTACGGCGTTGGCCGCACCCGCTCGGTCGAGATCCTCAAGGCGACGGAGATCGACGAGAGCATCCGCGTGAAGGACCTCAGCGACGAGCAGCTGATCGCCCTCCGCGACTACATCGAAGGCAACTACAAGGTGGAGGGTGACCTCCGCCGCGAGGTCGCCGCAGACATCCGCCGCAAGGTCGAGATCGGCTCCTACGAGGGCATCCGCCACCGTCGTGGTCTCCCGGTCCGTGGTCAGCGCACCAAGACCAACGCCCGTACCCGCAAGGGCCCGAAGCGCACCGTCGCAGGCAAGAAGAAGGCCCGCTAAGCGCGGCCCCAGGGACTAGGAGAACACTTTCATGGCTGCACCCAAGGCCGCCGCGCGCAAGCCGCGCCGCAAGGAAAAGAAGAACATCGCGCTGGGCCAGGCCCACATCAAGTCGACGTTCAACAACACCATCGTTTCGATCACCGACCCGTCCGGCGCTGTCATCAGCTGGGCGTCGTCGGGTGGCGTGGGCTTCAAGGGCTCGCGCAAGTCGACCCCGTACGCTGCGGGACTGGCCGCCGAGTCCGCTGCGCGTCAGGCGCAGGAGCACGGCGTCAAGAAGGTCGACGTCTTCGTGAAGGGTCCGGGCTCCGGCCGCGAGACCGCGATCCGCTCGCTGCAGGCCGCCGGCCTCGAGGTCGGCTCGATCTCGGACGTCACCCCGCAGGCGCACAACGGTTGCCGCCCGCCGAAGCGCCGCCGCGTCTGATCCGGCACGGTGAGCCGCTCGCGCCCCCTCGTGGGGCCGGGCGGCTCTCCGCCCGCATGCGGGCATCGACTTCCACAACTCAAGACCTCACCACACCACATGTCATATAGCGGTCATGTGATCGAAAGGAACACAGAGTGCTTATTGCACAGCGTCCCACACTCACCGAGGAAAAGATCGTCGAGAACCGGAGCCGGTTCATCATCGAGCCTCTGGAGCCCGGCTTCGGATACACGATCGGCAACGCGCTGCGTCGCAGCCTGCTGTCGTCGATCCCCGGCGCCGCTGTCACCAGCGTTCGCATCGACGGCGTGCTGCACGAGTTCAGCACCATCCCCGGCGTGAAGGAGGATGTCACCGAGATCATCCTCAACATCAAGGGCCTGGTCGTCTCCTCGGAGCGCGACGAGCCCATCACGGCGTACCTGCGCAAGACCGGTTCGGGCGAAGTCACCGCCGCCGACATCTCGGCTCCGGCCGGTGTCGAGGTGCACAACCCCGAGCTCGTCATCGCGACCCTCAACGACACCGCGAAGTTCGAGCTGGAACTGACGATCGAGCGTGGCCGCGGCTACGTCTCCGGTACGCAGAACCGCAACGAGTACGCCGAGGCCGGTCAGATCCCGATCGACTCGATCTACTCGCCCGTCCTGAAGGTCAGCTACCGCGTCGAGGCGACTCGTGCCGGTGAGCGTACCGACTTCGACAAGCTCATCCTCGATGTCGAGACCAAGAACAGCATCGTCCCGCGCGACGCGGTGGCCTCGGCCGCCAAGACGCTCACCGAGCTGTTCGGTCTCGCCCGCGAGCTGAACGTCGAGGCCGAGGGCATCGAGATCGGCCCGGCGCCGGTGGAGGCAGTGAACTCCAGCGAGCTGTCGATGCCGATCGAGGACCTCGACCTGTCGGTCCGCTCGTACAACTGCCTGAAGCGTGAGGGCATCAACACTGTTTCCGAGCTCGTCGCCCTGTCGGAGACGCAGCTCATGAACATCCGCAATTTCGGCCAGAAGTCGGTCGACGAGGTGCGCGACAAGCTCATCTCGCTCGGTCTGTCGCTCAAGGATTCGGTGCCCGGTTTCGACGGCGCCCACTTCTACGGCGGCAGCGAAGACGAGTCCTTCTGAATCCCGACCTTTCTGACCAGGAGCTAGACGATTATGCCCAAGCCCACTAAGGGTCCCCGCCTCGGAGGCGGCCCCGCACACGAGCGCCTGATGCTTGCCAACCTCGCGGCGGCGCTCTACACCCACAAGTCGATCAAGACGACCGAGACGAAGGCCAAGCGCCTCCGTCCGCTCGCTGAGCGTCTGATCACCTTCGCCAAGCGTGGCGACCTGCACGCGCGTCGTCGCGTCCTGGCCGTCATCGGAGACAAGAGCGTCGTGCACACTCTGTTCGCCGAGATCGCGCCGCTGGTCGCTGACCGTGAGGGTGGCTACACCCGCATCACGAAGGTCGGCAACCGCAAGGGTGACAACGCCCCCATGGCCGTGATCGAGCTCGTTCTCGAGCCCGTCACGCCCAAGGCGAAGTCGGCCAAGAAGACCGCGGCGGCTGAGAAGCCCGCCAAGGTCGAGGAGGCCCCCGCGGAGGAGGCCCCCGCCGACGACGCGGCTGCTGCCGACGCCGGTGCGGAGTCGCAGGCCGAGGGTGACGCAGCCGAGGCTGCCGCCGAGGACGCTGTCGAGAAGAAGTCCGAGTAAGACCTCTGCTCACCACGAAGCCCGCCGCCCCTCCCGGGGTGGCGGGCTTCGTCGTCTCCCGGGAGCCGGGACGACTCAGCGGGCGCGGAGGTCTTTCCGCAGGATCTTTCCGGAGGCCGACTTCGGGATGGCGTCGATGAATTCCACCTGACGGACCTTCTCGTGCGGTGCGACCCGCCCGGCCACGTATGCCATGACCGCGTCGGCGTCGAGCTCGGCGCCCTGCTGCACCACCACGAACGCCTTCGGCACCTCCTGCCCGTCGTCGTCCGGAGCGCCGACGACCGCGGCGTCCGCGATCGCGGGGTGTTCCAGCAGCACCGCCTCGAGCACCGCGGGCGCCACCTGGTAGCCCTTGTACTTGATCAGCTCCTTCAGGCGGTCGACGATGCGGAAGACCCCCTCGGCGGTGACCGTGGCGACATCGCCGGTGTGCAGCCAGCCCTCCTCGTCGAGCATCTCGTGCGTGGCCTCCGGGCGGTTCAGGTATCCCTTCATCACCTGCGGGCCGCGGATCAGCAGCTCGCCGGGAGCGCTCGCCCCGTCGGTCGGCGCCGTGACTTCAGCGCCCGTCTCGGCATCGCGCAGCCGGGCCTCGGTGCCGCTCAGCAGCAGCCCGACGCTGGAGCGATCGATGTCGTCGCGGTCCGCCGGGATCGCATGCGTCACCGGACTCGTCTCGGTCATGCCGTACCCCTGGCAGACCGTGCACCCCAGACGCGCGGCCACGGCGGTGGCCAGGGCGCCGTCGAGGGGCGCGGCGCCCGAGAACACGACCTTGATCGACGAGAGGTCGTACTGGTCGACCAGCGGATGCTTCGCCAGGGCCACCGCGATCGGCGGCGCGATGAACACCCAGCTCGTGCGGTGCTCGGCGACCACGCGCAGGAAGTCGGCGAGATCGAACCTCGGCATGGTCACGAGGGCCGCGCGCTGACGCAGCGCGAAGTTCAGCAGCACGGTCATGCCGTAGATGTGGAAGAAGGGCAGCACCGCGAGCACGCGGTCGTCGTCGGCCAGAGAGATGGTGGATCGGCACTGACTCACATTGGCCACGAGGTTCCGGTGCGTGAGCATCACGCCCTTGGGTCGTCCGGTGGTGCCGGAGGAGTACGGCAGGACGGCGAGGTGCTCGGCGGGGTCGAACGACACGGTGGGGGCGGCGCGGCCCTCACCGAGCAGATCCGGGAGCGAGGGGTGTCCGTCAGCGCCGTCGAGAACGATGAGATGGTCGGCGTCGATGCCCACCGTGGCGGCCGCCGCCTCAGCGCCCGGAAGCAGGGGAGACACGGTGATCAGCCAGTCGGCCTCGGCGTCCGCGAGCTGGGCGGCGATCTCCTCAGGCGTGTAGAGGGAGTTGATCGTGGTCGCGGTGGCGCCGGCGCGCAGGATGCCGTGGAACACGGTCGCGAACGCGGGGATGTTCGGGCACAGCAAGCCGATGCGCGTCCCGACGCCGACGCCGCGGGCGGCGAGAGCGCCGGCGAAGAGATCGATCTGCGCGATCAGCTGCCGATAGCTGGTCTCCGCACCGCTGGTCCCGTCGACCACCGCCGTGGCGTCGAGACGGGCCTCGTCGAGATCTCCGAAGAGGAAGTCGTAGACGGAGACAGCGGGGATCTCCACCTCCGGAAAGGTACTGCGAACCATGAGATCTCCTTCGATCCGGCCGACCACGTCCGCGTGGTCGGGGTGGGATCAAGTGTCGCATAGCCGAGGACTGCGTCCCAGGGGTGAGCAGCGATCAGTGAGCAGCGATCAGCGATCAGCGATCAGCGGGAGCGCGACTCCGCGGTGTCGACCACGCGATAGCGGGTGCTCGGTCGTCCCTTGGTCGAATAGTCCAGCGCGCGGACAGCGCGTCCCGAACTGGCGAGGTGCTCGAGGTAGCGTCGTGCGCTCACCCGCGAGATCTGCAGGTCGTCGCCGATCTCGGACGCGGAGGCCTCGGGGCGAGCGGTGAGGGCGACGACGACACGATCGAGGGTCTCCGCGCTCAGTCCCTTGGGGACGCCGAACCGCTGCCGGAACGCGATGATCGCGTCGGCGGTCTCGACCCGGCGCACGACGTCGTGCAGCTCCGTGTGGTCGCGGAGCAGCAGGGTCGCCTCGACCGCGCTGCCGTCGTCGGCCACGCTCCCCGTGCTGCGGGCGACCAGCACATGGGCGCCGACGATGACCGGGCGCCCCGCCGTCTCGCCTTCGCGCAGCACCGCCTCCAACTCGGAGCAGAGTGCATCCGACGCCTCGGCGCCGTCGAGCTCGCCTGGCCCCGCACCGAGGAAGCGGGCGGCGGCATCGTTGGCCAGGGTGATGCGTCCGCGCTCGTCCACGACGATCACGCCCTCGCTGAGACCGTGCAGAGTCGTCTCCTGGTTCTTCACCAGGGCGGCGATCTGGTGCGGCTCCAGCCGGTAGATGCGACGGCGGATCACCGAGGTCACCCAGGCCGACCCGAACACTCCGACCACTGCAGCGGCGAGCATGGCGGCGATCAGCCCGGTGAGATTGCTCAGGAACTCGGCGTTGAGCTCGGACTCCAGGATCCCGACCGACGCCGTGCCCATCACGGATCCGTCCGCGTCGCGGATGGGCACCTTCACGCGCCACGACGGTCCGAGGGTGCCGGTCTGCGTGCCGACGTAGACCTGTCCGGCGAGCGGCACGGAGGGGTCGGTCGAGACGCGTTCGCCGATGCGATCGGGGTTCGGGTGCGAGTAGCGGATGCCGTCGTCATTGGCGACGACCACGTAGGCCAGATCCGACGCCTTGCGGATCACCTCGGCGACCGGCTGGATCTCCGCGGACGGATCGGCGTCGTCGAACGCCTCGAGGATGGTCGGGAGCTGGGCGATGGACTGCGCCACGGCCTGCATCCGATCCTTGTAGGCCTCACGCAGCGCATACTCCTGGAACGCACCGGCGACGACGCCGGTCGCGAGAGTCACCAGGAACACGATCAGCGCCTGCAACAGGAGCAGCTGAACGCGAAGCGTCATCTTCGAAGCCACTCGCTCATTCTCCCCGCTCCTCCTCGCCGCCGCGAGCGCGCGGGGGAGACGTTCGCGACCAATAGTTTCAGAACCGGGAGCAATAGTTTCCGAAGCTTGAGCGGTGAGACCCGCGAACCCAGGGTGGACGGACAGCACTCACCGATGCTCAAGGAGGAGCAGAAATGAACACAGCACGGATCGGCACCCTGGCCGCCCTCGCGGCGGTCGCTGCCCTGACGATGACCTCATGCTCCGGCAGCGCCGAACCGGCAGCCGACGGGGGAGGCGAGGCCGTCACGGTCACCGACGTCTCGATCGTCGTGCCGGCCGACCCCGGAGGCGGGTGGGATCAGACCGGTCGGGCACTGTCGCAGCTGCTCACCGAGGAGGACATCGTCGGATCGGCCGCCGTCACCAACGTCGGCGGAGCGGGAGGCACGGTCGGTCTGGCTCAGCTCGCGAACGAGCGCGACCCGAACACGCTCATGGTGATGGGCCTGGTGATGGTCGGCGCGGTGGAGACGAACGCGTCCGCCGTACGGATCGAGGACATGACGCCGATCGCCCGGCTGACCGATGAGCCGCTGGTCGTGGTCGTCCCCGCCGATTCCGAGTACGACACCCTCGAAGACCTCGTGGAGGATGTCGTCGACAACGGACAGGCCGTCACGATCACCGGCGGATCCGCCGGCGGGGCCGATCACATCCTCGCCGGACTCATGCTCGAGGAGGCCGGGCTCGACGGCGGCGACATCGCCGAGAAGCTCAACTACACGCCCAACTCGGGCGGCGGTGAGGCGACCTCGTTGATCCTCGGAGGCAAGGTCTCGGCCGGTATCTCCGGAGTGGGGGAGTTCCTCCAGCACATCGAGGCGGGCACGATGCGCGCGCTCGCCGTGTCGTCGGAGGACGAGGTCCCCCAGCTCCCCGACGTCCCCACCATCACGGACTCGGGATACGACGTGGTGCTGACCAACTGGCGCGGAGTGATCGCGCCGGGCGGCATCGACGACGCGCACCGCACGGAGCTCGAGCGCATCGTCACCGAGCTGCACGACTCCGCATCCTGGACCGAGGAACTCGAGACCCGGGGCTGGGCGGATGCCTTCCTCACGGGAGCGGAGTTCGAGGACTTCCTCGCCTCCGACATCGACGAGGTCACCGCGACGCTGAAGAACATCGGCCTGGTCGGCTGACATGGCGCCCGGGTCTCTGCAGGGAGGCCCCGAGGAGGTGCGGGTCGGCGTCGGCCGACCCGCACGTCTCGTCGGGTCACTCCCGGTGGGCGAACTGATCTTCGCCCTCCTCATGGTCGCGCTCGGCGTGTTCGCCCTGATCGGCGTCTTCGCGATCCACGTGCCGGTCGGCTCGCAGGTCGGCCCCACGGTCTTCCCGATCTTCGTGGCGGTGCTGCTGCTCGCCTCCGCGGTCGCGGTCGTCGTCGGCATCCTGCGCGGTGAGCGCGGTGTCCCCGAGGACGGCGAGGACGTGGACCAGTCGCTTCCGACGGACTGGATCACGCTGCTGAAGATCGCCGCCCTGCTCGTCGCCCATCTCGTGCTGATCGAGCCGCTCGGCTGGGCTCCGGCCGCTGCCCTGCTGTTCGCCGGGGTCGCGTGGGCGCTCGGCGCGAAGAAATGGTGGCGGGCGCTGCTCGTCGGTGTCGCGCTGGCGCTGATCGTGCAGGTCGTCTTCGGTGGGCTTCTGGGGCTCTCGCTGCCCTGGGGACCGGCACTCGGCTGGCTCGGAAGGATGTTCTGATGGACAGCTGGAATCTCCTGCTCGAAGGCTTCGCCACGGCGCTCCAGCCGCAGTACCTGGTGTTCGCGTTCTTCGGCGTGCTGATCGGGACGGCCGTCGGCGTGCTCCCGGGCATCGGGCCGGCCATGACGGTCGCGCTCCTGCTGCCGCTGACCTACACGCTCGACCCCACGGCCGCGCTGATCACCTTCGCGGGGATCTACTACGGCGGCATGTACGGCGGGTCGACGACCAGCATCCTGCTGAACACCCCCGGGGAATCCGCCTCGATCGTCACGGCGATCGAGGGACACAAGATGGCCAAGCTGGGCAGGGGCGCCGCGGCGCTCGCCACCGCCGCCCTCGGCTCCTTCGTCGCCGGCACGCTCGCGACCATCGGGCTCACCCTCCTCGCCCCGGTGCTGGCGCAGTTCGCGGTGAACCTGGGACCGTCGGACTACGTCGCCCTGATCGTGGTGGCGTTCGTCACCGTCGGCGCGCTGATGGGCTCGTCCGTGCCGCGCGGACTGCTGTCCCTCGGCGTCGGTCTGTTCCTCGGCCTGATCGGCACCGACCAGCTCTCCGGGCAGCAGCGCTACACGCTCGGACTCCTGCCGCTCGCCGACGGCATCGACATCGTGCTCGTCGCCGTCGGGCTGTTCGCAGTGGGGGAGACCCTCTACATCGCCGCGCGTCTCCGGCACGGCGCGATCGATGTGATCCCGGTCAGCCGCGGATGGCGCAGCTGGATGACCCGCGACGACTGGCGACGCTCGTGGAAGCCGTGGTTGCGGGGAACGGCGATCGGCTTCCCGATCGGCACGATCCCCGCGGGCGGCGCCGATGTGGCGACCTTCCTGTCGTATGCGACGGAGCGGAAGCTGTCGAAGCGCCGGGACGAGTTCGGCCGCGGAGCCATCGAGGGCGTCGCGGGACCGGAGTCGGCGAACAACGCCGCCGCCGCCGGGGTGCTCGTGCCGTTGCTGACGCTCGGGCTCCCGACGACGGCGACCGCCGCGATCATCCTCACGGCGTTCCAGTCCTACGGCCTCCAGCCGGGGCCGATGCTGTTCACGAGTCAGTCGTCGCTGGTGTGGGCGCTCGTGGCGAGCCTCTACATCGGCAACGTCATCCTCCTCGTGCTCAACCTCCCGCTGGTCGGGATGTGGGTGAAGCTGCTGCAGATCCCCCGTCCTTACCTGTACGCCGGCATCCTGCTCTTCGCGGCTTTCGGGGCGTACGCGCTCAACTACTCGGTCGTGGACATCCTGATCCTGCTGATCATCGGCGTGCTGGGCTACTTCATGCGGCGCTACGGGTTCCCGGTCGCGCCGCTCGTCGTCGGCATGATCCTCGGGCCGATGGGGGAGGCGCAGATGCGGCGGGCGCTGCAGTTGAGCCAGGGCGACCTGAGCACGTTGGTCATGCAGCCCTTCGCCGCCGTCGCCTACGCGGTGCTGGCGCTCCTGATCGTGGGCGGGCTGTGGCTGCGACGCCGTCAGCGCCGCTACGAGCAGGCGCTCACCGAGTCGATCGCGGTGCCGATCCGCTCCGACTCGGAGGTCTGAGGACACCGGGGGGCGGCGGGGCGCGGGAGTAGGCTGGAGATCCTGCGGCCGCCGACCGGTCGCGGGAGAGGAACGAAGCGTGAACGACGTCGCCGCCGGACGGAATCGGGGGCCGCGAGCGTACGCGGCGTTCATCGGCATCGGCCTGCTCGCCGGTCTCCTCTCCGGATTGTTCGGGGTCGGGGGCGGCACCGTGATCGTGCCGCTCCTCGTCCTTCTCCTGCACTTCGATCAGCGCATCTCGGCCGGCACCTCGCTGGCGGCGATCGTGCCCACCGCGAGCGTCGGGGTGATCTCCTACGCGGTGTCGGGCTCCGTCGCCTGGGTGCCGGCGCTGATCCTCGCAGCGGGAGCGGTGGTGGGAGCGCAGATCGGCACCCGCCTCCTCCCGCGCATCTCGCAGACGGCCCTGCGGTGGGGGTTCGTCGGATTCCTCGTCGTCGTGATCGTCTCGCTGTTCCTCGTGATCCCCTCCCGTGATGCGGAGCTCGTGCTGAGCTGGCTCACCGGACTCGGGCTGCTGGCCGTGGGCGTCGGCACCGGAGTCCTCGCCGGGCTCATCGGCGTGGGCGGCGGAGTGATCGTGGTGCCGGTGCTCATGCTGGTGTTCGGTACCAGCGACCTCATCGCCAAGGGCACCTCGCTGCTCATGATGATCCCGACCGCGATCTCCGGCACCATCGGCAATCTCCGTCACCGCAACGTCGATCTGCTCGCGGCGGCGTTGATCGGCCTCGCCGCCTGCACCACGACCGCCCTCGGCGCGTGGATCGCGACGCTCATCGAGCCGGGTGTCGGCAACATCCTGTTCGCGGCCTATCTCGTCGTGATCGCCCTGCAGATGGCGCTCAAGGCGGTGCGGGGTCGGCGGAAGCCCTGAGTGGCCCCGCGGGTGTCGACGGCCCTCGGTAGGATCGAGGGGTGCCAGTGAACACTGATCTGATCGGCCGGGAGTTCCCGCCGACGCCCCCGTACCTGGTCGGACGCGAGAAGGTCCGCGAGTTCGCCCGCGCCGTCTTCGCCGACGCTCCGCAGCACACCGACGTCGAGGCGGCCCGTGCGGCCGGATTCGCCGACGTCGTGGCGCCGCCCACCTTCGCGATGGTCATCCAGGATCTGACGCTGCAGCAGCTTCTCGGACTCGAGGACTCGGGCATCGTCCTCGCCCGCACCATCCACGCCGAGCAGCGGTTCACGTACTCGCGCCCGATCGTCGCGGGCGACGAGCTCGTCGCCCGGCTCAGCGTCACCGGCATCCGCACGATGGGCGGGAACGCGCTGATCACCAGCGAGGCCGACATCACCGATGTCGACGGCGCCCATGTCGTGACCGCGACCAGCGTGCTGCTGGTCGGAGAGGGGGAGTGATGCCGTACGCCGTCGGAGACACGATCGCCGAGCGCACCGTGCACCTGGACCGGGAATCGCTCGTCCGCTACGCCGGAGCATCCGGAGACTTCAATCCCATCCACTACCGCGACGACGTCGCGGCATCCGTCGGTCTTCCCGGCGTCCTCGCGCACGGCATGCTCACGATGGGCATCGCCTCGTCGGTCGTCGTCGCCGCCCTCGAGCCGGGCACCCGCATCCTCGACTACGGGGTCCGCTTCACCAAGCCGGTCGTGGTCGATCCCGTGGACGGCGCCGACGTGCACGTGCTCGCGACGGTCGGTGCGGTCGACGAGGAGTCCGCCCGTATCGACCTGAAGGTCACGTTCGCCGAGACCACGGTGCTCGTCAAGGCACAGCTGCGCGTCGCGCTCTGATGGGGCGATCCGACATGCGCGAGATCGCACCGATCCCTCTCGCCGAGCTCACCACGCTCCGCACCGGCGGGGCACCCGAGCGGATGCTCGAGGCCCGCACCACGGAGGAGCTCGTCGAGGCGCTCCGCGACACCTGGGCGCGGGGCGAGGACTGGTTCGTCCTGGGCGGCGGGTCGAACCTGTTCGTCGGCGACGAGGCGTTCGAAGGCACCGTCATCCGTGTCCTGACCTCCGGCATCGAGGAACTGCCCTCGCCGCACGCGGGGCGGATCCGCCTGCGCGCGCAGGCCGGTCATGGGTGGGACGCCTTCGTCGCCTACGCCGTGGAGCACGGGTATGCGGGTCTCGAGGCGATGTCCGGCATCCCCGGCACCGTCGGAGCCTCCCCGGTGCAGAACATCGGCGCCTACGGCCAGGAGGTCCAGGAGACCCTGGTCGAGGTCGAGTTGATCGATGAGAGCGACGGCGAGATCTCCACCGTCCCGGCCTCCGAGCTCGGACTCGGATTCCGCACCTCCGTCTTCAAGCACCACTACGGCAGCGTGCCGCAGCGGCGTGCGGTGATCCTGTCGGTGACGGTCGATCTGGTGGTGGCGAACGAGCGCGTCGTGCGCGGCGAGCAGCTGCGACGGGCGCTGGGCCTCGCTGACGACACCCCGGTGCCGCTGACCTGGGTGCGCGAGCGCATCCTCGCGACCCGCGCGTCGAAGGGGATGCTGCTCGATGACGACGACCCCGACACGCACGGCGTCGGCTCGTTCTTCCAGAACGCGATCGTCGCGGAGTCCGTGGCCCGGGCGCTGCCGCCCGAGTGCCCCCGGTGGCCGGTCGCGCCGGATCTCGATGCGGTCACCGTGATCCCGCTCGCCGCCTACGACGGCGTCTTCGAGGTCCCCCGGCGCGAGCCCACCGACGTCAAGGTCAGCGCCGCCTGGCTGATCGAGCAGGCCGGAATCCGCAAGGGTTTTTCGCTGCCGCGTTCGCGTGCCTCGGTGTCGACCAAGCACGCGCTCGCGCTCACCAACCGTGGCGGAGCGCGCGCAGCGGAGGTCGCCGAACTCGCCCGTTTCATCCAGAGCCGCGTGCACGCCGAGTTCGGACTCGTGCTCCAGCCCGAGCCGGTGCTGATCGGCGTCGACCTGTAACGCGCGGGCTACACTCGCCGCATGAGCGGACTGATCCCGTACCTGTTGTTCCCCGGCAACGCCGCGGAGGCGATGCGTCACTACCAGTCGGTGTTCGGCGGCGAGCTGAAGCTGTTCGACTATGCGCAGCTCGACCGGCATGACGGTCCGAGCGACGCGATCGGTCACGCGATGCTGCAGGGCGTCGTCGAGCTGTCGGGCGCGGATGCCGGGATCGACGACGATGCGGTGCAGATGAGCGGCATGTTCCTGTCGCTGCTCGGTACCGCGGACGCCTCGACCCTGACCGGGTGGTTCGCGGATCTGTCCGTCGGGGGTCGCGTGATCGATCCCTTGCAGCGGCGTCCCTGGGGCGACTGGGACGGCACGCTGGTCGACCGCTACGGCATCCGCTGGCTCATCGGCTACCAACCTGAGGAATGACACGGACGCCTGACCCGGCACTCGGCCGGATCAGGCGCCGGCGTCAGGCGAACAGGCGCTGCAGTCGCTGCACGCCTTCCAGGAGGGCGTCGTCGCCCAGAGCGTAGGAGAGGCGGAGGTAGCCGCTCGGGCCGAAGGCCTCACCGGGCACCACGGCGACCTCGGCCTGCTCCAGGATGAGGTCGGCGAGCTCGAGGGAGGTCGTCGGCGTCACGCCGCCCCAGGTGCGGCCGAGCAGACCCTGCACGTCGGGGTAGACGTAGAACGCGCCGAGGGGGTTCGGGACCACGATGCCGTCGATCTTCGACAGCTCCGCCACGATCAGGCGGCGACGACGGTCGAAGGCCTCGCGCATCTGCTCGGCCTCGGTCTGAGGCCCGTTGAGGGCGGCGATCGCGGCCTTCTGTGCGACGTTGTTCACGTTGCTCGACAGGTGCGACTGCAGGTTCGCGGCGATCTTGATCGCATCGGCGGGACCGACCATCCAGCCCACCCGCCAGCCGGTCATGGCGTAGGTCTTGGCGACGCCGTTGACGAGGATCGTCTGGCCGGCGACCTCGGGCACGGCCTCCACGATCGAGGTGGCCTTGACCCCCTCGTAGGTGAGGTTCTGGTAGATCTCATCGCTGATGACCCAGATGCCGTGCTCGAGCGCCCATTCGCCGATCGCCGCGGTCTCCTCGGCGGTGTACACGGAGCCCGTGGGGTTCGACGGCGAGACGAAGACCAGCGCGGTGGTGCGCTCGGTGCGCGCGGCCTCGAGCTGCGCGACCGTGACCTTGTAGTCCTGGTCGGCTCCCGCGAACACCTCGACGGGGGTGCCGTCGGCGAGACGGATGGCCTCGGGGTACGTGGTCCAGTACGGTGCGGGCAGCAGCACTTCATCGCCCGGGTTCACCACGGCCTGGAACGCCTGGTAGACCGACTGCTTGCCGCCGTTGGTCACGATGACCTGGCTCGGGGAAACCTCGAGGCCGGAGTCGCGCAGCGTCTTCGCCGCGATGGCCTCGCGCAGCGCCGGGAGGCCGGCCGCGGGCGTGTAGCGGTAGCTGGCGGGGTCGGCGAGCGCCTCGGCCGCGGCATCCACGATGAACTGCGGCGTCGAGAAGTCGGGCTCACCGGCGGCATACGAGATGATCGCCCTGCCTTCGGCCTTGAGAGCCTTCGCCTTGGCGTCGACCTTCAGGGTCGCCGACTCGGCGATCGCGGACAGTTTGCGGGAGAGAGGAGCGCGTTCGGTCACGACTACGAGCGTACTCGGGTGGGCCCGCCGGATGCCGGGCGCGTCGCCGTCAAGATCCGCGGTTCTTTCGGATTCCGGCGGTCCGCCTGCGCGCGCCCGGCAGAGGCTAGTCCCGGATCTCCCACCAGAAGGAGAGCAGGAGCAGCGGTCCGCTGATGAGCGCGGAGAACAGTCCCGCCAGCAGTACGAGAGCGGCGATCGTCACGCTGAGCGTGGCGAGCAGCCGCAACACCATCCGCGCGGGGAGCGGGAGAGTGCGTTCTGTCTCGTCGTCCGCGTCCGCGTCCGGCGCGTCGCGACGCTCTCGGTCATCTCGCCTTTGCGCTGCCCTCGGCGCGCCCGGTCTCGTCACTCGCGCCATGCCGCGAAGAGTATCAGCGGCCAACCCAAGAAGAGAGTCAGTGCGAGTCCGGCGCCGAGGTGCGCGAGCAGCCGCAACAGCATCCGAGCGGGCAACGGGAGCGAGCGCTCCACCTCACCCTCGGCCGTCGGCTCCATAATCTGATGTTAGCGATCGTGCGCTCCGGCGCCGGCTCAGGCGGTGGCGAAGCCGTGCGCCTGAGCGACGGCGTCGAGCACGATGCGTCCCCCGTGCACGTTCAGCCCCTTGGCCAGTGCGGCGTCGTCGGCTGCCGCACGGTCCCAGCCCTTGCCCGCGATCGCCGAGACGTAGGGGAGCGTGGCGTTGGTGAGCGCACGCGTCGCGGTCTCGGGCACCGCGCCGGGCATGTTCGCGACGCAGTAGTAGATCGAGTCGTGCACCGCGAAGGTCGGGTCGTCGTGCGTGGTCGGACGAGATCCCTCGAAGCATCCGCCCTGATCGATCGCGATGTCGACCAGCACCGAGCCGGGCTTCATCGTCGCGACCATGTCGTCGGTCACGAGCTTGGGAGCCGCGGCACCGGGGATCAGCACCGAGCCGATCACGAGGTCGGCGGTGGCGAGCTCTTCGGCGATGTCGTAGCGGCTCGAGGCGCGGGTCTCGAGGGCGCCGCCGTACCGGTGCTCGAGCTCGCGCAGACGGGGCAGCGAGATGTCGATCACGGTGACCTTCGATCCGAGACCGAGCGCGTTCGCCGCGGCGTGCTCTCCGGCGACGCCTCCGCCGATCACGACCGTCTTGGCGCGCGGGGTGCCGGCGATGCCGCCGAGCAGGGTGCCGCGGCCGCCGTTCGAGCGCAGCAGGGCGTACGAGCCCATCGTCACAGACAGGCGGCCGGCGATCTCGCTCATCGGCACGAGCAGTGGCAGACTGCGATCGGGGAGCTGCACGGTCTCGTACGCCACGGCGGTGGTGCCGGCATCGACCAGAGCGGTGGTGAGGGCGCGGTCCGCGGCGAGGTGCAGGTACGTGAAGAGGGTGAGGTCGGGGCGCAGGAAGCCGTACTCCGGGGCGATCGGCTCCTTGACCTTGATCAGCAGATCGGCGGCGCCCCACACCTCGGCGGCGGAGTCGACGATCTCGGCACCGACGGCGCGGTACGCGTCATCCGTGATGCTCGAGCCGAGCCCGGCGCCGGACTGCACGAGCACCCGATGTCCTTCGTGGACCAGGCGGTCGGCTCCGGCAGGTGTCAGAGCGACCCGGTTCTCGTTGTTCTTGACCTCGGTCGGTACGCCGATCTTCATCGATCCTCCATGTGTCGCGTCCGGGGGGACAGTGCGGGCGTGCGTGAAGACAGAATCGCAGAAACGTCGGCGCTCCAACAGATTCTCTGGTGAAGATTCGTGTCGAGAGGAAATCCTGAATAATGCTTCGTATGGATGAGGCAGATCGGGCCGCTGGGCCGAAGACTCTTCGGGCGCCGGCGCTCGACGCGATCGACGCCGAGATCGTGCGGCTGCTCAGTCGCGACGGGCGGATGACGAACGCCGAGCTGGCCGGCACCCTCGGCGTCGCCCCGTCGACCGCGCATGCGCGACTGCGGTCGCTGATCGATCGCGGCGTGATCACGGGATTCCACGCGAGCGTGGACGAGCGGATGCTGGGCGCCGGACTGCAGGCGATCATCGGCGTGACGCTGCGCCCGAGCGGGCGGCGGGAGAGCATCGTCGAGTTCGCGGAACGTGTGCGAGTCCTGCCGCAGGTGATCCAGGTGTTCTTCCTCGGCGGCGATGACGACTTCCTGCTGCACATCGCTGTGGCCGACTCGTCGGAGATGCGCGAGTTCGTGCTCGAGCACCTGTCGGCGCAGAGCAGCGTCGCCTCGACGCGCACGAGCATCGTCTTCGACTACCACCGCAACTCGGTGGCCAGCTCGTTCGCGTGACCCGGCCTCCGGCGGCCCGCGCCGGTCAGGCTCCGAAGGAGGCCGGCAGCGCGCAGTAGTCGGCGAAGCGGCGGGTGGGGGCGTCGGGGTCGGTGACGTCGACCAGAGCGGAGGACACGCTGTGCGGAGCCTCGTCGCCCGCGAGCTGCCAGAGGGTGAAGTTCCACATGCCGCGGGCGGACTCGTCCAGCAACGCGGCGGGTCCCGAGACGACCAGCACTCGACCGTCCTGCGGTGCCGTCCGGAAGGGGGTGATGACCTCCGCGCGCAGTGCGGTCAGCTCGCCGTCCTCGGTGTGCGCGCGTTCGACGTGCTGCCCCGCGGCCTCGAGAGCCGCCGCGAGATCGTCGGCCGTGCGTCGCGAGCGCCCGGCATCCGCTCCGGCGACCGCCAGGAGGCGGTTTCCGCGGGGGTAGAGGTGGAGGAACTCGCCGGCGATACCGGTCCACGCGTCTGTCATGGACCCAGCCTACGACCGCCGGAGACGGCGGGCTCCGATCGGATCGCAGCGCCGAGCCCCCGGTCGCCGCCGCGTGGACGGAGATCGGGGGCTCGGCCGACCGGGGAGGGTCAGTCCTCGTCGATCAGGTGCTTCGCGTACGCGCCGAGCGTCAGGAACGCCGGGAAGTCCTCCCGCAGCGACACCTCGCGGAAGATGTCCGCCGCATCGTCGAAGCGGTCGCCCGCGCTGCGGGTCGTGGAGGCCAGCACCTGACGGATCAGCCCCTCGACGTACTCGACCGTGATGGGCGTTCCCTCCTGCGTGGTGCGGTCCTGGTGGATCCACTGCCACACCTGCGAGCGGCTGATCTCGGCGGTCGCGGCATCCTCCATCAGGTTGTCGATCGCCACCGCGCCCAGCCCGCGCAGCCAGGCCTCGAGGTAGCGGATCGCGACCGAGACGTTGTCGCGCACCCCCTGGGCGGTGATCGGCCGTCCGATGTGCAGGTCGAGCAGGTCGGCCGCCTGCACGTGAACGTCGTCGCGCCGGCGGTCGACCTGGTTCGGTCGGTCGCCGAGCACCGCGTCGAACTCGGCCTGCGCCGTCGGGATCAGGTCGGGGTGGGCCACCCAGGTGCCGTCGAAGCCGTCCCCGGCCTCGCGCTTCTTGTCGGCGGCGACCTTCTCGATCGCCCGCGCCGTCGCCTCGGGGTCGCGCCGGTTCGGGATCGAAGCGCTCATGCCGCCGATCGCGAAGGCACCCCGCTTGTGACAGGTCTGCACGAGCAGCTCGGTGTAGGCCCGCATGAACGGCACGGTCATGGTGACCTCGCTGCGATCCGGGAGCACGAAGCGGGCGCCGCGCCCGCGGTAGTTCTTGATGATCGAGAAGATGTAGTCCCAGCGCCCGGCGTTGAGGCCGGCGCAGTGGTCGCGCAGCTCGTACAGGATCTCGTCCATCTCGAAGGCCGCGGGCAGCGTCTCGATCAGCACGGTCGCGCGGACCGTGCCGTGCGGGATGCCGATGTACTCCTCGCTGAACGTGAAGATGTCGTCCCACAGCTTCGCCTCTTCGCTGGACTCGATCTTGGCGAGGTAGAAATACGGACCGCGGCCGCCGTCGATCAGCGCCTGCGCGTTGTGCAGGAAGTACAGCCCGAAGTCGACGAGGGAACCGGATGCCGCGGTGCGCCGACCCGCCCGGTCGGTGAACTGCACGTGCTTCTCCGGCAGGTGCCAGCCGCGGGGCCGCATCACGATCGTGGGGGTGCGCTCCGCCGTGACGCGGTACTCCTTGCCCTCCGGCGAGGTGAAGCTCAGCTCGCCGCGGATGGCGTCGCGCAGCGAGAGCTGGCCCTCGATCACGTTCTTCCAGGTGGGGCTGGTCGCATCCTCCTGGTCGGCGAGCCACACCCGCGCCCCGGAGTTCAGAGCGTTGATGGTCATCTTCGGGTCGGTCGGCCCGGTGATCTCGACCCGGCGGTCCTCGAGCCCGGGGCCCGCGCCGGCGACACGCCACTGCGCATCGTCGCGGATGTGGGCGGTGTCGTCGCGGAAGCGCGGGTCGTGCCCGTTGCCGATCTCGAAGCGGCGGCGCATCCGGTCGGCGAGCCGGTCGTGGCGGCGCGACGCGAAACGGTGGTGCAGCTCGGTGAGGAACGCGATCGCCTCGGGGGTGAGGATCTCGTCGTAGCGCTCACGGAGGGGTCCGGTGATCGTGATCGCGGGACCCTGCTGGGTCGTCGGGATCGGCGCGGTGGTCGGGGGAGCGGTGGGAGTGGTCATGATCGTGAGTCCTTTGCGGTGTGGTGGCCCTTCGTCTCGTCGCTGCGCTCCTCGCTCAGGAACCGGCCCGGTGGGCGGACGGCTCCTGAGCGAGCGGAGCGAGACGAAGGATGCGGGTCAGTGGAACTGTGCGGCTTCGGTGGAACCGGCGAGGGCGAGGGTCGCGCTGTCGGGGTTGAGCGCGGTGGAGATGACGTCGAAGTAGCCGGTGCCCGCCTCGCGCTGGTGCTTGGTGGCGGTGTAGCCGTCGGCCTCGGCGGCGAACTCGGCTTCCTGCAGCTCGACGTACGCGCTCATGGCGCGATCGGCGTAGCCGCGGGCGAGATCGAACATGGAGTGGTTCAGGGCGTGGAAGCCGGCCAGGGTGATGAACTGGAACTTGTAGCCCAGATCGGCCAGCTCCTGCTGGAACGTCGCGATCTCGGCATCCGTGAGGTGGCTCTTCCAGTTGAAGCTCGGCGAGCAGTTGTAGGCGAGCAGCTTGCCCGGGAACTGCGCGTGGATCGCCGCCGCGAACTCCCGGGCGAGCGCGATGTCGGGCTCGCCCGTCTCGACCCAGAGCAGATCGGCGTAGGGGGCGAAGGCGAGGCCGCGGCTGATGACCGACTCGATGCCGGGGCGGATCCGGTAGAAGCCCTCGGTGGTGCGCTCGCCGGTGGTGAATGCCTGGTCGCGCTCGTCGACGTCGCTGGTGAGCAGGTCGGCGGCGAGAGCGTCGGTGCGGGCGATGATGACGGTCGGCACCCCGGCGACATCGGCGGCGAGACGCGCGGCGTTGAGCGTGCGGACGTGCTGTGCGGTCGGCACGAGCACCTTGCCGCCCAGGTGGCCGCACTTCTTCTCGCTCGCGAGCTGGTCTTCCCAGTGGATGCCGGCGGCACCCGACTGGATCAGCGACTGGGCGAGCTCGTAGGCGTTGAGCGGGCCACCGAACCCGGCCTCGGCATCCGCGACGATCGGTGCGAGCCAGTCCTGCGTGATCGCTCCCTCCGCGTGCTCGAGCTGGTCCTGGCGGATCAGGGCGTTGTTGATGCGCCGCACGACCGCCGGCACCGAGTTCGCCGGGTACAGCGACTGGTCGGGGTAGGTCTGGCCGGCGAGGTTGCCGTCAGCGGCGACCTGCCAGCCGGAGAGGTAGATGGCCTTGAGTCCGGCGCGCACCTGCTGCACGGCCTGCCCGCCCGTGTAGGCGCCGAGCGCTCGGACGTAGTCCTCGGTGTGCAGGAGGTTCCAGAGGTTCTCGGCCCCGCGGTGGGCGAGAGTCGATTCCTCACGGACCGAGCCGCGGATGCGGATGACGTCGTCGGCGGTGTACGTGCGCTCGACGCCGTCCCAGCGGGGATCGGTGTCCCAGATCTCCTGCAGCTCGGCCGCCGTCTGCACCTGGTCGCCGGCGCGCAGGCCGGCGGGGCGGGGTGCGGGGGTTCCTGTGGTGTTCGTCATGGTGTCTCCTCGGTCGATCCGGCGGCGATGCCGGTGTGGCGTGTTCCCACTGTGTGTGAAGTTCCGGCCATCCGCTGACCGATCCGGGAGAGAAGATCGCACGAAATTCTGTTTCTGTGACAGAATCGCCGCCATGAGCACCTCCGCAGGCGAAGAAGACGCCGACTCCCTCACGATCGGCCGGCGCATCCGTCAGCTCCGCACCGCGCGGGGCATGACCCTGGAAGACCTGGCGGCGGCGGTCGGGCGGGCGCCGAGCCAGCTCTCGATGGTCGAGACGGGCAAACGCGAGCCCAAGCTCACGCAGCTGCAGGCGATCGCCCGCTCGCTCGGGGTGACGATCGACGCGCTGCTGGAGGGCGAGCCCCTCGACGAGCGCAGCGCCGTGGAGATCGCGCTGGAGCGCGCCATGAAGGGGCAGACGTTCCAGGCGCTCGGGATCGAGCCGTTCCGCATCGCGAAAAGCATGCCGACCGAGGCTCTCAAAGCGCTCCTCGCGCTGCAGGGCGAGATCGATCGCCTGCGGGACGAACGTGCCGCGACCCCCGAGGAAGCTCGCCGGGCCAATGTGGAGCTCCGGCACCTGATGCGGCGTCAGGACAACCACTTCGCCGACCTCGAGACCACGGCGTCCGAGATCCTCCGCGCCGTCGGGCATCCGGGCGGGCCGCTCACGCAGCGCACGGCATCCGAGATCGCCGCCCACCTGGGATTCACGCTGCACTACGCGCCTGACCTGCCGCAGACGACGCGCAGCGTGGCGGACCTCGCACACGGGCGGCTGTACCTGTCGAGCCGTGTCCCGGCCAAGGGTGATGCGCGCACGGCGGTGCTGCAGGCGCTGTCGAGCCGGATGCTCGGGCACTCCGAGCCCCGCAGCTACGCCGAGTTCCTGCGTCAGCGGGTGGAGACGAACTACCTCACCGGCGCGCTCCTCATCCCCGAGGCGCACGTGGTGCCCGCTCTGATCGACGCGAAGGCGCGGCGATCGATCTCGATCGAGGATCTGCGCGACGCCTACTCGGTGTCGTACGAGACGGCGGCCCACCGCTTCACCAACCTCGCGACCCGGCACCTCGACATCCCGGTGCACTTCCTGAAGGTGCACGAGTCGGGCACGATCACGAAGGCGTACGAGAACGACGACGTGAACTTCCCGACCGACCGCCTCGGTGCGATCGAGGGGCAGATGTGCTGCCGCCGGTGGACGAGCCGCGTCGTGTTCGACGAGGACGACCGCTTCAATCCGTACTACCAGTACACCGACACGGGCAACGGCACCTACTGGTGCACGGCCCGCGTCGAGGCATCCAGCGAGGGACTGCACTCGGTCAGCGTCGGGGTGCGCTTCGACGACACGAAGTGGTTCGTCGGGCGCGACACCGTGCACCGCGGGGTCTCGAAGCACTCGGTCGAGGTGTGCTGTCGCCGGGCGCCCGCCGACCTGGAGGAGCGCTGGCGCGAGCACTCCTGGCCGAACGTGAAGACGCCGCGCACGCTGCTCGCGACGCTGCCGACCGGTTCGTTCCCCGGCGTCGACACCACCGACGTCTACGAGTTCCTGGAGGCGCACGCGCCGGGGTGAGGGGTGAACGGCTGACGTTCAGTCGCGGGCGGTCTGCAGCAGGGCCCACAGCTCGGCGCGCGCGGGGAACGACGACAGATCGCTGCCCAGCAGCGCGCCCGCCGACGCGATGCGCGCCCGGAGCGTGTGCCGGTGCACCCCGAGGGCTGCGGCGGCCGGCTCCGCGCGGGCGTCGTGTTCGAGCCAGCAGCGCAGCGACCGCTCGAGCTCGCCCCCGGTGCGGGCGTCCTGCGCGCGCAGCGGTGCCAGTCGGGACTCCGCGACCAGACGCGCCTCGTCGGTGGCCAGGGCGCTGAGGATGCTCGATCCCACGGTGTCGGCATAGCGCTCGGCTCCCGCCGCGCCGCGCTGGCGCAGCGCCGCGAGGGCCTGGGCGTGCGCGCGGGAGAACGCGTCGTAGCCCTCCGGTTCCGAGACGCCGAGACGGATGCCGAAGCGTTCGGCCAGCTCGTCGAGAAGCCCGTCCTGCGTCGCCGAGACGCAGAGCGTGAGGCCGTCCTCGGACTCGGCCAGGAAGAAGGGAGTGCCGTGCTCCGTGCGCTGGCGTTCCCACCAGTCCGCGACCGCTCCGGCCGGGGCGTCCGAGGCCACCGCGACCAGGACGGGTGCCTGCGGCAGCGAACCGAGAACGCGGCGCGCGAGGCCGGGATCGTCCTCCTGCAGGGAGCCGAGGAGCTGGGTGTGCAGACGTCGACGGCTGCGCGCCAGCTGCGCGCTCTGCTCCATGGCCAGACCCGACATCGCGATCACCGACGTGACGACCGAGCGCGCTTCCTGGTCGAGAGCATCGGTCGCGAGCGCGATCACCCCGCGCAGGTGGCCCCCGCGGCCGATCGTGAACAGCATGAACGTCTCCTCGCCGATCGTGAGGGACTGCCCTGCCTCGAGCCCGCGCGTGAGGATCTCCATGACGCGATCGCCGAGGAGGGTGAGCGCGCCGGCATCGATCGTGTCGCGCGGGTGGGCGGAGAGCAGCGAACCGGCGGCGTCGAACATCCCGGCCCAGACGCCGAGCCGGCGCGCGAGCTCGGTGAGGGTGGCGCTCAGCCCGTGCGGACGCAGCGCGGCGAGAGCGAGGGCGCGCTGACTGTCGAGAGCCCAGGAACGACGCGCGTAGGCCTGCGCCGCGATGGCTTCGGAGTGCGCGCGGGCGACCGCGATGAACGGCGTGCGATACGGCACCTCGAACAGCGGCAGACCGCGCTCCGCGCACGCGGCGAGGAGCTCGTCGGGGATGCCGGCGCGATGCACCTCCGTGCCGAAGCCGAGCCCGAGCACCCCACGATCGATCAGTCGCGCGACGTAGGTGTCGGCGGCATCCGTGTCGTCGAACTGCGTCCCGGTCGTGAGCAGGACGAGGTCTTCCGCGAGGAAGGGGGTGGGGTCGGCGAGATCGGAGCTGTGCACCCAGCGCAGCGGACGGTCCAGCGCGCCCTCGAGCAGGGATCCCTCCGGCGACACCAGTCGCAGTCCGAGGTCGCGGCGCCGGAGGAGGACGCGCAGGGTGGGTTGTTCCATGTCGCTCCCGTCCTGTTCCGCCGTCGGCCTCCGCCCGGGAGGTGGTTCGACCCTGCGCCGGAGTGTACGCGGCGGCAGAACTCTCCTCCAGATTGTACAGTCCGGCGAATGCGCACCGCGGCGGCGTCGCCGTACGCTCGCGGCATGGCTCTCCTCGACACCACTGCTGTTGCCGTTCCCCTGGGCGGACCCGAACTTCCTCAGGAGCGACGTCTCGTCACCGCTCTTCCCGGCCCGCGCTCGGCCGAGATCCTCGCCCGCAAGGCGGATGCCGTCGCCGCGGGCGTCGGGCACACCGTGCCGGTCGCGACCGTGGCCGCGGGCGGCGGCGTCGTGGTGGACGCCGACGGGAACTCGCTGATCGATCTGGGATCCGGCATCGCGGTCACGACCGTGGGCAACGCGCACCCGAAGATCGCCGCCGCGGTGGCCGCCCAGGCCGCGCAGTTCACGCACACCTGCTTCATGATCTCGCCCTACGAGTCCTACATCGAGGTCGCCGAGGCGCTGAACCGGGTCACCCCCGGTGCTTTCGCCAAGAAGAGCGCCCTGTTCAACTCGGGCGCGGAAGCGGTGGAGAACGCGATCAAGATCGCTCGCAAGTTCACCGGTCGCCAGGCGGTCGTCGCCTTCGACCACGGCTACCACGGCCGCACGAACCTGACCATGGCGCTCACCGCCAAGTCGATGCCCTACAAGAGCGGCTTCGGGCCGTTCGCCCCCGAGGTCTACCGGGCGCCCACGTCCTACCCGTTCCGGGACGGTCTCGCCGGGCCCGAGGCGGCGGCCCGTGTCATCCTGCAGCTCGAGAAGCAGATCGGCGCCGACAACCTCGCCGCCGTCATCATCGAGCCCATTCAGGGCGAGGGCGGCTTCATCGTCCCGGCCGACGGCTTCCTGCCCGCGATCGTGGAGTGGTGCCGCGCGAACGGCGTGGTCTTCATCGCCGACGAGGTGCAGACCGGCTTCGCCCGCACCGGACACATGTTCGCGAGTGAGATCTTCGGCATCGAGCCCGACCTGATCACCACGGCCAAGGGCATCGCGGGAGGACTCCCGCTGGCGGCGGTCACCGGCCGCTCCGAGATCATGGACGCCTCGCACGCGGGAGGTCTCGGCGGCACCTACGGCGGGAACCCGATCGCCTGCGCCGCAGCGCTCGCCGCGATCGACGTGTTCGAGAACGACGGCGTGATCGAGCGTGCTCGCGAGATCGGCGCGATCCTGACCCAGCGCCTCTCCCGGATGCAGGAGCAGGACGCCCGCATCGGCGACATCCGCGGACACGGCGCGATGATCGCCGCCGAGTTCGTGGATCCGGAGACGAAGGCGCCGGACGCCGCGCTCACGGCTGCCGTCGCGAAGGCCTGCATCGCGCAGGGCGTGATCGTGCTCACCTGCGGAACCTACGGCAACGTCATCCGCTTCCTCCCTCCTCTCGCGATCGGAGACGCCCTGCTCCACGAGGGTCTCGACGTCGTCGCGGAAGCGCTCGCCGCCAGGGAGTGACGACCCGGTCGCCCCGCGCGACCCCCTCACACGTCCGGTCGCGACCCCAATCGGGGGATTGTCGGGTCGCGACCGGCACATTCATCCCAACGAAGGAGAAGCAGATGGCTGAGATCACCCGGGACGTGCTCATCGTCGGCGCCGGAGCCGCAGGGCTCACCGCGGCGAACGACCTGCGGAAGGCCGGCCTCTCGGTCGCCGTCCTCGAGGCACGCGATCGCGTCGGAGGACGCCTGTGGACCGACGTCATCGACGGCGCCATGCTCGAGATCGGTGGCCAGTGGGTCTCGCCCGATCAGGATGCGCTGATCGACACGGTCGAGGAGCTGGGGCTCGAGACCTTCAGCCGCTACCGCGACGGCGACAGCGTGTACGTCGGCCCCGACGGGGTCGCGTCGCGGTTCACCGGGGAGATGTTCCCGGTCTCGTCCGACACCGAGCGGGTCATCGCGGAGATCACCGAGCGCCTCGACGCCATGGTCGCGGAGATCGACCCCGACCGCCCCTGGGCGCACCCGAAGGCCGCGGAGTGGGACTCCATCACGTGGGACGCCTGGCTGCGCGCCCAGACCGACGACGACGAGGCGGTGCTGAACCTCGCCTTCGCGACCGGTTCGGCGATGCTGACCAAGCCGACGCACTCCTTCTCGCTGCTGCAGTCGCTCCTGATGGCGGCATCCGCGGGCTCCTACTCGCATCTGGTCGACGCGGACTTCATCCTCGACAAGCGCGTGGTGGGCGGCCTGCAGCAGGTGCCGGTGCTCCTCGCCGAGCGCCTCGGCGAGGACGTGCTCCTGAACCAGCCGGTGCGCAGCCTCGAATGGAGCGAGAACGGCGTCACCGCCACGACCGACGACCTCACGGTGAGCGCCCGGTTCGCGATCCTCGCGCACGCACCGGTGCTGTACAGCCGCATCGCCTTCGTGCCGCCGCTTCCCCGCCGCCAGCACCAGCTGCACCAGCACATCTCGATGGGCTTCGTGATCAAGGTGCATGCGGTCTACGACCGTCCGTTCTGGCGTGAGCAGGGCCTCAGCGGCACCGCGTTCAGCCCCTATGAGTTATCGCACGAGGCGTACGACAACACCAACCACGGCGACACGCGGGGCACGCTGGTGGGCTTCGTCTCCGACCACAACGCCGACGACCTGTTCGCGCTGTCGGCAGAGGAGCGCAAGGAGCGCATCCTCGAATCGCTCTCGCACTACTACGGACCCGAGGCCAAGAACCCCGTCGTCTACTACGAGAGCGACTGGGGCAGCGAGGAGTGGACGCGCGGTGCCTACGCCGCGAGCTTCGACATGGGAGGTCTGCACCGCTACGGCGCCGACCTGCGCACCCCGGTCGGCCCCCTCCACTTCGCCTGCAGCGACATCGCGGGCGCCGGATACCAGCACGTCGACGGCGCGATCCGGATGGGGCGCCTGGTCGCCTCGCAGATCGTCGAGTCGAGCCGCGCCGGCGGCGACACGGCTGCGAGCCGGTGATGACCGGCGCGATCGTCGTCGGCTACACGGCGACCGACAGCGGAGCCGACGCGGCGGCGCTCGGGGCTCGCCTCGCGCGCAGCCTCGGGGCCACGCTGCACCTGGTGATCGTGCTGCCGACGGAGGGAACGCGCAGCGCGGCGGTCCCACCCGAGCGCGCCTACGAGGATCACATCCGCCGACAGGGCAAGAAGTGGCTCGAGGCCGCGCTCGTCCGGCTGCCGGCGGAGCTGACCCGCAGCGGTCACGTGCGCTTCGCGGAGTCCTTCGCCGAGGGGCTGATCGCCGCCGGCGAGGAGTTCGGCGCCCGTCTGATCGTGGTCGGTGCCGCCGGCGGCGGTCTCTTCGGACGCCACCGGCTCGGCAGCGTCGCCTCCGAGCTGCTGCACTCCTCGACGATCCCGGTCGCCCTCGCCCCCGCCGGCACGGCGGGTCAGGACGACCACGTCATCCCGCGGGTCACGGTCGCGGTCGGCACCCGCCCCGGCGCGGACAACCTGCTCGACGAGGCGACCTCGGTCGCGGCTTCCGCCGGTGTGGGGCTCCGCCTCGTGTCGCTCGTGCCCTTCGACGTGCCGCCCGGTCTCGACACCGGTGCGATCCGCCTGGCCGGCACCACCCACGCGCACGACGTGCTCGCGGTCGCGCAGGAGATCCTGCCCGGCGACCTCGGCGCGGTGATCGAGGAGGCCCCCGGCGACACGGTCGAGGATGCTGTCGCCCACCTGTCCTGGCTTCCCGGCGAGGTCATCCTCGTCGGCTCGAGCAGGCTCGCGCAGCCGCGCCGCCTGTTCCTCGGCTCGACCGCAGCGAAGATGCTGCACGAGCTGCCCGTCCCGATGATCGTCGTCCCGCGTACGCGCGCCGAAGCAGGAGACCGCTGATGAGCAGCAGCAACCGGGCGACGGAGCCCGCAGCAGTGACCACGGGGATCTCGAGCAAAGGGCTGAGCGCCGGCACCGTCGGGCTGATCGGTGCCATCGTGATCGGCATCTCGTGCATCGCCCCGGCCTACACCTTCACCGCCGCGGTCGGCCCCGTGGCCTCCACGGTCGGCCCGCAGATCCCGGCCATCATCCTGGTCGGGTTCATCCCGATGCTGCTGGTCGCCTTCGGCTACCGCGAGCTGAACAACCGCATGCCCGACTCCGGCACCTCGTTCACCTGGGCGACCAGGGCGTTCGGACCGTGGATCGGGTGGATGGCCGGATGGGGCCTGGTGGTCGCCACCATCCTCGTCCTCTCCAACCTCGCCGGTATCGCGGTGGACTTCCTCTTCCTGTTGATCTCGCAGATCAGCGGCAACCCCGACGTCGCCGGACTCGCGAGCAACACCGGCATCAACATCGGCGTCTGTCTGCTGTTCATGCTCGCCGCGACCTGGGTCTCGTACCGCGACATGCAGACGACCCAGAAGCTGCAGTACTGGCTCGTGAGCTTCCAGATCATCGTCCTGGTGTTCTTCGCCATCGCCGCGATCGTGCAGGCGGTGAGCGGCAACGGTTTCGACTTCCAGCCGTTTGACCTGAACTGGTTCAACCCCTTCGCGATCACGTCGTTCAGCGCCGTCGCCGCCGGTCTCTCGCTGTCGATCTTCATCTTCTGGGGCTGGGACGTCACCCTCACCATGAACGAGGAGACCAAGGACCCGGAGAAGACGCCGGGCCGCGCGGCCACGGCCACCGTCCTCACGATCGTGTCGCTGTACCTGCTCCTCGCGGTGGCGATGATCATGTTCGCCGGCGTCGGCACCGGGGAGCTCGGTCTCGGCAACGAGGACATCCAGGAGAACGTCTTCTTCCACCTCTCCGGCCCCATCCTCGGCCCGCTCGCCTTCCTCGTCTCCCTCGCCGTCCTCACCAGCTCCGCGTCCTCGCTGCAGTCGACCTTCGTCGGCCCGGCCCGTACGCTGCTCGCGATGGGGCACTACGGCGCGCTGCCGAAGTCGTTCGCCAAGGTCAGCCCGCGCTTCTTCACCCCGGGTTACGCGACGATCGTCTCGGCGATCGTGGCCTCGGCGTTCTACGCGGTGATGCGCGTCGTGAGCGAGGACACCCTGTGGGACACGATCCTCACGCTCGGCATGATGATCTGCTTCTACTACGGGCTCACCGCCTTCGCGTGCGTCTGGTACTTCCGCAAGCAGTGGTTCGACTCGACGAGGAACGTGTTCTTCACGTTCCTGTTCCCGCTCGTGGGCGGTGTGATCCTGGCGGTGCTGTTCTTCACCACCCTGATCGATTCGATGGACCCGGCCTATGGCTCCGGCTCGCAGATCGGCGGTGTCGGCATCGTCTTCATCCTCGGGATGCTCATCATCGTCGTCGGCATCGTCGTGATGATCGTCAACTTCATCCGGCGCCCGGCCTTCTTCCGCGGCGAGACACTCGGCACCGACGCTCCGCCGAGCCTGCGTCGTCGTTGATCCCCCTTCCCCAGAGAAAGAGAAACATGAGCACTCAGATCGCACCGGCCGAGCAGGCTCTGCTCGACAGCATCCCCACCGGCCTCTTCATCGGCGGACAGTGGACGGATGCCGAGACCGGAGGCACGTTCGACGTGCACGACCCGGCGACCGGAGCAGTCATCCGCACCATCGCCGACGCCACGCCCGGTGACGGCATCCGCGCGCTGGATGCGGCGGTCGCGGCGCAGGACGCCTGGGCGGCCACGGCGCCGCGTACGCGCAGCGACATCCTGCGCCGTGCTTTCGACCTGGTGCAGGAGCGCAAGGAGGACCTCGCGCTCCTCATGACGCTCGAGATGGGCAAGCCGGTCGCCGAGGCCCGGGGCGAGGTCGGCTACGGCGGCGAATTCCTCCGCTGGTTCAGCGAGGAGGCCGTGCGCATCAACGGCCGCTACGGGCTGAACCCCGAGGGGACGGGGCACATGGTCGTCTCGCAGCGACCGGTGGGCCCGTCGTTCTTCGTGACGCCGTGGAACTTCCCCTTCGCGATGGCCACGCGCAAGATCGCGCCGGCGCTCGCCGCCGGCTGCACCGTGGTCATCAAGCCCCCGGCCCTCACGCCGCTCACGACGATCTTCTTCGTGTCGCTGCTCGAGCAGGCAGGTCTTCCGGCCGGCGTGGTCAACGTCGTGCAGACGTCGAAGTCGAGCGCGCTCTCGGCGCCGATCATCGCCGACCCGCGGCTGCGCAAGCTGTCCTTCACCGGGTCGACCGAGGTCGGGCGCAAGCTCATCGCCCAGGCCGCCGAGGGCGTGCTGCGGGTGTCGATGGAGCTCGGCGGCAACGCGCCGTTCGTCGTGTTCGACGACGCCGACCTCGACAAGGCCGTGGACGGCGCGCTCGCCGCGAAGTTCCGCAACATCGGCCAGGCGTGCACGGCGGCGAACCGCTTCATCGTGCACAAGGACGTCGCGGGCGAGTTCGCCAAGCGGGTCACCGAGCGCGTGAACGCGATGAAGATCGGTCGCGGCACCGAGGAGGGCGTGGCGATCGGCCCGCTCATCGATGAGGATGCGGTCGCCAAGGCCGGCGAACTCGTCGACGAGGCCGTCGGACGCGGCGCCACCCTGCTCACGGGCGGCAAGGCCCTGGAGGGCACCGGCACGTTCTACCAGCCGACCGTGCTGACCGACGTCGTCGCCGGCAGTGCGATCCTGCGTGAGGAGATCTTCGGACCCGTGCTCGCGATCGCGACCTTCGAGTCGGAGGAGGAGGCCGTGCGCCTCGCCAACGACACCGAGTACGGCCTCGTGTCGTACGTCTTCACCGAGAGCCTGCAGCGCGGGCAGCGGATGATCGACGCCCTCGAGACCGGCATGATGGGTCTCAACGTGGGTGTGGTCTCGAACGCGGCCGCTCCCTTCGGCGGCGTCAAGCAGTCCGGCGTCGGGCGCGAGGGCGGCTTCGAGGGCATCCACGAGTACCTGTCCACCAAGTACACGCTGATCCCGGTCTCCTGACCGGCATCCGATCGACACGAGAGGACACGACATGACCGACTACGCCGTCATCAACCCCGCCACCGGAGAGACGCTGGCGTCCTACGACACGTTCACGGACGCGCAGATCGAGCACGCCGTCGCAGCGGCCGACGAGGCGCACCGCGGATGGTCGCGCTCGTCGACCGTGGGGGAGCGGGCCGCGCTGCTGCGTCGGGCCGCGGAGCTGCACCGTGAACGCCGCGAGGAGCTCGCCGACGTGTTCGTGCGCGAGATGGGCAAGCCCCGCGAGGCCGCGCTGGGCGAGGTGGACTTCGCGGCGGACATCGCGGAGTACTACGCCGACCAGGCCGAGGCGATCATGGCCGATCAGCCGATCGCGATCCTCGGAGACGGCTCCGCGATCATCCGCCGCTCCTCGCTCGGGCCGCTCGTCGGCATCATGCCGTGGAACTTCCCGGCCTACCAGATCGTGCGCTTCGCCGCCCCGAACCTGATCGTGGGCAACACGATCCTGCTCAAGCCGGCCCCGCAGTGCCCGGAGTCGTCGACAGCGATCGAGGCGATCTATCACGACGCCGGATTCCCGGAGGGCGCGTACCAGAACGTGCTCGCGACCAACGAGCAGATCGCCGACATGATCGCCGATCCGCGTGTGCAGGGCGTCTCCCTCACGGGCTCCGAGCGCGCCGGTGCGGCGGTGGCCGAGATCGCCGGGCGTCACCTGAAGAAGGTCGCGCTCGAGCTGGGTGGTTCCGACCCGTTCATCGTGCTCTCGACGGACGACCTCGACGCGACCGTGAAGGCGGGCGTGGATGCGCGTCTCGACAACAACGGGCAGGCCTGCAACGGCGCCAAGCGGTTCATCATCGTCGACGATCTGTACGACGCCTTCGTCGAGAAGTTCACCGCGGCGATGGCGGCGGTCGAGGCGACCGATCCCACGCTCGACGACACCGTGCTCGGACCGGTGTCGTCGGAGACCGCCGCGTCGAACCTGCAGGCGCAGGTCGACCAGGCCGTCGAGCAGGGGGCGACGCTGCTCACCGGCGGCACGCGGGACGGCGCGTTCTTCGCACCGACCGTGCTCGCGGATGTGACGCCCGAGATGAACGTGTACCGCGAGGAGCTGTTCGGCCCGGCCGCGGTCGTCTATCGCGTCGCCGACGAGGACGCCGCGGTGGCCCTCGCGAACGACACGACCTTCGGCCTCGGGTCGTACGTCTTCACGACGGACGAGGAGCAGGCCGCGCGCGTGGCTGACCGGATCGAGGCCGGCATGGTCTACGTCAACCTCGTGCTCGCCGACAGCCCCGAGCTGCCCTTCGGCGGCATCAAGCGCAGCGGCACCTCGCGCGAGCTGGGGCACCTCGCCGCCGACGAGTTCGTCAACAAGAAGCTCATCCGCATCGGCTGAGTGCCGCCGGTCTCGCGCGCCGTCTCCTCGCCGAGCCACCCCTTTCGCTGCGAGCGGCCCCTCTGAGTACGCACTCAGAGGGGCCGCTCGCGCAGAAGCGGGCGGCTCGGCAACGCGCACGGGCTCGGCCGGCGACGGAGGTGCGAGGCGGGCGTAGGGTCGAAGCATGGCCAACGTCGCGGAGAACATCGTCAAGACCCTGAAAGCCAACGGCATCGAGCGTGTGTACGGTCTGCCCGGAGACTCGCTGAACGGATTCACGGATGCGCTCCGCAAGGACGGCACGATCCGCTGGGTGCACGTGCGGCACGAGGAGTCCGCCGCCTTCGCCGCGTCGGCGGATGCCGCGACCACGGGAGACCTCGCGGTCGTGGCCGGCTCGTGCGGCCCCGGCAACCTGCACCTGATCAACGGGCTGTACGACGCGAATCGATCGCGGGTGCCGGTGCTCGCGATCGCGGCGCACATCCCCACGAACGAGATCGGGACGGGCTACTTCCAGGAGACCCACCCGCAGGAGCTGTTCCGCGAGTGCAGCGTCTACGTCGAGTACGTCGCCGACCCGCGGCAGATGCCCCGGCTGCTCGAGATCGCGATGCGTGCGGCGATCGAGAAGCGCGGGGTCGCCGTGCTCGTGATCCCGGGCGACGTCGCGCTGGCCGAGATCGCCGACGACCGCGCGGTGGTGATCGAGCGCACGCGCCCGGTCGTCGTGCCCAGCGGCGCGGAACTGGAGAAAGCCGCGACGCTGCTCAACGAGGCCTCGAAGGTCACGATCCTCGCGGGTGCCGGTGCGGAAGGCGCCCACGGCCAGGTCCTCGCGCTCGCCGACCGGCTCGGCGCGCCGATCGTGCACGCGCTCCGCGGCAAGGAGTTCATCGAATACGACAACCCCTTCGACGTCGGGATGACGGGCCTGCTCGGCTTCGCCTCGGGCTATCGCGCGATGGAGTCGGCGGATGCCGTCCTGGTGCTCGGCAGCGACTTCCCGTACGAGCAGTTCTACCCCGAGCACGCGACGACGATCCAGGTCGACATCCGCGGCGAGCAGCTCGGCAAGCGGCATCCGCTCGATCTCGGACTGGTCGGAGACGTGCGAGCGACCGCCGAGGCGCTCCTTCCCCGTCTGGCCGAGAAGGACCGCGGACACCTCGACGACTCCACCGCGCACTACCGCAAGACGCGCGCGAAGCTCGACGATCTCGCCGTGCCCACCAAGGCCGGACGCCCGATCCATCCGCAGTACCTCGCTCGCCTCCTCAACGAGCAGGCGGCGGATGACGCGATCTTCACGGCCGATGTCGGCTCCCCGACGGTGTGGGCCGCGCGCTATCTGCGGATGACCGAGAACCGTCGACTGATCGGCTCGTTCACTCACGGATCGATGGCGAACGCGCTGATGCACGGTATCGGCGCGCAGGTCGCGCATCCGGACCGCCAGATCGTGGCGCTCGCCGGCGATGGTGGTCTCGCGATGATGCTCGGCGAGCTGTTGACCCTCACGCAGAACACGCTGCCGGTGAAGACGATCGTGGTGAACAACTCCTCGCTGAACTTCGTCGAGCTCGAGATGAAGGCGGCAGGGTTCGTCACATACGGCACCGGTCTGGAGAACCCCAGCTTCGCGGCGATCGCGCAGGCGATGGGGATCTTCGCCCGACGCGTCGAGAACAGCGAGGACCTGCCGGATGCCGTCCGCGAGGTACTCGCGCACGATGGCCCCGCGCTGCTGGACGTGGTGACGGAGCGCCAGGAGCTGTCGATGCCGCCGGCGATCGAGGCCGCGCAGGTGAAGGGCTTCGCGCTGTATGCGATCCGGACGGTCATGTCGGGACGCGGCGATGAACTGCTCGACCTCGCCCGGGCGAACTGGCGCCAGCTGTTCTGAGTCGCGGCGCTCCCTTTCCACGGCTCGGGAGGAGAACTCGCTTTCCGGCGGAGGCTCACGCCGAGAGGCTCCTCCCCGGCGGGGGTTCTCCTCCGCGGGGGGAGCCCGGCGACGACGCAGTTCGCGATCCCGGTTCGGCTCCACCGGATCGATGCCGTATGCTTGTGGAGCAGTTGTTTTCTGCAGTCTTTCGCCATGCCTGAGGCCTTCGGACCCCGGTCATCGTGACAGAGTGGAGAAGACGCACCCGAGGCCTCCCGGTCTCTAGGGCGGTAGCTCAATTGGCAGAGCAGCGGTCTCCAAAACCGCAGGTTGCAGGTTCGATTCCTGTCCGCCCTGCGCGTCAGCGCAACGCTGACACACGAAAGGTACATTCAGGATGGATCAGGAAGACCCGCGCGGCGAGGTCGTCGCTGTCGGCGCCACCCGCGAGAAGAAGCAGGGCTTCTTCGGTCGGTTCTTCGGCGGCATCGCCCTGTTCATCCGTCAGGTCATCTCCGAACTGCGCAAAGTCGTCACACCGACGCGCAAGGAGCTGTTCAAGTTCACCGGTGTGGTGCTCGTCTTCGTTCTGATCGTCATGGGCATCGTCTACGGTCTGGACACGCTGTTCGCGTATGTGACGCACTGGGTGTTCGGAATCCCCGGCTGATGACGCCCCGCGGCCTCGGCCGCAGCAATGGAGAAGAAACACGTGGCTGAACGATATTCCGATGACGCCGACTGGGCGACCGCGGCAGAGCAGTCCAGCGAGGAAGACGAGGCCCAGGAGGGCAACGTCCTCGCTGCGGAAGAGCTCTCGGTGACGCCGGCCGAGCACGTCGCCCTGCACATCGAGGACCAGGACGGCGAAGAAGACGACACCGGCAACGATGGAGACATCGAGGTCGACGACCCGGAAGCGGATGCGATTGTGAACGACGCTCTCAACCTGGACGAAGCGGCAGAATCCGAAGCCGCCGCCGAGGTCCTGAACGACGCTGTGGCCGAGGAGACGGCCGATCAGGAGGCCGCTGCGGCATCCGAGATCGAGCCCTACGACGGCCCGGACGTGAACGGCGACGAGGACGCTCCGGCCGACTCCGACGCGGACGACGATTCCGGCGAGGATGCCGACGCCGAGGAGGACCCGTACGAGGCCTTCCGCATGGACCTCCGCATGCTCCCGGGCAAGTGGTACGTCATCCACTCCTACGCGGGCTTCGAGCGCAAGGTCAAGGCGAACATCGAGCAGCGCAAGTCGACGCTCGAGGTCGAGGACGAGATCTACCAGATCGAGGTCCCGATGGAGGACGTCGTCGAGATCAAGAACGGCCAGCGCAAGATGGTCACCCGCGTGCGCATCCCGGGCTACGTGCTCGTGCGCATGGAGCTCACGGAAGACACCTGGTCGGTCGTGCGTCACACGCCGGGCGTCACCGGCTTCGTGGGCAACGCCCACAACCCGACGCCGCTGCGCTTCGAAGAGGCCTTCAACATGCTGAAGTCCCTCGTCGAGGTCAAGGACGCCCCGACCGCGAAGAACATCGCCTCCAAGGGTGGCCACGCGGTGGCGCGTGCGACGCCGGCCGAGGTCGACTTCGAGGTCGGCGAGACCATCACGATCAAGGAAGGCTCGTTCGCGGGCCTGCCCGGTTCGATCAGCGAGATCAAGCCCGAGAGCGGCAAGCTCACGGTCCTCGTCTCGCTCTTCGAGCGTGAGACCCCGGTCGAACTGTCGTTCGACCAGGTCACCAAGATGGTCTGACCCCACGCTTCTCGAGAACGGCCGTCCCTCCGGGGGCGGCCGTTCTCGCGTGTGCGTCCCGCCCCGCATCGGCGTACGCGGCGGCGTCCGTATCGCCGTGGCGGACGGGCGAACACGAGGCTGCCGCGCATCCGGTAGACTGATGTGGTTTGTGTGCCGCTTCGGCGTGCGCGCAGGCGACCACGGTCCGGAAACGCCGGACCCGTGGGAGAAACGGATGCTCGTCCGGAGCGAGGCGCGAAGCGCCGAGTCGACGGGCCCCGGCATCCGATTCGATGAAAGGAAAGAGAATGGCACCGAAGAAGAAGGTGACCGGCCTGATCAAGCTTCAGATCAACGCCGGTGCAGCCAACCCGGCGCCGCCGATCGGCCCCGCGCTCGGTCAGCATGGCGTCAACATCATGGAGTTCTGCAAGGCGTACAACGCCGCGACCGAGTCGCAGCGCGGCAACGTCATCCCCGTCGAGATCACCGTCTACGAGGACCGCAGCTTCACGTTCATCCTGAAGACCCCGCCTGCCGCGGAGCTCATCAAGAAGGCCGCCGGCATCCCCAAGGGATCCGCGACCCCGCACACCGTCAAGGTCGCGAAGATCACCAAGGACCAGGTCCGCCAGATCGCCGAGACCAAGCAGGCCGACCTGAACGCAAACGACATCGAGGCCGCCTCGAAGATCATCGCCGGCACCGCCCGTTCCATGGGCATCACGGTCGAGGGCTGAGGAGAATAATCATGGCTAAGTCCAAGGCTTACAACGCTGCCGCCGAGAAGATCGAGGCAGACCGTTTCTACACCCCGTCCGAGGCTGTCGCCCTCGCGAAGGAGACCGGCTCGGCGAAGTTCGACTCGACCGTCGAGGTCGCGCTGAAGCTCTCCGTCGACCCCCGCAAGGCAGACCAGATGGTGCGCGGCACCGTCATCCTGCCCCACGGCACCGGTAAGACCGCCCGCGTCATCGTGTTCGCGACGGGACCGGCCGCTGAGGCCGCGATCGCCGCCGGCGCCGACGAGGTCGGTGGCGCCGAGCTCATCGAGAAGGTCGCCGCAGGCTGGACCAACTTCGACGCCGCCGTCTCCACCCCGGAGCTCATGGGCCAGGTCGGTCGTCTCGGAAAGGTGCTGGGTCCGCGTGGCCTGATGCCGAACCCGAAGACCGGCACCGTGACCCCGAACACGGCGAAGGCCGTCGAGGAGATCAAGGGCGGAAAGATCGAGTTCCGCGTCGACAAGCACGCCAACGTGCACTTCGTCGTGGGCAAGGCCTCCTTCACCGCCGAGCAGCTCGACGAGAACATCGCCGCAGCGCTCGAGGAGATCGTGCGCCTGAAGCCGTCGAGCTCCAAGGGCCGCTACATCCAGAAGGGTGCGGTGTCGACCACGTTCGGCCCCGGCATCCCGCTGGACGTCAACGCCATCTGACGCACTCTGCAGACGAAGAGGCTCCCGCATCCCGCGGGGGCCTCTTCGTCGTCTCCGGGGGTCTCGCGTCGCGGGGGCTGCGAACGCCGGAGCCGATCTCGTCATTGACGGAATATCACTCGCGCTGGTAGCTTCGGCAGATCTCGGACCCAGGGGGGTGTCATGCGATCTCCACGTCGCCTCGGCGCATCGGCCGCCGTCATCGGACTCATCGCGCTGCAGCTGTTCGTCGGGGGTGGGGGCGCGGCAGCGGCGGCGCTGAAACCGGTCGATGTCGGACCGGTGAGCATGGGGGCATCCATGAACTGCAACGGCGCGCGGTCGAGCGTCGGCGACGCGTGGGTCTCCCTCTCCGGCGACTACGTCACGGTCCGGGATCACTGCGCCGACGGGAACCCGGTGATGGCGCGGATCACCATGACGGTGAACGGTCAGAACAAGGTCTGGTCCTGCTACAACCGGAGCGGCGCAGGATCGGTCGTGGTGTGCGACTACGACTGGCCGGAGGGCTTCGTGGGCTTCAAGACGCTGATCTTCTACGCCTGGGACGGCATCAGGGAGTACAAGATGGGCGGGCTCCGGCACTGGCGCGACGGGTGAGCGGCGCCGTCTCTCAGCCCCCGAGCACCGGGACGACAAGACTCACCGCGATGACGATCATCACCACGGCGATGGCGGCGTCCAGGATGCGCCACGCGAAGGCGGAGCGCAGCCAGCGTCCGAGATAGCGGGCGCCGAAGCCGAGCGCGGTGAACCACAGGATGCTGGCGGTCACGGCCCCGGCGGCGAACAGCCAGCGCTCCGCGCCGTGCGTGGCCGCGATGGAGCCGAGCATGAGGACCGTGTCGAGATAGACGTGCGGGTTGAGCCAGGTGAGCGCCAGAGCCGTGGTCACGGTCGCGGCGAGACCGGTCGTCGTCGATCTCGTCGTGCCTGCAGGGGCGCCGGGGTCCGTGTCCCGCGCCGGAGTGTCGGGGAGAGCGGAATCACCGCGCCAGGCGCGGCGGGCGGCGAGGATGCCGTAGACCAGCAGGAAGGCCGCACCTGCCCAGCGAGCCACGGGCACCAGCCAGGGGGCGGCGGAGATCAACGCCCCCAGTCCGGCCACGCCGGCGAGGATCAGGACGGCATCCGAGATCGCGCAGATCAGGATGACCGGGATCACGTGCTCGCGTCGGATGCCCTGGCGGAGCACGAAGACGTTCTGCGCGCCGATGGCGACGATCAGCGAGAGGCCGAGGCCGAGACCGGCGAGAGCAGAGAGCATCACCCCAGACTAGGAACCGGTGGGCTTCATCACCAGTGAAGATTCCTTTCTTCCCATTAGCATCACTAATGTGAGAATCGATCCGGAACTGGCGGCGACCGTGGCGGCCGTCGCAGACGAGGGCACCTTGGACGCTGCGTCGCGCCGCTTGCGCATCACGCCGTCTGCCGTCAGTCAGCGCCTGAAATCGCTCGAGCAGCAGCTCGGCCGCATCCTCATCGTGCGCGCGAAGCCGGCGCGGCTGACCGAGGCCGGGGAGGCGGTGGTGCGGCTCGCCCGGCAGATCGATCTTCTCGAACACGAGGCGCTGGCCGGCGTCGGGCTGGATGCCGAGAGTGCGAACCGGCGCATCACCGTGCCGCTCGCGGTCAACGCCGACTCGATGTCCACGTGGTTCCTGGCGCCGCTGGCCCGACTCTCCACGCGACACTCCGTCGATTTCGACCTGCACCGGGACGACCAGAACTTCACGGCCCGGCTGCTCGAATCCGGCACGGTGATGGCGGCGGTCACGAGCGAGCGCGTCGCGGTGGCGGGCTGCTCGGTCACCCCGCTCGGTGTCCTCGCGTATGAGGCGGTGGCTGCGCCGGCATTCGCAGACCGCTGGTTCCCCGACGGGGTGACGGCCTCCGCACTCGCGCAGGCGCCGTTCGTCGACTTCGATCGTCGTGACACCCTGCAGCATCGCTGGTTGCGCGAGCGCGGAGTCGCCCATCCCGGCGTGCCGCGCCACTACGTTCCGGCCTCTCACGACTACGCCCTGGCGGTCGAGCTCGGGCTCGGCTGGGGGATGCTGCCACTGCTCCAGGGCTCCGAGGAGCTCGTGCGCCTCGGCGGACCGACGCTGCGCGTCGCGCTGTACTGGCAGCAGTGGAATCTGCGCTCCACCCTGCTCGACACCATCGCCAACGAAGTGGCCGCGGAAGCGCGCGCTGTACTGGAACGCTGATCCAGCCACGATTCGCGGATGCGCGAAATGAGTGCTGTTCGTGCGCGTTTTCACCTTGTCGCCTGGGGTTTCCGCAGAGAGGATGAAAGTGCACACATGGGTGCTGCAGGTCGCTGAGGGGTGACTTCCCGGCATCGCGCCGGAGCACCGATTCCTGAGGGGGAACAACTCATGACCACCACGCAGAATCGTCGCAAGGTCCTCGCGGTCCTCGCCGGAGGGCTCGTACTGGGGGTCGGTGTCGCTGCCGTCCTCGCCGCGTGGAACGACTCCGAGTTCGCGACCGGGACCTTCACGTCCGGATCGTTCAACCTCGAGGGTTCGACCGCCGGCGACGTCGACCTGAACTACAGCGACCACAACGTCGACGATGGCGATACCGCGGCGGCGCTGGCCTTCGATCTGCCCGCCGATGTGGTGAACGACATGTCACCCGGGGATGCCGTCTACGCGGGATTCTGGGTGCGTCTCGCGGCGGGCACCACGAGCGGTGCCGATCTGGCCGCGAACGGCACGATCGCCGACGACGCGGCGACGTCCAACTCGGAGCACCTCGGGTACGCGATCTACGCGCTCGCACCGGGTGCCACCTGCGATGCCGCATCCGCCACCGGCACCCCGATCGCGACCGGTGCGACGCTCGACGCGCAGACCGGCATCACGCCGGTTCCGCTCGTGCAGGGCGCGGATGCCGCCACCGCCGGGACCGCCGTGCAGCTGTGCTTCGTGGTGACCGCGGATGCGACCCTGGAACAGGGCACCGCGACCACGGCGACCTGGAAGTTCACGGCCATCTCGACGAGCTGAGCCGCTGATGACGACCCGCAGAGGGAGGCGGGAGGCGAGGCGACGGCGCTCTCACCGGATTCGCGCCGTCCTGGCGGGCGGGCTCGTCTTCGGTATCGGTGCGGCAGCGACCCTCGCCGCCTGGAACGACGCCGAGTTCGCGACGGCGACGTTCCAAGCCGGCAGGTTCGGCATCGTCGGGGCGACCGACGGCACCGCTTTCACAGACCACGCCACGGCCGGATCAGCGGCGGCGCTGACCTTCGCCCTCGCGCCGACCGCCATGGCCCCGGGAAGCACCACCTATGCACTCTTCAGTGTGAAGACGGCGAATCCCTCCGTGGCAGGAACGGTCCAGCTCACCGCCGGAACCCCCGGCGGCACCGGGCTCGCCACGTACCTCACGTACGGGGTGCGCACGATCGCCGGCACCTCCTGCAGCGCCGCCACCTATCCGGCGGGCACGGCGGTGGTTGCGGACGGGTCGGTGCTGACCGCGAACGGCTCGACCACGCAGGCGGTGGCTGCGAACGGCGTCGGGCAGGTGAACTACTGCATCGCGGTGACGCTGCCCACGACCGCCCCGAATGCGGCCCAGGGGCTCACGATGTCGCAGACCTGGCAGTTCGCGGGCACCTCCGCGTAGGGGACCGGATGCCGAGGCGGACGAGACGGAGGCACGGATGAGCGCACCGGTGACGCGGCGCAGTCTGCGCGAGCGGACGGTGGGCAGCGGCGGGCCGCCGACCGGCGCCGCCGCGGCTGCGGGGCGCACCAGGCGCTCGCGCCTCGGCTCCGCCCTCACCGACATCCTGCTGTGGGCCGCCGCAGCGGGCGGGGCGGTCTGCATGGTCCTCGTCGTGCTCGCCGTGACCGCGCAGATCACTCTGATCATGTTCAGCACCGGCTCGATGTCGCCCACCATCCCCGCGGGCTCCGTCGCGGTGGTGCAGCGGATCGACGCCGCCGAGATCGAGGTCGGCGACGTGGTGACGGTGGACCGCGACGGCGAGCTCCCGGTGACCCACCGCGTGACCGGGATCGAGCCGGGCGCCACGGAGACGGAACGCCTCATCACGATGCGCGGCGATGCGAACGCGTCGGAGGATGCCTTCCCGTACGCCGTCTCCTCGGTGCGCATCGTGCTCTTCTCGATTCCCGGCATCGCCGTGATCATCGCGGGAATGGGCAACCCGATCGTCCTGGGTGCCCTGACGCTGGCGGCGACGGCGCTCGTGATCTGGGCCTTCTGGCCGCGCGCCGACCGGCGCCCTGCCGAGGGGGACGGCTGATGGTGCGGCGGAGCGGGGGATGGGGCTGGCGAAGGGGGGCGGGGTCTGCTCCCGCGATCCTCGCGGTGGCCTGCGTCGCGGCCGTCGTCGTCGCGCTGCCGACGCCCGCCTGGGCGGCTCCGACCACTCAGGTGGTGCAGGGCGAGGTCATCCGACTGGTGTCCGTGGCCGATTGGGACGCGGCATCCGCTCTGCGTCCGGGGGTCCCGGTGCGGTGGGACGTGGCCGTGACGGCGGATGCGCCCGACCCCGGCGTCGTGCAGATCGCGGTCAGCGCGCGGGGGGATGCGCCTCTCGTCGTCGACATCGCCGTCTGCGACACCGAGTGGGAGTCCGCGGGGTGCCCCGGGGGTGAGGCGCTGCTTCGCTCGGGGTGGAGGATGCCGCGTGACGGGGGTGAGATCGCGATCACGGACGTCGCCGACACCGAGGAGGCGCACATCCGCCTCGTGGTCGCCCTCGGCCCGGGCGGGGACGGGGGCAGCACCGACATCCGCGTCATCGCCCGCGGCGCCGGCGAATCCGTCACGATCGGACCCGACGGCGACGGGCTGGCGACGACGGGTCTTCCCTCGAATACGCCCTGGGTGCTCGGGGCCGGCGGCATGCTCGTCGCCGTCGGCACGCTGCTGGTGGGCGCGAGCCATCGGCGGAGTGACTCCCGAGAGGCGGGCCGGCAATGACCGAGACGGTCGGAGCGGGCCCGGACCGAAGGCGTCCGGCGGGGGAGCGCCCGGTCGAGCGGCGTCATTCCCCCCGGCGCGTACTGGCCGGCGCGGCGGGACTCGCCCTGCTGGTCGGCGCGGCGCTGCTGCCCCCCGTGCCGCTGACCGAGGCGCGGTTCACCGACACCGAGCACACCGCCGCGTCCCTGCAGGCGTCGACGCTGGTGACGCCGGTGATCACCTCCTGCACGGTGACAAGCTTCCTCGGCACGTTCACGGGGTTCACGATCGCCTGGACGTCACCGTACGTCAAGGCGCAGCAACGGCTGTCGATCAATGCCGTCGCCGTCGACAACGCGGGTGTCACCCAGAGCGGCACGGGTCCGTACTCGTACTCGACGACCGTGAGCTCGTCGGCACTGAACACCCTGCTGGGTTCTCTGCTCGGCGCGTCGAACACGGTGCGGGTCCAGGCGATCGCAGGGACGTCCTGGGTGTCTCCGGCGGCGACCAGAACGCTGTCGGTCGGCGGACTGCTCGGACTCGGCGGCAACAACACGTGCACCTGAGGGGCCGGCGCCCGCGGTGCCTCTACTCGGCCAGTGCCAGGGCGCGGAAGGCGTCGCGTTCGCGCAGCTGCTCGCGACGGCTCGCGACGGGATCGACCAGGCGCGACGGCGGCTGCTGACCCGTGGTCCGACGATAGAGCTCATCGATCAGCGCGGTCGCGAGGCTCACCAGTTTCGCGATCTCCCGGTCGTCGCGGTCGATCCACAGGCAGCGGGGCTCGTCGTGGATCGGCGCGAAGTCGACGTGCTCCTCCCACACGAAGAGTGTGCGTTCGGCGCCGAGCACGTGCTGCTGCCACCACACCTGGCGCAGGTAGGTGCGGGGGATGCCGCGGAACGCCTTGTTCGTGGTCTTGATCTCGGCCAGCTTCACGCGGCCCTGCGCGTCGACGGCGACCCCGTCGGGAGTGGCGAGGTGGCGATGCTCGACCTCGGCGCGGAACAGGGCGGAGGAGGGGAGGATGCCGTGGGTCGCGGCGACCCAGGCGGCGATCTCGGGCTCGCGACGGCGTCCGTGATCGGTGTACACGTTGCCGCCGAAGCGCGGTCCGCCGCCGAGCTTGGAGTCGGCCGCGCGGGCGATCGATCTCTCGCTCGTGAGACCCGCGACATCGGTGGCCGTGATGCCCCGCGAGCGGGCCCGCATCCACGCCACGCGATCGCGGGAGTCCGCGACGATGCGTGCGGCGAGTTCGGGGTTCACTCCTCGACCCTAACCCGGTCCGCCGACGTCGATCCGCATACACGCCGCCCCCCTGGTGTTCGACCCACCCCTCCCGTGCCGACCGGCCCCCTTGTGTTCGACCCACCCCGATAAATACGCACACAAAGGGGTGGCTCGAGCAGAAAGGGGTGGCTCGAACAGGACGAGGGGGGGGAGGAGGGGAGGAGGGAGGTGGGAGGTCCTGCTTCCTGCACAGGGGGCGAACCTCGGGGGATGCTCCACAATCCGCCCTTCGCCGTCCCGCGGCGCGTCCGAGACCCGCAGGATCGGCGCATGGTTCACGCGACGATCGACACGATCTCCGATGCCCTCCTCAGCAGTCGACGCCTTCGCGAGGAGGGGTGGAGTTCACGCAGCCTCGGGACGGCGATCGAGTCGCGGCGGTTGCACCGCGTGCGTCGAGGGTGGTTCATGGAGCAGAAGCACTGGAGCGGCCTGTCCCCGGAGTCCCGTCATCGGGCGGAGGTGCTGGCGACGGCATTCTCCGAGGCCGGAAGCGACCCGGTGTTCTCGCACGTGTCGGCCGCCGTGCTGTGGGGGCTGCCGCTGTACCGTGTGCGCCCGACGCGCGTGCACGCGCTCACCACGCCGAATCAGCGGCACAGCACCACCGGGATCCTCCGACATGAAGGGTCGATTCCCGGCGCCGACATCGCGGAGATCCGGGGACTACGCTGCACGTCGCTCGCCCGGACCGTGTTCGACGTCGCCCGCACGGTCGCACCCGAAGCGGCGTTGGCGGTGGCCGACGCAGCGCTCGCCCTGGTCGGGGGCGACCCCTGGGACTTCGACGATCAGGCGGCCGACGCCCTGCTCGGGGAACTCGCAGCGCGAGCGCGTCGACCGGGCGCGCGCGGCATCCTTCAAGCCCGACGCATCGTCGACCTCGCGGACGGCAGGGCGCAGCTGCCGCTGGAGAGCGTCACGCGCTACCGCCTCCATCAGGCCGGCTTCGCCCGGCCGCGCCTGCAGGTCCCGGTAGACCGTGCGGATGGCGGTCGCTTCTGGATGGACATCGCCATCGACCAGTCGCAGACGTTCCTCGAGTGCGACGGCCGTGCGAAATACCGCGACGGCGCGCTGCGCGGGGAACGCTCCGCCGAGGACGTCGTGTGGGGGGAGAAGGTCCGCGAGGATTGGGTGCGTGCGGTCACCGGGTGGAGAGTCGTGCGGGTGAGGAGCGAGCACGTCGCGACATCCGCCGCCGCGGAATCCTTCTTCCGGGCGGTGGGTCTGTTCGCACACCGCCGCCGACCCGCGTGATGAGGAGCGCCCCCGACCCGGCCCCTTGTCCCCGAACCACCCCTTTGTCCCCGAACCACCCCTTTGTCCCCGAACCACCCTTTTGTGTGTGCACACAGAGGGCCGGGTCGCACAAAAAGGGGTGGGTCGGCAGAAAGGCAGCAAGTAGGGAGGTAGGGAGGAAGGCAGGTCAGCGGGGCGCGGGGCCGGCGGAACCGGCGGGATACTCCTCGAGCGGTACCTCGCCGCGCCGCCACGACTCGAGGATCGGTGCGACGATGCGCCAGCTCTGCTCCGCCGCGTCTCCGCGCACCGCCAGCAGGGGATCGCCGTCCAGGACGCCGGACAGCACCTCGGCGTAGGCCTTGAGCGCGCCTTCGCCGAGTTCGGCGGAGAGCGTCGCGCGCTCCAGCTCGAAGGGATCCTCCGCGGCGTTGAGGTTGAGTTCGAGCGAGATCCGGTCGGGCCCGAGCGAGAAGCGGAGGACCGCCCCCTCGGATGTCCCCGTCAGCCCCGTCGGCACGTGTCGGACGGGGCGGAAGTGCACGACGATCTCGGTCGCCGGTTCCCCGAGCGCCTTGCCCGAACGCAGGCGGAACGGCACCCCGGCCCACCGCGCATTGCGCACCTCGAAGGTCGCCTCGGCGAGCGTCTCGGTCTGCCGTGCGGGGTCGACCCCGGGCTCGTCGACGTACGACGGCTTGTCGACGCCCTTGATCGTGCCCGCGGTATAGCGTGCGCGGCGCGACGACGCCACCGGATCACCGCCCCAGACCGAGGTGGCACGCAGCACCGCACCGGTCGCGGCGCGGAAGTCGACCTCGTCGAGCGTGGCCGGCTCTTCCATCGCGAGCACGGCGAGAACCTGGAGGAGGTGGCTCTGGATCATGTCGACCAGCGCGCCCGCGGCGTCGTAGTACCCCGCGCGTCCCTCCAGGGCGAGGGACTCGTCGTAGACGATGTCGACCGCGGCGATGCTCTCGGCCGACCAGAGGGGTTCGAGGATGCGGTTGGCGAAGCGCGCCCCGAGCAGATTCAGGGTGGTGGACCGCCCGAGGAAGTGGTCGACGCGGAACACCTGGCTCTCCGGGACGAGCGCGGTCAGCGTCTCGTTCAGTGCGCGAGCGCTGGCTTCGTCGGTGCCGAAGGGCTTCTCCATCACGAGCATCGCGCCGTCCGGCAGCATGTCTGGTGACATCGCCGCGATCGAGGCCGCGGCGATCGCCGGCGGCACGGCGAAGTACAGGGCCACGTGCCCGCTGCACTCGGCCAGCAGCGGGCGCAGGTCGTCGGCGCGCGTGATGTCCGTTCGGCGGTACGCGACCTCCACGCGGGATGCGGCGTCGTCGGCACCCATGGTCGCGAACGACGCGCGGACGACGGCGGCGAGGTCGGCGTCCGTCCACTCCTGCCGGTCGACGCCCACGATGCGCACGGCCCGCGACGGCTCTCGCGTCAGCAGCTGGCCGAGAGCGGGGAGGAGCAGGCGGGAGGCGAGATCGCCCCCGGCCCCGAAGATCACGAGCGTGGTCGGAGCGGTCATGTGCCCACCGTAACCTCTCCACAGCCAGGCATGTCAGAGTGGAGTGATGCCCGCACCCATCGAGGACTATGCCCTGCTCAGCGACTGCCGCACCGGAGCGCTGGTCTCCCGCGACGGAAGCATCGACTGGCTCTGCCTGCCGCGCTTCGACGCGCCCTCCCTGTTCGGTGCTCTCCTGGGGGAGCCGAGAAACGGATGCTGGAGCCTGCGTCCGCTCGATCGGGAAGCGACACCGCATCGCCGGTACGTCCCGGACACGTTCATCCTGGTCACCCGCTGGGAGACCGCGACCGGGGTCGCGGAGGTGCACGAGTTCATGCCGCAGCATCCGACGCGTGCGGCGGTCGTGAGACGGATCGTCGGCGTCTCGGGACGGGTCGAGTTCAGCACCGAGCTGCGGCTGCACTTCGACTATTCGCGCCGATTGCCCTGGGTCCGCCAGGTCGGCACGCCCGAGGACCCGGCGCTGCGGGCGACGGCAGGGCCCGAGGCCGTGATCGTGCGCGGGGTGCGGCTCGTCGCGGAGGATCACGTGCACCGGGGCACGTTCTCGGTCGGGCCGGACGAGGTCCGCGACCTGACGCTCAGCTGGTTCCCCTCGCACGAGCACCCGCCGACGCCGCTGGACGTGGACGGGGAGTACGCCGCGACCCGGTCGTGGTGGCAGGGGTGGGCGAGCGGCATCGCGCACGACGGCCCGTATCGCGACGAGGTCGTCCGCTCGCTGCTGGTGCTCCGGGCCCTCACCAACAGGGACACCGGCGGGATCGTCGCCGCCGCGACCACCTCGCTGCCCGAGGAGTTCGGCGGGTCTCGCAACTGGGACTACCGGTTCGTGTGGTTGCGGGATGCCGCCCTGACGCTGGAGGCACTGATCGCCCACGGCTTCCTCGCGGAGGCGCATCACTGGCGACGCTGGCTGCTGCGGGCGGTCGCCGGAGAGCCGAGCGAGGTGCAGATCATGTACGGCATCGCCGGAGAGCGCGACCTGGTCGAGCGCGAGCTCACCAGCCTGCCCGGCTACGACGGCGCGGCGCCGGTGCGCATCGGCAACGGCGCCGTCGACCAGTACCAGGGCGACGTGATCGGCGAGGTGCTGGTGGCGCTCGAGGCGGCGCGGATCGCGGGGGTGGAGGAGGGGAGCTTCTCGTGGCCCCTGCAACGGGCGCTCATCGAGCATGTGATCGCCTCGATCGACCGCCCTGACAACGGCATCTGGGAGATCCGCGGCGAGCCGCAGTGGTTCACGCACTCGCGCGTCATGATGTGGGCCGCGGTCGACAGAGGTGTTCGCGCTGTCCGGGAGCACGGTCTCTCCGGCGACGCCGACGGCTGGGAGCGGGTGCGCGAGCGACTGCGCACCGAGATCGACGAACGCGGGGTGGATGCCGAGCACGGCTACTTCACTCAGCACTACGGGTCCGCCGAGGTCGACGCGTCGCTGCTCGTGCTTCCGCAGGTGGGGTTCTGCGCGGCCGACGATCCGCGGATGCTGCGCACCGTGGAGCAGATGGAGCGCACATTGCTCCGCGACGGATTCCTGCTGCGGTATCGCACGGAGTCGGGGGTGGACGGTCTCGCCGGAGACGAGCATCCGTTCATCGCCTGCAGCTTCTGGCTGGTCGAGCAGTATGCGGCGACCGGTCGCCTCGACGAGGCCCGTGATCTGATGGCGCGACTGATCGCGATGACGAACGATCTGGGACTGCTGTCCGAGGAGTACGACGTGCCGCACGCGCGGCAGGCGGGCAACACGCCTCAGGCGCTCTCGCACCTCACCCTCATCCGCGCAGCCGACGCCCTCGCCGGGCACCGGGGGAGGGCGGCCGACCGCCGCTGACCCGGCCGACCGTCGCCGGCCCCTCCACCACCGATTTGGGCCTCGGTGTTCCGTGGGGTACCCTGAGAGCAACCGAAGACCGCTGGTCATCGTCGTGCGCGAGAGTGCATGGTGATTGAAGCTCTGCATCGCAGGGGCCCGCGCAGGACACGAACTTCTCAAAGCTCCGTGCGCTTGCGCCGGAGCTTTTCTGTTGCAGCGAGGTCGAGGTCGGCGCCTCGCCACCGTGAGGCGCCTCGTACACACCAAGGAGTGACCATGGCGCAGAAGGATGCATCGGTTGCCGAGCTCACGAAGTCATTCGAGAACTCGTCCGCCGTTCTGCTGACCGAGTACCGCGGTCTGACGGTTGCCCAGCTCAAGGAGCTGCGCAACAGCATCCGTCAGGACGCTGAGTACGCCGTGGTGAAGAACACGCTGACCAAGATCGCCGCCAACAAGGCTGGCATCACCGCGCTGGACGACGACCTCAAGGGTCCGTCTGCCGTCGCGTTCGTGCACGGTGACTTCGTCGCCACTGCCAAGGCTCTTCGTGACTTCGCCAAGGCCAACCCGCTTCTCGTGATCAAGTCCGGCATCTTCGAGGGCAACGCCCTCTCTGCCGACGAGGTCAACAAGTACGCCGCGCTCGAGAGCCGTGAGGTTCTGCTGGCGAAGGCTGCGGGCATGATGAAGGCGACGATGGGCAAGGCTGCCGCCACCATCGATGCTCTTCGCGAAAAGCTGGAGACCGCCGAGGCCGCGTAAGCGACCTGACGTTCTCGTTCAACAAACCCCATCTATTAGGAGATACATCATGGCTAAGCTCACCACTGAGGAGCTGCTCGAGCAGTTCGCCGGCCTGACCCTCGTCGAGCTCAACGACTTCGTCAAGGCGTTCGAGGAGAAGTTCGAGGTCACCGCTGCTGCCCCCGTCGCCGTCGCCGGTGCGGGTGGCGCAGGCGCTGCAGAAGAGGTTGAGGAGAAGGACTCCTTCGACGTCATCCTCGAGGCTGCCGGCGACAAGAAGATCCAGGTCATCAAGACGGTCCGCGAGCTCACCTCGCTCGGCCTCGGCGAGGCCAAGGCTGTCGTCGACGGTGCTCCCAAGGCCGTGCTCGAGGGCGCGAACAAGGAAGCCGCCGAGAAGGCCAAGGCTGCTCTCGAAGAGGCCGGCGCGACGGTTACCCTCAAGTAATCACGCTTCAGCGTTCTTCACGAAGGCCCCGGGTTCACCCCCGGGGCCTTCGTGCGTCTGCGGGGGACCGCGGGGATGCCGTCCGTCCGGGGCGCGATCCTCAGCGCGGCGCGGCGGTCGAACTGCGCACGACCAGCGTGGAGGCCGCCGCGACGTGCTCGAGCGGGGCGTCGGGGTCGCTCATCCGCAGGGTCAGGAGGCGCACCGCCTCGTCCCCCTGCTCCCGCGGCGACTGCCCGATCGTCGTCAGGGCGAACATCTCCGCATGCCGGTGGTCGTCGATGCCCACGACGCTGAGTTCGGACGGTACGGCGATCCCGAGGCGACGGGCCGCGATGATCGCGCCGATCGCGGCCTCGTCGCACACGCCGACGATCGCCGTCGGACGATGGCGGCGATCGCCCAGCAGCCCGGCGGCGGCGGCGTACCCGCCCGGCATCGTGGGGGCGGCATCCGCCACCCGGAGGCGGGCGGAGAGGCCCGCCGACGTCAGCGCGTCCTGGTAGCCGTGAAGGCGTCGCGCGTCGCCGACGCTCGTCTCCGCGATATCGGTCTGTCCGCCGACGAAGGCGATGTCGGTGTGGCCGAGCTCGATCAGATGCTCGGACGCGATGCGCGCGGCGGCGGCGTCGTCGATGGACACGGAGCTCGATCCCTCGCTGTACGGTCCGACGCTGACGAGCGGACGCCCGATGCGCTGCAGCTGCTCGAGCTCGAGCGCGCTCGGCTGGATGTCCACGGCGATGATGCCGTCGTACCGGCGGCGGGGGAGCACGCTCTCGAACAGCCGGTGCCGGGTCTCCGATCCCTCGGGGATGCCGTAGAGCGACAGATCGTAGTCGCGGGCGAAGAGGGCGTCCTGCACACCGGCGAGCAGCTCGGCGAAGAACCAGCGGTCGACGGAGGGCATCACGACGGCGACGGTCTGGGTGCGGCCGGTGGCCAGGCTCGTGGCGGAGGAGTGCGCGATGTACGACAGGGCGTCGGCGGCCTGCGCCACGCGCTGGCGTGTCGCCTCCGCGACGTAGCCCCGCCCGGTCAGTGCGCGACTGGCCGTGGCTTTCGAGACCCCGGCGCGCGCCGCAACGTCCGCGATCGTGCTCATCGGTCCTCCTCGACCCGCCCGGCGCCCGGCGCCCGCGCTGTCGACGATGCGACAGGCGGGAGTCAGCGTAGCTTGTCGGCGGCGAAAAGGGAACCGGTTCCACAGCCTAGAAGTGGGAGCGCTCCCATCCGCGGTGCGGCGGGCGAGGCAATGGTTGCGAGCTTGTGATCTTCGCTGACTTGTGCGGGGTGCGGAGAGGCAAGTAGGTTTGCCTGGAATCGGTTCCCCAATGGATGCGGCGATGCTCCTCCGGGTGAACAGGTGAACCACCTCAGAGGAGAGAACACATGGCTTTGTCACAGCGAAACCGCCTTCTCGCTCCCCTCGCTTTCGTCGGAGTCGCAGCGTTCGCGCTGGCCGGCTGCGCCGAGGGCGGGAGCGGCGACAGCGGAGGCGGAGAAGGAAAGACGACCGTCCGGATCTCGGGCGGCATCACGGGTGTCGAGGCTGACGACCTGAACGAGTCGTTCGCCGCCTTCACCGAAGAGACCGGCATCAAGGTCGAGTACACCGGCGACAAGTCGTTCGAGGGCAACATCGTCACGAAGGTGACCGGTGGTGACGCCCCCGACATCGCGATCGTGCCGCAGCCGGGTCTGCTGAAGACCCTGGTCGACACCGGCAAGGTCATGGCCGCCCCGGAGGCGGTCGAGGCCGCCGTCGATGAGAACTGGTCCGAGGACTGGAAGAAGTACGGCACGTTCGACGACACGTTCTACGCGGCGCCGATGCTCGCCAACCTCAAGGGCTACGTCTGGTACTCGCCGTCGAGCTTCGAGGAGTGGGGTGTCGAGGTTCCCAAGACGTGGGACGAGATGATCGAGCTCACCGACACGATCGTCGAGAAGACGGGCCAGCCCGCCTGGTGCGCGGGCTTCGCGTCCGACGCGGCATCCGGCTGGCCGGGCACCGACTGGATCGAGGACCTCGTCCTGCGCCAGTCCGGTCCGGAGGTCTACGACGACTGGGTGGCCGGCGACGTCAAGTTCACCGACCCCGAGATCAAGGACGCGTTCGACGCGGTCGGCAGCATCCTGCTCAACCCGGAGTACGTCAACGCGGGCTACGGCGATGTCAAGAGCATCAACGCCACGGCCTTCGGTGACGTCGCGGCGGCCGTCGCGGACAAGAGCTGCCCGCTGACCCACCAGGCGTCGTTCCTGTCGGCGAACTTCCTCGACGTGCAGACGGCGGAGGGCGAGACCCCGACCGTCGCGCCCGACGGCGACGTGTACGCCTTCGTCCTTCCCGGCCTGACCGAGGGTGAACTGCAGATCGAGGGTGGCGGCGAGTTCGTCACCGCCTTCTCGGACGACGAGTCCACGGTCAAGGTGCTCGAGTTCATGGCATCGCCCGAGTTCGCGGATGCCCGCGTCAAGCTCGGCGGCGTGCTGTCCGCCAACAAGAACGCCGACCCGACGCTCGCATCGAGCGAGTTCCTGCAGGAAGCGATGGTCATCATGCAGGACGAGTCGACGGTCTTCCGCTTCGACGCCTCCGATCTGATGCCGTCCACCGTCGGACAGGGTTCGTTCTGGAAGGGCATGGTCGACTGGATCGACGGCAAGGACACCGAGACGGTGCTCTCCGACATCCAGGCGGGCTACGAGAACTGATCTCGCCGCACGCACATCGTTGAACCGAACGGGGCCGGGCTCTCGAGCCCGGCCCCGTTCCCCCCATCCACACCGCTCGGGTACGAAGCCGTACTCAGAAGGGGACTTCCATGTCGCAACTGACAGTCGAGCAGCCCGTCAAAGCCGACGCCCCCGTGACGACTCACGGAGCAGATGAGAAGGGCCGCCGACTCACCCGCATCGTCGTCGTGGTCGGTTTCGTGCTCCTCGTCGCGCTGGCGTTGGGGCTCGTCTTCACCACCTCCACCGAAGAGTCGGCTCGCATCACGATCGGCTTCTCGCTCAACAGCTTCTTCGTCTGGCTCGGCGGGATGTCTCCGCTCGTCCAGATCCCGGCGGTCCTGCTCGCCTTCGGCGTCGTCGTCGTGGTCGTGCTGGTCCTCATCGAATACGCACCGCGTGCCGGCCGCGGCTACTTCATCATGCGCCTGGCCGCGTGCCTCGTGATCCCGGTGCTCGCGTTCCTGCTGCTGCGCCCGTACGCGAACGCCGTCCTGTACGTCGTCGCCATCGCGCTGCTCGTGGGTGCGCTGCTGTTCTTCGCCGACTACCGCTCGCGCCAGGGAGCCGGCTACCTGTTCCAGCTCGTGCTCTTCATGGCCCCGGCCGCGACCATGCTGATCCTCGGCCTCATCTACCCCGCCATCTCCACCATCTTCAAATCGTTCTTCGACAAGACCGGTGCCGAGTTCGTGGGCCTCGAGAACTACTACTGGGTGTTCACCAACCCCACCGGTACCGCGTCGGTCATCAACACGATCCTGTGGGCGCTCCTCGCCCCCACGATCTCGGTCGTGATCGGTCTCGCCTACGCCGTCTTCATCGACAGGGCCCGGGGCGAGAAGTTCCTGAAGGTCCTCGTGTTCATGCCGGTCGCGATCTCGTTCGTCGGCGGCGGCATCATCTGGAAGTTCATGTACGACGCCCGCCAGGGTGACCAGATCGGTCTTCTGAACGCGATCGTGACCGGGTTCGGCGGCGACCCCGTGCAGTGGCTCGCCGTGAAGCCGATCATCAACACCCTGATGCTGCTGGTCGTGTTCATCTGGATGCAGACCGGTTTCGCCATGGTGATCCTCTCCGCGGCGATCAAGGCGGTACCGATCGAGCAGATGGAGGCCGCCGAGCTCGACGGGACCAACGCCTGGCAGCGGTTCCGGAACGTGACGGTGCCCGGCATCCGCTCCTCGCTGATCGTCGTGCTCACGACGGTGACGATCGCCTCGCTGAAGGTCTACGACATCGTCGCCGTCATGACGGGCGGCCGCGACGACACCACCGTCCTCGGATTCGAGATGGTGAACCAGCAGCAGCGGTTCCAGAGCTACGGACACTCCTCGGCGCTCGCCGTGGTGCTGTTCCTGTTCGTGCTCCCGCTGATCATCTACAACGCCCGATCCTTGGCCAAGCAGAGGGAGATCCGCTGATGAGCGCGACACAAGCAGTCGTCGCCGACACGCGCACGAAGCGCCAGGTCGAGCGAGACACCCGACGCAACGAGGCGATCGCGCACAAGAAGCTGACGTCGAAGGGCGCGACCATCGCGGCCGTCATCATCGCCATCTTCTGGACGATCCCGACGTTCGGACTCTTCGTCACCTCCTTCCGCCCCGGAGCCGACACGCAGACGAGCGGCTGGTGGACGGCGTTCTCGAACCCCGAGTTCACGCTCGACAACTACGTGGAGGCGCTGAGCGCGGGAGGCACGTCGACCACCCTCGCCTCGGCGTTCGTGAACTCGCTGGCCATCACGATCCCGGCCACGGTCTTCCCGATCGTGCTCGCATCACTGGCGGCCTACGCCTTCGCGTGGATCGACTTCAAGGGTCGCAGCATGCTGTTCGTGTTCGTGTTCGCGCTGCAGATCGTGCCGATCCAGATGGCCCTCGTGCCGCTGCTCAGCCTGTTCTCCGAGGGTCTGACGATCAACGACGTCCCGATCTTCCCCGGCTTCGGACTCAACGAGGTGCAGTACAGCTTCGCGCGGGTGTGGATCGCGCACGCGATCTTCGCGCTGCCGCTGGCGACGTTCATGCTGCACAACTTCATCTCCGACATCCCCGGTGAGGTCATCGAGGCGGCACGCGTGGACGGGGCCGGCCACGGCCAGGTCTTCTTCCGCATCATCCTTCCGCTCGCGATGCCCGCGATCGCGTCGTTCGCCATCTTCCAGTTCCTCTGGGTGTGGAACGACCTGCTCGTGGCGACCATCTTCGCCTCGCCCGGCGCGCTGCCGATCACGCAGGCGCTCAACTCGCTGTCCGGGACCTGGGGCAACCGGTGGTTCCTGCAGTCCGCGGGAACGTTCATCTCGATCATCGTCCCGTTGATCGTGTTCTTCGCGCTCCAGCGGTTCTTCGTCCGCGGTCTGCTGGCCGGAGCGACGAAGGGCTGATCCCATCCCTCGACGGACGGATGCCGCGGTGGCTGTCGTACTGGCCCGCCGCGGCATCCGTCGTCGTACGCTGAATCCATGAAGTACCAGGACTCGATCGTCGACCTGATCGGCGACACGCCCCTCGTGAAGCTCCAGCGCGTCACCGAGGGCGTCGAGTGCACGGTACTGGTCAAGCTGGAGTACCTGAACCCCGGCGGATCGGCGAAGGACCGCATCGCGACGCGGATCATCGACGCGGCCGAGGCGGCGGGTCAGCTGAAGCCCGGCGGCACGATCGTCGAACCCACCAGCGGCAACACCGGTGTCGGGCTGGCGCTCGTCGCCCAGCAGCGGGGCTATCGGTGCGTGTTCGTGGTTCCCGACAAGGTCGGCGACGACAAGATCGACGTGCTCCGCGCCTACGGTGCCGAGGTGGTGGTCACCCCGACCTCGGTCGCCGCCGACAGTCCGGAGTCGTACTACAGCGTGAGCGACCGGCTCGCCCGGGAGATCCCCGGCGCCTTCAAACCCAACCAGTACGAGAACCCGAACGGGCCGCGCAGCCACTACGAGACCACGGGACCCGAGATCTGGCGAGACACCGAGGGGCGCGTGACGCATTTCGTCGCGGGCGTCGGCACCGGGGGCACCATCACCGGTACCGGCCGGTTCCTGCGGGAGGTCTCGGAGGACCGGGTGCGCATCATCGGGATCGACCCCGAGGGAAGCGTGTACAGCGGCGGCACCGGGCGCCCCTACCTCGTCGAGGGGGTCGGCGAGGACATCTGGCCGGGCTCCTACGATCCGACCGTGCCGCACGAGATCGTGGCCGTGGACGACGCCGAGTCCTTCGCGATGACGCGTCGGCTGGCTCGAGAAGAGGGGATCCTGGTCGGTGGATCGAGCGGGATGGCCGTGGTCGGCGCGCTCCGCGTCGCTCGTGAGCTGCCGGCGGATGCCGTCATGGTCGTGCTGCTCCCCGACGGCGGGCGCGGGTACCTGAGCAAGATCTTCAACGACGGCTGGATGCGCTCCTACGGCTTCAGCGATGTGGACGAGGGGGAGAAGGTCGCGGATGTGCTCACGGAGCGCGCGCGGCGTCACGCGCAGGAACCCGGCGCCCGGCTTCCCGACCTCGTGCACGCGCACCCGACCGACACGGTGCTCGACGCGATCGGGATGATGACCGAGTACGCCGTGTCGCAGCTGGTCGTGCTCAGCGCCGAGCCTCCGGTCATGATGGGCGAGGTGGTCGGCGCCGTGAGCGAGAAGGGCCTGCTCGACCTGGTCTTCCGCGGCGAGGCGAAACCCTCGGATGCCGTCGGCATGCACGCGGGGGAGCGCCTGCCTCTGATCGGTCTGCACACCCCGCTCGCACAGGCGCGCGCTGCGCTCGCCGACGCGGACGCCCTGCTGGTCACGTCGGCGGGCCGACCGCACACGGTGCTGACCCGGCAGGACCTCCTCGCGTACCTGTCTCGCTGAGGCACGCCGCCGCCGTGGGACGCGCGGCGTAACAGGCGCGGACGCCGGGGCGGCGCCGGTCGTAGGCTGAGGACATGTCCGAGCATGCCTTCGCCACCCGAGCCATCCACGCAGGTCAGACGCCCGATCCGATCACCGGGGCGATCATCCCGCCGATCTACCAGGCCTCCACGCACGTGCAGGACGGCATCGGCGGTCTTCGCGAGGGCTATGAGTACAACCGCTCGGGCAACCCGACGCGCTCCTCGCTCGAGACCCAGATCGCCGCGCTCGAGGGCGGCGCGAGCGCCCTCTCCTTCGCATCGGGCCTCGCCGCGGAAGACGCTCTGCTGCGCGGCATCCTGAAGCCGGGGGATCACATCCTCCTCGGCAACGACGTCTACGGCGGCACCTACCGGCTGCTCACCAAGGTCCTCGCGCCCTGGGGGATCGAGACGACCACGGTCGAGCTCGGCGATGCCGACGCGATCCGCGGGGCCCTCCGCCCCTCGACGAGGATCATCTGGCTGGAGACGCCGAGCAACCCCCTGCTCAAGGTGGTCGACATCGCCCGGACCGCGGAGATCGCGCACGACGCCGGAGCCATCCTCGTCGTCGACAACACCTTCGCCTCACCTGCGCTGCAGCTGCCGCTCTCGCTCGGCGCCGATGTCGTCGTGCACTCGACCACCAAGTACCTCGGCGGACACTCCGACGTGCTCGGCGGCGCCGTGGCGTTCCGCGACGACCGCTTCCACGATCAGGTCAAGTTCCAGCAGTTCGCCGTGGGTGCCGTGTCGGCCCCGCTCGACGCCTGGCTCACCACGCGGGGCATCAAGACCCTCGCTGTGCGGATGCGGCAGCACTCCGAGAACGCGCAGGCGATCGCGGAGTGGGCCGCTGCACGCCCCGAGTTCGAGGCGGTGTTCTATCCCGGTCTCGCCACGCACCCCGGGCATGAGGTCGCCGCGGCGCAGATGAGCGGCTTCGGCGGGATGCTCTCCCTGGCGCTCGCCGGCGGTGCGGCCGCCGCGCACACCCTCGCGGAGTCCACGGAGATCTTCCAGCTGGCGGAGTCGCTCGGCGGGGTGGAGTCGCTCATCGGCTATCCGGCCGAGATGACCCACGCCTCGGTCAAGGGGACGCCGCTCGCCGTGCCGGAGAACGTCATCCGCCTCTCGGTGGGCATCGAGGATGTCGCGGACCTGATCGCGGACCTCGAGCAGGCGCTCACCCGCGCCGCACGCTGACCCCCGCCCTCGCTGCTGGCGGGTGGTGTCGCCCCGCACCGCGGGCGGATGCTCTTCTGACCCCGCACCTGCGAGGGGGACGCGGGGTGGGCGCGCCGGGAGGCGAAGTCGCGGTGGCGCGAGGGAGGGGCGGGAGTAGCATGGAACCTTCCCCGCTCGAATCGATTCGAGCCCGCCTCCCCTGAATTCCGGAAGGACCTCTGTGTCCGACGCGCCCCGCACCGCCTCCACGCCGATCCCGCCGTCCGAACGCACGGCGACCGGCAGCATCCGCATCCCCTCCGCGACGGGAGCGATCCGCACGCTCGGATCGAATCCCGCCACGGCGCCGATCATGCTGCACCCCGGCGACGCGATCCCGAACCGTCGCCGCGTGCTCTACATCGTGCTGCTGGGTGCGCTCACCGCACTCGGTCCGTTCACGATCGACCTCTACCTGCCGGCCTTCCCGGTGCTGGAGGAGGACTTCCAGACCACGGCGGCCGCGATCCAGCTCACGCTCACCGGAACAATGATCGGTTTCGCGATCGGTCAGCTCGTGGTCGGTCCGCTGAGCGACAAGGTCGGGCGCCGCATCCCGCTGATCATGGTCACGGCGCTGCACGTGCTCGCGAGCGTCGCGGCGGCCTTCGCCCCGAGCCTCGAGCTGCTCAGCGTCACGCGCGTGCTGATGGGGGTCGGCGCGGCGGCGGGCGGTGTCGTGGCGATGGCGATCGTGCGCGATCTCTTCGGCGGCCGTCGGCTCGTGGTGATGCTCTCGCGGCTCGCACTGGTGTCCGGCGTGGCCCCGGTGGTCGCGCCGCTGATCGGCGCGTGGCTGTTGACCCTGATGCCGTGGCGGGGCATCTTCGTGGTGCTCGCGGCCTACGGCGTCGTGATGCTGGTATCGACCGTGATCTTCGTGCCTGAGACGCTGCCGGCGGCGCGACGCGGCGGCGGCGGCGCCACCGTGCTGCAGCGCTATCGTTCCGTGCTCTCCGATCGTGTCTTCCTGGGCGTCCTGGTCATCGGCGGGATGACCTTCTCCGGGCTCTTCTCGTATCTGTCGGCCTCGCCGTTCCTGTTCCAGCAGACGCACGGCCTCGACGCCCAGCAGTACGGTCTGCTGTTCGCGGTCAACTCGCTCGGCGTCGTCGTCGGGGTGCAGACGGCGTCGCGCCTCGCGACACGCTTCGGTCCGCAGTGGGTGCTGGCGTACTCGACCTCGGTGCTGCTGCTCGCGGGCATCGCGATCGTCGTGACCGACCAGCTCGGCCTCGGCCTGTGGGGCACCGTCATCCCGCTGTTCGTGTTCATGACGGCGTGCGGCTTCACGTTCCCGAACGTGCAGGTGCTCGCCCTCGATCGGCACGGCAAAGCGGCCGGCACCGCGGCGTCGATCCTCGGCGCGACCAACTTCGGCGTCGCCGGACTCATCTCCCCGGTCGTCGGATGGATCTCGAAGGACGCCGGGATCACGGCCACGACCATGGCCTCCGTCATGGTCGGATGCGCCGCGATCGGCCTGCTCTCGCTGTGGCTGATCGTGCGCCCCCGCACCGTCGGCATGCTCACTCCCTGAGGAAGGGGCGATCATCCGTCAGAATAGGACGATGAACCGACGGATGCTGCTGTGGTGGGGGGTGGCGTGCCTCGTGCTCGCCACCGGGCTGGGCGCGCTCGTCGCCTTCGGATTCGACACGACGCCGGGCTTCGACTCGTGGTGGAACGATCTCGTCGCCGGCATCCGCTCCGACGGGATGATCGCGTTCGCCTCGGTGCTCAACGCGGTCGGCGGCGGGTGGATCGCCATCTACGCGATCCCGCTGCTCGTGATCATCGCCTTCCTCCTCGCGCGCCGGTGGCGCACGGCCGTCTTCGTCGCCGTGTGCTTCCTGGGGAGCGCGGCGATCGTGCAGGTGCTCAAGCACGTGTTCGGCCGTGCCCGGCCGGAGGATATGCTGGTGGCCAGCGACTTCGGCTCGTTCCCCTCCGGCCACGCGGCCAATGCCGCGACGATCGCCGTGGTCGCGTGGGTGCTGTTCCCGCGGGTCTGGGTCGCGGTCGTCGGCGTGCTGTGGATCATCGCGATGGCGCTCTCGCGCACCTTCCTCTCGGTGCACTGGGCCAGCGACACCCTCGGCGGCGCCCTCGTGGGCATCGGTGTGGTGCTGATCTTCGCCGCGTGGTTGCTGCCCTGGGTGCAGCGGCGTCGGCACGCGGTCCCGGCCGCGCCGATCAGCTGAGACCCCGTCCCGAGGAGATCCCATGTCACGCATCCGTCCCTATCGTCCCTCCGATCGTGCCGCGCTGTCCGAGGTGTGCGTGAGGACCGCGGATGCCGGTGCCGACGCCACCGGCATCCTCTCCGACGATGATCTGTGGGGAGACCTGTTCGCGGTGCCCTATGCCGAGCGCCATCCGGATCTCGCCTGGGTCGTCGAGACCGATGACGAGCGCGTGATCGGGTACCTGGTCGCGACCGATGACACCGACGTGTTCTACGCCTGGTTCCGCGACGAGTGGTGGCCCGCGTTCCACGAGCGCTTCCCCCGGCCCCCGTCGCCCGCGACGCGCGAAGAGCACCTGATCGCCTACGGATACGGCCGAGTGCCCGGGGCCGAGCCGCTGGCCGCGGACTACCCGGCGCACCTGCACATCGACCTCCTGCCCGAGACGCAGGGGCAGGGCCTGGGGCGGAAGCTCATCGAGACCCTGTTCGAGGAGCTCGCACGACGGGGCGTGACCGGGCTGCACCTGGGCATGGATCCGAAGAACATCGGCGCTGCGGCATTCTACGAGCGCCTGGGGATGACCCCGCTGCCGACGGCGCCGGGCGGTCAGAGCTTCGGCGTGCGCTTCGACGGCTGAGACCGGGCGTCCTCCTGCGGACGAGGACACCTCCCCCGAGGAGGAAACAGAAGGGCCCCCGCAGATGCGGAGGCCCTTCTGGTTATCGGCGGTGACGGCGGGATTCGAACCCGCGGTTGCTTGCACAACACACGCTTTCCAAGCGTGCTCCTTCGGCCGCTCGGACACGTCACCAGGAACAACCTGTCCATCTTATCCGATCGTGCAGCTCCTCGATGACACGCGCGCCTCCGGTCGCCGCCCGTCGAGTGCGGTCTCACCCCGGAACCGGGGGTTGAGAGCGTCTCGCATGACGTCGTACAGTCCTCATGCGAGGTGTGGGCCTCGCATGCGCTGGGGCGGGTGCGGGAAGGAGCGGATGTCGTGGTGGGTGGGCAGGTGGAGTCGGCGACGCTCCTTCCCGGATCGCGGTGCTCCGCCACCCCGTGGCTCGTCGCGCATCCTTCACTGACTCGCCGGTGGTGGCGGTCGCTCGAGCGCGATCTCGCCGCGACCGATGGCGTCGAGCCGCCGGTGCGTGTGCTCGACCCGCTCGCGGTGTGCCGGCGCATCTCGGTGTTCTTCGGACTCGACGTCGACACCGACGTGCGCCGGTGGCGGATGAGCCGCGGTGGCCTGTGCTGGAGCGACCTCCGCGGCGAGCCGCCCGCCGCCGAGGGCGGAACCGTGATCAGAAGGGCTGCGGCGGGTCTCGCTCCGCGCGGCTACGACGCCGCCTCGTTGCTCTGCCATGCGCTGGCCGTGCCGGAGGTGGCCGAGCAGGTCGCGCACCGGTTCCGCGGCGTCCTCGACACCGACGACGGTGTGGTCTCCCAGCTGCACGTCCTGTCGGTCCTGCTGACGCGCGCCGACGCCGGTGAGCATCCCACGCTCGTCGCTCCGATCCATCGGCACGTGGATCGGCTGATCGGCCGACCCACCCTCCTCCGTCCGACGACCGCGTAAAATCGCCAGGTGGCAACCCCCAAGATTGTTCTCTTCTACGCCTTCGCCCCTCTCGCCGATCCGGAGGCCATCCGGCTCTGGCAGCGAGACCTCGGTGAGGCACTCGGCCTCCGAGGGCGCCTTCTGATCTCGAAGGACGGCGTGAACGGCACCCTCGGCGGCGACCTGCCGGCCGTGAAGAAGTGGCTGCGGTCGTTCCGCTCCTACGCGCCCTTCGCGAACGCCGACATCAAGTGGAGTGAGGGCACCGGCCTCGATGCAGACGGGCGCAGCCTGGACTTCCCGAAGCTCAGCGTGAAGGTGCGCGACGAGATCGTGTCGTTCGGGGCACCGGGCGAACTCCGCGTCGACGAGCACGGCGTGATCGGCGGAGGAGCACGGCTCACGCCCGACGCCCTGCATGAGCTGGTGCAGCGCCGCGGTGACGAGGTCGTGTTCTTCGACGGCCGTAACGCGCTCGAAGCCCAGATCGGGCGCTTCCGTGATGCCGTGGTGCCCGACACCGAGACGACCCGCGACTTCGTGCGGCTGCTCGACTCCGGCGCCTATGACGATCTGAAGGGCAAGCCGGTCGTGACGTACTGCACCGGCGGCATCCGCTGTGAGGTGCTCTCGAGCCTGATGACGGCGCGCGGCTTCGGTGAGGTGTATCAGCTCGAGGGCGGCATCGTGCGCTACGGAGAGCAGTTCGGCGATGACGGCCTCTGGGAGGGGTCGCTCTACGTGTTCGACAAGCGCGGGTCGGTCGATTTCTCCGACCACACCGCCGTGATCGGGACGTGCGCCGGCTGCGGAGTGCCGACCAAGCGCACCGCCAACTGTCCCGACCTGTCGTGCCGAGTGCAGTCCGTGGTCTGTGCCGCGTGCGACAGCGTGGCCTGCGCGCAGCACGCGGCCTGACGCCGTCCGCGATCCGAGCGTCAGCCGCCGCCTCCACCTCAGACGGTGGTGGGGGAGCGGCTCCCGCGCGCGAGCACGAGCGAACGCGGCAGCAGGAGGGAGCGCGCCTGCGTGACACGATCGCTGCGCCGCAGCAGGCCGCCGATCACCGCGCGCAGCGGGTCGGCCAGGTCGGCGGGATCGCCGCTCCCGCGGGCGTAGTTCGAGCGCTCGACGGCGTCGACGAGCTGCCGCACCGCATCGGCATCCACCCCATAGCGCGCCACCAGCAGACGGCCGCGCCCGCGCGGGGTGTCGGCGTCGGACAGCGGCACCTGCAGATCGATCAGGGTGTCGCGCAGTTCCGCCCACGCGGCCGCCGCATCGCCCTGACGTGCCCGACGCAGGCGTGTCGCGCGCTCGATCACTCGGATCGCCGCGGGAAGCAGCAGCAGCACCAGCACACCGATGACCGAGAGCACGACGGGCGTGGGGTCGAGGCGGCGCAGCTCGCCGTCCGCCGTGGTCGCGTCGCCGGTGTCGCCGCGGTCCACCTCGGGCGCGGTCGTCTGCTCGGACTCGGGCGCGGTGGTCGGTGCGGGGGAGGAGGGATCGGTGCTTCCCCCACCCTCGATCGCGGTCGCCTGGAACTCGGTCGGCACGCCCAGCGAGGCGGTGGGCTCGAAGGGCACCCAGCCGACGCCGGGGAACAGCACCTCCGGCCAGGAGTGCAGCTGGTCGCTCGAGACCGAGAAGATCGACTCGTCGCCTCGCCGCTCGGTCGTCAGGGCGCCGGGGAGGTAGCCCACGACGATACGGGTCTGCATGTCGAGGCTCTGTGCCATGAGGGCGAAGGCACCGGCGAAATGCACGCAGTAGCCGGAGCGCTCGTCGAGGAACTGGGCCACGGCGTCGGCGCCGGTGCCGTCGAACCCCTCGTCGACCGGCGTCTCCAGCGAGTAGGAGAACGAGCTGCGGAACCACGTCTGCAGAGCCACCAGTCGGTCGTAGTCGGTCGACTCCTCCGCGGTGACCTCGGCGGCGAGCTCCCCGATGATCGGGGGCAGCTCGACGGGGTCTCCGCCGTCCGGGAGCGGAGCGGCGGCATCCAGCGTGCGGATCTGCTCGAGGGTGGGGGCCACCGTCGTCGAGGTCACCGTGTAGTCATTGCCCGCGGCCTCCGCGTCGCGAGCGAACAGGGTGCGGTTCTCGGGCATCACCCGCCACGCCCCGGAGACCCCCTGCACCCGCGTCGCCGGATACGGCAGCGGAAGCCAGGAGCTCGACATCCGGAGCACGCGGATCGACGTCGTCTGCTCGTCGGTCGCGATCTCCGCCGACCAGTCCGGGTCGCCGAATCCCTCGCTCTGCCGGTTGAGGTCACCACGATCGGGCTGCCAGATGCGGCCGTTGAACTGCGAGAGGGTGGTCAGGCGCAGGTACGGCGCCACGTCGCCTTCCGTCGCGACGGTGAGCACCTCCACCGGGTTCGGCTGCCGCAGGTCGTCGCCCAGACGCAGCGAGGCATCGACCGTGGTGCCGACGCCCGCGCCGGCCAGACCTGCCGCCACCGGGAGCGCCGGGGCGATGATCACCGACGCGGCGACGGCGGCAGCCCCCACGCCGGCGGCGACGGCGAGAGACGCACGCCGCGGGGAGAGCGGATGCCGCCCCGCCGTGTACGAGAACAGCACGAGCGCGAAGACCGCGAGCAGCACGAACCACACCACGTGGGCATCGCCCATCGTCACGATCATCGGAATGGCGCCCACGGCTCCGGTGAGGACCAGCGTGAGCACCGCGGAGCGCAGCGCGATGAACTGATCGATCAGCAGAGCGACGAGAGCGAAGCCGAACCCCAAGGTCGCGGCGAGACCGAGGGACGAGTCCAGCGGAGCCGCGCCGAAGACGATCTCCTCCCACGCCGAGGCGGCGAGCGCGGCGAACACCGACAGTGTCGTGGGAGTGGGGAGCAGCCCGAAGACGGCCGTGTCGCCGGCGACCAGCAGGGTCACGACGGCGACGACGACGGCCGCCTGGACCAGGAACGTGGTGAGATCGCGGACCCAGGCGCGGCGACGACGCAGCAGGAACCGCATCGCCGCTCCGGTCGCGGCCGTCGCGATGATGACGGCCACGACCACGAGCGACCACGTGCCCGGCTCGATCACCGACGTGAACGGCCACATCGCGAGCAGCCCGGCGACCGCGGCGAGCGCGGCCGGGGCCAGGACGCCCTCCGGCTGCTCGTGCTCGCGATGCCATGGCACGCGCACGGCGGCACGGGCCCGTCGCCCGGACGGGCTCTGCTCAGCGCGGAACATCACCGACTCCGATGGTGCGTTCGGGGAGGGCGTCCTCCCAGGCCGCGGCGACGTCGGACCCGAGCCGGGTCACGCCCCAACCCTGCCGACGGGCGGCCGCTTCGGCTCCCGGGAGCGGCTCCGTGGCGAACAGCATCGCGGCGGCGGCCCCGGAGGGGCGCAGCAACGCCGCGTCCTCTTCGTCGATCCGTCCCGTGATGTAGACGAGCGGTCCGGGAGGAGCGCCACCGATCAGGGTCGCGAGGTCGCGCGCATCGCCGCGCGGGGCGACCATCGCCAGAGCGACGAGGAGCCCGTCCCGGTCATCCTCGTGTCCGCGCAGCGCGCCCAGCAGCGCTCCCGTGCTGTCGATGACGTCGACGCCGTAGCCCTCATCGGCCAGATGGATCGCGATCGACGCGCACAGCGAGACGGCAGCTTCGAAATCGCTGTCCTCCCGTGCCCCCGCCGTTGCCCAGTGAGTGCTGCTGCGGTCCAGCACGACGAGGGCGTCGGGGCTCGACTCCTCCTCCTCCTGACGCACCATCAGCTGTCCGCGGTGCGCGGTGGCCCGCCAGTGGATGCGGCGCATCGAATCGCCCGAGAGATACCGACGTGGGGAGAGGTTGTCGCTGCCCTGGCCGAGGCGGGACACCGAGGTCTGCGCGGTCCCACCCGCGGCGCCGACCTTCACGGTGAGCGCGGCGAGGGTGCGGACCTCGGGCACGACGGTCACGGTGCGATGCTCGCCGAACTCCTGTTCCCGCTGAGCGAGTCCGAAGGGGTCGACCGTGCGCAGGATCAGCGGGCCGACGGGCCAGACGCCGCGCCGCACCCCGGTGATCAGATAGCTGAGGCGGCCGTTCTCGGGCGGATACTCGCCGCTCGAGTCGCCCACGACGGCATCCGGCAGCACATCGTGCCAGAGCGCGTGCGGCACGCGGATCGCGCGCAGCGCGAAGCGCACCGTGACGCGCGACGTCTCGGCGACCGTCAGCAGATCGGTGGAGATCTGCCGCGACACCGTGCCGCTGCGGCGAGGCAGATGCACCACGAGCAACGCGAACAGGGTGAGCGCCGCGAGCAGCACCCCCAGGTAGAGCAGGATCGGCGCCGCCAGCAGGTTCGCCACGACGAGGCAGCACAGGGCGGCGATCAGCGCACCGGTGCCGCGCGCCGTCAGAGCTCGTCGTCGCCTCATGATCGGTCGATCAGGAGCGCGTGGCCACGGGCACCCGCACCCGATCGACGATCTGCGTGAGCGCGGCCTCGATCGGCTGCGCGCCGGCGCGGTGGGCGCCCCGCGCGGGCAGCAGGCGGTGGGCGAAGACCGGGATCAGCAGCGCGGTGACGTCGTCGGGGATCACGTAGTCGCGGCCGTCGAGCGCGGCCCAGACCTTCGCGGCCCGGATGAGCTGAAGCGTCGCGCGCGGGCTGGCGCCCAGATGCAGGTTCGGGTCGGCCCTGGTCGCCTGCGCGAGCGCGACCGTGTACTCCTCGAGCGCCGGAGCGACGTGGACCGAGCGGGCCCAGGAGATCAGGTGCGAGATCGACGTGGCGTCCGCCACCGGTCGCACGTCGGCGAGCGGATTGACGACATCGCGCTGGCGGAGCATGAGCGCCTCCGCGGCGGCATCCGGGTATCCCATCGAGATGCGCATCATGAAGCGGTCGCGCTGCGCCTCCGGGAGCGCGTAGGTGCCCTCCATCTCGAGGGGGTTCTGCGTGGCCACGACCAGGAACGGATCGGGGAGCCGGTGCGTCGAGCCGTCGACCGTGACCTGCCCCTCCTCCATCGCCTCGAGCAGCGCGGACTGGGTCTTGGGGGAGGAGCGGTTGATCTCGTCGGCGATCACGATGTGGGCGAACACGGCGCCGCGCTTGAACTCGAACTCCCGATCGACGGGGTTGTAGACCGACACACCCGTGATGTCGCCGGGGAGCAGATCGGGGGTGAACTGGATGCGGCGCACCGTGGCGTCGACGCTCGCGGCCAGCGCACGGGCCAGCATCGTCTTGCCGACTCCCGGCACGTCCTCGATCAGCAGGTGACCTTCCGCGAGCAGGCACACCAGCGCGCTGCGCACGGCATCCGGCTTCCCGTCGATCACCCTCCCGACGGAGCCGAGGATCGCCGAGGTCTGCGCGGCGAACTGCTCGGCCGTGATCTGCGGGGAGTTCTGGGGCATGCGATCCCTCTCGTGCGGGCGCCTCGGTGCGCGTTATTCGATCGTAACCCGGTGAGCGGCACCCCGCTCTGGCAGCTTCCCCTGAACGTGGTGTCGAACCACCGTCGGCGTCGGGTTAGGATGGTTGACGGCTCTCCGCGTGGCGGCATCCAGGCCAATTCCCCCAGGGCGGAAACGCAGCAAGGGTAACCGGGCTCTGCTGGGTGCGCGGAGGGTCACTTTCTTTTCCAGCGTCTTCCGGGGCGCGCCTGCGAGGATCGTGACGTGACCACCCGTGACGTGACCAGCGCCGCCGATGCCCGCCGCTCCGCGCCGCTCGGCCGCTTCCTCTCGCCGGTCGCGCTCCTGGCCCTGATGTGGCTGGTCCAGTTCGTGGATGCCGTGCTCCCCGGCTCGTTCTCCGGCTTCGGGCTGCGCTCCTGGGATCCCGCCGGTCTCGGCGGCATCGTGATCGGACCCCTGCTCCACGCGAACTGGGCGCATCTGATCGCCAACTCCGTGCCCCTGCTGGTGCTCGGATGCCTGGTGGCCGTCGAGGGCGCTCGCCGCTTCTGGGCGGTCACGGCGATGGTCGCGGTGATCGGTGGGCTGGGCACGTGGGTGTTCAACGTGCCCGGCACGCTGACGGTCGGCGCCTCCGGGCTGGTGTTCGGGTACTTCGGCTACGTCGTGCTGCGCGTGTTCGCGCCGGGACGGGTCGCGCACCGCATCCTCTACGCCGTGGTCGCCGTGGTCGTGATCGCGCTCTACGGCGGCTCGATGCTCGCGGGAGTGGTCGGCGTGCGCGAGGGAATCTCCTGGCAGGCGCATCTGTTCGGCGCGATCGGCGGAGGGGTCGCTGCGCTCTCCGGACGACGAGGGCGTCGATCGCCATGAGCGCGAAGGCGGCGCCGACCCGTCGCCGATCTCCCTCGGCGACGCGCAGGAAGACGAGTGCGAAGCGCCGCAGACCCGGTGCTAGGAAGAGGGCGGCGCTGCGGCTGCGGCGACGGCGGATGCTGCGCCGCACGCTGATCGCGAGCGCGGTGGTGGCGGCCGTCGTCGCCTTCGCCGTGCTCATCCCGCTCGGCATCGCCCGGGACCCCGTGGTGGTGTGCGCGGCCGATCCCGCCACGTATCCGTCGACGGGGGTCGCGGGCTGGCGCGGGGAGCAGCTCGAGAACGCGGCGACGATCATGCAGACGGCGTCCGCGCGGGGGCTCGGTCGCGACGCGCAGATCCTCGGCGTGATGACGGCGATGGGCGAGAGCAGCCTCACGAACATCGACTACGGCGACTGGGAGACGAACGGCGTCACGAATCCCGACGGCACGCGCACCAGCAGCATCGGTCTCTTCCAGCAGCAGACGTGGTGGGGGAGCATCGAGGAGCGCATGGACCCGGCGACCTCCGCCGGCCTCTTCTACACCCGGCTCGAGCGGCTCCCCGACTGGCCGTCGATGGAGCGATCGCACGCGATCCACCGGGTGCAGATCAACACCGACCGGGACTACTACAGCCGTTATGAGGCGGATGCCGTGGCGGTGGTGGATTCGCTCTCCGGATCCTGCTGACTCCAAGAGAGGGAGGCCTAGGCTGGGGGCGTGGCACGGAGCATATACATCACCTCGGCCGAAGGACACACGGGCAAGTCCACGATCGCGCTCGGCGTGCTCGATGCCCTGATGCGCGTGAGCCCGCGAGTCGGCGTGTTCCGGCCCATCGCGCGCTCGGTCGCGGAGCGCGACGACGTGCTCGAGCTCCTGCTCGCCCACGACGGCGTCCACCTCGACTACGAGGACTGCATCGGCGTCACCTACGACGATGTGCGCGCCGACCCGGATCGGGCGCTGTCGACCATCGTCTCGCGCTTCAAGGCGGTCGAGGCCCAGTGCGACGCGGTCGTGATCATCGGCAGCGACTACACCGACGTCGCCAGCCCCGCCGAACTCGGATACAACGCCCGGATCGCGGCGAATCTCGGTGTGCCCGTGCTCCTCGTCCTCAGCGGACGCGATCAGCAGCGCCAGGCCGAGCAGCTCGGGACGACCACGGCGCGGGTCCCGGCGGCGGTGGGACAGATCGCGGCACTGGCGCTGTCCGAGCTCGCGGAGGAGCGCGCCGAGCTGTTCGCCGTGATCGTCAACCGCGCCGATCCCGCGGTGCTCGACGAGATCGTCGCCTCCGTGAAGGCTGTCCGTCCGGGCGCCGACACTCCCGTGTGGGCGATGCCCGAGGACCGGATGCTGGTGGCTCCCTCGATCCGCGGCATCCTCGCCGCCGTCGACGGACGCGTGATCAAGGGCGATGCGGATCGTCTGGGACGCGAGGCGCTGTCGATCGTGGTGGCCGGCATGTCGATGGTGAACGTGCTCCCGCGGCTCACGGAGGAAGCGGTCGTGGTGATCCCGGCCGACCGCACCGAGGTGCTCCTCGCGACACTGCTCGCCGACGCGTCCGGGACGTTCCCCCGTGTGGCCGGCATCATCCTGAACGGACCGTTCCCGCTCCCGGAGCCCATCGTGCGGCTGCTCGACGGCTTCCCCTCGACGGTGCCGATCATCGCGACCGACCTCGGCACCTACGACACCGCCGTGCGCGTCATGGGCGCGCGCGGACGCATCTCTCCCGACTCGCGTGCCCGGTACGATCGCGCGCTCGGGCTCTTCCAGACCCACGTCGACATCGCCGAGCTCACCACACAGCTCGGGCTCGCGGAATCCCGCGTCGTGACACCGCTGATGTTCGAGTACGGGCTGATCGAGCGCGCCCGCGCCGATCGCCGTCGCATCGTGCTCCCCGAGGGCGATGACGATCGCATCCTGCGCGCCGCCGCGACCCTGCTCGCCCGCGAGGTGGCCGACCTGACGATCCTCGGCGACGAGACGGCGTTGCGGGCTCGGGCCACCGAGCTGGGCGTCGACATCACGGCCGCCCAGGTCATCAGCCCCACCGATCCCGCGCTCGTCGAGCGCTTCGCGACCGAGTACGCCCGGCTGCGTGCGCACAAGGGCATCACGCTGGCCCAGGCGGCCGACACGGTCACCGACGTGTCGTACTTCGGCACCATGATGGTGCACCTCGGACTCGCCGACGGCATGGTGTCGGGTGCCACCCACACCACGGCGCACACGATCCGCCCGTCGTTCGAGATCATCAAGACCAAGCCGGGCGTGAACGTCGTCTCGAGCGTGTTCCTGATGGCGCTCGCCGACCGCGTCCTGGTCTACGGCGACTGCGCCGTGATCCCCGACCCCACGAGTGCGCAACTCGCCGACATCGCGATCTCCTCGGCGGCCACCGCCCGCCAGTTCGGCATCGAGCCGCGCGTGGCGATGCTGTCGTACTCGACGGGGGAGTCCGGATCGGGCGCCGACGTCGACAAGGTGCGCGAGGCGACGGCGCTGGTGCGCGAGCGTGCGCCCGAGCTGCTCGTCGAGGGTCCGATCCAGTACGACGCGGCGGCGGATGCCGCTGTCGCCAAGGCGAAGCTGCCCGATTCCGCCGTCGCCGGCCGCGCCACCGTCTTCGTCTTCCCCGACCTCAACACCGGCAACAACACCTACAAGGCCGTGCAGCGCTCGGCGGGTGCCGTGGCGATCGGGCCCGTGCTGCAAGGGCTGAACAAGCCGATCAACGATCTGTCGCGCGGAGCCCTCGTCGACGACATCGTGAACACCGTCGCGATCACCGCGATCCAGGCACAGGGAGTCTCCCCATGAGCGCGATCCTCGTCATCAACAGCGGCTCGTCATCGCTGAAGTACAGCCTGCTCGACATCGAGGACGAGATCGAGCTCGCGTCCGGACTCATCGAACGGATCGGCCAGCGCACCAGCGTCGCCGCGCACACCGTCCGCCCGGAGACCGACGCGGATGCCGTGCCCACGATGCTCGAGGCCACCTACCGCGACGAGCGCGACATCCCCGACCACCACGCGGCCTTCGCCGTGATGCTCGAGCAGTTCGCCGAGCACGGACCGTCGCTCGACGATCATCCGCCCGTCGCGGTCGGCCATCGCGTGGTGCACGGCGGGGCGCGCTTCTTCGCGCCCACCCTGATCGACGCCGACGTGGAGCGGCAGATCGAGGAGCTCTCGGTGCTGGCGCCCCTGCACAACCCCGCGAACCTCTCCGGCATCCTCGCGGCGAAAGCCGTGTTCCGCGGGGTGCCGCACGTCGCGGTCTTCGACACCGCGTACCACCAGACCCTTCCCGCTGCCGCCTACACCTATGCGATCGATGCAGAGCTCGCGGCCCAGCACCGAGTGCGCCGTTACGGTTTCCACGGCACCAGCCACCAGTTCGTGAGCGAGACCGCGGCGGAGTTCCTGGGGCGCGACCTCGGATCGCTGCGCCAGATCGTGTTCCACCTCGGCAACGGCGCCTCGGCCACGGCGGTCGACGGCGGACGCTCGGTCGAGACCTCGATGGGGCTCACCCCGCTCGAAGGCCTCGTGATGGGCACGCGCTCCGGCGATCTCGACCCGGCCGCGCTCGTGCACCTGTCCCGCCGCGCCGGGCTCTCGATCAACGATCTCGACGCGCTGCTCAACACCCGCAGCGGCCTCCAGGGTCTCGCTGGGCGCAGCGACATGCGCGATATCCTCGCGGGCGTCGACGCGGGGGAGGAGGCGGCCACGCTCGCCTTCGACGTGTACGTGCACCGACTGCGCGCCTATGCCGGTGCCTACATCGCGCAGCTGGGCGGCGTCGACGTCATCTCGTTCACCGCCGGGGTCGGCGAGAACGCCGCGCGCGTGCGGGCCGCGGCGATGGCGACGCTCGGATTCGCGGGCGTCGAGATCGATCCCGTGCGCAACGAGGAGCGCGGACGCGGCGTCCGACGCATCTCCACGGATGCCTCGCGGGTGACCGTGCTCGTGGTCCCCACGAACGAGGAACTGCAGATCGCGCGGCAGACCTCCACCCTGCTCTGAACCCGCCCCGACCTGAGGGTTTCCGACGACCGCTCCTGCCAACTACGCTTGCACAGTGGCACGGAGAGGTGCCGACTCCCTCGCCCCTTCTCCCGGAGGCTCCCGTGCCCCATTCCCTTCCCGATCTCCTCGCTGCCGACGGCGTGCTGTTCGACCTCGACGGCGTCCTGACGCCGACCGCCGAAGTGCACATGCGCGCCTGGAAGGTCGTGTTCGACGAGGTGTTCGCCCAGTGGGGGATCACCCCCGCCTACAGCGACGCCGACTACTACGACTACGTCGACGGCAAGAAGCGCTACGACGGCGTCGCGAGCCTGCTGCGCAATCGCAACATGGAGATCCCGTGGGGTGAGGTCGACGACGCTCCGGAGGCCGAGACCATCTGCGGCATCGGCAACCGCAAGAACGCCGCGTTCGCCGCCGCCTTGCGCGCCGAGGGCATCGCCCCGTATCCCGGGTCGCTCGCGGTCGTCGAGCGCCTGCACGGGGCGGGGATCCCGCTCGGCGTCGTGTCGAGCTCGAAGAACGCGGAAGAGGTGCTCGGCAGCGCCGGCATCCGCTCCTTCTTCCGCGTCGTCGTCGACGGCGTCGTCGCCGAACGCGACGGGCTGGCCTCGAAGCCGGCCGCCGACATGTTCCTCGCGGGGGCGGCCGCTCTCGGCGTCGACCCCGCTCGCAGCGTCGCCGTCGAGGACGCCACCTCGGGCGTCGCCTCCGCGGCCGCCGCCGGATACGGGAGCGTCGTCGGCGTCGACCGCGGCGCGGGTGCCGATGCCCTGCGCGCCGCCGGCGCCACGGTCGTCGTCGACGACCTCTCGCTGTTCCTCCCGCACCTCTCGAACGACACCTCGGAGTCCGCATGATCGATCGCGACCGCTTTCCCGTCGACCCCTGGCGTCTGATCGAGACGCGGTACACCGAGGAGGGCGTCGGCGAGACGCTGTTCACCATCGGCAACGGGTATCTCGGTCTGCGCGGCAACCACATCGAGGGGCGCGGCGCCCACGAGCACGGCACGTTCATCAACGGCCTGCACGAGACCTGGCCGATCCGTCACGCGGAGCAGGCCTACGGCTTCGCGGAGGTCGGCCAGACCATCGTGAACGCCCCGGACGCCAAGGTCATGCGGGTGTACGTCGATGACGAGCCGATGTCCTTCGACGTCGCCGACGTGCGCGAGTACCGCCGCACGCTCGACATGCGCACGGGCGTGCTCGAGCGCATCGTGGTCTGGGAGACGCCGTCGGGCAAGCGGGTGCGCATCCGTGACGAGCGGATCGTGAGCTTCGAGGAACGCCACCTCGCGATCCTGCGCCTCGAGGTCGTCGTGGAGAACTCCGACGCGCCCGTCACGATCAGCTGCCAGCTGCTCAACCGCCAGGACGGCGCCGGCGTGTACGCCGGAACTCCGGCCTCGGCGAAGGGCGGGGGATTCGACCCGCGCAAGGCCGAGAAGATCGCCGACCGCGTCCTCGAGCCCGCCGAGCACTGGCAGGACGGCCTGCGCTCCGCGCTCTCCTATCACGTGGCGGATTCCGGGATGACGGTCGCCGTGGTGGCCGACCACATCATCGAGACCGAGAACGAGTACAGCGCCCGCACCCTGATCGAGGGGGACATCGCCAAGAACGTCTTCCGCGTGCAGGCGAAGGCCGGGGAGCCGATCCGCATCACCAAGCTCGTGAGCTATCACACCTCGCGCGGCGTGCCTCCCCGTGAGCTCGTCGACCGCTGCCGCCGTTCCCTGGACCGGGTGGCGGTCGAGGGCGTCGAGACCCAGTTCCGTCGTCAGGCGGAGTGGCTCGCGGCGTTCTGGGAGCGCAGCGACGTGCAGATCGGCGGTCGGGACGACCTGCAGCAGGCGACCCGCTGGTGCCTGCTCCAGCTCGCGCAGGCCTCCGCGCGCGCCGACGGCACGGGGGTGCCGGCCAAGGGCGTGTCGGGCTCCGGTTACAGCGGCCACTACTTCTGGGACACGGAGATCTACGTGCTCCCCTTCCTCACCTACACGTCGCCGCAGTGGGCGCGCAATGCGCTGCGCGCCCGGGTGCACATGCTGCCGGCCGCGCGTCGTCGTGCCGCTCAGCTGAACGAGGCGGGGGCCCTGTTCCCGTGGCGCACGATCAACGGCGAGGAGGCCTCGGCCTACTATGCTGCCGGCACCGCGCAGTACCACATCAACGCCGACGTCAGCTTCGCGCTGGGCAAGTACGTGCGCGCCACGGGCGACGAGGAGTTCCTGCGCCGGGAGGGGGCCGACGTGGCGGTGGAGACCGCCCGGCTCTGGGCGACGCTCGGGTTCTGGCGCAGCTCGCGACTCGTCGAGGAGATCGACGGTGGCGGAGGCGTCGAGACCTTCCACATCCACGGCGTGACCGGCCCCGACGAGTACACAACGGTCGTGAACGACAACCTGTACACGAACGTCATGGCGCGCTACAACCTGCGCTACGCCGCCCGCATCGTGCGCGAGATCGCCGAGACCTACCCCGAGGACTACGCGAAGCTCGTCGAGCGGACCGATCTCGGCGAGGGCGAGGCCGATGCATGGGAGCGCGCGGCCGAGGCGATGTTCATCCCGTACAGCGAGTCGCTCGGCATCCACCCGCAGGACTCGCTCTTCCTCGAGCGCGAGGTGTGGGACCTGCAGCACACGCCCGACTCGCAGCGGCCGCTGCTGCTGCACTTCCACCCGCTGGTGATCTACCGCTTCCAGGTGCTGAAGCAGGCGGACGTCGTGCTGGCGCTGTTCCTGCAGGGCAATCACTTCACGCCGGAGGAGAAGCGCGCCGACTTCGACTACTACGATCCGCTGACCACGGGAGACTCGACGCTCTCCGCCGTGGTGCAGTCGATCCTCGCCGCGGAGGTCGGGTACCAGGATCTCGCGCTGGAGTACTTCTGCCAGTCGCTCTTCGTCGATCTGCACGACCTCCACCACAACGCGTCCGACGGCGTGCACGTGGCATCGGCCGGTGGCGTGTGGACGGCGCTCGTGTTCGGATTCGGCGGCATGCGCGACTACGCCGGCGAGCTGAGCTTCGACCCGCGTCTGCCGGCGGACTGGCCCTCGCTGTCGTTCCCGCTGCAGTGGCAGGGGTCCGATCTCCAGGTCACCATCACCGCCGAGGAGCTGCGGGTGCATGTCCGCGCCGGTGCCCCGGTGCCGTTCACGGTGCGCGACGAGGCCTACATCGCCACGGAGGACGAGGTCGTGGTCGTGCCCCTGGCCGATCAGGGTCCTCTGATCGCCGGACGCCCGTCGCTGCGCAAGTTCGCGGACGCGCGCCGCGAGGACGGCACGCGCCTGTCGGCATCCGTCCCGGTGATCACGACTGCGATCCCGGTGATCGTCCCGATCGACTGAGCCGTTCCTTCCTTCGCCTCCTCGCCCCTCGCCGAGCCACCCCCTTCTGCGCGAACCACCCCTTTGTGCACGCGCATAAAGGGGTGGTTCGCACGAAAAGGGGCCGGTCGGCGAGAGTGGATGCCGTCGCGGATGCTGCGCCTGCCGAAACGTCCGTGGCACGCCGTAGGCTGTTGAGGTGACCACAGCCCTGTACCGCCGCTACCGACCCGAGACGTTCGGCGAGATGATCGGGCAGTCTCAGGTGACCGATCCGCTGATGACGGCTCTGCGCGGCGACCGCGTGGGCCACGCCTACCTCTTCTCCGGGCCTCGCGGGTGCGGCAAGACCACGTCCGCCCGCATCCTCGCCCGCTGCCTCAACTGCGCCGAGGGCCCGACCGACGTGCCCTGCGGCACGTGCCCCAGCTGCGTCGAGCTCGCCCGCGCCGGCGGGGGATCCCTCGACGTGGTCGAGATCGACGCGGCCAGCCACAACGGCGTCGATGACGCCCGCGATCTCCGCGAGCGCGCGACGTTCGCCCCGAGTCGTGACCGGTACAAGATCTTCATCCTGGATGAGGCGCACATGGTCACCCCGCAGGGCTTCAACGCGCTGCTCAAGCTCGTGGAGGAGCCTCCCGAGCACGTGAAGTTCATCTTCGCGACCACCGAGCCCGAGAAGGTGCTCGGCACCATCCGCTCGCGCACGCACCACTACCCGTTCCGCCTCGTGCCGCCGGCCGCGATGCTCGAGTACGTCGAGAAGCTGTGCACCGAGGAAGGCGTCGTCGTCGAGCAGGGTGTGCTGCCGCTCGTCGTCCGTGCCGGAGGCGGCTCGCCCCGAGACACGTTGTCCTTGCTCGATCAGCTCATCGCGGGCTCCGACGCTCCCGCCGGTTCCGCCACCGTCACGGTCGGTTACGCCCGCGCGGTCGCCCTCCTCGGGTACACGCACGGGGCGCTGCTGGACGAGATCGTCGACGCGCTCGCCGCCGGAGACGCCGCGGCGGCGTTCCCCGCGATCGACCGCGTCGTGCAGACCGGGCAGGACCCTCGACGCTTCGTCGACGACCTGCTCGAGCGACTGCGCGATCTGATCGTGATCGCGGCCGTCGGCCAGGGGGCGTCCGCCGTGCTGCGCGGGCTCGCCGAGGACGACCTGGAGCGCATGCGCGGGCAGGCCCAGGTCTTCGGTGCCGCGCGTCTCTCCCGCACCGCCGACGTCGTCAGTGCGGCGCTCGACGACATGACGGGAGCGACCTCGCCCCGACTGCACCTCGAACTCATGGTCGCCCGCGTGCTCGCGGCGTCGGCGGCGGCCGCATCGGCGTCGTCCCCGGAGGCCGCAGCCCGGCCCGCGTCCGTTCCGGCGGCGTCCGCCCCGCCCGTGTCCGCCCCGCGTCCGCCCCTCGCATCCTCGCCGCCGGCGCCGGTGCCGACGCCCATCGAGCAGCCGCCGGCCCCGGTCGCACAGCCCCAGGCCGTCGCTCCTGCGGCGCCCGTCGCGGAGAGCGCACCCGCTGCTCCCACCGAGGCCGCACCCACCGAGGCCGTCGCCGCCGAGGCCGCACCCGTCGCCGCGGACGATGTCTCCACCGCGGCACCCGCCGACGCCGGGAACGCTGATGCCCCGTCGCCCGAGGCCGTGCCCACCGGTCCGGTCACCTTCGTCCGAGTGACAGCGGGGTGGCCCGCGATCCTGACCCGGCTCGAGAGCATCAGCCGTATGTCGTGGCTGGTCGTCACCACGGTCCAGCCGCTCGCGTACGACACCGACTCCGAGGTGCTCACGCTCGGCTTCGCCAGCCAGCACGACGTCGGCAAGTTCAAGGGCACGACCCCGGGGTCCGGCCCGTCGGACCACCTGCGCACCGCGATCCAGCAGGAACTCGGTGTCACGGTGAAGTACCTTCCTGCTCCGCTTCCGGCGGGTGCCGCGGAACGGGGTCGCGACGTCTCGAACGGCGCAGCCTCGAACGGCGCAGCCTCGAAGGACTCGTCCGCGACACCGCCGAAGAACTCCGCGACACCGCCGAAGAACTTAGCCGCACCGAGGGACTCATCCACCGGCGCGCGCACGTCTTCCCGTCCGCTGTCGTCGGCGTCCTCCGCGCCGGCGGTGACCGAGTGGGCGGTCGCGACGATCCCCGCCGGCGAGTCCGCGCCGACGGCTCCGGAGGCCCCGCTCCCCGTCGATGAGGAGCCGGAGGAGGTCGAGGCGGCAGGATCCGCCCCGACGCCCCCGCACGACGGTTCCGTCGACCAGGCCGAGCCGCCTCTGCCCGGAGACGACGACGCCCCCGACTTCGACGACGAGCCGCCCTACGATCCCTCGTACGAGCCGGCTCCTGTCGGCGCATCGTCCGTGGGGGGGCCCGGCGCCCCATCCGCCGCGCCCTCGGCGGCCAACGCGCCGGCGACGCAGAGTCCTCCCCGTGCCGTCGCGCCCCGCGCCGCGGCACCGCAGGCCGCACCGGCATCGCGCGCCTCGGCGCCCGTGCTCACGGAACGCGCTCCCGCCGCCGGTGGCGTGCAGCGCTACGGTGAGGCCGTGATCCGCCAGGTGCTCGGCGCGACGTTCGTGCGCGAAGAGCCCTATGAGCCCCCGACGAGGTTCGCCTGATGTATGACGGAATCGTTCAGGAACTGATCGACGAATTCGGCCGACTGCCCGGAATCGGACCGAAGTCCGCCCAGCGGATCACCTTCCACATCCTGCAGACGCCGACCTTCGACGTCGCTCGTCTCGCCGAACTGCTCTCCGAGATCCGGCTGCGGGTGCGTTTCTGCGAGGTGTGCGGAAACGTCGCCGAACAGGAACGCTGTGCGATCTGCCGCGATCCGCGCCGCAACGGCGCCCTGATCTGCGTCGTCGAGGATGCGAAGGATGTCGCCGCGATCGAGCGCACCCGGGAGTTCCGCGGGCTCTACCATGTGCTCGGCGGATCGATCAGCCCGATCGCCGGTGTCGGCCCCGACGACCTGCGCATCGCCCAGCTCATGACGCGCCTGGCTGACGGCACCGTGCAGGAGGTCATCCTGGCCACGAACCCCAACCTCGAGGGCGAGGCGACCGCCAGTTACCTGAGCCGTCTGCTCACCACGATGCAGATCACGGTGTCGCGCCTCGCCTCGGGCCTCCCCGTCGGCGGCGACCTCGAGTACGCCGACGAGGTCACGCTCGGGCGGGCCTTCGAAGGACGGCGCGTCCTGTGATCCGGCGCATTCCATGACCCGGCGCACCCGGTGAACCACCTCGTGCGGTGCGGGCGCGCCCCCGTGTCGACGTGAACGCGCACGGCGGCTTCTCCCGACGCGGGTGGCTGCTGTTCGCCGCGATGGCCGTGCTGTGGGGCGTGCCGTACCTGTTCATCAGCATCGCCGTCGAGACGATCTCGCCCCCGGCCATCGTGGCCGGCCGCACCCTGATCGCCGCGCTGCTGCTGCTGCCCTTCGCGCTCCGCAGCGGCGCCCTGCGCGCCGCCATGAAGCACTGGCCGTGGGTGCTCGCCTTCGGCGCGATCGAGATGGCCGGGCCCTTTCTGCTTCTGGGGCACGCCGAGATGACCCTGCCGTCCGGCATGACCGGGCTGCTCGTCGCCACGGTGCCCCTGTTCGCCGCCGTGATCGCGCTCGGAGGCGGTGATCGCGGAGTGTTGCGGCCCGCCCGCGCGATCGGACTCGTCGTCGGATTCCTCGGCGTCGGGGTGGTGGTCGCGGGCCCCGGATTGTTCGGCGGCGAGGTCAGCCTGCTCGCGGCCGGCGAGGTGCTGCTCGTCGCGATCCTCTACGCGATCGCCCCGTTCATCGTGGCCCGTCGGCTGGGCGACGTCCCCGCACTGGGCACGATCACGCTCTCCCTCCTGATGATCGGCATGCTCTACCTCCCGATCGGACTGCTCACGCAGCACGAGGTGCCCTCGCTGCCGTCGATCCTCGCCCTGCTGGCTCTCGCCGTGATCTGCACGGCGGTCGCATTCATCGCCTTCTTCGCGCTGATCCGGGAAGTCGGACCGGTGCGCGCGCCGCTGTTCACCTACGTCAACCCGATCGTCGCGATCATGCTGGGCGCGATCGTGCTGTCCGAGCCCCTCACGCCCGGACTGCTCCTCGGACTTCCGCTCGTCATCGTCGGATGCTGGTTCGCCGCCACAGGTGGGCGGCTGCGCCCCGCGGCATCCCTCCCGCTTCCGCCCGTCGCCCCGTGAACGTCCACACGACGACACATGCGCACCGTGGCATACGCCGCGATCGTAGAATGAGCGAGGGCGGATCCGCCCGACATCCCCGGGAGTGAACGTGGCCCTCATCGTGCAGAAGTACGGCGGTTCGTCCGTCGCCAACGCAGAGAGCATCAAGCGCGTCGCCAAGCGCATCGTCGACACCCGTCGTGCAGGCCACGACGTGGTGGTGGCGGTCAGCGCGATGGGTGACACCACCGATGAGCTGCTCGACCTCGCGAACGAGGTCGCTCCGATCCCCGCGCCGCGCGAACTCGACATGCTGCTGTCCAGCGGTGAGCGCATCTCGATGGCGCTGCTGGCGATGGCGATCCACTCGATGGGCTTCGAAGCGCGGTCGTTCACGGGCAGTCAGGCCGGCATGATCACCGACTCGCAGCACGGCGCCGCGCGCATCGTCGATGTGACCCCGGTGCGTCTGCGCGAGGCGCTCGACGAGGGCGCGATCGTCATCGTCGCCGGCTTCCAGGGCTTCAACCGCGACACGCGCGACATCACGACGCTGGGCCGCGGCGGCTCCGACACGACGGCGGTGGCCCTGTCCGCCGCGCTCTCGGCCGACGTCTGCGAGATCTACAGCGACGTCGACGGCATCTTCACCGCCGATCCGCGCATCATCCCGCAGGCGCAGAAGCTCGACCACATCTCCAGCGAGGAGATGCTCGAGCTCGCCGCCAACGGCGCCAAGGTGCTCTACATCCGCGCCGTCGAGTACGCACGTCGTCATCGCGTTCTCATCCACGCCCGCTCGACGTTCTCGTCGGCAGAGGGCACGTACGTTCTGGGCGAGGGTATGAAGAACCCCCGCGAAGTCGAGGGAGCAGCCATGGAAGAACCGATCGTCGCCGGAGTCGCCACCGATTTCAGCCAGGCCAAGATCACCGTCTCCGGTGTCCCGGATGTGCCGGGCAAGGCCGCGGAGATCTTCAAGATCGTCGCCAAGTCCGGTGCCAACGTCGACATGATCGTCCAGAACGTGTCGGCCACCGGCCGCACCGACATCTCGTTCACCGTGCCGAAGGCGGATGCCGCGGCGGCGCTCAAGGCGCTCGCGGGGGATCAGACCGAGGTCGGTTTCCAGAACCTCGTGCACGACGACCAGATCGGCAAGCTCTCGGTCGTGGGTGCGGGCATGCGCACGCACTCGGGCGTCTCGGCGGTGCTCTTCGAGGCGCTGTCCGCTGGGGGGATCAACATCGAGATGATCTCGACGTCCGAGATCCGCATCTCCGTGGTGCTGCGTGGCGACGATCTCGCCGAGGCCGCTCGCACGGTGCACACCGCCTACGGGCTCGACGGCGAGGTCGAAGCCACGATCCACGCCGGCACCGGACGCTGATCCGGGGCGACTCCGCTCCTCGCCCGGCGCGATAGACTCGCCGGAACCCTGACATCGGCGCCAGGCGCAGCATCCGTACCCCGACGCCGCGCCTTCCGCCTCGTACGCCGCACCGCACGACGCCAAGGAACCTCATGACCCGCATCTCCGACTCAGGACTCTCCGTCGCCATCGTGGGCGCCACCGGACAGGTGGGCACCGTGATGCTCGAGATTCTCGCCGAGCGGTCGTTCCCGATCCGCGAGCTGCGCTTGTTCTCCTCCTCGCGCTCGGCCGGCACATCGATCGCGTACGCGGGCATCGACGTCGTCGTCGAGGACGTCGAGACCGCCGATCCTTCGGGCATCGACGTGGCCCTCTTCTCGGCCGGCGCCACCGCCAGCCGCGCCTACGCCCCGCGCTTCGCCGAGGCGGGAGTGGTCGTGGTCGACAACTCCAGCGCCTGGCGCATGGACCCCGAGGTGCCGCTGGTCGTGAGCGAGGTCAACCCGCACGCGATCGACGAGCGCCCCAAGGGCATCATCGCGAACCCCAACTGCACGACCATGGCGGCCATGCCGGTCCTCAAGGTGCTGGATGCCGAGGCCGGGCTCGAGCGACTGATCGTGTCGACCTACCAGGCCGTGTCGGGATCGGGTCTCGCCGGGGCGCAGGAGCTGCTGGGGCAGATCGAAGGCGTGCTGGCCGAAGGCGACACGCTCGGCCTCGTGCGCGATGGCTCCGCCGTCGCGTTCCCCGCGCCCGTGAAGTACGTCGCCCCGATCGCCTTCGACGTGATCCCGTTCGCGGGCAACCTCGTCGACGACGGCGACAACGAGACCGACGAGGAGAAGAAGCTCCGCAACGAGAGCCGCAAGATCCTCGAACTGCCGGATCTGCGCGTCGCGGGCACGTGTGTGCGCGTGCCGGTCTTCACGGGCCACTCGCTGTCGATCAACGTCGAGTTCGCGCGCGATCTCACGCCGGAGCGCGCCCGCGAGGTGCTGGGTGCCGCCCCCGGGGTCGTGCTCGACGAGGTGCCGACTCCGCTGCACGCGGCGGGCAAGGACCCGAGTTTCGTGGGTCGCATCCGTGCCGATCAGTCGGCGCCGGAAGGCAAGGGCCTCGTGCTGTTCATCAGCAACGACAACCTGCGCAAGGGCGCGGCGCTGAACGCGGTGCAGATCGCGGAGATCCTGGCGGAACGCCTCGCCGTCACGGCCTGACGCCGACTCCGGAGTTCCTGGCGCCGGAGTTCCTGGCGCCGGAGTTCCTGGCGCCGTGTTCTCGGGTGTCGTGCCTGCGAACTAGACTGTTCTGGTGACCGAAACCGTCGATGTCGTCCTGATCGGTGGTGGCATCATGAGCGCCACCCTGGGTACTCTGCTGCACGAACTGCAGCCGGAGTGGAAGATCGTCGCCTTCGAGCGACTCTCCGATGTGGCCCAGGAGAGTTCGAACCCCTGGAACAACGCCGGCACCGGCCATGCCGCGCTGTGCGAGCTCAACTACATGCCCCAGGGCAAGGGGCCGCTCGACCCCGCCAAGGCCGTCTCGATCAACGAGCAGTTCCAGCAGAGTCGCCAGTTCTGGTCCTCACTGGTCGACAAGGGTGTGCTGGACGCGCCGTCGACGTTCATCAACGCGACCCCGCACATGACGTTCGTCCGCGGTGAGAAGGATGTCGCGTACCTCCGCGACCGCTACGAGGTGCTGAAGAAGCAGCCGCTGTTCGCGGGGATCGAATACAGCGAAGACTCCCGGGTGATCAACTCCTGGGCGCCGCTGCTCATGCAGAAGCGCCGCAAGGGCGAGCCGTTCGCCGCGACCCGGGTGCCCGCGGGCACCGATGTCGATTTCGGTGCGCTGACGCACCAGCTCTTCGATCACCTGACCTCGTCGGGTGTCGACCTGCGCACGAATCACGAGGTGCGCACGCTGAAGAAGCAGAAGGACGGCACCTGGCTCGTCAAGTACCGTCACACCCTCGGCCGTACTCCGAGCGAGATCAAGGCCCGGTTCGTCTTCGTCGGCGCCGGCGGTTGGGCGCTCAAGCTCCTGCAGCGGTCCGGCATCCCCGAGATCAAGGGATACGGCGTCTTCCCGATCGGCGGGCAGTTCCTCAAGACCTCGAACCCGGAGGTCGTCGCGCAGCACCAGGCCAAGGTGTACTCGCAGGCCTCCGTCGGGGCCCCGCCGATGTCGGTGCCGCACCTCGACACCCGCGTGGTCGACGGCGAGGCCTCGCTCATGTTCGGACCGTTCGCGACGTTCAGCCCGAAGTTCCTCAAGAACGGCTCGATGCTCGACATCGTCTCCCAGGTGCGCCCGCACAACCTGGTCCCCATGCTGCAGGTCGCGGTCAAGAATCCCGATCTGATCACGTACCTCGTGGGCGAGCTGATGAAGAATCACGCCAAGAAGGTCGACAGCCTGCGCACCTTCATGCCTACCGCGAAGGACGAGGACTGGACCCTCATCGACGCCGGTCAGCGCGCGCAGGTCATGAAGAAGGACCCGGAGAAGGGCGGCGTGCTGCAGTTCGGCACCGAGGTCGTCTCGGCGGCGGACGGGTCGATCGCGGGCCTGCTGGGTGCCTCCCCGGGCGCGTCCACGGCCGTGCCGATCATGCTGAGCCTGCTGAAGACCTGCTTCCCCGAGGAGTTCCCGGGGTGGGAGTCCGAGCTGCGGGCGCTGATCCCGACGTTCGGCGAGGAGCTCAACCCGAACCCGGCGCTTGCGGAGGAGTCCACGGCGGCGACTGCCGGCGCCCTCGGCATCAACCGCTGAGGCTGCGGTGGGCAAGCTCTATTTCCGCTACGGAGCGATGAACTCGGGCAAGTCCACGGCACTGCTGCAGGCGGCGTACAACTACGAGGAGCGCGGGCAGCATGTGCTCCTGGCCAAGCCGGCGATCGACACGAAGGGGGCCTCGGAGATCGCGAGCCGTCTCGGCGTCACGCGCGAGGTCGACTTCCGGATCGCCCCCGACGACGACGCCCGTGCGCTGTTCGCGGAGCACCGTGAGCGGGTCCGCCGGTCGCCGGTGGACGAGCTTCTCCCCAGCGGTCCCATCGATGTCGCGTGTCTCCTGATCGATGAGGCGCAGTTCCTCTCTCCGGCGCAGGTCGACGACCTGTTCCGCATCGCGATCGAAGACGGCATCCCCGTGATCGCGTACGGCATCCGCAATGACTTCCGCACGCACGCCTTCCCCGGCTCGGCCCGGCTGCTCGCGATCGCGCACTCGCTCGAGGAGCTCAAGACCATCTGCCGCTGTGGGCGCAAGGCGGTGTTCAACGGACGCGTGATCGGCGGTCGCTTCGTGTTCGACGGGGACCAGGTGGCGATCGATGAGGGTGCCGGACGCGCGGCCGCGCCTGAGCTCACGACGTACGAGTCGCTGTGCGGCGCCTGCTACCTCCAGGAGTCCGCCGGACGCCTGGGCTGACCCGCCCCCTCCTGCCCCCTCTTCCTGATGCCGACCGGCCCCTCTGTGTGCGAGCCGCCCCTCTTTGCGCGCATTCACAGGGGCCGCTCGCACAGAGAGGGGTGGCTCGGGCAGCAGGAGAGCGAGGGGAAACATGCCCGCTTGCGTGGTCTGACCACACAGGCTACTCTGTGGTCAGACCACAGGAGGCCGAATGTCGCAACACCCCGCGCGGGCATGGCGTGTCGTCCTCGAACACATCGAACGCGATCTCCTCGACGGACGTCTCGGCCCCGGTGATCGGCTGCCCTCCGAACGCGACCTCGCGACCGCGCTCGGGGTGGGGCGCTCGAGCGTCCGTGAGGCCTTCCGCGTGCTCGAGGTGCTCGGTCTCATCCGCACCGCCACGGGATCCGGCCCGCAGTCCGGCGCGATCGTGATCGCCACCCCGACCGGAGGGATGTCGGAACTGCTCCGCCTGCAGGTCGCGGCCCAGGGATTCCCCCTCGACGACGTCGTGCGGACCCGCCTCGTGCTGGAGACTGCGGTCGTGACGGCGATCGCCGCAGACGAGGAACGCGACACCGCACGCGCGCATGACCTGCTGCAGGCGATGGATGCCGTCGACCTGACGCCGTCCGAGTTCCTGGCGCTGGACGCACAGCTCCACCTCTCGCTGGCCGAGTCGAGCGGGAACGTGGTGATCGCCGCCATGATGGCGGGTCTCCGTTCGTCGATCGAGTCGTACGTACAGGCCGGGGTCGCCGCGATCCCGGACTGGGATGCCATGGCCGCCCGTCTCCGCGCCGAGCACCGCGCCCTCGTCGCGGCGATCGACGACGCTGATCCCGTCACCGCACGCGCTCTCGTGCACGCCCACATCACCGACTACTACACCGCCGCGGGCCTGACCCGCGGCGCCGACCGCCCCTGAGAGGTCCCCATGGTCCAGCGCCAGGTTCCCAAGCCCGCCGAGCTCCTCGAGCTGATGAAGTTCAAGAAGCCCGAGTTCGACGGCCGAAAGCGGCGCCTCGACGCCGCGCTCACGATCGACGACCTGCGGACGATCGCGAAGCGACGCACGCCCAAGGCCGCCTTCGACTACACCGACGGCGCCGCGGAAGGCGAGCTCTCTCTCACGCGGGCTCGGCAGGCGTTCCAGGATGTCGAGTTCCACCCCGGCATCCTGCGCCCCGCCCCCGATGTCGACACGCGCGTCGACATCCTTGGTGGACCGTCCGCCCTGCCCTTCGGTATCGCCCCGACAGGGTTCACCCGGCTCATGCAGACGGAGGGCGAGAGCGCAGGAGCGGGCGCCGCTGCTGCCGCCGGCATCCCGTTCACGCTGTCGACCTTGGGCACGACGTCGATCGAAGACGTCAAGGCCGCCGTCGTCCGGGAACCGCAGGGCCCGGTCCCCGGACGCGCCTGGTTCCAGCTCTACGTGATGCGGGACCGCGAGATCTCGTACGAACTGACCCGCCGCGCCGCCGCCGCCGGATTCGACACCCTGCAGTTCACGGTCGACACCCCGGTCGCGGGTGCGCGCCTGCGCGACAAGCGCAACGGCTTCAGCATCCCCCCGCAGCTCACCCTCGGCACCATCATCAACGCGATCCCGCGTCCCTGGTGGTGGTTCGACTTCCTCACCACTCCGAAGCTCGAGTTCGCCTCCTTGAGCACCACCGGGGGCACGGTCGGAGAGCTGCTGGATGCCGCGATGGACCCGACGATCAGCTACGACGATCTGGCCGTCATCCGTGACATCTGGCCGGGGAAGATCGTCATCAAGGGCGTGCAGAACGTCGAGGACTCGGTCCGTCTGCGCGACGAGGGTGTCGACGGCATCGTGCTCTCCAACCACGGCGGGCGGCAGCTCGATCGGGCGCCGATCCCGTTCCACCTGCTCCCGGAGGTCCGCAAGGCCGTCGGCGACGACTTCACGGTCATGGTGGACACCGGCATCATGAACGGCGCCGACATCGTCGCCGCGGTCGCGCTCGGCGCCGACTTCACGCTCATCGGACGCGCCTACCTGTACGGGCTGATGGCGGGAGGCCGTCAGGGTGTCGACCGCACCATCACGATCCTCCGCACGGAGATCGAGCGCACGATGCGGCTGCTGGGGGTCTCCTCGCTCGCCGAGCTCGAGCCCGCTCACGTGACGCAGCTGACGCGCCTGGTGCCGGTCGCGCGCGCGGCGGCGGAGGCGCGCACACGCTGAGCTCAGCGGGTGCCGCGACGTCCCGCGTCAGGCGCGGGAGGTCCCGGCAGCGGCAGGAGCGCGGGGCGGCCACGGCACGAGCATCGAGGTGGTGCGCCGGTAGTCGGCGTACGCGGGGTACTTGCTCCCCGTGATCGATTCCGTGAAGAGCGTCGAGCCGAGGAACAGCAGGGTGAGCAGCGCGGGGCCCGCGAGGGTCGGGTTCAGCGCGCCGCCGAGCAGCCCGGCCCCGGATGCCACGGCCGCCGTCGCCCCGAGGGCGTAGAACGCCCACCACTGCGCCTGCTCGAAGAAGAAGTTCGGGTGCCGGCTGTACCGGAACAGCCCCGTGGTCGCGAAGCCCGGCGCGAGCGTGCCGCCGGCCTGCTTCTTGCGCTGATGGAAGGTCCACTGCTGCTGATCCGCGATCGTCTCCCCGGCCAGGGCGGCGACGAAGGCGAGCGTGAACACGGCATCCCAGACGGTGAGCGCGGACGGATGCTGCGCCGCGACGTGCGCGGGGAGGGTGATCAGCACGAGCAGCGCCATCTGATACCCGACGATGAACAGCACCGAGAAGAGCTGGAACTGCCACGGCCGCATGCGTCCGCGCAGGATCGCCCAGCGGTAGTCCTCCATGCCGCTGTAGCCGCCCTTGCGCGCGAAGTTGAACGTGAGGCGTGCGCCCCAGAGGGTGACGAGCACGCCCATCAGCACGAGTCGAGCGGAGCCCTCGCCCTGCGCGAAGGCGACGCCGGCGAAGATCCAGACGTACACGACGGGGACGATCGACCAGGCGCGGTCGACCCAGGAGGTGTCACGGGTGACCAGCGAGAGGACCCAGCAGACCAGGCTGGCGAGTGCCGCGACGACGATGACGGACTGCAGGGCATCCATGCACGTCATGGTAGGCCCCGGGTGCCGGTTGTGGGGGATGCGCGCGATCCGGCGCGGGGTGGTCTCTGCTGTGTCTCCGGCAGGAGGCTCTCCGGGGCGAGCCCGTTTCTCAGCGCTCGAGTGTTTTCAGCAGCGCGTCGAGCTTGTCGGCGGTGTCTTCCCAGCCCTCGACCGCGACGGAGGGCACCCCCATCGCGAGCACGGGATAGTCGTTCCCGCCTTCGTCGAGACGGTCGCCGAAGAACAGCATCGCCTCGAGCGCGATGCCGGTGCGCTCCGAGAGTTCCCGCATGCCGAAGGCCTTGTCGATGCCCGCCTGGGTGATGTCGATCGACGTCGAACCGCCGGAGCGCACCTCGAGTTCGGGCAACCGCGCGGCGACGGCGTCGCGGAGCGCTCGGCGCTTCGCTCCGTCCGGATCCCAGGCGTGCTTGGCCTCGCGGGGAGCGCGCTGGCCCAGCGCCGAGAACGTGATCTGCGAGCCGCGGTCCTCGAGGATGTCACCCCACGGCTCGGCCTCCCAGAGCCCGAGCTTCTCGGCTTCTTCCCGGAGAGCCGTGAGCGCGGCCTCCTTGTGCGCCTCGCTGAGATCGTGCGCGTACACCGGGGTGAAGCCCGCACCGTCGTGACGCAGGTACCGGGTGCCGCAGGTGGGCAGCAGATGCAGACGCGCGAGGTCTGCCGCATCGGTGTCGCCGAGCTGGGCGATCACCTGCGTGCGGAACTGCGTCTCATTGCCCCCGGAGATGATGGCGACCTCGACGGTCTTCAGCAGCGCGCGCAGCAGCGCGGCGATCCGCGGGTCGATGGTCCCCTTGGAGGGAGCGAGCGTGTCATCGAGGTCGAAGGCGACGAGGGCAGGCGTGGTCATGATGCCTCCAGCGTGGGGGACGGGTGCCGTGCGGGGCGCGGCGCGAAGATCAGGGTGCACAGCACGGCGACGAGGACGCCGGCGGTGGCCCCGGCGGAATTGGCGACGACGTCGGAGACGGTCGCGGCGCGATGGGGGAGAGCCAGCCGCTGCGACACCTCGATGGCCGATGACACGGCGGGGCCGATCAGGAGAGCGAGCGGCCAGACGGAGCGGGGGAGGAGCACGAAGGCCAGGATGCCGATGGGGACGAACACCAGGACGTTGGCGAGAATCTCGAGCAGGGTGAAGTCGAGCGACGCCCATCCGGCGCGGTGCGCGGTGCCCAGGACGGTGTCGAGCAGATTCGGCATCGATTCCTCGATGCGCTCCGGAGTGAGGGTGAGGAGGGCGAGTCCGGCGAGGAAGGGGACGCCCAGGCCCAGCGCCCAGACACGGGTGAAGCGTCGGGGAGGAGGGAGCAGAGGGCTCAATGCCTTCCCTTTCCTGGCCGGCGCCGGTACGGAGAAGGCCGCCCCGGTGGGGCGGCCTTCCGGTGTCACTGGTCGGGGTGACAGGATTTGAACCTGCGACCTCTTCGTCCCGAACGAAGCGCGCTACCAAGCTGCGCCACACCCCGTTTGCAACCCTCCGAGTCTACAGCGAAATCCCTGCAGCACCGAATCGAGCTGGTCAGGCGCGCGCCGTGAGCGTGAGGAGCGTCGCCTCGGGGCGGCACGCGAACCGGACCGGCGCGTAGATCGAGTGCCCGCATCCGGCGCTCACGTTGAGGGGCACGCTGCGGCCGCCGTGCGTCCAGGTGCTGAGGCCCTTGGCCTGCTTCAGCGGGATGTCGCAGTTCGCGACGAGGGCGCCGTAGCCGGGGATGCAGACCTGGCCGCCGTGCGTGTGGCCCCCCAGGATGGCCTCGGCGCCGAGATCGATGAATCCGTTCAGCACACGCTGATAAGGCGCGTGCGTGACGCCCAAGACGGACGTGCCCGGCTTCTGCGTGCCGAGGCCGGAGATCGCGGCCGGGAGGGCGTCGAGCCGATCCCAGTCGCGGTGCGCGTCGCTGACGCCGAACAGGTCGACCGGGTTCCCGGCGACGGTGAGTCGCGCGGCGGCGTTGTTGAGGTCGCTCCAGCCCAGCTCATCCGTGAAGTACCGATTCATGGCGTCGGTGTCGAGCACGCCGGGTTCCCGCTGCTTCTTCGACGGTCCGAGGAAGTAGCGCAGGGGGTTGCGCGGCGAGGGCGCGGTGACGTCGTTCGAGCCGTGCACGAACACGCCAGGGATGCCGGCGAGCGGATCGAAGGCGCGACGGATCCCCGCGAGGCCGTCGCGGTGGCCGAGGTTGTCGCCCGTGTTCACGACCAGGTCCGGCTGCAGCTGCGCGAGCGAGGCCAGCCAGTCCTGCTTCCGGTGCTGCCAGGGCGCCATGTGAGCATCGGACAGATGCAGCACGCGGATCGGCGCCGAACCGGGGGCGAGGGCGGATGCCGTCACCTCGCGCACCGTGAACAGGTACCGCTCGATGCCGATACCCCAGACCGCGGCGGCGACACCAGCGGCCCCCACCGCGCCGAGCGCGATGAGGGCCGGGTGAGCCGAGGAGTTCCTCGTCAACAGGTCACCGAGATCTTCTGGGACTTGTTCGATGCGGTGCCCCCGGGAGGGTCGGTCGCCGACACCGTGGCGTCGGGCGCGCTGCAGTTGCCCGCGAAGTCGATCGACGTGAATCCCGCACCGACCAGTGCGGCACTCGCCGCTGCCCTGGTCTGGCCGTTGACGTCCGGCACGGTCGTCCCCAGGCCATTGCTGGGCGAGATCGTGACGGTGCCACCGCCGGCCGTCTGCCCGGAGGGATCCTGTGCCACGACGATGTTGGTCGCCTTGTCACTGTCGACCGGTTCTCCGACCGACACCGAGAATCCGGCGCGCTCGAGAGTCGAGGTCGCCTCTTCCACGGTCTGCCCGACAACGTTCGGCACGTTCGTCAGGACGCGGCGGCTGAGGTTCGGGTCGGCATCCGGGAATCGCTCTCCCGGGTACGCCGCATTCGCTGCTCTCTGCATGTCGCGGGCGAGCGCGTAGCGCACCTCGTTGAGCTTGTTCTTGCCGTCCCATACGTTGAAGACGGTCTCCTGGCCCTTCCAGCGGCCGGCCCAGACGGCGGTGGCGACCTCGGTGCTCGACTCGATCATCATCGTCGACCACAGGTCGTGTGTCCCGGTCTTGCCGATCAGCGGCGTCCCGTCGAACGGGTTGGCCTGGGATCCCGTCCCGCTGCCCGCCATGACTCCAGCGAGTGCGTAGGCGGCCGTGGCGGCCACCTCCTTCGAGATCACACCCTCGGTGCACGATGCTGCGGGGAGGGGGAGTTCCTCGCCCCGGGTGTCGGTGACCTTGTCGATGGCACGCGGGGTGCAATAGGTGCCGCCGCTCGCGACCGTCGCGTAGGCGTTCGCCATGGCCAGCGGCGAGATGTTCTTCGGCCCGAGAACGTCGTAGGGCACGTTCTCATCCGTCACCTTCGCGCCGCTCGCAAGAGTGACGCCCATCCGATCGGCGACCTTGTTGATGTCGCAGATGTCGAGCTTCGATGCCATCGCGAAATACCCGCTGTTGAGCGACTGCGCCGTGAAGTTCCTCACGGAGTTGGTGTACCCGAAGCTCCCGCCGAAGTTGCCGATCTCCTTGGTGTCGGTGGTCTGCACACTTCCGCACACCGGGATCTTCAGATTCGTCTGCACGCGGCCGTTCAGCACCTCGTTGACGGAGTGCCCCTTCTCGAGCCAGTCGATCAGGGTGAACAGCTTGTAGGTCGATCCCACCTGGAAGCCGCCGGAGTTCCCGTGCAGGGCGTCGCCTGCGAAGACCAACGACGTGTACGCCTGGTCGTCGGTGGGTGTCTCCTGGAACTTCGTGTTCTGCGTCATCGAGAGCACGCGGCCTGTCCCGACCTCGACGGAGACCCCGGCCGCGCCGAAGTACTTGTTGTCGAAGTTGGGCTGCACGTTCTCGGACATCGTGCGCACGGCGGCGTCTTGGATCTTGAAGTCGAGCGTCGTGTAGATCTTCAGTCCGCCGCGACGCAGCAGATCGCGGCGGTCCTGCTCGGTTTCACCGAACGCAGGATCGGTCTCGATGATCGACTTGGCGTACTGGCAGAAGTAGGCGTTCACTCCCGCGGCGGCGCACCCCTGGGTGGGGCGGGTGATCGTCGGTGCGATGTCGGAGGCATCGGCCTCGTCGTATTGCGCCTGCGTGATCTTGCCGTTCGCCAGCATGCGTCCGAGCACGTAGTGGCGGCGATCCTTGGTGTCCTTGTACCCGTCGGCTTCGCTGTTCTGGCCCACGCCGTCGGCGGTGTACGTGCCTTCCACCTTGTCGATGCGGTAGGTGTTCGGGTTCTGCACGATGCCGGCGAGGGTCGCAGCCTGCGCGACGGTGAGGGTGGCGGCGGTGGCGTTGAAGTAGTACCGTGCCGCGGCCTCGATGCCGTAGACGGTGCCGCCGAAGTTCGCGATGTTCAGGTATCCGAGCAGGATGTCGTTCTTGGAGTAGTCCTTCTCGATCTGGATCGCGTAGCGCATCTCCTGGAGCTTGCGCTCGATACCCTCGGTGCCCTCTGCCTGCGTGGCCTTGTACCAGCAGGCCTGCAGGTCCTCCGCGTACGTCTCGGATGCGGTGTCGACGTCCTTCTCGCACTCCTGGATCTGCACGTTCTTCACGAACTGCTGACTGATCGTGGATGCGCCGCGCGAGGAGGTTCCCCTGATGTTGTCGATCACCGCGCTGACGGTCGCTCCGAGGTTCACCCCGCCATGGCTGTAGAAGTTCTTGTCCTCACTGGAGAGGATCGCGTCGTACAGCACCGGGGAGACCTGCTCGTAGGTGACCGGGATGCGGTTCTGCTCGTAGAACGAGGCCAGCGCGATCGGCTTGCCGTCGGTTCCGGTGGCGTAGATCGTCGACTGCTCCATCGGAGTGTCGACCTGGAGCACCTCGGGCAGTTCATCGAACAGCGTCAGCGCGCTGGTGCCGGCGAGGCCCGTCATCGCCAGGACCGGGGTGACGCTGGCGGTGACCAGGAGACCGGCGACGGCGCTGAGTCCGACGAGCCCGAGAAGGCCGCCGAGCACACCGTTCACCGTGCGATTCTTTTGAGGCATACGCTGATCGTAGGGGAGTTCCCTGAATACCGCCTTTGACGAGCGTCGGCCTGTTCGCGCGCCGCGACGCCCGAATCGACAGGAGAATCATGACCACGTGGGAGTACGTCACCACCCCGCTGCTGATCCACAACACGGCAGCCATCCTCAACAACTGGGGAAAGCAGGGCTGGGAGCTCGTGCAGATCGTGCAGGGTCCCGAGGGTGGCCTGGTGGCCTACTTCAAGCGCCCCGTCACGCAGGACGGCTCGGCGAACGCGGGACTCGCCGCCGCGGCCGAGGCCGCGCGTCAGTTCGAGGGGGGTGCCGCATGACCGTCAGCGCGCGTCTCGCCGAGCTCGGCATCGAGCTTCCCGCCGTCGCCGCTCCGGTCGCGGCCTACGTCCCCGCGGTGGTCCACGGCGGGCTCGTGTACACCTCGGGTCAGCTGCCGTTCACCGACGGTGCGCTGCCGGCCCTCGGGAAGGTGGGCGCGGAGGTCACGGCGGAAGACGCCAAGACCTACGCCCGCACCTGCGCGCTGAACGCGCTCGCCGCCGCAGCGGATGCCGCCGGCGGCGTCGACCGCATCGGCGGCGTGCTGAAGCTCGGCGGCTTCGTGGCATCCGCTCTCGGGTTCACCGGTCAGCCGGGCGTGATCAACGGAGCGAGCGAGGTGCTCGGCGAGATCTTCGGAGATGCCGGGCGGCACGCGCGCGCAGCCGTCGGCGTCGCCGAGCTCCCGCTGGGCAGCCCCGTCGAGGTCGAGGTCACCTTCCTCCTCGCCTGAGTCGTCCCGTCGTGCAGAACGCCCCCTCCCGGATCCGGAAGGGGGCGTTCTGCATGCGGGCTACTTGACCTGGGCGGAGATGATGCTCATCACGGCGGTGTCGGCCAGCGTCGTGGTGTCGCCCACCTCCCGGCCCTCGGCGACATCGCGCAGCAGGCGCCGCATGATCTTGCCGGAGCGCGTCTTGGGCAGCTCGCCCACGATGTACACGTCGCGCGGGCGGGCGATCGCACCGATCTGCTCGCCGACCCAGAGCCGCAGCTGCTGCGCGAGTCCGGCGGGGTCGTGCACGTCGAGGTAGCTCTGCTTGATGATGACGAACGCGACCACGGCCTGGCCCGTCGCTTCGTCGGCGGCGCCCACGACGGCCGCCTCGGCGGTCGCCTCGTGCGCCACCAGCGAGGATTCGATCTCGGCGGTCGACAGGCGGTGACCGGAGACGTTCATGACGTCGTCGACACGTCCGAGCAGCCAGAGGTCGCCGTCCTCGTCGAGACGGGCGCCGTCACCGGCGAAGTAGTACCCCTGTTCTTCGAACTTCTCCCAGTAGGTCTCGCGGTAGCGCTCCGGGTCGCCCCAGATGCCGCGGAGCATGCTCGGCCAGGGCTCCGTGACCACGAGGAGGCCGCCGTTGCCGTTGCCGACCTCGACGCCGGTCTCGTCGACCACGTCGATCGAGATGCCGGGCAGCGGAACCTGTGCCGAGCCGGGCTTGGTCTCGGTCACGCCGGGCAGGGCGGACACCATGATCGCTCCGGTCTCGGTCTGCCACCAGGTGTCGACGATCGGCGTTTTGCCCGCGCCGATGACCTCGCGGTACCACATCCACGCCTCGGGGTTGATGGGCTCGCCCACCGACCCGAGCAGGCGCAGGGAGGACAGGTCGAACTTCGCCGGGACGCTGCGACCGATCTTCATGAACGAGCGGATGGCGGTGGGGGCGGTGTAGAAGATCGACACCCGGTACTTCTCGATGATCTCCCACCACCGGCCGGGGTGCGGGGCGTCCGGAGTGCCCTCGTAGAGCACCTGCGTGGTGCCGTTCGCCAGGGGGCCGTAGGCCACGTAGGAGTGGCCGGTGATCCAGCCGATGTCGGCGGTGCACCAGAAGACGTCGGTCTCGGGGTGCAGGTCGAACACGTACTTGTGCGAGTAGGCCGCCTGCGTGAGGTACCCGCCCGAGGTGTGCAGGATGCCCTTGGGCTTCCCGGTCGTGCCGGAGGTGTAGAGGATGAAGAGCGGGTTCTCGGCGGGGAACGCCTGTGCCTCGTGCTCGGCGGATGCCGCGGGCACGGCCTCGTGCCACCAGATGTCGCGGCCGTCGACCCAATCGACGTCGTTCTTCCCGCGCTGCACGACGAGCACGTGCTCCACCGTCTGCTGTTCGCCGTCGCCACGGTCGCTCAGCGCCTGGTCGACCGCGGGCTTGAGAGCGGAGACGCGGCCCTTGCGGTACCCGCCGTCGGCCGTGATGACCACCTTGGCTCCGGCGTCGTCGATGCGGGAGCGCAGACTGTCGGCGCTGAACCCGCCGAACACGACCGAGTGGATGGCGCCCAGGCGTGCCACTGCGAGCATCGACGCGATGGCCTCGGGGATCATCGGCAGGTAGATCGCCACGCGATCGCCGTGCGTCACGCCGAGGTCGGTGAGCACGTTCGCGACCCGCTTGACCTCCTCGGTGAGCTCGGCGTACGTGATGCGTCGGGAGTCTCCCGGTTCGCCCTCCCAGTGCAGGGCCACCCGGTCGCCGTTGCCGGCTTCGACGTGGCGGTCGAGGCAGTTGTACGCCACGTTGAGGGTGCCGTCGTCGAACCACTTCGCGAAGGGCGGGGCCGACCAGTCGAGCACCTGGGTGAAGGGGGTGTGCCAGTGCAGGAGCTCGCGCGCCTGCTCGGCCCAGAACTCCTCGCGATCGGTCCCCGCGCGCTCGTACAGGGCGGGGGAGGAGATGGTCTGAGCGACGAACTCCTCGGACGGCGGGAACCGACGGGTCTCGTTGAGAAGGTGGTCGATCTGGCTGCTCATCGGCAGGCGCTCCTTTGCGGCTGGGGGCGTGGTCGCGAGGGAGGCACGACCAGGTCCTGGCGAATCTAGTCCCGCGGACCAGCCGCGCATACTGCCGAAAGTCGGTAGTACGACCGGGTTTTGTCAGGACGCCTGCCCTGCGTACACTCGACGACAGCCGAATACTCATTCCGGCCTTGGCGCGCCCGATTCCCCCGATCGCGGCCCGCCCTGGGCGGCATCTCATTCCCCCCGTGAGATGCCGCCCGTTCTCTTTCCCGGGCTTCGTCCTCCACGGGACCGCAGGGCGCGGGATCTCTGCACAGAGGGCGCGATGTGCGCAGTGCGGTGACGTGCGGTGGTCCTACCTTCGGGTCATGCCCTCGTCCTTCGTCATCCGACCCCGTGGCGCGACTGCCGCCGTCGGGTCTCCCGCGCACGTCCCTCCACGCCTCGATCCAGCGTTCGGACCGCTGCGCGAGTACTGCGACGACGGCACCGTGACGGATGTGTTCGTCAACGGGCCGGATGGTCTGTTCGTGGATCGGGGGAACGGCGTCGAGCCGGTCGACGGATGGAGCGCGTCGGAGCGGGAGGTGCGCGATCTGGCGGTGGCTCTCGTGGCGCTCGGCGGCCGCCATCTCGACGATCAGGCCGCCTGCGTCGACGTGCGGCTCGACTCGGGCATCCGCGTGCATGCGGTGCTGGCCCCGATCTCGACCCGGGGCACCGCGCTGTCGATCCGCATCCCGCGCGTGCTGGCCGCCGATCTTGCCGCGCTCGCCGCGCTGGACGCCTTCGATGAGGGCCAGCAACGCTGGCTGCAGGAGCTCGTGCGCACGCGGGCCAACATCCTCATCACCGGCGGCACCGGAACGGGCAAGACGACGCTGCTCTCCGCGCTGCTGTCCGAGGTGCCCCGCGACGAACGACTCGTGACCATCGAGGACGTCGCCGAGTTGCGGCCGCGGCATCCGCATCATGTCGCTCTCGAAGCACGGCAGGCGAACCTCGAGGGCGCCGGTGGCGTCAGCCTGGCGCGACTGGTGCGGGAATCGCTGCGCATGCGACCCGACCGGCTCGTGGTGGGGGAGTGTCGGGGCGAGGAAGTGCGCGAGCTGCTGACCGCGCTCAACACCGGGCACGACGGCGGGGCGGGGACGCTGCATGCGAGCGGCCTGCGCGACGTACCGGCTCGGCTCGAGGCGCTGGGAGCCCTGGCGGGGATGGATGCCACGGCTCTCGCACGTCAGGCCGCCAGCGCGTTCACGACGGTCCTCCACCTCGCCCGAGCCCCCGGCGGGCGTCGTCGGATCGCGCAGGCGGGCGTCTTCGTGATCGAGGGGGACCGTCTCGGCATCCGCGAGGTGGAACCGTGGTGATCCGCCTCCTGCGCACCGCGGTGCCCTCCGGCGGCGCCGAGGAGGCGGCCACGTCGGTGCAGACGCTCGCGGTGCTGCTGCAGGCGGGAGCGGTCCCTCTGGTCGCCTGGCGGCATCTCGCCGAGACGGGTGATGCGCACGCCGCGGCGGTGGTCGAGCGCGTCGCCGCGGGGGTGCCGCTGCTCGCAGCGATCGAAGCGGAGGGCGGCGCCTGGGCCGATCTCGCCGCGGCCTGGGAGATCGCCACGACCGTGGGTGCTCCGCTCGCATCAGTGCTGCGCATGCTCGCCGAGACCCTGCGAGATGCGGGTGCGGCCGCCGACGATGTGCGGATCGCCCTCGCCGAACCGGCGGGCACGGCGCGCCTCCTGCTCTGGATGCCACTGGCCGGTCTGCTGCTCGGCCTCGCTCTCGGGTTCGACACCGTCGGCGTCGTCATGCGCAATCCGCTCGCGACCGGCTGCGTGGTGGCCGGGCTGCTGCTGGTCGGGGCCGCGCGGCTCTGGACGAACCGCCTGTTGCGTCGCGCTCGCCCCGGGCCCGAGACGCCCGGCATGACGGCGGAGCTGGTCGCCGTCGCGCTGGCGGGAGGGGCTTCCATCTCGCGGGCACTTCGGCTCGTCGCCGACAGCGGAGCCGGGCGGCACACCGGCGACGAGCGCGTCCACTCGGTCCTCGAGCTGTCCCGCGCGGCGGGGGTGCCTGCCACCGAGCTCCTCCGAGCCTCCGCGGCGCAGGAACGCCACGAGGCGCGCATCCAGGGGCGGCTCCGCGCCGCGCGGCTGTCGACTCAGCTGCTGATCCCCCTCGGAGTGTGCACGCTTCCCGCCTTCCTGCTTCTCGGAGTCGCGCCGCTGCTGCTCAGCGTGCTCGGCGCGACCCCGCTCCCGCTCTGATCGTCCGCAAGGCCTCGTATCCACCACAGAAAGAAGGAACACCATGAGCACGATTCCCCCACTCGACCGCCGGCGCGCGGCCGCGCTCTTCACCGACGACACCGGCGCCGCCACCGCGGAGTACGCGATCACGACGATGGCGACCGTGGCCGTTCTAAAACGTACTTCACGCGTCCCCATTCGCCAAGATAACTGACCGCTATGAGCGCCGGGTGAGGGACTTGTAGAATCACCAATCTTCCGAAGCGGGATCTGGCGGCGGTGCACACGTGAGTGAAGGAGAGCAGGCGCCAGGTGTCCAACCGGGGCCGTGTGCCGGAGGGCCTAATTGAGGCATACGATGCGGTGAACTGAGCGTCCGCGCCGGTGGCGCCATCCAAGCCAGGCCGGCGGTCTTAGTAAGATCCTTTTCTCATGGCGTGATTATAGGTAGTAAAATTGCATTTACTACGTAAAGATCACGGTAGGATATAACCATGGTTCCGCGAGAAAACTCCGCCGTCACCGCCCTGGTTCGCGCTCTCCCTCCGGAGTTCGACACCGAAGTCGGCTTCGATTCGGTCCGCCTCACGCTCGACGGCCGTTCTTGGATGGTCCGTCCGATCTGGGCTGGAGAAGGTCTGGCCGCAGACGTGCAGCGCGCGCGAAACATGCTCATTCATGTCGATGCGCCCACTGATGCACTTACCGTCATCACAGCTCGGCGCATGAGCGCCGGCGCACGGGAGATCCTCGATGAGGAACATCTCTCGTGGGCAGATGGGAGCGGGAGAGCGCGCATCGTGATCCCCGGCGAGGTGTACATCACGCGCCTCGACCCGATCCCCGCCGACGCGAGGCGGCAGTTCACTTGGTCGGGGGCCGCGCAGGCGGTCGCTGAGACGCTGCTGTCGTGGCGGGTGAGCTACGGGCGCGACGTCCCCGATTCCATTGGAAAGGTCGCAGACATCGCTCAGGCCGCGGACGTCTCCGTCGCTCACGCGGCGCGCGTCCTGCGCCAATTCGACGAGCAGCACTACACGATCAAGACCGGAGCAGAACGAGGAAGCACGGCGACACGCGAGCTGCGCGACCCGGGTCGAATGTTGAGCGACTGGGCAGGGCATTACGCGCTGGGCGCGGCGACGCCCGTGGCGGAGTTCCATGTGCCATGGCGCGACCACGAGGAGTCGCTCTCGATGCTCACATCGTCGCTAGAAGGCACAAACTGGGCAGTGACCGGAACCGTGGCCGCGGAACGCATCGCGCCGTTCCTGACCAGCATCCCCACCGTCGATGTGTACGTGTCCTTCGATGACCTGCAGGACCTCCGCCGCCGTGTATCGAGTCAGGACGACGTGCGTGAAGTCGCGCACGGCGGCCGCATTCGCGTGTTCACCGAGAAGGACTTCGTATTCGGTCTGACCGACAATCGTGACGGCCTCTCCCTCTGCTCGCCGGTGCGCGTGTACGCCGACCTTCTGCGCAGCAGGGGACGCGCAGCTGAGGCGGGAGAGCACCTGAGGGAGAGCGTCATTGCATTCTGAGATCCGAAGCCGTCAGGCTCGCGAACGTGCAGAGGATGCGCTGGTCAGGTTCGTGCTGCTCGCCGGCGATCGCGCCATCGACTTCGTCGTGATCGGAGGGTTGAACCCTGACTTCCTGGCGACGCGGGCGCCGGTCCCGCACCAGGGAACGACCGATATCGATCTGCTCTTCGCGCTCGGCTTCGACAGCGTCGCGGCGACGCCGGACTACTCCTGGATCGACGAGGCGCTCGAGGCCGGCGGGTTTTCCTCTGTGAACATGTGGCGTTGGGACGCCATGCTCGGGGGCGCACGGGTGCGCTTGGAGTTCCTGTGCGACGTGTGGGATCACACTGATGACACGGTCCCGCTTCCACGCTCCAGGTCTGCAGTAGCGAGCAAAATCGCCGGTCCTGCCGCAGCACTCCACGCCCCTATGGTGCGGGAGCTCCGCGTTTCAGATGTCGTACGAGCCGTTGTGCCCGATGCTCCCGAGACGGTGAGCATCCGGTTCGCGAGCCTCGGCGGATACCTCCTCGCCAAGGCGGCCGCTGCGTTGGAACGCAGGCTGGAGAAGGACAAGTACGACCTCATGTACGTCATCCTGTACAACGCAGGTGGGCCGCGGGAGGCCGCCCGTGCTGTGGCACGCCAACTCATCGCCACCGAGGACTCATCCGATCCGAACGAGATCCGAGGCGCCATGGATAACTACCTCGACCCACGGGGCGCGTGGACGGGCACATTCGCGCAGATGATGATTGCGACGGGTGACACAGCGACTGAGGAGCAGCTCCGCACGGACGCTTCTGAAGGAGCGCGGTCGTTCCTGGAGGAGCTCGACGGTCAGCAGTAGTCGTCGCGCGCTCAGGACTCACACCCGACGCCGTGTCGTCGACCCAGCGGCCGAGTTTCTGCCCAGTCGGACGGCCGGTGCGCCGGCCTCGTTCCGGCGGAACAGCACCATGTGCCACAGCCCCGGGCTCTTGCCGAACTGTAGCTGCGGCAGGCGGGTGTCCGAGGCGGGCTGCGTGGTGTTGGCGATGGTCATAGTGGTGTGTGTTCCTTTCGAGCTGCGGAGTTGCACCAACGGTGGTCTCGCCGGACGGCGAGTGAGAGGCATGTGGCAGATAAAAAGTGAACGCGATCGGCATCGATCTTGATCCGCATGACTCTCGGCACGCAGAGCCGGAGCCGTTATTGCTCGAAACGTATGTGTCGAATGTCTTGGCGCGGCCGTAGGCTTCCTGCATGTAGACGACCTACGACAGCGAAGCGGACGCCGCCTACATCTCACTGGTGCCCGAGCGCACCCTGGGCACTCCGTGCGCAACGAGGTCGTCGAGACCGACGGCGGTACCGTCGTGCTCGATTTCGACCAGACAGGGTGCTCATCGGTGTCGAGGTGCTGGGAGCATAACGAGTGCTGGACCCGGCGATCGTGGCGGGGGCCGAGCAGATCGGCGGAGGAACCGCGTGAGCGAGGCGATCAGTAGCCCTCGATCGACGAACCGGACCTGAGGGCGTATCAGCGCACGCGGGTCTCGACCGGCTCCAGCTGGAACAGCGGGTCCTTGAACGATCCGACGCGCGCGATGACATGGACGTTGTCGCCGACGCCTATCGCGTCAGGTACGTCGCCGGTCAGATTCAGGTCGCTCGTGATGTTCACGTCACGGAATTGGAAGCTCGGCCCGCCGTTCGAGTGGGTCTCGCTGTAGTCGCCGTACGTGATCAGGATGTCGTACCGCGTCGTATAGCCCTCGTGGTTGTTCATTGCACCAATCGAGCCATCGAACTCGATGAGTTGGCCGGCATACTGCTCAGCGAAGGCCTCAACAGTGGGGATGTCCGCCGGTCCGGTGAGCAGTGCTGCGAGCTCAGGGCTGTTTTCCATCGTCAGCGAAGCCTGCTTGGTGGGCTCTTTCTCGATGGGCTCTGCGTTAGCGGGCTCGTCTGGCTCTGGCGCGGGCTCGTCCTCAGGCACGATTGGTTGTGCGCTGGGTGTGTCGACGGGTTCTGCGGCGTCATCGTTGTCTCCGCCTGTGACAGCGACCATGATGCCGATGAAGATGCCCAGCGCGACGAGCACTCCGCCGATGATCGCGAGCGTCTTCCACGGCGGCTTCGGCTGTGGTCTGCGGAAGACCAGCTCCGAGCGGAGCTTGCCCGGAGTCTGCGTGACCAGCTCCCAACCGTCGTTCTCCCATTTCGAGATCGTGCGGTTCTCGGTGCCACGCACCGCCTTGGCGCTTTGAGTCTCATACTTGATGGCCTCGGCCTCAGCGCGCACGTCACTGTCTGTCATGGTTCTCCCGCCCAGATCCCGGGAGAACGTTCATCGCCGGGTTATCGCGAGCATAGTGGCAAGGAGGTAGGTCGACGAACCAACGCGAGGGCGTCGAGTGGGTGCCGGTTCCAACACTGCTGATCTGCGATGGGGACGCAACCGTAGAGTGGCCTGGGGGGCGTCCGTGCGGTCGTCGCCAGCACCGATGGGAGCAGCTCGTGATCAGGTTCACCGATTTTCTGCCCGTTCCAGAGCTGGAGCTCACGAAGTGAAGCTCAACATGCGCGCCGGCGACGGCAGCGACCGTGGGCGTGCTAGAGCAGCTCTTTAAGCTCGAGCCCCCGCCCGGAAGGGCGAGCCGTCGCGGATCGCTTCGTTCACGAACAGGCCGATCGTCGACTCGGCGAGGGCGTTATCGTAGACGTCGCCGATTGATCCGATCGATCGGGACGCTGGCGCGCGTGATGGTGAAGGGCGCTCACGATCAGGACAAGCTCCACGCGCCCCCGAGGCGATCCATGGCTGGACGAGCGCATGGTATCTGCGGAGATCCGGATCTGGGGACGAGGTCTGGGGAGACCTCCGGCGGGATGCCGAGCTCGAACCCCTTCTTTCAGTGAGGCATCCCGCACACTCTCCCATCAGTGCTCGTAGCAGACGCCGTCGCCGTCACCGTCGCGGCAGAGGTAGTAGCCCGACCGGATGCGCTCTTCCATCTCGGCGATCGCCTTCTCCCGCTCCCGCTCGGCTTCCTGCCAGCGGGCGACGTAGGCGTTCGCATCGGCTTCTGCCGCGCGGCGGCAGTCACCGATCGTGCCGACGTAATTGGCCACAGCCTGGTCGCCTGCCTGAGCGATGAACGGCACGTAGACGACAGCCTGAGACTCGGCGGGGTATCGCGGTGCATAGGGCGTGAAGGCGACCACTTCGCTGCCCCAGCCCTCGACACCCACGCCGCCTTCCATCTGTGAGGCGTCAGGTACCCACCAGCCGGTGCGTATGAGTCGTTCGTTAACGGAGTCGGTGGGAGGTGCTGTCTCGGTCTCGTCGTCTGGTCCCAGCACGTGGATGAACCCGTGGGACTCGCCGGCGCGGCTCATGACCACGAGGACGCGTTGCCCGATCGGCAGCTGCTTATCGAGTTCGGCGGCCGCCGCGGTCAGGCCGTCCTTCAATGGAGAGCCGCAGAGGGGCGCCAGCGGGGAGATCAGATCCAGCGACACCGGTGCTGCGTCGACGAGCACGGTGGAGACGTCGAAGGTCATGTCGCGTTCGTAGCCCGTGATCGTCCCCGTGAAGCTCCGCTCGCCGAGATGAAGGTCGTGGGCCAGTGCCTCAGTGACCTCGTCGGCGACTTCGTCGTGCTTGAGCACGCGAACCTCGACCCAGTCTCCCTCTCGGGAGTCCGTTGCCGGGGCGATGTCCTGGGACACCACTGTCCAGTTCGACGGCATGAAGACGGCGCGGTCGTTGCGTTCGTCCTCGTACCGCAGGGTGAGGCGCAGGCGCTTGGCCTCGTCGAGCGCGTCCGCGAGGTTCATGCCGACGAACTGCGGCATCCGCAGGTCGCCGGAGATCGGCCAGTACTCGCGGATCTCTTCCGTCTCCGGCTCGTCCTTGCCCGGCTTGCTCTCGGAGTTCGGGCTTGAGACCTCCGGCGACGGCTGATTGCTCTTGGTGGCTGCCTCGCCAGCGGACGTGTCGATCGGATGCGCGGCGAGAAACGTCGTGAAGGACACCGCGATGATCACCGAGGTGATCGTCCCCACGGAGGCGAGCACGAGCCCGGTGAGCCACAACCCTTTGCGCTGGCGTCCTCGCCAGGCGACGAGAGCCACGACGATGGCTGCGATCCCGAATGCGGCTCCGAGGAAAGGTGCCCACCCGGTGAGGAAGGCGATGATGCCGAGGATTAGCGCGATGAGGCCCGAACGCCCGGGCCCCCCGACGTGTTGCTCCGGCGCCAGTTCAGTGGGCGGCGGGGAGGAGACTCCGCGCGCTTGCGGTGCGGGCAGCTCAGGTGCTCTGTCGCGTCGGCTCGGCGCAGGAGGTGCAGAGCTTGAAGGCGTCTCCCGAGTTTCGCCTGTCCAGTCGTTCCCATCCCAGCGGCGTTGCCGGGTGAGATCTTCAGGGTCCGGGTACCACCCGGGGCGCGGGTTCTTCGGAGCGGTAGTCATGGGTGGTTCAGCCTTCTCCGAGGTCGTCGAAGTCGATGCGCTCCATGATCGCGGCGATCTCGGGCTCTTTGTCGAGATCGAGAGGACGCAGCCCCGGGCTCGGAGGACGCTGATTGAGGATCAGCTGGGACGCCACGTCCATCAGGATCACGGAGGCGTTGACCTCCTTCCAGCGGACGCCGTCGAGCGCTGTGCGCTGTATCACGGCGGCGGCCATAGCCTCGCCGCGTCGCTCGCCGTATGCGGAGATCCCGGCGCTCCGCACCGCGAGGATGCGGATGCTCGTGAGCCCCGGGGCGACGGCGAACGCTTCTTTGACGGTCGCCAGCAGGTAGCCACACACGAGGAGGTGGGAGTAGCCATCCCGCTCCGCCTTGGTCATTTTGCGGATGCTCGGGTTGCCCGCGGCCGTGACTCCTGGCATCTGACCGGGCAAGGACCGCTCGTCGGGCACAAGAACGGTCAGGGTCGCTTCGGAGCCTTCGACGGCCAGCGGCGCCGCGGGAGCCGCGTTGTCCTCGAACGCCGAGGCGAGCTGGTCCATGACCGTTGCGGGGTCGTTCGCGAGGAGCGCCGCCCAGAACCGATCGAGCTCTGCTTGCTCCTGTTTCCAGGCCCCTACGCGCCGATGCGTCTCCTGCATGACAGCCTGATCCGCGTGCGCGATCGCGCTGGCAGTGGCGGCGCGGCGCTCGGCCCGCTTGAAGGCGCTGATCTGCCTCAGGGCGGCATCCACGTGGCTCTTCCGCACAGCCTCCGGGTCCACCGGCGGAGGCGGAGGGAGGACCGGGCGCTGCGCCAGAGTGAACGTCTCCTGGTGCAGGCTGGCGATCGTATCCAGAGCCGCCGCGAGTGCCATGGTGCGGTCGATCTTGTCCAGGCGCGCGGCACTTGCCAGAGTCGATGTCGCGTAGCCGGTGCCCTGTCGACTGCCCCGAGTCCGCGACCCTCCTCCGAGGGAGGTGTAGTAGCCGATGGGTCCGGCCCCGGTGGAGAACCCCGTCCGCCCTGCCCCGACGTGTACACGCGCGATCCGCGGCCCGATGCTCGTGCGAACGCCCCGCGACGAGGCCCGCACCCGCACCCCCGGCGCGATCCTGATGGAGAAGCCCATGTCTTCCTTTCGCATCGGCCCCCGAGCCGACATGGCATGATCCTGACACATCCGGAGACCGGCCGCGGTCTACTGATCTGATGGTTGGCTGCGGGTCCGCCGGTATGCAGTGCGCAGACCGCTCGGGACTTCGCGCAGCACGCGAACTTTTTGCGGCCGTAGCGTCAGCCGTCAGTTGAGGCCGCGTCGGCTCCGCTGCCGAGAGGCGAGGGCAGCCGGGCGTGCTCAGCGCAGGCTGGTCTGCACCGGCTCCAGCTGGAACAGCGGGTCCTTGAATGATCCGACTCGGGCGATGACGTGCACGTTGGTGCCGACGTCGATCGTGTCGGGAACCTCGCCGGTCAGATGCAGGTCGTTCGTGATGTTGACGTCGCGGAGCTGGAAGTTCGGGCCACCGTTCGAGTACGTCTCGCTGTAGTCGCGGCCGTCGCCTTCGCCGGCCTCCTGGTCGTCATCATGCGCTCCGACGAGGTGCGCGGCATCCTGACCGATCTCGTGCGACGAGCGCTCAGCGTGTCATGAGCGATCGCCGTGCCCGAAGGCGCATCGGAGAACGCGGTTCCGTCGCGGCCGAGCTCGCGCTCGCGCTCCCCGCGGTCGTGTTCGTGATGCTGCTGGGCGTCGGTGCGCTCGGAGCCGCCTCCGGTCAGGTGGCGCTGCAGGACGCCACGGCGGATGCCGCACGACTGCTCGGTCGCGGGGAGGGCGACGGCGCGGCTCATGCCGTCGTGCGCGAAGCGGTCCCCGGGGCGACGATGTCGTCCTCGTCGCGGGGGGCACTCGTGTGCGTCACGTCACGCCTCGACGTCGGGGTGGGATCGGTGATCCGGGTCCCCCTGCGGGCATCCAGCTGCGCTCTCGACGGAGGACTCTGATGGCCGGATCCGCGCTCGCCGCGGGCGTTCTGGTCGTGGCTGCCGGGCTCTCCCTCGGGCTGGCGGCCGTCGGCGGAGCGGCAGTCACGGCGCAGAGGGTGGCCGGTGCCGCGGATGCCGCCGCGCTCGCGGCCGCCGACGCCTCGAGCGGTGCCGTGGTGACGGCGGAGGAGCCGTGCGCGCTCGCGGCCCGGGTCGCCGCGGCGTCGGGAGCCTCGCTCACCGACTGCGCGATCGAGGGGTTCGTGGCGACCGTGCAGGTGCAGGCGGCGTACGCTGGTCTCACTGCCGTCTCCCGCGCCCGTGCTGGGCCACCCGAGGGTCACTGACGGCGGTGGCGACCTCGCTCACTGTGAACGACCCCACACAGTGGTGTGTATGGTGTGCTTCGAAGAAAGGACGCACCCTTGGCTGAAGGCAAGAAGCTCGTCATCGTCGAGTCCCCGACGAAGATGCGGTCTATTCAGGGATACCTGGGCGACGGTTACGAGGTGCTCAGCTCTGTCGGGCACATCCGCGATCTCGCCGACAAGAAGGACATCCCGGCCGCCGACAAGCAGGCCTACGGGAAGTACTCGATCGACATCGACAACGGGTTCGACCCGTACTACGTGGTGTCCGACCGCAAGACGAAGACCGTCGCCGAACTCAAGCGTGCGCTGAAGACCGCCGACGAGCTCCTGCTCGCCACTGATGAGGACCGCGAGGGCGAGGCGATCGCCTGGCACCTGCTGGAGACGCTGAAGCCGAAGGTCCCCGTCAAGCGCATGGTCTTCCACGAGATCACCAAGGACGCGATCCAGGCCGCCATCGGGAACACCCGCGAACTCGACCACGATCTGGTCGACGCGCAGGAGACCCGCCGCATCCTCGACCGCCTCTACGGCTGGGACGTGTCTCCCGTGCTCTGGTACAAGGTCAAGACGGGCATCTCCGCCGGCCGCGTGCAGTCCGCCGCGACCCGGTTGATCGTCGATCGTGAGCGCGAGCGCATGGCGTTCGTCTCGGCCGAGTACTGGGATGTCGACGCCGCCGCGGCCGCGACCGGCACCTCCTTCCGCATCCGTCTCGTGCGCGTCGACGGCGGCCAGCTCGCCCGGGGCACCGACTTCGACGACGACGGCAAGCTCAAGAAGGCCGTCGTGGTCCTCGACGAAGCCCGCGCCACCACGCTCGCCCAGGCGATCGACGTGGTGGGCGCCGGCACCGTCACGAAGGTCGAGGCGAAGCCCGGAACCCGCAGCCCGTACGCGCCGTTCACGACGTCGACGCTGCAGCAGGAAGCCGGCCGCAAGCTCTCGATGGGCGCCAAGCAGGCCATGGGTGTCGCCCAGCGCCTGTACGAGAAGGGGTACATCACCTATATGCGTACCGACTCCACGGCGCTGAGCACCCAAGCGGTGCAGGCGGCGCGGAGTCAGGCCGTCGCCCTGTACGGGGATTCGGCCGTGCCGCTCAAGCCCCGCGTCTACAAGTCGAAGAGCAAGAACGCGCAGGAGGCCCACGAGGCCATCCGTCCGTCGGGGGAGAACTTCCGCACTCCGGCGTCGCTCTCCGGCGAGCTCGACCGTGACGAGCAGCGCATGTACGACCTCATCTGGAAGCGCACCGTCGCGAGCCAGATGTCCGATGCGAAGTACGAGACCACGACCGTCACGATCGCGGTCGACGCGGCGGGGCAGAAGGCCGAGTTCACCGCCTCGGGAACGGTCTACACCTTCAAGGGCTTCCTGGAGGCCTACGAAGAGGGACGCGATGAGAAGCGCGGCGACGCGGATGCCGCCGAGAACCAGTCGCTGCCGGCGGTCGCCGTGGGCGACGAGCTCGCCGTCTCGGATGCCGAGGCCAAGGGCCACCGCACGAACCCGAAGCCGCGCTACACCGAGGCGTCGCTGGTCAAGGTGCTCGAGGAGAAGGGCATCGGCCGTCCGTCGACCTTCGCCTCGATCCCCGAGACCATCCTCGACCGCGGCTACGCGGTCAAGCGCGGCCAGGCGCTCGTTCCGACGTGGCTCGCGTTCAGCGTGGTGCGCCTGCTCGAGGAGCACTTCGCCGAGCTCGTCGACTACGACTTCACGGCCGCGCTCGAGGACGACCTCGACACGATCGCCCGCGGCGAGCAGAACCGCGTCGAGTGGCTGAAGTCGTTCTACTTCGGCTCCGACTCGCACGTCGGGCTGCGACAGGTGGTCGACAACCTCGGCGAGATCGATGCCCGCGCGCTGAACTCCACGCCGATCACCGATACCGCCACGCTGCGCTTCGGCAAGTACGGCCCCTACCTCGAGGTCGCCGACCCGGAGAACCCGGAGGCCAAGCCGCGCATCGTCAACGTGCCGGAAGACCTCGCGCCCGACGAGCTCACCACCGCGAAGGCGCAGGAGCTGATCGACGCGCCCGTCGCCGGAGACCGCGTCCTGGGACTCAACCCCGAGAACGGCAAGATCGTCGTCGTGAAGGACGGCCGCTTCGGCCCCTACGTGCAGGAGAACGACCCGGTGTCGGACGACGCCGCGGTCGACGAGATCACGGGCGAGGTCGTCGAGGCGCCCAAGCCCAAGCGCGGCGCGAAGAAGGCAGCCGCACCCAAGCCGCGCACCGGCTCGCTGTTCCGGTCGATGTCGGTCGACACGATCGATCTCGACACCGCGCTGCAGCTGCTGAGTCTGCCGCGCGTCGTGGGCACCGACCCCGAGTCGGGCGAGGAGATCACCGCGCAGAACGGCCGCTTCGGTCCGTACCTCAAGAAGGGCACGGACTCCCGGTCGCTCGAGAGCGAATCGCAGATCTTCGACGTCACCCTCGAGCAGGCGCTCGAGATCTACACGCAGCCGAAGTACGGTGCCCGCCGGGCATCCAGTGCGCTCGTCGAGTTCGAGGCCGATCCGGTCAGCGGCAAGCCGATCCGCATCCGCGACGGTCGCTTCGGCGCGTACGTGACCGACAGTGAGACGAACGTGACGATCCCGCGCGGCCAGAAGGTCGAGGACATCACGTTCGAAACCGCCGTGCAGATGCTCGCCGACAAGCGCGCGAAGGGCCCTGCGCCCAAGCGCGGTGCGCGGTCGACCGCGGCGAAGAAGGCTCCCGCCAAGAAGGCTCCGGCGAAGAAGGCTCCGGCCAAGAAGGCTCCGGCGAAGAAGACGGCGGCGAAGGCTCCCGCGAAGAAGGCGGCCCCGGCCGACGCGGCGAAGTCCGCGGCACGGTCGGCGGCGGCGAAGAAGGCGGCAGCGACCCGTGCGGCGAACGCGGCGAAGGCGGCGGCGAAGGCGGACTCGTGACCTCAGGTCCCGGTGCGTGGATCACGCTCGAGGGCGGAGACGGCTCGGGCAAGACCACGCAGTCGAACCTGCTGGCGTCGTGGCTCGCGGATGCCGGGCACACCGTGGTCCGCACGCGCGAACCCGGCGGGTCGGAGGTCGGTCAGCTGATCCGCGACATCGTCCTCCACCACCGCGGTGACATCGCTCCTCGGGCCGAGGCGCTGCTGTACGCGGCGGATCGTGCGCATCACGTGGCGACCGTCGTGCGCCCTGCGCTGGCGCGGGGCGAGGTCGTGCTGCAGGACCGCTACCTCGACTCCTCGGTCGCGTACCAGGGTGCGGGCCGGGTGCTCGACGCCACCGAGATCCGCGACCTCTCGCTGTGGGCCGCCGAAGGCGCACTCCCCGACCTCACCGTGCTGCTCGACCTCGATCCGGCCGCGGCCCGCACGCGCCTGGACTCCGCGGAAAAGCCGTTCGACCGCCTCGAGGCGGAGAAGTCCGAGTTCCACGGACGGGTGCGCGACGCGTACCTGGAGCTGGCGTCCGCCGAGCCGGGGCGCTTCCTGGTCCTCGACGCCGCGGCATCCGCCGACGAGATCGCCGCGCGCATCCGCACCCGCGTCGAGACCCTGCTCGCCTCGCGCTGAGCGTCGGCGACCATCCCGCGAGCGTGCCCGCGAGCGTCGGTGCTCCCGATTAGGCTGAGGGCATGCCTCAGACTGTCGCCGCCCCGTTCCCGTGGGCCGATGTCTGGGGGCAGGATGCCGCGGTCGAGACGCTCCGCGATGCCGCCGCCGACCCGGGGGCGCTCTCGCACGCGTGGCTGATCACGGGCCCGCCGGGCTCCGGTCGCTCCACGCTGGCCTATGCCTTCGCCGCCGCGCTGGTCGCCGACCGCCCCGACGACGAGGCGGCGATGCGTCAGGTGCTCGCCGGAACGCACCCCGATGTGACGGCGCTGCGCACCGACAAGGTCATCATCACGATCGCCGAAGCCCGTGCGCTGGTCGAGCGTTCGTACTTCGCCCCCTCCGCCGGGCGCTATCGCGTGATCGTCGTGGAAGACGCCGATCGCATGGTCGAGCGCACGTCCAACGTCCTGCTCAAGGCTCTCGAGGAGCCGCCCGAGCAGACGGTGTGGATCCTCTGCGCGCCGAGCGAGGCCGACCTGCTGCCCACCATCCGTTCCCGCGTGCGCTCCCTCCGACTGCGCGAACCCGACGTCGCCGATGTCGCGCGGCTCATCAGTCTCCGCACCGGGGTCGACGAGAGCGTCGCCGAGCAGGCGGCCCGACACGCGCAGCGGCACATCGGCATGGCACAGCGGCTCGCCACCGACGAGGCCGCACGCCGTCGTCGCGACGAGACCCTGCGCTCCGTGATCGGGGTGCGCGGCGTCGGGGACGCGGTCGAAGTCGCCGGCCGCATCATCCAGGCGGCGACGGAAGATGCGAAGGCGCTCACGGCCGAGCGCGACGCGCAGGAGCGCGCCTCCCTGCTGCGGATGGTCGGCATCGCGGAGGGCCAGGCGGTGCCTCCCGCATTGCGCTCTCAGCTCTCGGCGCTGGAGGACGATCAGAAGAAGCGCGCGACCCGAAGCCTCCGCGACGGGATCGACCGGGTGCTCACCGATCTGCAGTCGATGTTCCGCGACGTCGTCATGCTCCAGTTCGGACAGGACGATCTGATCAACCGCGAACTGCGCGATGAGCTGTCCGCACTCGCCTCCGCGTGGCCGGAGACCCGTACTCTGGTCGTACTCGACCACCTTGCCGACACCCGCCAGTCGCTGGAGCGCAACGTCGCACCGCTGCTCGCCCTGGAGAGCTTGCTCGTGACCATCGCGAGCGGGAGGACACCGTGAAACTTCGATCGACATCCCGTCTCCACCGAGCCATCGCGGTCATCGCGGGCCTCGCCGCGACATCCGTCGCCCTCTCGGGCTGCCTCTACGCGATGATCCCCGAACAGGCCGCCCCCCGTCCCTCGGTGACCAACGCGCCCGACACCGACGGTGTCGATGCCGATCTGCTGCCGTTCTACGAGCAGACGCTGTCGTGGGTCGGTTGCGGCACGGGCTTCGACTGCACCGATGTCACGGCGCCCCTCGACTGGGAGAACCCGGGTGCGGGTGAGATCACGCTCTCGGTGGTGCGTCACCAGGCGGAGGGGACCCCGGTCGGCTCTCTGCTGACGAACCCCGGAGGTCCCGGCGCGAGCGGAGTCGACCTGATCCTCGGCAGTCTCGACTACGCGGTCGGGGCCGACCTCATCGAGAACTTCGACGTGATCGGATTCGATCCCCGCGGCGTCGGGGAGTCGACCGCGGTGACCTGCTACGACGCGGAGCAGATGGACGACTACCTGTACAGCATCCCCGCGGCGCCCCGCGGCACGCCGGAGTGGGAGGCCGAGCTGCTCGACGCCCACGCCTCCTTCGCCGAGGCCTGCGAGGCGAACAGCGGCGGCATCCTCCCGTACATCACGACCATCAACGCGGCTCGCGACATGGACCTGATCCGTGCGGTGCTGGGCGACACGCAGCTCAACTACCTCGGCTACTCGTACGGCACGTTCCTCGGCGCCACCTACGCCGAGCTCTACCCGGAGAAGGCGGGTCGGTTGGTGCTCGACGGCGCCATCGACCCCGCGGTCTCCGGCCTCGAGGTCGGAGCGACCCAGGCGCTCGGATTCGAATCGGCTCTGCGGGCGTACATGGAGAACTGCCTGGGCAGCGGCTCCTGCCCGTTCACCGGCACCGTCGACCAGGCGATGGACGACCTCGGCGCGCTTCTCGCGAGCGCGGATCGCACCCCGCTCGAGAACGGTGACGGACGCCTGATGGGTGCGGACTCGATGATGACGGGCATCATCGCGGCCCTGTACTCGCAGGACAGCTGGAGCTTCCTCACGCAGGGTCTCGACGAGGCACTGCAGGGCGATCCGACCACGATGTTCGTGCTCGCCGACTTCTACAACGGCCGCGAGGGCGACACGTACGCCGACAACTCGTCCGAGGCCTTCCGTGCGTATAACTGCATGGACTACCCGGTGGAAGACGATCCGGCGGCCGAGGCGGCGACCCGCGCGAAGATCGCCGAAGGCGCACCGACCATCGCTCCTTACTGGGAAGGCCCGGACTCCTGCGAGGTGTGGCCGTACCCCCCGACCGGCACGCGCGGCGAGATCGCGGCCGAGGGTGCCGGACCGATCCTCGTGATCGGCACCACCAACGACCCGGCGACGCCGTACGAGTGGTCCGAGTCCCTGGCGGCGCAGCTCGAAGAGGGCGTGCTGATCACCCGCGTCGGCGAGGGCCACACGGGCTACAACAAGGGCAACTCCTGCGTCGACGGCGCCGTCGAGGCGTTCCTGCTCGACGACGTGGTGCCGGAGGACGGACTCCGCTGCGAGTGACCCGGTGCCGATTCGCCAAGGGCGAGTGCGACAGGGTAATATCGGTGATCGTGCCGGTTCGCCCGTCACACGCCGCTTTAGCTCAGTCGGTAGAGCATCTCACTCGTAATGAGAAGGTCGTCAGTTCGATTCTGACAAGCGGCTCCATCAAACCCCCGGAATCCCCCGTGATTCCGGGGGTTTTGGCGTTGGTGTCGGAAGCACCTGCAAACATAACGTTTGCGAGTGCATGTGTGCACCTATGTGTGCACTGCCTCCGAGAGAGGGTACAAGATGCCGAAGACGCGCGGCCACGGTGAGGGTGGCCTGTACTACATCAAGGAGCGGAAGCTCTGGCGGGGGGTCGTGAGCGATGGCTTCCACGCCGACGGCCGGCGGCGTCAGCGCACCGTCTCTGCGCGGACCAAGACCGCCGCACGCGACAAGCTGGACGCGTTGCGCGCCGAGATCAACGAGTTCGGCGCACCGCTCGACAAGGCCGTCACGGTCGAGGCGTGGGCCGAGCACTGGCTCCGCACCGTGTGCGAGCCGTCGATGAAACCGGACACGCTCGCGAGCTACGAGTCCATCGTGCGGAAGTGGATTCTCCCGACCCTCCGGAAGAAGCGCGTCTCGGCGCTCAAGCCCTCCGACGTCCGCGCGGTGACTCTCTCCATCACAGATGCCGGCCGCGCCGTCTCCTCAGCTCGGAAGGCGCACGCGGTCCTCTCATCCATGCTCGAGTCAGCGCGGAAGGATGGCGTGTGCGCGAAGAACGTCGCCGCCGACGTGACCCCTCCCGGCGCGGGCGGGGTCGAACGGGGCGCGCTCGACACCGAGGTCGCGCTGCGCGTCTTGCAGACTGCGCTCAATCGCCCCGACGGCGTCCGCTGGTGGTTCGCGATCCTGGCCGGCATCCGACAGGGTGAACGCCTCGGCGCGACGATTGACAGCGCGGACCTCGTCCGGCACGAGTTCACGATCCAGTGGTCGCTCACCGAGGTGCGCTTCCGGCACGGATGCGGCGGCACGTGCGGGAAGTCTCGCGACGGCTCATGCCCGAAGCGGAAGCTCAAGGTGTCGCCTGGCTTGACACATCGCCAGCTCGACGGACGACTCTGCCTGGTCCGTCCGAAGTCAGGCAACGTGCGCACGATCCCGCTCATCGACGCGCTCGAGGGGATGCTGGTCGACTACCTCGCGAGAGACACTCGCCCGAACCCTCACGGGCTCATCTGGCGAAACGATGACGGATCTCCGATCACCCCCGCGCAGGATCAGGCCGAGTGGCGCTCGATCCTCCTCGAAGCGGGCGTCATCACGCCGGAGCAAGCGCTCCCTCCGCGCGAACGCCCCACGGGCACCCCGGACACTCCGACGACACACTTCGCCCGCCACACGACAGCCACCGTGCTCATGGAGCTCGGCGTGGATGCGAAGATCATCGGCGAGATCGTGGGACACGTGGACGTGCGCACCACCCGCGGGTATCAGCACGTGTCGTCGACCCAAGCCCGCCTTGCTCTCGAGGCTCTTGGCGAGCACTTCTCCGGCGCGCTCGGACGATAAAGTGTCGCTCATGGGAAAACCGGTCAGGGTACACACGGGATGCGCCGACTGCTCGAAGTGCACGATGTCGCGTGCCGGCGTCGGTGTCCGCAACGCGGGGCGCGGCGCCGCGGCCGTGGCGACTCTCGGCATCTCCGAAGCGGCGATGGCGTTCTCCCGCACCTGCACGGCGTGCGCCCACCAGATGTCGCTGCACGACCGCCCGGGCACGCAGAGCGCCATGGGACGCGCCATCGGCGCGATCATGAATCCGCCCAGCGACTACGACGGCCGGCCGTTCCCTCCGTCGTTCTACGAGGGCCAGCCAGCGCCCGCGGCGGTCGCGCCGGCAGCTCCGGCCCCGGTGGCATCGGCCGGACCCGAGGCCGGCTGGTACTCCGACCCGGACGGAACGCCGAACCTCCGCTGGTGGAACGGCCATAGCTGGACCGACCACCGAAAGTAGCGTCTGAACCAACGGGTCAGTGCGCGGGGACTCTCTCCGCCCACTGGCCCGTTCCCATGCGCGGGTCCAAGTACACGTGGTCGCCGATGCGCGACAAAACCCGCCGGAACGCGGTGACGAGCTTGGTGGTCACGCCAAGGTCGTACGCCATCGCGCCCGCGTGGCCGTCCCAGCGATCTTCCGCGATCCGGTACCTCTCCGGCGTGATGAGCAACAAGGCCGCCCACTCATCTGCGCGCCGTTCCTGTCTCGCGTTCGCTGGACCAAACTTCGAGGGGACGTCTCCCCAGACGGCGTGTGCCAGCTCGTGAGCGAGCGTGCTCGTCTCCTTGCGAATTGTCATCCCCGAGCGGAGGCGGATGCGCTTCAGGTCGTGGCGGTACTCACCGTCTCGGGTTGCCAGGTCGACGTACTCGATCGTGACGCCTAAAGCGTCCGCCATGTCCTCGAGCTTTCCCGTCATCCGTCGTACCCCTCGTCCGTTTCGTCTTCCGCGTCCCTCTCCGACGCGACAGCCTTCAGGTCATCCTGTACGGGGCCACGGACGTTGAGCGGGATCGGTAGGGGGCCGGTGAGCGCTTCCGTCGCCGTCGCCGCTTCGATGCGGTGGAGGATCTCCTGCGCGAGTTCGATGTCCGAGAAGGTCGCCATGCCCACGCGAGCACCGAGGCGATCCGCCTCTGCTTCCGTGATGAATCCCGCCGCGACGAAAGCGTCAGCGAAGTCCAGGTTGAACGCGCGGCAGATAGCCACGACCGAGTCGATCGTGACAGCGGTCGCACCCGTGAGCTGTCGGTTCAGGGTGCTCTGCTCCAACCCGGCGGCTTGCGCGATTGCTCGCACGCTGCGCGCGCCGGTCGCGTTCTGGAAGTAGTCGCTGAGGTTGTCTCGCATAACCACAGTTTGATGCACTTTTGCCACAAGTGCAACCTCGTTTACCAGGAAATATCGCAGAAGCGCATCGCAAAGCTGACACGCCGAGGCGAATCTGACTTGCTTAACGTCTCACATGTGGCAGAGTTGCCTCATCGCAAGGCAAAGTTGCATCACGAAGGGAACGAGATGACAGTCTCCATCCGCATCAAGGACGGTCTGGTCGACCGACTCCGGGAGACCCGAAACCTGCCCTCAGAGGAGGCGGTCGCCCGTCTGGTCGGCTCTGACCGGACCACACTCCGCCGCATCATCAAGGGTGCTCAGCCGTCCGGTGCATTCATCGCAGGATTCTGCGTCGCGTTCGGCCTGGGCATGGGCGAGGCGTTCGAGATCGTGCACGACGCACCGCTCGTCGAAGCCGAGGACAAGCCCGGGGAGCTGGCGGCATGAGCTCTGGCGTCGTCCAGCGGATCGAGTTCCCGCCGGCGCTGTTCACCCGCGAGCTGGCGGCGTACTACCTGTCCAAGTCTCTCCGAGAGGTCGACGATCTCCGGTCGGCCGGCGAGCTGATCCCGTCCGGCAGCGGAAAGCGCATCTTCTTCAAGAAGGCCGAACTCGACCGCTACGTCGACAAGATGCCTGAACGGGACGGCGAGCACTGATGGAAGACACGATGCCGCTTTGGTTCTGGCTCCCGGCCGCTTGCATCCTCATCCCGCTCGCGTTCCTCGCGATGACCATCAAGGTCTCGAGCGGAGCCGACCCCAACCCCGATGAGCCGACACGGCTCGACATCCTCGAGCAAACCGGCATCTACCCCCGGTAGCTCCCCCGACCGCCCGCGTCGCTAAACCGGGTCGCTTCTGGGAGTCCTCACCGACCCCAGGGGTACTCGTCGCGCCCGATGCACCGTCAACGGGCCGCGATCGCACCAACAGAACTCCACATTGACCAATCCCGCACAGGGATACGAGGGGCCAGTCGAAGCCACGATGCTGCGACCCCTCATGCACTCGTTTCGGCGGACCGTGGCAGGTCCGGGACGACTCGAAGGACGACTGTGCGGGGGAGACAGCGCACCGAAGGTGAAGCCGAGAAGGTGCGCTCGAACGGGGGAGACGCTATGTCGCGCCGACGCCCCGTAGCGGAAGTGACGCGCTGAGCGCTGAACACCCGCGGGTGACTCATCGAAGGGAAACCCCAGACATTCCGACCGGCGACGAGATATCGCCGGCGCCCGAACCAGGCAGTACACCGTGGGCCAGTCCACGGCGGGCACGGCGGCGCTCACGCGCCGCGATCGAAGGGAAGCAGGGTCCGGGCGAGTGAAACCGCCCGGACCATCTCACGTCAGAAGGAGTACCCGATGGAACGTCGAACGTTCGTCAAGGGCGCCGCATGGTCCGTCCCCGTCATCGCCGCGGTGGTGAACCTGCCAGCGGCCGCGGCCTCGGAGGCCTACCCGCCGAAGCCGCCCATCCTGGTCTGCACCCCGCAAAACTACGACGCCGACGTCGAGGCGGTGACGATCAGCGGCAACCTCATGCTCATCAAGATCCGCGCCGGCGCGCAGAACAGTGTCGACGTCACCGTGCGCATCGCCGGTCACCGGCAGACCCACCTGAACCTCGTCTCGCCGGGCACGCCGACGAACGGCGTCGCCCACATGAAGAACTACCTGCCGGGCCAGGTGTTCTCGGTCACGCTGCCCAGCACCTATGACCGCAACCGCGGCGACTGGCTTCAGGTGAAGACGGTCCACAACGAGAACTGCGTGGACGCGTGATGGCGGACGAGCTCGCCGCTCAACGCGAAGAGGAGTGGGCAGGGATCTGCAAGGACGTCGCGTCCCTGCGCCCACCCATCCCGACCATCCGACCGACCGCGATCCTGTCAGGAGACACCCGTGGGCTCTGAGTTCTACCGACAGCCGTCGAAACGGCTCGACCGCGAGTTCCGGCAGATGGGTGCCACGAGAGCGGCGCGGTCCTCCCAGAACGTCACCTATCGCTTCCCCGACGGCGCGCGCCGGATCGTACCGACCAACATCTCGCCCGGGAACGCGCGAGCCATGCTCATGGAAGTACAAGCCCGATACGGCGACGGGCGTGACAGATCGAACTCGGACCCTCTCCGCTCCGCGGTCGCTCGCCCCGACATCCCGGCCGTCAGCGCGGATCGGATGGTCCTCACTCGCCATGCGCACGAGCGCGTCGACCTCATGGCCGAACAGGCGAACCTCAGCCCGGTCGAGATCCGCGACGCCATCCGCTTCCCCGACCGCGTGCTCTGGTCCCCGATGCACGAGTCGTGGATGTGGGTGCGCGGTCGAGTCATCGTCGTCGTCGTGTTCAACGAACTCGGCGATCCAGTGATCCGCACTCTGCTCTGGGCCACCGAAGAGCTGTGGGAGAGAAACCCGCGGCCGGAGCCGGAGCCCGCATGAACACGACGCCGAAACCCGGCATCCACGACCACTGCACCACCTGCAACGGCTGGGGCTTCTACCTGAGGTGGAAAGACCCCGACGAAGAGGCGGAGTGCATCGACTGCAACGGCACCGGAAGGCGCCCGGCCGAAGGGAACCACCCATGAACACCAAGACCATGTCCCACTCGACAGACCCGGAGACGTCTCACGCCGCGGCCGAGAAGGTCGACGCACACGTCACGGCCCAGCTCAAGAAGGCGTTGCTGGCGCTGCTCAGCGAGCAGAGTCGCACGGCTGACGAGCTGACCGCCGCGTACGTCGACCAAGCCGAGGCGCGCGAGTGGCCGCGGCTCTCCGACCACCACAACGTGAAGCGTCGCCTTTCCGAGCTGCACGCGAAGCACCACGTCATCCGCCCGTCGGGGGAGAAGCGCCCGTCGCGGATGCAGACCCTTTCGACCGTGTGGGAGCTGTCCGTCCCGCTCGACGATGCCCGCGACATTGTGGACGCGTCGTGAGGTCGTCTCGGAAGCCGAAGGCGTTCCGGGAGCGCGAGATCCGGCGGGGATGGGCAGGGGAAGCATCCGTGGCTCAGCCGGCCGTCGAAGACCGCCTCCTCGCGGTCGTCACCCGCGACGTTCAGATCTCGCTCGGCCACGCCGTGCGGATCACCCGCATCGTCCGCGACCGCGGCTCGACGCTCTACCACCTGTCTGACGAAACCATCATCACCGCACCCCAGGGTGCCCGACTCACATGGGAAGAAGCATGACTCCTCTCGACCTCATGGCTTGGGCGTTCGCCTGGGTCTGCGTGCTCGCCGCGCTCGTCTTCACGATCGTCATCGTGGGCGCATTCGTCCGCGTCGCACAGAACCGACGCGCCGATCGGAAGTCGACTGCCGTCTTCGGAAGCGAGGGCCGGAAGTGATCGGCAAGCCACTCGAATGGGCGAAAGCGCGCACGCCGCGCGCCAGGCTCGCCGCCGAGATCGCGCTCGCCGGTTCCGGCCTCGCGATCATCGCCATGTTCGCCTTCTACGTCAGCGTGGGTGCCCCGTGATCGACGCCGCACGTGCCCGTTCACGAGTCAGCACGAAGTCCGCTCGCCAAGAGGTGCTCGCCGACCTGTCCGACGCTGAGACCCGGGCGGTCCGCGACGACCGGATCGCGATCACGGAAGACCTCTATCGACTGCTCGAGTCCGACCTCGACCCGCTGGCCCTCCGAACCGCCGTCTTCACTCACATGACCAGCGTCGTGACCGAGGCGTTCGACGAGACAGTCGACCGGGCGCGGGCTGAGGTCAGCCGTCTCTACGAGCGGCTTCCGCACACCACAACCGACCCCGACGAGAAAGAGGCCCGAGCGTGATCGAGTACTTCGACGCCGAGAAGCAGCAGTGGGTGGTCAGCCGCTTCGACTGGCTCCCCGAAGACATCGAGTTCCTCAACTCGGCTGTCGGCTACGAACTTTACCGACCGATCGGAGCGAGCGCGTGAGCCTCATCCTGGACATGCCAGAGGTCGAGTACCACGGGCATCCCGCGCTGTCATCGACCGGAGCGAAGTACCTGCTCGAGTCGCCCGCCAAGTTCGACTGGGTCATCAACCAGAAGAACCGCGTCGAGAAGAAGGCGTACGACGTCGGCTCAGCGGTTCACGCGCTCGTGCTCGGCACCGGCTACGACGTGGCGATCATCCCCGACGAGCTGCTCTCCGGTGCGAACAAGGCGATCTCATCCGACAAGGCGAAGGCGTGGGTGAAGGAGCACCGCGACGCCGGGGAGATCCCGATGAAGGAAGCGGAGTACGCACCGGTGAAGGCCATGGCCGACGCAGTGCTCATGCATCCGACAGGGCGGGCTCTCCTCGAGCGGGACGGCAACGCCGAGGCGTCGATGTTCGCCACCGACCCGGCGACCGGCGTCGACCTCCGATGCCGGTTCGACTTCCTGCCGGCCGATCGCCGTGTCGCTGTCGACCTGAAGAAGACGCGGCCCGGTCACGCTCGACCGTTCAAGTTCGCGTCGACCGTGGTCGAGTACGGCTACGACGTGTCGTGGGCGCACTACCTGCTCACGGCCGAACTCGCTGGTGAAGAGGTCGTCGACATGGTCTTCCTGGTCGTCGAGGACGGCCCGCCCTTCCACATCCTCCCCGCCCGGCTCGATCCCGACTTCAAGGAGATCGGAGCCGCGAAGGCGCGCGTAGCTCGCGACCGTTTCGCACGCGCTCTCGACACGGGGGAGTGGCCCGGCTACCCGTCCGAGATTCAGCTCATCCGCCCCCCACAGTTCGCCATCTACGACCACATCGACGCACAGGAGAGTGCCGCATGACGAAGACCGCCGCTACGGAGATTGATCTCCCGGAGTCATCCGAGAAGAGCCGCCTCGCCCGGTCCCCGCGATCCGAGGCGCCGGACGACTTCGCTTCCGCCGCCGACCGCATCGCGGCGTTCTGGGACAAGTACCCCGAGGGGAGCATCCTCCCCGAAGTGGAGGAGACCAGGATCGACGACGGGCAGAGTCTCCCGTACCGCTCGTACACGGTGCGCGCCTTCATCCGGAAGCACTCGGAGTCCGAGCGGCCCGATGCGATTGCTCACGCTACTCGCGACGAGGCAGACGAGGACGAGGTGACTCGCGCGTTCCCACAGGAGACAGCAGAGACGTCGGCCGTCTCACGTGCGCTGCGCTACCTCGGCATCCTGCCCCACGGAAAGGAAGCCGTCGGCACCCCGGCGTCGCCCACTACGAAGCCAGCCGCCGCGAGCACATCGGTACACCCGCTCGCGGCGGCTCGCGTCGCCGCCGGGGTCACACAGAAGGCGCTCGCCGCGTTGATGGTCGGCGTCGGACACGAATGGTCCCAGGCTGTCGTCTCGAAGGTCGAAAACGGCCACCGCGTGCTGTCTGACGACGAAGCGGAGACGCTCGTCGAGCTGATCGGATACAAGCCGAGTTGAGCGCCACGACGATCCCCGCACCAGTGCGCCGGGTCGTCCGGAAGCGAGCGAACGGCAGATGCGAGGGGTGCGGCAGGGTCGCACCCCTCGAGCTGCATCACCGGAAGTTCCGGTCCCGCGGGGGGAAGCACACGGTTGAGAACCTGGCCGCGCTGTGCGGATGGGGGAACCACACCGGATGCCACGGACTCGCTCACTCAGCGAACCCGCCTGAGGGCTGGTCTATCCCCTCGGGCATCGCCGATCCCGCCACGACCGACTTCTGCACCCTCGACGGCCAACGTCTCAGATTCACGCCCGACGGCGAAGCGGTCGATATCCCTATCAGGACGAATTGACGCCGGGCGTGCGCCCGGAGAACGGGGCATCATGCCTACCATCCACATGACCCGGGGCATCCCCGGCTCCGGCAAGAGCAAGCACGCGAAGGAATGGGCTGCAGCCGATCCTGAGAGCCGGGTCCGAGTCAACCGCGACGACATCCGCCGCATGATCTCCGGCACCGAGCAGACGCTCCTCTCGCACTCGCTCGAGCAGCACGTCTCCCAGGTCGAGAAGCAGATCGCGCTCGCGGCGCTCGCCGCAGGCAAGGACGTCATCATCGACGCCCAGAATCTCCGCGCTCGCTACGTGCGCCCCTGGCTCGCTCTTGGCTACCCGGTGCGCTTCATCGACTTCCCCGTGTCGCTCGACCTCGCGCTCGCCCGGAACGAGGCTCGAGGAGGGACCGTCCCGGAAGAGGCGATCCGCCGATCGTACGATCGGCTCACGATCAACGGTGAACTTCCGCCGCCGCCGATCGCTGACACCCCGCCCCGGCGCTACGTTCCGAACCTGGCGAAGCCCGCGGCGATCATCGTCGACATCGACGGCACCCTCGCGCACAGGGACGGGAAGCGGTCACCGTACGACTGGAAGCTCGTCGGCTCGGATTCGCTCGATAGTGCCGTTGCCTGGCTCGTCGACCTGATCGGACGCTCGAGCACCACACAGATCATCCTCATGTCCGGTCGCGACGCCACATGCCGCCAGCTCACCGAGCAGTGGCTCGACGAGCACCGCGTGCCGTGGGACCACCTGTTCATGCGCCCCGAGGGTGACATGCGCGCCGACACCGTCGTGAAGCGCGAGCTGTTCAACGCGCACGTGCGCGACCACTTCAACGTGCATTTCGCCGTTGACGACCGAGACTCCGTCGTCCGTATGTGGCGGTCGATGGGGCTCAAGTGCTTCCAGGCCCAGGAAGGGGCATTCTGATGACCATCGACGACCTCATCGACATGGGGGCCGTGGACGCGGAGATCTCCGCCGGCTACGTCACCGAGCGCACGCACCCGGAGTTCCCGGAGCTGCGCATCCTGAACTACACCGACCGGTGCCAGTTCGACCGCCACTGGAACGCGATCACCCGCCTCACCCGCGGGCTGATCTACAACGCCTACACTCGCGAGGTGCTCGCGCGGCCGTTCGCGAAGTTCCACAACCACGGGGAGCCGGAGGTCGGCGAGCTGGATGTCGACGCCCCAATCGTCGGAGCGTTCGACAAGCTCGACGGCTCGCTCGGCATCACCTACATGCGGCCCGACGGGCGTCCGGCGATCGCGACGCGAGGCTCGTTCTCCTCCGACCAGGCGATCCACGCGACCCGCTGGCTCAACGCATCGCCGTGGGGGCTCGTTGTTCCCCTGACGAGGGGCGAGTACACCTGGCTCTGGGAAATCATCTACCCGGGCAACCGCATCGTGCTCGACTACGGCACCCGCGACGAGCTCGTCTACCTCGGCGCCGTCGACATCACGACCGGCCACTACTCGCCACCGAACATGGACGATGCGGTGCTGGCGTTCGCCGCCGAGATGCCGGCGCGCACGCTCCGCGAGGCGCTCGCGATCCCGCCGCGGCCAAACGCTGAAGGACTGGTCGTGTGGCTCGACCCCACGCACGCGGTGAAAATCAAGCAGGACGACTACGTGGCCCTGCACCGAGTCGTGTCGAACCTCACCGTCAAGGAGGTCTGGCGACAGCTCCGCGCCGGCACATTCGAGGCGTTCGTCACCGCGCTCCCGGACGAGTTCCACGCGTGGGCGATGGAGACGGCCGAACCGCTCCTCGCTCAGCACGAGTGGACCTTCCACGCGGCCGAGATGTGGGTCGCGGCCGTGCACGGGCGCGACCTCACCGAGCGCAAGGACCAGGCGCTCTACATCACCGCGAACGTGTCTGCCGGCATCCGGGGTCTCGTGTTCTCTCTGCTCGACGGGAAGAACATCACCGACGCGATCTGGCGCATGACCGAGCCGAAGAACATCCAGGAGACCGAGGCATGAGCCGACGCATGGATGTGGACCGGGAGATCGCCGCGGTAACGCGTCGCATCCAGCGTCAGATCGACGCCAGCGCCCGCGAAGCGCTCATCCGGCTCGGCTTCGACCCCGACGCGGAAGCCCGAGCCGCACAGCTCGAGCGAATGGCCGCGGTCGGCGCCGCTTTCGGGCACGCGCTGGTCACGCTTGGTGAAGTCGCCGCCGTCACCCTGAACGCCTTCGCCGAAGTGGTGGGGGCGCTCGAATTGGAAGCGGAGGAGCCATGAGCTTCCCGGCCCAGTACAACGGCACATGCGCGGCGAACTGTGGCTACCGCATCCGCGAGGGCGACGAGATCGAACGCGACGAAGACGGGAAGTTCCGCCACGTCGACTGTGTCCCGAAGCCCGACCCGACCACTCTCGGACCCCGAGAGGTCGTCTGCCCCGACTGCTGGCTGGTGAAGCCGTGCCGGTGCGACGACGACTGAGAGAGGAGCCGTGATGGCTCAGATACCACGCACTCCGGTGCACTTCCCGCGGATGAAGGTCCGCGGACGCCGGAACAAAACGAAGCTCGCCGCGCGCCGCCACTACCGCACCGTCCTACCTCACGTCAGGATGACGCAGGTGTCGCCGTACAAGACCCGGTTCGACGCGATCGTCGAGTGGGAGCCGGGTTGCTTCCGCCTCGAGGCCGAGCAGGTCCACGACGGTTGGGGACGCGAGGTCAAGCCCCAACGCATCCAGGTGACGCCAGCACCGGAACCCCGCCCCGAGCCCAGCTTCTCGATGCAGTTCAAGATCGAGAACCGGATGAGCGACGACCTCTGGAACATGCTCTTCGGGAGGGGGCGAGATGGCGAAGGATGAGCGCCTCTACATGACGTTCCCGAACGATTTCCACCGTCACCCCAAGCTGCGCAACCAGCCAGCCGAGGTCAAGTGGGCGTTCGTCGAGATGAATGGCGAGGCGCGCATCGCGGACAACGACGGACGGTTCAGTGCTGAGGACGCCGAGTTCCTATGGGGGCCGCAGATCCTCGCCGCGCTGGTCGCTTCGCATCCGACTCGTCCTCTCGTCCTCCGGGACGGCACCGACTACGTGATTCGGGAGTACTCGAAGCATCAGCAGACGAAGGCTGACCGCGAGGCGCGGAGCGCGTTGCGGGCCGAAGCGGGGCGCAAGGGAGGGCTTGCCAAGGCCCAAGCAAGTGCTAGCAAGAGCCAGGCCGACGGTGGCAACCAGAAGCACAGTCAGAGTCAGAGTCAGAGTCACCAGACTTCTACTCACGTTTCAGAGAGTCCGTCACGAGATAACCGTGCGAGCGACGCGACGGACGAGCAACCTGCCCCATACCGAAGCGCACTGGCATCCCAGCACGGGATCGACGTGATGCGGGTCAGAGCGCACATCGAAGACAAGCTCGGCATGGTTCTCGAGCCGCCGGACGCCGTCAACGTGTCCATCTGGATTCTGAACAAGATCAAGACGCCACCGCGCGCGCCGACGAAGTACGTCCTCGCCGCCATCACCCGCTCGCCCGCCGAGGTGCAGCAGTACATCCACGAATCCGGTCTCGTCTGACCGGAACTATCCACAGGCCACTCCCCGCTTCGGGAGTGGCCTTTCTCATTCGAGGAGGGCACCCCATGCCGGAGGACTTCGACTGGCTGAGGCTCATCAACAAGCGGGCCGCGCTGCGCGAGCAGTTCCCCCCGCTGTCGAGCGTGATCCGGGAACGTCCCGGTTCGGCGAGTGACAGCCGGCGTCAACGACTGATCTCCGAGGAGAACCAGTTGGCGAAAGCCCGCCACGACCTCGCGCGCTTCCAGGAAAGCGCTGACAGGAACGCACGCCGCCAGGAGCGGCTCGACAACGAAAGACGCCGCCGCGCCTACAAGGGCTATCGGGCGGCGAAGAACGAAATGAAGGAGAGCGCATGAGCGCCGACATCCTGTCCGACCCCACCCACCCCCACGGCACCACCGAGGGATTCGCTCGCGGATGCCGCGGCGCGCACTGCCCGGCGCGGATCACCTGTCGCACGGTCCACTTCCGCTACCACGGCGACTACAGCTTCCGTCGGGCGATCGACACCGGCATGACACCGGAGCAGGTGCTCGAGCAGGAGGAAGCCGCGCGGAAGCCGGCACGCCCCCAGCCCACGAGCGAAGACGTGCGGCGCTGGAACGACGCCCGCAACGAACGGCGAGCGTCCGAACGCCGAACCGACGCACCCACACGTGTCCCGTCCACGGACTACCAGAAGCGGGTCGCGCGCCTCGTCCTCGAGAAGCAGATGACCGACCGTGAGATCGCTGACGAGCTGCACCGCACCAGGCTTCAGATCGCAGCCGTCCGAAAATACCTGGGCTTGCGCCCGAACCTCACCGACCGAACCCCCGCCCCGGCGGGGGTTTCGTCGTCTCAGGGGTCCGCGTGACCGTGCTGGCAGATCTTCCTTCGGAGCAGATCGCGAGGCTCATCCTCCCGACCGTGACATCGGACGCCTATGCGGCCGTGCGTGGTGGCTCGTCTCATCCGGATTGGAAGAAGGCGCGCGGCTCGATGGTCACGTTGCAGGACGTGACGGAGCATCTGCTCCTCCCGACACCGGTCGCACAGCCTTCCGGCAACTCGCCGGAACAGCATCTCCGGAAGAAGCCGGGCAGGGAGGTTGTGACCGACCTCGCGATCATTGCCGAGAACGGTCTCATCGGAAGCGGAGGGCGTCTCCTCCCGACACCAGAGGCCAAGAACGGCACATCGGGGCCGGACTACGCACGAGCGGGTCGCTCGACGTCCGGCGGCGACGACCTCGCCACCGCGACACAGCGACTTCTCCCGACGCCGAACGTCGCGATGGCCGAGGGAGGCCAGACCTCGCGCTCTGGCGATCGGAAAGTTGAGCCGCTCCTCGTTGGCATCGCCATCGAACAGGCAACCGACTGGGGGCCGTACGCGGCCGCGATCGAGCGATGGGCAACGATCATCGGCCGGCCGGCTCCGGCTCCCGTGCGCAACGACGGGAAGGGCGGGAAGCCCCGCCTGAACCCCGAGCTGACCGAGTGGATGATGGGCTGGGAACGCGGCTGGGTGACCGCCGCGGTGATCGGCCTCACCCGCTCCGAGCAGCTCAAGGCATGCGGCAACGGCGTCGTAACCCGGCAGGCCGCGGCCGCGCTGCGCATCCTGCTCGCCCGCACGGGCGTGCCGGCCATCGAGTATCGGCTCGCCGCATGAAGCTCGCGATCGCCGATCCGCCATACCCGCCGCTCTTCCGAGAGCGCTTCGATCTCGCCGGCGGCGCATCACGCGTCACGGCGAGGTCGCGCGCGACGCGCTGGTACGGCGACGGGCCGCGCTCGAGGACGGACGCCCCGCGTGCCGACAACCACCCGGACGCCGGCAGGTGGGACGACCTGGACGCCCACCGCGCGCTCCTTCTGCACCTGGTGCAGAACTACGACGGTTGGGCGATCGCGACGACTCCCGACGGACTCGGCGCGTACCACCCCCTGCCGATCAACGCGCAGATCATGGCCTGGCACCGCCCGACTGCGATGCCAGGCGGTGGCCGGCTGATCGAGCGGTGGGAACCGGTCATCGTCTACATCCCGGAGGAGCGACGCACTCGCGCCGGGATGCGCGTCTCGAACGTGCTCACCGCCAATGCTCCGTCAGCGCGGGGAGCCGCTCGAAGCTTCGTCGGCGCGAAGCCGCCCGAGTGGACCCGATGGGTGCTCGACGCGCTCGCCTACGACCCGGAGGTCGACGAACTCGACGATCTCTTCCCCGGCTCCGGCGCGGTCACGGCCGCGGCGGACGGGATGCTCTCGCTTCACGAAAGGACAGCCCCATGACGAACTTCATCGGCATCGACTGGTCGCTCACGGGATGCGGCGTCGCCGCGTACGTGGACGGCGAGTGGGATCGGTGCACGATCACGTCGAACCCCGACGACGGCACCCCTGAGGGATTTCTCGCGCGGGTCGAGCGCATCGCCGTGCAGATCGTGAGCGGGGCGGACCCCGCCGAGGGGGACATCTGGGCGATCGAAGGACCGTCGCTCGGCGCGCGAGGCTCCGCAGTCGATCGCATGTTCGGTGGCTGGTGGCTGACCATGGCCGCACTCACCGCGCACCACGGCACCCCGTGGGTGTACGCACCTTCGAGCGTGAAGAAGGTCTCCACCGGCTCCGGCAGCGCCGGGAAGGACGAAGTCCTCCTCTCGACTGCGAAGCGAGTACCCGAAGCCGACGTCCGGAACAACAACGAGTCGGACGCGGTCTGGCTCGCCATCTGCGCATCCATCACCCACGGGGAGCCGATCATCCAGCTCCCCAAGAACCACACCGCCGGGCTTACCCGGACCCTGAAAGGAAAGTCATGATGACCATCGACATCCACGCCGAGCTCCACCCCCGACTCCTCGTCGACGCCCGCGCCCGCAACGAACGCCAGCGCATCGCTTCCGAGTACGAGCCGAGCGCCCGCGAGCTGTTCGCCAACCGTGAGCAGATCCTCGACAGCACGGCCCTCCCGGTCACGAGCCGGCACCGGTGGGGGCGGCAGGAGAAGCGGAAGCGGCACGCGAAGCTCGCCGCGCTGATTCCCACCATCAACCGGATCACGCACCGCGTTCGCTCGTCGTATGCCGGCGTCAGCTACGGGGGTCGCGGGGCATGAGCTCCTGGCCCGAGACGATGAAGGTCGGTCCCATCGGGGACTGGCCCGAGGACTTCACGCGCGAGCGGCGCCCGGCACCGTTCCGCGCGACCCTGTCGAATACCCTCGCCCTGCTGCGGCGCGAGATCTACAACCTCGTCGACACGAAGGTGCAACAGGATTTCGCCGAGCTGCTCGTCGCGATCCCCGCCGGCGCGTTCCGCATCGACGGCCGACCGTACGCCAACGCGAAGGCCGAGCACCCGGGAGTGATCTTCTCGATCGACTCGCGGAACGGGCACCTCTCGTACCCGTGCGACACGTTCACGTCGTGGGAGGACAACCTCCGGGCGATCGCGCTCGCACTCGAGGCGCTCCGGAAGGTCGACCGCTATGGCGTGTCGAAGAGCGGCAAGCAGTACCGCGGGTATCTCGCGATCGAGGCGACCGCGACGCCGGCTGGATTCGCCGACCGCCAGGACGCGCTCATGTTCCTCGCTCGCGTCACCGGGTTGCCCTACATGGACCATCCGGTGTCAGGGTTGCTGCGTCGCGCCCAGCAGAAGACGCACCCGGACATGCCCGGCGGCAGCGCGACGGACTTCCAACGCGTCTCGCTCGCCGAGGCGAAGCTCCGAGAGGCAGGTGTGCTGTGAGCGTCGAGTACGCGGGCATCACGATCATCATTGACCAGGGCGCCGAACGGACGATCATCAACGTCCCGAAGGCGACCAGCGTCGAAACGTTCACTGCCGAGCCCTCGCTTCCGGTCACGATGGCGAACGTGTTCGGGATTGCCGACGCCCCCTTCTGGCGCGACCCGCTCTACCACCCGACAGTCGGGCTCCGGTTCCGCCCGATCAGCGAGTTCACAATCCGAGAGGAACGCAACCCCATGCACCCCGCCGCACCCGAGCTCTCCGAGCATGAGCAGGCCGAGGTTGACCGGTTCGGCATCCACGACGAAGACCGGGGTGTCTGGTGAGCGCCGCGGGTCAGGCGAACAGCGACGAGTTCACCGAGATCCTCCAAGTCGCTGAGGACGCACACCCGAAGCGCGCACTGATGTCTGTCCCGCCGCGCCTGGTCGCGGCGAAGAAGTTCATCAACGAGGTGCGCGACGCGCTGCAGATCGAGGAGGACGACCGTGCCCGTGAAGCCGCCGACTGGATCGTCGACAAGATGGAGCGCTTCGGCGCCCGGTCCGCGCAGGGTGTCTTCGACCTGAAGGGCAACGGCCCGATCTGCTCATGGTGCGGGGTGATCTGGCCGCTGTGCGGTCACCACCACCAGTCGGCGGTCGACATGGAAGACGAGGAGGACGGGAACGACGATGCCTGACGATCCAACAGCGTGCATCACCAATCACGAGTCCATGGGGGCGGTTCCGAGACGGGACCGCCCCTTCCCGTGTCGGCGACGGGATCAGCACTACGCGGCGTGCGAGAACGACCGGTGTCGGGGCTGTGTGCCCCGCTCCGCGCGCTTCGGCTACCTCTGCCCGGTCTGCTACCGCCGACTGGTCGACGCGCTCGGCCGGCTCGCGTGGCTGATCGCTCATCTCCGCTCGATCGAGAAGCCGGCACAGGCCATCGGGGAGCGCGTCGACACGTCGATGCAGAAGTCGATCCTGATGCCCGACCCGTGGATCGCGGCCGACGAGCTGATGGTCGCGCTGGGCGCGCGGGTGATCCCGTCGACCGCGTCGATCGACGAGGCCATCCGCCTCGCACACGAAGCCGTCCGCATGGACGTCGACTCGTGGATCTCCACGATCGAGGGCGCGACGTCGGCCGTCGTGCTGCTGAGGCGCATGGACGTCGCGCTGAAGCGGTGGCCGGACAGCGAGGCGCAGTTCCGTGCCATCCCGTACGTGCAGTGCCCGAACTGTGGGTATCCGCACCTGTGGCGCGCCGCGCCGGAGCGCAAGGGCGACGACCTCCGAGTCGTGTGCGGCACGCCGGAGTGCGGATATCAGCTCGGGTGGGACGCGTGGGCGGAGCAGTACGCTCCCGCGTTCGCCGCGATTGAAGCGGACATGAAACGTCGCGAGCGGGATGCGAAGCGCGCGGACGTATCGTTGCGGTAGTTCAATCGGCCAACGGATCGACCTTGTCGATCACGTCGCGTGCTTCATCTTCTGCGGTGGCCCGTGCTGCCTGAACAGCGCGTCTGCGAACGACCTCGCGCCACCCTCGCACGATTGGACTGCGGGGGTGGCCTCGAGTCGAGGCGCGTCGCGCGCGCCAAAATTCTTTCCGCCAAGCGGTTTCGGCAACAAAGAACGCTTCGCGATATGCGAGGAGCAACCACCGGCTGTCTACGTACTCCTCGATCAGGCGGCGTAGCTGCTCGTCGTGCGGCGGTCCGGGCATCCTGGTTCTCAGGTCAGCCGGCCATTCCCATTCCCATTCCGGATCGAGGGGCTTGCCAGACGAAATGAGTCGGAGCACGTTGCGATCGATCTGTCTGGAGATCGCGACGCCGTCATAACCGTCGGCGGAGAAGTGAACCTTGCTGCGTGCGTCCAGAGCGTCTGCTGTCGATTCGAGCGCGTCGAGTGCAGACACAAACCGCTCGGCCCAGCGGAAAGTCCAGACGTACTCGGGTGCTTGGCCTCGCGGAACGTTGGCGTGTTCCTCCACAAGCCGGTTGAGGAGAGTCCGGTTGGGGTGCCAGTTCCCGTTCTCATTGTCGAAATCGATGTTGTGCCTCAGGACCGACCGTGCACGCTCGACGACTTTGGACTGAGCGCTTCTCACCTCGAGCTTGCGAGCGCGACTTGTGAATCGCCTCTCGGCGCCGAGCACGACACCACCGACAATGCCACCAGTGGCCAGACCGACGATCAAGTCGGGCACGAACGAGTCCCAGTTCACTCGCCCAGTATGCCGCGTCCGTCGCGGCACCACCGAAAGGAGTCGGCGTGCCGATTCTGACCTACAACCACCGCTACAAGGTCGCATCGATGAGCGACACCCAGCAGGAAAGGCAGGCAGAGCGATGAGTCCGAGAGGTGAGCGCTCACGGATCGGCGAAACCGTGCCCTGGACCCACCGGCTCAACGGGATGAAACGGCCGATGACGGCCGACGACGAGCGCAACGTCGTCGAGAAGCCGACCAAGGCGAGAGGACTGGACCGATGACCGGTCGATCACGTTCGTGCCTGCCGAGGCCGCGCGCTGCGAGACGCACCTCGGATCGGCGTGACCGTGGTGCTGTCGAAGGCCGTCCTCCGCATCGAACCCGGCGTGAGGCGCGGTAGACCTCGCGGAGCAATCGGGCGACGGTGACTACCCGCCCTCGGTGATTTGCAGCAAATCGGCTGCGGCACCGAGGGTGCCCGCCGACATCCGGGCGCCAAATCGTGCGTATGGTACAACTCGCCGAACCACCTCACGCAGTCTCTCTGCGAAGCTCGCAGTGTCCTCGTTCTCCTCCAAGCTGTCCGCCAGCATCGTGATCACGCCAACAAGTTCATGAACTCGTCGCAGAAGATCGACGGAGCCGAGCATGCTGGACTCCGCGAAGACCTTCTGCACGGAACTGATCAACTCGAACACGTAGCGCCGCTCAACCTCGCTCAGTTGGATCGCCGGATCGCGAAGGCACTCCAGCAAATCCTCGAGCGCCTCACTGCTCGTGCGAGCCGTTGCAGGCGACATCGATACCGTAAGACCGACCGACCGAACGACGTCACCGAAAGCACGAAGGACGTCGATCGCCGACTGCTCTATCACTGCGCGGTTACCCTGAACACTCGAAGTCCAGTCGATCCAGGGCGCAAAAACGCCCTTCGCCCACGCCGGATAAGACCGTCGGAAGTGATCGATGTTCTCGCCAGAAAGAGTCATGGCATCGAGATACCGCCCCACCTCACTGAGCAGGTGCGCAGCTTGAATCTGTCGCGCCCAGCTATCCGGACTGTCGTCGTCGAGCTGTCTCATGCGCCGCACAGACACGCCAGTCGACACCGTCTTCCAAGCCTCGAGGAGATCGGCAAGATCGTGTGCTGCGTTACCCATATCGGGAGCATACAGACACCCCCGAATTCGGGGCGTGCATTAATTCGCGAAACCCGCAACGATAAAACGTAGATGATGGAGTACTCCGCCTCGCCCGAAGCCCCGGCCCCTGACACAAGGGACACCGGGGCTTCGCCGCGTCAGCTACAGGCCCGCGTCACGGAGGAACTTGTCCCCCAGCTCGTCGACCAGCTTCTCCACTTCACGGTCCGTCGCCTCGTCGATCAGCCGCTCCTCCTCGGCCGGCGTCGCATCCTCAGGGATCGACACGATAAACTCCCGCCGGATCTTGCCGTCGCTCACTTCACGACCCACTTGAACGGCTGCCGCGCTGACACAGCCGCCGCATAGTCCCTGACCTGGGACTCAGGCATGTCGACACCGATCGCTGCGAACCAGCGCTTCACACGTGGCTGAACCTCGCCGACTGGCTTTCCCTCGTGCTGAGCCCGGAACCGCCGATCGGCGTCCTCGATCTTCCGTGCGATGCCCGCGTACATCTCGCGCATCCCCGCCTCATTGATCTTGATCTTCATAGCCCCACGATCTCCAATCGCTCCCGAACCAGACGGCCCCAACAGTCATCAAAAGGCGCTCAGGTGCTTGGCCTCCAAGGTCCCAGCGAATCCCGGACACAAGCCGACTCGACACGCCCACCAATCCCAGACTGTCGAAGCAACGACATCCCCGTGCTACGGCGCATCCCGCACAGGGCAAGAGGCCCGAGTCGAGGTGATCCATCGTGGGGATATCCGAAGACCAGAAGGCCCAAGTCCTCGCACTCCACACCGAAGGCCTCGCCCGCCGCATCGGCATCAGCGTCGCACGCAGTCCGGTGTGCGGATCACGTTGCCCGGACGTTATGGGAGACAGCCGTCACCCCACCCGAGAAACAAGAGGAACAGAACCATGGCTGAGCCGCAGAGCATCAAGATCCAGATCGACGAGGACGCACTCCGTCAGCAGGTGGAGAAGTCGCTGCAGGAGGCCACGGAGTCGGCCGCGATGCGTCTCCGGTCTGCCGCCGACGTACTCGACGGTGGTCGATGGATCAACGAGTTCGAGGAATTGCAGGCGACACGACTCCGGGACGAGTACGAGAGGGGCCGTGCAGCCGGTCTCGCGGAGTCCGGCCAGGAAGCGCATGTAGAGCGATGAGCCCGAGCGACGAGCACCCGCTGATCGGCAAGACCGTGCGCTGGACCCACGGGCCCAACGTGCTGGAGGGGTCGGCGACGGCCTACGACGATGAGGATGACGAGCTGTTTATCGTCCCGAAAGGATTGATCCACGGGTACTACTGGGTGCCAGTCGGGGAGTGTGAGGCTCTAGGCTCTCCACATGAATCGCGAGAGCGGCCAACGCGCTAGAGCGTGTTGATAAACACATCGAGGGCTCATTAGGCAAGGCTAGATGTCGTGTCGCGTGATGTGATCTCGGATGAGGTGTGGTCGGTGATCGGGTCGCTGTTCCCGAAGGCCGCGGCCACCGGGCGGCCTCCATTGGACCGGCGCCAGATTGTGGAGGCCACCGCCTGGCGTTATCGGACGGGGGCGCCGTGGCGGGATCTCCCGGAGCGGTTCGGGAAGTGGAACACGGTCTATAAGAGCTTCGACCGGTGGGCCAAGGCGGGCGTGTGGGCGAAGGTCTTGGAGCAGGTGCAGTCACAAGCGCACGCCTCGGGAGAGTTGGACTGGGTGGCCTCGATCGATTCCACGATCGTGCGCGTGCATCAGCACGGTGCCACACTGCCGCGCCCAAAAAAGGGCCTTGTGGAACTACAGGAAGTTCGCCGCGGAGCCGCCTGACCACGCGATCGGCCGCTCCCGCGGCGGGCTCACGACAAAGTCTCACCTGGTCTGCGACGGCCGTGGCCGGGCACTGGCGTTCGTGCTCACCGGCGGCCAGGTCGCCGACACAATCATGCTTCCGGCGACTCTGGGAGAGATCCGGGTGCCCACCGGCGGGCGGCCCCGGTTGCGTCCAGACCGTGTTCTGGCCGACAAGGGCTACCCATCCAAAGCCAACCGCGCTTGGCTACGGCAACACGAGATCGCGGCGACCATCCCCGAGCGTGACGATCAGATCGCCCACCGCCGCAAGAAGCCCGGCCGTCCCATCGAGTTCGGGCCCGAACAGCGCGAACGCTACCGCGGACGCAACGTCGTCGAACGCTGCTTCAACCGCTCAAGCAATGGCGCGGCCTCGCGATGCGATCAGACAAGACCGCCCGCAACTACCACGCCGCCCTCTGCCTCGCCGCCACCCTCCACTGGCTCAACACCGGGTTGATCAATACAACATCGCCCTCGCGTTCGGACCGGGCCGAGGAGACGAGCTCTCACGGCCGCGCCGATCTCGTGTCGCACTCCGTCTACGACCCAATCACCCGGATGGACGGGGATCACGAAGCGGCCGCGTCCGCTCCAGTGAAGTACTCCACCGGACGCAGCAGAGGCGGCAAATCCGCGGAGCACTGAGCCGAGCAGACCTGACGTCTCGCAGTCATTCCCCGAAGCGGGTGCGGGCGGTATGACGTGCGCGAAATCCGCCGCGCAGGTGCACGTACGCGGCTATTTCGAAGCCCAGGGTATCGTCGAGCGCCTTCAGGAGGCTATCGACGGTGACTCCGATTTGGTGGGGCGACGCTCCTCGCTGGCAGGTCACGTCGATTTTCAGCGTTGTCACTTCCCTGACCTGGAACGCGCTGACATGGGTGGCGAGCATGTCCGGTTCCTCGTTTGTCGCCGTCTGGAGGAGTTCGGTTGCGACTTCGGATTCAACGATGGTCGTGCTGGCGTCCCCGACGTGCAGTGTGAGGAGGCGTCCGGTTCGTCCGCGTCCCTGGCGCACCACGAACGTCACGAGCAGGCCGATCAGCAGGAGAAGGATGGCGAGGATGCCGACCGACACCCAACCAATTCGCGTTCCGTCGACTGCAGGGGTCAGGAGAAGCGACTCGGCCGTCGCGCTGACGTAAGGCGCCTTCTCGTCCCAAGCCTGTGCGACCGCGGGGAACAGCGCGAGGGCGAGAGCGGCCAGTCCTGCGGAGAGAAGCACGATTCCGACCGCTACGAGTAGGAGCCGGTTGGCGAATCGGTTCGTGTTCGTCATGCGCCCACCTGTCCGTGCGGTTCCACGCGCAGTCGTGGCGGGCGGAGCGCTGGCTCGAGTTTGTAAGAGTTGAGCTCGTCGGTGACAGCGCTCAGCACGGTCTCCGTATCGATGGGAATGCCGGACGTGGGGGTGAGATGTACGTCGACCGTTCGTCGTGCGAGCGTGACGCGAACATTGTCCGCGCTGATTCGCGCAGTGGAGGCGGCCCGACGGGCAAGACCGGAGGCGATGACTTCGTCGTCGACGATGACTACGCTGCGTTCCGACACCAGTGAATGACGTGAGCGCCGTCCCGGTGTCAGTCCGACGACGACCAGGACGATACCAACGACGGCCACAACAGCACCCCCTGCAACGAGCCACGAAGGAGGAGCTGAAGTCAGCTCCTCGACTGCGTGGAGCATGTCGGCCGGGTTGCTGAGCAACGGCGGCAACCCGATCAATCCCAACAGCATCTCGGTACCGAGCCAGGCGAAGACGAGGATGAGGGCGATCGCGACGACGATGGCCGCCAGCGACCGGGATGAGTGGGTCTCGCGCCGCCTGATTCTGGCCGACGGCGACAGGGTGGCACTCAATGCACTCTCCTGTCGCGCTGTTGTCGAGTCCCGACGATGCGCATCGTGATGTGGCCGATCCGGAGACCGGTGAGGGAAGCTACCCGGTGCTTGATCGCCGCGTCCGCTCGCGTGGCACGGTCGAGGAGACTCCCGTCTGTGTCTTCCAGGAGGCTGCTGTTGCGTATCATGCGGCGCAGCGGTGCGGCCGGCAGCCGGGTGTCGAGTGTGATCGTCAGGAGCCCACGATCGTCGCCGAGCGTGACTCCGACGTCACCGTCGTCGACGCCAAGGGTTTCGGTGGCGACAGCGGCGACCAGGGCGCTCAGTGCTCGCCGCGTGATGCGGGTCCGGCCGGGCAGCGTTGTCGCTACGTCGAGTGTTTCAGTCACGAGGATGAGCGTTTGCCGCGGAGGGAGTCGATGACGGCTCCGAAGTCGAGCTTCCCGTCCACGATGCGTCCGATGATTCCGCCGACGAGCATCCCCGCCGCGACGAGGACGCAGGCCCAGAAGCCAAAGGCGACCCACACTACCGCGATGATTGCTCCGGCGAACATCCCGGTCTTCGCGGACGAGTTCATTGGACCCGAGCCTGGTTTTCGGTGTCTGCGGCGTCATCGGACGGGAGGTAGATGTCATGGATGGTGATATTCACCTCGGTGACCTCCATCCCGACGAGCGACGAGACCGCAGCGATGATCGACGCGCGCACGTCGTCGGCGACCTTTTGAAGCGCGACCGGGTAGTCCGCGACGATGCTCACGTCGACAGCGACTTGGGTTTCGCCGACCTCGACGCTGATCCCCTGCCCCATGTCGCTGGCGTTCATCGCGTCGCGAATAGCGCCCATCATGCGGGCCGCGCCGCCGCCGAGCGCGTGTACGCCTTCGACGTCACGTGCCGCCATGCCGGCGATCTTCGCTACCACGCCGTCATCGATGACCGTCTTGCCGTGAGTTGTCTCGGCGCTCGCTGTCACGACGGGCGCGGTTGCTGCTGGTGTAGCCACGATGTGCTTCCTCTCGCGTGGGCGAAGATCACTTCTTGTGCGATGACGTGTCCTGGCCGGCCTGGTGGTGGATCTTGTCCGCTGCGTTCTTCAGCGCGTCTTCGATGGTGCTCGTGATCTCGTTGATCTTGTTCTCGACCGCGTTGACGGACTTGTCCGCCACGTCCTTCGCGCCTTCAGCTGACTTCTTGATGCTGTCCCCGGCAGTCATTTCAGATTTCCTCTCTCCGGCCCGTCAATGTGCGATGTGTTGCAGACGCTACGCGTCGGACCGGAGGAGGCGTCAGGCCGAAAGTCCTATGGGATTCGCTGAGGTGAGCCTCGCCTTGGGTGCTATGCGGGGTTGGCGGGTTGACCGCCACGAGGAAGATCGCCGTCCAGTGGCACAGGAAGGCCATCAGGGCGACCGGCGTCATCATCGCCGCGTTCGCCGCGAAGCAGCCCACGACGTACATCAGCGCGCCGAAGCCGAGCAGCAGATGCAGCGGCACGAAGAGCCGGCGCGGCGCGGTTGTCCGCAGCGTCCTCTTCGGTACGCTCAATGCCTCCAGCGAGCACCGTGCTGACTGCCCGACTTTGGCCGTTCTGCACATTCATCAGACGTACTGACGCGATGGTGGCTCAATCGGTCGAGCGGGCAGCACCGGTGTTCGCGAAACCGCCGTCAAGAACGGAACGGCGGGTCGGTGCGGGCTCGGTCCTTCACGGGTGGTCTGGCCTCTGCCTCGCCGCCATCATTTACTGGGCACACGGGGTTTATCAACACACCCTAGGTCGGAGCACAAGCTGAGGGTAGAGCTTGCCGCGAAACGCCGCGCTGTGGTAGCCGAGATCGCACGACTGCTCGAGAAGTTCCCTTGTCCAGGGTGTGGGAAGTCATTCAAGGTGAACGAGCGGTTTCGCATCCCGAAGCACGAGCGGCACGACGCGCTCTGTTCCGGTTCGTTGCTTGCCATCGGATGGTTCCCGGACGGACTCGCGGCTGTGCCGTACGAGCGTTACGACGACCACGAATCTGTCGAGGCGAGGGCGCTTCTCAGGCGCACGCTGTCGCCTGCAGCTGCATCCGAGCGTCGGTCCACGAGTGTTGTGGCGACCGCCCGGCGCCCGGTAACACCGTCTCAGGTGGATTGCCGGGCTCCAAGCGCTAGGTCACACCGCAAGGTGGGGCGCCCGATCGGGCGCCCCACGCCTCGACTATCCCTTGTCGGATTCGGTGAAACGAATAACCTCGTCGGGCTTCGTTGGACCACCCGTACCGAGGATCGTGCCACCTTCGATCGTCCGCTCGAATCCCTGTTCGTCGGCAGAGTCGTCGAGCCATTCAGGCTTGTTCTCATTCCCCATCTTTCACCCCCTCAGAGCATAGATACGGCCGCGAAAGCGACCACCAGACTCGACCCAAGCAGTACGAGGCCCACTCGCACCATCCCGAGACGGTAGGCGAGGCGCTTCTCCTGCCTTTGGATGAAGCTGACGTACTGCCGCGATAGGTATAGCGAGGCGTCGAAATCGTCACGCATGAGCAGTTCGTCACGCGTGTATTCCGCTCGGATCTCGTCGATGGCGATCGGGAACAGTGCCGCGATTCCGAAGCCCACTGCGGTAACGCACAGGACCATTGCCAGCATGAACATTCCTGTCGGCCGGCCGACCAAGAGCCCAGTGACGATCGAGGCGGAAGCGATGAGCACGCCGGCACGCGACTCAGCCGAGGCGAGCCGCCGCGACTGAAACTCCATGCGCCGGTTGAGTTCGGAGAACGCCAGCTCGTACTGGTGCTGCTTCTGCTCGAACGTCGGTTTGCCACTTCCCATATCCGAACCCTACTTGCCCGCACTCGAATACGAATAGCTAAGGAGAATCATGACGACAGACATGCTCGAAGAGCTGCGAGAGATCACCACGACCAGTGACGGGGACCACGACAAGTTCGCGCACTACTTCCCGAAGAAGGCGCTGGACGCCGCAATGTTCGAAGGGAAGGTACCCACAGCGATGTGCGGCAAGAAGGTGCCGCGACCGTTCAACGGCATCGATGGGCGCACGGTCTGCCCGACGTGCAAAGAGTTGCACGAAGGGCTGGCCGAGTGACCCGCCGCGACTACATCCGCACCGACGAGCTGGCCGACGCCGCCGTCCGCATCGTTGATCTACCGAAGCTGTTCAACGTGAGCCGCTTCACCATCGACGACTGGATCACGAAGGACGCAATCTGCACCTTCGACTACCCCGCGTGGGACGGCGTCGGCCGGCCCCCGATGGCCGTCCGATGGGGCGACCTGCCGATCAAGAAGCCCGGCACGACACGATGGCACCGACGCCAGGACCAGAAGAAGTCCTGATAGTCTCTCTAGGGTTGGACCCGTCCATACCCCACACCCTCGGATCACACGTCCGGGGGTTTTTTGTACCCTCCCAGCATGTCGGTCGACGAGAGTCCCGGCTGGCCTGGTTCTGAGGGTCGCCGCCACCCAAGCGGCAATCGCGCACCCACCGGGGCGCCCAACAGAAAACGCTCGAGCCACGTCAGGGTGAGGCGAGCAACATATTCCCTTCGAAAAACACCCGCGGGAGGTGCAATGAGCACCCCAACCGAGCAATTCACCGAGCCGGCACCGGCAGCGCCCGAGTACCCCTGCCTCGAATGCGACGAGCGCTACGGAAGCCCGAACGCCGCCCGCCGATGCGAACTCGACGACGTCGCCGCCGATCGCGCCGCACGCCGCGGCCGAGGCTGACGATGGCCTGGTCAACGAGTGACAGGAAGTCGCAACTTCCCGCCGACTGGCCCGCACGGTGCAAGTTCGTGCTCGACCGCGACGGCCACCGTTGCCAGCACGTCCGCTTCGACACCGGCCGCAAATGCGGCGCCTACGCGAACCAATGCGACCACAAGAACCAGGAACGGTCCTGGGACCACTCGACCACGAACCTGCAAGCGCTCTGCGAGTACCACCACGGCGTGAAGAGCTCGTCGGAAGGTGGACGCGCGGCGTCAGCTCGCCGGAAAGCCGCAAAGAAGCGTCGGCACCCGGGTCTGCTCCCGTAGCTGCAATCTAGGAGCTCTTCGGTGCTGCAAGATCCGTCCGCGCACCACGTCCCGGCCGCTTCGACCACCAGGCGTCGATCGTCGCTTCGGACCATCCGCCGTTCGGGCCGATGCGCACGTCCGGCTCCGGCATCCGCCCCTTCGACGCGTACTGACGGATCGTCACAGCTTCGATGCTCGCATCGTGCCGGCGACGCAAATAGGCCGCGATCTCGGTCGGCCCCATGTACTCGACGGTCATGCTTGCAATCATCCCACGGGCAGTAGAATCGCTCATGGTTCCTTCCCTTCGGTTGGATTCCAAGCCCCGGCTCTGTTTCACCCTGCATCGCAGGTCGAGCCGGGGCATCTTCGTGTTACCAGTCCTGCAATTCGCCCGGGTCGACGACGTCGAACATCGCAACTTCCCCGGCGACCGCCGGTCGACGTTCCCCGCGCGGCCACCGCACCCCCTCGAGGGGATGCAACTTCCGCTCGTACTCCGGTGCGGGCGCGTAGGGCTGCAATAGACCTTCCAGCGATGCAATCTCCCCGGCCATCTAGAACAGAGCTCCTGCAATGGGGGAGAGCGGCGCATCGATGATCGGCGCAACACCCGCCGGCATGACGACGTGCACGCCGGCGGTGAACGCGTCGCCGAGCACCCGCGCCGACGTGGATGTCGCAACTTCGACCCATTCCCCGTTGACGGCCCGCCACAGGGTCTTCCGTCTACGGTTCGCACCGAACCACGGCTCAAGGCGCAACAGGCTCTCAAACGTCTGCCCGTACCGCGTGCACGGCTTCCCCGTGAACAGGCACTCAGCCGTGCAACCGACCGGCGTGATGCAAGTACCCATCAGAAGACCTCGCCCCACACCTCAGCCGAAGCAACTTCGGTCGCCGCGGGGGCTTGCTGCTCCCAGTCGCCGAACGGTGCAACGTCCGGTGCCGTCGCGTTCGCGATGATCGTGTGCACCTGCTGACGCGACAGACCGACCGACCGTGCAATCGCAACCTTCGTCGCACCCTTCGACGCCGCGTCGAGAATGAGCGCGTCGCGTTCAAGCGTCAGACGACGCAACATGTCGAGCTGGTCGAGTGCCCGGTCTGCCGAGTCCTCCCATGCAATCTGCTCCCGCTCCTCAGCGGCCCGCGCACGCCATTCCGTGAGCGTGATCCGTTCCGTGCCCCAATGCTCCACCCACCACTGACGAAACTCAGTCGTGACGATTCCGCGCACCATGTGCGCCGCGCCATAGAACGCGGCCTGTTCCGTCGTCAGCCCGCGCGACGTCGCGCGTGCAAGATAGGCGGCCGCGCGCGGCGTGTTCTGAAACAGGTACGTGACCCCGCCCGTGTGGTCATAGAACCGTGCAAGTTCCCCCGCCACGTACTCGGCCCATGCTTCGAAATCGTCCCGGTAGATGCTCACGATGTCTTCCCTTCGGTGCCCGGGTGCTTCACTTCCCGGGATGATGCAAGTAGGTGTCAGATGTCGACGACGGCCGCGAGAGCGTCGCCGGATGCCGCGAGGACCGCGACATAGGCGCGCACGTCGCGAGCTTCGGGATGCCCTTCCACGTGGACACCGCCGGGCACGTGCGGGCGTCCCGGGATGATGAGCGCATCTCGCACATGGGCGACGATGTCCGCATCGGTCAAGCTGTCAGTGTCGACGCCCGCGCGCTGATCCGCGACTACCTCCCGAACCGCTTCGGACAGGTCAGCCATCATCGGCACGACGGCGTAGCCGCGCCCATCGATCCAAACGGCGTCGGCGCCGTCGACCTCTCCGGCGCTGAAATCGTCGCTCATCGTGTAGTCAGCGACGCCCGGGTGTCCGTCCCATTCCGGGCGCGAGATGAGCGTAGAGCAGCGCTCCACGGTGTCGCCGACCTCTCCCGCGTACTCGGTGAGAATGTTCCCGTCGAGCGTCGCCGCATACGGCGTAAACCCGTCTTCCCAGGTGAATATACGCATGGTCCGATTCCCTTCGATTCTGCAAGGCGCTTCCCGCCTTGCCCTGTCCCGCGCTCCCGTCATGATCGGGAGCCGCCTACGCGGTGCGCGGGGATGCTTTCACGCGCTGACCTCTCCGGCGCGGACGATGGTCCCGCGTTCGGTGAACACGTGCCCGCAAACGATGCTGAGGGTATCCATGCTGACCCGCTGCGCGGCCGTGCGCGCCGTCTCAGCGTCTTCCATCGTCGCGTGTGGCCCGCTGACCTGCCCGCTGTTGACCCCGCCGACGCGGTAGACGTAGAACCCCGTCACGTACCCGTGGCGGTCACGCCCCGGGAACGTCGCCGCGATGGTTGCGAGCTCTCCCGCGCGATCACCTACGCGCAGGGCCGGAAACGTCATGCCGTCCACCGCCCGGCGATAAAGTTCACCCGGTTGACGGCGTCGAGCGCCGCGGCCGTGTCCTGCTCCGGCGTCGGGTCGACCCGCTCCGCCCGATTGATCGTGTCCACGTAGGCCAGGTTGTCGCCGTACACAGCCTTGATGACGTAGGAGACGAGCACAGTTTCATCTGAGGCCACGAAAGTCTGACGCTCGACCCAATAGGCGGAGAAGTCGCCCGGCTTGCCCGATACCGCGACATGCTCCACCGGCCGGCCGATCAGGGTAGCGCCGAAGTGACGCATTTCGCCGGGCCCGAAGTGACGCCCTTCGTATCCGGCCGCGGCCTGTGCGTCGTGCACTGTCGTGATGAGTCGTTGCCACTGAGGCATGCGCTTAGCCTGTGCGAGCGTCCGGCGTGTGGTGTCCGTGGTTGGCATGGTCCCTATCCCTGTGTTCGTGCAACGGCGTGTGCCTGTCGCTGTGTCTTCGGTTGGTGTCGGTGCTTCACTTCCGACACACATGACATTACTCACGTCCGTTACCAATGTCAAGCCCGATTGCCCTACGTCTGGCACCCGACATGCCAGCCCTGCCAGCACCGAGGACACACACCATCTGTCGCCTCACTTGACACCACATCGCGCCCGACACACGCCGACTGTCAACCGACGCGACACCCCCGGGCACCCACCCCCTGCCCCCGGTCTCTCACCGCCCGCAAGCGTTCTGCCTCTCGCGGTGCGCGCGGGTCTGGGGGGTCGCGATCCGGCCATGAGGCGGAGGCGCCGGGTACTCTTCGATCATGCAGATTCAGTTCGACCCCTTCGCTTCGGTCATCGCCGTCATCGCGCTGGTTGTCTCTGGACTCGCCTATAGAGCTGCGAAGCGTGCACCCCATGAGGATCGTGTGCGATCGAACCGAGATGCCGTCCGAGATGCTCTGCGCGAAGCGTTCGAACCCCTCTTCCGGCCGATTCTCGCCGTCGCGAACGGCTTGCCTGTCGACGGCATACCCGACAGCGTCGAGCGGATGCGCTCCGTCCTCGCCGAGTTGGGCCCGCGTCTGCCCGAGCAAGGCGAACTCGCCAAGCTCTATTCATCCGTCTCTCGCGCTATCAATCGATGGGAAGAAGTCCTTCACCTTGGAAGGATGCACGACGCTGCACTCGACGAGTTGGACGCGGTTGAAGCTCGAGCCAGCCACTCGGAAGACCCGGGGCGGCGCAAGCGTGAAGCCCGGGCGAATGTCGATCGTGCCAAGAGCGCACTCGACGCGGCCCGCGTCTCACTGCGGGACGTGCTGATTCTCGTTCGTGACGGAAGCCTCGCCTACACGTCCAAGGTCGACGCCGACGATCGGCGTCTCGCGCAGTAGCTCGTCCCTCCTGCGGCCGAGCCAGAAAGGCCGCAGATGTCTGAAACCCCTCTCGAGCGCCTCGGTGCGGCGATCGCCGCCTTCATGGAAGAGGCCGAGTCCTTTCCGCCGGGTGCCCTGATGACCGGCTTCGTTGTCGTCGCGACTCACTCGAGAGTTCAGTCCGACGACCCTCAGGCGCTTCCCCTGGTCACGGGCACGCAGTACGCGATCGGCCCGGAGACGTCGATGACCGGCGCATGGGGAATGGCTCGCTTCCTGGATGCCGTCATCGAGCGAGCGACCTGGAACATGCTCGGCGAGCCGCAAGACGAGTAGCTCGCAACCACATCATCACCGTCCGGTGACCGTTTCGGTCCCGGCTTCCGTTTCGGGAGAGGCACGCACATGGCTGGCAATGGTCCGGCGCCGAAGGCATCGCGCTCACGTAGCCGCGACACCCCTTCGCGCGAAGTAATCAAGTCCGACGGGCGCATCGGCGGATTCCCGCTGCCCAACGACGTGCTTCCGCGCGTCGAGAAGAAGGACGAAGACCCCGACTACTGGGAGGGCGAGGCGCAGCGCGAGGAGTGGCATCCGCAGACCGTGCGGTGGTGGCAGAACTGGCGTGAGTCCCCTCAGGCCGTGAAGATGCTCACCGCTCCCGACTGGGACTACCTGCTCGACACCGCTCTGCTGCATCACCAGATGTGGATGAGCGGCGGGAAGAACTCGGAGCGTGCCGCGGAGATCCGTCTCCGCGTCGCGACGTTCGGTGCGACGGTCGCTGACCGCCTCCGCCTCCGCCTCGAGATCGAGGTTCCCGAGGAATATTCGGTGGGCAACGCGAAGAACTCGAACGTGACCAGCATCGACGATCGCCGCTCGCGGCTGGCGAACGAGTAGCTGATGCCCCGGCGACTTCTACGCGCGAAGGGGCATGACAGGAAGCGTTCGCTCGGATGGCTCGCCACGTGGTGGATCGAGACGTTCGTCGTCCACGGCCGTGGCGGTGCGCAGGGAATGCGCATCCAGTACGGCGACGAGTACACCGGCTTCATCGTCGACTGCTACGCGCACGACGCCGCCGGTAAGCGGTTCTACAACTCCGCCTTCTTCTCGCGCCCCAAGGGCACCGACAAGTCGGGCCTCGCCGCCGCGCTCGTGCTCTTCGAAGCGTTCGGCCCCGCCCGGTTCGACGGGTGGGCGAAGGGCGGCGAGACCTACGAGTTCCTCGGCCAGACGTACACGTACACCAAGGGCGAGCCGATGGGGAAGCCTGTCCGCGGCCCGGTCGTCAAGATCATGGCGACGGAAGAGGGCCAGACCGGCAACGTCTTCGACAACGTCTACTACAACCTGACCGACGAGAACGCCCCGCTCTACGCGCTGAAGGCTGTCTACGGCGTCGACCCCGGCAAGACTCGCGTGCTGATCCCTCACAACGGTGGATCGATCACGCCGTCGACCGCCGGCGCGGCATCGAAGGACGGTGGCCTCGAGACCTTCGCGGTCTTCGACGAGACCCACCTGTACGAGACGCCCACACTGCGCTCGATGTACGACACCGTGGTCCGCAACCTGTCGAAGCGACGCAAGGAAGGCTCGTGGTTCATCGAGACCACGACGATGTACGAGCCCGGCGCCGAGTCGGTCGCTGAGGACACGTACTTCCTGGCCGACCAGATGGAAGAGGGCAAGGCACGCCGCCCGCGTCTGCTGTTCGATCACCGGTGGGCGAACGTCGAGTCGCTCGACAAGATCAAGGTGCCGGACGACACAAAGCGTGGCGGACAGCGCGTCGAGACCGAAGACGAGTACTACGAGCGCCTCCGAAACGCGTTCTTCGAGTCCTTCGGCGACGCGATCGCGTGGAACGACCCCGAGGGCATGCTGGACGACCTGTTCGACCCGCGCCGCTCCGAGGAAGACACCATGCGGTACTTCTTCAACGCGGTCGTGGCCGGCAAGCACGCCTGGTTGAAGCTCAACGAGTGGTCGAAGATCGGGCTGCAAGCTCGCCTCGCCGATGCGCGGGAGAAGGGCGTCAAGCTCGGCTTCCGCCCGCCGGCGCGCGGCGACAAGATCGCGCTCGGCTTCGACGGATCGTTCAACTCCGACGCGACGGTGCTCATCGCGTGCCGCATCGACGACGGATACGTCTTCCCGATCGGCATCTGGGAAGCGCCCGACTCGAAAGAGGCGAAGCACTGGCACGTCGACCACCAAGAGGTCGAGGCGGTGCTCGACGCCACCTTCAAGAAGTTCAGGGTCGTCGCGTTCCTGGCCGACCCGCCGCTGTGGCGTGACTACGTCGACCGCTGGGAGACGAAGTACGGCGCTGAGCTCCTCGTGCGCGCCACCGAGGCGAAGCCGATCTCATTCGAGACGGCGCAGCACACGGTCATGGCGAAAGTCGTCGAGCGCACCGAGACGGCCGTCAAGTCTGGCGAGCTGTTCCACGGCAACCACAAGGTGCTGACCCGCCACGTGCTCAACGCGAGCAGGTGGAAGCGATCTGCCGGCGACGTCATCGGCAAGGACCGCAAGGGGTCGTCGAAAAAGATGGACGCCGCGGTCGGCATGTGCCTCGCGGTCGAGGGCCGAGCTCGGTACAAGAAGCAGTTCAAGAAGCGGACGGGCACGGCTCGCCGAGTCCGGTAATCCCGGGGAAATGAGGTGGATAGTGCTGACAGATGCCGGTATCCCCGACTCTGATGACTGGTGGCTCGTCCGCCTGGCGAATCGCCTCGGCGAAGGTCTGCCGCGGATGAAGAAGCTGAGCACGTATCGCGATGGCGATGCGCTGCTCCCGACGGACACGTGGGACTCGGCGACGAGTGAGCAGTACTGGCGGTTCTGCCGCCGCTCGCGCCTGCACGTCGCCGAGACTCTCCGCGATGCCCGCACTGACCGTCAGGAAGTGGTCGCGTTCCGAACGTCCGCTCAGGGCGACGAGAACGGCGACATGGTCGCTCAGGCGATCTGGGACCGCTCGCGCATGGCGATGCAGTCGGTGCCGCTGTTCAACGATGTCGGAGACTTCGGACGCGCGTACATCACGACGACGCCCGACCCTCGAGGCAAGGCGCTGTGGCAGATCGCCAACGAGTGGACGACGATCAGCGAGCAAGACCCCCGGTTCCCGTGGGTCACGCGCGCCGCGATCAACGTCGGCTACAACGCGATCCTCCGCACCGAGGAAGTAACTCTGTTCCGCCCCGGCTACTACCGCGTCGCCTACCGGTCGACTTCGGTGCCCACGCTGCCCTCCGACGGCACCGTGTGGAGCGTCACGTCGGACTGGACGTGGGTCTCCGGGCCCATTCGCACCGGCACGATCGACGAGAGTCTCGTCACGCCGCTCGCGACTCCCGACGGGTACGGCATCTACGAGAAGCACCTGGACACGCTCGACCGCATCAACGAGATCACGCTGAACGCGCTGACCCTCATCGTCATGCAGTCCTTCCGCCAGCGCGCCGTCATGGCGGATCTCGACGACGTCTACCCCGAGGATCATCCGAAGGCCGGCGAGGCAATCGACTACGACGAAGTGTTCCGCACCGGCCCCGCGGCCCTGTGGACGCTCCCGTCGAGCGCGAAGATGTGGGAGTCCGCCGCCACCGACGTGCGCCCCATCTATGAGGCGCGCAAAGACGAGCTGAAAGACCTCTGCACGATCACCCGCACGCCGATGAGTCTCTTCGACTCGTCGAACGCGAACCAGTCTGCTCTCGGGTCGCAGATCTCCCATCAGCCGCTCGTCAACGCTGTCAACCGCATGAACCGCGTCACTGGTGTCTCGCTCGCTCAGGCGATGTCCCAGTCCCTCCGCATCGAGGGGGAGACGTCGCGTGCCGAGTTCACGCAGATCCAGGTCGAGTTCGCGAAGGTCAACCCGGCCACGCTCGCGGAGAAGGCCGAAGCCGCGCCGAAGTTCAAGGCAGGCGGTGCACCCCAGGCGTACATCGACGCGGAAGTGTTCGAGATGACGCCCCAGGAACGCCGCACCGCGGCGACCGACCGCACCGAAGACGCCTTCAACGCCGCGCTCGCACTCGCGGGCACCCCCGCGGAGGCGGCGGCGGTGACAGGAGCGAACCGTGGCGACGACTGAGGACATCCGCTACGAGCATCTCGTCTCGACCTACGCCGCCCAACAGGCGACGATCGTCGAAGCGCTCCTCCGGATGCTCCTTGGTATCTGGCTCCCCTTCACGTGGTGGGGTCGACCGGACATGGTGAACGCCGCGGCCGCGGCATCCGCCGTGCAGGTCGACATCGCCTCGCGACGGGCGCGCCGGCTGTCCCGGGCGTTCATGCTCCGCCAGCTCGCGATGATCGACGCGATGCCGGACTCGCTCCCGCCCATCGTCGACACCTACGAGCGCGGCGGATCACTGACCGTCGAGGTCTACCGACGCCCCGCGCGCCAGCTCGAGCACAAGATCCGGAAGCTCCACACGGATGCCAAGACTGGAGTGCTCGACTGGCCGGACCGCGTGTCCGACGAAGAGTGGAAGACGTTCGAGGACCGGCTCACGTCGCTCGTCAACGACGACATCGCCGCCACCGCGCGCGATGAGGCCCAGAAGGTCATGTGGGCGGCGCCGAAGGTCATCGGCTACCGCCGCGTCATCCACCCGGAGTTCTCGAAGACCGGCACATGCGGTCTCTGCATCGTCGCGGCCTCGCGCTTCTACCGGAAGTCCGAGCTGATGCCGCTGCACGACCTGTGCAAGTGCACCATCTCACCGATGACGGCCGAACGAGACCTCGGTCTGCGTCTGAACGACGCCGACCTGGCCCGCATCTACGACGCCGCCGGCTCCACGTACGCCGAAGACCTCAAGCGGATCACGGTGCAGGTGCGCGAGCATGGCGAGCTCGGTCCGATCCTCACCCGCAAGGGCGACGCGTTCCGCACGCTGGCGAAGGTCAATCGCGACTCGAAGCGAAAGACGTTCACGCACTTCAAGCGGATGACCGCCGATGATCAGCGCCGCATGTGGCAAGCGCAGCTCGCCACCGCCGAGCGCGGCATCCGCATCCTCCGCGACGCGAAAGAACTCGGCACCAACCTCGGCGACATCACCGGCGGCAACAAGCCGGTCGCCGTGAAAGACATCGACAAGGCCATCGAGTGGTACAGAACGCTCATCGCGCGCGCCACATCGAACCTCGGCTGACCCCACGACCTCCCACCCCGATCCGGGGCGGGTTCCACCTTCCGATTCGGAGGCTCATCCACCATGTCCGCACACCAGCCCACCCGCATCCTCGGTCCCCAGTTCGCTCCGTCCTGGCACCGACCGCAGTTCCGCTACATCGACCCGGTTCCGGGCGCTGAGGCAGCGACGACACCCGGTTCGGGTGAGGTCGACTTCCTGCCGGCCGACGACCAGCTCTCCGACGAGGAGTTCCTCGCCAAGCGGGGCTTCCCGCGGGGCGTGAAGCGCGACGACATGCCGGTGGAGCAGCAGCTCACCTCACTCCGCTACGAAGCCCGGAAGTGGCAGTACCTCCGCGATGCCGACAAGCGCACTGTCTCGCAGTACGCGCAGTTCGGCACCGTCGAAGAGCTGCAAAACGCCCGGGACGTCGCGGAGCGGGCGCGTCTCGACGCTCTCGGCGACAACGAGCGGGCCATGGAAGAGGCGAAGTCCGCCGCGCGTGCAGAGGGCATCGCCGAGGGCAAGAGCACACACCTGGCCTCGGGGGTGCGCGGGATGCTTCTCGCGCTCACCAAGGGCGCGGATGAGTCCTTCGAAGAGGCGACGGCCCGCGTGGACGCCGCGATCGGATTCGCTGATCTGACGAAGTTCATCGGCGACAACGGAGAACTGGACGCCGCAAAGGTCCAGACGTTCGCACAGTCCACCGGTTCGGCGGGCGGCAACGGTCCTCAGTCGAGCTGGGGTGAGCGCTTCAACCAGGACCACCAGGGGCGCCTCACTCCTGCACCCGGGGCGACCGGTTCGGTCGCAGCCTTGGAGCAGGCCATCTACGACGCCAAGAAACCCCACACCGCCTAAGGAGGCACACACAATGTCTGATTTCCAGATCCAGACCCGTGCGACCGGCGTGAAGCAGGACACCCGTTGGCGCACGTCGTCCCACGGTGAAGACGCTGCACGACCCGGCCAGCTCGACGTCAGCGCGTTCACCTCGGGAACGCACTACAACATCCCCGGCCAGGACAAGAACACGATCCCCTCGGGGGTCGCGGTCGCGAAGCTCGCCAACGGCCTGTACGGCCCGTACAGCGCCACCGCCGGAGCCGACGACAGCGACCCGCGTCGCACCCTCGCCGGCTACATCAACGACAACGAGGGCATCGTGCTCGGGGACACCCCGTCCACGGCCAAGCCGACGTTCGCCCGCCTCGTGCACGGCATCGTCAAGCCCTCGCTCCTGCCCATCGCCGCTCAGCGCACGACCGTGAAGACGGCGAAGACGAGCGTCTCGATCACCCACGTGGAGGACTGACACATGGCGTTCTCGAAGAACTACCGCACCCCCGCGCAGCTCACGGCCTACGCCCGCGCTGCTTTCCGCCTTCACGTCGAGTCGTTCGCGATCGCGGGTCTGCTGCCTCTCGAGGCGTCCCCGACGCTGAACTACTCGGTGAGCGTCGGCAAGTCTGTGCTCCCGTCCGCGGCCTCGTTCCGCAGCTGGAACACCGAGTCCGAGGTCGGCGAGCTCGGCGGCGGTCAGACCGCTGAGGGCAAGCTGCCCCCGATCTCGATCCGCATCCCGGTCGACGAGCACCAGCAGCTCTCGATGATGGGGCTCGAGGACGCGATCGGCGCGGCGTTCGAACGTCGCGCCGAGCGCACCGCTCAGGCGGTCGGCTCGCGTCTCGTGCTCGCCGGCGTCGAGGCCATCGTGGACGGTCGCGTGACCATCCAGGAGCGCGAGATGAACATCGTCATCGACTTCGGTCGCAAGGCGGCACAGTCCGGCACCGCGCCCACCCTGTGGGCCGCGGCCGGCGCTGACCCGGTCGCTGACCTCGATGGCATGCGTGCCGTCATGGGCAAGGGCATCTCGTCGGTCATCATGTCCCGCGCGATCCTCTCGATGCTCCAGACGAACGTGGAGATCATCAAGCTCGTCACGCAGCGCGGAAGCGACCTGCCCTCTCGCGTCAGCGAGGAGGACGTGCGGTCGGTGCTCCGCGACTGGGGCTACGGCGAGGTCCGCGTCAACGAGCAGACGATCGTCAACCGCCTCGGCGTGGAGCAGTCGCTCTTCCCGGCGGACCGCATCGTCATGCTCTCCGGCTCGCAGTTCGGAAACACCCTGACCGGTGTGACCGCTGAGGCATGGGCACCGGAGAACGGCATCAGCCGCGCCGAAGCCGCCGGCCTGTTCTCGGGTGCGACGCACACGCACGACCCCGAGGGCTACAACGTGCTCGTCTCGGCGATCGCGCTTCCCGTCGTGCAGTCGCCCGACAACACCGCGTCCCTCAAGGTCGCGTAACCCATCCGGTCGCTGTGGGGCGGTTCCTTCGGGAGCCGCCCCATTCCCGTTCAAGGAGAACGCCCATGAGCAAGAAGCAGAACATCCTCAACGCCCACGTCGCTCGACTCGTCGGAGGCCTGCTCGTCTCGGCCGGCCCGGGCGACGTCGCACCCGACTGGGTGACGAACACCGCGCTCTTCGAGTCCGCTCCCGAGCCCGGCGAGCCCACAAAGACCCCCGTCGTCGCGGCGACGCCCGCGTCGACCCCGAAGCCCGAGCCGTCCGGCGACCCCGTCGAGAAGGACGACCTCTCCGACCTCGGCATCGCCGAGCTTCGTGACATCGCCGGCACCCTCGAGGTCGCGAAGGCCGGCTCCAAGGCCGAGATCGCGGCGCGCATCCGTGCGCACCGCGCCGCGTCCGCAGCCAAGGCGGCTGACACCGGAGACGCTGACCGCGACGAGCTGATCGAGAAGGCCACGGCGCACGGCATCCCCGACGCCGGCGACCTGACCGACGACGAGCTGCTCGCCGCGATCGAGTCCGCAGGGGAGTGATCGGATGACGATGCTCCCCGAAGTGAAGCCCGACGCGATCCCGAAGTACAGCACGGTCGATCTCGCCGAGCTCGACGACGAGTACATCGAGGGAAAACTCGGTGAGGTAGTCGACGAGATCAAGGGCCGCTGGGGGAGCATCGTCTCCAATCGTCTCGAGGCGGGCACGCTCACCCTCCGCCTATACGAAGCGGTCGTCGTCCGCGTCGCCGCCCGCGTCTTCGGCAACGAGGACGGATTCCGCAAGGAGAACGAAGGCCAGTACGGATATGAGCGAGAAGCCCTCGCCGCATCCGGCTACATCTGGTTCAGCGACATCGACGAGCGCTCACTCACCGGGCGCGTCGCGAAGAAGACGTCTGGCCGCGCCGGCACCGCCACGGTCGCCCGGCAGAGGGGATGGCCCTGATGTCGCTCCTCACCCGACGCGCGCCGCACACCGTCGAGGTCCAGAACCGCTCCATGACGCGCAACGAGCGCGGCTTGCAGGTCATGGCGAACGTCGGGTCGCTCATCCCCGTGAAGTGCATGGTCGAGCCCGTTCGCGACTGGTCATCCTCCGAAGAGGTCGAGACCCTCGGCCTTCAGGTCGTCGACCTCGCCATCATCCGCTCGAAACTCTGGCCCGGCGACGTGAACTCGCATGTCATCTGGGACGGCGCTCTGTACGAGACCGTCGGCGCACCGCAGAAGCACTCCGCTTCGCGCCGAACCGGACACCACCGAGTCACCGTCAAGTGGCTCAAGAACCTGGGGTGATCGCATGTCCGCATTCGTGAACAAGGACGCTGGCACGCAGGCCGCGATCATCGCAGGGGGTTCGCGGGAGATGGACGACGCCGCGAACCGCGGTCTCCGCACCGTCCGAAGCGTCGCCGCGGCGCACCGCCAGACGGGCGCCTACATGGAACAGCTCAGCGTCATCACCGCCCCCGGTATCAGCGGAAACGGACGCCGGGTCAGCGACCGTCTCATCGTCTCCGACGACCCCGGCTCCCCGGCAATCGAGTGGGGCCACATGGTCCGGCACAAGAACGCCCGTCGGGTGAGCTGGGTGCCCGGCCAGCACATCATGGGCCGCGCTCTGAAAATGATGAGCTGATGGGCCGCTTCGACGTGTCCCTGCTGGACAACGATCAGCTCTTCAACACGCTCGTGCGCGAGATCACTCCGCCCGAAGCGACCGTCGCGGGCGACCTCGATATCGGCTCCTTCGCCGAAATCCCGTTCGTGACGCACTTCTCCCTCACTTCACAGGAGGGCAACGCGAACGGCCTGTGGGCCGTGACGCTCACCCTGAACATCTTCGCCGAGCCCGAGACCGCTTGGGATCTCGTCTCCGCCGTCTACAAGGGCGTCTGGGGATGGGAAGACCCGACGAAGGGCATCGTGCCCGGGGTCGGCGCTGTCGAGTCCATCGACGAAGAGATCTCCGCTTTCTCCCGGGTCGGTGGGCAAGCGCAGATGGAGAACAAGGTCGTGATCCAGTACACGGGGTCATGGCGAATCACCGCCCGCAACCACTAGTCCTTCTGCGCCCCTCGGGGCGGGTCTGCACACCCACCAGGAGGAACCGTGTCCGTTGACGCAACCAAACTCGTAATCCCCGGGCACGGAACCGTGTTCCACGCCCCGGCCAACACCAAGCCCCCGGCAACGCCGCTCACGGCGTTCAACCTTCAGGCCGATGGCCCCACGCCGTGGAAGAACCTCGGTCACACGTCGAAGCAGAACACCATCGCCTTCACGAAGGAGGGTGGCGAGAAGGAACAGCTCGACACGTTCCTCGCCGACGGCGTGCGCACCACGACCAGCTCCACCCAGTGGGGCGTCACCGTCGCGGCGCTGCAGTTCGACGAGACCACCCTGGACCTCGCGTTCAACGGTGACTTCGACGCAAGCACCGGCGGCTACACCGTGGCCTCGCCGCGCCCCATCTCGGCGGCGCTCTTCCTCTACTTCCAGGACACGACCGGTTCGGTCGGCTTCTGGATTCCGAACACGGAGGTCTCCCTCGGAGACGCGCCGTCCGTCGACACCGCGCAGTTCCTTGAGCTGCCGCTCAGCGTGTCGATTCTGTCTGCGAGCAACGCCATCATCCCGTCCGTCGAGGGCCGTGCTGGCGTGTTCCAGATCTTCAAGACCGGGCTCGCCGCGGCGTAGCCCCCACAACCGTCCCCCTGGGTGCAGAGCCGCAGACCCGCCCAGGGGGACGTTCCCTCATTGGTCTGCAACGCATGAAAGAGGTCTGCCATGACTACTCCCAAGACTCAGCCGCAGGATCGCCGCGCCAAGGCCACCAAGCCCGCCGCGAAGACCGCATCCAACACGCCTGCCGAGAAGCCGGCGCTGACTCCGTCGGAGCAGCTCGACGCCGAGATGGAAGCGCGCGAGATCCGCGAGGCGCTGCTCGTCGACCTGCCGCCGCTCCGCCCCGCCTTCCGCTTCCGTCTGCGCCACAAGAACGCGTTCGACAACCTCGTGCTCGACGCCGTGAAGTCCGGCGCGTTCGACAGCGACAGCGACGGCCCGCTCGAGTTCGACACCTCGAAGCCGCAGGACATCGAGCGCCTTCAGAAGCTCAACGACTTCGTCGCGTCGATCGACGAGTGGGCGGAGTCGATCGCCGAAGACCCCGAGGCGTACGCCGTGTGGTCGGAGGGCAAGGACCAGGAGACGTTCATGGCCCTCTTCGGCACTTACCAGGATGCACTGGGGGAATCCAAGAGCTCCGCGAGCTGATCGACGAACTCGACACTCACGGAGCTCTACGCGCCGACCTGGCCCAGTTCTACAGCGGTCTGAACATCGATCACGTGTGGGAGGGCAAGCAGCCCGCTCGGCACGTGATCTACCTCACTCACCATCTCGTGCTGAACCCCCACTCCCGCGTCTACGCGATCCGTGGGGGGTCACCCGAGCTGCAGGGGTGGGATGCGGCGACGGTCGTCGCGGTCCGCACCTACAACCTCCTCGCCGCCGTCGTCCAGGGCTTGTCCAAGGGCGAGCCGGACCCGGGTCTCTTCATCGAGTACCCCGGCGCCGAGAAGGAGCCGACCACGTTCGAGCCGAAGACGCTCGCCGAGCTGTTCTCCGGACCGCTCGAGAAATTCCTAACTGAATAGAGGTGGCGCGGATGGCTGGTCCCAACCCCGGACGCAACGTAGGTCGACTGTCCATCCGCGTCATCCCGAACACCAACGACTTTCGGCGTGATCTGAAGCGTCGCCTCGAGGCGATCGAGCGCAGCACGTCGATGACGGTGCGCGTCTCGAAGGCGAAGCTCGACAACGCATCCATCCGAGCCGATATCCGCCGGCAAATGGAGGAGTTCAAGGGTCTCGACGCCGCGGTCAACGTCCAGGTCAACGTCGACAAGGCACGGCTCCGGAAGAAGTCGCTCCGTCGCTCCATCCAGGCCCAGTTCGATGAGTTCAGCGACATCCGCGTCGCTATCGCGGCCGAGATCAAGAACAAGGAGCGCTTCGAGAAGGAGGTGCGCGACATGGTGTCGCGCGCGTCCCGCAACAAGGTGAACATCGCCGCGGCCGCGCACACGCTCGCCGCCTCCGGCCAGCTCGCCTGGGTCTCGCGCGACCGGTTCGTCAACCTGATCGTCCGCGTCAGCAAGAAGTCGGTCACGGACGCCCTCGTCACCCTCGCCGCGCTTTCCGGCGCGCGCCTGTCGTGGCAGTGGATCGACGACCTCGCCACATCGATGAAGAACCTCGACAAGAACCTCCCGTCCATCCTCGGCTGGACCACCGGCATCACGTCCCTCGTCGCCGCGTTGTTCGCCGCGACCTCTGGGCTCGTCGGCATCGGACAAGGGCTGTTCTCGATCCTGCCGGCGGCGCTCGTGATCCCGGGGCTCTTTCTGAACGCGGTCGGCTCCGTCACGGCGCTCATCGTCGCCCTACGGAACACCGGCAAGGAGCTCGCCCCCCTCAAGGACGACATGTCCGAGCTGGGCGAGATCATCAACACCGGATTCTGGTCGAAGGCGCGTCAGCCGATCCTTGATCTCGTCACCGGCCTCATGCCGCAGCTCCGCAACGCCTTCAAGGAGCTCTCCACGGGCATCGGCCAGTTCAGCGGCGATCTCGCGAACGCGTTCGCCGTCGAGCTCGACGGTGGCCGGCTCGAGTCGATCTTCTCCGGCATCGCGGAGGGCTGGCGCATCCTGTCGACGGGCGCACCCGCGTTCGCCGGCGCGATGACGTCCCTCTCCCAGATCGCGGCGAAGTACACGCCCCGGCTGGCCCACTGGTTCGTCCGCCAGGCGAACACCTTCGACAACTGGCTCGAGGCCATCTCGACCGACGGCCGGCTCGAAGGGTGGATGGAAGGCGCGATTGCCTCCATGTACGACCTGTGGGATGCCACCACTGGCATCTCCGGTGTGTTCGCCGGTCTGTGGAAGGCGGCGGAAGCCGCGGGCTCCCAGGGTCTCGCCGGGTTCGCCGACATGATGCAGACGTGGGAGCGCGTCGTCAACGGCGCCGACTTCCAGCGCGGCCTCACCGCGGTGTTCCGTGGAGCGCGCGTCGCGATGGGTGCCTTCGGCGACGCTGTGCGCGCGATCGGTCGCCTAGTCGTCGACCTCGACAAGTCCTTCGAGAAGTTCATCGGCTCTGCTGGCATCTTCCTCGGCGGTCTCATCGAAGGTGCGGCGAACGCTCTCAACCAGCCCACGGTCGATAAGGGACTCACGGACCTATCGAACGGCCTGGTGCGTGCGCTCGAGGGCATCCTGCCGCACTTGCCGGCCATCGCATCGACGTTCGGTGGGTTCCTCGGTCTGCTCGGCGACATCGCGGGCACGCTCCTGCCGACAGCCGTCGGGGTGCTCGCGGAACTGATGCCGACGATCGACAGCGTGATCTCTTCGATCCGCAACTCGGGTGTGCTCGAGACGCTCGGCGACGCGGTGACCAACATCGCCCAGCAGCTTGGCCCGGCGCTCGAGGGATTCGCCGATTCGGTTGGTCCCGTTCTCATCGACGCGCTCGTCGGACTTGCCGACGCGCTCGTCGACATCGCCCCGATCCTCGCGAGCCTCATCGACACGCTCGGCGACTGGATCTCGGCGCTGGGGGACTGGTCGAAGTCCAACGGCGAGTTCTTCGACGCTGTCCGCCAGTTCATGGGGTCCGACATCGCCGGCGGCAAGGCGCTCGGCCAGCTTGGGAAGCTCGGGCAGTTCAAGCAGGCGGATGACGGGAACCCGTTCACGGTCGAGGTCAAGTTCGACTTCGAGCGGTACTGGAACGACAGTCGGCTCACGGTGGGCGAGAAGGCGCGTGGCATCGCGACCGTCTTCATGTCCGAGTACGAGCAGGTGCTCGCCTCCGAGGGGCAGGGTGCCGCTGACGCACTCGTGGCGAGCTTCCGTGACATCGAGGGCATTCCGCCCGAGGTCACCGCGAAGATCAACGAGCAGCTTCAGCAGGGGATCACGCTCAAAGACCTCAACCCCGTCGAGCAGAGCTATCTGGACGACGTCGTGTCGAAGGTCAAGGACGCGTGGAAGACCGGCGGCGCCGATGGTGCGGCCGCGATGTGGAAGGAAGTCACGGACTTCAACCTCGCCCCAGGGAACACGGAGAACATGCGGTTGTGGGCAGAGGACGTGCTCCGGGACGCGAACATCACGATTCCCAACCCGACGTTCGACCCGAAGGCGGCAGATACAGTCGCCGCGGAGGCCACGCGCATCGCCGAGCGCATTCGCACCTCGTTCAACAGCGGGAGCAAGAACAAGGCCTGGATGGGCGAGTTCTGGTCTGTCGACCTGGCAACCCGAGCGAAGATCATGTCCGAGCTCGGGGATCTCGCCGACGACGCGCGAGACGCACTCGACATCAACCGCTCCGATCGCAGCGGTCGCACCGGTGGTGGCGGCGGATTCTCTCGCCAGCTCGCGCAGGGCATCACGGCGGGACTTCCTGAGCTGGAAACCTCGATGCGCGCTACGAAGGATGCTGTCACCCGCGGAATGGTCGGGTCGGAGTCGTGGCTCACCCCCGCGGGCACGTCGATGATCGGCGGCATGAAGCTCGGGATTGACGCCCAGATTCCGACGATCACAACCACCATGGCGGGGATGGGCAGCGTGCTCCGCACTGCCATGGCCGGCGCGAGCACGTGGCTACAGCCGACCGGCTCCGCGACGATGCTCGGAATGCAGAGCGGTGCGCTCGCCTCGCGCGGGTCCGTCGTATCGGCATTCGGTGGCGTTCGAGGAGCTGTCGCCGGCACCCTGTCCGGCGCCGGCGGGTGGTTCGTCTTCATCGGCGTCGCCATGATGGCCGGTATCGCACGTGGCGTCGCGGCAGGAAGCGGAATGGTCGCACGTGAAGCGCGATCCGCGGTCAGCCGGGCGGTCAGCGCCGCTCGCGTCGAGGGAGACATCCACTCTCCGTCTCGGCGGACAGAGCGCGAGATCGGCGCGCCGCTGGTCCAGGGTGTCGCTGTCGGCATCAAGCGCAACGCAGACGGCGTCCGCCGGTCGATGGTCGCGGCCATCGACTTCAGCGGTGTCACCGGCTCTGCTCCGACCCTCGGGGCAGAAGGCGGCGAGTCAACATCGCGCGTCGCACTCCACATCCACAACCCGGTCGTCCGTGATCTCCAACAGGAGGCATGGGAAGCCGCTCAGCTCGCAGGGCAGGTAGCAGGATGATCCGAGTCAACGGCATTCCCTTGGACAACCCCGATCTCGGATGGCTGTTCCGGCCCGGATCTGTGCCCTACGCGAGCGTAGAAGCGACGCTCGGGCAGGCGCAGATCAGCGGACGCGACGGAACGGTAGCGACCGCGACGACGATCCAGCCGACCTTCTACCCCCTGAAGGTCGGCACGCCGCCGTCCGGGTGGGCACCACTCATGGCGCTCTTCGGAGCGTCACGCCTGGTGCTCACCCGCGATGACGACGTCAGCGTCGAAGCGGTCGCTCGTTTCGCCTCCAACAGCATCGACAGGGTGCACGCTCGCAACCAGTTCATCGACGCGACGCTCATCGTCGAGGTGACCGGGGCATTCTGGCGCTCGAAGCTCGAGACGACTCCCGCGGTGGTTCTCTCGTCGGCGTCGGTCAGCCTCACCGGTTTCGCTGGCATCTCCGCACCCATCCAGGACGCCATCGTTCGCCTGAAGGGCGCAGGGGCCGGGGTGCAGGTCACCGACCCGTCGGGCGCATGGGTGACCTTCCCGACGGTCCCCGCCGGATCGTACGCTCGCTTCGAATCCGCCACCGGGCGGTGCTTCGTAACGAGCACGGACACGTGGGTGGGCGGGACCGATGTCTCCGGCGAAGTCGACTTCGGCGGGCCGCGCGGATGGTTCGAAATCACTCCCAAGCTGGGCGCGGCGGACCCGCGCATCAGGTCCGCGCAGCTAACGATCACGTCAACCTCGCGCACCGGCGCTGAGGTGGCGGTGCGCGCGAAGAACGCACACACACTGTAAGGAGACGCGATGGGAACCATCCGACTGCGGCTGATGAGCGACGACGGGGCGACCCGTGGCCGAGTTCTGAAGACCTCATCCATTCAGGTGACGCAGTCAGAGTCGTCGACCGCCACCCTCAGCTTCACGGTCCCTGAGGACATCGCCGGCCGACTCGACGCGCCGCTTGTTGTTGCCGTCGAAGACACCACGAACCCGAGCCTCCGCGACGAGCTCTTCATGGTCGACGAGGACGATGGCGACGACAGCGACGCCACGGGCACCGTGAAGTACTCGGGCGAAGGATACGTCCCGTGGATGCTCGCCCGCACCTACCTCCACTGGACGTCATCTGCGAAGAACGGCACGCGCACCTACAAGGCGCAGAACGCCGGCGGCGTGTTCGCGGGGATGATCCTCGAGTCCAAGAACCGGGGGTGGGGGCCATCCATTCAGGTGGACTTCACCACGCTCAAGGACTCTGCCGGAGTCAACTGGACCGCCGACGACAAGGAAGATCTCCCCTTCCAGCTCCTCACGCCGCTCTCGAGCGTGCTGCAAACGCTGACCCTTCAAGGGCTCTGCGACTGGCGCACCGAGGGGCGGAAACTCCGGATGTTCCGAGTCGGGACTGGCGGAGTCGTCCGCACCAACGTGGTCTTCGGCGGGCCCGGCTTCATTCGCAAGCCTGCGAGGACGTCGTTCAAGAACGTCTTCACCCACCTGACCGTGGTTCCGGAGAAGACCCCGAACTGGCTGTACCTCACCAATACAGGCGCCCCCACACGGTTCGGCCGGCTCGAAGCCACGATGACCCAGTCCGGCGTGGACAAGCACTCCACCGCCACGAAGCTGGCCCAGCCGACGCTACTGGACGGGCGCACCGCAAAGCGTGAGTACTCATTCGAGTACGCGCTCACCAAGGGGATGCCGGTCCCGTGGACGGACTTCAACATCGGCGACATCGTCACCACTCGTACCCGCCATGGGAAGCAGCCGAAGCGAGTCGTGGGCATCATCGTCACCGTCCAGGACGAGACCACTGTCCGCGTCATCGTCGGGGACAAGCTCACCACCGCACAGGCCAAGCTCGCCCGCCGAGTCGTGTCCGGCTCCATCGGCGGCACGATCGGAGGTAGCGGGCAGACTTTCCCCGTCGGCAACGCGACGATGTCGCCGCCGGCGGCGCCGACGGGTCTCCACATCGAAGCCAACGCAGGGTCGTGGCGGACTGACGGCACCGCCCAGGCCGAGGTGACGCTGGCATGGGACGCCGTCGTGGTCGCAATGGACGCGTCGGAGATCGACGTCAGCGGCTACGAGGTGTCGGTGCGATCCGGGGCATCGGAGTCGACAATCTTCGCCTCGACTCCGAACCTCTCGGTCACCGCGCGCGAATGGGTTCCCGGGACGAACTACAGCGTGAAGGTCCGGGCGCTCGGATTCGCTGGACAGATCGGCGAATGGTCTCCCGAGATCGTCGTCACTCCCCAGATTCCGGGCCTTATCGTCCCGCGAGCCCCCGTCGGGCTCGCGATCACGTCGAACACGGCCGCATTCGCAGCGGACGGGTCAGCGATCGCGACGGTTACGGCGTCATGGACTCCAGTGACGCGTTCGCTCGACGACAGCCTCGTCGACGTCGCTGAGTACGAGTTCCGTGTCGGGCTGGACACGCAGCGCGTCACTGCTCCCTCGGCGACCTTCACCGTTCCGAGTGGCCGGCAGGTGACGATCTCCGCTCGCGCGCTCACCACCCTCGACGTTTGGGGCGATCCATCGGCCGGCCTGTCGATCACCGGAGCCGCGCCGCCGGCGGCGATCCCGGCGCCCTCGGCGCCGATCCTCACCGCCGGCCTGGGGGGCATCTCGTTCCGATGGGACGGTCTCTCAAGCACTGGCGCGGCGATGCCCGCGGGCTTCGGCCGGATCATCGTCGACTCCGGGCCTTCGGCAACAGGACCGTGGACGACGCTCGGCGCGACGCTCTCTGCTGCCGGCGGAAGTTCGCTGTCCGGCCCGGTCGGCGCCGCGATACACGTGCGGTTCCGATCGTTCGACACCCTGGGCAGGGTCGGCGGCATATCCGCCGTCGCCTCGGCGACGTCGCAGGGCGTAGCGCTCGCAGACATCGCTCCGGACCTCGTCGGATCAATCGACTCGATCCGTATGACAGCGGACGGGAAGAACCGGATCTACACCAGCGCGACCGAGCCGGTCGGTAACCCGACGAACTTGGTAGCGAATCCGCTGCCCGCGGCGACGACGGGCTTCGCGCCCCCTGGTGCGCTCGGCACGATGACGGACGGGACGCTCGCCTTCGAGACGGTCAGCAACGGAGTTTCGACGCCGTACATCTTCTCCGCCGGAGCCACGACGGCAGTACTAGCTGGCGAAGTGGTAACGCTGCTCGCGATCGTCGAGATCGTGGGCGACGTGGCCGGAACGAGCTACACGGTCCGAGCCCACCGTCGCACGGGCAACTTCTACTACCCGTCAGGGGCACAGACCATCGTGGCGAACGGTGCGCCACAGGTGGTGCGCATAGTGTCCACCCTCGCATCGGACGCACCGGCCGGAAGCCTCGATCTCTCGATCGTGCGCGCCGGCACGGGAGCCGCAGGGATTCGGCTCCGCATGGCGAAATTGCTCATCGTGAAGGGTGATTACAAGGGCGGCTTCGTGCAGCGCTTCACCCCTGGCGATCAGTGGTACGTGCTCGACTCTGCTGGCACGTCAATCATCGCGATCCGGATCTGGAATGGTGCCACGTGGTTGCCGTACCAGATCGCAGCGCAGGACATCATCGCGGCGGGCACCATCAAGGGAATGCACGTCGAGGCCAACACCCTCGGCGTGAACCACGTCTCACCAACGTTCGGCGACGATCTGAACCTGTCGGCGAACGAGAGCGTGACGATCATCGTGGGCCGGCAGAACGAGCAGGCCGAGGAGCTCGCGGACGTCGCGGATGGCGTCAGCGGTGCGCAGACGACGGCCGAGGCCGCGTCATCCGCCGCCGGAACAGCCCAAGCAACCGCCAGCGGGGCGGCGAACGCTGCATCTGCTGCGGCCGCGGCGGCGTCCGTGGTCGGGCAGCAGCTCGATCGGCATCAGACCTTCTATCGGTTCGGCGTCGATGGGCTCGCGATCGGCGACCCGAACGTCGCGTCCGAGCTGAGGCTGAAGCCTGACCGGATCGAGATGACGCAGAACAACGTCGTCGTCTCGTACTGGGAGGGCGGAGTGTTCGTCGCGGACGAGGCGCGTCTCGACTCCGCACAGATCGGCAACCACCTATTCACCGCCTACGGCGCGGGACGGACCATCATCCGCCCGCTCTAGGCACACACCGCGGAGGGGCCGAGGCGCACTGCCTTGGCCCCTCCGTCATGCCCGGGAAGGGGAACCGATGGGAACCGTCCGGATCAGTGAGGTCAACAGCGGCCCGGCCACGACCTTCCAGGTTGAGGGTGACTTGCTGTCGCAGTCGAGCGCCGGCAACTACTCCACGGTGCGCTGCTACCTCGTGGCGAAGAACGGTCCGGGTGGCACCACTGGATCCGGCTTCTCCGGGGCGGGATATCAGGCCGGCACGATCGCCGGCGTCAAAGAGTTCGCGCGTCGCTCAGGCACCCCGTTCCTACCCTCGGGCTTCTCAGACGGGGCAACTCGCTGGCGCCTCGGCCCCTACGACGTGCAGGTGCCTCACAATGCGGATGGAACCAGAGAGCCGATTCGATTCGGCATGGTGCTCGACTACGGATCGATCAGCGAGACACTCTTCTCAGGAACGCTGGCGCTGCCGGCGATCGCACGCGCCTCTCGGGCGACCTTCGCCCCGGGTTCGCCATTCGATGCCGGCGTCGCCGTCACCATCAACACCAATCGCGCTTCGTCCTCCTTTACCCACAAGCTCACGCTGAGCTTCCAAGGCGTGTACGAGACCATCGCCGACGGCGTCGCGACGAGCTACTCGTGGACGCCGCCGCTCTCGCTCCTCGAAAAGTTCCCCGACGCGGCATCGGCGACCGGGTTCATCCGCACGGAGACGTGGAACGGCTCGACCTACGTTGGCAGGTACGACACTGTCTTCACTCTTCGGGCGCCCGCGTCGGTCGTGCCCACAGTCAGCGGTGTGACCGTCTCGGATCAGAACACCGACGTCGCGAGCGTGGTTGGAGCTTTCGTTCAGGGCATGTCCCGCGCGAGCTTCTCCGTCGCCGGCGCAGGCGTCTACGGCTCAACCATCACGGATAGCGAGGTGACGTTCCAAGGCGCACTCGTGCCAGCAGGCGCGAGTGTGCTTGTGACGACGCCGGGTAACCTGCCGATCACCGCTCGTGTGAGCGACACCCGCGGCCGGACTGGCTCGGGGACGGCCCCGGTCCCAGTTCTCGCCTACTCCCCACCGTCGGTGACGGCGTACCAGGCGCGGCGCTGCTCGAGCATCGGGGCTGTCGTCGACGATGGTGCGTACCTTCGTGTCGACCTGAGCGGGCAGATCGCATCGCTACTCAACGGAACGCAGAGGAACGCGATCACGGTCCGGGCATTCACCCGACCCCGCGGCGGAAGCGTTTGGACACCGCGCAACGTCATCACCCCGGCGGGGACGAGCTACAACACGTGGTTCCTGATGTCGGGCGGGGGAGTCTTCGCGCCGACGAGCTCGTGGGACGTGCGGGTGCAGCTTCACGATCGTTTCGGAGCCTACGTCGCGGACACGGTCGTTTCCACCGCGGCGGTCGCGCTGGACATGAATGGCACCAACGTCGGAGTGGGGAAAATTTGGGAGCAGGGCGCGCTCGACGTGGCCGGCCAGATCTTCCAAGCTGGCCTCCCTGTGATCGACGCTGGCGACATCGCGACTGAGACCACCGCAGGGATCGCCGAGCTCGCAACCCAGGCTGAGATCAACGCCGGCGACTCAACCCGAATCGCGACGGCAGCTTCCATCCGAAACTCGTCTTGGTCTGCCTTCGCGGAAGCCCGCGGGCAGGCCATCTGCACCGCAACTGGTGTCACCACCGTCACATTCCCGGCAGGGCGATTCTCTGTCCCACCGAATCTGATCGCGACTCCGGTGAACAACAGCACGGTCGGCATGGTCCACATCACCAACAAGACCGCCGTCTCGTTCGAAGCGCGCTTCTTCAGCTACACGGGGGCGCAGATGGCTGGAACTCTCGACTGGTCCGCGTCTCAGGCCGGCGAGAGCTCAGCGGGAGGGTGACGCATGTTCATCATCACGAACCCATTCACAGGGGACGAGACCATCCTCCCGGCCGTCACCGTTTCCTGTGCGCAGGAAGCGTGTGGGAACGCCGGTATCGAGTTCACGGTGCCCGAAAGCGCAGTCCAGTGCGGCGCGTGCGGCGAATGGATCATCCCGCCGCCCCCTGAGGCGACGACAGACAACGAGGAGTAGCCATGGGAATCAGCTTCGTCGGCGGTGCGTACAACCGCGCGGCCGGAACACGCAACGCGTTCGACGCGCTGTCGGACGAGCTCGTGAGCGAGGGACACCCGCCGATGGTCTCGCTGTCCGGGGACCGTGAGCCCGATGTGCAGGAGCGCCTCTGGTACGAGCGGATGACGCTGGCGCCCGAGAACCGGCGCGTCTACGGATACCGCTGGTGGGAGGGGCGGAAGTGGTTCCAGATCCACCCGGACACCGTTGCCCCGCCCCGCTCGAGCAACCATGAGGCCCGCCGATCGAACGACCTCAAGTGGCCCTACAACTCGAACACGGCAGCGGCGCGGCGCGCCAAGGTGCTCGCGAGGAAGCACGACATCACCCGCGAGGGCGAGGCATTCGGCGAGCTGTGGCACTGGACCTTCTGGGGCGCGCTCGGACACATCGACAACCCGTCGGCAAGCGGCGGATCTATCAGTCCCGAGGAGGACGAAATGAGTGCAGAAGCAGAGCGACAGATCAAGGCGCTCCACGACGCGGTCTTCCGCGGCGGGAACAGCATGAAGGACAACGGCGCGTCGATCTCCGACAGCCTTGGCCGGATCGCTGAGGCCACGAAGCCGATCACGATCGGTGGCACGCAGAAGAGCATGCGTCAGGTGATTGCCGATACGCGCCTGTCGGCCGCGCGAGTCGAGGCGCAGAACGCCGCACTGACAGCCGCCGTGCAGTCGCTCGCGACCGCGCAGGGCGCCGATCCCGCCGCGATCCTCCGGGCCGTCCAGAACGGCGTCGAGAACGCGATGCGAAAGGTCACCTTCTCGGCGGATGTCGACGGGTGATGACAGAGCCGGAACCCACCGGCTGGGAGCTGATGCGTGCGATGCGCGAGCTTCGCTCTTCCGTGGACAAAGTCACGGCCGGCATGGTCACGCAAGCGCTCTTCGCCGCCGCCCAGCAGGCGCAGAAAGAAACCGACGATCGGCAGAACTCACGCCTCAAGCAGCTCGAGGACGACCGTGACGCTGAGCGCAAGACGAAGGCGCAGCAGTGGTTCGCGATCGGACTGTCGGGCCTCGGCGTGATCGGCACGATCATCGCCGGCATGGTCCTCTTCGCGCTGAAAGGAGGAATCGGATGAGCACGGTGAACAGCACCCGATTCTGGCGCACGGCAACAGCCGGCATCGTTGTCCTCTCCATCCTCCTCGTCGGGGCTGGCGGCGCGTACCTTGCTGTGGCGAACAGCGAGCTTCGCGTGCAACTGAGCGCGTCCCAGCAGAACGCGCAGAGTCTCTACGAGCAGCTCCTCGCCGAAGGCGTGGAACCCGAAGGTGAAGCACCCGACCAAGTCAGCACGGTCACGCCGCTGAACGGCCGCGATGGTCGCGACGGCACGGACGGAGCGCGCGGCCCCGGCCCCACCTCCCAGCAGGTACTCGACGGCATTCAGCGGTGCTTCACAGCCGGGGTCTGCACCGCCCCCAAAGGCGACGAAGGTGCCCCCGGCACCGATGGCGCTGACGGAGCCGATGGCGCGGACGGCGCGCGCGGCGCCGACTCCACCGTTCCGGGCCCCGCCGGAGCCGCCGGCGTGGGCATCGCGAGCATCGCGTGCCTCGACGACGGCATGTGGCAGTTCGTCATGACCGACGGCACCACTCGCGACGTTCCCGGCCCCTGCCGGTTCGTCACCCCTCTCGACCCCAACACTCAGAATCCAGAAGGAGATCCCACACCATGAACGCATTTGCCCGCTTCTTCACCGCCGAGCGGCGTCAGCTCATCCAGGCCTTCCTGGTCACCCTCGCGCCTCTCGCGATCATGTTCGGCTACGGCACCGAGGGGACGTGGGAGCAACTGCTCATCATCGCCGGCGCCGTCATCGGGGCGATCGCATCGCTCCTCAACCTCCTCAACGTCCGAGTCTCCGACTGGGCAACGCAGGGATGGGCCATCGTGCGAGCCGCCGTCTACAGCTTCGGCACTGTCGTCTCGCCGGCGCTCGTACTCCTCGGCTTCTACGGCGAAGACGTGAACACGCAGATCCTCACCGCGCTCTCGATCGGCCTCACCACGCTCTCTTCCGCCATCGCCATCTTCGCCAGCGGACAGCAGGCGCGGGTCGTCGTCATGACGCAGTGGACCGACGGCACCTGGCAGGCGCCGCGAGCGGTCGAGGGCGCCTGATGGCCGTCCGTCTCGCCGCGGCCACTCGTTCCGCGGCCACTGATGCGATCGTCGATCTCATCGATGCCGGGAGCGGCGCCGGCACGATCAAGATCTATACCGGCGCGCAGCCCGCGTCGGCGTCATCCGCCGCGACGGGAACCCTTCTCGGCACCCTGACGATGACCGACCCGGCCTTCGGGAACGCCGCATCCGGTGTTGCGACCGCATCCCCGATCGCCGGCGACTCATCCGCGGACGCCTCCGGCACCGCCGCGTGGGCACGCATCGCGGACTCCACCGGCAACACGGTGCTCGACTGTGCGGTGACGGCTTCCGGAGGCGGCGGCGACCTGCAGCTCGACAAGGTTGCCATCATCGAGGGCGGCGCGATCAACGTCACGTCGCTCACGGTGACGATGCCCGCAGGCTGAGGAGGGGGTCGATCGTGGCTGAAAACCCCTACTGGGTCGCGGCGATCGACCCGCTCCCGCTGGCGGAACAGTCCGACCGCATCACCTTCCCGAAGCCGACCAGCGGCTTGCAGGATGGCGACGTCCTCGCAGTGCCCATCCGGTCACAGGCAGTGCGCAACGGCGAGATCGGCCTGCCGTCTGGATTCCAGCGCGGCGGGCTCGGCTCCGTGCCGAATGACCGTTCGCAGGGCATCTTCATCAAGGTCATCACGAAGGTCGCAGACGAGACCGCGACGTCCTACACGTTCACCGGCCTCTCCACCGGGGCGTCGCGCATCATCGGCAAGATGCGGGTGCTCCGCGGCGTCGACCTCGCACACCTGATCGATGGTGGCGTCGCGTACGACGCTGACGCGAGCCTCCCCGCAACCAACGCCGGCGGGCTCCCGTTCATGGCGGTGGCTCTGTTCGACGGTGAGTTCACCGGTGGAGTCTCCGTGACCCCGACGTCGACACCGTCGGGGTTCGCGGTCGACCTCATCGCGCAGACGGCAGGCGGGAGCTCCCCGGCGCCCATCACCCCCAACTCATCGACGACCGGCTCGCGGACTGGACTGGTGCTGCTCTCGAAGCGGTTCACCGACACCACGGCCGTGCCCTTGCTTCAGCCCGCGTGGGGGAACGGCGGCAACCCAACCGATCCGAAGAGCGCACTGTGGCTCGTTCGCGGCAAGGTGGACGCATCCGCGCCGCGCGGCTTCAACTCGGTCGCCGAGATGCGCGAGCGAAAGGGTGCGACGTGGGGGCACCGCGGGGGCTCGGCGTCGTACACCGAGCACTCTCTCGCCGCATACGCCGCGGCCGCCGCGCGCGGCTACGGGGTGCTCGAGCTGTCTCTGCAGCGCACGAGCGACGGCGTCTGGTTCGGATGCCATGACCTCGACCTCGCGCGGGTGACCGGCAACCCGGCGCTCACACAAGAGGTGCGGACGATGACGTGGGCGCAGGCCAACTCGTACCAGATGACGGTCGGCAGTCAAGCGCCGCAGCCGTTCATGCGCTGGCAGGACTTCATCGCCGCTGGCTACGGGACCACGCACGTGCTCGTCCTCGACCCGAAGAACAGCGTCGGCACACACCAGGCAGAATTTCTCGCGATGGTCGCCGCATCCGTTGATCCGGCCCGCGTCATCATGAAGTGGGCCGGCGGGCTGACCTCGTTCGCTGACGCGGCGAAGGCGGCAGGGTCAAGACGGCCGGCTACTGGTACCAGGCCGACTACGACAACGGGAACCTCGCTGCTCAGGCCGCGTCGTGGGACTGCCTCGGCATGGACTACACCGCGGGCACCGCGTGGACCGGCCCCGGGAACATCGTCGAGCTCGCGGCCATGCAGGGCAAGAAGGTCTGGGCGCACATCGTCCCGACCCAGGCGGCGTACGACCTCGCGATGAGCAAGGGCGCCGACATGGTCCAGGTGTCGGGCGTCGGCGTCGTCGCGCCCGTATCGGCCTGGACGTCGGATATCGCTCCCTGCCCTGACGGCATCCGGAACCGGCACGTCGACGCCGCCCGGTGTCGCCGGATCGGGCGGCTTGATGCTCCCAGCTCTGGAAGCCGCGGGTGCCGGAACGACCTCAGCCCCGACATCGACAGGTGCCGGCGCTATCGTGCTCCCGACGCTCACCGCGGCCGGCGGAGGATCTACGTCGGTGCCGATCTACACGGGCGTCGGCGATCTCACCTTGCCGGCGTTGCAGGTCGTTGGTCTCGGCGCGGAGGCTCCGCCGGTATTCGTCGCGGTCGGAGACCTGACGCTCCCGATGCCCACCGCATCCGGCTTCGGATCAACGGACGCCCCCACGGGTGCAACGGGCTCGGGGGATCTTTTGCTCCCCGCGCTCTCCGTGGCGGCATCCGGATCGACCGAGCCGCCCGTCGCAGCCGGGGTCGGCGCTCTCACGCTGCCCGCACTGCGGGTGCATGGTGTGGGCGCGACCGGACGCAGCGACCCATTCCCCGAGCATCGCACCCTCGTCGGCCTGGCCGCACCGCGCCTGCTCGAGTCCGTGACCATCACCCGAACGTTGGAGGACGCATGACCGTCGTCAAGGCAGGAGACCGCACCGCAGTGCGGTGGAAGGCGAACGCGGATCTCGCGGGAGCATCGGTCGCGCTCTTCGCCGAGCTGGCCGGGACGGCTGAGGCCATCCCGCTCGACGTGACCGTAGTCGACGAGGCGCAGGGCATCGTGCAGCACACGCTCACCGGTGATCTTGCCGTCGGCACGTATCGAATCGAGCTGAAGGTGCGCCGCGGGACCGACGACCCCGTGACCTTCCCGAACGAAGGACACGCTCGACTCATCGTCAAGCGCGCCATCGCATGAATGAACCCCCTCTCTCGCCACCCGGCGAGGGAGGGGGTTCTTCTGCGTCCGCGGTCAGCTCAGGCGCGGGGTGCTGTGCGCCGGCATCCCGCGGCGATGCGCACCAACAGCGATCCACGGCTTAACACCAGGGAGCTCCCGGAGCGCGGTCGTCAGGATGCGGTTGTGGTCGTCCTCGAAGTACCCCACCCAGATGCCGACCGACTCGGCCAGGATGTCATCTCGGGTGTCGGCCGTAGCGCGCAGCTCCGCGATGACCGGGGCCGGATCTGTCGCGTATCGGTTGCGGGTGCAGATCGCGTCTAGTCGGACGCTGAGCGCGATCTCGGGAGAGAGGCCTCTCGATGGCATGCCGGTATCCCTTCTCCGGCCGAGGCCGTAATTCTACGCGTCCGGTTGGGGCGTGCTCACGCGCCCGCCCGGCCACTGCGTGAACCTCTCATACCGCTTTAGTTCGTCCGCCCCCGGCTCCTCGCCGCGCGCGTACGCCGCGCTGACCTCGTACCCGGCTCGAAGGATCGGCCCAACGATGATGGATGAATGGACCCCCGCGAGACCGCCTTCAACAGACAAGCTCTGATGGTAGGCGCGGAGGACGCGGCCGAGCCGGTCGCGAGCTATGCGATCGGGGATGAGGCTGATAGCTAGCTTGAGCTCGCTCGTTTCGGGCCCGTGAAATCGCTCCTCGAGCAGTGCGTCGACCTTTTCCATCTGCCCGCGAATGTCAGGGTCGTCGCGGTCGATCCGGATTCTTCCGGTCTCATCCATCTCTTTGCTGAAGAGCTTCGTGACCAGGAGGGCGGCGTGTCGAAGGTGAGCCCCGCGCTCAGCCTCGACTGCGAGAGATCGATCCCGTTCGGACTGTTTCGCCGTCGCGCGTTGGGTGAGGGCGACACCTCCCAGCGAGCCGCCAACACCGATGAGGCCGGACAACACCACCGAGAGCCATTCCATGCTCCGACCATAGCGGCCCTCAACCGCAGCGCCGTCGCCGCGTGCCGAGTGAGCGAGCGCCCGGTGGCGGCACTGTCGCCATGTGTGCACCCGTGTGTACCAATCTCCCCAATCTCAGGGATAGACTGGCGGCAATTCAAGGGTTTGTGGGGTGCTGAACGGTGCGAACCGTCTCACTCGTAATGAGAAGGTCGTCAGTTCGATTCTGACAAGCGGCTCCGAAGGCCCCGAGGTGTGCAGACACCCGGGGCCTTTCCCGTGCACGGGCGCCGGCGGCGGGGTTACTCTCGAAGCATGAGCAGAGCGCTGTTGATCGTCGACGTGCAGAACGACTTCACCGAGGGTGGTGCCCTGGCCGTCGCGGGCGGGGATGCCGTGGCCTCCGCCGTCTCCGAGTTCCTGGCCGGGCATGCCGGCGATTACGACCTGATCATCGCCTCCCGGGACTGGCACGATGCCGACGGTGACAACGGCGGTCACTTCGCGGAGGCTCCGGATTTCGTCGACACCTGGCCCGTGCACTGCGTGGCCGGAACGTCGGGCGCCGACTACGACCCCCTGCTGGTGACCGACGCGGTCACCCATCACGTGCGCAAGGGGCAGGGGAAGCCGGCGTATTCGATGTTCGAGGGGATCACGGATGCCGGGGTGACCGTCGGTGCCGTGTTGAGCGCCGCGGGTGTCGTGCACGCCGACGTCGTCGGCATCGCCACGGATCACTGCGTGCGGGCCTCCGCGCTGGATGCCGTGGCGCACGGCGTCCGCGTGCGCGTGTTGACCGATCTCACCGCGGGGGTCGCGCCCGCATCGAGCGAGTCGGCACTCGCCGAGCTCGCGCACGCCGGAGCGGAGCTGATCGACAGCGCCGACGCATGAGCCGCAGCGTGCTGCTGCTGCGTGCCGTGAACGTCAGCGGACGGAACAGTGTGCCCATGGCCCGCCTGCGCGAGATCCTCGCGGCCGAGACCGACCTGACCGGCGTCTCGACCTACATCGCCAGCGGCAACATCCTCTGCGACGAGCCGGCGGACCCGGTCGCGGCCTGTGCCCTCGTGCGCCGGACGATCGCCCAGGCGTTCGAGGTGGACACGCCGGTGATCCATCGCAGCCACGAGCAACTCGTGGCCTCCGAGGCCGCGCAGCCCTTCCCCGAGGGCGATCTGCGCTTCGTGCACGCGATGTTCCTCGAGCGCGAGCCCGCGGCCGATGCGCTGGAGAAGCTCGAGGATCGACGGCGCCCCGCGGAGCGACTCGCTCTGCGCGGCGACGATCTGTGGATCGACTACGGCGACGGCGGTGTGCACTCCACGCGCCTCACCACGGCGGTGCTCGATCGCGCTCTGGGGGTGTCCGGCACCGCGCGCAACCTGCGCACCGTGCGCACGCTCATCGAGCGGACTGCGGGAGGCTGATCTCCCGCGAGGGCATTCCGTCGCGGCGTGGTCCGGGCGTTCAGCCGCGTGCGTCGCCGAGTTCTCGGCTCGATGCCGTCGGAGGGAGCTGCGGGTGCGCCTGCAGGTCGACCCGTCGTGCGGCGCAGCCGCTGCAGCGCACGTAGAGCACGTGGCCCTCGCTCGTGGGGTGACGCGATTCGACGAGCCAGGCGTGCTCGTGGACGGCCGTGTGTGCGGGGATGCGGGGGATCGGGAGCGTGTGCAGCGAGGTCATGCCTCCAGCGTGATGTAATGCCCTTATGCATCTCAACCCTTACGGCGAGTACGCCGTGCTGCTCGCGACCTCCCTCGCGAACGACTGGCCGGCCGACCGCGCGGGCATCGAGGCGCGCACGCTCGAGATGGGCATGACCATGACCTTCCCGCCCGCACCCGACGATCACGAGCGGATCCGTGCGGTGATCGACGACTGGCTGGAGATCGTCGACGAGGCGGATCACGACGCACGGGCGGCACGGCTCAACGCGCACCTCGCCACGGCCGCGGCGTATCCGCGTCTCACGAATCACGACGGAGAAGGATGGCACCTGCACTACCGCGACGATGTGCCCTCGCTGCCGTTCGTGCTGAGGGCGGTCATCAGCCTGGGGACCTCGTTGCATCTGGTGACGCGGGGGATGGGCCGGCTCGGGCGGTGCGAGGCGGACCCGTGCACCCGGGTCGTGGCGGATGTCACACGCAACGGCCGGCAGCGGTTCTGCTCGGTGCGGTGCGCGAACCGGGCAGCCGTCCGGCGGCACCGGGCGCGCGGCAGCGCCTGAGGACGCAGGGGGCATGCAGAGACAGCCGCCCCTCCGAGGAGGAACGGCCGTCTCTGTGCGGGAGGAGTCAGCGCATCACGCCGTCTGGCCGGAGTGCTGTCCCTCGCCGATCTCCTCGATCAGCTTGGCGTTGAAGGCCGGCAGGTCGTCGGGGGTGCGGCTGGACACGAGGCCCTGGTCCACGACGACCTCTTCGTCGACCCAGCTCGCACCGGCGTTGCGCAGGTCGGTCGCCAGGCTCGGGTAGCTCGTGAGGGTACGGTCGCTGACGACATCCGCCTCGATGAGGATCCAGGCGCCGTGGCAGATCACGCCGACCGGCTTGTGCTGCTCGAAGAAGGCGCGGGCGAACGCGATCGAGTCCTTGTCGAGACGCAGGTGGTCGGCGTTCACGACACCGCCGGGGAGCACCAGCGCCTCGAAGTTCTCGGCGCTCGCCTCCGCTGCCGTCAGGTCGACCTTCTGCTCGTGGCCGTTCTTGCCGGTGATGGTCGATCCCTCGGGGGCCACCATCGTCGCGCTGGCCCCGGCGCCGGTCACGGCCTCCCACGGGCTCGTCAGCTCGCTGTCCTCGAATCCGTCGGTCGCCAGGAATGCCACTCGGCTGTTGAGGTTCGTCATGATCCGTCCTTCCGTGGGGGAGAGTCCCGTTTTCCGGGAACATCTCGACCCTCGCGCATGCGGCAGGAAGAGTGAAGGGGGTGGCCGGATGAGCCGACGGATGCTACGGATCGTCGCTGTGCGGTGGGCCCCGTGGGGCTCGAACCCACGACCCGCGGATTAAAAGTCCGATGCTCTGCCAACTGAGCTAGAGGCCCGCACGACCAGTCTAGGGCGCAGAGAAGGGCCGTCGGTGACAGTGTCACCGACGGCCCTTCTTGTCTTCCCGAGGGCCTCCCCGCCTACGGGAAGACTGTGGGAGCCGAGGTTCCTTCTCGGCGGGATGCCGGGTGTCCCATCCCGGCGATCCGTCTACTGGCTACTTACGCAGCCGGGGGCATCAGCACCGAGTCGATCAGGTACACGGTCGCGTTGGCGGTCATGACGCCACCGCAGATGACGTTCGCGTCGTTGACCATGATGCTGTCGCCGCTGCCGGTGACCTCGACGTCCGCACCCTGAACGGTGGCGTGCGTGCCCTCGATCTCATCGGGAGCGATCTGGCCGGGGACCACGTGGTAGGTCAGGATCGAGCTCAGCGTGGCGCTGTCGGTCTTGAGAGCCTCGATCGTGGCGGGGTCGATCTTCGCGAACGCGTCGTCGACCGGCGCGAAGACGGTGAACTCGCTGCCGTTCAGCGTGTCGACCAGGTCGACGTCGGGGTTCAGCTGACCGCTGACTGCGGCGGTGAGGGTGGTGAGGAGCGGGTTGTTGGATGCGGCGACCGCGACCGGGTCAGCGGCCATGCCGGAGACCGATCCCGCGCCGTCCGGCACTTCCTCGGCGTATGCGGCGCAGCCGGGGCCGACCAGGTTGGCGGCCGGGTCCATCGTGTCGGGGGTGGACTCCGACGTCTCGGGAGCCATCGAGGGCTCCATGCTCTCGTCACCGGCGTCGCCAGTGGAACCTGAACACGCGGAGAGCATGAATGCTCCGGCCAGCGTGAGGGTGAGGGCTGCGGTGACCTTCTTCTTGGTGCTGAACATCTCGAACCTCCGGATATTGTGCCCCGGCGTTTCCGTGGCGTTGACGGCTGTTCGGAGCCCCGCTCGCATCGGATGGGAGAAATCGAGAAGTTTTTTCGAACTGGTCGATTTCGGTTCGATCACGGAGTCCGGGACCGGGCGCCGGAAATGCCGCGAATCGCCTGTTCGCGGGCCCGCCCGTGCACGAGATTCATCAGGAAATGCGGCATGCTTATAAGGATGGTCATCGATGGAATGGACGTGCCCGAGGATGGGCCGGCGAGCGACGCGGTCGCCGACTTGCTCGTGCGTGTCGCCGGCGGCGACCAGATCGCCTTTGCAGAGCTGTACGACACGCTCTCCTCGCGCGCGTTCGGTCTCATCCTCCGGGTGCTGGTGAACCGCTCGCAGAGCGAAGAGGTGCTGCAGGAAGTTTTTCTCGAGATCTGGCAATCCGCGTCCCGGTTCGCTCCGAACAAGGGCCAAGGACGAACATGGGTGATGACCATCGCACATCGTCGGGCCGTGGATCGGGTGCGTGCATCGCAGTCGAGCGCAGACCGTGATGTGCGGGCAGGTCTCAGGGACATCGGCGTGGCACACGACAGTGTCGCCGAGCAGGTGGAGCTGGGGATCGACGGCGAGAAGGTCGTCGATGCACTGTCAGGGCTTCCTGAGGTTCAACGCGAAGCGCTCGTCCTCGCCTACTACGGCGGCTACAGCCAAAATGAAATATCAGTGCTCGTGGGAGCACCACTGGGAACGATCAAGACACGGATGCGAGATGGCCTGAGCCGTCTCCGAACGGCGATGGGGGTGACAGCATGAATGAGAACGACTTCGCGGAACTCGCGGCAGGCGCCGCTCTGAATGCGCTGTCCTCCGAGGATCGCGATCGCCTCCGCACCGCACTCATCGCCCACCCGGAGTGGGCATATCTCGTCGAGGACGACGGGGAGACGGCAGGAGTTCTTGCCATGACTGCAGTTCCGGTATCTCCGCCCCCCTACATCCGCTCCGCTCTGCTCGCCCGCATCGCGATGACGCCGCAGGACGGCAGCTCCTCCGATGCCGAGGAGCACGTCGCATCGGCGCATGTCGCCGACCCTGCGGCTTCGGCCGACGGCGCGGCAGCGATGGCCCCCGAGGGCCCCTCGATCCTGTCCCGACCCCCGCGGCGCTGGACGCGGTCGATCCTCGCGCTCGCCGCCTGCCTCGCCCTCGTGGTCGGTATCGGCATCGGCGCGGCCGCGATCAACAACGTCATGAACCGCCCAGCCGCCGTGGTCGCCCTCGAGCAGATCCAGTCCGCCGGAGATGCGCAGCAGGCGTCCATCTCACTCGCCGACGGCGGCAGGGCCACGGCCCACTGGTCGGCATCGACGGGCACGGCCGTCCTGGTGACCGACGGTATCCCCGCGGCCGCCGACGGCGAGACCTACGAGCTCTGGTTCGTGCGGGGCGAGACCCCCATCGCCGCCGGCGTCTTCGACACCGAGGACGGGAACGCGACCGCCGTTCTCGCGGGCGAGATGCACTCCGGCGACGTGATCGCCGTGACCGTCGAGCAGGCCGGAGGCTCCCCTTCGGGACAGCCGACCACCGATCCGGTCATCGTGATCCCGACGGCCTGACGCCCCCGCATCGCGGGTAGCCTGGTTCGATGCCCGAGCAGCATCACCGCCCCGTCCATCGCCCGTCGAGCTCCTTCGACAACATCGTCGCCCCCCATGATCCGGCCGAGGAGACGCGCGTCGCGCATGCCACGGCGTCTGCTCTGCTGACGCGGGTGCGGGCCGACGAGAGCGGGGTGAGCGCGGATCGCCTGGTGGCCTTCACCGCCGAGCACGGCATCGATGAGATCGCGGAGCTGTGGTCGAAAGCGCCGGCGCGCACGCTTCCCGGTGCCCTGTGGCGGCTGTATCTGCTGCAGTTGGCGATCCACTCCGATGCCCGCACGGCGGCTCTGCTGTACGAGCGCGGCCGAGTGGAGCTGCCGTCGGCGGATGCCGTGATCGCCGGCGCACCCGTGCCCGCCGACCCGGACGAACTGGTGGCGCTGATCGACATGATCCTGCGCGGCGCCTTCCGAGGCGACTTCGCGGTGGCGCTCGAACGCGCGGCGGCTTTTTGCCGGCTGCAGGCCTCGGGCGCCACGCATCTCGCCGACGACTACGAGCCGACCGAGCCGTCGCGGGCGAGCGAGCTCACGACCCGCGCCCTGCGCTTGAGCAGCTACGGGCAGGACCTCTCGGCCGCGTCGACGCTGTGGCGGGCAGGGGCATTGACCTGACCCGACGGCGAGCGGAGGAGAGGCTCCGGTCGGACCACGCTCCCGGGCAGGAGAAGACCGGGCCGCAATAACGCCTCACGGCGGAAGGCCGCTCGAAGCGGCAAAAAATGGAGCCCGGGGTTATGCGGCCCGGCCACTCCATTGTAACGCGAGCGAGCGGAGGCTATTCCCGACGTCTAGGCTCAGAGCATGACCCGGCGCTTCGCACTGATGATCGATCCCGTCGCGGCGGATGAGAGCCGCGACGACTACGCAGACACGTTCACGCGCGTGGATGCCGCCGCCCCCGCACTCAGCGTCGGCGAGTTGAGCACGCAACGCGGCGACGGCGTGTTCGAGTCGATCGGGGTGATCGACGGGCATGCGCAGGAAGTGCTTCCGCACCTCGACCGGCTCGCGCACTCCGCACGCCTGTGCGACCTCCCCGTGCCGCACGCCGAGCAGTGGCGACAGGCCATCGAGAGGGCCGCCGCCGAGTGCGGACAGGGCGAATCCGTCATCAAGCTGATCCTGAGCCGGGGCGTCGAGCACGGCCCCACCCCGACCGCCTGGGTCACCGCGGCGCCCGCGGCCGACTTCTCCGCCGTGCGCGCGAGCGGCATCCGCGTCGTCACTCTCGACCGCGGCTACGATCTCGGTGCGGCTGAGCGCGCACCCTGGCTGCTGCTGGGCGCCAAGACCCTGTCGTACGCGGTCAACATGGCGGCTCTGCGCGAGGCTCACCGCCGCGGGGCCGACGATGCGATCTTCCTCTCCAGCGACGGTTTCGTGCTCGAAGCGCCCACCGCCTCGTTGATCCTGCGATTCGGCGATCGGTTCGTGACACCCGCCCCGAACGGCGGCATCCTGCACGGCACCACTCAGCTCAGCGTCTACGAGTACCTCGCCGATCGCGGCTTCGAGGTGGGCTACGACCGCATCCCGGCATCCGAGCTGCGCCAGGCGGATGCCGCCTGGCTCGTGTCCAGCGTTCGTCTGGCCGTCTCGATCACCGCGATCGACGGCGTGGAGCTGACCGCCGATCAGGAGCTCACCGGGGAGCTGAACCGCTACCTGCTCTCGCCGCGCGACTGAGGATGCACGAAGGGCCCGGAGCCGAAGCCCCGAGCCCTTGCGTCCGTCAGCGGGAACTCAACCGAAGCGGCCCGAGACGTAGTCCTCGGTCGCCTGCACCGACGGCGTGGTGAAGATCGACGTGGTGTCGTTGTACTCGATCAGCTTGCCGGGCTTGCCGGTGCCGGCGATGTTGAAGAACGCCGTCTTGTCGGAGACGCGCGACGCCTGCTGCATGTTGTGGGTGACGATCACGATGGTGAACTCGTTCTTGAGCTCGCCGATCAGCTCCTCGATCGCGTAGGTCGAGATGGGGTCGAGCGCCGAGCAGGGCTCGTCCATGAGCAGGACCTCGGGGGAGACCGCGATGGCACGTGCGATGCACAGACGCTGCTGCTGGCCGCCGGACAGACCCGATCCCGGGCGGTCGAGGCGATCCTTGACCTCGTTCCAGAGATTGGCGCCGGTGAGGGACTGCTCGACCAGAGCGTCCTGGTCGCTCTTCGACATGCGGTTGTTGTTGAGCTTCACGCCGGCGAGCACGTTCTCCTTGATCGACATCGTGGGGAACGGGTTCGGACGCTGGAAGACCATGCCCACCTGACGGCGCACGAGCACCGGGTCGACGCCGGGGCCGTAGAGGTCGTTGCCGTCGAGCAGCACTTCGCCCTCCACGCGGGCTCCGGGGATGACCTCGTGCATGCGGTTCAGCGTGCGCAGGAAGGTCGACTTGCCGCAGCCGGAGGGACCGATGAAGGCGGTGACGCTGCGGGGCTGGATGTCGAGGGACACGCCTTCGACCGCGAGGAAGTTGCCGTAGTAGACGTTGAGGTCGTTGACTTCGATGCTCTTGGACACGTGGGTTCCTGTTCTGAGAGGTCGGGCGCTCAGCGGCCGGCGAGTTTGGGAGCGAACAGCTTCGCGACGAGACGCGCGAGCAGGTTCAGCACCATGACGATGAGGATGAGGGTGAGGGCGGCGGCCCACGCACGGGCGACGGCCGCGTCGGGGTTCGTGCCCTGGTTCATGTACTGGTTGTAGGCGAACACCGGCAGCGTCATCATCTGACCGCTGAACAGGTTGGTGTTCAGACTCTGCGTGAAGCCGGCGGTGAGGAGCAACGGGGCCGTCTCGCCGATCACGCGGGAGATGGCGAGCATGACCGAGGTCGTGATGCCGGCGATGGACGTCGGCAGCACGATCTTGAGGATCGTCAACCACTTCGGCACGCCCAGCGCGTAGGACGCCTCGCGCAGCTCGTTCGGGACGATGCGCAGGAGTTCCTCGCTGCCGCGGACGACGACCGGGGTCATCAGCACGGCCAGCGCGAGGGCGCCCATGAACCCCATCGAGATGCCGGGGCCGATCAGCAGCGCGAAGACGGCGTAGATGAACAGACCGGCGACGATCGAGGGGATGCCCGTCATCACGTCGACGAAGAACGTGATCGCCTTCGCGAGCTTCCCCCGGCCGTACTCGACGAGGTAGATCGAGGTCATGAGTCCCACGGGCACCGAGATGACGGTCGCCGTGAGGGTGACCAGGACGGTGCCCCAGATCGCGTGGACGATGCCGCCGCCGTCGCCGATGACATTGCGCATCGAGAAGCTGAAGAACTCGGAGTCGAAGCGCTCGATGCCGTTGGACACGACCGTCCACAGCAGGGAGATCAGCGGGAGCAGGGCGATCAGGAACGCGGTGGCCACGAGAGCCGTCATCAGGCGATCGACGGCCTTGCGCCGGCTCTCCACGATCGAGGAGATGACGGTGATGATGACCATGTAGAGCACGAGGCCGACGACGACCGTGCCCGCGATGTTGAAGTCGGCGAGGTCTCCGCCGACCGAGGCGGCGGCGAAGACCGCCGCCGAGACGAGGAGGGCGCCGCCGAGCAGGGCCCAGGGCACCCACGCGGACAGCTTGCCCGCGGTGAGGGACGAGGGAGCGGTGGCGGCGGTGCGCGTGGCGGTGAGGGTGGTCATGTCAGTTCGCTCCCGAGAACTCGGCGCGACGGGCGACGATCCAACGCGCCAGCGCATTGACCGCGAAGGTCACGACGAAGAGGATGAGGCCGGTCGCGATCAGGGTGTTCACGCCGGTGTCGTGCGCCTCGGGGAAGGCCAGGGCGATGTTCGCGGGGATCGGCGTGGGGTTGGTCGCGGTGAGCACGAGGAAGCTCACGACCGCGGAGGGCGAGAGCACCATGGTCACGGCCATCGTCTCGCCCAGCGCGCGGCCGAGAGCCAGCATCGCGGCCGAGACCATGCCGCCGCGGGCGAACGGGAGCACGGCCATGCGGACCATCTCCCAGCGGGTGGAGCCGAGGGCGAGCGCGGCCTCCTCGTGCAGCTTCGGAGTCTGCAGGAAGATCTCGCGGCAGATCGCCGTCATGATCGGGATGCACATCACGGCGAGCACGAGTGCCGCGGTGAGGATCGTCTTGCCGGTCGAGGAGACCTGCCCGCCGAAGAACGGCACCCAGGAGGCGTTCGTGTTGAGCCAGGCGTAGATGGGCTGCAGGAGCGGTGCGAGCACCAGGCCGCCCCACAGGCCGAAGACGACCGAGGGCACGGCGGCGAGCAGGTCGATGATGTAGCCGAGGACGGCGGCGAGGCGGCGGTGCGCGTAGTGGGAGATGAAGAGCGCGATGCCGATCGAGATCGGAGCCGCGATGAGCAGGGCCATGAAGGCCGCCCAGAGCGTGCCGAACACGAGCGGTCCGACGTACTCCCAGAAGGAGCGGCCCTTGAGGATGTGGTTGCCGCTCGTGTCCGCCTCGAAGGCGGGGACGCTCTGGATGATGAGGAAGGTGGCGACGGCGGCGAGCACGATGAGGATGATGACCCCCGCGCTGAGTGCGGTGCCGGAGAAGACGCGGTCGCCGAGCCGCTGCTTCGCCTTGATCGGAGCAGGCGGTGCGGACGGTGCCTGCGAAGTCGTCGTGCTCATGGTCTCCTGTTTTCGGGCTGGAGTGAGGGATTCTGCGGGCTGTCCGATGCCCTCGCGCCCGCAAGGCGCGAGGGCATCGGGGTCAGCCGATCGTCACCGAGGTCAGTCGACCTTGATCGTGTCGATCGCCGTGAGGACCTTCTCGCGCAGGCCGTCCGAGATCGGGGCGCTGCCGGCGTTCTCGGCCGCGGCATCCTGTCCCTCGGCGCTGGCGATGTACTCGAGGTACGACTTGACCAGGGCGGCCTTGTTCGTGTCCTCGTACTCTTCGCACGCGATCATGTAGCTGACCAGGGCGATCGGGTACGAACCGGCGGGGGCGGCGGCGGGGTCGATGTCGAAGACGAGGTCTCCGGCGCCACGGCCCTCGACGAGCGGGGAGCTCTCGACGAGCGCGGCGGATGCCTCGGCGGAGTACTCGACGTACTCGCCCTCGACGCCGACGTGGACCTGGCCGAGGTTGCTCGTCTGCGACGCGTCGGCGTATCCGATGGTGCCGTTGCCCGCGGTGATGGCCTGCACGACACCCGAGGTGCCCTGTGCCGCCTCGCCGCCCTGGATCGGCCACTCGCCGTCGGCCTCGTAGGTCCACACGTCGGGGGCGGTCGCGGAGAGGTAGTGCGTGAAGGTCTCGGTCGTGCCCGAGTCGTCCGAGCGGTGGACCGGGGAGATCGCGAGGTCGGGGAGCTCGACGCCCTCGTTCTGCGAAGCGATGGCCTCGTCGTTCCAGTTGGTGATCGTGCCGGCGAAGATCCCGGCGATGCTGGCGGCGTCGAGGTTCAGCGTGTCGACGCCCTCGAGGTTGAAGGCGATGGCGACCGGGGCGATGTAGAGCGGGACCTCGACGATCGCGTCGGAGGCGCAGGTGCCGAAGCCGCCCGCGGCTTCCTCTTCGTCGTCGAACGCGCGGTCGGAGCCGACGAAGTCGCTCGCGCCGGCGAGGAAGTTCTCACGGCCCGTGCCCGATCCGGTGGGCTCGTAGTTGATGGTGACGCCGGAGTTGGCGGTCTGGAAGGCGGCGACCCAGGCTTCCTGAGCCGCGGTCTGAGCGGAGGAGCCGGTGGCCTTGAGGGTGCCTTCGAGCGTGGAGGAGGTCGGCGCGTCCGACGAGCCGCCGGCGCCGCCTTCGTTCGCGGCGCAGCCGGCGAGGGCGAGAGCGGCGACGGCGCCGATGGCGCCGATGCGAGCGATTCGGGAGATCTTCACTGTGGATCCGTTCGATCGGAGGATGGGTTGAGGCCCGGTGCAGGGCACACAGTGACGCTAAGCGCGGCGGTTAACGAGACTCTCCCGCGCAGGTGAACGGAAGGTGAACGACGGACGACTCTCTGGGGGCGATCCGCGTCGATCCGGGGGAGTACGGGGTTCCCCGGGCCGACGGGAACCCTCAGGTCTTCGGGATGTGCGTCTCGATCGCGATGATCCCCGAGCCGGGGTTCGTCGAGGAGAGGTGCACGACCGAGAATGCCGCCGGCTCCAGATCGGCAGCACTGCTGAGATACGAGCCCTGGATCGTGCCGGTCGCCAGAGCGATCTCCGACAGCAGCCCCGGCAGCACGGGACCGTGACTGCACAGCACGGCGGGCTTGCCGGAGCGGACGCGATGACCCACGACCGAACGCAGGTCGTCGCTGCCGTCCTCCCAGGCGTCCTGGCTGATCTTCTCGGTCGTGACGAGCTTGCGCCCGATCGCCTTCCCCAGCGGGGCGACGGTCGACACGCACCGCACCGCGTCGCTCGTGACGATCTTGCGCACGCCGAAGGCCTTCAGCGGGCCCACGACGGACTTCGCCTGCACGCGACCGCGGTCGGTGAGCGGCCGACTCGCGTCGGTCCCGTCCCAGTCGCCGCGGGGGAGCGCCTTCGCATGACGCAGGACCACCAGCGGGAATGTGCGCAGCACACCGTCGGAGACGAGCGTCGAGAAGAAGTCGAGGATCTCCAGGTCGACGGGGTAGCTGAGGCGGCTCCGTGCCTTCTTCACGCTCACCCACTCGAGTGCCGCGATCTCCCGGTTGGGGACGAAGGTCGATGCGCGGATCGCCTCCTCCGTCGCCTCGGCGGCCCAGTAGTGCACCACCTTCTGCTTGCGCGACGCCAGCACGTAACGGCTCACGCCCACCGGCACACCGAGGATGACCCGGATGCCGGTCTCCTCGTGCACCTCGCGGACCGCTGTCTCGGCGAGCGTCTCGCCGGGATCGACCTTCCCCTTCGGCAGGGTGATGTCGCGGTACTTGGTGCGGTGGATCAGCAGGATCTTCAGCTTGCCCTCGACCATGCGCCAGACGACGCCGCCGGCGGCGTAGACCGCCTTGTCGGTCCACCCGGCGCGCGGCGAGGTCTTCGTCTGCGGCGCCGTCATCGCACCGACCGGGCGCGACGACGGCGCTGGATCAACCCCATGGTCTTGTCCTGCAGATCGATCAACGGCTTGCCGTCGGCATCTTCGGCGTGGCGCTCCCAGACCCCGTTGGCTCCGAGGTGCCACGACGTGGTCCCGGGGTCCATCGCGAGCTCGAAGAACGCGAGCAGATCGTGCAGGTGCGTCGGGTCGGTCACGCGCACCAGCGCCTCGACGCGGCGGTCGAGGTTGCGGTGCATCATGTCGGCGCTGCCGATGAAGACCTGCGGGTCTCCGCCGTTCTCGAACGCGAAGATCCGCGAGTGCTCCAGATATCGGCCCAGGATGCTGCGCACCGTGATGTTGTCGCTGATCCCGTCGAGGTCCGTGCGCAGGCTGCAGATGCCGCGCACCCAGACGTCGACCTTCACTCCGGCGACGCTGGCCCGGTAGAGCGCGTCGATGATCTCCTCGTCGACCATCGAGTTCACCTTGATGCGGATGTGTGCGGACTTGCCCGCCTCGGCGTTCTTGCGCTCGGCATCGATCTGACGCACGAGTCCCTTGCGCAGATGCAGGGGAGCGACGAGCAGCCGCTTGAACTTCTTCTCGATCGCGTAGCCGCTGAGCTCGTTGAACAGACGCGTGAGGTCCTTGCCGACCTGGGCATCGGCGGTGAACAGGCCGAAGTCCTCGTAGATCCGACTGGTCTTCGGGTTGTAGTTGCCGGTGCCGACGTGCGAGTAGTGCCGCAGCATCCCGTCTTCCTCGCGGATCACGAGCGCGAGCTTGCAGTGCGTCTTGAGGCCGACCAGGCCGTAGACCACGTGCACGCCGGCCTTCTCGAGCTTGCGCGCCCAGACGATGTTGTTCGCCTCGTCGAAGCGCGCTTTGACCTCGACCAGCGCCAGCACCTGCTTGCCGGCCTCGGCGGCGTCGATGAGCGCCTGCACCACGGGACTGTCGCCGGAGGTGCGATACAGCGTCTGCTTGATCGCGAGCACGTGCGGGTCGCGTGCCGCCTGCTCCAGGAACGCCTGCACGCTCGTCGTGAACGATTCGTAAGGGTGATGCACGAGCACGTCGGCCTTGCGGATGGCCTTGAACATGTCGGCGCGCGTGCTGCTGTCGCCGGGCTGGAAGGCCACGGCGGTGGTCGGCAGGTGCGGGGGGTACCGCAGATCGGGGCGGTCGATCCGCGACAGCGAGAACAGTCCGCGCAGGTCGAGCGGACCGGGGAGCCGGTAGACCTCCTGGTCGGTGATGTCGAGCTCCTTCACGAGGAGCTCGAGCGTCACGTCGTCCATGTCGTCGGTGATCTCGAGGCGGATCGGCGGGCCGAAGCGGCGACGCAGCAACTCGGCCTCGAGCGCCTGGATGAGGTTCTCGCTCTCGTCCTCCTCGATCTCGACGTCCTCGTTGCGGGTGAGGCGGAAGGCGTGGTGATCGAGCACCTCCATGCCGGGGAACAGGTCGCCGAGGTGGTTCGCGATCAGGTCTTCCAGGCTCAGGCAGCGGACGATCTCGCTGGAGCCCGGCACCTCGACGAAACGCGGCAGCATGGGCGGCACCTTCAGGCGGGCGAATTCCTGACGCCCGGTGCGCGCGTTGCGGATGCGGATCGCGAGGTTCAGCGAAAGACCCGAGATGTAGGGGAACGGGTGCGCGGGGTCGACGGCCAGCGGCATCAGGACGGGGAAGACCTGCGCCTGGAAGTACTCGGTCAGTGCCGAGCGCTCGGGGTCGGTGAGCGCCGCCCAGTCGGTGATCTCGACACCGGCATCGGCGAGCGCCGGGCGCACCAGCGAGGTCCAGGCGTCGGCATGACGCAGCTGGAGCGCGTGCGCTTCGCGGGAGATGTCGGTGAGCGCGTCGACGGGGGAGCGACCGATGTTGGTCGGTACCGCGAGCCCCGTCACGATGCGGCGCTTCAGGCCGGCCACCCGCACCATGAAGAACTCGTCGAGGTTGCTGGCGAAGATGGCGAGGAAGTTCGCCCGCTCGAGTTCCGGGAGCGATGCGTCCTCGGCCAGCTCGAGCACACGCTGGTTGAACGCCAGCCAGCTCAGCTCGCGGTCGAGGTAGCGGTGGTCGGGGAGCAGAGCGTCGGGAGACTCGATGGCATCGAAGTCATCGTCTTCGGCGTCACCGAGACCGGCGTCGGCGAGTGCGGGATCGATCATGGGGTACATCTAAGCACCGCCAGGTGTCGCATGCGTGAACGGGGGCGTTCCGTTACCGCGCTGCGGCCACCGTCTCCTCGTCGTACACGTTGAAGCGGTAGCCGACGTTGCGCACGGTGCCGATGATCTGCTCCTGGTCGCCGAGCTTGGCGCGCAGCCTCCGCACGTGCACGTCCACGGTGCGCGTGCCGCCGAAGTAGTCGTAACCCCAGACCTCGCTGAGCAGCTGCTCCCGGGTGAAGACACGCGAGGGGTGAGTGGCCAGGAAATGCAGGAGCTGGAACTCCTTGTACGTGAGGTCGAGAGCCTTGCCGTGCAGCTTGGCCGAGTAGGACTGCTCGTCGATCGTGATGCCGGATGCCTGCACGCGCGTCGGTGCCGCCACCTCGTCGCGGCGGGCGAGCGCCAGTCGCACGCGGGCGTCGGTCTCGGCGGGGCCCGCGGTGGAGATGAGGACGTCGTCGATGCCCCAGTCCCCGGAGAGCGCGCTCATGCCGCCCTCCGTCACGACCAGCAGCAGCGGCGCATCCTGCCCGGTGGCCCGCAGCAGGCGGCAGAGCGACTTCGCACCGACGAGATCCTGACGGCCGTCGACGATCACGATGTCGTACTCGGGGGCGCTCACCAGCTGGGCCGGTTCAGCGGGGATCTGGCGGACGCGGTGGCTGAGCAGCTCGAGCGCAGGCAGCACCTGCTCCGATATCGGAGCGTGGGTCAGAACCAGGATCTCGGCCACGCGCACTCCTCACCTGCATCGGGCGATGCCGTGGGGCAATGATACCGGCAGCCGATGGGTCACAATGGAGTCATGACGGAACCAGCCCTCGCACCGCGTAATGCCTTCGTCGGCGTGGTCGCCGTGTGGGTCACCGCCTTCCTCGCGAGCATCCTGCTCGGGATCTTCGTCGCCGAGGACTGGCGCGTGTCCTGGATGCTCGTCGCGTTCGGCGGCGTCATCCTGATCTCCTTCGCGGTGCAGCTCTGGTACGGACGCACACAGGGCTTCATCTTCCGCGTGGCCGCCAGCGTCATCGGCGCACTGCTGCTGATGGGCATGATCTCGATCGGATTCGGCCTCGCCGCGCTGATCCCGACCTGACACCTCTCCCCAGCCGGGGTAAAGTGGACGCATGGACATCATGGCGCTCGAGATCTTCTTCATCGGTCTGCTGGGTCTCGCGAGCCTGGCGATCGTCTTCGTGTCGGCCGTGGTTCTGCGCAACCTGTTCCGCGGTCAGCGCTGAGCGACGTGCTCGAGCTGCCGACCGATCTTCCCGCCGACCTCGCTCCGCTCTCGTGGCTGATCGGCGTGTGGGAGGGAACCGGTGTGATCGACTTCCCCGTCGGAGATGACCGTCTGCAGGGCGAGTTCGCCCATCAGGTGAGCTTCAGCCACGACGGCGGCCCCTTCCTGAACTACTCCGCCACCGCGACCTTCGTGGGTGAAGACGGCACCGCCTCGGTGCCGTTGATCGCGGAGACCGGCTTCTGGCGCCTCGCGCGGCCCGCCGCCGACACGGATGCCGGACCGGCGCTGCTGCCGCCGCGGGAGCAGCCGGTCACGCGCACCGTCGACGACGTCGAAGAGCTGCGCACGGCATCCGGCGGCTTCCCGATCGAGGTCTCGATCGCCCACTCCGACGGAATCCTCGAGCTCTACCTCGGCGAGATCAACGGCCCGCGTGTGGACATCGCCTCCGACGCCATCGTCCGCGCCGCCGGGGCGAAGGAGTACGGCGCCGCCACGCGCCTCTACGGTCTGGTCGACGGACACATGCTCTGGGCCTGGGACATCGCCGCCCTGGGCACTCCGCTGCGCTCTCACGCCTCCGCCCGTCTGGCGAAGGTCTGACATGGCGATCTTCTCCGGCATCCCCGGCGCCGTCGCCGACGAGTTCGGCATCGCGCACTTCGGCGATCCGTTCCGCGAACAGCGCCGGCTGGCGGCGGGAGGGGCGTTCGTGCCGCTCGACGACCGCCGCGTGATCGAGGTCTCCGGCCCCGAACGCCTCGGCTGGCTGGATTCGATCACGTCGCAGTCCGTGGGGCACCTGCTCCCGGGGGAGAGCACGGAGCTGCTCGTCCTCGATCCGCAGGGCCGGGTCGAGCACGCGGCCGGTGTGCTCGACGACGGCGCGTCGACCTGGCTGATCGCGGACGCCGCGGATGCGGAGAGCCTGGCGACGTGGCTGACGCGGATGAAGTTCCGCACCCAGGCGACGGTCGATCTGCGCCCTGAGCTCGCTCTGCTCGGCTTCGTCGACGGGGGTCCGGCTGCGGAGACCGTGTCGGCGATCGCGCTCGCCCCGCAGGGCGCGCCCCTGATCTGGGCCGACCCGTGGCAGCGGGTGTCGGTCGGCGGCCACCAGTACGCCCAGGTGTCCGATCACCCCGGAGCCGCCCTCGCCTGGCGGGTCGCCATCGTCACCGTGGATGCCGTGGCCGCGCTCGCCGCGTCGGCCGATCCCGAGGCCGTCGCCGGTCTGCTCGCGGCCGAGTCGTTGCGGATCGCCGCCTGGCGCCCCCGCTGGGCCGCCGAGGTCGACGAGCGCTCGCTGCCGCACGAGTCCGACTGGATCCGCAGCGCGGTGCACCTGAGCAAGGGCTGCTACCGCGGGCAGGAGACCGTCGCCAAGGTGCACAACCTCGGACATCCGCCCCGGCGGCTCGCGGCGCTGCAGCTCGACGGCAGTGACGCGGTGCTTCCGTCGCCCGGCGCCGCAGTCTTCGCGGGAGACGACGAGGTCGGACACCTGACCTCGGTCGCGCGGCACCATGAGGACGGGCCCATCGCCCTCGCGATCCTCTCGCGGCGCGCGCCGATCGGCGACCTCGTGGTGCGCGAGGACGGCATCGACATCGCCGCCGCGCAGCAGGTGATCGTCCCCGGCGACGCCGGTGCGACTGCCGACATCCCGCGCCTCACGCGGCTTTCCCGACGTCCCTCGGCGCCGGACCCCCGCGCTCAGGCCTGAACAGGCGGCGACGCGCTCTGCGGCAAGGGGGCGACGGCCTCCCACGGCACGGTCAGTTCGCCCAGGCGCCACCGATTGCGGGTGCCGATGATCGGCCACCCCTGGTCGCGCAGTGCCGTCACGGCGGCGATGAACCGCTGTGTCACGCCGAAGGTCGACAGCGGTGCCGCCCGATCCCACTCCCGATCGAGGTCGGCGAGGAGGGCGTGGATGCGCTCGCCGGGGATGTTGCGGTGGATCAGCGCCTTCGGCAGGCGCTCGGCGACGATGCTCGGCCGCTCCAGCTCGGCCAGCCGCAGCGAGATCGTGAAGCGCAGGGCCCGGCCGTCGGGGCCGACGTCGATCCAGCTCGACACCCGGCCGATCTCGTCGCAGGTGCCCTCGATGAGCAGTCCACCCGGCGCCAGGCGTTCCGCCATCGTGCGCCAGGCCTCGGCGACATCGGACTCGTCGTACTGCCGCAGCACGTTCATGGCGCGGATCACGCACGGCCGTCGGGCGCCCGGGAGCGGCACCTCGAACCCGCCGCGCGCGAACGAGACCCGCAGAGCGGGGGAGAAGGGGGTCCGACCCGCCTGGACGTCGAGGAGCTGCGCGGTCGCGAGGGCCACGCGGGCCGGATCGATCTCGAGCCCGCGCACCTCGGCATCCGCGCGCACGCCCTGCAGCCGGGTGGCGAGCTCGAACGCCGTGACCCCGCTCGCACCGTAGCCCAGGTCGATCACGAGGGGGTCCTCCGCACGGAGGAACGCGGGACTCACGGCGATCCAGCGGTCGTTCCGCCGCAGCCGATTGGTCCCGGTCGTGCCGCGCGTGGGACGACCGAGGGGAGAGCGCGCCATGACTCCATCCTCCCAGCCCCGTGTGAACCCCGGAGACGGCGGCGTGCACGTCCGACGACCCGCGCGGATAAACTGGCGGCATGACTGCGACGCGCACCCTGATCCTGCTCCGCCACGGCCAGAGCGAGTGGAACGAACTGAACCTCTTCACCGGCTGGGTCGATGTCCGCCTGACCGCGCAGGGCAAGGACGAGGCCCGCCGCGGTGGCGAGCTGCTCGCCGAGGCCGGCATCCTCCCCGATGTCCTGCACACCTCGTTGCTGAGCCGGGCCATCCAGACCGCCGACATCGCGCTCGACGCGGCGGACCGTCTGTGGATCCCTGTGACCCGTTCGTGGCGCCTCAACGAGCGTCACTACGGTGCGCTGCAGGGCAAGGACAAGGCCCAGACGCTCGCGGAGTTCGGCCCGGAGCAGTTCCAGCTGTGGCGCCGCTCGTTCGACGTGCCGCCGCCCCTCCTCGACGACGCCAGCGAGTTCAGCCAGGTGAACGATGTGCGCTACCAGGGCATCGACGGCGACGTGCCGCGCACCGAATCGCTCAAGCTCGTGATCGACCGCCTGCTTCCGTACTGGGACGACGCGATCGTCCCCGACCTGGACGCGGGGAAGACCGTGCTCGTCACCGCGCACGGCAACTCGCTCCGTGGACTCGTGAAGCACCTCGAGGGCATCAGTGATGACGAGATCGCCGAGCTGAACATCCCCACCGGCATCCCGCTGGTCTATGAACTCGACGAGGACAACCGGCCCACCGGTCCGGGGCGCTACCTCGACCCGGAGGCCGCCGCCGCCGGCGCCGCCGCTGTCGCCGCGCAGGGCAAGAAGTAGCGGGTCGGCGCCCGGCGCCGCCCCTCCTCGACGAAGCCCCTCCTGATCCGCGGACCAGGAGGGGCTTCGTCATGCCCCGAGCATCGGCTCGGGGCGTCGGCGGAGTGGCGCGGACTCAGGCGTGCCCGAACTCCCGCTGCTGCTCGGCGGCGAGGGCGATCTCGGCCTCGGAGACCTGCCAGTCGCCGGTCGCGAGGTAGACCATCTTCTTGGCCACCGCGACCGCGTGGTCGGCGAAGCGCTCGTGGTAGCGGCTGGCCAGCGTGGCATCGACGGTCGCGGTGGCCTCGCCCTTCCAGTTGTCGCTGAGCACCTTCTCGAACACGTTGGCGTGCAACTCGTCGACATCGTCGTCCGCGTTGCGGATGATGTCGGCGAAGCGCAGGTCCTGCGTGCGGATGAGTTCGGACAGCGTGCGTGAGATCTCGACGTCGAGTTCGCCCATCTTGACGAAGGTGCCCTTGAGTCCCTTCGGGATGGCGCGCTCGGGGAAGCGGAGCCGGGCGAGCTGGGCGATGTGCTCGGACATGTCGCCCATGCGCTCGAGCGAGGCGCTCACCCGCAGCGCCGTCACGACGATGCGCAGGTCGCGGGCGACCGGCTGCTGGCGGGCGAGGATCTCGATGGCCTGCTCGTCGAGCGTGAGGGCGAGTTCGTCGATCTTGGCGTCGTCGGCGATGACCTCTTCGGCCAGCGCGACGTCACTCGTGGCGAACGCGCGCGTGGCCTTGTCGATCGAGACCGTGACGAGGTCGGCGATCTCGACCAGGCGAGACTGCAGGTCCTCGAGGGACTGGTGGAAGACTTCGCGCATGTGCGGCGCAACCTTTCGTTCGAGTCGCGACGGTGTCGTCCGCGAGAGGGTCGGGCCGTGCTCCCGCACAGGCCCGATGCGATTGTGTGCCCCGAAGGTTAACGAACGGTGCCCAGAACGTGAATAGTACTTCTCCCGTTGCCGTGCCCGTCGGAAAACGCGCCGAAGCGCCGGTGAACGCACTCTACGCTGAGGGTATGACGTTGCCGCAGATCGCGCTGATCGCCCTCGCCGCAGGTGTGCTGATCGGCGTCGGGTTCTCGCTTCTGATGCTGTGGGCGTACCGGGCGCGAGCCCGCGTCGAGCAGCAGACGTCGACGGTCGTTCCCAACGGCATCACCGACGTCCTCGACAGCATGGACGACGCGGCCTGCGTCGTGGACAGCTCCGGCCTGGTGCTCGCGGCCTCGCAGGCGGCGACGCGCTTCGGCATCGAGGTCGGGGCGACCCTCGACCATCCCGAGCTCCGTCAGCTCGTGCGCAGCGTGCGCTCGGCGGGCGGCACGAAGACCGACTCCCTGCGCATCACGCGCGGTGGTGTGAGCCTCGACCCGCGGCTGGTCTCGGCACGCGCGAGCGTGCTCGGCGCCCGCATGGTGCTGCTCATCATCCGCGACGTGACGGAGCAGGAGCGGCTCGACCAGATGCGCCGCGACTTCGTCGCCAACACCAGCCACGAGCTGAAGACACCCGTGGGGGCCGTCAGCCTGCTCGCCGAGGCGATCGAGTCCGCGGCCGACGATCCGCCTCAGGTCCGCATCTTCGCCGCCCGCATCTCCGCCGAGGCCGGGCGTCTCGCGCAGCTGACCGGGCGCATCATGAGCCTCTCCCGCCTGCAGGCCGAGGACGGCCTCGCCGAGGTGACCCCCGTGTCGATCGACGAGGTCATCGCGTCCTCGATCGAGGCGCACGTCGTGCAGGCCGATTCCGCCGGCGTCGAGCTCAGCCGAGGCGGCGATCGCGGAGCCTGGGTGCGCGGAGACGCGCAGATCCTGATCGAGGCGGTCGGCAACCTCGTCGCGAACGCGATCGTCTACTCCCCGCGCGGATCCCGCGTCGGGGTCGGCGTGAAGGCCGAGGACGGCGTGGTCGAGATCGCCGTCGCCGATCAGGGCATCGGGATCGCCGAGGCCGACCGCGAGCGCATCTTCGAGCGGTTCTACCGCGCCGACGAGGCGCGCTCGCGCCGCACCGGCGGCACCGGACTCGGTCTCTCGATCGTCAAGCACGCCACCCAGCGCCACGGCGGCGAGGTGCGCCTGTGGTCGCGACCCGGGCGGGGCTCGACCTTCACCATCCGCCTTCCGATGATCGATGCTCCCGACCCCCTCGACATCGGCAAGAAGAGCAAGAAGAAACGCGCCCGCAAGGCGGCGAAGGCGAAGGCGAAAGCCCCGTCCGCCCCGCTCGCGGGGCGCGCCCGGAACGGAGAGACCGCATGACACGCATCCTTCTCGTCGAAGACGAGCCCGACCTCGCCGACCCGCTCGCCTACCTGCTGCGGCGGGAAGGGTACGAGGTCGAGATCGCCGAGGACGGACCAGGGGCGCTGGCTGCGTACCGGGAGCGCGGCGCCGACATCGTGCTCCTCGACCTCATGCTTCCCGGCATGCCGGGTACCGAGGTGTGCCGTCAGATCCGGTCGACGTCGGCGGTTCCGATCATCATGCTCACGGCCAAGGATTCCGAGGTCGACATCGTCGTGGGACTCGAGCTGGGTGCCGACGACTACATCACGAAGCCGTACTCCTCGCGCGAGCTGCTCGCCCGGATGCGCGCGGTGCTCCGCCGCGTCGTGCAGGCCGACAGCGAGCTCGACGAGCGGGTGCTCGACGGCGGACGGGTCTCGTTGGACATCGACCGGCACACCGTGTCGGTCGCGGGCTCACTCATCAACATGCCCCTGAAGGAGTTCGAACTGCTCGAGGTGCTGATGCGCAATTCGGGTCGCGTGCTCACCCGCGGTCAGCTGATCGACCGGGTCTGGGGCAGCGACTACTTCGGCGACACCAAGACCCTCGACGTGCACATCAAGCGCATCCGCTCGCGCATCGAGGAGAACCCGAGCGAGCCGGTCATGCTGGTCACGGTGCGAGGTCTCGGGTACCGCTTCGAGGGCTGATCCCCGCGTCCCGGTGCACGCGGACGCGCACGGGACGCGGAAGAGGCCGGCTCCCACGTGGGGGCCGGCCTCTTCCGTACGATATGCGCGGACCGGGGTCAGTCGTCGGTCGGCACCAGATCGGCGTAGTAGGGGAGCGTTCCGTCGAGCACGGGCACCTGGGTCTTCATGCCGAGGGCGTCGCCCGACTGGAAGTGCATCTCGACCGTCGAGCCGGGCATGGCGTCGAGATCGATGATGCGCAGCGGGTCGGCGTCGGCGCCGAAGCTCACGCGGTCGCCCGCGGGGACCGTGACCGTGAAGGGATCGATGCCGTCGATGCCGATCGTGAGGGTGGCGCGCTCATCGGTGGGGTTGACGACGGCGGCGATGAAGTTGCCCACCGTGCCGTCCTCGTTCGCGACGATGAAGGCGTTGCGGACATCGAGGGGGCTGTCGGGATCGAACACGTTGACGCCGTCCGACGCGGAGTACTCGATCGTCGTCGCCTGCGGCGAGATGAACGTGCAGCCCGTCGCGCTGAGAAGAACGAGAGCGCTGAGGGCGGCAGACGCAACAAGGCGCGATTTCACGGGTCCTCCTGAGGTCCGACGGAATATCCGTCTCCATTCTACGGGTACGCGCGTGCCCTCTCCGAGACGGATGCGGCGCGAACCTTAGCGCATAATCCCTGTGGTATCCTTGAGGTTGCCGAAAGGACATTTTTTTATGCTTTTTGAGGTTGGCGAAACCGTCGTCTATCCGCACCATGGCGCTGCGACCATCATCGAGGTCAAGGAACGCATCATCAAGGGTGAGGCGAAGAAGTATCTCAAGCTGAACGTCACCCAGGGTGATCTCATCATCGAGGTTCCCGCCGAGAACGTCGACCTGGTCGGCGTCCGCGATGTGATCGGCAAGGAAGGCCTCGACCACGTGTTCGAGGTGCTTCGTGCCCCGTTCACCGAGGAGCCCACCAACTGGTCGCGTCGCTACAAGGCGAACCTGGAGAAACTCGCCTCGGGCGATGTCATCAAGGTGAGCGAGGTCGTCCGCGACCTGTGGCGTCGAGACCAGGACCGCGGTCTCTCCGCGGGAGAGAAGCGCATGCTGGCCAAGGCTCGCCAGATCCTGATCTCCGAGCTGGCACTGGCCGAGAAGACCGACGAGGACAAGGCGAGCGCTCTGCTCGACGAGGTCCTCGCCTCCTGAATCACTCCTCGAAGGGGCGGATGCTGCGGCATCCGCCCCTTCGTCGTCTCCGCCAGACGGTAGCGTGAGATCGTGACTCTGCTCCCCGTCCCGGACACCGCGATCATCGTCGTCGCCGCCGGCTCCGGCACCCGTTTGGATGCCGGTGCGCCCAAGGCCCTCGTCGGCATCGACAGCCACTCGATCCTGCGCCACGCGCTTGACGGCGTCTTCGCCGCGGCCCCCGCGCAGGTGATCATCGTCGCGCCCGCCGGGTTCGAAGGCGACGCCGAGACCGAAGCCCGCGAGGCGGCGGGCGATCGCATCGACCTCGTACGGGTGGTGACCGGCGGCGAGACGCGCCAGCAGTCGGTCGCCGCGGGGCTGGCAGCCCTCTGGGGTGATGTGTCGACCGTGCTCGTGCACGATGCGGCCAGAGCGCTCACGCCTCCGGCGCAGATCGATGCCGTGGTCGATGCCGTTGACGCGGCCGGCGCGCAGGTCGGCGTCATCCCCGCCCTTCCCGTCGTCGACACCCTCAAGCGGGTCGACGACGGGACGGTCGTCGCGGCGGTCGACCGCTCCGAGCTCGCCGCTGCGCAGACGCCGCAGGGCTTCCCGCGCGGCCCGCTCGAAGATGCCTATGCCGCCGCGCGGACGGCGCGGGCCGAGTACACCGATGACGCCGCGCTCTTCGCGGCGAACGGCGGAACGGTGCGGCACATCGCCGGCTCCGAGCGGGCGTTCAAGATCACCACGCCCGCCGATCTCGAGCGGGCGCGCCATCTGCTGGCGGATGCGGGTGCCCTCACGGCGGCCCCGGCGCCGGCGACCGCCCTGACGCCGACGACCGCTCCTCTCGTGCCGCGGGTCGGCATCGGTACCGATGTGCACGCGTTCGGCGGCGAGGGCGACCTGTGGCTGGCCGGTATCGCCTGGCCGGGGGAGCAGCCCCTCTCCGGGCACTCCGACGGCGACGCGGTCGCTCATGCGATCGTCGACGCGCTGCTCGGGGCGGCGGGTCTCGGCGACATCGGCGAGCACTTCGGCACCGCGCATCCGGAGTACGCCGGGGCGCACGCCGAGGTCTTCCTCGCCCGCACGCGCGAACTGCTCGCGGAGGCCGGCTTCGCGATCGGGAACGTGTCGGCGCAGTTCCAGGGCAATCGACCGCGGTTCAGCGCCCGTCGTGCCGAGGCCGAGCGCGCGCTGTCGGCGGCGCTCGGCGGCGCGCCCGTGTCGGTGACCGCCACGACGACCGATGCGCTCGGCTTCCCCGGACGTGGTGAGGGGATCTCGGTCACGGCGATCGCGATGGTGGTGCCGGCCCCGGGACTTACTCAGGGCCCTGGCGCGCTCTCCGAGTAGGCTTGAGCGGTGACACTCCGCCTCCACGACACCCGCACGCAGAATCTGCGTGACTTCGTGCCTCTCGACCCCGAGAACGTCACGATGTATGTCTGTGGACCCACGGTGCAGTCCGCGCCGCATATCGGCCACGTCCGCGCCGCGCTCAGCTTCGATCTGCTGCGCCGCTGGCTCACGCACCGGTACGGCCGCGTCACCTTCGTGCGCAACGTGACGGACATCGACGACAAGGTGCTGCAGAACGCGACCGACACCGAGCCGTGGTGGGCGCTGGCGTACCGGATCGAGCAGGAGTTCAGTGCAGCGTATGCCGGCGTCGGCATCCTTCCTCCCACCTACGAGCCGCGTGCGACGGCGTCGATCCCACAGATGCAGGAGCTCATCGCGCTCCTGATCGAGCGCGGTCACGCCTACCCCGCGCCCGACGGCTCGGGCGACGTGTACTTCGACGTGCGCTCCTGGGCGGAGTACGGCGCGCTCACGCATCAGTCGATCGATGCGATGGAGGCCGCGGAAGACGCCGATCCCCGAGGGAAGCGCACCCCTCAGGACTTCGCGCTCTGGAAGGGAGCGAAGCCCGGCGAGCCGGCCGACGCGAGCTGGTCGTCTCCCTGGGGTTCCGGTCGCCCCGGCTGGCACATCGAGTGCTCCGCCATGGCGAAGCGCTACCTCGGCGCCGCGTTCGACATCCACGGCGGCGGGCTCGACCTGCGCTTCCCGCACCACGAGAACGAGCTCGCGCAGTCCACCGCTGCCGGCGACGCGTTCGCGGAGTACTGGGTGCACAACGGCCTGGTCACCGTGAACGGGCAGAAGATGTCGAAGTCGCTGGGCAACTTCACGCTCGCCGCCGACGTGTTGGCGCTGCAGGAGCCCCTCGTCGTGCGTTACGCACTGGCGGCGGCGCACTACCGATCGAGCCTCGACCTCGGCGACTCCTCGTGGGAGGAGGCGGATGCCGCCCTCAGCCGCATCGCCACCTTCATCTCCCGCGTCCGCCGCACGCTGCCCGGTGCGCCCGACGACGCCCGCATCGGCGAGATCCCGGGCGCCTTCGCGGACGCCATGGACGACGACCTCGGCGTTCCTCAGGCGCTCGCCGTGCTGCACGACACCGTGCGACGAGGGAACACGGCGATCGATGACGGCGATCACGACGAGGCCTGGGCCGCCTTCACCGAGGTGGACGCGATGGTGCGCCTGCTCGGGTTCGACGAGCTCATGGGCTCCGGCGGAGACGTCGCCGCCCATACGACCCTGGACGCGCTCGTCCAGACGATGATCACCCAGCGTGCTCAGGCACGCGCAGACAAGGACTGGGCGGCAGCGGATCGCATCCGAGATGCGATCGCCGCCGCAGGAATCACGCTGGAGGACACTCCGGCCGGAACTCATTGGAGTATCGATGGCTAAGCCAGGGCGCCCCGGCGCGAGCAAGGGAAACAAGAAGGGCCCGCTCAAGGGCACCGGCGGACTGGGGCGCAAGGCGCTCGAGGGCCGCGGGCCGACCCCGAAGGCGGAGGATCGCGCCTGGCACCCCGCGGGCAAGCGCAAGGCTGCGGCCGAGCGCTACGCGGCGTCCGGCGGCAAGGGCAAGCCGGGGCAGCGTCAGACGGCGGGCGGCAACCCCAACCGCACGGCCCGCGCCAAGGACAACACGACCGACACCGAGGTCGTGACCGGTCGCAACTCGGTGCTCGAGGCGCTCCGCGCCAAGATCCCCGCGACGGCGTTCTACGTGGCGCAGCGCGTCGAGATGGACGACCGCGTCAAGGAGATGCTGTCGATCGCGACCAACCGGGGAATCCCGGTCATGGAGGTCACCCGCCAGGAGCTCGACCGCATGGCCGGCTTCGACGGCGTGCACCAGGGCGTCGCGATCAAGGTGCCGCCGTACGAGTACTCCCACCCGCAGGACCTGCTCGAACAGGTGATCGACCGCGGCGAGGTGCCCCTGTTCGTCGCCCTCGACGGCATCACCGATCCGCGCAACCTCGGAGCGATCATCCGCTCGGCCGCCGCGTTCGGCGGACACGGCATCATCCTGCCGCAGCGTCGATCCGCGGGCGTCAACTCGGCCGCCTGGAAGACCAGCGCCGGTGCGGTCGCCCGTACCCCGGTGGCCCTCGCCACGAACCTCACCACGCAGCTCAAGGAATTCAAGAAGCAGGGGGTCTTCATCCTCGGACTCGCGGGCGACGGCGACATCTCGCTTCCGGCGCTGCAGCTCGCCGACCGCCCGGTCGTGATCGTCGCCGGTTCCGAGGGCAAGGGGCTCTCGCGCCTGGTCCGTGAGACCTGCGACCAGATCGTCTCGATCCCCATCTCGGCGGCCACCGAGTCGCTGAACGCCGGGATCGCCACGTCCGTCGCGCTGTACCAGGTCGCGACCATCCGCGCCGCGAAGTGACGCGGCGCCCGCACTCGAACACCTGACCCAGGGAGAATCGCATGGCTCGCATCGTCGTCCTCGGAGGGACCGGCTACGCCGGTCGTCACATCGTCACGGAGGCGGTGGCCCGCGAGCACGGGGTCATCGCGATCTCCCGTTCGGAGCCCGAGGCTCCGGTCGCCGGCGCGGCGTACATCCAGGGGTCGGCGCTCGACATCGACTCGATCGCGGCGGCGCTCGACGGAGCGGATGCCGTGGTCTCCGCTCTGTCGCCCCGCGGCGACATGGCCGACAGCGTGCTGGACGCGTTGCGCGGGCTGGCGGAACGCCTCACGGGCACCGAGACGCGTCTGGGCGTGATCGGCGGCGCCGGCGGCAGCCTCGTCGCGCCCGGAGGGCCCCGGCTGTTCGACCAGGACTTCCCCGAGGAGTACAAGCACGAGGCACAGGTCGGCATCGACTCGCTCGCGCTGCTCGAGACCACACCGGCCGACCTCGACTGGTTCTTCATCCACCCCGCCGAGGTGTTCGGTCCGTGGGCCGAGGGAGAGCGCACCGGGAAGTACCGCGACGGCGGCGACGTGCTCGTGCGCGCCGAGGACGGCTCGTCGACCATCTCCGGCGCCGACTTCGCCGTGGCGGTCGTCGACGAGATCGAGCAGGGCAACCACCACCGCGAACGATTCACCGTCGGCTACTGACCTGCGACGGCGCTCCTCCCGGGGGGAGGGGCGTCAGACCAGGTCGCGCCAGTCCACGGCCTCGTCGTCGTCGGCGACCGACAGATTCCCGGTGATCACCGGGAGGCTCATGGTCTCCGTCGGCGGCCCCATGATGGTCGCCTCGTCTCGGCGATGGCGCAGCACCTCGTTGATGTAGCTCGTCAGGACCTCGGCGAGCGGCACGGAGCGTCCGTACGCCTGCGAGAGATACCAGCGGTGCTCCAGCACCTGATGGAACACCTCGGCGGGCTCCAGCTTGGCGCGCAGCTCGTAGGGGATCGCGCGGACCACAGGCTCGAAGACACGTGTGAGCCATTCGTGGGCGTACATCTCCTCGTCGACCCACTGCTTGGTCGATCGGGCGCGGAACTCGTCGAGGTCGTTGAGCAGCCGGCGCGCCTGGTTCTCCTCGACGTCGAGGCCGGTGAGCCGGATGAGGCGTCGCTGGTGGTGACCGGCATCCACGACCTTCGGCTGGATCTCGACGGCGGTCCCGTCCGGGGTCGTGGTCATCGACATCTCGTCGATGTCGAAGCCGAGAGCGTTCAGGCGCTCGACGCGCTCGGTGATCCGCCAGGTCTCGGCGGAGGAGAACGACTCCTGCGCGGTGAGCTCGGCCCACAGCGATCGGTACGACGACACGATGCCGTCGGCGATCGCGACGGCATCCACGCCGTGCTCGAGCCGTCCGCCGGCCGCGAGGTCCATGATCTCGCCGGCGATGTTCGTGCGGGCGAGATCGAGATCGTAGGAGCGCTGGCCTTCGGTGAGGCCCTCCTCGTGCAGCTCTCCCGTCTCGGCGTCCACCAGGTACGCCGCGAACGCACCGGCATCGCGGCGGAACAGCGTGTTCGACAGCGAGACATCGCCCCAGTAGAAGCCGACGTTGTGCAAGCGCACCAGCAGAAGGGCCAGGGCGTCGACGAGGCGGTTGGCGGTGTCGGGACGCAGCACGCGGGTGAACAGCGCACGGTACGGCATGGAGAAGCGCAGGTGCGAGGTGACCAGCGCGGCGGGAAGCGGGTCGCCCTGGTCGTCGGTGCGACCGGCGATCACGGCGACGCGGGACACGCACGGCACATCGAGGCGGGCGAGGTTGCCGAGCATGTCGTACTCGCGCTGCGCCATCTCCGCGGTGGTCTCCTTCACGGCCACGACGCGGCCGGAGAGATCGGCGAAGCGGACGAGGTGACGCGAGAGCCCCTTGGGAAGGGAGACGATGCGCTCCGAGGGCCAGACCGCGAGAGACGTCGACCAGGGGAGCTCGAGCAGACCGGGGTCGATCGTGCTGGCGGTGATCCGCAACGATTCCTGCATGACGCTCCCGAGGTGAAGAGGACGGACGAAAAAAGAGACGCGGCGCGGGTGACCGAAGTCAGCCCGCGCCGCGTCTGTGAATCCGATCAGGCGGAGACGACCGGCTTGTCGTTCAGACGCTCGCCCGACTCGATGTCGAAGGCGTGCACGTGGCCCGCCGACGCCGCGAGGGTGACGGTCTCACCCGCGTGCGGGTGGCTGCGACCGTCGACGCGGGCGACGAGGTCGGCGCGCTTGCCGTTGATCTCGGTGTGGCCGTAGAGGTAGCCGTCAGCGCCGAGCTCCTCGACGAGGTCGACCGTGACCGTGAGGCCCTTGCCGTCGGCGGGGCCGACGACGATGTCCTCGGGGCGGACGCCGACCGTGACCTGCGAGCCGTTGGCACGACCCACCGTGTCGCGGTCGAGGGGGACGACCTCGGAGCCGAAGCGGATGCCGCCCTCGGCGAGGTCCGCCGAGAAGAGGTTCATCGCGGGCGAGCCGATGAAGCCGGCGACGAACACGTTGTTCGGCTTCTCGTACAGGTCGCGCGGCGAGCCGACCTGCTGGAGCAGGCCGTCCTTGAGCACGGCGATGCGGTCGCCCATGGTGAGCGCCTCGGTCTGGTCGTGCGTGACGTAGACCGTGGTGACGCCCAGGCGACGCTGCAGCGACGCGATCTGGGTGCGGGTCTGCACGCGGAGCTTGGCGTCGAGGTTCGACAGCGGCTCGTCCATGAGGAACACCTGCGGCTGACGCACGATCGCGCGGCCCATGGCGACGCGCTGACGCTGACCACCGGAGAGGGCCTTCGGCTTGCGGGTCAGGTAGTCCTCGAGGTCGAGGAGCTTGGCGGCTTCGAGAACGCGGGTGGCGCGCTCTTCCTTGCCGATGCCGGCGATCTTGAGCGCGAAGCCCATGTTCTCGGCGACCGTCATGTGCGGGTACAGCGCGTAGTTCTGGAACACCATCGCGATGTCGCGGTCCTTCGGCGGGACGTCGGTGACGTCGCGGTCGCCGATGAGGATGCGGCCGGAGTTGACCTCTTCGAGGCCGGCGAGCATGCGGAGGGACGTGGACTTACCGCAACCGGAGGGGCCGACCAGGACGAGGAACTCGCCGTCTCCGACCTCGAGGTTGAGCTTGTCGACGGCCGGACGGGTTCCGCCGGGGTACAGGCGGGTGGCGTCATCGAATGTGACAGATGCCATGATGCTTCTCCTTCACCGGCAGGTACGTGCCGGACGATCCGTTGTGATGGAATCGGCGGGAGGACCCGCCGCGACCCCTCATTGGGTCGGGTTCAGTATGACATGAACCGTGCCACCTGGGTGATTCTCAGACTGACTGGTTAACATCGAACCCGGCCGCCTTCGCGGCGATCGGCGCAGGAAGCGTCGGTCGGGGCCAACCCGGACCCCCACAGACTCAAGAGGAACGATGTCGAGCGACGAAACGCCGAACGTCCCCACGCCTCGCAATTCTCGCGAGGCCGTGCGGGAGAAGGCCCAGCAGGTGCACGCCCAGCAGTCGAGGGCGCGCGTGCTGCGACGGATCATCATCGGCGCGGTGGCGGTCATCGCCGTCGGCGCGATCGGTACCGCCGTGACCCTCGCTGTCTCGGCGCAGGTCTCGAAGCCGCAGCTGAGTCCGACGGGCATGGACGGGGACGGCGTCATCGTGACCGATGTCGCCGCCGCGTCCGTCGAGGCCGGCGCCGCCACCCCGAACCCCGAAGCGACGGATGCCGGTTCGGAAGAAGCGCAGCCGGCGCCCGAGCCCACGGCCTCCGAGGGCGTCGACATCCACATCTACGTCGACTACCTGTCGCCCGAGGCGGGGGAGTTCGAGCGCGCCAACGCGCGTCAGCTCGCCGGGTGGATCGGCGAGGGCGCGGTCACGGTGAGCTACCACCCGGTGGCGCTGCTGACCGCCAGCTCGAACGGCACCAAGTACTCGCTGCGTTCCGCGGCGGCAGCCGCCTGCGTCGCGACGCACTCTCCCGAGCAGTTCTACGCCTTCAACCACGACCTGCTCGACAAGCAGCCCGAGGTCGGCAGCGACGGTCTCTCCGACGCGGAGCTCGCGGATGTCGCCGGCGCCGTCGGCGTCGACAACACCAAGGCCGTGCGCGCGTGCATCGAGGACGCGGACTTCGTGACCTGGGCGAAGGATGCCACCACGCGGGCTCTCGACGGCCCACTCGCCGGATCCGATGATCTGGAGCTGACCTCGGCGCCGATGATCGTCGCCAACGGCGAGGCCTACGTGGGCGCCCTGGACGACCCCGCGGAGTTCTCGCAGTTCGTGCTCACGGTCGCGAGCGACGCGTACTACGAGACGGCGACGCCCACCCCGGCGCCCAGCACCGAACCGACCGAGACGCCCGCCCCGTAAGTTCGGACCGGCCTCCCGCCATCGCTAAACTGGTGGCACCCGCCGACTTGGCGCAATTGGTAGCGCACCGTACTTGTAATACGGGGGTTACGGGTTCGAGTCCCGTAGTCGGCTCTCTGTGTCTTCCGTGCCCGCGGGCTCGTCGTCGCGAGCCGGGCGCGAGTGCACGATCAGCACGGGGCAGTGCGCGTGCTCGGCACAGGTGGCGCTCACCGAGCCGAGCAGCAGCCCGACGAATCCGCCGTGACCGCGGCTGCCGAGCACCAGCATCGCGGACCGGCGGCTGAGACCGATGAGGGTGCGTGCCGCAGGGCCGGGAAGCACCGCACGGGAGAACCTCTCGGGCGGCGCCGAGCCGAATGCCTCTCTGACCGCGATGTCGAGCGTCTCCTCGGCGTACTTCTCCGGCGTCCACTCGATCGCGACGTAGGGCTCGATCGGCGGGGCGGTCCACGTCGTCACCGCGTGCAGCGGCGCATCGAGGGCGGCGGCCATGCGCGCGGCGTACCGCAGCGCGTCGATCGAGGATTCGGATCCGTCCACGCCGACGACGATGCGGTCCGCAGCTGAGTTGTCCATGCCGTCACTGTGATCCGCGCCGGCGTGGGGGAGCGGGACGAAGGTCACATGACCGCACCGCGCGTCCGCTCGCGGGACCTAGGGCCTGAGGATGCCGACCCTTCGGAGGGACCCTGGGGGCACGCGCACGACGTGCGCCCGATCTGAAGGGAAGAACGATGATGGCTCTCGCGACGGACAGCGACCTGGATGTGCAGCTCCTCGTCATCGACGAACTCGAATGGACCCCCGACGTGGATGCCGCCGGCATCGGCGTCGCTGTGGAGGACGGCACCGTCACCCTGTCGGGCGAGGTCGACTCCTACGCGGAGCGCCTCGCCGCGAAGCGCGCCGCCCGCCGGGTGCGTGGAGTGCGGGCCATCGTCGACGACCTGACGGTGCATCCGCGGACGGCCTGGCCGCTCACCGAGACCGACATCGCGAAAGAGGTCATGCACGCCCTCGACGTCGCCGCGAACGTCCCGGAGACGGTGCAGGCGGAGATCCACGGGCACAGCGTGACGCTCACGGGTGAGGCGCAGTGGGACTTCCAGCGCACGGCGGCCACGCGCGCTGTGCAGTACCTGCGCGGCGTCTACTCGGTCACCAGCATGGTCACACTCGCATCGCGCCCCTCGGCCGTCGGCACGGAAGACCAGATCCGCAAAGCACTCCTGCGCAACGCTCAGCTCGAGGCCGAGCGCATCCACGTCCGCACCGAGGGGAACACCGCGATCCTCACGGGAACCGTGAAGTCGTGGGCTGAACGCCGTCAGGCGGCCAACGCGGCCTGGGCGTCGCCCCACGTCACCGACGTGGACAACCGGATCACCGTCAGTGGACTCTGAACGGGACGCTGCGCAGGAGCTCCCGATGCGGACGCTCCAGGCGCTGAACTCCTGGTGGCGAGCGGCCAACTACCTCTCCGTCGGGCAGATCTACCTGCTCGACAATCCGCTGCTGCGCGAACCTCTCCGTCGGGAGCACATCAAGCCGCGACTGCTCGGACACTGGGGCACGACCCCGGGCCTCAACTTCGTGTACGCGCACCTCAACCGGGTCATCCGGGAACGGTCGCTCTCCACGATCTACATCGCCGGTCCTGGCCACGGAGGCCCGGGCATGGTCGCCAACGCCTACCTGGACGGCACGTACAGCGAGGTCTACAACTCGATCGACCGCTCGGAGGACGGACTGCGTCGGCTGTTCCGCCAGTTCTCCTTCCCCGGCGGCATCCCGAGTCATGTGGCCCCCGAGACTCCGGGGTCGATCCACGAGGGCGGCGAGCTGGGCTACTCCCTCTCCCATGCCTACGGTGCGGCGTTCGACAACCCCGACCTCCTGGTGGCCGCCGTCGTCGGCGACGGCGAGGCGGAGACCGGACCACTGGCCACGGGGTGGCACGGCAACAAGTTCCTCGATCCCGTGCACGACGGGGTGGTCCTGCCGATCCTGCATCTCAACGGCTACAAGATCGCGAACCCCACGGTGCTCGCCCGCATCCCCGAGGCCGAACTGCTCGAGCTCATGCGGGGGTACGGGCACACCCCCTACCTCGTCTCCGGCGGGTTCGACGGGGAGGACCCGATCGACGTGCACCGCCGGTTCGCGCGCGTGCTCGACGAGGTGCTCGACCAGATCGCGCGGATCAAGGCGGAGGCGCAGGCCGGCACCCTCGACACGCGACCGGCGTGGCCGATGATCATCCTGCGCACGCCGAAAGGGTGGACCTGTCCGCGGGAGATCGACGGACATCCGGCGGAGGACAACTGGCGCTCCCACCAGGTGCCGCTCCGCGATGCGCGCGACACCGAGGCGCACACGCGACTCCTCGAATCCTGGATGCGGTCGTACCGCCCGGAAGAGCTCTTCGACGAGGACGGGGCTGTCGTCGCATCGATCACCGCGCTGGCGCCCGAGGGCGATCTCCGGATGAGCGCGAATCCGAACGCGAACGGCGGTCTGCTGCGGAAGGACCTGCGGCTGCCGGACTTCCGCGACTACGCGGTCGACGTGCCGGCCCCCGGAGCGTCGCAGAGCGAGGCGACGCGTGTGCTCGGGGTCTGGTTGCGTGACGTGATCGCGGCCAATCCGCGCGACTTCCGCATCTTCGGGCCGGACGAGACGGCCTCGAACCGGCTGGACGCGGTCTTCGAGGTGACCGACAAGCAGTGGAACGCGGAGTCGCTCCCGATGGATGCCGACAACCATCTCGCACCGACCGGGCGGGTCGTGGAGATGCTCAGCGAGCATCAGTGCCAGGGGTGGCTCGAGGGCTATCTGCTGACCGGCCGGCACGGGCTCCTCACCTCGTACGAGGCCTTCATCCACATCGTCGATTCGATGTTCAACCAGCACGCGAAGTGGCTCAAGACCACCCGGGGCATCCCCTGGCGCCGACCGATCTCCTCCCTCAACTACCTGCTCAGCTCGCACGTCTGGCGCCAGGACCACAACGGCCTCTCGCACCAGGACCCCGGGTTCATCGACCACGTCGTGAACAAGAAGGCGGATGTGGTGCGCGTCTACCTGCCGTTCGATGCCAACACCCTGCTGTCGACCTACGACCACTGCCTGCGCTCGCGCGACTACGTCAACGTCGTCGTCGCCGGGAAGCAGCCGGCCCCGAACTGGCTCTCGATGGACGCGGCGATCGAGCACTGCACCCGCGGACTGGGACTGCTCGAGTGGGCGGGCTCGGAGCAACCCGGCGAGGAACCCGACGTGGTCCTCGCCGCGGCCGGAGACGTGCCGACCCTGGAGGTGCTGGCGGCGGCATCGATCCTGCGCGCCCGGATCCCTGGGCTGAAGGTGCGCGTCGTCAACGTGGTCGATCTCATGCGGCTGCAGAGCGAGGGGGAGCATCCGCACGGTCTCGACGACCGCGAATACGACGCGATCTTCACTGCCGACAGGCCGGTCATCTTCGCGTATCACGGCTACCCGTGGCTCATCCATCGGCTGACCTACCGGCGGCACGGACACGATCAGCTGCACGTGCGCGGGTACAAGGAGGAGGGCACGACGACCACGCCCTTCGACATGGTCATGATGAACGACATCGACCGGTTCCGCCTGGTGATGGACGTGATCGACCGGGTTCCCGGCCTGGGCGCGAGAGAGGCGGGGCTGCGTCAGGAGATGCAGGACTCCCGGGTGCGTGCACGGGCGTACACGCGTCGGCACGGCGAGGATGCGCCCGAGATCGCGCACTGGAGATGGTCGACGACGCCGCCGACGCCGACGCCACAGGGGTGACACCTCGACGGGACCAAGGGCTCTCCTCCCCTGGCAGGCGAGGAGCAGACTCATCCGTGCATCCGGGCACACGGGTGTCGACACAGGAAGGCCACGACCATGGCGACCACGGCGCACATCGACGACCGGGACATCCAGAGAACCGTGCTGCAGGAGCTGCAGTGGACCCCGGACGTCGATGACGCGGGCATCGGGGTGGCGGTCGAGGAGGGGACGGTCGCGCTCTCGGGAGAGGTCGACAGCTTCACGGAGCGTCTGGCCGCCACTCACGCGGCACTGCGTGTGCGGGGAGTGAGCGCGGTGATCGACGACCTCGTCGTGCGCTCGGCGCACGGGCAGCAGATCACCGACACGGACATCGCCCGCGAGGTGGAGCACGCCCTCCGTGCCGCGAGCGATGTTCCGCTCGGCGTGAAGGCACTGGTCGGTCACGGCGACGTCGTCCTCGTCGGCGAGGTCGAGTGGGATCACCAGCGTCGCGCGGCGAAGCGCGCGGTCCAGCACCTGAAGGGGGTGCGCGCCGTCACCAGCAGGATCACGTTGACGGCGCGGCCCTCCGCCGAGGACGCTGCGGAGCGCATCCGCGGCGCGATCGTGCGCCATGCACAGCTGGATGCCGGCACGATCGGCGTGTCCGTCGCCGGGACCAGGGCGACCCTCACGGGAACCGTGCGGTCCTGGCCGGAGAAGAGCCAGGCGGCCGAGGCGGCGTGGGCGTCGCCGCACGTGACCGACGTCGACAACCGCATCGAGGTCGACCGCTACGGGCCGGGTCGGTCCACCGATCCGTCGTGAGCACCGGAGCGATTCTTCCGTTCGGTGTGGAGGATGGCGGCCTGGGTGCGGCGCTCGAGGCCGAGCTTGCTGAGGAGTGACGAGACGTAGTTCTTCACGGTCTTCTCCGCCAGGCCGAGACGCGCGCCGATCTGCCGGTTCGACAGCCCTTCGGCGATCAGTGCGAGGATCTCCCGCTCCCGCTGGCTCAGCGCGCCGAACCGCGGATCCTCGGTGTCGGCCGTGCTCAGACCGCGTGTCACGCGGTGGACCATCGACGGCTTCAGCAGCCGTCTGCCGTTCGCGACGGCGCGGATCGCGTCGACGAGATCGTCGGTGCGCAAGGTCTTCACGAGGTAGCCCGCCGCGTCTCCCAGGAGCGCGGCGAACAGGGCGTCGTCATCGTCGAAGGCGGTGAGGATCAGGCACTGCACGCTCGGATGCTCCTGGCGGATGCGGCGGCACAGATCGATACCGCTGCCGTCGGGCAGATGCACGTCCAGCACGGCGACATCGGGCAGAGTCGCCGCGATCCGTGTGATCGCCTCACCGCAGGTCGCGGCCTCGCCGACCACCGTCAGGTCGGAGTGCGCTTCGAGCAGGTCGGAGATGCCTCGGCGCACCACCTCGTGGTCGTCGACGAGGAAGATGCGGAACATGCGGGCACTCCGATCCTGGAATCGCGTGGATGCGGACCGAGATGTGCTCGCCGCGGGTGAGGACAGGGTACCTCGCGGGAGGGCGCCCGGCGGGGCGCGGCGCCGTCGTCAGATCACGGGAGCGTGGCGCACGATCAGGACCGGAGCATTGATGTTCACGAGCACGTCGTGGACCACGGACCCCAGTGTGCGGCTCGCACCCGAGGAGCGCCCGGCACCGATGACGAGAAGGGACGCGTTGCGGGACGCATCCAGCAACGCTTCGGCGGGTTGTCGGGCACTGGCCCGTGCCCACACGCCCGCGCCTGGCCGTCGGCTCATCGCGACCGCCTTGGCGCGCTCGAGCACGTCCCGCCCGATCGGGACTGGTGCCGGAACGATCCCGGCGAACGACGAGTGGACCAGTTGCACGCGCTCCTCTCGCGCCGCCGCCTCGTCCGCGGCAGCGCGGACGACGTGGGACATCAGGTCGTCGTCCTTCACGCCGGCGACCACGCCCGCCCGGAAGCGCAGATCGACCTCCGGGACCACCGCGACGGTACAGGGCGCGAGCGCGACGATCTGCAGCGTCAGCGTGCCGAACACGCGGCTGCGGATGAACCCGGTCTTGCCCGTGCCGATCACGAGGATGTCGTCGGGGCGGAGGAACTCCGCGACGGCCGCAGGGATCGGGGCCGCGGGGAGGGCGATCGTGCCCGCCGCATCTGTGCCCGCGATCGTGATCGCGTGGGCCCCACGAGCGTCCGGGGGAGCGCCGCGGTCGCCGGAGCTCCCGACCCTCACCCGGACGAAGGCCGATCCCGACCGCGCGGCGTGCGAACGCGCCCATGAATCCGCCGCCTCCGCGGGATCAGCGCCCCCGACCCCGAGTACATATCGACCGGGCATGTCATGCCGCCTCTCTCCATGCCGCTCCCCGCGGAAGCGCGACACCCATGGTGCGATGCGCGGTGCCGCCGACGGAAGAGTCCAAGGTCCTTCTACGCGGCCGGACACTGGTATATCGTCGGCAGGGGCGGCCCAAAAGGGGGTGCGATGGACGACGAGAATCTCGAGTTCCCCGCGCGGCGGCGGTCGGAACTGGAGAACACGATCGGGGAACTCGTGGATCGAGCCCACCTGGTCCTCGCCACTCAGGGGCGATTGCAGAGTCTCCTGCGGGCGAATCAGGTGGTGGTCGAGAACCTCGAGCTCGAACAGGTGCTGCGTCACATCGCCGAAGCGGCTCTGTCTCTGGTGGACGCACAGTACGCGGCGCTCGGCGTCATCGATCGCGACGGCCTCCTCGAGCAGTTCATCCACGTCGGGATCCCCGAGGACGTGGCCTCGGAGATCGGTCATCTGCCCGAGGGGCACGGCATCCTCGGCGCGGTCATCGAGAGTGAGCATCCGATCCGCCTGGAGAATCTCGGGGACGACCCGCGGTCGGTCGGTTTCCCCGCGCATCATCCACCGATGCGCAGCTTCCTGGGCGTGCCGATCCGGGTGCGCGGCGAGATCTTCGGAAACCTGTACCTCACGAACCGTGCGGGTGGCTCGTTCACGGATGAGGACGAGGAGCTCGTGCTCGCCCTGGCATCGACGGCGGCGATCGCGATCGACAACGCGCGTCGGTTCGAGGAATCACGACGGCTCCAGCGGCTGAGCAGCGCGCTCGCCGAGATCAGCGCAGCGCTTCTGGCGCCGGATTCCGGCGACGTGTTCGGCGTGCTGGCCGAGCGGGTCGCCGCGTTGGTCGACGCGGACCTGGTCTGCATCGTGGTCCCCGACCCGCTCACGGAGGGGTACCGCGTCGAGACGGCACGCGGGATCGGGGCGGAAGCCGTCGAGGGCGCCGAGATGCACGGTGTCGATTCGGTCGTCTCCCGGGCCATGCGCAGCGGGGGCATCGTGGCATCCGAGGGATCGGTCGACCCGTTCTTCGCGCGGACGCCGTTCACCGGAGGATCGACGGTCGCCGTTCCGTTGATCGTGGCCGGAGCGTCGGCCGGTGCCCTGTATGTCACCCGCACGGTGACCGGTCGGCGCTTCTCGCCCGAGGACCTGTCGACCCTGGCGGAGTTCGCGTCGCAGGCCGGCCTGGCGCTGGCCCTCGCCCAGGCCCGTACCGACCGCCAGCGCCTGGACGTGATCGAGGATCGCGCGCGCATCGCCCGCGATCTGCACGACAACGTGATCCAGCGGCTCTTCGGCACCGGGCTCGGCCTGCAGGCGCTGGCGGCGAAGGTGCCCGCGCACGCCGCGAGCATCGCGGCTCAGGTGCGCGAGATCGACGCCGCGATCGCCGACTTCCGCACGGCGATCTTCACCCTTCAGACATCCGACCCCGGATCCGTGCGCCATCGTCTGCTCGACGTGGCGAACGAACTCGCGCCTCTCCTCGACAGCGCGCCCCGGATCGCCTTCGCCGGTCCGGTCGACCTGCTGGTCACCGGCGCTCTCGCCGAGGATGCGGTCGCCGTGGTGAGGGAATCGCTCACCAACGTCGCCCGTCACGCGCGGGCGACGGTCACGGAGGTCAGCGTCGCCGCGACGGCGTCGCACGTCACGATCATCGTCGACGACGACGGCATCGGGATACCCGAGAATCCGTCGCGCGCCAGCGGGACGGGGAACCTCGCCGCTCGTGCGCGCGCGCACGGGGGCGTCTGCAACATCGAACGGCGCCGCACGGGGGGCACGCGGGTGCGGTGGCACGTTCCGCTGGAATCGGGGCCGGAGGTCGGAGGATGACGCGGGTCTTCCTGGTGGACGACCACGAGATCGTGCGGCGCGGGGTGATCCGCATCATCGATGCCGACCCCGAGCTCGACGTCGTCGGGGAATCGGGCGGGGTCAAAGGCACCCTCGGACGCATCGCCGCGACGTCTCCGGATGTGGTCGTGATCGACGTCCACCTCCCTGACGGGAGCGGGATCGATCTCTGTCGGATCATCCGCTCCGAGCATCCCGAGATCCGCTGCCTGATGCTGACCGCGTTCGACGATGATGCGGCGAGCATCGCCGCAGTCATGGCGGGAGCATCCGGGTACGTGCTCAAGACGATCGAAGGAACCGGCCTCGTCGAGTCGATCCATCGTTCCGCGCGAGGCGAGAACCTCATCTCGGCCGAGATCTCCGCCGGAGTGCATCGCCACCTCGAGGCGCGCGCGCTCGCGGCGCGCTCCCCGTCGGTCGACCTCGCGCTGCGGGAGCGTCAGGTGCTGCGACTGATCGCGGAGGGGCTCACGAACCGCCAGATCGGGGAGCGTCTCGGGCTGGCCGAGAAGACCGTGAAGAACTACGTCTCAGGGCTGCTCGCCAAGCTCGGCATGGAGCGGCGCACCCAGGCCGCGGTATACGGGGCGGCCGAGCGACTCGCCCGAGGACCGGCTGACGGCGGGCGGGACTGACGCGCGTCGGCCTGTGGGCCGGCATCCGCCAGCGGGCGGTCAGACGTCGCGGAGCGGACCCGCGCGGTCGAGATCGGACGCAGAGGATACGCCTGTCTGCTGCGCGTGCAGCCGGCGCAGCAGCGACAGCTGGAGGCGGTTGATCTCCATCAGCTCCTCGAGCTCGCGCTTGGCCGCCACGTTCGTCTCGTAATCGTGCCGCGCGAGGACCGCCGCGATCGCATCCTGGCGCTTCGCCGCGATGAGGAGGATGGCGCCCTGGAGTCCGGCGAGCATGCTGAGGAAGAGGTTCAACAGGATGTACGGGTACGGATCCCAGGAGAAGTCCATCGCGTTCACGAAAGCCCAGGCGAGCATGAAGGCGAGGAAGCATCCGATGAACAGCCACGAACCCATGCCGTTGCGCAGGGTGTCGGCGGCGCGTTCACCCCGAGTGAGGGTCTCCGCGTGCTGCGTGTGCCAGTTCGTCGTGGGACGCCCCGGACGCTCGTCGTCGTCGCCTGCGCCGATGGCGTCCGTGATCGCTTCGCGGTGATCGTTCGGATCGTCGTGATCGAAGATCGTCATCGTCTCCTGCCCTTCTCCGGTGTCGGTCTCGGAGCCTAGAGGCGTCCGAGGCGGGGAGAGAGGCACAAGGTCCTCCGGCGGAGGTCGGGCCGCTGCCTCCCGGCGGGACGTTCGGCCCACGGAAGGCGACGGTCGAGGAGGAACGATGGCGGAGCCGGGGGAACTCAGCCCACTCTCGAAGGAGCATCATGACCGACTCGATCCTCGCCAGCCGCCCGACTCCCGTCGGTCCGACCGACCTGCACCTCCCGCCCACGCAGCCGATCGACATCGGCGCGCTGATCCGTATGGAGGAGGGACAGTGACCGCCGCCGCCGCATCGCGGCCCCGTCCGGTCGTCACGATCGTCGTCGAATCGCTGTTCGGGAACACGCGGCAGATCGCCGAGGCGATCGCGGACGGCATCCGCGAGGAGCTGCCGGTCTCGGTCATCCCGGTCGGCGAGGCCTCGGCACTCGCCGAGTGCGAGGTCCTCCTCGTCGGGGCGCCGACCCATGCGCATTCGCTGAGCAGCCCCGCGTCTCGGTCCGAAGCCGAACGGTGGGCCCGCGACCCCGCGCGGCATCTGCGTCTCGCCGTCGACAGCGACGCCACCGGCGTCCGGGAATGGCTCGAGCACGCCCCGTCCGCGTCACTCGGCTCCGTCGCCTTCGACACCCGGGTCGACATGCCGCGCATCTTCACCGGATCCGCCGCCACGGCGATCGCGAGACGGCTGAAGAAGCGCGGACTGCACGAGATCGTCTACCCCGAGAGCTTCCTGGTCGACAAGGACAGCCGTCTGCTGCCCACGGAGCTGGACCGCGCGCATCGCTGGGGTCGTGAGATCGCGGGCGCCGCGCTCGCGCGGGACGCGCACGCGCTGCCGGTGCAGGGATGAGCGGGAGGCGGCGGCGCTCCGCACGGAGCGCGGAGGGGGCGACCCTCGCCTTCCTCGGCGCCGCCGACACCGTGACCGGCTCGCGCTATCTCGTCACCGACGACTGCTCACGGGTGCTGGTCGACTGCGGGCTCTTCCAGGGATTCAAGGTGCTGCGCGCGCGCAACCGTGGCGCGTTCCCGGTCCCGCCCGGCTCCGTCGACGCCGTCGTCCTCACCCACGCGCACCTCGACCACTCCGGATACCTGCCGGCACTCGTGCGTGACGGGTTCCGCGGACACATCTACGCCAGTGCGGGCACCCTCGCGCTGTGTCGGATCATGCTGCTCGACAGCGCGCATCTGCTCGAGGAGGAAGCGCGCCACGCGGCGCGACACGGCTGGTCGCGGCATCAGCACCCCGAGCCGCTGTACACGGTCGATGACGCGCTCGCCGCGCTGGACCGGTTCGTCGCCGTGCCGCCCGGGACCGAACGCGCGATCGCCGGTTCCGTGAGCGCACGCTTCCTCCCGGCCGGACACATCCTGGGCGCCATGAGCGTCTACCTCGATGTCGACGACCGCCGGCTCTGCTTCACCGGCGACCTGGGCCGCCCCGATGACCCTCTCATGCGCCCGCCGCATCCGTTCGACGGTGCCGATGTCCTCGTCACCGAGTCCACCTACGGCGATCGACGCCACAGTCGCACCGAGCCGCAGACGCAGCTCCGCGACATCGTGCGCCGGACGGTCCGCCGAGGGGGTGTGGTGCTGATCCCGGCGTTCGCGGTCGGGCGCACAGAGACGGTCCTGCTGCACCTGTCCCGTCTGCGCGAGCGCGGCGAGATCCCCGATGTGCCCATCTTCGTCAACAGTCCCATGGCGGTCAGTGTCGCCGACGTCTACCGCGAGCATGTCGACGAGCATCGCATCGCGCCGGAGGAGGTCGAGCGTCTGTACTCCGTCGCGACGCCGGTGCGCAGCGTCGACGAGTCGAAGCTGCTCAATCTGCGCGGCGGTCCGATGATCATCGTGTCCGCGAGCGGAATGCTCACCGGTGGCCGCATCCTCCACCACCTCCGCGCCTATGGTCCGGACAGACGCAACACCATCGTGCTGACCGGGTTCCAGGCCGGGGGGACGCGCGGGGCGCGGTTGCTGGCGGGCGAGCGCAGCCTGCGGCTCTTCGGCGCCGATGTGCCGATCCGGGCCGAGGTCGCGGTCATCGACTCGATGTCGGCGCACGCGGATGCCGATGATCTCATCGACTGGATGCGGTCGGGCCCTCGGCGGCCGGATGCCGTCTACGTCACACACGGAGAGCCGGCCGCGGCGGATACCCTCCGGCTGCGGATCGAACACGAGCTGGGGTGGCCGGCGCGGGTTCCCGAGCACGAGCAGGAGGTGCCGATCTCCTCGAGGGACCTTCGGCCCGCTGCGCCCCCACCGCCGGCGGGAGACTTCTCGAACAACCATCTCGTCAAGGAGGAATGATGCGCGCAGCAGTCGTCACGGAGTTCGGTGCACCGGCAGAGGTCGAGGAGCGCTCGATCCCGCAGCCCGGCCCCGGACAGGTCCTGGTCCGCCTGGAGACCTGCGGTCTGTGTCACACCGACATCCACGCCATGCGGGGCGATTGGCCGGTCAAGCCGCACCTGCCTCTGGTCCCCGGTCATGAGGGAGTGGGCATCATCGAGGGGATCGGCGAGGGCGTGACCACCCGCACGATCGGACAGCGGGTCGCGATGCCGTGGCTCGGTCACGCGTGCGGTGACTGCCGGTACTGCATCGACGGCCGGGAGAACCTCTGCGAGCAGCAGTACAACAACGGCTACGCCGTCGACGGCGGATTCAGCGAGTACATGCTCGCCGACGCGCGCTTCGCCACACCCGTTCCGGACGGCATCACGGCTCTGGATGCCGCACCGCTCACCTGCGCCGGAGTCACCACCTACGCGGCGATCAAGAACGCCCACGTCACCCCGGGGGAGACCGTCGTGGTCTTCGGTGTCGGCGGCCTCGGGCACCTCGCCGTGCAGTACGCCCGCCTGGTCGGGGCGAAGGTCATCGCCGTCGACGTCACCGACGAGAAGCTGGATCTGGCCACCGAGCTCGGCGCCGATCATGTGATCAACGCCCGGGAGACCGATCCGGTCGAGGCGATCGGAGCCCTCGGCGGTGCGGATGCGGTCGTGGTCCTGGCCGTCGCCCCCAGCGTCTTCGATCAGGCGTTCCGCGCGCTGAACCGCGGCGGACGGCTGGTGCTGGTGTCGCTGCCCGCCGGGGGCGAGTTGACCATCCCGATCTTCGACACCGTGCTGAAGGGGATCAGCATCATCGGCTCGATCGTGGGCACCAGGCAGGACCTCGCCGAGGTCTTCGCGCTGCACGCCGCCGGGCGCACGCGGGTGGTCACCGAATCGCGCGAGCTGCATCAGGTCAACGCCTCCGTGGAGGAGGTCCTGGCCGGGGCCGTGCCTGCGCGACTCGTCTTCCAGTACCACACCGCCGACGTCGTCCCGGTGCGAGATGCGGCGGGCGTATCGGGGTGATCGCGGCTCGCCGGTCTCGCACCGGCGACGAGGGTCAGGCGTCGCGCGTGCGCAGCACCGCCCACGCGGCGAGCGTGGTCGCCACGACCCAGGCGACCAGCGTCAGCCACGCCTCCCCGTCGACGCCGGAACCGGAGGCGGGAAGGATGGCGTTCTGTGCCGCGACGGAGGGGAGGCGGTTCGCCAGTTCGGTGACCCACTGCCACGACTCGCCGGCGAAGGAGAAGAAGTTCGCCACGATCGGCAGCACGAAGAGGAGTCCCACCGTCGCCGCGATCGCTCCGGCCCCGGAGCGGAGGAGGAAGCCGAAGGCGACCCCGATCAACGCGAACACCGCCATGGAAGCGGACGCGAAGACGATCGGCAGCAGCGAGTGCGTCGGATCGGACCAGTCGATGCTCTGACCGCGGGCGCCCACGATGAGTCCGACCGCGAGGGCGGCGCCGAAGAAGATCAGCAGCGACGAGACGAACAGGAACAGCGCGAGCACGACGGCCTTGGCCGCGAGCACCGAGCCCCGCACCGGGTTCGCCGTGAGGGTCGAGCGGATCATGCCGGTGGAGTACTCGCCGGTCACGGAGATCGCGCCGAGGATGCCGGCGAGCAGCATCGTGAACTGCACCGGTAGCACGACGGCCTGGATGGCGTCGAACTCGGGGATCGAGACGGACTGGGCGATCAGCGCCGCGATGCCGATCGTCAGCAACGCCGTGATCCCGATGGACCACCACGTCGAGCGCAGGGTGGAGAGCTTGATCCACTCGCCGCGCACAGCACGGGGGAACGAGAGAGAGCCGGTGTTCGTGGCGGCGCCGGCGGAACCGGAACGGGTGCGGGAAGCGACCTGGGTGCTCATGCGATCTCCTGGGAGCGGTACTCGACCGCGTCGCCGGTGAGCGCGAGATACGCGTCCTCCAGCGATCCGGTGGCCGGGGTGAGTTCATGAAGGGGGATGCCGCGATCGGCGGCGAGGTCGCCGATGCGGGCGGCCGGCAGGCCGACGATGTCGAGGAGGTCCGGCGCGATGCGCACGATCTCGACGTCAGGCCCTGCCACCGCGGCCGCGAGATCGGCCTCTCGCGGCGTGCGCACGCGCACGGTGTTCCTGGTCCAGGCCCGCACCAACTCGTCGAGCGGAGCATCGGCGAGCACGGTGCCCCGGCCCATCACGATCACGTGATCGGCCGTCTGCGCCATCTCGCTCATCAGGTGGCTGGAGAGCAGCACGGTGCGTCCTTCGGACGCCGCGCGCCGGGCGAACTGCCGCACCCAGAGCACGCCCTCGGGGTCGAGGCCGTTCACCGGCTCGTCGAGGATGAGGGTGTGCGGGTCTCCGAGCAGCGCCGACGCGATGCCGAGCCGCTGGCCCATGCCCAGGGAGAACTTCCCCGCGCGTCTGCGGGCGACGGAGCCGATGCCGGCGAGATCGATCACCTCGTCGACGCGCGACGTCGGGATGCCGTGGGTGGCGGCCAGGGACCGCAGGTGGTCGCGGGCGGTGCGCCCGGTGTGCACGGCCTTGGCGTCGAGGAGCACGCCGACCTCGCTGAGCGGGGCGGGAAGCTTGCGGTACTCGCGCCCCGACACGGTCACGCGGCCGGACGTCGGGCGGTCGAGACCGACGATCATCCGCATCGTGGTCGACTTGCCTGCCCCGTTCGGGCCGAGGAAGCCGGTCACCGTTCCGGGCTGGATCGTGAACGAGACATCGTCGACCGCGGTCTTGTCTCCGAATCTCTTCGTGAGGCCTTCTGCTGTGATCATGGCTTCCACGCTACGGATCCGGCGCGGTGCGGCGCGTCCCTCGGAAGGACGACCTGCGCCGTGCGACGTCATCCTGTGGACGGATGCTCCCGCCGCCGGCCGCGCTCGGCATGACGGATGTCATACCGAGGATGTGACATCCGCCTCCGGCGTCGACGGCCGGCGCGCGGTTGGCTGGAAGCATGAGCCGCACCGCCACCGTCATCGCCCCCGCCGATCATCCACCGGCCGCCACTCCCGCCGTCGAGCTGACCGGGATCGTCCGGCGCTTCGGGCAGGGCGCGAGCCGCGTCGTCGCGGTCGATCACATCGACCTGCGTATCGAGCGGGGGGACATCGTCGCCCTGCTCGGGCCGAACGGTGCCGGCAAGACCACGGCGATCGACGTGCTGCTCGGTCTGTCCGAACCCGATGAGGGAAGCGCTCGCGTGCTGGGGATGGATCCGCGCCGCGCGGTGGCCACCGGCCGGCTGGCGGCCGTGCTCCAGACCGGAGGGCTCCTCGCCGACCTCACGGTGCGCGAGACCGTCGCGGTCGTGGCGGGACTGCACGGCGCGAGTGCGCGCGTCGACGAGGTGATCGGGCGGGCCGACCTCTCCACCATCGCTCGCCGCCGTGTCGGAAAGTGCTCGGGCGGAGAGAAGCAGCGGGTGAAGTTCGCTCTCGCGCTGCTGCCCGACCCCGACGTGCTCGTGCTCGATGAGCCGACCGCGGGCATGGACGTCACGGCACGCCGCCGGTTCTGGGAGGCGATGCGCGAGGACGCGGATGCGGGGCGGACGATCCTGTTCGCCACGCACTACCTCGAGGAGGCCGAGCAGTTCGCCCGGCGGACCGTGGTCGTGCATCACGGGCGTGTGGTCGCCGACGGCTCCACCGCGCACCTGCGGGCCTCGCTGGGCGGGCGAACGGTCTCGGCGACGCTGCCCGGCACGGCGGCGGCGGCCCTGATCGATGAGCTGCGCGCCGATCCGGACGTCGGGGAGGCAGCGGCGGACGCCGGCCGGATCACCGTGCGCACGGCCGCATCCGACGCCCTGGCCGGACGGCTGCTGTCCCTCGGCGCCACCGATCTGGAGATCGTCGCTCCCACGCTCGAATCCGCCTTCACCTCACTCACGGAGGACCCGTCATGACGACTCTCGTCGCACCCGCTCTGTACCGCACGGAACTCGTGCGACAGATCCGCAACCCCTACACGCTGGCCTTCACCCTCGCGATACCCGTCGCGATGTACCTCCTGTTCGGGGCGAGCATGTCGTACGCGACGCAGAGCGTCGGCCATGCGAACGTCTCGTTCTACGTGATGGTCTCGATGGGCGCCTACGGGACGGCGACGGCGATGAGCTCGCTCTGCTCTCTGGCGGCATCGGAGGTCGGACAGGGGTGGGGCAGGCAACTCGCGCTCACCCCGCTGACGACACTGGGTTACGCGGCGACCAAGGTGCTCGCCGCGGTGTCGTTCTCCGCGCTCGCCGTGGTGTTCGTCTACGCGGCCGGCGCCGCCACGGGCGCCGAAGCCGACGGCACCTGGCGGTGGCTCGCGGCCGCCGGCATCACGCTCGGGCTCGGCCTCGTCTACGGGCTCTTCGGGCTCGGCGTCGGCCTGGCGTTCAACTCCGACTCCGCCGCGGCACTCGCCTCGATCTCGATCACCTTCTTCGGCTTCTTCGGCAACGTCTTCATCCCGCTCGACGGAGCCATGCTCGACGTCGCGAAGTGGACACCGATGTACGGGTATGTCGCGCTCGTCCGGTGGCCGGCCACCGACGGCACTCTCGTCGCGGGGGGCGCCGATCCGCTGTGGGGCGTGCTGCTGAACATCATCGTGTGGGCGGCGCTCTTCTCCGCACTGGTGCGGCTCGGCGTGCTGCGCTCCCGTCGGCGTCGTTAGGCTGAGCGGATGCACACCGAGAGCACGGGGCCCCAGGCGCCCGCGGGTCCCTGGGAGCGCTGGGGATGGCTGATGGCCGTCGTGTGGATGGTCTTCCTCGTGTACCCGATCCTGGCGCTGCTGGCGTCGGATGCCGATCTCGCCTGGGTCGTGCTCGGCTGGGCGGCCACGGTCGCGTTCGCCGTGGTCTACGTCATCGGCTTCGTGGTGGGGATGCGCTCGTCCTGGGGGAAGCCGCGCCCCCTCGTCCGCGTGCTGTTCTGGGTGCAGATCGGCTGTGCGCTGATGACGATCCCCGCGATCGACACGCAGGCGCTCAGCTTCCTGCCCTACCTGATGTCGTATGCCAGCTATGGGCTGCGCGGGGTCTGGCACTGGGTGACGACGCTCGGCGGCATCGCCCTCGCCGGCGGCGTGGTGCTGCTCTCCGGCCGGCTGGACGGCCATTTCCAACTGTTGGTGGTGGTGCTGCTGATCGCCGTCGTCAACACGGTGAACACGTGGCTCATCAGCCGCTCGATCGACGCCGACCAGGTGCGCATGGAGCTCGCCACCAGTGACGAGCGTGCATCGATCGCCCGCGACGTGCACGATCTGCTGGGCCACACCCTCACCGCGGTCAAGCTGAAGGCGGAGCTCGCCGAGCGACTCGTCGACCAGGATCCGGAGCGGGCGAAGGCCGAGCTCGCCCAGATCGTCCACCTCACGGGCGAGGCGATCGCCGGTGTGCGCAGCACCGTGACCGGCATCCGCGGCGCGGCGCTGTCGGAGCAGATCCATGCGAGCACGGTCGCGCTCGAATCGGCCGGACTACAGGTGCGGATCGAAGGAGACCCGGTGGCGTTGTCACCGGCCCAGGCGCTGCCGGCCGGATGGATCGTCCGAGAGTCGACGACCAACATCCTCCGGCATGCGCGGGCGCGCTCCGTCCGCATCACGATGGCTCCCGGCGTGGTGGCGATCGAAGACGACGGTCGCGGCGCACGGGGACCCGCGGGCAGCGGCCTTCGTGGCATGTCGGAGCGGGCCGCGGCGGCCGGTGGGGTCCTCGCTGTGGAGGATGCGCCGACCGGAGGCACCCGGGTGAGTGTGACGTGGTGACCGCCCCGATCCGGGTGATGCTCGTCGACGATCAGGCCCTCGTGCGCGGTGCCATGGGGGCGCTGCTCGAGCTCGAAGACGACCTCACCGTCGTGGCCGAGGCCGGCGACGGCGCGCAGGCGGCGGAGCGCGCCTGCGCGGTGCGACCGGACGTCTGTCTCATGGACATCCAGATGCCGGGAGTCGACGGGATCGAGGCGACGCGGCTCGTGCGCGCGGCGAGCCCCGAGACCAGGGTGCTCGTGGTGACCACGTTCGCGCGCACCGGCTATCTGCGGCAGGCGCTGGATGCCGGGGCGAGCGGGTTCATCGCGAAGGACACCCCTGCCGCCGAGCTCGCGCATGCGGTGCGGCGCGTGCATCAGGGTCTGCGCGTGGTCGATCCGGTGCTCGCCGAGGCGTCGCTGTTCGAGGGCGCCAACCCGCTCAGCGAGCGCGAGCAGCAGGTGCTCCGGCTGTCCGCCGACGGCCGGAGCATCGCTCGCATCGCGGCGGAGGTCTTCCTCTCGGCGGGGACGGTGCGCAACCATCTGTCCTCGGCGATCGGGAAGACCGCCACGGAGAATCGCGCGCAGGCGGCTCGAGCCGCGCGCGACAGAGGGTGGATCTAGTCGCGAGACCGGGGTCAGGCGGGAGCGCGGCCGAACAGCTGCGGATCGACGGGCCTCTGCGCGCGCGGGAGCTTCTCCACCACGAGCAGGTACGACTCGGTGACCAGCTCCGTCACGAGCCCCTCCTCGAGTGATGCGCCGGGAGTGAGCGTGATCCAGTGCTTCTTGTTCATGTGGTACCCGGGCACGATGTCGGCGAACGTCTCTCGCAGCGCGACCGCGTCGTCGGGATGCGACTTCAGGGTGATGCGCCCGGTGCCGTCGAGGGGGATCAGGAGGAAGACACGGCCGCGCACCTTGTAGACGTCCCACTCCGGACCGAACGGATTCTCCCGTGCCGACCCGGGCAGTTGCTCGGCGCGTGCCGAGGCCGCGGAGATCAGATCCTGCGCGTCCACGGGTCAGAACAGCCGATCCGCACGCTTGTCGTCGCCGCGCGGGGTCGTCTGCACCCGCTCGTCGAGCTCGGCCGCCGCGAGCAGGGCCTCGTCGATGACCTCCCGATCCGCGTCGGCGGTCAGCCACTCCTCGGCGAATGCGGCGGGGATGAGCACCGGCATCCGATCGTGCACTCCGGCGAGATGCGCCGGCGCCGGGCGCATCACGATCGAGTAGCAGGTGAACGTCGCGCCATCGGCCGTGCGGCCGCGCTGGGTCACGGCGGCCATGCCGAACAGGGCCCCGTCATCGACGAGGAATTCGTGCCACTGCCGTGACGGCTTCTGCATCTCGAACCAGCTCGTGGCGGGCACGATTCCTCTGCTCTTGAGTGCCCCCGGCCTCTCCTGCAGGCGTTCCGAACGGGTGTTGATCGAGGGGAACTTCGCCGGCTCTCCGCCGACGAGGAACCCCCACCACGCGGGCTCCAGCACGGGAGTGTTCTCCGGTTGCACGACGAGCGGATTCAGATTGCGCAGGTTCCGCCCCGTCGGCCGCACGGTCTCACCCGCATTCTGCTCGGCCCACACGCGCAGCCCGTCCAGCACCGCCTCGTCGGCGGCCGCCAGGAACTCCGCATCGGTGAACCGGGGATCGAGACCGTAGCTCGCGCACATGCCGTCAGCGTATCCCCGGCGTCGGACATCCGGGGGAGAGGATGCTCGGTCCGCCGCCGAGTAAGGTCGACACGTGCCCCCGATCCGTCCTCTCCCCGCCCCGGTGGCTCTCGGGGGAGCGATCGCGATCGGCGTCATGACGGCGATCCAGGCGCGGATCAACGGCGTCCTCGGCGTGCGTCTGGACGACGGCATCGTCGCCGGGCTGGTCTCGTTCACGGTCGGTCTGCTGGCGCTGATCCTCGTGATCGCCTGCCTGTCGCAGGCACGACGCGGTGTCGCGCGTCTGTGGCACGGGGTGCGCGAGCGATCCATCCCCGCGTGGATGCTGCTGGGTGGAGCGTGCGGCGCCCTCACGGTCTCCACACAGGGCCTCACCGCCGGGATCCTCGGGGTCTCGCTCTTCACGGTCGGCGTCGTCGCCGGTCAGACGCTGCACGGCCTGGTGCTCGACCGCATCGGCTTCGGCCCGGCCGGAGTGGTCGCCGTCACGCCCGGACGGGTGCTGGGCGGACTGCTCGCGCTCGCCGCCGTGGGCATCTCGTTGAGCGGCGACGTGCTGTCGGCCGCCCCTCTGTGGATGCTGCTGCTGCCGTTCGCCGCGGGGGTCGGCATCGCCTGGCAGGCCGCGACCAACGGTCGCCTTGCCCAGCGGGTGCAGTCGCCGATCACCGCGACGCTGATGAGCTTCATCGCCGGAAGCGTCGTACTGCTGCTCGCCGCCGGGATCAGCGTGGCGGTGCGCGGGATGCCCGATGCGCTGCCGGCGGAGCCGTGGCTCTACCTGGGCGGCTTCCTGGGGTTCGCGTACATCCTGCTGGGAGCGTTCCTCGTCGCGCACACGGGAGTGCTGCTGCTGGGGCTCGGCTCGGTGCTCGGTCAGCTCTCCGCCTCGGTCGTCATCGACCTGGTGTGGCCGACCGCGGCAGGACCCGCTCCGTGGCAGATCATCGGCATGGTCGTCGTCGCCGTGGCATCCGTCGTCGCTGCGGTGCCCCGCCGTCGGCGCCGGGGCTGAGACCTACTTCTTCTTCGACGTCTTCTTCCTCGACTTCTCGGAGGGCTCCGGCATCCGAGAGATCAGCGCGCTCGCGTCGACGGTCTTCCGGCGCCCGGGACCCTTCCCCGCGGGCTTGCGTCCGACGTAGAGCCAGCCGAGGAGAACCTCGTTCTTGCGCAGACCGTGCGCCTTGGCGACAGCACGCGCACGGGTGTACCGGCCGGTGCGCCACAGCACGCCCCACCCGGCCTCGTCCAGCAGCAGGCTGAGCATGTGCGCGACCCCGGAGGCCACGGCCTCCTGCTCCCACTGCGGCACCTTGTCGCTCTTGCGGAAGCTCGCCACGACGGCGATCAGGAGCGGCGCGCGCAACGGCTTCGACGACGGCGACGAGTCGCCCTCCGCCTTCGCGATCGCGGCACCGAGCACCTCGCGGTCGCTGCCGCGCAGCTCGATCAGACGCCACGGACGCAGCGAGGAGTGGTCGGCCACGCGGCCCGCGGCGGCGACGTAGGTCAGCAGCTCCTCGTGCGAGGGCGCCGTGTCGTCGACCTTCGACCAGGACTGACGCGCGCGGGCCGCGTCGAGCGCGCTCACGACTCTTCGGGGGTGAAGTTCAGCGCGATCGAGTTCATGCAGTACCGATCGCCGGTGGGCGTGCCGAAACCGTCGGGGAAGACGTGTCCGAGGTGCGAGCCGCAGTTCGCGCAGCGGACCTCGGTGCGCACCATGCCCAACGTGGTGTCATCGATGAGCTCGACGGCGTCCGGTCGGATGGACTCGTAGAAGCTCGGCCATCCGCACCCGGAGTCGAACTTCGTGCCGCTCTTGAACAGCTCGGCGTCGCACGCACCGCAGGTGTAGAGCCCGGCGCGGCCCTCATCGAGCAGCTCACCCGTCCAGGCGCGCTCGGTGGCGGCTTCCCGCAGCACGGCATATTGATCGGCGCCGAGTTCCTCGCGCCACTCGTCTTCGGTCTTGTCCACGCTGTACGACATGCGTCCTCCTGAGTCGGTCCCCTCCATTGTCTCGCGTCCGACGGCCTCGGGGCGCACGGCGAGAGCGGCGCTGCAGGCAGGGGAGCGGGCCGGAGCAGATGACAATGGAGAGATGGATGACGTCGTGCAGGAGCGCTATGCGAGATTCGCCCGCGACGAGGCGCCCGGTCGGAGCGCCCTCTACGGCGACTGGGCGGCGGGAGTCGCCGGAGACCCGGAGATGCAGGACGTCCTCGCCCGGATCCCGGAGAACCGTCGTCAGCCACCGCTGGTGTTCGCGGTCACCCGACTGCTGGGCGCACCGCTGGAGGGGTACGCGCACTGGCGCCGGTTCGTCGGAGAGCATGCCGACGCGGTCGTGGCCGAGTGCGCTCGCCGCTCGCTCCAGACGAACGAGCCGCTGCGGCTCGCCCCGCTCCTTCCCGTGCTGTCCGAGATCGACGGCCCGCTGGCTCTGCTGGAACTCGGAGCATCCGGAGGCCTCTGCCTGTATCCGGATCGCTACTCGTACCGTGTCGTGGGCCCGGACGGGCGGCTGCGCGCCGCGCTCGACCCCCTCGACGGCCCCTCCTCGGTCGTGCTGGAGAGCACCGTCCGCGGAGATCTCCCCCCGATGCGGATGCCGGAGGTCGTGTGGCGGGCCGGTATCGACCTCGCGCCCCTGGACGCGCGCGAGGATCAGGACCGCCGCTGGCTGCGGGGGCTCGTCTGGCCAGGAGAGCAGGGGCGGGAAGAGCGGATCGATGCTGCTCTCGACATCGTGGCGGCCGACCCTCCGCTGCTCGTCGCGGGGGACGCCCTGGCGGAGGTGCAGGCGCTCGCGTCCGAGGCTCCCGCCGATGCCGCACTCGTGATCACGACGCCGGGCGTGCTCGTGCACATCCCGCGCGCGCAGCGGATCGCCCTCGTGCAGAGCATCCGCACGCTGCGAGCCCGGTGGATCACGATCGATCCTCCGGGGCTGCTCGACCTCGACGGGACGTGGGCGGGTGCCGCGACCGGGTCGGACTTCGTCGTCGCGCTGGACGGCCGCGTGCGGGCATCGGCGGATCCACTCGGGCGCTCTTGGGAGTGGCGCGGGTCCGCGGTCGCCGAGCCGTCCTAACCTGAACCCATGCTCGGAGACCTCACGGAACGCGATCGTGCGATCCTCACGCTGGAGACGGCGTGGCCGCGCCACAGCAGCGCCAAGGAAGAAGTCATCCGCGCGCAGCTCGGCATGAGCGCCGCACGGTACTACCAGCTGCTCGGACGGCTGATCGAGTCGGAGGCCGCGGTCGAATACGATCCGATGCTCGTGCGACGTCTGCGGCGGATCCGGGATTCCCGCGAGCGTGTGCGCGCCGCCCGGATGCCGGGCTTCGTCGGCTGAGCAGGCGGGAACGGCCGCGACGGGCCGCTCGTCCGTCGCGGATTGCCAGGCCGGTGCCGCTAGCATCGAGGGGTGTCAAAGCCCACCCGTGATCGTTTCGACGATGTCCCCCGCTCCGCTGGTCGCGTGGGGGCGCACCGGGCCGAAGCCCCGGGCATGAACGGCTGGGTCGTCCTGCTGTGGTCTTTCGTGGCGGCGCTGGTGCTCATCATCGCGGGCATCTTCGGCTCCCTCGTGGTGATGGGACGCATCTCGCTGTTCCCCGAGGCCGTGCCGAGCTCCGTGCCGACGCCGACGGAGACCGGGGTGGTCGACACCGCTTTCTCGGTGCTGATCCTGAACGCGTCGCCCGACGACGGTCTCGACGAGCAGATGCGGGACGTGCTCGTCAACAACGGCTGGGCCGCCGGCGCGGTGTACGCCAGCGACAGCGACAGCGCGGACTTCGCCACCACGACCGTGTACTACGTCGAGGACGACGACGAGCTGGCGGCGATCGGTCTCGCCGGGGTCATCGGCGGCGCCGCGGTGGAGCAGAGCGATTACTACGCGCAGCTGAACGAGACCGACAGCGAGCAGCTGGTCGTGGTGATCGGCCTCGACCGGACCGCGGCCGGCTCCGAGACGCCCGCCCCCTGAGCGCGCCCCGCTCGGCGGCGCGCGCGGCTTGCACTCGGAGGGGTCGAGTGCCAGAATGGCGTTAGCACTCTCATACCCTGAGTGCTAAACCCCACGTCTACGTCCAGGAGGGACGAAAAAACTCATGGCAAAGATCATTGCTTTCGATGAGGAGGCCCGACGCGGCCTCGAGCGCGGCCTCAACATCCTCGCCGACGCGGTCAAGGTGACCCTCGGCCCGCGCGGTCGCAACGTCGTTCTCGAGAAGAAGTGGGGCGCCCCCACGATCACGAACGACGGTGTCTCCATCGCCAAGGAGATCGAGCTCGACGACCCGTACGAGAAGATCGGTGCGGAGCTCGTCAAGGAGGTCGCGAAGAAGACCGACGACGTCGCCGGTGACGGCACCACGACCGCCACGGTCCTGGCCCAGGCGCTCGTCCGCGAAGGCCTGCGCAACGTCGCAGCCGGTTCCGACCCGATCTCGCTCAAGCGCGGCATCGAGAAGGCCGTCGCCGCGATCACCGAGGAGCTGCTCTCGAGCGCCAAGGAGATCGAGTCGAAGGCTCAGATCGCCGCGACCGCGTCGATCTCCGCCGCAGACCCCGCCATCGGCGAGCTGATCGCCGAGGCGATCGACAAGGTCGGCAAGGAAGGCGTCGTCACCGTCGAGGAGTCCCAGACCTTCGGCACCGAGCTCGAGCTCACCGAGGGCATGCGCTTCGACAAGGGCTACCTGAACCCGTACTTCGTCACGGACCCCGACCGTCAGGAAGCCGTCTTCGAAGACGCCTACATCCTGATCGCGAACCAGAAGATCTCCAGCATCAAGGACCTCCTGCCGATCGTCGACAAGGTGATCCAGGACGGCAAGGAGCTCGTCATCATCGCGGAGGACGTGGAGGGCGAGGCTCTCGCGACTCTCGTGCTCAACAAGCTCAAGGGCATCTTCAAGTCGGTCGCCGTCAAGGCTCCCGGCTTCGGCGACCGCCGCAAGGCGCAGCTGCAGGACATCGCGATCCTCACCGGTGGTCAGGTCATCACCGAAGAGGTCGGCCTCAAGCTGGAGAACGCCACGCTCGACCTGCTGGGCCGTGCGCGCAAGGTCATCGTCACCAAGGACGAGACCACGATCGTCGAGGGTGCCGGTGAGGCAGCCCAGATCGAGGGTCGTGTCACGCAGATCCGTCGCGAGATCGAGAACACCGACAGCGACTACGACCGGGAGAAGCTGCAGGAGCGTCTGGCGAAGCTCGCCGGTGGCGTGGCCGTCATCAAGGCGGGCGCTGCGACCGAGGTCGAGCTCAAGGAGCGCAAGCACCGCATCGAGGACGCCGTCCGCAACGCGAAGGCGGCCGTCGAAGAGGGTGTCGTCGCCGGTGGTGGCGTGGCGCTGATCCAGGCCGGCACCAAGGCCCTCGCCACGCTCTCCCTCACGGGTGACGAGGCGATCGGTGTCAACATCGTGCGCGTCGCGATCGAGGCTCCGCTGAAGCAGATCGCGCTGAACGCCGGTCTCGAGCCGGGTGTCGTCGCGAACACGGTCGCCGGTCTCCCCATCGGTCACGGCCTCAACGCCGCGACCGGTGAGTACGGTGACCTCTTCGCTCAGGGCATCATCGACCCGGCCAAGGTGACGCGTTCGGCTCTGCAGAACGCCGCCTCGATCGCCGGTCTGTTCCTCACGACCGAGGTCGTCGTCGCCGACAAGCCTGAGAAGGCCGGCGCTCCGATGGGCGACCCGTCGGGTGGCATGGACTTCTGATCCTCACCGGTGCGGAGGCTTTCGCCTCCGCCGACAGAAACGCCCCGGCCTCGGCCGGGGCGTTTCTGTTTGCCGCGGGGGCTCGGCGGCCTCAGCGGAAGAGGCTCGCCGAGTACTGGTCGGCGTCCGCGTACTGCGTGGCGGCGGAGCCGAGCGCGGTGCTGATCGACTCGAGCACCTGCTCGACGTGCAGCTGCGCCCCGCGCCACTGCTCGGCGCACGTCTGGAACGCGCTCGAGGCGGTGCCCACCCAGGACGACTGCAGCTGACCGAGCTGCGCCATCAGCGACGCGGACTCGCCCTGCAACCGCTCCATGGTGGCACGGGCCGCGCCGTGGGCGGCCTGGACGGCGTCGGTGTCGACGGTGAAGACAGACATGGGAACTCCTTCTTGTAGGGACTTCCGACGGTAGGCGTCCGCCGCTCCTTCCGGACGGACTTCCCGTCCTCCGCCCGGTGGCTGTGCGCAACGACGACCCCGGGGCTCCTGTGCGGAGAGACACGGATGCCGCGAGGGGCGCGAACCGCTACAGATCCACTCGATCGATGGGCTGCGTGTCCTGAAGCAGGTGGGCCGGGGTCGCTCGCGAGGGGGCGAGGGGCAGCGTGACCGTGAAGGTGGCTCCTCCACCCGGCGTCTCGGACACCGCGACATCCCCGTGCAGGGCCTTCATGATCGAGGACACGATCGCGAGGCCGAGGCCGGAACCGCCGGTCTCACGAGCCCGCGAGGTGTCGGCACGCCAGAAGCGCTCGAAGATCTGCTCACGGATCTGCGGCGGGATGCCCTCCCCGTGATCGACGATCGCGATGCTCCCCGTTCCGCGGACCCGGTCGGAGTCGACGACGATCTCGATGGCTCCGTCCTCGGGGGAGAAGCGGCGCGCGTTCCCGAGCAGGTTCGTCACCACCTGACGGACCTTGTTCTCCTCACCGAGGACGATCGGCGGGGTGCGCACCGGGGTGTCGGCGACCTCGCTGAAGTCCAGCATCGTGGGCGGCGTCGTGGCGGAGGCCCGTGACCGGCGCCGGAGTCTGCTCAGCGTTCCGCGAGAGGCGGGACGGGCGACCGGGGTCTCCGGGGCCGGCTTCGGGATGCTGCGTGTGGGGGCCGACACCGACTCGATGGTCAGATCGATCACGGTCACGGATCGACCCGGCGCAGCCGCCCGCAGGTCGAGCGCCGCGTCGCGGGCGATCGGTCGCAGGTCGACGGAGACGATCTCGGGCTCTCGCTCCTCGTCCAGACGAGCGAGCGCGAGCAGATCCTCGACGAGGACGCCCATCCGAATGGCTTCCTTCTCGATGCGCTCCATGGCGCGGGCGGTGTCCTCCTCGCCGGTGATCGCGCCCATCCGGTACAGCTCGGCATAGCCGCGGACGCTGACCAACGGCGTGCGCAGCTCATGGCTGGCATCGCCGATGAAGCGGCGCATGTGCTGCACGGTCCGGTCCCGCTGCGCGAGCGAGGCATCGACGCGGTCGAGCATCGTGTTGATCGCGGTGTTGAGGCGTCCCACCTCGGTGGTGGGCTCCAGGTCCGTCAGGCGCTGGCTGAAGTCACCCGCCGCGATCGACATCGCCGTCGACTCCACCTGGCCGAGGCGGCGGAAGGTGAGGGTGACGAGCCCGCGCGTGAGCAGCGCGGCGATGAAGATCGTGATGAACGCGATCGTGATGTAGATGCTGAAGTACTGGCTGATGACCCGATCCGCTCCCGCGAGCGGCAGCGCCACCAGTTGGGTGCGCAGGGCCCCGCCGTCCGAGGTGAGCACGGCCACCGCGGCGACGTAGCTCCGGCCGTCGGCGTCCTCGAGGGCGAGAGTCTTGTCTTCGTCCTGTTTCGCCTGGGAGGTGGAGTACGCGCTCGGGAACAGGGGGGCGGCGCCGGACGAGTTGCCGGTCGTGGCCAGCAGTGCGCCTTCGGCATCGTAGATCGCGAAGGAGAAGTCGCGGGGCTGCTCGTCCCGCGGCGTGTAGACGGTGCGGCCGTCGACCGTGGCCGTGTCGAGATAGCGCTCGGCGAGATTGCTCGACACGAGTGCCGGAAGCTGCGCCTCGATGTTCGACACCAGCGCGGAGCGCAGCAGCGGCACGGTCCCGATCCCGGCGATCAGCAGGCCCAGTGCCAGCAAGGCGACGGTGACACCCGTGACCTTCGCGCGAAGGCTGATCCGCCGCCACCAGTTGGTGACCGCATCCGGCTTGTGCGCCATGCGGTCCTCCCCGTGTGCGGCGTCGTGCGGTGAAGCGGTGCTCAGGCCGACTTGCCGACCTTGAGCATGTACCCGAAGCCGCGCTTCGTCTGGATCAGGGATTCCTCGGTGTGCGGATCGATCTTGCGACGGAGGTACGAGATGTAGCTCTCGACGATGCCGGCGTCGCCGTTGAAGTCGTACTCCCAGACATGGTCGAGGATCTGCGCCTTGGACAGCACCCGGTTCGGGTTCAGCATGAGGTAGCGCAGCAGCTTGAACTCGGTGGGGCTGAGCTCGATCGGCTCCTTGCCCACGTGCACGTCGTGGGTGTCCTGATCCATCGCCAGCTCGCCGGCTCGGATGATCGACTCCTCATCGGCCTGCATGGTGCGCCGCAGGATCGCCTGTGCGCGAGCGACGATCTCGTCCAGGCTGAACGGCTTGGTGACGTAGTCGTCGCCGCCCGCGTTCAGGCCCTCGATCTTGTCCTCGGTGCCGTCCTTGGCGGTCAGGAACAGGATCGGCGCGGTGAAACCGGCGCCGCGCAGACGCTTGGTGACGCTGAATCCGTTCATGTCCGGAAGCATCACGTCCAGGATGATGAGGTCGGGCTCCTCTTCGAGGACCGCGGAGATGGTCGCCGCGCCGTTCGCGACCGTCTTCACCTGGAACCCGGCGAAGCTGAGACCCGTGGAGAGCAGGTCACGGATGTTCGGTTCGTCATCGACGACCAGGATGCGTGCAGCAGTCATGACCCCATTATGGTGACTTCGGCCATGATGATGCTGACCATTGCTCGGAATGGCGCGGTCTCACCGCTCCGCGGGCGGCGGATCGCGGCCGTCGGGAGCCGACGCACAGGCGCATCCGCAAGGATCGAGGCATGAGTTCGCACGAGGAGATCGCCTTCCATCGCCTGGCGCGCCTGCGCCCGCGCTACCGCTGGTGGCGGGTCCTGCTGACGGGACTGCTCGGACTCGTCTTCTACATCGTGCTCCTGCTGCTGCTGATCGTCCCGATCGTGATCGCGGGTGTGCTGCTGCCGGGATGGGCGGCCGAGATGCAGGTGCTCCTCACGACGACGCAGTACTTCGATCTCGAGCGTCCGTGGCTCTTCCTCGCGCTCGTGGTGCCGCTGATCCTGATGATCCCCGCGCTCTTCGCGGCCTCCCGGATCGTGGAGGGCCGCGGGGTCGGGATGCTGTCCTCGGTGGCGGGGCGGTTGCGATTCGGATGGCTCGGGAGGAGCCTGGTGCTCGCACTCGCCGTGTTCCTCGTCTACTTCGCCGTGCTGCTCGGCTGGTCCGTCGCGGCGGGGGAGCCGATCGAGCCGGACTTCTCCGCGCCCGGTCTCGGCGTGATGGTGCTGCTCGTGCTGCTGTTGATCCCGCTGCAGGCCGCAGCGGAGGAGTACGTGTTCCGCGGTTACCTGATGCAGCTGATCGGCGGCTGGCTGCGGCATCCGGCGTTCGCGATCCTGCTGCCCGTCCCGCTTTTCATCCTCGGACACGGGTATGACGTGTGGGGTGCGGCGAGCGTGGGCGTCTTCGCGGTCGTCGCGGCCTGGCTCACCTGGCGCACCGGCGGGCTCGAGGCCGCGATCTCGCTGCACATCGTCAACAACGTGCTGATCTTCCTGCTCGGATCGGTCGCCGTCGTCGATGCGAATGCGACCTCGGGCACACCGATCGACCTCATCGCCTCCGCGGCCGCCATGGTGGGGTACGCCGTCCTCGCTGATCGGTGGGCCGTCCGACGGGGCATTGCCCGGACGGCCTCCGTGCGGGCCTCCGAGGGCGCCGCCGGCACCCACGCGCTCCCGCGCGTGCTGCGCGGCTGACGGCGCCTCCGACCCCTCTCAGGCCGCGGCGAGGTCGTCGGCGTCGAGGATCGTGTAGCTGTAGCCCTGCTCGGCCAGGAAGCGCTGGCGGTTCTGCGCGTAGTCCTGGTCGATCGTGTCGCGCGCGATGAGCGTGTAGAAGCTCGCGGTGTGCCCCGACTGCTTCGGCCGCAGCAGACGACCGAGACGCTGAGCCTCCTCCTGGCGCGATCCGAACGATCCGGAGACCTGGATCGCGACGGAGGCCTCGGGCAGGTCGATCGAGAAGTTCGCGACCTTCGACACCACGAGGAGCGAGATCTCGCCCTCGCGGAACTGGCTGTAGAGCTTCTCGCGCTCGTCAACGGGGGTCGCGCCCGTGATCTGCGGGGCATCCAGTGCGGCGGACAGGGTCTCGAGCTGGTCGAGGTACTGGCCGATCACCAGGATGCGCTCGCCCGGGTGCTTCGCGATCAGTTCGCGGACCGTGTCGATCTTGGCCGGAGCGGATGCCGCGAGGCGGTAGCGCTCGTCGTCCGTCGCGGCGGCGTACTCCAGCCGGTCGTCCGGGGGCAGGTCGACGCGCACCTCGTAACAGGCGGCGGGGGAGATGAAGCCCTGCGCCTCGATCTGCTTCCAGGGGGCGTTGAACCGCTTCGGCCCGATCAGGCTGAACACGTCTCCCTCGCGCCCGTCCTCGCGCACGAGCGTGGCCGTCAGGCCGATCCGCCGGCGGGCCTGCAGATCGGCGGTGAGCTTGAACACGGGGGCGGGGAGCAGATGCACCTCGTCGTAGACGATGAGGCCCCAGTCGAGGGCGTCGAGCAGCGCGAGATGGGCGTACTCGCCCTTCCGCTTCGCGGTGAGGATCTGGTACGTCGCGATGGTGACGGGCTTGACCTCCTTGGCCTGCCCGGAGTACTCCCCGATCTCCTCCGGGGTGAGGCTCGTGCGCTTGAGGAGCTCATCGCGCCACTGCCGGGCGGAGACCGTGTTGGTCACCAGGATCAGGGTGGTGGTCTTCGTCGCGGCCATGGCGCCGGCGCCGACGATCGTCTTCCCGGCACCGCAGGGCAGCACCACGACGCCCGAGCCGTCCTTCGAGAACGCGTCGACGGCGTCCTGCTGGTAGGGGCGGATGTGCCAGCCGTCCTGCTCCGACAGCTCGATCTCGTGCGGCGTGCCCGGCGTGTATCCGGCGAGGTCCTCGGCGGGCCAGCCGATCTTCAGCAGCTCCTGCTTGATCTGTCCGCGGGCCCAGGCGTCGACGACGAAGGTGTCGGGCTGGGGGTGACCGATCAGCAACGGCTGGATGCGCTTGTTGTTGGCGACCTGGGCGAGCACCGCAGGGTCCGAGGAACGCAGGATCAGCGTGCCCTCGTCGTCGCGCTCGATCACCAGACGGCCGTAGCGGTTCACGGTCTCGCGGAGATCGACGGCGACGGAGGGCGGCACCGGGAACCGCGACCAGCGGTCGAGGGTCTCGAGCATGTCCTCCGCCGAGTGTCCGGCCGCGCGGGCGTTCCACAGGCCCAGCCGGGTGATGCGGTAGGTGTGGATGTGCTCCGGCGCACGCTCCAGCTCGGCGAAGATCGCCAGCTCGTGGCGGGCGCTCTCGGCATCGGAGTGGGCGACCTCGAGGAGCACGGTGCGATCGCTCTGGACGATCAGGGGTCCATCAGACATAGCTGCCCAGTTTACCGGGCGTGGCGGGGCGCGGGGCTAGGAAGCGACGATCGTCGCGGATCGGATGCTGGACACCGGAAGCGTCCGCTCCACGTCGGCCGCTCGATCGCGACCCCGCAGCCGTCCTCCGCCGAGACCGGTGGCCTCGAGCAGCAGCTCGCGGGTGGAGCCGTCCGGCATCCCGACCGTGACCTGCAGGACGGCCTTCGCGCGCACGGCTGCCTCCAGCTCCCTGTCCATCCAGGCGGCGTCGGCATCGGGGCCCTGCTGCGATCGCAGTCGCGCGATCAGCGGGGTGAGATCCGTCCGGGAGGAGGCGAGCGGGTCGACGTCGAGGGCCGGATGCCGCTCTCCCACCACCGTCCGGCCGTCGGCGCCGACCAGGGTCGCCGGATAGCGGGCATCGGTCAGGGCCCAGAACACGGTGTCGCGGCCGACCCTCGTGGTCAACGCGTCGCCGTGCCGCGTGAGTCCGAGCGGCCGCAGAGCCTGATCGACGGACATCGCCTCGATCAGGTGCAGGTCGCTGCTCTCGATGCGCGTCCGTCCGCTCTCGTCCTCCGTCGAGACGCGGACGAGACCGTGGCGCTGCGCGGACTGCGTGACGAGATAGTGCAGAGGCTGCGGGATGCCGGTCAGGGAGATCTCGGTGAGGAAGTCGAGGATCGACTCCGCGGTCTCTCCCGAGGCGAAGGCGCGCGTGATCGACTCGGTCGTGAACCGATACGACGAGGCCTGGGCCGCGGACTCGCGCGCGGCGATCGTGCGGAGCCGCACGTCGAGCGGCGGTGCGAGGGGCCCCGGGGCGATCGCGGTCAGATCGTTCTGCAGGAAGATGCGGTCGACTTCGGCAGGCAGCAGGCGGGCGAGTTCGGCGGGGTCCGCCGGCTCCCCTGCGCGCAGCGGGACGGACCACGCCGGTTCGGTGTCGTCTTCGGCGAGCAGGCCGAGCAGTCGGGCGGACGTCAGCAGCTGGTCGCTGTGCTCCGGCCACGAGGGATCCCAGGGATGCGCCCCGCGCCAGTCGGTCGGTGCGAGCCAGCCGCCGTCGGCCGTGCGCAGACCGCGGGGCAGGGCGTCGCGGAACGCCGTGGCCAGCGCGGCCCAGCGATCCGCCGCCGAGGAGCGGAGCCATTCCTCGGCGATCGATGCGGTGCGCAGCCTGCGTCCGTCGGCGACGACGAGCCCGGCGTCGAGGGCGACCGCGACGAGCGGATCGACGAGCTCGATCGGCACCCCGGCCTCGCTCAGCTGACGTTTCTCACCGGCGCTCACCGACCCGCCGGCGAGCAGCGCGAACGGGGAGTCGCGCGTGATCAGGACGAGGTCGGCGAGGATCGAGACGGTCGTGAACGCGCGCTCGGCCGCGTGCGCCGCCGCATCCTCCGCTGCGGGTTCGGAGGCGGACGTGTCGTCGGAGACGGGAGGGACGGAAGCGCGCCCGGCCAGCGCCGCGACCACAGGGGGCGGCGGCGTGCCGTCGGGGCGCAGCAGCGCAAGGGAGATCAATGCCTCGCGTTGCGGGCCGGCGTCGTCGCCGGAGGCGGCGCGCAATAGGCCGCGGGCCTCCGCCGCCGTCAGGGTGGGAAGAGCTCTCCCCACGGATGCCGGGTCGAGCAGCGCCTCCGCGGCGTCGAAGAAATCGTGCCAACCGGAGTCCGCCCGCACGCGGCGCGCCGTGAACAGATGGAGCAGCTCGTCATCGCTCGCCGCGGCAAGCCAATCGGCCAGCGGGCGTGCGTGGGTGGTCATGCCGAATCCCTCAGCGGCGCGATGCTGCGCGACCTTTTCGGATGAAGCTCATCACGAGCAGCGCGATGATCATGACGAAGGCGACGGGCAGACCCCAGAAGGGGATGGCCGCGACCGCCGGCCACACGCCCTCTCCGAACGCGCTCTGGTCCATCCCCGCGGCCGTGCCGATGATGATCGCGAAGAAGCAGATCACGGAGGCGGCGGCGATTCCGAGCGCGGCGAATGCGAGGATTCGATCCAAGCGCCGGATGGGAATCTCCGGTTCGGAATTCTGCGTGCTCATCTCCCTCACCTTAGCCTCTCCCGCCCATCGGGTTCGGCTGCTCCATGAGCGGTAGGCTGGGGGGAGGGCGCGCACCGGCGCGTCCTCACTTTCCGCACCGAATCAGCGAGGTTCTCCCATGCCCACCGGCAAGGTCAGGTTCTACGACGAAGACAAGGGCTTCGGTTTCATCGCAGCCGATGACGGCCAGGACGTCTTCCTGCATGCTTCTGCCATGCCCACGGGCACCGCCGTGAAGACGGGGGCGCGCGTCGAGTTCGGTGTGGCGGACGGCAAGCGCGGCCTGCAGGCCCTCTCGGTGCGTGTGCTGGAAGCACCCCCGAGCCTCGCGAAGGCCAAGCGCAAGCCGGCTGACGACATGGCCATCATCGTCGAAGACCTCGTGAAGCTGCTCGACACCATCGGCGGCGACCTGCGTCGCGGACGCTACCCCTCCTCGAGCCACGGTCGCAAGATCGCGGCCGTCCTGCGCAAGGTCGCCGATGACCTCGACGCCTGACGCCGACGAGCGTCTCATCGGAGCCCACGATCTCGCGCTCTCCGCGCTGCGCGAGATCACCCCGGCATCCTCCATCGGCCCCGCCGCCGGCTACCTCCTCGAGGACGACGGCTCGGTGTCGCTGCGCTTCGCGAACCGTCTCCCCGGCTACCCGGGCTGGTTCTGGACCGTGACGGTCGCCGCCGTGGAGGACGCCGAGCCCACCGTGCTCGAGATCGAGCTGCTTCCGGGCGACGGCGCGCTGCTCGCACCCGAGTGGGTGCCGTGGGTCGAGCGCCTGGCCGAGTACCGGTCCCACCAGGCGGAGCTCGCCGAGCAGGCCGCTGAGGGGGAGACCGGCGTCGACGGCGCCACGGAGACCGACCCGGATGACGGGGATGATTCGGATCTCGACGGCGACGACGATGATCTCGACGACGACGACGACGACGACGATGATGACGACCACGTGGCCGACATCCTGCACGCGGGCGACGTCGACGGCGTCGACATCGACGAGCTCGACCCGAGCGCGTCCGACGACGATTCGGCCGAGGACGGCTTCGAGGCGTCCGACGACGGCTACGACGAGGACGAAGACGAAGACGGCGCCGACGCTGACGAGGAGTCAGACGCCGACGCCGACGAGTCCGAGGAGGAGTGACCTCCGGCGCTCAGGCGCCGAGGTTCTCCAGCACGTGGTCGAGTGACCGTGTGAGCTGGCGCACGTCGTCCGGCTCGATCGACACGAACGTCGCGACGCGCAGCTGGTTGCGTCCGAGCTTCCGGTAGGGCTCGGTGTCGACGATCCCGTTGGCGCGCAGCGTCTTGGCGATCGCCGCCGCGTCCACGCTGTCGTCGAAGTCGATCGTGACGACCACGGGCGAGCGGTGCGCCGCATCGGCCACGAAGGGCGTCGCGACCGCGGACGCGGCAGCCCAGTCGTAGAGCACGCTGGACGACTCGGCGGTGCGGGAGGCCGCCCAGCCGAGCCCGCCGTTGTCGAGGATCCAGCGGAGCTGGCTGTCGAGCAGGTGCAGCGTGGTGAGCGCCGGGGTGTTCAGCGTCTGGTTCAGCCGCGAGTTGTCGAGGGCGTTCTTGAGGCTGAGGAACTCCGGGATGTAGCGGCCGGACGCCGCGATGCGCTCGATGCGCTCGATCGCGGCGGGGGAGGCCGCGGCGAACCAGAGGCCGCCGTCCGAGCCGAGGTTCTTCTGCGGAGCGAAGTAGTAGACATCGGCCTGCGCGGCGTCGACGTCGATGCCTCCCGCCGCGCTGGTCGCGTCGATCACCGTCAGCGCGCCGTCCACCTCGACCCGCTCGACCGGAGCGGCGACACCCGTGGAGGTCTCGTTGTGCGGCCAGGCGTAGACGTCGACGCCCTCGACGATCTCGGCGGCGACGCGCGAGCCCGGGTCCGCCTTGCGCACATCGGGCGCCTCGAGCCACGGCGCGGCGGCCGCGGCGGCGAACTTGCCGCCGAACTCGCCGAAGACGAGGTTCTGGCTGCGTCGCTCGATCAGGCCGAAGGCCGCGGCATCCCAGAATGCGGTCGACCCGCCGTTGCCGACGAGGATCTCGTAGCCTTCGGGGATCCGGAACAGGGCGGCGAGCTGCTCGCGCACGCTGCCGACGAGGTTCTTCACCGGCGCCTGACGGTGCGATGTGCCGAGGATCGATGCCCCCGACGTGAGCAACGCCTCGAGCTGCGCGGGGCGCACCTTGGAGGGTCCGCAGCCGAAGCGGCCGTCGACGGGCAGGAGGTCACGGGGAATCTCGATCGCCATGCGTCGATTCTAGGGTGCGCCGCCCGAACCCGATCACCGTGCGAGCCCGGATACCCCGCGGGAATGTAGGCTTACCTAAGAACCTCGGAGGGCCTGCACATGACGGATCTGATCGACACCACGGAGATGTACCTCCGCACCATCCTCGAACTCGAGGAGGAGAACATCGTTCCCCTGCGGGCCCGCATCTCCGAGCGCCTCGGGCATTCGGGGCCGACCGTCTCGCAGACCGTGGGGCGGATGGAACGCGACGGGCTCGTGGTCGTGTCCGAGGACCGCACTCTCGAGCTCACCGACGCCGGCCGGCGCAAGGCCGTCGACGTGATGCGCAAGCACCGCCTCGCCGAGCGCCTGCTCTCCGACGTGATCGGTCTGGACTGGGCCTACGTGCACGAGGAGGCCTGCCGCTGGGAGCACGTGATGAGCGAGCAGGTGGAGCGCCGCCTCGTCGAGCTGCTCGGGCACCCCACCGAATCGCCCTACGGCAACCCCATCCCCGGTCTCGACCAGCTCGGAGATCTGCCGGCGCGCACGTTCGACGAGGGCGTCATCGGGCTGGTGCAGAAGATGACCGCGGCGGGAGAGCCGATCGAGGGCACCGTTCGTCGCCTCGCGGAGCCGGCGCAGGTCGACCCCGAGCTGCTCGAACAGCTCCGCGACGCGGGGGTCATGCCCGGTGCGCACGGCGACTTCCGCTTCAGCGAGGGCTACGTCCTCATCCAGATGGACGGCAAGGAGGACGGGCTGGAACTGCCCGTCGAACTCGCTTCGCACATCTTCCTCGTGGGGGAGCCCGCCTAGAAAATGGCTGATCAGAGCGCCTGTGCGAGGATTAACAGCTTCGCGGGGTGACATGATCGTTATCTTCCGGTAACCTCGGTGAAGTCGCCAGCGAAGCCCGTTGGAGACGAACCGCGAAGATCGCCTTTCTGGCTTGTCGTCGTCGCGGCAGGACGAACAAAGCACCCGAAGCTGCCGTCGTGTCACGAAGAAGAGTGCCGACGAGTCAGCGCTACCCGAAGCGCGCAGGCGCAGGAGGAACAGAGTTTTGGCCGCAGAGATCGAACCGCCCGCGAAGAAATCTGAAGACCGAGCACCCGCACGCCGCACCGGCATGCGCGGCGCTTCTCGGACCTCCGTGAAGCCGCTCCGCTCCATCGTCATCTTCGGTGCCGTGGGCGCTCTGGTCGCCGGTGTCGCACTCCCCGCATACGCCGCGTCGAAGCCGATCGAGGCCACGGCCACGGTCCAGCAGCTCGCCGCGGTCGATGCCCAGTCGCTCGTCGTCGCCTCCGCGGCGACCGCGGCACCGCTCAACCGCGGTACCTTCACGGCGACCACGCCGGAGGAGATCGCGAAGAAGAAGGCCGAGGAGGCCGCCGCAGCGCGAGCCGCCGCCGCCGCCAAGAACGCCACGGCGTCCACGAACTACAACACCGCCGGATACGCCCTCACCTCGCCGGGCTCCGGCGAGGTGCGCTACCCGCTGCCCGGAGGCTCCTACACGCAGGGACGCACGATCGGCGGCGCCCACAACGGTGCCGACATGCTCGCCCCCGCCGGCACCCCGATCTACGCCGCCGCTGCCGGCGTCGTCCGCGCCTCCGCGGAGAGCATCGGCGGCTACGGCGTGTGCGTCATGATCGACAGCGTCGTCGGTGGTCAGCGCGTGCAGACCACCTACGGCCACATGACGTACGGCTCGCGTCAGGTCGCGGCAGGCCAGACGGTGTCCGCCGGTCAGCTGATCGGCTACGTCGGCAGCACCGGACGTTCGACGGCCAACCACCTCCACTTCGAGGTCTGGATCAACGGCGGTCTCGTCGAGCCGTACTCCTGGCTCGCCACCAACGCCGGCTGATCTCCTGCCGAACACACCGAGAGTTCATCCCCAGTTTCGCCCCGCACCCCGGGGAATGGGTTAGCCTGATCCCGTTGTCGTACGGACGGGAGAAGCTGATGGCGCGAATACCGAGCATCCGAACCATGGATGAGCTCGGTCGTCACGTCCTCCTGCATCGCCCGCAGGGATGCCACGGCGTTGCCGTGCGCGAAAGGCGCTGTCTCTGAGACGGCGCCTTTTTTCGTCCCTGCGCACACTCTGTCGTCTGCGCGACCTCCTGTGATTCGAGAGCGCCGGGAAGCCGTCCCGGCGGATCGAGAGGATGAGACGAATGCGCACACTGGTCCTGAATGCCGGATACGAGCCGCTGGCGATCGTGTCGTTCAAACGAGCGCTCGTGCTCGTGATGAACGACAAGGCGACCGTGATCGAACGCGTGGAGGACGACCCCGTCTGGGGCAGCCACGGGGTGTACGACCGCCCGGCCGTCATCATCCTGTCGCGCTACGTGCGGGTTCCGAACAGCAGACGCGTCCCGGTCACACGGCGCGGCGTGCTTCGTCGCGACAACCACCGCTGCGGCTACTGCGGCAAGACGGCATCCACCATCGATCACGTGCTTCCGCGCTCGCGGGGCGGAGCCGACTCGTGGGAGAACCTCGTGGCGTGCTGTCTGCGCTGCAACAACGTCAAGAGCAACCGCACGCCCCAGGAGATGCGGTGGGAGCTGCGCTTCACACCTCGGCCTCCGCACGGGACCGCCTGGACCGTACGCGGCACCGAGAGCAGCGACCCGCGGTGGGAGCCGTACCTGGAGCTGGCGGCCTGACCGCTTAGACTGGAGGGCGCGCCCTCGTAGCTCAGGGGATAGAGCAGCCCTCTCCTAAAGGGCAGGTCGCAGGTTCGAATCCTGTCGAGGGCACCCCAGCGGATGATCCCGGGTCAGAGGACCCAGGCGAGGATCAGCACCATGGTCGCCAGGAACCCGGCGGCGTAGTTCAACCAGATGAAACGGCGCCACGAGCGGTTGGTCTGGCCGGAGGTCTCGTCGGTGACGTTCCACCATGGCGCCGCATTGACGATGTAGGGCAGCGCGAGCACGGCCGCGAGCGGACCGGGCCACGGCGTGAAGAGCATCGCCACCCCCGCGACCACCCAGAGCACGACGGACATCCGCACGGTCGCACGCGCGCCGATCACTGTCGCGACCGAGGCGATGCCGGCCTCTCGGTCGGGACCGATGTCCTGGACGGCCCCGAAGGCGTGTGCGGCCATGCCCCAGAGGAAGAAGGCGAGGAGCACGACGACCGTTCCCGCCGTGACCGGCGCACCGGCCAGGGCGATCCCGACGACCGCCGGGCTGACGAAGTGCGTGCTGGAGGTCAGGGAGTCGAGGAACGGGCGCTCCTTGAACCGGAGGCGGGGAGCGGAGTACGCGATGACCGCGAACACACTCACCGCCAGCCAGATCCAGGACGCCGGCGAGCCGACGGCGACCAGGTATACCAGGAACGGGATGTTGGTGACGGCCGCCGCCCACAGTGTCGCCCGGTGGATGCGCGGAGACAGCAGTGCGCCCTCGATGCCGCCCTTCCGCGGGTTCGCGAGGTCGGAGGCATAGTCGAACACGTCGTTGATCCCGTACATCGCGAGGTTGTAGGGGACGAGGAAGTACAGGGTGCCGATCACCAGCGTCAGGTCGACCTCGCGGGTGCTGAGCAGGTACGCGGCCGCGAACGGGAACGCGGTGTTGATCCAGCTGATCGGGCGGGAGGAGAGCACGATCTGGGCGAGGTCGCTCCGCATGGACGACCCGCGGGTGGGGGTGCTCATCGCTGCTCCTCGGTACGGTGTCGACGGTCGCGTGCGCTCCGCCTCGCACGGAGGGCCGCCCAGAGCGCGGGGAGCAGCAGCGCTCCGGCGAGCGGATACGTGAAGTCCTCGATCGGGGCGAGCCCGATGTGCACTCCCACCAGCTGCTCCGGTGCGTAGTGGAAAAGCCCGCTCGCGATCATCAGGGTATCGAACACCGCCGTGAGCACGAGCAGCACCGCGATCGTCACGCCCACGGCGACGAGCCGGGGCCCGCGCGGGCGGGCGACGAGGGCGAGGACGATGCCGGCCGCGGCGGCGACGGCGAGGAACACCGCCGACAGTTGCAGGTACGTCATCGCGATGCCCCTCCCGATGAGGCTGCGGCCGGTGTGCGCCGAAGTGCGAGGAGGCGCACGGTGCCCGTGTAGATCACCATGGTGCAGACGACGAGGAAGAGCAGGAAAACCGGTTCCTCGATCGGCAGTTCGGGTGCGAGCAGCACCCCGGTCGCGATCGCCGCCTCGCCGCGGAAGAAGATCCCGCCCGCGATCCCCGCGATGTCCCAGAGCAGGAAGAAGGCCACACCCACCACGGTCACGACGGTCGCCGCGATCGGGTCGCGCCAGAAGAACAGCCGGAAGCGCCAGTCGAGCAGCAGCATGCACCCGAGGAAGACGAACAAGGCGGCGAGGTAGATCACGCCCATCAGGGGGCGTCCGTCCGGACCTGCTCGACAGCCGGCTCGGGAAGCGGGCCTCCGGAATGATCACCTCGGATGCGCTTCAGGACGATCTCCGCACTGATGAGGCACATCGGCACTCCCACGCCCGGTGCGGTCGTCGCCCCGGCGTAGAACAGCCCCTGCACCTTGCGGGAGGCATTCTGAGCGCGGAACATCGCGCTCTGCGACAGGATGTGCGCCGGACCCAGCATCCCTCCACGCCAGGAGTGGTAGTCGTCGCGGAAGTCGGCGGGCCCGGTCGTCTCGCGGACGACGATGCGCTCGCGGAGGTCGGGGATGCCCGCCCATTCCGCGATCAGGTCGATCGCCGCATCCGCGGCGGCCTCGATCTGCGGGGATCCCGTCCCGTCGGGGCCTCCGTGGCCGAGCTCGACGTCGGCCGGGATCGGGACCAGCACGAAGAGGTTCTCGTGGTCGGCGGGCGCCACGTCGGGGTCGGTCGCGCTCGGTTTGCAGACGTAGGTGGATGCGGGAGAGGGCACCGACGGCGTGGAGCCGAAGATCGCGTCGAAGTTGGCGTCCCAGTCCTCGGTGAAGAACAGCGAATGGTGCGGCAGCTCGGGCAGCGAGCCGCGCACGCCGAGCATCACCAGGAGGCCGCCGGGGCCGCTGGTGCGCCGGGCCCACCACGACTCGGGGTAGGTCTGCAGCGACGGCGGAAGCAGGGTGGTCTCGGTGTGGTGCAGGTCGGCAGCCGAGACGACGATTTCGGCTTCCTCGTGATGTGCTGTGCCCTGCGCATCGACCCAGTCGACGCCCGTGACCGGGCTGCCTGGCTGCGCGCTCTGGGTGCGGATGCCGGTGACCGCGGCCCCGGTGACGATGCGGACGCCCTGGGCGCGGGCGAGATCCTCGATGCGCTCGACGAGCCGCCAGAAGCCGCCCTGGGGATAGCTGACGCCCTGGTCGAGATCGAGCGCGCTCATCAGGTGGTACATGGCCGGTGCGCTGCGCGGATCGGTGCCGAGGAAGACCGCGGGATACCCGAGGATCTGCCGGATCACGGGATGCCGGAACCGCTTGGCGGCGAAGGACTGCAGTCGTGAACCCAGCAGGGAGAACAGGCGGGGGAGCGCCCGGAGGATCTCCGGGGCCATGAGGGTGCGCACGCGCGTGAACGGGTTGTACAGGAAGTGCTTCTCGGCCATCGTGCTGGCCTCGTGCGCGGAGTCGAGGTAGTCGTCGAGGGCGCGGGCCGATCCGGGCTCGAGCGACTCGAAGAGCTGCGCCACGGCGGCGCGACCCGCCGGCACCGTGACGGCGGAGACGGGCTCGTCCGAGGTCTCCGGGGCGCGGAAGACGCGGTAGCCGGGATCCAGGAGCGTGAGGTCGAGCTGCTCCTCGGTCGAGGTGCCCATCATCGCGAAGAAGTGGTCGAAGACCTCGGGCATCAGGTACCACGACGGACCGGAGTCGAATCGGAAGCCGTCGCGCTCCACGGTCCCGGCGCGGCCCCCCACGCGCTCGTTCTTCTCGAGGATCGTGACATCGTGCCCGTCACGGGCGAGCAGGCCGGCGGTGGCCAGTCCGGCGACTCCGGCGCCGATCACGACGACGCGGCTCATCGGTCCCGCTCCAGGGCGGTGACCACGACGGCGCGTCCCGCCAGGGCCGCCTTGAGCGGATCGGGTACCCGCACCCGGCGCCGGTAGAGCTCATCGGCCGGGGTCGTCGCGACGCGCTGCGTCAAGGCGGAGAACAGGGCGTGCGCGCTGCGGACGGCGGCCCGTGCATCCCGGGGGAGCAGCGGGATGGCCGCGGCGGCATCGTCGAGCTCGCCGTGGATGGTGCGCACCCAGGCGTCGCGATCGGCGTCGGTGAGTCGTGCCGATCCGCCCAGGTAGCCCCGATGCAGGCGGTCGGTGTCGTCGGCGAGGTCTCGCAGGAAGTTCACGTTCTGGAATGCCGATCCGAGCTGACGGGCTCCGTGGTCGAGGGTCGAGTGTTCGATGTCCGTGCGGTGCTCATCGCGGAGGAAGACGCGCAGGCACATGAGCCCGACGACCTGCGCCGAGCCGTAGACGTAGCGTTCATGGGAGGCGGAGTCGTGCGCCGTGAAGCCCGCGTCGCCGGCGATGTCGGCGCGCATCGAATCGAAGAACGGCTGGGTCAGGTCCTCGCCGATGCCCGATTCGAGCGCGGTGCGGGCGAACGCATGCAGCACCAGGTCGCTGCTGTACCCGAGACGCATCGCGCGATGCGTCTCCGCGATGTAGGCGTCCAGCGCGGCGGACTGTGCCGAGCCGTCGAGCCCCGCCTCGGCGGCCACGCCGTCGACGATCTCGTCGGCGATGCGCACCATCGCGTAGATGTTGCGCACGTGCTGCCGGTGGCGGCGGCCGAGCAGACGGCTGGCGAGCCCGAACGACGTCGAGTAGGTGCGGATGACGTCGGTCGCGGCGATCTCGGCGGTGCGGGTGAAGCGATCGAGGGCTCCGTGGCCCTGAGGCCTCGCGGGGCTCCCGGTCATGCGCGGCGACTCTCGATGCGCGTGGCGAGCCCGAGGATCGTCCGACCGGCTTCGGCGGAGATCGTTCCGGCTTCCTCGGCCTCGGCGAGCACGGAGGACACGGCGACGAGCTGCTCCTCCACCAGGCTGCGTGCGAAGCTCTCGGCCCCGCACTCGCGGAGGCGTTCGCGGATGCCGGTGGCGTTCTTGACGCTGAGATCCAGAGAGCCGAAGTGCAGTTCGATGCTCGGCCAGTGTCCGGTCATGCGGGCGTACGCGATGATCGCGGTCTCCTTGCCCTCGCGGAGGTCCGAGAACGCGTCCTTGCCGTGAGCGCGGGAGTCGCCGAACACCGAGAGCAGATCGTCCTGCAGCTGGTAGGCGAGCCCGAGATGGCGACCGATCTCGGTGAGCTGCTCCTCGGCAGCCGCCGACGCTCCGGCGAGGACGGCGGCAGCCCGGAGGGGGAGGACGAAGGAGTAGGTGGCCGTCTTGTACGCGCTCATCGACAGGATGGTGCGCAGGTCCGGGGCGATGATGCCATCGGTCAGTCCGACGTCGATGTGCTCGCCTGCCACGGTCTCGAAGATGGTCTGCTCCATCAGGGCGAGCAGCCGGACGCGGGTCTCGCTGGACACGTCGGCCCGGGCGAAACCCAGCACGGAGGAGGCGAGCAGCAGATCACCCATCAGGATCGCGCTGGAGCGCGCCCAGTGCAGCGCGGATTCCTCGCGCTCGTCGCGTCGACGCTCGGCGAGCGAGCCGATCAGGTTCGGGCGGCGACGACGGATGAGGTCTCCGTCGATCACGTCGTCATGCAGCAGGAAGGCGTAGTGGAGCAGCTCGACATGGGCGGCGACGTCGATCACCGTCGTGGTCTCGGACGCACTGACACCGCCGGGCGACAACGCACGATGGAAGTCGAGCAGCAGACGCGGCCGGATCAGCTTCCCACCCAGCGCGTGATCGGCGGCCTCGCGCCAGAGCGCGGCGAACTCCGTTCCGTATGCCTCCGCCGCCGCGCTGCGTTCCGAGAACCGGCGGCGCAGGACCTCTTCGATCCGGGTTCCCAGATCCTCGTCGGTCGCCATGGAGGTCATCGTTCAGACCTCGCCGATCTCGCGCAGCAGCGGAAGCTGGCCCTGGATCCAGGGGCTGAAGGCGAACGGGGTGAGCGAGACGGACTCGACGAGATCCTGCGGGCTCACCCACACCCACTCGGCGACCTCGTCCGGATTGGCGATCGGGTCGCGGTCGACCACCGCCACATGCACGGGGCAGATCTCGTTCTCCACGATGCCGCTCGCGTCGACGGCGCGATAGCGGTAGTCCGGGAGGACGAGGCGGATGTCGTGGAGCTCGATGCCGAGTTCCTCGAGTGCGCGTCGTCGGACGGCCTCCGTCATGTCCTCGCCGGGGCGGGGGTGGCCGCAGAAGCTGTTCGTCCAGACGCCGGGCCAGGTCTGCTTCGCGAGCGCGCGGCGGGTGACGAGGATGCGTCCGTCGCGGTCGCGGATGTGGCAGGAGAAGGCGAGATGCAGGGGAGTGTCCTCGGTATGGACCTGATCCTTCGGCAGGACGCCGACCGCCGAGCCGTCTTCGGCCAAGAGGGTCACGTTATCCATTGCATCCTTCTCACGAATTCGCTAACCTAGTAAGTTATAAACCTAGCATGAAACCCGTCGTGTGTAACATGATCGCATGGACAACGAGTCCCGCACCACCCCGGCGCAGGGTGAGTGGGGAGAGGCGGCACCGGATCGAAACGCCCCAGGCCCAGACGGCTTGAGTCACTCGGCCATCTACGACGTGGATGCGAGCGATCCCCGCAGCTCCTTGATCGACCGTACCGGCATCGACCCCGAAGATCTCCGGCAGATCTCGGTGTTGATGGGCGCCATCGCCGCCCTACGAGAAGCGGAAGAGCATCTCTCCGTCGCCTCACGCCGTTATATGCAACTGAACGACACGGATATGCGTGCTCTTCACTATCTCATCGTGTGCGCGAATCGAGGTGTGATCGCGACGCCGAGTGGAATCGCGCAACACCTCGGCATATCGACTGCGGCGACCACGAAGCTCCTGGACCGACTCGAGAAGAATTCGCATATCCTCCGCGCCCCTCATCCCACCGACCGGCGCGCTCTCGCCATCACGATCTCGAAAGAGACGCGTCATGCGGCCATGGAGACCGTCGGGAAGCAGCAGTCGAAGCGGTTCTATGCGGCGGCTCGCCTGACGAGGCAAGAGCGAGACGTGGTGATCCGCTTCCTCGGCGACATGACGAATGAGATCGCATTGCGCGGAGAGGCGTGGGCGGCCGATCCGAAGGGATAGGCATCCGGGCGAGGAACGCCTATCCGTCGATCTCGGATCAGTGGGCTGCGTGATAGGCCTCGAGGATGGGCGCCGGGATTCGTCCGCGCTCGGAGAGCTCGTGACCGTTCTCCTTCGCCCACGCGCGGATCGCCGCGACCTCCGGGTTGCGGCCGGGCCGCTTCCTCGGGGTCGTCGCCGAACGGACCGCGCCCGCGGAGCCGGCTCGACGTCCCGCGGAGATGTACGGCTCGAGTGCCTTCCGCAATTCGTCGGCGTGAGCGGAACTCACGTCGATCTCGTACGAGGTTCCGTTGATCGAGAAATGTACTGTCTCGCCCTCCCCGATCTCCAGGACGCTGCCATCGATGTCGTCGACCAATTGGTGCACAATTCTTCTTGCCATGGAATTGACCATACCGTCGAGCGATAATTCCGACAAGGCGATCCACTATCGCGCCGGTGATATTCGGAATTGACGACATTCGTCCCGATTATGCGTCGTTCGTCAGGGGAGCAATCCCGCCCGACGCGCTTTGGCGACGGCGGAATGGCGGGTGGAAGCGTCGAGCTTCGACATCGCCGTGCCCAGATACGCCTTGACGGTGCCTTCGCGCAGTCCGAGCCTCGCCGCGATCTCGGCGTTGGTGGCCCCCAGCGCTGCGCAGGCGAGCACATCGATCTCTCGCGGGGAGAGGCGCACGGTGGGCACGGGGCCGGTGACAGCCGGCACGGCTTCTCCGGCGAGGGAGGCGAGGCGGCGCTCGACCTGGGCGATCCGCTGTCGGAGCGTGTCATCCGCGACGGAGGAGCCGATGCTCCGCAGTTCGGCGAACGTCTCCCGCAGCTCCTCGCGCTGCGGCGGAGTCATCTCGTCGGCCGAGGCGCGGGAGCGCAGACGGCGTTCGACCTCGTCACGGACGCGGAGCTCATCGGCGACGGTTCGGGCGACCTGCATCGCCGGTGCGGTCGTGACCCCGCCGACCTGCTCCTGATCCCAGGCGCCGGCATAGAGCACCCCGCGCGGTCTGTTGTCGACCACGATCGGCACGGCGAGCAGCGTGCGCAGCCCTTCCCCGAGCACGAAGACGTCGTAGTCGTGGGTGATCTGCTGCGAGGAGCCGTAGTCGCTCGTCATCCGCGGGCGGAGTTCCATCATCGCCCGGCCGCCGAGTCCGCGCTCGGGCCGGACACGCAGACCGTCCAGGCTCCGGGTCCGGTTGCCGACGATGCTGGTCACCTGCACGACGCCCTCGTCGATGAGGCCGCCGAACGCCACCGGGAAGCGTGTGCGCCGGGCGAGTTCGCGCACCGCAGTGGCGACGAGTTCGGCCTCGGACTCGATGATCACCGGAGAGCTCACGACTACCTACTTTCGGGGGTGACGGCACCGTGCCCCGTTTCGTAGGGTCGACCCTACCATTCGCCCGGCGGGAGCCGAGCGAGCACCGGACATGTGGCAAGGAGGCCCCATGAGCGACCAGACCCCGACGGGTTCGAGCGGCGAGATCGACTACATCGCCGTCGAGCGATCACCGCGATTCCTGCAACTCAAGCGGACGCAGAGATCCTTCATCTTCCCTCTCGCCGCGTTCTTCCTCATCTGGTATTTCGTCTATGTGCTGCTCGCGGCATTCGCCACGGACTTCATGGCGCAGCGCGTGTGGGGTGACATCACGGTCGGCCTGCTGCTCGGACTCGGGCAGTTCGTGACGACCTTCGCGATCACGATGGCATACGTCTCGTTCGCGAACCGCAAGCTCGACCCGCTGGCGACGGAGATCCGTGAAGAGCTCGAGAACGCGCAGGGCCGCGCATGAGCGCCGTGCGTGCGGCGGTCGACTCGGTCACCGCCGAGAGCAATCCCGTGCTGAACATCTCGATCTTCGTGGCGTTCGTGGCGGTGACGCTGTTCATCGTGATCCGCGCGAGCCGCAACAACAAGACCGCGGCGGACTACTACGCCGCCGGGCGTTCGTTCACAGGCCCGCAGAACGGCTTCGCGATCGCCGGCGACTATCTGTCCGCGGCATCCTTCCTCGGCATCTGCGGCGCGATCGCGATCAACGGCTACGACGGCTTCCTCTACTCGATCGGGTTCCTGGTCGCCTGGCTGGTGGCTCTGCTCCTGGTCGCGGAGCTGATGCGCAACACCGGCAAGTTCACGATGGCCGACGTGCTGTCGTTCCGCCTCAAGCAGCGCCCCGTGCGCATGGCGGCCGCGATCACGACCCTCGCGGTGTGCTTCTTCTACCTGCTCGCACAGATGGCGGGTGCCGGCGGACTGGTCTCGCTCCTCTTGGGCATCGACGGACGCGTGGGGCAATCGATCGTGATCGCGGTGGTCGGGGTGCTCATGATCGTCTATGTGCTGATCGGCGGCATGAAGGGCACCACCTGGGTGCAGATCGTCAAGGCGTTCCTCTTGATCGGTGGTGCTCTGGCCATGACGATCTGGGTGCTCGCCACCTACGGATTCAATGTGAACACCCTGCTCGAGGCGGCGGTGGCGAACTCCGACAAGGGTGATGCGATCCTCGCTCCCGGGCTCCAGTACGGGGCGAACCCGTGGGACTTCCTCTCCCTCGGAATGGCGCTCGTGCTGGGTACCGCCGGTCTGCCGCATGTGCTGATGCGCTTCTACACGGTGCCGACCGCCAAGGAAGCGCGGCGTTCGGTGGTCTGGGCGATCTGGTTGATCGGCGGCTTCTATCTGCTGACGCTCGTGCTCGGCTATGGAGCGGGCGCTCTCGTCGGGGCCGACGTCATCGCGGCGGCACCCGGCGGCGTCAACTCCGCCGCACCGCTGCTCGCGCTCGAGCTCGGCGGTCCCGTGCTGCTCGGATTCATCTCCGCGGTGGCCTTCGCGACCATCCTCGCGGTGGTCGCCGGTCTGACCATCACTGCGGCCGCATCGTTCGCGCACGACATCTACGCGAACGTCATCCAGAAGGGACGCAAGGACAGCGACGGCAACCCCGTCGCTGCGGACCCGGACGGAGAGGTGCGCGTCGCGCGGCGCACGGTGATCGTGATCGGAATCCTGGCGATCATCGGCGGGATCGGCGCGCAGGGGCAGAACATCGCGTTCCTCGTCGCGCTGGCCTTCGCGGTCGCGGCTTCCGCGAACCTGCCGACCATCCTGTACTCGCTCTTCTGGCGCCGGTTCTCGACGCGGGGTGCGGTGTGGAGCATGTACGGCGGTCTCGGGTCGGCGATCATCCTGATCGTGCTGTCCCCGGTGTTCTCCGGAACCCCGACCTCGATGATCCCCGGCATCGACATCGCGGTCTGGCCGCTCAACAACCCCGGCATCGTGTCGATCCCGCTCGGCTTCCTGCTCGGCTGGCTCGGGACGATCACCAGCACCAAGAAGGAATCGCCGCAGCTCGCCGCCGAGATGGAGGTGCGTTCGCTCACGGGGTTCGGGGCGGAGAAGGCGACGGATCACTGAGGCGTCGTCCCGTCTGACGATCGAGCACTGTGGACCCGGCGGCCTACTCGCCGGGTCCACGGTGTCGCCTCGGAGGCGCTGGTGACGGACAGCGGTCACGGACACCCGTCACGGAGCCTCGAGGTCGAGAAGGTAGCGCTTGCGCTCCGGATGGGCGCCGTACTGCCCGGCCGATCCGTCGGACTTCACCACGCGGTGCACGGGCACGATCACGGAGAACGGCGTACGTCGGCAGGCCGTGCCGACGGCACGCGCGGCACCCGGTGCGCCGGCGAGGGCGGCCACCTCGCCGTAGCTCAGGGTCTCGCCCCACGCGATCGTACGGATCGTCTTGAGCGCGGCGAGGGCGAAACCCGACGCCAGCCGCCAGTCCAGCTCCAGCGATGCGAAGTCGTCCGGCATGCCGTCGAAATAGGTCTCCAGACGGGCGGACAACTCGTCCGCAGCGCCGGGCGCCGGTACGGGGATGGCGCCGAGAGACCGGGAGATCCCCTCGAGCAACCAGGGGACGGAGGGGTCGTCGGATTCGGAGAGGTCGAAACGCACGATCCCGTGATCGGAGAACACGGCGAGCGCATCTCCGAAGGGCGTGGGAGCGAAGTCGTATCGGAAGGTCATGGCACCATCTTGTCGGGCAGCGCCGACCTCCCGGTGGCGATGCACGTGACCGGGGGAGAAGCACTCCCGCGCCGTCATCCGTGCAGAGTGGGTGCGGATGCTCGTTCGGGGCAGAAATCCGGTGAAACCCGCCCGGGATACCCGGCGCTGACCCCTCCCGCGCCTAGGGTGTGAATTGTGTGGCGACGGGAAGACAGGTCTGCGGATGACGCGGTGACGGATGCCGCAGTGACCCTCGGCGACCTGCAGCAGTCTGCGACCGGCGTCGAGGTCGCCCACGCGGCGGAGGCCGAACGCACCCGTCTGCGGGCGGAAGCCGCTGATCTCGGAGGCGCGTCGCCGCTGGTGAACTTCCGCGACACCCCGGAGTCGGGGATCGACATCTCCAAAGCGCATCCGGGCAGCCTTCCGCAGTTCATCACGGGCAAGTCGACCCTGCTGTCGAATCTCTTCCGCGACGAGGTCGGGCTGCGCACCGCGCGTCTGGCCGCCGAGCGCATCACCGCGAAGCACACCGAACTGCGCACCGTGCGCGGCATCGAGGCCGTGCACCTCACCGTCGGCGTCGCACGCTGGAGGATCGGGGGCGCCGGTTTCGCCGCTCCCGTGCTGCTGCGGCCGCTGGCGATCCGCCGGCACCACTCGGACTTCGAGCTCAAGCTGCAGGGCGTGTTCGTCGTCAACCCCGAGCTCGTGCGGATCGCGCGTGAGCATTTCGGCATCACGATCGATGCGACCGCGCTCGCCGCCCTGGCGTACGACGGCGGCATCTTCAAACCGCAGCCGGTCATCGACAGCCTCCGCGCGATCGCCCGGTCGATCGACACGTTCTCCGTCGAGCCGCGCCTGGTCGTCTCGACATTCGCCGACGTGGGCGGCGCGATGGTCCGCGACGGCCGCAACCTCGATCACCGGGTGCTCAACGCCCTGGCCGGGCACGTCGGTGACCGCGAGCAGCTCGCGGCACCGCGGGCCGCGCCGCATCACACCGGACCGGACGACCGCGCGCCGGCATCGGACAACCTCCTCCTCGACGCGGATGCCGAACAGGAAGCCGTGCTGGCACGGATCGCTGCCGGTCACTCCCTGACCGTGGCCACGCTGCCCGGTACCGGGGGAACCCAGACCGTGATCAACGCCCTGGGCGAGCTCGTCCGCGCGGGCAAGCGCGTCCTCGTCGTGTCGGCCCGGCGCTCGACCCTCGACGGGGTGCGGCACCGACTCGCGGGCATCGGCTTGGACAGCCTGGCGATCTCGCCGGCGAGCGTCCGGCGCGACCTGGTGCGGGCGATCGGTCGCAACGAGAAGGCCGTGGCACCGAAGGTCAGCGAGGTCGACGATGCCCTGGTCCGCCTGCGCACCGTGCTGCGCGACTACCGACAGGCGCTGATCACACCGGTCGCGGGCACGAACGCCTCGGTGCTCGACGCCACCCGGCATCTGACCCGACTGGCTTCCCTGCCGACTCCGCCCTCGACCACCGCGCGTCTCGGCACCGACGCCCTGCGACGGCTGGCCGGTGACCGCTCCGGAGCGGCAGCGGCGCTCGCGCAGGCCGCGCGACTCGGCGAGTTCCGCTTCGGGCCCGACGATTCGCCATGGTACGGGGTCACGTTCTCGAGCACCGAAGCGGCACGGGCCGCACACCAGCTCGCCGGGCGCCTGCATTCCGACAGCATCCCCGCTCTCCTCGAGCGCGGCTACGAGCTCATCGCACAGACGCGTATGCGGCCGTTCTCCACGATCGATGAACTCGGCGACTACCTCGATCTGCTCCAGGGCATCCGTGACACCCTCGACCGCTTCAGTCCGACGGTGTTCGAACGTCCGCTCGGCGAGCTCATCCAGGCGCACGGCTCCCGCCGGGACGCGCCGGGAATGTCCGGCGCCAACCGCCGACGCCTCCGTCGCCTGGCGAAGGAGTACGTCCGCCCCGGCGTGCACGTGACCGAGATGCACGAGTCGCTGCTGCGGATCCAGGCGCAGCGCACTCAGTGGCAGCGCCACGTGGAGGCCGGCGTCGCGCCTGAGGTCCCGCTCGGCCTCGCCGAGGTCTGGTCGTCGTGGCAGCGGGCGGAAGCGGAACTCGCCGAGCTGGATGCCGCGCTCGGTCGCCGCGAACCGCTGGCGTCTCTTCCGGTCGCGCGACTGGTCCGCACCCTCGCCGGCCTCGCCACCAAGTCCGACGTCTTCGACAACCTCGTCGAGCGCGCACAGCTGCGCGACCGACTCGCCCTGCTGGGACTCGAGCCCCTGTTGGCCGAGCTCTCGGTGCGGCACGTGTCGGAGAGCCTCGTCGGCGACGAGCTCGAGTTCGCGTGGTGGCAGTCGCTCCTCGAACGCGCGCTGCAGGACAACCGCGCGCTCCTCGGCGCGAACACCGCAGTGGTCGACCGCCTGGAGCGCGACTTCCGCCTGGTCGACGAGGCCCACGCCGCCATGGCGGGGCCGTTGCTCGCGTGGCAGCTGGCGAACCAGTGGAAGATCGCGATCGTCGACGAGCCCCAGCAGTCGCAGCATCTGCGCCGCGCGCTCACGCAGCCCACGTCCACGACGGCCGAGATCGTGAGCGCGGCGCCGACCCTCGTCGACGTGCTGGCTCCGGTGTGGATCTCCTCGCCGTACCTGGTCCCCGAGATCCCCGACTCGGTCGAGTTCGACACGGTCGTGCTGGTGGATGCCGCCGCGGTGAACCTCGCCGAGACGGCGCCGGCGATCCGTCGCGCGCGTCAGATCGTGGCCTTCGGCGATCCCGTCACGCAGCGCCCGACGCCGTTCCAGATCGCCGTCGATCCCAGCGAGCAGTGGGAGGCCGAGGTCCCGTTCGACGACACGTCCGTGTTCGAGCGTCTCTCCGAGCTGCTTCCGGTGCTCACCCTGACCCGCAGCTATCGGGCCGGCGGCGAGGATCTCGCCGAGCTGATCAACGACGCCTTCTACGGCGGTGAGATCGTGTCGCTGCCCTGGGCGGGCTCGTATCTCGGCCGCGGCAGCCTCACGGTCGACTACGTGGAAGGCGGCACGGGAGCCCCCGATCCGGTCACGGGAGCGGTGGAGAGCCCTGACGCCGAGGTCGCGCGCGTCGTCACCCTCGTGGTCGAGCATGCCGTGCATCGACCCGCCGAGTCCCTCATGGTCGTGACGGCCAGCGCCCGGCACGCGGAGCGTGTGCGCGCTGCGGTGACCACGGCCTTCGCAGGGCGCTCGGACGTCGCGGACTTCGTCGGACGGGATACCGCGGAACCCTTCGCCGTGCTCACGCTCGAAGAGTCGGTCGCGGAGAGCCGCGACCGTGTGATCTTCTCCCTCGGCTTCGGTCTCACCAAGCACGGCCGCGTCCTCAGCGACTTCGGCGACCTCTCGACCCCCGACGGAGAACGACTCCTCACCGTCGGGATGACCCGCGCCCGTCGTTCGATGGTCATCGTCTCCTCCATCCGTCCCTCCTCCTTCGACGACGGCCGCCTCGCACACGGCGCCGCCACACTCATGTCGATCCTCGGCGGGCTCGCCACGCGGGCGCGGGATGCACGTCTCGAAGACCTCGCCGACCCCCTCACGCTGGCGCTCGCCCGGGAGCTGCGGCGTCTGGGCGCCTCCGTCGACGTGGACTACCGCGGGCGCCTGCCCCTGGTCGCGCAGCACAAGGGCAAGGCCGTCGTGATCGAATCCGATCCGGAGACCAGAGGGGAGTCGCTGCGGGAGACGCTCCGCCTGCGCCCCCACGTCCTGCGCCGGCTGGGCTGGCACTACGTCCGCGTGCACGCCTTCGATCTGTACAGCGACCCGGTGACGGCCGCGACACGGATCGCCGCCGTGCTCGGGATCGCCGAATCGGCCCCGCGAGCCGACAATGACACGCAGCCGATCGACGTCATCGACCCCGGTGATGGCTGAGCGGTCGTCGGAGGATTCCGACGGTCAGCGCATCGTGCGGGTGCCCGGGTCGCGTCGGGCTCGTCTCACCCCGGTGCCGGGCACCGATCCGAACCCGGAGCCCGTGATCCGGGAGACGCCGGCGCCGTCGGACCCGGCGACGACGAAGGCCGTGGACCGCGGACCCAACGACGAGCGCCTGCGACTCGACGTCCCTCCGCACTACTGACCGACATCGCTCCGCACCCCGGACTTCCACTGCCGCGACGCACGAAGCCGCCCCCGCCGTCCGGGCCACGCGAACACGTGGCTCTCCAGCGAGAGCGGCTTCGGAAGAAGGGCGATCAGGCGCGCGGGCTCTTCGCCAGCAGGTCGCGGATCTCGACGAGCAGCTCGGCTTCGGTGGCGGCGGCCGGCTCGTCCTCGGGTGCTTCCGCCCGCGTGCCCTTGCGGGCTTCGACGTGCGCCTTGAAGGTGTTCATCGGCAGGACGAACACGAAGTAGACGACCAGGGCGACCGCGAGGAAGCTGATGATGGCGGAGACGAGATCTCCGAGCGGGAAGGTGACCGTGTCACCGTAGATGTTGGTCACCTGTGGACCGAACTCGCCCGCGGCGTTCGCCGGGAAGAACAGAGCGACCAGCGGGGTGATGATGCTGGCGACCACCGCGTTCACGATGGCCGTGAACGCACCGCCGATGACGACCGCGACGGCCAGGTCGATCACGTTGCCGCGGAGGATGAAATCCTTGAAACCTTTGAGCATGGGAACCCCCAGTAGTCAGGACCTCAGGAAGAGGTCGGGCTCGACGCAGCGGCAGGCTTGGCGCTCGTCGTCGTACCCGAGTTCGATGATGCCGAAGCATCCTTCGATCCGCCACTCTTCGCGCGGGAATCCGTCCGATAGAAGCCGGAGCCGTTGAAGGTCACCCCGATCGACCCGTATTGCTTGCGCAGAGCACCCCCACATTCGGGGCAGACCTCGAGTGCGTTCTCGGCGAAGCTCTGCACAGCGTCGAAGGTGTGACCGCACGACGTGCAGGCATAGGCATAGGTGGGCATGGCGTCCTCGGGATCAGCGTCGCGGGTGCGACAGGTTCAGGGTCTGCGTCGGGGTGACGACGCCGCTCACCGGCTGGTCGTGCACCTCCCGGGGCAGGGAGTCGAGTATCTCGGAATCATAGATGACCGCGTAGACGGGCGGGCACTTCTCCATGGAGCCGATCGTCTTGTCGAAGTAGCCGCGACCCCATCCCATCCGCATCCCGGTGCGGTCGACGGCCGCCGCAGGCACGATCATGAGGTCGACGTCGTTCACCGCGATCGGTCCGAGCACCTCGCCGGTCGGCTCGGGGAGGCCGTACAGGCCCTCGGCGACGTCGCCGTCATCGGTCGCGACAGCCCAATCGAGCAGCCCGTCGGAGCGCGTGATGGGGAGCAGCACCCGGATGCCCCGGCGCACCGCCCGGGAGACGAACTCGCGGGTTCCTGGCTCCTGGGTGGTGGAGAGGAAGCACGAGATCGAGCGCGCGCCGAGCGATTGGATCAGCGCATCGAGGCGCTCGCCGATCAGGTGCGCCGCCGATTCGCGCTGCGCGTCGGAGAGCTGGGCACGGCGCTCGCGTAGATCTGCACGCAGCGCGCGCTTCTCCTGCTCTGCCTCGGTCGACATGGGTCAAAGTCTACGGGGGTGCTCCCCACTAGGCTGGGGAGATGGGTCATCAGAAGATCAAAGCCGTCATCCCCGCAGCAGGACTGGGGACACGCTTCCTGCCCGCGACCAAGGCGATGCCGAAGGAAATGCTCCCCGTCGTCGACAAGCCTGCGATCCAGTACGTCGTCGAAGAGGCGGCGGATGCCGGGATCGAAGACATCCTCGTCATCATCGGCCGCAACAAGAACGCCATCTCTAACCACTTCGACTCCGTGCCGGAGCTCGAGGTGCGGCTCACCGAGAAGGGTGACATGGGCCGCCTCGAGCGGGTCATGAAGTCCAGCGATCTCGCCGACATCCACTTCGTCCGCCAGGGCGAGCCCAAGGGTCTCGGCCACGCAGTGCTGCGGGCGCGTACCCACGTCGGCGACAGCTCGTTCGCCGTGCTCCTGGGCGACGACCTGATCGACGAGCGCGATCCCCTGCTCACGCACATGATCGCCGAGCACGAGCGCACCGGAGCGGCGGTGATCGCCCTCATGGAGGTCGACCCCGCGAGCATCCACATGTACGGCGCCGCGGCGGTCGAGGAGATCGAGGGCTCCGACTCGGTGCGAGTGACCGGGCTCGTGGAGAAGCCGGCCCAGGAAGACGCCCCTTCCAACCTGGCGATCATCGGACGCTATGTCCTCCCCGCCTCGGTGTTCGAGATCCTCGAGCGCACCGAGCCGGGCAAGGGCGGCGAGATTCAGCTCACGGATGCGCTGCAGGAGCTCGCGACCGACCCGGACGGTCCCGGTGTGATCGGAGTCGTGTTCCGCGGGCGCCGTTACGACACGGGCGACCGTGTCGATTACATCAAGGCGATCGTGCAGCTGGCCTCCGACCGTGAAGACCTCGGACCGGAGTTGCGTCCGTGGCTCAAGGAGTTCGCGGAACGCCTGTAGGCGATTCTGCGGACGTCGGGACGCAGGATGGATCTGACGGCGGGGATCAGGCACGGGGCTGTCGAGCTGCGCCTGGTGCGCAGCAAGGACGCGCGTCCGTTGCAGCAGGAGCTTCTCTCGAACCGTTCCTGGCTGCAACCATGGGAGGCCACGGTTCCCTACGGCAGCGTCTCCTTCGACATGCGTCTGAGCATCCGGAGACTGCTGCAGCAGTACCGTGACGGAGCCGGCTACCCCTTCGTGATGGAGTACGACGGTGAGATCGCCGGGCAGCTCAATGTCTGGGGTGTCGCCCGCGGGTCTCTCTGCTCGGCGACCATCGGATACTGGGTGAGCGAGCGATTCGCCGGTCGGGGGATCACTCCCACCGCGGTCGCCCTGGCCACCGATGCCTGCTTCACCGAGTACGGCCTGCACCGCATGGAGATCTGCATCCGGCCAGAGAACGCGGCGAGCATCCGCGTGGTGCAGAAGCTCGGCTTCCGGTACGAGGGGCTGCGCCGGCGCTACATCCACATCGACGGGGACTGGCGCGATCACTACGCGTTCGCTCTCACGCGGGAAGACGTTCCGCAGGGCGTGCTCGCCCGCTGGCTGAACGGCGGTGTGTCGGCCGCCGTCTCCGAGATCCCGCCCGCCGACCGGCTGTCGACCTGATCCGAGACGGACACGCCGCGACACGCGCCGACTACCCGGTTCTGCCCCGCCGGTCCCTTACCGTTAGGGGTATGGATGGGCCGGTGCTGAGCGGGGGAGTGATCGTGCTCGTCGCTGTGCTCCTGTGGATGCTCTATCTGCTGCCGTCCTGGCGCGGGCGCTTCCAGTACAACGCCGCCGAGCGCAATGCGGTGCGACTCAATCAGGCTCTCCGCGTGCTGGCCGAGACCAGCGAGACTCCCGGGGAGGTGCGGTTCGAGCTGAACGCCCGCACGGCCCTGGCGCAGCAGAAGCTCGCCAAGCGCGTCCAGGCCGAGCGTGAAGCAGCAGAGCTCGCCGGTCTGAAGCAGGAGCTCGCGGCCGCCAGCGCCGACCCCGTGCTCCGGCAGGCGCGGGCCCGACGTCGCGTCCGGGTGACCGCGACCACTGTCCTTTTCCTCGGACTCGCCGGCGCCGGACTCGGTGTCTGGCAGCTGATCGCCACGGGTGGATCTGTCCTGCTGTGGGTCGGGGGAGCGCTCGTCGTCGTCGCCGGGATCGCGCTGCAGAAGATGGCGACCGTGGCGCGTCGATCCGCTCGTCGTCCTCAGACGCTCGCCGCGCCGGCGCGTGAGCGTGTGGCGCCGGAACTGCATGACCAGGGTCCCGCCACCTGGACGCCGCGCACGCTGCCGGAACCCCTGGTGACCGTTGCCGGTTCCCGGGCGCAGACCGCCCGTGCCGCGATCGATGCGCAGGAGGAGAGGCGCAAGGCTGCGCGTATCGCCGCCCTGCGCGAGCGCGCGGAGGAGATGGCGCCGCCGGCACCGGTCGCGCTGCCCGCCGCCTCGTCGTCGCCCTACGCCCGGATGGGATTCGTGGACGACGCGGAGATCGAAGCCCATGTGCGCGATCTGCTCAGTCGTCGGGCTGCCGGGTGATTCCCGGGCGACCATGACCGCTCCGACGTCGTGATAACGTAGGAGACGTTCCAGGGCCTATGGCGCAGTTGGTAGCGCGCCTCGTTCGCATCGAGGAGGTCAGGGGTTCGAATCCCCTTAGGTCCACAGAACACAAGCCCCCAGGCGAAAGCCTGGGGGCTTTTTCGTACCCCGCGTGAACCTCCGCCGGCGTCCGCCGCCGGAGCTCGCACCGGGAGCAGCCCTGGCGTCGTCATCCGGGGGGAGATCGTGCACGAGACGGCGGCGCCCCCGGGATTCCGCGGAAGAGCGTGGCGACACGCCCGGCGGACGCCTCGGATTTGCCGGAACCCCGGGATCCGCGTAACTTATTACTTGTTCGCCCCACAGGGAAGCGGAGAGGCCGAGAGCTTCACCCCCCTCAAGTGGAGAACCACCTCCTTCCTTTCACTTACTCGTTGAGTGTTGTGGCCTTCGGGTCTAGGATGGGAGTTTCCACCTCTTCTGCGGTCTTTCGGTCGTGTTCCGGGTCTTTTTTGGTCTGGTGCGTGTCGATTTGACAGGCGCGGGGATGTGGGTAAGATAGAGAAGTTGCCCTTCGGGCCTGGTTGTGATGACTGGGTCGTGGGAGCATCCGATCCTTGAGAACTCAACAGCGTGCACTTGTCAAATGCCAAATTATCCTCGTCTCCACGTTATGTGGGGGTGAGAATTCCTTTGGATCAAAGACCAATCCCTTCCGGGGGGTTGGCAATGGATGAAGTCAGCAATGAATTTGTCTCTTTGGTCAGCATCAAACTCGCTGCGTCACCGTTTTCCCGGTGGGGTATGCATTTCTTTTTTACGGAGAGTTTGATCCTGGCTCAGGATGAACGCTGGCGGCGTGCTTAACACATGCAAGTCGAACGGTGAACACGGAGCTTGCTCTGTGGGATCAGTGGCGAACGGGTGAGTAACACGTGAGCAACCTGCCCCTGACTCTGGGATAAGCGCTGGAAACGGCGTCTAATACTGGATATGTGACGTGACCGCATGGTCTGCGTTTGGAAAGATTTTTCGGTTGGGGATGGGCTCGCGGCCTATCAGCTTGTTGGTGAGGTAATGGCTCACCAAGGCGTCGACGGGTAGCCGGCCTGAGAGGGTGACCGGCCACACTGGGACTGAGACACGGCCCAGACTCCTACGGGAGGCAGCAGTGGGGAATATTGCACAATGGGCGCAAGCCTGATGCAGCAACGCCGCGTGAGGGATGACGGCCTTCGGGTTGTAAACCTCTTTTAGCAGGGAAGAAGCGAAAGTGACGGTACCTGCAGAAAAAGCGCCGGCTAACTACGTGCCAGCAGCCGCGGTAATACGTAGGGCGCAAGCGTTATCCGGAATTATTGGGCGTAAAGAGCTCGTAGGCGGTTTGTCGCGTCTGCTGTGAAATCCGGAGGCTCAACCTCCGGCCTGCAGTGGGTACGGGCAGACTAGAGTGCGGTAGGGGAGATTGGAATTCCTGGTGTAGCGGTGGAATGCGCAGATATCAGGAGGAACACCGATGGCGAAGGCAGATCTCTGGGCCGTAACTGACGCTGAGGAGCGAAAGGGTGGGGAGCAAACAGGCTTAGATACCCTGGTAGTCCACCCCGTAAACGTTGGGAACTAGTTGTGGGGTCCATTCCACGGATTCCGTGACGCAGCTAACGCATTAAGTTCCCCGCCTGGGGAGTACGGCCGCAAGGCTAAAACTCAAAGGAATTGACGGGGACCCGCACAAGCGGCGGAGCATGCGGATTAATTCGATGCAACGCGAAGAACCTTACCAAGGCTTGACATATACGAGAACGGGCCAGAAATGGTCAACTCTTTGGACACTCGTAAACAGGTGGTGCATGGTTGTCGTCAGCTCGTGTCGTGAGATGTTGGGTTAAGTCCCGCAACGAGCGCAACCCTCGTTCTATGTTGCCAGCACGTAATGGTGGGAACTCATGGGATACTGCCGGGGTCAACTCGGAGGAAGGTGGGGATGACGTCAAATCATCATGCCCCTTATGTCTTGGGCTTCACGCATGCTACAATGGCCGGTACAAAGGGCTGCAATACCGCGAGGTGGAGCGAATCCCAAAAAGCCGGTCCCAGTTCGGATTGAGGTCTGCAACTCGACCTCATGAAGTCGGAGTCGCTAGTAATCGCAGATCAGCAACGCTGCGGTGAATACGTTCCCGGGTCTTGTACACACCGCCCGTCAAGTCATGAAAGTCGGTAACACCTGAAGCCGGTGGCCTAACCTTTTTGGAGGGAGCCGTCGAAGGTGGGATTGGTAATTAGGACTAAGTCGTAACAAGGTAGCCGTACCGGAAGGTGCGGCTGGATCACCTCCTTTCTAAGGAGCATCTGACTCTTCGGAGTCCAGAACCCAGTTCGGGGACGTTCGTTTCTCGCTGGGAGCTCATGGGTGGAACATTTGACATGGTGTGGTTGATGAGGGTTTCTTCTAGTACGTCGCTTCGGCGGTTGGAATGGGGAGGTTTTCGGAGGCTGCGCCTGCACGCTGTTGGGTCCTGAGGGACCGGATGCGGATCCTTTGGGATTCGTGCCGTACCTCTGGGCCTCTTTCTGTTTCTCCCGGTTGGGGGTTGTGGATGGGGGCACCGCCCGTACTTTGAGAACTACACAGTGGACGCGAGCATCTTGCAGCCGGCTTTTGTCGGTTGCACAAGATGATCTTAAAGATCATTAGTCAATTTCATGCCAGGCCTTTCGGGGTCTGGTGTCGATTCTGATTCAAACTCATGTGATTTCAAGTCTTTAAGAGCAAACGGTGGATGCCTTGGCATCTGGAGCCGAAGAAGGACGTAGCAATCTGCGATAAGCCTCGGGGAACTGATAAGCAAGTTTTGATCCGAGGGTGTCCGAATGGGGAAACCCCGCTGGGCGGCGTGCCGACCTAGTGACTCCCGCCTGAATATATAGGGCGGGTAGAGGGAACGTGGGGAAGTGAAACATCTCAGTACCCACAGGAAGAGAAAGCAACCGCGATTCCGTTAGTAGTGGCGAGCGAAACCGGAACAGGCTAAACCTAGCGTGTGTGATAGCCGGCAGGCGTTGCACGTTGGGGGTTGTGGGACTTTTCAGTCATCTCTGCCGAGATGGCGGCGTTACAAGAAGGTATAGACGAACGGTCTTGAAAGGCCGGTCATAGAGGGTGCCAACCCCGTAGTCGAAATGCTTCTCTTGGCGCGAAGAGTATCCCAAGTAGCACGGGGCCCGTGAAATCCCGTGTGAATCTGTCAGGACCACCTGATAAGCCTAAATACTCCCAGATGACCGATAGCGGACAAGTACCGTGAGGGAAAGGTGAAAAGTACCCCGGGAGGGGAGTGAAATAGTACCTGAAACCGTTTGCTTACAAACCGTTGGAGCCTCCTTAGTAGGGGTGACAGCGTGCCTTTTGAAGAATGAGCCTGCGAGTTAGCGATATGTGGCGAGGTTAACCCGTGTGGGGTAGCCGTAGCGAAAGCGAGTCTGAATAGGGCGATTCAGTCGCATGTCCTAGACCCGAAGCGAAGTGATCTATCCATGGCCAGGTTGAAGCGACGGTAAGACGTCGTGGAGGACCGAACCCACTTAGGTTGAAAACTGAGGGGATGAGCTGTGGATAGGGGTGAAAGGCCAATCAAACTTCGTGATAGCTGGTTCTCTCCGAAATGCATTTAGGTGCAGCGTTGCGTGTTTCTTGCCGGAGGTAGAGCTACTGGATGGCCGATGGGCCCTACAAGGTTACTGACGTCAGCCAAACTCCGAATGCCGGTAAGTGAGAGCGCAGCAGTGAGACTGTGGGGGATAAGCTTCATAGTCGAGAGGGAAACAACCCAGACCACCAACTAAGGTCCCAAAGCGCGTGCTAAGTGGGAAAGGATGTGGAGTTGCTTTGACAACCAGGAGGTTGGCTTAGAAGCAGCCACCCTTGAAAGAGTGCGTAATAGCTCACTGGTCAAGTGATTCCGCGCCGACAATGTAACGGGGCTCAAGCACGCCACCGAAGTTGTGGCATTGATATTTTTGGTAGGCCTTCGTGGTCCAGCCGTATTGATGGGTAGGAGAGCGTCGTGTGGCCAGCGAAGCGGCGGTGTGAACCAGCCGTGGAGGCTACACGAGTGAGAATGCAGGCATGAGTAGCGAATGACGTGTGAGAAACACGTCCTCCGAAAGACCAAGGGTTCCAGGGTCAAGCTAATCTTCCCTGGGTAAGTCGGGACCTAAGGCGAGGCCGACAGGCGTAGTCGATGGACAACGGGTTGATATTCCCGTACCGGCGAAGAACCGCCCAAGCTAATCCAGTAGTGCTAAGTGTCTGAATCCCAGTGACTGATCCCTTCGGGGTGACGCGTTGGGCCTAGCGCACGACCCCATTCTGGTGCGGTTAGCGTATTAACAGGTGTGACGCAGGAAGGTAGTCCAGCCAGGCGATGGTAGTCCTGGTGCAAGTGCGTAGGCCGAGAGATAGGCAAATCCGTCTCTCACATAGGCTGAGACACGATGCGGATAAAAAGTGGATGATCCTATGCTGCCAAGAAAAGCATCGACGCGAGGTTCAAGCCGCCCGTACCCCAAACCGACTCAGGTGGTCAGGTAGAGAATACCAAGGAGATCGAGAGAATCGTGGTTAAGGAACTCGGCAAAATGCCCCCGTAACTTCGGGAGAAGGGGGGCCTTCGGCGTATAGGGATTTACTCCCAAAAGCGTTTGGAGGCCGCAGAGACTAGTGGGTAGCGACTGTTTACTAAAAACACAGGTCCGTGCCAAGTCGCAAGACGATGTATACGGACTGACGCCTGCCCGGTGCTGGAAGGTTAAGAGGACCGGTTAGCCGCAAGGCGAAGCTGAGAATTTAAGCCCCAGTAAACGGCGGTGGTAACTATAACCATCCTAAGGTAGCGAAATTCCTTGTCGGGTAAGTTCCGACCTGCACGAATGGCGTAACGACTTCCCAACTGTCTCAACCGCGAACTCGGCGAAATTGCATTACGAGTAAAGATGCTCGTTACGCGCAGCAGGACGGAAAGACCCCGTGACCTTTACTATAGCTTTGTATTGGTGTTCGGTGTGGCTTGTGTAGGATAGGTGGGAGACTTTGAAGCATGGACGCCAGTTCGTGTGGAGTCATTGTTGAAATACCACTCTGGTCACTCTGGATATCTAACTTCGAACCGTAATCCGGTTCAGGGACAGTGCATGGTGGGTAGTTTAACTGGGGCGGTTGCCTCCCAAAAAGTAACGGAGGCGCCCAAAGGTTCCCTCAACCTGGTTGGTAATCAGGTGTCGAGTGTAAGTGCACAAGGGAGCTTGACTGTGAGACTGACAGGTCGAGCAGGGACGAAAGTCGGGACTAGTGATCCGGCAGTGGCTTGTGGAAGCGCTGTCGCTCAACGGATAAAAGGTACCTCGGGGATAACAGGCTGATCTTGCCCAAGAGTCCATATCGACGGCATGGTTTGGCACCTCGATGTCGGCTCGTCGCATCCTGGGGCTGGAGTAGGTCCCAAGGGTTGGGCTGTTCGCCCATTAAAGCGGTACGCGAGCTGGGTTTAGAACGTCGTGAGACAGTTCGGTCCCTATCCGCTGCGCGCGTAGGAAGTTTGAGAGGATCTGACCCTAGTACGAGAGGACCGGGTTGGACGAACCTCTGGTGTGTCAGTTGTTCCGCCAGGAGCACCGCTGATTAGCTACGTTCGGGATGGATAACCGCTGAAAGCATCTAAGCGGGAAGCCGGCCTCAAGATGAGACTTCCATACCTTCGGGTGAGAGGCTCCCAGCCAGACTACTGGGTTGATAGGCCAGATGTGGAAGCACGGTAACGTGTGCAGCTGACTGGTACTAATAAGCCGATGACTTGATAACACACCGTTTGTTGGTGCTACGCGTCCACTGAGTGGTTCTCGATGTACGGTCGAGAACCGCATAACAACAATGACTTTGTTATGTGTTTGATTGAAACATCAATAGTGTTTCGGCGGCCATAGCGTGAGGGAAACGCCCGGTTACATTCCGAACCCGGAAGCTAAGCCTCACAGCGCCGATGGTACTGCAGGGGGGACCCTGTGGGAGAGTAGGACACCGCCGGACTCCTTTTAAACAAAAGAGCCACCCAATGCTGGGTGGCTCTTTTGCGTTAACGTGCACTATCTGTGCCTCGCTCGCGGCCCGGATCCTCGGGGCAGGGGATCACCGCTTCAGGCGAGTCTCGAGTACTTGAGCCGTCTCGATGACGGCCGCGGCGAGTGTGCTCTCCTCGGACTCCGTCCCGGCCCAGGTCACGGCGACTGCGGCGACCGGCCACCCGGCATGGTCGAGCACGGCCGCTCCGACCGAGCGGAGACCCGCGGCGATCTCGCTGTCCTCCGTCGCATATCCGCGCCCCCGGACCTCTCGGAGGAGCTCACGCAGTTCCCGGGGACGCCGAGGACCGAGCCCGCTCCGGTCGGGGAAGGCGGATGCATCCGGGTACAGCGCCCGCACCTGTTCCCGGGGCAGCGCCGCCATCATCGCCCTGCCGCTCGCGGTGAGGTGCGCGGGCAGACGAACTCCCACATCGGTGACCAGGGCGGGCCGCCGCGGAGCGCGTTCCTCGACGATGTAGAGAACGTCGCCGCCGCTCATCACCGCGAGGTGCGCGCTCTCGCCCAGTCGGTCGGAGAGTGCCGCCACGAGCGGTCTGCCCAGACGGGCGAGCGGCTGCTGGCGCGCATAACCTCCGGACAGCTCGAACGCGGACGTCCCCAGGCCCCACCGTCGCTCCTCACGGAAGTGCAGGACGAACCCGTGCGCCGCGAGTGTGGTGAGCAGGTGGTAGACCGTCGAGCGGGGGAGCGACAGTTCCCGCGCGATCGCCGAGGCCGCGACGGGCGCCGGTCGCCCGGCGAGGTGGCTCAGGATGCGCAGGGTCTGCTCGGCCGCCGGCACCTGGGGCGCGCTCCGCTCTGCGGTCTCCACGTTGTCTGGGATCACAGACACAGCATGCCACGTCCGACTCCGTGCGAGGGCGGTTCGGGTGTGGAATCGGATCATGATCGATCTCGCCTCCGTGCTCGTCGGGGCCCGGCCCCTCGCCCCCGCCGATGTCGTCGCCGTCGCCCGCCACAGCGCAGCTGTCGTGATCGACGCCGATGCCCTCGACCGCGTAGCCCGCACACGCGAGGTCATCGACGGGCTCGCCGCCGATCCGCATCCGCACTACGGCGTCTCGACCGGCTTCGGCGCACTGGCGACGACGTTCATCGTGCCGGATCGACGGCTGCAGCTGCAGGCCAGCCTGATCCGTTCGCACGCGGCCGGGACCGGAGCCGAGATCGAGCGGGAGGTCGTCCGTGGGCTCCAGCTCCTGCGTCTGCAGACACTCGCCTCGGGGCGCACCGGGGTGCGCCCGCTCGTCGTCGAGACGTACGCTGCGATGCTCAACGCGAGCGTCACCCCGGTGGTGCGGGAGTACGGATCGCTCGGGTGCTCCGGCGATCTCGCGCCGCTCGCACACATCGCTCTCGCCGCGATGGGGGAGGGAGAGGTCCGCGACGCGTCGGGTGCCCTGCGCCCGGCATCGGATGCTCTCGCGGAGGCGGGCATCGCCCCGCTCACGCTGGTCGAGAAGGAAGGACTGGCGCTGATCAACGGCACCGACGGGATGCTCGGAACCCTGGTGCTCGCGCTGCATGATCTCGAGATGCTGCTGCTGACGGCCGACATCGCGGCGGCGATGTCGGTGGAGTCGCAACTCGGCACCGACGCAGTCTTCGCGGCTGACCTGATGGCACTGCGTCCGCAGACCGGGCAGGCCGCGTCGGCCGCACACCTGCGGTCCTTTCTCGCGGACTCGCCTCTGGTCGCCAGCCACAAGGGCCCCGAGGACGGCCGCGTGCAGGACGCGTACTCGCTGCGCTGCTCGCCGCAGGTGCACGGCGCGGCTCGGGACACCCTGGGGTACGCCGCGATGATCGCCGGCCGGGAACTCGCCAGCGTCATCGACAACCCCGTGATCACCGTGGACGGACGGATCGAGTCGAACGGCAACTTCCACGGCGCTCCCGTCGCCGCCGTGCTCGACTTCCTCGCGATCTCCATCGCCGATGTCGCCTCGGTGTCGGAGCGCCGCACCGACCGGGCCCTGGATCCCGCCCGCAGCCACGGTCTTCCCCCGTTCCTCGCGCATGAGGTCGGCGTCGACTCCGGCCTGATGATCGCGCAGTACGCATCGGCGGGCATCGTGTCGGAACTCAAGCGTCTCGCCGTCCCGGCATCCGTCGATTCCATCCCCTCGTCCGCGATGCAGGAGGATCACGTGTCGATGGGGTGGGCGGCCGCTCGCAAGCTCCGCCGCGCGATCGACGGTCTCGGCCGGGTGCTCGCGATCGAGATCCTCACCGGAGCCCGGGCGCTCGACCTCCGCGCGCCGCTGCAGGCGGGTCCGGCCACCGGAGCGGTGCGAGACCTCGTGCGCACCGTGGCCGCGGGCCCGGGGCCGGACCGCTACCTCTCGCCCGAGATCGAAGCCGTCACCGCCCTCGTCCAGTCGGGCGACGTCGCCCGCATCGCAAAGGAGCACGCGCATGTCTGACATCACTTCCCACCCGGAGGCCTCCGCGCAGGACGGGGCCGTCGACCGGCGCAGCATCCGAGCCGCCCGCGGCAATCAGCGCACCGCGAAGAGCTGGGGTGCGGAGGCTGCCAAGCGGATGCTGATGAACAACCTCGACGCTGAGGTCGCCGAGCACCCCGAAGACCTCGTGGTGTACGGCGGCACGGGCAAGGCGGCGCGGAACTGGGAGGCATACGACGCGATCGTCCGCACCCTCGATGAGCTCGAGCCCGACGAGACGCTGCTGGTGCAGTCGGGCAAGCCCGTCGGGGTCTTCCGCACGCACGAATGGGCGCCCCGGGTGTTGATCGCGAACTCCCACCTCGTGGGCGACTGGGCGACGTGGCCGGAGTTCCGCCGACTTGAGGAGCTCGGACTCATGATGTATGGCCAGATGACGGCCGGCTCCTGGATCTACATCGGCACGCAGGGCATCCTGCAGGGCACCTATGAGACCTTCGCGGCCGTCGCCCGTTCGCTCGGGCGCGACTCGTTGCGCGGCACGCTCACCCTGACCGGCGGGGCCGGTGGCATGGGCGGGGCGCAGCCGCTCGCGGTGACGCTCAACGACGGCGTGGTGCTGATCGTCGACGTCGACGAGTCGCGTCTGGCGCGTCGCGTGGAACACGGGTACCTCGATGAATACTCGACCGATCTCGACGCCGCCGTGGCACGGGTGGTCGCCGCGAAGGCCGCCGGAGAGGCCCTGTCGGTGGGCGTGGTCGGCAATGCCGCCGAGGTGTTCCCCGAGCTGTTGCGTCGCGGCACCCCGATCGACATCGTGACGGATCAGACCAGCGCGCACGATCCGCTGGCGTACCTCCCCGTCGGCCTGTCGGTCGCGCAGTGGAAGGCCGAGGCCGAGCGGGATCCGGAGGAGTTCACCCGGCGTTCGCGGTCGTCCATGGCGGCCCAGGTCGCGGCGATGGTCGCGTTCCAGGATGCCGGAGCCACCGTGTTCGACTACGGCAACTCGATCCGCGCCGAGGCGCAGCTCGGGGGCTTCGACCGCGCCTTCGAATTCCCCGGCTTCGTGCCGGCCTACATCCGTCCGCAGTTCGAGGAAGGGCGGGGACCCTTCCGCTGGGCCGCGCTCTCGGGCGACCCCGAGGACATCTACAAGACCGACCGGGCGATCGCGGAGCTCTTCCCCGACGACGCGGCGCTGCACCGCTGGCTCGACAAGGCGGGTTCGACCGTGCACTTCGAGGGTCTTCCGGCCCGCATCTGCTGGCTCGGCTACCAGGAGCGCCATCTCGCCGGGCTCAAGTTCAACGAGATGGTCGCGTCGGGCGAACTCGCCGCCCCGATCGTGATCGGTCGCGATCACCTCGATTCCGGATCCGTCGCCTCGCCCTATCGCGAGACCGAGGCCATGAAGGACGGCTCCGACGCGATCGCGGACTGGCCGCTGCTGAACGCGCTCCTGAACACCGCCTCGGGAGCGTCGTGGGTCTCGCTGCACCACGGCGGCGGCGTGGGCATCGGCCGATCGATCCACGCGGGGCAGGTCACGGTCGCCGACGGCACCGAGCTCGCCGCGCAGAAGCTGGAGCGGGTGCTCACGAACGACCCCGGTACCGGGGTCATGCGCCATGTCGACGCGGGATACGAGCACGCCCGCGACATCGCTCGCGAGCGCGGACTGAAAGTGCCGATGCTGTGAGCACTGTGCTGATCTCTCACATCGGCGAGCTCACGACGAACGTCGCCCGAGATGCGGACATCTCGGGGGCGCTGCATGACGCGGCGGTGCTGATCGATCGGGGACGGATCGCCTGGGCGGGGCCGGTCTCGGAAGCGCCTGTCGCCGACGAGATCGTGGACGCCGGGGGACGCGCGGTGATCCCCGGGTTCGTGGACAGCCACAGCCATATCGTGTTCGGGGGTGATCGCGCCGCCGAGTTCGAGGCGCGCATGGCGGGGCAGAAGTACGCCGCCGGGGGCATCCGCTCGACCGTGGCCGCGACCAGGGCGGCGTCCGACGAGGAGCTGCGGGCGCGGGTGCGCGGATTCGTCGACGAGATGCGCGCGCAGGGCACGACGACCGTCGAGATCAAGAGCGGGTACGGACTGAGCGTCGCGGACGAGGAGCGGCTCGTCCGTCTCGCCGCGGAGGTCACGGAGGAGGTCACCTTCCTGGGCGCACACGTCGTGCCCGCCGACTACGCCGAGCGTCCCGAGGAGTACGTGGACCTGGTGATCGGACCGATGCTCGACGCCTGCGCACCGTACGCGAAGTGGATCGACGTGTTCTGCGAGACCGGTGCCTTCACGGTGCCGCAGTCGCGCCGGGTGCTCGAAGCGGGGATCGCTCGCGGGCTGCTCCCGCGGATCCACGCGGGGCAGCTCGGCCCGGGGGAGGGTGTGCGCCTGGCGGTCGAACTCGGGGCGGCATCCGTCGACCACGGCACCTATCTGTCGGACGACGATGTCGCGGCGCTCGAGGGGTCGCGCACGGTTCTCACACTGCTGCCCGGCGTCGAGTTCTCCACGCGTCAGCCGTACCCGGATGCCCGGCGGCTGATCGACGCCGGTGTGACGGTCGCCCTGGCCTGCGACACGAACCCGGGGTCGAGCTTCACGTCGTCGATGCCGTTCTGCATCGCGATCGCGGTGCGCGACATGGGGATGACGCCGGCCGAGGCCGTGTGGGCGGCGACGGCCGGCGGGGCGCGGGCGCTGCGCCGCGACGACATCGGCGTGATCGCGCCCGGTGCCCGCGCGGACCTGGTGATGCTGGACGCGCCGACGCGCGTCCATCTCGCCTATCGCCCGGGCGTACCGCTGGTGCACACGGTGTGGAAGGACGGCCTCGCGGCGGGATGATCCCACCGCGAGGCCGGATCGCTCACCGCAGCGCGTTCGCGCAGACGACCGCGGCCGCGGCCGACCAGGCCTGCGGGCGGCAGGCGGCGGGGTAGGGCACGGGGCGGCCGCCGGGGATCCGCGTCTCACCGGACTGCAGCTCGGGAACGCGGTAGTCGAAGCCCTCGGCCGAGTCGAGGAGCTGGTGCGCCACGGCGGCTGCCTGTTCGGGGAGTCCCGCCCGCAGCATCCCGTGCAGGGCGATCGCGGTGTCGTGCGCCCAGACGCTGCCCCCGTGATAGCTCAGTGGCCAGTAGCCCTCGGCGCCCGTGGACATCGTGCGGATGCCGTAGCCGCTGGACATCGCAGGGCTGACCAGGAGGTCGGCGCAGGCGCGCTCCTCCTCCGGATCGAGCAGCCCGGTGCCGAGCAGATGCCCGATGTTGCTCGTGAGCGTGTCGACCGGGGCCCCGTGGGCGTCGAGAGCGATCGCGGGGTAGCGCCCCTCCGGGGTGGTGACCCAGTAGGCCTCGCGGAAGCGGCGCCGGAGGTCCGCCGCCCAGAGCCGCAGATCCGTCGCGCCCTGCTCGCCGAGCGCATCGAGCAGATCGGCACCGCGGATCGCGGCCTCGTAGGCGTACGCCTGCACCTCGCTGAGCGCGATGGGCCCGTCGGCGAGGCGACCGTCGCGCCATTGGATCGAGTCTCCGGAGTCCTTCCACCCCTGGTTCGCGAGTCCGTGACCCGTCTCGTCGACGTAGTCGATGAAGCCGCTCCCGGACGCGTCGCCGTGCTCAATCATCCATCCCAGCGCCGCGCGCAGGGCAGGGAGGAGCTCGCGCACGTCGTCCTCCGGCAGACCGGCGTCTCGCGCGTCCGCCAGCAGGCACACCCAGAGCGGGGTCGCGTCGACCGTACCGTAGTAGAGCGGCGGGAGGTGCACGTCCTCGCCCGGGAGCGAGAGGGTGCCGCTGCGCAGCTCGTGCGGGATCTTGCCGGGGGCCTCCGCCGTCGCCGGGTCCGTGGAGGTTCCCTGCAGGCGCGCGAGCACGCGGAGGGTCGACGCGGCCATCGTCGGGTCCGTGTCGAGAGCGAGCCGGGCGGCCCAGATCGCGTCACGACCGAACAGCGTGAAGAACCAGGGGGCTCCCGCCGCGTAGAACGCGTCCTCCGGGTGCGCGGGCAGCGCCAGACGCAGCGCATCGAGATCGGCCGAGGCGCGGGCGAGCCAGCGGGCCGCCCGGACGTCGGCGGGCGCCTCGACGGGGGATTCCGCGGGGGCCGGGTGGGCTCCCGCCACCACGAGCGTCGGATCGGAGAGGTCGAGTTCCCATGTGACCGTGACCGCGCCACGAGCGGGCACCGTGATCTGCCAGCGGAGCACGAGCGCGTCCTCCTCGCGCGACACGGCGGCGCCGGCCGCCGTGAGCGACAATTCCGCGTCACCGGACCGGCAGGTCGTGCCGTCCCACGACCAGGGCGTGGCCGGGGTGAGCCCGGCCTTGACCTGCTGCATCGGTGCGAAGTCGGGCAAGACGCGCACCGACACCGGGACCGTGATCGGAACGGCCCGATGCGAGGAGAGGCGTAGGTGTTCCACGAAACGGCCCGCGGACACCTGCCGTTCGCGGTCCAGACGCACCTTCGGGTCGGCGGAGTCGTCGTCGAGGCCCCGGAGCACATCGGTGAACACGACGCGTCGCGGATCGGGGGAGGAGCAGGCGATCGACTCGAGGGCTGTGCCGTCGACGAGAGCCTCGATGCCGCGGATGTGTCGGGTGTCGCCGTGGAAGATGCCATGGATCGGGGCGGTACCCATGCGGCCGGCGGCATCCGACCAGACCTGCGTCGGAGCCTCGAGCACGATCACGGCGTCGTCCAGCAGCGGCTGGAGGGGCGGGGTGGGGGTCATTCCTTGACGGCTCCTTCTGTGGTGTTCATGATGCGGCGCTGGAAGATGAAGAACATCACGGCGACGGGGATCGTCATGATGAGCGCAGCCGCGAGCTTGATCGGGTACTGGGTGCCCTGACTCAGCTGTCCGCTCGCCAGGGAGGCGACGCCCTTGGTGAGCGTGGTGAGGGCGGGGTCGTTCGTGGACACGATGAAGTGGCTGAGCTCGTTCCACGAGCCCTGGAACGACAGGATGATGATCGTGACGAGCGCGGGGGTCGCCATCGGCAGCACCACGGACCAGAAGATGCGGAAGGTGCCGGCCCCGTCGATCCTCGCCTGCTCCTCGACGGACGCGGGGATCGACTCGAAGAAGTTCTTCATGATGAAGACCCCGGCGGCGTCGACCAGGAGCGGCAGGATCATGCCCGCGTAGGAATTGAACAGCCCCAACTGGTTGGTCACGAGGAACTTCGGGATGAGCAGGACGACCGCGGGCACGGCCATCACGGCGACGAGGGCGGCGAACACGATGCCGCGGCCGCGGAAGCGCAGTCTCGCCAACGCGTACCCGGCGAGCGAGTTGAAGAACACGCGCCCGAGCGTGACGAAGACGGTCACGACCGTGCTGTTCACGAACCACGACGGGAACGTGGAGTTCGCGAACAGACGCTCGTACGCGGCGAAGGTCCACACCTCGGGGATCAGGGAGATGCCGGACGAGGCGGCATCCTCATCGGTCTTGAAGCTCGTCGACACCTGCACCAGGAACGGGTAGATGTAGATGATCGCGAGCAGGATCAGGACCGCGTAGAGCACGATCTGCCAGGTGAGCTGTTTGGTCGAGAGCCTCACGACGCCCCTCCCTTCCGGGTCACGCTGTACGCGCGCAGACGTCGGCGCGACACCGGGCGGTCTTTCAGCACCCAGCGCTGGAGGAGTGTGAACACCACGATGATCACGAACAGGAGGAACGCGATCGCCGCACCCTGCCCCCATTCCTGCTTCGTGAAGGCGGTCTGGTACGACAGGAACGCGGGCGTCAGCGTGGTCTTGCTCGGCGAGCCCTGCGTGCCCGCGTAGATCTGGTCGAACACCTGCCAGCATCCGATCAGGCCGAGTGTGAGCACGGTGAAGAGGGTCGGGCGCAGCTGCGGGAGCGTGATCCGCCAGAAGCGCTGCCATCCGTTCGCGCCGTCCATCATCGCCGCCTCGTCGACGTCGGCCCCGATGCTCTGCAGCCCGGCGAGGAACAGCAGCATGAACGTGCCGGAGGTCGTGAAGACGGCCATCAGGATGTACGCGCTCATGGCGATCGAGGGGCCGGCCAGCCAGTCCCACCAGGAGACGCCGAGGGTGCCGGCCTGGGTGAGTGCCCCCGGGCCGGTCTCCACGCCGACGGTGCTCAGCAGGAGGTGCAGGATGCCGCGGGGGTCGTTGAACCAGTTCGGCCCCGTGAGTCCGAACCAGGAGAGCACGTCGTTGACCGCGCCGCTGGCCGAGAAGAGGAACATCCACAGCACCGTGATCGCGACCGAGCTCGTCACCGAGGGGAAGTAGTAGGCGGTGCGGAAGAATCCACGACCCCGCAGCATCGCACGGTTGACCAGCACGGCGAGGAAGAGGGCGAGCGCGGTCTGCAGCGGCACGACCAGCACCACGTACCAGGCGTTGTTGCGCAGCGCGGTGCCGAAGTCGCGCGTGGCGAGACCGCCGTCGGTGAGCACGGCTGCGTAGTTGTCCGCGCCGACGAACGACACGTCGCCGGAGAGGGGGCTGCCGCGGCCGGCCCAGTCGGAGACGCTCACCCAGAGGGCCATGAGCACCGGGACGAGGAGGAAGACGCCGAGGATCAGGATCACCGGCGCGGTGAACAGCCAGCCCGCGGCGGTCTCGCCGCGACGGAGTCCTGAGCCCTCGCCGCGACGGAGCGCGGACGCTCCGCCGCGGCGAGGTGCGACCTGAACGGTCATGACTACGGGACGATCGCTTCGAGGTTCGACTGGACCGACTCGAGGATCTGCGCCGGCTCGGCCGACTTCAGCGACTCGAGCTGGGCGTTGAAATCGGCGATCACGTCGGCGGCGCCGTCGAGGTTCGGGGGGAACTGCGCGTAGTCCGCTCCGGAGAGGAAGGGCGCGAGGGCCTCGTTGTCCGCCGTCCAGGCGTCCGCGGCGGACGCGATCGACGGCATCGGACCGAAGGCCTTCGAGAAGGCGAGCTGGCTGTCGGCGCTGGTCAGATACTGCACGAGCTCGAGCGCGGCCTGCTGGTTCGGGCTGTCGGCAGCCATGCCCCAGCAGTTGGTGAACTGCAGAGTGCCCTGGCCCGCCGGGCCGGCGGGGAGCTCGGCGACCGTGTACTCGACTTCGCTGAAGTCGTTGGACATCGCGCCCGTGATCCAGTTGCCCTCGATCACCATGGCCGCGGACTGCTTGCCCAGGGCTTCTCCGCCCCAGCCTGCCCCGACGTCCTTCGCGAAGGCGAACGTGCCGTCGGCGAGGTGCGTCTTCACGTAGTCGAGCGCCTCGACGTTGGCCTCGTCGGCGGCGATCGCGGCGCCGTCGCGGACGAGTCCGCCGCCCGCCCCGGCCATGAAGACGCCGATGCGCTGGTACTCGGCGCCGAAGGCGAGTCCGACCTGGTCGGCCGTGGTCAGCGTCTTCGCGACCGCGGCCAGGTCGTCCCACGTCTCGGGGATGTCGGCGTCGGTGAGTCCGGCGTCGGCCCACAGGCGGGTGTTGATCACGAGGGCGAGCGTGGAGAAGTCCTTCGGTGCGCAGTAGAACGTGTCGTCCACCGTGAAGTTCTCGACCAGCGAGGGGTAGAAGTCGTCCTTGTTCTCGAGCTGATCTCCGTACGGCTGCAGCGAGCCGTTCGCGGCATAGCCCGCGAGCTGGTCGGTGGAAAGGTAGAACAGGTCGGCCGGGTTGCCGGCCGCGAAGCCCTGCGAGAGCTCCTGGTCGAGGTTGCTGGCGACCTGCAGCGAGACCTCGACGCCGGAGTCCTCCGACCAGGCGTCGACGGCCGACTGCACGGCGGCCGTCTCGGCATCGCCGGAGGATCCGATGAGCAGGGTGAGGGCGTCGTCGGACGACGTGAGACCCTCGGCGTCCGGAGATGCGGAGTCTCCGCCGGAGAACCCGGATCCGCATCCGGTCAGGATCAGGGTGCTGGTCAGCAGCACCGCTCCGGTGCCGAGAAGTGCGCGTGTGGGGGGCCGGGTCATGGTCTCTCTCCTTTGATGAGTCACGGCGGGTACCGAGGTGTCCGGGTGTCGACGGCAAAAATTTGAACGATCAAACTCTGCGTGGAATAGGCTAGGCGGCGGACGCGGAAAGTGTCAAGCCCGCTCACGATGAAGGAGGTGCCCATGGCCAAAGCGCCGACCGTCGAAGACGTCGCCGCCCACGCCGGCGTTTCGCGACAGACCGTCTCGAACGTGCTGAACACCCCGGACATCGTCCGTCCGGCGACGCGGGATCGCGTGCTCACGGCCATCGAGGCACTCGGCTACCGAAGGCACGCTGCCGCGCGGCGCCTGAGACTGCGGCGCAGCTCGACCATCGGCATCCGTCTCGACCCCTACCTCGGCGGCGTCTCGGGCGTGGTGCTCGACCGCTTCGTGCACGCCATCACCGAGCGGGCGAGCGACCGGGGCATGCGCATGCTCGTCTACGCGGCACGCACCCCGCAGGCGGAGCTCGCCCGTCTCGGCGAGCTCTGGGACGGGTCGGAGATCGACGCCGCGATCCTCACCGCCACCGAACGCGACGACCCCCGAGTGCGCAGACTCGACGAGATCGGCCTGCCGTTCATCTCGTTCGGCCGCCCCTGGGGCGAGGACGACATCTCCGATCCGCGCCATCTCTGGGTCGATGTCGACGGAGCCGCCGGCACCCGCGCCGCGACCGAGCATGCGCTCGCGAGCGGCGGGCGTCGCGTCGCCTTCCTCGGCTGGCCGCCCGGGTCGGGCACCGGCGACGACCGCGAACGCGGCTGGCGCGAGGCGATGGCGGCCGCCGGCGCGTCCGGCGATCGCCTGATCGCCGAGGAGGGCGTACCGATCGCCCGAGCCGCCGTCGATGCCGCGCTCGCCGCGGATGCCGCACCGGACGCGCTCGTCTGCGCCAGCGACTCGCTCGCCGTCGGCGCCCTGCTCGCGGTCGCCTCGGCGGGACTGCGGCTGCCGGTGATCGGCTTCGACAACACGCCGACCGCGGAGGCACTCGGATTCTCGAGTGTCGAGCAGCGTCCGGAGGACGTCGCGACGGCCGTCCTCGAACTCCTCCTCGGCCCCACGGGAGAGATCGTGGCGCCCCGGAGTCTGCGCAGCGGCGCCGCGCACGCGCTGATCACGCCGGAGCTGATCGTCCGCTGACCGTGCCGGGGCGGACGCAGGGCCCGGCGCCGTCGTCCGGCAGGGCTCAGCGCCGCGCCGCGAGGCCCGCGAGCAGCTCCAGCACGCACAGGGCCGCGAGGCGGACCGTACGGGCATCCTCGGTGTCGGCCGTCGCGTCGACCTCGGCGAGATCGGCGCTCACCACGCGGGCATCGGATGCCACGGCGCGGGTCAGCGCACGCAGCTCGGCGGCCTGCAACCCGCCGGGAACACTCGCCGGACAGCCGGGCGCGACGCTCCGGTCGCAGACGTCGACGTCGACATCGAGATGCACGCGCGGATCGGGTCCGGCCCCCGCGATCTCGAGGGCCTCCACCACCACGTCGGCGACGCCGCGTCGCCGCACCTCGTCGAGCGTGATCACGCGGATGCCCCACTCCGCGGCGCGCTGCGCGTAGAACGCCGAGTTGGCGAAGTCCGCGATGCCGATCTGCACGATCCGTCGTGGGTCGATGCGCATCGTTTCGAGCGCGGAGGCCGCCGGCGTGTCCTGCACCAGGCGCCGCACCGGAGTGCCGTTGGAGACGCCGTCGCGCAGATCGAAGTGCGCGTCGATCGTGATCAGACCGGTCGCCCTCGCCCCGAGCGCGACCGGGTAGGTGAGCGAGTTGTCGCCGCCGAGGGCGATCACGAGCTCCGCGCCCCCGCTCAGCTCGCGCACGCGCTGGATCACCGTCGCCTCGCCGGCATCGCCGTCGGGTTCGGACACGTCTCCCGCGTCGGTGATGCGCAACTGCTCGTTCAGATCGACGATCGGCGGCCCCAGCAGGGTGGCACCGTACCGGGGGAGGGCCTCGCGGATCGCGGCCGGTGTCGCATGCGCTCCGGTCGGCGACAGCGAGGTGCGCCAGGTCGGCACGCCCAGCAGCACCGCATCGGCCGTGCCCTGATGGGCGGGCCAGGAGCCGGCACGCGGCCACAGCGGGTCGTCCGTGAGGGGTCGCGCAGGGGGTGCCATGTCAGACTCCGGGGATCAGGGCATGCGCGATCGAGAAGATCGCGAGACCGGCGAGGGCGCCGACGAAGGTGCCGTTGAGGCGGATGTACTGCAGGTCGCGGCCGACCATGAGCTCGATCTTCTCGGTGGTCTCGACCGGGTCCCAGCGTTCGACCGTGTCGGTGATGATCGAGGCGATGTCGTGGCGGTAGCGGTCGACGAGGAAGACCGCGGCGTCCGACACCCAGGTGTCGACGCGCTTCTGCAGCGCGGCATCCGTCGTCAGGCGCTCGCCGACCTCCTGCAGGGCCTGCACGGCCCGTCGCCTCAGCCCGCTCTCGGGATCGGCCAGCGCGCCCAGCAGGCCGTTCTTCGCGGTGTTCCAGGCCTCCGCCGCCAGCGCGCCGACCCGCGGGCTGTCGAACAGCGATGCCTTCGCGTTCTCGAGCTTGGCGCGGGTGTCCGGGTCGTGCTGCAGGTTGTCGGCCAGTCGGCTGAGGTAGCCGTCGACCGCGAGGCGCGCGGGATGCTGCGGGTCGGCCTGCACAGCGGCGATGAACTTGATGGCCTCGTTGTAGACCGTGTCGTCGACGAAGCGGTGCGCGAGCCGCGGCACCCACGACGGCAGTCGGCGGGAGACGAGCCCCGTGAACGAGCCGGCGTTGGCCTCGAGCCAGCGCCCGATGCTGTCCGCCGCGAGATCCACGGCGCCGTGGTGGGCATCCGCCTCGACGATCTTCTCGAGCCAGGTGCCGGCCGGCGGCCCCCACTCGGGCGACACCAGATGCTCGCGCGCCAGATCGGAGATCAGGTCGCGCACGTCGTCGTCGCTGAGGGCGTTGAGCACCGCCGTCGCGATCGTCGCGCCCTCGGCGCCGATCCGCTCGGCATGGGGCGCCTCGCGCAGCCACTCGCCGGCGCGCCGGGCGATCGCCGTGCTCGACAGTTTGGTGCGCACGACGTCGGCGGCGAGGAAGTTGGTCTCCACGAACTCACCGAGCGTGCGACCGATCTCGTCCTTGCGGTTCGGGATGATCGCGGTGTGCGGGATCGGGAGCCCGAGCGGGCGACGGAACAGCGCGGTGACGGCGAACCAGTCGGCCAGCGCGCCGACCATGCCGCCCTCGGCCGCAGCGCGCACGTACGCCAGCCACGGCTGGCGCTCCTGGAACATGAAGGCGATCACGAACGCGATCGCCATGAAGATCAGGGCGCCGAGCGCGACCGCCTTCATTCGGCGGAGGGCGCGCAGGCGTACCTGGTCGGCGGGGGACAGCAGAGCCATCGGTGTTCGCGGCATGACGCCATCCTTCCACGACGGCTACGCTCGAACCGTGATCGAAGACATCAAGAAACGCGCGCTGCACCGCACCAGCATCCTCGAGGGGCAGATGCGCGGCGTCGCGCGGATGATCGAGAACGAGGACTACTGCATGGACATCATCACGCAGTCTCGGGCGATCCAGCGCTCCCTCGAGTCACTGAACCGGCTGCTGCTCGAGAATCACCTGCGCACCCACGTCACCGAGATGTTCGACGCGGGCGGCGACGAGCGCGAGAAGGCGGTCGGCGAGCTGCTCAAGGCCTTCGACTTCGACTCGAAGTAGCGCGACGGCCGCCGTCCCGCGGCGTCACCGGCCGCTGCCGAAGACCTCGCCCTCCATGGCGTCGTAGCCCTCGGCCTGCGGGTCGCCGTGGGTTCCGCCGGACAGCGCGTACTCCTCCTCGGGGGAGAGCACGAGACGGTGGCGGAAGAACAGGGCGAAGCCGAGCAGGATGATCGCGTAGACGATCGCGATCGCGATGATCGCGGGGCCGAACGTCGGGTTCAGCAAGAAGCCCACGAAGATGAGACCGGCGATCACGAGGGCGATCACGGCACCCGGGATACCCCAGGGGCTCACGTACGGGCGGTCGACGTTCGGGAACTTCCGGCGCAGGATCACGAACGACACGAGCTGCAGGCCGTACGCGACGACGGCACCCCAGACCGCGATGTTCAGCACGATGGCACCGGCCACCGATCCGGCGCCCTCGGAGTCGACCGCGGTGAGCACGTCGAGCACGATCAGGGCGATGAAGCCGACCGCGGCACCGACGGTGAGGGCGACCCACGGCGTCTGACGCTTTCCGGTGAGCGACAGGAAACGCGGGTAGTAGCCCGCGCGTGAGAGCGAGTACATGTTGCGGCCGTAGGCGAACATGATGCCCTGCAGCGAGGCCAGCAGCCCGATCAGCGCGAACAGGGCGAGGACAGCCGCGAGCTGGTCGCCGACGATCGCACGGAATCCGTCGAGCAGGGGTTCGCCCGCGGTTCCCGTGGCCTCCGCGCCGATCACGCCGGTGTTGAGGAACAGCACGAGAAGACCGGTGACGATCAGCGTGCCGCGTGCCCAGAAGCCGGCCTTCGGGATGTCGCGCGTCGGGTTGTGCGACTCCTCCGCCGCGAGCGGGAGCTCTTCGATGCCCAGGAAGAACCACATCGCGAACGGCAGGGCGAAGAGGATCGGCAGCACGCCGTGCGGCAGGAAGGTGGTCTGGCCCTCGTCGGGGGCGATGTCCCACAGGGCGTCCCAGCTGAAGGCGCCGGAGAACAGCGCCATGAGCGAGAACACCACGATGATGCCGATCGAGATGATCGAGACGACGATCGCGAAGCGGAACGAGATGGCCGCACCCGCCGAGTTCAACGCGATGAAGACGATGTAGAGGATCAGGTACCAGGCCCATCCCGGCAACTCGATCCCCAGCAGCTCGCTCGTGATGCCGTTCGCGTACGACGCCGAGAAGTAGACGATCACCGCCGTGGTGGCGACGTATTCGATGGTCTCCGCCGCCCCGGTCACCAGACCGCCCCAGGGGCCCATGGCGGACCGGGCGAAGGAGTACGCCCCGCCGGTGTGCGGCATCATCGCGGCCATCTCGCCGATCGCGAAGATCATGCCGTAGTACATGATCACCAGGATCGCGAAGGCGATCAGCATGCCGCCGAATCCGGCGAAGTCGATGCCGAAGTTCCATCCGGAGAAGTCGCCCGAGATCACCGCGGCGACCGCGAGTCCCCACAGTCCCCACACGCCCGCGGAGCGCTTGAGCGTCCGCTTGTCGAAGTACTCGCTGCCGGCACGTGTGTAGGTCGCTCCGGCAACCTTGCGGGAACCGCTGTTCTGCTCAGACATCCGCTCTCCGTTCGTTCGCGCGCAGGCGCCGGGTGCACCTTGGGCATGATTGTGACAGTCAATGGTGGTTTCGTCTACCTTTAGGCGTCGAGGTGTTCTACTCTGATGCCGGAGCCGGTCTGCCGATCGCTTCACCACGACGACGGGAGCGAGAAGATGTCGGGAAACCTGAGCATCGAGCAACTGGATGCCGGCATCGCCGCCGGCGAGATCGACACGGTGATCGTGGCCTTCGCCGATGCGCAGGGGCGGCTGGTGGGCAAACGGGTCTCGGCCCGGCTCTTCCAGGAGGACATCCTGCATCACGGCGCCGAGGCCTGCGACTACCTGCTCTCGGTCGATGTCGACATGAACACGGTCGACGGCTACGCGATGTCGGGGTGGAACCGCGGCTACGGCGACATGGTGCTCCGCCCGGATGTCGTCACGCTCCGCCGCATCCCGTGGATCGACGGCACCGTGCTGGTCATGGCGGATCTCGTGTGGCAGAACGGCGAGCCCGTGGGGCCGTCGCCGCGGGCCATCCTGGACCGGCAGCGCGAGCGACTCGCCGAGCGCGGCTGGACCGCGTTCTCCGGAACCGAGCTCGAGTTCATCGTCTTCGAGAACACGTACCGCGACGCCTGGGCCCGCAAGTACGACGGACTCACCCCGGCGACCGACTACAACGTCGACTACAACCTCCTCGCCTCCACGCGGATGGAACCGCTGCTGCGCGACATCCGCCTCGGCATGGACGGCGCGGGGATGTACTGCGAGGGCGTGAAGGGCGAGTGCAACCTCGGACAGCAGGAGATCGCGTTCCGCTATGCGGAGGTGCGCGAGACCGCCGATCAGCACGCGATCTACAAGAACGGGGCGAAGGAGATCGCCGCGCAGCACGGGCAGTCGCTGACGTTCATGGCGAAGTTCAACGAGCGCGAGGGCAACAGCTGCCACATCCACCTGTCGCTGCGCGCGGCCGACGGCACCCCCGTGATGGCGGGCGACGGCGAGCACGGTTTCAGCCCCGTCATGGAGCACTGGATCGCCGGCATCCTGGCGACGCTCCGCGAGTTCACACTGCTCTACGCCCCCAACATCAACTCCTACAAGCGCTTCGCGAAGGGCAGCTTCGCGCCCACCGGCGTGGCCTGGGGCATCGACAACCGCACCTGCGCGCTGCGCGTGATCGGAAGCGGATCGGGCCTGCGCGTCGAGAACCGGGTGCCGGGCGGCGACGTGAACCCGTACCTGGGCATCTCGGCGATCATCGCCGGAGGGCTGCACGGCGTCGAGAACGAGCTTGCATTGCCCGAGCGGTTCACCGGGAACGCGTACGAGGCCGGCGTCGACCACCTGCCGACCACGCTGCGCGAGGCGGCTCAGCTATTCAGCGAGTCGCGTATCGCCCGGGCCGCGTTCGGCGATGACGTGGTCGACCACTATCTCAACCAGGCGCGCATCGAGCTCGAGGCCTACGACGCCGCCGTGACCGACTGGGAGCGGGTCCGTGGTTTCGAGCGGCTCTGAGAACGCGCCGCTGATCGGCATCACCACCTACCTCGAGCGGGCGACGCAGGGCGTCTGGGACGTGCGGGCGGCGTTCCTGCCCGAGCAGTACCTCACGGGTGTCACCGCGGCGGGCGGCATCGCGATGCTCCTGCCGCCGCAGGACCCGGATGCCGCAGGCGCCGCACTCGCGGGCCTCGACGCCGTCATCCTCTCGGGCGGTGCCGATGTCGCCCCCGAGCTCTACGGTGCCGAGCGGCATCCCCTCACCGACCCCGCACGGGTCGACCGCGACGCCTGGGAGCTCGCGCTCTTCCGCGCCGCCGAGGCCCGGCGGATGCCGGTGCTGGCGATCTGCCGCGGACTCCAGCTCGTCAACGTCGCCCGGGGAGGCACCCTGCAGCAGCACCTGCCGGAGTCCCTCGGCACCGAGCGCTACCGGATCGGCGGCGGGGTGTTCGCCGAGAACGAGGTGGCGGTCGCCGACGGCACCGCGCTCGCCGGGGTGCTCGGCGGCGGATCCGTGCGGGTGCACAGCTACCACCACCAGGGAATCGACCGACTCGGCGCGGGGCTGACCCCCGCCGCGCATTCCGACGACGGTCTCGTACAGGCGTTCGAGGACACCGCGAACGGGCACGTCGTCGGCATCCAATGGCATCCCGAGGAAGATCTCGAGGACCGGCGCCTGTTCGCCGACCTCGTCACGCAGGCCCGCGCGTTCGTCGCGCGGCGGAAGGAAGGAACCTCATGAGCGCGTTCACCGTGATCGACCCGTCGACGGGAGCGGCCATCCGTGAGGTGGCGCGCGCGGGCGTCGACGAGACGGATGCCGCGATCGCCCGCGCTGTCGCGGCGCAACGGCGTTGGGCGGCCCTCGCGCCCGTGGCCAGGGCCGACGCCCTGCGGTCGTTCGCGCGCGCCGTGGAGGGCGCCGCGGAGGAGCTCGCACAGCTGGAGGTGCGCAACTCCGGGCATCCGATCGGCTCCGCGCGCTGGGAGGCAGGGCACGTCGCTCAGGTGCTGAACTACTACTCGGCGGATCCCGAGCGACTCTCCGGCCGGCAGATCCCGGTCAGCGGCGGACTCGATGTGACCTTCCACGACCCCTACGGCGTCGTGGGGATCATCGTTCCCTGGAACTACCCGATGACGATCGCGGCCTGGGCGTTCGCGCCCGCGCTCGCCGCCGGGAACGCGGTGGTGCTCAAGCCCGCCGAGCTGACACCGCTCACGGCGATGCGTCTGGGGCAGCTCGCCGTCGAGGCCGGCCTGCCGCAGGGCCTGTTCGAGGTCGTCACCGGCTCGGGATCGGTCGTGGGGCAGCGCCTGGTCGAGCATCCCGACGTCCGCAAGGTCGTCTTCACCGGATCGACGGAGGTCGGCATCGAGGTCGCGGCCGGATGCGCGCGCGCGTTGAAGGCCGTGACCCTCGAGCTCGGCGGGAAGAGCGCGAACATCGTGTTCGACGACGCCGATCTGGAGCGTGCGGCCGCCGCGGTTCCCGGCTCGGTGTTCGACAACGCGGGTCAGGACTGCTGCGCCCGGAGCCGACTGCTGGTGCAGCGCTCGGTCTACGACCGGTTCCTCGAACTGCTGGAGCCGGCGGTCGCCGCCTGGCGCGTGGGCGATCCCGGCGACGAGGGCACCGACATGGGCCCGCTGATCTCGGCCCGTCATCGCGAGACCGTGGCGGGCTTCCTCGACGGCGCCGACATCGCGTTCCGCGGCAGTGCGCCGCAGGGCGACGGCTTCTGGTTCGCGCCCGCGGTCGTGCTCGCCGCTCCCGGCGACGCCATCGCGCAGCAGGAGGTGTTCGGTCCGGTCGTCGCCGTGCTGCCCTTCGACGACGAGGCCGATGCCATCCGTCTCGCCAACGACACCGTGTACGGTCTCGCCGGATCGCTCTGGACCGAGAACCTCGGGCGCGCGGTGCGGGTGTCCCGCGGCGTCCAGAGCGGAGTGCTGTCGGTGAACTCGCACTCCTCGGTCCGCTACGCGACGCCGTTCGGGGGCATGAAGGCCTCGGGACTCGGGCGCGAACTCGGACCCGACGCGGCGGAGCACTTCACCGAGACCAAGAACGTCTTCTTCGCCGTCGACGACGCCTGATCGGCGACACCTCGTCATCCCCTGACCCTCGATCCCCATCGCGCACCACCCGGAGGACCCCATGAGCATCGACCTGACCCAGCGACTCGCCGACCGCGTCGCCATCATCACCGGAGGGGCCAGCGGCATCGGCTTCGCCACCGCCGAGCGGTTCGCCGCCGAGGGAGCGTTCGTCGTCATCGCCGACGTCGACCCGACCTCGGGGGAGGCGGCCGCGGCACAGGTCGGTGGGGTCTTCCGCCCCGTGGACGTCGCGGACGAGGAGAAGGTGAACGCGCTCTTCGACGGCGTCGCGGCGGAGTTCGGTCGGATCGACATCGCCTTCAACAATGCGGGGATCTCCCCGGCGGACGACGACTCGATCGAGACGACCGAGCTCCCCGCCTGGGACCGGGTGCAGGACGTGAACCTCAAGAGCGTGTACCTGTGCAGCCGCGCGGCACTCCGGCACATGGTGCCCGCCGGTCGCGGATCGATCATCAACACGGCGTCGTTCGTGGCGCTCCTCGGCTCGGCGACCTCCCAGATCAGCTACACCGCCTCGAAGGGCGGCGTCCTGGCGATGTCCCGCGAACTCGGTGTGCAGTTCGCCCGGCAGGGCGTGCGGGTGAACGCCCTCTGCCCGGGGCCCGTGAACACCCCCCTGCTGCAGGAGCTGTTCGCCAAGGACCCTGAGCGCGCACAACGGCGGCTCGTGCACGTGCCGATGGGTCGCTTCGCCGAACCCTCGGAGCTCGCCGCGGCCGTGGCCTTCCTCGCATCGGACGACTCCTCCTTCATCACCGCGAGCGCCTTCGTGGTGGACGGCGGCATCACCAACGCCTACGTCACCCCGCTGTGAGCGGGGCACACCGCGCTGTGAAAAGGTGAAGGCATGAGCGAGCGCCCCGCCGACGGCGACCTGGTCGAGGTCCGGCGCGCGGTGTATCGCCCGTTGCGCCGGGGCAACGCCCTGGAGGACACCGTGGCCCGCCTGGTGCAGACCATCCGTCTCGGCGTCGTCGCCCCCGGGGAGTCGCTGCCGCCGGAGCGCGAGCTCGCGGCATCCTTCGCCGTCAGCCGCGACACCGTGCGCGAGGCGATCCGCGAACTCGCCGATGCCGGCTATCTGCTCGCGCGTCGGGGGCGGTACGGCGGGACGTTCGTCGCGGATCCGCTGCCGCAGCCCCCGAGACCCGGCAGCCCCACCGCGGCAGAGCTCGACGACGTGCTGGGGCTCCGGCGCGTGCTGGAGAGCGGGGCGGCGTACGCCGCGGCGAGCCGGACACTGGATGCCGTGACCCGCGCCGATCTGTGGGCCAGGCACGAGGCGGCGCTTCCCGCCGGACCGGACGAGTACCGTCGCCTCGACACCCTGTTCCACCTGGCGATCGCGGAGGCCGCGGCCATCCCGTCACTGCTCGCACTCGCCGCGGAGAACCGGGCCGACGTGAACGCCTGGCTCGACACCTTCCCGCTGATGCCCCGCAACATCCAGCACTCGGGTGAGCAGCACGAACGCATCGTCGTCGCGATCCTCGCCGGACGTCCCGATGCCGCCGAGGCGGCGATGCGCGACCATCTGGCCGGGTCGGAGGCGCTGCTGCGGGGCTTCCTGATCTGACGCGGTCTCAGAGCACCGACTGGGCCCGCGTCAGCACGTCACGGAGGATCTGCTCGATCTCGCGGAACTCCGGCTGCCCGATCGTGAGGGGCGGCGCGAGCTGGATCACGGGGTCACCGCGGTCGTCCGCGCGACAGTACAGCCCGGCCTCGAACAGCGCCGGGGAGAGGAACCCCCGCAGGAGTCGTTCCGATTCGGCGTCGTCGAAGGTCTCCTTCGTCCCCTTGTCCTTCACGAGCTCGATGCCGAAGAAATAGCCGTCTCCGCGCACGTCGCCCACCAGCGGCAGATCGAGGAGCTTCTCGAGTTCGGCGCGGAAGAGCGGAGAGTTCTCGCGCACCCGCTGATTGAGGCCCTCCTCGTCGAAGATCGCCAGGTTCTCGAGCGCGACGGCGGCCGAGACCGGGTGGCCGCCGAACGTGTACCCGTGCGGGAAGGACATGTCGCCGTGCGAGAACGGCTCGTAGATGCGGTCGCTGATGATCGTGGCGCCGATGGGGGAGTAGCCGCTGGTCATCCCCTTGGCGCACGTGATCATGTCGGGCACATAGCCCATCCCGGTACACGCGAACGTGTGCCCGAGGCGACCGAAGGCGCAGATGACCTCGTCCGAGACGAGCAGCACGTCGTGCCGATCGCAGATCTCGCGCACCCGGGCGAAGTATCCGGGGGGAGGGGGGAAGCATCCGCCGGAGTTCTGCACGGGCTCCAGGAAGACGGCGGCGACCGTGTCCGCCCCCTCGAAGAGGATCATCTCCTCGATGCGATCGGCCGCCCAGCGCCCGAAGGCCTCCGGATCCTCGGAGGGAGCGCCCATCTCCTCCGCGCGGTAGAAGTTCGTGTTCGGCACGCGGAAGCCGCCGGGCGCGACCGGTTCGAACATCGACTTCATCGCGGGGATGCCGGTGATGGCCAGGGCGCCGTGCGGGGTCCCGTGGTACGCCACCGAGCGCGAGATCACCTTGTGCTTGGTGGGCTTGCCCATGAGCTTCCAGTAGTGCTTGGCGAGCTTGAGCGCGGTCTCGACCGCTTCGCCGCCGCCCGTCGAGAAGAAGACCCGGTTCAGATCGCCCGGTGCCTCGTCGGCGAGCCGGTCGGCCAGCTCGATCGCGGCGGGGTGCGCGTACGACCACAGGGGGAAGAAGGCGAGCTCGGATGCCTGGCGGGCGGCGACCTCGGCCAGGCGTCGTCGACCGTGCCCGGCGTTCACGACGAACAGGCCGGCGAGGCCGTCGAAGTACTGCTTCCCCTGCGAGTCCCAGATGTGGTGACCCTCGCCCTTGACGATGATCGGCACACCGGACTCGGCCATGGTGGACTGCCGGGTGAAGTGCATCCAGAGGTGATCGCGGGCCTTCGCCTGCAGGTCGGCGGTGTCGTAGGAGTGCGCGGAGCTCATCGGGTCCCCCAGTTGTAGAGCTGCTTCTGCAGCTTGGCGTAGATGAAGGTCTCGGTCGACACGACCCCCTCGATGGGGCGGATCACGTCGTTGATCAGAGACAGGAGATGCTCGTCGTCCTCGCAGACGACCTCGGCCAGCACGTCGAACGCGCCCACCGTGATGACGACGTAGTCGATGGCATCGACGGCGGCGATCGCCTCGGCGACCACGCGGGCGTCTCCGGAGGTGCGGATCCCGATCATCGCCTGACGGTGGAACCCGAGCTGCATGGGGTCGGTGACCGCGACGATCTGCATGACGCCCGTCTCGGTGAGACGCTGGACACGTTGACGCACCGCGGCCTCGCTGAGCCCGACGACGCGTCCGATGTCGGAGTAGGAGCGGCGTCCGTCCTCCTGCAGGAGTTCGATGATGGTCTTCGAGACGGTATCCAGCACAGGGTGCTTTTTCGTCGGACTCATGGTGCGATCTTCGCATTCCCGAGCCCGTTCGGCAACTGATTCCGCGTCGTGGCGTGCCCGCACCCGCGGAATCGGCAGGAATGGGGCTCAGGAATCGATCGGTCCGAGCCAGGCGGTCGCCGCCGTCGCGTGGGCGGACTCCGGGTCGGAGGGGTGGAACGCTCCGGCGAGCACGTCGCGATAGAGCCGCGAGAGCTCGTTCGCCGAGAAGTACGAGCCACCACCCGCGACGAGCATGGCCTGATCGACCACGTGCTTCGCGGTCGTGATCGCCCGGTGCTTGACTCCGGACAGCAGGCTGAACCATCGGGCGCCGTGGTCGATCCGCGCGTCGACGTCGTGGGCGAGCGTGGCGATCTGGGGCGGGAGCGCGTCGTACGCTAGGGCCATGTCGGCGATCCGCCAGCGGATGTCGGGGTCCTGATCGTAGGTCTTCCCGGTCTTCTTCGAGCGTCGCGTGGCCGCGGTCTGCGCGGCGACGTCGAGCGCGCGCCGGGCGATCCCCGTGTACACGGAGGCGAGCAGGATCTCGAACACGCTGAAGATGCCGAACACGATCGGATCGGGTGTCGGCCCGGGATCGATGCGACGGACGACGTGCTGCGGGGGCGCCTGTGCTCCCGCCAGCCGCGTCGTGCGGCTCTGGGTGCCGCGCATGCCCAGGGTGTCCCAGTCGTCGGACGTGGTCACCTCTGCCGTGCGCTCCACGAAGGCGAACACGAGCTTCGGGGCATCCGCGCTGGTCGTGTCGAGGCCGTGCAGGCCGAGCTTGCTCCACACCGGGGCGAGCGAGGTGAAGATCTTGGTGCCGGTGAACGCGTAGCCGCCGTCGGGGAGGGGGGTGGCATCCGTCTCGCTGCCGAACAGCACCAGGTCGTTGCCGGCCTCGCTGATTCCGAATGCGAACACCTCGCCCGCGACGGCGCCGTCCTGCACGAACTCGAGCCCCGCGACGCCGCGGTCGCTGAAGACCTTGGCGACGCCCGTCCACACCAGGTGCATGTTGATCGCGAGGGCGGTGGCGGGCGCGGCGGTCGCGAGTCGTTGCTGCAGCAGGGCGGCCTCCGCGAGCCCGAGTCCGGCGCCGCCGCGCTCGGCGGGCACCAGGATCGACAGATACCCGGCGGCGCGCAGCTCGTCGAGATCCTGCTGCGGGAAGGTGTTCTCGCGGTCGTGGATCGGCGCACGTTCGCGGATCCGCTCCAGCAGCTCGTCGGGCAGGAAGGCGGTGGGGTCGAATCCCCCGCGGTCGGTCGTGCTCATGCGAGGGCCTCCAGGAGCTGCCGGATCGATTCCTCCGGCTTGTCGCGGTGCAGGGAGTGCCCGGCGCCGTCCACGACCGACAGGGTGATCAGCGGGTTCGAGGCGAGTGTCTCCTCGGCCAGGGCGCCGGTGAAGATGCTGTACACGGCGGGGTCCGCCCCGATCACGTGCGCGGGAACGGTGAGCGATCGGGCCGCGGCGCGCACGTCCCAGGGCTGGTTCTGCACGCTGGTCTGCTCCACCGCCCACGCGCTCGCGCGCCGCACGGCATCCACCTTCAGCTCCTGATCCTGCGGATGCCAGTGCGGATGCTCCTCCTGCACCACGGCGAGGCGGGTGTCGGCGAAGGCGCGCTCCTGGCTGCGGCGCACGACGTCCGCGTCGTGGCCGGTGACGAGGATCGCGGGGTCGATCAGCACGAGTCGAGCCGCCCAGGCCGGATCGGATGCCGCGGCCACGGTGCTCGCCGCTCCACCGAGCGAATGTCCGACCACGGCATCCCAGGGGCCGCCGCCGTCCGGACGGGTCGCGACGAGATCGACCGCGAAGGCTGCGACCGTGTAGTCGAGCGCGCGAGGGGCATCGCCGTGCCCGCGGAGGTCGACCGCCGTGGCATGCCATCCTGCGGAGGCGAGGGCATCGCCCAGGCGCCACATGAGTGCTCCGGACGAACCCAGACCGTGCACCAGCAGGGCGTGTCGAGAGGCCGAGGGATCGCCCCAGGCGAGGCGGGGAAGGGTGAGCGGAGCGGGCATGGCTCCAGCCTAGAACCGCGGTCCGCTCGCCGGGTCAGACGGCGGGTTCGAGGGGTGGGATGTCGGCGGCGATCCGCAGCACGCGAGCCGCGGCCGCGTGCCCGGCAGACAGGCGGCCCGCGAGATCGGCGCCTTCGAGGGTCGCCGCCAGGAAACCCGACGCGAAGGCGTCACCCGCGCCGACGGGCTCGACGACCTCCACCACGGGCGCCGGCACGAAGACGGGCTCCTCGGAACCGGAGAAGGCCGTGGCGCCGATCTCGCCGTCCTTCACCACGAGCAGCGCGCAGTGCGGCAGGTGCGCACGGATCTCATCCGGGGTCGCGGTGCCCCAGATCCGCTCGGCCTCATCGCGACCCACGAACGCGATGTCGGCGGCATCCGCGAGGCGGGCGAGGGTGGCGGCCGCTTCCTCCTCGCTCCAGAGCGCGCGGCGGTCGTTCACATCGAAGGACACGGTCGCCCCTGCCGCGCGGGCATCCGCGAACAGCCGGGTGACCATCCCGGAGCACGAGTCCGAAAGTGCCGGGGTGATGCCAGTGGTGTGCACGATGCGCACGCCGTCGAGTCGCGCGGGGGAGAGGTGCCCGGGGGCCATGCGCGATGCGGCCGAGCCGCGGCGGTAGTAGTAGACGGCCGATGATGCGATGCCCGGGTCCTTGAACATGATGCCGGTGGGAGCCTCGGCATCCCGCTCGACCCACAGCTCCACACCGCGCTGCGCGACCTCCGTGGCGATGCGCGTGCCGAGCGGGTCGTCTCCGAGCCGAGAGGCCCACGCGACCGTGTGCCCGAAGCCGGCCAGTCCGATCGCGACGTTGGACTCCGCGCCGGCGAGGCCGATCGTCGCGGTCCGACCTGCGGAGAGGTCGGCGTCGGTGGGGGTGACGAGCGCCATCGTCTCGCCGATGCAGACGACGGCCGGAGCGGCGGCGTGCGAGGAGGAGGGGGAGTTCATGAAGGGGTGACCGCCAGAGGTTCGGTGTCGGGGTGGGGGCTCGCGTCGCGATGACGCAGGTCGGGGAAGGAGCGGACGAAGACGATCGAGACGACGAGTCCGGCCGCCGCGAAGAGGGTGGCCGCGAGATAGGCGCCCCGCGGATCGGTCGCGTCGACGAGGAACCCGGCGACCGCCGAACCGGCGGCGGCACCGATCAGCTGACCCGTGCCCGCCCAGCCGAAGGCCTCGGCCGTCTCGCTGAACTTGACGCTCGCGGTCGTGATCGCGAAGAGCACCGCGAGTGCGGGGGCGATGCCGATGCCCGCGACGATGAGGGTGCCGCCCAGCCAGAAGACATCGAGCGAGACCATGGTGAGGGCCAGGCCGATCGTGACGATCGTGAGGCGCCGGGCCATCGCCCAGGGGCCGATCGGGATGTGCCCGAACGAGAGCCCGCCGGCGAGGCTGCCGACGGCGAACACCGCGAGTACCAGGCCGGCCGCGAGACTGCCGTGCTCGAACGTGGCGACGACGCCGACCTCGACGGCGGAGCATGCGCCGATGAGCAGGAATCCGATGACGGTGGCGAGGAGTACCGGCGGCTTGAGCACGACCTTCCCGAACGCGCTGCGACTGCGCGGGATGCGCACCCGGCCGACCTCGGGGGCGAGGATGAACCACGCTCCGCCGCCGACCAGCACCACCGCGACGAGGAGCAGCCCCTCTGCCGTGCCGATCTGCGTCGAGACGAGGGTGATGACCACCGGCGCGAGCACCCAGATGATCTCCTGCAGCGATGCGTCGAGGGAGAAGAGGGGGGTGAGCTGCTTCGCGTTCACGAGTTTCGGGTAGATGGTGCGCACGGCGGCCTGGACCGGCGGCGTCGAGAGTCCGGCGAGGAGACCGAGAGCCATGTACCCGGGGACGTTCAGGGGCAGCAGGGCCAGACCCAGCACGGCGAGGACGCAGACCGCGAGCGTCAGGGTGAGGACGCGGCGCATGCCCCACGCGCCCATCCACCGGCTCGTGACGGGGCCGGCGACGGCCTGCCCCACGCTGGTCGCGGCGAGGACGAGACCGGCGAACCCGTAGGAGCCGGTCTGCTGCTCGACATGCAGCAGGATCGCGAGCGAGGTCATCCCGTTGGGGAAGCGAGCGGTCAGCTGAGCCGCGATCATGCGCGCCACCCCGGGCGTGCGAAGAAGGTCCCGATATCCCGCCACGGGTCAACGCTACCGGGCCTCGGCGGGCGTCGGCGGCAGGTCGCGCGGAGGCGTCGAGGCGACACGCCGACGACACGCCGGAGGCGAGTTTCCACAGGCGTCGGAATGTCCGAGGTGCGCCCTAGCGTGCCCCCTGTGGATGGATCGCGAGCGAGTGGTTCTCCGCCGCGATTTCTCGGGGGTCAAGACCCCGTCGCCGGGTCCGGTGCCTGTGGAAGAAAGGGTGGAGAACCTGTGTTGTACCTGGGGAGAGCGGTGGAAAACTACACGGATGTAACTACTACCCCTTGTGGTCGTACCTAATGTCCGTACCTATATGTAGTATTGAACTCCCGGCGGCGGTCTGCCGGAGGATGCCTGCTGAGAAGCAGGCCTGAGATCTGAGGGGTCACCAGAAAAATGTCGATTACGGTCTACACCAAGCCGTCCTGCGTTCAGTGCAACGCCACCTACCGCGCGCTCGACGCCAAGGGCATCGAGTACGAGATCCACGACCTGTCGGAGGACCCGACGGCCCTGGAGCAGGTCAAGGCGCTGGGCTACATGCAGGCGCCGGTCGTCGTCACCGACGAGGACCACTGGTCGGGCTTCCGTCCCGACAAGATCAACGAACTCGCGACCCGCCTCGCCTGAGCACGACCATGAGCGCCGTCGCCACCGCAGCGCCGCTCCTGGTCTACTTCTCGAGCGTGTCGGGCAACACCGCCCGATTCGTCGAGAAGCTCGACCTCCCCGCCCGACGCATTCCCCTTCAGCGCAGCGACGGAGAGCTCGTCATCGACGAGCCCTTCGTCCTGATCACCCCCACCTACGGCGGGGGTGAGGGGCGCGGTGTCGAACGAGGCGCGGTGCCCAAACAGGTGATCCGATTCCTCAACGACGAGCGCAATCGGCGCCACATCCGCGGAGTGATCTCCGCAGGCAACACGAACTTCGGCGAGTCCTTCTGTCTCGCCGGAGACATCATCAGCCGCAAGTGTCAGGTGCCCCACTTGTATCGGCTCGAAATCTTCGGCACACAGGACGATGTTGATCGCGTGAGCGACGGATTGGAACGACGTTGGACAGCGCAGTTAAAGACCAGGCCATGACCGAGCAGGTGGCCTTCAAGATCAACCCCGGCTACGAGGGCATGGACTACCACGCCCTCAACGCGATGCTGAATCTGTACGACGCGAACGGCAAGATCCAGTTCGACGCCGACAAGCGCGCGGCGCGGGAGTACTTCCTGCAGCACGTGAACCAGAACACCGTGTTCTTCCACTCGCTCAAGGAGCGCCTGGACTACCTGGTCGAGAAGGAGTACTACGAGGGCGCGGTCATCGAGCGCTACTCGTTCGACTTCATCCAGAAGCTCAACGACCTGGCGTACTCGAAGAAGTTCCGCTTCGAGACGTTCCTCGGCGCGTTCAAGTACTACACGAGCTACACGCTGAAGACGTTCGACGGCAAGCGCTACCTCGAGCGGTTCGAGGACCGCGTCGTCATGACCGCTCTCGGTCTCGCCGACGGCGACGAGAAGCTCGCCGTCGCGCTGGTCGAGGAGATCATCTCCGGCCGCTTCCAGCCGGCCACCCCGACCTTCCTCAACGCGGGCAAGGCCCAGCGCGGCGAGCTCGTCAGCTGCTTCCTGCTGCGCATCGAGGACAACATGGAGTCGATCGCCCGCGGCATCAACTCCGCCCTGCAGCTGTCGAAGCGCGGTGGCGGCGTGGCGCTGCTGCTGTCGAACATCCGCGAGTCGGGTGCGCCGATCAAGCAGATCGAGAACCAGTCCTCGGGCATCATCCCCGTGATGAAGCTCCTCGAAGACAGCTTCAGCTATGCCAACCAGCTCGGTGCCCGTCAGGGTGCCGGCGCGGTGTACCTCAACGCGCACCACCCCGACATCATGCGCTTCCTCGACACCAAGCGTGAGAACGCCGACGAGAAGATCCGCATCAAGACGCTGTCGCTCGGCGTGGTCGTGCCCGACATCACCTTCGAGCTCGCGAAGAACGACGAGGACATGTACCTGTTCTCGCCGTACGACGTCGAGAAGGTCTACGGCGTACCCTTCGGCGACATCTCGGTCACCGAGAAGTACCGCGAGATGGTCGACAACCCGCGCATCAAGAAGACGAAGATCAACGCGCGCGAGTTCTTCCAGACCGTCGCCGAGATCCAGTTCGAGTCGGGCTACCCGTACGTCATGTTCGAAGACACGGTGAACAAGGCCAACCCGATCAAGGGCCGCATCAACATGTCCAACCTCTGCAGCGAGATCCTGCAGGTGAACACACCGACCACGTACAACGACGACCTGTCGTACGACAACATCGGCAAGGACATCTCCTGCAACCTCGGCTCGATGAACATCGCACTGTCGATGGACGCCGACAACCTCGGCCAGACGGTCGAGACGGCGATCCGTGCGCTCACCGCGGTCAGCGACCAGAGCCACATCGGCTCCGTGCGCTCGATCGAGGACGGCAACGACCGCTCCCACGCGATCGGCCTCGGCCAGATGAACCTGCACGGCTACCTGGCACGCGAGCACGTGTTCTACGGGTCGGAAGAGGGCATCGACTTCACGAACATCTACTTCTACACGGTGCTGTTCCACGCGCTGCGCGCCTCGAACAACATCGCGATCGAGCGCGGCACCACGTTCGACGGCTTCGAGGACTCGACGTACGCCAGCGGCACGTTCTTCGACAAGTACATCGAGCGCGCCTGGGTTCCCGAGACCGAGAAGGTCAAGGAGCTCTTCGCCGGCAAGCACATCCCGACGCAGGAGGACTGGGCGGAGCTGAAGGCCTCGATCCAGAAGCACGGCATCTACAACCAGAACCTCCAGGCCGTGCCGCCGACCGGTTCGATCTCGTACATCAACAACTCGACCTCGTCGATCCACCCGATCGCGTCGAAGATCGAGATCCGCAAGGAAGGCAAGCTCGGCCGCGTGTACTACCCGGCGGCGTTCATGACGAACGACAACCTGGAGTACTACCAGGACGCGTACGAGATCGGCTACGAGAAGGTCATCGACACCTACGCCGCGGCGACGCAGCACGTCGACCAGGGCCTGTCTCTGACGCTCTTCTTCAAGGACACCGCCACCACCCGCGACATCAACAAGGCGCAGATCTACGCATGGCGCAAGGGCATCAAGACGATCTACTACATCCGTCTGCGTCAGATGGCGCTCGAGGGCACCGACATGGCCGAGTGCGTCTCGTGCATGCTCTGATCCCGCGATCCTCCTGAACTCGAGAAACGACGAAAATGACTCCCGAATCCCTCAAGCTGGTCGACCACGTGCAGGCGATCAACTGGAACCGAATCCAGGACGACAAGGACGTCGAGGTGTGGAACCGCCTCGTGAACAACTTCTGGTTGCCTGAGAAGATCCCGCTGTCCAACGACATCCAGTCGTGGAACACGCTCACCCCCGACGAGCAGCTGCTCACGATGCGCGTGTTCACGGGGCTCACCCTGCTCGACACCGTGCAGGCCACGGTGGGCGCCGTGTCGCTGATCCCCGATGCGATCACCCCGCACGAGGAGGCCGTCTACACGAACATCGCGTTCATGGAGTCGGTGCACGCCAAGAGCTACTCCTCGATCTTCTCGACGCTCGCGTCGACGAAGGAGATCGATGAGGCGTTCCGGTGGTCGGTCGAGAACCCGAACCTGCAGCGCAAGGCTCAGATCGTCATGGACTTCTACCGCGGCGACAACCCGCTCAAGCGCAAGGTCGCCTCGACCCTGCTCGAGAGCTTCCTGTTCTACTCGGGCTTCTACCTGCCGATGCACTGGTCGAGCCGGGCGAAGCTCACGAACACCGCCGACCTGATCCGCCTCATCATCCGGGACGAGGCCGTGCACGGGTACTACATCGGGTACAAGTTCCAGAAGGGCCTCGAGAAGGTCACGCAGGCGGAGCGCGACGAGCTGAAGGACTACACGTTCTCGCTGCTCTACGAGCTCTACGACAACGAGGTGCAGTACACGCAGGACCTCTACGACGGTGTCGGTCTGACCGAGGACGTCAAGAAGTTCCTGCACTACAACGCCAACAAGGCGCTGATGAACCTCGGCTACGAAGCGATGTTCCCGTCGTCGGTCACGAACGTGAACCCGGCGATCCTGTCGGCGCTCTCCCCGAACGCCGACGAGAACCACGACTTCTTCTCGGGCTCCGGCTCGTCCTACGTCATCGGCAAGGCCGAGGCCACGGAAGACGACGACTGGGACTTCTGAGCGATCTCGTCGCGTCGCCCCGCGAGCGGCGACCTGTTCACGTCACGCCCCCTGCGTCTCTCGACTGAGAGCGACGCAGGGGGCGTGTCTTTGTCGGGCGCGCGACCGCTGCCGGACCTGCGCGTCGGCACTCACTCAGCCGGGAACGCGCGCTCCTTCAGCTGAGCGGCCAGGTGCGCGGCATTCCGTGCGGCCGTCGCCGTGGCGGATGCCACTTTCTCCGGCGTCTCGTCGAGGTCCTTGTAGTCGACCGTGTGCATCGCCTCGCCGTTCCAGTACACCGAGCCCTGGGCCGGGATCGTGTAGCCGATGTCGTTCAGCGACTGGAACAGGATCGCCGCGATGTGGTGCGCGCCGTCCTCGTTGCCGACGACGCCGGCGATCGCGACCTTGTCGAACAGGTGCGGGCGCCCCGCGGCATCCGTCTCGCTGAGCTCGGCGTCGAGCCGCTCGAGCACGCGCTGAGCGATGCTCGAGTGCTGACCCATCCAGGTCGGCGTGACGAACACGAGGATGTCGGCGTCGAGAACCTGGGCGCGCAGCGTCGGCCACTCGTCGGCTCCGCCCATGTCGGCCTCGACGCCGGGGCTGATGACATGGTCGGCGGCCCGGACGAGTGCGCCGGTCACGCCGTGCGCGGCGAGGGCGTCGAGCACCTGCGTGGCGAGCAGGTCGGAACTCGACTCGGCGGGGGAGGGCTTCAGGGTGCAGGAGATGGCGAGTGCCTTCAGAGGAGTGGTCATGATCGAAGGCAATCACGCGCCGGGTCGTGCGCCCAGGGGGTTTCCTCTTCTGCGCTTCTGCGCTACCGGTGGACGGTACGCTAGAAGACGGCCGCGACGACAGGAGACCCCGTGATCCTCAGCTTCATCTTCTTCATGATCCTCTTCCTCGGAGGCATCTACCTCATGGGTCTCGCCCAGTCGCTCGAGGACTTCCAGGCCATCGTCTTCACGGGCGGCCTGCTGATCACGATGGTGTCGCTGGCGTTCATGATGCGCGAGGGCGGCACGGCCACGCGTCGCTCGAACAACTGGTCGGGCAACGCCACCGACTGATGGAGTCCGCGCTGTGGGAACCACCGCGCGTCGTGGGATCCGAACCTGTGAGACGCACAGATTCGGAGCGTAATCTCGAGGGATGAGAACGCGGATGCACGGCCCGATGTACGGCCGGTCATCTGCGCTTCTCGCCTCTTCTTCGACCGTCTCCGACGACGGTTCCTGCATCGATGACGGGGCGCATGAGGGCGGCGCCTGCCCCTGAGCGGGGCCGCCGGAGATGAGGTCATCATGGATGACGTTGGACGGATCGTCCGCACTCGCCCGAGCGATCGACGCGCACGTTCGTCGAGTGCTTTCACCGAGCTGGCCCAGCAGGTCCGCGACCGCGGTCTGCTCCGCCGTCGCTACGGCTACTACTGGTCGAGGCTCGTCGCTGCCCCGCTGATTCTCGCGGCGTGTCTGCTCGCCTTCGTCTGGATCGGTGACTCCTGGTGGCAGCTGTTCACAGCGGCGGTCCTCGCGATCCTGTTCACGCAGATCGCGTTCCTGGGGCACGACGCGGCGCACCGCCAGATCTTCGTCTCGGGGCGGTGGAACGACTGGATCAGCCTCATCCTCGGCGACCTGCTCGTCGGAATGAGCTACGGATGGTGGCAGCACAAGCACACCCGTCATCACGCCAACCCCAACAAACTGGGCGCCGATCCCGACATCGAGTTGCCCGTCATCGCCGTCACGGCGGAGTCCGCGAGGAAGCACCGCGGACCGGTGATCGCGTGGCTGCGCGGTCACCAGGGGTGGCTGTTCTTCCCGATCCTGTTCCTCGAGGGCGTCTCGCTGCACGCGTCCGGCGTGCGACGGGTGTTCGCGCGAGGTCGACTGGAGCGGCGCTGGGTCGAGATCGTGTTCCTGAGCGTGCGGATCATCGGCTTTCTCGTGCTGGTGTTTCTCGTGCTCTCGCCGGGCATCGCGTTCGTGTTCCTCGCGGTGCAGCTGGGGCTGTTCGGGTTCTACATGGGCATGGCGTTCGCCCCGAACCACAAGGGGATGCCCGTGGTGCCGCGTGAACTGACGCTGGACTTCCTCCGCCGCCAGGTCCTCATGAGCAGAGACATCACGGGGAGTCGTGTCGTGGATGTGGCTATGGGAGGTCTGAACTATCAGATCGAGCACCATCTGTTCCCGTCGATGCCCCGACCTCACCTGCGGCGGGCGGCGCCCCTCATCGCGGACTACTGCCGCGCGCAGAACGTGACCTACACGCAGACCGGGCTGCTCGCCTCCTACGCGATCGTCGTCCGGTACATCAACCGGGTCGGCCTGGGGGAGCGCGACGTGTTCAGCTGTCCGTTGATCGAGCAGCGCACCGCGATCGGGTGATCAGCGCCGCCGGGCCAACCGGGCTTCGAGGTTCGCCCGCACGGCCGGCCACTCCGGCTCGATGATCGAGAACTCGACGCTGTCGCGCAATGCCCCGTTGCGGAAGCGTGACATCGCCCGCATGACGCCGTCCTGCTTGGCTCCCAGGCGTTCGATGGCGGCGCGGGACTGGAAGTTCACCCACTGCGTGGTGAGGCCGACGCGGAAGACGCCCAGCGTCTCGAAGGCGTGCCGCAGCAGCAGGAGCTTGGACTCGGCGTTCGTGCCGGTGCCGTGCGCAGACGGCCGGTTCCAGGTGTAGCCGATGTGCAGCCGCGGCACGTCGGGCACCAGGTCGTAGTACGTCGTCATCCCGATCGCGCGACCCGCGGCGTCGAACGCCGTGAAGGGCACCATCTCGCCCGACTCCCGCAGGGCGATGCGGCGGTCGATCTCGGCGGCGACCCCGTCGGGCGCGGGGACCGAGGTGTACCACGCGGTCTTCCACAGCTCGCCCTCCTCCACCGCCTCGACCAGCGCATCATGGTGGGCCCTGTCCAGGGGGCGCAGCTCGACGAGCTCTCCGGTCAGGGTGACGGCGGCAGGGGAGACGAGGAAGGCCATGAGGTCATTCAACCAGCGCGAGGGGCATGTGATTCACGCCGCCACGATGCGGTGTGCCCATTGGCCGGTGCCCATGCGCGGCGCGAGGTACGTGGTGTCGCCCACGCGTTGCAGGAGTCGTTGGTAGGCCCGCACGAGCTCGATGGTCACGCCCAGCTCGAACGCGAGGCTGGCGCCGTGCGTGCCCCGCATCGCTTCGGCGGAGGCGTAGGCGGCGGGGGTGAGCAGCAGCCGCGCGGCCCACTCGTCCGCCTGGCGCTCCTGACGTCGTCGTGTCGGCGCGTGCGTGGTCACGGTGTGGCCGAGGGCGGCGTGCGCGAGCTCATGAGCGAGGACGCTGCGGCGGGTGCGCTCGCTCATTCCCGGGGCGAGCCGGATGCAGCCGGAGGCGTGGTCGTAGCCGCCCAGCGTGGGGCCCGGTCGTTCGATGACGCGGAGACCATGCTCTTCGACGAGTCGAAGAAGGTCGTCCATGCTGCCCCTAGTGGTAGAGATCGTCGGTGTCGCCGTGGTGCCCGAGGCCGGAATCGAAGGCGACTTCGCGGACATCTTCGCGCGGGCCGCGGACATTCGGGCGACGGAAGGGCGTGAGCTCGCCGCTCGCGCCGGCGTTGTCGACACGGAGCCGTTCCTCGGCGCGTGCGAACACGATGTGGGGCTCGACGCGCAGTGATGCGCACACGGCGTACACGACGGGCACGGGGATCGCGCGCTTGCCGGTGACGTAGTTGTCGAGTGCGCTGCGCGCGATGCCGATCGTGCGCGCCATCGCGGCGATGCTGCTGCCGGCGGCGGCGATCTCTGCCCGCAGCTGGCGCCCGACCGCCGCGTTGAACTCCTCGGAGGGTGTCTTCACACGAGTCACGATAGCACCGGCCCGTAACCGATATGCCGTCATACCGGACCAGGCGCACCTTGTCCGGAGCCATGCGGGGCGATAGTGTCGTCGTGTGACGACGGATGATCGACAGATGGTGGCATCGGCGGTCCTGTCGCACCTTCACTCACGCGGTCGCTCGGTGGCGTGGCTCGCCACTCGCGCCGGCGTGCCGGACTCGACCCTCCGCAGCAAGCTCGGCGGTCGATCCGCCTTCACGGTGACCGACCTCGCCGCGATCGCGGACGCCCTCGGCCTCTCACCCGCCGCTCTCGTCCCCTCCCCGCCGGCCCCCACTCGGCCTCTTTCGCGCTGACGAGTCGGCGGTTCGCCGCGGTCCCGTCGGCGGAGCGCGGAGTATCGTGGCGGCATGAAGACTGTTCCGTTCGGGTCCACTGTCGCGCCTTCCGTCATCGCCGGGATGATGCGGATCGATGACAAAGACGACGCCCACATCCGCGAGCTCTACCGCGCTGCGCGCGACTCGGGCATCGATTTCTTCGACCACGCCGACATCTACGGCGGCAGCATGCACCACTGCGAGACCCGGTTCGCCGAGGCGCTCGGGCTGACGCCGGCCGAGCGTGACGAGATCGTGCTGCAGACCAAGTGCGGCATCGTGCCGGCAGAGGGGATGTTCGACTTCTCGTACGAGCACATCATGACGCAGGTCGAAGGGTCGCTGCGCGCGCTGCGCACCGACCGTCTCGACGTGCTCCTGCTGCACCGGCCCGACGCGCTGGTCGAACCCGAGGAGGTCGCGCGGGCGTTCGACGAACTCGAAGCGTCCGGCAAGGTGCGCGCGTTCGGTGTCTCGAACCACACGCCCCGCCAGATCGACCTGCTGCGCACGGCCGTGCGCCAGCCGCTGGTCGCGAACCAGCTGCAGCTCTCGATCACGCATGCGCCGATGATCGCACAGCCCATCGCGATGAACATGGCGGCGGAGGATCAGAGCGTCGGGCGCGACGGTGGCGGCATCGTGGAGTACTGCCGCATCAACGACATCACGGTGCAGGCATGGTCGCCCTTCCAGGGTGGATTCTTCACCGGCGTCTTCCTCGGCAATCCGGAGTACGCCGAGCTGAACGCCGTGATCGATCGCCTCGCCGCCGCCTACGACGTCACCCCGATCGCGATCGCCACCGCGTGGATCACGCGCCACCCCGCGCACATGCAGGTCGTTCTCGGGACCACGACGCCGCAGCGTGTGCGCGACGCCGCAGCGGGTGCCGACCTCACGCTCACCCGCCCCGAGTGGTACGAGCTCTTCCGCGCCGGCGGGCACCTGCTGCCGTAGCGGCGCTACCCTGAGTCCATGCCGTTCCTGTTCTCGATCCTCGTCCTCGCGCTGATGATCGGCGCGCTGATCGACATCATCACCCGGGACGATTCGCAGGTGAAGCACCTGCCCAAGATGGTGTGGCTCATCGTCGTGATCCTGCTGCCGCTGATCGGCGGCCTGCTGTGGTTCGGACTCGGGAGGGACTACGGCGACGGCGGTATCCCCATTCCGCGCATGCGGCGTGCCGCACGCCCGGCGCGTCCGGGCCCGACGACCGTGCAGGCCGCTCCTCCGTCGGACGTGCGCACGACGGAGCAGCAGATCGCCGATCTCGACCGGGAGATCGAGGAGTGGCGGCTGCGACAGGAGATCGAGAAGCGCCGAGGCGGAGCTGACGGACAGGGACAGGGGCAGAGCTAGACATGGCGAAGCGTGCAGTGATCGGCGGCGGATCGGGATTCCTCGGCACCGCCGTGAAGGAAGCCCTCGAGAAAGACGGCTACGAGGTGGGCATCATCGGCCGCAACGGCCCGGATGCCCGCTGGGACGACCCCGCGTCGATCCTGCGCCTCGTGGACGGCGCCGACCTGCTGATCGGCCTCGCGGGCAAGGCGATCGACTGCCGGTTCACGGACGCCAACCGCGAGGAGTTCTTCCGCTCCCGCGTCGACACCACGCGGGCCCTGCACGAGGCCGTCGAACGCTCCGTGCACCCTCCGGGCGTCTGGATGAACGCGAGCAGCGCCACGGTGTACCGCTACGCGCTCGACCGGCCGCAGACCGAGGCCGACACCGACTTCGACACGGGGTTCTCGCCCGATGTGGCGCTCGCCTGGGAGGATGAGCTCTTCCGCGGCGACCTCCCCGGCACGCGGCGTGTGGCTCTGCGCATCACGATCGTCCTCGGCGACGGTCCGGCCACCGACCTCTTCTTCCGACTCGCCCGCTTCGGGCTCGGCGGGCCGCAGTTCGACGGCTGGTGGTTCCCGCATCGGCGGTACCGCGGCATCGGCCCGAACCCCACCCAGCCGGAGCAGCCCCTCGGGCATCGCTCCCGCGGACGGCAGAAGTTCAGCTGGATCCACATCGACGATCTGGTCGGCGCAGTGCGGTTCATCCGCGACGACGCGTCGATCCAGGGGCCGGTCAATCTCTCGGCGCCCACCCAGACCGACAACCGCGGGCTGATGGCGACGCTGCGGCGCGTGGTGGGGATGCCGATCGGCCTGCCGTCCTGGCGCTTCATGCTCGAGCCGGCGATGTGGGTGCTGCGCAAGGAGCCCGAACTCGTGCTCAAGAGCCGGTGGGTGGCTCCGCGGGTGCTGACCGACGCCGGGTACGACTTCACGTATCGCGAGATCGAGCCCGCGCTCCGCGACGTGTGGGATCAGCGCAAGAACTGACCCGCGCTCAGTCCGCGGGGCGCAGCAGACGGTCGAGCAGCGCGAGCGCCTCGTGCTGCGGGGCGGCCTCATCGAGGAGCCACTGCGTCTGCAGGCCGTCGGATGCCGCGACGACGAGGGCGGCGACCGCCTCAGGATCGGCATCGGCGCGCAGGCGACCGCGCTGCTGCTGTTCACGGACCGACGCGGCGATGTCGGTGCGGAGGCGCGCGAACCGGGTCGTGGCGAAGTCGCGCGCCACGGGATGGCCGTCCTCCAGGGCGGTGGCGACGAGTGTCGAGTACAGCTGCACGAGCCCGGGGACCGCGCGATTGGTGCGGGCGCTCTCGATCATGAGCTCGACGGGTGTCGCGTCATCGAGAGCGGGGCCGGGGCGATGGCTCGGTGCGTTGCTCTCGGCGTAGACGGCGACGAGGAGCTCTTCCAGCGAGCCGAAATAGTGGGTGAGGGCCGCGTGGGTGACACCGACCTCCCGCGCGATCGCGCGCAGACTGGTGCGGTCGGCGCCGCGCTCGGCGAAGACCTCGATCGCCCGGTCGAGGATCTGCTGACGTCGCGCGATCCCCTTCGCATAGGCGCCGCGCGGGGGTGGGCGATCGTCGTCATCCGGCATGCTCGCAGTCTAGCGAGATCAAAACCTCCGCGTGGAAGTATTTGTGCTAGCGTGCTCACACGGGCGAGAGCCCGACTGTCGCCGACGACCCGAGGAGCACGACCGATGACGATCCAGACTTCCCTCCAGCTGTTCACGATCAAGGACCAGCTCGAGGCCGATCTCGAGGGCGCGCTCGCCGAGGTGGCCGCCCGCGGCTTCACCGCCGTCGAGCCGTACGACTTCGTGCGCCGCGCGGACGCGGACGCCGCGGCCCTGACCGCCTCGGGTCTCACGGCCCCGTCCGGTCACGCCTTCCTCGCTTCGGAGTCGTTCGTGAACCCGGACGGCAGCGGCACCACGACACCGGTGCCGCCTCCCGCCGAGGTCTTCGCGGCTGCCGCCGTCCTCGGCATGCACACGGTGATCGATCCGTACACCGCGCCCGCCCGCTGGGAGTCGATCGCACAGATCGAGGAGACCGCGCGGCTGCTGAACGCCGCCGCCGCGATCGGCGCCGATCTCGGCATCCGCGTCGGGTATCACAACCACGCGCACGAGCTGGAGGCGGTCTTCGACGGCGTCACCGGACTCGAGGTGCTCGCGGGGCTGCTCGATGACCGCGTCGTGCTCGAGGTCGACCTGTACTGGGTCGCCCGCGGCGGCGTCGATCCCGTCGCCCTGCTGCAGCGTCTGGGCGACCGCGTGATCGCGGTGCACGCCAAGGACGGCACGCTCGACCCCGCGCTCGCGTCCACGTATCCGCCGGCCGACCAGGTGCCCGCGGGCGACGGTGCCGTGCCACTCGTGGAGTCGATCGCGGCCGCCCCCGCGCTCGAGCTCGCGATCGTCGAGTTCGACCACTACGAGGGCGATCTCTTCGCGGCGATCGAGCGCAGCCGTGTCTACCTCGACGAGAAGGTGGCACGCTGATGGGCATCGGCTCCGGGCCCGTCGGCGTCGGCATCATCGGCGCGGGGAACATCAGCGACCAGTACCTGACGAATCTGACCGCCTTCCCCGATGTGCGGGTACTCGCGGTCGCGGACGCGATCGAGGAGCGCGCGCGGGCGCAGGCCGAGAAGTACGGGGTGCCCCGCGCCGGCGGGGTCGACGTGGTGCTCGATGATCCCGAGATCGACATCGTGGTGAACCTCACGATCCCCGCGGTGCACGTGGAGGTCTCGGAGGCGATCATCGCCGCGGGCAAGCACGTGTGGACGGAGAAGCCGATCGGGGTGGACCGGGAGGAATCCCGGCGCCTGCTCCGGAAGGCGGATGCCGCCGGGCTGCGCGTCGGCGTCGCTCCTGACACCGTGCTCGGCCCCGGCGTGCAGACCGTGAAGCGCGCGATCGCACGGGGCGACATCGGACGCCCGCTGTTCGCCCAGACCACCTTCCAGTGGCAGGGACCGGAGATCTTCCACCCGAACCCCGCGTTCCTGTACGCCCGGGGCGCGGGGCCGCTGCTCGACATGGGCCCGTACTACGTCTCCGCCCTCGCTCACGTGTTCGGCCCCGTCGCCAGGGTGGCGGCGCTCGGTCTGCAGGGCACGGCGACGCGACGGGTGCAGGTCGGGGAACTCGCCGGTCAGGAGTTCCCGGTCGAGATCCCGTCGACGCTCAGCGTGCTGATGGACTTCGAATCCGGAGGTCAGGCGCAGAGCCTGTACAGTACCGACTCACCCGTCCTGCGTCAGGGCATCGTCGAGGTGACCGGCACCGAGGGCACGATCGTCATCCCGGACCCGAACACCTTCGGTGGGCCGATCTCGATCACCCGGCCGCTGCGCCGCGTCGTCGTCCCCCCGCAGCCGGTCGAGCAGGAGATCATCGACGTCGCCTCGGAGGGCGTGCTCTCCGGCCGCGGGGTCGGACTGCTCGACATGGTGCGATCGATCGCCGCAGGGCGACCCCACGTCGCATCGGGGGAGTTCGGCTACCACGTGCTCGACACGCTGCTGTCGATCGAGGAGGCCGCGGAATCCCGCAGCTTCGTCACGGTCGAGAGCACCCTGGATCAGGTCGGCACGCTGGAGGCGGACTTCGATCCCTTCCAGGCCACTCTCTGACGACGGTCGGACGGACAGGAGGCCGGCTCAGCGCTCGCGCAATCGCACGAGACGCTCGTGGCCGGTCTCCTCGAGTTCCGTGATCTCGTCACGCGACTTCAGGAAGTCCGAGAACGAGCGGTAGCCCAGAGCCTTCTCGCTGAACGAGGGGTCCATGCGGCGCATGTGGGTCTTGACGGCCGAGCTGTGCAGCCACTCGTCGGCATCCGCCTTGTCGTGTCCGAGCCGCAGCGCGCGCTCGAGGAGCTGGGTCGCCTCGCCCTGCTCGTCGAGCTTGGGGGCGGTCTTGGCGCGACGCGTCTTCGGAGCGGTCTTCGTCTTCACGGTCGTGTCGGCCGTGTCGGTCGGGCTCACCGTGGCTTCCGCGACGACGGCGACGGGCTGGCTCGGACGAACGACGCCGGTGAGCGAGTCGTAGGCCTCGAACTCGTCGCACGCGGCGGCGAGCGACTTGGCGGTCGATCCGGCCACGCCCACGCCGATCACGTAACGGCCGAGCCGCTTGCAGCGCTGGGCGAGCGGCACGTAGTCGCTGTCGCCCGCGACGATCACGACGTGCGTGAGGTCGGGAAGGCGGAACATGTCTTCCACGGCATCCACGGCGAGACGGATGTCCGCGCCGTTCTTCGCATAGGCCGCCGCGGGGAAGAGCTGGACCAGGTCGACCGCGCGGGCCACGAGCTGCGAGCGGTACTCCGCGTTGACCGGCGACGACCAGTCCGCGTACGCCCGCGTGAGAACCAGGGTGCCGAAGGACGCCGCGTAGTCGATGATCGCGCCGACCTCGATCATGGCGCGACTCAGGCGCTCGGCGACCTCGGGGTCGTTCGGGTTCTCGGCGATGCGCTGGCGGTCCTTGCCGTAGGCATTGCGCCCGTGGACACGGTCGTACCAGGAGATGACGATGTTGTCGAAGTCGAGGTAGACCGCGACGCGGGTCGCGGACGGCTCAGCCACGGTCGGACTCCTCGCCGGGGTACTGCACGCCGATCTGGCGGCGGATCTCATCGAGTGCGCCCATGATCTCCACGCTCTCGGCGAGCGGCAGCAGATCGCCCTCCAGGATGCCCTCGCGGACCAGTCGTTCGGCCGCGAGCGCCTCGAACTGCATGCCGCGTCCTCCGGCCTCCGGGTCGAGGCGGCCGTCGAACTCCTCGATCACGGTGCCGTCGGGTCCGACGACACGGAACGTCGTCGGGGAGTACCAGACGCGGTCGATGTCGATGCGGGCGGCGGTGCCGATGATGCTGGCGGTGTTCGGCCCCGCCGCGCGCGAGGACGACAGGCTGGTGGAGATCGCCCCGCCCTCGTGCGTCATGACGGTCGCGACCTCGGCGTCGGCTCCGGTCTCGATCAGCCGCGCGACGCTGTGGATGCTGGTGGGCGCACCGAGGATGTCCCAGATGAACGACAGCGGGTAGATGCCGAGGTCGAGCAGCGCGCCGCCGCCGAGCTCGAGGGCGTTCAGGCGATGCGCCGGATCGGAGGGGAGCAGCTGCGTGTGGTCGGCGGTCACGGCGCGGATCTCGCCGAGCGTTCCCTCGGCGATGATCTCGCGCACGCGGAGCATGTGCGGCAGGTAGCGGGTCCACATGGCCTCGGTGGCGAGCAGACCGCGCTCGGTCGCGAGGCGCTGGAGGTCTTCGGCCTCGGACCGGTTCACCGTGAACGCCTTCTCGACGAGGACGTGCTTGCCGTGCTCGAGCGCGAGACGCGCGTTCGCGTGGTGCATCGGATGCGGCGTCGAGACGTAGATGATGTCCACGTCGGGATCGGCCACCAGCGCCTCGTACGAGGCGTGCGCGTGCGGGATGTCGAAGCGGGCGGCGAAGGCGTCGGCGGACTCCTGCGACCGCGAGCCCACCGCCACGAGATCGAGCCCTTCCGTCCGCAGATCAGAGGCGAAGGCGGCGGCGATGCCGCCGGTAGCGAGGATTCCCCAACGAAGACCAGTCATCATCTCAGCGTAGAGGGTACGGGCGACACTCTCGTCGGACTCAGGGAATCAGCACGATCTTGCCCGATGCCGCACCGGACTCCACGAGCACGTGGGCCTGTGCCGCCTCGGCCAGGGGGAGCTGGGGGCCGAGCTCGATCACGAAGTCGCCGGAGGCGAGCAACGCGATCGTCTCCGGAAGGGCCTCCGCGCGCCACTCCTGCTCCTGCGCGGTGAGCGGGGTCGGCGAGCCGCCGGAGAAGGCCCGGATACCGAACGATGCGGCATCCGGCCCGCGGACGATGGTCGCGATGCGATCGTGGTCGGGCACGAGGGCGAGGGAGACCTCGATGGCCTCATCCGTGCCGGCGCAGTCCAGGGCGACCGTGACCCCGTCGGGGGCCGCCGCCTCGACGCGCTCCTGCAGGCCGTCGCCGTACGCGACCGGGATCGCGCCGAGTTCGCGCAGCTGCGCGTGGCGGGCCGGGCTCGCGGTCGCGATCACGGTCACGCCCCAGTCCACGGCGAACTGCACCGCGGCCTGACCGACCGCGCCGGAGCCGGCGTGCACGAGCAGCACATCGCCCTCGCTCACCTCGAGCGACCGCAGAGCCTGGTACGCGGTGCCGGCGGGGATGCCGATGCCGGCGCCCTCCGCGGCGGTGACGGAATCGGGCAGTGCCGCGAGGTGGTCGGGCGAGAGAGCGATCGCCGAGGCGTAGGTGCCGTGCGCATCGCGGATCGCGACCCGGTCGCCGACCGCGAAGCCGTCGACCCCGGGCCCGATCTCGGTGACCACGCCGGCGCCGTCGAATCCGACGGGACGCGGCTCGGTGAGGGGCGGCGATGGGCGCTTGCCGCCGCGGATCTTCGCGTCGATGGGGTTCACGCCCGCGGCCTCGATCCGCACCACGACCTCGCCGTGCCCGGGCACGGGATCGGGGATCTCGGTGAGGTGGAGGACGTCGGGGGAGCCGATTTCGGTGTAGACGATCGCGCGAGCCATGGCTCCAGGCTACCCACCGGCGGGCCGGTGGGGGCGGGATCAGCGGCCGGCGAGGACCTTCTGGATGCGCTGCGGCGAGACCGGCTGCGCGGTGCCGAGCCGCTGCGCGAACACGCTCACGCGATACTCCTCGAGCAGCCAGCGCGTCTCCACGAGCGCGGGGGTGGCGTCTTCCGACAGCGGGATCGTGCCACCGGCATCCTGATACACCGTCGCCATTCGCTCGTACTCCGTCATCCGCGTGCGGTCCTTGCCCGGTTCGCTCGCCAGCGTCTTCAGCCGGTCGCGCATGGCCTCGAGATAGCGGGGGAAGTGCGCGAGCCGGTCGATCCCCGCGGCCGACACGAATCCGGGGTGCAGCAGCGCGAGCAGCTGGGTCTTGATGTCGTTCAGGGGCCCGAGCAGCGCGAGCGAGTTCTGCGCCTTGATACCGCGCTCCACGTCGCGCGACAGTGTGAGGATGCGGGCGACGAGCGAGACCGCCGCGAACAGCTCGTCGACCAGCACTGCCGAGACCGCATCCCGGACGCGGGCGAACTCGGCCTCGGTGCGCACCACGCCCGTCCCCGCGGTGGCCGCGTCGATCACGCGGCGCGCGACCGCGGCGCGGCAGTCCTCGATCAGCGCGGCGGCGGAGGGGTACGACGATGCCGCGAGGGCGAGCTTCTCCGGGCTGGTGAGGTGCTGCTGCACGTACGAGGACGGGGAGGGCACGGCGAGGAGCACGAGGCGCAGCACGCCGGCGCGGGTCGCGGCCGAGGCCGCCTCCGCGGAGGACTCGACCCGCACCGACACGGTCTTGCCCTGATCGACGACGGCCGGGTATCCGCGCACGACGCCGCCGGCGACGCGGGTGTCGAGCACCTCGGGGAGGTCGCCGAACGTCCAGGCCGTCAGGCCGTCCTGCTCGATCGGTCCGCGGACCGAGGCGGCGGCGACCGAGGCCGCGGCATCCTTCGCGCCCGCGCGCTGTCGCGGGGGCGCGGCGATCGACCGCGCCACGCTGCTGCGCGCGCGGTCGGAGAGCTCGGTCTGCAGCGCGCCCAGGTCGCGTCCGCTGCCGGCGACGCGGCCGCGTTCGTCGACCGCGCGGAAGTTCATGCGCAGGTGCGCGGGCACGCGCTCGTCCTCGAAGTCGGCGGCCGTCACGAGCTGGTTCGCCAGCGGCTGGACGAGGCGCGCGAGCGCCTCCTTCAGCGTGCGCGCCGGGAGGCCGCCGTGCGCCTCCGGACCCTGGCCCGCGAGCTCCGCCCCGAACTTGTCGGCCCAGTCGGCTGCCGGCACGACGTGGCGGCGGATGGCCTTGGGCAGGGCGCGCAGCAGCCCGGTGACGAGCTCGGCGCGCAGTCCGGGCACCTGCCAGTCGAAGCCGCGGTCCTCCACCTGCGCCAGGAGCGCCAGGGGCACCACGACGCTGACGCCGTCGTCCGGCGCGCCGGGTTCGAAGCGATACGCCAGCCCCAGCACCTGGTCGCCCTGCGTCCAGCGCGTGGGGAAGTCCTTCTGGTCGGCGCGTTCCTCGTCGTCGATCAGGTCGGCCTCGCGCATCGCGAGCAGCTTCGGCGTGGTCGCCATCGTCTCGCGCCACCACGCCTCGAAGGAGCGCACGTCGAAGACCTCGGCGGGGATGCGCTCGTCGTAGAAGCGGAACACGGCCTCGTCGCCGGCGAGGATGTCGCGACGGCGCTCGCGCTCCTCGAGCTTCTCGAGACGCTTGCGGAGCTCGGCGTTGCTGCGCCAGAACCCCGCCACCCGCTTGTCGAGGCGGCTCGGATCCCACTCGCCCTCGACGAGTGCATGACGCACGAACAGCTCGCGCGAGGCGGCGCGGTCGATGCGCGCGAACTGCACGCGGCGCCGCGGGATGATCTCCACGCCGAACAGCGTCACCTTCTCGAAGGCGACGGCGGCCCCGGCATCCTTCGACCAGTGCGGTTCGGTGACCTGCCGCTTGGCGAGATCCCCGGCGAGCGGCTCGGCCCACGCAGGATCGATCGCGGCCACCGTGCGGGCGAAGGTCCGCGAGGTCTCGACGATCTCGGCGGCCATCACGGCGCGCGGGCTCTTCTTGCGGAGGCCGGAGCCGGGGAAGATCGAGAAGCGGATGCCGCGCGCGCCCCGGTATTCGGTGACCTTCCGCTTCGGGTCCTTGGCGGGCGAGTGCGTCTTGCCGGCCGGGGCCGTGCGCTCGTCCAGGATGCCGATCTGCGACAGCAGGCCGGACAGCAGCGAGCGGTGGATCGCATCGGGATCGGATGCGCCCTGCTGGGTGCCGGAGCCGGTGGCATCGCCCTCGACGCGGATCTTCGCCCCGGTCAGGAGCGCGCGCAGCTGACGGTGCACGTCGAACCACTCGCGCACGCGCACGTAGTTCAGATGCTCGGCCCGGCAGAGGCGGCGGAAGGCGCTCGATCCGAGCTCGCGCTGCTGTTCGCGGAGGTGGTTCCAGAGGTTCAGCAGCGTGAGGAAGTCGCTCGTCGGGTCGGCGAAGCGGGCGTGCAGCCGATCGGCCTCGGCGCGGCGCTCCTCCGGACGCTCCCGGACGTCCTGGATCGACATGCCCGACACGATCGCCAGCACGTCGCGGGTGATCTCGGGGGAGCCCGTCGCCGAGCGCCCCGATTCGATGAGCATGCGTGCGAACCGCGGATCGATCGGGATGCGCGAGATGTCGCGGCCGATGCGGGTGAGGCGCGCGGTCTCGGAGCCGGACTGCGCCTCGACGGCGCCGAGCTCGGTGAGCAGGTCGACCGCCGCCTTGACGCCGCGGGAGTCGGGCGGGGTGAGGAAGGGGAAGGCGGTGATGTCGCCGAAGCCCAGGGACAGCATCTGCAGGATGACCGAGGCCAGCGAGGTGCGCAGGATCTCGGGTTCGGTGAACTCCAGGCGGCGCTCGAAGTCCTCCTCCGAGTAGAGGCGGATCGCGATGCCGTCGCTCGTGCGTCCCGCGCGGCCGGAGCGCTGGTTGGCGGAGGCCTGCGAGATCGCCTCGATCGGCAGGCGCTGCACCTTCGACCGGTTGCTGTACCGCGAGATGCGGGCGGTGCCCGTGTCGATCACGTACTTGATGCCCGGCACCGTGAGGCTCGTCTCGGCGACGTTGGTGGCGAGGATCACGCGGCGGCGGACGCCGGCGACGCGGCTCCGCTCGAACACGCGATGCTGCTCGGCGGCGGAGAGGCGCCCGAACAGGGGGAGGACCTCGGTCGGGGAGCGGTCGTTCGCGTAGGCGCCGCGCACGGCATCCGCCGCATCGCGGATCTCGGCCTCGCCGGGCAGGAACACGAGCACGTCGCCTGCGGACTCGCGGTCGAGCTCGCGCAGCGCGGCGACGATCGCCGACACCTCGTCCTCCGGCTCCCCGGAAGCGGGGGAGGTCGCCGCGGCATCCTCCTCGGCGTCGTCGGTGAGCGGGCGGTAGCGGATCTCGACCGGATAGGTGCGTCCGGAGACCTCGATGACCGGAGCGGGCGTGCCGTCTGCGCCCGCGAAATGCTTCGCGAAGCTCTCCGGGTCGATCGTCGCCGAGGTGATGATGACCTTCAGGTCGGGCCGTTCCGGCAGGATGCGGGCGAGGTAGCCGAGCAGGAAGTCGACGTTGAGGGACCGCTCGTGCGCCTCGTCGATGATGATCGTGTCGTAGCGGCGCAGAAGGCGATCACGGTGGATCTCGTTCAGCAGGATGCCGTCGGTCATCAGGGCGATCCTGGTGTCCACGGAGACCTTGTCGGTGAAGCGCACCTTGTAGCCGACCAGGGCGCCGAGCTCGACCTGGAGCTCCTCCGCGATGCGCTCGGCGATCGTGCGCGCCGCCAGACGGCGAGGCTGCGTGTGGGCGATGTTCGTCCGCCCGAGTTCGAGCGCGATCTTCGGCAGCTGCGTGGTCTTCCCCGAACCGGTCGCGCCCGCGACGATGACCACCTGGTTGTCGCGGATGGCCTCGGCGATCTCGGCGCGCGCGGCGCTGACCGGCAGCTCCGGCGGGTACGAGATCACGGGGGAAGACATAGCCCTCCATCGTATGCCGGGAAACGCACCCTACGATCATCTCGTGACAGATCCGCTGCGCTGGTTCCAGGACTTCGGTCGACCGCCCCGCATCCTCGGTCTCGACGTCGCCCGCGGCCTCGCGATCCTGGGCATGGCCGGTGCGCACATCGGCGAGACCGAGACCTTCGACTGGCTGCGGCCGGAGACGTGGACCGACCTCGTGCACGGGCGTTCGTCGATCCTGTTCGCGGTGCTCGCCGGCGTCTCGATCGCGCTCATGACGGGCCGCAGCGAGCTCCCCGATCGTGCGCGCGTCCCGGGCATCCGACTGCAACTGATCGGGCGCGGTGCCGTGATCTTCGTGATCGGCCTCGGGCTCGAGATGCTCAACACCCCGATCGCGGTGATCCTGACGCTCTACGGGCTGCTGTACGTCGCCGTGATCCCGTTCCTGCGGTGGCGCGCGTGGCAGCTGCTCGCGGCCTCCGCCCTGCTCGCGCTGCTCGGCCCCGCGGTGCTCGCGCTTCTCGGCGCCCTGGCGCTGTATCCCGGCGGAGCCGGGGTGAGCTTCGTGCTCTACGGCAGCTACCCCCTCACCGCGTGGATGGCCTTCGTCCTCGGCGGGATGGCGCTCGGTCGCCTGCACGTGGACCGCCTCCACACGGCGGCGGTGGCGCTCGGCATCGGCGTCGTGCTGGCGGTCTCGGGCTACGGCCTCGGCGCGCTGGGGCAGGCAGCCGGTGTCGGCGGCTTCTCCGATGACACCTCCGGGGCGTCGTTCAGCGGTTGGGACTCGTACCCGCAGGCGCTCGGCCTGGCGGATCCGCTGGGCTCCGCCGCGCGTGCGTTCTTCGCCGTCGAGCCGCACAGCGCCGGCACGGCCGAGATCATCGGATCGGGCGGCTTCGCGCTCACCGTGATCGCGCTGTGCCTGTTGCTGAGTCGGCCGCTGCGGTGGCCGCTGCTTCCGCTCGGCGCCCTCGGCTCCATGCCGCTGACGGCATACACCGGGCATGTCCTCGTGATCGCCCTCGTCTCCGGGCCGGGTGCCCTGTATGCCGACAACGCCTTCTGGGGCGTTCTGTCCATCGGTCTCCTTCTGGCGGCGACGTTCTGGTCGATGCTCGTGGGCCGAGGTCCCCTCGAGCGGTTCGTCGCCCGGGCGGCATCGACGATGGCCGCGATCCCTCGTCGGTGATCGCCATCAGCGAAACGATTCGAAACCCTCAGGTTCGCGAGCAGTCGCCGCTCTAGGCTGAGAGGCATGACCATTCCTGCACTCGAACTCAACGACGGAAATTCGATCCCCCAGCTGGGCTACGGCGTCTTCAAGGTGCCGGCGGACGAGACCGAGCGGGCAGTGGGCGAGGCCCTGGAGATCGGCTACCGCCACATCGACACCGCCGCGATCTACGGCAACGAGGAGGGCGTGGGCGCCGCGATCGCCTCGTCCGGCATCCCGCGCGACGAGCTCTTCATCACCACCAAGCTCTGGAACGACCGCCACCACGGCGAGGAGCCGCGCGCCGCGATCGGCGAGAGCCTCGACAAGCTCGGCCTCGACGCGGTCGACCTGTACCTGGTGCACTGGCCCACCCCGGCCAAGGACGACTACGTGCACGCCTTCGCCAAGCTCATCGAGCTCCGCGAGGCGGGCCTGACGCGCAGCATCGGCGTCTCGAACTTCCTCGTGCCGCACCTGGAGCGCGTCGTCGGCGAGACCGGCGTCGTCCCGGCCGTGAACCAGATCGAGCTGCACCCCGCCTACCAGCAGCGCGACGTGGTCGCCTGGGCGACCGAGCACGGCATCCGCATCGAGTCGTGGGGCCCGCTCGGACAGGGCAAGTACGACCTGTTCGGCACCCCGGCCGTCGCCGAGGCCGCGGCCGCGCACGGCGTCACCCCTGCCCAGGCCGTGCTGCGCTGGCACCTGCAGAAGGGGATCATCGTGTTCCCGAAGTCGGTGCGCGCCGAGCGCCTGCGCGAGAACCTCGACGTCTTCGGCTTCACGCTGACCGACGACGAGGTCGCGGCGATCGACGCCCTCGACCCGCTCGACGGCTCCGGCCGCGTGGGGTCGCACCCCGACGACGTCAACTGACCCGCGGTCTCCGACCGTTCGACGAGGCCCCGTGTCGCTCTCCGCGACACGGGGCCTCGTCTGTCTCGACAGGCGTAGCGTGGGGGAATGACCAATCGGCTCGCCGACACGCTCAGCCCGTACCTCCGTTCGCACGCCGACAACCCCGTCGACTGGTACCCGTGGGGGCCGGAGGCGTTCGCGGAGGCCGCGCGGCGCGATGTGCCCCTGCTGATCTCGATCGGCTACTCGACGTGCCATTGGTGCCACGTCATGGCGCGCGAGTCGTTCTCCGACCCCGAGACGGCCGCGGTGATCAACGCGGGGTTCGTCGCGGTGAAGGTCGACCGGGAGGAGCATCCCGACGTCGACGGCGCCTACATGGCCGCGGCCTCGGCGTTCACCCAGAACCTCGGCTGGCCGCTCACGGTGTTCGCGACGCCGCAGGGTCGCACGTTCTACGCCGGAACCTACTGGCCACCGACGGCACGGGCACCTCTGCCCTCCTTCGGCGAGGTGCTCGCCGCCGTGGGGGAGGCCTGGTCGCTGCGCCGGGCGCAGGCGATCGAGTCGGCGGATGCCGTGGCCGAGGCGCTCGCGCGCGCCGCCGAGTCCACCCCGGCCGAACTGCCCTCGGCGGAGACGATCGTGGCGGCCGCCACGGCGATCGGTGCCCGAGAGGATGCCCAGTACGGCGGCTTCGGCGGGGCGCCGAAGTTCCCGGTCGCGACCACGCTCCGCTTCCTGCAGAGCCCGCTCGTGCGCCGCGAGGCCCCGGAGGCCGCGGCCTCGGCGCACCGTGCGCTCGTGGCGATGTCGGGTTCGGCGCTCCGCGACACCGACGGCGGATTCTTCCGCTACGCGACCCAGCGGGACTGGACGGTGCCGCACTACGAGCGGATGCTCACCGACAACGCGCAACTGCTGGAGGTCGCGCTCGATGAGGGAGCCGTGCCCACGGCACGCGGCATCGCCGGGTTCCTGCTCGCGGTCCTGCAGTCCGGCGAGGGGTTCCGCGCGGCGCAGGACTCGGAGTCGTGGATCGACGGCCGGCGCAGTGAGGGCGGCTACTACCAGGTGCCCGTGTCGGAGCGGGAGCACCTGCCGGCACCGGATGTCGACGGCAAGGTGATCACGGGATGGAACGGTCTCGCGATCGGCGCCCTCGCCCGAGCAGGGGCGACGCTGGCGGAACCCGCCTGGCTCTCCGCAGCCGTCTCGGCGGCGGAGGCCGTGCTGCGGCACAACCGCGATGCCGAAGGTGCTCTCGTCCGCGCCTCGCTGGACGGCACGGCATCCGCGGCGATCGCGACGGATGCCGATCTCGGCCTCCTCGCCGACGGCCTCTTCGCTCTGGCGGTCGCGACGGGCGACGCGGCCTGGGCGTCGGAGGCGCGCGCGGTGCTGGACGACGCGCTCGCCGGAGACCGGGTCGATCCTCTCCTCGCCGCAAACGGCATCGCCGCGTCGCCCGACCAGACCGATGGTGACCTGCCCTCCGGGACTGCGGCTCTGGCCGGCGCAGCCCTCACGGCCTGGCGCCTCGGCGCGGGGGAGCAGTATCGGGAGGCCGCGGTGCGCCGCGTGCAGGAGCAGGCGTCGAGGGCGGGCGAGCAGCCTTTCGCACACGGCAGCCTGCTGCGGGTCGCCGCCGGACTGATCGACCCGCCCCGACAGATCGTCGTGGTCACCGACAGTGCGGGCGGCGCACTCGCGGCGGCGGCGCACCGGGCGGATGCCGATGTGGTCGCGGTCGTCAGTCCGGCCCAGTCTCGCGCCTTCTCCGCCGCCGGGTTCTCTCTGTTCGAGGCGAAGGCGGAGTCACCCGACCGCGCCTTCGACTGTCGCGCCTTCGTCTGTCGACTCCCGGTGAGCGAGCCCGGGGAGATCATCCGCGAGCGCTGATCCGGGGTGACACGCGTTCCGGAACCGTGTATCAGCTGATTGACACAGCAGACCTCCGCCTGTACCGTTCAAGTGGTACACGAAAGAGGAGGAGTCATGGCCGGGATCATGATGGTGGGATACGTGCTGGGCATCGTCGCCGCAGCGGTGGTGATCTGGTCAGCGGTTCGCCGCCGGCGGGAGGAGCGGGTCCCGACGCCGCTGGCCCCCGTGCTGCGCGCCGCCCGCCGGCGCGCGTCGATCTCGGTGGTGTTCGCGGTGGCAGTGCTCGTGGCCGGAGTGCTCGTCGGCCTGGCGCTCCCCGGCCTGCTGGGTCAGTCTCTCGTGGTCGCTCCGCTCGTCGCCGCCGCGGCGGGCATGCTGCTGTACGGTTCCACGCCTCCCCGCGCGGTTCCGCTGCGCGCCGACGAGCCGCGCGCTGCGCCGCTGGTACCGCGTTCGGCCGTGTCCGTCGTGCCCGCGCGCTGGGCGGCGGCCGCGATCGCCGCCGTGACCGCGCTGGTCGCGCTCGTGCTGTTCTGCGGGGTCACCGCGAGCGACGACGAGCAGGGTCGCTCACGGGCGATCCGGTTCGAGGCCGAGGACTACGCCTCGTGGGCGAGTCCGTATCCGGGATGGTTCTACGGCGTCCCCACGCTCATCGCCCTCGTGGCCCTTCTCGTGAGCGCGCTGATCGCGCTGCAGCGCATCAGCACCACCGCAGCGTTCCCGAATCCGGCGGATGCGGACGTCGACCGGCTGTGGCGCCGTCGCTCGGGCGCGGTGATGGTGGGGCTCGGCCTCGGAGCCGTGCTCTTCTCCTACGGAGGGATCGCGATCACGGCGGGGATGGCGATGGGCAACACCGTCATCGACGCACGGACGCCGGCCGTGTGGTCGGTTCTCGCACAGGTGCTCTGGATCTCGGGTGCCGCGGGGCTGGTGCTCAGCATCGTGAGCGTGACGGTCTCCGGCCTGACGGCCGTCACGATCGGGGAGGCGGCGACCAGGATGGAGCGCGTCCGATGATCACCGTCGATCCCGCCGGCGCGCTCGCGCCGTTCGAGCAGGTGCGGTCCCAGATCGCCGACGGCATCCGCTCCGGGGACCTGGTCGAGGGCGCCCGGCTGCCCTCGATCCGGCAACTCGCCACCGACCTCCGCGTGGCCGCCGGCACCGTCGCCAAGGCCTATACGGCTCTGGAGGCGGAGGGGCTGATCGAGAGCAGCCGGGCGCGGGGCACGCGCGTGCGCGGCGGCAACGCACACGGAGCGCGGGTGCGCGACGCGGCGGCGGTGTTCCTCGACGCCGCGGAGGGACTCACCCTCGACGAAGCACTCGGCGCAGTGCGCACCGCCTGGGCCGCCCGTGGTGATCGCGGCTGACGCCGCTCTCGGCGCGGACACCGGATTGGCCGGGCGCCCGGATCCGGTCTAGGGTTGCGCGACAGCAGGCGCCGCCGTTCGGGCCGCCACCGGATCGCACCCAGAGGATCGACGTGCCCGACAGCACCACCCGCACGACCCGCATGACCGCGAGCGCCACGACGGATGCCGGGAAGCGACTGCACCCCGGCCTCACGCGCCGACAGATCTCGATGATGGGGCTCGGCGGCGCGATCGGCGCCGGCCTCTTCGTGGGCTCCGGGCAGGCGATCGGACTCGCCGGTCCCGCCGTGCTGATCTCCTACCTCGTCGCGGGCGCCATCGTGATCCTCGTGATGGCCATGCTGGCCGAGATGGTCGCGGCGCGTCCGAGCTCGGGGGCGTTCAGCGCGTTCGCGCAGGAGGCGATGGGCCGCAGTGCCGGGAGTGCGGTGGGGTGGCTGTACTGGATCCAGCTCATCGTGGTGATCGCGGCGGAGGCGACCGGCGCTGCCGGCATCATCGCCGGATGGGTGCCCGGCAACCCGGCCTGGGCCTGGGTGCTCGTCTTCGTGGTGGCCCTCACGGCGGTGAACCTGTTCGGGGTGCGCAACTACGGCCGCTTCGAGTTCTGGTTCGCGGCGATCAAGGTCGCCGCGATCATCGCCTTCCTCATCGTGGGCGTCTGCGCGATCGGCGGGCTGGTCCCCGGGGTGCCGGCCACCGGCATCGGGAACCTGATCGGGGAGGGCGGGTTCGCGCCGAACGGCGTGACCGGTATCGCCGCCGCACTCCTCATCGTGGTGTTCGCCTTCGGGGGCACCGAGGTCGTCGCGATCGCCGCGGCCGAATCCGACGATCCGGCCCGCAACATCCGCCGCATCGTGCGTGAGGTGCTCGTGCGCATCCTCGTGTTCTACATCGGCTCGATCTTCGTGATCGTCACCGTGCTGCCCTGGAACGACCCTGCCGTGCTCGACGGTCCCTTCTCGGCCGTCCTCGCCACGATCCGGGTGCCGGGGGTCGACCTGGTGATGTCGCTGATCGTGGTCGTCGCCCTGCTGTCGGCCATGAACGCGAACATCTACGGGGCCTCGCGCATGGCGTTCTCGCTCGGCGAGCGCCGCCTCGCGCCGCACCGCGTCACCCGCGTCAGCGCGAAGGGCGTGCCGTACGTGGCCGTGCTGGCCTCCGTGTCGTTCGGTTTCGTGACGGTCGGTCTGAACGGTGCCTTCCCCGATGTCGTCCTGCCCGCGCTGCTGAACGTCGTCGGATCGACGCTGCTGGTCACCTGGATCGCGATCGCCGTGTCGCAGATCGTCCTGCGCCGCCGCGCCGATCGCGCAGGAGCGGCGCTGCCGATGCGCATGTGGGGGTTCCCCTGGCTGTCGTGGCTGTGCCTCGCCCTGCTGGCTGGTGTGATCGCGCTGGGCATGATCGACCCCGCGGCTCGAGGGCAGCTGCTCCTCACGCTCGCCCTCACGGGCGCACTGCTCCTGGTCGCCCGGATGACAGGCGTGCGCGCCTCCGCTGGGTAGACCCGACGCGCGCCCGGCTCAGATCCAGCCGGGGAGCCAGTTGTGCAGGCGCCAGAAGTCGTACGGCACGCTCATGCCGGTCCACAGCGGGTAGAAGAACGCCGAGATCAGCAGCACGAACGCCAGGAACACCATCACGGTGCGCTCGCCGGCCTGACGCCGGTACAGCGGATCCTCGCGCCTCCCCGCGATCGCGCGAAGGGCGACCGCGAGCGCGATCACGAGGAACGGCATCATCGCGACGGTGTAGAACTGGAAGATCGTGCGCTCGGGGATCAGCAGCCAGGGCACGTAGGTCGCCGCGAGCCCGACCAGGGGCACGCTGACCTCCGCGAAGACCGGCCGGCGCTGCACCCAGCCCCGCACCACCAGGATCAGCAGGAAGACGGCGGCCGCGACACCGGCGTACCAGATGAGGGGATTCGGCACCGCGGTGATCACGGCGATGCAATGGTCGGTGCCGCAGTCCTTCGCATCGGGACCCACCCAGATCGCGGTCGGGCGCAGCAGGAAGGGCCACTCCCACGCCGGGCTCGCGTACGGGTGTCCCTTGCTCAGACCGACGTGGAAGCCGAGCATCGCCTGATGGTACTTCCACAGCGCCACCAGGGGATTCGCATCGCTCTGCCGGTCGTAGCCGCCCGCCGTGACGAACCACCCGGTCCAGCTGATCAGGTACGCCGCGAGCGCGGGGAAGACCATCAGCAGGAACGACACCGGACCCTGCCGGAACACGGCATCCGTGGGCCACAGGATGACGCCGCGGCGGCGTCGGGCGAGGGCATCCGTCACCACGACGTACAGGCCGAAGGCGGCGAGCGCGTACAGGCCCGACCACTTCACGGCGCACGCGGCCCCCAGCGCCAGTCCGGCCGCGACCAACCACGGGCGACGCCACAGCAGCGGGCCCCAGTACGCGTCGGGGGAGTCGGGGTCGCGCCACTGCAGGGCGGGGATCGTGCGTCGTCGGTCGCACAGCACGAACAGCACGCCCAGCAGGAGGAAGAAGGTCAGGATGCCGTCGAGCAGCGCGATCCGGCTCATCACGATGCTGAGTCCGTCGACCGCCAGCAGCAGGCCGGCCACGCTCGCGACGACCACCGAGCCGGTGAGCTGACGGGCGATCAGATACACGAGCAGCACCGACGCCGACCCGAGCAGCGCGGTGGCCAGTCGCCAGCCCATGCTGTCGTCCGGGCCTCCGATCGCCATGCCGAGAGCGATCAGCCACTTCCCGAGCGGGGGGTGTGCGATGAACGATCCGGTCTCCGACAGCGGCAGGTCCTGCAGCGTCACGAAGGCCTCGTTCGCCCCCTCGCCCCACGTACCCTCGTAGCCGAGCGTCCACAGCGACCACGCGTCCTTGACGTAGTACGTCTCGTCGAACGCGAGCTGGTGCGGGTGCCCGACGTTGATCACCCGCAGCAGGGCACCGAGGGCGGTGACGAGCAGCGGCGCGAGCCAGCGCACGGTGCTGCTCGACCGCGCGCCGTCGAGGATGCGATCGCGCAGCTCCCCGTAACGCGTCGACCGTGCGTCGGGGGCGGGCAGCAGGGGCGCGGGGGCGGTCACCGGTCCAGCCTAGACAACGCGCCTAAGCTGAGCGGATGATCATCCTCGCTGCGACTCCGATCGGCAATCTCGGCGACGCCTCCCGTCGCCTGATCGAGGTGCTCGAGAACGCCGAGATCGTCGTCGCGGAAGACACTCGCACGACCCAGCGGCTCCTGCAGGCGCTGCAGATCGGCAATCGCCCGCGCCTCATCGCCCTGCACGATCACAACGAGAAGCAGAAGGCCGCCGAGCTCGCGGCGCTCGCCGCGGAGAACGACGTGGTCGTGATGAGCGACGCGGGCATGCCGACGGTGAGTGATCCGGGATACGGGCTCGTGGCCGAGGCCGTGGCGCAGGGCATCACGGTCACCGCGATCCCGGGTCCGAGTGCGGTGCTGATGGCGCTCGCGATCTCCGGTCTTCCCACCGACCGCTTCACGTTCGAGGGATTCCTGCCGCGCAAGCCGGGGGAGCGCCGCTCCACGCTGCGCGCTCTCGCCGCCGAGCCGCGCACCATGGTGTTCTTCGAGTCGCCCGCGCGTCTCGCCTCGTCCCTCGCCGACATGGGGGGCGCGTTCGGCGACGGGCGGCGGATCGCGGTGTGCCGCGAGCTCACGAAGTTCTACGAGGAGGTGCGCCGGGGCACGGCATCCGAGCTCGTCGCCTGGGCGAAGGACGGGGTGAAGGGCGAGATCGTCGTGGTCGTGGAGGGAGCCCCGCACCGGGAGTCCTCGCCGGAGGACGCCCTCTTCCAGGTGCAGACGCTCGTGGCCGACGGCATCCGCCTGAAGGAGGCGTGCGCCGAGGTGGCGGCCGCCACCGGGTTGTCGTCCCGCGATCTGTACCAGGCCGCGCTGGCGGCCCGCACACGGTGACGACGCCGGACGCCGGCGCCGACGGCCGCGTCGCGCGCGCGTATGACGACCGGGCGCAGGAGTACGTCCGCGCTGCGGGCGCCCTCGAGCAGATGGACGAACGGGACCGCCTGGTCATCGGGCGGTGGCGCGACGAGACATCCGGAGCTCTCCTGGACGCGGGCTGCGGACCCGGCCACTGGACGGCTTTCCTGGGGGAGGGGAACCGCTCCGTGTCGGGTATCGACGTCTCGACGGGGCTGCTCGCCGCGGCCCGGGCGCGGTTCCCCCACACGTCCTTCACGCGAGCCTCCTTCCGGGCCGTGCCCGTCGAGGAGGGGGAGCTCGGCGGCATCCTTGCGTGGTACTCCCTGATCCACACCCCGCCGGCCGACCTGCCGGGCGTGCTGCGGGAGTTCGCCCGCGCCGTCGCTCCGGGCGGCAGCATCCTGATCGGCTTCTTCGACGGGGAAGCCCGCGCGCCGTTCGCCCACGCCGTCGCGCCGGCGTTCTTCTGGTCCGCCGAGGCCCTCGCGGCGGAGCTGTCGTCCGCCGGCTTCGAGGTCGTCGGGCGGGAGCGTCGGGACCGCGCTCCCGGCGAGATCAGCCGGCGCGCGCACGGACATGTGATCGCACGGCGCTCCTGACGGGTGCTCGTGGCCTTGCCGTCGGCATCCGCTCGCGCGGGTAGCCTGGGGCACACACTTCCGGGAAGGATCGAGCGTGACCAAGAGAGCGACCGTCTACGACGTCGCCGACCGTGCGGGCGTCTCGATCGCGACGGTGTCGCGCGTGCTGCGTTCCCCGGATGCCGTGCGCCCCGCCACCCGGGAACGGGTGATGGATGCCGTCGTCGAGCTGGGCTACGTGCCCAGCGGCAGTGCGCGGGGACTCGCCGAGCGCCGCACGGGTGTGCTCGGGCTGTACTTCCCCGGATTCGACGCCTCGGAGGAGGCTCCGCTGTTCGACGTGCTGGCGGACGAGCACGGAGCGCTCCCGCCGTTCACGGTGACGCGGGACGCAGCCGACCCGGAAGCCCACCCGACCCTGCTGTTCCTCGACGAGGTGCTGCGCGGTGCCGAACTGGAGGCCTGGCGGCAGGGCTTCGTGCTCATGATCGGCGTCGGGCGCGATGACCCCTCGCGCTCGACCGTACGGGACATGGCGGGGCGGGTCGACGGTCTCATCGTCCTGGCGCAGAGCGTGCCGGACGATGTGCTGGCGCGGCTCGCGCAGCGCATCCCGGTCGTCGTGCTGTCGGGGCCGCCACGCGGAGACCACTACGACCACGTCACCGTCAGCAACACCGAGGCCATGGCCGAGCTGACCCGCCTCGTGCTGGCGCAGGCCGATCCCGCGCGCATCGCCTTCCTGGCCGGGCCCGAGGACTCCCCGGACGGCGTGCAGCGCTGGGACGGGTTCGCCGCGGCGGTGGCGGACGCGGGAATCGCGCTCGACGACGTGACCGTGCTCCGCGGCGACTTCACCCGCGCATCGGGGCGCGCGGCGGCGGAGACGCTGATCGCGGGTGGCGCCCCGTCGGCGCTGATCGCCGCGAACGATCAGATGGCGCTCGGGGCCCTCGACGCCTTCCGATCCGCGGGGCTGCGGGTGCCGGATGACGTGCTGATCACCGGCTTCGACGGACTCGAGGCCGCCGCGCTGTCGACCCCGCCGCTGACCACGGTTCGCCAGCCGTTGATCGACCTCGGTCGGGCCGCGGTCCAGCTGCTCGGACGCCGTCTCGAGCAGCCTGATGCGGCGCCGGCCACCGTGCGACTGCCCCTGCAGATCCTGCTCCGGGAGAGCTCGCAGCGGCCCGAGTAAGACGCCCTCGGGAACGCCGGCGGTGGGGAGACCGGTTGCGCATCCGAAATGTATGCGCTTACAATCGGTCATGCGGCACCGGCCGCAGGGCGTTCCGATCGCGTGGCGCCCTTCATGACAGAGACGACATGAGGTGGCAGTGTGGCGAAGACGCCCATGCTCCGACGCTGGCGGAGAGCCGCGATCGTAGGACTGGCGGCTGCGGCCGTCGTGCTCAGCGGATGCAGCATCCAGATCACATCGCAGCCCGATCCCTCGATCGGTGCCGACACGATGCTGATCAACGCCGACAAGGGCAACCCGTTCTTCACGCGGAACTTCAATCCGTATCTCACCAACACGCGGACGGCGTCGCGGTGGATGTACGAACCGCTGATCCTGGTCAACCCGCTCGACGGCACGCTCAACCCGTGGCTGTCCTCCGAGTGGTCGCAGCCCGACGCCCGGACGATCATCATGACGGTCCGCGACGGCGTGCAGTGGAGCGACGGCGAAGACCTCACCGTCGACGACGTGGCGTTCACGTTCCAGCTCCTGAAGGACAACCCGTCGCTCGACATCAAGGGCGCCTGGCAGCACCTCGAGAGCGTCGAGACCGAGGGGAGCGACGTCATCCTGCGACTGCAGACCGACGATGCCCCCTCGCTGTCGATCCTCGGCCAGACCATGATCGTCCCCGAGCACCTCTGGGCCGACGTGGAAGACCCCGGCACGTTCCGCAACGAGGAGCCGGTCGGCACCGGGCCGTTCGTGCTCGGCAACTACAACGACCAGCAGTACTCGATGGACAAGAATCCCGACTACTGGCAGGCGGAGAAGATCGAGGTCGAGCACATCATCCTGCCCTCGACGAACTCGCAGCTCGACACCGTCAGTCGAGGCTACGACTGGGCGTACTCCTTCATCTCCGACGTCGAGGGCACCTGGGGTGCCGCGAGCGAGCACAACGCCTGGTGGTTCCCGCCGGGCGGCGTGATCGCGCTGATGCCGAACCTCGAAGTCGCGCCCTTCGACGACGTGAACGTGCGCCGCGGCATCGCGCTCTCCCTCGACCGCGAGGAGATCGCCGAGACCGCCTCCGAGGGGTACATGGAGCCGGCCGGACAGACCGGCCTCATCCTGCCGAACCAGGAGGAGTACCTCGACCCGAGCATCCCCGACCAGGGCATGATCACGGAGGACACGGATGCCGCGCTCGCGGCCTTCGCCGAGGCGGGGTACACGCTGCAGGGCGACCGGCTCGTCGGTGCGGACGGCACGCAGCTCGAGTTCGCCCTCACCACGGCCAACGGCTTCACCGACTGGACCCGCGCCGCGCAGACCGTGCAGAGCCAGCTCGCCGCGGTCGGCGTGAAGGTCACGCTCAAGCTCCCGCAACCCGCGGGCTACCAGAGCGCGATCAGCAACGGCGACTTCGAGATGGCGATCGGCGGCATGGGCAACGGCGACGTCTACCAGGCCTTCAACAACCTGCTCTCGAGCGAGTTCTACGTCCCCTCGGGAGAGGCCACGGCGAACAACTTCGAGCGCTACCGATCGGACGAGGCCGACGCCCTGCTCGCGGAGTACCGCGAGACCGTCGACACCGCCCGTCAGGCCGAGATCGTGAGGGAGCTGCAGGGCATCGTCTACGACGATCTGCCCGTGATCGGTCTCTACTACGGCGGCATCTGGGGGCTGTTCAGCGACGCCAAGTTCACCGGCTGGCCCACGGCGGACGATCCGTACATGATCCCGCAGAACTACGACTCCGCTCCGCTGATGATCTTCACGCGGCTCGAGCGAGTGAAGGGAGAGGACAAGTGACCTACGTCCTCCAGAAGATCGGTCTGTTCCTGCTCACCCTGTGGGCCGCGATCACGCTGAACTTCTTCCTCCCTCGCCTGATGCCCGGTTCCCCGGCGGATGCGGCGATCGCGAAGCTCTCCCAGAACGGCCCGGTCTCCGACGCGACACGTGCGGCGATCGAGGCGCAGCTCGGCGTGCCGACCGGCTCGATCTGGGAGCAGTACGTGACCTACCTCGGTCAGGTCGCCCGGCTCGACTTCGGCGTCTCGTACACGTTCTATCCCCAGAGCGTGTCGAGCATGGTGTCGACCGCGCTCCCGTACACGATCGGCCTCGTGGGCATCGTCACGATCCTCGCCTTCGTGCTCGGCACCCTGATCGGCGTCGCCGCCGCCTGGCGTCGCGGCACCTGGCTCGACTCGCTGCCGACGCTGACCGGCTCGTTCCTCAGCACCTTCCCGTACTTCTGGACCGCGCTGCTGCTGCTCTTCTTCCTCGGCTACGTGCTGCACTGGTTCCCGACGACCGGCGCCTACGCCGCCACGACGACCCCGGGCTTCACGGGGGAATTCATCGGCGACCTCGTGCAGCACGCCGTGCTCCCCGCGCTCACGATCCTGTTGACCTCGCTCGGCGGGTGGATCATCGGCATGCGCAACGCCATGATCAACACCCTCGGAGAGGACTACGTGACCTTCGCCGAGGCGAACGGTCTGCGCGGCCGAACGATCGCCCTGCGGTACGCGGCGCGCAACGCGATCCTGCCGAACCTCACCGGCTTCGGGCTCACGCTCGGCGGCGTGGTCGGCGGATCGATCCTCGTCGAGCAGGTGTTCGGCTACCCCGGTATCGGGTACCTGCTCTTCAACGCCGTGATCGGACAGGACTATCCGCTCATGCAGGCGCTCTTCCTGATGATCACCGTGAGCGTGCTCATCGCCAACTTCCTCGTCGACATCTTGTATGGCGTGCTGGACCCAAGGACCCGCCGATGACCTCCACCATGAACGTCAAGATCCCCGCCGAGCGGATCGCCGCTCCCAGCCCGTGGCGCGCGTTCGGCCGGATGATGGGCACGCTGTGGTCCAACGGCAAGGCGCGACTCGGACTCTGCATCCTCGGTCTGTTCGTGATCGTCGCGGTGTTCGCGCCGCTGATCGCGCCGTACGGCGCGAAGGACAACGGCTTCGAACGCAACGCCGACGCCTCGTGGGCCCACTGGCTCGGTACCACCGCGGCCGGGGAGGACGTGCTCAGTCAGCTCATCTACGGCGCGCAGATCAGCCTGCTGGTCGGCATGGCCGCCGGACTCCTCTCCACGATCGTCGCTGTCCTGATCGGTCTCAGCTGGGGGTACATGCGCGGCTTCGCCGGCGAGGTGGTCGGCTTCATCGTCAACCTCTTCCTGGTGATCCCCGGACTCCCGCTCATGATCGTGATCGCCGCGTATCTCCAGAACGGCGGCATCCTGATGATCATCGCCGTGATCGTGGTGACCGGATGGGCGTGGGGCGCGCGTGTGCTGCGCAGCCAGACCCAATCGCTCCGCGGGAACGACTTCGTCACCTCGGCGCAGTTCTCCGGCGACAGCCGGGCGCGGATCGTCTTCCGGGAGATCCTCCCGAACATGACCTCGATCATCGCCGGCACCCTGTTCGGGGCGGCGACCGCGGCGATCCTCGCCGAGGCGGGGCTCGAGTTCCTCGGCCTCGGCGACTCCAGCATCGTCAGCTGGGGCACGATGCTCTACTGGGCGCAGAACTCCAACTCCCTGCTGACCGGCCAGTGGCTGCTGCTGTTCGCCCCCGGTCTCTGCATCGCGCTGCTCGCACTGAGCCTCACGCTGATCAACTTCGGCGTGGACGGCATCTCCAATCCGCGCCTGCGAGAAGGGAAGGGACGATGACCGCCATGAGTGAGGACATCGACGTGCGCGAGAGCGACGTGCTGCTGGACGTGCGGGGACTCTCGGTCGAGTACGCCTCGCCGGGGACCACCCCGGTGACCGCGGTCGAGAACGTGTCGTTCACCCTGCGCCGCGGCGAGTTCGTGGGTCTGGTCGGCGAGTCCGGTTCGGGCAAGTCGACGCTGGGCTTCGCGCTCACGCGGCTGCAGAAGCCGCCGGCGCGCATCAGCGGCGGACGCATCCTGTTCGGCGGCCGCGACATCCGCGAGCTCGATGCGGAGGAGCTCCGCCGCCAGCGGCAGGGCGGGTTCGCGATGGTGCTGCAATCGGGCATGAACGCGCTCAACCCGGTCCGCACCGTCGGCAACCACTTCCAGGACATCTTCGCGGCGCACGGGCATGTGCCCAAGGACGCCCGCGAGGCGCGTGCCCGGGAGCTGGTCGGCAAGGTCGGCCTGGACGCCGCCGTGCTCTCGCGCTACCCGGGCGAGCTCTCTGGTGGTATGCGCCAGCGAGCGTCGATCGCCCTCGCTCTCTCGCTCGAGCCGCAGCTGATGGTCTTCGACGAGCCGACCACGGCGCTCGACGTGCTCGTCCAGCACGCCGTCATGGACACGATCCGCGACCTGCAGCAGGCCGAGCACTTCACGGCGATCCTGATCAGCCATGACCTCGGCATCGTGATGGAGGCCACCGACCGTGTGATGGTGATGCACGAGGGGCGCATCGTGGAGGATGCCTCGAGCCGCGACATCCTGGAGAATCCGCAGGACGAGTACACGCGGATGCTGCTGAGCCACTATGCCGACCCGCGGGCGGAGACGATCTCCATCCCGGGCTTCGTGGATCTCGGCACCCGGCGCCGCGAGGGCCGTGCGCGCACGGATGTCACCGAGACGGTCCCCACCGTGTCTCCGCGCGACACCCGCCGCGCGGACGCCGCGATCGTCGTCGAGGGGGTGTCGAAGCACTATCCCGCGCCCCGCCGCGGCGAGCAGCCCGTGACCGCGGTCGACGAGGTGTCGTTCCGGCTCGAACCGGGCGAGGCGCTCGCGCTGGTCGGGGCATCGGGATCGGGCAAGTCGACCCTCGCGAAGCTGATCACCGGCGTCGAGAAGCCGACGTCGGGCACCGTGCGCTTCGGCGACGTCGACGTCGCCACCCTCCGCCGGAAGGGCCTGCGCGACCTGCGCAAGGACGTGCAGATGGTGTTCCAGGACCCGTATTCGGCACTGAATCCGCTGCACACGGTGGAGTACGCGCTGAGCCGTCCGATCCGCAACTACACGCCGCTCCGAGGTCAGGAGGCCAGGGCGCGGGTCCTGGAACTGCTGGAGACGGTGGGGCTCACCCCGGTCGAGCAGTTCGCGGCGAAGCTGCCGCATCAGCTCTCGGGCGGACAGCGGCAACGCGTCGTGATCGCCCGTGCTCTCGCGAGCGATCCGCAGGTGCTGATCGCGGATGAGCCGGTGTCGATGCTCGACGTCTCGCTGCGCGCCGGCGTGCTGGCGCTGCTGGAGGATCTCCGCGAGCGGTGGGGCATCAGCATGCTCTACATCACGCACGATCTGCTGAGCGCACGACTCGTCACCGAGAACATCCTCGTGCTCAACAGCGGACGCGTCGTGGAGCGCGGCGAGACCTCCCAGGTGCTGCAGCATCCCGAGGATCCGTACACGGTCCAGCTGCTGGATGCCGTGCCCAACCCGGCCCGAACCCGATAGTCACGTACCCGACACTCGCGAACTCGAAAGAGAGGAGCACTCGTGCTCACATTCCCTGACGGCTTTCTCTGGGGCGCTGCGACCGCAGCCCATCAGGTGGAGGGGAACAACACGACCAGCAACTGGTGGACCATGGAGCACGCTCCCGGTTCGCCGATGGTGGAGCCCTCGGGCGACGCCGCCGACCACTTCCACCGGTACCCGGAGGACATGCGCCTGCTCGCCGAGGCGGGGCTCAACTCCTACCGCTTCTCGGTGGAGTGGGCACGGATCGAGCCCGAGCGCGGGTTCGTCTCGCGCGCCATGCTCGACCACTATCGCCGCATGATCGACACCGCACGCGAGCACGGCCTCGACCCCACCGTCACCCTGATGCACTTCACGGTGCCGCAGTGGTTCCAGAAGGACGGCTTCTGGCGCGCGGATGACGCGGTCGATCTGTTCGCGCGCTACGTCGAGACCGTGCTCCCGATCCTCGACGACGTGACCTACGTGTGCACGATCAACGAGCCCAACATCGCCGCGATGCTCGCCGGGGGAGAGGATGCCGCGAATCTCGTCGCCTACGGCCTCCCCAACCCCGATCTCGCGGTCGCCGACACCCTGCTCGCGGCGCACCGCCGGGCATCCGACATCCTGCACTCGGTCTCCGGCGTGCAGGCGGGCTGGACCATCGCGACGCAGGCCTTCCACTCCACCGGCGAGCCCGGTGCCGACGAGATGCTCGCCGCGTACGGCGACCCCCGTGACCACTGGTATCTGGAGCAGTCCGCCGGCGACGACTTCGTCGGCGTGCAGGCCTACACCCGCACCTTCATCGGTCCGGAGGGGCCACGCCAGGTCGCGGACGACGTGGAAACCACGCTCACGGGGTGGGAGTTCTTCCCCGAGGCGCTCGAGCTGGGTGTGCGCAGCGCCTGGGAGCGCAGCGGCGGCGTGCCGGTCCTGGTCACCGAGAACGGCATCGCCACGGCCGACGACACGCGCCGCATCGCCTACACGCAGGGAGCGCTGGAGGGCTTGCATCGCGCGATCTCCGACGGCATCGATGTGCGGGCCTATCAGCACTGGAGCGCGCTCGACAACTACGAGTGGGCCAGCGGCTTCGCGCCGACGTTCGGCCTGATCGGCTTCGATCACGAGACGTTCGAGCGCTCGCCGAAGCCCTCGCTCGCCTGGTTGGGAGAGGTCGCCAGGCGCAACGGCCTCTGACCCGGCCCCGCTGCCCGCCCCCGCTCTGCTCGGCTTCCCTCGTCCGATCGCACTTCCCTCGGCCGAATCCCCGCGATTCGGCCGAGGGAGGCGCACGAGGCCGAGCCGGGTGGGCGTGGGACGGGGTTACGCTCGGTTCATGACGCAAGAGACCCGCACGACTCGCGGTGAGAGGCTCCGCTCGGCGGCGGCGGGGCTGAGCGCGGCGGTCGTCGCCGTCGGCCTGGCCGAGCTCGTCGCCGCCGTCGTCGAACCCCGCGCGAGCCCGTTCGGCGTGATCGGGAGCGGGTTGATCGATCTCGCGCCGAGCTGGGCGAAGGACACCGCGATCGCGCTGTTCGGCACGGGCGACAAGGCGGCCCTCCTCACGGGGATCGCCGTGGTCCTCGGGGCCGTCGCGGCGGCAGCCGGCATCCTCGAGTCCTGGCGGGTCGGCGTGGGATCGGTGATCCTCGGCGGTCTCGGCGTGCTGGCGCTCGTGGTCGCGATGATCCGCCCCGGCGCGGGACCGTTCGCGTGGCTGCCGGGGCTGGTCGCGGCCGTCGTCGCCGTCGTCGCGCTGCGGATGCTGACACGCAGACTCCGTCCGATCGCGGGCTTCGCCCCGGACCATGACGACCGCCGCCGCTTCCTCCTCTGGACGGCCGGCACAGCGGCCGCCGGTCTGGTCGCGCTCGCGGTCGGGAACGTGGCGCGCGGGGCATCCCGGTCGATCGAGGCCGTGCGTGAGGCGCTGCGGCTGCCGAAACCGACGGCCGCGGCAGCGCCCGTGCCCGCCGCCGCCGAGCTCGGCATCCCCGGTCTCGCCCCCGTCGTGACCCCGACCGTCGACTTCTACCGGATCGACACGGCTCTCGTCCTGCCGCAGGTCGATCCGGCGGACTGGTCGCTCCGCATCCACGGCATGGTCGATCGCGAGGTCACGATCACCTGGGACGAACTGCTCGCCCTGCCGATGACGGAGTCGCACGTCACGCTCGCCTGCGTGTCGAACGAGGTGGGCGGTTCCCTGATCGGCAACGCCCTCTGGTTGGGGCACCCGATTCGCGAACTGCTGGCCCGCGCGGGCGTGCAGGCCGACGCCGACATGGTGCTGTCGACCTCGGCCGACGGCTTCACCGCCTCCACCCCGCTGGAGGCCCTCACCGACGAGCGCGACGCGCTGCTGGCCATCGCCATGAACGGCGACGCGCTGCCGGTCGAACACGGATTCCCGGTGCGGATGGTCGTCCCCGGCCTGTACGGCTACGTGTCGGCGACGAAGTGGGTCACGCAGCTCGAGGTCACGCGCTTCGATCGCGCGATGGCCTACTGGACGCCGCGCGGGTGGTCCGAGCGCGGTCCGATCAAGCTCCAGTCGCGCATCGATGTGCCCCGTGGGGGCCGGCCGGTCGAGGCGGGCGACGCGGTGATCGCCGGAATGGCGTGGCAGCAGCACATCGGGGTCGCCGGGGTCGAGGTCCGCGTCGATGAGGGGGAGTGGCAGCGCGCCGACCTCGCGGAGGCGATCTCGGCCGACACCTGGGTGCAGTGGAGCATCCCGTGGACGGCGGAGAGCGGGCGGCACACGATCGAATGCCGCGCGATCAGCGTCGACGGCGACACCCAGACCTCTCAGCCGGCCGCCCCGGCGCCCGACGGCGCGCAGGGCTGGCATCGCGTCGACGTGACGGTGAGCTGAGGGGCGATCGCGACCGTTTCGACGGCGCGTAACCACCCCCGGCATCCCACCTAGAATTGTCCCCATGCCCGCAGGCGAATCGTTCTACATCACCACGCCCATCTACTACCCCTCCGATGTGCCGCACATCGGCCACGGGTACACCTCGGTGGCGGTCGACACGCTCGCGCGTTGGCACCGCCAGGCGGGCGACGACACCTGGATGCTGACGGGCACGGACGAGCACGGGCAGAAGATGCTGCGCGCCGCGGCGGCGAACAACGTCACGCCGCAGGAGTGGGTCGACAAGCTGGTCAGCGAGGCGTGGTTCCCGCTGCTGACGACCCTCGACGTCGCCAACGACGACTTCATCCGCACCACGCAGGAGCGCCACGAGACGAACGTGCAGACGTTCTTCCAGCGCCTGTACGACCGCGGCTACATCTACGCCGGCGAGTACGAGGCGCTCTACTGCGTGGGCTGCGAGGAGTTCAAGCCCGAGGCGGAGATCGTCGACGGCACGGGACCCTTCGAAGGCCTGAAGGTCTGCGCGATCCACTCGAAGCCCCTCGAGCTGCTGCAGGAGAAGAACTACTTCTTCAAGCTCAGCGAGTTCCAGGACCGCCTGCTCGAGCTCTACAAGACGCAGCCCGACTTCGTGCGCCCCGACTCCGCCCGCAACGAGGTGATCTCCTTCGTGAGCCAGGGGCTCAAAGACCTCTCGATCTCGCGGTCGACGTTCGACTGGGGCATCCCGCTGCCCTGGGACGAGTCGCACGTCATCTATGTGTGGGTCGACGCGCTGCTCAACTACGCCACGGCGATCGGCTACGGTTCCGACCAGGAGACCTTCGATCGTCGGTGGCCCGCCTACCACGTGGTCGGCAAGGACATCCTGCGCTTCCACGCGGTCATCTGGCCGGCGCTGCTCATGGCCGCCGGAGTCGAGGTGCCCAAGGGCGTCTTCGCGCACGGCTGGCTGCTCGTCGGCGGCGAGAAGATGTCGAAGTCGAAGCTCACCGGCATCGCGCCGACCGAGATCACCGACGTGTTCGGATCCGACGCCTACCGCTACTACTTCCTGTCCGCGATCGCGTTCGGACAGGACGGCTCGTTCTCCTGGGAAGACCTCTCGGCGCGCTACCAGGCCGAGCTCGCGAACGGCTTCGGCAACCTGGCCTCCCGCACCACGGCCATGATCCAGAAGTACTTCGACGGCGTCGTGCCGGCCGCGGCGGACTATTCCGACAAGGACCTCGCGATCCAGAAGATCGTCGCGGATGCCGCGGCGGGGGCGGATGCCGCGGTCGAGCAGTTCCGCATCGATGAGGCCATCACCTCGATCTGGACCATCGTCGACGCCCTCAACGGCTACATCACCGAGAATGAGCCGTGGGCTCTGGCGCGCGATGAGGAGCAGCGCGAGCGCCTCGGCACCGTGCTCTACACGTGCGCGGAGGGGCTGCGAGCGCTGGCCGTGCTGCTGTCGCCGGTCATGCCGCAGGCCACCGAGAAGCTCTGGGTCGCCCTCGGGGCGGACGCGACGCTCGGCAGCCTGCAGGATCAGCCGATCCGCGAGGCCGGGGCGTGGGGCATCCTGCAGCCGGGCACAGACGTCGCCACCCTGTCGCCCCTGTTCCCGCGCGTGGAGTCGACTGCCTGAAGATGACGTACGTGCAGCAGCGGGACGGCGACGGACGCAAGGATCTCCGGTATCCGGCGGCCCCGGAGCCGCTCGCGGTGCCGGTGTACGACAACCATGCGCACCTGGAGATCCTCGACGGCGACGAACCTCTGTCGCTGAGCGAGCAGCTCGATCGCGCGCAGGCCGTCGGCATCGCCGGGGTCGTCCAGGCCTCCGGTGACATCGAATCGTCGCGCTGGGCGGTCGAGGCCGCGGCATCCGACCCGCGTGTGCTCGCCGCCGTCGCGATCCACCCGAACGACGCACCCGCGTACGCGGAGGACGGTCGTCTCGACGAGGCGATCGCCGTGATCGACGAGCTCGCGCCGCACCCCCGCGTGCGCGCCGTGGGCGAGACGGGCCTCGACTTCTTCCGCACCGAGCCCGAGCGTCGGGCCCCGCAGTTCACCTCCTTCGAGGCGCACATCGCGATCGCGAAGAAGCACGGCATCGCGATGCAGATCCACGATCGCGACGCGCACGAGGCGGTGCTGGAGACGCTGGCCCGGGTCGGCGCCCCGGACACGACGGTCTTCCACTGCTTCTCGGGCGATGACACCATGGCGCGGATCTGCGCGGATGCCGGCTATCACCTGTCCTTCGCCGGCAACGTCACGTTCAAGAACGCCCAGAACCTGCGCGACGCCCTCGCGGTGACGCCGCTGGACCGGATCCTGGTCGAGACGGATGCGCCGTTCCTCACCCCGGTGCCGCTGCGAGGTCGTCCGAACGCGCCGTACCTCGTGCCGATCACGGTGCGCTTCATGGCCGCTGAGCTCGGCATCGGGGTCGACGAGCTCTGCGCGCAGCTCGCCGAGAACACCCTGCGGGTCTACGGTTCGTTCGCCGACTGACTCGCGGGTTCCGCGTCGTCGGGCCCGGTGCCGGTGACGGGCCTCGCCGACACGATGTGCGAGATCGGCTTCCACACCAGCACCAGGGTGAGAGCCGCGCCGACGAACGCGAACCACCACGGCGCGGTGAGTCCCCACACCTGGGCGATGACCCCGCCGAGCGCCTGCCCGACGACCATGCCGCCGAACACGCCGACCATGTTCACCGAGGCCACCCGCCCCTGCAGCTCGGCGGGAACCAGGCGCTGCCGGACGGTCGTGGAGATCGTGCCCCACACGAACGCGTACGCGCCGAAGAAGAACATGATGACGAGGGCGACCCAGCCGGTCGTGGTCAGCGCGAACGACAGGTGCATGAGCACCTCCAGCGACAGCACCACCCGCATCAGCGTCGCGAAGGACACGTGTCTCTCCAGCCAGCCGAAGCTGAGGGTCGCGAGGATGCCGCCCGCCGCGGACGCGGTCGTGAGCGCTCCGTAGCCCACCGCGCCCATCTGCAGGTGCTCGGTGGCGTACAGCACGAGCACGCCCCAGGGGGCTGCCCACGTGATGTTGAACACCAGGATGATGAGCACCAGCATGCGCACCGGGGGATTGCGCCACAGCCAGCGGAGCCCCTCCGCGATGTCGGTGTGGACGGGAGTGCGGACGTCGGTCTCCCGCGGCGGGACGGGCGTCTTCGCCATGCGCGAGATGAGCACGACCGCGAGACTCACGCACACGATCTCGAGCAGGAACGGCCAGGCGGTCCCCGCGGCGAACAGGAACGCGCCCAGCGGCGGTCCGGCGAACTGGTTGGCCACGAGGTATCCGGCCTGCAGGCGCGCGTTGCCGATCCCCAGATCGGCGGGCTTCACGAGCATCGGCAGCAGGGTGCTCCCCGCCGTGTCGACGAAGACCTCTGCGGTGCCGTAGACGAACGCGACGGCGAGCACGATCCCGATGTTGGCGGCGCCCGTGACCAGGAAGACGCACAGGGCCGCGAGCACGAGGGCTCTGGCCGCGTTCGCGACCATGACGAGGCGCCGACGGTCGAAGCGGTCGGCGATCGCGCCCGCGTGCAGTCCGAACAGCAGCCAGGGGAGGAACTGCAGGATCGCGCCGGCCGCCACCAGGATCGGCGACGACGTCATCGATGCGATCAGCAGGGGAGCGGCTGCGAGTGCGACACCGTCACCGACGTTGCTCGTCCAGGAGGAGGCGAGCAGCCACCGGAAATCCCGGCCCATGCGGCGGGGCGCGACGAGTTCACCGAGGGAGGGCACCAGAGAAGACTACTGACCGGCGGGAGACATCGATGCGGTGGGGGAGAATGGGAGGATGACCGTCACCCTGCTCGGCGCTTCCGAGATCCGCCGCCTCGCCGCCGAGCTCGACGTCACACCGACGAAGAAGCTCGGCCAGAACTTCGTCACCGACGCGAACACGGTGCGCAAGATCGTGCACGCCGCTCGGGTGCAGCCGAACGAGCGGGTGGTGGAGGTCGGCCCTGGCCTGGGATCGCTCACCCTCGCGATCCTCGAGACCGGGGCCTCCGTCACAGCCGTCGAGATCGATCACCGTCTGGCCGCCCGGCTCGCGCAGACGGCGGCGGAGCACGGTGTGGAGGACGGGAAGCTCACCGTCGTCGACGCCGATGCCCTTCGCATCACGGAGCTCCCCGGGGAGCCGACCGTGCTCGTCGCGAATCTGCCGTACAACGTCTCTGTCCCGGTGCTGCTGCACTTCCTCGAGAACTTCGCCTATCTGCAGCGGGGCGTCGTGATGGTGCAGGCGGAGGTGGCCGAGCGGATCGCCGCCGGCCCCGGATCGAAGGTGTACGGTTCACCGAGCGTCAAGGCCGCGTGGTACGGCGACTGGCGGCTGTGCGGCACGGTCTCCCGCCAGGTGTTCTGGCCGGTCCCCAACGTCGACAGTCTGCTGGTCGGCTTCGATCGTTCCAGCGGAGAGCGCGGATCCGAGGACGAGCGTCGCCGCACCTTCCAGATCGTGGATGCCGCGTTCAATCAGCGACGCAAGATGCTCCGCCAGGCGCTTTCGGGTCACTTCGGCAGCTCCGCCGCGGCCACCGAGGTGCTGCTCGCGGCCGGGGTCGCCCCCACGGCACGGGGTGAGGACCTCACGGTCGAGGACTACCACCGCATCGCGCAGCACGCCGCCACGATGAGCGAGGCGGGCGACAGGGACTAATCTGGCACGGTGACCGAGTCTCCGCGCTTCAGCCCCGATGTCCCCGAGCTGCACCGTCCGTATGCCGCGGACGAGAGCCGCTACCAGCAGTTCGCCTACCGTCAGGTCGGCACGTCCGGCCTCTACCTGCCGCCGATCTCCCTCGGACTCTGGTGGAACTTCGGCGACAACATCCCTCTCGACAACCAGCGCGCCCTGTTGCGCCACGCGTTCGACCGCGGCATCACGCACTTCGACCTGGCCAACAACTACGGCCCGCCCTACGGCTCCGCCGAAAAGAACTTCGGTCGTATCTTCGCCGAGGACTTCCGCCCCTACCGCGACGAGCTCATCATCTCGTCGAAGGCCGGATGGGACATGTGGCCCGGCCCGTACGGAGACTTCGCGAGTCGCAAGTACATCCTCGCCAGCGCGGAGCAGTCGCTGACCCGCATGGGACTCGACCACGTCGACATCTTCTACTCGCATCGGGCAGACCCGGTGACCCCGGTGGCGGAGACCGTCGCCGCCCTCGACACCCTCGTGCGCCAGGGCAAAGCGCTGTACGTCGGCATCTCGTCCTACAGCGCCGAGCGCACGCAGGAGGCCGTCGACGTGGCCGCGGAGCTGGGCACGCCTCTGGTCATCCATCAGCCGGCGTACTCGATCCTCAATCGCTGGGTCGAGAACGGACTCACCGACACGCTGCGGACGAACGGAGTGGGGGCGATCGCGTTCACCCCGCTCGCGCAGGGGCTGCTGACCGACAAGTACCTCGGGGACGGCACGGCCGATCGGGCCCAGCAGCGCGGTTCGCTGCCCGATGGACCGCTCACCGCGGACGCTGTTGCGACCCTGCGCTCGCTCAACGAGGTGGCGCGCGATCGTGGTCAGTCTCTCGCCCAGCTCGCCCTGCAGTGGACGCTGCGCGATCCCGTCGTCGCCTCGGCACTCATCGGCGCCTCCCGGCCGTCGCAGCTCGACGAGAACATCGCCGCGGTGCACGGGCCCGACTTCACCGCGGGGGAGCTGGCCCGCATCGACGAGCTCGCGGGGTCGATCGACGTCGACCTGTGGGCGAAGTCCGCGGAGCTGTGACGGGTCCGGTGTCATGAGCGTCGCCGTGTCGAACGAGTCCGTGCGGGTACGGGCACCGGGAAAGATCAACCTGTATCTCGGTGTCGGCGGTCGCCATGACGACGGCTACCACGCGCTCGCGACGGTGTTCCAGGCGGTCTCGCTCTTCGAGGATGTGATCGCTCGCCCCGCGGACGACTTCTCCGTGATGGTCTCGGGAATCGACGATGCCGGTTCTGTGCCGCTCGACGACCGCAACCTGGCGATGCGCGCGGCGAAGCTGTTGGCGACCGCCACCGATCACCCCGGAGGAGTGGCGCTCGAGATCCGCAAGAACGTGCCCGTCGCGGGAGGCATGGGCGGAGGGTCGGCGGATGCCGCGGCGGCGCTCGTGGCCTGTGATGCCCTGTGGGGCACCAATCTGTCGCCGGCACGCCTGCATGATCTGGCCGCGCGGCTGGGGGCGGATGTGCCGTTCGCCCTGCACGGGGGAACCGCGGTGGGCACGGGGCGGGGCGACCAGCTCAATCCGGCGCTCGCCCGTGGGCGTTTCGACTGGGTACTCGTGACGAGCCCGCAAGGGCTGTCCACGCCGGCCGTGTACGGGAGGCTCGATGCGCTGCGTGACGCCGAGGGCGCGCTGGCGGACGATCCGCCGCTCTCCCTCGACGTCCCGATCCCGGTGCTGCAGGCGCTGCGAGCGGGGGATCCGGCGCAGCTCGCCGAGACCCTGCTCAATGACCTGCAGGCCGCTGCGGTGTTCGAACGTCCGGACCTCGACGAGACCATTCGGGCCGGAGTGCGCGCGGGTGCCCTGCAGGGCATCGTGTCAGGTTCCGGACCCACGGTCGCGCTGCTCTGCGCCGACCCCGATGCGGCGCGCGAGGTGCAGGACGAACTGCACCTGTCCGGTCGGGAGGCAATCCATGTGCACGGGCCGGTGCCGGGCGCGCGCATCATTTCGTGACCGGGCGGGTGCCGGAGCGGGCAGCCCCTCTCGAGATCTCCGGTTCCCCAACCGGCTCTCGAGAGGGGGCTCGCCACAAGGGACGTGGCGGTGCTGCCTCACTTCGAATGGTTCCGCGCCCCAGACGCTTCCCCGTGTAGCCCCAGCTACGGGAACGACATTACAGCGACTTTGCTTGTCCCCCAAATGGGGGACACAAAAAATCGCTGTGAGTTTGCTGAGCGTATCGGGCCGACCGCGGGGGACAGGCGCTTCACGTGCTTTTCGAGCAGGTGCACCCAGGTCAGGATCGCCGTGAATCCGATGGCTTCGAACACGGTGAGGTTGATGAATCCGGCGGCCATCGCGGCCATGGCGAGGATCAGGCTGCAGCCGGCGATGATCGCGAGGACACTGAGCGCACGAGACAGGGAGCGCAGGAAGAGCCGGTGCACGATCAGCAACGCGGCGAACGACAGCAGCATGCCGTTGGCCGCGGTGTCGTGCACCACCTTGTCGAGCGAGAGCGGGAAGACCCCGATGCCGGTGAGGCTGAGTCCGAGCAGCGCGACGAACAGGGGCACGACCCGTGCCGCGTGCCGGGAGGATGTCGGATCCGTCATGAGCCACCGCAGCAGCCAGAGCCGCATCATGATCGCGGACACCGTGATCGTCGCGCCGGCCGCGATCACTCCGCCGTTGAAGAGCATGGCGGAGAAGTCGTCCGTCATGCCCAGGCGGCTGAAGTACAGCTCCCACCACCGGGGGTCTGTCGTCGTGACTGTGGCGGCGATGATGCCGGCACAGAGCAGGCTCGCTGCGGTGAGTGTCAAAAACGCTCTTCGGGGGGCGCTCATGGCTGTTCCTGTCGCCATACGCTCGGCGGCAGGCCAGGACGGGTAGAGAGTCCCCCCTCGGGCGAGCGTTCATCGGGTGCGGAGCTACGACGGACCGCTTCTGTAGTGGTCAGTCTAGCGAAACTTCCGGGTCCTGACGGATTTCTCTTTTCGATGGAGCAGGCCGGAGCGACGAGGGGCGGAGCCCGCCGGCGTCTCCCCGCCGACACGGCGATATGCGCGAAACGAGTTCCCGGGACATAATGAGGAGGAGATGTGACCGTGCACATGCGAGGAGGCTGCGATGTCCAGCGCTTCCGATCGCGCCCGGTTGCCGAGTATCCGTGACGTCGCGCGCCTGGCGGGGGTCTCCCACCAGACCGTCTCGCGTGTCCTGAACGACCATGCCAGCATCCGTCCGGAGACCAAGGCCAAGGTCCTCGATGCGATCTCGGTGCTCGACTACCGGCCGAATCTGGCAGCCCGTGCGCTGGTGACCAGCAAGTCGAACATGCTCGGCATCCTCTCTGCCACGATCGGGGAGTTCGGGCCGACGTCCTCGATCGCCAGCATCGAAGACGCGGCGCGCGAGGAGGGCTATTCGGTCTCGACCCTCAATCTGCCGTCCACGACCCCGGAGGCGATCGGCACGGCCGTTCGCCAGCTCGCGCGGGAGCAGGTCGACGGCATCGTCGTGCTCGCGCCGCAGGTGCGCGTCTTCCATGTCCTGCGCGGCATGGACGTCTCCATGCCGTTCGTGACGCTCCAGACGGCGTCCGGTTCCGACGGCGTCAGCCTTTCGGCCGACCAGGTGGCGGGGGCCAAAGCGGCGACCGAACACCTGATCGGGCTGGGCCACAGCGACATCCTTCACCTGGCCGGTCCGCAGGACTGGATCGAGGCGGAGTCGCGCATGCGGGGCTACCTCGACGCCCTGCGGGAGGCCGATCTGCCCACGTTCCCGCCGATCCGCGGGGACTGGACGGCGGACTTCGGCTACTTCGCCGGGCAGGAGCTGTCCCGTCGCCGCGACTTCACCGCCGTGTTCGCCGCGAACGACCTGATGGCGATCGGACTGCTCCACGGCTTCCGGGACGCCGGGGTCCGCGTGCCCGACGACGTGAGCGTCGTGGGGTTCGACGATGTGCCGGTGGCGGCCCACGTCGCCCCGACGCTCACCACCGTGCATCAGGAGTTCCCGGAGCTCGGGCGACGAGCGGTCACGATCCTCCTGGCGCAGATCCGCGGCGAAGCATTGCCGACATTCGGCCCCCTCCAGACGACGCTGCGCCTGCGCGAATCGTCCGGGTCACGGTAGCAACACGAAATATCGGTGCGGACTTGACACGGTCCGCTCCGCATTGGACGATGTAATCAATGTGAACGGTCACATCGAAGGTGACCGCACGTACCGAGGAAGATCCGTGAGCACTACAGCAACGTTGCCGACTGTTTCAGGTCCGCTCTTGGAGATGCGCAGCATCACCAAGGAGTTCCCGGGGGTGAAAGCTCTCTCCGACGTCTCCATCACCGTTCGCAGCGGTGAGATCCACGCGATCTGCGGCGAGAACGGCGCGGGGAAGTCCACCCTGATGAAGGTGCTGTCCGGCGTGTACGCGGCCGGCACGTACGAGGGCGAGATCCTTCTCTACGGCCGTGAGCAGCGCTTCAAGGACATCGCGGCCAGCGAGCATGCCGGCATCGTGATCATCCACCAGGAGCTGGCTCTCATCCCGGAGCTGTCCGTCACCGAGAACATCTTCCTCGGCAACGAGATCCGTCGCTTCGGCCGGATCGACTGGCAGGCGCAGAAGCAGCGGGCGCTCGAACTGCTCGCGCGCGTCGGCCTCAACGAGGACCCGGACGTCGCGATCAAGACCCTCGGCGTCGGCAAGCAGCAGCTGATCGAGATCGCGAAGGCGCTGAACAAGGACGTCAAGCTGCTGATCCTCGACGAGCCGACCGCCGCGCTCAACGAGAACGACTCCCAGCACCTGCTCGACCTGATCCTGGGCCTCAAGGCCAAGGGCATCGCGTCGATCATCATCAGCCACAAGCTCAACGAGATCGAGCAGATCGCGGATGAGATCACGATCATCCGCGACGGACGCACGGTCGAGACGCTCGACATCTCGCGCGGAGAGATCAACGAGGACCGCATCATCCGCGGCATGGTCGGCCGCTCGCTCGAGAGCCGGTACCCGGACCGCACGCCCGAGATCGGCGAGGTGTTCTTCGAGGTCAAGGACTGGTGGGTGCAGCACCCGACGGTCTCCGAGCGCACGGTCGTGAAGGGCTCGAGCATCAACGTCCGCCGCGGCGAGGTCGTCGGGATCGCCGGGCTCATGGGCGCGGGGCGCACCGAGTTCGCGATGAGCATCTTCGGGCGCTCGTACGGCACCTATCTGTCCGGCACCATGATCAAGGACGGCCAGGAGATCACGCTCCCCGACGTCGCATCCGCGATCAAGCACGGCCTCGCGTACGTCAGCGAGGACCGCAAGGTGCTGGGACTCAACCTGCTCGACACCATCAAGCGCGCCACCGTGTCGGCCAAGCTCTCGAAGATCGCCCGTCGCGGTGTCGTCGACGCCCGGTCGGAATACGCCGTCGCCGAGCAGTACCGCAAGGCGCTGCGCATCAAGACGCCGTCGGTCGAAGAGGGCGTCGGCAAGCTGTCGGGAGGCAACCAGCAGAAGGTCGTGCTGGCCAAGTGGATGTTCACCGATCCCGACCTGCTCATCCTCGACGAGCCCACCCGCGGTATCGATGTCGGCGCGAAGTACGAGATCTACGCGATCATCAACGAGCTCGCGGCGCAGGGCAAAGGCGTCATCGTCATCTCCAGCGAACTGCCCGAGCTCCTCGGCATCTCCGACCGCATCTACACCGTCTTCGAAGGTCGGGTCACCGACTGCATCCCGGCCGACCAGGCGACACCCGAGGCCCTCATGCGCAGCATGACCTCCGCGACCCAGAAAGCATCCGCATGACCACCGACTCCACCACCGCCAAGCGCGGCTTCCACTTCAAGGACATCACGAAGATGTTCGGAGGCGGACAGTCGACGCTGCGCCAGTTCGGCATCCTCGGCAGCCTCGTCGTCATCCTGGTCGTCTTCCAGCTGCTGACCTGGATCTTCAAGGGACAGGGTCTGACACTGTCGTCGGGGAACCTGATCAACGTCGTCAACCAGTACTCCTACATCCTGATCCTCGCGATCGGCATGGTGATGGTCATCATCATGGGACACATCGACCTGTCCGTCGGCTCCGTCGCCGCCTTCACCGGCATCATCGTGGCGAAGGCGATGTCGGACGGTAACCTCCCCTGGCCGCTCGCGATCCTGCTCGGCCTCGGTGTCGGCGTGCTGGTCGGGGCCTGGCAGGGCTTCTGGGTGGCGTACGTCGGAGTGCCGGCGTTCATCGTGACCCTGGCCGGCATGCTGTTCTTCCGCGGAGCGAACCAGTGGGTGGGCGACTCGCAGTCGATCCCCGTTCCCGACGGCTTCCGCGTGATCGGTGCCGGCTACCTGCCGGAGCTTCCGTTCATCCCGGTCCCCTTCAACGTCCTGACCATGGTGCTGGCGCTGATCGGCGTCGCCGTCATCGTCATCTCCGAGATCCGCACGCGCCGCGCCCAGCGCAAGATGGGGTCGGAGATGGCCCCCGCATGGGTGAGCACCACGAAGGTCGTCCTGATCTCGGTCGTGATCCTCATCGCCGGCTGGCTGTTCGCCACGGGGCGTGAGGGCACCAGCTTCCCGATCTCCGGCGTGATCCTGCTGCTGCTCGTGATCCTGTACACGTTCATGACGAGCAACACGGTCTTCGGCCGTCACATCTACGCGGTCGGCGGCAACCGTCAGGCCGCACGCCTCTCGGGCGTGAAGGACCGCTGGGTCGACTTCTTCGTCATGATGAACATGTCGGTGCTCGCCGCCCTCGCCGGAATGATCTACGTCTCCCGCGCCACGGCCTCGGGACCGCAGGACGGAAACGGGTGGGAGCTCGACGCGATCGCGTCCGTGTTCATCGGTGGCGCGGCTGTCTCCGGTGGTATCGGAACCGTGATCGGGTCGATCATCGGTGGTCTCGTGATGGCCTTCCTGAACAACGGACTCGCGCTGCTCGGCGCCGGAGCCGACGTGGTCTCCATGATCAAGGGCCTCGTGCTCCTGCTCGCGGTCGGCGTCGACGTCTGGAACAAGCAGCAGGGCCGCCCGTCGCTCATCGGTTTCATGACCCGCCGCTTCGGACGCAAGGACGATCCTGCGCTCGAGACCTTCGACCCGAAGGCGAACTACCCGACCAACCAGAAGTACGAAGCCCCCGCCGTCGACGAGACGCGCGGAAAGTAGGGGTCGATTCGCGTGCCGCACGCGCGATGAGACCTTCACACACCAGAGAAAGAGATCACATGAAGAAAATTCTTCTGTCGACGACAGCGCTTGTCGTCGCAGGCGCGTTTGCCCTCACCGGCTGCTCCTCGGAGCGCGGCGGCGGCACGGGTTCCGGAGAGGGCGAGGAGGCCGCAGCAGGCTTCGACGCCGGCGCCACGATCGGTGTCGCGCTTCCGGACAAGACCTCGGAGAACTGGGTCCTCGCGGGCCAGCTGTTCACCGACGGTCTCGAAGAGGCCGGGTTCAAGGCCGACGTGCAGTACGCACCGGCCAGCAACACGGTCGCCGAGCAGCAGAACCAGATCCAGGCCATGGTGACCGGTGGGGCGAAGGTCATCATCATCGGCGCGAAGGACGGCAAGCAGCTGTCCACGCAGGTCGAGGCCGCCCGCGACGCCGGCGTCACGGTGATCGCGTACGACCGCCTGATCGAGAACACCGAGGCCGTCGACTACTACGTCGCCTTCGACAACTTCAAGGTCGGCCAGCTCCAGGGCCAGGCCCTGCTCGACGGTCTCGCCGAGCGCTCCGACCACGAGGCTCCGTACAACATCGAGCTGTTCTCCGGCTCGCCGGACGACGCCAACGCCCCGGTGTTCTTCAACGGTGCGATGGACGTGCTCCAGCCGAAGATCGATGACGGCACGCTGAACATCGTCTCGGGTCAGACCGAGATCGCTCAGACGGCGACCGAGGGCTGGAAGCCCGAGAACGCGCAGCGCCGCATGGACTCGCTGCTCACGTCCTCGTACGGCTCCGAGATGCTCGACGGCGTCCTCTCCCCGAACGACACGCTCGCCCGCGCCATCATCACGTCGGTGCAGCAGGCCGGCAAGCCGGTTCCGGTCGTCACGGGTCAGGACTCCGAGGTCGAGTCGGTCAAGTCGATCATGGAGGGCATCCAGTACTCCACGATCAACAAGGACACCGCGCTCCTCGTCGACCAGTCCATCAAGATGGTCGGCCAGCTCCAGAAGGGCGAGGAAGTCGACGTCAACGACACCGAGCAGTACGACAACGGCAAGAAGGTCGTCCCGGCATACCTGCTCGACCCGATCATCGTCACCCAGGAGAACGCTCTGGAGGCGTACGCCAACGTCCCGAGCCTGCTCGAGATCGTGCAGTCCTACCAGTAATCACTGAGTCACGACGGAGCCGCCCGGGTCATCTGACCCGGGCGGCTCTTTCATCGTCTGCCACCACATCCGAAGACAGCGGACGCGGTCCTCGGCGCCGCCGACCAGACCCTCCACGGCCAGGGCGATCGGCCAGACCCTGCCGGATCGCGTGTGCGGACTGCCGACACCGCGGAGCGCACGCCCGGCGAACCAGTACGGATTCGGCACGGCCACGCGCTACGGCGGGCTCGCCCCGCAGTCCGTCCGGCACGCGGAGTGGATGATCGAGCTCTCGAAGGCGTTCGCGACGGACCTGCAGCGACAGGTCTGGCTGCAGGAGGTCGGTGCGCCCTCGATGAACCTTGCGGACCACGAGATGCCGGAGTTCGCCACGCGCACGGTCGAGGCCGCGCTCACGACGCCGGGCCTCTACGGAATCACCTGGTGGTGCTCGCATGACGTGTCGCGGGCCCTCGGGGGTTACAAGGATCTGGAGTACTCGCTCGGTCTCCTCGACGTCGACAACACGGTGAAGCCTCTCGGGCGGCGCTTCGCCGAGCTGGTCGCCGAGGCACGGTCCGGGGCGGGAGCCTCGGTTCTCCCTCGTACGGTCGGCGTGGTCGTCGATGTGGACGATGCCGACCTTCCGCTCTCTCGCACCGACCTGGCGCCGGGCGGTGCGGTGTTCGAGCGCTGGCACGATCTGCGGGAGCAGGGCGAGCCGGTCACCGTGGTGACGTCGCGGGTCGCGGCGGATGCGCCGGCACTGGCGGACCGCGGGATCACGACGCTGGAGGCCGTGCAGCGCGCCTGACCCGGACGCGGGGCGTCAGTCCCAGATCGGGTCGTCGGGGCGCGGGGAGTCCGTGCCGTCCGCGTCGGTCATGACGCGTGCGCCGGCGATCCAGGAGGTCAGCGGACCGCCGTGCAGGACGTGCGGTCGCGGTGCATCGAACAGGCCGGGCGTCGTCACGATGTCGAGCGGCTCATCGCTCGCGAAGACGACGACGTTGCCGAGCGGCCCTTCCTCATCGTCCGGACCCGCCGCGAGAACGACGGCGACGTGGGCGAACACGGAGCCGAGGGTGGCCGCCTGCCGACGCGAGTACTCGAACGGATGCCCGTCGAGCAGGTTCACGGCGACGACGCCCGTCGCGGCCGAGCGGGCGGCGACCCGACGGTAGAACTCCTGGCTGGCGACGTGATGTCGGATGACGGCGGCATCCCAGAGATCGACGACGGTGAAGCCCGCCCCCACCCAGTCGGCGCCCACGGCGGTGCGAACGGACGCGGCGGCGTCGAGTCCGGAGGGCGGCGCTGACGGCACCGGCGATGGCCCCCCTTCCGGAAGATCCGCGTCCGCGACCGCCCGCGCATCGCCGAACACGACGCGGACGTCGGAGCCGGGAGGCAGGGGCAGCGCGGCGATCACCGCCGCATACAGCGCGGGCTCGAACTCGACCACGAGTTGGGGGGATCCGGCCCGTGTGGCCTCGACGTAGCGCGCCAGCGTGAGTGCTCCGGCTCCCAGATGCACGGTGAACAGCGGGGCGCCCGGCTCCGCGGCGGCATCCATCGCGCGGGCGATGTGCCGGGTGTACGCATACTCGAGGGCGGTGGGGTCGGTCATCGAGACGACCGACTGGGGGATTCCATCGACGCGGAGCTCGTAGCGGCCCGGCCGCCATCTCGACCGCACCAGCTTCGCCGTGTGATCGTCCAGTGAGAGGGAGAACACCCGGCGTTTCCATGGCACCCGTCGAGTTTAGGTCGGACGGGATCGGTCGGTGACCACTCGTCGGAACGGAGCGGCGGAGAACCCTCCTCGCTCTCGAGGGCTGGCGGTCGCCCGCAGACGACTACCCTGGAGAGGACATGGCACATCTTCTCGGGGCAGAAGCCCTACATCTCGAATACCCGACCAGGGTCGTCTTCGACTCCGTGACCCTCGGCATCGAGGAGGGGGACCGGATCGGCATCGTCGGCCGCAACGGCGACGGCAAGTCCAGTCTCCTCGGCATGCTCGCCGGGCTCAAAGAGCCCAACTCCGGTCGTGTGACGGTCCGCGGCGGCACCACGATCGGGGTGCTCTCGCAGGCGGACACGCTCTCCGACGACCTCACGATCAGTCAGGCCGTGGTCGGCGACACCCCCGAGTACGAGTGGGCCGGTGACGCCCGGACGCGCGACGTCATCGAAGGTCTGCTCACGGATCTGCCGTGGGATGCCGAGATCGGCTCGCTCAGCGGAGGGCAGCGGCGCCGCGTCTCCCTGGCCAAGCTGCTCGCCGGTGACTGGGACGTCATCGCCCTCGACGAGCCCACCAACCACCTCGACGTCGAGGCCATCACATGGCTCGCCGGGCACCTCAAGAAGCGCTGGTCGGGCAACTCCGGGGCGCTCCTGGTCGTGACACACGACCGGTGGTTCCTCGATGAGATCTGCACCGAGACCTGGGAGGTGCACGACCGCATCGTCGAGCCCTTCGAGGGCGGCTACGCGGCCTACATCCTGCAGCGCGTCGAGCGCGACCGGATGGCGGCGGCCACCGAGGCGAAGCGTCAGAACCTCGCGACCAAGGAGCTCGCGTGGCTCCGTCGCGGGGCCCCGGCCCGCACGGCCAAGCCCAAGTTCCGAATCGACGCGGCCAACGAGCTCATCGCCGATGTCCCCGAGATTCGCGACAAGGTCTCCCTGCAGTCGCTCGCGGTCTCGCGTCTCGGCAAGGATGTGGTCGACCTGCTCGACGTCGGCGTGACCTACCCGCCCTCGGGGATCAACCTCGAGGACAAGGTCGTGCTCCGCGACATCGAGTGGCGGATCGCTCCGGGAGAGCGCACCGGCATCCTCGGTGTCAACGGCGCCGGGAAGTCGACGCTGCTCGGACTCATCTCCGGCACGATCGAGCCGACGGTCGGCCGCGTCAAGCGCGGCTCGACCGTGGTGGTCAAGACCCTCACCCAGCGCCTCGACGAGCTCGAGGACGTGCGGCGCGAGCCGGTCCGCGTCGTGATCTCACGGCTGCGCACCTCGTACACGATGGGATCGGGCTCGAAGGCGCAGGATCTCACCCCGGGGCAGCTGCTCGAGCGGCTCGGGTTCGACTCGGCGCAGCTCTCCACTCCCGTCAAGGATCTCTCCGGTGGTCAGCAGCGACGCCTGCAGCTCCTGCTGGTCCTGCTGGACCAGCCGAACGTGCTGATCCTCGACGAGCCCACCAACGATCTCGACACCGACATGCTGGCCGCGATCGAGGACCTCCTCGACTCCTGGTCGGGCACTCTCCTGGTCGTTTCGCACGACCGCTACTTCCTCGAGCGCGTCACCGATCAGCAGTACGCGCTGCTCGACGGGCATCTGCGCCATCTTCCCGGCGGCGTGGACGAGTATCTGCGCCTGCGTCAGCTGCAGCAGTCGAACGTCGCCAAGGGTGCGGCGACGTCGAAGGCGGTCGCGACCGCCGCGTCCACGGCCTCGGCTCTCGACGGCGCGTCGCTGCGATCGGCGCAGAAAGAGGTCTCCGCGCTGGAGCGCCGGATCCAGAAGCTCACCCAGCAGAACTACAAGGCCAAGCAGGCGCTCGCGGAGCACGATCAGTCCGATTTCGCCGGCCTCGCCGAGAAGATGAAGGCGATCGACGAACAGCAGACCCAGATCGACGAACTCGAACTGCGCTGGTTCGAGCTCACGGAGCAGATCGGCTGAACGCCCGTTCGCGCGGGAGGGTCTGTCGCACCCGGTGTGCGGGGGAATACGGTGACAGTGCGATGCGCTGTGCTCTGGGCAGGGTCTGACGCCAGCCGGTGTCGCACGCCAGGACTCCGCGGCATCCGGGAGGTACGCATGGAGGGACTCGAGGTCACGGTCCTGCTCGGGCTCACGATTCTCGCCGGAGCCCTGCTGGCACCGCGCATCCGGCTCGCTCTCCCGCTGGTGCTGGTGGTCTTCGGGCTCGTGCTCGGATTCATCCCTCCGCTGCGTGAGGTGCAGCTGCCTCCCGAGACCGTGCTGCTGCTGTTCCTCCCCGTGATCCTGTTCTGGGAGAGCCTCACCACATCGCTGCGGTCGATCCGACGGGATTTCCGCTACATCCTGCCGATGAGCACTCTTCTCGTCGTGGCATCCGCTTTCGCAGTCGCGGGCGTCGGCGTGCTGTTCGGGATGCCGTGGGAGATCGCGCTCATCCTGGGTGCGGCGGTGGCGCCGCCGGATGCCACAGCCGTCGCCGCTCTCGGGCGGCTGCTCCCGCGGCGCACCTTCATGAAGCTCAAGGCGGAGAGCCTCACCAACGACGGCACCGCCCTCGTGCTCTACGCGATCGCGGTCTCGCTGGCCGTGGGCGGGCAGGTCACCCCGCTCTCGGTCACCGGGATGGTCCTGATGTCGTACGTCGGGGGAGTCGCGGCCGGAGCGGTGGTCGCCGCACTCGGCTTCCTGCTGCTGCGGCGGATCTCCTCGACCATGGTCATCAACGTCACGCTGCTGCTGATCCCGTTCACCGCGTTCCTGCTCGCCGAGATCGTGCATGCCTCGGGCGTGCTCGCCGTCGTCGTGGCGGGCCTCGCCGTCGCCGTCGTCTCGCCGCGCGTCACCACGGCGGCCTCGCGGCGTCAGACCGATGCCGTCTGGCCGTTCGGGGTCTTCCTGCTCAACGGTGCCCTGTTCGTGCTGATCGGCCTCGAGGTGCAGTTCGTGGTGCACGAGATCTCCGGCGCGGCGATCGGTCGTCTCGTGCTCGTGACGCTCGCGGTCTGGCTGGTGCTGCTCGTGGTGCGCTTCGTCTTCCAGCTGCTCACCGTGCCCTTCCAGCGCACCTCGGGACCACGGCCCCCGCGGGGTCTGCGCTCGCGCGCCCGGGTCGTGTCGACCATCGCGGGGATGCGCGGGGCGGTGTCCCTCGCGATCGCGCTCTCGGTGCCCGCGGGCGTCGCGGAGGGCGCCGGGGTGTCGGGCCGTGACGAGATCGTGTTCGTGACCGCCGGCGTCATCCTGCTGAGCCTGCTCGTGCAGGGTCCGCTGCTGCCCGCCGTCGTGCGGTGGGCGCGCATCCCCGTCGATCACGCCGCCGACGAGGAGTACGAGCTCGCGGAGCGCGCGATCTCGGGCGCCGCGCTCGCGTCTCTCGACGAACTGGCGACCACGCACGGCATCGGCCAGGAGGTGCGCGATCGCGTGCGCTCCGAAGGGTACCTGATGCTCGAGCTCGCCAACGCCCGGTCGCTCGCCCGGGAGCAGGCGCTCGTGGATGCCGAGGCGCGCGCACTCGACGACCTCCTGGGCGAACCCGATCCGCTCGGCGGGGCCGTCGTCGGCGCACAGGCGAGCGCGGTCGACCAGGAGGGAACCGACGGCGGGGCCGTTCCCGCCCCCTCGAACGTCCTCCCGGACATCACGGACGGCGGCACGGAGGGCGTCACGCTGCAGATGATCGCCACCTCGGCGGATGTCGACGTGATGCAGCGGTCCCCGCTGATCCGGCACGAGGAGCACTCGACGCTCAAGCTGGCGCTGTTGGAGCGCAAGCGCGAGGTGCTGCTCGGCCTGCGCCGCGCCGGCACCGTCGACGACCAGATCGTGCGCCGCATCTCCGCCCGTCTCGACCTGGAGCAGGTGCGGCTGCAGGGCATCGAGGAGTTCGACTGATCCTGCGCCACGCCCGGGATCTGCCGCTGTGACGCTGTGTGACGGGCGGATTCCGCTCGCGCCCCGAAGCCTGTCTAACGTAGCTGAGTCCCCCCAGAGAGGAACCCGAATCCCATGTCACGCCGCTCCACCTCCCTCCTCGCCGCGCTCGCCGCGGTGCCGCTCTTCATCGCCCTGTCCGGGTGCGCCACGGCGTCGTCCGACGCGGGGGCCGAGGGCGGAGATTCTTCCACGCCGGAGGTCGTCAAGGTCGGCGTCGTCGGCAAGGCCGACCCGCAGTGGCCCGCGTTCGTCGACGCCGCCGCCGAAGAGGGCATCGAGGTCGAGCTCGTCGACTTCGGCTCCTACGAGCAGCCGAACCCCGCGCTGAGCGAGGGCGAGATCGATCTCAACCAGTTCCAGCACATCGTGTACCTCGCGGATTACAACGTGAACTCGGGATCGGATCTGACGCCGATCGGTTCGACCGCGATCTACCCGCTCGGGCTGTACTCGAAGAAGTACGACGACGTGAAGAGCATCCCGAAGGGCGAGACCGTCGCCGTGCCCGACGACGCCTCCAACCAGGCCCGTGCGCTGCTCGTGCTGCAGTCGGCCGGCCTGATCGAGCTCAAGAGCGGCGGCACGATCTTCTCCGACGTCGCCGACGTCGACACCGCGAAGTCCAAGGTGAAGGTCACCGCCCTCGAGGCGGCCCTGATCCCGACGTCGCTGCCCGACGTGGCCGCGGCGATCATCAACAACGACTTCGTGCAGGATGCCGGACTGACCTTCGACGACGCGATCGCCCAGGACGACCCCGAAGACCCGAACGCGCTGCCGTACGTGAACATCTTCGCCGCCCGCGCCGATCAGGCCGACAACGCGACCTTCCAGCGTCTCGTCGAGATCTTCCAGACCGACGAGGACGTGCAGGCGGGCCTCGCCGAATCGTCGGGTGACACCGCCGTGGCGCTGCAGACGCCGGTCGAAGACCTCGTCGCTTCGCTGAAGAAGGTCCAGAAGGACACCGAAGACAACAAGTGAGCACGGGTGGGAGCCATCCCGCCTGATGTCAGAATCGGGTGACGCCGCGCGCGTCACCCGATTCGTCTTTCCCGAGAACAAGACCGGAGCACCCATGCCGATCGTGAGCCTGACGAACGTGTCGAAGGCCTACCCCTCGCGTACCCCCGGCGATGGCGACATCGTCGCCGTCGACGACGTGACCCTCGAGATCGAGAAGGGCGACGTCTTCGGCATCATCGGGTACTCGGGCGCGGGCAAGTCGACGCTCGTGCGGCTCATCAATGCGCTGGAACCGGCGACGTCGGGTGCGATCCATGTCGACGGCGTCGACATCACCGCGCTCAAGGAGAGCGAGCTGCGCCGCGTCCGGGGCGGGATCGGCATGATCTTCCAGCAGTTCAACCTGTTCTCCTCCCGCAGCGTCAAGGCGAACATCGCGTATCCGCTCACCCTCGCCGGGTGGAAGAAGGCGGACATCGAGGCGCGCGTGACCGAGCTGCTCTCGTTCGTCGGACTCTCCGACAAGGCGAAGGCCTACCCGGAGCAGCTCTCCGGCGGGCAGAAGCAGCGCGTCGGAATCGCGCGCGCCCTCGCCACCGGACCCGCGATCCTGCTCGCCGACGAGGCGACCAGCGCCCTCGACCCGCAGACCACCCATGAGGTGCTCGACCTGCTGAAGCGGGTCAACCAGGAGCAGGGCGTCACGATCGTCATCATCACGCACGAGATGGACGTCATCCAGACCATCGCCACCAAGGTCGCCGTCATGGAGAACGGTCGCGTGATCGAACAGGGCGACGTGTTCGAGGTGTTCTCGGCCCCGCAGAACCCGGCGTCGCAGCGCTTCGTCGGCACCGTCGTGAAGGGCCTGCCCTCGCCCGCCGAACTGGCGGTGCTGCGCGAGCGGCATCAGGGGCGCATCGTCACGCTGTCCTTCCGCGACGGCGACTCCTCGCAGGCGCAGGTGTTCCTCGACCTCGCCGGGGCGGGGCTCGACTTCGAGCTCGTGTTCGGCGGCATCAACGACATCCGCGGCCGTGCCTTCGGCCACCTCACGCTGGCGATCCGCGGAGACGGCGCCGCGATCGACCGGGCCCTGGCCGCGATCGGCGAACGGGTCGAAGTCACCGAGATCGCCCGAGAGGAGAGCCGCTGATGGATCGTCTGATCGAACTCGGACCGGAGTTCTGGGCCGCTGCCCTCGAGACCCTCTACATGACGTCATTCGCGCTCGTGCTCGGCGGCGTGCTCGGACTCCTGATCGGCATCATCCTCTACGTCACCCGCCCGGGCGGTCTGGTGCAGAATGCGGTCGTGTCGACGATCGCGAACCTCGCGGTCAACTTCTTCCGTCCGATCCCTTTCGTGATCTTCATGGCGGTCGCGCAGCCCTTCGCTCGCGCGGTCGTGGGCGTCGGCATCGGCACCACGGCGGGGGCGTTCATCATCGGTCTCGCCGCGGCCTTCGCGATCGGCCGCATCGTCGAGCAGCACCTCGTGTCGGTGTCTCCCGGCGTGATCGAAGCGGCGCGGTCGATGGGCGCGGGGCCCTGGCGCATCCTCTTCACGGTCGCGATCCCGGAGTCCCTCGGGCCCCTCATCCTCGGCTACACGTTCATCGTCGTCGCCCTGATCGACATGACAGCGATGGCCGGACTGATCGGCGGCGGCGGCCTCGGCGCGTTCGCGCAGATCTACGGATTCCGGCAGTTCGAGCCGGTGGTGATGTGGGCGGCCATCGTCCTGATCGTCGTGTTCGTGCACTTCGTGCAGCTGCTCGGCACCCGTCTCGCGCGCAGGATCATGCGCCGCTGACCGGCGCTTCCTGCAGCGTGAGCGTGGTCGTGAAGACACGCTCGCGCTCGCTCAACGGGTCCACGAACCGCAGTTCCCGCGCCAGCAGCTGCAGGGGGCGGCGGTAGTCGTCGGGCGCTTCGGGCAGCAGTTCGGGGTAGAAGCCGTCGTTCAGGATGCCGATGCCCAGGGCGGCGAGGTGCACGCGGAGCTGATGCATCTTCCCACTGTGCGGACGCAGCAGGGTGTGGAGCACGCGGTCGTCGGCCCCCTGCAGTTCGATCAGCGTCTCCGAGTTCGGTTTGCGCTCGGCGTCGACCTGCACGCGCACCTCACCGCGGTTCTTGGTGATGTGGTTGCGGTGGATCACCGGGAACGGCTGGCCGTCCAGGGCGGGCGCCGCGGCATCCCAGTCCGCGGGAAGCGCCGACACCGCCTCGTAGACCTTGCTCACCGCGCGATTCTCGAACATCAGTTGATAGGCCCCGCGGGTCTCCGGCCGCACCGAGAACATCAGCACGCCGGCCGTCGCGCGATCGAGCCGATGGATCGGGGTCAGCTCCGGGATGTCGAGGAGGTTGCGCAGCCGCACGAGCGCGGAGTTCTGCAGGTACTTCCCTCCGGGCGTCGTCGGGAGGAAATGCGGCTTGTCCACCACGACGAGATCGCGGTCCTGATGCAGCATCGCGATCTCGACGGGGAGGGGGGTCTCCTGCGGCGGCAGCCGGTAGTACCAGATGAACTCCGCGGCACCGAGGGGCGCGTCGCGAGCGATCGGAGCGCCGTCGCGGTCGACGATCTCGCCGCGGTCGAAGCGTGCGAACAGCGTCTCGCTGTCGAGATGGAAGAAGCGCTCGGCCATGTACGCGGCGATGCTCGGCCAGGGACCGGACAGCGGCACGTGCAGCCGTGTCGCGCCGACACCGTCGCGCACCGGCAGGGGCGAGGCCATCGCCATCAGTCGGCGCCGTTCATGCGTCGAAGCTGAGGCTCAGCTTGCGCAGCAGTCCGGCCAGGCGATCGCGATCGGATCGGGACAGGCCCCGCAGCAGCTCGGCCTCGACGTCGACGAGCCGCGTGATCGCGGCATCCACGCGCACTCGCCCGTCGTCGGTCAGGATCACCAGCACGCTGCGTCCGTCGCCGGGGTCGGCCTCGCGACGCACGAAATCCCGCGCGACCAGGCGGTCGATGCGGTTCGTCATCGTGCCGCTCGAGACGAGGGTCTGCTGCAGCAGCTGTTTGGGGGAGAGTCGGAACGGTGCGCCCGCGCGGCGCAGTGCCGACAGGACGTCCCACTCCCACGGCTCGATGTCGCTGCGCCGGAAGACGTCGCGCCGGGCGCGGTCGAGATGCCGGGAGAGGCGGTCCATGCGCGAGAGCACCTCGAGCGGGGAGAAGTCGAGATCGGGCCGCTGCGTGTTCCACGCACCGACGATCCGATCCACCTCGTCCGTTGCGCTCATCCGTTCATTATCGCGCCTGCGCGCCCGATGCGATCACCGCGACCGGCACCGGATGGAGCGTCAGGAAGACGCTGTGCGGATCGGGGCGGTAGCGACCGAAGGCCGCGGACTCCGTGAAGCCGGCAGCGGCGTACAGGGCGCGGGCCGGGAGGAAGAAGTCGGAGCTGCCGGTCTCGAGCGAGATGCGCCGGATCCCGCGCGCGGCGGCATCCGCCACGAGATGGTCGAGCATCTCCCGGCCGAGCCCCCGGCCCCGATACGCCGGATCGGTGCGCATCGACTTCACCTCCTCGTGGTGGGCGTCGACCGTCGCCAGCGCCCCGGAGGCGATCGGGCGGCCGTCGTCCGTCATGGCGAACAACCGCACTCCGGGTGCGAGCAGGCGATCGAACGGCAGAGCATGGCGGCTCTCCGGGGGAGCGGTGTCCTCGAGATCGTCGAGGTGGGCCAGGAGGAAGTCGGCCATCTCGGCGGTGGCGGTCTCGATGCGTTGGATGATGATGCCCATCCCGACATCATGACGCCACCGTGTTTCCTGCGGATGTCGACTCCCGCGCGCACCGCACGAATCCCGCTCGCACGGGCGGGAAGGCCGCGGCGTGGCAGAATTGACCGGTGGCGTCCCCGGGGGCGCCGCGGTCCGCCGTGGTGTAATGGCAGCACGACAGCCTTTGGAGCTGTGAGGTCTAGGTTCGAACCCTGGCGGCGGAGCATGACACGGAACAACCTCGCCATCATCATCCTCGCAGCGGGCCAAGGCACCCGCATGAAGTCGCGGCTTCCGAAGGTGCTGCACGCGATCGGCGGACGTCCGCTGGTCGGCCACGTGCTCACCACCGCCGGGCGCCTCGACGCCGCGCACATCGAGGTGGTCGTGCGTCATGAGCGCGACCAGGTCGTGGCCGCGCTGAGCGCCGACTACCCCGACGCCGTGTTCATCGATCAGGACGACGTCCCCGGCACCGGACGTGCCGTGCAGGTGGCCGTCGACGCCCTGCCCGACGACTTCGACGGCGACGTGCTCGTACTCTCCGGTGACTGCCCCCTGGCGGATGCCGACACGCTCGCCGCGTTCGTGGCGGAGCACCGGACCTCCGGTGCCCCGGCGACTCTCATGACGGCCGTGGTGGACGATCCCCGCGGCTACGGACGGGTCATCCGCGACGCCGACGGCAGCGTCGATCGCATCGTCGAGCAGAAGGACGCGAGCGATGAGGAGGCGGCCGTCCGTGAGATCAACGCGGGCATGTACGTCTTCCGTGCCCGGACCCTGCGCACCTACCTGCCCGAGGTGGGCGTGGACAACGCGCAGGGCGAGATGTACCTGACCGACGTCCCGGGTCTCCTGCGCCGTGACGGAGACCGCGTCGCGGCATCCGTCGTCTCCGACGTGACCGTGACCTACGGCGTCAACGACCGGGCGCAGCTGGCCGAGGTCGGGCGTCTCCTCAACGCCCGTATCGTGCGGCGCTGGCAGCTCGAGGGCGTCACCGTGATCGATCCGGCGACGACCTGGATCGACGACGATGCGACGCTCGCCCCGGATGTCACGATCCTGCCGAACACTCACATCCTGCGCGCGACCTCGATCGGTGCCGGGGCGATCGTCGGCCCCGACACCACGCTCGTCGACTGCGAGGTGGGGGAGGACGCCATCGTCCGCCGCACCGACGCGACGCTCGCCGTGATCGGCGCCGAGGCCACGGTCGGGCCGTTCTCGTTCCTGCGACCCGGCACGGTCCTGGGTGCACGCGGCAAGATCGGCGCGTACGTCGAGACCAAGAACGCCGAGATCGGCGAGGGCAGCAAGGTCCCGCACCTCTCGTACGTCGGCGATGCGACCATCGGCCGTGGCGTGAACCTCGGCGCGAGCACCATCACCGCCAACTACGACGACGTCGCCAAGCACCGCACGATCATCGAGGATCAGGTGCACACCGGCTCGCACACGGTGCTCGTCGCGCCCGTTAGGCTGGGTGCGGGCGCGAAGACCGGCGCCGGTGCCGTCGTCCGCAAGGATGTCCCCGCCGGCGCTCTGGCCATGAGCGTCGCGCCTCAGCGCAACATCGAAGGCTGGGTCGAGAAGAACAGGGCAGGAACGGGTGCGGCGGACGCCGCAGCCAAGGAACGATCGGCGGAATAGGCGAACATGGCGCGCAAGAAGAAGACAGTCGATCTGGATCGCGACAACGGGATCGCGCCCGGTCTGGTCGCGAAGACCAAGAAGCGGCTCGTCATCGCCGGTGGGCGCTCGCACCCGCAGCTGACGGCCGACGTTGCCGCCTCCCTCGGCACCGAGATCGCGCCGACCGAGCACCGCACCTTCGCATCCGGCGAGATCTACGCCCGCTTCGAGGTGTCGATCCGCGGCTGCGACCTCTTCCTCATCCAGACCTTCGGTGAGCCGGTCAACGAGTGGCTCATGGAGACGCTCATCATGATCGATGCCGCCAAGCGCGCCTCGGCCAAGCGCATCACGGTGGTCGCCCCCTACTACCCGTATTCGCGCCAGGACAAGAAGGGCCGCGGTCGTGAGCCGATCAGCGCCCGTCTCGTGGCCGACCTGCTCAAGACCGCCGGCGCCGACCGCGTCATGAGCGTCGACCTCCACGCCGCGCAGATCCAGGGCTTCTTCGACGGCCCCGTCGACCACCTGTTCGCGAAGCCCGTGCTGCTCGAGCACTTCCGGAGCACGCTGAGCGCCGCCGACCGCGAGGTCCTCACGGTCGTCTCGCCCGACATGGGCCGCGTGCGCGTCGCCGACACCTGGTCGGACAGCCTCGGTGCCCCGCTCGCGATCATCCACAAGCGCCGCGACCCCAAGGTCGCCAACCAGGTCTCCGTGCACGAGATCGTCGGCACGGTCGAGGGGCGCACCTGCCTGCTCGTCGACGACATGATCGACACCGGAGGCACGATCGTCAAGGCGGCCCAGGCGCTCAAGGCGGCCGGTGCGCTCCGCGTCATCGTCGCCGCGACGCACGCGATCTTCAGCGACCCCGCCAACGAGCGTCTGCAGGACGCGGCGATCGACGAGGTCGTCGTGACCGACACGATCCCCCTCACCGAGTCGCGCCGATGGGAGGGCCTGACGGTCCTTCCGATCGCCCCGCTGCTCGCTCGGGCGATCCACGAGGTGTTCGAGGACGGATCGGTCACGAGCATGTTCGGCGGCGACGCTTAGAGGACGCATCGCGGAGGCACAGCGCGCGCATAGGCCGTGTCCCTACGGTCGAATCGACGACGAGACCTCGTCTGACACCGAGCCGGGAGGACCGCCATGATCCGCACCACCGTACCGACCTCTGTCCGCAAGGGTTCCGCCATCGTCGGAATCGCCGGGCTCCTCGTCCTGGCGGGGTGCTCCGGCACCGCCGATGCCGAAGACGCCTCCACCTCGGGAGACACCGGAACCAGCACCGACTCCAACGGCGGAGGCTCCGACGCCGCCGGCTCCTACACGGACGGCACCTACACCGCTGACGGCTCGTACCAGACCCCGGAGACGGTCGAGGAGATCTCCGTGACCCTCACGCTCGCCGAGGGGGTCGTGACCGAGGTCGAGGTCACCGGAGACCCGCAGGCTCCCGAGTCCTCCCGCTACCAGTCGGAGTTCATCGACGGGATCTCGGACGAGGTCGTCGGAAAGTCCATCGACGAGCTGAACGTGAGTCGCGTCGCCGGCTCCTCGCTCACCAGCGGGGGATTCAACGACGCGGTCGAGTCGATCAAGGAGCAGGCTGCCGCCTGACGCCCCGCTCATGGCGACCTGGCAGTTCGACGCGATCGGCACCCGCTGGGAGGTCGAGACCTCGACAGATCTGACCGTCGATCTCCGTGAAGCGGTCACGAGCGAGATCGACCGCTTCGATCGGGAGTGGTCGCGGTTCCGTGCGGACTCGGGCGCGACGCGTCTGGCCGCCTCGGGAGGAGAGCTCCTCTCCCCGGATGCCGCGCCCATGCTCGACGCGTTCCGGGCGGTGTCCACGGCCACGGCGGGGGCGGTGAACCCGTTGGTGGGCGAGAGCCTCGATGCGCTCGGCTACGACGCGGAGTATTCGCTCGTCGCCGCGGCCCCCGTGGCCGCCCCCACGGCCTGGGCCGATCGGATCCGCTGGTCCGACGCCGGAGTGACCGCGTCCGCCCCGGCGCCGATCGATGTGGGGGCGCTCGGCAAGGGGCGCCTCGTCGATCTCGTGTGCGCGGTGCTCGACGGCCTGCCGGGAGACCTGGTGGTCGACGCCGGCGGTGACATGCGCTTCCGCGGGGCGGCAGCGCGGGTGGCGCTGGAGCACCCCTACGATGCCACGAGGGCGATCGGTGTGGTCACGGTGCAGGACGGGGCGCTGTGCGCCTCGGCGACGAACCGGCGGGCCTGGGGAGACGGGCTGCATCACGTGCTCGACGCGCGGACCGGGGTGCCCGTGCGCACCTGGGCCGCGACCTGGGCTCTCGCCCCGGACGCGATGCGCGCGGACGCTGTCGCCACCGCCCTCTTCTTCGACGGTGGCCCCGCGCTCGCCGCCGAGTGGGGTGTGGAGTGGGTGCGCATGTCGACCGACGGACGTGTGCAGCGCTCGCCCGGATGCCCCGCCGAGCTGTTCCTCGCGAAGGCGGATCCCACCCGCCGCGGGTAGGACGAGAGAAGGATGGACACCGTGACCACTGCATTCACCGCCGCGCGACAGCGCGTGCTCGCACTCCTGGGCGCCCTGTCGATGTACCGGCTGGTGCTTGTCTCCCTGGCGGCGCTCGCGGTCATCGCGCTCGTGCTGTCGACGCTGGGCGTGATCGTGTCGCCGACCCCGCTCGAGATCCTCGTGAGCTTCGTGGTGCTCGCCGCCGTGATCTCCGGTGTGGATGCCGCCGCACAGCGCGTGTTGCGGCTGCCGTGGCGGATCGAGTCCTCCCTGGTGACGGCGCTGATCCTGCTCTTCGTCCTGCGGCCGGGGCTGGAGCCGTCGATGCTGCTCGGTCTCGCCGTCGCCGGTGCCGTCGCGAGCCTGTCGAAGTACCTGATCGCGTGGCGCGGACGGCACATCCTCAATCCGGCGGCGTTCGGAGCGGCGTTCGTCTCGATCCTCGGATCGTTCGGCGCGCTGGAGTGGCTCGGCACCTCGGCGTCCTGGTGGGTGGGCACGCCGTCGCTCTTCGTGCCGGTGGTGCTCCTCGGCCTCGCGGTGCTGTGGCGCACGGAGAAGGTGCGCGTCGTGGCGGCGTTCCTGGCAATCGCGGTCGTCACCTCGGTCGTACGGCAACTCGTGCAGTCGCAGCAGTTCGACATGGCCTTCGACCTCGGGACCGCGGTGCAGTTCGCCCTGCTGCAGTCGCCGTTCCTGTTCCTCGGGGCGTTCATGCTGTCCGAGCCGCTCACGCTGCCGCCTCGTCGCTGGCAGCAGTTGTCGGTGGCGGCGCTCGTGGGCGTGCTCGCGGGGTGGCCGATCTCGGTCGCCGGTCTGTTCACTCTCGGCCAGGAGCGGGCGCTGCTGATCGGCAACCTGCTCGCCTTCGCGTTCGCGCTGCGCGGATCCGTCCGGCTCGTCCTGGAGCGCCGTGCTTTCGTGACCCCGACCGCGCAGGAGCTGACCTTCCGGGCGAAGGGGAACGTGTCCTTCCTCCCCGGGCAGTACCTGGAGCTGGATGTGCCGCATCGCCGCCCCGATGCCCGGGGCACGCGCCGGGAGTTCAGCATCGTCTCGGCGCCGGCAGATCTCCCGATCCTGCGGATCGCCTACAAGAACGGCAACCAGCAGCATCCGTCCTCGTACAAGCGGGCGCTGGCCGATGCGCAGCCCGGTGCCGCGCTCGCGGTCACGGGGACCTGGGGCGACTTCATCCTGCCGCGCGGCGAGGCCCCGGTGCTGATGGTCGCGGCGGGCATCGGCGTCACTCCGTTCGTGTCGCAGCTGCGCCAGCTCCAGGCGGCGGGGGAGCGGCGCGACATCGTGCTCGTGTACGTCGCCGCGGAGGCGTCGGAGCTGGCCTTCCAGGATGAGCTCGCGGCGACCGGGGTGCCCGCCGTCGTCTTCACCCGGGACGAGCCCGCCCACCTGCCGCCGCACTGGACCTGGGCAGGCGGAGCGCGTCTGGATGCCGCGGGGCTCGAGGGTGCCGTGCCGGACCTCGCCGCGCGCCACGCGTTCATCTCGGGTCCGCCGCGGCTGATCGCCGACCTCGCTCCGGCGCTGCAGAAGGCGCGCGGGCTGACGACCGACGCGTTCGCGGGGTACTGAACCGCGGCGCTCCCGGTCCGGAGCCCGGGGTGTCGGGGGTCCGGGCGTGTCCGCCCGGTGCCCGCCCGGCGCCCCGGCCCGCGCGCATGCAGGACATTCGTCCATCTGCAAGAGCGACTCGCCACGATTCGTCCTGCAGGTGACGAGAGTTCCTGCACGTCGCGGACGCGGCGGGGGAGTTCGGTCGATCATGGGTGTCGAAGGGCGACGGCGGCGACTCTTCCTGCACCGGAACCGTCGGACAGGGAGAGTCCCCGAATCGTGACTCCTGCGGGTTCGTCGACGTTCTCCAGACGCGAGGATCGATGGATGCTGACACCGGATCACGTCCTCACCCATCACGGCGGCGTCGCGCGCGGCACCCTCCTCCACCGGTTCGGGCTCGATCGACGCATGCTCGAACGAGCCGTGCGCGAGGGAAGCATCCTGCGCGTCCGGCAGGGCGTGTTCGCCGCACGCGATGCCGAGGAGGACGTCGTGACGAGGGCCCAACACGGTGGGGCCCTCACCTGCGCGCGGGCGCTGCGTCTGCACGGGTGTCTGGGCGCGGCGTGGCCGCGAGGCGGGAGGGCGTGGCCACGGCGTGGGAGTGGTGGGGAACGTGGGCGCGGGACCCCGCGAGACCGTGCGAGGGGCCTCGGGCGTGCCGGGGAGATCCTCAGCCGTGTGGAGCGGATGCCGGATTCAGGGGCAGGCGCACCGTGAAGGTGGTGTCTCCCGGCTCGCTCGAGACGGAGATCTCTCCACCGTGGCCCTCGACGATCGCCTTCACGATCGCGAGACCCAGACCCGTGCCTCCGGTCTGGCGAGCACGCGAGGTGTCGGCACGCGCGAAGCGGGCGAACAACTCGTCCCGCACGCCGGGGTCGATCCCGGGTCCGTCGTCGTGCACGCGCAGCACGGCCTCCTCGCCCTCCTGGCTCACCCGCAGCGTGATGACGGTGCCCGGAGGCGTGTGGGTGCGCGCGTTGGCCAGCAGGTTCGCGACCACCTGGTGCATGCGGCCCGCGTCGCCGACGATCACCACGGGCTCGTCGGGCACCTCGATCGCCCACTCGTGGTCGATCGCGGTCGGACGGGCGTCGGAGAGCCCCTCGAGGGCGAGCTGGGCGAGGTCGACCGTGCCGTACACGAGCTCGCGGCCCTCGTCGAGGCGGGCGAGCAGCAGCAGGTCCTCGACCAGGCGCGTCATGCGCAGCGACTGCGCCTGGATACGCTCCAGCGAGGTGGTCGTCCCCTCGAGCGCTTCTGCGGGCGGCTGCATGCTGATCGCGCGCAGCGAGAGCTCGGAGTAGCCCCGGATCGAGGCGAGGGGGGTGCGCAGCTCGTGGCTCGCATCCGCGACGAAACGGCGCATCCGCTCCTCGTTCTTCTGCCGGGCGGCCAACGAGGTGTTCACGTGATCGAGCAGAGTGTTCAGAGAGGCGCCGACGAGGCCGGTCTCGGTGCGCGGGTCGGATTCGGATGCCGGGATGCGCTCCGTGATGCTGACCTCACCGCGATCGAGGGGCTGATTCGCGACGCGCATCGCCGTCGCCGCGACCGCACGCAGAGGTTTGAGGCCGACGCGGATCGTGATCGCGGTGGTCAGGGCGAGCAGGATGAGCCCGCCGAATGTGGCGAGAGCGATCACCGTGAGCAGGGTTGCGAGCTGGTTCTGGATCTCGTCACGCGGGAGACCCGCGATGACCAAGACGTTGCCCGGAGTGGAGGTGATCGCCACTCGGTAGGAGCCGACGCCGTCGATGGAGACGTTCGCGACATGATCGGTGCTGAGCGCGGCCGCGACCTGCGAGAGCTGCGCGTTCGACAGGCTCATGGTGGTGCCGCTGAGGTCTCCCTCGGTGTCCGAGAAGACCACTCCGCTCGTGCCGGTGACCTGGTTCGAGACGACGAAGAGCAGACCCGGCGGCACCTGGGACAGCGGTCGTTCGAGGATGTTCTCGACCGTCGCGCGGTCCGGGGAGACCTGTTCGGACAGCACGGTGAGGGAGCGGAGGGGGCCGTACAGGTTCTGATCGAGCTGGTCCTCGAGCGTGCGGCTCAACGTCGCACTCGTGATCACCGCGACGATCACGAGGATCAGCGACACGAACCCGATCACGGCGGTCATGAGCCGCGTCTGCAGGCTCATCGGCCGCCGCATGATCGCGGGTGCTCTCACTGAGGCGCCTTGATCATGTAGCCGACGCCGCGGACGGTGTGCAGCAGCGGTGTGCGTCCCGCGTCGATCTTCTTGCGCAGGTACGAGATGTACAGCTCGACGACCGAGGACTTGCCCCCGAAGTCGTAGCTCCACACGCGGTCGAGGATCTGAGCCTTCGACAGGACACGGCGCTCGTTGCGCATCAGGTAGCGCAGCAGCTCGAACTCGGTCGCGGTGAGGTCGATCTCGGTGCCGTCGCGCACGACCTCGTGGCTGTCCTCGTTGAGGCTGAGGTCGGCGACGCGCAGGATCGACTGCCCGTCATCGGCCAGAGCGTGGCCGGTGCGGCGGATGATGGCGCGCAGCCGGGCGATCACCTCTTCCAGGCTGAACGGCTTGGTGACGTAGTCGTCGCCGCCGGCGGTGAGCCCGGCGACACGATCGCCCACGGCGTCCTTCGCGGTGAGGAACAGCACCGGCACCAGGCTCCCGGCCTCGCGCAGGCGCTTGAGCACGGCCATGCCGTCGAGGTCGGGCATCATGATGTCGAGCACCAGTGCGTCCGGTTCGAACTCGCGGGCGACCTGCAGCGCTTCCATGCCGGAGGACGCGGTGCGCACCTCCCAGCCCTCCATGCGCAGCGCCATCGCGAGGAGGTCCGTGAGCATCTGCTCGTCGTCGACCGCGAGGATGCGCAGGGGAGAACCGTCGGGGCGGCGCAGTTCGGGGAGATCGTTGCTCATGCGACCATTCTGCGGAATCTCCTATGCGATTTCTATGGAGACCTCTATGCGTTGCCTGTGAACGCGGCGGATCATGTCAGTCGATCGTCGGGGAGCGCGAGGAAGTCGAGGCCGTCGTCGAGAGCGAGCCGGTCCGACAGTTCCGCGAGCGGCCCGTCGAGATGTGCGCACGCGCGCACGCTGAGTCGCCGAGGTCCCGGGAGGGAGTGGTACACGGCGAACTGTCCTCGAGGGTCGATGGCGGGGCCGCGCACCGCTGCCGCCACGTGGACCGGGATCCGCAGACGGCGGGCGGCGATGGCGGCGTCGAAGTAGTCCAGCACCGGGCGCGCCTCCGGATGGGAACGCAGATGCCGACGCACCGCCTCGCCGCTCCCCGTGCACCGCCGGCTCAACCGGGTCGAGTGGTCTCCGAAGCTCGGCACGTCGAGCGCAGCACGTCGGAAGCGCGCATCCCAGGGGAGTGCCATGGCGCCGATGCCCCCGCCGAAACTCGTGCCGTTGAAATCGAGACGGCCGGCCGCACCGGGCGCACGTTCGAGCAGGACGGTCGCCGCGCGCCAGATGTCCGCGGCTGCGAACCGGTGCGAGTAGGTGTCGCGTCGGGAGATGCCCGCGACGACATGTTCGTCGGCCGACGCCGGAAAGCGGCTGCGGACGGCGAGGTGGGTGCCGGGAGCGCACGGGAAGATCGCCGCGGTGTCCGGGGGGACGCGGTCGGGTTCAGGCCCGGTGCGCCCTCCGTACCCGTGGCCGATCACGAGCCCGCGTCGGATGGCGGATGACACGCGTGGCACCATCACGAAGCCCACCGCGGGTTCGTCGGCCGACGAGGAGAAGCGGATCTCCGTCACGCGATGCGTGCCCGAGGAGTCGAGCTCGGCGACCGTCTCGTGGTCGACGGCCCCGGTGCCGAAGGTCTGGAAGGTGTCGCGCCAGAACGCGTCGAAGTCCTCCGGCTCGTCCTGGCGCGGCCCCGGCGTCAGCAGCGCGCTCAGCGGGTGCTCCGCCATCTCCTCGGGCGGGTCCTCACTCATCGCCGGCCTCTCTCGTCGTGGGAATGCGATCCCGACGACGCTACCCCGCCGCCGCCGCCGCCGCGGTCCGGTGCGACAGTCCATAGTCTCTTCATCGCCGCCCCCTCGAACCCGCATATGCGCTCTTCCTAACGTCGATCCCGTCCCGCGATGTCCGCGGCAGAAGGAGAGAGATGTTCGGAAGATACCTGCGCCGCGAACTTGCCGGGCGCACGAAGCAGACCCTGATCGTGACGATCGGCCTGGCGATCGCGATCGCCCTCGTGATCGTCGTCAACGCCCTCACGGCCGGCGTGCGCGACGCCCAGAACCAGGCCCTCGAGTCGGTGTACGGCGTCGGCACCGACCTCACGATCACCGGAGCGGCGACGGAGCCGGGGGAGGGCGGGGGACCGCGCTTCCAGTTCGACGAGGATGCCGGAGAGACCGACGGCGACACGACGAGGCTGGATCAGTCGATGCTGGTGACGGACTTCGCGCGCGGAACACTCGACGCCTCGGTGGTCGACACCGTCGCCGGGACCGAGGGCGTCTCGGCGGCATCCGGAGCCCTCAGCCTCACGAACTCGACGTTCTCGGGGGAGGTGCCCAGCGGCGGATTCGGGCAGCAGGAGGGCGAGCAGGGCGTCGCCCCCGAGGCAGGGCAGGCGCCCCCGGAAGGAGGCCAGGGCGGCGGCGAATTCGGCGTCGAATCGTTCACGGTCCTCGGTGTCGACCCGGCCGCGACAGCGATCGGCCCGCTGGCCTCGGCGGAGGTGACGGACGGCCGCGCCCTCGATGCCGCAGATGCGGGGACCCTCGTCGCCCTGGTCGACAGCACCTATGTGACGACGAAAGAGATCGCGGTCGGGGACACGATCGATGTGGCCGGATCCGCGCTCGAGGTCATCGGCATCGTGGCGTCCACGTCGGACGCCGCCGACACGGCGGCGAACGTCTACCTCCCGCTCGACACGGCCCAGGAGCTCGCGGGCGTCGGCGACGTCGTGTCCACCGTCTCCGTGCAGGCGGACTCCGCGGCGTCGATCGACACCGTGCAGTCGGCGCTGTCCGACGCGCTTCCCGATGCGACGGTGACCTCGCAGTCCGAGCTGGCTTCGACGGTCTCCGGCTCGCTGTCGAGCGCGACCTCGCTGATCACGAACCTCGGCACGTGGCTCTCGATCATCGTCCTCGTCGTCGCCGTGCTGCTCTCGGTGCTGCTGACCCTGTCCGGCGTCTCGCGGCGCACGCGGGAGTTCGGCACGCTCAAGGCGATCGGCTGGTCCGACGGGCGCGTCGTGCGGCAGGTGGCCGGTGAATCGATGGTGCAGGGACTGATCGGCGGGGCGGCCGGTCTCGTCCTCGGCATCGCGGGCATCGTGGTCATCAACCTCGTGCGTCCGACCGTGGCGGCCGCGGCCGCGAGCCCCGGGAACGGCGGGCCCACGGGCGGCCCGGCCGGTGGGGGAGGTGCGATGTTCGCGACGACTCCGGCTGCCGACATCGTGCTCCAGGCCCCGCTCACCCCCGTGGTCCTCGTCGTCGCCGTGGGACTCGCCGTGCTGGGCGGACTCGTCGCCGGGGCGTTCGGCGGTTGGCGTGCGGCACGACTCAGCCCCGCAGAGGCATTGCGGTCCGTGGCATGAGCGGCACCGAGACGACCCCGCAGATCGACCAGAAGGAGAACGACATGACCATGGCAGAGCCCGCCCCCACGGCACAGAGCGACAGCGATCGCCTCCCGCTGTATCGCGCGACCGGCGTCACGCGGACGTACTCGCAGAAGGGCAGGACGGTGAACGCGCTCACCGGGGTGGACCTCGAGATCATGCCGGGAGAGTTCGTCACGATCCAGGGGCCGACCGGGGGAGGGAAGTCCACGCTCCTGCAGCTGCTCGGGGCCTTGGACACCCCCTCGGCGGGATCGCTCCGCCTCGACGGGAGAGAGCTGGCATCCGCGTCGGCGACCGAGCTCTCGCGCATCCGTGCCGATGAGATCGGATTCGTGTTCCAGTCGTTCAACCTCATCCCGACACTCACCGCCGCGGAGAACGTCGACATGGCCCTCGAGCCGCTGCGTCTCGACAGGACGGAGCGTCGGATGCGCGTGGACGCCGCACTCGCTCACGTCGGGCTGGACGACCGCGGTGCGCACCTGCCCACCGAGCTCTCCGGCGGTCAGCAGCAGCGTGTGGCGATCGCTCGCGCGATCGTGAAGCGTCCGCGGGTGCTGCTCGCGGACGAGCCGACCGGCAATCTCGATGAGAGCATGCGTGACGAGATCCTGTCGCTCCTGCAGGCGCTGTGCGCCGAAGGCATCACCATGATCGTGGTCACGCATGATTCCGCCGTCGCGCGACGGGCGACCCGGCGCCTGCGTCTGACGAAGGGCGCCGTGCAGGACATCACCCGCTGACACCGGACGCAGGTCGCCGCACACAGAGGGGGCCCGGCGGATGCCGGGCCCCCTCTGTGTGCGTTCAGCGTGAGGTCAGTGCGTGTCCTCGGCCTCGATCTCGGTGCGGTCGCCCGACCACTGTGTGTGGAAGGTGCCTTCCTTGTCGATGCGCTTGTAGGTGTGGGCCCCGAAGAAGTCGCGCTGCCCCTGCACCAGGGCGGCGGGGAGGCGGTCGGCGCGGATGCCGTCGTAGTACGACAGCGACGACGAGAACGCCGGCGCGGGGATGCCCGCTTCCGCCGCGGCGATGACGACGCGGCGCCAGGCGGCCTGTGCGCGCGTGATCGCCTCGGTGAAGTACGGAGCGGTGAGCAGCACGGGGAGCTCGGGATCCTCGGCATAGGCGTCGGCGATGCGGTTGAGGAACTGCGCGCGGATGATGCAGCCGCCGCGCCAGATCTTCGAGATCGCGCCGAGATCGATCTTCCAGTCGTACTCGGCAGCGCCGGCACGGATCTCGTCGAAGCCCTGCGAGTACGCGACGATCTTCGAGGCGTAGAGCGCGAGACGGACGTCTTCGATGAACGCCTCGGTGTCCTCGACGGTGAACTCGTCCTCCGGGCCCGGCAGGTCGCGCGACACAGCGCGCTGCTCGGGGTGAGAGGAGAGCGAGCGGGCGAAGGTGGCCTCGGCGATGCCCGACACCGGGACGCCCAGCGACAGCGCGGTCTGCACCGTCCATGCTCCGGTGCCCTTGGCGCCGGCCTGGTCGAGGATCACGTCGACGAGCGGGGCGCCCGTCTCGGCGTCGACCTGGCGCAGCACCTCGGCGGTGATCTCGATCAGGTACGACTCGAGCTCTCCCCGGTTCCACTCGGCGAAGATCTCCGCGATCTCGGCGGGGGTCTTGCCGGTGCCGCGGCGGATGAGGTCGTAGGCCTCGGCGATGAGCTGCATGTCGGCGTACTCGATGCCGTTGTGCACCATCTTCACGAAGTGTCCGGCGCCGTCGTGCCCGACGTGCGTGACGCACGGTTCGCCCTCGGCGACCGCGGCGATCGACTTCAGGATCGGGCCGAGGGTCACCCACGACGCGTCCGAGCCGCCGGGCATGATCGAGGGGCCGCGCAGGGCGCCCTCCTCGCCGCCGGAGATGCCGGCGCCGACGAAGTTGATGCCCGTCTCGCGGACCGCCTTCTCGCGGCGGATCGTGTCGGGGAAGTAGGCGTTGCCGCCGTCGACGATGATGTCGCCCGGCTCGAAGACCTCCACGAGGGAGTTGATCACGGCATCCGTGGGGCCACCGGCCTTGACCATGATGATCGCGGTGCGCGGCTTCTGCAGCGTGTCCGCGAACTCCTGGTAGGTCGAGGCGGGAACGAACCCGGCCTCGGGATGCTCGGAGACGAGCGTCTCGGTCTTCTCGTAGCTGCGGTTGAAGATCGCCACCGTGTTGCCCTCGCGGCTGGCGAGGTTGCGGGCGAGGTTCGACCCCATGACGGCGAGTCCGACGACTCCGATGTTCGCTGATGCTCCGGGCACAGAATGCTCCTCGATCGTGATGAAGGGATGGCTTTCAGCGTATCGCTGTGACGAGGTCACGGCGTCCCCGTGTCGCAGTCCGCGTCACAGTTCCCGTCACACCGGTGGCGGCGTTCCCCCGACCCCGGACCCCGCCTCTACGCTGGAGAGAAGAGATGCTCCGAGGAGGACCAGCGTGACAGATTCCGGCAAGACCCTGAGAGCCGTCGTCGCGGTTCCGCTGCCCGAGGAGTTCTGTCTCCTCATCGAAGAGCGGGAGCCGAGACTCGAGGTCGTGCGCGATCACGCCCTGGTGCCTCCGATGCGCGGGCCGGCGGACTGGTCGGGTGATCCGGCGTTCACCCGCACGCCCGAGCAGCAGGCGGCCTTCGATGAGATGGTCGACTCGGCCGATGTGCTGTTCGGCATCCCGGATGTGGATGCCGCCGCTCTCGCCCGCACGGTCGCGGCCAACCCGCGACTGCGCTGGGTCATGACCACGGCCGCGGGCGGGGGCAGCACGATCAAGGCGGCGGGCCTGGACAGGGCCGACCTCGATCGGGTCGCCTTCACCACCAGCGCGGGTGTGCACGGTGGCACGCTGGCGGAGTTCGCCGTGTTCGCGGTGCTGGCCGGAGCGAAGGGGCTCCCGCGACTGCTCGAGGATCAGCGCACGCGCACGTGGCCGGAGCGCTGGGAGATGCGTCAGATCGACGAGATGACGGTGCTCATCGTCGGGCTGGGCGGCATCGGATCCGAGTGCGCTCGCCGCTTCCACGATCTCGGTGCGACCGTGTGGGGCACCACGCGCTCGGGCGAACCGGTGCCCGGAGTCGATCGCCTCGTCCCGCTCGACCGGCTGATCGAGGCCGTCCGTGATGTCGATGCGATCGTGGTCACGCTGCCGGGTACCGAGCAGACGACGCATCTGATCGGAGCCGATGTCCTCTCCGCGGTGACGCCGGGGACGATCCTCACCAACGTCGGGCGCGGCTCCGTGATCGATGAGGCCGCACTCCTCCCCGCCCTGGACGACGGGCGGATCTCCTTCGCCGGTCTCGACGTCTTCGAGGACGAACCCCTCGAGGCGTCCTCGCCGCTGTGGGCCCACCCGCGCGTGCTGGTCAGCCCGCACACGGCTGCATTGAGCTCGCGAGAGCCGGAGCGGATCGCGCGCCGATTCGCCGAGAACGCCACCCGGCTGCTCGACGGTGACCCGCTGCGCGCCGTGGTCGACACCGTCGAGTTCTACTGAGCGAGGAGGACGCCATGGCACGCATCGTCGTGATGGGGCCCAGCGGTTCCGGGAAGTCGACGGTCGGTGCGGCACTCGCGGAGCGCCTCGGTGCGCGCTTCGTGGACGCCGACGACCTGCATCCGTTGACGAACATCGAGAAGATGGCCGCGGGCATTCCGCTCGACGACCCCGATCGGATGCCGTGGCTGGCGCTCGTCGGTGCGGCGCTCCAGGAGAGCGCGCACATCGTGATCGCCTGCTCCGCGCTGAAGCGCTCCTATCGCGACGCCATCCGAGATGAGGCGCCCGTGGCGTTCTTCGCGGAACTCGCGGTCAGCCGCGCGGTGCTGGAGGAACGCGTGCGGAACCGGGGCGGCCACTTCATGCCGACGTCGCTCGTGGACTCGCAACTGCGGACCTGGGAGCCGCTCGGCCCGGATGAAGCGGGAGTGAGCGTCGACGAGTCGTCGAGCATCGATGAGGCCGTCGTGCGGATCGCGGAGGCGGTACCGCCCGCATCGGGGGAGAGTGTCCGCTGAGCGTGTCGGCTGAGCGCGTCGGCTGAGGGAGGGGCGTTCAGTCCTTGCGGTAGCCCGAGCGGCCCATCGAGAACAGGGCGGCGAACGTGGCTCCCGCAGCGCACACCGTCATGGCGCCGATCACCCAGAGCAGTACGTGCGAGAAGAAAGCGCCGTCGAACATGTGATTCTCCGTGATCTGCAGGGAATGGCCGGTGTTCCCAGCCTATCGGGTCATCCGGTAGCATGGAGTGCGTACCTCGGCGAGGGATGCTTCAGCGCGTGCGCGAACATCCGTGATCGACGCGGCGAAGCAAGCCCGGTGGCTTTCCTCACGCGTCTGCGTTCGAGATAACAATCCACAGACCACCGCGCGGCAGTTTCGCTGCGTGTCCCGAAGGAGAACCTCATGTCTGAAGACACCAAGGTCCACGCCGAGCTCCGCGAGAGCTTCGGCAAGGGCTTCGCCCGTCGCCTGCGCGCCGCCGGCAAGATCCCCGCCGTCATCTACGGCCACGGTACCGAGCCGGTGCACGTCGCACTGCCGGGCCACCAGGTCTCGCTCATCATCCGTCGCGCCAACGCGCTGCTGGAGCTCGACATCGAGGGCACCTCGCAGCTCGCCCTGGTCAAGGACGTCCAGAAGGACCCCGTGCACCAGATCATCGAGCACATCGACCTGCTCGTCGTGCGCAAGGGCGAGAAGGTCATCATCGACGTTCCGCTGTACCTCACCGGTGAGTCGTTCCCCGGAACGATCGCGAACCTCGACACGAACACGCTGTCGATCGAGGCCGAGGCCACGCACATCCCGCAGAACATCGAGGTCTCCGTCGAGGGCCTCGAGGAGGGCGCGCACATCACCGCCGCCGACGTCAAGCTCCCCAAGGGCTCGTCGCTCCTCACCGACCCCGAGGTGCTGGTCGTCGCGGTCGCCGTGCCGGTTCTGGACCTCGAGTCCGACACCGACGCGGAGGAGCCCGCCGAGGGCGAGACCGAGGCCGAGGCTGCCGAGGAAGACGCCGCGGAGTAATCTCCGAAAGTTTCAGGGCGGAGGGGGCGCGATCGGATCGCGCCCCCTCTGTCGTATCCTGGCCAAGTCCACGGACGGGTCGGGGAGAGGATCAGGAACATGACGTCCACCTGGCTGGTCGTGGGTCTCGGCAACCCCGGCCCACGGTACGAGGCGACCCGGCACAACATCGGGCAGATGGTCGTGGACGAGCTGGCCGCACGCCGCGGCGAGAGCTTCCGCGAGCACAAGGGCGGTGCCCGTGTGGTCGAGACCTGGCTCCGCCCCGGTGCGGACAAGCTCGTGCTGGCGAAGCCGCTGTCCTTCATGAACGTCTCCGGAACCCCCGTGGCGGCGCTGGCTCGCTTCTACTCCGTGCCGGCCGAACGCATCGTCGTGGTGCATGACGAGCTCGACATCCCCTTCGACACCGTCAAGCTGAAGATCGGCGGCGGCCACGGGGGACACAACGGCGTGCGCGATGTGGCCCGGGCGATCGCGACTCCGGAGTTCCCCCGCGTCCGCGTGGGGATCGGGCGTCCGGTGGGGCGCCAGGATCCCGCGGACTGGGTGCTGTCCCCGTTCGGCAAGGACGAGCGGGCGAACCTGCCCATCCTCGTCGACGATGCCGCCGATGCGGTCGAGCTCCTCGTCGCTGAGGGGCTGGTCGCCGCGCAGCAGAAGCACCACGCGCCGCGCTGAGTGCCTCCGCCGTGACGACGGTGCGGGTGAGCTGTGCAGCCTGCGGTCAGCTGTACAGACCGGCCGTGCCGGCGGCGCCGCCGGCAGCGAGAGCGCTCACGAACACGACGAAGAACAGCAGCGGTGCGAGGACCGCGACGATCAGCGCGGCGATGCCCTGACCGCGGCCGCGTCGGCGCACGATCGCCACGATGCCGAGGACGATAGCCGCGATGCCGAGGAGCGTGCCTGCCCAGAACGAGAGCTCCGCCCACAGCACCTGATCGCGCGCGGGCGAGAGGAAGGCCAGGGAGTCCGACCCGTCCATCCGGGTGATGGCCTCGGGGATGCGCCGCCCCATCTCATAGCCGGCGATCCCGACGACGATCGGTGTGACGATCGCCGCCACGAGGGACAGGATCAGAGCGACGACACCGAGCACACCGGATTGCCGCGGGGCGGCCTCGGGTGCGCCGGGGAAGCTCGCGGGGGAGCTGTAACCTCCGACCGGAACCTGATACGCGCCCGGCGGGGCCTGATACGGCGCCGGGGCGACGGGCGCAGCACCGTAGCCGGTCGGCCCCGCGGGGGCCACGGGATACGCGGGCGGCGGCACCGCTCCCTGCGGCGCAGGCGGGACGGGCGGTACGGCGCCGGACGGCGCTGAAGGCTGCGGATCTGTCACGACCCCATCCTAGGGCCGTGCCTCAGACGCGCCGGAGCAGACCGACACGGTCGTACACCGTGGACAGCGTCGCGTCGGCGACGGCATCCGCACGACCGGCGTTCTCGGCGAGGATGCGGTCGAGTTCGGCGGGGTCGTCCAGAAGCTCCAGCGCGCGAGCGCGCACCGGCGTGAACTCCTCGACGACGACCTCGGCGAGGCCCTTCTTGAAGTCTCCGTACCCGCGACCGGCGTACTCGTCCGCGATCGCCGCGACCTGGCGCCCGGTGAGGGCCGCGTAGATCGTGAGCAGATTGGAGACGCCGGGCTTGTTCTCCCGGTCGAACCGGACCGACCCCTCGTTGTCGGTCACCGCCCGCATGATCTTCTTGGCGGACTTGGCCGGATCGTCCAGCATCCACAGCACACCGGCGTCGCTCTCGGCCGACTTCGACATCTTCGACGTCGGATTCTGCAGATCGTAGATACGCGCGGTCTCCTTCTGGATGACCGGGGCGGGCACCGTGAAGGTCTCGCCGAAGCGCGAGTTGAAGCGCTCGGCGAGGTCGCGCGTGAGCTCGACGTGCTGCTTCTGGTCGTCACCCACCGGCACCACGTCGGTCTGGTACAGCAGGATGTCGGCGGCCATCAGCACGGGGTACGTGAAGAGGCCGACGCTCGTGGCGTCCTGTCCGTACCGCGCGGACTTGTCCTTGAACTGCGTCATCCGGTTCGCCTCGCCGAAGCCGGTGATGGTGCTCAGGATCCAGGCGAGCTCGGCGTGCGCGCGCACGTGGGACTGCACGTACAGCGTCGACAGCGAGGGCTCGATGCCCGCGGCGATGTACTGGGCGGCGGTCCGCCGGGTCTTCTCCCGCAGCTCGGCCGGGTCCTGTGCCACGGTCAGGGCGTGCAGGTCGACCACGGAGAAGTAGGCGTCGTAGGAGGTCTGGAGGTCTCGCCACTGCAGGAGAGCGCCGATGTAGTTGCCGATCTGGAGGGAGTCGGCGGAGGGCTGCATTCCGGAATAGAGGCGAGGCTTGGTCACAGCACAATCCTAGGGCGATCCGGGCCTCCGCTCTCCCCGGGCGGCGCCATGACAGCCGCGGACGACGGCCACTAGGCTGACGGCATGACGGCCCCGCCCCCCAGCGCACGCCGTGCTCTCCCTCGCCGGGATCGCGCGGTGTATGTCGAGATCCTCATCCGCGCTCCGCTGGAGACCGTCTGGAGCCTCACGCAGGATCCCGAGTCCCACGTGCGCTGGGATGCGCGGTTCACCTCGATCCGACCGCGCAGAGTGCGACCGGACGGCGCACAGGAGTTCGGCTACGAGCTCGACCTGGGCGTCCACACGATCCATGGGACAGGGGTCTCGCGGGGTGAGCGGCGCGGTGCCGGGGGCGAGCGCACCTCGGCTCTCGTGTTCGACACGGACGACCGCCTGTCTCCCCTCGGATCGGGGCGCGGATACTGGCGGTACGTCCCGACGGACGACGGCGTGCGATTCCTCACCGGCTACGACTACGAGCCCGGATGGGGCGTGCTCGGACGCATCGTCGATCCGCTCCTGACGCGCCGATTCGTGTGGTGGCTCACCGCGCGGAGCTTCGATCGGCTGCGCATGTGGGCCGAGGACGACATTCCCCCCGAGCAGAGCAGCGGTTGGCGCTCGCTCCGCCGCGGCTCGCGTCCGTCGGCGCGACGCTGTCTGTCGCGCCCGTCAGTCCGCCAGGAGCGGACCGTGATGCAGGACGCGCCGGAGTCGCTCGCGGTGATCAGCGGATGACGGTGAGCGAGGGCGTCTTCTCCCGTGCGCTCGGGGACGACTTCGCACGCCTGCACCCCCAGCTGCAGCGGCGGTTCGGCGTGGGGGTGGCCGCGGGCTACAGCTGCATCGGACGCGGAGTGATGACGGAGGTGCGCCGGGGCCCCTGGTGGACGCTCCCCTTCCTGGCGATCGGGACGCTGCGCCACATCATGTTCCCGGAGCGCGGTCGGGACATCCCCTTCCAGATCGACAACCACGCGTACGTCGACAGCCACGGTCGGGAGACCGTCACGTTCGTGCGCACCATGGCCGTGCGCCCCGGACGCCGCCGCCGCTTCGACGCGACGATGATCTACAGCGAGAAGCGGGGGAGGATCATCGACTACCTCGGCACCCACCAGCACCTCGCGGTGGATCTGGACCTGGCCGTGACCGACGACGGTGCCCTGCAGCTGAGCTCCGGAGCCCAGCGCTTCTATGAGGGACCCGTCGCCTTCCGCTTCCCGATGCGCTTCAGCGGGCGGGCGCGGCTGACCGAACGGTTCGACGACGAGCAGCAGCGGTTCCTGATCGACCTGGAGGTGCACAACGACGTGCTGGGCTTCCTGTTCGGCTATCGAGGCGCGTTCGAGTGCGAGTACCCGGAGGGCGAGCCGCCGCCCGAGACCGTGAAGCCGGTGCGCGAGGAGGTGCGCGAATGATCGCTCGAGGTGAGGTCTTCCTGGCCGCCCTGGGGGAGGAGGTTGAGCGTCTGCATCCGGAGATCCTCGCGCAGATGCGCGGGTCCGCAGACCCCGACCGGGCGGAGGGCGTCTTCGAGGTCGCCGGCAGCCGCTTCGGCCGGTGGGGCGTGCTGGCGGTGCCGGTGGTGGGTCCGCGGATGCTCGTCACGCGGTTCGCCCGCGACGTGCCGTTCTCGATCACCACGCGTTCCGGTCGCACGGCGACGGGGCGGGCGACCCTGGAGGCGACCCGGGAGTTCCGTTTCCCCGGGTCCACCCAGTACATCTCGGACCGGCTCACGCAGAGCGTGGTTCCCGGACTCGTCCGCAATCTGCTGGGCGCCCGCGGGCGGGTCGAGCTGATCGAGGAATGCAGCGTGACACCCGACGGATCCCTGCGGATGCAGACCCGACGGATCGCCCTGCGTCTCGCGGGTCGACGGATCGCCCTGCGGGGGATCCTCGGGGTCTCGGTCCTGGTGGAGGACGGCTGGGATGAGGAGAACGCACGTCGCACGATCAGCCTGCGGGCCACGAACCCGCTGATCGGCACGGTGCTGGAGTATCGCGGGTGGTACCGCCACCTCACCCGAGGCGTGACGCCGGTCCGGACTCAGACGGAGTAGTCGACGACCACGGGGGCGTGATCGCTCCACCGCTGGTCGTATGCGACGGCGCGTGCCACGTGGTAGCTCTCGGCACGCGGAGCCAGAGCGGGAGACGCCAGGTGGTAGTCGATGCGCCAGCCGGAATCGTTGTCGAAGGCCTGCCCGCGCATGGACCACCAGGTGTACGGCCCCGGGACCTCGCCGTGGAAGCGGCGACCGATGTCCACCCAGCCCAGACCGGTGCCGACGGAGCCGTCGACGCCGGTGATCTCGGAACCCGCCGCACCGAGGAAGCGATCGAAGTATGCCCGCTCCCGCGGGAGGAAGCCGGCCTTCTTCCGGTTGCCCCGCCAGTTCTTGATGTCCAGCTCGCGGTGGCCCACGTTCAGGTCGCCCGTGACGAGGGCCAGCGCGTCGTCTGCTCCGAGCGCGCTCAGCCGCGGCCCGAAGGCGTCGAGGAACTTCCACTTCTCGTCCTGCTTGGGGGTGTCCGCCTCGCCGGAGTGCACGTATGCGCTGACGACGGTGAGCGGGCGGTCGCCCAGGAGGAAATCGGCCTCGATCCACCGGCCCTTCGAATCGAAGTCGTCGGGCCCGAAAGCGGTGCGGGACGACAGCGCGGGGGTCCGGCTGGCGATCGCCACGCCGGCACGTCCTTTCGCGGTCGCCTCATCGTGGACGATGCTCCAGCCGGGCAGCGCGGCCGCGAGGTGCTCATCCTGCCCGCGCACCTCCTGCAGGGTGAGGATGTCGACGTCGGCGGAGTCGAGCCAGCCGCTCATCCCGTTCCGAGCCGCCGCCCGGATCCCGTTGACATTGACCGAGGCGATACGCAGGTGAGGCATGATTCCAGCCTAGGTCCCGGCTCGGACATTCTCGGATGCCGCCTCGGCCTCGGCATCCGCGAGCGCGGTCTCCGCCGCGGCGACCGCGCGCCGTGCCGACGGCCGCCGATACCAGGGCGCCGCGGCCAACGCTTCCTCGGCGTGACGCAGGTGCACCCGCGCGGCGATCAGCAGCGCCTCCACCTCGGCCTGATGCGCCGTCGCCGCGTCCACGTGCTCGAGAGGTTGGTCATTGTTTGCCGCAGCCACCGCGATCCACGATCCCGCCATCAGGACGACGATCGCGAGCCAGCGGCACCACAACAGCAGTCCGACGATCACCGTGAACGAGGCCAGCAGGGGATTGCCGGGAACACGGGTGAGGAGCAGGCCGGCGCCGAGTTGGAGCACCACCATCGCGCCTCCGCCGAGCAGCGCGCCCGGCCAGATGTAGCGCCAGCGCAGCTGAGTACCGGTCAGGAAGCGCACGAGCATCGCCAGCGCCGTGGCATCGAGCGTGAACGCCACCGCGACCGACACGATGCGCACCCCGAGGAAGAAGATCCAGGAGCCGGTGCTCCACCCGAAGAGATGGAACACCTGCTCGAGCGCTGACACACCCGCCCAGCTGAGCACCGCGCCGACCAGCATCGCACCGCCGAAGACGATCGCGGCGAAGAAGTCCCGCGCCTTCAGCAGCCAGTAGCTCCGCGCGTCGAACGGGAGGCCGAAGAGATCACGGACTGCTCGGCGCGTGAAGGTGACCGCCCCGACGGCGGTCCAGAGTGCGACGCCCACGGCGATCGCACCGGTCACCCCGAGCACGCCGGTCGCGTCCTGGGCGATCTGGGTGACGTCGTCGACCGTGAACACCCCGTCGTCGCTGATGATCCCCGGGAGGTAGGTGTTCATCAGGCGCACCAGCGCGTCGATGGCGGTCTGGCTGCCGCCCAGCCAGAGGCCTGCTCCTGCGAACGCCACATAGAGCAGGGCGAACAGTGCGAAGAGCACGTAGTAGCTCATACCCGCGGACAGCAGGAAGCCGTTGCTGAACGAGAAGTTGCGCCACACCCGCACCGGGAAGGCGGCGAGTGTCCGGTCCTTCAGCTCGACGACACGACCGAGGGGTTCCTCGAGACGGGCGCGGAGAAGGGGACGATCTGACACGTCCCCACCCTATCTAGGCAGGGCGGGGACGTCAGGGTCAGGGGCGACCGCGCAAGATCGCCTGCTTGACCTCGGCGATGGCCTTGGTGACCTCGATGCCGCGGGGGCAGGCCTCGGAGCAGTTGAAGGTCGTGCGGCAGCGCCAGACGCCTTCCTTGTCGTTGAGGATGTCGAGGCGCACGGCGGCGTTGTCGTCGCGCGAGTCGAAGATGAACCGGTGCGCGTTGACGATGGCCGCCGGGCCGAAGTACTGTCCGTCGGTCCAGAACACGGGGCACGACGAGGTGCACGCGGCGCACAGGATGCACTTCGTGGTGTCGTCGAAGATCTCGCGATCGGCGATGCTCTGGACGCGCTCCTTGCCCTTCTCCGGCACGGAGCTGGCGATCAGGAACGGCTGCACCTCGCGGTACGACGCGAAGAAGGGCTCCATGTCGACGACGAGGTCCTTCTCGAGCGGCAGGCCCTTGATCGCCTCGACGTAGATCGGCTTCGAGATGTCGAGGTCCTTGATCAGCGTCTTGCACGCCAGCCGGTTGCGACCGTTGATGCGCATGGCGTCGGATCCGCAGATGCCGTGCGCGCAGGAGCGGCGGAAGGTCAGCGAGCCGTCGACCTCCCACTTGATCTTGTGCAGCGCGTCGAGGACGCGGTCGGTGGAGTAGAGCTCCACGTCGTAGTCGACCCAGTGCGGCTCCGCGTCGACCTCGGGGTCGAAGCGACGGATGTTGAACGTGACGATGAAGGACTGGATGCCGGTCTCTTCCGTCGTGTCAGCGGGGGATTCTGCGATGGCGGTGGACACGCTCAGTACTTCCTCTCCATCGGCGGGTAGTTGAACTCACCCTGATCGTTCTTGGTGAACACGACGGGCTTCCAGTCGAGCTTGATGTGATCGCCCGGATCGGAGGAGTGCGCGTCACCCGTCAGATAGGCCATCGTGTGCTGCATGTAGTTCTCGTCGTCACGCTTCGGGAAGTCGTCGCGCATGTGGCCGCCGCGGCTCTCCTCGCGGTTCTGCGCGGCGTAGACGACGACCTCGGCGATGTCGAGGAGGAAGCCCAGCTCGACGGCCTCGAGCAGGTCGGTGTTGAACCGCTTGCCCTTGTCGTCGACGTGCACGTTCATGTACCGGTCGCGGAGCTCCTTGATGACGCCGAGCACGTGCTCGAGGGATTCGTGCGTGCGGAAGACCTGCGCGCCCTTGTCCATCTCGTCCTGCAGCGTCTTGCGCAGCACGGCGATGCGCTCGGTGCCCTGATTGTTGCGCAGACCCTCGAGCATGTCCGAGACGAAGCCCGCCGGGTTCTCGGGCAGCGGCACGAAGTCCGCGGTCTTGACGTACTCGACGGCCTTGCGACCCGCGCGCTTGCCGAACACGTTGATGTCGAGCAGCGAGTTGGTGCCGAGACGGTTGGCGCCGTGCACCGAGACGCAGGCGCATTCGCCCGCGGCGTACAGGCCGGGAACGACGGTGGTGTTGTCGGCCAGCACCTCGGCGTCGTTGTTGGTGGGGATGCCGCCCATCGCGTAGTGCGCGGTCGGCATCACGGGCACGGGCTCGACGACCGGGTCGACACCCAGGTAGGTGCGGGCGAACTCGGTGATGTCCGGGAGCTTGGTCTCGAGGACCTCGGCGCCCAGGTGCGTGCAGTCGAGCAGCACGTAGTCCTTGTGCGGACCGGCGCCGCGGCCCTCCGCGACCTCCTGCACCATGCATCGAGCGACGATGTCGCGCGGCGCGAGGTCCTTGATGGTGGGGGCGTAGCGCTCCATGAAGCGCTCACCGGAGGCGTTGCGCAGGATGGCGCCCTCACCGCGGGCTCCCTCGGTGAGGAGGATGCCGAGCCCGGCGAGACCGGTGGGGTGGAACTGGAAGAACTCGAGGTCCTCGAGGGGGAGACCCTTGCGCCACACGATGCCGACGCCGTCGCCGGTGAGGGTGTGCGCGTTCGAGGTGGTCTTGAAGATCTTGCCGAAGCCGCCCGTCGCGAAGATGACGGCCTTCGCCTGGAAGACGTGCAGCTCGCCCGTCGCCAGGTCGTAGGCCACGACGCCGGAGACCTGGGTCTTGCCGTCGGCGTCCTTCACCGTCAGCAGGTCGAGCACGTAGAACTCGTTGAAGAAGTTGATGCCGAGCTTGACGCAGTTCTGGAACAGCGTCTGGAGGATCATGTGCCCGGTGCGGTCGGCCGCGTAGCAGGCCCGCCGGACCGGCGTCTTGCCGTGCTCGGCGGTGTGACCGCCGAAGCGGCGCTGATCGATCTTGCCCTCGGGCGTGCGGTTGAACGGCAGGCCCATGTTCTCGAGGTCGATGACCGCGTCGATGGCCTCCTTGGCGAGGATCTCCGCCGCGTCCTGATCGACGAGGTAGTCGCCGCCCTTGACGGTGTCGAAGGTGTGCCACTCCCAGGAGTCCTCCTCGACGTTCGCGAGCGCCGCGGCCATGCCGCCCTGCGCTGCTCCGGTGTGGGAGCGCGTCGGGTAGAGCTTGGAGATCACGGCGGTCTTCGCGCCGCTGCCGGCCTCGATGGCCGCCCGCATCCCGGCCCCTCCCGCGCCGACGATCACGATGTCGAACTGGTGGTAGTGCACACCGTCGCGAACGACGGAATCCTGCGTCTCGGTAGTCACTTCTTCTTTAGCCTTCTTCTCAGTTACCGACCAGCGCGGCGCACTCGGCCCAGAGGACGCTGTCCTCCGTGACGCCCAAGCAGGGGTCGAACGTGAACACGACGAGGGTGCCCAGCAGGATCAGGAGGCCGGCCGAGAGGCCGAGCGCCCAGACCAGAGCCTTGCGGGCCTTCTCGGTCGTGACGTAGTCGTTGACGATGGTGCGCATGCCGTTGGCGCCGTGGATCAGAGCGAGCCACAGCATCAGGACGTCCCACCACTGCCAGAACGGCGTGGCGAACTTGCCGGCGATGAAGGCGAAGTCGAGGGCGTGGATGCCCTCGCCGACCATCAGGTTGATGAAGAGGTGGCCGAAGATCAGCACGACGAGCACGACGCCCGAGGCGCGCATGAAGATCCAGCCCCACTTCTCGAGGTTGAATCGACGCTGCCGGCGAACCGGAGCGATGGCGGTCTGGGTGCTCATCAGTGCCCACCTCCCGAGAATCCGGCGAACGCGAGGATCAGGTGACGCGGGACGAAGCCGGCCATGATGATGGCCCAGACCCCGATGACGCCCCAGAACAGCTGGCGCTGGTACTTCGCGCCCTTCGACCACAGGTCGACCGTGATGATGCGCAGGCCGTTCATGGCGTGGAACACGATGGCCGCGACGAGCACGACCTCGCCCAGCGCCATGACGGGGTTCTTGTACGTGCCGATGACCGCGTTGTACGCCTCCGGCGAGACGCGGATCAGCGCTGTGTCGAGCACATGCACCAACAGGAAGAAGAAGATGGCGACTCCGGTGATGCGGTGAAGCACCCACGACCACATTCCTTCGCGGCCCCGGTAGAGGGTGCCGCGCGGTGTCTTGGACGTGGTTTCCGAAATCGACGGTGTCAAGCGAGCGCTTGTGGACACGGTCGTCCTCCCTGGATCGATGAGCGTCGGTCGCGTGCGCTGCGTTCGTCCAGGAGTGATCCCGCCGAAGTGTCAGGCATGCCCGATCGACATCCATCCTATTCCCGTCAGAACAGGAGGGGCGACGAAGGGGAGCCTAAGTGTCAGCCGATCTGGCTCATTCCGTTCCAGCCCGAGCCGATGGTGCGACTCGGGAGGAATCCGCCCCGTCCGGTTCCCGGGTAGAGGATCAGACTCCCCGTCCGCGAGCGGGCGATCACATCCTGCGTCCCGTTCCCGTCGAAGTCTCCCGCGCCGGCGACGGCCGTCAGGGAGTTCCACCCGCTGCCGATGCGCGTGGGGGTTCCCCAGCCGCCTCTGCCGGTGGTCGGGTACAGCCACAGGCTGCCGTCGGGGCGGTCGGCGATGAGGTCGCCCCGAGAGTCCCCGGTGAAGTCGCCGACGGAGGACACCGTGTTCACCGACGCCCAGCCGTTGCCGACCTTGCTCCCACCCGCACGCCATCCGCCCTTGCCGTTGCCGGGGTAGAGGATCAGGTCCCCGGCGGGCGTGCGTCCGAGCACGTCCGGCAGACGATCGCCGTTGACGTCGATGCCGCCGATCAGCTGCGAGAACTTCGACCACCCGGTGCCGATCGGGGTCGGCGGACGGAAGCCGCCCCGGCCGTCCCCCGCGTAGAGCATCAGTCGTCCGTCGGACTCGGTGCGGGCGATGTCGGCGATCGCGTCGCCGGTGAAGTCGCCGAGGGTGACGAAGGGACGCGAGCCCCACCCGCTGACCGCCGTGACGGGAGCCTTGAATCCGCCCGTCGCATTCCCGGGGTAGATCTTCAGGTCACCGGTCGAGGTCCTGGCGATGACGTCGGAGGCCCGATCAGAGGTGAGATCTCCCGCTCCCCCGGGGAGGGTCTTCACCGGGGAGCCGATACCGAAGATCTGCACCCAGTACGTGCGGTGGCAGGATCCGGTGGCGAAGCCGACACCGAGTCCGGTGTACCGCTTGTCCAGGATGTTGGCACGATGACCGGAGGACTTCATCCAACCGGCGACGACGCTGGCGGCATCCGGTTGTCCCGCCGCGATGTTCTCTCCCGTGGCGACCCATCCGAAGGCGCCGACGCGCGTGCTCCGCCAGCCGGACGAACTGTGCACGAAGGTGCACGAGGCCGCCAGGTGACGGGCCCACTCCGCGGCGGCGGCGTCGAGCCCCGCGTCGGAGACCAGGGCGGGCAGACCGGATCGGGTGCGTTCCGCGTTCGTCAGGGCGAACACCTCACCCGCGGCACCGCCGGCGGCGGACGCGGCCGACGGAGCGAGGGCCGCCGTGGCCATCGTCACGGCGAGTGCGGCGACGACGGCTCGCCGGATGACGGAGGACAGACGGCTGCGGGAGGTCGGCATGGATCGACCATAGCGGTGCGGAACAGCGGTGCTCCGAGCACGGCCGTCGCACCCGGATACGCTGTCTGCATGACCGAACCGATCGAGAACTTCTACGCCGTGATCCCGGCGGGTGGCATCGGGAGCAGGCTGTGGCCGCTGTCGCGTGCCGACGCCCCGAAGTTCCTGCACGATCTGACGGGGTCCGGTCATTCGCTGCTGCGCGACACCTGGGACCGTCTCGAGCCGCTCGCCGGCCCCGGCCGGATCGCCGTGGTCACCGGTCGTGCGCACCGCGCCGCCGTGGAGGCGGAGCTGCCGGGCATCGCGGACCTGAACGTCTTCCTCGAGTCGGAGCCGCGCGAATCCGCCGCCGCGATCGGACTCGCGGCCGCGATCCTGCTCCGACGCGACCCGGACGTGATCATCGGTTCCTTCGCCGCCGATCACGTGATCCGGGGGACCCGCGTCTTCGAGTTCGCGGTGCGCGATGCCGTCGAGGTGGCGCGCGAGGGGTACATCTGCACGATCGGGATCTCCCCGACCGAGCCCGCCGTCGGCTTCGGATACATCAAGAAGGGGCCTGAGCTGGTCGTGGAGGGAGCGCGCGAGGCCGCGCTCGTGGAGAGCTTCGTGGAGAAGCCGGATCTCGAGACCGCGAAGGCCTACCTCGCCGACCGCGGCTACTTCTGGAACGCCGGGATGTTCATCGCCCGGGCGAGCGTGCTCCTGGAGGAGCTCGAGGCGAACGAGCCCGAGCTGCACGCGGGGCTGATGGAACTGGCCGAGGCCTGGGACGACCGCGAGCGGCGAGGGCCGGCCGTCGACCGGATCTGGCCGCGCCTGAAGAAGATCTCGATCGACTACGCGGTCGCGGAGCCCGCCGCCCGCAGCGGTCGGCTGGCCGTGGTGCCCGGCCACTTCGACTGGGACGACGTCGGCGACTTCGCCTCGCTCACCAAACTGATCACGCACGGCCGCAAGAACGACCTCGCCGTGCTCGGCCCCAACGCACGAGTGCTCACGGACGGAGCGAGCGGCATCCTGGTCAGCCAGACCTCGCGGGTGATCAGCCTGGTGGGGGTGAAGGACATCGTGGTGGTCGACACCCCGGATGCGCTTCTCGTGACGACCGTCGAGCACGCGCAGCGGGTGAAGGGCGTCGTCGAGTCGCTCAAGCTCACCGGTCGCAGCGACGTGCTCTGATGAGCGCGTCCGCCTGCTCATCGGCGCGTTGATTCCAGGTTCATAACCATTCACTGGCATCGGGGCCAGCGGAGTGCGCGATCGCGGAAACAGTAGGTAACTTTGATCGATCCGCGAGGGCCGCGGTTTCGTTGAGGGAGGCATCAGTTGACCATCTCCACCACCAAGAAGCTGCTGGGCGCGACCATCGCTGCTGGCGTCGTCTTCGCACTCGCCGGCTGTGGCCAGGCACCGGCTGAATCGGGAAACGGCGGCGGCGACGCCGCAGCTCCTGATTTCCTGCCCTGCATCGTCTCCGATGAGGGCGGCTTCGACGACAAGTCGTTCAACCAGCTCTCGTTCGAGGGCGCCACCAAGGCTGCCGAAGAACTCGGTGTCGAGCTCAAGGACGTCCAGTCCAACGCCGAGACCGAATACGGCCCCAACATCACCAACCTCGTCGACGAGAACTGCAACGCGATCGTCTCGGTCGGCTTCGCGCTCTCCGCCGCCACGGTCGAGGCCGCCACGGCCAACCCCGACATCGACTTCATCCTCGTCGACGACGCGGCCGACAACGACTTCGACGGCACCAAGGACGCCGACAACGTCAAGCCGCTGCTCTACGACACCGCTCAGGCCGCTTTCCTCGCCGGCTACCTCGCCGCGGGCTACTCCGAGACGGGCAAGGTCGGCACGTTCGGCGGACGCGAGTTCCCGACCGTGACGATCTTCATGGACGGCTTCAAGCAGGGCGTCGACCACTACAACGAGGTCAAGGGCGCCGACGTCGCGGTCGTCGGCTGGGACGGCACGACCGGCTCCTTCACCGGTGGCTTCGAGGCCAACCAGGACGCCAAGCAGGTCGCGGTCAACATCCTGGACCAGGGCGTCGACGTGATCTTCCCCGTCGGCGGCCCGATCTACCAGTCGGCTCAGCAGGCCATCAAGGAGTCGGGTGAGGACATCGCCCTCATCGGCGCGGACGCGGACCTCTACGTGACCGACCCGAGCACGGCCGATGTCGTGCTGACCTCGGTGCTGAAGGCCATGGACCTCTCCACGTACGAGGCGGTCCTCTCGAGCGGCAACGACGAGTTCGACCCGGAGGCCTACGTCGGCACCCTGGAGAACGACGGAGTGGGCATCGCGGACCTGCACGACTTCGCGGACAAGGTCGACGCGACCCTGCAGGACGAGGTCACGCAGCTGCGTCAGGACATCATCGACGGCACGGTGACCGTCACCTCGTACCTGAGCGAGTGACATCCTGAGAACGGGGAGGCCGATCCGTCGGCCTCCCCGTTCTGTCCTGTCGGGAGTCGCTCCCGACCGATGGTTCTGCTGAATAGGATCGACAACATGAAGCTTGAACTCCGCGGCATCACCAAGAGATTCGGCACTCTTACCGCGAACGATCACATCGATCTCACCGTCGAGGAGGGTGAGATCCACTGTCTTCTCGGAGAGAACGGCGCCGGCAAATCGACGCTGATGAACGTTCTCTACGGGCTCTACCAGGCCGATGAGGGAGAGATCCTGCTGGACGACGCCGTCCAGCAGTTCGCCGGCCCCGGCGATGCCATGGCCGCCGGAATCGGAATGGTGCACCAGCACTTCATGCTGATCCCGGTGTTCACCGTCGCCGAGAACGTGATGCTCGGCCATGAGCAGACACGGTTCGGCGGTCGGCTCGACCTCACGGCCGCGCGGGCGAAGGTTCGCGAGATCTCTGCGCGGTTCGGATTCGACGTCGATCCGGATGCGCTCGTGGAAGACCTTCCCGTCGGCCTCCAGCAGCGGGTCGAGATCATCAAGGCGCTTTCCCGCGATGCGAAGGTCCTCGTGTTCGACGAGCCCACCGCGGTCCTCACGCCGCAGGAGACCGACGAGTTGATGGCGACGATGCGTCAGCTCAAGTCCCAGGGCACCTCGATCGTCTTCATCACGCACAAGCTGCGCGAGGTGCGCGAAGTCGCCGACCGGATCACCGTCATCCGTCTCGGGAAAGTGGTCGGAGAGGCGTCTCCGACCGCCTCGAACGAGGAGCTCGCCTCACTCATGGTCGGACGCGCCGTGGAGCTCACGGTGCACAAGGGACTCCCGAACATCCGCGAGAACGGGCTCGTGGTCCAGGGCCTCACGGTCACGGATCGATCCGGGATCGTCCTCGTCGATGATGCATCGTTCGAGGTGCGCGGCGGAGAGGTGCTCGCGATCGCCGGGGTCCAGGGCAACGGCCAGACCGAGCTCACCGAGGCGATCATCGGTCTGCAGGACCAGGTGCGCGGCAGCATCCGCCTCGACGGCGAAGAGCTCGTCGGACGCAGTGTGCGGCAGATCCTCGACGCCGGCGTGGGGTTCGTCCCCGAGGACCGCAGCGTGGACGGGTTGGTGAAGGAGTTCTCGATCGCGGAGAACCTGATGCTCGACCGCTCGCACGGCGGCGAGTTCGTCAGTGCCGGCACCGTGCGTCGGGCGGCGCTCGACGAGTTCGCCCGCGCGAAGATCTCCGAGTTCGACATCCGCACCCAGGGGCCCACCCAGGCGGCTGGCCGTCTGTCCGGCGGGAACCAGCAGAAGGTCGTGCTCGCCCGCGAGCTGAGCCGCGACCTGTCGCTCTTCGTCGCCGCCCAGCCGACCCGTGGTGTCGACGTCGGATCGATCGAGTTCATCCACAAGCGCATCGTCGACACGCGTGACGCCGGCGTCCCGGTGATCGTGATCTCCACGGAGCTCGACGAAGTCGCCGCCCTCGCCGACCGGATCCTCGTGATGTACCGCGGGCGCGTCGTCGGCATCGTGCCCGGGGACACCCCGCGCGACCAGCTCGGCCTCATGATGGCCGGCATGAACGGAGAGAGCGCATGAGCGCCGCAGAGCCGACAGGCCCGCTCGCAGACCCGCAGACGCCGGTCGCCCCCTCGCGCTGGCGAGTGGCCTTCCAGCAGATCGTGACGGGCAACGGGATCATCTCCGTGCTCGCGGTCCTGATCGCCGTCGTCGTCGGCTCGATCATGATCGCTGCCACCAACGAAGACGTGCAGGCCGCGGCGGGGTATTTCTTCGCTCGACCGGGAGACATGCTCGGTGCCGTCTGGAGCGCGGTCTCCGGCGCTTACGCCGCGTTGTTCCGCGGTGCGATCTACAACTTCAACGCCGATGACTTCGCCACCGGCATCCGTCCGCTGACCGAGACGCTCCGGTTCGCGACACCGCTGATCGCCGCCGGCCTGGGCGTGGGGCTCGCCTTCCGCGCCGGGCTGTTCAACATCGGCGGTCAGGGGCAGATGCTCATGGCGGCCGCGGCGGCAGGCTATGTCGCGACGAAGTTCGATCTGCCGTTCCCGCTGCACCTGCTGGCTTCGCTCGTCGCCGGCATGCTCGCCGCGGCGCTCTGGGCCGGCATCGCCGGTCTCCTGAAGGCACGCACCGGCGCGCACGAGGTGATCACCACCATCATGCTCAACAACATCGCCGTGTATCTGCTCGCGTGGATGCTGGCGACGCAGGGGATTCTGCAGGCGCCCGGCTCCAACAACCCGAAAACGGCTCCGATGCCGGACTCCGCCGTGCTCCCGCTCATCCTGGGAGACACCTACAAGCTGCACTTCGGCTTCCTCCTCGCCCTCGCCGCGGTGGCTTTCGCCTGGTGGCTGCTGGAGCGCTCATCGCTCGGCTTCCGTTTCCGGGCGGTGGGGGAGAACCCAGCCGCCGCGCGCGTCGCGGGCATCGACGTGGGCCGCATGTACCTCACGGTCATGCTGATCGCGGGTGCCCTGGTCGGCATCGCGGGTGTGAGCCAGGTGCTCGGCAGCGAGACGAGCGGCTTCGGCGGTGCGATCGACGCCGGTATCGGTTTCGACGCGATCACCGTGGCACTCCTCGGGCGGTCCTCGCCCATCGGAATCCTCGGCGCCGGTCTGCTCTTCGGGGCCTTCAAGACCGGCGGCTTCACGATGCAGTCCTCGCAGGGGATCCCGATCGAGATCGTGCTGGTCGTGCAGTCGCTGATCGTGCTGTTCATCGCCGCGCCGCCGCTGGTGCGCGCGATGTTCGGCCTCCCGCAGCCGGGGCGTCCGGCGCGGAAGAAGAACCGAGCGACGACGGCGTCGAAGAAGCAGGAGGTGTCGGCATGAGCGCCGCATCCACCACGACCCCGCAGATCGAGGCTCCGCGCACGGTCGCCGTGGTCTCCTGGAAGGCGCCGATCATCTTCGGCATCTTCACGGTCCTTTTCGCGCTGCTGCCGCTGCTGGTCTCCCGGGAGGGAGTGACCACCTTCCGGCTGGCCTCGGGCGAGGCGTTCTTCACGGTGCCGGACATCCTGCTCCCCTCCGCGGCGACGGCATGGACGGCCGTCGTGCTGCTGGCCGCGGTCACCGCGTTCTCGATCTACCTGACCGGATCGCGCCGCCGCGTTCCGCTGTGGCTCGTGGTGGTCTACGTCGCCGCGCTGCTGATCGGCTTCCTCGCCTGGGCGGCCGCCGGTGCCACCCTGCCGATGGTCGGGCTGCTCGGCGGCGCTCTCGCGCTGGCCACCCCGCTGATCTTCGGCGCCCTGGGCGGTGTGATCGGTGAACGCGCCGGTGTCGTGAACATCGCGATCGAGGCACAGCTCCTCGCCGGTGCCTTCTCCGCGGCGATCGCCGCATCCGCCGCAGGGACCCCGTGGGCCGGACTCGTCGCCGCGATGGGTGCGGGCATGCTCGTCGCCCTGGTGCTCGGTGTCTTCACGATCACGTATTTCGTCGATCAGGTGATCGTCGGCGTGGTGTTGAACGTGCTGGTGATCGGTCTCACGACCTTCCTCTTCCGGCAGGTGCTGGCACCCAACACGGAGACGCTCAACAGCCCGGAGACGTTCGCCGCGATCCCGATCCCGGTGCTGAGCGAGATCCCCGTGATCGGGCCGATCCTGTTCCGGCAGTCGTTCATCGTCTACCTGATGTACTTCGTCGTCGCCTTGGTCTGGTTCGGTCTGTACCGCACCCGCTGGGGCCTGCGTCTGCGCGCCGTCGGCGAGCACCCGCAGGCCGCGGACACGGTCGGCATCAAGGTGCTCGCGACGCGCTACCGCGCGATCCTGCTCGCCGGAGCCGTGGCCGGCCTCGGTGGGGCGTTCTACACTCTCGTCGCGGTGCCCCGGTTCAACCAGGAGATGACGGCCGGCGCCGGCTTCATCGCTCTCGCCGCTGTGATCTTCGGCAAGTGGGACCCCATCAAGGCGACGCTCGCCGCGCTGCTGTTCGGGTTCGCGACGAACCTGCAGGGCGTGCTCAGCGTCATCGGATCGCCCGTTCCCAGCCAGTTCATGCTGATGCTGCCGTACGTGGTGACGATCTTCGCCGTCGCCGGGCTCGTCGGCCGCTCGCGGGCGCCGGCCGCCGACGGCGAGCCGTACATCAAGTCCTAGGCCTGTCGAGAAGAAGGAATCATCGCAATGACAGACATCGACTGGGACGAGCTCCGTCAGGTCGCGACCGAAGCCATGGCGAAGGCGTACGCGCCGTACTCGCGCTACCGCGTGGGAGCCGCCGCGCTGGTCGGCGACGGGCGCATCGTCGCAGGCTGCAACGTCGAGAACGCCTCGTACGGGGTCACCCTGTGCGCCGAGTGCGCCCTGGTCGGTGACCTGCACATGTCGGGTGGCGGCCAGCTGGTCGCCTTCGTGTGCGTCAACAACGACGGACAGACCATCATGCCGTGCGGTCGCTGTCGTCAGCTGCTGTTCGAGCACGCCATGCCCGGGATGCTGCTGGAGACCGTCTCCGGCATCCGCACGATCGATGAGGTCCTGCCCGATGCGTTCGGGCCGCGCGCCCTTCGCCAGGCTCAGGGACCAGAGGAGTATTGAGATGACCGTAGAGCCTTTCGACGCGGTGGACGTCATCCGCGCCAAGCGTGACGGCGGCGCCGTCCCGGAGAACGCGCTGCGCTGGATGATCGACGCGTACACGCGCGGCTACGTCTCGGATGCGCAGATGGCCTCGTTCGCGATGGCCGTGTTCCAGCGCGGCATGGAACGCGACGAGATCCGCGTGCTCACGGATGCGATGATCGCCTCGGGTGAGCGGATGAGCTTCGCGTCGCTGGGGAAGAAGACGGTCGACAAGCACTCGACCGGCGGCGTCGGTGACAAGATCACCCTGCCCCTCGCCCCGCTGGTCGCGGTGTTCGGCGTCGCCGTGCCGCAGCTCAGCGGTCGGGGTCTCGGCCACACCGGAGGCACCCTCGACAAGCTCGAGTCGATTCCCGGGTGGCGCGCGGCGCTGTCGAACGAGGAGATCTTCGCCCAGATGCAGAGCGATGTCGGCGCGGTGATCTGCGCCGCGGGATCGGGGCTCGCCCCGGCCGACAAGAAGCTCTACGCCCTGCGCGACGTCACCGGCACCGTCGAGGCGATCCCGCTGATCGCGTCGAGCATCATGTCGAAGAAGATCGCGGAGGGCACGGACGCCCTCGTGCTCGACGTGAAGTTCGGCTCCGGCGCCTTCATGCAGGACATCGATCGTGCGCGTGAGCTGGCGCGCACCATGGTCGCCCTCGGCACGGACTCCGGGGTGGCCACCACGGCGCTGCTGACGGACATGAACGTGCCCCTCGGACTCGCGATCGGCAACGCGAACGAGGTGCGCGAATCCGTCGAGATCCTCGCCGGAGGGGGCCCCGCCGATGTGCGGGAGCTGACCGTCGCCCTGGCGCAGGAGATGCTCGCGCTCGCGGGTCAGCCGGATGCCGACGTGGAGCGTGCGCTGGACGACGGCCGGGCGATGGACGTCTGGAAGGCGATGATCCGCGCGCAGGACGGCGACCCCGATGCCGCTCTCCCGACGGCGCGCGAGACGCACGTCGTCACCGCGCCCGAGGACGGCGTGCTCGCGCGCCTCGACGCCCTGCCCTTCGGCGTGGCCGCCTGGCGTCTCGGTGCCGGCCGCGCCCGCGCCGAGGACCCCGTGATCCATGAGGCCGGCATCGATCTGCACGCCAAGCCGGGAGACCGTGTCGTGGCCGGGCAGCCCCTGTTCACGCTCTCGGCCGCCGATGACGCCCGCTTCCCGCGCGCGCTCGAGGCGCTCGAGGACGCCTGGGCCATCGGCTCCGAGGCACCTGCGGTGGGGTCGATCGTGCGCGAGCGCATCACGGCCTAGGCTGAGGCGGGCCCGCCTGTCCGGCGAAGACGCCCGCACGACTTCTGAGAGGAACACCATGTCGATCGAGCCGAACGGCGACGTCACGATCCAGGGCGCATCCCTGCGCAGCCTCCCGAAGGTGTCGCTGCACGATCATCTCGACGGCGCCCTGCGTCCTGCGACGATCATCGAGCTCGCGGATGCGGCGGGCATCGACCTGCCGGAGACCGATGCCGCTGCTCTGGGGCGCTGGTTCCGCTCGCAGAGCGATTCCGGCTCGCTGGTGAAGTACCTGAAGACGTTCGAGGTGAGCGTCGGCGTGATGCAGACGGCCGAGTCCCTGACCCGCGTGGCGCGGGAGTTCGTCCAGGACCTGGCCGCGGACGGCGTGATCTACGGCGAGATGCGGTGGGCGCCGGAGCAGCATCTGCGCAACGGACTCACCCTCGAGCAGACCGTCGACGCCGTGCAGCAGGGCATCGAGGAAGGCGAGGAGATCGCCGACCGCGCGGGCACGAACATCCGCGTCGGCCAGCTCATCACCGCTCTGCGTCAGAACGATCGCGCACGGGAGATCGCCGAACTCGCCGTCGCGTTCCGCGGGCGCGGAGCGGTCGGATTCGACATCGCCGGTCCGGAAGACGGCTTCCCGGCGTCGAACCACCGCGCGGCCTTCGACTACCTGGCCGACAACTTCTTCCCGGTGACCGTGCATGCGGGCGAGGCGGCAGGTCTCGACTCGATCCGCTCCGCGCTGATCGACGGTCGCGCGCTGCGGCTCGGTCACGGCGTGCGCATCGCGGAAGACCTCGAGGTCGTCACGGAAGAGGGCGACGAGGTGCAGGTGCAGTTCGGCGATCTGGCGCGGTGGGTGCGGGATCGGGAGATCCCGCTGGAGCTCTCTCCGTCGTCGAACCTGCAGACCGGCGCGGTCGCCGCCTGGGGCAAGACGCTCGCCGACCATCCGTTCGATCTCCTGTATCAGCTCGGCTTCGCGGTGACCGTGAACGTGGACAACCGCACGATGAGCGGCACCTCGCTCACCCGCGAGCTGGCGCTGCTCGTCGAGGCGTTCGAGTACGACCTCGACGACCTCGAGGCCTTCCAGTTCACCGCGGCATCCGCGGCCTTCCTCCCGGTCGAGGAGCGGGAAGAGCTCGTCGAACTGATCGCCGAGGGCTTCGACGTCTGACCGTGGTCGGCTGAGCGGATCGGCTCAGCGGTCGGTGAGCTGCGTCATCGCGAAGTCGTCGAGGAGGGCCGACACCGTCTCGTGCATCTGCTCGTCGGAGAGGCGCGGCGTGCCGTCGCCGGCCTGCGGGCCGTAGTCCCCGAAGGAGGCATGCGCGGCGCCGTCGATCTCGATGAGTTCGGCGTCGGGCGGGAGCAGATCCCGCGCGTCGGCGATCTTCTCCGGAGTCGACAGCCCGTCCTCCGAGCCTGCCAGGCTGAGCACCGCCAGTCCGGACTCCGAGATGTCCGTCGCGCAGTAGGAGCCGAAGAGCACGAGGGCATCGGCGTCGGCGGCGAGCTGGCATGCCCGGACGCCGCCCAGTGAGTGGCCCCCGACCGCCCACGTGTCGATCGCGGGTGCCGCCGCGGTGAACGCGTCGAGGCCGCGCAGGTCGAAGAAGGCGAGGTTCAACCAGGGGCGCGTGATCACGACGGTGACGCCGTCTTCCGCGAGTCCCTGCAGGATGGCGGCATACGCCCAGGGGTCGACCTTCGCCCCGGGGACGAAGACGAGCCCGACGTCGGAGTCACCCTGGACGGGTGCCAGCACGATGCCCTCCGCGGCATCCGTGACCGTGATGGCAGGGTTCTCCCGAACACTCGCCAGCGGACCGGGCTCCGCCGGCATGACGCCGACCTGGCTCCAGATGAGGACGCCGCCGAGGCCCAGCACCAGCACGACGCCCACGCTGCCGAGGATCCACCGGATGACGCGCCGGCCGCGCTTCTTCTGCATGATCCCAGGCTACGTCGTCAGCTGTCGCATCTCGTGCCGGACCGCCCGTCGATAGGCGTCCTTGTTGACGTAGTAGGCCATCCGGTCGAGTCCGAGATAGTGATAGCCGCCGGTGACGTCGGGCCACGGGGAGCCGGTCACCCGGGCACGGAACCGCTCGGCCGCCGCGGGGTCTCTCTCGACGGCGGCGAGGTAGGTCGCGAGCAGCTCCGCCTGCTCGAAGCGCCCCTGCCAGCCGATGCCCGACGCCTCGATCATGCCGACCACGGCGAGGCCGTTGAACGAGGCGGGGAAGATGTTCAGGAAGAGACGCGGTGCGGCTCCCTGCCAGGCGAGGTGCGAACGATCCACGAAGGGGTAGTCGAGCCGGTAGCCGGTGGCCAGCAGGACGAGGTCGTATTCGTCGGCGCTCCCGTCACGGAAGCGCACCGTGCGGGCATCGAAGCGGTCGACATCGGGGCGGATGCGCAGATCGCCCTGTCCGAGGTGGGTCAGCACCTGGGTGTTCACGATCGGATGCGACTCGTAGATGCGGTGATCCGGCTTCGGGAAACCGAAGCGCACGGGGTCGCCGGTGAACGCCCGCAGCACCCGGCTGTCGATCGCCTGCTTGAGGCGCGGCGGCAACGGCCGGCCCTGGTTGAGGGTGTCGCTGGGCCGGCCGAACAGGTAGCGGGGCACGAAGTGATAGCCGCGCCGCACGCTCATGTCGACGGATGCCGCGTGGTGCACGGCATCGACGGCGATGTCGCAGCCCGAGTTGCCAGCCCCGATCAGGAGCACCCTTTTGCCGGCCAGCTGCGCGGGGGAGGAGTACGCGCTCGTGTGCAGCAGCTCGCCCGCGAAGGTTCCGGAGAACGCGGGGATGCGCGGTTCGGCGAGCGTGCCGTTGGCGAGGATGACGCCCCGGTACCACCGGGTGTGCTCGCCGTCGGGGCCGACGGAGGTGAGATCCCACCCGCCGTCGAACGGCTCGAGGCCGGTGACGCGGGTCAGGAAGCGGTAGCGGTCGGCGAGCCCGAAGTGCGTCGCGTAGTCGTGGAAGTACTCCCGCAGCACCCGGTGCCCGGGGTAGTCGACCGTGGTGCGCATCGGGAACTCGGCGAACTCGGTCGTGGTGCGCGAGGAGATCAGGTGCGCGGACTCGTACACGGTGCTGCGCGGGTTCGAGATGTCCCAGAGACCGCCGACGCCGTGCGAGGCCTCGTAGCCGTCGACCGCGATGCCGCGCTTCGTGAGCGCGCGAACCGTCGCGAGACCCGATGGTCCTGCGCCGATGACCGCGTATGCACTCATGCTGCTCCCGCACCTCGCTGTGCTCGAAAACGCCCCCGCGCTCCCGATCGTATCGGGTGCGCGGGGGCAGAAGGCGTGCTGCGGCGGTCGCGGCTCAAGAGGCGGCGATGGCGTCCTGACGGGCCTGCACGGCGTCGCGGATCGGACCGAAGAGCGGATGCGCGGGGTCGAGGCCCGTGGTGCGGGTCGTGAACGTCGCGGCATCATCGGAGCGCAGCAGCTGCTGCAGCTCGACGGACTGCTCGTCCTCGGCGTCGTCGAAGTCCAGCGCGGCGGCCACTGCGGCCACGAGCGCGCTCGACGAGAGGCCGCGCTCGGCCGCCATCGCTGCGGGGCCGACGAAGCGCTCGTTGCGGGAGATCTTCCGCAGGGGCTGTCGGCCGACGCGCTGCACGGTGTCGACGAGCTCCGGGTTGCGGAACCGCTCCAGGATCGTGGCCCGGTAGGCCGCGAGGTCGTCCGGGTCGAGCCCGTGCACGGCCACGAGCACCGCCGAGGTCTCCTCCAGGGCGGCGGTCACGCGTGCGGCCACCTCCGCGTCGTCCAGGGCGTCCGAGATGCGCTCGATCCCGCGCTGCGCGCCGAAGTACGCCGCGGCGGCATGACCGGTGTTCACCGTGAAGAGCTTCCGCTCGATGAAGGGGCCGAGGGCATCGACGAAGTGCGCGCCGGGGATGTTCGGCAGGTTCCCGTCGAACGGAGCCGACTCGATCGCCCACTCGAAGTACGGCTCGACCGTGACGTCGACGCCCCCGCCGGGGGCCTGGGCGGGCACGATCCGGTCGACGGCGGTGTTCGCGAACACCGCGCGGGACAGGATCGTCTCCGCATCCGCTCCGGCGGCCTTCTCGATCTCCGCACGCAGCAGATCGGTCGCGCCGATCGCGTTCTCGCACGCCATCACCGCGAGAGGAGCGGCATCCGGAGAGCGCTCCGCGAGCCCCGCGACGATCGCCGGCGCGACGAAGCGCAGCACGGTCGGGCCGACAGCGGTCGTGACGACGTCGGCCGTCGCGATCTCCCGGGTCAGGGCATCCGGATCCGTGCGACTGTTCACCGCACGGAAGCCCGTGACGATGCGGTTGACACCACCGGGTCCGGCCTCGCGGACGGTGTAGGAGTCGACCGCGTTGATCGCGTCGACGAGCGTCTCCGCGACGTCGGAGAAGACGACCTCGTAGCCGCCCTCGTGCAGCAGCAGGCCGACGAAGCCGCGGCCGATGTTGCCCGCACCGAAGTGGACCGCCTTCATCCCTCGCTCACCGCCCATCAGTCGTTCACAGCGGAGAGCAGCGCGAAAAGCTCCTCGGGCGTCTGAGCGGCGTTGAGCTTCGCCACATCGTCGTCGTCCGAGAACAGGATCGCGATCTGCGACAGGATCTCCAGGTGCTCGTCCCCACGACCGGCGATGCCGATCACGAAGGTCGCCGGCTCTCCGGCCCAGTCCACGCCGCCGTCGTAGCGCACCACGGAGAGGGCGGAGCCCAGGATCGCGTCCTTGGTCTCGTTGGTGCCGTGGGGGATCGCGAGACCGTTGCCCATGTATGTCGAGACGGTCTCCTCCCGCTGACGCATCGCATCGACGTAGGCCGGGGTGACCGCGCCGGCGGCGACGAGGATGTCGGTGGCCTCCTGCAGCGCGGCTGCCTGGGTGCTGCTGCCGGAGTGGATGCGGACCTGGTCGAGGGTGAGAACGCTCATGGTTTTACCTTTCTGAGGATGTGGCGGTGGGGCGGATGCCGTGGCATCCGCCCCACCGGGTCTGTCACGCGTCGGCGTCGCGCTGCTCGCGCACCATCTCGACGACCTCTTCATACTGCGGCGCATTCATGAAGTTGTCGACGGAGACGTGGACGGAGTTCGGCGACTTCGACTTCGCGCGGTCGGTCAGCTGCTGCTGCGTGATCACGAGGTCGGCCGTGCCGTCGAGGTTCGCGATCGCCTGGTTGGTGACCGTGACCCCTTCGACGCCCGCCTTCTTGAACTTGTTGCGCAGGACGCTGGCGCCCATCGCCGACGAGCCCATGCCGGCGTCGCAGGCGAACACGACGTTCGAGATGCGGCGATCGGTGGCCACGCCACCCGCCGCACCGGCAGCCGCGGCGCCGGAGGAGGCGCGCAGCGCGTCCATCGCCGCGGAGGACTTGCCCTTGTTGGCCTCGGTCTGCGCGATCGCCGCGCCGAAGGTGTCGCCCTCGGCCTCGAGGTCGCGCTTGCGGGAGGCCCGCAGGATGACACCGGTGATGAGGAACGTGACCGTCGCGGCGATGACCACCGAGAGGTACACGACCACGAGGTTGCCGACGCCGCCGCCGATGGCGGCTGCCGTCACGGCGATGATGCTGCCCGGTGCGGCCGGGAAGGCCAGGCCGCCGCCGAGGAGCATGTTCGTGGTGACGCCGGCTGCTCCACCCGCGATCAGCGCGAGGATCGTGGTCGGCTTGCTCAACGCGTACGGGAAGTAGATCTCGTGGATGCCGCCGAAGAACTGGATGATCGCCGCGCCCGGAGCGGAGGCCTTCGCCGCACCGACACCGAAGAAGGTGAAGGCGAGCAGGAGTCCGAGGCCGGGACCGGGGTTCGCCTCGATGAGGAAGAGGATCGACTTACCGGTCTCCGCGGCCTGCTCGATGCCGAGCGGGGTGAACACACCGTGGTTGATGGCGTTGTTCAGGAACAGCACCTTCGCCGGCTCGACGATGATCGAGACGAGGGGCAGCAGCTGCAGCGAGACGAGCCAGTCCACCGCGGTGCCCAGCACGGTGCTGATGCCGAGCATCAGCGGACCGAAGGCGAAGAAGCCGACGATCGCGAGGATCATGCCGAGGATGCCGGCGGAGAAGTTGTTCACGAGCATCTCGAAGCCGGGGCGGATCTTGCCGTCCCACAGGCGGTCCATCTGCTTGGTGATGTAGGCCGCGATCGGACCCATGATCATGGCGCCGAGGAACATCGGGATGTTCGTGCCGACGATGACACCCATGGTCGCGATCGTGGCGACCACGCCGCCGCGCTCGCCGTAGACCATGCGTCCCGCGGTGTTGGCGATCAGGAGCGGCAGAAGGTAGGTGACCATCGGCCCGACGAGCCCGACGTAACCGAAGAAGTTGCCGCCATCACCCTCGGAGAGCGCGGTCATGGCGCCCTGCCAGTTGATCACGGCGGCATCGCCGCCGCCGCCGATGATCTCGGCGACCGGGGCCCAGTGCCAGCCGAAGGGGCTCTCGGCGCCGAAGAAGCCCTTGGGGATGAACAGCATGGTGATGAAGCCCCACGCGATGAACGCCGCGATGTTGGGCATGATCATGCCGGAGAGGAACGTGCCGAAACGCTGCACGCCCGTTCGGAGCCCGTTCGCTTTCGAAGGGGCCGGTGACGTCGTCGTCATGATGTCGTCTCTTTCTGGTGGAGGGGGAGAGCTGCGGCGGCTTCGGCCGCAGCCTGGCGTGCACCGGCGGCGTCGTCCGCCGCCAGTGCGGATTCGGCGAGGCTGCGCGCCTCGTCGAGGGTGCGCTGGGAGAGCGCGTGTCGGACATCGGCGAGGGCCGCCGGAGCCATGGACAGGCTCGTGGCACCCAGGCCGACCAGGATCACGGCGAGCAGCGGGTCGGCGGCAGCCTCACCGCAGATGCCGATCGGCTTGCCGAGGCGTGCCCCGGCCGCGCCGACCTCGCGCACCAGGCGGAGGACCGCCGGATGCCATGGGTCCTGGAATCCGGCCACCGAACCGAGCATCCGGTCGGCGGCCATCGTGTACTGCGTCAGATCGTTCGTGCCGATCGAGGCGAAGTCCGCGTGCGCCAGCACCCGGTCGGCGAGCAGCGCGCTCGCCGGGACCTCGACCATGACGCCCGGCATCTTCAGCCCGTACTCGCGAGCGAGCGCCGTGAAGTACGCGGTCTCCTCGACCGTGGTGACCATCGGCGCCATGACCCACAGCTCGGCGTCGGTGGCGGCATCCGCCTCGGCCAGCGCCGTGAGCTGCTCGCGCAGGATGTCCTCGCTCGCGCGCAGTGCCCGGAGGCCGCGCAGACCGAGCGCGGGATTCTCCTCGTGCGCGTCGTTGAGGAACGCGAGCGGCTTGTCCGCACCCGCATCGAGCATCCGCACGACGACCTTCTTGCCGGGGAATGCTGCGAGGAGCTCGCGGTACGACTCGCGCTGCTGCGCGATCGTGGGAGCCTGCTGGGCGGACAGGAACAGGAACTCGGTGCGGAAGAGACCCACGCCCTCGGCCCCGCGCGCGACGGCGTCCGCGGCATCGGCGGGCTTGCCGAGGTTGGCCAGCAGCGGCACGGGAGTGCCGTCCGCGAGGGCTCCGGGGGTCAGCGGTGCGGTGTCGGCGGCGCGGCGGGCGGCGGACCGCTGGGCGGCGCGTTCCTTCTCCTCGTCCGTCGGGTCGAGGGTCACGACCCCGGCGGCGGCATCCACGATCACGGTCTGTCCGCTGGCGAGCGAGGTCGCCTCCGCGGCGCCGACGATGGCGACGATGCCCTTCTCACGGGCCAGGATCGCGGTGTGCGAGGTGGGTCCGCCGTCGACCGTGATCAGGGCGAGCACCTGGTCGAGGTTCAGGAGCGCGGTGTCGGCCGGGGCCAGGTCGCGGGCGACGAGCACGAACGGATGACCGGGATCCGGCACGCCCGGTGCGTCGACGCCGCGGAGCCGTGCCAACACGCGCTGGGCGATGTCGTCGAGATCGGCGGCACGTTCGCCGAGGTACCCGCCGACAGCCTCGAGGGTCGCGCGGAAGCCGGCGAAGGCGTCGTGCACAGCCCACTCGGCGGTGGCGCCGCCGTCGAGGCGGGTGTCGACCTCGTCCTGCAGGCTCGGGTCCTCGGCGATCATCGCCTGCGCCTCCAGGACCTCCTGGGCGGAACCGCCCGCGGCGGCGGCGCGATCGTTCAGCTCCTGTGCGACGGCGGCGACGGCGTCGAGCACGCGGGCGCGCTCCTCGTCGGCGGTCAGCGTGCTCGGGGTCTGCTCGGGGGCGGGCAACGCCTCGGCCATGCGGACGACGGGGCCCTGCGCCACGCCGAGCCCGATCCCCACTCCGCGGAGAGTGCTCATCCGGCGGCGACCTGATCGTGGTCGGTCGTGAGCAGCTCGGTGAGGGTGTCGAGAACGGTCTCGGCGGTGTCGCCCTCGGCCGTGAGGGTCACGTAGTCGCCGTGCTCGATCGCGAGGGCGATGACGCCGAGGATGCTGGCGGCGTTGACGGCCTTGCCGGAGTCCTTCGCGATCGTGACGGCGATGCCGGACTCCTTCGCGGCCTGTGCGAACAGTTTGGCGGGGCGGGCGTGCAGCCCGTGCGATGAACCGATGCGGACGGTGCGAGAGGCGGTCATGGTGTTCCTTCCGGGGTGGTGCGGGCGTCGGTGAGAAGTGCGCGGGCGAGAGCCAGCGTGCGCTCGCCGTCCCGATCGGCGAAGACGTCGTCGGGGAGGAGGGCCACCGGCACGCTGACGGTGCGGCGGATCGCGGAGATCCGGTCGGCGAGGTGCGGTCCGATCAGGACGAGGTCCTGAGCGCCTTCCGCGACGGAGGACTCCATCCCGGCAGACGCATCCCAGGGGAGACCTGCCTCGGCGGCTGCGCGGCGAAGCCGCTGGGCGACGAACGTGCTGGACGCACCGGCGCCGCACACCACGAGGATCCTCATCGATTCCACCTTCCTGAGAACAGTCTGGGAAGAATCGGCACGGTTCACCACCAGGTTCCTTTCCGCCCCCGCGGAACATCGCCTTCCGCGCACGGCCCTCCGCTTCCTGACATCATGGGGAGACGCCGAGACAGTGCAGTCAGCACGGAGTGGGAGGGATCATGTCGCGCCAGCGCCAGGACCAGCTCCTCTCGCATCTGCTGCGGCAGCGCGGCTGGGCGACCGCGGGTGCGCTGGCCGACATCGTCGGGGTGACGCCCCGCAGCATCCGCAGCTATGTCGCGGCGCTCAACGCCCGCACGAACGGTGGCGACGCCGTCGAATCCGGTCCCGCCGGCTATCGTGCCGGTCCCGGCGCGCGAGAGGCGCTGCGCTCCCGCCAGGCCGGGGAGTCCGCTCCGCGGGACCGGTTGCACGGACTCGTCCGCACCCTGCTCGATCTGCCGGACGGCATCGACGTGTTCGACACCGCCGCCCAGCTGCACGTCAGCGAGGCCACGCTCGAAGCGGACCTGGCACGCGTGCGCGGGCTGCTCGACGGCACCGATCTGACGCTCGACCGCGACCGCGAGATCGTGCGCCTCCGCGGCACCGAGGCCGCGCAGCGCCGACTGCTCAGCCGACTCGCCCACGACGAGATGGATGCCGCCTCCTTCCACCCCGAGACGTTCCGGCGTGCGCTCTCCGGGAGCGCCGTCGCCCCGCACGCGGTCGCGCCCTTCAAGTCGGCTCTGGTGCGCGAGCTCGGCGCGCTCGGCTACTTCGTGAACGAGCTCGCGATCTCCGACGTGCTGCTGCACATCGCGATCGCGGCCGACCGGGTCGCCTCCGGTCACACGCTCGAATCGGCACCGGTGGGCGCGCGTCCTGAGATCCCCCGGGTCGGTGCCGTGATCGCGCGGCTCGCCGGCGAGCACTTCGACGTCAGCCTGGGCGAGGGCGACAGCGGGCACCTGGCGTCCCTCGTGCTCACCCGCATCGTCGCACCGGGCGAAGACGCGAGCGGAGACGTCGCGCGCAGCAGCGTCGATCCCCTGGTCGATGCGGCTGTACGCGGAGAGGTGCAGCGCGCCGCCGAGGAGTATCAGGTGGATCTCGTCGACGAGGCCTTCATCCTGCGTCTGGCCCTGCACGTGCAGAACCTGCTGCGACGGGCCGAGGAGAGTGCGCTCACCCGCAACCCCCTGACCCGCTCGCTCAAGACCTCGTATCCGATGATCTTCGAGGTCGCGGTGTCGATCGCCAGCGGTCTGCACGACCGACTGGGCGCCCCCATCCACGACGATGAGATCGCGTACATCGCGATGCACGTGGGCGGCCGGTTGGAACGGAGCCGCAAGGCGGAGTCGATCCTGACCGCCACGATCGTGTGCCCCGGCTACTACGAGCTGCACGAGCTGCTGCGCTCCAGCGTCGATCGGTCCCTGGGGTCGGCCATCGAGGTCACGAGCGTCGTGACCAACGTCGACCCCGACTGGTCCTCGTTCGACACCGATCTCGTCCTGAGCACGATCGAGCCGGGCGTGGCGGGGGATCGGTTCGTGCGCATCCAGCCGTTCCTCACCGACGCCGACGTCGACCGCGTCCAGTCGGCGGCCGGTCGCCTGCGTCGTGCGCGGCGGCTCACCCGGCTGCGCGGCGAGCTCGCCCGCTACTTCCACGCCGATGCCTTCATCTTCCCGCTGCCCGACGCCGGCGAGGAGGCGATCATCCGCCTGCTCGGCGAGCGACTGGTGCGGGTGGGGCTCATCGGGCAGGACTACATCGAGAACACGATCGCCCGCGAAGAGATGTCGTCGACCGCCTTCACCGACGCACTCGCGGTACCGCATGCGCTGCAGATGACGGCGACTCGGACGGCGATCGCGATCGGCGTCGCGGACGGCTCGGCGGCGTGGGGTGACGGCCGGGTGCAGGTGGTGGCGCTCGCCGCATTCAGCGAGGGCGACCGAGCCGCGTTCCAGACGGTCTTCGAGCAGCTCGTGGAGGTCTTCAGCGAGCGCGACAGCGTGCAGCGGATCGTGCGGAGGGCATCGAGCTTCGAGGCATTCCTCGACGAGCTCGTGGCGGTCATCGACGGCTGACGCCCTGCGACGGCCGCGCCCGGCCGGTCACCGCGGGGGGTCGAGGACCTCCGCGATCGCGTCGAGCACAGCGGCGGCCCCGGCGGCGTCCGCGGTCTCCAGCACCACCGCGTCCCCGCGTTCCAGGCCGAGGTCCATCACCGCGAGCACGCTGCTGAGATCGACCGCGACACCGGTGGCCGTCCGCAGGGTGACGGCGTGCGGATGGGCCTGCACGACCCGCACCAGTTCGGCGACCGGGCGGGCATGGGCACCGTCGTGCACGCTGATGATCACGTCTCTGCGGGGCATGCTCCGATGCTAGCCGCGCGACGACGGCGAGGGCCAGCGGCCACCGAGATCGCGGTTCAGGAGCGTTCGGCCAGCAGCGCGCGCACCCCCGCCTCGAGCTCCGCGACGGCGGTGCGTGCACCCTGCGCGTCCTCGCCCGTCGCGTCGATGTAGACCTTGAGCTTCGGCTCCGTGCCGCTGGGGCGCACGATCACTCGCGATCCGTCGGCCAGGCGGTACCGCAGCACGTCACCCGAGGGCACCTCCGGAGCCGCGTGCAGCAGATCCTCGACGGTCGAGATCGCGACGTCGCCGATGTGCGTCGGCGCCGTGGCCCGCAACGACGCCATCACGGTGCCGATGATGCTCAGGTCTTCGACGCGCACCGACACCTGGCCGCTCGCGAAGTGGCCGTAGGTGTCGCCGAGCTCGGTGAGCAGGGTCGCCAGGCTCTCGCCGCGCTCCCGTGCCTCGGCGGCGAGACCGAGGATCGCGATCGCGGCGGAGATGCCGTCCTTGTCGCGGACGGTCTCGGGGTTGACGAGGTAGCCGAGCGCCTCTTCGAAGCCGAAGACGATGCCGGGGGCGCGGGAGATCCACTTGAACCCGGTGAGAGTCTCGTGGAAGTCGAGCCCGTGGTGCGCGGCGACCGCGGCGAGGCCGGGGGAGGAGACCAGCGAGCAGGCCAGCGAGGCGCCGGGCGTGCCGGCGGCGGCCCGTGCGGCACGCGCACCCAGGAGCAGGCCCACCTCGTTGCCGGTCAGCCGACGCCAGCCGTCGGGAGCGGTGTCGTCGGGGATCGCGACGGCCAGCCGATCGGCATCCGGGTCGTTCGCCAGGATGAAGTCGGCGCGCGCGCGACGGGCCCGGGCGATCGACAGGTCCATCGCCCCCGGCTCCTCGGGATTCGGGAACGACACGGTGCGGAAGGTCGGGTCCGGCGTGAGCTGCTGATCGACCACGGCCGGCTGCGGGTAGCCCGCGACACGGAGGATGCGCGAGAGGGTCTCCCAGCCCACACCGTGCATCGCCGTGTACACCCAGCGCAGACCGGAGGCGCCGGCAGGAGCGGGCGCCACGGCGGCGGTCCGCTCGATGTAGGCATCGACCACGTCCTCGCCCGCGATCTCATAGGCGGTCGAGCGGGGGAGCGCATCGACGCCGCCCTGCGCGATCCGTGCGATGTGCGCCGCGATCTCGGCATCCGCGGGCGCGACGATCTGGGAGCCCTGATCGGCGCCGCCGAGGTAGACCTTGTAGCCGTTGTCGTTCGGCGGGTTGTGGCTGGCCGTCACCATCACGCCCGCGTCGGCGCCGAGGTGACGCACCGCGAACGCGAGCACGGGGGTCGGCAGCAGGCGGGGGAGCAGGATCGCGCGCAGTCCGGCCCCGGCGAACAGCTCGGCCGAGTCGGTCGCGAACACCCGGGAGTTCCGGCGTCCGTCGTAGCCGATGACCACGGTGGGGGTCGCGTCGCCCGCGCGCTCGCGCAGGTACGCGGCGAAGCCCGCGGCCGCCTGTGCGACGAGGACGCGGTTCATCCGGTTGCTGCCGGCGCCCAGCTCGCCGCGAAGTCCGGCGGTACCGAAGGCCAGGCGGGTGCGGAAGCGGTCGTGCAGGTCGGCTGCGGCCTCGGCGTCGCCGCCGCCCGCACGGGTGATCAGGCCCGCGAGTTCGTCGCGGGTCTGGTGGTCGGGGTCCTGACGAAGCCAGGCGCGCGCCTGCGCGAGCAGTTCGGCGTTCACAGCGCCTCGATCACGCGGGCGAGCAGGGCCGAGATCACGGGCTCGGCCTCGCGGCCGGCCTCGATCACCTCGGCATGACTGAGCGGGGTCTTCTGGATGCCCGCCGCCAGGTTCGTGATCAGGGAGAAGCCGAGGATCTCCATCCCGGCCTCCCGCGCAGCGATCGCCTCGAGCGCGGTCGACATGCCGACGATGTGGCCACCGATGTGCTTGGCCATCTGCACCTCGGCGGGGGTCTCGTAGTGGGGTCCGCGGAACTGGGTGTAGACGCCCTCGTCCAGACCCGGATCGATCGAGCGGGCGATGTCACGCAGGCGCTGCGAGTACAGGTCGGTGAGGTCGATGAAGGTCGCGCCCTCGAGGGGCGAGTCGGCGGTGAGGTTGATGTGGTCGCTGATCAGCACCGGCTGCCCGGGGGTCCAGGTCTCGCGGATCCCTCCGGCGCCGTTCGTGAGCACCATGATCGAGGCGCCGGTCGCGGCGGCGGTGCGCACGCTGTGCACGACCCGGCGCACGCCGTGGGACTCGTAGTAGTGCGTGCGTGCACCGATCACGAGCACGTTCTTGCCGTCGGGGGTGCGGATGCTGCGCAGGGTGCCGACGTGACCCTCCAGAGCGGGCCGCGAGAATCCGGTGACCTCGGTCGCGGGAACGGTCGCCACCGTCTCGCCGATGATGTCGGCGGCCTTGCCCCAGCCGCTGCCGAGCGTGAGGGCGATGTCGTGATGCTCGACCCCGGTCAGTCGCGCGATGTCGGCGGCGGCCTGCGCGGCCACCTCGAAGGGATTCGCGGCCGGGTCGTCGAGGGGGTTGCTGAGTGTTTCGGGCATGGATCCACTCTAGGAAGGTGGAGGGGCGGGTGCCAGGATTGCGCGAGAATGGATTCCATGTCTTCCACCACTTTCGAGCGCACTCAGCGCGTCGCCGTCCTCGGCGGCGGTCCCGGCGGTTACGAGGCGGCACTGGCCGCCGCACAGCTCGGGGCCGAGGTGACGCTCATCGAACGCGTCGGCGTCGGCGGATCGGCCGTGCTGACCGATGTCGTGCCGTCGAAGAGCCTGATCGCGACGGCGGATGCCGCGGTCGCGATCTCCGAGGCGAGCGACCTCGGCGTGAACTTCTACGCGAAGGGCGAGAACGGCAAGCCCCTCAAGCCCGAGGTCGCGATCAACCTCGCCGCCGTCAACAAGCGACTCGTCGCGCTGGCCGGCCAGCAGTCCGAGGACATGCGCGCCACCCTCATGCAGGCGGGCGTGCGGATCCTCTCCGGCCACGGACGACTCGAGGGCCCCACGGCGATCGTCGTGTCCACGGGACAGGGCGGCACGGACTTCGACCGGATCGAGGCCGACACGATCATCGTGGCCGTCGGCGCCTCGCCGCGCGAGCTGGATTCGGCCAAGCCCGACGGGAAGCGCATCCTGACGTGGACGCAGCTGTACGACATGAAGGCCCTTCCGGAGCACCTCATCGTGGTGGGATCGGGTGTGACGGGCGCGGAGTTCGCCTCCGCGTACATGAACCTCGGTGCGAAGGTCACGCTCGTCTCGAGCCGCGACCAGGTGCTCCCGGGGGAGGACAAGGATGCGGCGAGCGTCGTCGAGAAGGTCTTCAAGCGCGGCGGGATGACCGTGCTCTCCAAGTCGCGCGCCGACAAGGTCGAGGCCACGAAGGACGGCGTGACGGTCACCCTGTCCGACGGCCGCACGGTCGAGGGAAGCCATTGCCTCATGGCGGTCGGCTCCATCCCCAACACCGCGGGCATCGGGCTCGAGGAGGCGGGCGTCGAGCTTGACGATTCCGGGCACGTCCGGGTGAACAAGGTCGCGCGCACCTCGGTCCCCAACGTCTACGCGGTCGGAGACTGCACGAACTTCTTCCCGCTGGCATCCGTCGCCTCCATGCAGGGACGCACGGCGGTGTTCCACGCCCTGGGTGACATCGTGATCCCGCTCGAGCTGATCAAGATCACCTCGAACATCTTCACCGCCCCGGAGATCGCCACCGTCGGCTACTCCGAGAAGGACGTGGAGGACGGCGTCGCCGACGGGCTCGTCTACAAGCTGCCCCTGGCCGCGAACCCGCGCGCCAAGATGATGGGCATCAAGGACGGCTTCGTGAAGATCATCGCGCGCAAGGGATCGGGCACCGTGATCGGCGGCGTGATCGTGGCACCGAAGGCCTCCGAGCTCATCTACCCCATCGCGGTCGCCGTCGAGCGGCGTCTCACGGTCGACCAGGTCTCGCGTGTCTTCGCGGCCTACCCGTCGCTGTCCAGCAGCATCACCGACGCCAGCCGCGCGATGCACCTCGGCTACATCTCCTGACCCGGGCGACACACGAGATACGCGAAAGGCGCCCCACCGCGGTGGGGCGCCTTTCGCGCGTATCGGTGCGGTGTCAGCTGATGGTCAGCAGCTGGTGACCGGCCGACACCGTGCTTCCGGCATCGGCGTTGATGCTGCCCACGACGCCGTCCTTGTGCGCCTGCAGGGGCTGCTCCATCTTCATGGCCTCGAGCACGACCACCAGATCGCCCTTGACGACCTGCTGGCCCTCGGCGACGGCGACCTTGACGATCGTCGCCTGCATGGGCGACTTGACCGCGTCGCCCGCCGCACCGGCGTTGGCGGTGGTGGCGTGGCTGCGGCGAGACGGCGGCACGGCGGCCGGGCGGCCCGCCGTGCCGGCGGCGACCGCGACCCGGTCGGGGAGGCTGACCTCGAGCCGCTTGCCGGCGACCTCGACGACGACCGTGTGGCGTCCTCCGGTGGCGGTGGGAGCCTCGAGCTCGCCGTCCCAGGCGGGGATGTCGTTGTCGAACTCGGTCTCGATCCAGCGGGTGAAGATGCCGAAGCGGCCGTCCTCCGCCGTGAAGGCGGGGTCGCGCACCACCTTGCGGTGGAACGGGAGCACGGTGGGCAGGCCCGCGACCTCGAACTCGTCCAGGGCGCGGCGGGAGCGCTCGAGCGCCTCCTCGCGGTTCTTGCCGGTGACGATGATCTTCGCCAGCAGCGAGTCGAACGCGCCGGAGACCGTGTCGCCCGCGGTCACACCGGAGTCGAGACGGATGCCGGGGCCGCCGAAGGTCTTGAACACGTGCACGGGGCCGGGCTGGGGGAGGAAGCCGCGACCCGGGTCCTCGCCGTTGATGCGGAACTCGAACGAGTGCCCCTGGGGCGTCGGGTCGTCGTAGTCGATCGTCCCACCGGCGGCGATGCGGAACTGCTCGCGCACCAGGTCGATGCCGGTGACCTCTTCCGAGACCGGGTGCTCTACCTGCAGGCGCGTGTTGACCTCGAGGAACGACACGGTGCCGTCGGCGCCGATCAGGAACTCGCAGGTGCCCGCGCCGACGTAGCCGACCTCCTTGAGGATGGCCTTCGACGCGGAATACAGCTGGGCGTTCTGCTCCTCGGTGAGGAACGGCGCCGGTGCCTCCTCCACGAGCTTCTGGTGGCGGCGCTGCAGCGAGCAGTCGCGCGTCGAGATCACGACGACGTTGCCGGCGGCATCCGCCAGGCACTGCGTCTCGACGTGACGCGGCTTGTCGAGGTACTTCTCCACGAAGCACTCGCCACGTCCGAAGGCGGCGACCGCTTCGCGCGTGGCGGACTCGAACATCTCGGCGACCTCGTCGAGTTCGCGCGCGACCTTGAGGCCGCGGCCGCCGCCGCCGTAGGCCGCCTTGATGGCGATGGGGAGACCGAACTCCTGCGCGAAGGCGATGACTTCATCGGCGGTCTCGACGGGACCGGGCGTGCCGGGCGCGAGGGGCGCGCCGACCTTCTCGGCGACGTGCCGTGCGGTGACCTTGTCGCCGAGGGCTTCGATCGCCTCGGGCGACGGGCCGATCCACGTCATGCCGGCGCCGATGATCGCCCGGGCGAACTCGGCGTTCTCGGCGAGGAATCCGTAGCCGGGGTGCACGGCGTCTGCGCCGGCGCGGCGGGCGACGGAGAGGATCTTCTCGATCTGGAGGTAGGTCTCGGCGCTGGTCGAGCCGCTGAGGGCATAGGCCTCGTCGGCGAGACGCGTGTGCAGAGCATCGCGATCCTGGTCGGCGTAGACCGCGACGGAGGCGATTCCCGAGTCCCGAGCGGCGCGGATGATGCGTACGGCGATCTCGCCGCGGTTGGCGATGAGCACCTTGGCGATAGCAGGCATGGTTGCCAGCCTAGCGAGATCGGCCCCGATCCCTTTGACGACTCTCCACAAGAAAGGCGTCGAAACGTGGAGCAGGTCCTACGACTCAGCGCGGCTGCGACGGGGTCCAGAGTGCCGTCCAGGTGACACCGAGATCGGCCGCGAGGCGCCGGACGGTGGACAGCGACATGCCGACCACGGTGGAGGGATCGCCGTCCACGCGGGTGATGAATGCTCCACCGAGGCTGTCGACCGTGAAGGCTCCGGCGACGTGCAGCGGCTCACCGGAGGCGACGTAGGCCGCGATCTCTGCGTCGCCGATGTCGTCGGCGAAGGTGACGGACGCCTCGGCCGTGGCGGTGGCCTCCACCGGTGCGACACCGGGGGAGACGCGGAACACCGAGTGCCCGGAGTGCAGGATGCCGGTGGCCCCACGCATCTCGTGCCAGCGCCGCGTGGCCTCCTCCGCCGTGTACGGCTTTCCGTAGACGCGGCCGTGCAGCGCGAACATCGAGTCCCCGCCGATCACGATGCCGTCGAAGGTCGGGTCCTCGGCGGCGAGGCGTCGTGCGACATCCGCGGCCTTGGCCCGCGCCAGCAGCAGGACGAGCTCGGCAGGCGGGAGCTCCGCGCCGGCGTCCTGCGCCGCAGCCGCGGCGACGGCGTCCTCATCCACGTCCGGAGCGAGTGTGAGCGGCTCGATGCCCGCCTGTCGCAGCAGCATCAGACGGGCGGGAGACGTGGAGGCGAGGCAGACGCGCATGTGCACCACCGTATCCTCGAAGAATGACTTCTTCCCCTGCCGACGTGCTCGAACTCGACATCACCGGAATCGCCCATGGCGGCACGTTCGTCGCGCGGCACGAAGGGCGCGTCGTCTTCGTGTCCGACGCGATCCCCGGCGAGCGCGTGCGCGCCCGCCTGATCGATCCGCAGGACGAGGCGGCGGAGTCCCGCAGCTTCTGGCGCGCCGAGACCGTCGAGGTGCTCGACGCCTCCCCGCACCGCCGCCCGCACATCTGGGCGGAAGCCGATGTCTCGCGAGACCCTGCGCAGCGCCCGGGCGGCGCGGATCTCGGACACATCGATCTCGCCCACCAGCGCACGCTGAAGAAGCAGGTGCTCACCGAGGCGTTCGAGCGTTTCGCCGGCGGAGGGCTCGAGGTTCCGGACATCGAGCCGGTCGATTCCAGCGACGGCACGGGCTGGCGCACCCGCATGACCCTGCATGTCGACGATGCCGGCAACGTCGGGCCGTACGCGGCACGCAGCCACCGGGTGATCCCCGTGACCTCTCATCCGCTCGCCCGCCCGGCGGTCGCCGCCGCGGCGCTGCGTCTGCGCGGTGGTGAGGCCGGTCGCATCGACCTGGTGGAGCCGGCGGACGGCGAGGTGCGCATCATCCGTCATGAGGACGGCGCGAAGCCCGAGCGGGGTCGCGGCGGACGGCGCCCCGAGCCCGAGGTCGTCCATGAGATGGTGGGCGATCGGCGTTTCGAGGTCGACGTCCGCGGTTTCTGGCAGGTGCACCCGCGTGCGGCCTCCGTGCTCGACGGCGCCGTCTACGGCATCCTCGACGGCCACGTGGAATCCGATGCCGTGCACTACGACCTCTACGGCGGTGTCGGGCTCTTCGCCGCGACGCTCGCCGATCTCGGCGGGGAGAAGATCGTCAGCGTCGAATCGAGCAAGCGTGCCACGCAGCACGCGCAGGCGAACCTCGCCCCACTCGAGATCTCGGCCGTGACCGCCCGTGTCGACCGCTTCCTGCACGGCGTGACCGACAAGCACAGCACCGGGGCGATCGTGCTCGACCCGCCCCGGGCCGGTGCCGGACGAACGGTCGTGGAGGGCGTGCACGCGCTCTCGCCCGAGGCGATCGCCTACGTCGCCTGCGATCCGGTCGCGCTCGCGCGTGACCTCGGGACGTTCCGCACGCTCGGCTGGCAGGTGAAGACGCTCCGCGCCTTCGACCTGTTCCCGCATTCGCACCACTTCGAAGTGATCGCGCTGCTCACGCGTTGACGTGCGGAGACATCGAGGCGGCGTGCCGTGCGGCGGACTCACTAGGCTGGGCGGATGAGCACGGTCGCCCTCATCGATGATCACGAATCCGTTCGCCTCGGTCTCGAGGCGGCGTTCGCGCGCGACTCTCAGACCGTGGTCTTCTCCGGGAGCTCGGTGAGCGCATACCTCGACTGGCGTGCCGCGTCGGGTACCGCCTCCGCCGAGGTGGTCGTGCTCGACCTCACGCTGGGCGACGGATCGACCGTGACCGAGAACGTCCGCCGGCTCGTCGACGACGGGGCGAACGTCGTGATCCACAGCGTCGCCGATCGACCGGCCGCGGTGCGCGAAGCCCTCTCCGCCGGTGCCGCCGGCGTCGTCAGCAAGTCGTCCGCGCTCGACGACGTCCTCGACGCGATCCGCACGGTCGCCGGGGGAGAAGCGCTCAACAACGTCGAATGGGCGAGCGCCGTCGACGGCGACCGCGACTTCGCGGACGCCCAGCTCTCGACCCGCGAGCGCGAGGTGCTGCGTCTGTACGCCACCGGTCTTCCCTTGAAGGCCGTCGCCGAGCGGCTCGGCGTCGCCTACTCCACCGCCAAGGAGAACATCACCCGCATCCGCGTGAAGTACGTCGAGGTGGGACGCCCCGCTCCGACCAAGGTCGATCTCCTGCGCCGCGCCATGGAGGACGGCATCGTCGAGACCGACGGTGATCAGAGTGGCCACTGAAGCCCTCAGCATCCGCGAAGCCTGGAGCAAGATCCCGTCTCCCGGCACGGCGGAGACGGAGTTCGAGCGCTTCACGGGAAAGCGCATGGAGCGCATCCTGGCGACGGTCGTCGCGATCGGCTCTGCGGTGCTCGGGACCCAGGCGTTCCTCGCCGCTCTCGGCGCGATGTCTCACGGCGACATCCCGCACATCATCGTGGTGGTCTTCGTCAACGTCCCCCTCGTCGCGATGCTCATCGCCTGCATCGTGGGGCGCGGCGTGCGCATCGCCGCGGGTGCCTTCGCGATCGCGTACCTGCTGGCCCTCGCCGCCTGGCCGACCGTGGTGTCCCCGGGGGTGGCGGGCGATCAACCGTGGATCTTCTTCCTCGTCAACGTCGGCGTCGTCGCCGCGATGCTGGCGTTCCCCGTGCGGATCCAGTTCGCCTGGGCGCTCGCGATGCCCTTCGTCTACGGGTACGTGCGCCTGGTGCAGGGCGGATTCGCCACCGACTTCTGGCTGACGACCGCCTTCGACGTCTCGTTCACGCTGATCCTCGGCATCGTCATCATCTCCCTCGGGTGGATGTTCCGTTCCGTGGCTTCCGGCGTCGATGACGCGAGGGGGCGCGCGGTGGCCTCCTATGCCTCCGCGGCGGCGACAGCCGCGGCGGAGGAGGAGCGCATCGCGATGTCGGCACTCATGCACGACAGCGTTCTCGCGGCGCTCATCGCCGCCGAGCGCGCCGAGAGCGAGCGCGCCAGGGAACTGGCCGTCGCGATGGCCCGAGAGGCGCTGACCCGACTGGCGAACACCGAGGCCGCCGTCGCCCAGGAAGGCAGCGACGAGCCCGTCGGGGTCACGCAGATCGTCTCAGAACTGCGCCGCGCATTGTCGGAGCTGGGCGCGGATGCGCTCGTCGAGGAGTGCGGTGGGGTCGGGCTCATCCCCGGTCGCGCTGCGCGGGCGCTCGTGCTCGCCGCCCGGCAGGCCATCGGCAACGCCGTCTCGCATGCGCAGGGGCGCGGCCTCCACATCATCGCCACGGCGCACGGGGACGAGGGCATCGCCGTGACGATCTCCGACACCGGACCGGGGTTCGACATCGACACGATCGGGGAGGACCGTCTCGGCATCCGGGCATCGATCATCGCGCGGATGGCGGGCGTCGCCGGCACGGCCGACATCGACTCGGGTCCCGAGGGCACGACCGTGACGTTGGGATGGGAGCGCTCGTGAACCGCACCGTGCGCAGTGTCGCGACCTCCCTCGCCGTCGGATTCACGCTGTACTTCGCCGCGCGGTCGATGTGGTGGGTGCCTCAACCGACCTCGCCGCTGCTCATGGTCTCGGCGATCCTGATCTTCGTGCTGGTCGTCAACACCGCGATCCTCTGGAAATCCGCCGCCTCCGTGCGGATGCCGATGTGGGTGGGGTGGCTCGCGCTTGCCGCGAGCGCCGTGATCCCCGCGCTCGTCACCCTGGCGATGGACGAGTCCGCCCGCACCGCGCCGTTCGCCACGTCCTACATCGGCGGCCTGGGGGTGCTGGGCGTCGTCTGCATCGTCCGCCGACGGTTCTGGATCGGCTGGGGCACGCTGATCCTGCTCGTGGCCTCGTCGGCGGCCTATCTCGGCATCGGGGTGGCTCTGAACCTCGGACTCGTCGGATCGATCATGTGGCTGGTCATCGCCCGCCTCCTGGTGTTCTTCTGGGACCGTGCGATCCGCGACACCGAGCGGCTGGCGGAGATCCAGCAGGCGGTGTCCGCCTGGCACGCGACGCAGCTGGTGCGTCAGCGCGAGCGGCGCGTGCGCACCCAGTTCGCCCTCGCGGTCGCCGGGCCCGTGCTCGGGCGTGTGGTGGCGTCGCGAGGAGGGCTCAGCGAGGAGGAGCGCCTTCAGGCTCGGCTCGCCGAGGGACGGCTGCGCGACGAGCTGCGCGGAGCCGATCTGCTCAACGACGACGTGCGCGATGCGATCGAGGATGCGCGTCGGCGCGGCGTCGCCGTGACCGTGTTCGACGAGAGCGGGCTCGACGGGGTCGACGAGGACCGTCGCTCGGCGATCAGGGACGAGCTGGCCATCGTGGTGGCGAGTGCGCGCTCCGGCCGCCTGATCATCCGCTCCTCCAGCGACCCGCGAGTGGCGGTGACGGTGGTCGGACGGGCTCGGTCGGGATCGTCCTCGGACGATGACGACGTGGATCTCTTCCACGAGATCGCGCGCGAGGCGCCGGCGGAGTGATCGCCGTTCCCTGTCGGACGTGGCCGGGGGCAGGCGTGAGCCGGGGATGAGAAAGGCGAGGGGCGGCGAATCCGCCCACCCCTCGCCGGTGCGGTGCAGTTACCCGAAAACTGACCGCAGTTGACCATTCATCGTCTATCTACCCTGTGACAGAGAGAACAGTCGAACGCGAAGCGTCCCCTTTAGTCTGCTCGATCGACCAAAGGCTGTCTGTAGGTATTTTGGGGGACATATTCTTCCCGTCGGTGAGCAGCAGCATTCCGATATGAGGGATGATGAGTCATGGGAATCCGCCGCGGTACCAATCTCCCCCGCATGGGAGATTTCAACCAGTCCGTCATCCTCGAGGCCATCCGGCGATCAGGGTCCGGGCTGAGCAGGACGGAGCTCGTCGAGCTGACCGGTCTCTCCGCGCAGACGGTGACGAACATCACACGACGACTGCTCGCCGCCGATGTCATCGAGGAGGCAGGCCGCACGATCAACGGCCCGGGCAAGCCGCGCGTCACGCTGCGACTGATCGCCGAGAGCCGCTACTCGGTGGGCGTGCATCTGGATCCCTCCGTCCTGACCTTCGTGCTGCTCGACCTCGCCGGGGCGGTGGTACAGCATCGCGTGATCCGGACCCCCTCGCAGGACCCCCGCCGAATCGCGGATGCGATGGCCGCCACGATCGATGCGCTGATCGACGGCGCCCGGATCGACCGCAGCCGTATCGCCGGCGTCGGCGTCGCGGCTCCCGGCCCCCTGGACGCCGAGGGCGGCACCGTGATCGATCCGCCGAAGCTGCTCGGCTGGCGGCGCGTTCCGCTGCGCGCGGTGTTGGCGGAGGCCACGGGATTGGACGTCACGCTCGAGAAGGACACCACCGCGGCCGCCGTGGGTGAGCTGTGGATGCAGCACGGCACGCCGGACGATTCCTTCGTCTTCATCTATCTCGGCACCGGCATCGGTTCCGCCGTCGCGCGTGACGGGGACGTCGTGCGCGGGAGCACGCACAACTCCGGAGAGATCGGACACATCACCGTCGACCTCGACGGCCCTGCCTGCTTCTGCGGCTCCCGCGGCTGCGTCGAAGTGGTCTGCACGCCGCAGGCGATCGTGGAACAGGCCGAGCGCGCCGGAGTCTTCACCGACGAGCGGCAGTCGGACGATGCGGAGACCATCGACGCGCGCTTCACGGAATTGTGCGCGCGGGCGGACGCCGGGGATGCCGTCGCCGTCGCCGTCGTGCGTCAGGCCGCCGCCTCCCTCTCGGTGTTGATCGCCGCTCTGACGAACATGCTCGACGTTGATCGCGTGGTGCTGGGAGGCCCGTTCTGGTCGAGGATCTCGGCGATCTACCTGGAGGAGCTGCCCGGGCTGCTCGACGGCAAGAGCGCGACCCGGGCCCTGCGATCGATTCCCGTCGACGGGACCGTCGTGGGGGACGAGGTCGGCGCGATCGGCGCGGCCTGCGTCGTGCTGGATTCGGTGCTCACGCCCCGCACCTCGGCGCTTCTCCTCGAATCCTGAGCGTCTCGCCGGTCCCACCGGCGCCACGCGCCGCGCGCGAAGGGGAGGTCAGCCCGAGAAGCGTCCCCAGGGGATGTCGCGCCGGAGCGGTGCGCGCAGCGGACGCGCCGTGCGCATCCACGCCGAAACACGCGGCACCTCCGCGACGGCCTCCGCCGACTCGCTCGCGTAGGCATCGCTGACGACGGCGATCAGCGCGGCGAGTTCCTCTTCGGATGCCGTGCCCCGCGTGATCTCGAGCGTCAGCGGCTGCTCGTCGGGCTGCGCGCTCACAGCGGGATGTTCCCGTGCTTCTTCGGGGGGAGCGAGGCCCGCTTGCCGCGCAGGGCGCGCAACGACTTCGCGATCGAGACGCGGGTGTTCGCCGGCTCGATGATGCCGTCGAGTTCACCGCGCTCGGCAGCGAGGAACGGCGACGCCACGTCGTACGTGTACTCGTTGGCGAGACGCGTGCGGACGGCGGCGACGTCTTCTCCGGCCTCCTCGGCCTTCTTGATCTCGCCGCGGTACAGGATGTTGACCGCGCCCTGCCCGCCCATGACCGCGATCTCCGCAGTGGGCCAGGCGAGGTTCACGTCGGCGCCGAGCTGCTTGGAGCCCATCACGATGTACGCGCCGCCGTAGGCCTTGCGCAGGATGACGGTGACCAGGGGAACGGTGGCCTCGGCGTAGGCGTACAGGAGCTTCGCGCCGCGGCGGATCACGCCTTCCCACTCCTGGTCGGTTCCGGGCAGGTAGCCGGGCACGTCGACGAGAGTCACGATCGGGATGGAGAACGCGTCGCAGAAGCGCACGAAGCGGCTGGCCTTCTCGCCCGCTTGGATGTTCAGCGTTCCGGCCATCTGGGACGGCTGGTTGGCGATGATGCCGACGGAGCGGCCCTCGATGCGCCCGAACCCGATCACGATGTTGGGGGCGAACAGCGGCTGCACCTCGAGGAAGTCGCCCTCGTCGACGACGTGCTCGATGACCGTCTTGATGTCGTACGGCTGGTTCGCGGAGTCCGGGATGATCGTGTTCAGCGTGCGATCCGCGTCGGTGGTCTCGAACTCGAAGACACCCTCGTACGACGGCAGCTCGGCCATGTTGTTGTCGGGGAGGAAGCCGAGCAGGGTGCGTGCGTAGTCCAGCGCGTCATCCTCGTCCTCGGCGAGGTAGTGCGCCACACCGGATCGCGTGTTGTGCGTGTAGGCGCCGCCGAGCTCCTCCATCCCGACGTCTTCGCCCGTGACCGTCTTGATGACGTCGGGGCCCGTGACGAACATCTGGCTGGTCTTGTCCACCATGATCACGAAGTCGGTGAGAGCGGGCGAGTACACCGCGCCGCCGGCCGCCGGGCCCATGATGATCGAGATCTGCGGGATCACGCCGGACGCGCGCGTGTTCAGGCGGAAGATCTCGCCGTACTTGCCGAGGGCGACGACGCCCTCCTGGATGCGGGCGCCGCCGGAGTCCAGGATGCCGATGCACGGCATGCCGCCCGCGATGGCGAACTCCATGATCTTGATGATCTTCTCGCCGGCGACCTCGCCGAGCGATCCGCCGAACGTCGAGAAGTCCTGCGAGTACACCGCGACCGTGCGTCCGTGGATCGTGCCGACGCCCGTGACGACCGAGTCGCCGTAGGGACGCGAGCGGTCCATCCCGAAGGCCGTCGTGCGGTGCCGCACGTATTCGTCGAACTCGACGAAGCTGCCGGGATCGACGAGCAGTTCGATGCGCTCGCGCGCGGTCATCTTGCCCTTGGCGTGCTGCTTCTCCTGCGCTTTCGCCTCGGCGTCGACGACGGCTTCGGTGTAGCGAGCGCGCAGATCCGCGATCTTGCCGGCAGTGGTAAAGAGGTCGGGCTTGTCCGTCACGGATTCCACCCTAGCGTCGCTTCGACGCCGTCCGTTGGATGCTCGCCACAACGGGTCACGTGATCCTTTGGCGAGTCCGGGGGAGAGTCAGCGGGGTGCGTCCGCGCGAGTGACGTCGTCGCCGATCCCCGGCGGCAGCGCGTGGTCGCCGAGCGGACGGTCGGCGATCTCCGACGGCGTCTCCTCTTCGTCGCGCCCGCGCCGAGTCGTCAGCGCGCCCACTTTGCGACCCGCCCACCCCACGCCGCGCACGGCGCTCCCGGCGGCCCCGGCGACGGCTGCCCCGGCGAAGCGCGCGCCGCGCAGCATTCGAAGCTCCGCCTTCTCCGCGCCGGGGACCGGCTCCAGCTCGAGCGGGAAGTCGACGGGTGCAGCCCCGAAGGCGCGATGGGAGGTGGTGAGCACGCGACGGCCCAGGATGTGGTTGCCCGCGCCGCCGACCGCCGCGCCGACCCCGAACGGGAGCGCCTTCCCCAGGAACGAGGCTCCGCCCCGTGCCGCGAACTGCTTCACGAACATCTTCTTGAGCTGGTCGACGAGGGGACCGACGGCGGCACGCGGCATCGACTTCGTCACCAGCTCACCCCAGTACGAGGAGCGGCTGGCGCCGCGTCCCGCGACCTGTCCGGCGAGCTGGCCGACCAGGTCGACTCCCTCCTTGCCGAGCATGAGGGTCATCACGAGGGCGCGAGCGCGGTCCGGATTCGCGATCGCGATGCCGTGCACCTCGGCCACCGACTGTGCGAAGAGCGCGGTCGATTCGACGAAGCCCACGGTCTCGACGCCGGAGAGCGCCAGCGTGATGCCGGTCCCGATCCCCGGCACGACGGCGGTCGCTCCGACCGCGGCGCCGCCGGTGGTGACGGCGGCGAGGTAGCGGCGTTCGAGGATGCGCACGATCTCGGCGGGCGTCGCGTGCGGATTCCGCAGACGGATGCTGCGGATGTGGGCCAGCACCAGAGGCCGCTGGATCGACAGCACGCGGTCGAGTCCGCGCACCATCATCGGATGCTCGGGTGAACCGGTCGGCGGCAGGCCACCATCCCACGGCGCATCGTCCGGGAGGGAGTGGATCTTGTGTACCTTGGCTGCCATGCCTTCGATCCTATGGATCGGACCCGCGAATACGCCGGGAGCCGCACCCCGAGATGAGGGGTGCGGCTCCCGGCGTTCAGCGTACGGAGACGGATTCAGACGAAGAGGTTCGCGCGCTCCAGGTCTTCCGCGAAGTCCACCTCGACGGCGTAGAGATCGGAGACGTCCATCGGCTCGAGGAGCAGCCCGTCCTCGGCGATCGCGAGCTCCAGGCCGCGCTCGAAGTAGTCCTGATCCTCGACGCGCTGCAGCTGACGCATGAAGGCGCGCTTGTTCGACGAGGAGATGTAGTTGATGCCGACGGCCTCGCCGAGGCCGCCCTTGACGGTCTTGGAGAGCTCGTTGATGAAGCCCTCGGCGGTGACCGTGTACTTCACCTCTTCGTCGCTCACCTTGGAGGTGTTGACGGTGACGAAGGACTGGTCGCGCTCGATGAACGCGGCGGCACGGCCGAGGATCATCGGGTCGAAGACGACGTCGCCGTTCATCCAGAGCACGCCGCTCTTGCCGGTCGCCGCGAGCGCCCGCAGGAGGCTCTTCGAGGTGTTCGTCTCGTCGTAGCGCTCGTTGTGCACGTAGTTCGCGGCCGGGAAGGCCTCGATGATGGTCTCGGCGCGGTAGCCGACGACAGCGGTGATGCGAGCATCGGAGCCGAAGGCGGCGCGGATGTTGTCGTGCTGCTGACGCATGATCGTGCGTCCGTCGCTGAGTTCGGTGAGCGGCTTCGGCAGGGCGCGGCCGAGGCGCGAGCCCATGCCTGCGGCGAGAATGACGGTCTGAAGAGTCACGAGTGCTCCTAAAAAGAAAGTGCGTTAAGGGCCGGTTCATCGGCCGGACACTTCTTCGTGCCGAGTTCATGGTAGCGATGTCGGCTGGGAACCCCCGGGTGAGGGGGGTCCCGTTGCCGTTTCGTGACCGAGTACACACCGGACACCCAGGGTCGGAGCAACGCTCAGAACACGCAGATCCGGTGTGACTTGATCCAATTGTCGCGCGAAACCTCGGGTTGTCGCCACCGGTTGATACCGTAGAACGGTGACTTCCTCCCCTGACGACCGCACCGACCAGGTGGACCATTCCGAGAACCCGACGACAGGTGCCGAGGCGCAGGATGCCGTGAGCAGGGCGACGCCCGCGAACGAGGCCGCGCCGGCGTCCGCGGGCGCCCGCCCGTCGGCTCCGAAGACTCCGGCGAAGAAGACTCCGGCGAAGACACCGGCGCGCAAGGCACCGGCGAAGATGACCGGGGTGACGGCGGCTGGGGCGCGCAAGGCCCCGGCGAAGAAGGCTCCGGTGAAGACGGCCGCGGCACGTCCCGCCGCCGGGCGTCCGAGCGTGAAGGCCGCGGCAGACAAGGCTGCTCCCTCGGCCGACGTGGTGATCGCGCCCATCGAGATGCCCGCCGCGCGTGCGTCCTCGACCGCGACTGCCGCCCGCACCGCTGCGGTGCGGAACAGGCCGGCCAAGGCCGGCTCCACGAAGCCCGCGGCATCCGAAGGCTCGGGGCCCACGTCTTCCGCCGCGGCCAAGACGACGGCCGCGAAGACCACCGCGGCCAGGACCCCGGCAGCGAAGACGGCGGCCGCCAAGACAGCGGCGGCCAAGACGACTGCGGCGAAGACGGCGGCGGCGAAGACGACCGCTGCGAAGACGACCGCGGCCAAGGCTGCGGCGGCGAAGGCCTCCGCGGCCAAGTCGGCTCAGCGCACCACGGCGGCACGGTCCGCCTCGGCGAAGGCGGCTGCAGCGAAAGCGGCCGCAGCGAAGGCGGCTGCCGCGAAGGCGGCCGCGGCGAAGGCGGCGGAAGAGGCGCAGACTGCAGAGTCCTCCGCAGATCTGATCGATGCGGCGGGCGATGTCCGCAGCGAGACGGGGGCGAGCACGCCCGCGGAGACGGCGGCACCCATGCGCGATGAGATCGACGGTCAGGACGACGCCACCACGGTCGTCGAGGCTTCGGACGCGAGTCCCGAAGCGGTGGTCCCCGGCGACGTCGAGAAGCCCGCGGAGGCGGCTTTGACCACCCCTGAACCGGTCATCGAGACCGCCGAGGCTCGTGACGAGGTTGTATCTCCCGAGGTCATCGAAGCTCCCGAGGAGGCCGTGTCTCCCGGAGAGTCGGTGTCTCCCGGAGAGACCGTGTCTCCCGAGGAGGACGGGGGATCTCCGGCCGACGAGACCGAGGTCCTCGATCCGCTCTCCGGTGCCCTTGCGGACCCGGCGGAGCCGGTGGACGCGGTCGCGACCGATGCGGCGGCGATCAGCATCCGCGGATTGGTGAAGCACTTCGGAGACAACCATGCCGTCGACGGCATCGACCTCACGGTGCCCGCCGGTTCGTTCTACGGCATCGTCGGCCCCAACGGCGCCGGCAAGACGACCACTCTCTCGATCGTCGCCGGACTTCTCCGCGCCGACTCGGGTTCCGTGTCGATCTGCGGCATCGACCAGGCGACGCAGCCCCTCGCAGCGAAGCGGGTGATGGGCGTGCTGCCGGACCGGCTGCGGACCTTCGATCGCCTCACCGGGCGGCAACTGCTCTACTACTACGGCCTCCTGCGCGGTCTCGCATCGAGCGTGATCGAGAAGCGCACGGCCGATCTCGCCAGAGCCTTCGACCTCGGCGAGGCCCTCAGCCGCGTCGTCTCGGACTATTCGGCCGGCATGACGAAGAAGATCATGCTCGCCGGCGCCATGATCCACTCGCCGCGCGTGCTCGTGCTCGATGAGCCCTTCGAGTCCGTCGACCCCGTGTCGTCCGCGGTGATCCTCGAGATCCTGCGCGCCTACGTCTCGCACGGCGGCACGGTCATCCTGTCGAGCCATGGCATGGATCTGGTCGAGCGGGTGTGCTCGCGGGTCGCCATCATCGTCGGCGGTGAGGTGCTCGCCGAGGGCACGATCGACGAAGTGCGGGCGGGACAGACACTCGAGGCTCGCTTCGTCGAGCTCTCCGGCGGTATCGGAGAGGTGGAGGGGCTCGAATGGCTGCACATGTTCTCCGACTGAGATTCGCCCTGCTCGTCGGCTCACTGCGCGGCGAACGACGCGTTCGCACACTGATCACGTTCGCGGCCGTGCTCGCGGTCACCGTCGCCGTGTGCATCGCCGTGCTCTCGCTCGCTGACGCCCCGCTCGCCGCGGGTCGCACCGTGGCCGTGCTGGGTGGTTCCGCCGTCCTGCTCGGCTTCCTCGTCGGGCCGGTGCTGATCGGCTCGATCGATCAGCTCGATCCCCGACGTTTCGCCGTCTTCGGGGTAGACGAGCGGCGGATGCCCTGGGTGCTGGTCCTGGCCGCCTTCGTGAGCGTCCCGAGCCTCGCCCTGCTCGCGGTCTACATCACGGTGTGCATCGTCGCCGTCCGATCGGGCACACCGTGGGCGCTCGCCGTGCTCATGACGCTCGTCGGCGCCGTCACCACGGTCCTGATCGCCCGCGTCGGGATGGCCCTCAACGCCCTCTTCCTGCCGGAGCGCCGCTCTCGCGAGCTCACGGCGCTGTTCGCCCTCGCGCTGATCGTGGTCGCGTTCCCCGTCGCGGTGTTCTTCGCCTCGATGCGGTGGGACGGCGAGGTCCCGGCTTCGCTCGACTCGCTCACGGATGCCTTCGCCGTCAGCCCGCTCGGAGCGACTCCCGGATTCCTCTTCGAGGTCGCGGCCGGCGACTCGGCCGGAGCGTGGACGAGTGGGATCGTGGCCGTGCTGACGGTCGCGGGTCTCTGGGCGTTGTGGACCTGGCTGGTGCGGCGACTGCTCACGACCACCGAGCGACCCGTCGCCGCGCGCGAACGCACAGGGCTCGGCTGGTTCGGGCTGCTCCCGTCCAACGCGTTCGGTGCGATCGCCGCGCGCAGCCTCGTGTACTGGCTGCGCGATCGTCGCTACATCATGAACATCATCGTGGTGCCGGTCGCGGGCGTCCTGACCGTGTTCCCACTGCTCGTCGCCGGGGTGCCGCTGGAGATCGCGGCGCTGATCCCGGTGCCGGTGATGGCGCTGTTCTTCGGGTGGCTGCCGCACAACGACGTCGCCTACGACTCGACCGCGCTGTGGACGCACGTGGCCAGCGGCGTGCGGGGTGTTCCCGATCGTCTGGGCCGCCTGGTCCCCGTCTTCCTCGTCGCCCTCCCGGTGCTGGCGATCGTGATCCCCCTGTCGCTGCTCACGATCGGCGACTGGCGTCTCCTGCTGCCGCTCACCGGACTCGCCGCGAGTCTGCTGTTCTCGGCGCTGGGCATCTCGAGCATCGTGTCCGTCGTCGCCCCCTATGCGGTCTCGCGCCCCGGCGACAGCCCCTTCCAGCAGCCGCAGCGGCCGACCTCGCGCGGCGCGTTCGGGCCGGCATCGGCCTTCCTCGGCGCGATCGTGTGCAGCATCCCGACGATCTGGCTCTTCGCGGCCGCGATCGTCGAGGGATCGCAGTTCGTGGTGCTCACCCTGTGGGTCGGGATCGCCGTCGGACTGGTCGTCCTGACCATCGGAGTCCTCATCGGCGGTCGCATCTTCGAGCGCAGCGGAGAGCGCCTCATGGAGTTCGTCGAGACCGCGTGAACACCGCCCACACCGCCGCGGGCGCGGCTAGACTCTCGGGATGAGTACTCCGCTGGACAGCCCCGATCAGGGTGGCGTGACAACGCTTGATCGCGAACTGGAAGAGCTTCTCCGCGAGGAGAACCTGGAGCCCGGGGACCACGAGCGCTTCTCGCATTACGTGAAGAAGGACAAGATCCTCGAGTCGGCCATCACCGGGAAGCCGGTGCGTGCTCTCTGCGGCAAGAAGTGGACTCCGGGGCGCGACCCGGAGAAGTTCCCGATCTGCCCCACCTGCAAGGAGATCTACGAGTCGATGATGAAGTGACGGACTCCGTCCGCCTCACTCATCCGGCGTCGACGTAGACCGTCGGGATCGCCGGGTCCGACTTGCTCAGAGCCAGCGCGCGCACGGGAAGCTCTTCGCGCACACGCAGGTGATGCTCGCGGGCGGCGCTCGTACCCGCCGGGCCCTCGAACGACGCGTCGATCTCTCCACCCTCCGCGAAGGTGACCTGGAGCGGACGCCCGTCGACATGCTCGGCGGGGGAGTCGAGCGTCTCGAAGCCGTCGGCGACCAGGATCGTCTCCGCGGTGGCCACTCCGTCGCTGAGCGTGCGGAAGGCGGCCTTGCGCCCGCCGTGGGAGGCCTTGTCGGTCGAGGCCTTCGCCACGCCGACCCAGGAGCCGTCGGCATCCTGACGTGCGACCAGCTTGTAGACCATGCTCGCGGTCGGGTATCCCGAGCCGGTCACGACCGAGGTGCCGACGCCGTAGGAGTCCACCGGGGAGGCGGCGAGAGCCGCGATCGCGTACTCGTCGAGGTCGCTCGTCACGGTGATCCGCGTGCCCGTCGCGCCGAGCTCATCCAGCTGTGCGCGCACCTCCGCGGCGACGGTCGGCAGGTCGCCCGAGTCGATGCGCACTCCGCCGAGTCCGACACCGGCGACCCGGATCGCCGTCTCGACGCCGGCGCGGATGTCGTAGGTGTCCACGAGGAGCGTGGTGTCGGTGCCGAGGCTGTCGATCTGCGCGCGGAAGGCCTGCTCCTCGGTGTCGTGCAGCAGCGTCCAGGAGTGCGCGGCGGTGCCCATGGTGGGGATGCCCCATTCGCGCCCGGCCTCGAGGTTGCTCGTCGCGCGGAAGCCGGCGATGTAGGCGGCACGGGCAGCCGCGACGGCCGACCGCTCGGCTGCGCGGCGCGAACCCATCTCGGCCAGCGGGCGCTCACCCGCGGCGATGCTCATGCGAGAGGCGGCGGTCGCGACGGCGGAGTCGTGGTTCAGCACGCTCAGCGCGAGGGTCTCGAGCACCACCGCATCGGCGAACGAGCCCTCGACGGTCAGGATGGGGGAGCCGGGGAAGTAGAGCTCGCCCTCGCGGTAGCCACGGATCGAGCCGGTGAACCGGTATCCCTCGAGATAGGTGAGAGCGGCGGCATCCACGATGTCGTTGTCGCGCAGGAAGCGCAGCTCGTCCTCGCCGAAGCGGAAGTCGCGCACCAGGCTCAGCAGGCGTCCGGTGCCGGCGACGACCCCGAATCTGCGGCCTCCGGACAGGCGCCGGGAGAAGAGTTCGAAGACGCTCGGACGTGATGCCGTGCCGTCGCGGAGCGACGCGGCGAGCATCGTGAGTTCGTAGCGATCGGTGAGCAGCGCCGTCGACGGGGTCATCCGCTCAGCTTAGTGAGCGTCGCGAAGCTCGGCGTGCGCCCCGCGCGCGGCCCCTGAGCGAGCGCAGCGAGACGAAGGGTAGGCTGGTGAGTCATGAATGACGCACCGATCGGGATCTTCGACTCCGGCGTCGGCGGGCTGACGGTCGCACGGGCCATCCGTGCCCAGCTGCCCCGCGAATCGTTCGTGTACATCGGCGACACCGCCCACTCGCCCTACGGGCCGAAGCCGATCGCCGATGTGCGTCGGTACTCTCTCGAAGTGCTCGACACCCTGGTCGACCAGGGCGTGAAGATGCTCGTGATCGCCTGCAACACGGCCTCGGCGGCGATGCTGCGCGACGCACGCGAGCGTTACGACATCCCGGTCGTCGAGGTCATCGGCCCGGCTGTCCGGCGCGCGGTGTCCACCACGCGCAACGGACGCGTCGGCGTGATCGGCACGGTCGGCACCATCGGGTCCCGCGCGTACCAGGACATGCTCGAGGTCAACGAGCGGCTGCGCGTGTTCACGGCGGCGTGCCCGCGGTTCGTGGAGTTCGTCGAGGGCGGGATCACCGGGACGCCGGAGGTGCTCGCGGTCGCCGAGCAGTATCTCGCGCCGCTGCGCGAGGCCGACGTCGACACCCTCGTGCTCGGCTGCACCCACTACCCGTTCCTGCGCGGTGCGATCAGCTACGTGATGGGCGAGGGCGTGACCCTCGTGTCGAGCGACGACGAGACCGCGGGCGACGTGTACCGCCAGCTCGTGCGCGGTGACCTCCTCGCGTCGCCGGATGCCACGGCCACCTACGTCTACGAGGCGACCGGAGACTCCACCGCGGAGTTCACCGCCCTGGCGAACCGTCTCATGGGCCGCGAGGTGCGCGACGTCCAGCTGGTGCAGACGGGCGTCATCACTCTTCCCGGCGCGCGCCCCGAGCCGCTCTGACCGCGCCGCGGCCGTCACTTTCCACCCGAAGCCCCACCCGAACGAAGGACACCCATGACCGACATCGTCCGCGCCGACGGCCGCTCCATCGACCAGCTCCGCGAGGTCACGATCGAACGGGGGTGGAGCGCTCACGCCGAGGGCTCTGCGCTGATCAGCTTCGGTGGCACCAAGGTGCTGTGCACCGCCTCGTTCACGAACGGCGTGCCGCGCTGGTTGACCGGCAAGGGCAAGGGCTGGGTCACCGCCGAGTACTCGATGCTGCCGCGGGCGACGAACAGCCGCAATGACCGCGAGAGCGTGAAGGGGCGCATCGGCGGGCGCACGCATGAGATCTCGCGTCTGATCGGCCGGGCGCTCCGTGCCGTCGTCGACACGAAGGCGCTGGGCGAGAACACGATCGTGATCGACTGCGACGTGCTGCAGGCGGACGGCGGAACCCGCACCGCGGCGATCACGGGGGCGTACGTCGCGCTCGCCGACGCGATCGAGTGGGGTCGCGAGAAGAAGTTCATCGGCAAGAACGCGACGCCGCTGCGCGATTCGGTCGCCGCGATCTCCGTCGGCATCATCGACGGAGAGCCCATGCTCGATCTGGCATACGTCGAGGACGTGCGCGCGGAGACCGACATGAACATCGTCGTCACGGGCCGCGGCCTGTTCGTCGAGGTGCAGGGCACGGCCGAGGGTGCACCGTTCGACAAGCGCGAACTCGATGCCCTGCTCGAGCTGGGTGTCGCCGGATGCGCGACGCTCAAGGAGCAGCAGCAGGCCGCTCTGGCGGCCGAGTGATGAAGGTCGTCCTCGCGACGCACAACGCGCACAAGGTCGCGGAGTTCCAGCAGATCGTCGCGCAGTCGCGCCCCGACCTCGAGATCGTCGGCTACGACGGCCCCGAGCCTGTGGAAGACGGCCTCAGCTTCGCGGACAACGCTCTGATCAAGGCGCGGGCGGCCGCCGCGCACACGGGTCTGACCGCACTGGCCGACGACTCGGGCATCTGCGTCGACGTGCTCGGCGGAGCTCCCGGCATCTTCTCCGCGTACTGGGCGGGTCAGAAGAAGGATGCCGCGGCCAACCTGGAGCTGCTGCTGGATCAGCTGCACGACATCGCCGACCCGCATCGCACCGCGCACTTCACCTCGACCATCGCCGTCGTGACCGCCGACGGCGCGGAGCACGTCGTGGTCGGCACATGGCCGGGACGACTCGCGCACACCCCATCGGGTGGGGGCGGCTTCGGCTACGACCCGATCTTCATCCCCGACGGTCAGCCGGCGGGCGAGGAGCGGACCGTGGGGGACTTCACCGCCGACGAGAAGCAGTCGCAGTCGCACCGGGCCCGGGCCTTCGACGAACTGGTACCGCTCCTCGCCACGCTCTGAGGCGTCTCGAGTTCTTCAAGGCTGCGGCCGATGAGGCGAGACGGCCTTGCGCTGACCCGCGGACGATGCCGGGGTCCGTCAGGACGCGCTCGGAGGACGCCACCGACGCGCGACCCCTCAGACCCACTCCCCGGAAGAGGGCTGCGGCACCCCCTCCCACCGCCCGAAGGGATGGGACCTAGGACCCGCATATGAGGTTCTTGCGGATCGTAGTGTCGCCGCAACACGTCGGATCATCCCGAGACGACGGACACACACGCGGGAGTAAGTCATGAGCTTTTGGGCGAATTTCTGGGACATCATCGGATGGTTCTTCTCCGCTTTCATCTTCATCGCGTACTTGATGGTCCTCTTCTCGATCGTCGGCGACCTGTTCCGCGATCGGGCCTTGAACGGATGGCTCAAGGCGCTGTGGGTCGTCTTCCTGGTCGCCGTTCCCTTCCTGACCGCGCTCGTGTACCTCATCGCGCGTGGACGCGGCATGGCCGAACGCCAGTCGCAGGAGATCAAGGCGGCTCGCGAGGCCAGCGACGCCTACATCCGTGACGTCGCCGGTTATCGGCCGGCCGAGGAGATCAGCAGGGCCAAGGCGCTGAAGGATGCCGGTGACATCAGCGACACCGAGTATCAGGCACTCAAGGGCAGGATCCTCGCCCACGCCTGATCGAGTACAGAAGAGGGCGGGCCCTCCTTTCTCGGAGGGCCCGCCCTTTTCTGCACCCGGATCGATTCCTCAGGGGGTGACGATGGCGAAGTCGGGGTCGACGGGCGCGAGCAGCGAGAGCAGTTGTCCGAGGTGCGCGACGTCGCCCTCGATCCTGATGGCGCCGGACTCCACGGCGGAGGACAGCTCGATGTTCTGGGTGATGAGCCCGATGAGGATGGGGCGAGTCACATGGAACGTGGTCGTTCCCGGAACCGCTGCCGGCACGCGGTGATGGTTGAGCGCGCCGTTGCGGAGTTCGCACACGTAGGCCGTGTTCTCGTCGGTGATCACCCACGAGAGGACGACCCGGTGGTCCCAGGCGCGGGGGCCGTCGACGCGCACGGCGATGCTGTCGAAGATCTGGGACACGGACAGCGCTCCGAGCAGGTCGCTCGACGCGGCCGCGACCGGTGTTCCGAAGGACCCGTGGCGCAATTCGTGGGCACCGGCGAGATAGGCGCTGCGCCACGTGCCGTTCTCGCACCCGAAGGCGAGTTGTTCGAACGCATCCGCCTGCAGTTCTCGCGCCTGCGGGTGGTCGGGATCGGCGAACAGCACGTGGTCGAGCAGCTGGGCGACCCACCGGTAATCCCCGTCGGCGGAGGCGGTCGCGGCGCGCGCGACGGCGGCATCGACACCACCCATCGCCTCGACGTAGCGTCGCGCCGACTCAGCGGGTGGGTGAGGCCACAGCCGTGCGGGGTCGCCTTCGTACCAGCCCAGGTAGCGCTGGTAGACCGCCTTCACGTTGTGGCTGAAGGACCCGTAGTACCCGTGCGTGTGCCACGCCGCCGCGAGGGCCGGGGGAAGTTCCAGCGTCTCGGCGATCTCTGAGCCGACGTATCCCTGGTTGATCATGCGCAGGGTCTGGTCGTGGAGATAGAGGTACATGTCCCGCTGCAGTGCCAGGTACTCGACGGCGCGCGTCCGGCCCCAGGTCGGCCAGTGATGCGAGGCGAACACCACGTCGAGGTCGTCTCCCCAGAGGGTGATGGCCTCGGTGATGTACTGCGCCCACGCACGGGCGTCGCGCACGAGGGCGCCGCGGATCGTGAGCACGTTGTGGAGCGTGTGGGTCGTGTTCTCGGCCATGCAGACCGCGTGCGCATGGGGGAGGAAGAAGTTCATCTCGGCAGGGGCCTCGGTGCCAGGGGTGACCTGGAAGACGATCCGCACGCCGTCGAGCACGAGTTCCTGACCGGTGTGGGTGATGTCGACGGTGGGGGCGATCAGGGTGGCCTCCCCGGTGGAGGTCGTCTGCCCGAGGCCCGCGCCGATCTGCCCGGCGGGTCCCTTGGCGACGGCCGCGCCGTACATGTAGCCCGCTCGCCGTGCCATCGCGGTTCCGGCGTAGACGTTCTCGCTGATCGCGTGTTCCATGAACCCCTCGGGGGCGATCACCGGGATGCGGCCGCTCGCCGCGTCCTCCGCGGTGATGATGCCTTTGACCCCGCCGAAGTGGTCGATGTGGGAGTGGGTGTAGATCATCGCGACGACGCGGTGATGCCCGCGATGCTCGGAGTAGAGGGCGAAGGCGGCAGCGGCGGTCTCCCGCGTGAGGAGGGGATCGACCACGATCACACCGGTGTCGCTCTCGATCAGGGTCATGATCGAGAGGTCGTAGCCGCGGACCTGGTAGATGCCGGGGGCGACCAGGAACAGGCCGTCCTTGCTCAAGAGCTGGCCCTGGCGCCACAGGCTGGGGTTCGCGGTGTCGGGCGCCGGCCCGTCCAGGAAGGCATAGGCGTCGAGGTCCCACACCACCCGTCCGTCGGCGGCACGGATCTGCCGGGCGGTGCTGCGCGCGATGAGTCCGCGTTCGGCATCGATGAAATCCTGTCGGTCGTGGAAGGGGAACGACGCGGTGGACTGTGCGATCGCGCGCCGAGTCGCCTCGGTGGCAGAAGAGGACGAGGTCATGCCCGGATGCTGCCACGCTCGGCGGCCTCGATCCGGGCCTTTGGTCCTCAGGCGCGCGACGTCCGCGTCGAGCATCCGTCCGACGGCGATCCGCGCGGGCGGTCGCTGCCCTGCTCCTGCTGGTGATGATGGTTCTCGTTACCCTTCCCGACTAGCCGAAACCGGCCATCACCGGGGGAAAGCCGGTCTAGCCTTGAGGCATGCACGATCACGCTCCCGCCGCCGGCGGCATCCGCTCGGCGGGGCACCGTCGTCTGCTGACGATCTCGCTGTGCCTCACGGCGACGATCATGCTCGTGCAGGTCGTGGGGGCGGTGCTGACCGGATCGCTCGCGCTGCTGGCCGACGCCGCGCACATGTTCACCGACGCCTCCGCGCTGCTGATCGCGCTGATCGCGGCGGCCGTGGCCGCGCGCCCCGCTGATGACCGCCGCACGTTCGGCTATCAGCGCGCCGAGGTCTTCGGTGCGCTGATCAACGCCGTCATCCTCATCCTCCTCGCGGGCTGGGTCGGTGTCGAAGCCGTGGGGCGTCTGATCGATCCGGGCGAGGTCGAGGTCGCCGGCTCCCTCATGCTCATCGTGGCGACCATCGGTCTGGTCGCCAACGCCGTCTCGATGTGGCTGCTCAGCCGGGCGCAGCGCACGAGCATCAACGTGCGGGGTGCCTATCTCGAGGTCATGGGCGACCTGATCGGCTCGGCCGCGGTGATCGTCGCCGCGATCGTGATCGTGACGACGGGGTGGATGCCGGCGGATGCCATCGCGTCGCTGTTCATCGCCGTGATGATCATCCCGCGGGCGATCACGCTGCTGCGCGAAGTGTTCTCGGTGCTGTCGGAGTCGGCGCCCCAGGGCACGGCCGTGAAGGACATCCGTCAGCACCTCCTCGGCTACGACGGGGTGGTCGGGGTGCACGACGTGCACGTGTGGCAGCTCACCCGGGGCGCTCCGGTCTTCAGCGCACACGTCATCGTCGACCCCGCCCTGTTCGCGGAGGGACGCACGTCCCTGCTGCTCTCGGACATGCAGGGCTGTCTGGCCGAGCACTTCGACGTGGCGCACTCCACGTTCCAGATCGAACCCGCCGAGCAGTCCGACTGCGAGCCGCACCACGCCTGACGCCGTCGTGCGCGGTCAGGGTTCGCGGACGACCTCGTCCACGGTCTTGTCCGGCCGCAGACCTCGCCAGCGCGCGTGACGGAGAGACCCGTCCGGTGTCCAGTTCGCGAACTCGACCTCACCGACCAGCTCCGGCCGCACCCAGAGCGCGTCCGAGGCGTCGGCGGCCGGCACCCCGTCCAGCCCGGGGCCCTGCGTCCGGAGGGGATCGAGCCGGGTCTGCAGATCGCGCAGGCTGCGTTCCGTGAAGCCGGTGCCGACGCGGCCGACGTAGCGGAGCGCTCCGCCCGCCCTGTCGCGCACCGCGAGCAGCAGCGACCCGATCGACCCCTCCCGGTCGCCCTTGCCCGGGCGGATACCGACGATCACCGCCTCCTGCGTGCGGGTGTGCTTGATCTTGAGCCAGCGGGGGGAGCGGACGCCCGGTCGATAGCGGGACGCCGGATCCTTCACGACCACGCCCTCCAGCCCGAATTCGTCGCTGGCGGCGAGGGCCGCGTCGAGGTCGTCGAACACGGGCGGGATGCGGACCGGGGCATCGAGGTCGCTCGCGAGATCCTGCAGGAGGGTGCGGCGCTGGTGCAGGGGCATATCGGTGAGGTCGTGCCCGTCGAGGCGCAGCAGGTCGAACAGCAGGTACACGACGGGGGTGCGCACGACCTCGCGCTCGATCTCGCGCGGCCGGGTGAGGTGCATCCGGTTCTGCAGCAGCGAGAAGCTCGGACGCCCCTGATCGTCGAACGCCACCACCTCGCCGTCGACGATCGCGTCGTCGACCGGGAGGAACGGCGCTCCGTCGGCGGTGAGCTCGGGGTAGCGCGCGGTGATGTCGGTCCCGCTGCGGGCGTGCAGTCGCATCCGCCCCTCGCTCCACGTGCCCATGGCCCGGATGCCGTCCCACTTGACCTCCACCCACGAGGGAGTGGACAGCGACCGCGCACGACCGGCGGTCCCGTGCTCCGCCAGCATCGGCGCGAGCGTGGGCAGCGTGACGTCGGCCGCCGGTGCGGTGGAGCCACGAGGGCGATGCGACGTCTTAGGACGGGGCGGCGGTGACGAAGAATCAGGCGGCGCTGCCGACGGGCGGGGTGGCGATGCCGACTCGGGAGGCGCCACGTCCGCCGCACCCGGATGCAGGCTCACCAGCGGATCGATGCCGGCGGCGGCGCGCTCGAGCACCTCGTCGAGAGTCAACTGCGCGAGGTCGGGGTCGTCGAGCTCGTCCCACGTGCGGGGCGCCGCGACCCAGGGCTGGGCACGTCCCCGCAGCGAGTAGGGCGAGATCGTGGTCTTCTTGCCGTTGTTCTGGCTCCAGTCGAGGAAGACCTTGCCGCCGCGCACCGCCTTCGACATGACGCTCGTCGCGAGGTCCGGATGTTCGTTCTCGATGAGACGGGCGACCTCTTTCACGACCGCCGAGATCTCGGCGCTCGTCTGCTCGCCGGGAAGCGCGGCGTAGAGGTGGATGCCCTTCGACCCGCTGGTGACCGGGAGCGGGTCGAGCCCCATGTCGGTGAGCAGGCCGCGTGCGATGCGGGCCACCGCTGCGCACTGCGCCAGACCGACGCCGGGGCCGGGATCGAGGTCGAGCACCAGGCGATCCGGACGCCCCGGGAGCCCCTCGGAGGTGAAGCGCCACTGCGGCACGTGCAGCTCGATCGCCGCCACCTGGGCGAGCCAGACGAGCGTGGGGACGTCATCGACGAGCGGGTACTCCTTGGGCCCGTCGGAGTGCTGGATCGCCTGCCGGGGGATCCAGTCGGGCGCCCCGGGCTCGAGCTGCTTCGTGAAGAACGAATCGGCGGGCGCGGCGGCGGTGCCCACCCCCTCGACCCAGCGTTTGCGTGTGACGGGACGCCCGGCGAGGAGCGGCAGCAGCTGGGGCGCGATCGTGGAGTAATACGCGAAGATCTTGCCCTTGGTGGTGCCGGTGTCGGGGTACACGACCTTGTCGAGGTTCGTGACGCGCAGTCGACGGCCCTCGATCTGCACGATCTGACCGTCTGCCGCCATGTCGCCAGGCTACTGTCCGCGAGGCAGGACGGCGGGGAGGCGCCGCGTCAAGGGACTGGCCGCAGTGGGCGCCGCTGGTGTTCACTGGGGGCATGAGGACGATCTGGAAGGGCGCGCTGACCTTCGGGCTGGTGAACGTGCCGGTGAAGGTGTATTCGGCGACCGAGGATCATGACGTGTCGCTGCATCAGGTGCACGAGAAGGACGGCGGCCGCATCCGCTATCAGCGCACCTGCGAGGTGTGCGGCGAGACCGTCGCCTACGCCGACATCGATCGGGCCTACGTCGACGAAGGCACGACCGTGGTGCTCACGAAAGACGATCTGGCGGCGCTGCCCTCCGAGAAGAGCCGCGAGATCGACGTGGTCGAGTTCGTGCCCTCCGAGCAGGTCGACCTGCTCACGCTCGACAAGCCCTACTACCTCGAGCCCGATTCCGCCTCGCCCAAGGCGTACGTGCTGCTGCGCAAGACGCTCGAGCAGACCGACCGCACCGCGATCGTGCGGTTCACGCTGCGGCAGAAGACGCGACTCGCGGCGCTGCGTGTGCGCGGCGACGTCCTCGTGCTGCAGACGCTGCTCTGGGCCGACGAGGTGCGGGAGGCCGACTTCCCGGCGCTCAAGGAGGACGTGACGATCTCGAAGAAGGAGCTGGAGCTCTCCGCCTCCCTCGTGGAGAGCTACTCGGCCGACTTCGATGCCGAGGCGTTCGTCGACGAGTACCAGAAGGAGCTCCGCACCCTCATCGACGCCAAGATCGAGGCCGGCGAGAGCTTCGACGTCTCGGAGACGTTCGGCGACGAGGATGCCGCGGCGAAGGGCGGCGAGGTCATCGACCTGATGGAAGCGTTGCGGGCCAGCGTCGCCCGCTCGAAGGAGAAGAAGGCGGGCGAGAGCGGGAAGAAGCCCGCGAAGGCGAAGAAGCCGGCGAAGAAGACCGGCTGAGGCATCCGACGGCGAGCGTCAGTGCTTGCCGTCGCCGTCGAGGTCGGGAGCCCGGTCGAACACCTCGGCATCGAGCACGAGTTCTTCGGCCTCTTCGGGGTCGGTGACGACGTCTTCTCCCGCTGCCGCGGCCTTCTTGGCCTTGTGGCGCTCGGAGAGGTAGTGCCAGAGGGTCACGATCGCCGTGCCGCCCACCGCGATGAGGAGGATGACGTCGATGTAGTCGACCACGAGGTCGCGCACCCACGGGATGAACGCGATGAGGTAGCCGACCATCGTGAGCCCGAAGCCCCACAGCAGCGCACCGATGAGGTTGTAGAGCGAGTACCGGCGCCACGGCATGTGTCCGACACCGGCGGCGACCGGGGCGAAGGTGCGCACGATCGGGACGAAGCGGGCGAGGATGACCGTGATGCCTCCGAAGCGCTCGAAGAACGCGTTGGTGCGTTCGACGTTCTTCTTGCTGAAGAGGCCGGACTCCTTGCGCTCGAAGATCGCGGGGCCGCCCTTGTGCCCGATCAGGTACCCGACCTCGCCGCCCACGAAGGCGGACAGCGCGATGAGCAGGGACACCACCCAGATGTTGACGCCGAACACGTTGCTGGTGTGGGTGAGGAGGCCGGCGATCACGAGCAGCGTGTCGCCCGGGAGCAGGAAGCCGACCAGCAGACCGGTCTCGGCGAACACGATGAAGCACACGACCAGGAGAGCCCACGGGCCCGCCGCGCCGATGATCATCGCGGGGTCGAGCCACGGGATGAGGGCGGTGGGTGCGTGCAGCATCGATTCGAGCACTGAGATTCCCGTCGGTCGTTATTGGTCGGCGGTGCGAAGAGCGGATGCGGCTGCACCCCTCGTGCGGAAGGTGGGACTTGAACCCACACGCCCTGGGGCACAGGAACCTAAATCCTGCGTGTCTGCCAATTCCACCACTCCCGCGCGGTGCTCTCATTCTACTGACCGCCGAGGCGCGCGATTCTGGGGATCGGCCCGCAGTTCGGGCGCCCTCCCGAGGAACGTGCGGGGTGCCGGGAGCACGCGTGACGCGCAGACGCAGAGATCGCCTCCCGCAGGGTGCGGAAGGCGATCTCAGAGGTGTGGGTCAGGACGCGAATCCGGGGCGCAGCGGCTCTTGGGGGTTCGGAGCCGAGGGCTCTGCGGGGTTCGGAGCCAGGGGCTCCGGGGGATTCGGCGCCAGCGGCTCGGCCGGATGCGGAGCGAGCGGCTCGTCGGGCTGGTGCGGCGTCGGCTCGTCCGGGAACGCCGGAGAGGGCTCGGACGGGGACGGCACCGCGGGGCCGGGAGGCGTCTGACCGGGGTCGGCCGGCTCGGGGCCGGTCGGCTGCTCGCCGGGAACCGAGGGGACGGTGGAGGGATCGGACATGTCTGCTCCTTCGCTCGTGGGACGCGTTCGAGCCAATGAACCAGCCCCTCCCCACCGGAGTCAGCACCCTTGCACTTCCCGGAGCGATGTGCTGACGCGACGTCACGCCCGGGTGCGCTCCAGGCGGATGAAGGCGACCGCGACGCCGGCCACGAGGGCTCCGAGCCCGCCGACCGCCATGTCGCCGATCGTGTCCTCGTAGGTGACGAAGATCTCCGTGGTGACGAAGGTGCGCCCGGCCCACTCGATCATCTCCCACACCGCGCTGACGGCGAGCCCGAGCATCGTGCAGATGACGATCGCCGTGCGCCGGGTGAACGCAGCCGTTCCCTGCGCGGGCACGACGCGGCAGCGGGCCAGCACGAGGTATCCCGCCGCCGCGATCACGCCCGTGCACACGAAATGCACCACGAGGTCCCACCCGGCGACGGTGCGGTAGAGATCGAGCACGTTGCTCCCCGCGGCGACCAGCACCGTCACGGAGACGGTGATGTCGAACCAGGGAGCCATGCCGAAGACCCGGGGCAGCATGAGGGCGGGCAATGCGAGGGCGAGGATGCCGGCATCCGTCGGCGTCGACCAGATCGCCGCAGCGATCACGAGCAGCACCCCGACGACGCGGAGGGCGTCGGCGACGTACTCGGCGGCACCATGCGGACGCCGCAGGAAGTCCTCCTTCATGCTGGCTTCCGCACTCATGCCTGCTCCCGCTCTCATCTCTGCTCCTGCTGTCCTGCTCATGCTCCTCCTCGCGCTGTGGGGCGCGGCTTCCTGCGTCTCACCCATGGTCGCGCGCTCCTGCGTCGGCATCCGCGACCGGCACGCGGAGGACGGCCTGCACGGAGAGGTGATCCGACGGCCATCCGCCCGCGAAAGAGCGGGAGTTGATCACGATGCGCGGCACGGACAGCGCGGGCGAGACCAGGATCGCATCGATGCGCCGACCCGGGCGGGGGTCGCGGTAGCCGCCGTAGGTCGCCCATTCCGGGGAGAGGCGCGCGGCGGCGGTGGTCCAGGCATCGACGAGCGTCGTCTCGGCGGTCAATGCGTCCCACGGCGGGGTGTGCGGTGCGGCGTTGAGGTCGCCCAGCACCACGGCCGGACGTGCCTGCGCGGCGATCTCCCGGCGGATGGTCTCGGCGGCGCGGACGCGGGCCCGTGCAGAGAACACGTCGAGGTGGGTGTTCACGACCAGCAGCTCGGCCCCGGTCACGCGGTCGCGGAAGGTGGCGTAGACGGCGACACGGGGGATGACGGCACCCCACGAGGTCGACCCCGGTGCGTCGGGGCGGTCGGAGAGTGCGACCTGCCGTGCGCCGAGCAGTGTCAGGCGCTCGGTGTCGTAGAAGAGCGGGCAGCCTTCGCCGCGTGCGCCCGCCTGGCGTCCGTGCCCGACGAAGCGATACGTCGGGCCGAGCGCGTCGCGGATCGCGGACGCCTGGTCGGGCAGGGCCTCCTGCGTCCCGAGGACCGTCGGGCGCTCCTGCTGCAGCAGCGCGGCGAGGCGCGGGCGACGGATGCTCCAGCGGTCGGCTTTCCGCACGAGTCGACCCTCCATGCGTCGACGCACGTTCAGTGTCATGATGTGCAGCTCGGGTGCAGGAGTGGGGCCGATCAGCGGCACGGTCGTCGGCGGCACGGTCTTCAGTGGCGCGGTCATCGGCGGGCCTGGGCCGGGGTGAGCACGCCGAGGCGGTGGAGCACGCGGCGCAGGGCGAGTCGCACCCAGCGGACGGGCGGGAAGTCCTGCGGCCAGTGCACCACGACCGTGCGGAAGCCGCGTCGGATGCGCCGGGCGAACGCACGCCTGCTCGCGAACGGACGCATCGAGATGCCCATCTCCTGGTGCGGCAGGCTGCGGATGCGGTGGCGCTCGCCGAAGTGGAACGCGAGGTCGAGGTCGTCGTGCAGCTCGGGGTCGTCGAGATGCGCGTGCTCGCGGATCTCGAGCCAGGCCGTGCGCCGGAAGGAGAGGTTCGATCCGAACAGAGGCAGATGGCCGAGCGCGGGGCCGCAGAACAGTCCGTACGTGATCAGGTACAGCCCGGCGAGCGGGGTGCGCAGCAGGCGGGGGCCGTCGATGAAGCGGGCGCCGCCCGAGAAGACCGACACCTGCGGATGCTCGGCGAACGCGGTCGCCGTGGCCTCGACCCAGGTGTCGGCGGGCACGCAGTCGGCATCCAGGCGCAGGATCAGATCGCTCGACGCCCGGTCGTAGCCCGCCGCGCTCGCCGCGGGAACCCCGAGCCGAGCGCAGTGCACCACCGTGGCTCCGCTCTCGGCGGCGACGGCGGCCGAGGTGTCGGTGGAGTTGTTGTCGACCACGATGATCTCGTCAGGGCGGCGGGTCTGACGGGCCAGAGCGGTCAGGCATTGCCGGAGATGCTCGGCATCGTCCTTCACCGGGATCACCACCGAGACGGTGGGGGATGCTCCGGCGGGTGTGGGGCGCGTCACGACGTGTACTTCTCCTCGGCGGGTCGTCTTCTCAGGCTAGAGGACCGCGGTGTCCAGCCCGGAATCGGTTGACGAGGCGGGAAGCGTCGGGTAGTGCGGCGGGGTGTGGCTGCGGGGGTGTGGATAACTTCCGCGGGGGTGGTCGGGATCTTGCGAGGATGCTCGGGTGATTCCTCCCTCCACCGCCGTCGCCGAGCGCGTCCGCCTGCGCTTGCGGGCGGAGAACACCGATCCCTCGGTCGTGCCGGACGCCGCGCGTCGGGTCGCTCAGGCCGAGGTCCGTCGGCACAACGACCTGGCCCTCGCCCGGGGCGAGGCGCTGATCGATGATGAGGTCGCGTGCGTGCGCGACGTGCTGGCCGCCGTGAGTGGGTTCGGGGTGCTGCAGTCGCTGCTCGACGACCCCGAGATCGAGGAGATCTGGCTGAACGGCCCGGCCCGCGTGTTCGTCGCGCGCGGCGGGGTCGCGGAGCGGCTCGACCTGCAGATGAGCGAGAGCACCCTGCGCGATCTCGTCGAGAGGATGCTGCAGTCCTCCGGGCGCCGGGTGGACATCAGTCAACCGTTCGTCGACGCCTCGCTGCCCGACGTTATCTAGAGTCCAGCGAAGCCTGTCAGTTATTGTCAAGCACGGCGCGCTAAGCCTTAGTTGACACATCGGATTGTTGGATGTCATCTATGTGTGTCGCGAGCAATCCAGCGGGCGTCCGATTGGTAGTCTGCGAGAACGTTTGTTCGGGGGACCAGGAATGACCTATGCGGGGGATGGTGATGGCGCCGGCAACGTCGGCGGCGGAGCGGAGCTTAGCGAGCTGGCGGAGCCGAGTGCTGTCCGTTTAGATCCCGGGTCTACATCGCCCACGCAACCACAGCACCGTGTCTACTTTTACGATCCGGTCGACTGGGAGCAGTTCATCCTTGAGTGGGCAACCTCGCTGTTCCCGCAGTATGAGCAAGTAAAACGACTCGGCGGATCGAATGACCACGGTGTTGACGTGGCTGGGTTCCTCACCAGCGACGGCTTCGAGGGTGTGTGGGATTGTTTCCAGGCGAAGCACTACGCATCGGCCCTAACGTTGTCTGACGTCCTTCCCGAGGTAGTGAAGTTGCTGACACATGCGATGGAAGGATCGTATGTGCTGCCGCGCAGGTATGTGTTCATGGCTCCGCAAGGATGCGGACCAACTCTCAATCGCCTCCTCAGTCGACCGAGCAAGTTCAAGGAGGAAGTCCTCCAGGCGCTCGAAGAAGCCTCCGTTCACGTCCGCGGCATGTCGGACGACTCTCGAATCGCCCTTCGAGAGTTTGCCCAGAATGTCAACTACTCAATCTTTGTCGCGATGCAGTTACATGAACTGCTGGAGGGGCACGCTAGGACCCGATATCACGCGGCACGTTTCGATGTCGCGTTGCCCCAACGGCCCGCAGTTGAACAGCCGCCGGCGGCTCTCGGCATCGAAGAGCAGCGTTACGCCGAGCAGCTACTCGACGTCTATCGCGAAGCATCTTCGGAAGACGACCTCGCCGCTGACACGATCTCCGCGCACCCAGAGCACGGCGAGCACTTCCGCAGGCAGAGATACTCCTTCTATAGCGCCGAGGCGCTGAGGGTTTACGCGAGAGATTCCGTTCCGCCGGGAACGTTTGAATCCCTACTGGACGACATGTACGACGGCGTTGTCGAGGTGGCGGACACGACCCACAGTTCCGGACGTGACCGTCTGAGCGCGGTGCTTACCCATTCGACTCAAGTGGCGCTTGACGGTCACCGTCTCGTTTCGATGGCCGGCCCCAACGACCGCAAAGGACTATGTCATCATCTCGCCAACGGAGACCGACTGACATGGGTGCGTTCGCATGAGTGACTATCTGAACGGTCGTCTCGAGGTGGGCCTACGGGTCAGCATGCTACTGGCTGAGGCATTTCCGCAGGGCTATGACCTTGCAAGACTGGTGCTTTTGGATCACGCCGTCCTGCACAGTGGTGACCTCGGAGGCCCTTCGAGCATTCACCCCGCGCTACCGCTCCGCAGCGGTGAGCTCGGCATGAAGCGAACAATTATCTCCGCGGGGGTGGAGCTTGCGTGCCGAGTGGGCTTGGTTGAGATGGACGCGCGAATAACGGGGATTGAGTTCCGTGCGACCGAGCGAGCACCCGGCTTTCTGAATCTCTTGACGGTTGGCTACAGCCAGTTGCTCCGTGAACGAATTAGGTGGGTTGTAGATAGCTATGACGACGTCGATGACCAAAGTCTGCGCGAGCTCATGAGCGCGGTGTTTGGTCATCGTTCCGAAGAATTTGAGACGGCTGTCGATATGGAACTGGAAGGAACCCGATGATCCGGCTTGTCCGACTCACGATGACCGGTCAAAACGTGCCATCCGCGCAGGTCGACTTCGGCCGGAAGCTGACAGTAGTTCGAGGTCCTTCAGACACCGGCAAGTCGTTCATCGTCGACGCGATTGATTTTGCGCTCGGGGGGTCGAGCCTCAAGGAGGTGCCCGAGAGGGACGGCTACGACAATGTGATGCTTGGCATCGCTACGGCGGATGGCGACCAATACACTCTCGTGCGTAGTGTTCGTGGCGGTCGGATCGGCGTCTACGAGGAGATTCTGAGTCGTCGCCCTGAAGTGCCCCCCAGCTTTACTTTGGCGGCGAAGCACAACGCCGCTACGGAGGACAACCTCTCTCGATTCTTGTTGAGGGAGATTGGGCTCGACGAGCGTCGTGTTCGGCGCAACGCTCGCAACGAGACCGACTCCCTTAGCTTCCGGAATCTGTCCCACCTTTGTGTCGTTGACGAGACTGCGATGCAGGCAGAGACATCACCAGCTCTGACCGGCAGCTACATCTCTCGGACCAAGGAGATTGCGGTCCTGAGGCTACTGCTGCAGGGCGAAGATGACTCAAATTTGGAGCCAGTTCCGTCCCGCGACGACCGGGTTCGAACTCGGGCCGCCAAAGCCGAGGTTCTCGAGAGCCTCATCGCTTCGTTGGAGCAACGCTTAGATGAGACACCCGAGCGAGAGGCGCTTCGAGATCAGCTCGCGCGACTCGTCACGACTATCGAGGCCGAAGCAGAAACATTCAACGGTTTCATTGCGTCGCGTGCTGCGGCCGCGCAGACGCTTTCAAACACGCAAAGCTCCTTACTTGCTCTGCGCGGCCGCTTCTCACAAACCAACTCTCTCAAGGCGCGGCTCTCTCTGCTCGCGGAGCAGTATGCATCCGACCTCGCGCGCATGGAGATGATCTCGGAAGCCGGAGATCTGCTGGGCTACTTCGGCACCGAAGTCTGCCCCGCGTGTGGGAGCGTTCTGGGATCGAACCCTGATGCTGGGGGCGAGCACGACAGGCACGACGTTGTCGCTTCCATCGCCTCCGAGATTGCCAAGACGACAGATCTTCGTGACGATCTGCTCGCTACCCTCGGCGACCTCGACGACGAGATCTCGCAGATCCGGTCCTCGTTCGCCGACTGCACAGATGAACTCGAGGCGCACCGCGCTGCGGTGGAGGATGCAGAAACCCAGCTTGCTCCAAGTCGAAGCGCAGTGAGACAGCTGGCCGAGACTCGCCGTGATATCGAGAAGTCACTCGATGTCTACGACCAACTTGACGATCTCCGCCATCGACTCACGGTATTGATGGCGGAACGAGCCGCGGAGACAGCTACAGCTGCTGATTTGCTCTCTCTGTCTGCCCTCGACGAGTTCTCGCGCGAAATGGCGGCGCTGCTCGCAGAGTGGGGCTTCCCCGATAGTTCAAGCGTTCGATACGACCGTAATGAGCAAGATGTGATTGCCGGGGGCCAGCTTCGTGCCGCACATGGAAAGGGTGTGCGCGCTATCCTGCACGCAGCCTTCAGCATCGGGTTGGCGCAGTACTGCGCTTCCCGAGGGCTGCCACATCCCGGCTTCGTGGTAGTTGACTCCCCGCTGGTCACGTATCGTCCGCCGGACACGAATGATGTCGCATCGGTCGATGGCGCCGAGTCGCTGTCTCCCGACTTGGTGGCCAACTTTTACAGGTCGGTGCATCTCTCCGTCGATGTTCAAGTCGTCGTGATGGAGAATACTGATCCGCCGGCGGACGGGTTGGACGGACACGTCGATGTCGTGTTCACCAAATCCGACTTTGGGCGATACGGTTACTTTCCGGTAGACGTTCAGCCCGCGTTTTGATCCTCGGATCGCGCTAGGTGCGCTGAAAAGCGCTGTTAGGCGGTGCTGGGCGCTGACTTCAGGTAGTCGAGCACTGTTTCCATGGCCTGAAGTGCCTGCGCGGCGACGGGCTGTTCAATTCGAGTGTCGCCTTCGTGGACAGCAACATGTCGAATCCCGTGGAGGGTGTTGCCTGCATCCATCACCGATTGAGGAGAATTCGCGAGCGCAGCTCTCACATCGCTGGACCGTCCACCGCACGCGGTTTCGACAGCCAGGCGTGCGGCGAGAATCGCTTCCCGATAGTGGCCCGCTGCAAGGTGCGAGCGAGCGGTACGCGCTTGCGCGTCCGTGGCCGACTCCGTCTCCAGGGCACGGAAAGCGTCTCTGTAGGCGGTGTCCGGTGAAGGGCCGAGAAGGTACGTCAGCGCTGCGTCCTCGTCGAACAGCAGCACATCGTATGAGTTCACGGCGGTTCCGCCGGATACCAGAACGTAGTCGCGGAAGCCGTTCTTCTCGGTGAGGTTCGGCATCATTGCCCCCACGCCAGTGAACGTCGGGCTGGCGAGAAATTTCGTTAGATGTTCCTTGCTCTTCCCGAAGATCTCGACTTTGCGGCCGGTCTCCTTCTCGCGGAGTCGGAGGCCGAGAACATCGCTGGACGTGCCTGCATACTCCTCGATGTAACACCACACTGAGACGGGCGGGGAGGCGACGTCCGCCGTAGTGATGCTCACCTTCACCGAGAAATCTGCATCGAGCCACACCGCGATCTCGTCGGAATCCTGTGTAAAAACCGGAGCAGAGATAGCGATGTGCTCTGTGCGCTTCCACTGGTCAATGAGCCCACCGCCATGGGCGTAGCAATCCCGCAGGAGGTTTGACATTGGAGAAACTGCCCGATGGACGGGCCCATCCGCGAGTATCCGTAGCCTGCGGCGGGTTTTCTTCTCTAGCAGCGCGAAGTCGGGTCGACCGTCCGGTCGCTTGGTGGCTTCGACAAAACACTTGATGGTTCCTGACGCGGACGCGCTGCGCGCTGCGACTTTCGTCGCCTGCTGCGAACGGCGCGCCTTCGAACTCGTCGACATGTCTGATCCCCTTTCGCACGTCGTCCACGGTGACAGGCGCGGATTAGGTCGTCACTCGGCCAGGCGGACAGCGACGCCTCCGTAGTCTGTCTATCAGAGTCGAGCGAAAGGAGCTCCCATGCCAGGTACGCGTGACCGCGATGTTGCAGTGCTCGTCGGCAATGGCTTATCCATCGCTTTCAACGAAAAGCTCATGCTTTCAAACATCACTGAGCAGGTACGGAAGCGCATATTGAACTCCGGCGATGGAGGACGGAACGTGGTCGTCGCAATGCGAGAGCTCGCGGACGCCTGGCTTCCCCCTGGCGAGACGAGCAACCATGACTTTGAACGTCTCGTCGGTGCGTTCGGGGCGGAGAGCCGTAGTCTCAGTCACCTGCGGTCGTTAGCCGAGCTCTCGTATCCGGAGGATCGACGTCTCCGACGGTCTCTCAAGAAGGTAATTAGGTTTGCGCAGGAGTTGCGGGACGTGGGCACTGGCCATGTGCTCGAGGTCGTCTATGAGAACAGCAAGAGCAGCTACACAGACTCGGAGCCGCTCAACGACTTACTGCGCGCGATATACGAAGCATTCCCTGGTCGGATCAGCTTCGGGAACCTCAACTACGACACAATCCTCCTTGCCGCGCTGATGACAGTGGACACGCGCGGCTTTGCCGACCTCGGACACGGGTGGAAGACTTGGCAGATGGGAAGCGAGAGGATCCCGGCGATGCAGCTTCGTCAAACTGCTTCGGACTTTCCGACGCTGACGAGGTTCCCAGTCCACCTCCTTCACCTGCATGGTTCGATGACCTATTGGGCAACCCAGAACGGCTCGCAGCTGGGAAAGCTCGACCGCTCAACAGTGAGGGCCAAACGCCTGTTCAAGAAGCTCCGGCAGGGCAGGACGGATCTCCGGCCGCTGGTCGTCCTGAATCGAGAGCGTCAGAAGATCGACGATGTCCAGGCTCACCCGTTCAAGCTCGCGTACGAGATGTTCAACCGCGGTCTCGTTCGATCCAACCACTGGCTTATTGTCGGTTACAGCTTTCGGGACATCGCGGTGAACGATCTGCTCCGTCGGGAGTTCACCAAACGACAGGTGAAGCCCAGGGTGTTGGTCGTCACCCACGGCAAGTCGCCGTCCAGAGAAGAGATCGAGGATGCGCTCGGCTGGGGTGCGGAAGATGCGGATTCGAAGAGTTGGCTTCGGCGCAACGAGCGCGGAGCCTACGGGATGCACACCCAGGCCACCTGGCGCTGGTTCACTGCATAGCAGCGGCTGAGGGCTTCTGTTGATCCGTGGCACAAAACCTGCGGCATTTCATTGGAGGCGTCGGGATCAACCTCGCCGTCCAGGACGCCGTCGCCACCGCCCGACTCCTCGCCGGCCCCCTCCAGGCGGGCGCACTGGCCGGGCCGCGTTCCGGCCGCGTCCTCGCGAGGGTGCAGCGTCGTCGGGCTCTCCCCACCTTCCTCATCCAGGGCCTGCAACGCATCATGCACGCCAAGATTATCGGCCCCGCCCTGCGCGGCAAGACCATCCAGCCACCGCGGCGCCTCGTGGGCGTCCTCCGACGCCTGCCGTGGCTCACCGCCATTCCCGCAGCGATCATCGGCGTCGGGCCACGCCCAGAGCGGGCCCCGCGCTTCGCCAGATCGACGTCGCTGGCGGCGCGAAAGCAGCGAGACGGCTAGGTCGTGCTGCGGTCGGCATGGGCCGACGCCGAGCGCAGCAGGGGCGATCATCGCTCGCCCCTGCCTGGTGACCACGGCCACGCAGACGTCGGCCACCACTATCCGACAGACGACGCTTGGATCTAGCCGTCAACGACCCTGCCGCTGACTTTGCTGTCGTAGTCAATGTCCATCGAGACGAACCTGCCGTGGAAGAACAAGCCTGAGGTGCGCGGCGACGTGGTGCCATCAGGGGGAAGCGTCACCGCCGACCGATACCCAAGTGGGCGTCCCCCGATCACATGTTCCGGGAGCCTTCCAACAACGAGAGTTGGGTACGGTGCGATGCCGTCCGGGATGTCATCGCCGAAGTGCTGGCGAGCGCGGACGTTAAACATCGCGGCGTAGACATTGGCGATCATCCATGCTTCCGCGAGTACCACTGGGACGTCGACCCGCAGGGAGATTGCCTCGACTCCGTGTTTTGGCTTCACGTAGGGGCGGCTGAGATAGGTCAGCATTGGACGGTCGAAGATCGGCACCGACTTGCCGGTCCCGAACGCGCTGACGGGGATCCGACTCGGATCCTCCAAAGGTGTTGTCACTAGCTCGATGCGTATGTCTCCGCGAGCGCTCACCGCGAGGCCGTGTTTCACTTTGTTATTAGCCGCGTTTACGGACAGTTCATCGCCGGTGAGGAGCGCACTCGCGTGGTTCATCCACGCCACGGCGGTGTCCGCGGCCGCTGCGGCAGTGTCGTCAAAAGGTTCACCGGACGGGAAGAAGGCGCGGAGAAACAGTGAGTCGTCGGCCTCCAGCGCAGCAACTGTCTTCGTGACCACATCCACGAGCGCCCTCGGGCTATCCGCAACTTCCAGCCAGACGCAGCTCGCATCTCCACCGCTCGGCGAGGCTGCGGTCACGGCATACGCGAACCGCATCAATGCCTCAGCAGCCTGGTGTCGGAGGCTGAGCGCTTCAACGGCCACCTGCATTCGACGGTCCTGAGCATTGAATGCAAGCAGAGAATCAGCGTCGGTCAGGCTGAGGGCCTCGAAGAATTCCGGATGGTCGGCCGCTGTGGGTACGCCTACCTCCCGCTCCGCGGTTAGAAGCGATGAGATTCGCGACGCGAAGTAAGCGGACGGATTGGATAGGAAGAATTCGTTGTCGAGCATCTTGGCGTGTTCCTCGCCAAGATGGACGCTCTCCGCGCGTAATTGAAGGTGCATATGTTCCTCTCGACGGCCTAGGCACAGTCTGCCCGACCGATGCGAGAGTGTTGGCTTCCTGGGGCTTCACGATGGTCTACGGCGTGGCGCCTCGTCCTCGCCCTCAGCTGTTCCAAGACCACGCGTCGTGCCGGGCGCCTCGTAGCACCTCTTCGAAGCGGCCCTCGTAGAGCAGCGTGATGTTGCGGGGTGGATCCTTGTCGGGCAACGCGACGTTCAACCACTGCGCCCACGTCCATCTGCCCGCGGTCCCGGTCTCGAGAACTCGGAGAACGTATTGCAGCCCGTCGACGATCTTCCCGCCCTGAAGCTGGAACGCCGGGAACAGGTCCACGCCGTCGTCGGTGGTCAGCATGAGGAGGCGGAGATCGTTCCCCGCGACCATGACCTTGGCCTCCGTCCACCCAAGTGTGCGGGCCATGCTCGCCACTGAGTAACAGGGGCCGACGATCTTCGCCCAGGGGCTCACGTCGGTCATGGCTGATCCTCGGGACGGCGGGTGTGCCGGCGCACGACGTCGTCGATGAGCTCGTCGAGGGTGCGGCGACCTTCGATGTAGTCCCAGGCGTCCTGGATCGCATCACGTGTCGGAGCAAGGCCGTCGAGGCGGCAGGAGTGGAACGCTTCGAGGACTCCGTCCAGCCGCTCCTCCCGCGTTCGGACGTGGTCGTCGTTACCCATCGGGGAACGCCGCCTCTCTCATCTGCTGTACCGTCGGGACCTCCAGGCGCAGTGTCCTCAGACCGAGGAACGCGAGGCTGCCCTGCATCGTGTCCCGGCCGAAGCTCGCTACACGGCGCCCGTCCTTGGTCGCCCCGCCGCCGGCTACATGCATGTGGCCATGCATCAGCAGCTCTGGTCGGACTGCGTCCCAGACCTGGGCGACCCGCTCACGCGACTGCGCGGACTCCGCGAGCGTCTCGTCAGGGAAACCCATCGGGTTCGTCCGCAGGACCTCTCGCACGGCGCGGACGGGCGTACGAGCAGGAGACTCGTGCGTCAACATCAGGTCAGCAGGACCGCCGGCGATGGCCGCGGCAACGCTTTCATCGCTGACCCTCTCGTCCGGCCACCAGCCAGCGCCTGCGGTTCGCCAGAGCCGGTCGACAGAGGCGGCACCGCCGAGTGACACAACCGACCGTCTACCAATGCTCAGTCTGGCGGGCCGCGGAAGCAGCCAGGTGATCTCCGAGACTCGGACCGCTGAACCAGGCCGCTCGTCGAGGAGCGGCGTGACGTCGGACCACGGCTCGTGGTTGCCGAGCGTGACGTAGATGCGGTCGATGTTCGTGTCGGCGAGGGCCTCGTCGACGAGATCGGGATCCATCCACCAGTCACCGAGCTGGAGGATCGTCGTCACGTCGGGAGCCAACGCCGGCAGCACGCGGGAGAGCGTTCTCACCCAGCCGATGTTGCCGTGCCAGTCACCACACACTGCGACGCGCTGATCGGGCAGGTCGATGGTCGCGGCGTGTTCGAGCGCCCTCATCGGGACCTCTCGGCCTGGCGTGCGCGGGACTGTTTACGGAAGGTAGGCCCCACGCGCAGACTTTTCTCGACGCCCGGAACCCAGCTGATCCAGCCACGCCGCCTCCACTGAATCGCCACATGGAGACGAAACGCATGGTGGATCGAGGCCCGCGTGGGGTAGGTGAGTCCGGCAGGCCACTCCGGGTGAAGCGGCTCATGAGTAAAGAGTTCGGCGAACAGTTCGGAGAACGTGGGTCCTCGCCCCGTCCGGCGACGAGTTCGCGCGATGAAGATGGCTGCGGACAAGCCCATTTCGTCGGCTCGCTCCTCATCGGTGAGCGCCCTGAACGCCGCGATCCAAGCGTCGGGAGCCTCGACCTCTGCGGCACTCCACCAGATCGGTCGGGAATCAGTCACTGCTACTCAACAATCGGGGTCGACCTGAACGGGACCTACGCATCGAGGCGACCCGGAGCCGATGCGCAGCGGCACACGTGCAGGTCGAGACGCGAGGTTGCGCCGGTCGATGGAGTGAATGTTTCGTGAGGCTGTGGAAATTATGCCACATAGAAAAGGCCATTGCGCAGTGCCTTTCTCGGGAGGCTTTGACGGTGGCGAGAACGAAGTCGGGTGCTATCGACGGATGGCGTGACTTTGCGACTCAGCTTGGTCTACAGATCTACCGCCTTCGAACGGAACGGGGTCTGTCGCAGGAAACGGTTGCGTACCGGGCGGGACTCACGCGCTTCACCTACCAGCGGTACGAGAGGGGCGAAGTGCAGAGCGGCGCCCCCGCCAACCCGAGTCTTCGGACCCTGGTCGCGCTCTCGCAGGTGTTCGAAGTTCCACTTCTCGAGTTGATCCCCGCCGACATCCCGGATGTTACCGCGCGCTAGAAACGCCCGCACGCACGCGGAGGCTCCAGCGGACGCCGGCGTGTCGATGACGAGTCGTCTGTGGCTCAGTGGGCCTGCGGTCCCGAGGTGTTCTGACCGCCAGTGAATACGAAGAGCAATCAGCGGGGTGGAGCATCCGCCGGTGTCGCTCTCGACCGGAGTCAGTGGATGGATGGGGCTCCAGATTGACTCGATTCTGCGGGAAGTGGTCCGCCCGGTTTTCGTCGTGGTGCCTCAACTAGGCGAGTCGGACGGACGAAGGGCGCTGATTGACGGGAGGCGGGATTTTACCAGCCGCGCGGTCATTGGACATGTGCAACGGAGAGTTGGACATGTCCAACTTGTCCCAGATCAGGAGGTAAAAATTTCCTGTTAGGGTGGCACCTCGTGGACACTTCCCGAACTGACGAGGTTCCCACCGGGACCTTCCAAGCGCGACTTGCGGTACTTCCGAATGGAGCTGAGCGGTGGGTCATTGCGTCCGCGGACAATCGACTTCACCCAGACGGTTCGTTGTGGCTGCGCTCATTGGTTGACGCAGGAAAATCTCCGCTCACGGCGAAGCACTACGGGATGCGAGTCGCGAAGTACCTGAACTGGGCGGGGTTGACGGTCGACTGGCACTCGGTGACCCTGCCCGAGCTGCGGATGTGGATGCGCACAGTTGCAGCGTCCCCGAAACGGTCACCCAAGACGGTGGCCTTGTACATGGGCGCTGTCTATTCGTTCTATAGGTGGGCGGATGCTGGAGGACTCCTGAAAACGGACATCGTCTCGAAGATGACTGAGACGCGCTACTTCTCCCCCGGTAGCGCTGGAGGCGGCGAGTACGGCAGGACCAAGGAGGTTCTCGTTTCCGAACTGCGGCCGCTCGGCCCGAACGCGGACGAAGATTTTGAGTGGATCGAGGACGCCGCCGCGAGACAGCGGCTTGTTGCAGCGGAACTCAACCCCAGGGACAGGTTCATGGTCGACTTGCTGTACTTCCTCGGAATCCGAGCGGGCGAAGCCTTGTCCCTGTTCAAGGAAGACCTGCACTTCGGTGGCGGTAGCACCAAGCTCCGATGCAAACTGATCGACCCCCACCTTCATGTTCGGATGGGGAACCCCACCGAGAATGGCGCGCGTGCTAAAGGGGCGGAACGCACTCTGTTTGTGCCACCTCGACTCATCGACCGGTACGTGGACTACGTCATCGAGAAGGACGCTCTGCTCGGTGAACGGGACGCGAGCCGACACGTCCTAGTCAATTTATATACGAGCGACCGTTATCAAGGGCGCGCGATGTCCGCCTCGGGCATGCGAGGTGTGATAGCAAGACTGAGTACGCAGATCGACTACCCCCTCAGCGGTCCTCATGTCTTAAGGCATACCTTCGCTACTCGGCTCGCGCGCGGATACGAATGCGACGTGCAACCCGCCGACGTGATTCAGGAGCTACTCGGCCACCGCGACGAGAGGTCTACTCAGCTCTATACTCACGGTCTAGAAGCGGCGAAGAAGGCGGCGCTGGAATCGCTTCAGCCGCGAGCGTTCGAGTTGTTGGGGTTCGACGAGTGATGTCTCTCTCAGGGGAACACGCTGCTCTCGCTGAAGCCGACGACGACGGTCAGCGCTGGATCACATTCCTTGACGACAGCATCCGTTTGGACTGGCGACCGGGCGAATTCGATGCTGAGAACCTGATATACACGCCGGACCCCAGTCACCCGTTCACCGTCATAAACTTCTGTCGGAAGGCGGCATGCGGGGTGCGCGTGGACAGGGGAACACTCTGTCCGAGCTGTAGGAAGGCATGGACGGCCACCGCTTCGAAGAGCGGTCTCACCATGGATGAGTGGCTCCGCGTGGATCGAAGGCGTCCCGAGAAAGGCACAGGGTGCGCCGTTCCGGGGTGTCAGCGAGACTTTTCACGCAACGGCCTCTGCGCCTCTCACGACTCTGCCGCAAGCGCCTGGCGGAGGAAGTCTGGAGGAACGCCAGATCCTGAGGTTTGGATCGCCGCGGCGTCGCCACGTGCGTTCCCGGCGCGGCCGGCGTGCATCGCGAGGCAATGTCGTCAGCAAGTGGCCAACGGGCAAGGGCTCTGCAACACCCACAAAGTTCGGTACAGCAGCTGGCGTAAGAGACAACGCTCGGATGCAGACATCTCGGTCGAAAGATGGGCGCGGGTTGAGCTCGAGATACCTGTTGGGAACATACCGTTGCGTTCGTATGCGGAATCGGGCGCAACCCCTTTCATTCTTCTCCGCGAACCCATCCGGTCGGAGTTCCTCTTCGCTGTTCAGCAACGAGACTTGGAAGAGCGTGCGGCGCTCGATTCCACGCCACTACGCCAGATCTACCTACACCTCCGGAAGAGTGAGATAGAAACCGCAGTGGGGCTTGAGGCGCTGAACATCGCTTCTACCAATAGCAACATGAGAGGTATCGCTCGCGACCTTCAAGCTCGGATTGATAAGGCCCATCGCTCCTGGTCTGGTCATGACCCTAGAGATCCGAACGTGGTCTATCTCGACGACATGAACCTCCTACCCAGCTCTCGCATCTACGGACGCAGGGCAAAGATCGATTTCAGTGGCATCCAGTCAACGTGGATTTCCGAGGCCTTCGCGTTGTGGTTGCGGGATGCCCCGCGCTCCCCAACAGACGCCAGAAAGTTCGCACAGGCGTGGACGATAGCGGACGAAGTGTTACGCGCCAGAGGAACTCGCCCGGAGTTTCTGAGCATGGCAGACATGGACGCGGTCGTCCGCGCGTTCTGGGCGAAGTGGAGCGTCGCGAAACCCCAGCGCACCGCCTTGTCCGGTTTGCGACAAGTCATGGAGTTCGCTCGAGCGAACGCGGACAAGTTGCCGACATGGGGAACCGTGCCAGGGGCATTCGCCCTGAACGCGACCCGTCACCGCGTCAATGCGAAGACACCGGAGCCTTCATCGGACGAACCGTTCCGATTCGTACCTCACCCGGTGGTCGACTGGGTGATGGATCACCTTGATCTACTGGTTCTCGGAAGCCAGTATCGCACGGCCGAGGCGAGGGTGATGGTTTACCTTCAAGAGCGGTGCGGAAGAAGGACCAATGAAACCACGCGCCTGGAGGACGACTGCATCAGTTACGACAATGCTGGTTCGCCTTATCTGGAATGGACAAGCGTCAAGAAGCCATGGAAGCGCGGCAAGCGGCTGCCGATCCACCAAGCAACCCATGATGCGATTCGGGCGTGGCAGGACTTCAAGCGCAGACATGGAGTCGAATCTAAGTGGCTATTCCCGGCGAGTGGTCGAAATGGGGCGCTTCGGCATCACTCGGATACCTTCCTTGCGGATCGCTTCCGAGAGCTCATGTCGGCGGTTCAGGCGCAAGCGCCGTTCACCTCCGCGGTTGAAGGCGCTGAAGGGAACCTGATTCACTACGACATCAGCACCATCGACCCGTATGCGTTTCGTCACGCCTTCGCGCAGCGACTCGCTGACGCTACAGATGAAAACGGTCGCTCAACCACGGCGCCAGACGTCCTCCGTGACCTGATGGGGCACGCCGACTTCACCACCACGATGCGTTACTACACGGTATCGGTGAAGCGGCGGAAGCAGGCGATGGAATCCATTGCTCCGAGGCGTCTTGACTTCCGCGGCGACGTTGTCGTCGTCGACCGCGAGCGAGACGGCTTCAGAAAGCTGGCGGTGTCCCTCGGAAGTTGCAGCGAACCAATGAATGTTCTCTCAGGTGGCGAGGAGTGTCCAGTGAACCATGCGTGCGAGTCATGCCCGTTCTTCCTGGTAGACCCGCTCGAACGAGACGGGATGTCGAGCAAGCGTAGGCGCCTGAAGGTCTCATTAGAACGATTCCAGATCATCGCCCCCGAGAGTCACATGACGCAGCACCTCCGCGAACGAATCAACGATTGTTCCCGGATCATCGACGGCATCGACCAGTACGTTGAATCCCTCCCGCCTGGGGAGCAAGACGCCATCACGACCGCATTGAACAGGATGAAGGAGGCCCGGGAGCGCGCAGCAACGCCCCGAGTAATCGATATCCGCAAACTGCTCGCAGAATGATGGGCGGCACTCAGGACCCTTTCGCGGACTTTCGTGACGCCCGGTCTATAGCCAAGCGGCGGGCAGTGATGAATGCGCTGGAGATCGTGCGGAATGGTCGCGAATCAGCGACCATCAGCGGGGTTGCACGAGCCGCCGATGTGTCGCGCCAGTTCTTCTACGACGAAGACAACCGAGATGTTTACGACGTTGTCGTCACGGAATTGGCGAAGATCAAAGCGGCCGCGAGCCGTCCGCGAGACGATTCAGTCTCCCATCGTGACCGAGATTCGGAACGTGGGGCGCTCATCAATAGCGTGGCTCGGTACAAGTCAGAGAACGCTCGGCTTCGGGCAGCCATCAGAGACCTAGAAACCAAGCGCGATAAGCGACATGATCTCGGACACCAGCTTCTGGCTCTGGACGTTCCCAGCGATCTGGAGCGTGCCGCCGCCTACTCGACCATAGACAGGTTGCAAGCGGAGAACATCGCTCACGCGAGAGAGCTTCAGGATGCGAAGTTGCTCGTTGCGCAGCTCAGCGAGGATCTCTCGATAGTCCGTCAAGCGCTGGAGGAACAGTTGACGGGCCGTGGTGTCGGATCCCGGGGGATACGCGCAATAACTGACAACACCTGACATTCTTCTGCGAGCTTTTCGCGGTAGTTCCCGGGGCGGGGTGCAGATAATCCTCGGATCGCGCCTGCATGTGGCGATCGCCGACGTCGTCCGCGGGTCGTGGGCCGTCAACATCCGCAAGTTCCTTCCGCGCTATCGGACGCTTGAGGCGTTGACGGCGCAGGGCGCGATGCCGGCCGCGGTCGCCGAGCTGCTGCGCGCGGCGATGCGGGACGGGCGCAGCGTGATCGTCTCGGGTGCCACGCATGCCGGCAAGACCACTCTGCTCGGCGCGATGCTGTCGGCGTGCGCCGACCGGCAGCGCATCATCACGGTGGAGGAGACGTTCGAGCTCGCACTCGAGGGGAACGACGTCGTCGCGCTGCAGGGGCGTCAGGCGAGCCTCGAGGGCACGGGGGAGATCAGCCTGCGTCGCCTGGTGAAGGAGGCTCTGCGCATGCGTCCGGACCGGCTCATCGTCGGGGAGGTCCGCGATGCGGAGGCGCTCGATCTGGTGCTCGCGCTCAACACCGGCGTGCCCGGCGCAGGCACGGTGCACGCGAACTCCGCTCGCGAAGCGCTCGAGAAGCTGACGCTCCTGCCCCTGCTCGCCGGGCGGAACATCGATCGGTCGTTCATCGTGAGCGCGCTCGCCGCATCGGTGGGACTCGTCGTCCACTGCGCGCGTGACGGGCAGGGGGCGCGACGCGTGCAGGAGGTGATCGCCCCGACCGGTGAGATCGCCGAGGGGCGGATCGTGACGCGGGTCGTGTATTCGGCGGCGCCATCGGCCCGGGTGGGCTCTCCGGCGGAGCCTTCCGGCGTGCTGCATCACGGGGTGTCCTCGTGAGAGTGCTCCTCGGCGCGCTGCTCGCCGCGGGCATGCTGCTGTGTTTGTCGCCGTGGATGTGGCCGCTCGGGGAGGGGACGGCGACGGTCGAGCGCCGCGGTCCCTTGACGCGGCTCCGTGAGGAGGCCGGATGGTCGTCTCTCAGTTCTCGGGCGCTCTCGAGCGCGATCGTCGCCGCCGCGATCGTGGCGGCCTCCGTCGTCTGGCTACTGACCGGCATCCTGGTCCTCGCTGCGCTCGCCGCTGTGGCCGGGGGAGCGGCGCCGATCGTGATGCTGCGTGCGCGGCGCACCCGTCTTCGCCGGATGCGCCGCCAGCTCTGGCCGGATGTCTGTGATCTGCTGGTCGCCTCCATCCGGGTCGGGCTGTCGCTTCCCGACGCAGTGGCCGGTCTCGGTGATTCCGCGCCCGTCGTCCTGCGTCCCGCATTCGCCGTCTTCGCGCGGGATCTGCGGGCGACGGGGCGCTTCGAGGCCAGCCTCGACCGGCTCAAATCGAGCCTCGCGGATCCGATCGGAGACCGGATCCTGGAGACGCTCCGCATGGCGCGCCAGGTCGGAGGCACCGAGCTCACCACGGTCCTGCGCGCCCTGTCGGCGTCGGTGCGGACCGACGCCGCGCTGCGCGGCGAGGTCGAAGCCCGCCAGTCCTGGATCCGAGGGGCCGCGGTGCTGGGGGCCGTCGCTCCGTGGGTGATCCTCGGGCTCCTGGTGATGCGGCCGGAGGGGGCGGCGGCTTACGGAACGCCGGAGGGAGTGGTCGTCATCTGCGTCGGTGCCGCGGTCTCGGTCGTGGCGTTCCGCATCATGATCCGGATCGGACGGCTGACGGAGCCGCGGCGGTGGTTCGCATGAACGTGCTCTCCGTCGCCGCGAACGCCGTCCTGATCGGTGGCCTCTTCGCGGGCGGCATGCTGGCCATGCTGGCCGCTCTCCCGTCCTGGCGGGCGGCGTCCCTGCCGACGCGGATCGCGCCCTACGTGCGCGATGTCGTCTCGGATGACCGCCTTCCGCAGGAGGTTCTGCCGACCGTCGGTGTGCTGCCGGCAGGTGGCGGCACTCCGTGGCGGTGGGCGATCGCCGCGTTCGAGCGCGCGGTCGGCGGCGGGGATGTGCTGGGCCGGCGGCTGGCCCAGGCGGGCACATCGATGGTGCCGACCACTTTTCGTGCGCGCCAGCTCGGGTGGATGCTGGTGGGCATCGCTGCGGGTGCCATCACGGTGATCGCGCTCGTGCTGTCGGGCCAGATGACGCCTCCGGTCGTTCTGCTGCCCGTTCTCGCCGGCGCTACGGGCGGCATCGTGTACGACCTGCAGCTCACGGCGCGAGTCGCCGCCCGGCGCGCGCGCCTCACGGAGGAACTGCCGACGATGCTCGAGTTCCTGGCGCTGTGCTTGTCGGCAGGCGAAGGACTCCTCGACTCGCTGCGGAGGGTCACCACGGTGGGGTCGGGCGAACTGGTCGGGGAGCTGCGGCAGGTCGTGCTCGCGGCCGGGACAGGGTCGCCTCTGGCCGATGCTCTGGGGGAGATGTCGACACGTCTGCAGCTCGCCGGTCTGACTCGAGCGGTCGATCAGGTGGTGGCAGCGCTGGAGCGGGGAGCTCCCCTCGCGAGCGTGCTGCAAGCACAGGCGGGAGACGCTCGCGAAGACGCGAAGCGCACGTTGATCGAGCAGGCCGGTCGCAAGGAGATCCTCATGCTCCTGCCGCTCGTCTTCCTGATCCTGCCGCTGTCGGTCCTGTTCGCGATCTATCCGGGACTCTTCATCCTGCGACTCGGCATCGCCTGAGCGCACCACGAAAGGAACACCATGACAACTCTTCGCGCAGGAAAGACGGAAGTCGCGGCGCACGTGCGCGCCTTCGCCGAGGACGACACCGGCGACGTTCCCGGCTGGGTGCTCGTGACCCTGATGACGGCGGGCCTCGTGGTGCTCATCTGGGCGGTCGCGGGTCCGGCGCTGTCGGCGCTGTTCGAGCAGGCGATCCAGCGCGTCTCCGGGCTCTGATGCCCGCGGAGCACGGCACCGCGCGGCGACGCAGGTTCGCGGACGACGGCGGCTCGAGCCCGGTCGAATTCCTGCTCGTCGGGACACTGCTGACGATCCTCACTCTCGCCGTGCTGCAGCTCGCCTTCGCGGTGTACGTCCGCAATGTCGTCCACGATGCCGCGGTGGAGGGGGCATACCACGCGGCACTCGGCGACACGACCCTGCAGGAGGGGGCGGAGCGGACACGAGACGTGATCACGCGAGCGATCGGCGCGGGCTACGCCGAGGAGATCACGGTCGCGGAATCAGAGCGCCTCGGTCACCCGACGATCGGGGTCCGGGTGCGCACGACCTTCCCCGTGATCGGCCTCCTCGGGGTGCCGTCTGCCTGGGAGGTGGAAGCGCATGCACCGGAGGAGAGCCTGGGTGAGGGATGACGTCGGCTCGGCCGCCCTCGAATTCATCACGGTCGGGGTGATCCTGCTGGTGCCGCTGGTGTACCTCGTCATCGTGCTGGGGGCGATCCAGGAGCAGGCGTTCGGTGTGGAGGCCGCGGCCCGCCACACCGCACGGGCGATCGCGACGGCGCCTGATACCGAGGCGGCAGGCGGGCGCAGCGATGCCGTGCTGGGGAGCATCATCGACGAGTACCGCTTGGAGTCGGCCGACGTGCGGGTCTCGATCGAGTGCACCCCCGTCGGCACGGGCTGCCCGGCTGCCGGCGCCACGGTGATCGTGACGGTGGCGACACGCGTACGGCTGCCGTTCGTCCCCGCGATCTTCGGGCTCGACGACGCGCTGGCAGTACCGGTCGAGGCGTCGGCCGCGCAGAAGGTGTCACGGATGTGGGGCGGATGATCATGCCCGCGCCCCGATCTCATGATGACGAGGGGAGCGTCCTGCTGCTCACCCTCGGCTATGCGCTCCTCGCCGTCGCCGTGCTGTTCGTCTGCGTGTGCGCCACCGATCTCCTCCTGGCGCAGAAGCGTCTCGACGCGCTCGCCGACGCGGCGGCGCTCGCCGGAGCGGACGGCTTCACCCTGATCGTCGTGGGGGAGGAGGTGCGCGCCGAGCTCACCGACGAGGGGGTGCAAGAGCAGGCCCAGGCGCTCGTGGCGGCGCTGCCGAACGATGCACAGCTCGTCTCCGCCGACACTCCCGACGGCGTCTCCGCACGCGCGACGGTGATCAGTACGTGGACGCCTCCGCTGCTATCGCCCTTCGTCGCCGAGGGTGTGCGGCTGGAGGCCACGGCGACCAGTCGCACCGCGTTGCGATGAGCAGCCGCCAGCACCCTCCGCCGCGCCTGACCCTCAGACCGTCGCCGACAGCCTCTCGATCAGGTTCCGCAGCCGCGGCGCGAGCTGGGCGGGAACCTCGGCGGGGAGGGCATCCACCGGCCACCAGCGCACGTCGTCCGACTCGTGGCTGACGGTGAGGGCGAGTGCCGGGTCGGCGATCACGGCGATCGCGATGTCGAGGTGCGACGCGCAGCCGCCGAAGCGTGCGGACAGCGCGTGATGGTCGAGGTCGTAGGCCACCGGCGGGTGCGGGGCGGCGACGTCGATGCCCGTCTCCTCCCGCAGCTCGCGCAGCGCGGCCTCGACGATCGACGCGTCTCCGTGCTCCAGATGGCCTCCCGGCTGCACCCAGAACCGGCCCTTGCCGTGGAACACCAGCAGCGTGCGGGTGAGCGTCTCGTCGAAGACCACGCACGACGCCGTGGCGTGATGCGGTCCCGACTCCCGCCACACCGGACCGCTGTCATCCGGGAAGAACGCCGCGAAATCGGCCTGCGCCTCCCGGTCGCGCTCGGAGCGCGGCTCCAGGTCGGCGACGATGGCATGCACCTCCGCCGCGAGCATCCGGCTCATCCCTCGCTCCCCGCCGGCTTCACCCGAGGCACGAAGCGGGGGATCCACCGCAGGAACCCGAGGGCTCCGACGACGCCGACGACACCCATCACACCTGCCGCGATCGGCAGCGACGCCACCGCGATGATGCCCGAGATCGCCAGCGGGGCGATCGCACCGCCGGCATCCGTCAGCGTGCGCCACGAGCCGAGGAACGCGGCAGGGTCGCGCCTGGGTGCCACATCCGCGCCGAGCGTCAGCAGGATGCCGCTCGAGAGTCCGTTGCCGACCCCGAGCACCGCGGCGAACATGCCGAACCACAGCACGGCCGAGTCGAGGTCGTGGGTCACGGAGAGGGCGAAGAATCCGGCGCCCATCAGCACCATCGCGGGCATCGCCGCCCACAGCCGCCCGAAGCGGTCCATCACCTGTCCGCTCGCATAGAACAGCGCGAAGTCGATCGCGCCCGAGACGCCGACGACCAGGGCGATCGTGGAGGCATCGAGTCCGAGCGACAGACCCCACAGCGGGAGCACCACCTGACGGGCGGCGCGCATCGCCGACAGCGACGCGGCCGCGAGACCGAGCCGGCCCAGCACCGACCGCTGTCGCCACATGGTGCGGAAGACGCCGATGCGTTCGATCGTGGGGATCGCGCCGCTCACGACCTCGCCCGAGTCCTCGATGAACGAGCGCGTCGACGGACGCGTGATCGGCGGATTCTTCTTCTCGGGGTCCGGCCCCAGCAGCACGAGCAGCACCATCACGATGAGGCACCCGAGGAAGAACCAGATCGCCGCCGACTCCGAGCCGAACAGTCGCAGGAGCCCCGCCGCCACGAACGGACCGACGAAGATGCCGAGGCGGAAGCTGCCGCCCAGCAGCGACAGCGCCCGGGCGCGCACCACCAGGGGCACCCGCGTCGTCATGAACGCGTGCCGGGCGAGACCGAACGCCGCCGCGCAGAACCCGAGCAGGAAGACGGATGCCGCGAGCACTCCCATCGACGGCGCGAGCAGCATGCCCACCGCGGCCGCGACCGAGATCGTTCCGGCGATGACCATCGTGAAGCGTTCGCCGATGCGCGCGACCGCCCACCCCGCGGGCAGATTGCCGCACAGCTGACCCACCACGAGGGCGGAGGCCACGAGTGCGGCGCCCGCCACATCCGCGCCCATGCGCGAAGCGATCACGGGGATCAGCGGGATCACCGCTCCCTCGCCGAGGGCGAAGAGGACCGTGGGGAGATACACCATCGGCCCGAACTGTCTCAGAACCGTCGACGCACCACTCACGTGTCGAGGCTACTCCCGACCCGGGCGGGCCCGGACGCACCGCGGGCCGGCGCGGAGCACGCGCTCAGGAAGCTCAGGCACGAAGCCGTCCGGCAGGATAGGCTCGGATATCATGCTCGAACTCGATCTTTCCGCCGAAATTCAGGCGCTCAGGCAAACCTTCGGCGACATCAGCGAGGTCGTCGATGTCTCCCATCTGCGCGACGAGATCGCGCGACTCAGCGAAGAGGCCGGTGCCCCCGACCTCTGGGACGACACCGAGCGCGCGCAGAAGGTGACCAGCGCCCTCAGCCACCGCCAGTCCGAGCTCGCCCGCATCACCGGCATCGCCTCGCGGCTCGACGACCTCGAGGTGCTGATCGGTCTCGCCAACGAGATGGGCGACGAGGAGTCCGCACAGGAGGCTCGCACCGAGCTCACCACGCTGACCGACCTCATCAACCAGCTCGAGGTGCAGACCCTCCTCGACGGCGAGTACGACGACCGCAGCGCGATCATCACCATCCGCTCCGGCGCCGGCGGCGACGACGCGACCGACTTCGCCGAGATGCTCATGCGCATGTACCTGCGGTGGGCCGAGCGCCACAAGTACCCCGTGAAGGTCATGGACATGTCGTACGCGGAGGGCGCCGGCATCAAGTCCGCGACCTTCGAGATCGACGCGCCCTACGCCTTCGGCACGGTCTCGGTCGAGGCCGGCACGCACCGTCTGGCCCGCATCAGCCCGTTCGGCTCGGCCGACAAGCGCCAGACGTCGTTCGCCGCCGTCGAGGTCATCCCCCTCATGGAGGAGGCCACCGAGGTCGAGATCCCCGAGAACGACATCCGCGTCGACGTGTTCCGCTCGTCCGGCCCGGGTGGGCAGTCGGTCAACACGACCGACTCCGCCGTGCGCCTCACGCACCTTCCGACCGGCATCGTCGTGTCGATGCAGAACGAGAAGTCGCAGATCCAGAACCGCGCCGCCGCCATGCGCGTGCTGCAGACCCGACTGCTGCTGCTCCAGAAGGAGCAGGAAGCCGCCAAGAAGAAGGAGCTCGCGGGCAACATCACCGCCAGCTGGGGCGACCAGATGCGCTCCTACTTCCTCTACGGCCAGCAGCTCGTCAAGGATCTGCGCACCGGCCAGGAATCGGGCAACCCCGCCGCGGTGTTCGACGGCGACCTCGACGACTTCATCTCGGCGGGCATCCGCTGGCGCAAGCGCAAGATCGAGGACTGACCCTCCACGCACGACGAAGGCCCCGGGAGCTCGCAGCTCCCGGGGCCTTCGTCATCGCCTGTCGGTGGTCAGGGGACCAGGCAGACCGGGATCGCGTCGGTGAACTGCTCGGTGAAGGCGGTCACGACCTCGGGGTCGGTGAAGGTGCCGTCGCTCTCGGCGATCGCCCGCAGGGTCTCGTCGTCGACCGGCGACGCGACGAACTCATCGGCGAAGCACACGATCTGCTCGTCGGTGTAGCCCTCGGCGCCCGTGGCCTCGATGAGCGTGGCGATGCCGACGGCGACCTCTTCCGACGTCGGGCGTCCGCCCGCGCTGGTGCCGTCATCCGTGCCCTCGGAGTCCTCCGGAGCGGGCGAGGCCGAGTATGTGCTCGACGGGCTGCTGACCTCGTCGTTGACGTTCTGCACGAAGCTGACCAGGTAGATGAACGACATGACGATGCCGATGATCGTGCCGACCACGGCGAGGATGAGGCCCGCGATGCCCGGCCACTTCTTGCCCTTCAGGAAAAGCGAGATGAGCGAGACGATGAAGCCTGCCGCGAGCAGCACGAAGCCGACGATCATGATGAGCGGGATGAACGCGAGGATCGTACCGAGCACCGACAGTCCGAGACCGACCAGGCCGAGCACGGAGAGCTTCTTCGGGCCCTCGGGCGTGCTGCCGGGGTAGGGCGCGGCGGCCGGGTAGCCGCCGTCGTATCCGGCGCTCGGCTGGCCGGGTGCGGCGCCCGGGTAGGACGGCGCAGCCGGAGGCGCGTACGCAGGAGCGCCGTACGCGGGAGCGTCGTACGCAGCAGCGGCGGGCGCCTCGTACGAGGGCGTCGCGGGCGGCGCGGAGGCCGCGAGGTCGTTGTCGAGGGGTGTGGTCGCCGCAGTCTCGCCGGCGGTCTCGGACGGAGTCGCCTCCGCGGGCGTCCACTCCGCCGACGCGGATGCGGCGTGCGCCTCGGGCGCGCCGTCGGTGCTCTCCGGAGTGATCACCGTCTCGTGCGACGGGCGCACGACGGTGTCGTCGAGAGAGCTCTCGTGCGTCGGGTAGTCGGCGTCGGAGGCCGCTGCGGACTCGGACTCGGTCGCCGGAGCGGATGCCGCTTCGGACTCGGCCGGGGCCTCCGTCTCCGGTGCGAAGTGCTCGGTCCACTGCTGGCCGTCCCACCAGCGCTGACGGCCGGATCCGTCGTCGTACCAGCCTGCAGGTGTCGTCATGGCTCCCCCTCGAAGTCGTTGCCCGCGCAGACAGCGCGACGGCTCCTCCATGTATAGCAGTGACGGGTGACGTCGATCCGGTCGGAGCCGGGGGAGGAGTCCCCATGGATGGCAGCACCGAGACGTACCGCGCGGGGTGTCGCTCGCGACCAGGGGAGAGGGCGCGCTTAGGCTCGAACCGCCATGATTCGGTTCGAGAACGTCACGAAACGCTACCGCGGGACGTCGAAGCCCGCCCTCTCCGGTGTCGACTTCGAAGTGCAGCGCGGGGAGTTCCTCTTCCTCGTCGGCGCCTCGGGCTCCGGCAAGTCGTCCTGCCTGCGGCTCATCCTGCGCGAGGACGTCCCCACGTCGGGCAGGGTCGCCGTCCTCGGACGCGACCTGCGCTCGCTCGCGAACCGCAAGGTGCCCTACTTCCGGCGGCACATCGGCTCGGTCTTCCAGGACTTCCGCCTGCTGCCGTCGAAGACCGTGTACCAGAACGTCGCCTTCACCCTGCAGGTCACCGGTTCCTCGCGCGGCTTCATCCAGCAGGCCGTGCCGGAGGCGCTCGCCCTGGTCGGACTCGACGGCAAGCAGAAGCGGATGCCGCACGAGCTGTCGGGCGGTGAGCAGCAGCGCGTCGCCATCGCCCGTGCTCTCGTGAATCGCCCCCAGGTGCTGCTCGCCGACGAGCCGACGGGAAACCTCGACCCGGCGACCTCGGTCGACATCATGCAACTGCTGGCCCGCATCAACGCGGGCGGCACCACGGTCCTGATGGCCACCCACGAGGCCGGCTTCGTCGACCAGATGCAGCGACGCGTGATCGAGCTGCGTGACGGCGAGATGGTACGCGACGAGGTGCACGGCGGGTACGGCGACACCTCGAACATCCCGCGTCTGGTGCCGGCCGAGGTGCGCGGTGCCGCGGCCGCGGCCGCTCTCACGGCTGTGCAGGAGGTCCAGCGCCAGACGGCCGATCTGTCGGTGGTGCGGGCCGCGCTCACCGACGAACTGATCGCTGCGCAGCGCCGCTCCGCCACAGCGCCCGCCGCTGTCACCGGCACCGCCGCTGCTGCTGGGGCGATCGCGCCTCTCGCCGGCGACGCGCACGACTCGTCCGCCGATGAGCCCGCGCCGGGTGTCGAGCCGCACGAGGAGGTCATCGCCCCGGAGCCGGTCGCTCCGGCACAGGCCCCCGCCGCGCAGGCTCCTGCCGATCAGCCCACCGCCGTCGGTCCTCGGACCCATCCGATCGTGTTGCCCGAAGTCGACGTCGCCGAACTCGGTGTCGCCGACCGCCTCGGTCTGTCGGATGCCGATGACCAGGAAGTGGGCCCGACCTCATGAGAATCGGTCTGATCCTCACCGAGGCCCTCGTCGGCCTTCGTCGCAACATCTCGATGGTCATCTCCGTCGTGCTCGTCACGTTCGTCTCCCTCACCTTCGTCGGAGCCGCGATCCTCATGCAGAGCCAGATCGGGGTGATGCGCGGCTACTGGGCCGAGCGCGCCCAGGTCGCGGTCTACATGTGCTCGGCGGTCTCGCAGTCCGACACCTGTGTCGACGGCGCCGCCAGCGAGGAGCAGGTGAACGCGGTCCGCGACCAGCTCGAGGGCGACGCCCTGGCGCCGCTCATCAGCTCCATGACCTTCGACACGCGGGAGGACACCTACGCGAAGCTCGTCGAGCAGCTCGGCGAGGATCAGGCGAGCGTGCTGACGCCGGATCAGGCCTTCGAGGTGTTCTTCGTGACCATGAAGGATCCGGGCCAGTCGAACGTGCTCTCCGAGGCGTTCAGCGGACAGGCCGGTGTCGAGCAGGTGCAGGACCAGCTGCAATACCTCGAACCGCTGTTCTCGGCGCTCACGGTCGCGACCTACATCGCGGTCGGTATCGCGGTGCTGATGCTGATCGCGGCGACGCTGCTGATCGCCACGACCATCCGATTGTCGGCGTATGCGAGACGCAAGGAGATCGGCATCATGAGGCTGGTGGGTGCCTCGAACCGGTTCATCCAGACACCGTTCGTGCTGGAGGGCGTCTTCGCGGCGTTCCTCGGCTCGGCGCTCGCCAGCGCCGCGGTGCTCGCCGGCGTGCACTTCGGCGTCAACGGGTATCTCCGGGGACGGGTGCCGTTCATCACCACCTGGGTGTCGATGCAGGATGCCTCGCTGGTCGTGCCCGTGCTGATCGGCATCGGTGTGATCCTCGCCGCGCTCTCGGCCGGGTTCGCGATCCGCCGCTGGCTGCGCACCTGACCCGGGACATTTGGCTCCGGACGTCCGTCGGAGGGTAGACTGAAAGGCTGCTCAGCCGCATCCGGGTCGCTGAGCTCGTCGAATCACAGGAGTGCATCATGCCCAGGGAACGCGGGGAGAAGGTCATCGCGACCAATCGTCGCGCACGTCACGACTACAACATCGAGAAGTCGTACGAGGCGGGGATGGTGCTCACCGGCACCGAGGTCAAGTCATTGCGCCAGGGGCGCGCCAATCTCAGCGACGGCTACGCCTTCGTGAAGGGCAACGAGGTCTTCCTCGACTCCGTGCACATCCCGGAGTACTCGCAGGGCCACTGGACCAACCATTCCGCCAAGCGCATCCGCAAGCTTCTGCTGCACCGTGCCGAGATCGACAAGCTCGCCCACGCGGTGTCGGCCGGCGGCTACACCCTGATCCCGCTCAAGCTCTACTTCGCCGACGGCAAGGCCAAGGTCGAGATCGCGCTGGCCAAGGGCAAGCGCGAGTTCGACAAGAGGCAGACCCTCCGCGAGCGGCAGGACACCCGCGAGGCCGATCGGGCCATGCGCCTGCGCAACCGCGTCGGGGAGTGACCCCGCACCTCCCGCACGGTCAGCACCGCCCCGACTCCTCGGGCTGCGGCTCGAACCCGAACACCCGCCCGAGGAACGCGAGCTCGCGCTCGAGCGCATCGACGATCGTCTCCGCACGGCGGAACCCATGACCCTCGCCCGGGTAGAGCACGTACTCGTGGTCGATCCCGCGCGCCGCGAGCGCGTCGCGGATCGCCTCGGACTGCGCGGGCGGCACCACCCGGTCCTCGGCACCCTGCAGGAGGAGGACGGGCACGTCGATGCGGTCCGCGTGCGTGAGCGGTGAGCGCTCGATGTACAGCGCCTCGGCGTCGGGGAGCGGACCCACGAGCCCGGCGATGTAGTGCCGTTCGAAGTCGGGCGAGTGGGCGTCCAGCATCCGCAGATCGGTCACGCCGTACTTGCTGATCCCGGCCGCGAACACCCCGCCGCGGACCAGTGCCGACAGCACGGTCCATCCTCCGGCCGAACTGCCGCGGATCGCGATGCGGGCGGGGTCGGCGAGTCCGGCGTCGGCGAGGCCGCGAGCCGCGGCGATCACGTCATCCACGTCGACCACGCCCCACTGTCCGTCGAGGCGCTCACGGTAGGCGCGGCCGTACCCCGTCGACCCGCCGTAGTTCACGTCGAGCACGCCGATACCGCGGCTGGTGTAGAACGCGATCGCGGTGGATGCGGCTCCGGTGACGTGCGCGGTCGGACCCCCGTGGACGAAGACGAGGTACGGAGGGAGCTCGTTGCCGGGGGCCGCGGATGCCGGGTTGGCCGGGGGATGAACGAACGCCTGCACGGAGCCGTGGATCCCGTCCACGACGAGGGGCTGCGCGCTCGGCATCCAGCGCGGATCGACGGGGGCGCCGCCGGTGATGGTCGTGACCTCGCCCGAGTCCACGTCAACCCGCCACACGCCCGGCGCCACTCGCGACCCGTTGCCGCTGAGCAGCACCGCCGAACCGCGGGCGTCGTCCACGCTCACATGCCCGTCGCCGGGGACGTCGAGTGGCCGCCACGATCCGTCTGCGGCGATCACGTCGACACGATCGCGTCCGTGGGTGCGCACCGCGACGATCCGCCCGTCGTCGAGCGGCTGATACCAGCGGTTGCCGAGCACCCAGAGGCCGTAGCCGCTGTCGGCGTCGACCGGGGAGATCGGGACGGGGGGAGCCGGGGCGGCGATGCCGTCCAGCTCGGCCCGGTGCAGCGTCCAGCGGCCGTCGAGGTCGTCGGTGAACAGCAGCCGGTGCTCGTCCTGCCACTCCGGCTGCAGTGCGGTGCGGGTGTCGAGCGCCGCGCGGTCTCCCGTGTCGATCGCGGCGACCTGCAGCTGCGCGCTCTGCCACGGCATCTCCCGTCCGCTCCACTCGACCCAGGCCAGGCGGGTCCCGTCGGGCGAGAGCGCCGGGTGCGCGAAGAAGCCCGGGCCGTGAGCGTGCACGCGCAGCGCCGCGACGTCGTCCGCCGCCGAGCCGTCGGTGGGGATCTCGACGATGCCGCGCTCATGGGGGTCGCTCGTGAGGTCTTCCCGCACCGCGAAGAGGCGTCCGCCCTCGACCCGGAGTCCACCGTGCGCCGGGCCCGCAGGCGTCAAGGGCATCGGGGTGCCGTGAGGGGCGAGCCGGTACACGCGTTGATCTCCGGCCTCGACGAAGTAGAGCACGCCGTCGGCATCCGCGGTCCACGCGCCGCCGCCGTACTCGTGCACGCGCGAGCGTGCGCTCCACGGCGCCGGAAGCACCTCGGAGCCGGTGGAGCTGCGCACCGCCACGCGTCCGCCCTCGGCGGGCACCGACTCGCCCCACCAGATCTCCTCGCCGACGAAACGCGATCCGTCGATGCGCGGAGAGGAGGAGGCGACCGAGGCGGCGGAGAACGGAGAGGGCCAGGACCCGAAGGGCGACGTCATGCCTCGAGCCTAAGCGCACGCTCTGTGACACACGGCGTCACAGAGCGTGCGTGCACGAGTCGCCGTGTTCTACATTCTTAGCAACGCCCGGGACCCGCTCCCGGCATGGAGCGACAGCCGAGCCCGGCACCCGCCCGCGAATGATGCTCACCCTTGTGTCGTGCGCGGCCCCGGCCCGATTCTGTCCCCCTGGAGAAGAGATGTCTTCCGAGACTGTGACCTCCGGCACCCCCCGCGTGCCGTTCTCCTTCGAGCTCTACCCGCCCCGTTCGGAGTCGAGCGAGGAGGCCCTGCACGAGACCGTGCGTCGCCTCGCCGCGGCCGGCCCGGACTTCCTGTCGGTCACGTACGGTGCCGGCGGATCCACGGGCGGCCGCTCTCTCGACGTGCTCCGTTTCATCCGCGAGCACACCGATGTCGAACCGCTCGCGCACCTCACCTGCGTCGGCAACACCTACACCGGTGCCGCGGCGCTGATCCGGGAGTTCCTGGATGCCGGCATCCTCAGCTTCCTCGCGCTGCGCGGAGACCCGCCCGCCGGGCAGACCGAGGCGTATCTGGGTGATCTGGAGAGCGCCGCTCAGCTCGTGCAGCTGATCGGCCGGGTGCAGGCGGAGCGCGCGCCCTACGAGGAGTCGCCGATTCCCGGGCTTCCGGGGGCCGCCGCCGTCGCCCCCCGCCGCAAGGTCAGCATCGCCGTCGCCGCCTTCCCCAAGGGGCATCCGCGTGCCACGCACCGCCTGCAGGATGTCGAGGCGCTGCTCGCGAAGCAGGCCGCCGGGGCGACGTTCGCGATCACCCAGCTGTTCTTCCACCCCGACGACTATCTCGCCTTCGTCGAGCGGGCCCGATCGGCCGGCGTCACGATCCCGATCCTGCCCGGCATCATGCCGATCACCTCGCCCGCCCGGCTCGCTCGGGTGCTCGAGCTCACCGGGGAGGACCTCCCGAGCGAGCTCTCGATCGCCCTCGAGGTCGAGCCGACCCCCGAGGGGCGCCGTGAGATCGGCGTCGAATGGGCCGCCCGCCTGACCCGCGCCGTCGTCGACGGCGGAGCGCCCGGAGTGCACCTGTACGCCTTCAACCAGCACGAGACCGTGCTCACCGTCCTCGCAGAAGCCGGCATCCTCCCGGCCCTGCGCCACTGAACCCCGCCGAAAGGAAAGACCATGACCGCATTCCCCGAAGGAACCATCCTCGGTTACCCGCGCATCGGACGCCGCCGCGAGCTGAAGAAGGCCGTCGAGGCGTTCTGGGCCGGCCGCATCGACGAGCAGGAGCTGGAGGCGACCGCCTCCGAGCTCCGCGCCGTGACGCGCGATCGCCTCGCCGCTCTCGGCCTGGGCCGCGACGACTCCGCGATCCCCGAAGCGTTCTCCTTCTACGACCAGGTGCTCGACACCGCGGTCACGGTCGGAGCCATCCCGAGCCGGTTCCAGGATCTCCGCGGCGCGGACGGCTCTCTCGGACTGCCGGCGTACTTCACCATCGCGCGGGGCGAGGGTGAGCGCGCACCGCTCGAGATGACCAAGTGGTTCGACTCCAACTACCACTACCTGGTGCCGGAGATCGGGCCCGAGACCGAGTTCTCGCTGTCGAGCGATCGGCGCGTCCGTGAGGTCGCCGAGGCCGTGGCTGCCGGTTTCACCACCCGTCCCGTGCTCGTCGGTCCTGTGACCTTCCTGGCGCTGGCCAAGGCATCGGATGATGCGCCCGCCGGCTTCGACCCGCTGTCGCGTCTCGACGACCTCCTGCCCGTCTACGTCGAGCTGCTGGCTCGGCTGAAGGCGGCCGGGGCCGAGTGGGTGCAGCTGGACGAGCCTGCCCTGGTGAGCGAGTCGCTCCCGGCGTCCGTGAGAGAGCTGGCCGCCGCCGCCGCCCGCACTCTGGGCGTACTGGGAGGTGCGACCGATCGCCCCGCGATCCTGGTCGCGGCTCCGTACGCGTCGCTGGACGAGACCTTCGCGGTGCTGGCCGCCGCGCCGATCGAGGCCATCGCGGTCGACCTGGTGCGCGGGGGCGTGCCCGCTGCCGCGGAGGGTCTGGCCGACAAGACGCTCGTGGGTGGTGTGATCGACGGCCACAACATCTGGCGGGGTGACCTCGCGGCCGCGGCCGACACCCTGGAGTCGCTGCGCGCCCTCGGTGCGGCAGCCGTCGCCGCCTCGACCTCGACCTCGCTGCTCCACGTGCCGCACGACGTCGCCGACGAGACGAAGCTCGACGCGCGCCTCGTGTCCTGGCTGGCCTTCGCCGACCAGAAGGTCGCGCAGGTCGTCACCCTGGCCCGGGGCCTGTCGCAGGGGCGCGCCGCGATCGACGAGGAGCTCGCGGCGGCATCCGCAGCACTCGCCGACCGACTCGCCGCGCCGGGCGTGCGCGACGGCGCGGTGCGTCAGCGCGCGCTCAGCGACGCGGACTTCTCCCGCGTCTCCTACGCGGAGCGCGAGACGGCCCAGGAGGCGCTCGGGCTCCCGGCGCTCCCGCTGACCACGATCGGCTCGTTCCCTCAGACGAGCGACATCCGTCGGGCCCGCGCGCGCTTCACGCGGGGTGAGATCCCCGCCGAGGACTACGACGAGTTCCTCCGCCGCGAGGTCTCCAGCGTCGTCTCGCTCCAGGAGGAGCTGGGGCTGGACGTGCTCGTGCACGGCGAGCCCGAGCGCAACGACATGGTGCAGTACTTCGCCGAGAACCTCGACGGCTTCGCCGTGACCGAGAACGGCTGGGTGCAGTCGTACGGATCCCGCGCCACCCGCCCGTCGATCCTCTGGGGCGACGTCTCGCGTCCGGCTCCGATCACGGTCGACTGGTCCACCTACGCGCAGTCGCTCACGGTCAAGCACATGAAGGGCATGCTCACCGGCCCGGTGACGATCCTCGCCTGGTCGTTCGTGCGCGATGACCAGCCTCTGGGGGAGACCGCGAACCAGGTCGCCCTCGCCCTCCGCGACGAGATCAGCGACCTCGAGGCCGCGGGCATCGCGATCATCCAGGTCGATGAGCCCGCGCTGCGCGAGCTGCTCCCGCTGAAGAAGGCGGATCAGGAGGCCTACCTCGACTGGTCGGTCGGCTCGTTCCGTCTCTCCACGGGAGGTGCCGCGGCGGGAACGCAGGTGCACACGCATCTCTGTTACTCCGAGTTCGGGGTCGTGATCGACGCGATCCGTGCTCTGGATGCCGACGTGACCTCGATCGAGGCCGCGCGCAGCCGCATGGAGGTCGTGGCCGACATCGCCGAGGTCGGCTTCGACCACGGCATCGGCCCGGGCGTCTACGACATCCACTCGCCGCGCGTGCCGGGCGTCGACGAGATCGAGGCGCTGCTGCGCCGTGCGGTCGACGAGATCCCCACGCGTCAGATCTGGGTCAACCCGGACTGCGGGCTGAAGACCCGCGGGTACGACGAGACCACCGCGTCGCTGCGCAACATCGTGGAGGCGACGCGCCGCGTGCGCGAGGACATCAGCGTCTCGGCCTGATCCGTCCCCCGCGACGACGAACCGCCCTCCCCGGACATCGGGGAGGGCGGTTCGTCATTCCGGGTGGAGTCAGACCGAGCGCAGCACCGCGACGACCTTGCCGAGCACCGTGGCCTCATCGCCGAGGATCGGCTCGAAGGCGGAGTTGCGGGGGAGCAGCCAGGTGTGGCCGTCGCGACGTCGGAACGTCTTCACCGTCGCCTCGTCGTCGAGCATCGCCGCGACGATCTCGCCGTTCTCCGCGCTGTTCTGGGACCGCACGACCACCCAGTCGCCGTCGCAGATCGCCGCGTCGATCATCGACTCACCCGAGACCTTGAGCATGAACAGGTCGCCCTTGCCGACGAGCTGTCGCGGCAGCGGGAAGATCTCCTCGACCTGCTGATCCGCCGTGATGGGCACCCCGGCCGCGATCCGCCCGACCAGGGGCACCATCGCGGCGTCGCCGACGGGGGTCGCGACGTCGGCGGGGTTCTCTCCGCTGGTACCCGGCAGGTCGATGAGCACCTCCATCGCCCGGGTCTTCCCGGGGTCGCGGCGCAGATAGCCGCTCAGCTCGAGCTGGCCGAGCTGATGCGTGACGCTCGAGAGCGACTTGAGCCCCACGGCGTCGCCGATCTCCCGCATGCTCGGCGGGTACCCGTGCTGCGCGATCGAGGTCTGGATGACCTCGAGGATCGCGAGCTGCTTGGGGCTCAGGTTCTTGCGACGACGAGTACGAGGGGCCTCGGATTCGAGGGCGGAGTTCTCGCTCATGGTGCTCCTTCGGTGCACGTCCCCGACGTCGCTCTTCGAATGTCGGTGGCCCGTGGTGGGGTGTTGCTATCGAAACCGTATCCGAGAAACCGGGCGATCTGGAAGATCTGTTCGAGCGTGTCGCCCGATTCGCGGATCAGGTTTCGAAGAACGCTTGACAGATGTTCGAAATCGAAGATACCTTCGGAACGTAGCTTCGCATCCAGCACTCCCGGCCGAGTGATGAATGCGAACGCTACGCCAACTTCCACCGGCACCAGCGGCGGGTGGCTGATCCCTCGGACACGGGGGACGACGCAGAGGAGCACGACATGAGCACCATCGCCTTCAGTACCGCAGCAGTCATCCCGGCACGCCCGGCGACACGGCTCCGGCTGACGGTGCGCGGTCGTCGCGTGCTGCTCGCCCTCGCCGCGGTCCCGCTGGCGGCCGGCATCGCCTTCGCCGCGATCGGTGGCGGCAGTGCGATCGCCTCCGGCGACGATCTCGGCGCCGCCACGGCGAGCTTCAGCACGGTCACGGTGCTGCCGGGTGACACCCTGTGGTCGATCGCGAGCGCGATCGCCCCCGCGTCCGACCCGCGCGAGGTGATCGGGGAGATCACGCGGCTCAACATGCTTCAGACCGGTGAGATCCAGATCGGCCAGGAGCTCGCGATCCCCGCCCAGTATAAGAGCTGAGCGCCGGGCGTCTTTCTTCCATGGAGCGTCACGCGGCCCCCGGTTCGCGTCAGGCGTTCTAGCATGGGAAGGGTGACCGCTTCACTCGATGACCTGCCGCTTCGCGACGATCTCCGGGGGCTGACTCCCTACGGTGCACCGCAGGCGCCCCTGCCCATCGCTCTCAACGTCAACGAGAACACCCACCCGGTGCCGGATGAGGTCGCGAGCGACATCCTCGACGAGATCGCCGTCGCGATCCGCGACGTCAACCGCTATCCGGACCGCGAGTTCACGACGTTGCGTGAAGGCTTCGCCGACTACCTCGGTCACGGACTCGAGGCGGAGCAGATCTGGGCGGGCAACGGCTCGAACGAGGTGCTGCAGCACATCCTCCAGGCTTTCGGAGGCCCCGGGCGCACGGCGTTCGGCTTCGCCCCCACGTACTCGATGTATCCGCTGATCGCTCAGGGGACCGGGGCTCGATGGGTCGCCGGGACGCGGCAGCCCGACTACACGATCACGCCGGAGGATGCCGCGGCGCAGGTGCGCGAGGTCGATCCCGATGTCATCCTGCTCTGCTCGCCGAACAACCCGACCGGCACTCCTCTCGGCCTCGATGTGATCGAGGCCGTGTACGAGGTGTCGCGCGGTGTCGTGGTGGTCGATGAGGCCTATCACGAGTTCGCTCCCCGGGATGCCGCGTCGGCACTGTCCCTTTTCGAAGGCCGTCCGCGGCTCGCCGTCTCGCGCACCATGAGCAAGGCCTTCGCGTTCGCCGGGGCACGCGTGGGCTATCTCGCCGCGGACGCCGGATTCATCGATGCGCTGCGACTCGTGCGTCTGCCGTATCACCTGAGCGCACTCACGCAGGCCGCAGCCATCGCCGCGCTGCGCAACGCCGACGTCATGCTCGGCATGGTCGACGAGATCGTGGAGCAGCGCAACCGCATCAGCGCGACGCTCGAAGCGCTCGGATACACGCCCCACGAATCCTGGTCGAACTTCGTGCTGTTCGGCGGCGTGAGCGACCCCAAGGCCACCTGGAAGCGCCTCTACGACCAGGGCGTCCTGATCCGTGACGTCGGCATTCCCGGACACCTGCGTGTGACCGCCGGCACGGAGGCCGAGACCACGGCATTCCTCGATGCCCTCGCCTCGATAGAATCGGCCTCATGAGCACGTCTGCCTCCACCCCGCGTACTGCCCGCCGTGTACGCACCACGTCGGAGTCCACCGTCGAACTCGAACTCGACCTCGACGGCACCGGAGTCAGCCGCATCGACACCTCGGTGCCGTTCTTCGACCACATGCTCACCGCCTTCGCGAAGCACTCCCTGACCGACCTCACGGTCCGCGCCTCCGGCGACACGCACATCGACGCGCACCACACCGTGGAGGACGTCTCGATCGTGCTCGGGCAGGCGATCCTGGAGGCTCTCGGCGACAAGTCCGGGATCTCCCGCTACGGCGACGCGCTCGTGCCTCTCGACGAGGCGCTCGCCCAAGCGGTGGTCGACATCTCCGGTCGTCCGTATCTCGTGCACGAGGGGGAGCCCGCGGGCTTCGAGCACCACCTCATCGGCGGTCACTTCACCGGCTCGCTGGTGCGGCACTCGTTCGAGGCCATCGCGTTCAACGCCGCGCTGACCGTGCACGTGCGTGTGCTCGGAGGTCGCGACCCGCACCACATCGCCGAGGCGGAGTACAAGGCGTTCGCACGGGCGTTCCGCCAGGCGAAATCCCTCGACCCGCTCGTCGAGGGCATCCCCTCCACCAAGGGCGCACTGTGAGTCGCACCCCGAAGGTCGCCGTCTTCGACTACGAGTCCGGAAACGTGCACTCGGCCGTCAAGGCCCTCATCGCCGCGGGCGCGGATGCCGTGCTCACGCGTGACCGCGTCGAGGCGCAGGAGGCCGACGGCCTGCTCGTGCCCGGTGTGGGAGCCTTCGCGGCCGTCCGCGACGCGCTGCACGCGCACGGCGGTGACACCATCATCGATCGCCGCCTCGCCGGTGGCCGGCCCGTGCTCGGGATCTGCGTCGGAATGCAGGTGCTCTTCTCCCGGGGCGTCGAGCGCGGACAGGACACCGAGGGTCTGGGCGAGTGGCCCGGAGCCGTCACCGAACTCAACGCGCCCGTGCTGCCGCACATGGGTTGGAACACGGTCGATGCCGGGGAGAACAGCGTGCTGTTCCGCGGTATCGAGCAGGAGCGCTTCTACTTCGTCCACTCGTATGCGGCGCAGTCGTGGGAGCTCGACGTCATCCCGCCGTTCCCGGCGCCCGCACTGACGTGGACCACGTACGGAGATCCCTTCCTCGCCGCCGTCGAGAACGGTCCGCTCTCGGCGACCCAGTTCCACCCGGAGAAGTCCGGCGAGGCCGGCATCCAGCTCCTGCGCAATTGGATCGGCAGCCTCTGACCCGTCGTCGCCGTACATCCGCCGCGGCGTAGAGCCGCGGCGTCAGAATCCGCGTGCGACCGATGCTGCCGCGGCGAGCCACGCGCGCTGAGTGCGCTTCGCGAGAGCTCCGTAACGCAGCGGACCGTCGACCATCTCGTGATCGAACGGGATGCTGACGACATCGCGTGACAGCGACCGGTAGCCGTTCACGACCTTCTCGATGTCGGCGGGGGTCGCCTTCGGGTCGGCCTGCGAGACCACGGCGACGGACTGCTGGGCGAGCAGTGCCGAGCGTTCGTCGCGCTCCTCGAGCGCCTCGATGAGCAGGGCACCGGCTTCGGCGTGGTCGGCGCGCGTCGTGGTGGCGATGACCAGCTGGTCCGCGTGGTCGATCATCCGCAACCACATCGGGTCGGACTCGTCGTTACCCGAGTCGATGATGATCAGCCGGTAGAACTTCGCCGCCACCGAGTGGATCGCATCGACGTCGGAGGGGCTGAGACGGTTCTCGTGCGCGAGCCGGATCGGCTTCGAGCGCAGGACGTCGTACTTCTCTCGGGGCTGGTGGTGCATGAAGTGCGCGAGGTCGGCAGACTGGGCGCTGGTGCCGAGCAGTCGTCCCGCTTCGGGGAGCATCTCGAGCAGCGTGCGGTCGTGCGCGCCGGTGTCGGTGCGCCAGCCCAGGGTGCCGCGGGTCTGGTTGTTGTCCCAGGCGAGCACTCCGGCGCCCCCGTAACGGGCGAACACGGCCGACAGCAGGATCGTCGTCGGCGTCTTGCCTGCGCCGCCCTTGCCGTTGACCACGGCGATCGTGCGCGGACCCGCCCAGTGCTGGCTCACGGCGAGCTCGTCGTCGCGGGCGGACTGCTCCTGGGCGGAGGGGCGCACGCGTAGGCCCAGCCGGTTGAGTGCCCCGCGAGCGCCCTCGCGGGCGGGCTCCTCGGGACGCTCGGTCTGGAGGAACGAGTTTCGGTCGCGGAGCACGCGCTGCTCGCGACGGGACGCGGGTTCGATGAACGCGGGGCCGGAGGAGTCGGGTCCCGCGGGTGCCGGCGTCGCCAGGGACGCCGGTCGGGGCGTCGCCGCCGGTGCGGGCACGTTCGCCAGCGCGGGTGGCACGGGCGTCGAGGCGGGCGGCGGAGGCGTCACCGGCGCGGAGGCCGGCGGCGCCGGACGGGACGACGGGGTGGCCGACGCCGGGGCGGCAGGAGGAGGAGGAGGAGTCGTGCGCACCGGGGCGGTCGGTGGAGCCGCGTCCGTCGAGTCCGCGTCATCCGCCGCGGGTGCAGCCGGTGCGGGTGCAGCAGGTGCCGATGTGGTCGGTACCGCTCTGGCCGGCACGGTGTCCTCCCACACGGTGTCGTCCCCCACGGCGTCATCCGCGTCTGGCTCGGGAGCGAAGACCGGAACGCGGTCGACACGGGCTTCGGCGCGTGTGCGGCGATAGGGCGGCTGCGGGGCTGCGGAGGCGTCCGGCGCGGGCAGCGGCGGGACCGGAGGCGCTCCGGCCGGGAAGAGCGGGACGGACTCCACGAGTCGCGGCTCGGCGTCGTCTGCGGGCGCTGCCGAGCCCGGTGTGGCATCTTCCTGCGGTCCGGACATCATGCTTCAGCCTAACCCGTGTGTTTCCTCGGCATTTCCCGCGCATTTGGAGGCCGCCCCCGCGCGCGATACCCTCGGTTCTCGTGCGTCCGCCACGGGTGTGCTCGGGCCACGCATCTGCATCCTCACCTTAGGAACCCATGAACGACTTCGCGCAGTCTCCTTCCCTCACCCTTCTCCCGGCGGTCGACGTGGCCGGCGGCAAGGCGGTGCGTCTCACCCAGGGTGAGGCCGGCACCGAGACGAACTACGGCGACCCGCTGGACGCCGCGGGGGAGTGGGTCGCTCAGGGCGCACAGTGGATCCACCTCGTCGACCTCGACGCCGCGTTCGGCCGAGGGAGCAACACGTCGATCCTCCGCAAGGTCATCAAGCAGTTCCGGAACGTGAACATCGAGCTGTCCGGCGGCATCCGCGACGACGCGACGCTGGAAGCCGCGCTCGAGAGCGGAGCCACGCGCATCAACCTGGGCACGGCCGCTCTCGAGAATCCCGAGTGGGCAGCTGACGTGATCGCGCGCTATGGCGAGGCCATCGCGGTCGGGCTCGACGTGCGCGGCACGACTCTCGCGGCACGCGGCTGGACCCAGGAGGGCGGCGACCTCTGGGAGGTCCTCGACCGGCTGGAGGACGCCGGCTGCAGCCGCTACGTGGTGACCGACGTGACGAAGGACGGCACGCTGCGCGGTCCGAACCTCGAGCTCCTGCGCGAGGTGGCCTCGCGCACCCCCAAGCCGGTCGTCGCTTCGGGCGGCATCTCCAACCTCGACGACATCGCCGCGCTGCGCGAACTCGTGCCGCTGGGTGTCGAGGGCGCCATCGTCGGCAAAGCGCTCTACGCGGGTGCGTTCACGCTGGCTGAGGCGCTGGATGTCGCGGGAGACTGACGGCACCTGCGGCCACGGGAGCGAGGGTCATGGTGATCTCGCTCACGGTTCCGTGAACCCGGGCGATTCCGCGGGCGTTCCGTGGGAGGGGCGCAGCTTCGAGTCGAATCCCCACGCGGGCGACGACGGTTCGGCCGACCCCGCCCTGCTCTCCGCCCTGCTGCGCTTCCGTGCCGGTGAGGGCAGTCAGGAGGCGGTCGTCGACGCCTTCCGCGGCGCCCGCGTCCTGATCCCGCTCATCGCGGAGAAGGGCGAGGAGGGTGTCGCCCCCAGCGGCCTCGCCGTCGACAAGACGCAGGAGCTGTCGATCGTGACCGTCGCCGCGCCCGACGGCCGTCGCGTACAGCCCGTGTTCTCCTCGGTCGAGGCCATGGGCCGGTGGGATGCCACCGCGCGCCCGATCCCGGTCGAAGCCGTGCGTGCCGCGCTTGCGGCATCCGCGGAGGACACCGACCTGATCGTGCTCGACCCGACCTCCGACACCGAGTTCGTGATCCGCCGTCCTGCCGTGTGGGCCATCGCCCAGGGGCACAGGTGGGAGCCCAGCTACCTGTCGCCCGAGGTCTTCGAGGCGCTCCAGGCGAGTGTCGCGCATGAACTCGCCGTGATCGACGTGGCCGTGGCGGCGGGCGATCCCGACGCGCGACTGCGCGGCCCGGAACTCATCGTGATCCTGGAGCTCGTCGACGGGCTCGAGCGGGCGGTGCTCGATGCCGTGCTGGCACGCCTGGCGCAGCGCTGGGCCGCCGACGACCGCATCGCGGTGCTCGCCGACTCGCTGACCGTCAAGCTCCGCCGCAGCGCCTAGGAATCAGGCGGCGGGGAGCACGGACGTGGCCGGGCTCAGGTGACCGGTCCGGTCCACTTCTCGCCCGGACCCTTGCCGATCGGGTCGGGGATGACCGAGGCCTCGCGGAAGGCGAGCTGCAGGGAACGGAGACCGTCGCGCAGCGACCGCGCGTGCATGTCACTGATCTCGGGGGCGCCGGCGGTGATGAGCCCGGCGAGCGAGTTGATCAGCTTGCGCGCCTCGTCGAGGTCGAGCTGAGCGGCCGCCTGCGGATCGTCGGCGAGCCCGAGCTTCACGGCCGCGGCGCTCATCAGGTGCACGGCGGCGGTCGTGATGACCTCGACCGCGGGGACGTCGGCGATGTCCCGGGTGGCGGACGCTGCGGCCTCTTCCTGTCGCGCCCAGCGCTCTTCGCGTTCGCGGTCTGCCTCGTGCTGGCCCTGAGTCGTCACTTCGCCTTGCTTTCTGTTAGACTTCAGCGGGCTCCGGAGCATCATGCTCCGGAACGAAAGAGGATTCACTTCCCACCCGCGCTTGCCGTTCCAGGCTACCGGGTCTTGCACTCCACCGGTTCCGTTCGAGAGAAGGGGCGGTAGTCAGGGTGCAGAGCCGGCGTCTGAATGCCGGTGGGTGGGGGACGACTCCGATTTCGCCCGGGATGCACCGCGCATCACGGCGGCCGAATCACATCGTCTAAGGAGTTCCGCATCAGCGATCCCCGTACCAATGAGCGCATCCGCGTCCCCGAGGTCCGCCTCGTCGGCCCCGCGGGTGAGCAGATCGGTGTTGTCCGCATCGAGGCGGCACTGCGCCTGGCACAGGAAGCCGACCTCGATCTCGTCGAGGTGGCCCCCAACTCGAAGCCCCCCGTGGTCAAGATCATGGACTACGGCAAGTTCAAGTACGAGGCTGCCCAGAAGGAAAAGGAAGCTCGCCGCAACCAGGCGAACACGATCCTCAAGGAAGTCCGCTTCCGACTGAAGATCGAGGCGCACGACTACATCACCAAGCTCAAGCGCGCCGAGGGCTTCCTCAAGGCCGGCGACAAGGTCAAGGCCATGATCCTGTTCCGCGGTCGCGAGCAGTCGCGCCCCGAGCAGGGTGTGCGTCTTCTCCGCAAGTTCGCGGAAGACGTCGCCGAGCTGGGCACGGTCGAGTCCAACCCGACCATCGACGGACGCAACATGGTCATGGTCGTGGCCCCGCTGAAGAGCAAGTCCGAGGCCAAGCAGGAGCAGAACGCCGTGCGTGATGCGCAGCGTGCCGCGAACAAGCAGGCGGCCCGCGAGGCCAAGAGCGAGTCGGATGCCCCGGCTCAGGCTCCGGCGGAGTAACACCGCCCCCACGATCTCCCGCACCGCGGGTTGACAACGTCGCCCGACTGGGCGCATGACGAAGGAAGAGAAGATGCCGAAGCAGAAGACCCACTCGGGTGCTAAGAAGCGCTTCAAGATCACCGGCAGCGGCAAGCTGAAGAAGCAGCAGGCCGGGATGCGCCACAACCTCGAGCACAAGTCGAGCCGCCGCACCCGTCGTCTGAACCAGGACCAGGTGCTCTCGAAGGCTGACACCAAGACGGCCAAGAAGCTTCTCGGCCGCTGACGCGCCCGACGCACGAATAGGAACACAGGAAAATGGCAAGAGTCAAGCGGGCGGTAAACGCCCACAAGAAGCGCCGGGTCATCCTCGAGCGCGCCAAGGGTTACCGCGGTCAGCGTTCGCGCCTGTACCGCAAGGCCAAAGAGCAGGTCATCCACTCGCTCGTCTACTCGTACCGTGACCGTCGCAAGCGCAAGGGCGACTTCCGTCGTCTGTGGATCCAGCGCATCAACGCTGCGGCCCGCCAGAACGGCATGACGTACAACCGCTTCATCCAGGGCCTCGGCCTCGCCGGTGTCACGGTCGACCGTCGCATGCTCGCCGACCTCGCGGTCAACGACGCAGCGACCTTCACCACGCTGATCGAGACGGCCAAGAAGGCTCTGCCTTCCGACGTCAACGCGCCGAAGTCGGCTGCGTAAGCATCAGAAGCACAAGAGGGCGCTCTCCTTCGGGAGGGCGCCCTCTTCGCGTTCCCCCGTCCCGCGCCGAGAGGAGCATCTGCGGCGGCGGCGAGAGCTGCGACGCCGCGAATGGCACGCTCCGGCGGGTCCCGCCTCTTAGACTGTGATCGTGCTGGAGAACCCGCGGTCCCCCCGAGTCCGTGCTGTGGCGAAGCTGACGAAGCGCAGTGCGCGGACCGAGACAGGTCTGTTCCTGCTCGAAGGCCCGCAGTCCGTGCGCGAGGCACTGACCTATCTGCCCGACGCGATCGTCGATCTGTTCGCCACCCCGTCGGGGTGGGAGAAGCATCCCGACATCCGCGCCCGGGCCGCCGAGGCCGACATCGACGTCGAATACGTGACGGAGTACGTGCTGAACGCGATGGCCGACACGGTGACCCCGCAGGGGCTCGTGGCGGTCGTGCGGCAGACGCCGACCTCGGTGCGCGACATCTTCGATGCGCAGCCCCGTCTGGTCGCGATCTGTCAGGAGGTGCGCGATCCCGGCAATCTCGGCACCATCATCCGGGCAGCGGACGCCGCCGGCGCGGATGCCGTGGTGCTGACGGGACGCACCGTGGACCCCTACAACCCCAAGGTCGTGCGGGCCACGACCGGTTCCCTGTTCCACCTGCCCGTCGCGATCGCGGGGGAGCTCTCGGACGTCGTCGCCCGTGCGCACGGTGCCGGTCTGCGCATCCTCGCCGCCGACGTCAAGGGCGATGACCTGCTCGCCGCTCGCGCCGAGGGTCTCCTCGCCGAGCCGACCGCCTGGCTCTTCGGCAACGAGGCGCGGGGCCTCGAGGACGACGCGCTCGACCTCGCCGATCACGTGCTCAAGCTTCCGATCTTCGGTCGTGCGGAGTCGCTGAACCTCGCGACCGCGGCGAGCGTGTGCCTGTACGAGAGTGCGTTCGCGCAGCGCGCGGCGTCGGCGGGCTGAGACGCGTCGACCAGACGGGGAGAGGGCGGGATCGATGCGGATTCTGATCGTGGAAGACGATGAGCGGGTCTCTGCCGCTCTCGAGGCCTTCCTCGCGCGATCGGGATACGCGACCGTGCGCGCCGCGGACGGTGCCCAGGCGCTCGAACTGCTCGGCGCGGACACCGAGGTGGTGCTCCTCGATCTCGGTCTCCCGGATGTCGACGGCATCGATCTCTGCCGGCGGATCCGGGGACGCTCGGATGTCCCGATCGTCGTGGTGACCGCGCGCAGCCAGGTGACGGAGCGCATCAAGGGGCTGCGCGCCGGGGCGGACGACTTCGTCGTGAAGCCCTACGACGTGCACGAACTCCTGGCGAGGATCGAGGCGGTGACGCGCCGCTCGCGCCCGGTGCGCCCTGATGCCGAGTCACGCGTGTCTGTGCAGAGGGGAGAGGTGCAGATCGACCTGATCGCCCGGCAGCTGCTCGTCGACGACGCCGCGGTCGATCTGACGCGCAAGGAGTTCGACATCGTGGCGGTCCTCGCGCGCTACCCCGGAGTCGCGGTCCCCAAGGAGCGCCTGATCCGGGAGGTCTGGAACACGGATTGGCGCGGCTTCGGTCACTCGCTCGAGGTGCACGTGGGCGCCATCCGGCGCAAGACCGGAGAGCGTCAGCTGATCGAGACCGTCCGCGGTGTCGGCTATCGGCTCGCGGGTGCCTGAGCGATGCGCACCCGGCTGATCATCGTCTTCCTCGTGCCGGTGATCGCGATCCTGCTCGCGCTCGCGGGCGCCACGGGGTGGAGCACCGCGCGCAGCATCCAGCAGGCGGCGTACAGCGTGCAGCTCGGTGACCTCGGCTACTTCGTCAGCAGCGCGCGACAGGCGTTGCGCTCCGGCAGCCCCACGGTGATCGAGGGCGAGGCTCGTCGCTTCCGCGAGGTCCACGGCGTCGACGTGTCGGTCTTCGATCTCTCAGGTGCGGTCTGGGCGACCAGCGATCCCGACGGGGAGGTGCTCGGCGATGACGCGGCCGAGGGGGTGCGGCTCGCCCTCTCCGGCCGACGCGCCGAAGCGCCGGATCCGCCGTTCCCGTGGGCGCTGTCGGAGGCCGCGACCGTGGAACCCGTGTTCGATGACGGCGATGTGATCGGGGCCGTCCTGATCACCGCCGACGTCGAGACGCCACGCGCGGAGATCCTGCGCCAGACGCTCGCGCTGACCGCGGTGGCCGTCGCCCTGAGCGCGCTGGGCGTCCTGCTGGTCTTCCAGCTCGCACGCTGGGTGCTCTCGCCCGTCCGGCGGCTCGATGACGCGATGATCGCGATCGAGCGCGGAGAGATGCACGCCCGAGTCGCCGAGGACACGGGCCCCCCGGAGCTGCGGCGGATGACGAGCGTGTTCAACGGCATGGCGGAGGAGATCGAACGGGTGGTATCGCGGCAGCAGGAGTTCGCGATGAACGCCTCGCACGAACTGCGCAACCCGCTCAACGCGCTGCTGCTGCGGGTGGAGCACCTGGCGACGGGACTGGGGCCGCAGTGGCAGGACGACGTGGAGGAGACACGCGAGGAGGGGCGGCGGATGGCGCGGATCCTCGAGACCCTGCTCGGGCTCGCACGACGGGATCGGGCGGACTCGCTGTTCTCCGCGGTCGATCTCGCTGCGCTCGCCGCCCGGCGGGTCGATGCGTGGCGCGATGTCGCGGCGCGGCGCGCGATCAGCTTCCGGATGGTGGGGGAGGAGTCGGTCATGGGCGTCACCGATCGGACCGCCGTGGAGAGCGCGCTGGACGCGGTGATCGACAACGCGGTGAAGTTCTCCTCCGACGGCGGAGTGATCGAGGTCGGCGCCCGGACGGAGGACGATGCGAGCGTGATCGCGGTACGCGACCACGGACCGGGACTCGCTCAGGATCAGGTCGACGCCGCGACGGATCGGTTCTGGCGGAGTGCGGACAGCGGTGACACCCCGGGAACCGGGCTGGGGCTGGCGATCGCGACGGATCTGCTGACGTCGATCGGCGGCGAGTTGTCCGTCGCCTCGCCGGGGGACGGCGGTCTGCGGATCGAGCTGCGGATCTCTCAGGGAGCGTCAGAGTGAGGGGGCTCCGACGGTCCGCCCTGGTGGCCGCGCTCGGTCTGGCGGTGGTGCTCGCCCTGAGCGCCTGCGCACCCCGGGCGGGCGAATGGACCGACGAGCAGTACCGGATCGCCGGTGGGGGCGCCACCGGCGTCTACTTCGACTACGGCGGCCACCTCGCGCACGAGCTCTCGGACTCGCTCGACATCGACGTGGTGGTCGAGGAGACGGGCGGCTCGGTCGACAATCTGCTGCGGGTCGCCGCGGGCGACGCGCTGCTGGGCTTCGCGCAGGGCGATGCGGCCGCGGATGCCGTGGCCGGCGTCGGTGCGTTCGATGCGCCGCTCGACGTGCGGGCCGTTGCCCGTCTGTACGACGAGTACGTGCACGTGGTCGTTCGTGCGGACTCGGCGGTGGACGACATCTCCGATCTGGCGGGCAAGACGGTCTCCCTCGGGGCGGAGAACTCCGGCGTGAATGTGATCGCGAACCGAGTGCTCGATGCGGCCGGCGTCGAACGTGCCGCGGTCCGCGATCCGGAACTCGACCTCCGGGAGTCGATCGCCGCCATGGAGCAGGGGGAGATCGACGGCTTCTTCTGGGTCGGCGGGCTGCCGACGCCGGGCATCCAGGAACTCGCGACCGAACTGCCGGTGCGGCTTCTGCCGATCGAGCAGGAGTGGATCACCGCGGTCAACGAGCGCTACTCCGATGCGTATCGCCCGGCGGATTTCCCCGTGGGCACGTACGGACTCACCGAATCGGCGCCGACGATGGCCGTCCCGAACTATCTGCTCGCGGCGGCCTCCACCCCGGACGCCGTGATCCGGGACGTCCTGCAGTCGCTCTTCGACGCGCGGTCGCGGATGGGCGCCGAGGTTCCCGCTGCTGCGCTGCTGAACAGGCGGCAGGCGATCTTCACGGCCCCGGTCGAACTGCATCCCGGGGCTATCGACTACTACCGTGACCGCGGTCGCTGACCGCGATGGCCGACGATCCCTCAAGAAACCCTCAAGAAGTTCCCTCGGGTGACGGTGCTCTGCCAGTGTGAGGGCGATCACGATCGATTCGACGGAGAATCCGCATGCCCGCGAGCTGTTGCACGACCCGCAGGTCCGCACGCTCTTCGAACCCCGATGACGTCGTGGTCGCCCCCGGAGGGGCGTTCACGGGTGCCGGCCGTCGTGGGGGCGATGACAGCACCCGCCACGTCCCCACGGCTCGGTGGGGAGCGGCCGTGGGGAACGTGTGCCCCGCGCCGCACCACGCGGTGCGCAAGGATTACGAACGTGTAAATCTCGCTCAGATCGTGCACAACGACGCTGACCGCCTGGCTAGTTTGGAGAAATGATGACCTCAGGTAATGCCCTCGTCGTGGTCGATAACGTTCAGAAGCACTACGGCGACTTCCAGGCGCTCACCGACATCAACCTCACCGTGGACTCCGGCGAGGTCGTCGTCGTGATCGGCCCGTCCGGCTCCGGCAAGTCGACGCTGTGCCGCACGATCAACCGCCTCGAGACGATCACCAGCGGCACCATCAGCATCGACGGCAAGGAGCTGCCCGCCGAGGGCAAGGGCCTCGCGAACCTCCGCGCCGACGTCGGCATGGTGTTCCAGTCGTTCAACCTCTTCGCGCATCTGACGATCCTCGAGAACGTGACGCTCGGCCCCATCAAGGTGCGCGGCCTCAAGAAGGCCGATGCCGAGAAGGAGGCGATGAAGCTGCTCGAGCGCGTCGGCATCGCGCAGCAGGCCTCGAAGCTCCCGGCACAGCTCTCCGGCGGCCAGCAGCAGCGAGTCGCGATCGCCCGTGCACTCGCGATGCACCCCAAGGTGATGCTCTTCGACGAGCCGACCAGCGCTCTCGATCCCGAGATGATCAACGAGGTGCTCGACGTCATGGTCGACCTCGCGCAGGAGGGCATGACGATGATCGTCGTGACCCACGAGATGGGCTTCGCCCGCAAGGCCGCCGACCGGGTGGTCTTCATGGCCGACGGCCGGATCGTGGAAGAGGCGAAGCCCGAGGAGTTCTTCACGAACCCGAAGAGCGACCGGGCCAAGGACTTCCTCTCGAAGCTCCTCACGCACTGACGCGCGGCACGACGCACTCCCGCACCCACGCACTTCACAGACCCTGCACACACAGCACACGAAGGAGACGCACATGCGACGCACACGGACACTGGCAGGCATCGGGATCGCAGCGGTGGCGCTGCTGGCACTGACGGCCTGCAACAGCGGCAGCCCGTCCGACCCCGGCGCCGGCACCGGCGGCGAAGAGGGCGGCGAGGACTCGACCTGGTTCGAGGTCGCCAGCGATGTCGAGCTCGAAGGCAGCCCGACGTTCGACGCGATCACCGACCGCGACAAGGTCGTCATCGGCGTCAAGGAGGACCAGCCGGGTCTCGGCTACCTCGACGTGACGACGAACGAGCGCACCGGCTTCGACGTCGACATCGCCCGCTGGATCGCGGCATCCCTCGGCTACGACGAGGACAAGATCGAGTTCAAGGCGATCGCCTCCGCGAACCGCGAGCAGGCCATCGTCAACGGTGACATCGACTACTACGTCGGCACCTACTCGATCACCGACAAGCGCAAGGAGCAGATCGCCTTCGCCGGTCCGTACTTCATCACGGGCCAGGGCCTGCTGGTGGCGGCCGACAACGAGGACATCACGAGCGAGGCCGACCTGACGGCCGACACCACGGTGTGCTCGGCGACGGGCTCCACCCCGATCCAGAACATCCGCGACAACTACCCCGACGTCCCGACCAAGGAGTTCGACCTGTACTCCGCGTGCGTCGAGGCACTGCTCTCGGGCGAGGTCCAGGCCGTGACCACCGACCAGGCGATCCTGATCGGCTACGCCGCGCAGGACCCCGACAACCTCAAGGTCGTCGGCGAGCCCTTCACCGAGGAGCGCTACGGCGTGGGCCTCGCGAAGGATGACGCGGCCCTGCAGGAGTTCATCAGCACGATGTTCACCGACGGTGGCGACATCTGGCAGGCGATCTTCGACAAGAACCTCGGTTCTTCCGGCATCGAAGTCAGCCAGCCGGCCGTCGACTGACCGATCGAGGGGGTGGCCGTCTCCGGCCACCCCCTCCTCAGACCCTGAAGGGGAGGACGGCGTGGACGTCATCTTCGGAAACCTCGATCTGTGGGGTGAGGCGCTTCGCAACACCCTGCTGATCTTCTTCGGCGGGGCGGTGCTCGCGCTCATCCTCGGGTTCATCGTCGGAGCCATGCGCGTCGCCCCGGTGCCCATCGCCCGGGCCGTCGGAACGCTCTACGTGAACCTCATCCGGAACACCCCGCTCACGCTGGTCTTCTTCTTCTTCATCTTCGGCTACCCCCAGCTCGGGCTGCCGAAGCTGAGCACCACGGTGCTCGGCATCCTCGCCATCGGCATCTACACGGCGACCTATGTCGCCGAGGTGATCCGTGCGGGCATCAACACGGTCCCGGTCGGGCAGGCCGAGGCCGCCCGCGCCATCGGCCTCCCGTTCGGGCAGGTCATGACCCTGGTGGTGCTCCCGCAGGCATTCCGCTCGGTCGTCCCTCCCATGATGAGCGTGTTCATCGCTCTGCTGAAGAACACGACCGTCGCCGCAGGCTTCTCGGTGCTCGAACTCGGAGCCATCCGCTCCTACCTCAGCGAGCGCGGTGAGAACGCCCTCGTGGTCCTCCTCTGGGTCGCGGTCATCTTCGTCGCCCTGGTCCTGCTGCTCAGCTGGCTGCAGCGCTATCTCGAGAACAAGTGGAGGATCGCGCGATGACTTCCGTCCTGTACGACGTCCCCGGTCCCAAGGCCATCCTCCGCAACCGGCTGATCGGTGTCGCGACGGTGCTCGTCGTTCTCGCCCTGCTCGGCTTCATCGGCTACCGCTTCTACGAGAGCGGTCAGTTCGACGCCTCCCGCTGGTACGTCTTCACGTTCAGCGCCGTGTGGACCCAGATCTTCGGCGCTCTCGGCCGGACGCTCGCCGCCTTCGGGCTGGCCGCACTGCTGGCGCTCGCCGTCGGGTTCGTGCTCGCGATCGGACGACTGTCCGACCATGCGTGGATCCGCATCCCGGTCACCGCGATCACCGAGTTCTTCCGTGCCGTCCCCGTCCTGGTGCTCATGATGCTGCTCTACTACGGACTGCCGGTGCTCGGCGTCAGCATGGAGCCGTACTGGGCGGTCGTGCTCGCGCTCATGGTCTACAACGGCTCGGTTCTCGCCGAGGTGCTGCGTGCCGGCGTCGAGTCGCTTCCCCGCGGCCAGGGTGAGGCCGGTTACGCGATCGGACTGCGGAAGAGCGGTGTGATGCGTCTGATCCTCCTGCCGCAGGCCGTCCGCGCCATGCTGCCGGTGATCGTCGCCCAGCTCGTCGTGACACTGAAGGACACCGCGCTCGGCTTCATCATCACGTACCCCGAGCTGCTCTACTTCGCCAAGCAGCTCACCTCGCAGCAGGGACGCCCGGTGCTGCAGTCCGCCTTCGTGATCGGCGGCATCTACATCATCATGTGCCTGATCCTTTCGGGTATCGCGCGCTGGCTCGAGATCCGCACCCGGCGATCGCCGAGGCTGACGGGCGGCACTCCCCAGGCCGGTGGCGACGACGACCCTCGCCTCCACGGTGGTGGTACCGATACCGAGCTCATCGCCATGCAGAGGGGCGCGGGCAAGTTCAACATCGGCAACAGCACGGGCGGCGTCTGAGCGCCGCCGCCCGCGCCGGTAGACTCTGATCTCGTGTCTGAGTCTCCAGAGATCACCCCAGAAGCAGTCGAAACGGCCGTGGCCGCAGCGCTCGCTGCGATCGGCGCTGCCGCCGACACCACCGAGTTGAGGGCGGCCCGGGCCGCGCATGTCGCGGAGGGGTCGCCACTGGCGGTGCTCAACGCGTCGATGCGTCAGGTCGCGCCCGAGAACAAGGCCGCGTTCGGCAAGCTCGTCGGTCAGGGCCGCGGCGCCGTCACGAAGGCGCTGGCCGCGAAGGAGGCCGATCTCGCCGCGGCGGAGGTCGCCGCGCGACTCGAGTCGGAGCGCATCGACATCACCGCGATTCCCTCCCGCACCCGGGTCGGGGCACGGCATCCGCTGAACCTCCTGCAGGACAAGGTGTCGGACATCTTCGTCGGCATGGGCTGGGAGATCGCGGAGGGACCCGAGCTCGAGCACGAGTGGTTCAACTTCGACGCGCTCAACTTCGACGTCGACCACCCCGCTCGCCAGGAGCAGGACACGTTCTACGTCGATCCCGCCTCACGTCACCTCGTGATGCGCACGCACACCAGTCCCGTGCAGGTGCGCTCGATGCTCGACCGCGAGCTGCCGATCTACGTGCTATGCCCCGGACGCGTCTACCGCACCGACGAGTTCGACGCGACGCACCTTCCGGTGTTCACCCAGTTCGAGGGCCTCGTGATCGACAAGGGCATCACGATGGCGCACCTCAAGGGGACGCTGGATCACTTCGCGAAGCAGCTCTTCGGCGAGGAGGCCAAGATGCGCTTCCGCACCAACTACTTCCCCTTCACCGAGCCATCCGCCGAGCTCGACCTCTGGCACCCGACCTTCAAGGGCGGCGCGCGCTGGATCGAGTGGGGCGGCTGCGGCATGGTCAACCCGAACGTGCTCCGCGCGGCCGGGATCGACCCCGAGGTCTACAGCGGCTTTGCGTTCGGCATGGGGATCGAGCGCGGGCTGATGTTCCGCAGCGATGTCCAGGACATGCGCGACATGGCCGAGGGCGATGTCCGCTTCAGCGAGCAGTACGGGATGGTGGTGTGATGCGCGTCCCGCTTTCGTGGTTGCGTGAATACGTCGATGTGGCAGCGGATGCCACGCCGGAGGACGTCCTCGCGGCGCTGGTGACGGTCGGCTTCGAGGAAGAGGACGTGCATCGCTTCGACATCACGGGTCCCGTGGTCGTCGGACAGGTGCTCTCGCTCGAGCCCGAGCCGCAGTCCAACGGCAAGACCATCAACTGGTGCCAGGTCGACGTCGGTGAGGCCGAGCCGCGGGGCATCGTGTGCGGCGCCCACAACTTCGTCGTCGGGGACAAGGTCGTCGTGACCCTGCCCGGCGCGGTGCTGCCCGGTCCGTTCCCGATCGCGGCGCGCAAGACGTACGGCCACGTGTCGGACGGCATGATCGCCTCGGCGCGGGAGCTGGGACTCGGCGACGAGCACGACGGCATCCTCGTGCTCTCCGATCTCGGCATCGACGCGCCCGTCGGCGCCGACGCCATCGAGCTCCTCGGCCTCGACGACGTCGCGGTGGAGATCAACGTGACGCCCGACCGTGGATACGCGTTCTCGCTGCGCGGCGTCGCCCGCGAGTACTCGCACGCCACCGGCACGACGTTCCGCGACCCGGCGGAGCGCGACTTCGACGAGCTGCAGCCCGGTACCGGGCACACCGCCGTGGTCGACGACGTGTCGCCTGTGCGCGGCCGCGTCGGGGCGAGCGAGTTCGTCACGCGCGTGGTGCGCGGCGTCGACCCCTCGCGTCCCACCCCGCCGTGGATGGTCGCGCGTCTCAGCCTGGCGGGTATGCGGTCGCTGGGTGTGCTCATCGACATCACCAACTACGTCATGCTCGAGCTCGGTCAGCCCCTCCACGGCTACGACCTCGACACGCTCACCGGCGGGATCACCGTCCGCCGAGCGGCTCCCGGTGAGAAGATGACGACGCTCGACGGCGCGCAGCGCGTGCTCCACGTCGAGGATCTGCTCATCACCGACGAGTCCGGCCCGATCGGTCTCGCCGGCGTCATGGGTGGGGGCACGACAGAGATGAGTGCGACGACGACGAACGTGCTGATCGAGGCCGCGACCTTCGACCCCATCACGATCGCCCGCACCGCTCGTCGGCACAAGCTGCCGAGCGAGGCCTCGAAGCGGTTCGAGCGCGGCGTCGACCCGCTCATCCCGTTCGTCGCGGCCCGCCGAGCGGCCGACCTCATGGTCGAGCTCGCCGGCGGCACGCTCACCGAGGAGGGCGGCGCGCTGTTCGCCGAGGTCTTCGTGGGTGAGATCGAACTGCCCGCGCGGTTCATCGCGGGCCTGATCGGCGTCGACTACACCGACGACGAGATCGTGGGGGCGCTGACGACGATCGGCGCCGAGGTGTCGCAGGCCGACACCGGCTGGACCGTCATCCCGCCCACCTGGCGCCCCGACCTCACCGACAAGTGGACCCTCGCGGAAGAGGTGGCTCGCATCCACGGTCTCGACCGCATTCCCTCGGTGCTTCCGACCCCTCCGTCCGGACGCGGCCTGACCGCGCTCCAGCAGGGTCGCCGTCGGGTGTCCGACGCTCTCGCCGCGGCGGGATTCGTCGAGACCCCGGCATTCCCGTTCACGACCGAGGCGCAGAACGATCTGCACGGATCCGCCTCGGGCGAGAAGCTGCCGAGCATCCGCCTCGCGAATCCTCTCGACGGGCAGGCCCCGTTCCTGCGTCGCTCCCTGATCCCCGGCCTGTTGCAGACCGCGCACCGCAACATCTCGCGCGGCCTCACCGACCTCGCGATCTTCGAGACGGGCGTGGTCTTCCTGCCGGAGGCCGGCGTGGTCTACGGCACCGACGACGTACCGCCCCTCGGTGCGCGGCCGTCGGACGACACGCTCGCAGCGCTGAACGCCTCGATCCCGCCCCAGCATCGCCACGTGGCTCTGCTGCTGACCGGCAACATCGTCACGCGCCAGCCGGGCCGTGCCGCCGAGGCCGCGGGCCTCGCGGATGCTCTGGATGCGGTACGCGTGATCGCCGCTGCGGCCGGGGTGGAGCTCGAGGTGACGCAGTCGCAGCGCGCCGCCCTGCACCCCGGGCGCACGGGTGTGCTCCGGGTGGGCGAGCGCGAGGTCGGCTATCTCGGTGAACTGCACCCCGTGGTCTCCGAGGGGGCTGATCTTCCCGGTCGCGCCGTCGTGCTCGAACTCGACCTCGACCTGATCCTCACTCTCGCGGGCAGCCGCGTCGTGGCCGCGTCGCTCTCGACGTTCCCCGCTGCGACCCAGGACGCCTCTCTGGTGCTGCCGGCGGACATCCCGGCTGCCGACGTGCGGGCGGCGCTCACCGAGGGCGCCGGGCCCCTGCTGGAGTCCGTGCGTCTGGTCGATGACTACCGGGGGGACGGCGTACCGGACGGCTCGAAGAGCCTCACGTTCGCCCTGCGCTTCCGCGCCGCGGATCGCACGCTCACCGCGGCCGAGGCGACCGAGGCCAAGCTCGCAGGAGTCGCCGTGGCGGCCGAACGGTTCGACGCCTCACTGCGCGACTGACGCGACATCCTCCCGTGCGGGGGCGGTCGCCGGGGGTAGCGTGACGGGATGAGCATCCTCCCTCACGCCACTCCGGCGGCCGTCCCCGACGACGCGCGCTGGTTGGGCGAGGCGCCGTTCCTCGCGTCCGGTGCGCAGATCGACTGGCACTACCGCAAGCCGGGATGGCAGCCCGGAGAGCCATCGACCATCACGCCGATGCGCGTCGTGCGCGATGACGAGCGTGGACTCGTGGCATGGCTCGCGCCGGGGACGCTGCAGGAGGCACAGGGCGCCGCCGACGGCAGGCGCGTGCGCACGGTGCCGCTCGAGCGGCGTTGGCTCGAACAGCGCACGCGCATCGTGGAGGAGTGGTGGGGGAACGGCATCCTGCGCATCGCCCCCGCGGGAGCCGCATGGTCGGTCTGGCTCTTCTGGAGCGAGACGGCCGGCGACGACTGGGAGTTCGCCGGGTGGTATATGAACCTCGAGAACGCCCACCTGCGCACCGATCACGACACGTACACCTCCGACCACATCCTCGACGTCGAGATCGATGCCGACGGTGGCGTGCATCTGAAGGACGAGGACGAGGTCGTCGCCGCGATCGAGCAGGGCCGGCTGAGTCGGGAGCAGGCCGCGCGGATCGAGCGACACGCGGATGCCGCGATCGCCGCGTTCCATGACGGGCACTGGGCGTTCGACGAGGAGTGGCGGCGATGGCGGCCCGACCCGCGCTGGACCGTGCCGCGCCTGGCCGGCCTCGACGACCTCACCACGTCGGGGCACCGCTGACAGCGAACGCGCTGGGCTCCCGATCGGGATCATGGTGACATTGCCTGATGACGGATGTGCTGATTCTCGGCGGGACGGGCTGGCTTTCGGGGCGGATCGCCGGGCAGTGGATCGAACAGGGTGCCGCGGTGACCTGTCTCGCACGCGGCGCTCGTCCGGTGCCCGAGGGGGCCGTGCTGGTGCAAGGCGACCGCGACCGGCCCGATGCCTACGACGAGGTGCACCGGGAGTGGGATCACGTCGTGGACATCTCCTCGCAGGCCGAGCACGTCGGTGCGGCGCTCGAGGCGCTGGGTGCCGAGGCCGCGCGCTGGACATACGTGTCGTCGATGTCGGTGTACTCCGACGACGTCACCGTGGGAGCAGATGAATCCGCTCCCACGCACCCGCCCGCTCGGCCCGGAGACGAGTACGACTACGGCGCCCAGAAGGCCGCAGGGGAAGAGCGGGTGCGGCGGCTGGGGGATCGAGCGCTCCTCATCCGCCCCGGCTTGATCGTCGGCGACGGCGATCCGAGCGATCGCTTCGGCTACTGGGCTGCCGCGTTCGCCCGCGCGGGAAGCGGTCCGGTGCTCGTCCCGCCGCGGGAGGGACGGAGCACCCAGGTGATCGACGTCGACGATCTCGCGGCCTACGCGGTGTCCTCCTCCCTCGCCGCGATGCACGGAGCGGTGAACGCGATCGGGCACCGTCATCCGCTCGCAGACGTCCTCGAGGCCGTTCGTGCGGCCTCCGGGCACACCGGCGAGATCGTGGAAGCCGACGAGCAGTGGCTGCTCGACCACGGCGTGGCGTACTGGGCGGGTGAACGCTCCCTCCCGCTCTGGCTGCCGGCGGACATGACGGGGTTCATGACGCGCTCGCAGTCCGCGTATCAGGAGAGCGGCGGGGTGCTGCGGCCCCTGAGCGAGACGATCGCCCGCGTCGTCGCGGACGAACGTCGCCGGGGCATCGATCGCGAGCGACGAGCGGGACTGACCCGTGCGGACGAGCTCGCCCTGCTCGCCGCGCACCCCTGAGCCGCGCGAGCGGAGGGTCGCCGAACCGATGACCGCCCTCTCGCTAGACTGCGACCGAGTGACACGGGGTGCCGCGACCGCGGCTGAGAACAGACCCGTCGAACCTGATCTAGTTCGTACTAGCGAAGGGATGTCGCAATGAGCGATCGTCTGCGTCCATCGTCCGATTCCGTCGTCGCGGCTGCCGCGTCGCTGCTGCACAGCGTGCGGGAGAAGCCCCCTCTCACGCACTGCCTGACGAATGCGGTGGTGACGGGCTTCACCGCGAACGTGCTGCTCGCGGTCGGCGCCGCGCCCGCGATGGTCGACATCGTGGGTGAGGCCGAGATGTTCGCCGGGGTCGCATCGGGCGTTCTGCTCAACCTCGGCACCCCCACACCGGAACAGCGTGCCGCGAGCGTGGAGGCCGCCGTGGGCGCGAATGCCGCGGGGACACCGTGGGTGCTCGATCCGGTCGCGATCGGTGCACTTCCCCTCCGCACGGCCCTCGCCGCGGCGCTCGCGGCGCTGCGTCCGACCGCGATCCGGGGCAACGCCTCGGAGATCCTCGCGCTCGCCGGTCTCAGCAGGGGCGGGCGGGGCGTCGATGCCACAGACGGCACCGAGAGCGCCGCGGACGCCGCAGCTCTCCTCGCCGCACGGCACGGCAGCGTGGTCGCGGTCTCGGGACCGATCGACCTGATCACCGACGGGACGCGGGTGATCCGCATCGCGAACGGCGACCCGCTGCTGACCCTCGTCACCGGGGGAGGCTGCGCGCTGGGAGCGGTCATGGCGGCGTTCCTCGGCGCGGCGCGGGACACGGAGGTGGCGTCCCTCGACGCGGTCGCCGCGGCATCCCTCGTCTACACGATCGCCGCCGAGCGTGCCGCGGCCGTGTCGTCCGGCCCCGGCAGCTTCGCGGTCGCCCTGCTGGATGCGCTCGCCGCCGTACAGCCCGGCGACCTCGCCGGCGCCGCACGCGTGGAGCTGAGTGCACGATGATCGCCGACCTCTCGCTCTATCTGGTCACCGATCCCGACCTGTGCGGTGACCGCGGCGTCGTCGAGACGGTGCGACAGGCGGTGGACGGGGGAGTGCGCATCGTCCAGCTGCGCGACAAGGGCGCGTCCGATGCGGAGGTCGAGGCGCAGCTCCTCGCGCTGTCCCGCGTGATCGACGGGCGGGCCCTGCTCGTGGTCGACGATCGACTCGACGCGGCCCTCGCGGCACGCGAGAGCGGGGCTCGGGTCGACGGCGTCCATCTCGGCCAGGGCGATGCGTCGGTGCTCCGCGCGCGCCGGGAACTGGGAGCGGACGCCCTGATCGGCCTCACCGCGAACACTCCGGCGCACCTCGCGGCCCTGCAGACACTGCCCGCGGGCACGGTCGACTATCTGGGGGTCGGGGTGATCCGTCCGACGCTCACTAAGACGGACCATCCACCGGCACTCGGGGTCGAGGGCTTCCGCGCGATCACCGCCGCGAGTCCGCTGCCATGCGTCGCGATCGGGGGCGTCGGCATCGACGACACCGAGAGCCTGCATGAGGCGGGAGCCGCGGGCCTCGCCGTGGTGTCCGCCCTGTGCGCGGCACCGGATCCCCGCGCGACCGCGAGTGCCTTCCTCCGCCGCTGGCGCCGGTCCGCCGTGCCCCGTGTGCTCAGCATCGCCGGTAGCGATCCGTCCGGCGGCGCGGGCGTCCAGGCCGATCTGAAGTCGATCGCGGCGAACGGCGGCTACGGGATGGCCGCGATCACCGCGCTCACGGTGCAGAACACGCGTGGTGTGCGGGCGGTGCATGTGCCGCCGACCGAGATGCTGGGGGCGCAGTTGGACGCGCTGTCCGACGACATCGTGATCGATGCCGTGAAGATCGGGATGCTGGCCGATGCCGACGTGGTCTCGACCGTGATCGCGTGGCTCGACCGGGTGAGGCCGCCGATCGTCGTCCTCGATCCCGTCATGGTGGCCACCAGCGGGGACCGACTGCTCGACGCGGACGCGGAGTCGGCGCTGCACGAGCTGGCGAGGCGCGCGCATCTGATCACGCCGAACCTCGCCGAACTGGAGGTGCTGACCGGTGACCGCCTCCACGGCTGGGAGGACGCGCTCGCCGCGGGGGAACGACTCTCGGCGCGCATCGGGGCCGCCGTGCTCGTGAAAGGCGGCCACCTGCCCGGCGATCAGGCGCCGGACGCCCTCGTCGATGCCCGCGACGGCTCGCGACGCGAGTTCGCGGGTACGCGCCTCGCGACCGGGAGTACCCACGGCACCGGCTGCTCGCTGTCCTCGGCCATCGCCACCCGGATGGCGCGAGGAGAGGAGCCGGGGGACGCCGTCGACGCGGCGCGCACCTGGCTGCGCGAGTCGCTCCGTGCGGGTGCCGGCCTCCGCGTCGGGCGCGGACACGGCCCCGTGCATCACTTCAGCGGACTCTGGAGCAGGGGCGGGCTGACGACGCGACCCCGCGCGGAGGACATCGCGACCACCTGGTGGGACGGCATCGCCGACATCCGGTCCCAGATCGACGCCCTGCCGTTCATCCGCGCCTTGGCCGACGGCAGCCTGCCACGCGCGTCGTTCCTGTTCTACCTGGCGCAGGACGCGCTGTATCTCCGCGCGTACGCGCGGGTGCTCGCCGAGGCCGCGCGCCTCGCTCCCACCTCGGCGGAACAGGCGTTCTGGGCGGATTCCGCGCACGGAGCCATCGCGGGCGAGCTCGACCTGCACGCGGCGTGGCTGACTCCGGCGGCGGGCGTGTCGGAGGGAACCTTCGCCGCAGAACCGGCACCGGTCACCACGGCCTACCTCGATCACCTGCGCTCGGTGGCCTTCGGCGGCCACTATCCGGAACTGATCGCCGCGATCCTGCCATGCTTCTGGCTGTACACCGATCTCGGCGCCCGCCTGCAGGCGGGGGAGTTCGGGGCGTCGGCACGCGAGCCCTCGCATCCGTACGCGACGTGGCTCGCGACCTACGCCGACCCGGCCTTCGCGACCGCGACCGTGCGGGCCGTCGAGTACGTGACGCAGGCCGCCGCGATCGCCGACGACAGCACCCGCGCCCGGATGCGGCGCGTCTTCGAGGCCTCCAGCCGGCTCGAACGCGACTTCTTCGAGGCACCCGGGGGAGTGCACGACGCCGGGTGACCTCCCGGATTTGCGGATGCCGTCGCGGGCGCGCTATCGTCGCGGCATGCCTTCGGCCGCCTCCGCATCCTCGACGCTCGTTCCGAGCGTCCTCGTGGTGCGCCGACGCCGGGCCGACCGCCGACTCTAGGCGACCCCGCGCTCCTGCCTGACGGCGGTCGAGTGCCGGTGTCGCCGCCTCGGCCAACCGACCCCGACCGTTAAGGTGGAACCATGACGTACACCGTCGCCGTTTCCGGCGCATCCGGCTATGCGGGCGGCGAGATCCTGCGCCTCCTCGCCGGTCATCCCGACATCGAGATCCGCACCGTCACCGCGCACTCGAACGCCGGACAGCCGCTGATCCAACTCCAGCCGCATCTCCGCTCTCTCGCCTCCCTCACGCTGCAGGACACCACGCCCGAGACGCTCTCCGGCCACGACATCGTCTTCCTCGCGCTGCCGCACGGACAGTCGGGCCAGTACACGGACGCCCTCGGCGACACCCCTCTCGTGATCGATGCGGGCGCGGACCACCGTCTGACGTCGCAGAGCGCATGGGACGCCTTCTACGGCGGGGCCTTCCACGAACCCTGGGCGTACGGGGTTCCCGAGCTGCTCGTCGACGGAGGCAAGCAGCGCGCGAATCTGCGGGGTGCGACCAGGATCGCCGCCCCGGGATGCAACGCCTCGACCGTGAGCCTCAGCCTCGCACCCGGCATCGCCGCGGGAGTGATCGACGCGGGAGACATCGTGTCGGTGCTCGCCGTGGGACCGTCCGGTGCCGGGAAGAGTCTCAAGACCAACCTGCTCGCGAGCGAGATCCTCGGCACCGCCAACCCCTACGCGGTCGGCGGGACCCACCGGCACATCCCCGAGATCCGCCAGGCGCTCGCGGCGGCTCACCCGTCAGCGGGGTCGTCGGGTGACGGCATCCGCATCTCCTTCACGCCCGTGCTCGTGCCGATGTCGCGCGGCATCCTCGCGACCTCCACCGCGCCGATCGTCGACGGCGTGACCGATGCGCAGATCCGCGACGCCTGGGAGAGCGCGTACGCCGACGAGACGTTCGTGCACCTCCTCCCCGAGGGGAGCTTCCCGCGGACCGCCGACGTGCTCGGCGCCAACACCGCCCTCATCGGCCTCGCGATCGATCGCGCCGCCAACCGCGTCACGGTCGTCACCGCCGTCGACAACCTCGTCAAGGGCACGGCCGGCGCTGCCATCCAGTCCATGAACATCGCGCTCGGGCTTCCCGAGGACCGCGCCCTCTCGATCAACGGAGTCGCACCATGACCGTCACCGCCCCCGCAGGTTTCGACGCGGCGGGAGTCGCTGTCGGCCTCAAGTCCACCGGCAAGCCCGACGTCGCCGTGGTGGTCAACCGCGGTCCCCGCAAGGTCGGCGCCGCCGTCTTCACCAGCAACCGTGCCAAGGCGAACCCGATCATCTGGTCGCAGCAGGCCGTCGCCGACCGCGTGGTCGAGGCGGTCGTGCTCAACTCGGGTGGGGCGAACTGCTTCACCGGCAGCTTCGGCTTCCAGACCACGCACCAGACCGCGGAGAAGGCCGCCGAGCTGCTGGGCGTCAGCGCCGGAGACATCCTCGTGTGCTCGACGGGCCTGATCGGCGTCGGGGACGAGACCTTCCGCGCTCAGGTTCTGGAGGGCACCGAGAAAGCGATCCATGCCCTCAGCGCCGACGGGGGAGACCTCGCCGCGCAGGCGATCATGACCACCGACTCGGTGGCGAAGACGGCCGTCGTCACCCGTGACGGCTGGTCGATCGGTGGGATGGCGAAGGGCGCCGGGATGCTCGCACCCGGTCTCGCCACGATGCTCGTCGTGATCACGACCGATGCCGACCTCGAGCCGCTCGACGCGGATGCCGCGCTGCGTGCCGCCACGTCCCGGACGTTCGACAGGCTCGACTCCGACGGCTGCATGTCGACCAACGATCAGGTCACGCTCCTCGCCAACGGGGCGAGCGGGGTCTCACCGGATCCCGAGGAATTCACGGCAGCGCTCGTCGAGCTCTCCCAGCAGCTCGCCGTCCAGCTGCAGGCCGACGCCGAGGGAGCGAGCCACGACATCACGATCGAGGTGCGCGGAGCGGTCTCCGAACAGGACGCCGTGGAGGTGGGCCGCTCGGTCGCCCGCAACAACCTGTTCAAGGCGGCGATCTTCGGCAACGACCCCAACTGGGGGAGGGTGCTCGCGGCGATCGGCACGACCGCTGCGCAGTTCGACCCCTACGACGTCGACGTCTGGATGAACGGGGTGCGCGTCTGCACCGCCGGCGGCCCGGATCGCCCCCGCGACGAAGTCGATCTCACGCCGCGGGCGACGCACCTCGTGATCGATCTGCGGATCGGCGAGGAGACCGCCACGATCCTCACGAACGATCTCACGCACGACTACGTGCATGAGAACAGTGCGTACGCCTCATGACCGACATCCAGGACACTCCCGCCGAGGTCGCGGCCCAGAAGGCCACGACGCTGATCGAGTCGCTGCCATGGCTGAAGAAGTTCCGCGACCAGATCGTCGTGGTCAAGTACGGCGGCAACGCCATGGTCTCGGAGGAGCTGCAGGAGGCCTTCGCGCAGGACATCGCGTATCTCCGGTACGTGGGCGTGCTGCCGGTCGTCGTCCACGGCGGCGGTCCGCAGATCTCCGACATGCTGCAGCGGCTCGACATCCCGAGCGAGTTCAAGGGCGGGTATCGGGTCACCAACACCGAGGCGATCAGCGTCGTGCGCATGGTGCTCACGGGCCAGGTCAACCCGCAGCTGGTGACCAAGATCAACTCGCACGGCCCCATCGCGACCGGACTCAGCGGAGAGGACGCCGGACTGTTCGGCGGACGTCGCCGGGGCGTCATCATCGACGGACAGGAGGTGGACCTCGGTCGTGTCGGAGACGTGGTGGAGGTCGACCCGACGCCGGTGCTCGATCATCTCGCCGCCGGCCGTATCCCCGTCGTGTCCAGCATCGCGCCCGACCTCGATCACCCCGGTCACTCGCTCAACGTGAACGCCGATGCCGCGGCGTCGGCGCTCGCCGTCGCCCTGAACGCGCGCAAGCTGGTCATCCTCACGGACGTGCCCGGCCTCTACGCCGACTGGCCCAACCGCGACTCGCTGGTGTCGCATCTCACCTCCACGGCGCTCATCGAGATGCTGCCGACGCTGGAGTCGGGCATGATCCCCAAGATGCGCGCCTGCCTCGAGGCCGTCGAGGGCGGAGTGGACGCCGCGGCGATCATCGACGGACGCGTGCCGCACTCGGTGCTCGTGGAACTCTTCACCAACAAAGGAATCGGAACGGAAGTGGTGGCAGGATGACCATCTGGCAGGACGACGCAGACCGCGATCTGGTGTTGAACGCGGGGCCCCGCCTCGCGATGCTCACCCGCGGTGAGGGTTCCTACCTCTGGGACTCGGACGGCCGACGCCACCTCGACTTCCTCGGCGGCATCGCCGTGACCTCGCTGGGGCACGCGCATCCGGTCTTCGTCGCCGCCGTGGCCCAGCAGGCCGCGACGCTTGCACACGTCTCCAACTACTTCGCCACGCCCTCGCAGCTCGCGCTGGCCGCGCGTCTCAAGCGCCTCGCCGGCGCGGGCATCGACGGCCGCGTGTTCTTCTCGAACTCCGGCGCCGAAGCCAATGAGGCCGCGTTCAAGCTGGCGCGTCTGCACGGGGGCACGGAGCGTCCGCGCATCCTCGCCCTCGAGAACGGCTTCCACGGACGCACGATGGGATCGCTCGCGCTCACGGCGAAGGCATCCATGCGGACGCCCTTCGAGCCGATGCCCGGTGGTGTCGAGCACATCCCCGCGACGATCGAGGCACTCGAGGCGGCCATGGACGACCGCGTCGCCGCGGTCATCGTGGAGCCGATCCAGGGTGAAGCCGGCGTGGTGGAGCTGCCGGAGGGCTACCTCGCCGCCGCGCGGTCGCTCACTCTCGCGCACGGCGCGCTGCTGATCGTCGACGAGATCCAGACCGGTGCCGGACGCACCGGAGCCTGGTTCGGCTTCAGCCACGAGGGCATCACGCCGGACGCGATCACACTGGCCAAGGGCATCGGCGGGGGATTCCCGATCGGCGCGCTCGTGACGTACGGATCGGCGAGCGACCTCTTCACTCCCGGCTCCCACGGCTCGACCTTCGGAGGCAACCCGCTCGCGACCGCTGTCGCCGACGCCGTGCTCACCGAGATCGAGGATGCCGGGCTCGTCGAGAACGCGGCCCGCCGCGGCGCCGAGCTACGCGACATCGTGCTCGGCATCGGCTCGCCGTTGATCACCGGTGTGCGCGGACGCGGCCTGCTGCTCGGGGTCGCGCTCGCGGAGCCCGTCGCGGGAGCCGTCGTGGCCGCCGCACAGGAGCGCGGGCTGATCGTCAACGCCGCCAACCCCGACACGGTGCGCATCGCGCCCGCTCTCACCATCGGCGACGCCGAGCTGGCGGAGTTCCGCGACCTGTTCACGGCCGCGCTCTCCGACGTCCAGGCATCCCTCCCCGGAAAGGTTCCCGCATGACCCGCCACCTGCTGCGTGACGATGACCTGACGCCCGCCGAGCAGGCGGAGATCATCGACCTCGCGATCGAGCTCAAGAAGGACCGGTGGGCCGACAAGAGCCTGGCCGGACCGCAGACGGTCGCGGTGATCTTCGACAAGTCGTCCACCCGCACGCGCGTCTCGTTCGCGGTCGGCATCGCGGATCTCGGCGGCACGCCGCTGATCATCTCGACGGCCAACAGCCAGCTCGGCGGGAAGGAGACCCCGTCCGACACCGCTCGTGTGCTCGAGCGCCAGGTGGCCGCGATCGTCTGGCGCACCTACGCGCAGTCCGGCCTGGAGGAGATGGCGGAGGGGACCCGGGTTCCCGTCGTCAACGCCCTCTCGGACGACTTCCACCCCTGCCAGCTGCTGGCCGACCTGCTCACCATCCGTGAGCACAAGGGCGAGCTGAAGGGTCTGACGCTCACCTTCTTCGGGGATGGCCGGAGCAACATGGCGCACTCGTACGCGTTGGCCGGAGTGACCGCGGGCATGCATGTGCGCATCGCCTCGCCCGCGGACTACTCTCCCCGCGCCGACATCATCGAGGCGGCCGATCGGCGTGCCGCGGAGACGGGGGGATCGATCACGCTCTACACGGATGCGGTCGAGGCGGCGGCCGGTGCCGATGTCGTGGTCACCGACACCTGGGTCTCGATGGGCAAGGAGGAGGAGAAGCTCGCTCGTATCCGCGACCTGGGCGGCTACAAGGTCACCCCCGAGACCATGGCCCTGGCCGACTCCGAGGCGATCTTCATCCACTGCCTGCCGGCGGATCGCGGCTACGAGGTGGACTCCACCGTGATCGACGGGCCGCAGAGCGTGGTCTGGGATGAGGCCGAGAACCGGCTGCACGCCCAGAAGGCGCTGCTCGTCTGGCTGCTCGGAAAGCAGGACGCGCGATGAGCGGCGACAAGCAGGACGGCACGAACGAGGGAGCCCTCTGGGGCGCGCGCTTCGCGACCGGGCCCTCACCGGAGCTCGTCGAGCTCAGCCGCTCGACCCACTTCGACTGGATCCTCGCGCCTTACGACATCGCCGGCTCCCACGCACATGCGACAGCGCTCGCCGCCGCCGGGTACCTCGAGCCGGACGAGGCGGAGCGGATGCATGCGGGGCTGGATGCCGTGGCGCGCAGGATCGCCGACGGCACCCTCCTGCCCGCGCCCACCGACGAAGACGTGCACGGTGCACTCGAGCAGGCCCTGATCGTGGAGCTGGGACCGGAGCTGGGCGGACGCCTGCGCGCCGGACGCAGCCGGAACGACCAGATCGCGACGCTCGTGCGGATGTACCTGATCGATCACGCCCGCGTGATCGCCCGGCATCTGCTGCGCGTGATCGATGCCCTCGTGGCGCAGGCGGAGGCACACCCCGCGGCGATCCTGCCGGGGCGCACGCACCTGCAGCACGCGCAGCCGGTGCTTCTCGCCCACCACCTGCAGGCGCACGGCTGGCCCCTGGTGCGCGAGCTCGAACGCCTCGTCGACTGGCGCCGCCGCGCCGGGGTCTCGCCCTACGGCGGGGGAGCGCTGGCGGGCTCGACCCTCGGTCTCGACCCCGCGCTCGTGGCGAGCGAGCTGGGCCTCGACCGTCCGGCGGAGAATTCGCTCGACGGGACGGCGGCGCGCGATGTCGTCGCCGAATTCGCGTTCATCACCGCGATGACGGGCGTGGATCTGTCGCGTCTGTCCGAGGAGATCATCCTCTGGAACACCCGCGAGTTCGGCTTCGTCACCCTCGATGACGGATACTCCACCGGCTCGAGCATCATGCCGCAGAAGAAGAACCCCGACATCGCCGAACTCGCCCGCGGAAAGTCCGGTCGACTGATCGGCAACCTGTCCGGCCTGTTGGCCACGCTCAAGGGGCTTCCGCTCGCGTACAACCGCGATCTGCAGGAGGACAAGGAGCCTGTCTTCGACTCGGTGCAGACGCTCGAGGTCGTGCTCCCGGCGTTCGCGGGCATGATCGCGACCCTGCGATTCGACACCGAGCGGATGGCGGCGCTGGCCCCGCAGGGCTTCTCGCTCGCGACCGATGTCGCCGAATGGCTCGTGAAGCGACGGGTGCCCTTCCGCGATGCGCACGAGATCTCCGGCGCGCTGGTCCGAGCCTGCGAGGAGCAGGGCATCGGACTGGAGGACGCGTCGGACGAGTTGCTGCTGTCGGTGTCGCCGCATCTGGTGCCCGAGGTGCGCGAGATCCTCACGATCGAGGGCTCCGTCGCGTCCCGGACAGGCGCCGGCGGCACGGCACCGGTCCGGGTGGCGGAGCAGCGTGCCGAACTGGTGGCACGCGCGCAGGCCGCCGCACACGCTCTCGGCCTGTAGACCCGACCTCAGTGCAGGTCGGTGTCGGCGGCCGTGCGCTCCCATCGCGTGAAGCGCACGGTCAGACCGGCGCGCGTGGGGGCGGCGAGGAACGGACCGGCCGAGACGGGCACCGTGCCGTCGAAAGGGGCGACGCGGACCAGGCGCCACTCGCCCTCGTCCGCACGGGCACGGATGATCAGCGCGTCGGACCAGCGGCTGACTCGTACCGTGATCGCCCGGTCGAGCCAGTCGTCGACATGGCCGACCGACCAGTCGGAGCGGCGCGACGTCACCACGGCGCCGAGGCCGAGGTGGCCGTCGGCGAACTCGATGCCGCTCTTGACCCAGTTCTCGTCATCCGCACGGACGAAGATCCCGGCCTGATCGAACTGTCCGTCCCAGGGTGAGCGGAACGTCACCTGCATCGCCTCGCCGACCGCCAGAGGGGCGAGCAGCGCGTGCTCGGTGTCGTGCACGAAGCCGTAGGCGGTGTGACGCCAGGCATCGCTGCCCTCGGTGGCGGTGACCTCGAGGTCTCCGTCGGCGTTCTCGGTCTGGTGGTGCGGTGGGTGGGTCCACTGACCCTCGGCCCACCCGAGGATGTGTGATTCAGGCATAGTCCAGAAGTATAGCCAGATAACGCATTAATCGGAAATAGTCGTGTTATGGTTATCGCATGGTCGTCGCTGTCATCGCCGATATCGTGGGCTCCCGCAAGCTCCGCGATCGTACCGCCGCGCAGGTCGTCCTCGACGAGGCGATCGCCCGGGCGGAAGCGGATCACCCGCTTGCGACGCAACCGCTGACGCCCACGGTAGGGGACGAGCAGCAGGCTGTCTACGGTCGTCTCGAGGACGCCGTGACGTCGGTGCTCATGATCCAGCTGGCCTTGCCCGATGGGATCGCGTTCCGCTTCGGCATCGGCGTCGGGGAGATCAGGGCCGTGGACTCCACCCGCGGCACCCTGACCGACGGCCCGGGCTGGTGGTCCGCGCGCGAGGCGATCGAGATCGTGCACGCGCGGGAACGTCGCGCCGTGCCGCGCACCCGCTCCTGGATTGTCGGAGCCCCCGGGCAGGATGAGGTCATGGAGACCACGCTCGCCGCCACCAACGCGTACCTCCTCGCGCGCGACGAGGTCGTCGGCGCGATGAGCGCGCGGGAGCGGCGTCTCACGTACGGGCGCCTGATCGGTCGTTCCCAGAGCGAGCTCGCCGCGCAGGAGGACATCACGCAGCCCAGTGTCTCGAAGTCCTTGCGCAGTGCCGGTGCCGCCGCGGTGATCGAGGGCCTGTCCACGATCCGGGGGGAGCGCTCGTGATCGTCGCCGGATTCGTCCTCCTCGCCGTGGGTGCCGCCGATCTGGTGCGGCAGTTCGCGCCCATCCGCTGGATCGGTCACCTGGCGACCGCCGTGCTGCTCCTGCTGCTGGGAAGCGTCAGCGACGCCCTCCTGCCCATGATCGCGGCGATCGTGGCCGGAGCCGTATGGCTCTGGTGCATGCCGGACGATCGACCCGCGCCCGCCGGCTTCTGGCCCGCCGTCCTGCTCGCGCTCGTCAGCGTGGGCGCGGTCGCCTGGATCGGGGATCGGGGCCGGGCCGGTCTGATCGGCGAGGTGTGGCAGTTGCGCTCGCCGTTCGGGGAGGTCTCGTTCGATCTCGCGATCCTCACGCTGGGACTCGCCGCCTTCCTGCTGGAGTCGGCGAACCTCGTCGTCCGGGCGGCACTCGACGGGGAGCACACCTGGCGCCCCGCGGAGAAGACCGGCCAGGATCGCTCCGAGGAGGAAGCCACGGATACCGCTGTCACGGATGCGATCGAGCCGCCGCCGGCGACCCGTGAGCGACGCGGGGGATTCCAAGGGGGCCGACTGATCGGCCCGCTCGAGCGCATCCTCATCCTCATCCTCACCCTCGCGAGCGCCTACCCGGTTCTCGCGGCGATGCTCGCGGCGAAGGGCATCGTCCGCTTCCCGGAGATCTCGCGCGACGGCGAGACGGGCGCGCGCGCCGAGTACTTCCTCGTCGGAAGTCTCGTCAGCTGGGTCATCGCCCTCGGCGCCGCCTTCCTGGTGTGGTGGTCGGCGCACAGCTGAGCCGCCGGGCGCTGATAGCCTGGAACGCGTGTCTGAAACCCTTCTGACGACGGCTGAGCCGGCGATCGATCCCACGTTCGAGAACGTCTGGGATGAACTGCTGTGGCGCGGACTCGTCCACGTGTCCACCGACCAGGAGGCTCTGCGCGCCCTTCTCGGCGGGGAACCGATCACGTATTACTGCGGTTTCGACCCCACAGCGCCGAGTCTGCACCTGGGAAACCTCGTGCAGCTTCTGACCATGCGCCGCCTCCAGCTCGCCGGGCACAAGCCTCTCGGCCTGGTCGGCGGGTCCACCGGTCTGATCGGCGACCCACGGCCTACGGCAGAGCGCACCCTGAACACGCGCGAGACCGTCGCCGAGTGGGTCGATCGGCTGCGCACGCAGATGCAGCGCTACCTGAGCTTCGACGGCGACAACGCCGCGCGCATGGTCAACAACCTCGACTGGACCGCGCCGCTGTCGGCGATCGACTTCCTGCGCGAGATCGGCAAGTACTACCGCGTCGGCACCATGCTCAAGAAGGACGCCGTCGCGGCGCGACTGAACTCCGACGAAGGCATCAGCTACACCGAGTTCAGCTACCAGATCCTCCAGGGCATGGATTACCTCGAGCTGTACCGCCAGTACGGGTGCGTGCTGCAGACGGGCGGATCCGACCAGTGGGGCAACCTCACCAGCGGCACCGACCTCATCCGTCGGGCCGAGGGAGTCTCGGCGCACGCGATCGGCACCCCGCTCATCACGAACAGCGACGGCACCAAGTTCGGCAAGAGCGAGGGCAACGCCATCTGGCTCGATGCCGAGATGTGCAGCCCGTACCGCATGTACCAGTTCTGGCTCGGCACCGCCGACGGCGACGTGGTCGACCGGCTGAAGGTCTTCACCTTCCTGAGCCGCGCCGAGATCGAGGAGTACGCCGCGCTCGTCGAGACGGAGCCCTTCCGCCGAGCGGCCCAGAAGAGGCTCGCCCGCGAGGTGACGGCCACGGTGCACGGCATCGACGCGACGGCTGCGGTGATCGCGGCATCCGAGGCGCTGTTCGGCCAGGGCGACCTGACCGCTCTCGACGCCGCGACGTTGCGCACGGCGCTCGAGGAGCTTCCGAACGCCACGGTTCCGGCCGGGTCCCCGGTGCTCGACGCGCTGGTCGCGACGGGCCTGGTGTCGAGCCAGTCGGAAGCTCGGCGAGCGATCGCGCAGGGCGGAGTCTCGCTCGACGGCATCCGTGTGGAAGACGATTCCGCGACGGTGCAGGGCGGACTCCCGGGTGGGGTGTCCGTGCTCCGTCGCGGCAAGAAGACGCTGGCCGGGGTCTTCCTCGCCTGAGCGTTTCGACAGCCGATCCTGAGGAGAGCGGATGCCGTTCACACCCAGTCACGCGATCATCGCGCTGCCCTTCGTCCGCACCCCGCTGGTGCCCGCCGCTGTCGCGATCGGCGCGATGACGCCGGATCTACCGCTGTTCCTGCGCGGGGTGGGGCTGAACTACTCGGCGACGCACTCGCTGGAGAACGTCGCGTGGACGGCGCTGCTGGCGTTCCTGCTCTTCCTCGTCTGGCGGGTCGTGCTGCGACCTGCGGTCGGGGAGCTCGCGCCCGCATGGCTCGCGCGTCGGCTGCCCGCCGCGTGGTCGGTTCGTGGCATCGAGGCGGCGGGGAACGCTGTCGGGATCGGGCTGGGGCGCCCGCTGTACCCGGTACTGCTGGCGCTGTCGCTGATCATCGGCGTGGTGTCGCACATCCTGTGGGATCTCTTCACGCACGAGGGGCGATGGGGGAGTGAGCTCGTTCCCTGGTTGGGTGCCCTGTGGGGACCGCTTCCGGGCTTCAAGTGGCTGCAGCACGGATCGAGTGTGCTCGGCCTGGCGGGTCTCGCCGTGTGGGCGGTGCTCCGACTCCGCCGTGGCGAAGTGCGCACCGATCTCGTGCAGCGTCTGCCGCGTGGCGTCCGCATCGCGTGGTGGGTGTCCTTGCCGACGGTCCTCGTGATCGCCGTGATCGGCGGGTGGGTGGCCTATGGTCCTTTCACCGCCGAGTTCACGGTGCAGCATCTCGCGTATCGGGTGCTTCCCGCGGCCTGCGGCCTGTGGGGTGCTCTCACTCTGGTGCTGTGCCTGGCGATCACGCTGATCGAGGCGACCCGCCGGCAGCGTTCGTCGCTATGACCAGGCCGGCGCGTCGCTCCCCCAGGGGTGAGGCGCCGCGAAGATCGTGTGCGGGAGCACCGGGCGGACGGTGACCAGCTCGACCCCGTCCACGTCGAATCGCTGCCGGTGCGGCGCCGGGTCGATCGTCGTCGCGGTCGCCGGGTCGGCTCGCCGCGGCATCCCGAGGAGCTCCGCCGCCAGCCTTCGCAGTGAGGTGCGCACGAGCCAGGTTCCCGGTTCGTCGGCGCGGCGCACCGCGAGGGTCGCGATCGCGGCCGCCAGCAGGTACCCCGCACTGTGGTCCAGAGCCTGGGCGGGCAGGCTTCCGGGTCGGGCGCCGTCCGGCGATTCGATCCACGAGATCCCGGACTCGGCTTGCACGAGGCTGTCGAATCCGCGTCGATCCGGGTGCTCGATGCCCCACGCGGTGAGCTGTGCGATGACCAGGCCGGGGTACCGCTCGACCAGGGTGTCGGGGTCGAGCCCCAGGCGGGTCAGCGCGGTCGGCCGGTAGCCGAGCACGACCACGTCCGCCTCCGCGAGCAGCTCATGCATGCGCTCGGAGCGGGCGTCGAGACGAGCGGATCTCTTGCCGTGCCCGGTGTCGAGATGCTGCCACGCGGGCTCGGAGAGATGCGGCGGATCGATGCGCAGGACGTCGGCACCCCACAGGGCGAGGGTGCGCGTGCAGACGGGACCCGCGATGACGCGCGTCAGATCGAGCACCCGGATACCGGCGAGCGGCGATGAAGGGTCGGGCCTACGGACGGGGGTCGCCATGTCGCGGTGCGCGAACCGCTGGACCTCGAGGAGCGGCGCGGCGCGAAGGACGGCATCCGTCTCCGCGTTCTCCCGACGAACGGGGACCACGAGACCACCCGATCCCGTGATCGTGGCGACGGCTTCCGCGGTCCTCCTCTCCGCGAGAGTGCGGGCGAGCACCTCCGGCGCTGCCGCGGGGTCGAGGTGCAGCGCGGCCCGAAGCGCGGCGGCATGGTGCGGGTAGTTCCCGTGGCTGCGGATCCACCCGTCAATGGTTCGCCAGAACCCGGAGTACGGCGACCACACCGAGGGAGCGACGCCGCCGACCGAGAGGTGTCGGTCGCTGCGATACGCCAGAGCGATGCGCTCGGAGTCGAGGGCGGCCGGGTCGCCGTGCACCGAGAGCAGGGCCGCGGCGACACTGGCCCACGCGAGATCACCGGTCGCGAGACGGGACGGCAGCGGCACCGGAGCGGGGGAGGGCATGCCGACGAGCAGCTCCCCGTCGACTCCGAGATCGGCGAGTGCGCGGCGGAGCAGCGACAAGGCGGCGGTGGTCATTCGTGATGCTCCTCTCCGATGCCGGGTATCGCGTCCGGGCGCCGGTGGGACGCCCGTCATCCGGGTGGCGATCGAGGCGCGGCACCCTGCCGCGATCGTACTCCTGACGCCGATCACGGGAGGAAATCGCCCCTGACCCGGGCGAAACCCGCGGCTGCCCTCTCCCGACACGCCCGGGGGGTGCGCCCCGATTTGCCAGAACCCCGGGATCCGCGTAACTTATTACTTGTTCGCCCCACAGGGAAGCGGAGAGGCCGAGAGCTTCACCCCCCTCAAGTGGAGAACCACCTCCTTCCTTTCACTTACTCGTTGAGTGTTGTGGCCTTCGGGTCTAGGATGGGAGTTTCCACCTCTTCTGCGGTCTTTCGGTCGTGTTCCGGGTCTTTCTGGTCTGGTGCGTGTCGATTTGACAGGCGCGGGGATGTGGGTAAGATAGAGAAGTTGCCCTTCGGGCCTGGTTGTGATGACTGGGTCGTGGGAGCATCCGATCCTTGAGAACTCAACAGCGTGCACTTGTCAAATGCCAAATTATCCTCGTCTCCACGTTATGTGGGGGTGAGAATTCCTTTGGATCAAAGACCAATCCCTTCCGGGGGGTTGGCAATGGATGAAGTCAGCAATGAATTTGTCTCTTTGGTCAGCATCAAACTCGCTGCGTCACCGTTTTCCCGGTGGGGTATGCATTTCTTTTTTACGGAGAGTTTGATCCTGGCTCAGGATGAACGCTGGCGGCGTGCTTAACACATGCAAGTCGAACGGTGAACACGGAGCTTGCTCTGTGGGATCAGTGGCGAACGGGTGAGTAACACGTGAGCAACCTGCCCCTGACTCTGGGATAAGCGCTGGAAACGGCGTCTAATACTGGATATGTGACGTGACCGCATGGTCTGCGTTTGGAAAGATTTTTCGGTTGGGGATGGGCTCGCGGCCTATCAGCTTGTTGGTGAGGTAATGGCTCACCAAGGCGTCGACGGGTAGCCGGCCTGAGAGGGTGACCGGCCACACTGGGACTGAGACACGGCCCAGACTCCTACGGGAGGCAGCAGTGGGGAATATTGCACAATGGGCGCAAGCCTGATGCAGCAACGCCGCGTGAGGGATGACGGCCTTCGGGTTGTAAACCTCTTTTAGCAGGGAAGAAGCGAAAGTGACGGTACCTGCAGAAAAAGCGCCGGCTAACTACGTGCCAGCAGCCGCGGTAATACGTAGGGCGCAAGCGTTATCCGGAATTATTGGGCGTAAAGAGCTCGTAGGCGGTTTGTCGCGTCTGCTGTGAAATCCGGAGGCTCAACCTCCGGCCTGCAGTGGGTACGGGCAGACTAGAGTGCGGTAGGGGAGATTGGAATTCCTGGTGTAGCGGTGGAATGCGCAGATATCAGGAGGAACACCGATGGCGAAGGCAGATCTCTGGGCCGTAACTGACGCTGAGGAGCGAAAGGGTGGGGAGCAAACAGGCTTAGATACCCTGGTAGTCCACCCCGTAAACGTTGGGAACTAGTTGTGGGGTCCATTCCACGGATTCCGTGACGCAGCTAACGCATTAAGTTCCCCGCCTGGGGAGTACGGCCGCAAGGCTAAAACTCAAAGGAATTGACGGGGACCCGCACAAGCGGCGGAGCATGCGGATTAATTCGATGCAACGCGAAGAACCTTACCAAGGCTTGACATATACGAGAACGGGCCAGAAATGGTCAACTCTTTGGACACTCGTAAACAGGTGGTGCATGGTTGTCGTCAGCTCGTGTCGTGAGATGTTGGGTTAAGTCCCGCAACGAGCGCAACCCTCGTTCTATGTTGCCAGCACGTAATGGTGGGAACTCATGGGATACTGCCGGGGTCAACTCGGAGGAAGGTGGGGATGACGTCAAATCATCATGCCCCTTATGTCTTGGGCTTCACGCATGCTACAATGGCCGGTACAAAGGGCTGCAATACCGCGAGGTGGAGCGAATCCCAAAAAGCCGGTCCCAGTTCGGATTGAGGTCTGCAACTCGACCTCATGAAGTCGGAGTCGCTAGTAATCGCAGATCAGCAACGCTGCGGTGAATACGTTCCCGGGTCTTGTACACACCGCCCGTCAAGTCATGAAAGTCGGTAACACCTGAAGCCGGTGGCCTAACCTTTTTGGAGGGAGCCGTCGAAGGTGGGATTGGTAATTAGGACTAAGTCGTAACAAGGTAGCCGTACCGGAAGGTGCGGCTGGATCACCTCCTTTCTAAGGAGCATCTGACTCTTCGGAGTCCAGAACCCAGTTCGGGGACGTTCGTTTCTCGCTGGGAGCTCATGGGTGGAACATTTGACATGGTGTGGTTGATGAGGGTTTCTTCTAGTACGTCGCTTCGGCGGTTGGAATGGGGAGGTTTTCGGAGGCTGCGCCTGCACGCTGTTGGGTCCTGAGGGACCGGATGCGGATCCTTTGGGATTCGTGCCGTACCTCTGGGCCTCTTTCTGTTTCTCCCGGTTGGGGGTTGTGGATGGGGGCACCGCCCGTACTTTGAGAACTACACAGTGGACGCGAGCATCTTGCAGCCGGCTTTTGTCGGTTGCACAAGATGATCTTAAAGATCATTAGTCAATTTCATGCCAGGCCTTTCGGGGTCTGGTGTCGATTCTGATTCAAACTCATGTGATTTCAAGTCTTTAAGAGCAAACGGTGGATGCCTTGGCATCTGGAGCCGAAGAAGGACGTAGCAATCTGCGATAAGCCTCGGGGAACTGATAAGCAAGTTTTGATCCGAGGGTGTCCGAATGGGGAAACCCCGCTGGGCGGCGTGCCGACCTAGTGACTCCCGCCTGAATATATAGGGCGGGTAGAGGGAACGTGGGGAAGTGAAACATCTCAGTACCCACAGGAAGAGAAAGCAACCGCGATTCCGTTAGTAGTGGCGAGCGAAACCGGAACAGGCTAAACCTAGCGTGTGTGATAGCCGGCAGGCGTTGCACGTTGGGGGTTGTGGGACTTTTCAGTCATCTCTGCCGAGATGGCGGCGTTACAAGAAGGTATAGACGAACGGTCTTGAAAGGCCGGTCATAGAGGGTGCCAACCCCGTAGTCGAAATGCTTCTCTTGGCGCGAAGAGTATCCCAAGTAGCACGGGGCCCGTGAAATCCCGTGTGAATCTGTCAGGACCACCTGATAAGCCTAAATACTCCCAGATGACCGATAGCGGACAAGTACCGTGAGGGAAAGGTGAAAAGTACCCCGGGAGGGGAGTGAAATAGTACCTGAAACCGTTTGCTTACAAACCGTTGGAGCCTCCTTAGTAGGGGTGACAGCGTGCCTTTTGAAGAATGAGCCTGCGAGTTAGCGATATGTGGCGAGGTTAACCCGTGTGGGGTAGCCGTAGCGAAAGCGAGTCTGAATAGGGCGATTCAGTCGCATGTCCTAGACCCGAAGCGAAGTGATCTATCCATGGCCAGGTTGAAGCGACGGTAAGACGTCGTGGAGGACCGAACCCACTTAGGTTGAAAACTGAGGGGATGAGCTGTGGATAGGGGTGAAAGGCCAATCAAACTTCGTGATAGCTGGTTCTCTCCGAAATGCATTTAGGTGCAGCGTTGCGTGTTTCTTGCCGGAGGTAGAGCTACTGGATGGCCGATGGGCCCTACAAGGTTACTGACGTCAGCCAAACTCCGAATGCCGGTAAGTGAGAGCGCAGCAGTGAGACTGTGGGGGATAAGCTTCATAGTCGAGAGGGAAACAACCCAGACCACCAACTAAGGTCCCAAAGCGCGTGCTAAGTGGGAAAGGATGTGGAGTTGCTTTGACAACCAGGAGGTTGGCTTAGAAGCAGCCACCCTTGAAAGAGTGCGTAATAGCTCACTGGTCAAGTGATTCCGCGCCGACAATGTAACGGGGCTCAAGCACGCCACCGAAGTTGTGGCATTGATATTTTTGGTAGGCCTTCGTGGTCCAGCCGTATTGATGGGTAGGAGAGCGTCGTGTGGCCAGCGAAGCGGCGGTGTGAACCAGCCGTGGAGGCTACACGAGTGAGAATGCAGGCATGAGTAGCGAATGACGTGTGAGAAACACGTCCTCCGAAAGACCAAGGGTTCCAGGGTCAAGCTAATCTTCCCTGGGTAAGTCGGGACCTAAGGCGAGGCCGACAGGCGTAGTCGATGGACAACGGGTTGATATTCCCGTACCGGCGAAGAACCGCCCAAGCTAATCCAGTAGTGCTAAGTGTCTGAATCCCAGTGACTGATCCCTTCGGGGTGACGCGTTGGGCCTAGCGCACGACCCCATTCTGGTGCGGTTAGCGTATTAACAGGTGTGACGCAGGAAGGTAGTCCAGCCAGGCGATGGTAGTCCTGGTGCAAGTGCGTAGGCCGAGAGATAGGCAAATCCGTCTCTCACATAGGCTGAGACACGATGCGGATAAAAAGTGGATGATCCTATGCTGCCAAGAAAAGCATCGACGCGAGGTTCAAGCCGCCCGTACCCCAAACCGACTCAGGTGGTCAGGTAGAGAATACCAAGGAGATCGAGAGAATCGTGGTTAAGGAACTCGGCAAAATGCCCCCGTAACTTCGGGAGAAGGGGGGCCTTCGGCGTATAGGGATTTACTCCCAAAAGCGTTTGGAGGCCGCAGAGACTAGTGGGTAGCGACTGTTTACTAAAAACACAGGTCCGTGCCAAGTCGCAAGACGATGTATACGGACTGACGCCTGCCCGGTGCTGGAAGGTTAAGAGGACCGGTTAGCCGCAAGGCGAAGCTGAGAATTTAAGCCCCAGTAAACGGCGGTGGTAACTATAACCATCCTAAGGTAGCGAAATTCCTTGTCGGGTAAGTTCCGACCTGCACGAATGGCGTAACGACTTCCCAACTGTCTCAACCGCGAACTCGGCGAAATTGCATTACGAGTAAAGATGCTCGTTACGCGCAGCAGGACGGAAAGACCCCGTGACCTTTACTATAGCTTTGTATTGGTGTTCGGTGTGGCTTGTGTAGGATAGGTGGGAGACTTTGAAGCATGGACGCCAGTTCGTGTGGAGTCATTGTTGAAATACCACTCTGGTCACTCTGGATATCTAACTTCGAACCGTAATCCGGTTCAGGGACAGTGCATGGTGGGTAGTTTAACTGGGGCGGTTGCCTCCCAAAAAGTAACGGAGGCGCCCAAAGGTTCCCTCAACCTGGTTGGTAATCAGGTGTCGAGTGTAAGTGCACAAGGGAGCTTGACTGTGAGACTGACAGGTCGAGCAGGGACGAAAGTCGGGACTAGTGATCCGGCAGTGGCTTGTGGAAGCGCTGTCGCTCAACGGATAAAAGGTACCTCGGGGATAACAGGCTGATCTTGCCCAAGAGTCCATATCGACGGCATGGTTTGGCACCTCGATGTCGGCTCGTCGCATCCTGGGGCTGGAGTAGGTCCCAAGGGTTGGGCTGTTCGCCCATTAAAGCGGTACGCGAGCTGGGTTTAGAACGTCGTGAGACAGTTCGGTCCCTATCCGCTGCGCGCGTAGGAAGTTTGAGAGGATCTGACCCTAGTACGAGAGGACCGGGTTGGACGAACCTCTGGTGTGTCAGTTGTTCCGCCAGGAGCACCGCTGATTAGCTACGTTCGGGATGGATAACCGCTGAAAGCATCTAAGCGGGAAGCCGGCCTCAAGATGAGACTTCCATACCTTCGGGTGAGAGGCTCCCAGCCAGACTACTGGGTTGATAGGCCAGATGTGGAAGCACGGTAACGTGTGCAGCTGACTGGTACTAATAAGCCGATGACTTGATAACACACCGTTTGTTGGTGCTACGCGTCCACTGAGTGGTTCTCGATGTACGGTCGAGAACCGCATAACAACAATGACTTTGTTATGTGTTTGATTGAAACATCAATAGTGTTTCGGCGGCCATAGCGTGAGGGAAACGCCCGGTTACATTCCGAACCCGGAAGCTAAGCCTCACAGCGCCGATGGTACTGCAGGGGGGACCCTGTGGGAGAGTAGGACACCGCCGGACTCCTTTTAGTCAAAATGGCCACCCATCGTTGGGTGGCCATTTTGCGTTTACACGAAAGAATAGGGAGCATCATGCCAGAAGAGGAACAGCGCCGTCCGCGTCGCAACGACGACAGCGGGTCGCGTGGTCACCGCGCTTCTGGTGGGCGTCCCGCATACAACGATCGCGACAGCGCGCCTCGGCGGAATAGCGACGACCGCGGCTCCGATCGTGCCCCGCGCACGGGCGGGTACAACCGCGATGGTGGTTCTGCACCTCGTCGTGAGGGCGGGTACAACCGAGACAACAACTCCGCGCCTCGTCGTGAGGGCGGGTACAACCGCGATGGTGGTTCTGCGCCCCGTCGTGAGGGCGGGTACAACCGCGACAACAACTCCGCGCCCCGTCGTGAGGGTGGGTACAACCGTGACGGTGGTTCTGCGCCTCGTCGTGAGGGTGGGTACAACCGCGATGGCGGTTCTGCGCCCCGTCGTGAGGGTGGGTACAACCGTGACGGTGGTTCTGCGCCTCGTCGTGAGGGCGGGTACAACCGAGACAACAACTCCGCGCCCCGTCGTGAGGGTGGGTACAACCGTGACGGTGGTTCCGCGCCCCGTCGTGAGGGTGGGTACAACCGTGACGGTGGTTCCGCGCCGCGTCGTGAGGGTGGGTACAACCGGGACGGTGGTTCTGCCCCTCGTCGTGAGGGTGGTTACAACCGCGACAGCAACTCTGCGCCTCGTCGTGAGGGCGGGTACAACCGCGACAGCAACTCTGCGCCTCGTCGTGAGGGTGGTTACAACCGCGACAGCAACTCTGCGCCTCGTCGTGAGGGTGGCTACAACCGCGATGGTGGGTCGGCCCCTCGTCGCGAGGGCGGCTACAACCGCGACAACAACTCGGCCCCGCGTCGAGAGGGCGGCTACAGCCGCGATGGTGGCTCTGCTCCCCGTCGCGACAGCAACGATCGGGAGCGCGGTCGTTCCGCATACCCGCAGCGCGGGGGAGCCGGACGCGAGCGTCCGGTGCAGGCGGCGGACGAGCGTCCGCGTCACAATGACCCCGTCATTCCGGACGATGTCACGCCGCAGGATCTCCACTCGTCCGCTCGCAATGAGCTCAAGACGCTGAGCAAAGAGAACGCCGAAGTCGTAGCCCTGCACCTGGCCATGGCGTCGCGCTTGATCGATGAGGATCCGGCTCTGGCGCACCAGCATGCGCTGGCCGCGTCTCGCCGTGCCGGCCGCATCGCGATCGTGCGCGAGACGCTCGGCATCACGGCATATGCGACGGAGGATTTCGCGCTCGCGCTTCGCGAGCTGCGCACCTTCCGCCGGATCTCCGGCAAGGATGACCAGATCGCACTGATGGTCGACAGCGAACGCGGTATCGGACGTCCCGATCGCGCGCTCGAGACGGGCCGCGCCGTCGATCGTGCCGCGCTGCCCACCCCTGTTCGCGTGGCTCTCGCCATCGCGATGTCCGGTGCTCGTCTGGATCAGGGCGATCTGGAGCTGGCTCTCGGCGAGCTCGAGATCCCCGAGCTCGATCCTGACCGTGCCTTCGAGTGGAGCCCCGCTCTCTTCGCCGCGCGTGCAGCGGTTCTCGAAGACCTCGGACGCACGGAAGAGGCTGAGTTCTGGGCCCATCGCGCCGATGTCGCCGCCGAAGCCCTCGGTGTGGACGCGGCCGGTGACGAAGAGATCATCATCGAGGACGGCCTGATCGAGGGCGAGTTCATCGACGACGACGAGTCCGTCTCCGTGTCGGACGAGGATGCCGAGTCTGTCGACGATGCCGAGGACGACGAGGCTGTCGCCGATGTCGAGCCGGAGCCCGCCCCGGAACCGACGGTCGAGGACGAGGTGCGCGAGCTTCTCGGCGAGACCGAGGACGAGGCCGAGGAGTCGGAGCGGGACGCGTAGTGGCCCTGTTCTCGCGGAAGCGCGATGTGTCGACGCCGCTGGACGGCGTCGACACGGTGCTCGCTGACCTGGACGGTGTCGTGTACGCCGGTCCGGGCGCCCTGCCGTTCGCGGTGGAGAGCCTGAACGAGGCAGCCAAGGCGGCGCGGATCGGCTACATCACCAACAACGCCTCGCGCACGGATGCTTCGGTCGCCGAGCATCTGCGAAGCCTCGGGCTTGACGTCGCTGCCAGCGATGTGGTCACCAGTCCGCAGGCGGCGATGCGTCTGCTGGCGGACATCGTGCCGGCGCCGGCTGTGATCATGGTCGTCGGCGGCGACGGGCTGGTCGACGAGGTGCAGAAGGCCGGTTACACGGTCACGCGGAGCGCCGAAGACGCGCCCCGCGCCGTGGTGCAGGGATTCGCGCCCGAGGTGGCATGGACCGACCTGGCTGAGGCGGCGTTCGCCCTCAAGGTGCCCGAAGATGAAGGCGGCATCCCGTGGATCGCCACCAACACCGACTGGACCATCCCGCGGGAACGCGGCGTCGCTCCCGGCAACGGCACCCTCGTCTCGGCGGTGCACACGGCGATCGGCCGACTCGCGACCGTGGCGGGCAAGCCGGAAGCCCCCATCTTCGCAGAGGCCGTGGACCGCTTCGCCGCACGCAAGGCCCTCTTCATCGGGGATCGGCTGGACACCGACATCCTCGGCGCCAGCCGCGTCGGAATCGACTCCGCTCTCGTGCTCACCGGCATCGACCGCCCCAAGCACGTGCTGGCCGCTCCGGAGGGCTCACGCCCGACCTACATCCTCGCCGACCTCCGCGATCTCCACGCGCCGTACCCCCGTGCCGTCGAGAAGGACGGTGTCTTCTCCGTCAACGGTGCGGCCGTGCGCGTCCGAGGCGCCGATGTCGAGATCGTGGCGGAATCCGGAGATCAGATCGATCTGCTCCGTGCCGGAGCTGCCGCGATCTGGGCATCGGGGACGCCCGTCTTCGTGCTGCGCGTGCCGGAGCGGCTCTACGACGATCCGTTCCACCGTCCCTGACGCGGGGCCCGAGCGATCCGACCATCACGGTGGCCCGGTCTGCGCGGGGCGTCGTCGTGCCTCCGGCGCGTGTCCGGCGCGCCGCGTACAGTGGAAGCGTGAGCGATGTGACGACGAATGAGCCGACCGATGGCCTGTGGAGTCGCCTGCGCCTGATCGAGGGGCAGCCTCTTCCTGCGCGTGCCGATGCCTACTCGGCGCTGCACGACGAGCTGTCCCGTCGCCTCGACAGCGGAGCGAAGCTCGATCAGCGGGAGACCTCCGGTACCCGATGACGCGACTCGACGCCGCCCTCGCCTCTCGCGGTCTCGCCCGCTCCCGCACGCACGCCGCCACGCTGATCGCCGACGGTCTCGTCAGTGTGAACGGTCGTCCGGTCGTGAAGGCCTCGGCCCCGGTGAGCGACGAGGCCGAGATCACCATCGCGTCGTCCGACCACTACGTCGGGCGGGCCGCGCACAAGCTGATCGCCGCCCTCGACGGATTCGGAGTCCCCGTGACCGGGCGGCTGGCGCTCGACATGGGCGCGTCGACCGGGGGCTTCACCCAGGTGCTGCGTGAGCGCGGAGCGCGGCGCGTGCTGGCCGTCGATGTCGGACACGGACAGCTCGCCCCCGTGATCGCGGCCGATCCCGGCGTGATCGTGGTCGAAGGGTACAACGTCCGCTACATGACACCCGAGAACCTGGCCGAGTCGACCGGGGAAGACGACGCTCCCACACTGATCGTCGGCGATCTGGCCTTCATCTCGCTCGAGCACGTGCTGCCGGCGGTGGCCGCGGTGGCCGCGCCCGACGCCGACATCGTGCTCCTCGTGAAGCCGCAGTTCGAGGTCGGCCGGACCGCAGTGCGGGGTGGGATCGTGACCGATCCCGCGACGCGTGCGGATGCGGTCGCGCGCATCGTGTGGAACGCCTGGGACGCGGGCCTGGGCATGCTCGGCATCTTGCCGTCCCCGATCCTCGGCACCCACGGCAACGCGGAGTACCTGGTGCATCTCGCATCGGGCCGAGGCAGCAATCCGACAGAATGGTTGGACCGCATCAACGCTTTGGCAGGAGGACGATGAACGAGCGCAGCATCCTGGTCGTCGCCCACGCCGGGCGTGCCGACACGGTGACGGCCGCCCGTCGGGTGGTGGAGGAGCTGCGGGGAGCGGGAGCGCGCCCGGTGCTCGCCGCCGACGACCGTGTCGAGCTCGCCGCGGTCGACAGCATCTTCGCCGATGTCGATGTGCTCGGCGCCTCCGTCGACCCGAACGACCTCGAGCTCGCGATCGTCCTCGGCGGCGACGGGACGATCCTGCGTGCCGCCGAGCTCGTGCGGAGCAGCAACGCCCCGGTGCTCGGCATCAACATGGGCCATGTGGGCTTCCTCGCCGAGACGGAACGCGACGAGATGGACGATGCGGTGCGCCGTGTCATCGCTCGCGACTACGACGTCGAGGACCGCCTCGCCTTGTCGGTCCGGGTCAAGGACAACGAGGGCGTGGTGATCTACGAGACCTGGGCGCTGAACGAGGCGACGGTCGAGAAGGCCAGTCGCGAGCGCATGATCGAGGTCGTCCTCGAGATCGACGGCCGTCCGCTGTCCAGCTTCGGATGCGACGGCATGGTCGTGTCGACACCGACGGGCTCGACCGCCTACAACTTCTCGGCCGGCGGACCGGTCATCTGGCCGACCGTCGAGGCCATCGCCGTGGTTCCGCTGTCGGCGCACGCGCTGTTCGCCAAACCACTCGTCGTCAGTCCCGATGCCTCCGTCGCGATCGAGATGCTCGAGCGCACCAGCGGCTCCGGCATCCTGTGGTGCGACGGTCGACGCTCACACGAGCTGCCCCCGGGCGCTCGCGTGGTGGTGCGGCGTTCGTCGCGCCCCGTCCGCCTGGCGCGCCTGCATCCGACCGCCTTCACCGATCGTCTGGTGCGCAAGTTCCAGCTGCCGGTCGAGGGATGGCGCGGGCAGGAACCGGGGAAGCCGTCATGATCGAAGAGATGCGCCTCCAGGGGCTCGGCGTCATCGCCGACGCGGTGCTGCCGCTCGGGCCGGGCTTCACAGCCATCACGGGCGAGACCGGCGCCGGCAAGACCATGGTGGTCACCGGCCTCGGTCTGCTGCTCGGCCAACGGGCCGATTCCGGCGCCGTCCGTGCGGGCTCGGGGCAGGCATCGGTCGCCGGCGTCTGGATCGTTCCGGAACAGGGCGACGTGGCCGACATCGTCTCGGATGCCGGCGGCGAACTCGAACCGGTAGGATCCGGGACCGCCGAGCTGTACGTCTCGCGCACCCTCAGCGCGGAAGGTCGCAGCCGGGCGAGTGTCGGCGGGCGCGCAGCACCGGCCGGCGTGCTGTCCTCCCTCGCCGAGGAACTCGTCGTCGTCCACGGACAGTCGGAGCAGCTCCGACTGCGGTCGGCCGCCGCGCAGCGGGATGCCCTCGACCGTTTCGGAGGAGAGCCGATCGCCTCAGCCCTCACCGCCTATGCGACGACCTTCGCACGCTGGCGCGATCTCGACGTCGAGATCGCCGACATCACCCAGAATCAGGATCGCCGGTCCGAAGAGGCCACGCGGCTGCGAGACGCTCTCGCACTGATCGAGGCCACCGCGCCTCAGGCGGGGGAGGACGAGGAGCTCACCGCACGGGCGGAACGTCTCGCCAACGCCGAAGAGCTCCGGGCCGCCGCCGCCCTGGCGCACGGTGCGCTGTCGAACGAGGACGGCGAGCCCGATGCGACGATGCTGGTCGCCGAGGCACGTCGCGCCCTGGAACGCGCTGCGGATGCGCAGCTCACGGAGATCGCCGAGACGGTGGCCGACATCGGCTACCGCATCGCGGATGTCGCCGGTCAGATCTCCGCCTACCTCGCCGACCTCGACGAGACCGGACCGCACGAGCTCGCGACCGTGGAGGAGCGCCGCGCCGCGCTCGGTGTGCTGATCCGCGCCCACGGTTCTCTTGACGAGGCGCTCGAGGTGTGGCAGACCGGATCCGCCCGCCTGGCCGAACTCGACGACGACGGCGATCGCGTCGAGCGGCTGACCGCTGAGCGCGATGCGGTGCGGGCGGAGCTCGACGCGCGAGCCGAGACGCTCACGGCAGCCCGCACCGCCGCCGCAGAGCGCCTCGGGACCGCCGTCAGCGAGGAGCTCAGCGCCCTCGCGATGCCGGATGCGCGGCTCGTCGTGGCCGTCGCCGCCGGTGCCGAGACCACGCACGGGCGCGACGACGTGTCGATCCTGCTCGCCCCGCATCCGGGCGCCGAACCCCGCTCGGTCGCCAAGGGTGCCTCGGGTGGCGAGCTCTCCCGGGTGATGCTCGCGATCGAGGTCGTGATCGCCGCCACGGACCCGGTGCCGACGTTCGTGTTCGACGAGGTCGACGCCGGTATCGGCGGGGCTGCCGCGATCGAAGTCGGGCGACGACTCGCCCGGCTCGCGGAGAAGTCGCAGGTCATCGCCGTCACGCACCTCGCGCAGGTCGCCGCCTTCGCGACCAACCATCTCTCCGTCGTGAAAGCCAATGACGGAGCGGTCACCGCGTCGAGCGTCCGCCGCCTGGACGGCGCCGAACGCGAGGCCGAGATGGCCCGGCTGCTGTCCGGATTGACCGATTCGGATGCCGCACTCACCCATGCCCGAGAGCTTCTCAGCCTCGGGGCCCCGACGGCCTGATAGGATCGAAGCCCGTGATGAACTCTTCTCAAGCGGGACCCAAGAACGACACCACGCAGCGCTCTTTCACCACGAAGCACATCTTCGTGACGGGCGGTGTCGTCTCGTCTCTGGGCAAGGGGCTCACCGCCGCCAGCCTCGGAAACCTTCTCACCGCTCGCGGTCTCCGCGTCGTGATGCAGAAGCTCGATCCGTATCTGAACGTCGACCCGGGCACGATGAATCCGTTCCAGCACGGCGAGGTCTTCGTCACGGATGACGGAGCCGAGACCGACCTCGACATCGGCCACTACGAGCGCTTCCTCGACATCAACCTGTCCGAGGCGGCGAACGTCACGACCGGCCAGATCTACTCCCAGGTCATCGCGCGCGAGCGCCGCGGCGAGTACCTCGGCGACACGGTGCAGGTGATCCCGCACATCACGGACGAGATCAAGCGGCGCATGCGTCTGCAGGCGAGCGAAGAGCCGCGCCCGGACGTCATCATCACCGAGGTCGGCGGAACGGTCGGCGACATCGAGTCGCAGCCCTTCCTCGAATCCGCGCGCCAGCTCCGTCACGAGCTCGGCCGCGACAGCGTGTTCTTCGTACACGTCTCCCTCGTCCCGTTCATGGGCGCTTCCGGTGAGCAGAAGACCAAGCCGACGCAGCACTCCGTGGCGGCTCTGCGTCAGGTGGGTATCCAGCCCGACGCCCTGGTGCTGCGCAGCGACCGGCCGGTCAGCGCGAGCAACCGCAACAAGATCGCCCTGATGTGTGACGTCGATGCCGAAGGCGTCATCAACACGGTCGATCTGCCGAGCATCTACGACATCCCGTCGACGCTGAACGATCAGGGTCTCGACTCCTACATCGTCCGCCGTCTCGGCCTGGACGAGAAGGCCGCCGACGAGGTCGACTGGACCCGCTGGAGCAAGGTGCTGCACGCGGTCCACAACCCGAAGCACGAGGTCACGATCGGTCTCGTGGGCAAGTACATCGATCTTCCCGACGCCTACCTCTCGGTCACCGAGGCGCTCAAGGCCGGCGGCTTCGCTCAGGAGACCAAGGTCAACATCCGCTGGATCCCCTCGGATCGGTGCGAGACGCCTGAGGGCGCCCAGGAGCAGCTGTCCGAGCTCGACGGCATCTGCGTGCCGGGTGGCTTCGGCATCCGCGGGATCGAGGGCAAGCTCGGCGCGTTGAAGTTCGCGCGCGAGCAGGGCATCCCCACGCTCGGACTCTGCCTCGGGCTGCAGTGCATGGTGATCGAGTACGCACGCGACGTGGCGGGCATCGCCGGCGCGTCGTCGAGCGAGTTCGATCCCGACACCGCAGAACCCGTGATCGCGACGATGGCCGAGCAGGTCTCGATCCTCGACGGCGGGGACCTGGGCGGCACGATGCGTCTGGGGCTCTACCAGGCGGCTCTCGCGGAGGGTTCCCTCGCGCGTGAGCTCTACGGGTCCGCTGAGGCGTCCGAGCGTCATCGTCACCGCTACGAGGTCAACAACGCCTATCGGGACCGCCTCTCGGAGGCCGGGCTGGTGTTCTCCGGTCTGAACCCCGAACTCGATCTCGTCGAGTACGTGGAACTCCCGCGCGACGTGCACCCGTACTACATCGCGACCCAGGCGCATCCCGAGCTGCGCTCGCGTCCGACCGCACCGCACCCGCTGTTCCGCGGTCTCATCGGTGCCGCGATCGACCGGCACCGCTCGAGCGAGCTGTTCGATGTCAGCGCCGATGCCTGAGACGAATCCGGGAAGCCGGGTCGACCTGCGGGACGAGCCCTTCGACCCCGAGGTGCTCCACAGCGATCTGGCGTACCGGGGCGCGGTGTGGGACGTCCGTGATGACCGTGTGCGCTACGGCGACGGGGAGATCCGTCGCCAGTACGTGGTGCACACCGGGGCCGTGGCGATCGTGGCCCTCGACGACGACGGCCGGGTGTTGCTGATCCAGCAGTACCGGCATCCGATCCGCCACCGCGACTGGGAGCTCCCGGCCGGACTCCTCGATGTCGCGGGGGAGGAGCCCCTGGAGGCCGCCCGTCGTGAGCTCGCGGAGGAGGCGGACCTCGTGGCCGCGCACTGGGAGCCGCTGGTCTCCTCGTGGACGACCCCCGGCGGCAACGACGAGATCATCCACTTGTTCCTGGCGACCGGGATCTCGCCCGCCGCGGCGGCACACGCCCGGGAGGACGAGGAAGCCGACATCCGCGTGGAGTGGGTGCCGCTGGATGACGCGGTGGAGGCGGTGCTCGACGGACGCATGCGCAACGGCATCCTCAGCATCGGAGTGCTGGCGACGGCCCAGAGGCGTCGCGACCGGGGCTGAGCATGGAGCTCGAACGCGCGCTCGACGCCTACCTGCGACATGTCACGATCGAGCGCGGTCTGAGCGTGCACACCGTCTCGGCATATCGACGCGATCTCGAGGTCTATCTGCGCTGGCTGGAGAACGACGGGATCGTCGACACGGCGGACGTGACCCCGGCCGTGATCGGCCGCTTCGTCGCCGAGCGAGCGGAAACCGTGCCGCCGCCGGCCGCGTCGAGTCTGGCGCGCCTGCAGTCCTCCGTCCGCAGCTGGCACCGGTTCCTCGTGCGGGAGGGGATCGAGGTCGATGACCCGAGCGGCCGACTGCGCCCGCCGAAGGCCGGTCGTCGGCTGCCCAAAGCACTCACGATCGATCAGGTCGAGCGCCTGCTTGCCGCCCCGTCAGCGGAGGAGCCGCTCGGCATCCGCGATCGTGCACTGCTGGAGCTGCTGTACGCGACCGGTGCCCGGGTGTCGGAGGCGGTGGGCCTCGACGTCGACGATCTCGCCCACGGCGACGTGCTCCGGCTGCGCGGCAAGGGGTCGAAGGAGCGCATCGTGCCGATCGGGTCGTACGCCCGCACCGCGGTGGACGCATACCTGACCCGCGTTCGTCCGCAGCTGGCCGCCCACGGCCGCGCCTCCGCCCGTCTGTTCTTGGGGCTGCGCGGCGCCCCGCTCTCGCGTCAGAGCGCCTGGCTGGTGATCCGTTCGGCCGCGGAACGGGCGCAGATCACCGCGGATGTCTCGCCGCACACCCTGCGTCATTCGTTCGCCACCCACCTGCTGCAGGGCGGCGCCGATGTCCGCGTCGTGCAGGAGCTGCTGGGGCATGCGTCGGTGGCCACGACGCAGATCTACACGCACGTGTCCGTCGACGCGCTGCGTGACATCTACGCCACATCGCACCCGCGCGCGCGCTGAGCCGGCCGCGGACTCCGCCACCCGGTCCGATCCGATCGACGCGGTGGAGGTCATCCTTTAGGGGGACGCGGAAAATCCAGACGATTGTCTAATCTGGGGACTTCCGACTTCCGTCGGCCGCACAAAGGAGTCCTCACATGCGTTCCACCGGTCCTCTTGCCGCGCTCGCGGCGACCGCCATGGTGTTCGTCCTCGCCGGATGCTCCGGCGCTCCCGGAGACGACGGACTCACCTACGAGGACTCCCCGCTGAACCAGTACGTGGCGGCGGCGTGGGGCGGTGACCTCTCCCCGGAGGAGCAGCAGAAGCAGGCCGAGGAGAACCAGCGTCAGGTCGAGGAGCTCGTCGCGGAATGCATGACCGAGGAGGGCTTCGAGTACTCGCCGAACGTCAGCAGCACCGGCATGATGGTGTCGGACTCCGACGGGCAGTGGGAGCCCGAGAAGCGCGAATGGGTGGAGAAGTACGGCTACGGCATGGTGACCAGCCCGTTCAGCGAGGAGCAGGGGGACCCCACCGAGGATGAGTACGTGGATCCGAACCAGGACTACGTCGAGTCGCTGTCGGAGTCGGAGCAGACCGCGTTCTACGAGGTGCTCTACGGCCCGTCTCCCACGGAGGAGGAGATGAGCGAGGACGGCAGCTACGAGTACAACTGGGAGACCGCCGGCTGCCAGGGGTGGGCGCAGCACGAAGTGGATGGCGACGACGTCTGGCAGAGCGATGAGTTCGCGGACCTGCGCACGAAGATGGAGGAGCTGTGGACGTCGTCCCAGGAGTCCCCGGAGCTCGCCGAGCTGAATGCCGAGTGGGCCACGTGCATGGCGGACGCCGGCGAGCCGGGCTTCACGATGCAGACGGAGGCGATGCAGTCGATCGCCGATGAGCAGACCGCTCTGTACGAGAGCGCCTACGGCGACGGCTCGGAAGCGATCGATCCGGAATCGACGGACTTCGTGGACCCGAGCGAGAGCCCGGAGATGAAGGCGCTGGGCGAGCGTGAGATCGAACTCGCGCTGGTTGATCTCGAGTGCCGGGAGAAGACCTCATACCTCGAGGAGTCGCTGAAGATCCAATTCGCGAACGAGGAGAAGTTCATCGCCGACAACAAGGCGGAGCTCGACGCGTTCAAGGCTGCTGCCGAGCAGAGCAAGTGATGCGTGAGGAAGACGCACCGACCACGGAGTTGCCCGCCGAGCTGACCGATGGCCCCGCCGTCGACGACGAGATCGTCGAGACCGAGGCCGTCGAGGATGCTGACATGTCCCGGGTGAGTGGCTGGAGGCGCGTCGTCAGCGGCAATCGCACGCTGTGGATCGTCGCTCTCGCCGCCGTCGTGTGCCTGGTGGCGGGGCTGCTGGTGGGACGCTTCCTGTTCACCCCGGACGCCTCCAGCGCCGACGCGCCCGACGCCGGGTTGGTGACCGTGCCCGTCGAGTTCGGCCCCCTCAGCAACGACGTCACGCTGCGTGCCGATGTCGGCTACGCGGATGCGGTGGAGGTCACGCTCGACAGCTCCGCGATCTCCGGCGCCGCCGTGGTCACCGGACAGGTCCCCGAGGTCGGGGCGACCTTGAATCCGCTCTCCGTCGCACTCGAGGTGGTCGGGCGCCCGGTCATCGTGCTGCCCGGCGAGCTTCCGGCATACCGGACGCTGCGTTACGGAGTCTCGGGGCCGGACGTGATCCAGTTGAAGCAGGCGCTGGTCGGTCTCGGCATCGACGCGGGGGATGTGAACTCGAACGTGTTCGACCGCGCGACGGCGGACGCGGTCGGACAGCTGTACGCGCAGGTCGGCTATCCCGCGCCGGCGCCGGAGGAAGGAGCATCCGACGCGGTCCGGAGCGCGGAGGAGGGCGTGCGCTCTGCGGAAAGCGGCGTGACGCAGGCGCAGCAGGCCGTGAACGCTGCCGGGGCCGGGCCGAGCGCGGTGGACGCCTGGCAGGCGGACGTGAAGGTCGCTCAGGCCGAGCAGGCGCTCGCGGCGGCGAAGGCCGCCGGGGAGGGCGTGCAACAGGCGGAGTGGGATCTCAAGACCGCACGCCTGGAGCGCGATCAGCTCCATGCCGCGAAGGACACCGGAGCCGAGAGGTCGGCTCTCGATGCGGCTCGGGCGCAGGTGACCTCCGCCCAGGAAGCGCTCGAGGACGCCCGACGGAGTGTGCTGCCCTACCTGCCCTCCAGCGAGGTGCTCTACCTGACCGAACTGCCTCGGCGCGTGGACGCGGTGACCGTGGAGCGCGGATCGATCCTGTCGGGGGCCGCCATGACGGTCTCCGGTGCCACTGTGCGTCTCACGGGTGCGGCCGCGGATGCCGACGCGCGTCTGCTCGCGGTCGGCGCCGAGGCCGTGTTCGACCTGCCGGACGGCGCGGAGCACCGGGCGGTGATCTCCGAGCTGAAGCCCGGCAAGGACGACGCGGCGCGGTGGGAGGTGCTGCTGGAACCGGATGCCCTCACCGCCGAGCAGATCACTCAGCTGCAGGGCAGCAATGTACGCGTGCGGATCGCGGTCGGGGCGACGGAGGGCGATGTGCTCTCGGTGCCGCTGGCGGCCCTCACCGCCGGCCCCGGAGGCGAATCGCGGATCGAGGTCGTCGACTCCGATCCCCGCGACGGGAAGGATGCCGAGACCCGCATCGTGGTCGTCGAGACGGGTCTCGCCGCGAAGGGCGCCGTGGAAGTGACGCCCGTGGATGAGGATCTCGACGAGGGCGATCTGGTGGTGGTGGGCCGGTGACGCCGGCACCGCCGCTCGTCGAGCTCCGCGACGTCACGAGGTCGTTCCCCGGCCCTCCCGAAGTGCAGGCGTTGAAGGCGGCGTCGCTCTCGGTCGCACCCGGGGACTACATCTCGATCGTGGGCCCGAGCGGGTCGGGGAAATCGACGATGCTCAATCTGCTGGGTCTGCTGGATCGCCCGAGTGTGGGGGAGTACCGGCTGGCCGGCTCGCTGACCGGCGACCTGAGCGACGATGAGCGTGCCGCGGTGCGCGCCCGCTTCATCGGCTTCGTCTTCCAGTCGTTCCATCTGCTCCCGCGGCGCACCGTGCTCGACAACGTGCTGATGCCGATGCTGTACAGCGGCGTCCCACGACGAGAGCGGGAGGCGAGGGCGAGGGCCGCGCTCACCCGCGTCGGTCTGGGGCATCGGATCGACTTCTTCCCGAGCTCCCTGTCCGGTGGAGAACGGCAGCGCGTCGCGGTGGCGCGCGCCGTCGTCAGCGGCCCGCAGCTGCTGCTCGCCGACGAACCGACCGGCAACCTCGACCAGCGCACATCCGGCGAGGTCATGGAGCTCTTCGAAGAGCTCAACGATGACGGGCTCACCCTCATCGTCATCACGCACGACGACGCGGTCGCCCAGCGCGCCCGCCGCAGCATCCGGATCACCGACGGCAGATTGAGCGAACTGTGACGCGCAGGCCCTGGCGGCGCAGGTCCTCGTCGCCCGCCGACGCCCTGCCGCCCGACGACGAGGTCACGGTATCGGAGGCCGATCCCGCGCCGGCCGGATCGACCACGGTGCTGCTGCCCGCGGTGGCGCATGCCGACCGCTTCACGTTCCAGGATCTCGTGGCCGAGGCGACCGCGGACATCGGCTCGCGCCCTGCTCGACTGGTGATGACCATCCTGGGCACCGTGCTCGGCATCGCCTCACTCGTCGCGACGCTCGGCTTCGCCCAGACCGCGGCCGCGCAGATCGCACGCCAGTTCGACGGCGTCGCGGCGACCCAGGTCGTGGTGACCGCGGCGAAGGCGCAGTCCGGGGCGCAGAACACCACGGTGGCTGCCGGACGGCTGCCCTGGGATGCGCCCGAGCGTGTGCGGCTGCTGGCGGGCGTCGACGGCGCGGCGCTGATCGGCGAGGTCGCCCTGGCGGATGGCGAGACGATCACGGCGGTGCCGGTGAACGACCCGTCCGCCCCCATCGCGGCCTCTCCGCGCCTGTTCGCGACCACCGCCGACCTGCTCGATGCGGCGGAGGGCACGCTCGTGACCGGCCGCTTCTTCGACGAAGGGCACGACTCCCGGGGAGATCGCGTGGCGGTCCTGGGGCAGCGGGCGGCCGAGCGGATGGGCATCAACCGGATCGACTCGCAGCCCTCGGTCTTCATCGCGGGGGTCGCCTACGCCGTCATCGGGATCGTGGACGGCATGGACCGGCGCTCCGATCTCGTGGACTCGGTGATCATCCCGCAGGGCACCGCGCGGGCGGACTTCGCGCTCGCGGCGCCGTCCGAGCTCGCGATCCACATCGTCGTCGGGGCCGGACCGCAGGTCGCCGAGCAGTCGGTGCTCGCCCTGCAGCCCGACGATCCGGAGTCTCTCGAGGCGCGCGCGCCGGCGGCATCCTCGGATCTGAGCCGGAACGTGCAGGCGGACGTGAACGTGGTCTTCCTGATCCTCGGGGTGATCGCCCTGCTCGCGGGTGGGCTGGGGATCGCGAACGTGACCCTGCTCTCGGTCATGGAGCGGATCGGGGAGATCGGCCTGCGCCGCGCCCTCGGGGCGACGCGCCGTCAGATCGGCGCGCAGTTCATGGTGGAGTCCATCGTGATCGGGTTCATCGGCGGCATCATCGGCGCCGCCGTCGGCGTGATCGCGGTGATCATCGTGGCCGCTGTGCAGGGGTGGGCTCCGGTGACCGACCCCCTCGTCGCCATCGCCGGAGCCGTCCTCGGCGCGGGTGTCGGGTGGGCCTCGGGCTGGTATCCGGCGCGACGCGCCGCACGCATCGAGCCGGTCGCTGCGCTGCGCGGCGCGTGACGCTGGCGCGCCGGGACGACGGGGAAGGGGCTGGCCGCTACAATCGATCAAGCACGAAGGAGCAGGAGAATCGGTGGCTGAAAGAGCGAAGTCCAGGGCGAAGGCACAGAAAGCCGACGACACTCCCATGGGACCCACCGGCCGCCCGTATCACGGGTTCGCGACTCCGGAGCCGCTGAAATCCCACGGCCCCGCGCGCATCATCGCCCTGTGCAATCAGAAGGGCGGCGTCGGCAAGACGACGACCACCATCAACCTCGCGGCGTCGCTCGCGGAGTACGGACGCAAGGTGCTGGCGGTCGACTTCGACCCGCAGGGCGCGCTGTCGGCCGGGCTCGGCATCCAGACGCACGACGTGCCGACCGTCTACGACCTCCTTCTCGACACCAAGCGCGACGCGCACGACGCGATCGTCGCCTCGGGTGTCGAGGGTCTCGATGTGATGCCGGCGAACATCGACCTCTCTGCCGCCGAGGTGCACCTCGTCAACGAGGTCGCCCGTGAGACGATCCTCGCCCGTGTCCTGCGCCAGGTCACGGGGGAGTACGACGTCATCCTGATCGACTGCCAGCCCTCGCTCGGGCTGCTCACCGTCAACGCGCTGACGGCGGCGCACGGCGTCATCATCCCGCTGGAGTGCGAGTTCTTCGCGTTGCGCGGCGTCGCGCTGCTCATCGAGACGATCGACAAGGTGCGCGACCGTCTGAACCCGTCGATCACCATGGACGGTCTGCTCGCCACGATGTACGACCCGCGCACCCTGCACTCGCGCGAGGTGCTCGAGCGCGTCGTCGAGGCGTTCGGCGACGATGTGCTGGAGACCGTGATCGGCCGCACCGTGAAGTTCCCGGATGCATCGGTCTCGGGTGTGCCCATCACGGAGTTCGCACCGGAGCACGCTGCCGCGCAGGCGTACCTGCGGCTGGCGCGGGAGCTGGTCGCCCGTGGCGCCGTCGCCTGACGAGAGCATCGTCGAGAGCTCCGTCGAAGCGGCCGCTGAGCCGGTCGAGTCGGTTCAGGAACCGGCCGCCGAGGGATTCCGTGTCGCGCTGTCGAACTTCGACGGCCCGTTCGACCTCTTGCTGACCCTCATCTCGAAGCACGAGATGGACATCACCGAGGTGTCTCTCAGCGCGGTCACGAACGAATTCATCACCTACCTGCGCGGCCTCGGCGACGAGGAGGAGCTCGATCAGGCATCGGAGTTCCTGGTGGTCGCGGCGACGCTGCTCGACATGAAGGTCGCGGGTCTGCTGCCCCAGGGTGAGCTCGTCGATGCCGAATCCGTGGCTCTCCTGGAAGCACGCGACCTGCTGTTCGCCCGTCTGCTGCAGTACCGCGCCTTCAAGGAGGTCTCGGCGTGGTTCGCCCGGTGCCTCCGGCGGGAGGATCGTCGACACGTCCGTGCGGTCCGGCTCGACGAGAAGCATCGACGCAAGACACCCGAGCTGGTGTGGTCTCTCACCGCCGACGACTTCGCCGCTCTCGCGCTGCTGGCCTTCGCGCCCAAGGAGATCCCGCACGTCGGTCTCGACCACCTGCACGCTCCGCTGGTCAGCATCCGCGAGCAGGCCGCGATCGTCGTCACGCTGCTGCGAGGCACCGAATCGCTGAGCTTCCGCGAGCTCGTCTCGGGCGTGCGGGAACCGGGCATCGTGGTGGCCCGCTTCATCTCGGTGCTGGAGCTGTACCGGCACGCGGCACTGTCCTTCGAACAACTGGAACCGCTCGGCGAGCTCACGCTGCGCTGGGCAGCCGACTCCTGGTCGGACGAGACACTGGCGACGCTGGGAGCCGACTATGACCGATGATGCGACGGCCGCGACGGACGAGATCGTGCGCGACACCCCTCTCTCGGAGCGCATCGAGGCGATCCTGATGATCATCGACGAGCCGCTCGGACTCGTCGCCCTCGCCGCGGCAGTGGGAGCGCCGGTCGCGGCGGTGCGTCAGACCATCGAGACCCTGGTCGACGACTACGACGGCCGGGGGCAGGGTCCGCGTCGCGGATTCGAGCTGCGCGAGGTCGGCGGCGGGTGGCGACTGTACGTGCGCGAGGACCACGACGACCTCGTCGCGGAGTTCGTCGGCGGGCAGGCTCCGGCCCGGCTCTCGCAGGCCGCGCTCGAGACCCTCGCGGTGATCGCCTACAAGCAGCCGGTGACGCGCAGCCAGGTCGCGTCCATCCGCGCGGTGAACGTCGACTCGGTCGTGCGCACGCTGCTCGCGCGCGGTCTGATCACGGAGCTCTTCGCCGATGCCGAGACCGGCGCCATCAACTACGGGACGACGGATGCCCTCCTGCAGCACCTCGGCATCAACTCCCTCGACGATCTTCCCCCGATCTCGCCGCTGCTCGACGACGGCGCCGACGGCTTCGATGAGGGCGTGATCCGATGACCTCGGCACCCGCCCGACAACTATCCAGTTTCAACGAAGGGACCATCCGATGAGCGGCTTCGACGCCTCCACCGACTCCACCGACGCCCCCCAGGGCGTCCGCCTGCAGAAGGTGCTCGCCGCTGCCGGCGTCGCCTCCCGCCGCGTGGTCGAGGACTACATCGTGGAGGGGCGCATCCGGGTGAACGGGATCACGGTCACCGAGCTCGGTCGTCGTGTGGACCCCGCGACCGATCTCGTGGACGTGGACGGGATGGCGGTGCAGCTCGACGTCTCGAAGCGCTACATCATGCTCAACAAGCCCGCCGGCATCGTCAGCAGCATGAAGGACGAGAACGGTCGGCCGGATCTTCGACGCTTCACCGACAAGTACGAGGAGCGTCTGTACAACGTCGGCCGCCTCGACGCCGAGACCAGCGGACTGCTGCTGCTGACGAACGACGGCGAACTCGCGCACGTGCTCGCGCACCCCTCCTTCGGCGTGACGAAGGTGTACATCGCCAAGGTCGAGGGCAACGTCACCGCGCAGACGATCGGCACCCTGACGAAGGGCGTCGAGCTCGAGGACGGCGTGATCGCAGCAGACAAGGCGCGCCTGCTGGACAGCTCCCGGGGATCGAGCCTCGTGGAGCTCACGCTGCACTCCGGACGCAACCGGATCGTCCGCCGTATGCTCGCCGCGGTCGGCCACCCGGTGACCGAACTGGTGCGCCGCCAGTTCGGCCCACTCCACCTGGGAACGCTCCCGGCGGGAAAGACGCGCGAACTGGGTAAAATCGAACTCGGCGCGCTTCTCACCTTGTCGCGCCGTGATTCCGGTGCCGCTGAGGCATCAGGCGACCATCAGGAGAATGCGTGACGGATACGAGTGTGCCCACGGGCCGCCAGCCGTCGTCCGCTGCGCCCCGCGGGTCCGTGGAGCCGCGTCTCTCCGGCACGGTGCGCGTGGTCGGGGCCGGTCTTCTGGGCTCCAGCATCGGGCATGCGCTGCGCACGAAGGGCACGGACGTGGTGCTCACGGACGCTTCTCCCGCCCAGCTCCGCCTCGCGATCGACTACGGCGCGGGACGCGCGGCGACCGACGACGATCGTCCCGCACTGATCGTCGTCGCCGTCCCGCCGGACGTCACGGCCGATGTCATCCAGGCCGAGCTCGAGCGCTATCCCGACGCGGTCGTGACCGACGTCGCGAGCGTGAAGCTCGAGCCCTTCCGCGAGCTGCGGGCGCGCGGCGTCGACCTGACGCGCTACATCGGCTCGCACCCGCTCGCCGGCCGTGAGCGCGGGGGCGCGATCTCCGCGCGTGCCGACCTGTTCATGGGACGCCCCTGGGTCGTCTGCCGGGACGAGGAGACCAGGGCGTCGGATCTGGCCCTCGTGGAGGCGCTGGCGCTCGACGTCGGCGCCATGCCGCTGGAGATGACGCCCGAGGAGCACGACCGCTCCGTCGCGCTCACCTCGCACGTGCCGCAGGTCGTCGCCAGCCTCCTCGCCGGGCGTCTCGCCGAGGCCGAGGAGGGAGCGCTGCGTCTCTCCGGTCAGGGTGTCCGCGACACCACCCGCATCGCGGCGTCCGCGCCCGAGCTCTGGGTCCAGATCCTGGGCGCCAACGCCGGACCCGTCGTGGAGATCCTCGACTCCCTCGCCGCAGACCTTCGACAGGTCGCGGATGCCCTGCGCGATCCCGGCGCTCCCGGTGCTCGGCGCGTGGTCGCCGAGACGATCCGCCACGGCAACGACGGCGTCGATCGGCTGCCGGGCAAGCACGGACAGAACCAGCGCTTCGAGTCGCTCGTGGTGATGATCGACGACACCCCGGGGCAGCTCGGACGGCTCTTCGGAGAGCTCGGAGAACTCGGCGTCAACGTCGAAGACCTGCGACTCGAGCACTCGCCCGGGGCGCAGTTCGGCCTCGCGGAGATCAGCGTCGAGCCGGCGGCGCTGCACGGCGCGGTCACGGGGCTGCAGGAGCGCGGCTGGCGGATTGCGGGGAACACGAATGACTGATGCGACGAAGTTCATCGCGATCGACGGGCCGGCGGGTTCCGGGAAGTCGAGCGTCTCGAAGGAGATCGCTCGTCGTCTCGGATTCGGGTATCTCGACACCGGATCGGCCTATCGTGCGCTGGCCTGGCACGTGCTCGAGCAGGGCGCCGACACGGAGGACGCCGCATCCGTGCGCGCCGCGGCCTCCGAGTTCCCCGTGCACCTCGGTCTCGACCCCGATGATCGGGGGGTGCGCGTCGGCGATACCGACGTCACGGACGCGATCCGCGAACCCCGGGTGTCCGGCGCCGTGAGCGGCGTCGCCCGGGTGCCCGAGGTGCGCGCGCAGGTGAACGAGCTGTTCCGCTCGCTCGTCGCCGAGGCGTCATACCCCGCTGTCGTCGTCGAGGGCCGTGACATCACGACCGTCGTCGCCCCTGATGCGCCCGTGCGCATCCTGCTCACCGCGGCGCCCGAAGTGCGCGCCGCTCGACGCGCCGGCGAACTCGCCGGCGAGAACGCGGATGCCGTCGCTGCCGCCCTGCACAAGCGCGACGCCTCCGACAGCGCCGTCGTCGACTTCTTGAACGCCGCGGACGGCGTCGAGATCGTCGACTCGACGGAGCTCGATTTCCCCCAGACCATCGACGCCGTGCTTTCGGTGATCGAACGAATCCGAGGAGTACACCATGGCTGATGACGAATACGAAGGCGGCCCCGACCGTCTCGCGGAGAAGATGGAGTCGCTCGACGAGCAGCTCGCCGAAGCCCGCGCGGAGACCCTGCGCGCCGGTCTCGCGGACTACGACCTCGACGATGAGGATGCCGCCCTCCTGGCCGGCATCACCCTCGGCGAGGACGGCATCCAGTTCTTCCCCGCTCTGCCCGTCGTCGCGATCGTCGGACGACCGAACGTCGGCAAGTCGGCGCTCGTGAACCGCATCCTCGGCCGCCGCGAGGCCGTCGTCGAGGACACCCCAGGGGTGACCCGCGACCGCGTGACGTACAAGGCCGAATGGGCCGACCGCCGGTTCTCGCTCGTCGACACCGGAGGCTGGGAACCCGACGCCCGCGGCATCGACCGTTCCGTCGCGATGCAGGCCGAGGTCGCCATCGATCTCGCCGATGTCGTGCTGTTCGTGGTCGACGCGATGGTCGGCGCCACGTCGACCGACGAGCACGTGGTCAAGCTGCTGCGCAAGAGCGGCAAGCCCGTGTTCCTCGTCGCGAACAAGATCGACGACGCCCGCCAGGAGCCCGAAGCCGCGGCTCTCTGGAACCTGGGGCTCGGCGAGCCGCACCCGGTGTCCGCGATCCACGGTCGTGGTGTCGCCGACCTGCTCGACGCGCTCCTCAAGACGCTCCCCACGGTGTCCGCCGTGGCCAAGGCCGAGATCGGCGGCCCCCGCCGGGTCGCGATCCTGGGCCGCCCGAACGTCGGCAAGTCCTCGCTGCTCAACAAGGCGGCGGGCGAAGAGCGCGTGGTCGTGAACGAACTCGCCGGCACCACGCGTGACCCGGTCGATGAGATCGTCGAGCTCGGCGGCAAGCTGTGGCGCCTGGTCGACACGGCCGGTATCCGCCGCCGCGTGCACATGGCGCAGGGCGCCGACTTCTACGCCTCGCTGCGCACCTCGGCCGCGCTGGAGAAGGCCGAGGTCGCCGTGGTCGTCCTCGATGTGTCGGAGACGATCAGCGAGCAGGACGTGCGCATCATCGATCTCGTCCTCGAATCGGGCCGTGCTCTCGTGCTCGCCTTCAACAAGTGGGACCGTCTGACGGACAACGACCTGGAGAACCAGGACCGCCGTCACTACCTCGAGCGCGAGATCGAGCAGGACCTCGCGCACGTCGCGTGGGCACCCCGCGTGAACATCTCGGCGAAGACCGGACGTCACCTGGACAAGCTCGTCCCGGCGCTCGAGACCGCGCTGGAGAACTGGGACCGCCGCATCCCGACAGGGAAGTTCAACGCGTTCCTCGCGGAACTGGTGGCCGAGCACCCGCACCCGCTGCGTGGTGGCAAGCAGCCGCGCATCCTGTTCGGCACCCAGGCGTCGACGCGTCCGCCGACGTTCGTGCTGTTCACGACCGGGTTCCTCGACCCCGGTTACCGCCGATTCATCCAGCGTCGTCTGCGCGAGCTGTACGAATTCGACGGCACCCCCATCGTCATCAACATGCGAGTCCGGGAGAAGCGCCAGCGCTGATCCCGACGGCCGTTCGGTGTCCGCTTTGCTTCGGATCGGATGCCGAACGGCTGAGCCTGTGAAAGGCTGGGGGCGTGACGATCGTTCCTCCTGCTGCCGGTGAACCGCGTCGCCCTGACGGGCCCCGTAATCCCGGCGATGCGTGGGTGGTGGCCCCGTCGGGTGAGCGGTATTGGGGCCGCTTCGGCGCCGCGGGACTCCTGCTCGTCGACGCGGCTCGTGGTGTGCTGCTGCAGCATCGTGTGGCGTGGAGTCACTTCGGCGGCACCTGGGGGCTCCCGGGCGGCGCGCTGCATGAGGGGGAGAGCGCCCTCGTCGGTGCCCTGCGCGAGGCGCAGGAAGAAGCCGGCGTTCCCGACGACTCCACGCGCGCCCGGTTCACCAGCGTGCTGGATCTCGGCATCTGGTCATACACGACGGTCGTCGCCGACGTCCTCGTGCCCTTCGAGCCCGTGATCAGCGACCCGGAGAGCGTCGCGCTCGAGTGGGTACCGCTCGACGAGGTCGCCGAACGTCCGCTGCATCCGGGATTCGGTGACTCCTGGCCCCTGCTCCGCGAACTGCTCGCTGTCCGGTCGGCCGTGGTCGTGGACGGCGCGAACGTCGTGGGATCCGAGCCGGACGGCTGGTGGAAGGATCGCGCCGGAGCGGCCGACAGACTGCGCACGAAGCTCGTCGATCTGGCGGTGCCGGCGGAGGCCCTCGGCGTGGGCGGTACGCTCTGGTTCCCCGAGGTCGCGCTCGTGGTCGAGGGGCAGGCACGAGCCCTGGCGGATGGCGCGGGTGCTGGTGCGGGTTCTGCTGCGGGCGACGCTGTCGAGATCGTGCGCGCCCCGGGTGAGGGCGACGACGCGATCGTCGAGGAGGCCCGGCGGCGTGTGGCGGACGGGCGGCGAGTCGTCGTGGTCACCAGCGACCGGGAGCTCCGCGATCGGGTTCAGCACGTCGGCGCGCGCGTCGAATCCGTGCGGTGGTTGCGCAGTCTCCTGGATCACTGATTCCGGGTCGCCCCGCGGGTGCATGTCTCGGGATGGTTCAGCCCGTGGAGACGTCGTCGTCGCGACCGCGGAGACGATCGATGTCGCGGCGCTCGCGTTTCGTCGGCCTCCCGGCTCCTCGGTCCCGCAGACCGAGAGCGGCCTGCGGCTCGCGTGCCGGCGTCTGATCCTCATATGCCGCGACGGCGACCGGGGCGCCGACCCGCTTCACGAGCAGCTGCCGGATGATGAGGATCCGGTCGAATCCCGCGATGCGGATGCGCACCTCGTCGCCGATGCGCACCGCCTGTGCGGCCTTCACCTTGTCGCCGTTCACCCGTATATGTCCTGCACGGCATGCGGTGGTCGCTGCGGATCGGGTCTTGTAGATCCGGATCGCCCACAGCCAGCTGTCGACGCGGACGGAATCAGGCATCCTCGCTCCTCCTCTGCAGCGCGAGCAGTGCTCCCGCCACGATCAGTCCCTGCCCGAGCGTATAGGTCGACATGATGGCCGGGTCGCTCCACTCCGGGAGCCCGCCCGGGAGGAAGAGGCGGAGGGCGAGGAGAGTGTCGCTGGCGAGGAAGAAGGCGCCGCCGGTCGCGATCAGACGTGAGCAGCGCGCAGACAGTATCGCCGTGGCGGCCAGGACGAGGCCGTACGCCGCGACTGCGAGGAAGAGGTCTCCCGTGTGCGGCCCCAGCAGGATGATCAGCGTGATCCACCAGACCGCGTAGGTCAGGGCCCACCACGGGAGGCGTCGCCGCGCCAGACGGCGGGCGAACAGCGCGATGTACGCGATGTGTGCGAGGCCGAAGAAACCCAGCATGACGGGCAGTTCGGCACCGGCGGGTAGGAAGACGCCGGCGCTGTCTCCTATCCAGGAGAAGAGCAGCGCAGCGAGCAGGAGAGCGATGGCAGTCGCGGGCCGCAGGCGGCGCGCGGCCCCGATCACCGGCACGGCGAGCAGCGGCATCAGTGCGACCTTCGTCACATCGGCGACGTCGCTCTCGGCGGCGAGGAGGACCACATGCACAGCCGAAACGAGCGCGTAGGGCACGAACGACCAGGTAAGGGCCGTGATCGAGCGGCGTCGTCGCATCGCCCCATCGTACGGTCGCGCCCGAGCAGGCCGGGAAGCGCTCAGGACTCGACCGTCACAGAGACGACGGCGTCGTCCGGGGCGAGGTGCACCGCCGGCCAATAGCCGTCGGGGAAGTGCTCGCCGCAGGTGTCGATCAGATGAAGGACGATCGTGCCGTCCGCCGACGCCTCCATGGTCTCGAGGACGAGATCGGATGCCGCGTCGTCGAGCTCGTGCTGCTCGGGGTCCCCCTGGCTGAACGAGGCGACGACGGCGTCCGAGGCTCGACGGCGGAGAGGATCGATGCCGGCGACGACCTCGCGTGCGCGGGGGAGGAGGCGGGAGACCTCGTCGACCGTGGTGCCCTCGATCATGATCTCCAGGTCGCCGTGTGCTGTGGAGACGGTGCCGACGAACCAGTCGTGCGTCAGGATCTCGCCGTCGGTCAGCTCCGTCGTCGCCCGGACGAGGGGGCCGAGCGTGGGATCGTCGATTCTCGGGTGTTCGTCGGTCATGTGTCCACGCTAGTCGGCTCGGTCTCCGACACGTCCGACACCCCGCGACGGGCCGGTTCGCGGACGCGGCCCTGTGCGGCTAAGATAGTGGAGTTGCCTGCGCGAGAGCGCAGAACAACGGGCTGTGGCGCAGCTTGGTAGCGCACTTGACTGGGGGTCAAGGGGTCGCAGGTTCAAATCCTGTCAGCCCGACCAGATGAGGCCCGGAAACTCGCGAGAGTCTCCGGGCCTTCTGCATGTCCGGAGAACGCCGACCTGTTCCTGTCGAACGGACTCTCGGCACGATCGCAGGGCTGGGGAACGGGGCCGAGATGCTCGTCGGACTGATTCTGGTGTTCTGCATCCGTGGCCGTGTATCTCAGAAGGCGGACCACCCCTTCGCCTGCTACTGGCCGGCGGTGCCTGAGCCGTCCCCTATGCTGACGTGGGCACAGAAGCGATGGGGGATGTCCTGCACACGACGGGAAAGCGCGGCAGTGTGATCGGGGATCTCGGTGACTCTCGTATCCACTGGATCGATGTCGCGAAGGTTCTCGCCGTCACCCTCGTGGTGCTGTACCACGCGGCGGCGTGCATGGGCTTCCTGTTCCCGAATCCCTCCGGGCCGGCATCGACCTTCTGGGACGGGGTCAGCGAGGTCGCTCTGCCCCTGCGCATGCCGCTGTTCTTCGTCACCGCCGGCCTCCTCGCCCACCCCTCCCTCACCCGACGGTGGAGAGAGGTGCTGCGGCCCCGCGTTCTCGCACTGCTCTGGCCGTACGTGCTCTGGTCGATCGCCTTCGCATTCATCGCGGGATTCGCCTATCGGCCCCTGAACCCGCTCGGTTACACGATCGGACGGCTTCAAGGGCTGCCGTTCGCCACATCGGCGTACTGGTTCCTGCTGATGCTGCCCGTGTTCTTCGTGCTGGCGAAGCTGCTGCGACGCGGCGCCTGGGTCGTGCTCGCCGTGGCTCTGGCTCTCGCTGTCGCCGCTCCGTGGCTCGAAGTCCATGTGTTCGCCGACCTGCATTGGAGCTTCATCTACGGAGCCACTCGTGTCGCGCGGTATGCGTTCTGGTACCTGCTCGGCTGCTATGCGTCAGACCTCGTCTCCCGCGCGGCGTCGCTGAAGCCCCTGTACCTGGTTCTCGGTGGTGGTGCGGCGTTCGTGTTCGTGAGCTGGCTGGGGTCGGCTGCCGACAGCTCGGCCGACCTGAGCTTCGTGCTCTCCCTCGCGGGGGTGACCGCCATGATCGGTGTGGCCGTCTGGGCTTCCGGTTTCCGCGGCATCCGCCCCGTCGCCCGGTACTTCGCCGCCCGGACTCTGCCGATCTACCTCATCCACCCGATGCTGATCGTGCTGATCGTCCTCGCGGCGCAGCGTCTCGGATGGGTGACCGGCCCGCATGATGCCCTCACGACGGTGCTGACACCGATCGTCGCCGCGTTCAGCATCGCCGTCGCGGTCCTCGCCTATGACCGGATGCAGGGCCCCCGCACGTCCTGGCTCTTCTCGCCGCCGACCCGGAAGCGAGTGGATCGCCTCGAGCGGGCGTCGACTCCCGTGCGGTGACCGGGAGCGGTCGCCGAGAGAGGTCCGGTGCACCCGCATCCCTCCGCCGGCCGCGCGCGTCGCTTATCCTGGCGTGTGCATCTCATCCCGCCCGCACCGGCACCCCCGCCGTCGATCCACCGCAGAGGAGCCCGTTCCGTGCCCGACAGCAGCCCTCGCCTCCGTGCGCGCACGTCGGCCCTGCGCCGGTCGCTGCGAGAGGCGACGACACCCGCCCGACTGCTGCTGGTCGCCAAGACCGCGCTGGCCGTCGGGCTCGCGTGGTGGATCGCCCCGCATATGCCGGGAGTCGTCGACGAGTATCCGTACTACGCGCCGCTGGGTGCTCTCGTCAGCATGTACCCGACCCTCATGGGGTCATTGCGCTCGGGACTCCAGACGGTCTTGGGTCTCGCGGCCGGTGTCGGCCTCGCGACGCTCGTGATCCTGACGGTCGGACCGACATGGTGGACGATCCCGATCGTGGTCGGTCTGGGAGTGCTGCTGTCCGGGACGGGCTGGTTCGGGTCGGGCAAGGAGTACGTACCCATCGCTGCGCTGTTCGTGCTGATCGTCGGCGGGCAGGATGCCGACGACTATTCGCTCGGCTACCTGGTCCAGACCGCGGTGGGCGTCACGATCGGTCTCCTCGTCAACGTGCTGATCGCACCCGCCCCGCTCACCGCCGCCGCCGCGCTGCGCGTCGATGCGTTCCGCGAACAGCTCGCGGCACATCTGCATGAGATCGCAGACGCGGTGTCCTCGTCCTGGCCACCGGAGCGCGACGAGTGGGCGCGTGATGCGGACTCCCTCGCCGACACCACCCGCGAACTCCGCGCCGCGCTCGCCGACGCCGACGACAGCCGCCGGGGCAATCCCCGCGCGCTGCTGGCCCGCGGCGCGCAGCCGCGGGACGTCCGGGGGGAGCTCGACGCGCTCGACGCGATCGCCCACCACCTCCGCGACATGTCGGATGCGATCGCCGACGCCATCTGGGACCGACCCGCGGCCCTCACGCTCGACCCCGCCCTCCCGGAGCCGCTGACGGCAGCCTGTCACGCGGTGGCGGATGCCGTCGCCCTCGGGGCGGTCGAGAGTGCTGAAGCGCATCGTGCCCGCGCCGAGGCGGCCGGTGCTGTGCGACGCCTGCTCGAGACCGTCGATGACCGCACCATGGAGGTGCGACAGACGATGGGTCCGGGAGTTCTCGCCGTGATGCACCTGCGCCGCATCCTGATCCTCACCACGCCCCACCCGGAAGACGATCCGGACCACGCCGACTGAGTCCTCGGCCTCGCTCCCGAGCCGACCTCGCCCGCCGACGACCGGTCGCGGTGGCCTGCGGGTCGGGTGTCAGCCCCGCTCCAGCAGCCCCCGGGCCAGCTCCCGCGCCACGGTGAACGGCTGGGCGAACGTCTCCATGCCGACCGTGACGATCGCGCCTTCGTAGAGCAGCATCATCGCCTGGGCCATCGCCTGCGGCTCGCGAATGCCCGCCTCGGTGCAGAGGCGCTCGAAGACCGCCAGCAGCCAGGCCTTCTGACGCGCGACCTCCGGGAACACGGGGTGACCGTCGTGACCGTCACCGATCTCGGCACGCGCATTGATCGCGCTGCAGCCCTTGGGACTGTTCGCGTCGGACCAGGTGATCGCCGCATCGAAGACGCCCAGCACGCGGTCGACACCCGACGGCGGCGCGGGGGTCAGCTGCTCCTCCAGATGAGCACGCCACCGCGCGTCGCGGTGCTGGAGGTATGCCACGACCAGCGCTTCCTTCGAGCCGAATCGGTCGTAGAGGGTCTTCTTGGTGACGCCCGCTGCTTCCGCGATCGTGTCGACGCCCACGGCGTGGATGCCGCGCTCGTAGAACAGCCGCGATGCCGCCTCGAGCACCCGGGAGGCGCCCGGGGTGAGGGGGGCGAGCTCAGGAGGGGGAAGGGACATGCGTCGACTATACCAACCTGTATAGTCAGCGTCATGAGTAAACAGATCGGTATACTTCGTATGGGGGTGACGGCGGCGGGGGCGGCGGCCTTCGTGGTGTCGTGGAGCTCGGGCTTCCTCGTGCCTGCGCTCGCGGCGACCGACGTCTCGCCGGTGACGCTGCTCGTCTGGCGCTTCCTGCCGCTCGCCGGAGTGCTGATCGTGATCGTGATCGCCACCGGTGCCGCCGAGGGCGTCGCGCCGCCTGCGTTTCGTCGTCAGGCGTTGATCGGAGCGTTCGCGCAGCTGGGCTACTGCACCTTCGTCTACGCGGCGGTCGCTTCGGGCGTCGCGACCGGCACCACTGCGCTCATCGACGCTGTTCAGCCGCTCGTCGTCGCGATGCTCGTCGGACCTCTGCTGGGGCTGCGCGTGCGCGGCGCGCAGTGGGCGGGGCTCCTGGCGGGGGCCGTCGGGGTCTTCCTGGTCGTCATCTCGCAACTCGACGGCTCCGGTGCCCAGCCGACCGCGTACGCCTGGCCCCTGCTCGCCATGGCGTGTCTGATCACGGCGACGTTCCTCCAGCGCCGCGCGGATCCGGGGACCGGTGTGCTGCTCACCCTGACGGTCCACGTGTGCATCACGGCGGTGGGTCTCGTCGTCCTCGCTGCCATCGCCGGAGCGCTTCTGCCGCCGTCGACCGCCTCCTTCTGGTTCGCTGCGTTGTTCTCCGCCGCGTTGCCGACACTGGCGGCCTACGGGCTGTACTGGTGGTTGCTGCGGCGCGTGGGCATCACGGCATTGAACGCGCTGCTCTTCCTGATCGCCCCGACGACCGCCGCCGCGGGGGCGGTGCTGTTGGGCGAGCCGCTCACGGTCGTGACGCTCGTCGGATTCGCGCTGTGCGGAGCGGGCGTGGCCGTCGTGCTGGCGAGCGAGGCGCGCGCGTCGTGACTCGCGGGAGAGCGGGGTTTGCCCTCTCGAGAATTCCGCCCCAAACGGATCTCGAGAGGGCCACCGTCCATCCCGGACGGCAGGGGAGGCGGCGAAGAAGTCGCTGCTCTCGATGGCTGTCTACCCCAGTATTCAGCCGGTAGCCCCCGCTACCTTCAGCAGAGTATCGTCATTCTGTCTTGTCCGCCATTTGGGGGACAAAGTTTCTCGAAATATTTCTTCACGATGAAGGCTCTTGCTTCAGGGGTGACTGTTCGTAGGGTGGACGCATGGACAGAACGCTCGTCGTGACAGCCCAGATCGCCGTCCCTCCCGGACACCGCATCGAGGTGACCGAACATGTGGATGCGCTCACGGGGGAGCCTGTCGTGTCCGCCCTCCTCGATCTCGACACCGGCGTGCGCTACCGCCAGGCTGATGACCCGCACGCGGAGGTCACGCGCTGGCTGGGGCGGGTGCTCGACTGCACGGTGACCATCGGCGGGCACCGTCCGCGCACGACCCTCACGGTCGACCCTCTCGGCTCCGGCGGCACGGGAGCCTCGGTCGCCCTGCGGGATGCGGATGCCGCCGCGGATGCCGCGAAGGCGGAAGCCGACCGCTGGGGCGGCAGCGATCGCCCACCGGCCGAGGAGACCGAGCGCTTCTGGTGACGGGGGTCACCGGAAGTCCCGAGAGCGGTGTGAGACTCCGGTCCGCAGATCCTCGAAGGCATCGGCGAGCACATTGATCACGCCCTCGGTCGAGCGTTCCAGGATGCCGCGGATGATGAGCGCGGGAGACTCGCGCGCGATGCGTCGATAACGGTTCCATACCCCGGCTGAGCAGACGATGTTCACCAGTCCGCTCTCGTCTTCGAGGTTCAGGAAGGTGATTCCCGATGCGGTCGCCGGACGCTGCCGGTGGGTGACGAGGCCGGCGACCTCGATGCGTCGACCGGATTCGTGATTCTGCAGATCGACGGAAGTCAGCACTCCGCGCTCGCGCAGGGCACTGCGGAAGTGCGACAGGGGGTGGTCGTCGGTGGACACCCCGGTCGACCACAGATCTGCGGACAGGCGCTCATAGCTGGTCTGATCCGCGAAAAGCGGTGGCTGCACGGACACAGTGGTGCCCGGGAGGAAGCGCGCGCGGTCATCGGCGGCTGCCCCGGCGAGCCAGATCGCCTCTCGTCGCTCGAGTCCGAGGCAGGTGAGCGCTCCTGCCGTGGCGAGCGCCTCGAGCTGGGCCGCGGTGGCATCCGTCCGCCGGACCAGGTCGTGCATGTCGCGGTAGAGCCCGTGCGCCTCCCGTTCGGCGACGATCCGCTCCGCCAGGGAGGTGCCGATTCCCCGGATGCCGGCCAGCCCGAGCCGCACGGCGAACGCCCCGTCCCGGCGATGCGCCGCCGATTCATCCGGAGCATCCCGATCGAAGCGGAGCACAGGCGGCTGGGGATCGCTGAGGCAGGAGTCCCTGCCGGTCGCGGCCTGCCGGGACGACGTGGTATCGACAGGCGTCTCCGAGAAGGAGACGGTGTTCGGTGAGGCTGCAGGGGGCTGCGGGGAGGCGAGGTTCTGCGGGGAAGCAGGGTTCTGCGGCTCCAGGATCTCGGTCGCGGCCGAGGCGTGCAGGTCGGGCCGGCGCACCTCCACCCCGTGCCGCCGCGCATCCGCGGTGAGGGTCGCAGCCGAGTAGAAGCCCATCGGCTGCGACCGCAGGAGCCCGGCGAGGAACGCCGCGGGATAGTGCAGCTTCACCCAGGAGCTCGCATAGACGAGCAGCGCGAAGGACAGGGAGTGTGACTCCGCGAAACCGAAGTTCGCGAATGCCTGGATCTGCGCGTAGATGCGGTCGGCGACGTCGCCCACGAGCCCGCGTCTCGCCATGCCGGCATACAGCTTCGCCTTGACCTTGTCGATCTTCTCGAGGCCGCGTTTGGAGCCCATGGCCCGCCGTAGCAGGTCCCCTTCATCCGCTGTGCAGTCGCCGACGGCCATCGCCATCTGGATGAGCTGCTCCTGGAAGATCGGAACACCCAGCGTGCGTTTCAGGATGTCTTCCAGATCGGGGTGCGGATAGGGGATGGTGAACGACACCGGCGCCTCGCCCCGCGCCACGCGATCGCGGTTCTCCTCATCGACCCTGTCCTTCGCGATCTTGCGACGGACGAACGGGTGCACGGCCCCGCCCTGGATCGGACCGGGCCGGATCAGGGCGATCTGGATGGTGAGGTCGTAGAAACTGCGCGGCTGCAGCCGGGGGAGCAGGCCGATCTGCGCGCGGGACTCCACCTGGAACACCCCGATCGAGTCGGCGCGGCAGAGCATGTCGTACACCGCGGGTTCTTCCTTCGGGAGGCTCTCCAGCGTCCACTCCTCCCCGGTCGATGCGCGGATGATGTCGAAGCAGTGCTGCAGTGCGGCGAGCATCCCGAGGCCCAGCAGGTCGAACTTCACCAGCCCCATGAAGGCGGCGTCGTCTTTGTCCCACTGGATGACGGTGCGGTCCTCCATACGGGCGTGCTCCACCGGAACGACCTCGCCGACCGGGCGCGCGGTCAGCACCATGCCCCCCGAGTGGATGCCGAGATGCCGAGGAGCCTTCAACAGCTCACCCGCATACTCGAGCACGTTCTCGGGGATGTCATGCTCGTCGGCGACCTCGAGGCCCGTGCTCCACCCGTCGACCTGCCGTGACCAGGCGTCCTGTTGACCCGGGGAGTAGCCGAGCGCTCTGGCCATGTCGCGCACGGCGTTCTTCGGGCGGTACTGGATGACGTTCGCCACCTGTGCCGCCCGCTGCCGTCCGTACGTCTCGTAGACCCACTGGATGATCTCCTCGCGGCGGCGTGAATCGAAGTCGACGTCGATGTCGGGCTCCTCCTGGCGTGTGGTGGCGAGGAACCTCTCGAAGGGGAGCCGATAGAGGATCGGATCGACCGCCGTGATGCTCAGGAGATAGCAGACCGCGCTCGCCGCGGCCGATCCGCGGCCCTGGCAGAGGATGCCGCGTCGGCGCGCCTCGGCGACGATGCCGTGCACGATCAGGAAGTACCCGGGGAAGTCCTTCTCCTCGATCACGTCGAGCTCCCGGGCGATGCGGCGCCGTCCATCGTCGTCCAGTCGCGGATACTTCGTCGGGACGGCCTCCCAGACGAGCGCGCGCAACCAGCTCATGGGGGTGTGTCCCTCGGGGACCTCCTGTCGGGGGAGATCCGGTCGAGCCATCCGCAGTGGGAAGGCCGAGGCGGAGGCCAGCTCGAGCCCGTAGGAGATGGCGCCGGGGTACCGGTGGAAGCGTGCGGTCATCTCGGCGCCGCTGCGCAGATGCGCCCCGCCGTGCGCCGGCAGCCACCCGTCGAGGTCGTCCATGCTGCGCACCGCGCGCACGGCCGCCACGGCTTCGGCCAGGGGAGCGCGCGCCGGTGTCGCGTAGTGCACGTTGTTGGTGGCCACGACGGGGAGTCGCAGGTGCGCGGCGAGCTCGGCGAGGGAGTCGTTGCGACGGGTGTCCTGCGGATCGCCGTGGTCGAAGAGCTCGACCGCGACGTGCTCGGAGCCGAACAGGTCGACGAGCCGCCGCAACGGCGTCTCGGCATCGCCGCGTTCCAGTCCGCGCCGGACACTGCCCTTCCGGCATCCGGTGAGGATCGTCCACTGGTCACCGGCGCTCGCCGCCAGCTCATCGAGATCGTAGAGCGGCCGGCCCTTCTCCGCACCGCGCAACTGGGCGGTCGTGATGGCGCCGGAGAGGCGGTGGTACCCCTCCATGCCCCCGGCGAGCACGAGCAGATGATCTCCCTGCGGATCGGGGTTCCCCCGCTGCGGGCCGGGGAGGTCCAGCGACAGCTCCGCGCCGTAGACGGTCTGCAGCTTCACCTCCATGATCTCGGCGAGTTCGGCGAAACGCGCGGCACCGTAGAAGCCGTCGTGATCCGTGAGGGCGAGAGCGGAGAGTCCGAGTCGCTCCGCCTCGGACAGCAGCTCTTCCGGCGAGGAGGCGCCGTCGAGGAAGGAGTACGACGAATGCGCGTGCAGCTCGGCGTACGGGACCGGGTCCTCCGGACGCTCGGTCGGGACCGGCGGGGTGCGCGGGCGCCGCCTGCTCACCGGCCCTTCATCGATCCGGGGCACTCGGGGTTCCTGGACGGTCGGTCGAGGCCGCTCATCGCCGCTCAGCGTGCGCTCGAGCTCTTTCCAGGTCTGCGGAGGATTGTGCCATCCCATCAGCGGTATCTCCCCTCGGCCCACCAGCGCTCGCCGGCGCAGAAGACCAGCCAGGCCCGATCACGGTCGTCGACGATCTGGAGCCGATGGCCCTTCTTGCCCCCGCCCGACGTCCACCGCTGCTCGTGGACCGGCCAGGGCCCCGCCCACCCCCGCACCACGCTGCCCTCGATGCGGGCGGGGTCCGCGGAGAGCGCTCCGCGGTCGTCCACTCGGATCTCCGAGCCGTCCCCGGCCTGGACCGCGATGCGTCGCGGCGGGCGGAACACCTCGGCGGGCAGCGGATCGGGCAGGCTTCCCGGCCAGGGACGGGCGGGATCGCGCGGCGGAACGATGCGCTCACCCCAGGGTGTGAGCACCTGCCGATCGGCGAGCCAGCGCCCTCCGGAGACGGCAGCGGTGACCACTCCCTGATGGCCGAGCATGGTCTGCACCCGCGAGACGGCATGATGCAGTCGCTCATCGGTGCCGGAGCCGAACAGACCCGGCTGATGGTGTGCGGCGTCGTCGACCGCCACCGGGACGATGTGCACCGCGTCGATGCCTCCGAAGGTACGGGCCTCGTCGACCGGATCCTTCGCGTTCTGCGCGGCCAGGGCCTCCAACTGCCAGCGCACCCGGTCGACGAGCTCGGCGGCGTCGAAACAGGTCGGATGCAACCAGGTGCGGGAGAAGACCTGACCGTTGTCGTCGATCAGATCGATCCGCGCCTCCGTGCAGACGAGCGAAGCGTCGCCCAATGCCAGCAGAACGTCATCAGCGGTCTGTCGCACGGCGAAGGCCACCTGATCGGCGCCCCCCAGAGATGTCTCGAACTCCACCCGCCTCATCAGTTCGGGGTCGGGCGGGCGGGGGATCAACGGGCGAGAGTCCGCGCCTGCGGCCAGGGCATGCAATCGTGCCCCGCGCTCGCCGAAGCGGTCGCGCACCTCCAGTGCGGGGAGCGCTGCGAACTCGCCCAGGGTGTGCACGCCGAGCCGGACCAGCAGGTCGGGGAGCTGGTCGTCGCGCAGCACCTGCACCGGATAGGGCGCCAGGAACTCTCGAGCTCCGCCCGGGGCGACCACGGTGCGGGGGCGAGGAGCACGCGCGGCGATCTCTGCCGTGAACGGACCGTCGGCGACGCCGATCCGGACCTCGGGGTATCCGCTCTCCGCCAGGATCGCGGCGAGAGCGTCGGCGGCCTCGGCCTCCCCGCCGTGATACCGGGAGATCCCCCGAGCCCGCAGCACGGCCAGTCCCGGGCGCAGCAGCGTGACGCCGGGGGCGTGTTTCTCGATGAGCTGCAGGACCGGCAGGAAGGAGCGTTCGTCGCGGGCGGCATCATGGGCGCGCACCTCGAGTGACGAGAGATGCCCCTGGGCGACGCGGCGCCGTTGTCCGACGCGTACACCGTGCGCTCGTGCTGACGCCGTGCATGCGACGACCGTGTTCGCCTGCACCAGTGCGGTCGGCGGGTGGGGAGGGGGGCCGCCGAGCGCGGCACGCAGCGGCCAGTCGGGGAACCAGAGGACGAGCACGCGAAGAGGGGTGTTCATCCGGCCTCCGCCCAGAACGTGAGGGCGGCGTCGGGTGCGGCGACGTGCCGTGGTGAGCCGGTGCGGGCGGGCAGCGCCGTGATCCTGCGGGGTTCCACGGTGGGGGACACGGCTTCGATGAACCCTCGGGGCCCGGGGAGTCGCACGCGCACGCTGGAGGGCAGGGGGCGATGACGCGTGCGGGAGGTCACGGTGACGGTGCAGTCGGACAGCAGTCCCCAGCCGGCCCCCACGCCGTGCCACTGCGGATCGTGGATGCGGATCGATCCCTCGCTCTGCGGCCAGGCGTCGCCGGGCTTCTCGGCGATGAGCAGGGTGCAGCCGCGGTCGCGCAGTCGCGCACTGAGCCGAGAGACATCGGCGTCTCGAGCGCGCTCCCCGGGGTGCACGACGATCAGGGGCACGACCTCGGCCAGGGCGGAGGTCGCTGCGAGCCAGCGCTCCGCAGGATCCGGTACGAGGATCAGTCGGCTGAGATCGATCCCGAACGCGGCGGCGGCCTCCACGCCCAGCGTCGGCATGCCGATCACCGCGCACCAGTGCCCCTTGCGGGAGGCGGCGCTGAGCAGGGCGAGCACGAGGCCGGGAGAGGGGGAGACCGTGTAGGCGGTACCGGTCTGCAGCCCCTCCTCGGGCAGCAGGGCGGACAGTGCGGGGTCGAGGGGAAGCAGCGTGTGCTCGCTGCGTCGACGCTGCATCCTGCTGATCTCACGGCGCAGCCGCAGCACCTCTCCGGCGCGGGTGTCGCCCGCCGGAGAGAGCGTGGCAGCCGCCTCGAGTCCGATCCCCATACTTCCATCCTCGAAGATATGTTCTACTAAAGCAAGTGGAGATGCTCACGATAATTCGTACATCCGACATCGGGTGCCAGGTGGTCTCCGGGAAAGTTATCCACAGGCTGATCCGCCCCTGGCAGCCGATCTCCTAGCCTGCGGGGATGGATCTCCGGGGCTGGCTCGTCGTCGCCGCACATGCCGCCCTGCTGGGCATCGGCGGCTGGCTCACGGTCATCGACGCCCGAACGCACCGGCTGCCGAATCGGATCGTGTTGCCGACACTCGGGGCCGTGCTCGCCCTCGCGGGCATCGATGCCGCCGCGACCGGGCAGGCGTCCGCCATCATTCGGTCGCTGCTGGGCATGGTCGTCCTCGGTGGTTTCTACGCCGCACTGCGCCTGCTCGGACGCGAGGGCATGGGAGGAGGGGACGTGAAGCTCGCCGCCGCGATCGGGGCCGTCCTCGGATGGCACGGCTGGCAGCAACTGGCGGTCGGTGCGGCGTCGGCCTTCGTCCTCGGCGCGCTCTACGCGACGGTGCTGATGATGCTGCGCCGGGCGAGCGGATCCACTCGGATCGCGTTCGGCCCCTGGATGATCATCGGCGCGGTCCTCGGCATCGTCGTCGGCTGAACACCGCTCGCCCTCCGCCGATGTCGGAGGCGCGGCGCTATTGTGGGGTCATGGCACTCGCACGACTTCACGGCGGCCCGCTCGACGGGCAGATCATTCCTCTGGACGACGCAGACGACAAGCTGATCGTCCCCTACAGCGAGACGCAGGTGGTGTATCACCGCCGCGGCGAGCCCCAGAACACCGGCGAGTCCGACGGACCCACCGAGATCGACTACTGGTTCGAGGAGTCGCTCGACGACATCTCTCCGACGGATGCTCAGGAAAACAACTCCGACAGATGACCGAACCTTCGCGAACGGTCGAGGTCGAGCGCAAGTACGACGTCGAAGACGCGACCTCGCTGCCGGATTGGCAGGGGATCCCCGGGGTCGATGCCGTCTCCGCCGGTGAGGCTCGCGTCCTCGACGCCCGTTACTTCGACACCGACCAGCGGACCCTCTCCCGATCCGGCGTCGCGCTGCGACGACGGACCGGCGGCCCCGATGAGGGCTGGCATGTGAAGGGCCCGCGCGAAGGCGACGGCCGGGTCGAGCTCGGCTGGCCCCTCGGGGAGGGCGATGCTCTGCCGGATGCCGTCGCCGCCGCTATCGCCCGCTGGACGAGCGAGCCGCTGTCCCCGCTCGCCCGCATCGAGAACGACCGGACGGCGTATCTGCTGACCGGGCCCGCCGGAGTCGTGGCGGAGTTCGTCGACGATCGGGTCCGCGCGACGGACCTCCGTGCCGACGTGCGACGGCAGTGGCGGGAATGGGAGATGGAGCTGGGACCGGCCGCCCCCACGGATCCCGCAGGGCGTCAGGCATTCTTCGAGGCGGTGGAGCGCGCGGTGCGCGCGGTCGGCGGTCGTGACTCGGCGTCCGGTTCGAAGCTCGCCCGCGCCCTCGGGTTCTGAGATCTCGCAGAGAGCGATCATCGATGCAACCCCCTTCCCGCGGTCGACACCGGATGCTTGAGTGACAGCATGAGTCGCCCTGCCGTCCTGAGATCACTTCAGACGATCGTTCCCGAGACCGTATTGCCGCAGGATGAGATCCGCGATGTGTTCGCCTCGCAACCCGATCTCGGTCGGCTGGCGCAGCGTCTGGTCTCCGCCTCCTTCAACGGCTCCGGCATCGACACGCGCCACACCGTGATCGCCGAACTCTCGTCGACCTCCGAGATCTCGGATCCGGTGTTCTTCGACCGTTCCACGGGTGCACTCCTGTCGCCCGGCACGAAGACGCGCAACGACGTCTACATCCGAGAGGCCTCCGCGCTCTTCGCCGCTGCCGCCCGTCGCGTGATCGATGCCGACCCCGAGGTCGGGGTCTCCGACATCACCCACGTGATCACGGTGTCGTGCACAGGCTCCTTCGCGCCCGGCCCCGACTACGCGGTCGCGCGCGCCCTCGGACTCCCCGGCAGCGTGCAGCGCTACCACTTCGGTTTCATGGGGTGCTACGCCTCGATGCCCGCGTTGCGAGCGGCGAGCCAGTTCTGCGCCGCCGACCAGGATGCGGTCGTGCTGATCGTCAGCGTCGAGCTGTGCACGCTGCATCTGCAGTCCTCCGAGGACCCCGACACGATCGTCTCCTCCTCGCTGTTCGCCGACGGCGCGGCCGCGGCTCTCGTGACCGCCCGCGATCTGCCCGCGGCCGGCCCCGTCCTCCGGCTCGACGGCTTCCACACGGCGATCGCGCCGGAGGGCGAGAAGGACATGGCCTGGACGATCGGAGACCACGGATTCGAGATGATCCTCTCCACCGCCGTCCCGCACATCATCGGCGAGACGATCCTCGGCGCCCTGCGACCGCTGTACGAGCGAGACGGTCTCGCAGCGGCCTTCGATGACGGAACGATCGGCGAGCAGGTCGCGCACTGGGCGATCCACCCCGGAGGTCGCAGCATCCTGGACCGTGTCCAGGAGCGACTGCAGCTCAGCGACTCGCAGCTGCAGCCGGCGCGCGAGGTGCTCCGTGAGAACGGCAACATGTCGAGCGCCACGGTCTTCTTCGTCCTGCAGCAGATCCTCGAGCACTCCGACCCCCGGTCGGGGGATCGCGTCGGAGCCATGGCGTTCGGGCCGGGGCTGACCGCCGAGAGCGCACTGTTCACGATCGAGGTCTGACGCGACATGCGGCCTGATCTCTCGTCCCGTGCCGTGGATGCCCGCGAGCTGATGGATGCCCCGGATGCCGATCCGCAGATGCTGGCGCACACGTATCGGCGGTTCGAGGTCGTCAACGCCCTCGTCTCCCGCCCGGGCGCGGTGTACCGGGAGGACGTCCGCCCGCGTGCCCGCGCGGGGCGGATCCGCATCCTCGATGTGGGTGCCGGCGGCGGGGACCTGTGCCGCGCCCTGGCCGCTTTCCTCCGCCGAGACGGCCTGTCCGCCGAGATCACCGCCCTCGATCCCGACGAGCGGGCGATGACCTGGGCGCAGGCTCACGACGCCGGGGCGGGCGTGCGCTACCGGGTCGCCGCGACCGACGAGCTCGTGACGACGGGGGAGAGGTTCGACGTGGTGCTGTCGAACCACCTGCTGCACCACCTGACAGATGACGAGCTGTCCCGGGTGCTCGTCGACACGCAGCGTCTCGTGTCGGACACCGGGGTCGTCGCGCATCACGACATCGCGCGGAGCCGTGCGGCGTACGCCCTGTATTCGGCGGCTACTCTGCCGTTCGCCCGCAACTATCTGGCCGGCTCGTTCATCCGCGAGGACGGTCTCCTGAGCATCCGCCGATCGCACACCGCCGCGGAGCTCCGCGCGCGTGCACCCGAGGGGTGGACCGTGCGGCCGGGCGTGCCCGCGCGCCTGCAACTGCGGTGGGACGGCGGAAGAGCCCGAGGCTGAGTCATCAGGGATGACGAAGGCCCGGTCCGCGATGTGCGGACCGGGCCTTCGTCGTTCGGGTCGAAGATCAGAAGTTGATCATGTGCCCCGCGAGGCCGTGGAAGCCCTCCTGGAGCGCCTCCGACAGCGTCGGGTGCGTGTGCACGTTGCGTGCGAGCTCGAGGGCGGTGAGGTCCCACTTCTGCGCCAGCGTCAGCTCGGGCAGGAGCTCCGACACGTCGGGGCCGATCATGTGGGCGCCGATGAGCTCGAGGTGCTCGGCATCCGCGATGAGCTTGACGAAGCCGACCGGCTCACCCAGACCGTGCGCCTTGCCGTTCGCCATGAACGGGAACGACACGACCTTGATGTCGCGCCCCTCGTCCTTGGCCTGCTGCTCGGTGAGGCCGAACGACGCGACCTGCGGCGAGCAGAAGGTGGCGCGCGGCATCATGCGGTAGTCGCCCAGGGTCTGGGTCTCCGCCTTTCCGATGGTCTCGGCGGCGACGACACCCTGCGCCTCGGCGACGTGCGCGAGCTGCAGCTTCGCGGTGACGTCACCGATCGCGTAGATGCCCTCGACGTTGGTGCGCATGTGGTCGTCGATGTCGATCGCGCCGCGCTCGGTGAGCTTCACGCCGGTGGCCTCGAGGCCGAAGCCTTCGATGTTCGGGGCGAAGCCGACCGACATGAGCACCTTGTCGGCTTCGATCGAGCTCTGCTGGCCGTCCTTACCGGTGTACGTGACCGTGACCGAGGAGCCGTTGTCCACGACCGTCTCCACCTTGGTGGAGGTGAGGATGTCGACGCCGTAGTTCTTGTACTGCTTCGTGATCTCCTTCGACACGTCGGCATCCTCATTGGGGAGTGCGCGGTCGAGGAACTCGATGATGGTGACCTTGACGCCGTAGTTCGTCATCACGTAGGCGAACTCCATGCCGATGGCGCCGGCGCCGACGATGACGATCGACTTCGGCAGCTCGCGGCTGAGGATCTGCTCCTCGTACGTCACGACGTTGTCACTGAGGGTCACGCCGGGCAGAAGGCGCACCTTGGAGCCGGTGGCGATGATCGCGTTGTCGAACGTGACCTCCTCCGTCGAGCCGTCGGCCTTGGCGACCGAGATCGCCTTCGGGCCCGTGAAGGTGCCGCGACCGTCGTACTCGGTCACCTTGTTCTTCTTCATCAGGAAGTGGATGCCCTTGACGCGACCGTCTGCGACGACGCGGCTGCGGTCGAACGCTTTGCCGTAGTCGATCGTGAACTCACCGGAGATGCCGAAGAAATCGGCCTTGTGGTTGAGCGTGTGCGCGAGCTCCGCGTTCTTCAGAAGGGCCTTGGACGGGATGCAGCCGACGTTCAGGCAGACACCGCCCCAGTACTTCTCTTCGATGATGGCGGTGGACAGTCCGAGCTGAGCGCTGCGAACCGCAGCGACGTATCCACCAGGACCTGCACCGAGGATGACGACATCGTAATGTGGCATGGCTCCAGCCTATCGCTCTCAGGAACGGTCGGAATCGGTGGGACGAGCGTTCCGCCGCGACCGCAGCGTCAGCCAGACGATGAGCGCGACGACCGCCAGGGCGCCGAGGATCGACACGATCCAGATCGTCGGTGCTGCGCTCTCGGCCTCGCCGTCGGCGGGCGTCGCCGGGTCGCTGGTGACGGGGGCCGGGGAAGCTTCTGCGGTCGGAGCGGCGGTCTCCGGGGCAGGACTGGAGGTCGACTCCGCGGCCGGAGTGCCCTCGGTCACGGTGAAGTAGTACTCGCCGGAGATGGGGTGCCCGTCGCTCGACACGACCTTCCAGATGACGTGGTACTCCCCGGCGGCGGCTGCCGCCACGAGGGGCTGGGTGACCACGGGGCCGGACACGGTGGCGTCGCCGTCGGTCACGGAGTTCTCGTCCGCGTCCATCACCACGACCTCGGTCGATCCCTCGCCGCCGAGCAGGTCGGCGCTGAAGGTGAGGGTGAGTTCGGACGGCAGCGTCGCCATCGAGCTGTCGGCCTCCGGAGAGGAAGCGGTCAGAGCGTCGTGCGCCGAGGCGGAGAGCGGTGAGACGAGGATCAGGAACGCGGCGAGCACGCTCGCGGCGAGGGCGATCGGACGGAAGGGGGAGCGGCGGGCTGCGGTATGCACCCGTCCAGCCTAGGTAATGCCGTGGGGGGATGCCTGAGTCTGGACGCAGCCTCCCGCCAGCCCCTCGGAATCCGTTAGTCTGGACAGTGAGGAGGGCAAAGTGACAGACAGTGACAGCCGATCGGCCGGGGACGCAGCGATCCACCGTTCCGGCGAGCAGAGACACGACGTGACGCAGACGTTCGGCCACGATTCGGACTTGTCCTTCGTGCCGTTCGGTGTGGAGTTGACCGATGTCGAGCAGACCGCGATCGCGGCGCTGCCGTCGGGATCCGCGTTGCTGCTGGTTCGGTCCGGCGCGCTCGCGGGCGCCCGCTACCTGCTCGACACCGACGTGACGACCGTCGGACGCCATCCCGAGGCCGACATCTTCTTCGACGACGTGACCGTGTCGCGTCGTCACGCCGAGATCACTCGCACCGGGACCACGTTCGAGATCATCGATCAGCGCTCCCTCAACGGCACCTACGCGAACGGCGAGCGCGTCGATCGCAGCCCGCTCGTCGACGGCTCCGAGCTGCGCGTGGGCAAGTTCCGCCTGAACTTCTTCGCCTCTCCTCTCGATCGCCCTGCGACGAACGCCTGATGGCGGCTTCCGCCGCCCGCGAACGCTCCGCGTCCGCGGGGCTTCTGAGCATCGGTCAGGTGCTGGCGAGGCTGACGCCGGACTTCCCGGAGCTCACGTCCAGCAAACTGCGCTTCCTCGAAGTGCAGGGGATCGTCACGCCGTCACGCACGGAATCCGGCTACCGGAAGTTCTCGGCATCCGACATCGAACGTCTGCGCATCGGGCTCACGCTCCAGCGCGACCACTATCTCCCGCTGAGCGTCATCCGCGAACAGCTCGACCAGGCAGCGGAGCGCGGCGAGTCCGCGTCGCTGCTGCCGCCGCCGTCGATCACGCCCGCTCCGCGCCGTTACCGGCGCAGTGAGCTCCTCGCCGCGGCCGGCGCCGGCCCGCAGCTGCTCAACGACGCGATCAGCACGGGTGTCATCGTCGCGCAGGAGAGCTATCCCGAGTCCGTCCTCGCCCTGCTGCGCGGCCTGGTGGCGCTGGACCGGCACGGCATCGAGCCCCGGCACCTCCGCTCCCTCCGCCAGGGGGCCGAGCGCGAGGTGGCGCTGATCGAGTCCGCGATGTCGTCACTGCTGCGTCGCACCGACACCGCCTCACGCGCGAAGGCCAGTGAGCTGGCACCGGAACTGGTCGGGAAGATCGATGATGTGCGCGCGCTCTTCATCAAGGACGCACTCGCGCGGATCCTTACGTAACGAACTGATTGCGACACACCTTCGGGGTCGCACGGATGTGATTGATGCGGTGGGGGCACTGCTCTAGCGTGGAGATAGCCGTTCCAGGGAGGAAGTCAGATGAACACGGATGAGCTTGCGGGAGACCCGCAGTTCGTGCCCGAACTCCTCTTCACCGACGGCTTGCCCGCCATGGACGACGAGGTCGGCTACCGCGGTGCGGTCGCCGCTCGAGCGGCCGGGATCACGTACCGTCAGCTGGACTACTGGGCCCGGACCGAACTGGTCGAACCCACCGTGCGCGGGGCGAACGGCTCCGGATCGCAGCGTCTCTACGGCTTCCGCGACATCCTGGTCCTCAAGCTCGTGAAGAGCCTTCTCGACACCGGCATCTCCCTCCAGCAGATCCGCACCGCCGTCGACGAGCTGCGCCGCGCGGGCATCCGCGATCTCGCCGGGACCACGCTCATGAGCGATGGGGCATCCGTCTACCTGTGCACCTCGAACGATGAGGTCATCGACCTGGTCAGCCGGGGGCAGGGCGTCTTCGGCATCGCCGTCGGAAAGGTCCTCCGCGAGGTGGAATCCACTCTCGTGGCCTTCGAGGCCACGGCTCCGGATCCGGTCGACGAACTCTCCGCGCGTCGCACCAAGCGCTCCGCCTGACTCACACGAGAACGGCCACCCTCGCAGTCGAGGGTGGCCGTTTCGCTGTGCACGGGGAAGGGGTCAGCTCTGTGCGGCGCCCAGCTCGGGAACGGCGATGCGACCCGTGCGGATGATGCGGTCGAGAAGCTGATCGAAATCGGCGGCGAGCTCCTGCGCGGAGTCGCCGGGCCAGATGTGCAGCGGCTTCGCTGCGCCCTGGGCCTGCTGCAGAGACGTGCGCTCCGGAAGCTGAGGGGCGAGGACGAGCGGGCCGAACATGTCGCGCAGTTCCTTGATGCGGAACTGGTGCTCGATCGACTGCGGACGCACGCGGTTGACGACGATGCCGAGCGGCTGGAGCCGGGGGGAGAGGCCGCGTCGGATCTCCTCGATCGCGCGCAGCGCGCGGTCGGCAGCGGCGACCGAGAACAGGCCCGGCTCGGTGACGACCATGACGCGGTCGCTCGCCGCCCACGCCGTGCGGGTCAGGGCGTTGAGCGAGGGGGCACAGTCGACGAGCACGAGATCGTAGTCGGCCTCCACAGCGGCGAGTGCCTCCTCGAGCTTCCAGACGTCACGGACGCTCGGGTGCGGACCGTCGAAGTTGATCGCCGACGGGCTCCCGATGAGGACATCGATGGTGCCGGGGTGCACCTTGGCCCACCCGCTGGAGGTGATCGCCTGACGGACGACCTTCTCCTTCGGGTTCGCCAGCACATCGGCGATGTTGAGGCGGCCGGCGACCTGGATGTCCATACCGGTCGACACGTCGGACTGCGGGTCGAGATCGACGACGAGCGTACGGACGCCCCGCGCGAAGGCCGCAGAGGCCAAGCCGAGGGTCACCGTTGTCTTGCCGACGCCACCCTTGAGGGAACTGACGCTGAGTACGTGCACGGACTCCACGTTACCTTCCTCTAGGCTGAGGGAACACTCAGCCCCGCCCCATGTGCGTCGATTGCGCCGCGCATCGAGCCTCCAGAGGTGTGCATGTTCCAGAAGATCCTTGTGGCCAACCGCGGAGAGATCGCGATCCGCGCCTTCCGAGCGGCGTACGAGGTGGGAGCCAAGACGGTCGCCGTCTTCCCGCACGAGGACAGGGGCTCCGTGCATCGTCTCAAGGCGGACGAAGCCTACGAGATCGGCGAGCGGGGTCATCCCGTCCGCGCGTACCTCGACGTGGACGAGATCATCCGCGTCGCCCTCGAGTCGGGTGCGGATGCCATCTACCCCGGCTACGGGTTCCTCTCCGAGAACCCGGAGCTGGCCGAGAAGGCCGCCGCGAACGGCATCGTCTTCGTCGGGCCCCCGGCGGCGGTGCTCGAGATGGCGGGGAACAAGGTCGAGGCCAAGCGGCATGCCGTGGAAGCCGGGGTTCCCGTGCTGCGCTCGACGGAAGCCTCCGACGATGTGGACGCGCTCGTCGCTCAGGCACAGGACATCGGCTTCCCGCTGTTCGCGAAGGCCGTCGCCGGTGGTGGCGGTCGCGGCATGCGGCGGGTCGAGTCGCCGGGCGACCTCGCTCCCGCACTGGCCGAGGCCATGCGCGAGGCGGCCAGCGCCTTCGGCGATGCCCGCATGTTCCTCGAACAGGCGGTCGTGCGCCCGCGCCACATCGAGGTGCAGATCCTCGCCGACAAGACGGGCGAGACGGTGCACCTCTTCGAGCGCGACTGCTCGGTGCAGCGCCGGCACCAGAAGGTGGTCGAGATCGCCCCGGCGCCGAATCTGGATGACGACGTCCGGACGGCGCTGCACGGCTACGCCGTCGCGTTCGCCCGCTCGATCGGCTACGAGAACGCCGGCACCGTCGAGTTCCTCCTGGAGACGGCGGGCGATCGCACCGGCGAGGTCGTGTTCATCGAGATGAACCCGCGCATCCAGGTCGAGCACACGGTGACCGAGGAGGTCACCGACGTCGACCTGGTGCAGAGCCAGATGCGCATCGCCGCTGGTCAGAGTCTCGCCGCGCTCGGGCTGCAGCAGCAGGATCTGCATCTGCGCGGAGCGGCGCTGCAGTGCCGCATCACGACGGAGGACCCGACCCAGGGCTTCCGGCCGGACACCGGCAAGATCACGACGTACCGCTCTCCCGGCGGCGCCGGCATCCGCCTCGACGGCGGAACCGTGCATCAGGGCGCGCAGATCAGCCCGCACTTCGACTCGATGCTGGCGAAGCTCACGTGCCGCGGTCGCGACTTCCCTGCCGCGGTCGCTCGCGCACGGCGGGCCCTGGCGGAGTTCCGCATCCGCGGAGTCTCGACCAATATCCCGTTCCTGCAGGCGCTTCTCGAGGATGAGGCGTTCGTGTCGGGTGACGTGAGCACGTCTTTCATCGACGAGCGTCCCGACCTGCTGCGGGGTCACGTGTCGAAGGACCGCGGGACGAAGATGCTGAACTGGCTGGTCGACGTCACGGTCAACAAGCCGCACGGAGCGCACCCCGGATCCGTCGATCCCCGCTCCAAACTGCCCGTCGTCGATCTCACGGCGGAGCCCGCGCCGGGTTCGCGCCAGCGCCTCCTCGAGCTCGGACCGGACGGCTTCGCGCGGAGTCTGCGGGAGCAGACCGCGCTCGCGATCACCGACACGACCTTCCGCGACGCGCACCAGTCCCTGCTCGCCACCCGCGTCCGCACCAAGGACCTCGTCGCCGCTGCGCCGTACATCGCACAGCTGACCCCCGGTCTGCTCTCGGTCGAGGCCTGGGGCGGCGCGACGTACGACGTGGCGCTTCGTTTCCTCGGCGAAGACCCCTGGGAGCGCCTCGACAAGCTGCGCGCCGCGCTGCCGAACGTGGCGATCCAGATGCTGTTGCGGGGGCGGAACACGGTCGGATACACCCCGTACCCCACGGCGGTGACCGATGCGTTCGTCGCCGAGGCGGCGGCCAGCGGGGTCGACATCTTCCGCATCTTCGACGCGTTGAACGACGTCGCGCAGATGCGACCGGCGATCGAAGCGGTCAGACGCACCGGCACCGCGGTCGCGGAGGTCGCGCTGTGCTACACCGGAGACCTCCTCGACCCCGCGGAAGACCTCTACACGCTCGACTACTACCTGAACCTCGCGGATCAGATCGTCGCAGCCGGGGCGCACATCATCGCGATCAAGGACATGGCGGGCCTGCTGCGCCCCGCCGCCGCGGCAACGCTGGTCTCGGCTCTGCGCGCCCGCTTCGACCTTCCGGTGCATCTGCACACCCACGACACCGCCGGCGGACAGCTGGCCACGCTGCTCGCCGCGAGCGACGTCGGCGTGGACGCGGTGGACGCGGCATCCGCTCCTCTGTCGGGTACGACCAGTCAGCCATCGCTGTCGGCCCTGGTCGCCGCCCTGGCGCACACCGAGCGCGACAGCGGCATCGAGCTCGCTGCCGTGTCCGACCTCGAGCCCTACTGGGAGGCGGTTCGCCGCCAGTACGCGCCCTTCGAGTCGGGGCTCCCCGGACCCACCGGGCGCGTCTACCACCACGAGATTCCCGGTGGTCAGCTGTCGAATCTGCGTCAGCAGGCGAAGGCACTCGGTCTGGCCGATGACTTCGAGCTGATCGAGGACATGTACGCCGCCGCGGACCGCATTCTCGGACGGGTGCCGAAGGTGACGCCGTCATCGAAGGTGGTCGGCGACCTCGCCCTGCATCTCGCGGCTGTCAAGGCGGATCCCGCGGACTTCGAAGCGAATCCGGAGAAGTACGACGTTCCGGACTCCGTCGTCGGCTTCATGGCGGGAGAACTCGGTGACCTGCCCGGGGGATGGCCGGAGCCGTTCCGCACCAAGGTGCTGGCCGGACGCTCCGTGCGGATCGGCATCACGGACATCACGGCGGAGGACGAGGCGGCGCTGGCCGGCGAGAGCGCGGAGCGTCGCGCGCGTCTGAACACGCTCCTGTTCCCGGCGCCGACGCAGATCTTCACCGAGACGCGAGAGCTGTACGGCGACCTCTCGGTCCTCGACACCGGCGACTACCTCTACGGGCTGGTGCAGGGTCAGGAGCATCTGATCGAGATCGACCGCGGCGTGCAGCTGTACGTCGGGCTCGAAGCCATCGGCGATGCGGATGATCGGGGGATGCGCACGGTCATGACGACACTGAACGGTCAGCTCCGGCCGGTCTTCGTTCGGGACACCTCGGTCGCGGTCGACGCGCACGAGGTGGAACGCGCGGACACGTCGATCTCCGGTCATGTGGCCGCTCCGTTCTCCGGTGTCGTGACGCTGAAATCCGAGGTCGGTGACGCCGTCCGGGCGGGGGAACCGGTCGCGTCGATCGAGGCGATGAAGATGGAGGCGGCCATCACCGCACCCGTCGACGGGGTCATCGAACGTCTCGCGATCTCCTCCACGCAGCAGGTGGACGCCGGGGATCTTTTGCTCGTCATCCGTCCCGCGCACTAATCTTGTCCGGGCGAGGGCCGCGCACGATGTGCGCACCCGAGGCTCGCGCAGGCTTGGAGCGATACCGTGACCCCGAAGAACAACGCCGGCCCCCTCGATGAGGACTCGTTGGGGGTGCTCGACGACGCCGCTTCCCTCGATACGACGGGGATCGGCATCCTTCCCGGCACCGCTCAGGTGCGTGTCGCCCTGCCCCAGGAAGAGGACGACGATCTCGCAGATGACGGCGTTCTCGACGGAGAGGTCGTGGTCGACCTCATCGTGGACGCACACGAACTCGAGGCCCTGACGCCGGTGGAGGCAGCACGAGCGGCGGAGACCGGCAGGCTCGCCCTGGGCGGTGCTGCCGCGAGCGTCGATGCCGAGGAGGCGGAGCCTGCCGTGGAGGCGGAGCTCGAGGACGAGCCTGCCGCGCAGGAGCCGTCTTCGGAGCCGCTCGTCGCGGAGGAGAGCGACGACGCTGATCCCGCAGAACAGGCCGAGGCTGAGGCTGAGGCCGAGCGTGAGGCTGCGCGTGCCGCGGAGGCCGAGGTTGCCGCAGAGGCGGAGCGTGAGGCCGAGGAGGCGGCGCGCGCGGCTGAGGCCGAGCGTGAGGCTGGGGCAGCCGCGGAGGCTGAGCGTGAAGCTGAAGCTGCCGCTGAGGCCGAGGGTGAGGCTGAGGCAGCCGCGGAGGCTGAGCGTGAAGCTGCCGCTGAGGTCGAGCGTGAGGCTGAGGCAGCCGCAGAGGCCGAGCGTGAGGCTGAGGCAGCCGCGGAGGCTGGACGTCAGGCTGAGCGTGCCGCGGAGGCTGAGCGTGCCGCCGAGGCGGAGCGTGCCGCCGAAGCGGAGCGTGCTGCCGAGGCGGAGCGCGAGGACGCAGCACGCGAGGCGGAACGTCGTGCGGCCGAGGAGGCACGCTCCGCCGCGGAGTTCGTCGCCCGGGCGAAGGCCGATGGCGACGGACGGGCGACGGTACTCGCCGCATCCGCTCCGGCATCGCCGAACGAGAAGGAGATCACCGTCGTGAGCACACCCGCGGACAAGGCACCGATCACCCAGCCGACGCGTGCCTCGGCGCGCACCGACGTCGCGCTGACCTCGAAGCGGCTCGATCAGCTCGGGGAGTCCGGTCGCGAGAGCGCCGATCTCCTGACGGCTGATCGACTGCTCGATCCCAGCCGCCGGTCCAAGCCGGAGCCGGAAGGCGCCTGGAGCCACTTCCTCTACTCGATCTCCGGACACCGCATCAACATCGGTGACGGACGACGTGCCAGGGAGCGCAAGGCGTTGTCGGCGCGCATCGCTGCCCCACTGACCGGCGGAGCGCGGTTCGTGCCGGTGCTCTCACGCAAGGGAGGCGTAGGCAAGACGACGATCACGGCACTCCTCGGGATGGCTCTCGCCGACGCCCGAGACGACCGGGTGATCGCCGTCGATGCCAATCCCGATCGGGGAACGCTGGCGGATCGCGTGGAGCGGCCCCAGCACTCGAAGTCGGTGCGCGACCTCGTCCGCATCCATGATGAGGTGCGCGGATATCACGACATCTCGGCGATCGTCGCGCGCGACGCCACGCGGCTGGACGTGCTGGCGTCCGATTCTGACCCGCATGTCGCCGACGCCTTCAGCGACAGCGACTACCGGGACGTCGCGGGCGTCGCCGCGCACTACTACTCGCTCGTGCTCACCGACACGGGGACGGGAATCGTGCATTCCGTGATGTCGGCGACGCTGGACCTCTCGGATCAGCTCGTGATCGTCTCCGGCCTGAGCGTCGATGAGGCACGGCTGGCTTCCGAGACGCTCACCTGGCTCGAGAGCAACGGACACGCGGAGCGGGTGAGAGACGCCATCGTCGTCCTGAACCAGTCCACGTCCGGGGCTCCGCTGGTGCGGTTGAACGAGCTCGAGAAGCACTTCGCGTCGAGGGTGAAGCGTGTGGTCCGCATGCCGTACGACCCCCAGATCGCGGGAGGCGGGACCATCGTCTTCGCACATCTGAAGCCGGAGACCCGCTCCGCCGCACGGGAACTCGCCGCGGTGCTGGTCGAGGGCCTGCGAGCGAAGGGCGCCTGATGGCGGTCCGCGAGATCCGCATCTTCGGTGACCCCGTGCTGCGCACGGTGTGCGCGCCCATCGAGGACATCGACGACGGCGTGCGGGCGCTCGTCGCCGACCTGATCGACACGGTCGAGATCCCGGGGCGGGCCGGAGTCGCAGCTCCCCAGATCGGGGTCGCGTCCCGGGCGTTCAGCTACAACATCGACGGGGACATCGGATACGTCCTCAACCCGGTGCTGACCGAGGTCCGCGGTGAGGCGGTGCCGACCGGGGAGGGCTGCCTGTCCGTACCCGGGCTGTGGCACGATGCCTTGCGCCACCCGTGGGCCCGGGTGGAGGGGATCGACCTCGACGGCCGACCGGTCGTGCTCGAAGGCGAGGGATTGTTCGCCCAGGCGCTCCAGCACGAGACCGATCACCTCGACGGCACGCTCTACCTCTCCCGACTCGCCCCGGAGACCCGGCGCACCGCGATGCGAGAGGTGCGCGAGAGCGACTGGTTCTAGCACTAGAGCGCGTTCGCGAGCTCGTCGCTGCTTCCCGAACGCCGACCGGCCCCTTTGTGATCGAACGGCCCCCTTATGCGCGTGCATAAGGGGGCCGTTCGATCACAAAGGGCCGGGTCGGCGCGCGAGCCGACGGGTCGACGCGCGAGGGGCCGGGTCGACGCGCGAGCCGACGGGGAGTCAGCCGCCGATCGCGACGTTGGTCGTGGTGACCGGCTCGTCGTAGATCGCGGAGATCTCGTCAGCGAAGTCGCTCATGATCACGTTGCGCTTGATCGAGAGCTTGGGAGTGAGGTGCCCGGATGCCTCGGTCCATTCGGAGTCGAGGATCGTGAACTTGCGGATCGACTCCGCGCGGGAGACCCGAGCGTTGGCGGTATCGACCGCGCGCTGGACTTCGGCGTGCACCGTCTCGTTCTTCGCCGCGTCGGCCAGGGACATGTCGGACGGGAGGCCGTTGTTCGACAACCAGTTCGGAAGCATCTCGGGGTCGAGCGTGACCAGCGCGGAGATGAAGGGGCGCTGATCGCCGACGACCACGACCTGCCCGATGATCGGGTTCGCGCGGATGGGGTCCTCGAGTGCGGCGGGCGCGACGTTCTTGCCGCCCGCGGTCACGATGATCTCCTTCTTGCGGCCGGTGATCGTGAGGAAGCCCTCGGAGTCGAAGCTGCCGATGTCGCCCGTGCGGAACCAGCCGCCTTCGCTGAAGGCCTCGGCCGTGGCCTCCGGGTTGTTCCAGTACTCGCGGAACACGTTGACGCCGCGGACCTCGATCTCCCCGTCATCCGCGAGACGCACGCCCACCCCCGGCAGAGCGGGTCCGACGGTCCCGATCTTCGACTTGTCGGCCAGGTTCACGGTCGCGGGAGCAGTCGTCTCGGTCAGGCCGTATCCCTCGAGGATCACGACGCCGAGGCTGTGGAAGAAGTGCCCGAGGCGCGAGCCCAGCGGTGCGGAACCCGAGACCGCATAGACGACCTTGCCGCCCATGGCCTCGCGCAGCTTGCTGTAGACGAGCTTGTTGAACAGCGCGAACTTCAGCTTCATCCCGAACGGGACCTTGCCGCCCTCCTCGAGGATCTTCGAGTGCTCGATCGCGACATCGGCGGCCGCGCGGAAGATCTTGCCCTTCCCGCCGGCCTCGGCCTTCTGCTCAGCGGAGTTGTAGACCTTCTCGAACACGCGGGGGACCGCGAGGAGGAAGGTCGGCTTGAAGGACCCGAGAGCGGGGAGCAGCTGGCGGGTGTCCGGCTGGTGGCCCGTGCGCACACCGGCATGGACGTCGAGGATGGAGATGAAGCGGGCGAACACATGCGCCGTGGTGATGAACAGCAGCGTCGAGGCGCCGGGCGTCTGCACGACGGCGTCGAGAGCCTTGGCGGAGTTCCGCGTGAGCTCGACGAAGTTGCTGTGCGTGAGCACGCAACCCTTCGGTCGTCCGGTCGAACCGGAGGTGTAGATGAGGGTCGCGATGTCGGACCCCTTCGCGAGGTTGCGACGTCGCTCGATCTCGGCGTCCTCGACAGACGCGCCCTTCGCGGTGAGGGCGTCGATCGCGCCGAGGTGCAACTGCCAGGTCTCCCGGATGAGCGGGAGCTCGCTGCGGACCTCGTCGACGCGTGCGAAGTGTTCGGGCGACTCGACGATGAGGGCACTCGCCCCGGAGTCCTCCATGATCCACTGGATCTGAGAGGGGGAGCTGGTCTCGTAGATCGGGACCATCACGGCGCCGGCATAGAAGAGGGCGAAGTCGATCAGGGTCCACTCGTACGTGGTGCGCGCCAGGAAGCCGACCTTGTCGCCCGGCTGGATTCCCGAGGCGACGAAGCCCTTCGCCAGGGCGATGACCGCGGTCTGGAAGTCGGCGGCGGAGATGTCGCGCCACCCGTCTCCCTCGGGGACCGAGAACAGGGCGCGATCAGGAGTCGCCTCGACGCGCTTCGCGAGAAGGTCGGCGATGTTCGCATCGGGGTCGGCGGGGACGATCGCGGGGACTTCGAACTGAACCACGGCAGCTCCTTCGGTACCGGTCGGGACGGGGTGAGGTCAGTCTAGAGCATGGCACCGGGTCGCACACCTGGTGAAACTCAGTCGCGGTGCAGGGCGGCGGGAGAATGCATTCCCGGCGGATGCCGAGGGCGGCGCTAGACTTCACCTCGATGTTCTACTGGCTCATGAAGTACGTCGTGATCGGCCCGCTGGTCAAAGGGATCTTCCGTCCCTGGATCGTCGGGCGGAACAACGTGCCCGCGGCCGGTGCGGCGATCCTGGCCAGCAACCACCTCTCCTTCGCGGACTCGATCTTCCTGCCCCTCGTGATCGATCGCCGGATGTCCTTCCTCGCCAAGAGCGACTACTTCACGGGGCGGGGCCCCAAGGGCTGGGCGACGAAGTTCTTCATGAAGGCGACGGGACAGCTGCCGATCGACCGCTCCGGAGGCAAGGCGTCGGAGGCGTCGCTCAACACCGGCTTGCAGGTGCTCGGCGGGGGAGATCTGCTCGGCATCTATCCCGAGGGCACCCGCAGCCCCGACGGGAAGCTGTATCGGGGTCGTACGGGCATCGCTCGCATGGCCCTCGAGGCGCGGGTCCCCGTCGTCCCCGTGGTGATGGTGGACACCGACACCGCGATGCCGATCGGGCAGCGTCTTCCTCGCGTCGTGCGCGTCGGGATCGTCATCGGCGAGCCCCTCGACTTCTCGCGCTACGCCGGCATGGAGAACGACCGCTACATCCTGCGATCGGTCACGGACGAGATCATGGTCGCGCTGCAACGGCTGGGCGAACAGCACTACGAGGACGTCTACGCCTCGACCGTGAAGGACCGCTCTCCGGCCCGCGTCACACAGCGCTCCTGAGGCGTCCCGGCTCCGAGGCGACCACTAGGATTGTGGCATGATCTCGCACCACAACGACGCCCTTGACGCGTGGCGCTCGCTTCCCATCAAGCAGCAGCCGCAGTGGAACGACACCGCGCGTGTCGCCGAGGTCTCGCAGCAGATCGCCGGCCTTCCGCCGCTCGTGTTCGCCGGTGAGGTCGACAACCTTCGCGACCGTCTCGCACGGGCTGCGTCCGGACAGGCCTTCCTCCTCCAGGGTGGCGACTGCGCCGAGACCTTCGCCGGAGCGACTGCAGACCAGATCCGCAACCGCATCAAGACCGTCCTGCAGATGGCGGTCGTGCTCACGTACGGCGCCGCCATGCCGGTCGTGAAGATGGGGCGCATGGCCGGGCAGTTCGCCAAGCCGCGCTCGAGCGACACCGAGACCCGCGGCGATGTGACGCTGCCCGCCTACCGCGGCGACATCGTGAACGGTTACGACTTCACCGAGGGCTCGCGTCAGCCCGACCCGGGTCGTCTGCTGCAGGGCTACCACACCGCCGCGTCGACGTTGAACCTCATCCGTGCCTTCACGCAGGGCGGCTTCGCGGACCTCCGCGAGGTGCACTCCTGGAACAAGGGCTTCGCACAGAATCCTGCGAACCAGCGCTACGAGCGGATGGCGGCGGACATCGACCGCGCGATCAAGTTCATGGAGGCCGCCGGCGCGGACTTCGACGAGCTCAAGCGAGTCGAGTTCTTCACCGGGCACGAAGGTCTGCTCATGGACTACGAACGACCGATGACGCGCATCGATTCTCGGACGGACACGCCCTACAACACCTCGGCGCACTTCCTGTGGATCGGAGAGCGCACCCGCGAGCTCGACGGGGCTCACGTCGATTACTTCTCCAAGATCCGCAACCCCATCGGCGTCAAGCTCGGACCCACGACGACGCCCGAGATGGCGCTGCAGCTGATCGACAAGCTCGACCCGGAGCGTGAGCCCGGACGTCTGACGTTCATCACGCGGATGGGAGCCGGCAAGATCCGCGATGCACTCCCGCCCCTGCTCGAGGCCGTCCGCGATTCGGGAGCCCAGCCGCTCTGGGTGACCGATCCGATGCACGGCAACGGCATCACGACGCCCACCGGCTACAAGACGCGCCGCTTCGATGACGTCGTCGACGAGGTGCGCGGCTTCTTCGAGGCGCACCGCACGGTCGGCACGTTCCCCGGTGGCATCCACGTCGAGCTCACGGGTGACGACGTCACGGAGTGCCTGGGAGGTTCCGAGCACATCGACGAGGCCGCACTCGCGACGCGCTACGAGAGCCTGTGCGACCCGCGTCTGAATCACATGCAGTCGCTCGAGCTGGCCTTCCTCGTCGCCGAGGAGCTCGAGAAGCGCTGACAGCGACCACGAAGAGAGCCGCCCTCCCCGAGCGATCGGGCAGGGCGGCTCTCTCTGTCGGGCTATCGGGCTGTCGGACCCGGGTCGGTCAGAACGCGCCACCGATCGTGAGCGTGATGGTCGTCCCTCGGGGGTGGTCGCCCGTGGGGGACTGCGATTCCACCCGGGTCAGGTCGTCGGGCGCCGCATCCCAGAAGCGGTTGTACTCGAACGAGAAGCCGGCGTCCTCGAGCGCGCGCTTGGCCTCGTCACGAGTCAGGTCCACGACGTCGGGCACCGGGAACAGCTCGGGTCCGAGTGAGACGATGAGCTGGATGTTGTCGCCGGGACGCCAGTTCCCCTGTTCCGCGCGATCCGCGTAGCCGATCACACGTCCCGCGGCGATCTCGTTGTTGTACTGCTCGATGCGCTCGTCGAGGACCGTGAGCTGTTTGTCGGACAGGGCCTGCGTGGCCTGCTCCACGCTCATGTCGGTCACGTTCGGCAGGCCTCCGAGGGAGACCACGAGCGTGGCGGTGTCGTCCTCGAGCACGTCGCATCCGTCGCCGCAGGTGTACTCGTCCCCGCCGGAGCGCGGGGAGATGCTGGCGTTGATCACCACGCCGGGCTCGGCATCCGAGTACAGGGTGATGTCGTCGGACACCCGGATCTTCAGCGATTCGAGGAGTGCGCGCGCGTCGGCGGCGGTCTTCCCGTTCAAGGCCTCGACCGAGTGCGATGCCGGGCCGAGCGAGATGAAGACGGTGATCTCCGTGCCCTTGTCCAGCCGGTCGCCGGGGGCGGGATCCGTCCGGATGGCGAGGCCCGTGTCCACATCGATGGAGCTCTCCTCGGCTCTGACCGCGACGAACCCCTCCTCCTGCAGTTGCGCGGCTGCTTCCTCGTAGCTGATGCCGGTGACGTCGGGGACCGCCACCAGCGATCCGGGACCGGAGCCGAACCACCAACCGACGCCGCCGGCGACCATCGCGAGCAACAGCACGAGGGAGAGCAGGAAGGCACCGCGGGCACGACGCTTCGCGGCGCGCCGCCGGAGGATCGTCGCGTTGTCCACGCTCTGTGCGGCCGGAGCGGCCGCAGGCGCGATCACCATGGTGCTGTTCGGCATGACCTTCGTCAGATCGCCGGAGTCGGCGGGGGAGCGGTGCGCCTGCGTCGTCGCGGCGGCGCGTGCCGGAGTGACGCCGAGGTCGCGCTCGATCTCCCGCAGCCGCTCGAGCATCTGCTGGGCGTCGTCCGGCCGCTCGTCGGGCGACTTCTCGGTCGCCCAGAGCACGAGCTCATCCAGTTGCTCGGGGACGCCGGGGTTGCGCACGCTCGGTCGGGGCACCGACTCCGTGGCGTGCTGGAAGGCGATCTGCATGGGCTGCTCGCCCTTGTAGGGCTGCTCGCCGACGAGCATCTCGTAGAGCATGATGCCGAGCGCGTAGATGTCGCTGCGGGCGTCGGCGGTGCCGCGGGTGACCAGCTCGGGTGCGAGGTAGGCGATGGTGCCCAGCAGCTGCTGGCCGGTCGCGGTGTTCGCGGTGGTCGCGCGGGCGAGACCGAAGTCGCCGATCTTGATCCGGCCGTCCTCCGCGAGGAGGACGTTCTCCGGCTTGACGTCGCGGTGCACGATCCCGGCGCGGTGCGCCGCGGACAGGCCGGCGAGCACGGCGTCCATGATGGTGATCGTCTGAGGGATCGTGAGGCGCTTCTGCTCCCGGAGCAGCTCTCGCAGCGTGATCCCGGGCAGGTATTCCATCACCAGGTAGGCGAGCTCGCCGTCCTGGCCCTGATCGAACACGTTGACCACGTGCGGGTCTGCCAGGCGTGCGGCCGAGCGGGCCTCCTGGATGAAACGGCTCTGGAACGCGGAGTCGTCGCTCAGGTGCGCGTGCATGACCTTCAGGGCGATGCGTCGCTCGAGACGGAGGTCGGTCGCGACGTACACGGTCGCCATGCCCCCTCGGGCGATCCGGGCGCGTACCCGGTAGCGACCGTCGACAAGCCGCCCGATGAGGGGATCGGCGTGCTGGTTCGACGTCACGTCAGAAGTCTATTGAGAACTGCCTGGGAGGCCCGGGAACGGCTCACCCCTGAGGGCTGCGGGTTTTCCGGCCGTGGCTCACCCATGCTGGGCGAGCCACGCGGTGGCCTGCGCCTCCCACTGGCCGTAGCGCAGCGGGAACGCGGAGATCTGCACAGCCTGAGCGGCATCCGTGAAGGCCATGTCCTCCCAGCCGGCGATGTCGAGGAGACCGCGGGTCCGCTGACCGTTCGGATCCCCCTGACCGCCGTAGAAGACACGGGTGCTCCGCTCGGGGTCACGGATCTGTTCCGCGGTGCCCCACCCGGTGCTGGGGCGTTGCTGGAAGATGCCCAGGGAGTCGCGGTCGCCCCAGTCCAGGTTGCGCATGCCGGACTCGACCATCGCGGTGGCGAGGGCGATCGCGATGCCGCGGTCCGACACCCCGAGCTCGCGACCGATGCGGATGATCACGGCGGCGTTGGCCGCCTGCTCGGCGTCCAGCGCCGCCGTCCTCTGTCCGGTCGGGGAAGCGGGAGCGGAAGCGGTCGGCGCCGCGGGAGCCGGAGCGGCCGCGGCCTGCCCGACGATCAGCGCCTGCCCCGGATAGATGATCGATGAGGCGTCGAGCCCGTTCGCGGTGAACAGCGCCTGCGTCGTGGTCCCGTACTTCTGCGCGATCGCGTACACCGTGTCCCCGGCGACGACCGTGTGCGTGGTCCCCGCCGACGGTGTCGGCGCGGGCGCGCCCGGTGCGGCCGGTGCGGTCGCGGGGGCGGCGCTGCCGGCAGAGACGGCGAGCTGCTGACCGGGATGGATCACGGCGGCTCGGGTGAGCCCGTTCGCGGTGAGCACCGCGTCGACCGTGGTGCCGTACTTCTGCGCGATCGCGTACACGGTGTCTCCCGCGACCACGGTGTGACTCCGAGCCGACGCCGACGCCGGCGTCGGGGCAGGAGCGGGGGAGGCTCCCTCGAGAGCGAGCGTCTGACCGGGGTAGATGACAGACCGCCAGGACAGCCCGTTCCACGACAGCACGTCGACCGTCGCGAGCCCGAAGCGACCGGCGATCGAGGAGACGGTGTCTCCGGCCTGCACCACGTAGGTCGTCGGCGTGGCCTGCGTGGGGACGACCCGCGGCGCGATGCCCGGGAGGCGGTCGACCGGTTGTGTCCGCATCGTCGTCTCCGCGGCGGCGGCGGGTGCCGCGGCGATGGTCCCTGCGAGGGCGCCCAGCATCGCTGCCGGAACGCCGAAATGGAGGTGGCGCGTACGACGCGCGGCGTTGTCGAGTCTCAAGGAGGCCCCTTTCCGAGATCATGACACGCTGACACGGATGTATACAGAAGTCAACGCAAGTGACGGAAGTGACAGTTGTGAAAGAAGTGCCGATATGCGGTCCCCGCGCGGAGATGAGATAGTGGGCAACGTGTCTGAGAACGTTGCTGGTACCCCCGCTCCCGAGTGGTTGACGATGCCCGACCTGGTGGAGGTTCTCGATGAGTCCCTCGGCCGAGTACGCCGACTGATCGACGATCACCATCTGATCGGCTCCCGCCGGACGGGCGTGTTCGCGGTGCCTTCGGTGTTCATCGTCGATGGCCGTCCCCTGAGCTCGCTGCGCGGCACGATCATGGTGCTGCAGGACGCCGGATTCCCGGATGACGAGATCATCGACTGGCTGCTGGCGGACGACGAGACGCTCGGCCGCTCTCCGATCGACGCGCTGCTCGCCGGTCACAAGAGCGCGGTCCGTCGGCTCGCCCTCACCCTCGCCTGAGGGGCGAGCCCGTCAGGCGGAGCGCTCGGTCGCCGCGCGGGCGAGGTCGCGCAGGTCTCCCACCGCGGCGTTGTCGAGTCGAGTGCCGCTGAGGGCTCGGTCAGCCTGCTTCGCGTAGTCGGCGATCATCACCTCGACGCGGTCGAGAGCACCGGATTCGACGATCGTCGCCTGCAGGAACGACACCTGCTCGGCCGTGAGCTCCGGGTCTCCGAGCATCTCGTCGAGGACAGCACGCGCCGACGGCTCCAGGTGCTCGCGGGTGAGAGCGACCAACACGGTTCGCTTCCCCTCTCGGAGGTCGTCGCCGGCGGGCTTGCCGGTCACCGAGGAATCGCCGAAGACACCGAGCACGTCGTCCCGCAGCTGGAACGCCATGCCCACGGGGCGTCCGAAGCTGCTCAGCGCCGTCAACTGCTCGGCATCGGCACCCGCGATCGCCGCGCCGAGCCGCAGCGGCTGCTCGATGCTGTAGCGCGCGGACTTGAGGGAGACCACCCGCAGCGCACGTTCGGCATGGGTCGCATCCGGGTTCACGCGCCAGGCGGATTCCTCGGCGATGTCCAGGAACTGTCCGGTCGTGACATCGCGGCGCATCCGGGCGTACTCCGACCGAACGGCGTGCGCCCGGGGGTGGTCCTCGAGCGCCGATTCCAGGAGGTCGTCGCTCCATGCGACGAGCAGGTCGCCGAGGAGGATGGCGGAGGCGCGACCGAAGCTCTCTGCGTCGCCCGTCCATGATGCGGCGCGGTGAGATGCCTCGAGCGCGCGGTGCGCGGCGGGGCGACCTCGCCGCGTGTCGGAGTTGTCGATCAGGTCATCGTGCACGAGGGCGGCCGACTGGAAGATCTCCAGGGCCGCGCAGACGTCCCAGAGCGCGGAACTCTCCTCCGCACGCCGATCGTCCAGTCGCGCGATGCTGCGCCACCCGGCGTGGCAGAAACGAGCGCGCAGCCTCTTGCCGCCGACGAGCGTCTCGGCTGCAGCCTCGAGGAAGGACGCCGCATCGGACCCGTACTCGGCGGATTCCGCTCGCATGCGGGCGAGGAACGCCTCCAACCGGGAGGCGACGGTCTCTGCGATGGGGGAGGATGACGGCACGACTCCCAGCATACGTAAAGCAAGGAGGCGTCGAACGGCTAGCCCCGGGTGCCGCGCGCGCGTAGAATGGGTGGACATTACCCGAGGGGGACGAAATGCCACTCTCCGAACAGGAGCAGCGTCTGCTCGACGAGATGGAACGCCATCTCCTCCACAACGACGCCGATGTCGTGAGCGCGCCTTCGGGCGACCGAGCACTGAGCTACCGCAATCTCGTCTACGGAGCGCTCCTCCTCCTCGTCGGAGTCGGCGGACTCGTGGCCGGCGTGATCCTCGGCGACGTCCTCGGAATCGTCATCGGCGTGATCGGCTTCGCGGCCATGCTCGGCGGCGTGATGCTCGCGGTCACCCCGGTGCGTCGCACGACACCCGTCGCCCCCAAGGCGAGCCCTTCCGCCAAGCGGCAGGAGTCCGGGTCGTTCATGGATCGCATGAACGACCGATGGGATCGCCGCCAAGACGGTCACTGACCCACCACCCTTACCTCCAGAAGGCCCGGATGCTTCGAGCATCCGGGCCTTTTCTGCGTCTGCGCACGCGACGGGCCGAGGGCACTTATTCCCCTCCACTTTCCCTCCACTCTCCACCACCCCGGATTTCCGCGGATCCGTGGGCATCATGCGCCGGTTCGGTGAGGATCTGGCAGGATTGATCGTAGGTAAGTGGAGCAAAGTGGAGTAATGTGGGGCGCACCTCGAGTTGGCCGGACGGAGAGGGGGTGATGGCCGATGTTGCTGGGAACGCACTCACCGAAACTGGACGACAAAGGACGGGTCATCCTTCCTGCGAAGTTCCGCGAGGACCTGGGCGGCGGGATCGTCGTCACACGCGGTCAGGAGCGCTGTCTCTACGTCTTCAGCACCGCCGAATTCGAGGCCATGCACGAACGGATCCGTCAGGCCCCGCTCGCCAACAAGCAGGCGCGTGACTTCATGCGTCTGTTCCTCTCCGGAGCAAGTGCGGAGATGCCCGACAGTCAGAACCGCATCACCATCCCCGCCCCGCTGCGTCAGTACGCGGGACTGCAGAAGGAACTCATCGTCACCGGAGTCGGCGCACACGCCGAGATCTGGGACGCGGACAGCTGGAACGCCTACCTCGCCGCAGGTGAGGAGACCTACGCCGATCTGGAGCAGGAGGTGATTCCGGGACTCTTCTGACCACGGCTGTGATGCCCCGCCGCTCCCGCCCCGACACACTTCCCCGGTGCCGGGTCGCGAAGCGGAGGGGGATCAGAGCCGAAGGTCGCCCCGAGAAAGATCATGAACCTCCGAGACATTCACACCCCCGTGCTGCTCGACCGCTGCGTCGAACTGCTGGCCCCTGCCCTCCAGGCAGACGGAGCCGTCCTCGTCGACGCCACCCTCGGCATGGGCGGGCACTCCGAAGCACTCCTGGAGCGCTTTCCGCACATCCGCCTGATCGGACTCGACCGGGACACGGACGCTCTCCGCATCGCGGGTGAGCGCCTCGCTCGCTTCGGCGACCGCGTGACCCTCGTGCACACGGTGTACGACGAGATCGGTCTGCACGCTCAGGGCGCGTCCGGCATCCTGTTCGATCTGGGCGTCTCCTCGCTGCAGCTCGACGAGGCGGAGCGCGGATTCGCCTACTCGAAGGACGCGCCTCTCGACATGCGCATGGACCAGACGAAGGGCGTCACGGCGGCCGAGGTCATCGCGACGTACAACGAGGGCAACCTGCGACGGATCTTCGAACGCTACGGCGAGGAGAAGCTCGCCGGTCGTTATGCCCGCTTCATCATCGACGCGCGTCAGAAGAAGCCGATCGAGCGCTCCGGCGAGCTGGTCGACATCCTCATCGCGGCGACTCCCGCGGCCGCGCAGCGCGCCGGACACCCTGCCAAGCGGGTGTTCCAGGCGCTGCGCATCGAAGTGAACGCCGAACTCAACGTCCTCGCCGATGCGATCCCCGCCGCCATGGACGCGCTCCAGGTCGGGGGACGCATCGCCGTGATGTCCTACCAGTCTCTGGAAGACCGACTGGTCAAGCAGGCGTTCGCCGCCGCGGCCGCCTCGACGACGCCGCCCGGGCTTCCGGTGGAGCTTCCCGAGCACGCGCCGCGCTTCAAGATCTTGACCAAGGGGGCCGAGCTCGCCGGAGACGACGAGCGCGCACGCAACCCCCGAGCAATCCCGGTGCGTCTCCGCGCGGCCGAGAAGGTGCGGGAGAGCGCATGAGCATGAACGCCACGGTCCGCAAGCCGGCACAGCCGCTCGCACCGAGCCGCACCCCGGAACGACGTCTTCGGCCGGTCGCCGCTCCGGCACCACGGCGCAAGCCGAAGCTCGCCTACGCTCTGGCCGCCCTCGGCGGCGCCCTCGCGATCGGCGCCGCCCAGATCGCCCTGTCCCTCGCCATCACGCAGGACTCGTTCGCACTGTCCGATCTCTCGTCGCAGCAGCGCGAGCTCGACCTGCGCACGCACGCGCTGCAGGAGGAGCTGACCGGTCTGAGCTCGCCGCAGGTGCTCGCGGGCGAGGCCGCGGAACTCGGCATGGTCGTCGCCGGTTCGCCCTCCTATCTGCGCCTGAGCGACGGAGCCGTCTTCGGCGCCGGAATGGGAGCGGACGGGACGTCGACGGTGGATCCGAACGGTGCCGGCGCGGTGGGCAACGCGCTGGTCACGGCTCCGCCGCCGGAGGCGACCGCGACCGAGGACGGCGCGGTGCCCCCGGCCGCGCCCGATCTCCCGCCCGCCATCACCGACGGCCTCCCCAGCCCCACGACGCGCTAGCCGGCGCCCCACGACGAACCACCCACGATCCGACGGAGAGATCTCATGACGACACGAGCCACCCGCGGGCCGCGGCGACGGACCGTCGTCGCCCTGGCCGTCATCCTCGCGGTGCTGGCGGCGTTCGTGGTGCGTCTGGTCGACATCCAGGTCGTGCGCGCGGACGAACACGTCTCCGAATCGCTCGGCCACATCGGCAAGGGCAACACGATCTCCGGGCAGCGCGGATCCGTCGTGGACGCGAAGGGCGTCGTGATGGCGTCGAGCGTGATGGTGTACGACGCCCAGCTCAGCCCGCAGGTGATCATGCTGGTGGAGGAGAAGGACCCGAAGCTCCCGTGGGCCGAGGCCTCCGAGAAGATCGCCGCGATCACCGGCCAGACCGGCGACGAGGTGCGCACCATCGTCTCGGACGCCCTGGCGGTGAATCCGGAGAGCCAGTACGCCGAGCTGAAGAAGTCGCTGAGCACGGAGCAGTACATCGCGCTCCGAGACCTCGGCATCGGTTCCTACCTCTCCATGCCGGCCCGCGAGATCCGGGTCTATCCGAATGGCGCGGTCGCCGGGAACATCCTCGGATTCCTCGACAATTCCGGTGCAGCGAAGGCCGGTGTCGAGGAGCTGGAGGACGCGTGCCTGGCACCCGTGGACGGTGAGCAGACCTACCGCACCGGCAAGGACGGGGTGGTGATCCCCGGCAGCGAGCGGATCGTCGACGCCGTGGACGGCGGGACCGTGCAGCTGACCATCAACAGCGACCTGCAGTGGTACCTGCAGCAGATGATCGCGGAAGAAGCGCAGAAGCAGGGAGCCAAGGGCGGCACCGTCACCGTCGTCGAGACGAGCACGGGAAAGATCCGCGCCGCCGCGGAGTGGCCGGCCCTGGATCCCAACGACCTGGACTCCTCCACCCCGGAGACGCGATACAGCCAGATCTTCCACAAGGACTTCGAGCCCGGATCCACCTTCAAGGCCATCACCGCCGCCGCCGTGATGGAGGGAGCGGGACTCACGCCGTTGAGCACCGTGAGCGCGTCATCCCGCGAGACGTTCCCGAACGGTGCCGTGATCAACGACGCCTTCTCGCACCCCGCCTACAACTACACCCTCGCCGGTGGACTGATCGACTCCTCGAACGTCGCGCTGTCGAAGTTCGGCACGATGGTGAGCCCCGAGGTGCGCTACGACTATCTCCAGCGCTTCGGCGTCGGGGAGAAGACGATCGGATTCCCCTCGGAGGTCGGCGGCATCCTGCACCCGGTGAGCGAATGGGACAACCAGTCGCTGTACACGACGACGTTCGGTCAGTACTTCTCGGTCACGGCGGCCCAGCTCGCCGGCGCGTACCAGGCGATCGCGAACGGCGGCGAGAAGATCGACCTCTCCCTGGTCGAATCGTGCACCCAGCCCGATGGCACGGTCGTCGATGCGGTCGAACCGGAGCACGAGCAGATCATCGAGGAGAAGACGGCGGCCGACATCACCCGCATGCTGGAGAACGTGGCCGTGCAGGGCGGCAACGCCGAGCGCATCCAGGTCCCCGGCTACCGGGTGACGAGCAAGACCGGCACCGCGCAGGTCTCGGACGGCAACGGCGGATACAAGGCCGGTGTGTACTACACCAGCATGGTGGGCTTCGCGCCGGTCGACGATCCGCAGTACGTCGTCGTGGTCACTCTGGACGAGCCGACTAAGGTTGTATCGTCCGCCGCGACCGCATCCGCCTTCCAGAAGGCCGTGACGCAGGTGATGAAGACCTATCGTGTGATGCCGTCCTCCGTGCCGATGGACGAATTGCTTCCGAAGTTCGAATAGCCGGCGAAAGCCGCGCCTGGAGATGTCATGATCGCCCTGTCGCTTGCTGAGATCGCCGCAGTCATCGGCGGTGAACTGCGCCTCGCCGGACCCGATTCGGCCGAGACCGTGGTCGACGGCGTCGTCGACACCGACTCCCGTTCCATGAACCCCGGAGCGATCTTCGTCGCGAAGCCGGGCGCGGAGACCGACGGCCATCGCTTCGTCGGGGCCGCCGTGCAGGCGGGCGCCGTCCTCGCGATCGTGGAGCACCCGGTCGACGTCGAGGTCACCCAGGTCGTCGTGCCCGACGTGGTCGTCGCTCTCGCCGACCTGGCACGCGAGGTCGTCGCCCGCGTCCGCGCCCGCGGCGATCTCCGCATCGTCGGCATCACCGGGTCGAACGGCAAGACCACGACCAAGAACTTCCTCGCTCGCATCCTCCGGGACGCCGGTGACACGGTCGCACCGATCAAGTCCTACAACAACGAGGTCGGGGCGCCCGTCACGATGCTGCGGGTGACCGAGGACACACGATTCCTGGTCAGCGAGTTCGGCGCCGCAGGCCCGGGCAGCATCGCGCGCCTGGCCGGGCTCGTCGAACCCGATGTGGCTGTCGTGCTGATGGTCGGGATGGCCCACGCCGGTGGCTTCGGGGGCATCGAGGCCACGGCTCGGGCCAAGTCGGAGCTGGTGGCCGCGGCGCGGGCATCCGGCACCGCCGTGCTCAACGTCGATGATTCGCGTGTCGCGGCGATGCGCGAGCTCGCTGAGGACCGCGGGATGAGGGTCGTCGGATTCGGCCACGGGGATTCGGCAGAAGTACGGGCATCAGACATCCAGGTCACGGCTTCCGGCACCCACTGCGTGATCGAGGCGGACGGCGAGCGGATCCCGCTCCGACTCCGGGTCCTCGGCGCACACCACGTCACCAATGCCCTCGCGGCGATCGCAGCGGCCCGGGTGCTCGGCGTCTCCACGTCCGATGCGGTCGCGCGCCTCGAGACCGTCGAGATCGCCGAGCGGTGGCGCATGCAGCCCCTGGGCAACGACCGCGTGCGCATCATCAACGACGCGTACAACGCCAGCCCGGACTCCATGGCCGCTGCCCTGCGCACACTCGCGCAGATCACCGGTCCGGAGGAGCGCACGGTCGCCGTGCTCGGCGCGATGAGCGAACTGGGCGAGAGCGCGGGGGAGGAGCACGACCGCATCGGTCTGCTCGCGGTGCGGCTCAACATCCGACGGATCGTGGTCGTCGGGCCGGAAGCTCGTCGCCTCTACCTGTCGGTCGTCGGCGAGGGATCCTGGGACAGCGAGGCCGTGCATCTGCCCGACCAGGACGCCGCGTTCGAGTACCTCCGCACGGAGCTGCGCGACGGAGATCGCGTGCTCGTCAAGTCATCCAATTCCGTGGGCCTTCGGCATCTCGGCGATCGTCTGGGAGAATTGTTCACGTGAGGTCACTCATCATGGCGGCGGCGATCTCGCTCGCCTTCACCCTGTTCCTGACCCCCGTCTTCCTCCGGCTCTTCCGGAAATGGGGCTGGGGACAGGTCATCCGCACGCCCGAAGCGGTCGAGAACCCCAACCACGAAGCGAAGCGCGGCACGCCGACCATGGGCGGCGTGATCTTCATCGTCGGCTCCATCGTGGGGTACTTCACCGGGGTGTTCGTCGGCGGGGGAGTCCCGGCGCTGTCCGCGATCCTGGTGATCTGGCTGATGGTGGGCTTCGGAGCCGTCGGCTTCATCGACGACTACATGAAGGTGCGCAGCCAGCGCAGCCTCGGGCTGTCGGGCTGGCGCAAGATCATCGGACAGCTGATCGTGATCGTGCCCTTCGGCATCGTCGCGCTCAACTTCCCCAACAAGTTCGGGCAGACCCCCGCGAGCGAGTCCATCTCCCTCTTCCGTGACATCAGCTGGCTCAATCTCTTCGCGTTCGGTGTGATCCTCGGCTGGGTGCTGTACCTGGCCTGGATCGCGGTGATCGGTGTCGCGACGTCCAACAGCGTGAACCTCACCGACGGTCTCGACGGTCTCGCGGCCGGTGCCGGCGTCATCGTGGTCGGCGCCTACAGCGTGATCGCCTTCTGGCAGTTCAAGCAGCCCTGCATCGGGGAGGGCGTCGACACCGGAGCCCTCGGCGGCTGCTACGAGGTGCGCGATCCGTTCAACCTCGCGATCATCGGCGCCTCGTTCGCCGCGGGTCTCATCGGCTTCCTCTGGTGGAACGCCCCCAAGGCGAAGGTCTTCATGGGCGACGTCGGGTCGATGGCCATCGGCGGTGTGATCACCGCCATGGCGATCCTCACCCGGACCGAGCTGCTTCTGCTCGTGATCGCCGGCGTCTTCGTGCTCTCCTCGGGCTCGGTCATCCTGCAGCGTGCCTACTTCAAGATCACCCGCGGCAAGCGCCTCTTCCTCATGAGCCCCTTCCACCATCATCTCGAGATGAGGGGATGGGCCGAGGTGACGATCGTGGTCCGCCTCTGGATCATCGCCGGTCTTCTCGCGGTGTCCGCGATCGGACTGTTCTACGTCGAGTGGCTGACCCGTGTCAGCTGATCGCCTCGCCACCCTCACGAGCTGGCACGCCGACTGGAAGGGGCTCCGGGTGGCCGTGCTCGGCCTTTCGGTGACCGGCTTCTCGGTCGCCGACACCCTCACGGAACTCGGCGCCGACGTCCTCGTCCTCAGCGCGTCCGCCGGCGAGGAGTACGCGCGTCTGCTCCCGGTGATCGGTGCCCGCCTCGAACTCGGTGCGCTCGACACCGTTCCGCAGGCGGTGATCGACTTCGACCCCGAGGTCGTGATCGCCTCTCCCGGGTTCGCGCCGTCGCATCCGATCATCCGGTGGACGCAGGACTCGGGGATCGCTCTCTGGGGCGACGTCGAGCTCGCCTGGCGCGTCCGCGACAAGGTCACCCGCTCCGACGGCTCTCCGGCCGACTGGGTGCTCATCACCGGCACCAACGGCAAGACCACCACGACCCAGCTCACCGCCGCCCTGCTGGTCGAAGGCGGAGTGCGCGCGGCGCCCTGCGGGAACATCGGCATCCCGGTGCTCGACGCCGTGCGGGACCCCGAGGGATTCGACGTGCTCGTCGTCGAGCTCTCCAGCCACCAGCTCTGGTACCTCGGCCTCTCCAGCGCCGAGGGGCAGCCGTATCCCCACGCCGCGGTGTGCCTCAACCTCGCCGACGATCACCTCGTCTGGCATGGCGGCGCTCAGGCCTATCGGGACGCGAAGGCTCTGGTGTACCGCAACACACGCGTGGCGTGCGTGTACAACAAGGCGGATGAGGCCACCCGCCACATGGTCGAGGAAGCCGAGGTGGTCGAGGGTGCCCGCGCCATCGGGTTCGATCTCGGGGTCCCCGGACCCAGCGACCTCGGTCTCGTGGAGGGGCTCCTCGTCGACCGCGCCTTCCTGGAGGACCGGTCGCGGAGCGCCCTCGAGCTGACGACGCTGACGGATCTCGACGAGGCAGGTCTCTCCGCGCCCCACATCGTGCAGAACATCCTCGCCGCGAGCGCCCTGGCGCGCTCCTTCGATGTCTCCCCGGAGGCGATCCATCGCGCTCTGCAGACGTTCCGGCTCGACGCGCATCGGATCCAGGTGATCGCTCGCCACGCAGGGATCACGTGGATCGACGACTCCAAGGCCACGAATCCGCATGCGGCCGCCTCGTCGCTGCGCGCCCACCCCGGCGCCGTCTGGGTGGTCGGCGGCGATCTCAAGGGCGTCGATCTGTCCGAACTCGTCGCGGATGCCGGTCGGACGGCCCGCGCGGCCGTCGTGATCGGCGTCGACCGCAGCGAGGTCACGCGGGCATTCCGACGACACGCGCCCGCGGTGCCGGTGTTCGAGGTGGATGCTGGCGAGACTGGACACGTCATGAATCGCGTCGTGGAGATCGCGGTCGAGATCGTCGATGGTGAGGGAACAGTGCTGCTGGCTCCCGCCGCGGCCTCCTTCGACCAGTTCGACGACTATGCGGATCGGGGCCACCGTTTCGCCGAAGCGGTGCGAGAGTGGATCGACCGGGGGAGCACCCATGACGCAGGTGGCCCGCCCTCCGCGGTCTGAATCCGGCGGCCTCGCCGCCCGCGTCTCACTCGGGCGCCGCTTCACTCCGGTGTCCTCCGAGTTCCTGATGATCGCGTCGACGGCGCTGCTGCTCACGCTCTTCGGCCTCGTCATGGTGCTCTCGGCGACCAGCGCGACAGCGGTCGAGAGCGGTCAGAATCCGATGAGCGGCGCACTGCGCCAGGGCATCTTCGCCCTCCTCGGCGTGCCGCTGATGTTCCTGATCAGCCGTCTGCCGATCAAGTTCCTCAAGCGCATGTCGTGGCCGGCCCTGTTCGGCGCGGTCGCGCTGCAGCTGCTCGTGTTCACGCCGCTCGGGATCGAGGACGGCGGAAACCGCAACTGGATCCAGATCGCGGGCTTCAGCCTGCAGCCCTCCGAGTTCCTCAAGCTCGCCCTCGCGCTGTGGATCGCCTACGTGTTGCTGCGCAAGCACGCGATGCTCGGCACCTGGCATCACGTGTTCATCCCGGTGATCCCGGTCGGCGCGCTCGCGATCGGCACGGTGCTGGCGGGCAAGGACCTCGGCACCGCGATGGTCATGGTCCTCATCCTGCTGGGGTGCCTGTTCTTCTCCGGCGTCAAGCTGCGTCTGTTCATCATCCCGGTGGTGCTCGGAATCGTCGCGGTGCTGGCCTACGCGCTCTCCAGCGATGACCGCATGCGGCGCATCACGGCCACCTGCGACGACATGAGCCTCTACTACACCGACTGCTACCAGTCGATCCACGGCATCTGGGGGATGGCGAGCGGCGGGATCTTCGGGCTCGGGCTCGGCAACTCCCAGGAGAAGTACGGCTGGCTCCCGGCCGCGGGGAACGACTTCATCTTCGCGATCGTCGGCGAGGAGCTCGGCCTGATCGGCTGCATCGTCGTGCTGGCACTGTTCACGTTCTTCACGGTGGGCGCGTTCCACATCATCCGCAAGACCGACGACCCCTTCATCCGTGTGGCCGCCGGTGGCATCACGGTCTGGGTCGTCGGACAGGCGGTGCTGAACGTCGGTGTCGTGATCGGGCTCTTCCCGGTGATGGGCGTTCCGCTGCCGTTCATGTCGCAGGGCGGTACCGCGCTGCTGGCCGTGCTGATGGCGTGCGGCGTCCTCCTCGCCTTCGCCCGCACGCTCCCGGTGAACGAGCCCGACCGACGCGAGCTCCGCTCGCCTGCGCGGAGGGGTTCTGCGGCAGGGCGGGGTAGGGTCGCTCAGTGACCTCGTACCTTCTTGCCGGCGGAGGAACCGCCGGCCACGTGAACCCCCTGCTCGCCGTCGCCGACGCTCTGCGCGACCGGGACCCGGCGGCGGCCGTGCTCGTGCTCGGCACCGCCGAGGGGCTGGAGTCCCGGCTCGTGCCCGAGCGCGGCTACGAGCTCCTCATCGTGGACAAGGTGCCGTTCCCGCGGAGCCCGAACCGACAGGCGGCCGCATTCCCCGGCCGTTTCCGGCGGGCGATCGCCCAGGTGCGCGAGCACATCCGCACCCACGGCGTCGATGTCGTCGTGGGTTTCGGCGGCTATGCCTCAGCGCCGGCGTACGTCGCCGCCCGTCGTGAGAAGGTCCCGTTCGTCGTGCACGAGGCGAACGCGAAGCCGGGCCTCGCGAACGTGCTCGGAGCACGAGGAGCGGCCGCTGTCGGCGTGGCCTTCGCGGGAACCCCCCTGCGCGGGAGCGAGGTGGTCGGCATGCCGCTGCGTCGCGAGGTCATCGCGCTCGACCGCGCGGCGTCTCGCGCCGAGGCCGCCGCCGCGTTCGGTCTGGATGCCGATCGTCCGGTGCTGCTCGCGTTCGGCGGCTCGCTCGGGGCCCAGCGCCTCAACGACGCCCTCGCCGACTCCTGGCGCGACATCCTCGATGCCGGCTGGCAACTGCTGCACGTCACGGGAGAGCGCAGTGAACTGGCGGACCCTGGTGTCCCGGGCTACGTCCTGCGTCGCTACGTCGACCGCATGGACCTCGCCTTCGCGCTGGCCGATCTGATCGTCTCGCGATCCGGTTCCGCGACGGTCAGCGAGGTCAGTGCTCTCGGCATCCCCGCCCTCTACGTGCCCTACTCGGTCGGCAACGGCGAGCAGCGCCTGAACGCCGCCTCGGCGGTCGCCGCGGGCGCCGCGCAGCTCCTCGACGATGCAACCTTCTCCGGCGACGTCGTCCGGACGACCGTCGTGCCGCTGCTCCGCGACCGCCCGCGCATCGACCGCATGGCGGCAGCAGCGGCGCAGGTGGGCACCCGCACCGGTACCGACAACGTGATCGCGCTCATCGATCGCGCCCTCGGCACCCCGAACTAGACTGGCCTGGACATGATCAGACCCGACCTCACCCTCCCGATCCCCGAGACGATCACCTCTGCCCACTTCATCGGTATCGGTGGCTCGGGTATGAGCGGTCTCGCCCGTATGTTCCTCGATGCCGGTATCCGCGTCTCCGGCTCGGACCGTGCCGACAGCGACAATCTCCGTGCGTTGGCCGCGGCCGGCGCCACGGTGCACGTGGGGCATGACGCCGCGCACCTCGGAGACGCCGACACCGTCGTGCACACCGGCGCGATCTGGCCCGAGAACCCCGAGTTCGTCACAGCCAAGGAGCGCGGCCTGCACGTGATCCACCGCTCCCAGGCCCTGTTCTGGTTGATCGGATCGCGGCGACTGGTCTCCGTCGCCGGGGCGCACGGCAAGACCACTTCGACCGGGATGATCGTCACGGCGCTGCGCGCGCTCGGGGCTGACCCCCACTTCGTGAACGGGGGCGTCATCGAGCAGCTGGGCACCTCGAGCGCCACAGGCTCCGACGATCTCTTCGTGATCGAGGCGGACGAGTCGGACGGCACATTCCTGCTCTACGACACCGCGGTCGCGCTGATCACCAACGTCGACCCCGACCACCTCGACCACTTCGGATCGGAAGAGGCCTTCCACGACGCGTTCGTCCGCTTCGCCGATGCGGCCCGCGAAGCCGTCGTGATCTCGAGCGACGATGCCGGCGCGGTGCGGGTCGGTTCCGGGCTCTCCCACCCGAACGTGATCTCGTTCGGACAGGCGGCCCACGCCGACGTGCGCATCACGGACATCGCCACCGACGGTCCGGTCTCGGCCACCCTCACCCACGGAGAGGACAGCGCACGGATGCAGCTCGCTGTGCCCGGTGTGCACAACGCGATCAACGCGGCGGGAACGGTCACGGTCCTCCGCGCACTCGGATTCCCCCTGGTCGATGCCGTGCGGGCGGTCGAGGGATTCGCGGGCACGGTGCGCCGCCTCGAGCAGCACGGCACCGAACGCGGCGTCACGGTCTACGACGACTACTCGCACCACCCGACGGAGGTCCGCGCGGCCCTCGAAGCGCTGCGCACGCTCTCCGGCTCCGGTCGGATCATCGCTATTCAGCAGCCCCACACCTACTCGCGCACCCAGCACATGTACCAGGAGTTCGCCGACGTGCTCGAGGAGCTGGCCGACCACACGGTGATGCTCGATGTGTACGGTGCGCGCGAAGACCCCGTGCCCGGTGTCACGGGTGAGCTCGTGAGCGATGCCTTCCGTGATCCCACCCGTGTGCACTATGTGGCGGACTGGCAGCAGGCCGCGGACTACACGGCCGACGTCGCCCGCGACGGCGACTTCGTGATCACGCTCGGCTGCGGCAACGTCTACCAGATGATCCCGCAGGTGCTGGAGTCGCTGCGCCGTCCCGTCGAGGCGTAGCCCATGCGCCGACCCCCGCCGCTTCCCACCCGGGAGACACCCGGTGAGGATGAATCCGCGCAGCAGCCCATCGTGAGATCGCGGGGGCGATCGAGCACGTCGCACGACGACGTCACTGTGGCACCGATCGCGATGCGTCCGGTCGACGGCGACGCGGACGGCCTCGACGGCGTCGCGCCGACGTCGTCACGTGACGTCTGGCGTGCGGCGCGCGCACGGAGGAAGGCGCTGCGGGGCGAGATACGGCGGTTCACGCAGCGTTCGCGCCGCCGGCGGATCGTCTGGTGGAGCAGCGTCGGCGCGATCGTGCTGCTCATCGGCGGGAGCGTGGCCGCCGCGTACAGCCCGCTCTTCGCGGTGGAGAAGATCACGGTGGCCGGGGCCTCGACGCTCGACCCCGCCGCGATCGAGGCGGCCCTCGCGGAGCAGATCGGCACCCCGCTCGCGCTCGTGGACTCGAGTGAGGTGAAGGCCGCCCTGCTGGCGTTCCCGCTGATCGAGACCTACTCGCTGGAGGCGCGGCCTCCGCACGATCTGACGGTGCGGATCGTCGAACGCACCCCGGTCGGGGTCATCCGCTCGGATGCGGGGTACACCCTCGTCGATGCCGCGGGGGTCGCACTGTCGACGACCACGGATCAGCCGGCCGGTCAGCCGCTGCTCGAGATCACCGGCGGAATCGAGTCGGTCGGATTCGAGAGCGCCGGTCTCGTCGTGCGCTCGCTTCCGGCCGACATCCGGTCTCAGCTCACCGGTGTCCGGGCCAGTACCGCGGATGACGTGACCCTCACGCTGAGCACCGGCCTGACGGTCGTGTGGGGGAGTGCGGAGGAATCTCCGACCAAAGCGCTCGTGCTCGCGCGTGCGCTGGCCGCCAACCCTGAGGCCTCCACGATCGATGTGTCGTCGGCGGAGACGGCCGTCGTCGGCTGATCGGCGCGGCTTCGGGCGCATTCCGAGAGGAATGAAGCGACACGCCCGTGTCGCTGCGGGCGCACGGAGATGCGGCGCATACCTTCGATCAAGAGAACGCAATACCGGGAAACACTTTACACCTCTAGTTGAGGTTTAAGGTTCAATCCCGCTTTCTCGACACTACGTAGGGTTCGACTAATCGGAGGCCGGCCATGAGCCAGAACCAGAACTACCTCGCCGTGATCAAGGTCGTCGGCGTCGGCGGTGGCGGCGTCAACGCCGTGAACCGCATGATCGATCTCGGGCTCCGCGGAGTCGAGTTCATCGCCGTCAACACGGACGCCCAGGCGCTTCTCATGAGCGACGCCGACGTCAAGCTCGACGTGGGTCGCGAGCTCACCCGCGGCCTCGGCGCCGGAGCCGACCCCGAGGTCGGGCGGCGCGCCGCCGAAGACCACGCGGAAGAGATCGAGCAGGCGCTGACCGGCGCGGACATGGTCTTCGTCACGGCCGGCGAGGGCGGCGGAACCGGTACCGGTGGCGCTCCCGTCGTCGCCCGCATCGCGCGCTCGATCGGCGCCCTCACCATCGGTGTGGTCACCAAGCCGTTCTCCTTCGAGGGCCGTCGTCGACAGAGCCAGGCGGAAGAGGGCGTCGCGAAGCTCAAGGAAGAGGTCGACACCCTCATCGTCGTTCCGAACGACCGACTCCTCGAGATCAGCGACCGCGGCATCTCGATGATCGAGGCCTTCGCGACCGCCGACCAGGTCCTCCTCGCCGGTGTCCAGGGCATCACCGACCTGATCACGACCCCCGGACTCATCAACCTCGACTTCGCCGACGTCAAGTCGGTCATGCAGGGTGCGGGGTCCGCGCTCATGGGCATCGGTTCCGCGCGGGGCGCTGACCGCGCGATCAAGGCTGCTGAGCTGGCCGTGGAGTCTCCGCTGCTCGAGGCGAGCATCGAGGGTGCGCACGGCGTGCTGCTCTCCATCCAGGGCGGATCCAACCTGGGCATCTTCGAGATCCACGATGCGGCCGATCTGGTCAAGGAAGCCGCTCACCCGGAGGCCAACATCATCTTCGGAACGGTCATCGACGACACGCTCGGCGACGAGGTGCGCGTCACCGTCATCGCCGCCGGATTCGACGGGGGAGAGCCCTCGTTGCGGCTCGACCCGATGGTCGTGTCCCGTCCGGCCGCAGCGGCGACGCTCCCCGAGGTCCCGCTGTCGACCGAGTCCGCGCCGACGCCCGCCGCAGAGTCGAAGCCGGTGCAGCAGCCCGTCCCCGCGACGAGCATGGAGCCGGCCTTCGCCGATGACGACATCGACATCCCCGAATTCCTGAAGTGACCTCTCCTCAGGCTCAGCAGGAATCGAGCCTGGCAGCGCGGCTGTCGGCGGTCGACGAACGGATCGCCGACGCCGCGCGACTCGCCGGTCGCTCGGCCGATGAGATCACTCGCATCGTGGTGACGAAGTTCCACCCGGCATCTCTCATCCGCGAGCTGCACGCGTTGGGTGTGAGCGAGGTCGGCGAGAACCGTCAGCAGGAGCTGACGGCCAAGCAGGGCGAACTCCAGGAGCTCGACCTGCGCTGGCACTTCATCGGTCAGGCCCAGACGAACAAAGCAGGAGCGATCCGTCGGAGTGCGGACGTCGTGCATTCCGTCGATCGTGATCGGCTCGCCGACGCCCTGCACCGTGCGGCGCACGACGACACTCGTCTCGACGTGCTCGTGCAGATCAATCTGACGGACGATCATGACCGCGGGGGAGTCGTGCCCGCCGAGGCGGTGGCTCTCGCGGAACACGTGCTCGCGTTGCCGAGCCTGCGTCTGCGCGGGGTGATGGCCGTCGCTCCTCTCGATGAGGAACCGGCATCCGCCTTCGCACGCCTCAGAGATGTCGCGGACTCCGTCCGCGCCGTCGATGCCGGAGCCGCCTGGATCTCGGCAGGGATGACGGGCGACTTCGCCGAAGCCATCGCCGCAGGCGCGACACACCTGCGGATCGGCTCCGCAATCACCGGACCCCGGCCCGACCGGGGTTAACCTCTAAACAAGACCACCCGACACGTTCGACCGGAGGACACGATGGGTAACCCGCTGAAGAAGACCATGGTGTACCTCGGCCTGGCCGACGAGGAAGAGACCTATGAAGAGGAGCAGCAGGCACCAGCCCGCGCTCACCGCGACCGTGACCGCGACGAGCCCGCACCGGCGCCCGTCACCCCTCTTCGGCGCCCCGTCGCCGTTCGTCAGCCTGCGGCCGGCGCTGTGAACGAGATCCTCACGGTCCACCCCAAGCAGTACCGTGACGCCCAGCTCATCGCTGAGAGCTTCCGCGAGGGTGTTCCGGTCATCATCAACCTCTCGCAGATGAGCGACGCGGATGCCCGGCGTCTGATCGACTTCGCCAGCGGCCTGTCGCTCGGCCTCTACGGTCGCATCGAGCGCGTGACCTCCAAGGTGTTCCTGCTCTCGCCGGAGAACATCGCGGTCTCGGGTCATGGCGGCATCGCGCACGCAGACGCTGAGTCTGCGGGCTTCGACCAGTCGTAGCCCCGTGGGCTTCATCTCCGTCGTCGCAAGCATCGTCCATCTGGTCCTGCTGCTCTACATCTTCGTGCTCTTCGCGCGCCTGATCCTCGACTACATCCCCCTGTTCAACAGGGAGTGGCGTCCCAAGGGATTCGGGCTCGTGGCTGCGGAAGCCGCGTACACGCTCACCGATCCGCCGATCCGGTTCTTCCGGCGCATCATCCCACCGTTGCGCATCGGCACGCTGTCGCTCGACTTCGGCTTCGCCATCACGATGCTGATCGTGCTCATCCTCATGAACATCGTGCGGCTCTTCATCTGACCTCCGCCGAGCCGGTTTCCCGGGTGTCGTGACATCGCGGCGCCAAGCTGCGGGGACTATGCTGGCACCCAGGCGCGCCCCCCGGGTTCGCGCCACATCACGACCACGCCATACACAACTGGCAACCGAACTCATCGAAAGAGGAGCCACTCATGGCACTTACCCCGGATGACGTCGTCACCAAGCAGTTCCAGCACGTCCGCTTCAAGGACGGCTTCGACCCGGACGAGGTCGATGACTTCCTCGACGAGATCGTCATCGAGTGGCGCAAGGCCCTCGAGGAGAACGCCGAGCTGAAGGCGAAGCTGGCCGCGTACGAGTCGGGTGAGACCCCGGCCGCTGAGACCGCCGCCGCGGAGCCGGCCGCCGAGGCTCCCGCCGCTCCCGCTCCTGCCCCGGTCGTCGAGACTCCGGCGGAGCCCGCTCCGTCCGGTTCCGCCACCGCGACCGCCGGCATCATCGAGCTCGCCCAGCGTCTGCACGACGAGCACGTGGCCGAGGGTGAGGCGAAGCGCAACCAGCTCATCGCCGACGCCGAGAACGAGGTCACCCGCATCCGCACCGAGGCCGAGGCCAAGCAGCGCGAAGAGACGGCACGCCTGGAGCGCGAGCGCAACACGCTCGAGGCCCGCATCACCGAACTCCGCAACTTCGAGCGCGACTACCGCTCGCAGCTGCGCGGCTACATCGAGGGTCAGCTCCGCGACCTCGACGAGAAGTCGGCGTCCACGGACTCCACGCCTGTCTCCGCGATCGGACTGTAGGTCGTAGGTCTTGACACGTCGTCCCCTTCGTCGATCGGCGGCCGGCGCGATCGTTGCGGTTCTCGCAGCGGTCGTGCTGGCCGCCGATCAGTTTGTGAAGTACCTCACCGTCACCTACCTCCCGCTCCAGGAGCCGGTGCATGTTCTCGGTGAGTTCCTGCAGCTGTATTCCGTGCGCAACCCGGGCGCCGCGTTCTCGCTCGGCTCCGAGGTGACCTGGATCTTCACGATCGCCCTCGCGGTGGTCGCCGGGATCATCATCTGGAAGGCGACGGGCCTGCACTCCCGGCTGTGGGCCGTGGTGCTCGGATGCCTGCTCGGCGGTGTGCTGGGAAACCTGGGTGATCGTCTCTTCCGCGAACCGGGATTCCCGGTCGGCCATGTCGTGGACATGATCTCGATGCCCTGGATGATGCCTGCGATCTTCAACGTCGCCGACATCTTCATCGTCACCGGCATGATCTCGGTCGCCCTCCTCATCGTCTTCGGCCTTCGGTTCGACGGCACGCGGGAGCGGGACCACGCTCTGGTCGAGACCGAGGAGGAAGCCGAGGCTGCCGCCATCGCGGAAGCGGAAGTCGGCGGTCAGGCCTCAGCGGACGAAGGACGGTGACGGTGGAGTCACGCTCCCTCTTCGTGCCCGACGGGCTGGAGGGCACCCGGGTCGACGCCGCGCTGGCGAGGATGCTCGGCTTCTCCCGCACCTTCGCCGCGGATGTCGCGGCGGCCGGAGGCGTGCGGCTCGACGGCGTCACGCTCGACAAGTCCGACCGCCTGCGGGGCGGCGGCTGGCTCGAGGTGGAGTGGGCGCCCAAGGAGGCACCGAAGATCGTTCCGATCGCGGTACCCGAACTCGGTGTCGTGTACGACGATGACGACATCATCGTGGTCGACAAGCCCTCCGGCGTCGCAGCGCACCCCTCTGTCGGGTGGGAGGGGCCGACCGTGGTGGGCGCCCTGGTGGCTGCCGGTTTCTCCGTCGCCACGAGCGGCGCCCCGGAACGTCAGGGCGTGGTGCATCGTCTGGACGTCGGCACCAGCGGGCTCATGGTCGTCGCGAAGTCCGAACGGGCGTACACGGCGCTGAAGCATGCCTTCAAGGCGCGCACCGTCGAGAAGATCTACCATGCCGTCGTGCAGGGGCACCCGGACCCGCTCGCCGGCACGATCGACGCCCCGATCGGCCGCCATCCGAATCACTCCTGGAAGTTCGCGGTCGTCCCCGACGGCAAGGAGTCGGTGACACACTACGAGACCCTTGAGGCGTTCCCCGGCGCGTCGCTGCTCGAGATCCACCTCGAGACCGGCCGCACGCACCAGATCCGCGTGCACATGGCCGCCCACCGGCATCCCTGCGTCGGCGATCCGCTGTATGGCGCCGACCCGACGCTGTCCGCACGGCTCGGGCTGACCCGGCAGTGGCTGCACGCGCACAGGCTGGCTTTCACACACCCGGCGACGGGTGAGTGGGTCGAGTTCGAGTCGCCGTATCCGGCGGACTTCCAGCATGCCCTCGGCGTGCTCCGGGGGGAGTAGTCGGAACTCTCCCCGCTGAATGTCGGTGCGCGGGGGGAGACTGGGCGCATGAGCATCCAGGTGCGCCCCGCCACCGAGTTCGACGACGTCGCGACGCTGGTCGGTCCGAAGAAGCCGACGTCGAACGTCTGCTTCTGCCTGAGCTATCGGATCGGCAGCGCGGAGAACGTCGCGTTGAAGGGCGAAGCACGGGCCGACCGGGTCCGCGAACTGTGCCATCAGGATCCGCCTCCCGGTGTGATCGCGTACCTCGACGGCGACCCGGTGGGCTGGGCCGCGGTGCATCCGCGACGCGACACGAGCTTCGCGCGCCATCGACTGATCCCGCACGTCGACGAGCTCGATGTGTGGTCGCTGTGGTGCATCCGTGTTCGGCCCGGGTATCGCAAGCAGGGGATCTCGCATGCCCTCGTCGCGGGTGCCGTGGAGTACGCACGCGAGCGCGGAGCGCCCGCGATCGAGGCGTACCCGGTCGACAACGGGGCGGAGCGGGTGAATCCGACGATGGCCTACGTCGGCACGAGAGCCTTGTTCGAGGGCGCAGGCTTCGAGAAGGCGGCAGACACGGGGTCTGTGCTCGACGGGTTCCCGCGCGTGGTGATGCGTCTCGGGCTCACATGACCGGAAAGTCGTGGGAGATTTCGTGAACCATCCGGCGTCGCATGAACAATACATAGCGTGAGCACAGACAGCGAGATCATCCGGCGGTCGCTAGAGCACCCACCTGCCTTCGCCCAACTGTTCGATCGGCACTCACGTGCGGTCAACGCGTTCGCGAGCTATCGGATCGGTCAACCTGCCGCGGAGGACGTCTTGAGTGAGACGTTCCTTGTGGCGTTCCGCCGTCGAGCCGACTTCGACTCGAGTGTCGAGTCGGCCGCGCCCTGGCTGCTCGGTATCGCTGCACGGCTGATCCGCCGGCATCGAGCGGTCGAAGCGAAACACTGGCGGTCTCTTGCCGCGGCGGTGACGGGCGAGGAGCTCTCGACGGAGGGAGGCGTCGACGAGGCGATGGCCAGGCTCGACGCCGAGCGGGCCGTGCACGCGATGCGATCTCGGATCGCCGGACTCGCGCCGCGGGATCGGGAGACCCTGCTTCTGTATGCCTGGCAGGGATTGACCTACGAGGAGATCGGAGAAGCGCTCGGTGTGCCGGTGGGCACGGTGCGGTCGCGATTGAACCGTGTCCGGCGTCGTCTGGACCCGGGCCGCAGACCACAGGGAATCGCGCAGGTCGTCGAGGGCATGGAGCAGGGAGAGTCCCATGAACGTGTTTGAGGAAGTGCAGAAGGCTCGTCCGGAGATCGACGGCGCCGAGGGAAGCATCTCGGTGGCGCGCACCCGGCTCCTGGCCGAGATCCACACCGAGCGGCGCCCTGCGCGATCGCGTGCGGCCAGACACCCGTGGATCATCACGTTCGGCCTGGTCGGTGCGGCGGCGGCGGTGACGGCGGGAGTGCTCGTGGTGGGCCACCTCACTGCACCGACGCCGACGGTCGTGGCCGAGCCGACGCGCACGCCGGGTCCGGTGCTCGTGCCGACCCCGGCGCCATCGCCGACACCCACCCCGATGACGGGGTCGGAGGTGCTCGTGGGAGCGGCGAACGCGGCGGCGGGGTTCGCCCCGCCGGCCCTCGCTCCAGGGCAGTATCTCCGGCGTGCGTGGACGACAGATTCCCTGAGCGTCTTCGATGCCGCACTCGGCTACGAAGGGCAGCCCGGGTATGACGTATCGCGCGCGACGGCATCAAGCGGATGGGTGATCAGTCGCAGTGGCGCGGACTACGCGCCGGCTGATCTTCGCTCGCAGTGGTACCAGGAGTGGGGGGCGCCGGTCGCAGGCAGCGTCTACGGGGACGAAGCGCAGGCTCTCGGGGGGCAGAACGAGACGATGCAGCGCTATGGGCCGGCGGTCACAGCGTTCCCGTCGGAGGCACCGCGGCTCCCCGGGAGCGGCGCCGAAGACGTCCTGTGGTTCTTCGAGAACCTGCCACGCGACCCGGACGCGATGATCGCGAGCATTCACGACTACGTGGGCGCGGATGCGCAGGGATGGGTCGACGGCAAGGTCGGGTGGTTGCTCATCGGCTTGCTGTCGCACAACGTCGGTGAGCCGGAGATGCGAGCGTCGATGTTCCGGGCGCTCAGTCTTCTCCCCGGTTCGACGGTAGGCGCGGAGGAGAGCGGGCGACGCACCGTCACATTCGACTCCCACCTCGGCTCCTCCGAGGATGCGCAGACATCACTGCGCCGGTTCACGGTGACGATCGACATGGCGACGGGACTCGTCACGGAGACCACGGACACCAGTTCTGTCGGACAAGGTCTGATTCCAGAAGACGTTCCCGACGTCAGGATGACCTTCGAGATGAGCGTCGTCGACACACTTCCGTGACGGATCGCGCCGACCTCTGGCGGAGCACGGCTCGTCAGTGAAGCCCCGACACCGACCTCCGGTGTCGGGGCTCAGCCGTAAACTCGAACCCATGGCATCCGACTCCTTCGCGCACCTGCACGTCCACAGCGAATACTCGATGCTCGACGGGGCCGCGAAGATCTCGGCGATGACCCAGGCCGCCGCCGACTACGGCATGCCGGCCATCGCGGTGACCGATCACGGCAACACCTTCGCGGCCTTCGAGTTCTACAAAGCGGCCAACGCCGCGGGCGTGAAGCCCATCATCGGCCTGGAGGCGTACGTCACCCCGGGTACCCATCGCAGCGACAAGACCCGCGTGCAGTGGGGCTCCCCGGACCAGAAGAGCGACGACGTCTCCGGTTCCGGCGCGTACACACACATGACGCTGTGGAGCGAGAGCACGCAGGGCATGCACAACCTGTTCCGGCTCAGCTCCCGGGCGAGCATGGAGGGCTACTACTTCAAGCCGCGCATGGACCGCGAGCTGCTGCAGACCCACTCCAAGGGGCTGATCGCGACGACGGGGTGCCCCTCGGGCGAGATCCAGACCCGTCTGCGTCTGGGGCAGTATGAGGCCGCGCGCGCCGCCGCCGCCGAGTTCCAGGACCTCTTCGGCAAGGAGAACTACTTCGCCGAGATCATGGACCACGGGCTCTCCATCGAGCGCCGGGTCATGACCGATCTGCTCCGTCTGGCGAAGGATCTGAGCATCCCGCTGGTCGGCACGAACGACTCGCACTACACGCATCAGCACGAGGCCGATGCGCATGCCGCGCTGCTCTGCGTGCAGTCGGGCTCGACGATGGACGACCCGAACCGCTTCAAGTTCGACGGCGACGGCTACTACATCAAGACCGCCGCGGAGATGCGGCAGCTGTTCCGCGATCACCCCGAGGCGTGCGACAACACGCTGCTGATCGCCGAGCGCTGCGAGGTCGAGTTCAACACGGCGGCGAACTATATGCCGCGCTTCCCCGTGCCCGACGGCGAGACCGAGGACAGCTGGCTGATCAAGGAGGTCGAGACCGGCCTCCAGTACCGGTACCCGGGCGGCATCCCCGACGCCGTGCGCACGCAGGCCGAGTACGAGACCGGCATCATCCTGCAGATGGGGTTCCCCGGCTACTTCCTCGTCGTCGCCGACTTCATCAACTGGGCCAAGGACAACGGCATCCGCGTGGGGCCGGGGCGTGGATCCGGTGCAGGGTCCATGGTCGCGTACGCCATGAGGATCACCGACCTCGACCCGCTCGAGCACGGCCTCATCTTCGAGCGCTTCCTCAACCCGGACCGCGTCTCGATGCCCGACTTCGACGTCGACTTCGATGACCGTCGCCGCGGCGAGGTCATCGAGTACGTCACGAAGAAGTACGGCTCGGAGCGCGTCGCGCAGATCGTCACCTACGGCACGATCAAGTCGAAGCAGGCGCTGAAGGATGCCGGGCGCGTGCTCGGCTTCCCGTTCAGCATGGGGGAGCGGCTGACCAAGGCCATGCCCCCGCCCGTCATGGGCAAGGACATGCCGCTCGACGGCATGTTCGACTCGGCGCACCCGCGCTTCAAGGAAGCCAGCGAGTTCCGGGTGCTCATCGAGACCGACCCCGAGGCGAAGACGGTCTTCGACCGCGCACTCGGGCTCGAGGGGCTGAAACGCCAGTGGGGCGTGCATGCCGCCGGTGTCATCATGTCGTCGGAGCCGCTGCTCGACATCATCCCGATCATGAAGCGGGAGCAGGACGGCCAGATCGTCACGCAGTTCGACTACCCGTCGTGTGAGTCGCTCGGCCTGATCAAGATGGACTTCCTGGGGCTGCGAAACCTCACGATCATCTCGGATGCGCTCGACAACATCCGCTCGAACCGGGGCGAGGAGCTCGACCTCGAGAAGCTCGAACTCGATGATCGCGGCGCGTACGATCTGCTCGGACGCGGCGAGTCGCTCGGCGTGTTCCAGCTCGACGGCGGGCCGATGCGCGCGCTCATGCGCCTGATGAAGCCGGACAACTTCGGTGACATCTCGGCCCTCATCGCCCTGTATCGACCGGGACCCATGGGCGCGAACTCCCACACGAACTACGCCCTTCGCAAGAACGGGGCGCAGCCGATCACGCCGATCCATCCGGAGTTCGAGGAGTCGCTCGCCGACATCCTCGAAGAGTCCTACGGTCTGATCATCTACCAGGAGCAGGTCATGGCGATCGCCCAGCGCGTAGCCGGGTTCTCCCTCGGACAGGCCGACATCCTCCGCCGCGCGATGGGCAAGAAGAAGAAGTCCGAGCTCGACAAGCAGTTCGCCGGGTTCCAGGCGGGCATGCATGCCAACGGCTACTCCGACGGTGCCGTCAACGCACTGTGGGAGATCCTGCTGCCGTTCTCGGACTACGCCTTCAACAAAGCGCACTCGGCGGCGTACGGAGTGGTGTCGTATTGGACGGCCTACCTCAAGGCCCACTATCCCGCCGAGTACATGGCAGCGCTGCTCACCAGCGTCGGCGACTCCAAGGACAAGATGGCGCTGTACCTGAACGAATGCCGCCGGATGGGCATCAAGGTACTGCCGCCCGACGTGTCCGAGTCGATCAACTACTTCGCCGCCGTCGGTGACGACATCCGCTTCGGCCTCGGGGCCGTCCGCAACGTCGGCAGCAACGTGGTCGAGGGTATCGTCGCGGCCCGCAAGGACGAGCGCTTCTCGTCGTTTCACCACTTCCTCGACAAGGTCCCCCTGCACGTCTCGAACAAGCGCACGGTCGAGTCGCTGATCAAGGCCGGCGCCTTCGACTCGATGGGCGATACCCGCCGTGCCCTCTACGAGGTGCACGAGGATGCCGTCGAGGCCGCGGTCGACCGGAAGCGCAACGAGGCACAGGGGGCGATCGGCTTCGACTTCGACAGCCTCTACGACGGCACGGAGGAGGTCGCGCCCGCCAAGGTGCCGGCGAAGCCCGAGTGGATCAAGAAGGACAAGCTCGCGTTCGAGCGCGAGATGCTCGGACTCTACGTCTCCGACCATCCGCTCGCGGGGCTCGAGGTGCCGCTCGCCAAGCACGCGTCGCTGTCGATTCACGACCTGAACAACTCGGACGACATCCAGGACGGCGATCAGGTCACGGTGGCGGGGTTGGTCACCAGCGTGCAGCATCGTGTGGCCAAGGCGAGCGGCAACCCCTACGGCATGATTACCGTCGAGGACTTCAACGGCGAGGTCACGGTGATGTTCATGGGCAAGACGTACATCGAGTTCCAGCACACGCTGCAGCAGGACGCGATCCTCGCGGTGCGCGGTCGGGTGTCGCGTCGAGATGACGGCCTCAACCTCCACGCGCAGTCGGCGTTCTCGCCCGACGTCGGATCGTTCGACGCGGCCGGCCCTCTCGCGTTGGTGTTCGCCGAGCAGCGCGCGACCGAGCGGGTGATGACCGAGCTGGCCGAGGTGCTGCGCCGCCATACGGGCGACACCGAAGTGCTGCTGCGCGTGCACCGAGGCGGCACTGCGAAGGTGTTCGAGGTCCCGATGCCGGTCAAGGTCTCTGCCGACCTGTTCGGTGACCTCAAGTCGCTTCTCGGACCGACCTGCCTGGGGTGAGCGGGTAGGATCGTGAGCCGTCGGGCAGCACGACGCCCTCCCCGTCGTGCACCGTGACGAAAGGAAGACTGATGAGCACGGAACTCCCCGAGATCCCCGATGCCGAGAGCGAGCTGTTCCATGACGACGACGACGGTGTCCTGTACGACGACGACGTGACGCCGGAGTACGGCATCCTGGGCTTCACTCTGCGTGAGCTGTTGATCGTCGGCGTCTGGCTCGTCGCGTTCATCGTCTCCTTCTTCCCGTTGGCCGGCGGGGCATCGATCTGGGGCACGGGGATCCAGTGGATCCTGCCCATCGGCATCCCGACGGTCGCCGTCTTCCTGTTGGTGCTCCGGCGGTTCTCGCCCGACGGCATCCGGCGCGTCGGCTCCCTGGGCATCGACCAGTTCGCCTCCGTGGCCTTCTCCGTGTCTGCGGTCATCTGGCTGGGAACGCTGTGGAACGCCGTGGCCGGAGTGATCGAATTCGGCGTCTTCGTGCTCTCGTGGAGCGGCATCGTCCAGCTCGTGGCGGCGCTCGCGCTGGTGGCGCTGACGGTCTTCGCACCGATCATCCCCGGGCTCCGGGAGGACTTCCACGGGCGCCTCGTGACCCTCGCCCACCGCAACGCCAACCCGGTCCGTCCCGTGATCGCGCGCCCCCGTCCTGAACCGGCCGCCGTCGGTCAGGAAGGACCCGCGGGCGAGGACCAGAACCCGCACGCGCCGGCGAACGCGACGCCGGAGGCCGCAGCGTCGGAGGCGGATGAGCCGCTCGGCGACAGCGGACCGGCGCCTGACCGCGGGGCCGATCTCGACGTCGAGCTCTCCGGACAGCAGACGACCGACGAGGTCGCGCGGTTCGACATCGCCGGACAGGTGCCGTTGGCCGCCCACGCCTCCGGAGGAGGAACCGGGACCGAACAGACGATCGCCGACGAGGAGTACGTGCCCACGTACTCGCGCCGCTCACGGAATCAGGACATCGTGTCCGACACCGGGAGCATCGAAGCCCTCCTCGGAACGGCACGCAGCGTCGAGCACGGCGGCACGCACGATGCGGATGCCGACATCGATGACGAGGCGAACGCGTCGGCGGACTCCTCCGAAGATGTCGAGACGACGAATCTGCGCACGGTGCCCGGCGTGGCCCAGCCGTTCTGGATCCTCGCCCCCACCGAGCGCGACGTGCATGACGAGCGAGGCGAACCGCTGTTCCGCATCGGACCGATGGCGTGGGCTCTCGTGATCGAGGATCGGGGCGGCGCGTACGTGGTCCGTCACGACGACGGCCGGATCGGCTACCTCCACGACATCTCCGACATCTCGAAAGGCTGACAGTGCGCACGATCGATCTGCGGGGGCGCGAGCTCTCGCCCGCCGCCATGCTCGCCGCGGTTCCTCGGGCCTCGCAGGCCCGCGCTGAAGCGCTCGACACGGCGGTGCGCATCGTCGACGACGTCCGGGAGCGGGGCGAGATCGCCTTGCGCGAGCAGGCTGAGCGCTTCGACCGCGTCGCCGGACACGCGATCCGCGTTCCGTCTGCGCACATCGAGGAAGCCCTGACGAACCTGAGTCCCGATGTGCGGGCGGCGTTGGAAGAGGCCATCCGTCGCGTGCGGATCGCGTCCGCCGCGCAGGTCCCCGCGACGCAGGTCACCGAGATCGGCGAGGGCGCGCGCATCACGCAGCGGTGGCAGCCCGTCCACCGTGTCGGGGTGTACATCCCCGGCGGTAAAGCCGTGTATCCCTCGAGCGTCATCATGAACGTCGTCCCGGCGCAGGTCGCCGGGGTCTCGCAGATCGCCCTCGCCTCCCCGCCGCAAGCGGATCAGGACGGGCGCGTCCACCCGACGATCCTCGCCGCTGCGGGGCTCCTCGGCGTGACCGAGGTGTACGCGATGGGCGGTGCGGGCGCGATCGGCGCCTTCGCGTGGGGTGTTCCGGCGGTCGATCTCGATCCGGTCGACGTGCTCTCCGGGCCCGGCAACAACTACGTCGCCTCGGCCAAGCGCGCGGTCGCCGGCGTCGTCGGAACCGACTCCGAGGCCGGTGCCACCGAGATCCTGGTCGTCGCGGATGCCGCGGCCGACCCCCGCCTGATCGCGGCGGACCTGGTCAGCCAGGCGGAGCACGATGAGCAGGCATCCGCCGTGCTGGTCACCGACTCCGAGGAACTCGCCGCCCGGGTGGCCGCCGAGGTCGCGGAGCTGGCCGGTGCCACACGCCACGCGGAACGCGTCGCCGCCGCTCTCGCGGGCCCGCAGTCCGCGATCGTGCTGGTCGATGACCGCGCCATGGCGACGGCGTTCAGCAACGCGTATGCGCCCGAGCACCTCGAACTGCACCTCGAGGATGCCGAGGACGCGGCGGCGTCGTTCACGAGCGCGGGAGCGGTGTTCGTCGGCGACCAGACTCCGGTGAGCCTGGGCGACTACCTGGCGGGCAGCAACCACGTCCTTCCCACCGGTGGACAGGCGCGCTACGCCCCGGGTCTCGGCGCCTACACGTTCCTGCGTCCGCAACAGGTGATCTCGTACGATCGTGCCGCGCTGGCCGCCGTCCGCGAGGGGGTGGTCGCCCTCGCCAACACCGAGGTGCTCCCCGCTCACGGTGAGGCGATCGAAGCACGATTCACGGCGTAGGTTAGACAGATGCATTGCCCGTTCTGTCGCCATTCCGACTCCCGTGTGATCGACTCGCGGACCAGCGATGACGGTCTGTCGATCCGTCGGCGTCGGCAGTGCCCGGAGTGCGGGGGACGCTTCACCACCACGGAGACGGCGAGCCTCAACGTGATCAAGCGCTCCGGCGTGATGGAGCCGTTCAGTCGGGAGAAGGTCATCTCCGGCGTGCGGAAGGCGTGCCAGGGGCGACCGGTGACCGAGGCGGACCTCGCGATCCTCGCCCAGCGCGTGGAGGAGGCCGTCCGGCAGACCGGGGTGTCGCAGCTCGACACGAACGAGATCGGCCTGGCCATCCTCGGCCCGCTCCGTGATCTCGACGAGGTCGCGTTCCTGCGCTTCGCGAGCGTCTACCAGGCTTTCGATTCGCTCGAGGACTTCGAGGCGGCCATCACGGAGCTGCGGGCCGACCACTCCGAGAAGGCGCCCGTCGACCGCTAATCTGGCAGTGATGTATCCGCTGCTCTTTCGCGCTGTCCTGTCGCGCTTCGATCCCGAGTTCGCCCATCACGCCGGCATGGCGGTGATCCGCGTGCTCGGCGTGCCTCCGTTCTCGTCCGCGACACGGGCGTTCACCGCTCCGGATCCGTCGTTGCAGGTCGAGGCGCTCGGACTGCGCTTCCCGTCGCCGTTCGGAATCGCGGCGGGTTTCGACAAGAACGCGATCGGGGTGCGGGGTCTCGCCGCCCTCGGCTTCGGACACGTCGAGGTCGGCACCGTCACGGCGATCCCGCAGGAAGGCAACCCCAAACCTCGGTTGTTCCGTCTGATCGCCGACCGTGCGGTGATCAACCGCATGGGCTTCAACAATCAGGGTGCGGATGCCGTGGCGCGACGGCTGGCCCGTCTTCGGCGCGGCGCACCGGACACCGTCGTCGGTGTCAACATCGGCAAGAGCCGCGTCGTCGATGTGGACGAGGCGACTGCGGACTACGTCGCCTCCGCGGTGCGTCTCGCGCCGCTCGCCGACTATCTCGCGATCAACGTCTCGTCTCCGAACACGCCGGGTCTGCGCGGGTTGCAGGCGGTCGAGACACTGGCTCCGCTGCTTCGTGCCGTCCGCGCGGCCGCCGGAACCACGCCGCTCCTGGTCAAGATCGCGCCCGACCTCAGTGACGAGGAGATCAGCGCGATCGCTCAGCTCGCTGTCGCGGAGGGGCTCGACGGCATCATCGCGCACAACACCACGATCAGCCGAGCGGGCCTGCTCACCGACGAGGCCACCGTCGCAGCCGCCGGTGCCGGCGGGCTCTCCGGCGCTCCGCTCAAGGAGCGATCGCTGCAGGTGCTTCGTGTCGTCCGTGCCGCGGTGCCCGAAGACTTCTGCGTGATCGCCGTCGGGGGAGTGGAGACGCCCGCCGACGTGCAGGAGCGCCTGGATGCCGGGGCGACGCTCGTGCAGGGATACACGGCGTTCCTCTATCGGGGCCCGTTCTGGGGACGGGAGATCAATCGCGGACTGGTCGCGCGCTGACGCTCCCGTCGACGACGAAAGGCCCCTCGATCCGCGGATCGAGGGGCCTTTCGTCGTCTGTCAGGGGTCAGGCGGGGTACTGGCCGCGCTTGACCTGGGGCTTCGGCAGGCGCATGAAGCGCATCTGCAGGGACCGCATCGCCGCGTACCAGCCGAGACCGCGCTCGAGTCGGTCCTTGCCGAACTTCGCCGCAGCCTTCCGCTTCACCCGGAGGCCCAGGAGGATCATGCCGCCGACGGCGATCACGAGGTACGCCATCATCACGAGGTAGGCGTAGAAGGCGACCGCCAGCTCCGCGGGCACCAGCGATGCCAGGATGACGAGCACCATCACCGCCATCACGAACTCGGCGGGGTGCCAGCCGGCGTCCACGTAGTCGCGCACCCAGCGGCGCTGCGGGCCCTTGTCGCGCGCGGGGAGGTACTTCTCCTCGCCCGCGGCCATACCGGCCTGCGCGCGGTTGCGTCGCTCGTTGAGCTCGGCGCGCGCAGCGGCTTTGGCCTCCTTCGTGTTCGCGACCAGCGGGCGGCGACGGGCTGCCTCCTGCTGCGCGCGGCTCGGCGTCGCACGGCCCTTCCCGACGCCGGGCGTCTCGGGGGCGTCGTCGTTCGTCGGAGGGGAGACAGGAGTAGTGGCCACGAGAATCCTCGGTTCGCTGAAGGTGGATCACCTTAAGATTACTCGCATGACTTCTCCCGCTCTCCCCAGTACGCCGGATTCCGCTGTCCTCGAAGCCGTGGCGACCGGCATCCCGGCCGCTCTCTCCGATCTCGGACACCTCGTGCGCATCCCCGGAATGGCCTGGCCGGCATTCGACCAGACCCAGTTGCAGCGCAGCGCGGAGGCCGTCGCGGCCCTCGCGACCGGCACCGGCGTCTTCGACGAGGTCCGGGTGCTCCGCGCGGCGATCCCCGGCACCGACGAGCACGGGCAGCCGGCGGTGCTCGCCACGCGCGCGGCGCGCAACGGCAAGCCGACCATCCTGCTCTACGCCCACCACGATGTGCAGCCTCCGGGAGATGACGCACTGTGGGAGACGCCGCCGTTCGAGCCCACGGTGCGCGACGGACGCCTCTACGGGCGCGGAGCCGCTGACGACAAGGCGGGGATCATGGCGCACATCGCCTCCGTGCGTGCGGTCTCCGAGGTGCTCGGCGACGACCTCGAACTCGGGATCGCCCTGTTCATCGAAGGCGAGGAGGAGTACGGATCTCGGTCTTTCGCCCAGTTCCTCTCCGACAACAAGGACGCGCTCCGCGCCGATGCGATCGTCGTCGCGGATTCCGGGAACCTCGACTCGGTGACCCCGGGTCTCACCGTCTCCCTGCGTGGCAACGCCCGCTTCACCCTGCGCGTGCGCACGCTCGACCATGCGTCCCACTCCGGGATGTTCGGCGGCGCGGTGCCCGACGCGATGATGGCCACCGTCCGGCTGCTGTCGACCCTGTGGAACGAGGATGGGTCGGTCGCCGTCGAGGGGATGAGCGCACGGGAGTCCGACACGCCGGAGTACACCGAGGACACGCTGCGCGACGAGGCGGGTCTGCTCCCCGGCACGACTCCGATCGGCGACGGGTCCATCCTCGGACGTATCTGGAACAAGCCCTCGGTGACGGTGATCGGGATCGATGCGACGAGCGTGGCCGCGGCATCGAACACCCTGCTCCCGGAGGTCACCGTCGTGATCAGCGCCCGCGTCGCACCGGGGCAGAGCGGGGCCGACGCCTACGAGGCTCTCCAGCGCCACCTCCGCGCGCACGCTCCCTTCGGCGCCGAGCTGACCTTCTCGGATGCTGACCTCGGAGACGGCTTCCTGGTGGACACCAGCGGATGGGCCGTCGGCCTGACCCGCGACGCGATGCGCGACGGCTACGGTGTTCCGCCTGTCGACCTCGGCGTGGGCGGATCGATCCCGTTCATCGCCGATCTCGTGCGGGAGTTCCCTGAGGCGCAGATCCTCGTCACGGGCGTGGAGGACCCGCACTCGCGCGCGCACAGCCCGAACGAGTCGCTGCACCTCGACACGTTCCGCCATGCCGTCGCCACCGAAGCGCTGCTCCTCGCGCGCATGAACGGTCACGAACTCGCACGGTGAACGTCGGCTCGCACGGCTCTCCCCGGATCTCGCCGCGTTGTCGGAAGGCGGCGGTAGAATTGCGGGAAAGCCGTGCGACTGCGGCCCCGTCACGAGGAGCGACATGAGCGACACCACTATGACTTCCGACAGCACCACCGCCACCACCAACGCGCACGGCATCACGCTGACCGATGCCGCAGCGGTCAAGGTCAAGAACCTGCTCGAGCAGGAGGGCCGTGACGACCTGCGTCTGCGCGTGGCCGTGCAGCCGGGCGGATGCTCGGGCCTGATCTACCAGCTCTACTTCGACGAGCGCTATCTCGAAGGCGACGAGACCGTCGACTTCGACGGCGTCGAGGTCATCGTCGACAACATGAGCGTCCCGTACCTCGACGGCGCATCCATCGACTTCAAGGACACGATCTCGGAGCAGGGCTTCACGATCGACAACCCGAATGCCGCCGGCAGCTGCGCCTGCGGAGACAGCTTCCACTGACCCCTCGCAGGGGGCGTCGGACACCGGCGTCTTTTGCCCAGGACAGCGCCGAATCCGGCCCGTGAACCTGCGTGGTTGGCATGAATCCGGTGTGAGGTTGCTCTAGACTGAGATGTGCCCTGTCCGCAATCTGAAAGGTGCATCGTGCCCTCGAAACACCGCCTTCGTTGGGCCGCTCTCCCCCTGGGAGTTGTGGCAGCCGTGGTCCTGGCGGGATGTACCACCACCGAGCTGAACGGGTATCTGCCCGGCTTCGTCGAGGGTGAGCCTGCGACGACGAACCAGACCGAGCGCGTGTCGTCTCTCTGGGTCAACTCCTGGATCGTCCTGCTGGCCGTCGGCATCATCACCTGGGGCCTCATGGCCTGGGCCGCGATCGCCTACCGCCGTCGCAAGGGTCAGACCGGACTGCCTGTGCAGATGCGGTACAACATGCCGATCGAGATCTTCTACACGATCGTGCCGCTGATCCTCGTGCTGGGCATGTTCTTCTTCACGGCCCGCGACCAGGCCGAGATCGAGGCGAAGTGGGACGACCCCGACGTCGAGATCACCGCGATCGCGAAGCAGTGGGCGTGGGACTTCCAGTACGACGCCGAGTCCGACGAGGACACCGTCTGGACGATCGGCATCCAGGGCCAGCCCGACAAGGACGGCAACATCGACCAGTCGCAGCTGCCGACCCTGGTGCTCCCGGTCGATCAGAAGGTCACGATCAACCTGCAGTCGCGCGATGTCATCCACTCGTTCTGGATCATCGACTTCCTGTACAAGAAGGACATGTACATCGGCAAGGACAACTCGTGGTCCTTCATCCCGACCCGCGTCGGCGAGTACAGCGGAAAGTGCGCCGAGCTCTGCGGCGAGTACCACTCGATGATGCTCTTCAACGTGAAGGTCGTCGAGCAGGACGAGTACGACGCGTACCTCCAGTCGCTCGAGGAGAAGGGCAACACGGGCGACATCACGGACGAGTACGACCGTCTGCAGAACCTCCCGGGCACCACGCCCCAGAACGACTCCGAGGAAGGAGAGGAGTAAGCCATGTCGACCACTGAAGCACCCCGCACCGACGAGGCTCCCCGCTCCCGTCCCACGACTCTGCCGTCCCGCCAGGCTGCTCTGATGAGCTCCTCGCGCGTCGAGCAGAAGGGCAACATCGTCGTCAAGTGGATCACGTCCACCGACCACAAGACCATCGGGTACATGTACCTGATCGCCTCTGTGCTGTTCTTCCTGCTCGGTGGTGTGATGGCCCTCGTCATCCGCGCCGAGCTGTTCGCTCCGGGAATGCAGATCGTTCCCACCAAGGAGCAGTACAACCAGCTGTTCACGATGCACGGCACGATCATGCTGCTGATGTTCGCGACGCCGCTGTTCGCGGGCTTCGCCAACGCCATCCTGCCGCTGCAGATCGGTGCCCCGGATGTCGCCTTCCCGCGTCTGAACGCCTTCGCGTTCTGGCTCTTCCTCTTCGGCTCCACCATCGCCGTGGCCGGCTTCCTCACCCCGCAGGGTGCGGCGTCGTTCGGCTGGTTCGCCTACCAGCCGCTGGCGAGTGCCTCGTTCTCGCCGGGTGTCGGTGGAAACCTCTGGATGGTCGGGCTCGGGATCTCCGGATTCGGAACGATTCTCGGTGCGGTGAACTTCATCACCACGATCATCACGATGCGTGCCCCCGGTATGACCATGTGGCGCATGCCGATCTTCTCCTGGAACACGCTCATCACGAGCCTTCTGGTCCTGATGGCCTTCCCGGTCCTCGCAGCCGCGATCTTCGCCGCCGCCGCTGACCGCATTCTCGGCGCCCACATCTACGACCCGGCCAACGGCGGCGTGCTGCTCTGGCAGCACCTGTTCTGGTTCTTCGGCCACCCCGAGGTCTACATCATCGCGCTGCCGTTCTTCGGCATCGTCTCGGAGATCTTCCCGGTGTTCAGCCGCAAGCCGATCTTCGGATACAAGACCCTGGTCTACGCGACGATCGCGATCGCGGCCCTCTCGGTCGCCGTGTGGGCGCACCACATGTACGTGACGGGATCGGTGCTGCTGCCGTTCTTCGCCCTGATGACCATGCTGATCGCCGTACCCACGGGTGTGAAGATCTTCAACTGGATCGGAACACTCTGGCGAGGCTCCGTGACCTTCGAGACGCCGATGGTCTTCGCTCTCGGCTTCCTGGTCTCGTTCGTCTTCGGCGGTCTGACCGGTGTCATCCTCGCGGCTCCGCCGCTGGACTTCGCGCTTTCGGACTCGTACTTCGTCGTCGCCCACTTCCACTACGTCGTCTTCGGCACCGTGGTGTTCGCGATGTTCGCCGGGTTCTACTTCTGGTGGCCGAAGTGGACGGGTCGCATGCTCAACGAGCGTCTCGGCTACGTGCACTTCTGGATGCTGTTCATCGGCTTCCACATGACCTTCCTGATCCAGCACTGGCTGGGCGTCGACGGCATGGTGCGACGCTACGCGGACTACTCGGCGGCCGACGGATGGACCTGGCAGAACCAGGTGTCGACCATCGGAGCGATGATCCTCGGCGCCTCGATGCTGCCGTTCTTCCTGAACGTCTGGATCACGGCCCGCAAGGCGCCCAAGGTCACTGTCAACGACCCGTGGGGCTACGGTGCATCGCTCGAATGGGCGACGTCGTGCCCGCCCCCGCGTCACAACTTCACGTCGATCCCGCGTATCCGCAGCGAGCGGCCCGCCTTCGACCTGAATCACCCGGAGGCCGCGGAGTTCGCAACGACCGCTCCCGGCGAGCGAGAGGTCCACTGAGCCATGCGCGACAACGTCATCCTCTGGTGGATCCTGACCGCGTTCTTCGCCCTCATCGGCGTGATCTACACGGGCTGGAACATCCTGGCGCACCCCGGTCTGCCTCTCGTGAACCAGATCGAGTGGGTCGGCACGGTCGCCCTCTTCTTCTCGGCCTTCATGGGTGCGCTCATCGCGTTCTACCTCGACCGGACGCACGCCGCCCAGAATGGTGAGCTGCCCGAGGACATCCTCACGGCCGACATCGACGACGGCGACCCGGAGCTCGGCGAGTTCAGCCCGTGGTCCTGGTGGCCGATGGTGCTGGCAGGCTCCGCGGCGATCTTCGTGGTCGGTCTCGCCGTCGGACAGTTCCTGCTTCCGATCGGTCTCGCGGTGTTCGTCGTCGCGATCATCGGATGGGTCTACGAGTACTACCGCGGCAACTTCGCACGCTGAGTGCAGACACGCGAAGAGAAGGCCCCCGGATCTCCGGGGGCCTTCTCTTTTCGTCAGGGACCGAGGGGGCGCGGTTCACGCACGGGTACGGATGCGTGCCACGCCCGTGAGCGGGTCCACGGGGCGGCGGTGCACACCGTCGGCATCCTCCACCGGGTAGCCCTCCCGCACCCAGTACTCGAAGCCACCGATCATCTCGCGGACGTCGTAGCCCAGAGTGCTGAATGCGAGCGCCCCTTTGGCGCCGGCGTTGCAGCCCGGGCTCCAGCAGTACACGACCACCGCGGCATCCCGCGGGATCTCCACGGGAGCGCGCTCGGCGATCTCGCTGTAGTGCATGTGGATCGCGCCGGCGACGCGGCCCTGCGCCCAAGCCTCGTCGGAGCGCACATCGATGACGACGATGTCTTCGCCTGCGGAGAGGGCGGCGTGGACATCACTGGCGTCCGTCTCGTAGGCGAGTTTGGCGGCGTAGTAGTCGGCACGTTCGATCATGGCCTCAGCCTAGAACCCGCGCACAGAACTCGCCGTGTCGTTCCGGCCGCCCTTCGCAGGAATCCGGTCACGGACAGACGGGTCATGGCCAGACGGGTCACGCCAGACGGGTCAGAGCTCGACGGTCATCTGTACGCGTCGCCCGTAGCGATCGATCCCGAGCGCGGCTTCCGCATCGATCAGTCCCCGGAGGAAGGGTGTCTCCGGGATGCTCTCCAGGAAACCGCAGGAGGCGTAGAACGGTGCATTCCACGGCACCTCCGCATAGGTGCGCAACGTCACGCGCGAGTGTCCGCGCTCACGTGCCTCGTCGAGTGCGGCGGTGAGGAGCGTGCGGCCGTACCCCTGACGCCCGGCGGACGGGATCACGGAGAGCTGGTCGAGGTGGGCACTGCCGTCGACCTCGAGAACATGCGCGAAGCCGACGGGGGAGCGGTCGTCCTCGGCGATCAGAGCGAAGCCCGGCGCGGAGAGACGTCCGATCGGTTCTTGAGCTGGGGGCCACTTCCAGGCACCCAGGGCATCGATGAGGATCGCGTCAGCCGACGTCTCGATGGCCTGGAGGGACTCGGCGTCCGACCCCTCTGCTGCACGTATCGTGATGCTCATCGCGCATCCTCCACGACGGCGGCGACGGCCTCGATCTCGACCAGCTGATCGTCGTAGCCCAGCACAGTGACGCCCAGGAGAGTGCTGGGCACCTCGTGAGGCCCGAACGCGGCATGGATGACATCCCAGGCCGCCACGAGGTCTTCCTGCCGCGTGGAGGCCACCAGCACACGAGTGCTGATCACGTCGGTGAGTGCCGCGCCGGCCGCTTCGAGGGCGAGGGTCAGGGTGTCGACGCAGCGCCCGGCCTGGGTAGCGTAGTCGCCCGGTGCCGTGGTGGAGCCGTCATCCTCGAGCGGGCAGGACCCTGCAAGGAAGATGAGCCGGGCGCCGGGCGGCGCCGTGGCGGCAGCCGCGTACGGGGCGGGGGCGAGAGCGGATGAACGGATGAGTGTGACTGCTGAGGTCATACTTCGATCCTGCCACGCGCATATGAAAGGGCCCTGTCCGAGTGGACAGGGCCCTTTGCAACGGGGGAGAGGCGAGGGCTACGCCTCGTCGTCTGTCTTCTTCTTGCGCGGCTTCTTGACCGGCTCGGTCGCGATCACCGTGCTCGGGGTGTTCCCCGTCTCATCGACGTGGTCCTCCGAGGCGATCAGCGGTGCGTCCGGGAAGCCGGCACGTTCGTGCGCTCCCTGGATCTCGGCGGTCTCCGCGGCGTCCGCGCTGGCGGTGACGTGGTGCTGGTGCGCGTCAGCCGCCTCGACCTCGGCCTGCGTGAGCGGGGCGAGTCGATCCTCGAAGAACCACCGCGAGATCGAGGACCGGAGGTTCTCGGTCCACGGGATACGGCCCTGGGCGTTCGGGCGGACCACGAGGGGCTCGTAGCCGTCGGTGTCGATGAGCTTCCAGCGGTCGTACTTGTCGACCGGCTGGTGCACCTCGATGAACTCGCCGCCGGGGAGGCGGACGATGCGCCCGGACTCGAATCCGTGAAGGACGATCTCACGATCCTTCTTCTGCAGCGCGATGCAGATGCGCTTCGTGACGAAGTAGCCCAGGACGGGAGCGATGATCAGCATCGCCTGGAGCGTGTGGATGACGCCCTCCATCGTGACCATGAAGTGGGTCGCGATGAGGTCGGACGAAGCCGCAGCCCACAGCACCGCGTAGAACAGCACACCGGCGACGCCGATGGCGGTGCGGGTGGCCGCGTTGCGCGGACGCTGAGCGATGTGGTGCTCGCGCTTGTCGCCCGTGATCCATGCCTCGATGAAGGGGTAGACCGCGACGAGCACGATGAAGAGTCCGAGCACGATCACCGGCACCAGGATGCCGAGGGAGAGCGTGTGGTTGAGGATGACGATGTCCCAGTTCGACGGCGCCAGACGCAGCGCACCGTCGGCGAATCCGATGTACCAGTCAGGCTGGGTTCCGGCGGACACGGGGGACGGGTCGTACGGGCCGTAGTTCCAGATCGGGTTGATCTGGAAGAACGTCGCGATCAGCACGATGGTGCCGAAGACGATGAACAGGTAGCCGCCCATCTTGGACATGTACACCGGCATCATCGGGTAGCCCACGACGTTCTCGTTCGTGCGGCCGGGGCCGGCGAACTGCGTGTGCTTGTTGATGATCATGAGCATCAGGTGCACGACGATGAGCGCGATCACGATCATCGGGAGCAGCAGGATGTGGAGGGTGTACAGGCGTCCGACGATATCCGTGCCGGGGAACTCGCCACCGAACAGCAGGAAGGAGATCCAGGTTCCGACCAGCGGGAAGCCCTTGATCATTCCGTCGATGATGCGCAGACCGTTGCCCGAGAGCAGGTCGTCGGGGAGGGAGTATCCCGTGAAGCCCTCGGCCATCGCGAGGATGAACAGGACGAAGCCGATGACCCAGTTGAGCTCACGCGGCTTGCGGAAGGCGCCGGTGAAGAACACGCGGAGCATGTGGACGCCGATTCCCGCGATGAACACGAGAGCGGCCCAGTGGTGGATCTGGCGGACCAGGAGACCGCCGCGCAGGTCGAAGGAGATGTGCAGCGACGACTCGAGGGCCGCCGACATCTCGATACCGCGCATGGGGGCGTAGGCGCCGGTGTAGTGGGTCGGCACCATCGACGCGTCGAAGAAGAACGTCAGGAAGGCCCCCGAGAGGAACACCACCACGAAGCTCCACAGCGCGATCTCGCCGAGCATGAACGACCAGTGGTCGGGGAAGATCTTGCGACCGAGCTCCTTGACCATGCCGGAGAGGCTGGTGCGCTCATCGATGTAGTTCGACGCGGCACCGACGAAGCGACCGCCGAGCGGTGCCTTCTTGGTGTCTTTGTCCTCGTTGGACAGCGTTGCGGTGCTCAATGGCGCTCCCAGAAGCTCGGGCCGACGGGTTCCGTGAAGTCGCTGCGCGCGATCAGGTAGCCCTCGTCATCGACGGTGATGGGCAGCTGCGGCAGCGGACGAGCCGCCGGGCCGAAGATGACCTTGGCGTGGTCCGTGACGTCGAACTGCGACTGGTGGCACGGGCACAGCAGGTGGTGGGTCTGCTGCTCGTACAGAGCCACGGGGCATCCGACGTGCGTGCAGACCTTCGAGTACGCGACGATTCCGTCGTAGGACCAGTCCTTGCGGTCTTCGGCCTCGATGAGCTGCTCGGGACGGAGACGCATCATCAGCACGATCGCCTTCGCCTTCTCCTCGAGGTAGCCGTCATCGTGACCGAGGTCGGCCAGATCAGCCGGGATCACGTGGAAGGCGGATCCGAGGGTGACGTCGGCAGCGCGGATGGGGGTGCCGTCGGGGTCGCGCACCAGGCGCATCCCCTCGTCCCACATCGTGTGCTTGAGCAGGTGCACCGGGTCGCCCGCGTGGGGGTCCTCGGGCGTGGAGTGCGGGGCGAGGCCGCGGAACAGCGTGACACCGGGGATGATCGAGGCGACGACCGCTGCGAACAGCGAGTTGCGGATCATGCTGCGGCGTCCGAAGCCGGACTCCTCGTTCGCGTCGGAGAACGCCTGGATCGCCGCCGCGCGGGTCTCTTCCGTGCCGCGCGTCGGGTGTCGCATCTCGATGTGCTCGTTGTCGGCCATGAGGGCCTTGGACCAGTGGATCGCGCCGATACCGATGCACAGCAGAGCCAGCGCGATGCCCAACCCGATGAACAGGTTGTTCTGACGGATGTCGATCAGAGCGCCGCTCTCGATCGGGAACAGCATGTAGGCGGCGACCGCCCAGATGCTGCCGGCGAGCGAGAGATAGAACAGCGTGTAGACGGTGCGGTCGGCCGTCTTCTCGATGCGCGGGTCCTTGTCGGTCATCCGCGCGCGGTGCGGCGGCAACCCCGGGTTCTGCACGGGATCGCTGACTGCGACGCCCAGCCCCGGCGAGGGCTGGTAGGCCCTGTCAAGAGCCTGCGAGTCGTCGTCGTGTGCCATGGTGCTCCTCGTACGTTCCTCTTCGATGAATAAGCGTCAGTTGGACTTCGCCGTGATCCACACGGTGATGGCGACCAGGGCGCCGATACCGAAGATCCACACGAACAGTCCCTCGGACACCGGTCCGAGAGAGCCGAGCGAGAACCCGCCGATCTGCACGGCCTGCTGCTGGTAGAGGAGAGCGGAGACGATGTCGCGCTTGTCCTCGTCCGAGAGGTTCATGTCGCTGAAGACCGGCATGTTCTGCGGGCCGGTGACCATGGCCGCGTAGATGTGCAGGGCGCTGGTCTCGGTGATGGCCGGGGCGTACTTGCCCTCGGTGAGTGCTCCACCGGCGGCGGCCACGTTGTGGCACATCGCGCAGTTCACGCGGAACAGCTCCGCACCGTTGGCGACGTCGCCGCCGCCGTCGAGGATGTGCTCCGACGGGAAGCTGGGCCCGGGGGCCTCCTGCTGCACGTAGGAGGAGATCGCGAGGATCTGCTCCTCGGTGAACTGCGGCTCCTTCTGCGGTGCCTGCGGTCCCTGCATCTGCAGCGGCATGCGGCCCGTGGACATCTGGAACTCGGTCGCGAGCTCACCCACCCCGTAGAGGCTGGGGCCGTTGGGGGTCCCCTGCATGTCGAGGCCGTGGCAGGTCGCGCAGTTCGCCTTGAAGAGCGTCTCGCCGTCTTCGACGGTGAGCTGCGACGTCACGGCGGACGCGGTGTCGGTCGCAGCGAATGCGGCCGACGTTCCGGCGTACACCGCGCCGGTGATCATGAGGCCTGCGCCGATGATGGCGGCCGCAGCCAGGGGGCTGCGACGACCATTCGAACGGCGCTTCTTCTCTCGTGCCATCTCGGGGATCAGCTCCGCTCTTATTTCAGGAAGTAGATGACGGCGAACAGGACGATCCAGACGACGTCGACGAAGTGCCAGTAGTACGACACCACGATGGAGGAGGTGGCTTCCTTGTGCCGGAAGTTCTTGACCGCGTAAGCGCGTCCGATCACGAGCAGGAAGGCGATGAGACCGCCGGTCACGTGCAGCGCGTGGAAGCCGGTGGTGAGGTAGAAGGCCGAGGCGTACGAGTCCGCGCCGATCGGCATGCCCTCGGCGACGAGCTGGGCGTACTCCCAGACCTGACCCGAGACGAAGATCGCGCCCAGCGCGAAGGTGAGGAAGAACCACTCGACCATGCCCCAGCCGAACAGGCGGCGACGTCCGGTGCCGTTCTTCTGCCCCTTGGGGAGCTTGTATGCCTGGAGGTCTTCAGCGGCGAAGACTCCCATCTGGCAGGTGAACGACGAGAGCACCAGGATCGCGGTGTTGACGAGCGCGAACGGCACGTTCAGGAGCTCGCTGCGGTCGGCCCAGAGCTCGGGAGAGGTACTCCGGAGGGTGAAGTAGATCGCGAAGAGTCCCGCGAAGAACATCACCTCACTGCCGAGCCACACAATGGTGCCGACAGCTACCGGGTTGGGCCGCTTAATGGTTCTCGCCACCGGGGCATACGTCGCTGAGGTCGTCACTCTTCCATTATGGCCGATGTGCGGGCATGATTCTCGCATCAGGACCCTGGTTTCGGACCGGTTGCGACTTAGGCGACCCTAAGAAAACACTGCGAATCCTCGGTGAATCCGCGGGAAACAGCGGATGCTGGGTCGGCGGTCACGCGTCAGCAACGATCTGCACGTTTTCTCGCGCCGATAGGATCGCTCACATGGCTGATTCGCTGACCTGGACCGACGTGCTCACCTCTCTGCTGGAGCGCCGGGATCTCAGCGTCTGGGAATCGACGTGGGCCATGCGCCAGATCATGCAGGGCAAGGTCACCGAGGCGCAGCTGGGCGGCTTCCTCGTCGCTCTGCGCGCCAAGGGAGAGACGATCGACGAGATCGTCGGCTTCCGCGACGCGATCCTCGAGGCCGCGGTTCCCCTCCCGGTGTCACCCGACGTGCTCGACATCGTCGGAACGGGTGGCGACAGGGTCGGCACGGTCAACGTGTCGACGACGGCAGCGATCATCATCGGGGCCACGGGCATCCCGGTCGTCAAGCACGGCAACCGCGCCGCCAGTTCGGCGTCGGGTTCGTCGGACGTGCTGGGCGCTCTCGGTCTGGAGCTCTCGCTCAATCCAGAACACGTCGCGACCATCCTCGACCGGACCGGCATCACCTTCGCCTGGGCCGGCGCCTTCCACCCCGGTTTCAAGCATGCGGGGCCGGTGCGCGCGGAGCTCGGGGTGCCCACCGTGTTCAACATGCTCGGTCCTCTTTGCAACCCTGCCCGTGCCGAGGCCAATGCGGTCGGGGTCGCTCAACTCGAGCGCGTGCCTCTCATCACCGGTGTGTTCCGGACACGGGGTGCGACCGCGCTCGTGTTCCGTGGGGACGACGGACTGGACGAGCTCACGACCACGGGCCACAGTCGGATCTGGGAGGTCACCCGCGGAGACATCCACGAGCACGACCTGGATCCCCGCGACCTCGGAATCCCGGTCGCCGACCTCGCAGATCTTCTCGGCGGGACGCCGGAGCACAACGCCGAGATCCTCCGTCGGACTCTGCAGGGAGAGCGCGGCGCCGTGCGCGACATCGTGCTCCTGAATGCCGCGGCCGGAATCGTCGCGTACGAGCTCTCGCAGGATGCCGCCCAGGTGCAGCGGCCGATCCTGGAGCGGCTGCGTGAGGGCCTCGCCCGTGCGACGGCTGCGGTCGATGACGGCCGCGCCGCGGCGAAGCTCGAGCAGTGGATCGGCGTCAGTCGCGAGTTGGCCTCCGCCTAGGGCGCAGCATGGACCCGGTCGACGCGCTGCTGGAGATCGCCTCTCTGCTGGAGCGCGAACGCGCGTCACGGTACCGGGCCAAGGCGTTCCGTCAGGCCGCCGCGACCCTTCAGGAGCTGCCGGAGGACGTGCGCACCGACCCCACCCGCCTGCGGGCGAGTCGTGGCATCGGCGAGTCGACGTTCGCGGTGATCCGCGAGGCGCAGCAGGGCGGGGTGCCGAGCTACCTGACGGAGCTTCGCGGCGAGGTGGAACCCGAGAAGGTGTCGGCGCTGCGTGCGAAGCTGCGGGGTGACCTGCATGCCCACACGGACTGGTCCGACGGGACGACGCCGATCGCGGCGATGGCGGCAGCGGCCCGCGCTCTGGGCCATGAATATCAGGCGATCACGGATCACTCGCCTCGGCTGCGGGTCGCCCGAGGGCTGTCGGCGGAGCGGCTGCGTGAGCAGATCCCGCTCGTGCGCGCCGAATCAGCGGACGGGTTCACGCTGCTCGCCGGTATCGAGGTGGACATCCTCGAGGACGGCGCGCTCGACCAGGACGCTGATCTCCTCGGCGAACTCGACATCGTGGTCGCATCGGTGCACTCCAAGCTGCGCATGGACTCGCGGCCGATGACCGCCCGGATGATCGCGGCGGTCTCGCATCCCCGGGTCAACGTGCTGGGCCATTGCACCGGACGGCTCGTCCAGGGGGAGCGCGGCACCCGACCGCAGTCCCTGTTCGACGCCGCGGCAGTGTTCGCCGCGTGCGCCGAGAATGGCGTCGCGGTCGAGATCAACTCGCGTCCGGAACGCCAGGATCCACCGGATGAGCTCATCGGGATCGCTCTCGAAGCCGGGTGCCTGTTCTCCATCGATTCCGACGCGCACGCACCGGGGCAGCTCTCGCTCCTCGACCACGGTGCCGAGCGTGCCGAACGACTGGGCGTGCCCGCCGCCCGCATCGTGACGACGTGGGGGCTGGAGCGGCTTCTCGCCTGGACCGAGTAGCGCTCCTACTTCGCCGCGGCGGAGATCGCAGCGAGTGCACGGGTCATCGACCCGCCCAGGTTCCATTTCTCGGACAGCGCGTCGGCGATGTCCTGTTCGGCGGGGTCGAGCGGCCGGAGCGCGATGCCGGGAGCGGTGATCGGAAGCCCGGTCGCCACCGCCACGACGGTCGGTGCCACATCGAGATAGTCGGACGCGGCCAAGACCTTCGCGCGGACGCCGGCGCTCATGCCTTCGCCGGCCGCGGCAGCAGTGCGGATGCCGTCGAGGTCGGCGTGCGCCTGCAGCAGCGTCGCAGCCGTCTTGTCTCCCACTCCCGCGACGCCCGGAAGTCCGTCGGACGCGTCGCCGCGCAGCGTGGCGAAGTCTGCATACTGCGACGGCAGCACTCCGTACTTCGCCACCACGGTCGCGTCGGTGACGATCTCGAGATTGCTCATGCCGCGCGCCGTATAGATCACCCGCACATCGCGGTCGTCATCGACGAGCTGGAAAAGGTCGCGGTCGCCCGTGACGATGTCGACCGGCATGTCGGCGTTGCTGGCCAGGGTGCCGATCACGTCATCGGCCTCGTGCTCGGCCACGCCGATGATCGGGATGCCGATGGCGCCCAGGGCCTCGCGGATGAGGGGGATCTGCGCTTCGAGCGGGTCAGGGACCTCCTCGACGTCAGGACCGGCAGGGACCACTTCCACGACGCGATGGGACTTGTAGCTGGGGACGAGATCGACGCGCCATTGCGGTCGCCAGTCGTCATCCCAGCAGGCCACCACGTGCGTCGGCTCGTACAGGGTGACGAGCTTGGCGATGATGTCGAGAAGCCCGCGGGCGGCGTTGATGGGGGACCCGTCGGGTGCTTTGACCTTGTCGGGCACACCGTAGAAGGCGCGGAAGTAGAGACTGGCGGTGTCGAGCAGCATCAGACGGTCGGTCACGACGTCAGTCTGGCATGTCGGTCGGACAGGGGGCAGTGCTGTCATCGCCGTGAGACGGTCGCGCCGCTCGCGACACTCAGGGGTATGACTCGCTCTCCACGAAGCCTTGCTCCCGCCGCGCTCGGGGCGCTGCTCCTCGTCTCCGCTCTCGCGGGGTGCGCCGCGTCGATCGGTGGATCGCCCGCGCCAGAGTCGACCGCCGATCCCGACGCCTCGGCCGTGGCGCCGCGTGCGGCCTGGCTCGACGCCAGTTCGTTCGTGCTGCAGACCAAGGGCGGTGCCTGCGCTCCGATCATCGAGGAGCTGGTCGCCGGTGATCAGGAACTCGACGTCATGCTGGCGGACCGCGGCACCTCGGATTGTGCGGCGGATGCCGGACCGCACGGCATGTATCTCGGGTTGCCGGCAGGGTTCGATTCGGCACGGCCGGTCACGGTGAACGTCACCGAGCCCCACGGTGCGAGCACGGCGATCACCCTGCCGGGTCTGGCGAGCGGCGCCCTGATCCCCGCGGACATGCCCGCGGATCAGGTGCCCGCGGCCGCATGGATCGATGAGGGAGAGTTGGCGGTGCTGACGTGGGGTTCCTCGACCTGCGTGCCGGGCTCGGGAGACGTCGTGGACGATGGGGACGCGAAAGCGCTGGTCCGCCTGCACGAACCCACGGACACGATCTGCACCATGGACTACGTGCCGCGGATCACCTTCGTGAACGCGCCGGGGATCGAGCCGGACGCCGTGATCATCCTGGAGGGTGCCGTGGACGACGAGGGGAACCCGTTCGTCATCACTCCCGTGCGATGACGGTGCGCTCACCGGATCGACCGCGCGCATCTCACGAGTCGGCCGACGCCGTCTCTCAGCACCCGTTCGCGGACGGCCTCTGCGCGCAGGTGTAGGCGACGAGTGCGGTGTGCGCCTCGAAGATGCGGATGTTGCGCGCGGGTCCGTCGGTCGTGAGCTCGCCCGCGACCGGGAACCAGCCGGCGCCGAGATCGACCTCCGCGGTGTAGCGCACGTCGACATCTGTCGGGTAGGTGCCGCGCTCGCGGTAGACGTGGCTCGTGCGGGTCGGAGTGAACTGTGCCTGTCCCAGCGCCGCCCAGGTCTGGCCTCCGCTGGTCGTGCTCGCGCTCGATCCGTCCCCGTAGTGGAAGTCGTAGCCGGACGGGGTGAAGCGCACCGAGATCGGGACTCCGAAGAGCGTCCCGGCCTGCGTGTGGACGGATGCCGCCGCGATGAAGTTCGTCGGCATACCGGCGATACCGACTCCGCCTGGCTCGCCCACCACGGTCACCGGATCGGGCGCGAACGCGACGAGTTCGTTCATCGTGATGGGTGGCAGTGCCGGCTCTTCCGGGGGAACGCCGTCCGCCGAGCTGCTGGGTGAGGTCGGCTGGAAGCATCGGAGCGAGTTGTCCCAGTTCGACAGGCAGTCGGCGAACCGGGTCTCCTCCGGCGGAGCAGAAGGACCGGAGTTCGAGTCGCTCTGCCGCGTTCCGGGGGTGGTGGGGTCTGTCCCGGGTGTGCTGCGCTCGCCTGTGATGGTGACCTGAGTTCCGATGTTCTGTACGTTGCACAGTCCTGCAGACATCAGTTCTTTGGCGCACGACGCGGATGCGCGCGCAGAACTTGACCCAACGCCGTCGAGTGGAAGCAGTGAAAGCGCGAGCACGAGCGCGATACGGGTCAGCATGATGCGTCTGCGTTGGGCGATTCGTTGGCAATCCTTAGGGAGTCGTCGACTTCCACCAACGTCGCCCGCAGTCCGAATCGGTCCGGGCGTTCACTTGGTGTCACATCAGATCCAGTTGGATCGATCACGGATACTGCCGACACATCAAGGCAAACAGCGATAGTCACTTCCGTACCCAACTTGTCCAGAGATACCCGGTCGAGCGAGATCGAAGTGAGAGCTATTTCGCCCTCAGTTTTCATTCCCTCTGACTCCAAGTACTGAATACCGTCGATGTCGTCCTCAAGTGCCGTCCCTACGAGGAAGTCACGGGGGTCGGGGGAATTCGCGCCAGACCGCCGCGCATTCCCGGCGTCGTTGTAAGCCCGATAAGTGGCCTCGGCGGCGGCGAATGCTTCTTCCTCGGACGCGAACAGCGGAGTCGGGGTGGGTGTCGGCGAGGGAGCAGAGCTGCAACCGACCAGCGCTGCCCCGAGGAGGGCGAGGGTGCACAGAGAGATGAGGGGGAGAGGTCTGCGGGAGGTCATCCGGACACGGTAGACAATTCCGCCCGACGGACGTCCGAGTTATCCACAGGCCCTCGGCGGGATGGATACCCAACGACGTGTGATCTTCTGATATTCTGAACTGTCACTCGTGGCGTGCTCTCGCATGCGCTGGTGACGAGCAATCCAACCCATTTGCTGTGGAGCATGTTGTCGGTCGTGCGCGACCGTTGCTCGCAGCCTGAGATCCCATCCAACAAGGACAACCCACTACATGACTACCGCAACGACCGCCCCGGCCACCAAGCAGGTCGCCATCAACGACATCGGATCTGCTGAGGACTTCCTGGCCGCGGTCGAGAAGACCCTGAAGTTCTTCAACGACGGCGACATCATCGAAGGCACGATCGTCAAGATCGACCGCGATGAGGTCCTCCTCGATGTCGGCTACAAGACCGAGGGTGTCATCCCCTCGCGCGAGCTTTCGATCAAGCACGACGTCGACCCCAACGAGGTCGTCGCCGTCGGTGACCTGGTCGAGGCCCTCGTTCTCCAGAAGGAGGACAAGGAAGGCCGTCTGATCCTCTCCAAGAAGCGTGCTCAGTACGAGCGTGCCTGGGGAGATGTCGAGAAGATCAAGGAGAACGACGGGGTCGTCACCGGCACCGTCATCGAGGTCGTCAAGGGTGGCCTCATCGTCGACATCGGCCTCCGTGGCTTCCTCCCGGCCTCGCTCATCGAGCTGCGCCGTGTTCGCGACCTCACCCCTTACCTGGGTCAGGAGATCGAGGCCAAGATCCTCGAGCTCGACAAGAACCGCAACAACGTCGTCCTGAGCCGCCGTGCGCTGCTCGAGCAGACGCAGTCGGAGTCGCGCACCACGTTCCTGAACAACCTGCACAAGGGTCAGGTCCGCAAGGGTGTCGTGTCCTCGATCGTCAACTTCGGCGCGTTCGTCGACCTGGGTGGCGTGGACGGCCTCGTGCACGTCTCCGAGCTGTCCTGGAAGCACATCGAGCACGCCTCCGAGGTCGTCGAGGTCGGCCAGGAGGTCACCGTCGAGATCCTCGAGGTCGATCTCGACCGCGAGCGCGTCTCCCTGTCGCTGAAGGCGACGCAGGAAGACCCGTGGCAGGTGTTCGCCCGTACCCACGCGATCGGTCAGGTCACGCCGGGTAAGGTCACCAAGCTCGTTCCGTTCGGTGCGTTCGTTCGCGTCGCAGACGGCATCGAGGGCCTCGTCCACATCTCCGAGCTCTCCAGCAAGCACGTCGAGCTGGCCGAGCAGGTCGTCTCCGTCGGCGAAGAGGTCTTCGTCAAGGTCATCGACATCGACCTGGAGCGTCGCCGCATCTCGCTGTCGCTCAAGCAGGCCAACGAGTCGGTCGACCCCAACGGCACCGAGTTCGACCCGGCCCTGTACGGCATGGTCGCGGAGTACGACGAGAACGGCGAGTACAAGTACCCCGAGGGCTTCGACGCCGAGACCGGTGCGTGGAAGGAAGGCTTCGACACGCAGCGCGAGGCATGGGAGCAGGAGTACGCTGCCGCCCAGTCGCGCTGGGAAGCCCACAAGGCTCAGGTCACCAAGGCAGCCGAGGCAGAAGCCGCAGCTGGCGAGGACTTCGGCGGAGCTGTCGGACAGGCGTTCTCCAGCGAGACCGCCGGTGCGGGCACGCTGGCTGACGACGAGGCACTCGCGGCTCTCCGCGAGAAGCTCTCCGGCGGCAACGCGTAAGCATCTCTCTGGAACGGGCCGTCACCTTCGGGTGGCGGCCCGTTTCGCGTTCCCTCCTAGACTGGCGGGATGCCTCTCATCGCACTCACCGGCGGCATCGCCTCGGGGAAGTCGACCATTGCGCGGCGGCTCGCCGAGCACGGCGCCGTCATCGTCGACGCAGATCAGATCGTCCGGGACGTGCAGGCGCCCGGATCGCCCGTGCTCGCCCGCATCGCCGAGGCCTTCGGTGCGGACATGCTCGCTGCGGACGGCTCCCTCGACCGCGCGGCCCTCGGGGCGACGGTGTTCGGCGATCCGGAGCGTCTGGCGCAGCTGAACGCCATCGTGCATCCCGCCGTGCGTGCGGAATCGCAGCGACGCTTCGAAGCCGCACTCGCGGCCGATGAGAACGCCGTCGTGGTCTACGACGTCCCCCTGCTCGTGGAAGCCCGGGTGGACGACCCGTGGGACACGATCGTCGTCGCGCACGCGCCCGAAGCCGAACGTCGTCGTCGCTTGGTGGAGATCCGCGGCATGGATGAGGCGGCGGCTCGTGCACGCATCGCGTCGCAGGTGTCGGACGAGCAGCGACTCGCGATCGCGGACGTGGTCATCGACACCGCCGGGACGATCGCCGACACGCATGCCCAGACCGATGCGTTCTGGGAGCGGATCCGAGGACGGTGAACCAGGGGCCCTTCACCGGACATGCCCCGGGCTCGCGTGACTATCGACGGCTGATCGCCGGGCTGTTCTTCGCGGGCGTCGCGACCTTCGCTCAGCTCTACGCGACGCAGGCCCTGCTTCCGCACATCGCCCAGGACATGTCGGTCTCACCGGCCACGGCGGCCCTCTCCGTCTCAGCGGCGACGCTCGGGCTCGCGGCGGCGGTGATCCCCTGGTCGATCGTGGCCGATCGGATCGGCCGAGTGCCGGCCATGGCGATCGGCGTGATCGCCGCGACCGTGCTCGGGATCTGCGCTTCCTTCAGCTTCGGCATCCCCCTGCTGCTGGTCCTGCGGGCTGCCGAGGGCGTCGCACTCGGTGCCGTTCCGGCGGTCGCCCTGGCGTATCTGAGCGAGGAGGTTCGCGCGCGGCATGCCGCGGCCGCTGCCGGCAGCTACATCGCGGGCACGACCGTGGGAGGGCTCCTCGGACGCATCGTCTCCGGTGTCGTCGGCGAGATCGCAGGGTGGCGGGTCGGCGTTCTGACGGTCGCGATCGTGTGTGCCGCTGCCGCCGCGGTGTTCCTGTGTCTGGCTCCGAAGGCGCGGGGCTTCGTGCCGCGACGTCACGGCGAGCCGGGAACCCCGGGGATTCTGACGCGACTGCTGATCCCGCTGCGTTCCCCACAGCTGATCGCCCTCTATCTGCAGGGCTTCCTGCTGATGGGGGCGTTCGTCGCTGTCTACAACTACCTCGGGTTCCATCTGACCGAGAAACCGTTCCTGTTGCCGGCATGGCTCGTGACACTGCTGTTCCTCGCGTACCTCGCGGGCACCGTCTCCTCGCCCGTGGCGGGTGCCGCGGCCTCGCGTCATGGACGGTACCCGGTGCTGCTCGTGTCCACCGCGGTGATGGCGTCCGGAGCGCTGTTGCTCCTGACACCGATCACCGCCCTCGTCCTGCTCGGCCTCGTGGTCTTCACCGCCGGGTTCTTCGCCGCGCACGCCACCGCTTCCGGATGGACCCCCGCGGCATCGGGCGCGGACACTCGGGCGCAGGCGTCGTCGCTCTACTACTTCGGGTACTACGCGGGTTCCAGCCTGTTCGGGTGGGCGCTCGGGCTCGTGTTCGGCGGAGCGACATGGTCGTGGTTCGTCGTCCTGATCGTGGCGATGTGCGCGGTGGCCGCCGCGATCGCCGCCGCGGCGCTGCGCGGGGAGCCGTCCGGTCGCGCGTGAGCCCTCTCGGCCGATGGCCGTGGAAGCGGGCGAGGTCGCGATGGCGCGACCTCGCGACCTGCGGGCTCAGGCCAGCGCGTCGTCCGTCCGCTGGTCCGTCCGACGCCGCGCCCGTCGGCGGAGCAGGACGACGGCGGCGACCACGAGAGCGATCAGCAGGAGTGCCGCGACCGCGGGAACGATGATCGCCGCCGCGGCCAGGAGGAACGAGAAGCCGTCCTCGGCGGTGCTCAGAACGGGAGCAGCGAGACCGCCGGTCGCGGTGTTGGCCGCGAGACGGGCGGTGGCCTTGACCACATGCACCACGAGAGCGATCACGACGCCGGCGACGACCGGACCCCACGCGCCGTCGGCGAAGAGCGAGGCCGGGTCCTCGACGGCGATGGTCTGCGCGCCGGCGCCGGCTCCGAACGCGATGCCGCCGGCCGCCGGGCGGACGATGCTCTGCAGGACGTCGTTGACGGAGTCGAGGGCGGGAACCTTGTCGGCGACGATCTCGAACACGAGGAGAACACCGACGACCCAGAGGGCGAGATCGCTGGAGAGCCAGGACCAGCCTCCGGGCAGTGCGACGGCCGGAAGGAGCCGATCGGCGAGCCCCAGCAGGAACAGCGGCATCCACGCGTTGAGACCGGCCGCGGCGGCGAGGCTGGAACCGACGATGAACTCGATCACGCCCTCACTCTAGGCCGTCACGCTGCAGGCGTACTCGACCTCGATGTCGGAGGCTCCGCCTACGCTGGAGGTATGCAACCCACGCGCAGCGTCCGTCCTTTCGAGGTCATCAGCGAGTTCGTCCCGGCCGGCGACCAGCCGACGGCCATCGCCGACCTCGCGTCGCGTATCAATGCCGGCGAGACAGACGTGGTCCTGCTCGGCGCGACCGGTACCGGAAAGTCGGCGACCACCGCCTGGCTGATCGAGCAGGTGCAGCGGCCGACCCTGGTCCTGGCGCACAACAAGACCCTCGCGGCGCAGCTGGCGAACGAGTTCCGCGAACTCATGCCGAACAACGCGGTCGAGTACTTCGTGTCGTACTACGACTACTACCAGCCCGAGGCCTACGTGCCGCAGACGGACACCTTCATCGAGAAGGACTCGTCGATCAACGCGGAGGTCGAGCGGCTCCGGCACTCCACGACGAACTCCCTGCTCAGCCGTCGCGACGTGATCGTCGTGTCGACCGTGTCGTGCATCTACGGCCTCGGCGCCCCGGAGGAGTACCTGCGCGCGATGGTGGCACTGCAGGTGGGGGAGCGGTACGACCGCGACGCGTTGATCCGGCAGTTCATCGCGATGCAGTACAACCGCAACGACGTCGATTTCTCCCGCGGCAACTTCCGTGTGCGCGGTGACACCATCGAGATCATCCCGGTCTACGAGGAGAACGCGATCCGCATCGAGCTGTTCGGAGACGAGATCGAGGGGCTGTACTACCTGCACCCTCTCACCGGCGAGATCATCGAGAAGCTCGACTCCGTCCCCATCTTCCCGGCGTCGCACTATGTCGCGGGTACCGACGTCATCCAGCGTTCGATCGGCACGATCGAGCACGAGCTGGAAGAGCGGCTGGCCGAGTTCGAACGCCAGGGCAAGCTGCTCGAAGCGCAGCGACTGCGCATGCGTACGACCTTCGATCTCGAGATGATGCAGCAGCTCGGCTTCTGCTCCGGCATCGAGAACTACTCGCGCCACATGGACGGGCGCATGCCCGGTGAGCCGCCCCACACGCTGCTCGACTTCTTCCCCGACGATTTCCTCCTGGTCATCGATGAGTCGCACGTGGCCGTCCCCCAGATCGGCGCGATGTACGAGGGCGATGCCTCACGTAAGCGCACGCTCGTCGACCATGGATTCCGGCTGCCCAGCGCCATGGACAACCGACCGCTGCGGTGGGACGAGTTCAAGAACCGGGTGGGTCAGACGGTCTATCTCTCCGCGACACCGGGCAAGTACGAGATGGGGATCGCCGACGGTGTCGTCGAGCAGATCATCCGCCCGACCGGCCTCGTCGACCCGCAGATCATCGTGAAGCCCTCCAAGGGGCAGATCGACGACCTTCTCGAGGAGATCCGTCTGCGCGTCGCTCGCGAGGAGCGCGTGCTCGTGACGACGCTCACGAAGAAGATGTCGGAGGAGCTCACCGACTTCCTCGGCGAGCACGGTGTGCGCGTGCGCTACCTGCACTCCGACGTCGACACGCTCCGACGCGTCGAACTGCTGAGCGAACTGCGTTCCGGCGTCTACGACGTGCTCGTGGGCATCAACCTGCTGCGCGAGGGACTCGATCTTCCGGAGGTCTCGCTGGTCGCGATCCTGGATGCCGACAAGGAGGGCTTCCTGCGGTCGGGGACGTCGCTGATCCAGACGATCGGTCGAGCGGCTCGAAACGTGTCCGGTGAGGTGCACATGTACGCGGACAAGATGACCGATTCGATGGCGAAGGCGATCGACGAGACCGATCGCCGTCGCGAGAAGCAGATCGCCTACAACACCGAGCACGGTATCGATCCGCAACCGTTGCGCAAGCGCATCGCCGACATCACGGAGGTGCTGGCCCGCGAAGGCGCAGACACCGCCGAGATGATGTCCGGTCGGGGAAGACAGACCGGGAAGGGCAAGTCTCCGACGCCGAACCTCCGCCGCACGGGTATCGCAGCCGAGGGCGCCCAGCAGCTGGAAGCGACGATCCAGGATCTCTCCGACCAGATGCTCGCTGCCGCCGCGGAGCTCAAGTTCGAGTTGGCAGGCCGTCTCCGTGACGAGGTGCAGGACATGAAGAAGGAACTGCGCGCCATGGAGCGCGCGGGACACGCCTGAGGCAGCGGAGACACCGATCATGGACGCGTCAGGGGAAGAACTCGCCGATCGCGTGCGAGCGCTGCTGACCGTGCGCGGCAGTGGAGGCGCCCGCGATGTCGATCAGGGCGGGAACGATGGTCGGATCGAAGAGAAGCGCATGTTCGGAACCCGAGCGTTCCTTCTCAGCGGTCACATCCTGGTCGGCGCGCGGAAAGGCGGTGTTCTGCTGGTCCGTGTCCGCGAGGAGACCGGCGCGGCTCTCGTCACCCGACCGGGCGTCGCTATCGCCGTGATGGGACCGCGGACGATGGGCGCCGGGTGGCTCGATGTCTCGCCCGACGTGCTCGGCGACGATGACGCGTTGATGTTCTGGCTGGATGTCGCGCGAGAAGAGGCTGCCGGCCGCGCGGATTGACGAGGCGCGCCTCAGGGGCAGTGCATCAGAGGCTTCGGCCCGGAACGGTCGATCTCGTGCGCGGTCATCGGGGCGCCGCACAGAGGGCATGCACGCTCGGCGCGTTCCGCCGCGCTCGGGGGCGGGGTCTTCTCGTACGGTCCGACGGATGCCGGGCCGGCGACGCGGATCAGATTCGTGTTCACCCAGGCATACAGACCACCGGCTTCGCGGATTCGAGCGCGAAGAGGAGGACGGGAGGGATCTTTCGCCATGTTGCTTAGTGTACTAATGATTAGGGTCAATGTATAGTTGCCGCTGTGTCCGCATCCGATGACCTGCTCCGGCTGGAGAATCAGCTCTGTTTCGCGCTCGTCACGGCCGCACGCAACGTCGTCGCGATCTACCGCCCGATACTCGAACCGCTGGGGCTCACGCATCCGCAGTACCTCGTGATGCTGGCGCTCTGGGAGCGGGGTCCGCGGACCTTGAACGATCTCGCCGCCGAGCTCGCGCTCGAGCCCGCCACCGCCTCACCGCTGGTCAAGCGACTCGAGGCGGAGGGTCTCATCGTGCGTCAGCGCAGCTCCGAGGACGAGCGGCGACTCGACATCTCACTCACGGCCGCCGGACGCGCACTCCGCGAGCGTGCCGTCGATGTGCCGCGACAGGTCATGGCCGCGGTCGGGATGGACGTCGGCCAGATCGCCAAGCTCCGCGACGGATTGGGCCCCTTCGTGGGGCGTCGGGCCGCTGTCGACTGAGTGAGCCGACCGCGCGCGGCCCCAATGTCGGTGGCCCCTCGTAGACTTGTCCGGTGCCTATCGTCCCTGTCGTGACCCCCGGAAAACTCAGTGTTCGCGGTGCCCGCGTGCACAACCTCAAGAACGTCGACATCGACATCCCCCGCGACTCGCTCGTCGTGTTCACCGGTCTGTCCGGTTCGGGTAAGTCCAGCCTCGCGTTCGACACGATCTTCGCGGAGGGTCAGCGTCGCTACGTCGAGTCTCTGAGCGCGTACGCGCGTCAGTTCCTCGGCCAGGTCGATCGGCCTGACGTCGATTTCATCGAGGGCCTCAGCCCGGCCGTCTCGATCGACCAGAAGTCGACGAACCGCAATCCGCGGTCGACCGTCGGCACGATCACCGAGATCTACGACTACATGCGACTCCTCTGGGCGCGCATCGGCATTCCCCACTGCCCCGAATGCGGCGAGAAGATCCAGCGTCAGACCGTGCAGCAGATCGCCGACCAGCTCATGGAGCTTCCCGAGCGCACGCGCTACCAGGTCGTCGCGCCGATCGTCTCGCAGAAGAAGGGCGAATTCGTCGATCTGTTCCGCGAGCTCGGCGCCAAGGGCTACTCGCGCGCCATCGTCGACGGAGATCTCATCCAGCTGGCCGAGCCGCCCACGCTGAAGAAGAGCTACAAGCACGACATCGCCGTCGTGGTCGACCGTCTCGTGGCATCCGACGACATCCTCGGTCGCGTCACCGACTCGGTCGAGACAGCGCTCGGGCTCGCCGGCGGCGTCGTCCAGGTGAACTTCGTCGACGGCGAGGGCGACGACGCCTGGCAGACGTTCTCCGAGAAGCTGGCGTGCCCCAACGGCCACGAGCTGACGCTCACCGAGATCGAGCCGCGCACGTTCTCGTTCAATGCGCCGTTCGGTGCATGCCCGGCCTGCTCGGGCCTCGGCACGCGCATGTCCGTCGATGTCGACCTGATGCTCGGCGATGAGGACCTCTCGATCCGCGAGGGCGTCATCCTTCCGTGGACCACCCAGGGCAAGGGTCTCTTCCAGTATTACGAGCGCTTGCTCGAGGGCCTGTCCCGCGACCTCGACTTCTCTCTCGACACCCCGTGGCGCGAACTCCACTCCGACGTGCAGGACGCCGTGCTGCGCGGCGAGAACTATAAGGTCACGGTCAAGTGGAAGAACCGCTACGGGCGCGAGATGCGATACGCGTCCGGTTTCGAGGGCGTGGTGCCGTACATCGAGCGCCAGTACCTGCAGGCGGAATCCGACACGCAGCGCAGCCGGTGGGGCGAGTACCTCCGCGAGGTCCCGTGCCCGGTGTGCAACGGCGACCGTCTCAAGCCGGAGGTCCTGTCGGTCCACGTGCACGGGCATTCGATCGCGGAGGTCTCGCACCTCAGCCTGTCCGACGCCCGCGAATTCATGGAGAAGCTCCGTCTCACCGATCGCGAAGCGCAGATCGCCGCTCAGGTGCTCCGAGAGATCCGACTGCGCCTCGACTTCCTCCTGCAGGTGGGACTCTCATACCTGAACCTCAGCCGCTCGGCAGGTTCGCTCTCGGGTGGCGAGGCTCAGCGCATCCGACTCGCCACGCAGATCGGATCCGGTCTGACCGGAGTGCTCTACGTTCTCGACGAGCCGTCGATCGGTCTGCACCAGCGCGACAATCGCCGCCTGATCGACACCCTCATCAAGCTCCGCGACCTCGGGAACACCCTGATCGTCGTGGAGCATGACGAAGAGACGATCGAGGCCGCCGACTGGGTCGTCGACATCGGCCCCGGTGCCGGCGTCAACGGCGGCGAGGTCGTGCACTCGGGCCCGTACTCGGCGCTCCTCGACGACCCCGCGTCGATGACAGGGGAGTACCTGTCCGGTCGACGCGAGATCCCGATGCCGAAGAAGCGGCGCAAGATCGACAAGAAGCGTCTGCTCAGTGTCGTCGGCGCCCGCGCGAACAACCTGCGCAACGTCACCGCCGACTTCCCGCTCGGCGTTCTCACGGCGGTCACCGGCGTCAGCGGGTCGGGCAAGTCCTCGCTCGTGAACGACATCCTGTATCAGGTGCTCGCCTCGCGCCTCAACGGGGCGCGGACGGTCCCCGGCAAGCACACCCGCGTGACCGGGCTCGACAACCTCGACAAGGTCGTGCACGTCGACCAGGCCCCGATCGGGCGGACCCCCCGATCGAACCCGGCGACCTACACCGGTGTGTTCGACCGGATCCGATCCCTCTTCAGCGAGACCCCGGAGGCGAAGGTCCGCGGCTACCAGCCCGGTCGTTTCAGCTTCAACGTCAAGGGCGGTCGGTGCGAGGCGTGTTCCGGCGACGGCACGATCAAGATCGAGATGAACTTCCTGCCCGACGTCTACGTCGACTGCGAGGTCTGCCACGGAAAGCGGTACAACCGAGACACGCTCGCCGTGCACTACAAGGGCAAGAACATCGCCGAGGTGCTCGAGATGCCGATCGAAGAGGCCGCGGAGTTCTTCGAACCGATCCAGGCGATCCACCGTTACATGAAGACCCTGGTCGATGTCGGGCTCGGCTACGTCCGCCTCGGGCAGTCGGCGACGACGCTCTCCGGTGGCGAGGCGCAGCGCGTCAAGCTGGCCACGGAGCTTCAGCGCCGCAGCAACGGTCGCAGCATCTACGTGCTGGACGAGCCGACCACCGGTCTGCACTTCGAAGACGTTCGCAAGCTCCTCGAGGTGCTGAACGGGCTCGTCGACAAGGGCAACACGGTGATCGTGATCGAGCACAACCTCGACGTGATCAAGTCGGCAGACTGGGTGATCGACCTCGGTCCGGAAGGCGGATCAGGCGGCGGGCAGATCCTCGCGACCGGAACCCCGGAGCAGATCGCTCGTGTCGAGGAGAGCCACACCGGCCAGTTCCTCGCGGAGATCCTCGGTGAGGGGCGCTCCGCGCGGAAGGCCAGCTGATGGCTGACGCTCTGGCGTACAAGCCGCGGGCGGGGGAGATCCCGACCAACCCGGGCGTGTATCGGTTCCGCGACGCCTCGGGGCGAGTCCTGTACGTCGGCAAGGCGAAGAACCTCCGTCAACGCCTGTCGAACTACTTCGCGCCGCTGCGTACGCTCCATGAGCGCACCCGTCGCATGGTCACGACGGCGGCGTCCGTGGAGTGGACCGTCGTGCCCACGGATGTCGACTCCCTGCAGCTGGAGTACATGTGGATCAAGGAGTTCGATCCTCCTTTCAACGTGCGCTACCGCGACGACAAGTCGTATCCGTTCATGGCGGTGACTCTCGGCGACGAGGCCCCACGCGTGATCGTCACGCGCAACCACAAGATCCCTGGTGCGCGGTACTTCGGGCCCTACCCGAAGGTGTGGGCCGTCCACGAGACCATCGACCTGATGGTCAAGGCGTTCCCGATCCGCACGTGCAGCGACTCCAGCTACAAGCGGGCCATGCAGACCGGACGACCGTGTTTCCCCGGTCAGATCGGCAAGTGCGGCGGTCCCTGTTCGATGACCGTGACGATCGACGAGCACCGTGCGATGGTGAACGACTTCGTCGCCTTCATGGCGGGCGGAGACGAGAGATTCACCCGCGAGCTCACCAAGAAGATGCTCTCCGCGTCTGCAGCGATGGACTACGAGGCGGCAGCGAAGTATCGGGACAAGCTGTCGGCGATCGAGGCCGTGCTCGGCAAGAGTGCCCTCGTGCTCGATCCGCAGGAGGATGCCGACCTGTTCGGCATCGCCGAGGATGAGCTCGCCGCCGCGGTTCAGCACTTCGTCATCCGCGGTGGTCGCATCCGCGGCGTGCGGGCCATGACGATCGAGAAGGAACTCGACATCAGCGCGGGTGAACTCGTCGATCAGGTGCTGCAGCGCGCCTACGGCGAAGCGCAGGACGTTCCGCGTCGCGTCCTCGTTCCGACGTTGCCGGACGACGCGGCGGAACTCGAGCAGTGGCTGCGCGAACGTCGTGGCAAGAAGGTCGAGATCGCTGTGGCACAGCGTGGACAGCGCGCCGACCTGATGCGCACGGCTACCCTCAACGCCCAGCAGGCGCTGATCCGCTACAAGACCCGGCGCACGAGCGACTACGTCGCCCGCACTCAGGCGCTCACGGACCTTCAGGAAGCGCTCGGCATGGACGAAGCTCCGCTCCGCATCGAGTGCTTCGACATCTCCCACCTGGGGGGTACCAACGTCGTCGCGTCGATGGTGGTGTTCGAGGACGGGCTGCCGCGCAAGGATCAGTATCGGTCGTTCAACATCCCCGAGACCACGGATGACACCGACTCGATGTACCAGGTGCTGCGTCGACGTCTCGCGTATCTCGACCGTCCGGACCCGGCGGTGCTCAGCGCGACGCTGGTCGCGGAGTCCGCCACGGCAGCCGGTCCGGTCGATCCGGCTCGTCCGCTCGATCTGGCTGATCAGACGACGATGCCCGACTCGGCGGTCGTCGCTCTGGAGGACGCCGGAGAGGCGACGGGCAAGCGCAAGCCGCGCTTCGCCTACCCGCCGCAGCTGCTGCTCGTCGATGGTGGCAAGCCGCAGGTGGAAGCCGCGGCACGTGCGTTGAAGGACGCCGGACATCCGGAGATCGCGATCTGCGGCATCGCCAAGCGGCTGGAAGAGGTGTGGTTGCCGGGAGACGACTTCCCCGTCATCCTTCCGCGCACGAGCGAATCGCTCTACCTTCTGCAGCGCCTGCGCGATGAGGCGCATCGCTTCGCGATCACGCACCAGCGCAAGAAGCGTCGCAACGACATCAGCACTGTGCTGGAGGAGATCCCGGGTCTCGGAGCGGCACGCATCAAAGTGCTCTTGAAGCACTTCGGCTCGGTCTCCCGGCTCCGCTCGGCGCAGCCGGGAGAGATCGAGGAAGTGCAGGGCATCGGCCCCGTCCTCGCGCAGAACATCCACGCGCATCTCTCCACTCGATAGGCTGGGGTCCGCGGGGGAGAAGGAGCAGGAAAGCGATGACTGACAGCAGTGACAAGGGCCAGTTCCTCATTGTCACCGGTATGTCCGGAGCCGGCAGGACGACCGCCGCGAACGCACTGGAAGACCTCGGCTGGTACGTGGTCGACAACCTCCCCCCGCAGATCCTCCGGCCGTTGCTCGACCTCACCGACATGGGCGGCAAAGCGCTTCCGAAGGTGGCCGCCGTCGTGGACGTCCGCGGACGCAACCTGTTCGACGACTTCCCCGGTGTCGCTCGTGCGCTGCGCTCCCGCGGCTCCGTGCGCGTGCTGTTCCTCGACGCGGCAGACGACGTGCTCGTCCGCCGCTTCGAGGCGGTGAGACGACCGCAGCCTCTGCAGGGTGATGGCACGCTGCTCGACGGCATCCGCATCGAGCGCGCCAAGCTCGCACCGATCCGCGAGGCCGCGGATCTGGTGATCGACACCTCCGCCCTCAACATCCATCAGCTCGCCACCCAGGTGTCCGACCTCTTCTCCGAGGAGGGCGATGCGAGGCACCGCGTGACCCTGCTGAGCTTCGGATTCAAGTACGGCCTGCCCACCGATGTGGACCTGGTCGCCGACATGCGCTTCCTGCCGAATCCGTTCTGGAACGAAGATCTCCGCGGCCTCACCGGTCAGGACGACCCGGTCCGCGACTACGTGCTGTCCCGCGAAGGTGCGTCCGAGTTCCTCGACGCCTACGCGGCGGCGCTGGTGCCCGTGCTCGAGGGCTACCAACGGGAGAACAAGAGCCATTCCACCGTCGCCATCGGGTGCACCGGTGGCAAACATCGCTCTGTGGCGATGTCCGAGGAGCTCGCCCGCCGGCTTTCGGCGATCCCGGGCGTCGCTGTGAACGTGCGTCACCGCGACCTCGGCAGGGAGTGAGCACGTCACCTGGCCGAGTAGGCTGGAGGTTTGCGTCGCGACCCGGCGCGTGAACAAAGAGGAGTGTCGTGGCACTAACCACTGACGTCAAGGCTGAGCTCGTCAGCATCCGCAACGCACCCCCGACGGTGCGCGTCGCAGAGGTGACGGCGATCCTCCGGTTCGCCGGCGGACTGCACTCGATCGCCGGTCGAGTGGCCGTCGAAGCGGAAGTCGACGCCGAGACGCTGGCGCGTCGCGTCGCCCGCGACCTCGCCGAGATCTACGGCGTGCGACCCGAGATCGCTCAGGTGCAGTCGAGCACCGCCAACGAAGGAGCACGCTGGGCAGTCCGCGTGATCGGTGCAGGCGAGACGCTCGCCCGCCAGACGGGACTCCTCGACCAGCGTCGACGTCCCGTCCGCGGTCTGCCGAACCGCCTCACCACCGGGTCCCGTGCCGAGATCGCCGGACTGTGGCGGGGGGCGTTCCTCGCCGCCGGCACCCTGAGCGAGCCGGGCCGTTCCGCGATGCTCGAGGTCGTCTGCCCGACGTCGGAGGCGGCGATGGCGCTCGTCGGTGCGGCTCACCGTCTGGGCGTCGCGGCCAAGGCGCGTGAGGTGCGCGGCATGCCGCGCGTCGTCGTGCGCGAGGGTGAGGCCATCCGCACGGTCCTCGCCGAGATGGGCGCGCACAAGACGGCCGTCGCCTGGGAGGAGCTGCGTCAGCGCCGCGAGGTGCGCGCGGGCGTCAACCGCCTCGTGAACTTCGATGACGCCAACCTCCGGCGCTCCGCACAGGCCGCTGTCGCCGCATGCGCACGCGTCGAGCGTGCCCTCGAGATCCTCGCCGACGAGGTGCCGGATCACCTTCGCGTCGCCGGGGAGCTGCGTCTGGCGCATCGCGACGCGAGCCTCGACGAACTCGGGCACCACGCCGACCCGCCGCTGACGAAGGACGCCGTGGCCGGACGCATCCGCCGCCTGCTCGCGATGGCGGACAAGCGCGCCCAGCAGGAAGGGATCCCGGGCACGGAGGCTGCTGTGCCTGCGGGTCTCGACGCCTGATCCACCCCGTCATCTCGGAAGCCGACCCTCCCGGAGGGTCGGCTTTCGGCGTCATAAGGGGGAAGGATCCCATCCGTCATGACGTTGTCGTCACTAGGATGAGTTAAGTCCGCTCTGCGTCGCACATCGGCGGTGCAGAGGATCGGCAAGCGCCGCGGCGCGGCGCGGATTGGATGAAAGCGACATGGCGACCTACACGCTCCCCGACCTTCCCTACGATTTCGCAGCTCTCGAGCCGCACATCAGCGGCAAGATCATGGAACTGCACCATGACAAGCACCACGCGACCTACGTCGCCGGCGCGAACACCGCCCTCGAGCAGCTCGCCGAGGCGCGCGACAGCGGCAACCTGGCGAACGTCAACAAGCTCGAGAAGGACCTCGCGTTCAATCTCGGCGGTCACGTGAACCACTCGATCTTCTGGACGAACCTCTCCCCGAACGGCGGAGGCGAGCCCGAGGGCGAGCTGAAGGCCGCGATCGACGAGTACTTCGGCTCGTTCGCGAAGTTCCAGGCGCACTTCACGGCTGCCGCGACCGGCATCCAGGGCTCCGGCTGGGCCGTCCTCAGCTGGGACTCGATCGGATCGCGTCTGATCATCCAGCAGCTGTTCGACCAGCAGTCGAACACGGCTCAGGGCACGATCCCGCTGTTCCAGTTGGACATGTGGGAGCACGCCTTCTACCTGGACTACCTGAACGTGAAGGCCGACTACGTCAAGGCCGCATGGAACATCGCCAACTGGGAGAACGTCGCCCAGCGCCTCGACGTCGCCCGTAAGCAGACCAACGGCCTGCTGGTACTGTCGTAATCGGGTTGCGCCCCGGCGAGTTCACGCTCGCCGGGGCGCCATCTCAGCCAAAAACCCCCCGCGCTTCGCGTATGCAGGAATGCTGCGTGCGGTGCACGAGAAACAGGGAGACCTGAGTGTCTGTCAAGATCGGTATCAACGGCTTCGGCCGTATCGGACGCAACTACTTCCGCGCGGCTCTCGCGCAGGGAGCGGACATCGAGATCGTCGCTGTCAACGACCTCACCGACAACAAGACCCTTGCCCACCTGCTGAAGTACGACTCCGTGGGCGGTGTCCTCGACGCGAAGATCAGCTACGACGACGAGAGCATCACGGTCGACGGCAAGCAGATCAAGGCATTCGCCGAGCGCGACCCCGCCAACCTCCCGTGGGGTGAGCTGGGTGTCGACATCGTCATCGAGTCGACCGGCTTCTTCACCAAGGCGGACCTGGCGCGCAAGCACATCGACGCCGGAGCCAAGAAGGTCCTCATCTCCGCACCGGGCACCGGTGTCGACGGGACGTTCGTGATGGGTGTGAACGAGGACTCGTACGACCCGGAGTCCCACCACATCATCTCCAACGCCTCGTGCACCACCAACTGCCTCGCACCCCTGGCGCAGGTCTTCAACGACGCGTTCGGCATCGACCGCGGCTTCATGATGACGGCTCACGCCTACACGGCCGACCAGAACCTGCAGGACGGGCCGCACAGCGACCTCCGCCGTGCACGCGCCGCCGCGATCAACATCACGCCGGCATCGACCGGTGCTGCCAAGGCCATCGGCGAGGTGCTGCCGGAGCTCCAGGGCAAGCTCAGTGGATCGTCATACCGCGTTCCGGTTCCTACCGGATCGATCGTCGACCTCACGCTGATCACGGACCGCGAGAACCTCACGGTCGACGAGGTCAATGAGGCCTACAAGAAGGCTGCTGCGGAGGGTCGCCTCGCCGGCTTCCTGCAGTACAACGAGGACCAGCTCGTCTCGAGCGACATCGTGCACAACCCGCACTCGTCGATCTTCGACTCGACGCTGACCAACGTCAGTGGCAACCTGGTCAAGGTCTCCAGCTGGTACGACAACGAGTGGGGTTACTCCAACCGCCTCGTCGACCTGACCGAGTACGTGGCCGAGCGCCTCTAAGCTCAGACCCATGACTCTGCGCACCCTGGACACACTGGGGTCGCTCGAGGGCAAGCGCGTCATCGTCCGTTGTGATCTCAACGTCCCCTTGCGGGATGGGATCATCACGGACGATGGCCGTGTCCGCGCCTCGCTGCCGACCCTCAACGCACTGATCAACGCGGGTGCCCGCGTCGTCGTGTGCTCCCACCTCGGACGCCCCGACGGCGCGCCCGACCCCCGCTACAGCCTCGAGCCCGTGGCGCAGCGACTGTCCGAACTGCTCGGCGCGCCCGTCGCGTTCGCCCGCGATACCGTCGGGGAATCGGCGACGGACGCGGTGGAGGCCCTCGAGGACGGCGGAGTCGTCGTGATCGAGAACCTGCGTTTCAACGCCGGTGAGACCGCTAAGGACGACGCCACGCGTTCGGCCTTCGCGAAGCAGCTCGCCGAACTCGGCGACGTGCTGGTGTCCGACGGCTTCGGCGTCGTGCACCGCAAGCAGGCGAGCGTCTACGAGCTCGCGGAGCTGCTGCCCTCGGCGGCCGGTCTGCTGATCGCGGCGGAACTCGACGTGCTCGACCGTCTCACGGAGACGCCCGAACGTCCGTACGCGGTGGTCCTGGGCGGTTCGAAGGTCAGTGACAAGCTCGGCGTGATCTCCCACCTGCTGCCGCGGGTCGATCGGATCCTGGTCGGCGGCGGCATGCTGTTCACCTTCCTCAAGGCGCAGGGCCACGCGGTGGCGTCGAGCCTGCTGGAAGAGGATCAGCTCGAGACCGTGCGCGGATACATGACGGAAGCGGCCGAACGGGGCGTGGAGTTCGTGCTCCCGACCGACGTGGTCGTGGCCGCGTCGTTCAGCGCGGATGCCGCCCACGAGACCGTGTCGGCCGACGCGATCGAGTCGACGGCGTTCGGTGCCTCCGGCATCGGTCTCGACATCGGACCGGAGACCGCGGCGCGCTTCGCCGAGGTGATCCGGAGCTCCAAGACCGTGTTCTGGAACGGCCCCATGGGTGTGTTCGAGTTCCCGGCATTCGCCGCAGGAACCAAATCCGTCGCGCAGGCGCTCACCGATGTCGACGGCCTCAGCGTCGTCGGCGGCGGCGACTCCGCCGCGGCGGTGCGTCAGCTCGGATTCACCGACGACCAGTTCGGTCATATCTCGACCGGCGGCGGCGCAAGCCTCGAGTTCCTCGAGGGCAAGAAACTACCCGGCCTGGAGGTGCTCGGATGGGCATGACAACCCGTACCCCGCTGATCGCGGGCAACTGGAAGATGAACCTGGACCACCTGCAGGCGGTCGCGTTCGTGCAGAAGCTGCACTGGACGCTCAAGGACGCCAAGCACGAGGACGGATCGGTCGAGGTCGCGGTGTTCCCGCCGTTCACCGACATCCGTAGCGTGCAGACGCTGATCGATGCGGACAAGATCCCCTTCGCACTCGGTGCGCAGGACATCTCGGCGCACGACTCCGGGGCGTACACCGGTGAGATCTCCGGTGCCTTCCTGGCGAAGCTCGACGCGAAGTACGTCATCATCGGCCACTCCGAGCGTCGTGAGTACCACGCGGAGTCCGATGAGATCGTGGCGTCGAAGGTGCAGGCTGCCCTCAAGAACAGCCTGGTTCCGGTCATCTGCGTCGGCGAGACCTCGGAGGACCTGGAGAAGTTCGGCGCCAGCGCGGTGCCCGTCGGTCAGCTCGAGGCCGCGCTGAAGGGCGTCTCGCCCTCGGCCGACATCGTCGTGGCCTACGAGCCGGTCTGGGCCATCGGCTCGGGCCAGGCAGCGACCCCGCAGCAGGCGCAGGATGTCTGCGCCACGTTGCGCACGGTCATCGCGAAGTCCCTCGGCGACGAGGCGGCCGCCCGCACCCGCATCCTGTACGGCGGATCGGTGAAGGCCGCGAACATCGCGAGCTTCATGCGTGAGCCCGATGTGGACGGCGCGCTGGTCGGCGGAGCGAGTCTGGTCGTCGACGAGTTCGCCGCGATCATCCGCTTCGAGAAGCACGTCGGCGTATGAGTGCGGCGGGGCTCCGGCCCCGCCGCACCGTATACTTGACCGTTACGGGGGCGCTCCTGCCCCATCGAAAGGCTCTTTCTCGTGGCAATTCTCGAGTTCGTCCTGCAGGTCGTGCTGGGTATCACCAGCGTCCTGCTGACTCTCCTCATCCTCCTGCACAAGGGGCGCGGCGGCGGTCTGTCCGACATGTTCGGCGGCGGCATGACGTCGGCGGTCGGCTCGTCCGGTCTCGCTGAGCGGAATCTGAACCGCTTCACCGTCGTTCTGGCGCTGGTGTGGTTCGTCGCGATCGTGGCACTGGGCCTCATCACGAAGTTCGAGGTGATCTGATGGCTACTGGCGGCAACGCAATCCGCGGCACTCGTGTCGGTTCCGGCCCGATGGGCGAACAGGACCACGGGTACCACGCCGACCGCATCGCGGTGACGTACTGGGACGGGCTCGGCAACGAGACCACCCGCCACTTCGCCGCGGGGCTCCCGGAGGACGAGATTCCGGAGACGATCGATCACCCTCAGTCCGGACTGCCCGCGGGGCGCGACAAGGCGAACCCGCCCGCGCTCGCGAAGGCGGAACCGTACAAGACGCACCTCGCCTACGTGAAGGAGCGTCGCACCGACGAGGAAGCCGTGCAGCTCCTCGACGACGCGCTCACCCAGCTGCGCGAGCGCCGGGGCCAGTGACCCTGCTCTGACGACGCGAAGGGGCCCTCACGATCTGATCGATCGGGAGGGCCCCTTCTGCGTGTCTCCGCTCACCGGCACCCCGCGGCCGCGTCGATGTAGTTCTGCGGGGGGTAGCCGTAGGCCCAGACGCCGTTCGCGTCGTCGGTGTAGCCCATGCTGATGGCCCAGGCGGTGGCCCACTTCTCGATGCTGTCCTGCGTCGAGGCGTCATACATGTCGGCGCACTTGACGCTGATCGCGTGACCGACCTCGTGCACGACGAGAGCCTGGCTGCGAGCATTGGGCCACTGCTCGGCGACGGAGTCGGACAGTTCGATCACGGCGCGTCCCGGTTCGTCCCACCACCAGGTCGTGTAGCCGCCCATGCCGCCGTCGTAGCCGTAGCCGTTCACGATGGGAGCCCAGTCGAACTCGAGCAGCACCCCCGGCGCGATCGAGCGGGCGAAGGCCTCGACCTCCAGACGCGCGCTGAGCAGGGGCCCGGCCTTCTCGGCCAGCTCGGCGTTCTCGGACTCCACGAGCCGGGCGCTCGCGACCTGGAGGGACGAGAACGCGTCGACGGCCTGCGCATCGAGCGCGACCGTCGCCGAGACATCCTCGACGGCGCCCCGCAGGGCGATCACGCTGTCGTTGCGCGCGGACACGTGCGCGGATTCCAGACCGCCGGCCGTCGCCGCGGCAGAGGCCAGAGCGTCCATCCCGGAGGCGTCGAGAGCGGTGTCGGCCGCGGCGATGTCGTCGGATTCGTCCCGGAGCTGAGCGGTGAGGTTCGCGGCGTCCGTGCTCTGCCGGGTGAGTGCGTCCGTCGCCCCGAACAGTTCCCAGAACCAGCTCGGCTTGCGGGCGGGGGAGAGGACGGGTTCGGCGATCAGCGGCTCCGCCGCAGCGAGGGCATCGGACGCCGCCGTGCCGGCCGCGGCGAGTGCCTCGGCGCGCCCGGCGTCGATCAGACCGGCGGTGTCGCTCTCGAGGAGGAGGCTCGCGGCATCCGCCGTCGTGCGGAGCTCGTCACCGGCGACGCGCACGGCCGCCTGCTCTTCGATCGCCGTCTCGGCGGTCGCCGTGTACTGCTCTTCGGCGCTGTCGTATCCGAGGTTCGCGGACAGCTGCAGTGCTCCGATCGCGACGGCCGCGGCCGTCGCGCCGATGATTCCCCACACGAGGCCGGGACGACGACGGCGGAGGGGCGCCGGCGACGGCGGCCCCGCCGAGAAGCGGGACGGGAGGAGATGGCCGCCCGGCACCGTCGGATTCGGACTTTCGACCGGGTTCACATCCGTCACGGCATCCCTCTCCGGTCGGCAGACCGGGCGGCGCTGACCTTGCGACGAGTCTAGGTGAGGAGGTCGTGGAGGAGGCGGGGGCGTCCGAGGGGAAAGCGAAGAACCCCCGCCCGGAGGCGAGGGGTTCTCTGTGAAGTGGAGGGGCTGACGGGAATCGAACCCGCATCATTAGTTTGGAAGACTAAGGCTTTACCACTAAGCTACAGCCCCGGATCCGAGCCATCTGGGCGGCTCGGGAACCGACTCTACGATCATAGCGGACTGTCGAAGGGCTTCCTGTCCGTTAGACTCGGTGGGGCTGAATCTGCGTGCGGATTCCCCGGGGCGTAGCTCAGTTTGGTAGAGCGCCCGCTTTGGGAGCGGGAGGTCGCAGGTTCAACTCCTGTCGCCCCGACACGGCTCGACAAGCCTTCAAGCCGCGTGTCTGCGCGGAGACCACAAGGAGAACACACCAGCATGGCGAACAGCACCGTCGAGAAGCTGACCCCGACCCGGGTCAAGCTCAGCATCACGGTCACCCCCGAGGACCTCAAGCCCAGCATCGCTCACGCATACGAGCACATTGCGCAGGATGTCCAGATTCCTGGATTCCGCAAGGGCAAGGTCCCGGCCCCGATCATCGACCAGCGCATCGGACGCGGTGCGGTCATCGAGCACGCCGTCAACGAGGGCCTCGACAAGTTCTTCCGAGAGGCCGCGGCCGAGCACAAGCTCCGCATCGTCGGCCGCCCGGCCGCCGACATCGTCGAGTGGCCGAACCAGAAGGACTTCTCCGGCGACCTGCTCGTCGACATCGAGGTGGACGTCCGTCCCGAGATCGACCTTCCCGACTACGCCGGGATCACGGTCACCGTGGACGCGATCGAGGCGGATGACGCCGCTCTCGACGCCGAACTCGACAACATGCGCGCACGCTTCGGCACGCTCATCCCCGTCGACCGTCCCGCCGCGAAGGGTGACTTCGTCGAGCTCGACCTGGTCGCCACGATCGACGGCGCCGAGATCGACCGCGCCGAGGGCGTCTCGTACGAGATCGGCTCGGGCGAGCTGCTCGAGGGCATCGACGATGCGATCGAGTCCCTCACCGCAGGTGAGGACACCACGTTCCGCTCTTCCCTCGTCGGCGGCGACCACGCCGGCTCCGAGGCCGAGGTCGCCGTGAGCGTCAAGGCCGTCAAGGAGCGCGAGCTGCCCGAGGCCGATGACGAGTTCGCCCAGATCGCCAGCGAGTTCGACACGATCGCGGAGCTGCGCGCCAGCCTCGCCGAGCGCGTCGCGCAGCAGGGCGTCTTCACGCAGGGCTCCGCCGCGCGCGACAAGCTCGTCGAGGCGCTGCTCGAGAAGGTGGAGATCCCGGTCCCGCCGAAGCTCATCGAGGACGAGGTGCACAACCACCTCGAGGGTGAGAACCGCCTCGAGGACGACGTGCACCGCGCCGAGGTCACCGAGGCGAGCGAGAAGCAGTTCCGCACGCAGGTGCTCCTCGACACGATCGCCGAAGAGGCCGACGTCCAGGTCTCGCAGGAGGAGCTGAGCCAGTACCTCATCCAGTCGGCATCGCAGTACGGCATGGCCCCGCAGGAGTTCGTCGAGGCGCTGCAGTCCTCGAACCAGCTTCCCGCGCTCGTCGGCGAGGTCGCGCGCAACAAGGCGCTCGCGATCGCGCTCGGCAAGGTGAAGGTCGTCGACACGAACGGCAAGAAGGTCGACCTGTCGGACTTCATCGTCACGGACGACGAGGCCGAGGAGACGCCGGAGCCCGAGGAGAAGCCCGCCAAGAAGGCTGCTGCGAAGAAGTCGGCTGCGAAGAAGGCCGCCGACAAGGCGGACGACGCCGAGGCCGCGGAGAAGCCCGCTGCCAAGAAGCCGGCTGCCAAGAAGGCTCCTGCCAAGAAGGCGGACGACGCCGAGGCGACGGAGAAGCCCGCTGCCAAGAAGCCGGCTGCGAAGAAGGCTCCCGCGAAGAAGGCCGCCGACACGGCGGAGTGACCGCGGAACGAATCGAAGAGGGGCGGATGCTGCGGCATCCGCCCCTTTTTCGGCACAGGAGGGGAGAAGCGCATGGACACGTGGGATGAGCGGATCGCGGCCATCTGGGCCGACGAGTCCCTCACCGACAGCGAGCGCATCGCGCAGGTCGATGCGGTCGCGGGCGAGCGGGACGAGCAGGATGCCCGCGCGCTGTTCGAACGCGCCGGAGCACGCGACTCGGCAGGAATCGAGAGCGAGGCGGAGCCGCTCTACCGGGCCGCTCTCGCGGCAGGCCTCGATGAGGAGCACCGCCCTCAGGCCGTGATCCAGTTGGCGAGCACCGTGCGCAACCTCGGTCGTATCGACGAGGCGCTCGAAATGCTGCGCGAGGAGCACGAGCGCGGCGGACCCTTCGCCGACGCCGCCGCAGCCTTCTACGCGCTGGCGCTGGTGTCACACGGAGACGCGCGGGAGGGGGCCGCGGTGGCGCTCACCGCGCTGGCTCCGCACCTGCCGCGCTACACGCGCTCGGTCACCGCCTACGCGCGCGAACTCGGCGCCTCGCCACGCTGATATGCCGACGGCGAACACGGCCTGCCCGTCGCGCCGTCGCCGGTAGATTCGAAGCACGAACACGGAAACAGGAGCTGAAATGGCTGCAGAACCCCTTGTCGCGACGAGCGTCTTCGACAGGCTGCTGAAGGATCGCATCATCTGGCTTGGTTCAGAGGTGCGTGACCAGAACGCCAACGAGATCTGCGCGAAGATCCTTCTTCTCGCCGCGGAAGACTCAGAGAAGGACATCTACCTCTACATCAACTCGCCCGGTGGTTCCATCACCGCGGGTATGGCGATCTACGACACGATGCAGTTCGTTCCGAACGACATCGTCACCGTGGGCATCGGCATGGCCGCATCCATGGGCCAGCTGCTGCTCACCAGCGGCACCAAGGGCAAGCGCTACATCACCCCGAACGCGCGTGTTCTGCTGCACCAGCCCCACGGCGGCTTCGGCGGCACGTCGAGCGACATCCAGACGCAGGCGCAGCTCATCCTCTCGATGAAGAAGCGTCTCGCCGAGATCACCGCAGGGCAGACCGGCAAGTCGGTCGAGCAGATCAACGCCGACGGTGACCGGGACCGCTGGTTCACGGCGGAAGAGGCCCTCGAGTACGGCTTCGTCGACCACATCCGCGAGCACGCCAGTGACGTGGCCGGCGGCGGCGGCACTGCGGACGCCGCAGAATAACCGGATTCGAAAGGACTCTCATGCACACCCCCACCTTCCAATCCGCAGGAACTCTGCCGTCCAGCCGCTACGTGCTCCCGCAGTTCGAGGAGCGCACGGCCTACGGCTTCAAGCGTCAGGACCCGTACAACAAGCTCTTCGAAGACCGTGTGATCTTCCTGGGCGTGCAGGTCGACGACGCCTCCGCCGACGACGTGATGGCCCAGCTGCTCGTCCTGGAGAGCCAGGACGCCGAGCGTGACATCACGATGTACATCAACTCGCCCGGTGGCTCCTTCACCGCCATGACGGCGATCTACGACACGATGCAGTACGTCGCGCCGCAGATCCAGACCGTCGTGCTCGGTCAGGCGGCTTCGGCGGCGTCGGTGCTCCTCGCCGCCGGTGCGCCCGGCAAGCGTCTCGCCCTGCCGAACGCGCGCGTTCTGATCCACCAGCCCGCCATGGGCGAGGCGGGTCAGGGCCAGGCGTCCGACATCGAGATCCAGGCGGCGGAGATCCTCCGCATGCGCACCTGGCTCGAGGAGACCATGGCCACGCACACGGGTCGTCCGGTCGAGCAGATCAACCGCGACATCGACCGCGACAACATCCTCTCGGCCGCGCAGGCGCTCGAGTACGGCATCGTCGACCAGGTGCTCAGCTCGCGCAAGCGGGTCTGAGAACGGCGACACGAAGGGGCGGCAGTCATGGGACTGCCGCCCCTTCGGCGTGCACTGCGACGGATGCGCAGTGGTGTTCGACGCTTCTGCTCATATGAGCAGAAGCGTGCGCGGACGGGTGAACAGCCGTACGCTGGTCACGGAAGGAGGATGCCGTGGAAGACGAACTGCTGATGGTCCGTATCGCCGAGCTGTACTACGACGAGGACAAGACCCAGGACGAGATCGGCGCCCTCCTGAAGGTCTCCCGCTGGAAGGTGGGGCGTCTGCTCACTCAGGCGCGCGAACGCGGCATCGTCCGCATCGAGATCGTGCACCCGCGCGCACGTCGGCTCGGACTCGAGCGCCTGCTCGTCGACCGTCACCCCGGACTCGCGGAGGCCGTCGTCGTCCCCGCACCGGAGGGGGACGAGGCCACCCTCGAGCGCGTGGCACAGGCCGCGGCCGACTACCTCACCGCGCTTCGCCCGGTGCCTCGTACGCTCGGCGTCAGCTGGGGGCGCACGCTGCGCGCCGTCGCCGAGGCCCTGCCGCACGGCTGGGCGAGCGGTGTGACCGTCGTGCAGCTCAACGGGGGAGTGAGCCTCAACCGGCGCTCCGGAGGGGCCGCGGGACTCGCCGTGACGATCGCGCAACGCGCGTCGGGGCACGTCTCCCTGCTGCCCAGTCCGGCGATCCTGGAGCGCGTCGAGACGAAGCAGGCGATCGAAGCCGACCGCACGGTCGCCGGCATCCTGGAGGAGGCGGCGCAGGCGCAGGCTTTCCTGTTCACCGCGGGCCCCAGCGATGCGAGCTCCGCCCACGTGGAGAACGGCTACCTGTCCGTCGAGGACGTCGAAGAACTCGCCCGGCGCGGCGCGGTCGGAGATGTGCTCGGGCGCTACGTGGACGCCGAGGGCAACATCGTCGACTCGCAGCTCGACGCCCGCACGGTCGGTGTGAGCCTGGATCGCCTGCGCGGAGCAGCGCGCGCGATCTTCGTCACCGCCGGCCGCGCGAAACATGACATCGCTCGCACAGTGGTCGCCAGCGGCCTGTGCAGCGTCCTGGTGACCGATGAGACCACAGCACGAGCATTGTTGGAGGAACAGTGACGACCCAAGAACTGAGCCGTAGGGCGGCGGTGGACGTCCTCGGCGGTGAGCCGGACGACGCCACGCTGCGCCGATTCCTGCACGGCCTGCCCGGAGTCGACGCGGTCGGGCTGGAGCAGCGCGCTGCCGGTCTCGGCACGCGATCGATCAAGACGACGTCGAAGGCCTGGGCCCTCGACACCATCATCCGACTGATCGACCTCACCACGCTGGAAGGCTCGGACACCCCGGGCAAGGTGCGGTCGCTCGTCGCGAAGGCGAAGAACCCGGACGCCGCGGATGCGTCGACGCCCCGTGTCGCCGCCGTCTGCGTGTACGGGGACATGGTGCCGGACGCCGTGGCCGCTCTGGGCGCGCTGCACGGCGACCCGGACGAGGGCCTGATCTCGGTGGCAGCGGTCGCGACCGCCTTCCCGAGTGGGCGATCCTCGCTCGCGATCAAGCTGGCCGACACGGCCGAGGCGGTCGCGGCCGGTGCCGACGAGATCGACATGGTCATCGACCGCGGGGCCTTCCTCTCCGGACGCTACGGGCTCGTGTACGACCAGATCGCCCAGGTCAAGGAGGCCTGCCGCCGCGCGGACGGCTCGTACGCCTCACTCAAGGTGATCCTCGAGACCGGTGAACTCAACACCTACGACAACATCAAGCGGGCCTCGTGGCTCGGCATCCTCGCCGGCGGCGACTTCATCAAGACGTCCACGGGCAAGGTGCAGCCCGCGGCCACGCTGCCCACCACGCTGCTGATGCTGGAGACCGTCCGCGACTGGCACCGGGGAACCGGCCAGAAGATCGGCGTGAAGCCGGCCGGCGGCATCCGCGCGTCGAAGGACGCCGTCAAGTATCTGGTGACGGTCGCCGAGACGGTGGGCGAGGAGTGGCTCCAGCCCCACCTGTTCCGCTTCGGCGCATCGAGTCTCCTGAACGACGTGCTGCTGCAGCGTCAGAAGCTCGCCACCGGCCACTACTCCGGCCCCGACTACGTCACGATCGACTAGGAACCCACATATGTCATTCCTGGAATACGCTCCGGCCCCCGAGTCCACCGCCGTCCTGAACCTCAAGGACAGCTACGGGCTGTTCATCGACGGCGAGTTCGTCGACGGCTCCGGCACGCCGTTCAGCACCATCTCGCCCGCCACGGAGAAGCACATCGCCGAGATCGCCTCGGCGAGCGACGACGACATCGACCGTGCCGTCGCCGCCGCGCGACGCGCCTACGAGAAGACCTGGTCGCGCATGAGTGGTCGCGATCGCGGGAAGTACCTCTTCCGCATCGCCCGCCTCGTGCAGGAACGCTCCCGCGAGCTCGCCGTGGCCGAGAGCCTCGACAACGGCAAGCCCATCAAGGAGAGCCGTGATGTCGACGTGCCCCTCGTCGCCTCCTGGTTCTTCTACTACGCGGGCTGGGCCGACAAGCTCGATCACGCCGGCCTCGGTGCGAACCCCCTCGCTCTCGGCGTCGCCGGTCAGATCATCCCGTGGAACTTCCCACTGCTGATGCTCGCGTGGAAGCTCGCCCCGGCTCTCGCCGCCGGCAACACGGTCGTGCTGAAGCCCGCCGAGACCACGCCGCTGACGGCGCTGATCTTCGCGGAGATCCTGCAGCAGGCCGATCTTCCCGCCGGGGTCGTGAACATCGTGACGGGTGCCGGAGCCTCGGGCGCCGCCCTCGTCCGTCACCCCGACGTCGACAAGGTGGCCTTCACCGGCTCCACCGGTGTCGGTCGTGACATCGCACGGGCCGTCGCGGGGACGCCGAAGAAGCTCACGCTCGAGCTCGGTGGCAAGGCCGCGAACATCGTCTTCGACGACGCACCGATCGACCAGGCCGTCGAGGGCATCGTGAACGGCATCTTCTTCAACCAGGGCCACGTCTGCTGCGCCGGCAGCCGACTTCTGGTGCAGGAGTCGATCCACGACGAGGTCATCGACCGGCTCAAGTCGCGTCTGTCGACCCTGCGTCTGGGCGATCCGCTCGACAAGAACACCGACATCGGAGCCATCAACTCCGCGGCTCAGCTCGCGCGTATCCGCGAGCTGAGCGACATCGGCGAGGCAGAAGGCGCCGAGCGATGGACGGCCGACTGCGCGATCCCCGAGCAGGGCTTCTGGTTCGCGCCGACCATCTTCACGGGTGTCGAGGCCTCGCACCGCATCGCGCGCGACGAGGTGTTCGGCCCGGTGCTGTCGGTGCTCACGTTCCGCACCCCGGCGGAGGCGATCGCCAAGGCCAACAACACCCCCTACGGACTCTCGGCCGGCATCTGGTCGGACAAGGGCTCGCGGATCCTCGCGGTCGCCGACCGTCTGCGTGCCGGAGTGGTGTGGGCCAACACGTTCAACCGATTCGACCCGTCGAGCCCGTTCGGCGGATACAAGGAGTCCGGATACGGCCGCGAAGGCGGACGTCAGGGTCTCACCGCGTACCTGAAGGGGGCTGCGTCATGAGCAAGCGACTGACCGTGCCGAAGACGTACAAGCTGGCGATCGGCGGGGCCTTCCCCCGCAGCGAGTCCGGGCGCACCTACGAGGTGACCTCTCCGAAGGGGGCGTTCCTCGCGAACGCCGCTCAGGGATCACGCAAGGACGCCCGGGATGCCGTGGTCGCGGCGCGCGCCGCCGTCAAGGGCTGGTCGGGCGCGACCGCGTACAACCGCGGTCAGGTCCTGTACCGCGTCGCCGAGGTGCTCGAGGGCCGCCGCGCGCAGTTCATCGACGAGATCGTCGCGCAGGAAGGCGTCTCGACCGGTTCCGCCGCCGCACAGGTCGACGAGGCGATCGACCTGTGGGTCTGGTACGCCGGTTGGTGCGACAAGTACGCGCAGGTCGCCGGGAACGCCAACCCGGTGTCGGGGCCGTACTTCAACATCTCGGTGCCCGAACCCACCGGCGTGGTCGCGATCATCGCACCGCAGGACTCGTCGCTGCTCGGCCTGGTGTCGGTCGTCGCGCCGGCCCTGGTCGCCGGGAACACCGTGGTCGTGGTCGCCAGTGAGCGGCATCCGCTCTCCGCGATCAGCCTCGCCGAAGTGCTCGCCACCAGCGACGTCCCGGGCGGAGTGGTCAACGTGCTCACCGGATCGCCCGCGGAGATCGCTCCGTGGCTGGCCTCGCACCAGGATGTGAACGCACTCGACCTCGCGGGGGCGGGCAGCCTCGACTGGGTCGACCTGCAGATCGCCGCCGCCGACACGCTGAAGCGCGTGCTCACGCCGGGAGATGTGGTCGCGTCTCCTGAGCGGATCACGGCGTTCACCGAGATCAAGACCGTCTGGCACACCAAGAGCATGGTCTGACGCCGGCTCCGAGAAGGGCCCGTGCTGCGCATCCCGCGGCACGGGCCCTTCGGCGTGCGCGACGCGGACAGGCGAGTCCGCGCCAATGCGTCCCGGTGTCGGATGCAGACGTTAGGCTCGGAGGACGATCTCTGGATCCCCCTAGGAGGACCTTCATGGCCCGTATCGGTGAAAGCGCCGATCTGTTCAAGTGCTCATTCTGCGGAAAGAGCCAGAAGCAGGTGCAGCAACTCATCGCCGGCCCCGGTGTGTACATCTGCGACGAGTGCGTCGAGCTGTGCAACGAGATCATCGAGGAGCGCATGGCGGAGTCCTCCGCCGACGGCGTGGCGGAGTTCGAGCTGCCCAAGCCGCGCGAGATCTTCTCCTTCCTCGAGGAGTACGTCGTCGGTCAGGAGCCCGCGAAGCGCGCCCTGTCCGTCGCGGTGTACAACCACTACAAGCGCATCCGCGCGCACGGCACCCTGCAGTCCGCCGAGCAGCGTGCCGAGGAGATCGAGATCGCGAAGAGCAACATCCTGCTCATCGGTCCGACCGGCTGCGGGAAGACGTATCTCGCCCAGACCCTCGCGAAGCGTCTGAACGTGCCGTTCGCGGTGGCCGACGCCACGGCGCTCACGGAGGCAGGGTACGTGGGCGAAGACGTCGAGAACATCCTGCTCAAGCTCATCCAGGCGGCGGACTACGACGTCAAGCGCGCCGAGCAGGGCATCATCTACATCGACGAGGTCGACAAGATCGCGCGCAAGGCGGAGAACCCGTCGATCACGCGCGACGTGTCCGGCGAGGGCGTGCAGCAGGCGCTGCTCAAGATCATCGAGGGAACCGTCGCGTCGGTGCCGCCGCAGGGCGGCCGGAAGCACCCCCACCAGGAGTTCCTGCAGATCGACACGTCCAATGTGCTGTTCATCGTGGCCGGCGCGTTCGCCGGTCTGGAGGACATCGTCTCGGCGCGCGTCGGCAAGCACGGCATCGGGTTCGGCGCTCCGCTGCACGACAAGAACAAGGATCTCGACCTCTACAGCGAGGTGCTCCCGGAGGACCTGCACAAGTTCGGCCTGATCCCCGAGTTCATCGGGCGTCTGCCCGTCGTGACCTCGGTGTCGCCGCTCGATCAGACTGCGCTCATCGATATCCTCACCGGTCCGCGCAACGCCTTGGTCAAGCAGTATCAGCGCATGTTCGAGATCGACGGCGTGACCCTCGAGTTCGAGGAGGACGCTCTGCGCTCCATCGCCGACCTCGCCGTCGAGCGCAAGACCGGCGCGCGTGGACTCCGAGCGATCCTGGAAGACGTGCTGGGACCCATCATGTTCGAGATCCCGTCGACAGACGATGTCGCGAAGGTGATCATCACTCGTGCCGCCGTCGATGAGGGCGCGGCGCCCACGATCGTGCTGGAACGCAAGCGCAAGAGCGCCTGACGTCCACGCCGGATCCTCGGCGTACGCGGGAGTGCCCCGGAGCGATGATCACTCCGGGCCGGGGAATCAGTCCTCGGTCGCCATCGCGAGTCCGCGGCGCTTGAGCAGGTGGGCGATGTCTGCCACACGGCCGCGGAACTCGTGGTACGCCTCCAGCGGGTCCTTCGACCCGCCGACGCCGAGCAGCCGCTCACGGAACCAGTCGCCGTTGTCGCGGGTGAGCCCGCGGTTCTCCCGGAACCATTCGACGGTGTCGGCGTCGAGGACCTCACTCCAGATGTACGAGTAGTACCCTGCGCTGTAGCCGCCCGAGAAGACGTGCGCGAAGTACGTCGAGGAGTACCGCGTCGGCACCGCCGGGTTGTCCAGACCGATGTCGGCGAGGGCGGCCGCTTCGAAGGCGGCGACGTCGTCGATGTCGGCGTCCACCCCGACACGATGCCAGGCCTGGTCGAGCCACGCAGCCGCCAGATATTCGCTCGTCGCGTGACCCTGATCGAAGGTCTCGGTCGCGCGCAGACGGTCGATGATCGTGGGATCGAGCGGCTCGCCGGTCTCGTGATGCCGCGCGTAGTTGTCGAGGACTTCGGGCCAGAGGATCCACATCTCGTTGACCTGGCTCGGGAACTCCACGAAGTCGCGGAAGACGTTGGTGCCGGCGAAGTGCGGGTAGGTGACCTCGGCGAACAGCCCGTGCAGTGCGTGACCGAACTCGTGGAACAGCGTGGTCACCTCGTCGAGGGTGAGCAGTGTCGGCTCTCCTTCGCCGGGCAGCGGCACGTTCAGGTTGTTCACCACGACGGGCGCCGAGCCGCGCAGTCGGGATTGGCTGACGATCGGGTTCATCCAGGCGCCACCGCGCTTGGTGTCGCGGGTGTAGAGGTCGAGGATGTAGAGCCCGAGAGCGCTGCCGTCCTCGTTGCTGACCTCGAACACGCGCGCACCAGGGTGATAGGCCGGGATGTCGGTGCGCTCGACGAACGTCACGCCGTACAGGCGGGTCGCGGCGAAGAACACGCCGTCCTGCAGCACGCGCTCGGCCTCGAACCACGGACGCAGCGCGCTCGTGTCGATGTCGTACTCCGCCGCGCGCACCTTCTCGGTGTAGAACGCCCAGTCATGCGCCTCGACCGGGAACGGCTCCGGCTCGATCCGGTCTACGATCGCTCGCAGCGCCTGTTGTTCCGTGAACGCGTTGAGCGCGGAGGGCGCGGCGAGGGCGCGCAGCATGTCCTCGACAGCCTGCGGGCTGCCCGCGGTCTCGTCCGCGGTCACGTAGGCCGCGTGCGAGGGGTAACCGAGAAGAGCGGCGCGCTCGGCCCGGAGGCGGACGATCTCGCGGAGGACGAAACGGTTGTCGTTCGCGTTGTCCTGCGATCCCCGCGCCTGGGATGCCGCCATGATCCGCCGTCGCGACTCGCGGTTGCGGAGCTGCGCCAGATACGGATGCCCCGTGAAGAGGGGCAGTGTGACGACGAACCGTCCCTCGAGTCCGCGTTCGCTCGCCGCCCGTGCAGCCGCGGACAGCTCCCCGGCACTCACGCCCTCGAGATCGTCCGCCGAGTCGAAGACGACGGCGAGATCGTTCGTGTCGCTGAGCAGGTTGCGCTCGAAGGTGTTGCTCAGCGCGGAGAGCTGCTGGTTCAACAGCGTGAGGTGCGCCTTCGCTTCGTCGTCGAGCGCGGCGCCGGCATGCGTCATCTCGCGGTGGTGCCGCTCGACGAGATACCGCTGCTCGGGATCGAGTTCGAGGGTGTCGAGACGATCGTGCAACTGCTGCACCCGCCAGTACAGCGCGCCGTCGAGCGTGACGGCATCGGTGTGCGCGGCCATGAGCGGGGCGAGCTGCTCGTCGACGGCCTGGATCTCGGGGGTCGCATCCGCCGAGCTGACGGTGTAGAACGCGTGGGCCACTCGATCGAGCAGGGAGCCCGCGCGCTCGATCGCCTCGATCGTGTTCTCGAACGTCGGCATCGAGCGGACCATCGTGATGCGCGAGATCTCCTGCAGGTGCTCCGTGAAAGCGGCACGGAAGGCGGGCAGGTAGTGCTCCGCGCGGATCAGCCGGTAGTCGGGGATGCCGTACGGCAGCGTCGAGGGCTGGAGCAGCGGATTCGAGGCATCGATGGTCATGATCCGAGCCTATCCACCCCGGAGCCCGCGGAGCCCCGGGAGGTCGAGACCAGCGCGGCGCGTCAGTCCTGGAAGGGGCGGGCGACGACCTCACCGGTCGCCGTCTGGAGGACTTCCCAGCCGGCGTCGAGCTCGGCGATCGCCCGGCCCTCGAGCCACGTGAGCGTCCAGTGCCCGGTGAGCCCGCGTCCCTCGACCTCGGCGATCGCGGGACGCAGGGAGGCGGGCACGGAGGCCGGAGCCTCCGTGCCGGTCGCCCAGCGGGTGCCGAGCTGCATCAGGACTCCTCCGCCGGAGCGAGCTCGATCGCCGTGACGGCCAACGCCTCGGCCTCACCGAACTCGAGCTCGGCGATCCGGCCGACGGCGCGCAGGTCGTCGGCCGCGGCCCGCAGTGCGACGAGCTTGGCGGCGGGGGCGACGATGGCGGCACGGGCGACGGGCGTCTTCTGCGAGGCCTTCGCCTCCGTCTTGGCCCGGCGGATGCCGATCAGCGCCTCGCTCGCGGCCGCGAGCACGGCGGGGTCGCCCTCGATGTCGAGCGCCTCCGGCCAGGCCGAGGTGTGGATCGAGCCCTCCTCGAACCACGACCAGGCTTCCTCCGTCGCGAACGAGAGCACGGGAGCCAGCAGGCGCAGCAGGGCGGAGAGGGCAAGGCGCAGGGCGAGTGCGGCGGATGCCTGTCCCACGTCGGTCTGGTTGTAGGCGCGTTCCTTGACGAGCTCGAGATAGTCGTCGCAGAACGTCCAGAAGAACGACTCGGTGATCTCCAGCGCTCGGGCCTGATCGTAGTTCTCGAATGCTGCGGTGGCCTCACCGATCACGCGGTCGAGGGTCGCGAGCATCGACGCGTCCAGGGCGTGGGTCACCGCCGCGCCCTCGGGCACCGGGAACGACAGCACGAACTTCGCGGCGTTGAGGACCTTGATCGCCAGGCGGCGTCCGATCTTCACCTGCGTCGGATTCTGCGGGTCGAACGCGGCATCCGTTCCGAGGCGACTCGACGCCGCCCAGTAGCGCACGGCATCCGAGCCGTGGGTGTCGAGGATGTCGGCGGGTGTGACCACGTTGCCCTTCGACTTCGACATCTTCTTGCGGTCGGGGTCGACGATGAAGCCGGAGATCGCCGCATTGCGCCAGGGTGCCCTGTCGTCTTCCAGGGTCGAGCGCAGCATGGTCGAGAACAGCCAGGTGCGGATGATGTCCTGGCCCTGGGGGCGCAGATCGAACGGTGCCGTGAGGTTCCACAGCTCCTCGTCGCGCTGCCAGCCGCCGGCGAGCTGCGGGGTGAGCGAGGAGGTGGCCCAGGTGTCGAGGATGTCGGCCTCGGCGTCGAAGCCACCGGGCACGCCGCGCTGGTCCTCGGTGTAGCCCGCGGGCACATCGATGGTCGGATCGATCGGCAGCACGGCGTGCTCGGGTGCCAGCACCCGGTCGTAGTCGCGGGCGCCGTTCTCGTCGAGCGCGTACCAGAGCGGGATCGGCACACCGAAGAAGCGCTGGCGCGACACCAGCCAGTCGCCCGTGAGCCCGCCCACCCAGTTCTCGTAGCGCACGCGCATGAAATCGGGGTGCCAGGTGAGCTCCTTGCCGCGCGCGACGAGCTCGTCGCGGAGATCGGCGTCGCGGGCGCCGTTGCGGATGTACCACTGGCGCGTCGACACGATCTCGAGCGGCCGGTCGCCCTTCTCGAAGAACTTCACGGCGTGGGTGAACTGCTTGCCGACCGCGGTCATGTCGCCGGTCTCCTGCAGCTTCTCGACGATGGCCTTGCGGGCGCTGAACACGGTCTTGCCGGCGAGCTCTGCGGCGTACCAGTCCGCGGCATCCGCATTCGCGACCGACTCGGGAGCGGCGGGCAGGAAGCGCCCGTCCAGGCCGATCGTGGTCATGTTCGGCAGGTGGTCGCCGCTCACGGTGCGCAGCTCGCGCCACCACACGATGTCGGTCACGTCGCCGAAGGTGCAGACCATCGCCGCGCCGGTTCCCTTATCGGGCTGGGCGAGGTGGTGACCGTGGATCTCGATCTCGGCGCCGAAGAACGGTGTGCGCACCTTCGTGCCGATCAGATGCTTGTGCGGTCCCTCGGGATGCGTCACGATCGCGATGCACGCCGGGAGCAGCTCGGGACGGGTCGTGTCGATCGCGATCGAGCCGGAGCCGTCCGTGAAGGGGAACTCGATCGTGTGGTACGCCGCGGGCTGGTCGCGGTCCTCGAGCTCGGCCTGCGCGATGGCGGACCGGAAGTCGATGTCCCACAGCGTGGGAGCGAGGTCCTGGTAGGCCTCGCCGCGCTCGATGTTGCGGAGGAACGCGAGCTGGCTCTGGCGGATGGTCTCGTCGGAGATCGTGCGATACGTCTGCGTCCAGTCGACGCTCAGGCCCAGCTGGCGGAACAGCGCTTCGAACTGCTTCTCGTCCTCGATCGTGAGGCGCTCGCACAGCTCGATGAAGTTGCGACGGCTGATCGGCACCTGGTCGGCGGCGCGGCTGGACTTGTTGTCTCCGCCCTCGAACGGGGGAGTGAAGTCGTCGGTGTAGGGCAGCGTCGGGTCGCAGCGCACGCCGTAGTAGTTCTGCACACGGCGCTCCGTCGGCAGCCCGTTGTCATCCCACCCCATCGGGTAGAACACGGTCTTACCGCGCATGCGCTCGAAGCGTGCCTTCACGTCGGTGTGGGTGTAAGAGAACACGTGGCCGATGTGGAGACTGCCCGACGCCGTGGGCGGCGGGGTGTCGATCGAGTACACGCCGTCGCGGCCGGACTCTGCGGCGCGCAGGCGGTCGAACAGGTACGTTCCGTTCTGCGCCCACCGGTCGTCCCACTTCGCTTCGAGACCTTCGAGGACGGGCTTGTCGGGGATTGCAGACATGAAGGTCTCCTTGCGCGATGTATGCGGCACTGTGTGAGCGTGCCTGAGTGTGGGTCCGCGGCAAGTCTACCGAGCGATCGCGGCGCCGACGTCGTCGCAACTTCGACCCGGTCCAACAATCCGCCGTAGAATGGAGGCATCCCGATCCGTTCGTCCTGAGGAATCGTCATGCCCGCAAGCCCCGTGCGCCGTCTCCTGCCCTTCGCCGCCGTCGCGGCCGCCACGGCGCTGATCCTCAGCTCCTGCGCATCGACCTCCGCCGAGTCCGGCCCGGATGCCGAGCTGGTGTGGTCGATCGAGGGAGCGAACCTCGCGGCAGGACACATGGACCCCCAGGTCAGTCAGCTCGACGTCTCGGGCATGGTGCAGCGCTCCGTGCTCGACTCGCTGGTCTTCCAGGAGAACGACGGCACCTTCAGCCCCTGGCTCGCGACCGACTGGCAGGTCTCGGACGACAGCACCGAGTACACCTTCACGCTGCGTGACGACGTGACGTTCCACGACGGGGAGCCCTTCGACGCCGCAGCGGTCAAGGCGAACTTCGACCGGATCGTCGATCCCGCCACGAAGTCGGCACAGGCCGCCAGCATGCTCGGCGCCGACTTCTACGACGGCACGGAGGTCATCGACGACCACACCGTGAAGGTCAGCTTCACGCAGCCGTACGCCCCGTTCCTGCAGGCGGCGAGCACGCCGCTCCTCGGCTTCTACTCTCCGGCGGTGCTGGCGGAGTCCGCCGACCAGCTCAAGGCGGGAGGCCCGGGTGTCACGGTCGGCACCGGGCCGTTCGAGCTCACCGAGTACACGCCCGACCAGGAGATCGTCTACACGCGCAACGACGACTACGCGTGGGGTCCGCACGGCGAGGACGCTCCCGCCTTCGGAACGCTCCGTGTGGAGATCCAGCCCGAGGCGTCGGTCCGCACCGGCGTCATCACGAGCGGCGAGTCCGACCTCGCCAGCAACATCCCGCCGAACCTCGCGAAGGACCTCGGCGACGGCATCACCGTCGACTCGATCGAGTACCCGGGGCTGCCGTACTCGCTCTATCTGAACGAGAAGTACGGCGTCTTCGCCGACCAGAAGGTGCGGCAGGCGTTCGCCCGCGGCATCGACATCGACGCGGCGGTCGAGGAGATCTTCTTCGGGCAGTTCCCGCGCGCGTGGAGCGTGCTCGGATCGACGACGCCCGGCTACGACGCCGCTCTCGAGGGCACATGGGAGTTCGACCCGGATGCCGCGAACGCCCTCCTCGACGAAGCCGGGTGGACCACCCGCGACGCGGAGGGCTACCGCACCAAGGACGGCCAGCGCCTCTCCGTCCGATGGATCGCGTACACGCCCGTGCCCGACGACCGTGCCGCGCTCGCGAACGCGATCCAGTCCGATCTCAAGGCCATCGGCTTCGAGGTCGTCCGCGAGGTGCTCGAGCCGGGCGCCTACAACGAGCAGTACGGACCGAAGACCTTCGACCTGACGGACTGGGGCTTCTCGGGCGTCGACCCGGATCTGCTTCGCAGTCACCTCCACACCGACGGATTCCAGAACGCCTCGCAGGTGTCGGACCCCGAGATCGACACGCTGCTCGAGACGGCCGTGGCCGTCAGCGACCAGGGCGAGCGCGACGCGCTCTACACGCAGCTGCAGCAGTGGAACGCCGAGTACACGGCGATCGTGCCGCTGTACAGCCCCTCGGCCATCACGGCGGTCGGCGACCGCGTCTCCGGTCTCGAGTACGACCTGTACGGTCGGCCCCTGTTCTACGATGTGACGGTCGGCTGAGCGCGGCGCAGGTCCGCGCCGGGAGGGGAGAGCAGTGAGAGCGGTGCTCCTGCGGATCGCCGGTCTCCTCGCCTCGATCGTCGTCGTGTTGTGGGGGGCGGCGACGGTGGCCTTCCTGGCGTTCCGCGTCATCCCCGGCGATCCGGTCTCCGTGATGCTCGGACCGCAGGCTCAGGTGAGCGAAGCGGTGAAAGACGGCATCCGCGCCGAACTCGGTCTCGATCGCCCCGCCGTCGAGCAGTACGTCTCGTACCTCGGGCAGCTCGTCCGCGGAGATCTCGGCGAGTCGTATCAGCTGCGTCTTCCGGTGACGGAGGTGATCGGGCGACAGATCGGCGCGACGCTGCAGCTGTCGGCCCTGGCGCTCGCCATCGCCGTGGTGATCGCGTTCTCGGTGGCGCTGCTCGCTCGAGGAGAGATCGCGCGCACCGTGGCCGCCGGGGTGGAGCTGGTGGTCCTGTCATCGCCGGTGTTCTGGATCGGACTGGTGCTGCTGAGCGTCTTCGCGTTCGGTCTGGGCTGGTTCCCGGTCTCGGGGGCGAGGAATCCCGCCACCCTCGTCCTGCCGGCGGTGACGCTCGCGCTGCCCGTGGCGGCACTGCTCGGTCAGGTGCTGCGCGACGGGCTCATCCAGGCGGAACGGATGCCGTTCGCCGAGACCGTCCGCGCGCGCGGTGCCGGCCGGAGCTGGTTCACCCTGCGGCACGGCCTGCGACACGGTGCGTCCGGTGCGATGACCTTGGCGGCCTATCTGACCGGATCCGTGCTCGGCGGGGCCGTGCTCGTCGAGACGGTGTTCGCGCGTCCTGGCCTGGGGCGGGTGACGCTCGCCGCGATCAGCGACCGCGACCTCCCGGTGATCTCGGGCATCATCCTCCTCAGTGCCCTCGTCTTCGTGCTCATCAACACACTGGTCGAGCTGCTGCATCCGCTCATCGACCCGCGGCTGCGTCGGGCTGCCCCGGCGCCGGGAACGCGCGCCGCACCCGGGGAGCGCATCGTCCCCGATCTGCCGTCAGTGCCGGAGGCACGCCGATGACGTCGGCACAGCGGGTGCTGATGGGCGCGGCGCTCGCCGTGCTGGCCGTGATCGCCCTCGCCTCGGTCGCGCCCGGCCTGCTCGCCACCCACGATCCCCTGCAGACCGACGTGCGCGGCGCCCTGGCGCCCCCGGGGGCCGAGCACCTGTTCGGCACCGATCAGAGCGGACGCGACGTGTACTCGCGTGTCGTGTTCGCGGCGGGGCGCTCGGTGGGCGTCGGCCTGCTCGCGACCGCCATCGCCGTCGTCGTCGGGCTCGCTGTCGGCGCGCTCGCCGGTTCCGCCCCGCGCGCGGTCGATGTGGGCCTCATGCGCGTGAACGACGTGCTGATGGCCTTTCCGGAGTTCCTGGTCGCACTCGTCGTGATCGCGATCCTCGGGCCGGGCCCCGTCAACGTCGCGCTCGCCGTGACCCTCGCCGCCGTGCCGGTGTACATCCGCCTCGCCCGCGTGCAGACGCGTACGCTGCGCGTCGCGGAGCACGTCGAGGCCGCGCGCATCCTCGGGGTGTCCGCCCCCGTCGCCTTCGGCCGGCACGTCCTGCCCGGTGTGTTCGGGGCGCTCAGCGTGCTGGCGACGATCGGCATCGGCTCGGCGATCCTCGCGGCGGCCGGGCTCAGCTTCCTCGGACTCGGCACCACCGAGCCGACGCCCGAGTGGGGACTCATGCTCGCGGGCGGCCGCAACGTCCTCGGTCAGGCCTGGTGGATCTCGGTGTTCCCGGGCGCGGCGATCACGCTCACGGTCATCTCCGCGACGATCGTCGGACGCGTGCTCCGGGCGCGCGCAGAGGGGCGGGGACGATGAGTCGACGCCTCGTGGTCGATCTGCAGGGTCTGCGGGTGCGCTTCGGCGACACCACCGTGGTCGACGGGGTCTCGCTCGCCGTCGCACCCGGCGAGTGCGTCGCGATCGTCGGGGAGTCGGGTGCAGGGAAGTCCCTCACCGCGCGGGCGCTGCTGGGTCTCACGCCGGTGGGCGCTCGGGTGACGACCGACAGGCTCGAGATCGACGGCGTCGACGCTCGTGATCTGCGCGATTCCGGGTGGCGACGGCTGCGAGGCGCACGGATCGCGCTGGTGTCGCAGGACGCCCTCGTGGCCCTGGATCCGCTGCAGCGCATCGGCAGCGAAGTCGGCGAGCCCCTGCGACTGCACCCCGAGGCGCGCGCCGACGGCGAGAGCATGGCGCAGAGTGTGCATCGGCTGCTGCGCCGCGTCTGGATGCCCGAGCCCGACCGCCGCGCCGCGCAGTACCCGCATCAGCTCTCCGGCGGACTGCGCCAGCGGGCGCTGATCGCCTCCGCGCTCGCGGCCTCCCCGGCCGTGCTCGTCGCCGACGAACCCACGACCGCGCTCGATGCGACCGTGCAGGCGCGGATCCTCGACCTGCTGCGGGAGATCGCCGACACCGGCACCGCTGTCGTGTTCATCAGCCATGACTTCGCCGCGGTGCGTCGCCTGGCGGACCGCGTGCTGGTGATGCGGGACGGTGCGGTGGTCGAGGAGGGGCCGGTCACGCAGGTTCTGCAGTCACCGCAGCATCCGTACACTCGGCAGCTGATCGACGCGACGATGCACGAGCCCCGCCCACGGGTCACCGGCGACGCCGAGCCGGTGCTGCAGGTCACGAACGTGTCGAAGGCCTTCTCAGGCGTGCCGGCCGTCGTCGACGCGTCCTTCGAGGTCCGGCGGGGGCGCACGCTCGGCATCGTGGGGGAGTCCGGGTCCGGGAAGACCACGCTCGCGCGCATGATCGTCGGCGTGGAGCGGCCCGACAGCGGTGAGATCGTCGGCGGGAACGGCCGACACGTGCAGCTCGTGCATCAGAACCCCCTGGGCGCCTTCGACCCGCGGTGGACGGTCGGACGGTCGCTGCGGGAAGCGCTCGCTGCGGGAGGCGTGCCGCGTTCCGCGCGTGCTCGCCGGGTGGCGCAGCTGCTGGCGGAGGTCGAGCTCGATGCGGGTCTGGCCTCTCGACGGGCCGGGGAGCTCTCGGGCGGACAACGGCAGCGCGCCGCGATCGCCCGCGCGCTCGCGGCCGACCCTGCGGTCTTGGTGCTGGACGAGCCGGTGTCGGCGCTCGACCCCTCGGTACGCGAACGCGTCCTGAGTCTCCTGCTCCGGGTGCAGCGGGAGCGGGAGCTCACCATGATCTTCGTCTCCCACGACCTCGACGTGGTGCGGGCCGTGGCGGACGAGGTGCTCGTGATGCAGGACGGGCGGGTGGTCGAGCAGGGAGCCGTCGAGTCCGTGTTCGCCGCGCCGCGGCATCCGTTCACCCGCGAACTGCTGGCCGCCGCGGGTTCGGCGGGAAGCACCCCGCCGTGAGCGTCATTCCCTGATCTGGATTCCGAGCCCCTCCGCGATCACCGGGGCGAGCTGCTGCACCTGGAAACCGGTGAGCGTGGTGCCGCGCAGACTGTTGGCGTCGAGGAAGGCGACGGCGTCGAGCCCGCGCAGATCGACGTCGGAGGCGCGCATGCCCCGGGGGTCGACCTCGTCGCAGGTGGATCGGGCGAACCGCACGCGGGCGAGCTCTGCCTGCGGCATGTCGAGAGTGCGGATGCGGCAGTCCGACACCTCGACATCGGTCGCCTTCGCGCCGCCGAGCGTGAGGTAGTCGATGCGCACGTCCTGGAGCTCGAGCTCGGAGATGCGCGAGGCGCTCAGATCCAGCGTGCCGATGCGCCCGCCCGTGATCCGCAGACGGCGGATGCCGGCATCACGCAGCCGCACGGACGCGACGCGCGGGTGCGTCATCTCGACGTCGAGGATCGCTGCCCCGGTCAGGTCCACGTCGTCGGCGTCTGCCGAGACCGTGCACTGCTCCAGCGTCGCGTGGGCGAGATCCACCGTGCCGGACAACGCAAGGCTCCGCGCGACCAGATCGGCGCTCCGCGTGGGAACACCCGGTGTGAGCTGATCGGGAAGGTCGGGCGGCGAGACGCGGGGCGGGGCGGGGGACTCGGGGAGACGTGCCATGACTCGAGGGTAGGGCGGGGGACGGACATGCCCGGTGCGCGGGGCAGGGCGCTCCGTCGGCTTCGTTCGCGTCGCTCGGCTTCGTTCGCGTCCCTCGGCCGGATTCCCGGATTCGGGCCGAGGCACGCGCGCGAGGCCGAGACTGGCGTCACAGGCCTGCGCGCGTCCACTCATCCTGCACAGGCCGCACTTCCCCCGGCTTGCTCTGGGAAGGCGGTGCCGGACCCAGGCGGGGGTACCCGAGTCGTCCAGACTGACGCGATGCGGCGGAGTATCGATGACCTCATGGCGGTGATCGCGCAGCTCGGCGGCGTGGTGCGCGCGGCTCGTGTCGTGGAGCGAGGGTTCGGACGCAGGACGGTGGATGCAGCCGTCCGGAGTGGATTCCGGGATTCCGGCCGCGCGAAGCGCACTTGGCCCAGAGAAGCGCACGGGGCCGAGGGTGACGTCCGAGGAGGCGAGGGTGGACGCACGCGCGTACACTGGGAGGACGAGCATCGATCCGGCATCACCGGGGAGCTCTCGGAAGAACAGCCGGTCCCTCCAGGGGGTCGACCCAGTAGAACCGAGCGGGGCAGGCCCGTCACAGCCGCAGTGAGAGTGGTTGCGTCCATCGGGCGCAGCACGCGAGGTGGTACCGCGGTCCGTGAGGATCGTCCTCGCAGCAGCATCCACCACGACGATCACTGCGAGACACGATGACCTACCCGCGTTCCTCCTTCGGCCCCGCCGCCGACTCCTCGACCGACGCCGTGCAGGCTGCCGTCGCACCCAGCCCCCGCTTCCCGCAGATCGAGGAGGAGGTGCTCGCCTTCTGGGCCGAGGACGACACCTTCCGCGCCTCGATCGCGCAGCGCGATGGCTCCCCGGAGTGGGTGTTCTACGACGGACCTCCGTTCGCCAACGGACTCCCGCACTACGGCCACCTGCTCACGGGGTACGCCAAAGACGTGTTCCCGCGTTTCCAGACCATGACCGGTCACAAGGTGGACCGCGTCTTCGGCTGGGACACGCATGGGCTCCCCGCGGAGCTCGAGGCGATGAAGCAGCTCGGGATCACCGAGAAGAGCGAGATCGAGGCCATGGGCATCGACGTCTTCAACGACAAGGCCAAGAGCTCCGTGCTCGCCTACACGCACGAATGGCAGGACTACGTCACCCGCCAGGCCCGCTGGGTGGACTTCGAGCGCGGCTACAAGACGCTCGACCTCGGCTACATGGAGAGCGTGCTCTGGGCGTTCAAGACCCTCTACGACAAGGGCCTCGCCTACGAGGGGTACCGGGTGCTCCCGTACTGCTGGCGCGACGAGACTCCGCTGTCCGCGCACGAGCTGCGCATGGACGACGACGTGTACCAGATGCGCCAGGACCCGTCGGTCACGGTCACGTTCCCGCTCACGGGCGCCAAGGCCGAGTCGCTCGGTCTCACGGGCGTGCGCGCGCTGGCGTGGACCACCACGCCCTGGACGCTCCCCACGAACCTGGCGCTCGCCGTCGGTCCCGAGATCGAGTACGTCGTGCTCCCGGCCGGACCGGGCGGCGCAGCCGACGTCCATCAGCCCGCCGGAACCACGGATGCCGCCGTCGAGGCCTCCGCCCACCGCTACCTCCTCGCCCGTGCCCTGCTGGGCGGATACGCCACGGACCTCGGGTATGAGAGCCTCGACGACGCGCTCGCCGCGGTCGACGCCACGATCCTCGGCGCCGAGCTGCAGGATGTCACCTACGACCGCCTGTTCGACTACTACGCCGACGCCGAGGTGCACGGCACCGAGAACGCCTGGCGCATCCTCGTCGACGACTACGTCACGATCAGCGACGGAACCGGCATCGTGCACCAGGCTCCCGCCTACGGTGAGGACGACCAGCGCGTCGCGGGCACTGCCGGCATCCCGACGATCCTGTCGCTCGACGACGGCGGACGCTTCCTGCCGACCGTGACGGATGTCGCCGGTGAGCTCTGGATGGACGCCAACACGCCTCTCGTGCGCCTCATCCGCGACAACGGGCGCCTCATCCGCCTGCAGAGCTACGAGCACTCCTACCCGCACTGCTGGCGCTGCCGGAACCCGCTCATCTACAAGGCGGTGTCGAGCTGGTTCATCCGCGTCACCGACATCAAGGACGATCTGCTCGCGAACAACGAGCAGATCACCTGGGTGCCGGAGAACGTCAAGCACGGCCAGTTCGGCAAGTGGCTCGAGGGAGCACGCGACTGGTCGATCAGCCGCAACCGCTATTGGGGCTCGCCCATCCCCATCTGGAAGAGCGACGACCCGGACTACCCGCGCGTCGACGCGTACGGGTCGCTGGAAGACCTCGAACGCGACTTCGGCACGCTCCCGCGCAACCCCGAGGGCGAGATCGACCTGCACCGCCCGTACATCGACGACCTGACCCGTCCGAACCCCGACGACCCCACGGGCAACAGCACGATGCGCCGCATCGAGGACGTGTTCGACGTGTGGTTCGACTCGGGCTCGATGCCCTACGCCCAGGTGCACTACCCGTTCGAGAACCAGGAGTGGTTCGACACGCACGCCCCCGCGGACTTCATCGTCGAGTACATCGGACAGACCCGCGGCTGGTTCTACGTGATGCACGTGCTGTCGACCGCGCTGTTCGACCGTCCGGCATTCACCGGGGTCAGCTGCCACGGCATCGTGCTGGGCAGCGACGGCTACAAGATGTCGAAGTCGCTGCGCAACTACCCCGACGTGTCCGAGGTGCTCGACCGTGACGGCTCCGATGCGATGCGCTGGTTCCTGATGTCGAGCTCGGTTCTGCGCGGCGGCAACCTCGCGGTGACCGAGGAGGGCATCCGCTCGGGCGTGCGGGAGTTCCTGCTCCCGCTGTGGAACTCGTGGTACTTCTTCGCGACCTACGCCAACGCGTCCGGCCCCGCAGGGTACGAGGCGCAGTGGCGCACGGACTCCACCGATGTCCTCGATCGCTACATCCTCGCCCGTCTCGGCGACCTCGTGCGCGAGGTGCGCGCCGACCTCGAAGGGCTCGATTCGACCACGGCGGCCGGACGACTGCGGGAGTTCGCGGAGGTGCTGACCAACTGGTACATCCGTCGGTCGCGCGATCGCTTCTGGACCGGTGTGACCGAGCCGTCGGTCGCCACGGGGCCCGGTTCGACGGAGGCTTTCGACACCCTCTACACCGTGCTCGAGACGCTGACCCGGGTGGCAGCCCCGCTCGTTCCTCTCATCAGCGAGCGCGTCTGGCAGGGACTCACCGGCGGGCGGAGCGTGCACCTGACCGACTGGCCGGACGACGCGCAGTTCCCGGCGGCGGACGAGATCCGCGACGCCATGGACGCGATCCGCGAGCTCTCCAGCGTCGGCAACGCGCTACGCAAGAAGGAGAAGCTGCGGGTGCGCCTGCCGCTCGCGCGTCTCACGGTCGTCTCACCGCTGGCGGCCTCGCTCGGACAGTTCGAGGACATCCTGCGCGAGGAGCTCAACGTCAAGACGGTCGAGCTCGTCGCGCTGCAGGATTCGACCGCCGCCGAGTACGGCATCACGCACCGTCTGAGCGTGAACGCGCGCGCGGCGGGGCCCCGGCTGGGGAAGAACGTGCAGACGGTGATCAAGGCGGCGAAGGCCGGGGATTGGTCCGACGTCGACGGCGTCGTGACGGCGGGCGGGATCGCCCTGGAGCCGGCCGAGTACGACCTCGCGCTGGAGACCTCCGGGCGCCCGGAGGGCGAGGCCCTGGCGATCGTGCCGTCCGACGGCTTCATGCTGCTGGACACGCAGACCACGCCCGCGCTCGAGGCGGAGGGCCTCGCCCGCGACGCCATCCGCGTCGTGCAGGAGGCTCGGAAGAACGCGGGGCTCGACGTCAGCGACCGCATCGTCCTCGCGCTGAACGCCTCACCGGACCACGCCGCGGCGCTGGACGCGCACGCGGAGCTGATCTCGGCGGAGACGCTGTCCATCGCTTTCGCCGTGCAGCCGACCGAGGACATGGATGCCCTGGTCGACGACGTGACCAGTCCCGGCGACGGGGTGTTCCGCGCGGGAGTTCGCGCGCTGGGGGCGGACAAGTCGCCCCTCATCGTCACGATCGACGCGACTGCTCTCGTGAGCGGGAAGGCCGGAGCATGAGTGCCACCGAACGGGCGGACGCCGTGTACGCGACCCTGCTGAGTCGAGCGGGGGAGCGCTGGGTGCAGCCGCGCAAGGAGCGCACCGCGCGCATCCTCGCCTACCTCGACGATCCGCAACGCACCTACCGTGTCGTGCACATCACCGGCACCAACGGCAAGACGTCGACCGCGCGCATGATCGAGAGCCTCCTTCGGGCGCACGGCCTCCGTACGGGGCTCTTCACGAGCCCGCACCTCGAGCGGTTCACCGAGCGCATCATGATCGACGGTGAGCCGATCGGCGATGCCGCGGTGGCGGATGCCTGGGACGAGATCGTCCCCTTCGTCGACATCGTGGACGCCGAGCTCGAGGCTGCCGGAGAGGAACCGCTGACGTTCTTCGAGCTGATCACCGTGCTCGCCTTCGTGGCCGTCGCGGATGCGCCGATCGACGTGCTCGTGCTCGAGGTGGGCATGGGCGGCGAATGGGATTCCACGAACACCGCCGACGGCGACGTGGCGGTCTTCGCCCCCATCGACCTCGATCACGCCGACCGCCTCGGCAGCACGATCGCCGAGATCGCGACGGTCAAGGCGGGGATCATCAAGGACGGCGCCGCGGTCGTCTCGGCGCAGCAGCCTCCGGAGGCTGCCGCGGTGCTGCGCCGGGTGGCGGCGGAGCACCAGGCCACCATCGCCTTCGAGGGCGAGGAATTCGGACTCACCGACCAGAAGCTCGCGGTCGGCGGACAGCTTCTCGCGATCCGCGGACTGGCGGGGGAGTACGTCGAGGAGTACCTGCCGATCTACGGCGCGCACCAGGGGCACAACGCGGCTCTCGCGGTCGCGGCCGTCGAGTCGCTGATCGGGGGTGGCTCCCAGCGGATCGCGGGTGACATCATCGCCGAAGGGCTACAGGGCGCGACCTCGCCTGGTCGGCTGCAGCTGCTGGGCATCGCACCGACCGTGGTCGTTGATGCCGCGCACAACCCCCACGGCGCGAAGGCGCTGGCGCAGGCCCTCGACGACAGCTTCGACTTCGACGAATGGGGGCTGGTCCTCGGCATCCTCGGAGACAAGGACGCCGCGGGCATCGTGTCAGAACTCGCTCCCGCGGTCGCGCACGTCTTCGCGACGTCGCCGGACTCCGACCGGGCGAGCGACGCCGACCTCATCGCCGATCTGGTCGAGCAGACCGGGCGCCGCGCCACCGTGCACCACACGCTCGACGCCGCGGCGGATGCGGCGCGCGAGTGGGCGGCATCGTCCGATCGCCGCGCCGTCGTGATCGCCGGGTCCGTGGTGCTGGCCGGTGAGGCGATCGCCCTGTCGACGGCCGAGGACTGGAAATCGGGGTGGCGTGCATGAGTGCGGATGCCGCGCCGGCCCGACGTGCACGCGCTCCGCGCACGCTGGTGCAGAAGCTCGCTCCGATCGTGCTCGGGTTCGAGGCCATCGTGGTGTTCCTCGCCGGGCTGACGATCTTCGGGCTGCGCACGCTGCCCGACGGCGTCGAACAGTGGTGGGGGATCGTCGGCGGAGCCGTCGTCGGTCTCGCCTGCATCGTGATCGCCGGCATGATCACGCGCCCGTGGGCGATCACGGCCGGCTGGGTGATCCAGGTGATCGTCGCGCTGTCGGCGTTCCTGGTGCCCGCCATCCTGCTCGTCGTCGTGATTTTCGGCGGCATGTGGGCGTATGCGACGATCATGGGGGCCCGATTGGACGCACGACGCCCGATCGAGCCCTCGACCGAGACTCAGACAGAGAGTGAATGACATGGCCACCGAAGAGACACTCGTCCTCGTCAAGCCCGACGGCGTCGCCCGCGGACTCACCGGAGCGATCCTCGCCCGCATCGAGGCGAAGGGCTACGCGCTCGTCGACATCCGCCTGGTCGAGCCCGACCGCGACCTGCTCGCCTCGCACTACGCCGAGCACGAGGGGAAGCCGTTCTACGAGCCGCTGCTCGAGTTCATGCTCTCGGGCCCGTCCGTCGCGATCCGCCTCGCCGGCAACCGGGTGATCGAGGGCTTCCGCTCGCTCGCCGGGACGACCGACCCCACGGCCGCCGCACCCGGAACGATCCGCGGCGACTTCGGTCGTGACTGGGGGCTCAAGGTGCAGCAGAACCTGGTGCACGGCTCGGACAGCCCCGAGTCGGCCGCGCGTGAGCTCGGCATCTGGTTCGACTGACCTCCCGAACGACGGAACCCGTCTGCGATCCTGATCGCAGACGGGTTCTGTCGTTGCACCGGTCTCCGTCCGCTGTCGGGAACCCCGCTGTGCCGAGAGTCAGAAGATCATGCCGATGACCTCGCCGAGGAGGTCGAGGCCGCGCACCTGGACGAGCACGATGACGACGGCGTAGGCGAGGATCGTCGCGAGCGGCACCCAGACCATCAGGCGGTTCGCACGGTCCTGGACCCTCTCGTTCCCGGTGAGCGTGCCATTGCGGATCAGGTGCAGCACGGTCGCGAAGAAGGTCGGGATCGTGACCGACCAGGTGAGCATGCACCAGGGGCACAGCACGCCGAGGTTCGGGGCGTAGATGCTCTGCGCGATCAGCCAGCACACGAAGACGAACGCGAGCAGCACGCCGCCGCCGAAGGCCGCCCAGAACCAGCGAGGGAAGCGGGCCCCGGCCAGAAGAGCGACACCGACGACGAGCGGGGCCATCCAGCCGGCGATTCCGAGCAGCGGATTCGGGAACCCGAACAGCTCGCCCTGCCACGAGTCCAGGTTCTTGCCGCACTGGATCATGACGCTCACATTGCAGCTCAACGAGGCATCGGGATTCTCCAGCAGCATGATCTTGTCGATCGTGAGCTGGAAGGCGGCGAACAGCCCGATCACACTCGCGATGATCAACCACACGGCGAAGACGACGGGGCGGGTTCTCTGCTCGCTCATATGTGGAGTATCTCAGTGACGGCTATGGATCGGACGAAAGCGCACCGGACAAAACGACGGGATCGAGGCGAGATGCCGTGATCCGGCCGTGATAGTGCGATAATGACCTGTGATGCGCATCATGGCCTGGCCGTGACACGCATGTGACGCAGACTTCGGGGTCCTATGCCCCACGCGATCAGAGCCATGAGCCGGTCGCACACCGAATGAGTTCGCGACATCCGCGGGTGTCGCATGAGATTTCGCGGAGCACCCAGTGCCCGCCACGAGGAGCACGCCAGAGATGGCCGACGAGACCAATGACAACACCATTCCCGCCCTCGATGCCTCGGCTGATGCCGCGGAGCAGGTGACGGAGCCCACGACGCCGACCGAATCCGCGTCGACCGAGTCGGAGACGACCGGGACCGATCAGGCCGAGGACACGGTGGTCACCGACGAGGAGACCGTGTCGAGCGCGGATGCTGCTCCCGCCGAGGATGATGCGCCCGCCGAGGATGCGGAAGCCGCACCGTCCATCGACGCCGAGGAAGCCGCGTCGGCTCCCGTGGTGGCTGCCGCCGAGCAGGCCGCGCCCGAGCAGGCCGCGCCCGAGAAGGAGAAGCCCGCCGAGGAGAAGCCCGCTCCGGGCCCCGTCACGGCCGTGTCGCTGGGGCTGCTGCCCGAGGTGTTCGTCTCGCAGGTCTCGACCCAGCTGCACTTCTACGCCCCCGAGGTCGTCCCGCTGCCCGCCCGCCCCGAGCGCGAGCGGGATCGCGGCTTCGACCGCAACGCCGATCGTGAGCAGCCGGACGATTCCCCTGCGGCTCGCCGTGGGCGCCGTCGTCGTGGCGGCTCCGACTCCGACGAGCAGCGCGAGGAACCGCGTCCGCGTCAGCGCGTCGTGGAGTACATCACCGAGCCCAAGGCCATCAAGGGCTCCACGCGTCTCGAAGCCAAGAAGCAGCGCCGCCGCGACGGTCGCGATGCCGGTCGCCGGCGCCCCGTGGTCACCGAGGCCGAGTTCCTGGCGCGACGCGAGTCGGTCGACCGCAAGATGGTCGTCCGCTCCAAGAACGGTCGCACCCAGATCGGCGTGCTCGAGGACGGCGTGCTCGTCGAGCACTACGTCGCCCGCAACCAGGACGCGTCGCTCATCGGCAACGTGTATCTCGGCCGGGTGCAGAACGTGCTGCCGAGCATGGAGGCCGCCTTCGTCGACATCGGTCGCGGACGCAACGCCGTGCTGTACTCCGGTGAGGTCGACTGGGACGGCGTCGAGACCGGGAACCAGCCCCGCCGCATCGAGCTCGCGCTCAAGCCCGGCGACCGCGTCCTCGTGCAGGTCACCAAGGACCCGGTCGGGCACAAGGGTGCGCGTCTGACCAGCCAGATCTCCCTCCCCGGCCGTTACCTCGTGTACGTGCCCGGCGGGTCGATGAACGGGATCAGCCGCAAGCTCCCCGACAACGAGCGCGCGCGTCTCAAGCGCATCCTCAAGGAGGTGCTGCCCGAGTCGTCGGGCGTCATCGTCCGCACCGCCGCCGAGGGTGCCACGGAGGACCAGCTCACGCGTGACGTGCAGCGGCTCACCAGCCAGTGGGAGCACATCCAGAAGGCGGTCGAGAACCAGCAGGCTCCCGCGCTGCTGCACGCCGAGCCGGATCTGCTCGTCAAGATCGTCCGTGACGTCTTCAACGAGGACTTCACGAAGATGCTGATCCAGGGCGAGGAGTCCCAGGGCACCATCCGCGGCTACCTCGAGAGCGTCGCCCCCGACCTGCTCGAGCGCGTCGAGTCGTACGAGGACGAGACCGACCCCTTCGATGCCTTCCGCATCACCGAGCAGATCGAGAAGGCGCTCGACCGCAAGGTCTGGCTGCCGTCGGGCGGATCGCTCGTGATCGACCGCACCGAGGCGATGACGGTCGTCGACGTCAACACCGGGAAATTCGTCGGTTCCGGCGGAAACCTGGAAGAGACCGTCACGAAGAACAACCTGGAGGCGGCGGAGGAGATCGTCCGTCAGCTGCGTCTGCGCGATATCGGCGGCATCATCGTCGTCGACTTCATCGACATGGTGCTCGAGTCGAACCGCGATCTCGTGCTGCGTCGGCTCATCGAGTGCCTCAGCCGTGACCGCACGAAGCACCAGGTCGCCGAGGTGACCTCGCTGGGTCTCGTGCAGATGACGCGCAAGAAGCTCGGCCTCGGTCTGCTGGAGACCTTCAGCGAGGCCTGCGAGGTCTGCGCCGGCCGCGGCGTGATCGTGCACCACGATCCGGTGGTCAAGCACCGCAGCAACGGCGGCAGCAGCAACGGCAACGGCAACAGCGGTCAGGGCAACAACCGTCGCCAGCGCGGCGGAGGCAACGGCCAGAACCAGGGACAGAACCAGAACCAGAACCAGGGTCAGAGCGCTCCCGCCGCGGCGAACGTCACGCACAGCATCCCCGAGGGTGCCAAGTCGGCGCTCGCGCAGATCGCGGCGTCCACGCGGGTGCCGAGCGCGGACGTCGTCGAGGTCGAGATCGAGACGCCGGTGGCCGAGACCGCACCGGTCGTCGAGCGTGCGAAGAAGCCGCGCAAGAAGCGCGGCGCCGACCGTCAGGCCCCCAAGTCTCCGGCCGAGCAGCTGCTCGACTCCGTTCTCGACGCGCTGCCCGAGCCGAAGGCCCCCGGGCAGGGCCGCGGGCGTCGCCGTGTCAGCACGGCCGCCCTCACCGGCACTCCGATCTCGGTGAACGGCGAGTCGTCAGCGTCGGTCGCGAGCGGGGACGCGCAGGCCTGAGGCGATCAGCCGTCGGACCAGCTCCTTGCCTCCGACACGCTGTGCGCCGCCGGCGACGAGCCGGGGGATCGACTCCTCCGGAACGTCGTAGTGGTCGCGATCGAACGCCCGGGCGGGCACCTCGTGCGCCCGCGCGAAGGCGTGCAGCTCGTCGAGACTGCGGTCGCTGACCAGGTGCGCCCAGAGCCGGCCGTGCGCCGGCCACTGCGGATCATCGACGAGTACGCTCATCCCGCCAGCCTAGGACGGGACACACCGCCGGTCTCACTTTGCGACACCGTCCCGCATCCGGTAAAGTAGTCCCTTGGTGCGTATGCCGCCCCGTCCTCGTCGGTCGGAGTGGAGAGCCTTGCGTTCGCACCCGCCGCCCTGCGGTGCATGCAAGCAACAGTCTTCCCGTGAGATTCTCGGAGCTCGTGCTCCCCAACGAAACAGGTATGAAGTGGTTTACGCAGTAGTGCGCGCCGGTGGGCGGCAGGAGAAGGTCGAGGTCGGCACGATCGTTCAGCTCGATCGTGTGAAGGCTGCGCAGGGCGAGAACATCGAGCTCGCCGCCGTGCTGCTCGTCGACGGCACCTCGGTGACCACCGACGCTGACACGCTCGCGAAGGTCAAGGTCACGGCTGAGGTCATCGGCAACCTCCGCGGCCCGAAGATCGTCATCCAGAAGTACAAGAACAAGACCGGCTACAAGAAGCGTCAGGGCCACCGCCAGGAGCTCACGCGCGTCAAGATCACCGGCATCAAGTAAGACCGAGGAGACCAGGACATGGCACATAAAAAGGGCGCAAGCTCCACCCGTAACGGTCGTGACTCCAACGCCCAGCGCCTCGGCGTGAAGCGCTTCGGCGGCCAGCAGGTCCTCGCCGGCGAGATCATCGTCCGTCAGCGCGGCACGCACTTCCACCCCGGCGTCAACGTCGGCCGTGGTGGCGACGACACCCTGTTCGCCCTGGCCGCGGGTGCGGTCCAGTTCGGCGCCAAGGGCGGCCGCAAGGTCGTCAACATCGTCGCAGCCGGCGAGTAATCGCCGCACAGCACATCATCATCCGGTTCGGGGCGGGCTTCGGCTCGCCCCGTCCGTGTATCTGCCCCCGGGTGGAAACTCAATAAAGGAGATCGAGACATGGTCAGCTTCGTCGACACCGTGACGCTGCATCTGCGCGCCGGCAAGGGCGGGAACGGCTGCGTCTCGGTGCACCGGGAGAAGTTCAAGCCGCTCGGCGGTCCGGACGGCGGCAACGGCGGTGACGGTGGAGACATCGTGCTCGTCGCCGACACCCAGACCGGCACCCTGCTGTCGTACCACCACTCGCCGCACCGCTCCGCGGGCAACGGCGGATTCGGGATGGGCGATCACCGCGCCGGCTTCATGGGCGAGACGCTCGAGCTCCCGGTGCCGCTCGGCACCCTCGTGAAGACCCCCGAGGGCGAGGTGCTGATCGACATGATCGTGCCCGGCGAGCGATTCGTCGTCGCCAAGGGCGGTCAGGGCGGTCTCGGCAACGCGGCGCTCTCCTCGCCCAAGCGCAAGGCCCCGGGCTTCGCGCTGTTGGGCACCCCGGGATTCGAGGGCGATGTCGTCCTCGAGCTGAAGACCGTCGCCGACGTCGCGCTGGTGGGGTACCCGTCAGCCGGCAAGTCGAGCCTGATCGGCGCGATCTCCGCGGCCCGACCGAAGATCGCCGACTACCCGTTCACCACACTGCACCCGAACCTCGGGGTCGTGCAGGCCGGCGAGTCGCGCTACACCGTCGCCGACGTCCCCGGTCTGATCGAGGGAGCGAGCGAAGGGCGCGGCCTGGGCCTCGAGTTCCTCCGCCACGTCGAGCGCTGCTCCGCTCTCCTGCACGTGCTCGACTGCGCGACGCTCGAGTCGGGTCGCGACCCGATCTCCGACCTCGACGTGATCCTGGCCGAGCTCGCCGCCTACGAGGTGCCGGAGGGTCAGCTCCCGCTGCTGGAGCGCCCGCAGCTCATCGCGCTGAACAAGATCGACGTGCCCGAGGCGCGCGACCTCGCCGAACTCGTGCGTCCCGATCTCGAAGCGCGGGGTTTCCGCGTGTTCGAGATCTCCACGGTCTCCCACGAGGGGCTGCGTCCACTCACGTTCGCGCTCGGTGAGATCGTCGACAAGCACCGTGCCGAGACGGTCGTGGAGGTTCCCGAGCGTGTGGTCATCCGTCCCCGCGGTTCGAAGAAGGAATTCACGATCCGTGTCGAGGGCGGCACCTACGGCAACATCTACCGCATCCTCGGTGAGAAGCCGGTGCGCTGGGTCCAGCAGACCGACTTCCAGAACGAGGAGGCCGTCGGCTATCTCGCCGATCGTCTCGAGAAGGTGGGCGTCGAGGACGAGCTCTTCCGGCTGGGCGCTGTCCAGGGATCGACCGTCGTGATCGGGGAGGGCGAGAGCATCGTCTTCGACTGGGAGCCCACCATGGCCTCCGCCGCCGAGCTCATGACAGCACCGCGAGGCACCGATCCGCGACTGGCTCCGAACTCCCGACGCACCACGTCGGAGCGCCGCGAGAACTACTACGAGCGCATGGATGCCAAGGCTGCGGCGCGAGCCGAGGTCGAGGAGCTGCGTCTCACCGCCTACCGCGGGGATGACGAGTGACCGCACGGTCTCGAGCCGATCTCGCCACCGCAGCGCGCATCGTCGTCAAAGTCGGCTCGTCCTCCATCAGCGGAGATTCGTCCTGGCGCATCCCGGTCATCGTCGAGGCTCTCGCGGCTGCGCACGCGCGGGGCGCCGAGGTGGTCCTGGTCTCCTCCGGAGCCATCGCCAGCGGCATCCCGTTCCTGCGCCTGGACGCACGCCCCACCGACCTCGCCACGCAGCAGGCCGCAGCCGCTGTCGGCCAGAACATCCTCGTGTACCGCTACCAGGAGGCCATGCGCCCCTTCGACATCGTCGCCGGCCAGGTGCTGTTGACGACCGGCGACCTCGAGAGCCCGATGTCGCGCAGCAATGCGCGCCGCGCGATGGAACGCCTGCTGGGACTGCGCATCCTCCCCATCGTGAACGAGAACGACACGGTCGCCACGCAGGAGATCCGCTTCGGCGACAACGATCGGCTCGGCGCACTCGTCGCGCAACTGATCCAGGCCGATGCGCTGGTGCTGCTCAGCGACATCGAGTCGCTGTACACCAAGCCTCCGTCCGACCCGCGGGCGGAACCGATCGACATCGTCGCGGCTGACGCCGACCTCAGCGGTCTCGAGTTCGGTGCCACCGTCGTGAACAGCGTCGGCACCGGGGGAGCGGCGACCAAGGTGTCGGCTGCGCGTCTCGCCGCGGCGTCCGGCATCGGAGTTCTCGTCACGAGCGCCGACCTGGTGCACCAGGCGCTCTCGGGCGCGGAGATCGGTACCTGGTTCGAGCCCGCCGTCTGATCCGACCGTCCCCTCCGCGTCGCTCGTCACACCCCGCGTCGTGGGTGCGCGCGGGTTCTAGACTGGGCGGATGACCGACCAGACTCCCCAGGCGCGCCTGGAACGCGCCAAGGACGCGTCCCGCGCGACGGCCGCTCTCACGAGTGATGACAAGGGCCGGATCCTGGAGGCCATCGCGGTCGCCGTGGAGACCGGGACCCGCCGGATCATCGAGGCCAACGAGCGCGACATCGTCCGCGGCCGCGCGGACGGCATCGGGGAGTCGCTGATCGATCGCCTGCGCCTCGATGAGACCCGGGTGGCAGCCCTCGCGGCGGCCGTGCGTCAGGTGGCATCCCTTCCGGATCCGGTCGGCCGCGTGGTCGGCGGCCACCGGATGCCGAACGGTGTCGCCCTCGAGCAGGTGCGAGTGCCCTTCGGCGTCGTCGGCGCGATCTACGAGGCCCGACCCAATGTGACGGTCGACATCGCCACGCTCGCTCTGCGAGCGGGCAACGCGGTCGTGCTCCGCGGCGGAAGCGCCGCCCGCGAGTCGAACACCGTGCTGGTCGCGATCATGCGCGATGCGGTGCAGGCCGCCGGGCTGACGCCGGAGGCGATCCAGTCCGTCGACGACTTCGGCAGGGACGGCGCGAAGGCCCTCATGCACGGACGCGGCTTCGTCGACGTGCTCGTCCCGCGGGGGAGTGCGGCTCTGATCGAGACGGTCGTCACGGAGTCGACCGTGCCCGTGATCGAGACCGGCGCGGGCAACGTGCACATCTTCCTCGATGAGAGCGCGCCGGACGAGTGGGCGCGCGACATCGTGGTGAACGCGAAGGTGCAGCGCCCGAGCGTCTGCAACGCGGTCGAGACGGTGCTCGTGCACCGCCAGGCAGCGCCGCGCCTGGTGCCGCTGGTCGCGAGCGCCCTGCAGAGCGAAGGCGTCGCGATCCACGGCGACGACATCGTGGCCGGGCTGATGTCCAATGTGATCCCGGCGACGGAGGAGGACTGGGCCACGGAGTATCTCGGTCTCGACATCGCCATGAAGGTCGTCGACTCCCTCGACGACGCTCTCGACCACATCCGCCGGTACAGCACGGGGCACACCGAAGCGATCATCACCACCGACACGCGCAACGCCGAACGCTTCCTTGCCGAGGTCGATTCGGCGGTGGTGATGGTGAACGCGTCGACGCGCTTCACGGACGGCGGCGAGTTCGGCTTCGGGGCCGAGGTCGGCATCTCGACGCAGAAGCTCCACGCTCGCGGACCGATGGGGGTTGCCGAGCTGACCAGCACCAAGTGGCTGGCGCGTGGGGCGGGGCAGACGCGCGGCTGAGGTCTAGACTGGGAGACGCTGTACCGCACCCGGTCATGAAACGGAGTCCCGATGAACCTCATCGCACAGATCGCGATGGCTGCTGCTGAATCCGAGCACCACGGCAACGTGGCCCTCGAGACCTTCATCTTCGGGGTCATCGCGGCGCTCCTGTTCGCCTTCCTCGGACTGGTGACGCTGTCGTACCGCAACGTCGCCAACCGTCACTCGGCGAAGGCCGACGCCTGGGCGGCGAAGCACGGCAAGGACGACCACGGGGCAGGGCACGGCCACTGAGGCCACTATGGATGCAGCGACCTCGCGTGCTCCACGCATCGGCGTGATGGGTGGCACTTTCGACCCCATCCACCACGGGCACCTGGTCGCCGCCAGTGAGGTGGCTCACTCCTTCGGACTCGACGAGGTCGTCTTCGTCCCCACCGGTCACCCCTGGCAGAAATCCGACGTCACCCCCAGCGAGCATCGGTATCTGATGACGGTGATCGCGACGGCATCCAACCCGCAGTTCACGGTCAGCCGGGTCGACATCGCGCGCGAGGGGCCGACCTACACGATCGACACTCTGCGCGATCTGAAGCGCGATCGCCCCGATGCCGAGCTGTTCTTCATCTCGGGCGCGGATGCCGTGGCGCAAATTCTCAGTTGGAGGGACCATGATGAGTTGTGGGAGTTGGCCCACTTCGTCGCGGTGTCTCGCCCAGGACACGTCCTGAGCACAGACGGGCTCCCGAGCGACAATGTCAGCCAGCTGGAGGTGCCGGCGCTGTCGATCTCGTCGACGGCCTGCCGTGAACGCGTTCGCGACGACCAACCGGTCTGGTATCTCGTCCCCGACGGAGTCGTCCAGTACATCGCGAAGCATCATCTGTATCGGAGCAAGGCATGAGTACATCGGATCAGACCGAGCACGGTCCGCTGACGCGCAAGCAGCTGCGGGAGATCCGGCTGACGGGGTCGACCCCCGTCATCACGCCGGAGGAAGCGGCTGCCGCCGCCGCGACCACCACGCCCCCGCTGCCTCCCGTGCCGGAGGCGCCCACGGAGGATGACTCCGAATCGACGGACACCGGCGGCTCCGCGCCCGCCGACGACCGACCTGTCGACCTCTCGTCCGCCCCTCTGACCCGGCGCCAGGCGCGCGCGCAGGAGCGCGTGCGCACCGGATCCGTTCCCGCGGTCGGCTCCGACGAGCACGACGCCGACATCGCGGACGCCGAGATCGTCGACCCGGACACCGGTCAGGCCGACGTCGTCGCGGACGAGCCCGATGAGCCGGTCGAACTGGCTGTCGTCGATGACGAGCAGCACACCACCGACGAGACCGTGGTGGCTGCCGTCCCTGATTTCTCCCGCACATCCTCGGTCGTCGACGACGATGACGACGAAGGCGTGGACGACGTCGAGGTCGTCGCTCCGGTGAGCGCGTCCGTCGCAGCGTCGTCGGTCGGCGAGGTGTCGCTCGACGTCGTCGACCATGAGGACGCCTCTGACCCGCGCGACGATGTCGATGCGCTCGGACTGGCGCCCGCGGACGATCACGATCATGACGACGTCCTGGCCGACGCCGACACCGACGCCGACGACGCCTCCGAGGTCGCTGACGACGGCGAACGCCCGGTCGTGAACCCGGCCTTCGGCGTCGGGCTGCTCCGCGACCCTGCGGAGAGCGCGAAGCCCTTCACCCCCTCGTTCGACGAGCTGCTCACGGTCGGCGATTCCACCGGATCGCAGCACGTCGCGCCCAGCGCGCTCATCTTCACGCCGTCTCCGGGCGAGGGTTCTCTCTCCGGGCCTGTCGCCTCGACCGGAGAGATCCTGGTCACGGGGTCCTACGAACTGCCGCGAGGCATGGGATCCCAGGGGCACGCGCACGGCACCACCGACGGCAAGGAGGTGGACGCCGTGCTGATCGACGGCGAGCTGCCCGCGTCGTCTTCTCCGACCCCCATCGCCGCGAGCTCCGCGGTCAGCACCATCAAGCCCGCCGGCGAGGTCATCCGTCCTCCTGCCCCGGAAAAGGGCAACAAACTCATGCTCATCCTGGCGATCACGGCGGGCGGTCTCGCCTTGGCGTTGGGCGTCGTGCTCATTTTCGCCTTCACCACGAATGTGTTCTGATGCAATCACCTGAAACTGCCGAAGAAATGCTGCGGCTCGCCGCAGAAGCCGCCATCTCGAAGGGCGGTGAGGACCTCGTCGCGCTGAACGTGTCGGAGCCCCTGCCGCTGGTCGACATCTTCCTGCTCGTCACCGGTAACAGCGAGCGCAACGTCGCCGCGATCGCCGACGAGATCGAGGACCGGCTCATCGAGTCCGGGCACAAGCGCGTCCGTCGCGAGGGTCGTGCCGAGGCCCGCTGGGTCCTCCTCGACTTCGGCGACCTGATCGTGCACGTCTTCCACCAGGAGGAGCGCGTCTACTACGGGCTCGAGCGCCTGTGGAAGGACTGCCCGGTCGTTCCGATCGACGTCGCGGAGACCTCGGCGGCGGGGGAGTAGCACTCCTTCCCGCCAGACGAAACGCCTGCGCACCGGAGAAGCCCCATCGGAGACGGTGGGGCTTCTCTCGTGTCTCTCTCGTGTCGGGAGAGCAGTGGCCGGCGTCAGGCGCTCAGCGGGGTCCGTCGCTGCAGCATGCCGCGCTCGGCCCTGGTCTGCGGCGGGATCGCCGAGAGCAGTGAGCGGGTGTAGGGGTGCGACGGCGTCCGGTACACCGTCTCGGTGTCGCCGATCTCGACCATGTTGCCGAGATACATCACCGCCACGCGGTCGGCGATGTGGCGGACGAGCGAGAGATCGTGGGCGATGAAGACGATCGACATGCCCAGCCGTTCGCGCAGGTCGCACAGCAGGTCGATGATCTGTGCGCGGATCGACACATCGAGGGCGGAGACGGGCTCGTCGCACACCAGCACGTCGGGGTGCAGCGCCAAGGCGCGGGCGATGCCGATGCGCTGACGCTGACCGCCGGAGAACTGGTGGGGGAAGCGCGAACCCATCTCGGGGGTGAGCCCCACGAGCTCCAGCAGCTCCGCGACGCGCTCGCGACGGCTCGCAGGTGTGCCGGTGCGTGTCGCAGCCAGGGGCTCCGCGATGATCTGCTGGACGGTCATCCGCGGGTTGAGGGACATATACGGGTCCTGGAAGACCATCTGGACCCCGCGACGCAGCACGCGCCGGTCGCGGAGCCGCCCGCGCGTCACATCCTCGTCGCGGAAACGCAGGGTTCCGGCGTCGGGGGAGTCGAGGCCGACCAGCATGCGGGCGAGGGTCGACTTGCCGCTGCCCGATTCCCCGACGATCGCGAGGATCTCCCCGCTGCGCAGTTGGAGGTCGACGCCGGCGACCGCGGCGACGCGGTGCGCGCGGCGCCCACTGCCGGAGCGGAACGTGCGTTCCAGTCCGCGCCCCTCCAGGATCGGAGCCGACCCGTCGTCGGGCGCCGCGGCGCTGACGTCCTGGGGCATCGAGTGCAGCAGTTGCAGCGTGTACGGGTGCTGCGGAGCGGTGAGCACGACGTCCGCGCTGCCGGACTCGACGATGCGTCCCGTGCGCATCACCGCGACGTGGTCGGCCACCTCCATCACGACACCGAGATCATGCGTGATGAGCAGGATGCCCATGCCGAGGCGATCGCGCAGAGACAGCAGCAGGTCGAGGATCTGCGCCTGCACCGTCACGTCGAGCGCGGTCGTCGGTTCATCCGCGATGATCAGATCAGGTTCGAGCGCGATGGCCATCGCGATCAGGATGCGCTGTCGTTGACCACCGGAGAACTGATGCGGGAAGTCGTGCACTCGCTGTGCGGGAGTGGGGATGCCCACGAGGGTCAGCAGTTCGACCGCGCGCTCCTCCGCCGCCCGGCGGGAGGTGCTGCGGTGGGCACGGATCAGGTCGATGATCTGATCGCCGATGCTGAGCACGGGGTTGAGAGCGGAGAGGGCATCCTGCATGACGAGACTGACCTGCACGCCGCGGAGGCGGCGATGCTGTTCGGCATTGAGCGTGAGCAGATCGGTGCCGTTCACCGCCAGGCGGGTGGCATCGACCTCGCCGTTGTCGATGAGTCCCATGATCGCGCGGGCGGTCATCGACTTGCCGGAGCCGGATTCACCGAGCAGCGCGAAGACCTCGCCGCGGCGCACCGTGATGTCGATGTCGTCGACCACGCGGTTCGGCCGGCCGTCGGTGGACAGGGTCACGGTGAGGCCGCGGACATCCAGGACGATGTCGTGCTCCCGCGCTGACGAGTTCTCCATAGCTGCCATCATGCCAGGAGACTACCTCTGAATTGTTTCGAACAGGAAACATCTCAGCCGAATTTGTTCATGAAGGTTGACATGTGCGCCGAAATCAACGAGATTCGAGGAAATCTCCCCGCGTCGATCGGGAAGAGTCATCCGCATCACCGAACCGAAGGAGCGCATCCGTGCTCGAAAAAGCAGACCGCTACACCGGCTACACGGCCTACGACTACCTCGAAGCGGGCAAGGACTACCGTGAGTTCCGCTACGCCAAGCAGATCGGCCGCGTGCCCGCCTATGAGGGACTGGACCTCAGCGACGCGCAGAAGGAGCGCACCGAGCGCCTGCTGCGCGAGGAGACCGTGATCTCCCTGCACGAGCACGTGCAGGTCTTCCCCGAAGACATGGGCGAGCTGCGCGACCACATCCGTCAGGGTCGCGAACCCACCGGATACCAGGGCCTCGCGCGCTCGGGGCTGACCGCGGTCTTCGACAACGGCATGGACGGCACCTGCTGCATCTCGAGCGACGCCGGATGGAAGTACCAGGACGTGCTGTTCGACCTGGGTGTGCGCATGGCGGACCTCGCGCACCAGGACTTCGTGATTAAGGCCGAGTCGATCAAGGACATCCGTCATGCGGCGGAGACCGGTCGCGTCGCGCACATCTTCGCGCTGGAGGCGTCCACCATGATCGAGAACGAGGTCGATCGCCTGGACGTGCTGTATGGCTTCGGCGTGCGGCAGATGGGCATCGCCTACTCGGAGGCGAACATGCTGGGCGGCGGGCTCAAGGAGCGCGGTGACGGCGGCCTGACCTACTTCGGCGAGCGCGCCGTCGAGCGCATGAACAAGCTGGGCATCGCGATCGACATCTCGCACTCGGGCGACCAGACGTGCCTCGATGTGATCGCGCATTCGAAGGTGCCGGTGTTCATCACGCACGCCGGAGCGCGCGGCCTGTGGCCGACGAACCGCATGAAGACCGATGAGACGATCATCCAGTGCGCGAAGCGCGGCGGCGTGATCGGCATCGAGGCCGCACCGCACACGACGATCTCGCCGCAGCATCCGAAGCACTCGCTGGAGTCGGTCATGGACCACTTCCAGTACTGTGTCGATCTGGTGGGTCTGGAGCACGTCAGCTTCGGTCCCGACACCTTGTTCGGCGACCACGTCGGCCTGCACGATGCGTTCTCCTCGAACCTGTCGCTGGGTCAGGCGCACGCCAATGTCGAGTACGAGAAGCAGCCGTACGTCGACGGTATCGAGAACCCCGCCGAGGCCTTCTACAACATCATCGGCTGGCTTGTGAAGCACGACTACTCCGACGACGAGATCCGCGCCGTCGTCGGTGGGAACACCATGCGCGTACTCGAGGAGGTTTGGGTCTGATGAAACACCGCACGTTCCTCGCACTCGGTGCGGCCGCGACACTCGTCGTCGGTCTCACCGCCTGCGCCCCGTCCGCACCGGAGCCGGGGGAGTCGTCCGGCAACGCCGGACCGAGCGACGAGACGCTCAGCATCGGCACGACGACCGACGTCGTGAACTTCAACCCGGTCCTCGGCAACAGTCGCACCGACTCGTGGATCACGAACCTGATGTACCCGCACCTGCTGAGCATCAGCGACGACGGCACCAAGGAAGCCCACGTGGCGACCGACTGGGGCTACGTCGACGACACCACCGGGTTCTACGAGATCCGCGACGACCTGACGTGGAGCGACGGGGAGCCCCTCACGGCGGAGGATGTCGCCTGGACCCTGAACGCGGTCAAGCGCGACCAGGCACCCGGCACCTTCTTCGGCCAGCTGGGCAACCTCGACACGGCCACCGCCGTCTCGGACACCCGGGTCGAGCTCACACTCACGCAGCCCGATTCCTCGATCATCGAGGAGATCGGCTTCTGGGGTGTCGTGGTCCCGCAGCACGTGTTCGAGCCGCAGGGCTCGATCGCGGAGTTCGCGAACGACGGGAGTGACGGGGGCTGGGTCGGCATGGGGCCGTTCATCATGAGCGACTTCCAGGTGGGCCAGCACTACACGCTGGACCGCGTCGAGGACTATCCGCTGGTCGACGGCGGGGTCCCCGGTCCTGCAGAGGTCGTGTACCGCGTGTACCCGGACGTGAACACTGAGATCCTGGCGCTGCAGAGCGGCGAGATCGACGTGATCGCGAACGCGCTGCCCCCGGCTCAGGTCGAGCAGCTCAGCAACAGCGAGGGCCTCCAGGTCATCGAAGCGCCGGGGCTGGGCTACGCGCACCTCGTCTACAACATGGAGAAGCCGGACCTCGCCAAGACCGAGGTGCGGCAGGCGCTCGCCCACGCGGTCGACTACGAGGCGATCCGCACGGTCGTGCTGCAGGGCCAGGCCGTCTCGACCGGATCGAGCGCGCTGATGCCGGTGCTGGCGAAGTACTACGACGACTCGGTGTCGGAGTACGAGTTCGACCCGGAGAAGTCGCGCTCGCTCATGGAGGACGCCGGATACACGGCAGGCGCCGACGGCATGTTCCCCCTCTCGTTCCGGCTGATCTACTCGCTGCAGGACAGCGTGACCAGTCAGTGGGCGCAGATGGTCAAGGACAGTGCGGCGGAGGCCGGGATCACGATCGAGCTCCAGGGCACCGAGCGCAACACCTACCTCTCGATGACCAACGAGGGCGACTACGACATCTACGCCGGCAACTTCGCCATCATGGACGACCCGGTGACGAACTTCGCGCTGTCGTACCTGCCGGGGGGAGCCATCAACTACACCCACGTGGACGACCCCGAGCTGAACGCCCTGATCGAAGAGGGAATGGTCACCTTCGATGAGGACGAGAAGATCTCGATCATGCGCGAGGCGAACAAGATCGTGCACGAGCAGGTCTACGACAACATCATGTACACGCAGAACCTGTTCTTCGCCGCCAGCGACGAATGGGCCGGCTTCATCTCGAAGCCGAGCGAACTGCTCTCGATCGTGAACCCGCTCTCGCTCGCGAGCGCGTACCCGGTTGAATAACACCACTGGAATCTCGAGGAAGGTCGCCCGGGTGTCCCGAGCATCGTTCATTCTCCACCGTGTAGGCCGAGGTCTGCTCACGATCTGGTTCGCCGTGACCGTGACGTTCCTCCTGCTGCGCCTGCTCCCCGGTGACCCGGCGCTGGCGCTGGCGAGTCCGAACATGACGGAGGCGATCCGGGCGACCATCCTCGAGCAGTACGGGCTGGACCAACCCCTCCTGGTCCAGTACGGCCTGTACATGTGGCAGCTGCTGCAGGGGAACCTGGGGATCTCCTTCACCCAGTCGATCCCCGTCGTCGACGTGCTCCTGCAGCGGCTGCCCTGGACCCTCCTGCTCACCCTGACCGCGCTGCTGCTGACGATCATCATCGGCATCCCGTTGGGGGTCGCAGCCGCCTCGCACAAGGGACGCTTCATCGATCGCGCCGTGCAGATCGTCGGCGTCACCGGGCAGTCGCTCTTCGTCCCGAGCGTCGCGATCCTGCTCCTGTTCGTGTTCGGGCTGAACCTCGGCTGGTTCCCCATCGGCGGGGCGTACACCAACAACACCTACGGGCTCGAGTGGTATCTCAGCGTCGCACGGCACCTCGTGCTCCCGGCGGTGTCCCTCATGCTCATCCAGGTCGGCTCGTACGTGCTGACCATGCGCTCCACCCTCATCGAGACGCTCGGTGAGGACTACATCCTGCTCGCCAAGGCGAACGGTCTGCGCGGCCGGCGCATCCTCTGGAAGCACGCGCTGCGCAACGCGCTGCTGCCGACGACCACGCTGATCGGACTGCAGCTCGGATTCCTGGTCGGCGGTGCCGTGCTGACCGAGACGGTGTTCGCGTATCCGGGGATCGGCCGCGGCATCTACGAGGCGGTCACACAGCTCGACTTCCCCGTCCTGCAGGGCGCTTTCCTCATGCTCGCGGCGACCGTCGTCGTCGCGAACACGATCACCGACATCGTCTACGGCTACCTGGACCCGAGAGTGAAGACCTCATGACCGCTCCGCTGCCCTCCTCCGTGCCCCTCGTGCCGACCGAGCCGACCGCCGGCGGGAGCGAGCGCGCCAGCGCACACACCTGGCGGGCGTTCCGTCGCGATCCGCTCGGCATGATCTCGCTCGCGCTGCTGCTGCTGCTCGTGATCATCGCGCTCGCCGCCCCGCTGATCGCGCCGTACCCGGCCAGCTACGGACCCGACGTGCTGCGTCCTCCGGGGGCCGACCACTGGTTCGGCACCGACGCGCTCGGGCGGGACGTGTTCTCCGAGGTGATCTGGGGCACGCAGCAGAGCGTCCTCGTCGCCGTGGCCGCGTCGGTGATCGCCATCGTCTTCGGCACCATCATCGCGGTGATCGGTGCCTACTTCCGCCGGCTCGACAGCATCATCAGCGTGATCGTCGACATGACGCTGTCGCTGCCGGTGCTGCCCCTGATGATCCTGATCGCCGCGCTCGTGGGGCCGAGCACCTCGACCATCATCTTCGTCGTCGCGGCCTTCTCCTGGCCGGAGGTCACCCGCCTGGTGCGCTCGCAGGCGCTCACGGTCGTGGGTCTGCCCTACGTCGACGCCGCACGGCTGATGACGACCTCCCCGGTCTGGATCATCTCGCGCCACCTGCTTCCCGCCGTCACCCCCGTCGTGGTCGTGTCGGTCGTGGTCACGGCGTCGCGCGCCGTTCTCTCCGCCGCGGGCCTCGCGTTCCTCGGCCTCGGCGATCCGACCACCTGGTCGTGGGGGCGCATCCTGTACGAGGCGCAGCAGGCGGGCGCGATGGTGAGCGCCTGGTGGCTCACGCTGTTCCCCTCGATCGCGATCCTCATCCTCGTGCTGTCGGCCACCCTGCTCTCGATCGCCTACAACGATGCGCGCAACCCGCGTCACCTCGCCCGTTAGGAGTACGACATGACCGCCTTCGACCAGCGTCTCGCGCCGGAGTTCTTCGACCGAGTGCAGGCCCGCGTACAGGAGCGGATGGCCGCCGAGCGATTCGATGCCTTCGTCACGGACCACCCCGAGGACATCGCCTACCTCACGGGCTTCTTCCACCACCCCTCGGAGCGCCCGGTCGCGATCTGGATCGACGGGGGCGGCCGCGTGGTGATGCTGCTGCCGGAACTCGAACGCGAGTACGCCGAGTCGCAGTCGGCGCGGGCGGAGCTCGTGGCGTTCTTCGAGTATCCGGGGGTCGTGTCGCCGTTCACGGTGCTCGCCGACGCGGTCTCGGCGTCCGGACGCGTGGGATTCACCGCGTCCATGCCGTACCACCGCCTCGCCGCGCTCCGCTCGGCGATGCCCGGCGCGGATCTGGTCGGCTCCGACCTGATCACCCGCGCCCGCTACGTCAAGTTCCCGGAGGAGGTCGTCCTGCATCGGGAAGCCGCACGCATCACCGACCGGATGCTCGAGGCGGGGGTGCAGCTGGTGAGCGACGCCGTCGCGGCCGGGGGAGACCTCCCCACCGAGGCCGAGCTCGAGCGTCACGTGACCTCCACGGGCACGACGCTCATGTATGCGGAGCACCGGAACGTGGTCGTCGCGTCGCTGTTGGCGGGCGGGCTGGTGTACTCGGGGGCGAACTCCGCATTCCCGCACGGACTCCCGTCGGTCAACCGGCTGAAGGCGGGCGACACGTTCATGCTCTCGCTCGGCTGCGCCGTGGGGGGCCGGTTCATCGAGGGGGAGCGCACGTTCGTACTCGGCGAACCGACCCCCGACCAGCGGCGATATCACGACACGATCCATGCGGCGCAGGAGCTCGGACGATCGACGATCCGGGCCGGGCTCGAGTGCCGGGAGTCGAACCGGCTGTGCCTCGACGTGATCCGCGAGGCGGGTCTGGGGGAGTTCATCCGGCACCGTCAGGGGCACGGCATCGGTCTCGGCATGCACGAGGCGCCCTGGCTGGAGGACGGCGATGCGACGCCGCTCGAGTCCGGCATGGTGGTGTCGAACGAGCCGGGAATCTACGTGCCCGGTCACGCGGGCTATCGCATCAGCGACAGCATGCTCGTGACCAAGGGCGGCGCCGAACCCCTGACGACCTATCCCCGCAGCCTGGACGAGTGTCTCATCGCTCTCTGAGCGCCCCCGACCTCGCGCCCCCGACCGGCCACGCAGCCCCCGACCTCGCGACTTCAACGACATCGAGAAAGAAGACGACATGACTTCCACGCCCCCGGTCTCCCCGGAATTCGCCGCCGCCACCAGCGCCCATGAGTGGGTAGAGATCAACGGCAACCACCTGGCCGTCGAGGTGCTCGGGCCGGAGGGGGCGCCCGTCATCATCACGCACCACGGAGCCCCGGGGCTCGGCTCGCGGGCGGAGCCGCGGGCGAGCTTCGGTCGGCTGGCGGACGAGTACCGGGTCGTGGTGTTCGACGCGCGCGGGAGCGGACAGAGCGAGGGTGAAGGCACCTACAGCCACGAGCAGTGGGCCGCCGACATCGACGGGCTGCGCGAGTGGATCGGCGCCGAGCGGATCGTGATCGCAGGAGGATCGTACGGCGGCTTCATGGCGATGGAGTATGCGCTGCGCTACCCGGAGCGCGTCGCCGCGGTGGTGCTGCGAGACACCTCGCCCGACAACGGCAACGCCCATCTCGCGCGCGAGAACGCGCTCGCCTCGGACCGCGTGGCGATCGACATGGAGAAGTTCGATCGCATCGACGTCGGCCAGGTGCGGGATGACGAGGATCTCAAGGACTGCTGGCGGGAGATCCTGCCGCTGTACGACTTCGTCTACGACCCGGATGCCGTCGAGCGCAAGGTCGAGGCGACGCCGTACCGGTATCGCGCGCACAACTACGCGTTCTCGGTGAACCTCCCGAACTACGACCTGAAGCCGCGCCTGCACGAGATCGCCGTGCCGACACTCATCACCGTGGGGCGGACGGACTGGATCACGCCAGTATCGTGTAGCCAGGTGATCGCCGATCTGATTCCGGACTCCGAGATGGTGGTGTTCGAGAAGTCGGGGCACTCGCCGCAGATCGAGGAGGCAGAGGCATGGACCGGAACAGTGCGCTCGTTCCTCCACCGGGTGTACCCGCCCACCTCGTGAGCCCGGTGGGTACGGCAAGTCCGGTGGCGGCAGCGCGCACCGGGCGCGAGGTGAGCGATCTGGATCGTCGGATCGTGGTCGCTCTGCAGCAGGACGGACGGGCGAGCTGGACGTCGATCGCCGACTTCGCCGGGGCATCCGTGTCGACGGTCACACGCCGGGGTCAGCAGCTGCTCGCCGAGGGGGTCGTGCGGGTCGGCATCGTGCCGACGCTCGGCAGCGAGGGGCATGTGGAGAGCTTCTTCGTGCGCATCAACTGCACGCCGGGTTCGCAGCTGAGCGTCGCCGAGACGCTCATCGGATCGCCGTTCGTGCGCTTCGTGACTCTCGTCACGGGGAAGTTCGACGTGTTCGCGGAGGTCGTGATCCCCGGTGATGCGGCGACCTACGCGCACGTGCTCACCGAGCTGCAGGGGATTCCCGGCGTCGAACGGTGGCGCAGTGATCTCGTGGTGCACACGTACAAGGTGAGCTTCGACTGGGGGCGTCAGCTGTACGACTCCCACGCGGAACCGACCGCTGATCCCCAGTCGTACATGCCGGCGCCCAACACGTGCGATCCCACCCACTTCGATGACGCCGACCACGCGATCGTGGAGGAGCTGAGCATCAACGGGCGCGCGTCGTTCCTCTCGATCGCCGCGAAGCTCGACATGAACGAGAGCAGTGTGCGTCGCCGCTACGAGCGGATGCGCAACGCCGGATGCCTCACGACCGTGACGATGGTGCCGGCGTCCGCCCTGGGGATGAGCGCCGAGACACTGCTCATGCTCCGCGTCGAGCCCTCGCGCCTGGCCTCGGTCGCACAGACGCTGTCGCAGCACGTGTCGGTGCGCTTCCTCGCGGCCGTACTGGAGGAGAACTCGCTGTACTGCGAGATCATCCTGCCGACGACCGAGACGCTGCACGACTTCCTCACCGGAACCATCGCCCACCTCAAGGGCGTTCGTGGCTGGAACGCGGCGATGGAGCTGGTCTTCATGAAACGCGGATTCATCGAGACGCCCTGGTGGCGTGCACAGGTGGCCACCGCCGGCGCTGCCGAGAACTGACCGCACCGCCGATCTGCCGCGACCTGTCAAGGGGCTGTCGGGATGACGCGCCTGCGCGCAGACTCGTCCCAGCGGAGGTCCGGGAGGTCTGTCACATGAGTGAAAAGCCGAGTCCGCGATGTGCGATGCATCGTGTCTCACCGTCCGAATGGGTGGTCAACGATCGGCGCTATCCGCCGGGTGACGCCCGTCATACGGTGGCACGTGTCTACGAACTCGCGCCCACCGAGCTCGAGGTCGTGTGGCTTCGCGATCTTCCGCTGGCCATCTCCTACGACAGCGCCGAAGCGTTGCTGAGCGACGTCGAACGTCTTCTCAGTGTGAGCCGGGCGACGAGGCCGGTGCCGATTCCGCACCTGCCACCGCCGACCCCGGCCCCGCGACGATTCCTCTGATCGCCTCCGCCTCCGGATACGACAACGGCCACCTCGACGACGAGGTGGCCGTTGTGGTGTGCGGTGCCGATCAGAGCGAGTCGGACTCGTCAGCCTGCGCACCGTCGGCGGCAACGCGGTCGGCATCGGCGCTGTTGACCTGGGCATCGTCGGCATCGGGGTCGACCGTGGTCTCGCCGTCGACCTCCTGCGTCGGGACGCCGTGCGTGCCGTCGTCGTCGGGCAGTGGGACCAGCGGAGGAATGGGAGTGGACATGAGCGCTTCCTTTCGTCGGATGCTGCTCACGCTACGACGCACGGGCAGCGGGCAGGAGGCGGTTGACCTCGGCGGGCCGGGCCGCTAGGGGCCCTGTCGCGGCAGGCGGGTGCTGCCGGGCTCCGCGCCGGCCGCGCGGGGGAGGCGACGGAATGCCAGGTCGCCGGCCGACGCCGCGGCAGCGCCGACGGTGTACGCCACGAGGTCGAGGGCGTCGAAGCCGCTTCCGAGAACGAGCCGCACGGGCCAGAAGGTCTCCGCCCACGCCGCCGGCAGCCCCGTCAGCTGGAACACCTCGATCAGCGTGCAGATGAGGAGGGCGAGGGTTCCGACGACCGGGATTCTCATCCGCGGAGACACGACGGCGATGAGGAGATAGACCATCACCACGTACAGCGCTTCGCCCAGAAGGTCGGCGGCGGGCCCGCTCCCCGGAAGATGCGTGGCGAGGCCCGCGGCGATGACTGCGACCACGCTGGCTGCCACCCACGTCCGTCGCGCCCGGTCGCTGCTCTTGCGGGACTCGGTCGTGGGCATTCACCCACCCTAGATCGCGGCGCTGAGTCCCGCCTCGGGTGAGACTGTAAGGTCAGCGCAGGCTCGATTCAGAAGAAATCGGGCAGCCGGGGGACAGTGGGTGCAGGCAGTCGCGCTTCCAGCACCGTGCGCACACGCCCGTGTGTCTTCGGAGACAGGTCTTCACCGGGGAAAAACTCGTTCAACAGATCCTCGGCCTGGTCGGCGGTGACGGTCCCCGTGGCGGCCTAAATCGCCGAAGTGTTCCCGGCGGCTCGCAGCCGAGCGATGATCTTACCGGCGGCACGGGCGGCGGGCGTGCGGCCGTGCAGAGCAGCGGGGATCAGTTCGATACCGATGGCGGATGCAAGGTTCTCGACGGTCGACGTCGTGCGGTTGCGGTGACCGTTCTCGATGGCACTGAGGTCGCCTGCGCCGATCCCCGTGCGTGATGCGACGTTGCGGAGCGACGCCCCGGGAGCGTTTTCTCGCTCGTCGCAGCGAATTCGTGATGCTCATACCGCGCCTCCCGTTGTCTAATGCCACAACATTGGATGATTCGACGGGCGAGTTCGTCAGCTCGATCCTGGTCAGCGAAACTTCATCGTCGCGCGCCGAGTGTCGCCCAGATGGCCTACAGACGCCGCCTCACGTTTCTGACATCGTCTTGAATAAAGACACCGGCGGGGAGCCTGCCGGAAAACTATCGGGGGGAACCGAGATGTTCAGTCGATCAAAATCAGGTAAAAGCGGGCTCAGCAAGCGATATTTCAAGAGGAAGCTAGGGGTGCTCGCGGCGGGAGTTGTCGGTGCAACAATCGCCTTGAGTGGGGCGGCGGCACCGGCTCTGGCTCAGGAGGACGAAACACCCGCGCCGGACAGCGGAACGATCGCCCCATCGGAGCAGAGCACTCAGGGTGTGTGTTCAAGCGGTTGGATGTACGTACCGCTTTCGAAGGAGCCAGACGTCCACATCGCGATCGGGCCGTTACAGGCGAACAGCAACAACACGAGCGCGGTAGCCTCTTCAACCTTCACCTCAACAGTGGGCGGTAGCTTCACCGCGCTGGTGGACGGGTCGGTTCAGGTGGGAATCAGCGCGAAGCTCGCCAGCGCGAACGCCGTTCTAGGCACGTCGTACCAGGCGAGTATCACTGCTGAGGTCAATAATGCGATCACGTACGATATCCCAGCGAACTCATACGGCTACGCACAGTACGGCATCTGGCAGAGCAGAGTCGAAGGTGAGGAGCGGAAGATCGTGGGTATCGGCATGGTGTGCAATGTTGTTGAGACGCACAAAAGCGGCTTCAACGCCCCGTTCCTCGTAGGTTGGAATATATGGACAAGCCCGATCTCCTAAGCGCCCGCGCCGCCGTCTTGCTTGGAGCGCTCACGATCAGCCTGGTCGGGTGCAGCGTTCTTGAGGGTGACACGTCACCGACCGTGGCACCCTCTCCGCAATCCTCTAGCCCCGTGGCGACGCCCTCGCCCGTACCATCGCCCGAGTCGTTGACAGCGTCGTGGCTCGAATCGGAAGTTCTCCTCGGGGAACTCTCCAGTGTTCGAGGAACGAGCGAGATCGGGCCAGTCGCGAGCGAGTCCGGCTTCGTCGTGATTTACGTCAAGTGCTACGGCACAGGGAGTATCAAGATTGAGCTGATTGGAGCTGCGAGCTTTGAGCAACAGTGCCGAACAGACGGAGAGACTCGTGGCACACGGAACCAAATACAAACGCTCGCTCCAGACGAGGTAGTCGTCCGGGGTAGCGCAGAAGACTCAAATCTTTGGGCGATCGCGGTGGTTGAGGGCGAGAACCAGAGGTAGGCCCGTCGGAAGAGAACGTAGTAGCAGGAGCTACCGTCCGGCACTAGGGTCGTCTTCGGAGCGAGTTTCCCGAGCTAGTCAACTGTTTGCAGTCCGGCCCCGAGGAGACCGTCGATGAGCGCACCGTACGTCTCAAGCAAGCGTCTGGTCGACAACTCAATCGCCGCAATGCTCGCGGCCGTCGAGGTGTACAACAAGCCGCAGATGACGTACCGAGACGAAGTCACGGTCATGCTCGTCGTCAACGCTTGGGAGCTGGCGCTGAAGGCCACCCTGCGGCAGAAAAGCCGATCGATCTTCTACCCAAAGAAGCGCGGCGAACGCTATCGGTCAATCGCAATCGACGACGCGCTCGGACGTGTTACCGCCAGCAAGCTCTGGCCGGCGGACATCGATGGCCCTGCCGTCGTGGCGAACGTCAAAGCGCTCACCGAGTATCGGGACCGGGCGATTCACCTCTACAACGCGCAGGGTCTCGGCGCGGTCATCTACCCGTTCCTGCAGCAGAACATCCTCAACTATCGGGACTTCATGGTCGCCAAGTTTAAGAAAGACCTGGCCGACTCAATGACGTGGCAGTTGCTCCCGCTCGGTGCGACGGCGCCAGCCGATGCGGTGCAGTTCATGAAGGTCGACAAGAACGCCACGATGGTTGCCGAAGTCGAGGACTTCATAACCGAGCTTCGTCACCTGATGGACGACGCTCAGGCGGCAGGCGGCGACATGGGACGCGTGGCCACGGTCTACGACATCCACATGCAATCGCAGAAGAAGATGAACAGCGCAGACCTCGTGGTTGCAGTCTCACCTACCGCTGACGGGCAGATTGCGATCCGCAAGACCGATCCCAACCAGACGCACCCGTTCAGTGCGACCAAGCTACTCGAGAAGGTCAACGAGAAGCGAACCGGGCGCAAGCTGACGAGCCGTGATCACCAGGCGCTCTGCTGGCAGGACCAGCTCCGCGAGAACCCGAAGTACGCCTGGAAGCACACCATCGGTGCTTCGCACTCATGGTCTGGGGAGACGGTCGCGTACATGGTCTCGCTGACCGACGAGCAGTACCACAGCGCCCGAAAGGGCTACAGCGCGAGCCTTCGTGGAGCCGCGAAGTGACCGGCTTGACCCTCGAACCGATTCTGCGCCGTGCCGGGATAGACCTCGTCGACGCCCTCGTGGCTCGTCATGCCTACGCGGAAGAGCACGAATACGGCGGCCTCCGAGGCATGCACGCGGAATCGACCGACGCGGAGAGGCTCGCGCACACAAACAACCAGTTGAGAACCAGGCGTAGGCACTGCGTCGGGAACGCCCTTGATGCCCCGAGATATCCCGACATATCCCGCTAGAGTCGGCGCGGAGACCGTGACGACGAATGAGGGCAGAGCGACGACAAATTGCCCGCATTCTGGGCACGCGATTGAGTCGCAGATACAAGAAAACCCGCGATTTCTCGCGGGTTTCGTTGTGGACCTGGGGGGACTCGAACCCCCGACCCCCTGCATGCCATGCAGGTGCGCTACCAGCTGCGCCACAGGCCCGAACTCTGCCCCCTGAACCGCGAGGCAACTTGAAAAGAGTACTACACGAATCTGCGCCAGCACCAATCGGGGCCGTGCACTCGGGCGTGCCGCGCCGGGCGCGGAACAACCGCGGCGGTCCGGGCGTTCCGGTGGAGGTGAGCATCCTCGACAGCCTCGTGATCGGCGCGGGACAGGCCGGACTCTCGGCCTCGTATCATCTGACCCGGCTCGGGATCTCGCACGTCGTGCTCGATGCCGACGATGCGCCCGGTGGTGCCTGGAGGCATCGCTGGGACGCCCTCACGATGCGCGACGTGCACGGGGTTGCGGAGCTGCCCGGCGACACCGCACCGCCGCGCGACGCGGAGCGCGCCAATGTCGCGGTGCCCCGGTACTTCGCCGCCTATGAGCGGGAGCACGACCTTCCGATCGTCCGCCCGGTGGCCGTCGATCGCGTGGTCGATGTCGACGGCATCCTTCTGGTCGCGGCCGGGGAACGCGAATGGCGGACCCGCACCCTCGTCAACGCGACGGGCACCTGGACGCAGCCGTTCGTGCCGCACTATCCCGGGATGGAGACCTTCGTGGGGGAGCAGCTGCACACGGTGGACTACCCGGGACCAGAGCACTTCATCGGCAAGCGGGTGCTGGTGGTCGGCGGTGGAGCGTCCGCCGTGCAGTTCATCGGCGCCCTCGCACCGATCACCGAGACGCTCTGGGCGACCCGACGTGAACCGATCTGGCGCGACGACGACTTCACTCCGGAGGCGGGCGCGGCCGCGGTCGCGCTGGTCGAACAGCGCGTCGCTCAGGGGCTGCCTCCGCAGAGCGTCGTGAGCGTGACGGGGTTGATGCTCCGCCCGCAGGAGCGCGAGGCTCAGCGCCGGGGCGCGTACGCCGCGCGCCGGCCGATGTTCGCGCGGATCGAGCCCGACGGTGTGCGGTGGGCGGACGGAACGTTTGAGCAGGTCGACGTGATCCTCTGGGCGACCGGGTTCCGCCCCGCGATCAGCCACCTCGCGTCGCTGCATCTGCGTACCTCCGCGGGCGGCATTCGGCTCGACCGCGACGGGCGGGGAACGACCGCCGTGCAGGACCCGCGCATCCAACTCGTGGGCTACGGACCCTCCGCGAGCACGATCGGGGCGAACCGTGCCGGACGAGCGGCGGCCACCGGCGTGCGGAGAGCTCTCGACGCGATGGTGTCTCCGACGCCGGTGGGTACGCTGGAGAGATGATCCGCATCCTTTCCACGGTCATCTGGCTGCTGCTGTCGGCGTGGCTGGTCATCTGGGTGGGCGAGGGACTCTTCGGGGTGGATCACCGCCGATCGATCCTGCCGTTCGCGGGGGAGGACACGCTGGCCGCGCCGATCCTGATCGGTGTGGCCTGGGGGTTGATCCTCACCTTCGGCGGGATGTTCTCCGGTCTCGGGCGCGGACGCCGGCCGAGGGGCGAGACCGAGATCGGCGTGGGGCGCATCGTGGAGGTGTCGCGCACCGGTCTCACCGTGAACGATGTGCCGCAGTACGACCTGTTCGTGCGCGTCACCCCACGGGCCGCCGAGGAGTTCATCGGCCAGATCCGGACGCTGGTCGATCCGACCGACGTCGGTGAGCTCCAGATCGGCCTGCCGCTGCCCGTGCGCTACAGCCTGACGGATCAGGACACCGTGCAGATGGCCGACCCGACGGACCCGGCCGTGATCGAGGCGATGCTCGCCTGGCGGATCGATCGCGGTCTGATCGACCCGAGCCAGGTCAGAGCCCGGACGACGGGCATCCCGGTTCCGGCATCCGTGTTGGAGGTGCGGCCGACGGGGCGCCGCCGCGAGGGGCAGAGCGAACTCGCCCTGCGGGTCCTCCTGGCACCGGAGGACGCGGCGACCTGGGAGGCGGAGACGACGGTCTTCGTGTTCCCCGACATGATCTCGCGGTTCCAGGTGGGCGCGCCGATCCAGGCGTTCTACCGTCGTGAAGACCCGCAGACCGTCGCGGTGACGCTCGAGAAGGGCCCCGTGCGATGAACCCGATGGACACGGTCGTCTGGCTGCTCAACTTCCCCGCCGCGCACGGCTATGCCGTGGTCTTCATCGCGGGATTCTCGATCCTCGGGCTGTTCGCGATGTCCGCCCGTGGGCGGGGAGGCCCCGGCGCGGCACTGCGTCGGATCCGAGAGCGCGAAGGGCTTCTGGCGCCCGGGCAGTCGGTGCGCGCGCCGGTCGGTCCGCTCCTGCTGCGCATCGCCTTCCGCGTGCTCGCATTCCTGATGCTCGGATCTCTCGTGATCGGCATCCTCAGCCTCACCGGCGTGCCCGTCACCCGCGCCTACATCCACGACAACGGCCGTCCGACCACCGCCAGCCGGGAGGGCGACTGGGTCACCTTCACCACGGCCGAGGGCGTGGAGTACACGGTCGAGAGTGACTTCTTCACCCCCGCGGTCTACCCGGACCGCGACGCCTACATCCCCACCGGTCAGCCGCTGGTCGTGCGCTATCTGCCCGGCCACCCGCAGGCCTTCGTGATCGACAGCTCGCAGACGCCCCGCTGAGATACAGCAGGGCAGACAGAGGAGGAACACACATGTCCCGCATCATCGTCTTCGGCGGCCACGGCCGCATCGCACTTCTTCTCGCCCCGCTTTTGGTCGAGCGCGGCGACGAGGTCACCGCCGTGATCCGCAACCCCGACCACGTCAGCGAGGTGGAGGAACGCGGCGCGACCGCGCTCGTCGCCGACATCGAGCAGATGGACGTGGACGCCCTGGCCGAGATCATCCGCGGCCATGACGCCGTGGTGTGGTCGGCGGGCGCGGGCGGGGGCTCCGCCGAGCGCACCTACGCGGTCGACCGCGACGCGGCGATCCGCTCCATGGACGCCGCCGTGCAGGCCGGCGTCTCCCGCTACGTGATGGTGTCGTGGCTCGGCTCCACCGCCGACCACGGCGTCCCGCCCGAGGACTCGTTCTTCGCCTACGCCGACGCGAAGTGGGCCGCCGATCAGCACCTGCGCAGCACCACGCTCGACGGCACCATCCTGGCACCGGGCGGCCTGACCTTCGACGAGCCGACCGGTCGCATCCAGATCGACCCCGAGGGGCGGGGCGAGGTGTCGCGCGCCGACGTCGCCGCGGTCATCGCGACCGCGCTTCCGGAGCCCGTCACGATCGGCCGCACGATCCGCTTCGGCAACGGCGAGGCGGACTCCGCACTGCCGATCGCCGAGGCCCTCGGCGCCTGAGCCCGGCCGAGGAGTGTGCAGGATGCGGTGGCGTCGGACAGCAGCCGTCAGTGCGGCGATGGCCGTCGCTGTCGCCGCGCTGACGGGCCCCGTCGCGCCCGCCTCCGCCGGTTCCCCTGTCACGAGCGCACCCTCGTCGGCACGGACGGCCCCCGCGGACTCTCCGCGGGGGCCGTCTGCGCAGGCGGCGGCACTGGTGGCCGAGATGACCACGGCGGAACAGGCCGCCAGCATCGTGATGGGCCACATCGGGGGAACGGATCCCGCAGCGCTCCGGGACTACATGGCGGGCGGTTTCGGGGGCTTCATCCTCATGGGCGGGAACATCCCTGACACCGAGGCGGACCTCCGCGCGCTCACCGCCGCCCTCACGGTCGACGCTTCTCTGCCGCCGTTGATCGCCGTCGACCAGGAGGGTGGGATCGTCTCGCGGCTCGACGGCGACGACTTCCCGGCCTCCACCACGCTCAAGGGCCGCCCCGTCGCCGAGACCGCCTCGGCGTTCGCGGCCCGGGCATCCCTCGTCGCCCGCGCCGGGATCACCGTCAACTTCGGCACGGTCGCGGATGTCACCGCGGACCGGCAGTCGTTCATCGACGGTCGCGCTCTCGGTACCGACCCGGCTTCGGCGGCGGAGCGGGTGACCGCGGCGACAGCAGCCCAGGAGCCGCTCCTCGGGTCGACCCTCAAGCACTTCCCCGGCCATGGCGCGGCACCCGGCGACTCGCACAGCGCCATTCCGCGCACGCCGATGAGTCTCGACGCGTGGCGGTCGGCGGATGCCGTGCCGTTCCGCGCCGGGATCGACGCGGGCGCCTCGCTGCTGATGTTCGGACACCTGGCCTACACGGCGGTCGATGCCGCCCCCGCGACGATGTCGGCCGCGTGGCATGAGATCGCCCGCGACGAGCTGGGCTTCGACGGGGTGATCGTCACCGACGATCTCGGGATGCTGCTCTCCTCGGGGGTCGCGGAGTACGCCGATCCGGTCGCGAACGCCGTGACGGCGGTCGCCGCCGGCAACGACCTGGTCCTGACGATCGCCGGTTCGACGGCGGCGACCGCGGGGGACATGGCGGCCGGGATCGCGGCCGCCGTGGAGTCGGGAGTGGTGACACCCGAGCGGCTCACGGAGGCGGCGACCCGCGTGATGACGCTGCGGCTCGAACTCTCCTCCGCCACGTCGGCCTGGACGGTCTGCGCGGAGTGCGAACCGGTCGAGTGAGCTCTCAGGCCACCGGCGACGGGGCGGCCTCGCCGAGCCAGGCGCTCAGCAGAGACACCCGCAGTGCGGCTCCGCGGTCGGCGAACTCCCGCTGCCGGCGCACGTACTCGGCCTTGCCCTCCGGGGTCTCGATCGCGACCGGCGTCACCTGCCATGCGCGGAGGTCGTAGGGCGCGGCCTGCATGTCGAGCAGCCGGATGTCGCGGGCCAGTTCGAAGGCGTCGAGGAGCAGCTCGCCCGGGACGAGGGGACCGAGCTTGGTCGCCCACTTGTACAGGTCCATGCCGGCGTGCAGGCAGCCGGGCTGCTCGAACAGGGGCTGCTCCTCGCGGGTCAGCGGGGAGCGGTTGCGCGGAACCGCTTCAGGAGTGAAGAAGCGGAAGGCGTCGAAGTGCGTGCAGCGCAGGTCATGGTTCTGGACGACCGCGTCGGTTCCCTCCCGTCCCAACCGCAGCGGAACCGCGTGCCGGTGCTCGTCCGCGCGATAGACCATCGCCCACTCGTGCAGGCCGAAGCACCCGAACTGGCCGGGGCGTGAGGCGGTGCGGCGCAGCATCCGCTCGATGAGTCCGGCGAGGTCCGCCTTCTCGGTGGCGAAGGCGGTCGCATCGGGAACGACGGCGTCGCGGGAGCTCCCGGGCCCATACCAGCGCCACCCGGCACGCTCCGGCGCCGCCGCGAGCTCGACGCCCGCCCCGGGGTGCCAGCGACGCAGCTGCGCGGGCTTGTAGCTGTAGTACGAGAACAGGAAGTCCCACACCGGATGCTTCTCACCCCGCTGCGCGCGGGCGCGGTGCGCGGCGGTGAGGGCATCGGCCCGCTCCTGGTGCGCCTGCTCGCGGTCGAGCCACTCGGTGCGTGCGAGCGCCATGTCAGTTCAGGATGCCGGCCTTGCCGAGCAGGTCGCGCAGCCCGGCGCCGTCTTCGGCACTGACCCACGGTGCGGTGTCGGGGCTGTGCTTCTCGCGGCCCGCACGCCCACCGGCCAGCACGGCCTCCGCGGGCAGCAGGCGGCGGATCGCCACGCCGGCCACCGATTCGGGGTGCTCGTCCATGAACTGCGAGTAGATCGACTCGTCGTGCTGTCCGTCGTCGCCGATCAGCAGCCACTTCACGTGGGGGAACTCGGTCGCGAGCCGGCGGAGGTTGGTGAGCTTGTGATCGCGTCCGCTGCGGAACCAGCGATCGTGCGTGGGACCCCAGTCGGTGAGCAGGAGCGACCCCGCGGGGAACAGGTGACGCCCGAGGAAGCGCCACAGGGTGGGAGCGACGTTCCACGCGCCCGTGGAGAGGTAGACCATGGGCGAGCCGGGGTGCTGACGCAGCAGTTGGTCGAGAAGGACGGCCATACCGGGCACGGGGATGCGTGCGTGCTCGTCGAGGACGAACGAGTTCCAGAACGCGATGAAGGGACGCGGGAGTGCGGTGACCATGACGGTGTCGTCGACATCCGAGACCACGCCGAAGGTCGTCGACTCGGCGACGATGAACGCGCGCGCCTCGACGGGGTCCCCTCCGTCGACCGAGACCGTGAAGGTCTGCCATCCGGGCTCGAGGTCGGCGGAGATCCTGGTGTCGATCACGCCGCCTCGATCGGCGATCACACGATGCGTCGTGTCGCCGACGTGCACGTCGACCGCGGCGAAGCTCACCGGGATGCCGACGAAGCTGCGCCAGCCCCGCACGCTGGCGAGCTCGCCGTCCTCCGTGCGCCGCTGCGTCGGGACGATCAGCACACGCCCGACGACGCGCACCCAACCGGGGCCGCCGTAGCCGGGGAAGGGCACGACGGTCGCGCTGCGCCCGCGACGGCGCGCTCGACCCTCTCGCCACACGTGGAAGCGGTGTTCGAGACGCGCGAACCAGTGGATTCGGGGCGCCGGAGGTGCGGAAGCCATTGCTTCAGTCTTTCACGTCGCTCTCGGACTGTGTGTCGGGGGCGTCGAGATGACGCGCCTCGAGACGCGTGAGCAGCTTCTTCCCGAGGTAGGTCAGCACCAGGAAGAGCGCGATCACGCCCACGAAGACGTACCCCGCGTAATGCACACGGTCGACGAGCTCGCGGAAGCTCCCGGCCGCCAGCGAGGTCACCGACACGTACGCCGTCGCCCAGAGCAGGCACGCCGGTGCCGTCCAGGCGAGGAAGCGGCGGTAGGAGAAGTTGCTCATGCCGACGGTGAGGGGGACCAGCGAATGCAGCACGGGGAGGAAACGGGAGAGGAAGATCGCCACGCCGCCGCGCCGCAGCAGGTAGCGCTCCGCACGCACCCAGTTGTGCTCGCCGATGCGCCGCCCGAGCCAGGAATGGCGGATGCGCGGACCCAGCCAACGTCCCAGGAAGAAGCCGATGCTCTCACCGATGAGGGCGCCGATCACGACGGCGGCGACCATGGCGATGCCCTCCCACAGGGAGGTGACGCCCATCGACGCGATGATGACGATCGTGTCGCCGGGGACCACGAGGCCGATCAGCACGCTCGTCTCCAGGAGGACGGCGAGTCCGGCGATCAGGGTGCGGGTGACCGGATCGATGGACTGCACGAAGTCGAACATCCACAGCAGCAGGTCATCCACACACCGAGAATACGGGAGTGCGACGGTCCTAGGCTGAGCAGGTGCCTGATCGTCTGATCGCCCGACCCCTCTCCGTCCGGGCCGACCCCCTCACGGTGTTCCGGATGCTCGAGGCGACCGCGCGCGAGGTCTTCTGGCTGGATGCCGGCGCCGACGCCGCGGAGGGGTGGAGCTTCATCGGCACCGGGGAGATCTCGGCCCTCCCGGAAGGGGTGCGCATCGACGCCCCGCACCCGCACCCGCACCCGGAGACGGGGGCGCCCCCGTTCACCGGGGGCTGGATCGGCTGGGCCGACTACGAGAGCGGAGCACACGCCGCCGGGGCACCGATCGCCGGACGCCTCGACGATCGTCCCTCCTGGATGCGGGCCACCCGAGTCGTCGCCGTCGACCATGCCCGACAGCAGACCTGGGCGCTCGCCGCCCCCGGTGACATCGACGACTGGACCGCGATCCTCGGCGCCGCTCCCCGGAGCGCTCCTGCGCCGGCCCCCGTGGACGCGACCGCGGGGGCGCCGACCGCCCACGCGCGGCACACCCCATCGGAGTACGCCGCACTCATCCAGGACTGCCGAGAGCTCATCCGCGCCGGCATCGCCTATCAGCTGTGCCTCACCACCCGCTTCACGGTGCCCGGCCGCCACGACGCCGTCGCGGCCTACCTCCGGCTGCGCGCGGACACCCCAGCCCACCACGGAGGGTTCATCCGCATCGGCGACCGAGCGCTGCTCAGCGCGAGCCCCGAGCAGTTCCTCCACGCCGAAGGCGGTGTCATCCGCACCCGTCCGATCAAGGGCACCCGCGCCCGCGGTCAGACCCCCGCGCAGGATGCCGCGCTCGCCGCAGAGCTCGCGGTCGACGCGAAGGAGCGCGCGGAGAACGTGATGATCGTCGACCTGATGCGCAACGATCTGTCGCGCGTGTGCGTGCCGGGTTCGATCCGGGTCGAGGGTCTGTGGGTCGTGGAGAGCTACCCCGCCGTGCATCAGCTGGTCAGCACGGTGAGCGGCACCGCGGCGTCGGGCACCACGGTCGGCGGCCTGCTCTCCGCGGCCTTCCCGGCCGGAAGCATGACGGGCGCCCCGAAGCTGTCGGCGATGACGCGGTTGCATGCGATCGAAGACGGACCCCGGGGGATCTATGCGGGATGCTTCGGGTACATCGGCGTAGATGGGGCGCTCGATCTCGCGATGGTGATCCGCAGCATCGTGGTCGAGCCGCACGAGGCGGTCGTCGGCGCGGGTGGGGGCATCACCTGGGGGTCGGTCCCCGCGGCGGAGGTCGCGGAGGTGGCGACCAAGGCGAGGGCGCCGCTGGCCGCGCTCGGCGCTGTCCTGCCGGTGCTCTGGGGTTCCGATATCCTGAACTGATCCCGTTTTTCCCTTCAGATTGGTCGTGTGTTCGTTGTCTGAGAACCTGTCCACCGCTCCGGCCGAGGACGAGTCGTCGTCGGCACACGCCATCCAGGCCAAATGGCAGAAGTACTGGGCAGAGAACGAGACCTTCCGCACGGGCGGGGACGACGACACCCGGCCGCGGCGCTACGTGCTCGCGATGTTCCCCTACCCCTCGGGCGACCTGCACATGGGGCACGCCGAGAACTACCTGTACTCCGACATCGTGGCGCGCTTCTGGCGTCACCGCGGGCACAACGTGCTCAACCCGATCGGCTGGGACTCCTTCGGCCTGCCGGCCGAGAACGCCGCGATCCGCCAGGGCGCGGATCCCCGCGAGTGGACGTATCAGAACATCGCGCAGCAGAAGAAGGCGTTCCACTCCTACGGGGTGTCGTTCGACTGGTCGCGCGTACTGCACACCTCCGACCCGGAGTACTACCGCTGGAACCAGTGGCTGTTCCTGAAGCTGCAGGAGCGGGGTCTCGCCTACCGCAAGAAGAGCGCCGTGAACTGGTGCCCGAACGACCAGACCGTGCTCGCGAACGAGCAGGTCGTCGACGGCCGCTGCGATCGCTGCGGCTACGAGGTCGTGAAGAAGAAGCTCACCCAGTGGTACTTCAAGATCACCGACTACGCGGACCGACTGCTCGACGACCTGAACCAGCTCGAAGGCTTCTGGCCGCACAAGGTGCTGCAGATGCAGCGCAACTGGATCGGCCGCTCCATCGGAGCCGACGTCGACTTCGTGATCGAGGGACGCGAGGAGCCGGTCACGGTGTTCTCCACGCGCCCGGACACCCTGCACGGTGCGACCTTCTTCGTGGTCGCCCCCGACTCCGACCTGGCTGCCGAGCTGGTCGTCGACGCCTCGGAGGACGTGCGCCGCCGCTTCCAGGACTACCTGACGCAGGTGCAGAAGGAGACCGACATCGACCGGCAGTCCACGGACCGCCCGAAGACCGGCATCTTCCTGGAGCGCTACGCGATCAACCCGGTCAACGGCGAGAAGCTGCCCGTCTGGGCCGCAGATTACGTGCTCGCCGACTACGGGCACGGCGCCGTGATGGCCGTTCCCGCGCACGATCAGCGCGACCTCGACTTCGCTCGCGCGTTCGACCTGCCGGTCAAGGTCGTCGTCGACACGACCGCGCCCGTCACGGGAGCGATGCGGGTGATCGAGGTCGACGATGAGGGCGTGCCGATCGACCCCGATGCCGCGCTCGACGAGCAGAACCCGGCATCCACCGGTGTCGCGCTGACGGGCGAAGGCCGCATGATCAACTCCGGCGCACTGAACGGCCTGTCCAAGCGCAACGCGATCGCCCGCGCGATCGAGCAGCTTCAGGCGTCCGGCACGGGTCGAGCGGCGAAGAACTACCGACTGCGCGATTGGCTGATCTCGCGTCAGCGCTTCTGGGGCACGCCGATCCCGATGCTGCACGCCGAGGACGGACGCATCATCCCCGTGCGGGAGGACCAGCTGCCCGTGACGCTTCCCAGCGTCGAGGGCCTCGATCTGAAGCCGAAGGGATCCTCGCCGCTGGGCGCAGCCGAGAGCTGGGTGCGCACGGTCGATCCCGAGTCCGGGGAACCCGTGCTGCGCGATCCCGACACCATGGACACGTTCGTCGACAGCTCCTGGTACTTCCTGCGCTTCCTCTCGCCGAACAGCGACACCGTGGCCTTCGACCCGGCGCAGGCCGCACGCTGGGCGCCGGTGGACTCGTACATCGGCGGCGTCGAGCACGCGATCCTGCACCTGCTGTACGCACGCTTCATCACGAAGGTGCTGTTCGACATGGGGCTGATCGACTTCACCGAACCGTTCTCCAACCTGATCAACCAGGGCATGGTCCTCCTCGACGGCGCGAAGATGTCGAAGAGCAAGGGCAACCTCGTGCTGTTCGAGGAGGAGCTCGACGCCTACGGTGCCGATGCGCTGCGCGTCGGTCTCGCGTTCGCCGGTCCGGTGGAGGACGACAAGGACTGGGCCGACGTCTCGACGACCGGCGCCCAGAAGTTCCTCGCGCGCGCGCTGCGCATCGCGAACGAGGTCTCGAGTGCGGTCGACGTCGTGTTCGACGGCGGGGACGCCGCGCTCCGGCGTGCCACCCACCGCCTGCTGGCGGAAGCCCCGGCACTGGTCGAGCAGACGAAGTTCAACGTGCTCGTCGCGCGCCTCATGGAGCTGGTGAACATCACCCGCAAGACGATCGACGGTTCCGCGGGTGCGGCCGACCCCGCCGTGCGCGAGGCTGCTGAGACCATCGCGGTGATGCTCGACCTGATCGCCCCGCACACCGCGGAGGAGATGTGGGAGATCCTCGGCCACCAGCCCTCCGTCGGGCTCGTCACGTGGCGGTCCGCCGACCCCGCGCTGCTCGTCGAGGACTCGGTCACCGCCGTCGTCCAGATCGGCGGGAAGGTCCGCGCGCAGCTCGAGGTTCCGGCGCGCATCGGCGAGGAGGAGCTCGAGGCTCTCGCCCGCGCGGACGAGCGCGTGATCCGCGCGATCGGCGAACGGGAGATCGTCAAGGTCATCGTGCGCGCGCCGAAGATCGTCAGCATCGTCGTCAAGGGCTGAATCGTCACCGGCTGAGCGGACGCGGGCTCCCGCGTCCGCTCACGGATTCCCGGGGGAGAGCAGGCCGCTCTCGTAGGCCAGGATCACGAGTTGCGCGCGATCGTGCGCGTGCAGCTTCGCCATGATGCGGTTGACGTGCGTCTTGGCCGTGAGCGGCGAGATGAACAGATCGTCCGCGATTCGCTGATTGGCGCGGCCACGGGCGACGAGCAGGAAGACCTCGCGTTCGCGCTCGGTCAGCTGGTCGTACCCCGCAGGCGGAGGCAGGTGCGCGGCGGGCACCGGGGGAGTCTGCAGCACGTACTTCGTGATGAGGTTACGCGTCGCGGTCGGCGAGAGCAGGGCATCACCGGCGTGCACGGCGCGTACCGCGTGCACGATCTCCTCGGGTTCGGCACCCTTGCCGATGAACCCGCTGGCCCCGGAGCGGAGGGCGGCCACGAGGTACTCGTCCTCCTCGAAGGTGGTGAGGATGAGGACTCGGGTCTCCGACAGGGCGGGGTCGGCGCAGATCTCCGCCGTGGCGCCGATCCCGTCGAGGTTCGGCATCCGGATGTCCATGATCACCACATCGGGGCGCAGCTCGCGCGCCGATGCCACGGCCTCCTTCCCGTCGCGGGCGTCGCCCAGCACCTCGATGTCGGCGTGGCCGCTGAGGATGTCGGTGATGGCCTGGCGGATCAGCGACTGGTCGTCGACGACGAGCACAGTGGTCATCCGGAGTTCTCCTTCGTCAGGGGGAGGACGACGGCGAGCAGATAGCCGCCGGGGGCGGGTCCGGCGGACACGGTGCCGCGCACGGCGGCGACACGTTCGCGCAGGCCGAGCAGACCGTGTCCGTTGCCGCCGCCCTCCGCCGCTGTCCGACCGCTGCCGCTCTCGCGGAGCGCGGTGTCGTGCGCCGACGGGACCGGGTTCGTGACGACGATCGACGCGTGGTCGTCGGCGACGGTGAGGAGTACATGGGCCCGCTGCTCCGCGCCGTGCTTGTGCGCGTTGGTGAGCGCCTCGTGCACCACCCGGTACGCCACCAGGGATGCCGCGCCGGTGACCGCCGCCAGATCGCCCTCGACCCGCACGTGCGCCGTGAGGCCCACCTCGCGGAACTGATCGATCAGCTCGTCGAGGTGGTCGAGTCCGGCCTGGGGGGAGGAGGAGCGCTCATCGGAACCGTCCTCGCTGCGCAGGACCTCCAGCAGGTCGCCGATCTCGCCGAGCACCGCACGGGCCGCGCTGCGGATCGAGACGAGCGCTTCGCGGGCTCGCTCGGGTCGTTCGTCGAGAGCCGAGGTCGCGACGCCGGCGTTCAGACTGATCACGGCGATCTGATGCGCCACCGCGTCGTGGAGATCACGGGCGATGCGCAGGCGCTCCTCGGTGACCCGGCGCCTCGCCTCGGCCTCCCGGGTCTGCTCGGCCCGTTCCGCTCGCTCCGTCGTGGCCGTGATGTACTCGCGGCGTGATCGCGTGGCATCTCCCGCCGCGGCCGCGAAGGCCACCGTGATGACGAACTGCACGACCCGCGGATCGAACACGCCGCCGAGCGCCGCGAACAGGCTCAGGACCGCGACGGCCACCACCGCGCAGCCGGTGATGATCAGGCTCTCGCGCCGCGATCGACGGTTGGCGACGCCGAACATCGCGATCGCCGAGGCGATGATGATGCCCGGCGAGAGGGTGCCGATGAGCGCGGCGACGCCGTAGAGGGCGATCACCGCGCCGAGCACCGCGATCGGGAAGCGCCGCCGCAGCGGCAGCAGCAGGGCGGGGGCCACCATCGCCGAGATCGTGAACGCCGTGCGGGGCTCGTGCTCCTGGCCGGGCAGGGGGACGAGGGCGAGGGCGACGATGATCGCTGCGGCCAGCAGATCGCCGACCCAGGCGGGCGGCGTGGGGAACGCGTGGGGACGGTCCTCTCTCCACGCGGTCGCCGGCATCCCCCCATTGTGTCGTGTGCGCGGGGTCCGCGGCATCCACCCACCGCAGACGTCCGTGTACCGCGATCGCGGTACGCGGAATGACCCCGCCCGGTGGACGCGCCGAGCCGGGGCCCCGGGGGAGGGTGGAACACACCAGCCCGGACACCCCGGATTCGACGAAGGAGAACCCATGACGACCCCCATCATCTCGGTACGCGACGTGCACAAGTCGTACGGGAAGGGTCCGAACCGCTTCGATGCCCTGAAGGGCGTGAGCATCGACATCCGCGAGGGGGAGAGTGTCGCGATCGTCGGCAAGAGCGGATCCGGCAAGTCCACGCTCATGCACGTGCTCGCGCTTCTCGACGCGCCCTCGGCGGGCTCCGTGGAGCTGGAGGGCGTCGACACACGCACACTCAAGGGCGCGCGACTGAACCGCACGCGCAACCGCACGTTCGGCTTCGTGTTCCAGCAGTTCTTCCTCACCGCGAACTCGACCGTGCTCGAGAACGTGATCCTGCCGCTGAAGATCGCCGGCATCAGCCGGTCCGAGCGGCGTCGGCGCGGCATGGCGGCCCTGCAGCAGTTGGAGCTCGACGACAAGGCGAAGAACAGGGCTGTCGATCTCTCCGGAGGGCAGAAGCAGCGCACGGTGATCGCGCGCGCCCTGGTCAACAATCCGCGGATCATCTTCGCGGACGAACCCACGGGCAACCTCGACACCCACACGGGAGGCGTGGTGGAGGACATCCTGTTCGCGCTGAATCGGGAGAACGGCATCACCCTCATCGTCGTCACGCATGACGAAGAGCTCGCCGCACGGTGCGACCGACGCATCCTGATCCGCGACGGGCAGCTGCTCGAGGACTCCGCGGCGGTGGCCGCATGAAGACCGTCGACCTGATCGGCTCCGCGATCGCCAACACCTTCCGTTCGAAGACCCGCACGCTGCTGACGATCCTCGCGATCTTCGTCGGCGCGTTCACCCTCACGCTCACGAACGGTCTCGGAACCGGCATCAACGCCTACATCGATGACACGGTCAGCAGCGTGGGCGCCTCCGACATCATGATCGTGACGAAGCCCTCCGAGTCGTCGGCGGCGCTCGGCGGCACGGATTCCGGTCCCGCGGAGTACGACCCCGACAGCATCGAGAGCGCCACTTCGGCCGTGCCGGGTCAGACGGTGGTCGCGTTGACGCCGGATGACCTCGACACGCTCGCCGATGTCGACGGCGTCCTCGACGTGCAGGCCACGAAATCCCTCGCGGCGGACTTCATCCAGTTCGGGGACGGCACCCGGTTCGTGGTGAACGCGGGCAGCCTCGTGGAAGGGCAGACCGTCCAGCTCGCCGCCGGATCCGCACCGGATGACGAGGCGGACCAGGCGCAGCTCGTGCTGCCGGTGTCGTATGTCGAACCGCTGGGATTCGACGACGACGCGGCCGCGATCGGCGAGGTCGTGGTGATCGGGATCACGGATGCGCAGCGGGAGCAGCACCTCGTGCAGGCCACGATCGTGGGTGTCGCCGAGGAGGGGCTCGCCTCGCCCGCGGGTGCCAGCGTCATCCCGAACGATGCGCTGACCGACGAGCTGTTCGAGGCGCAGAACATCGGCGTCCCGGCGGATCAGGTCGAGCGCTATGCGCAGGCGAGCGTGCGGTTCGATCCAGAGGCGACCGATGCCGACGTCACCGCGCTCAAGGACCGCCTGGCGGATGCCGGATACACCGGCAGCACGGTGGCCGACCAGCTCGGGGCCTTCAAGACGGTCGTCGACGGCATCGTGCTGGTGCTCAACGCCTTCGCCGTCATCGCGCTCCTCGCGGCGAGCTTCGGCATCGTCAACACGCTGTTGATGAGCGTGCAGGAGCGCACCCGTGAGATCGGTCTGATGAAGGCGATGGGCATGGGCAGCGGTCGTGTGTTCACGTTGTTCAGCCTGGAGGCGGCGTTCATCGGCTTCCTCGGCAGCGCGATCGGGGCGGTTCTGGCCGTGGTGGCCGGTACGGCGATCAGTCAGGCGCTGTCCGGCACCCTGCTGGCCGACCTCCCGGGTCTGACCCTGATCGCATTCGACCCGGTATCCATCGCGGGTGTGATCGTCGTGGTGATGCTGATCGCGTTCCTCGCCGGCACGCTGCCCGCGGCACGAGCCGCGCAGGCCGATCCGGTGGAGTCGCTCCGCTACGAGTGAGCGGGCCTGCACCGACGCAGGACGGTCGCGGTTATCCACCGCGGCCGTACTGCCGGGCGCTGAGAGTGTGTCCGCGGTCATAACCTGGCGCGATGACCGCTGCCGAGACGTCCTCGCCATCCGGGGGAACGGCCCGCCCGCGGCGACTGTCGCTGAGCTTCGGCGCGGCGGTCGTCCTCGCGCTGGTCGTGCTCTCGGCAGCGGTCGGATTCGGCCTCCTGCGCGGACAGGCGCCACCCACCGAGACCGTGCGACCCGCGGCGGCAGCGGCCACGTCCACGCCCACGGGGGAGCTCTACGTGCACGTATTGGGGGCCGTCGACCGCCCGGGCCTGTACGTCCTCGACCTCGACGCCCGACTCGTCGACGCGCTGGCCGCGGCGGGCGGCACGACGGACGACGCCGACCTCGCCTCGGTGAACCTGGCGCGGCTGCTCGCCGACGGGGAGCAGATCGTCGTGCCGGTGGCGGGGGCCACACCGGGCGGCCCCGGTGCGGCGGCTCCCACCGACGGGCTGATCGATCTCAACACCGCGGATCAGGCCGCGCTGGAGACGCTGCCCCGGATCGGTCCCGCTCTCGCCGAGCGCATCATCGCGTGGCGGGAGGAGAACGGACGCTTCCAGTCGATCGACGATCTGCTGGCCGTGCCGGGGATCGGCGAGAAGCTGCTGGAGGCCATCCGCGACGGCGCCCGGGTGTGAGTCAGGCCTCGGGGTGAGCGATGCCGCGGTTGTGCACGACGAGCGCGAGCACGGTGACCGCGGGGACGACCGCGAGGATCCCCAGCGCCCACCACCCGGCTGTCGCGCTGAGCAGGATCGCCCCCAGCACCAGCAGCGCCGCGCCGATCGCCCGCATCGCGATCGAACCCGGCGGATTGACCGCCGGGCTGCGCCAGAACGGGATGCGGGAGGTCGCGTTCGCGCGGAGCGCCATGGTCAGGGCGGTGAGGAACAGGAGCATCCCCGAGGCCGCGATCAGGATTCCGAACACGTTCATACGATCGACGGTATCAAGCATGCGCGCGGCCCGCCGTCAGACGGCGAGCATCAGAGAGTGTTCCTCTCCTCCGACGATGACGGTGAGATGCGTGACGGTCTCCGCGAGCGGTGCCCGCTCATCCGGCGGGAGGAACACCCGCTCCACGGGGATCGAGATGCTGATCTCGCGGCGCTCCTGCGCGTCGAGAGCCACCCTCTGGAAGGCGACGAGTTCGGCACGCCGGGGGACGACGACTCCGCCCGACCGCCGCGCATAGACCTGGACGACGTCCTCGGCGCCTCCGGTCCACCCGATCGAGCGCGAGACGCTCGAGAGCGCGACACGGATACGGACATCTCCGTCGACAGAGCACTCGACGATCTCACCGCGGACGGCGGCGTAACCGGCGCCTGATCCGAGTCGGCGGAAGACCGGCGTCGGCACGTCGGCGTACACGTTCTCGGTCGCGTGCCGGTCGTCGTGGTGAACGGGGGCCACGCCCGGGTGCGACGGAAGCGTGGCCACCGTGCGACCCACCGGCTGCCTCTCGCCGAACACCACCTGCGCGATCCCCTCGGCGCCGCCGGGCCCGGGATAGGCGGCGAACAGGATCGCGTCCGCATTCGCCGCGACCTCGGTGAGCACGTAGGGCCGTCCGGTGACGACGATCGCGATCACCGGAGCATCTGTGGCGCCGCGGATCGCGCGCACAAGCGAGTCCTGTCGGTGGGGGAGACGCAGGTCCGCGCGGTCGACCCCTTCTCCGGTGTCGGCGGACGTGGCGACCGCGGCGCCGTTCTCGGCGAAGACATCGCCGACCTCGCGGTGACTGGTTCCCCCGAGGACGACGAAGACCTGGTCGACGTCCGAGAGCTCCGCCCGTGCCGCGTCATCGATCTCGCCGTGCACCACCGGCGGTACGAGGAGAGCGGCGCCGCGCTCCGATGCACGCCGCCGGATCGCGGCCAGCACACTGTCCCCGTCACCCTCCCGCAACGGCGGCACGTAGTCGCCCAGCAACGCCGTCGCCTCGTCCGCGAGGAGCCCGATCACGGCCCAGCGCCCGCCGTCCTGCATCACCGGAAGGGCATCGTGGTTCTGCAGCAGCACGAGGGAGCGAGCGGCGATCTCCCGGGCAGCGGCGGAGGCACGGTCGTCGGCCGCGCGGATCGTCTCCCGCCGCGCGGAAGCCGGATCCGAGTCCCCGGAGACCGATTCGAGCAGACCGAACTTCTCTTTCACCGACAGAACCCGCAGGCACGCGGCATCGATGGCCCCCGCGAGCGCGGGCAGGCGCTCGGCGGCCTCCTCCAGATGAGCGAACGATTCGTCCCACAGGCTGAGATCGACTCCCGCCGCGAGTGCCGCCGCACCGGCGGAGAGCGGCGACCCGAGCTGTGCGATGAGCCGATCGATCGCCTTGCCGTCGGCCATGACGATGCCGTCGAAGCCCCACTCGTCTCGCAGGATGCCGGTGAGCAGCGCACGGTCGGCGATGCACGGCACCCCGTCGATGTCGGTGTAGGCGGCCATGACCCCGAGGGCTCCCTCCGCGACGCCGACGCGCGCGGGAGCGAGGTGCACCTCGCGAAGGTCACGGAGTCCGAGTTGCGCCGACTGCCCGTTACGGCCGCCGAGTCCGTCGCCCTGTCCGGCGAAGTGCATGAGCACGACACCGACCCCGGTGCCGTCGACGATCGCCGATCGGTCCCGGCCCTGCATCCCCCGCACCACGGCCGCGGTCATCTCGGCGGCCAGCAGCGGGCTCTCGCCGAAGCACTCCTCGGAGCGGCCCCAGCGACCGTCGCGCAGCACGTCGAGTGTGGACACGAGAGCGAGATGCACGCCCTGCGCCCGCATCGAGGCGGACACGGCCTCCGCGGCGGACTCGATGAGCGCCGGGTCCCAGGTCGCGCCGCCGGCGAGGTTCACCGCCAGCAGGGAGGCGCCGAGCGCCTGATGACCGTGCGGCGCTTCCTCCGAAAGCAGCACGCCGATCCCGTGTCGGGAGGCGCCGACCGCGGCCTCCTGCACGAGGGCCGCGACCTCGACACGCTCTTCCGGCCGGACGCCGCTGGTCCAGTCGCGGCCCGACCAGGCGTCCGCGCGGAAGAGGCCGTACAGTGCGCCCATGCCCGACCAGCGCTCGAGCTCGGCGTGGAACGCATCGGTCAGCTCCCAGCCGCTCTTCGTGCGCCGCACACAGTCCCAGCCGTACAGGCGCTGATTCAGCTGTCCGACTCGCTCGCGGAGCGAGAGTGAGCGCAGGATGTCGGGGGCATGACTCATCGGTGGAACTCGTTTCGGGTGGCGAGGACCGGCCAGTTCACGAGGCTCTCCGGCTCCAGCGGGCCGGCCGATCGGATGCGGAACGTGTGGGATTCCCCGGGGAGGAGGGTGACCAGGGCGCTGTCGACGACGGCGCCCGGATCGAGGCGATCCGCCTGTACGCTCAGGCCGCACAGCGCACTGCGGGCCGTGATCGTCACCTCGGTCAGGACGCCTCCGGACGGGGGACGCGACGTGACGGCGGATTCGAAGCGCGGCGACTCCCAACGGACCCCGTCGTCGAGCATGAAGGTGTGCACGGCCCGGTGCGAGCCGTCCGCCCGCGGGGCGCCCGCATCGACGACGATGATCTCGTCACGTTGCTCGACGGGCAGTGTGAGCGTGGTCGGGAGGACGAAGGCGCTCACCGAACGCGCCTCGACGCGGAACGGGATCCGCTCTTCCGCGTGCACCTGTCCCGCGAGGGCGACGCGACGAGCGACGGCCTCATCGATCCAGTCCTCGTCGGTGTCGTTGACCAGGAGCAGGGTCAGGCCGGCCTCGCGCGGCTGCACCGTGACCAGTCGATCGGCGTAGGCGCGGCGCAGCGCATACCAGCCGAGCTTGCGGCCGCCGGCGGCATCGAGCACGGACCAGGAGAGAGCCGGCCAGGTGTCATTGAACTGCCACACGATGCTTCCGGCCGTGCGCGGCCACCACGACCGGAAGTGCTCGATCGCGACGCGGATCGCCTCGGCCTGGTTGAGCTGCGTGGCGAAGTGCCAGCTCGGGCCGTCGGCGGCGATCCGCTCGGGGTCGGGAAAACGCGGGTGCAGCCGGTCCCGGAGCTTCGCCATGCCGTTCGGCTGCTTCTGGCGCGCGATCATCGTCGGAGAGTCCGGATGCATGTCGTCGGGACCCAGCGCCGCGGCGAGCGTCGACCAGTTCGCCGGAGCCTGGAACCCGAACTCCGCCGCGAACCGGGGGACGGAGTCGCGGTAGTGGGCGTAGTCGAGCCTGTTCCACGGATCCCACAGGTGCACCGTGCCGTCACCGGGGGTGTTCGGATGCACCTCGGGCGTGAGCGAGAAAGGACTGGAGGGCACGTAGATCGCATCGGGCAGATGCTCCGCGAGCGCGCCAGGCAGGATCTCGCGGTAGAGGCGTTCTCCCCAGGCATGCGTGCCCAGCCGGTCCGGCCACCCCCAGTCGTGCCACGCCAGCAGGTTCTCGTTCGAGCCGTTCCACACCGCGATGCTGGGGTGACCGCCGAGTCGTGAGACGACGTCCGTCGCCTCTGCGCCGACCTCGGCAAGCATCTCCTCCGACTCGGGGTAGGCGGCACACGCGAACAGGAAGTCCTGCCAGACGAGGATTCCCTGCTCGTCGCAGAGCCTGTGGAAGTCAGCGCCCTCGTAGATGCCTCCGCCCCAGACCCGCAGCAGCGAGACGTTCGCCGCGGTCGCCTCCGCGATGCGGGCGGCATAGCGGTCCCGAGTCATCCGAGACGGGAAGACGTCGTCCGGGATCCAGTTGACACCGCGCACGAAGAGCGCCTTGCCGTTCACCTGCAGTTCGAACGATCGGCCGAAGACGTCGGCGTCCGTGCGGACCGCGACGTGGCGGAAGCCCACGCGACCGCGGGGCGTGGGATTCTCTCCGGCGAAGCCGACAGTGACCTCCTGCAGCACGGGATCTCCGTGCCCGGCCGGCCACCACGGCTCCGGTCGCGGAACGGGGAGTTCGAGGCGGGTGCGCCCGATCGGGACCGTGCGCACCCAGCGGTGGACGCCCAGGGTCACCTCGACGTCCTGCTCCGTGGATCCGTCGCGGGTGGTGAGGGTGGTGTCCACCACGAGGGTGCCGTCCTGGAGATCGGCGGACAGCCGTGTGCTCAGATCGACCTCGAGCGAGCGTTCCCCGATGCGGCGCAGGCGCGCTGCGCGCCAGATCCCGGCCGAGACCAGCGTCGGCCCCCAGTCCCACCCCACGCTGGAGGCCATGGTGCGCAGCCGGTTGTACGGGTGCGCCCAGTCGTAGGGATAGTCGATGCCGTCGGCATCCGCGCGCGCCCGCATCTCCGCGACCGCGGAGCGGAAGAGGACGCGCACCTCGTTCTGTCCGCTGTGCAGCAACGGACTCACGTCGAACGCGTAGCGGCGGTGCATGTTCTCGGTGCGAGCGAGGGACTGACCGTTGACCTCGATCTCCGCGACCGTCTGCAGACCGTCGAACTCCAGTCGCCACCCGTCGCCGTCGGCGATGGGGGCGAGGTCGAAGACGGTTCGATACGACCAGTCCGTCTCGGCGACCCAGCCGAGCTCCTTCTCGACCGTTCCCGAGTACGGGTCGGGGATGACGCCCGCGGCGAGGAGATCGTCGTGCACACACCCCGGCACGACGGCGGGGAACCCGGCATCGGCGGCATCCGGTGCGTCTGCCGGAAGAGCGCCGTACGGTCGGACGGTCCAGGGCAGGCCGCCGAGGTCGATGATGTCGTTCATTCGTCGAGCGGTGCCGTCGTCGGTGCCACGTACCCCGCCGGCGGCTGGGGGATGCTCTCATGACCGGTGCGGTATCCGATCACCTCGGTCACCAGCGCCCCGTCGCCCTCGGTGGTGATGTGGATCTCCTCCGTCGACGTCGCCGGGAAGGCGTGCAGACGGCCCTGCCCGATCGTGAGAGCCTCGGCGACCGTCTCCCCGGCGATCCGCACCGCGTGCCGCGTGACCCGCTGGCCGTCGCGGAGCTCCTCCCGGATCCTCACGTGATCGATCCGGACCGGAGCGGGGAAGCGCGCGACCCATCCGTCGGCGACCCGCTCGACGCGCGCCGGAATCGGATGCGCGAAGCGCGCATCGAGTTCCGCCCGCAAGTCGTGCAGCCTCTGCACGTCCGCCGGGTCGAAGACGCCCTGCGGCGTCGGCGGCACGTTCAGCAGGAGGTTCGCGCCCATGCCGATCGAGGCATAGTAGATCGCGGTGAGGTGATCGACTGTCTTCGCCTCGTCATCCGGATGCCAGAACCAGCCGCGGCGCAACGACACGTTGCACTCGGGCGGCATGTACAGCTCCTCCCGCACGTCGAGCGTCTCCGCGGTGTAGTTGCTGAGCTGGGTCTGCGAGACGACGTACTCGACCGGGTCGCTGGCAAGGCCGTTCTCGTTGCCCACCCAGCGGATCGTGGGCCGTCCCATGTTGAACACCATGGCGTCGGGCTGGTGCTCGGTGATGACGCCCGCGATGCGCTCCCAGTCGTAGGTGTACCCGTCCGACCCCGCGCCGTCGAACCAGATCTCGGTCAACGCCCCGTACCGCGTGCAGAGCTCCGTGAGCTGGCGGGCGTAGAACTCGCTGTAGGCGCGCTCGTCGGAATAGCACTCGGCGTTGCGGTCCCACGGCGACAGGTAGATGCCGAACCCGATGCCCGCCTCGCGGCAGGCGTCGGCGACCTCCGCGACGACATCGCCGTGGCCGTCCTTCCAGGCCGATGCCGCGACGGAGTAATCCGTCGTCTCGGTCTGCCAGAGACAGAACCCGTCGTGGTGCTTCGCGGTCAGGACGATGTAGCGCGCGCCCAGCTCGACGGCCGTGCGCGCCCAGGCGCGCGCGTCGAGATCCGTCGGCTCGAAGCTCGCGGCGGGCAGGGTCCCGTTGCTCCATTCCTTGCCGTGCACGGTGTTCAGACCGAAGTGCACGAAGAGGCCCATCTCGGCGCGCTGCCAGGCAAGCTGTCCGGGGGTGGGGAGGACTGTCATTTGATGGCTCCAGATTCGATACCGCGGAAGAAGTGGCGCTGCAGGAAGATGAACAGGATGACGATCGGCACGATCGCGACGACGGCTCCCGCCATCACGACGCGGGGGTCGAACGCCAGCGAGGAGGCGTTGAGCCGCGAGAGGCCCAGCGCGAGGGTGAACATCTCCTCGCTGCGCAGCACGATGAACGGCCAGAGGAAGTCGTCCCAGGTGCTGATGAAGGAGTTGATCACGACCACGACGAGGGAACCCTTCACCTGCGGCAGGAAGATCCGGCGGAAGCGGCTCCACTCGTTCGCGCCGTCGAGCATCGCCGCCTCCTCGATCTCATCCGGCACGGCACTGAAGGCGGCGCGCATGATGAGCACGTTGACCGCGGCGATCGCGCCGGGCAGCCAGACGCCGACCGGATTGTCGTCGATGCCCATCGAGCTGACCATGGTGTACAGCGAGACCATGATCGTCTCGAGGGGGAACATCATCGACAGGATGAGGAGCCAGTAGAACCCTCGGGAGCCACGCCAGCCGCGTCGGGACAGCATGAAGCCGGCCAGGGTCGGGAAGACGATCTGCGAGGTGACCGACAACACGCACAGCACGAGGCTGTTGAAGATGTATCGCGCCATCGGCACCTGGTCGAAGACCGTGAAGTAGGCGTCGAGCGTGGGGGACTGCGGAAGGATCGTGGCGTCGGAACCGAGAACAGCCTCGTCGGGGCCCTTCAGGGACGCCGACAGCTGCCAGAGCAGCGGTCCGACGGTGAGGAACAGCACGATCACGCACAGTGCGTACCGGATGATCAGCGCGCGCGAGCGCGCCGTGGTGAGTCGGCGCCGGAGCGGCTTCGTCGACGTCATCGTTCGTCCTGCTTTCCCGAGAGCTTGTGCGCGGCGATCGCGAGTCCGATGGTCAGGACGAACAGGGCTACGGAGACGGCGGATCCGTATCCGGTGCTTCCGCTGATCGGATCGAACGCGGCGTCCCTGATGTAGAACGGCAGCGTGCGTGCCTCGCCTCCGACCCCGCCGGTCGCCCCTCCGAGCACGTAGATCTCGGTGAAGACGCGCAGCGATCCGGTTCCGGCCATGATCGCGACGAGGAGCATCGTCAGCTTCACGCCGGGAACGGTGATGCTGAAGAACCGGCGGATCGCACCGGCCCCGTCGAGCTCTGCGGCCTCATGCAGCTCCTTCGGCACGTTCGCGAGCGCCGCGAGGTAGAAGATCATGTACCAGCCGAGCCCTTTCCACACCGTCAGCGCGATCGAGCAGAGCAGCAGGAGCGTCCCGTCCGACAGGAAGGGGATCGGGCTGTCGATCAGCCCGATCTGGGCGAGAGCCGTGTTGATCGGCCCGCGGTCCGCGAAGAGGTTCTGCCAGACGAGGGCGACCGCCACCATCGAGGCGATGACCGGCATGTAGAACGCCGTCCGGAAGAACCCGATACCGGGTGCGTGCTTCATGACGAGCTGGGCGAGCAGCAGGGGAAGTAGCACCAGCAGAGGCACGGCGACGATCGCGTAGAAGATGCTGTTGCCCGTCGCCCGCCAGAACGCGGGGTCGGCGAACATCCGCTCGTAGTTCGCCGTTCCGATCAGCCGGCCGCCACCGAGGGGACGCGCGTTGCTGAACGAGAGCACGACCGTGTTGAGGAAGGGGAAGATGCCGAACACGGCGATGAGCACGACGGTCGGCGCCGTCCAGAGCAGCGGCACCCACCAGCGTCGGTAGAGTGCGGCACCGCTGCGCGCGGTCGGATCCGGTCGGCGACGTGACGTCGTCGACGGCTGAGAGAGGGACATCGTCGTCATGGTCAGTCTTCCGTCTGGAGGATCGTGTTTGCTTTGCGCTGCGCATCCTGGAGCGCCTGCTCCGGACTCTTGCGTCCGGCGATCGCGAGCTGCAGTTCTGCGAGCACGGCGGAGTTGATCGAGTCCGACCACGGGTAGAGCGCACTGCTCTCGGCATCCTTCGCCAGCTCCACCGAGACGCGCAGGGCCTCATCGAGCGGCGCGGTGCCGTTCACCTCGGTGAACTTCGGAATCTCCATGGACTCCGTCGTGGAGGGGAAGTTGCTGATCCGCGGGTCGGAGACGAAGGCGGACTGGTTCTCGGGACTGAGCAGGAACGTCGCGAAGGCCACCGCCGTCACGGGGTTCTTGCTGGTCGTCGGCACGGCGATGAGCTGACTGTCGACGAGCCCTCGGCCTCCGGTGTCGACCAACGGCGCCGCGCCGGTCTTCTCATAGACGCTCGCGTTGGTCTCCTGCACGTAGCGGAGATACGAACCGTTCGTCGATCCCCACACGAGGTCACCGGTCGAGTAGAGCTGGGTGACATCGGTGTCGGACGAGAGGGTGTCGGTCGGGAGACCGCCGGAGGCGAATGCCGCCCGGAACTGGGTCAGCCAGTCGATGACCCGCTGATCGTCGCCGAAGGTGAACTCGGTCTGATCCTCGTTCATGATCTCGGCTTCCATCATCTGCCAGTCGCTGGGGACCCGGGTGCGCGGGTTCGCGACGAACGCGGTGTAGGCGCCGCCCGCGTCGGCGCCGATCTTCTCGGCGGCGGCGAACTGCTCGGCGAAGGTCGTCGGAGGATTCTCCGGGTCGAGCCCCGCCTCGAGCATCAGCTCCTTGTTGTAGGTCTGCAGTCCGAGCAGGCCCCAGTACCACGGCATCACGTAGTGGTCCGCGTCATCGGGGAAGAGCAGGCTGTCCCAGAGCGAGGGGAGGAAGTCGTCGCCGACCTCGGGCGCGGCGGTGGAGAGATTGAGCAGGAAGTTGTACTTGTAGAGCGCGTAGGCCGTCGTCGTGTTGAGGTTGACGACGTCGGGGAGACTGCAGCCCATGGCATCCGTGACGAGGCGCTGGGTGAACGACGCATCACCGGGGTCGTCCTGCCAGACGATCTCGGTGTCGGGGTACTTCTCCTCGAACGCGGCGATGACGCCTTCGAAGTAGTCGCTGAAGTCCTGCTTGAGTGCCGTGGTCTGGAAGACGATCCTGCCGGAGGGCTCGCCCGTCAGCGCAGTTCCGTCGGCAGCGGGGCCCGTGATCGTGCAGCTTCCCGCCCGATCGGGCGACGGCTCGGTCGGGCCGAGGCCGCACCCGCTGAGTGCGAGCGCCGCTACGGCGATCACCGCGGCGAAGCCACGTCGCGTGCGTGCGGTCATCGTCCTGCCTCCTCGTGCTGTTCGCGAGCATCCTCGGCCGCCCACCGGGTCAGCACGCGCGGGGTGAGCTGCTGTTGTGCGGCGATGTCGCCGTAGCAGTCCACGCGGGCGTGATCGAGCGCGGAGGCGATCGCTCCGGCGATGACGCCGCTCCGACGGAAGCCGGCGGCCTCCACATCCGGTCGGAGAGGCGAGGCCGCCACCAGACGCGCGCGCACCTCGGACAGGAACGATTCCCCGAGTGCCGTCGCCGCGTCACCCGCGAGCAGGATCCGCTCCGGATCGATGACCGCGCAGACGGTGAGGCACATCCGAGCGGCGCGTGCGACGAGGTCGACGTGGTCGGGGTCGTCGTTCAGGACGAGTCCCAGCTCACCGGCGTAGCCGTGGGTGCCCCGGATGAGGCGTCCGTCGAAGACGATGGAGGCGCCCGGGCCCTCGGGCCAGATGACCGCGAGGGTGTCGACGTCTCGGCCGTTGCCGGCGCGGCACTCGGCGACCGCGACGAGGTTGAGGTCGTTCTCGAGTCGGACGTCGCAGTCCAGTTCCCGTGCCAGTGCGTCAGCGAGTCCGGTGCCCCAGCCGACGTGGCTGTCGACGAAGACGAGCTCGCCGTCGCCGTCGACGATGCCCGGGGTGGCGACGACGAGATGGGAGATCGCGCTCCGGTCCACGTCGCCGCTGGTCACCGCGGCGTCGAAAGCCCGCAGCAGGAGGTCCAGCGGCTCGGCGCGCTCATCCTCGATGCGTCCACTGTCCGCCCGAAGTTCGCCGGCGATGTCGGTGAGGCATACCCGCGCCCATCCCGGCTGGACCTCGGCGGCGGCGATCACGGTCAGGGACGCCACCGCGGCGTACTGGCGGGCCTGAGGCCCTCGTCGGCCGGTGTTGCCGTCGACGCCGGCCTCGGTGACCACGCCCGCGCGTTCGAGCCGACCGATCAGGTCCCGCATCGCGGGCTGCGAGATATCCACCATCTCACCGAGCTCACGCATGGTGAGAGGACCGCGGACGAGCAGCTGAGCGACCGCCGCGTACTCCCGAGAGGAGAGACTGCGTTGAGACAAAGGAACCTCCATTGGTATTTGAATAGGAAGCTTACTTATAAATTAGAAAGCTGTCGAGACCCGATTTCCTTCGCCGAGATCAGGCGCTGTCGACGGCGCGCAGCGCCGCACTCAGTCCTTCGCCCGCCGACTCGAAGGCCAGCAGCGCGAACATGGAGTCCGCCCAGGAGAACCACGGCCGGGTGAACCTCGTCGGATCATTCACGTCGAAGCTCTCATGGAACCGATCGGTACCGCCGGTCGTCCGGGCGAGCAGCAGGCACATCGCCCGCTGGTTGTCCCGATCCGGGTCGGTGAGACCTTCCACCGCGAGTGCGATCGGCCAGACGTAGTCCGGCCAGGTGTGGGGGCTGCCGATGCCGGCAGCTTCCGCGCCTCGGTAGTAGTACGGGTTGCTCTCGGAGAGGACCATCGCCCGCGTGCGCATGTACAGCGGATCGTCGAGACGCAGGGACGTCATGAGCGGCAGACCGAGGAGGCTGGGCAGATTGGCGTCGTCCATCAGGAGGTGGTTCCCGCGTCCGTCCAGTTCGTACGCGAGGACGGTGCCGAACTCCTCCGTGTCGACCTGCGCATGGCGGAGTGTGGCCTCCTGCAGTTCGTCTGCCAGGATCCGGGCGCGCTCCGCCAGGGCGGAGTCGGAGGTGAGTTCGGCGAGCTGTCGCAGGGAGCTCGCGGCGAGGAGGTTCGCCGCGGTGTTGTAGCCGTAGACGCACGCGTCGTCACTTGGACGGAAGCCCGACCAGGTCATGCCGTTCTCCGCGACCTCGCTGCCGAGTCCGTCGCGGGCCAGCGTGTCCAGCGCGTTGGCGCCCTCCCGGATGAATCGGTACGACGACTGCTGCTCGTGTCGGCGCTCGCGCGACAGCGTCTCGACGACGAGCGTGAACGCCTCCTCGGCATCCGGTCCGAGGACGTCGTCCCGACCGGTCAGGCGCCAGAAGCGATGCGCGAACTGCACGGGGAGGCATAGCGAGTCGATCTCGTACTTGCGCTCCCAGACCATCGGATCGGGGTGCAGATCGTTCGGATCGTGAGCCCGGGCGTTCGGCTCGATGTTGAACGCGTTCGCGTAGGGGTCGTGGCGGATGAAGCGGAACTGCTGCCGGATCACGCCGGCGATCACGTCGGCGACGGCGCCCTGCGGACGCTCGGCCGCCAGCAGCAGATACGGCCAGAACTGCGTCGACGAATCGCGCAGCCACATGGCCGGGATATCGCCCGTGAGCACGAAGATGCTCCCGTCGTCACGGACCGTGAGAGTGTCCGTGAGTGTGCGTGCCAGGCACTCGCGCACCAGCCGGGGGATCTCCGTGCCCGAGAAGGCATCGTCGACGCGGAGCAGCAGCGCGCTGTCCCGGGTCTCCTGCACGGCATCGGGAACGAGTCTCGTCAGATCAGAAGTCATCCGATTCACGGTAGCGGCATCGTGCGCGAGTCGCGTGCGGGTGCCCGAGAGGGGCGTGTCCGGTGTCGCTGATCTCTGCGCTATACCCGGGGGAGGCCGTAGAACAACATCAGCAGGATGGTGAGGACGTTGACGGAAGCGAGCACCACGATCGCAGAATCGCGCCACACGTGTCCCGTGCGCGACGCAATCCACGTCGTCGTCGGAATCGCGACAAGCACGATCGGCGTGAACCAGATCAAGGTGTACAGGATGTCCGCCGAACGGAGCGCCGCTCCCAGGTTGAACGTCGCGGCCGCCAGCAGCATCACCCCGACAAGCGTCACGACCCCTGCGGCAGCCGATCCGTACCGGACCCGACGAGTGAGAGCGATCGCGGGGACGCTCACGATGACCCCGATCATCAGCGTCACGAGCGAGAACGGCGGGACGAACGGCCTGAAGCCACCACTCAGTGTCAACTGGGACAGCACGATGAGCCAGTCGACGACGTTGCCGACCAGACCGGACAAGAGGATGGCAGTCGCCCATTCGCGGTGTCTTGCGCGAGTGCCTTCGCAGCCGGATCCATCGACGGTCACCGGCCAAGACTACGGGCATCGTGCAGCACCACGACGTCACTTGACCGTTGACCTTCGGTCGGATCGAGCGGCACCTCGATGCCCGTGTCCTCGAACGGCCGCCACATCACCGGCATTACCGAACCGTCTGACTCGGTGAGTGTGCGACCCAGACGATCGCTTGTGATTGCCCACTGAATCCCGGGAATGCTGGTGGCGGCGAGCGGGATCGGGCACGGTGGTGGAATGGATGCCCGCGCCGTACCTCTCGCTCTCGTCATCGTCGCCGGGCCGCAGGCGTCGGGTAAGAGCACCGTGGCCGCGGCTCTCAGCGCAGAGTTGCGCCTGCGAGGTGAGCGAGTCGCGGTGGTCGAACTCGATCAGATCGCGGCGATGGCTCTTCCGACGCTTCCGAGTTGGGAGGCAGCGCACCTCGTCTTCGAAGTGACGGTCGGCCTCTGGGCGCGAACGGATCTCACGTGCGTCATCGCCGAGGGGTCCGGCTCTGAGCACGAGGTCTCGCGACTCCGGGACCAGGCCCCGCCTGACGCGGTGGTCGTCACGCTGGCGACCACCGCCACCTTCGAGACGGCATTCGCTCGAGCTCAAGCGGACCCGTCGAGAGGAGTGTCGAAGGAGCACGACTTTCTCTTCCCGGTCTACCAGCGCTGGGCCGACGAGCTTCGCCGAATCGATCCCGACGTGGCGATCGACACGACCCTTCTCGAGATCGACGAGAGTATCCGACGCGCCAAGGCCGCGATCGAACGGGCGCGAAGAGGAGGCACAGGCAGCTCTCGACAGCCCGGGGCAGGAGGCCCGGCGGAATCGACCCGCGTTCCGTTCTCGGGTACGGGATGATCAACGAAGGTCCGCGGCCTGCTGCAGATGGTGGAGGCGAGGTCACAGGGAGCGGTATACCTGGACACTTTCAGGCCTCGATCGGGCCGCGATGATGAGGGCGATGATGCCCAGCCCCAGTGTTCCGGCGAGCGCCGCAAGCGTGCCGAGGATCTGCACCACGTCCGCGAAAGACTGAACGTTCCCGGGACGCACCGACACGAAGATCGTCTGCGAAGTGACCCAGACGAGGGTCTGCGCGGCCAATACCCATGCTGGCGCCCACCGCCAGGGAGCAGGGACGGTACTGCTCCGCGCGATCTGCACCGCCGCGACCAGGCCCCCGGCCGCCGGAACGAACAACGCGATGTACCCATAGGCCATCCACGCGTCGTCGTCGGGCGGTACTCCAGCACCCATCGCCCGGCTGACCGCGAAGGCGAGGAGGGGCCAGATCGCCACGATCGCCAATGCCGTCACACCCGACGGTCGGCGGGACACGACGCTGGCGTCACGCGACAGCCCCACCGCGAACAGCAGGATCGATGCCGCGAAGAGCACGTCGGCGATGACCTGGAGGGGTCCTGCCACGACGCCTCCGTTGAGAGGAAGGACGCCCAGCACGCCGCACCCGATGAGGCCCAGGCCCCCGAACATCCAGGTCCGTTGCCGAGTACGCCTGGTCATGGAACAACCCTAACGACGACGCACTCGCTTTCCACAATCTGCCCGGTGCGGAACTGCTGCTCCGGCTGTCGAGCCTCCACTGAGGCCGGCCACGTGCCCGTCGCTCTCGACGGGGCCGTCGTCGAGAACTGGCGATGCCCAGCCGAAGGACGGAAGTCACAACGCTGGGCATCTGCTCTCAGCTCTTTCATGATCGACGCGCACATCCTTGTGCCCGCCGTACGTGAGAGGTGTGACTCACGCTAGGTCGTAACGCGGATCGGGCCAACGGGGTCGCATTTCGCGTCACTTGCGCCTAAGCTCCGCTGTCGCATCCGATGTGTGTGGCTCTTCGTCGGCAGGGGACAGGGTTGTCTTCCGGCACCAGCTCGGGTGCTCCGTCTGAGGCGCTTGCGGGCCGACCGCGATGCGAGAGTTCCCGCGTCATCGAGCGTGTCGGTGATGAGATCAGCAGTGACCTGACCAGCGCCCTGCAACGGCCTGCATGGCAGCGGCCTGCATATCGACCGATCTGCACAGTGCACGGTTCTCGCGGGTTCTCGACGGTCGACGGAATCGTGGCCAGGCGTGCGGATGGCGCGATCGTATGGTGTTCCGATGTCCGAGACAGTCGAGAAAGACGATCCGAGCGAGGCGATGCTCCTCCGTAGCCCTGACGGGGTGGGTGTGTGAGGCGCGATCTGCGTCTTCTTCCCGTCGCCGGGGGAGTGTGGGCGGCGGCGCTCCTGTGCGTGTTCGCGCCCGCGGCGGCGGGGTGGTGTGCGGTCGTGGCGGCGGGTGGAGCGGCCGTCGTAGGCGGGCTCGTGCTGCGATGCGCGCATCGCGCCGCATCCCGTGCCGCGCTCGTGCTCGTCGTGTTCGCCGCGATGGCCGCGGTGTCGATCACGGCCCTGACTGCCGCCCCGGGGTCATAGCGGCGATCTCCGCCTTTCCACCTCACCGGCCGTGCAGGAGAAGCTCGAGCCGTAAGCGTTACCGCTACCGTGGGACGCACCTGTTTTAGTCGCAGATAAGATCTGGAGGGAACGTAAATGGCGTTCATACCCGCCAGTCTTGCGGAAGCCGTCATGGAGAGAATAGTCACCCTGTTCTCTCCGACGCGCGGATGGAACACTCGATTGTGGCGATCAAGCCCCGTCGACGCGTTCAAGCACTGCCTCGATCTCATCGAAGGCGGCGCCCAAGACGGCGCCAAGAAGTACGCCTTGAATGAGGCCAAGAAGCGTGTGCAGAGCGACCTCTTCATACCAGGGCGCGACCGCGGGGGAATTCTTCCCCAGATGAACATCGCTCCCGAGAGGCTGGTTCACGGCTCGACGGCCCATTATGCGCTCACGAGCCTTGGCGACGAGCTGGAGAGCAAGTACTCGTCCTGGGTTCAGGCCTACCTCGACGTGCTGGACGCGGATGTTGATCTCGGCGACAGCCCGGTGAGCGGCGAGGCACTGGCGTGGCAGCTTGCGGCTTTTCTTCGTTCAGAGGGCATGTCTGATCAGTGGATCGTGAACTTTGCCACGTACTACCTCCGTCATGACAAGGAAGTGACGACCCTCGCAGCTGCGATCTTGGTCGCAAGGACTGCTGCCGTGGCTGAGCCCGGATGGACGGTCTTTGTGCCGATTGTTCGGAGGAGGGGTTTCAACGTCAACGCACCGCCAATGTTGCGGCAGCGTGAGTTCGAGGAGCGCTTCCAAAGCCTCTTGCCGGACGTGCCCCTGCCGGAAAATCGTGGTGGACTCGAGGTCAGGGTGACCTCTATGGATAAGTACGCCGCGATCTCTGAGGCGCAGCTTGTGATGAGGCGTGTCGTAGAGCGTCACCGGGCATCGCATAGTAAGCGTGCCTTTTCGTTCGCACACGAAGCGTGGGTTTCGCCGGGCGCGTGGTCTGCGCCCGTGTCACTCAAGCCCGACCTTGCAATCCAGGTGCGGGAGCTTGACAGCGGCGGGGGAGAGGACATGTTCACGGCTTCCTCGGAAGAAATCGAGGCGGCACTTGACCTCCTGACCGCCGCTGATCAGACTTCCTCTCGCGCTGCTGCGATCGCGGCTTGGGGAACCCTCGAAACGCTGTTTGCAGACGGGGCTGATTACGGGGGCCTCGCTAGTGTGGCTGATCGTGCCGCCGACGTGTTGACCTGCATGTACGTCCGAGACACGTTCACTGCTCTCGCGACCAAGCACGCTCGCGCAGGGGAGGATGAACTTGCAGTAGTTCTGAAGATCGCGACTCGGGCTGACGCGGCGGTACTCGTCGAGGCTGCACTCCCTGGCCATTCGATGTCGGTAAGTTCGGGTCGGGGACGTCTCGCTCGCGAGCGAGCATCGTCGTTGAACCCTCGAGAGATTGACCTTGTGCGGAATCAGCTGGCCGCCGTGTTGCGTCGTCTCTACGACGTTCGTAATCAGATCGTTCACGCAGGTCGTATGGCGCCGTACGGGTTGCATCGAACATACGTTGAATCGGCGGTCCTGTTGTCAGCGTTGTTGGACGAGCTTCTTCGGCAACATCGAGACACCAGGAGGTCCGCACGGCAAGTCGCTGGCCGCGCCGCATGGTTGCTCAGCCGCGTGGCGAACGACCAAGCGACGCCCGCCACTCTCGCGCAACTCGGAGAACCCTAAGTCCGATCGTGACTGGGCAGAGCTCCCGGTCTAGTTTGAACGCATCGACCGATCACAGTCCCGATGCGTGCGCGGAGGGGCTATATCCCGCGATCGGAGTGTCGACCTCCGACAGTCGCGTCCCGAAGTACGGAAAAAGGGGGTTCGCGCCGGTAGTCGGGATAAGTGGTCTTATCGTGGCCGATGGGCCAGACGTTGAAGTGAGATGGGTCTGAGTAGGTATCTGGCGTCTGAGCAGTGCTCGAGCGGGATCGCGAGGGCTTGAGCGTCTGCAAAGTAGCGAGGCCGTCAGTAGGCTCGCTGCATGGCGCAGGCACAGCACTTCGAGCAGGGCTCGAACTGGAGGGCGAAGAACGCCGCGAGCATCCGTCTCCGGGTCGGCGACGGAAAGAAGCACTCGGTCGCCGAGTCGAGCGTGGACCCGGCTCTGACGCCGTCAGAGCGTGAGGGCGCAGACGCGCGTCGCCAGCTGGAACGGGAGAGGTTGGCGCGCGAGCACCAGGCCCGCGAGGGGCGTGAGCGCGGCGCGCGTCGAGACGCGGCGATGGACGCGAAGCACGGTGTCCTCCGCGATGCCGTGCCTCGAAACGCTGGCAACGATGTCGTGCACCCCTAGGAACGCGAGCTTCCACTGCACTATGGATATGGTGCTGTGGGAGACGTCCAGCAATCCGCGGAACCAGTACTTCGGGTGGACGTTCCGGTCAGCGTCGGGTCATGTTGACGGCCCCGGCTCCACAGTCACATTCCTCCTCAGCCCTTCCTGGGACGCTGGGGCTACCACCACCAGATCCGCGCTCACCGTGGACGCGTGGATCACCAACGACAACCCCATGGGAATCGGCCAGCCTGCGTATCAGGCCGGCGCTTACTTGAACTGGCAGACTTTTGCCTTCAACTTGCGAGCTGCGTAAACATGCTCACCCCCTAAGAAAGGTGGCAGTCCGTTGATCGATTCACGCGTCGCCATACGGACGCGACGAGAGGTTCTCGTCCCTGTCATCGCCGCCCTGGTCACAAGCGCGATCGGGACAGGGGGGTTCTGGGTGATCGGGCTGTACTCCTGGTTCCTGTTCGCGATCCCTGGTGCGCCCCTCGCATGGGTGACACTCTGGTGGTGGCGACAGAAAAAGGAACAGGTGAGTCACTTCGCTATGGCTGGTGCACTGACCACAATCTGGGTCCTCTCCGGGGCGATCGCCCTGGGGCTGAATATCGGCCTATCCGTCCTGCAAAGCGGCGGGTATGACCCCTCAGGCCTCGGGCTGTTCTGGTACATCTGGGTATTGAGCCCTGCGGCCGCGACCATCACCACCTGGATACGCGCAGCCTACGCACACCACACAAGCACGGCTGACTGACCCGGTGAGCGAGGCACCGTCAACGCCTCGCTCACCGCGGCAGCACCGCCCGAATCACCACGACCCTGGCAAGCTCCCAACCGAAAACGACCGTTATCGAGACGGCGCGGAGTCTTGTTCGACATTCCCTCCACAGAAGCCGTCTGCCCGAGCGCACAGGAGCGCTCGATTGCTGGGGGTCTCTGCCGAAGTGCCCCAGCAACCGAGAGCGGGCAAACGCACTAGATCCGCGAGATTCCGCGGAAGTCGATCCCCGCACGGGACGGTCGTCGAAGACCTCTAGTAGACGGTGGTGAGTCTTCCGCTGGCCAAGACAGCCAGAACAGCCAGGATCGGCAGCGACGCGGCGAGCAGTCCCCACTTCGAAGCAATGATCGACATCACCGCGATCGCAGCTACGACCCCGAGAGTGATCCAGACACGGAGCATGATGCCCGCTGCCTCCTCAGCAGTCATTCCGGCGCCGAGGGCGAGCCCGAGACCGGCGAGGAGTATCTCGATGACCGTCACCACCACGATCGTCGTGGCAATAGCGAGAACCGCCCATCCGATCCGACCGCAGGTCTCTCGCCACTCGCGCGGAGCCTCGGTCTCGATGGGTTGGGTCATGCGCTCACCGTACCCCTCCTGGCTCTAGTCGATCTAGCCGCGGACTTTTCATCCATCGGCAGTTCTCGTCCGTTCGATTGCTGGGGGTCTCCGTCGAAGTGCCCCAGTAACCGAGCGCACGGAAGCGCACGAAATCCGCGAGATTCCGCGGAAGTCGGATCGGGGGTCATAAGCAGTGGCGACCCGCCGGGGCTTATGACCCCGCGCTGGCGCGCGGCTAGCCTCGAGCGGTCATCCGGCGGATCTGCTCGGCGTAGCCGTCGAGGACGTCGAAGATCCCGCGGTGCTGCCAGACGCGGTTGCGTCCTTGGCCGGTCGTCTCGGTGAGGACCCCGCGGTCGGTGAGTGTGTCCAGCGCGCGCAGGGCCGCCATCTCGCCGAGTCCGAGCGCGCTCATGAGGTACTTCGTGTTCACCGCGGGCTGTCCGACGAGCGCGGGAAGGATCTTCCAGACCGCAGCATCCGAGCGGACGCCCTGGAGCAGAGCGCGGGACGCGTCCAGCTGCGCGACGAGGTCGTCGACCAGCTGCGTCCCTGTGGACGCGGCGATGCGACTCGCCATAGCGAACTCGCGAATGATCGGACCCGCGTCGCCGGCGCGGAAAGCGGTCAGCGCCCGGAAGTAGCGCCCGGTGTTCACGAGCAGTCCCGCAGAGATCGGTACGGCGGTTGAACCGACGAGACCTTTGTTGCGCAGGATCGACTGCGCGAGAGCGCGACCGGTACGGCCGTTGCCATCGACGAACGGGTGGATGGTCTCGAACTGGGCGTGGGCGACAGCGACCTGAACAAGCACAGAGATGTCCTGGCGCTGCACGAATCTGACCAGGTCACTGATCGCGCCGGGAATCCGGTCGTGGTGGGGCGCTATGAACTCTGCCTGGCGGGGGCCGGCGTTGCCCGGGCCGATCCAGACCTGTTCCTGGCGGTAGAGACCGGCTTCGTGCTCGAGGCCGGGCTGGTGGCGCAGCAGCGCGTGATGCATCTGCAGGATCGATCCCTCGGAGATCTCATCCGAGAGCGCGAGGGCGGCCTCCATAGCGCGGACGTTGCCGATGACGGTGAGCGCGTTGGCCTTATCGCCTTCATCGATCTCGGCGAGAGCGAGCTGCTTCGCCGACGTCGTCAGCTGCTCGATCTGCGAGCTGGACGCGGACTCTGTACGCAGCAGGATCGCGGTCATCGGGCCCAACGCGGGGTTGTCGGTGCCCAGAGTTCGCCGTGCATGCTCGTCGAACGCGACCAGCTGGCGCGTAGCGTCCTCGACGTCAGCGGCGTCTTCGCTCGGGACCTGAGGGCTCCACTCGGCGATTGGAGCCGTGACCGTCGCCTCGTACGGCCCGGTCTGACGCACAACCTCGGCCCGTGAGAACATCTCCGGTGCGCGCGGCGCCCAGTCCAGGGTCTCGCTCGAGACAGCATCGATGGGGATGCGGGTGCTGGGCGAAGACGTGGACATCGCATCATCCTACCAACACTTATGCAACTAGGTGTTGGCAAGGAGTAACCCCACCCGCGTCTGGCGCGAGGTACTGTCGTCGACGAGATCGTGTCGCCGGATGAACTCGAGTGTCTCTTCGGTCGTGAAGGTTCGACCGCCACGTTCGGCGAGAGCCTCGATCCTTAGCTCCTCCATGCCTTCTCGGATCTCCTGGAGACGTGCGAGACGCGCCTGCTCTTCTGGGTCGGTCACAGTGTCTCCGTTCAGGTGCTCAGGTGGTCGCAGTATCAGGAGTCGAGTCTGATGTCCCCGTCGGTTCTACATCCAGCTCGGGGTCGGTCTCGCGCGTGCGCATCACAGCTTCGATGCCGAGAAGGCCTGCAAACCGCACGGCATCGTTCCCGCCCATGAAGCGGTTCAGCGCGAACTTGGGTGGGAACTGCGCGAGGACAGAGACCTCCTCATCGAAGTAGTCCGTGGTCATCATGGCGAAGATGCGCGTGGTGTCCAGGGCGCGGAAGCTGTCGATCGACAGGATCGATGTCTTCACGCTGCCGAAGATGAGTCGGTCGAACTGCTTCTGATTGGTCCAGTGCTGTCGGATGCGCTTGGCAATCCCTGCGGACTCGGAGGAGGCGCCGACATAGACCTGCCGGTACTCGTCGAGCACCATGACGTAGACACCAGGGACGCCATCCCATTCAGTGAGATCTGTCACCTCGACCATGTCCGGGTGGCCGTCGAGTGCCAGCTGCAGAGTGGCTTCGAACTCGACCGGGTCAAGCGAGGCGAAATGGGCCATGTTCATGTCGAAGTTCGCCAGCGCGTCGGCCTGGTGTCCTTCGCACCACTCATCTGTGAGGATGCGGTGCTCGTTGTCGTCATAGAAGCGACTCTGCCGGTCCCACGCCGCCGGGTTGTCATCTCGGGACCAGCGAGGCATCGAAGAGCGCTTGTTGATCGTCGCGTAGACGTCGCGAGAGATCTTGAGGCCGAGTCCACGGGTGCTGCGGACGGTGGTGCCGAAGTGCGTCGCAGTCTCGGTGCCGCCGGCGCGCGGCCTCCCGCGGCGGGGGATCGCCACGGGGACGCCCCAGACCTTCCGTGCGAGCCGCGTCTGCCATCGGTGCCAGATGAGCGAGTGCCCGGAGTCGACCAGTGCATGCAGGGACGCGTTCGCATCAGCGCCGATGCCGACGTCGAAGATGCGCGCGGGGTCGAACTCGAGGTGCTCGCCTTCGGGCATGAGACCGGCGCTGGTCAGCTCGAACGGGTCGGCATCGCGCACGAGGTAGCCGGCCTCGGTGAGATCGTGGCGCAGCTCTTGCGCCACCTTGGACGACTGCGCCCACGCGAGTGTCTCGCGGGGCGTGACGGTGATCTCGAGTTCCATGGATGCGCGCCACTCAGAAGACGCGGATGCGGAAGCGATCGGCGACGCGCTTGAGCTCATCGTCGGTGACGAGGATCGGTTCAGGGCTGAGGGCGATCAGGTCGCGAGCTTCGGGGTGATCTAGCCGGATCGCCTTGCACCAGGCGGCGCCGTGCTTGCTGCCGAAGTGGACCCCGAGTGGCGTCGTACCGTTGTCGAGGGTCACGCCGTGCAGGAACTCGGCGATCGCAGTGGTCACGGGTCGGTCTTCGCTTCGCAGCGGGGCGGTCGTGAGGCTCGTGACTCGGTGTGCCGCCAGCACGTCCTCGAGCTCGCGCTCGATGTGAGAGATCGAGTCCGGGTGCTCGATGTCGATGAGCCATCCGGGATCCGGCAGCGAGATGGGCGTGATTCCGCGGTCATAGCGCCAGCCGGCCGGGATCGCTCCGAGGCCCATGAAATCTCGCTCAGACCACTCGCGAGCGACCTCTTCGACATAGGCCGCCAGAGACAGCCCTGCGAACTCCGCATCCTTCGCGAGAGTGTCGCTGGCACCGTTGGCGCGCTTGAAGAACGCGAGCACCTCGGCGTACGCGCACTCGCGATTCTCGGCGACGTAGAAGGTCTGACCGGGGATGTCATACCGCCCCCACGTCTGACGCCCCTTCTCGGAGGCATCGCGGGGCGCGGCCGACAGTGGTGGATACTCGGTCTTGCTGACGTGGAAGCCGTAGACGTCACTCGATTCCGAGACGAGTCTGAGACCGGTGACGGTGCAGGTCCTCTCAGCCCTCACGCGTCGACGGCCCCGCCGATGAACTCCGCGACGGCCTCAGCGACCTCCCCATGGCGGCCTTCGCGAATCGCGGTGATCGGGGTGTCCTCCCGCAGGTGGGGGTTCCCGCCGATGAACCACTGCCGGGCCACGTGGTCGCCATCGGCCGCGGACAGGAGCGCCCACTGCCGGTGTGCGAACGTCAGTCGGTTCGAGGCATCCGAGCGTGGCTCGGGGCCGTCAGCCTTGGCCCAGCGGATCGGGAGCTTGCGGTCCTTCGATCCGGCCAGTCCCGCCACAAGCGTCGGTCCGAGAACCGCGTTGAGCTCGCGCACGATGTCATGGATATCCATCCGCATCGTCCGGCCGTGCGCTGTGGTGGGGGTCAGGGATTCCATGACAGCAGTTTACCTCCTTGCTGCCCGATAAGCCACCCTAGTTACACCCATTGCGCACTAGAGTCGTCGGTCTCAGGCAACAGGTTCCAGCAGACTGGGATCAGTGGGGTCTACTTTGCCGGAGTTGCTGACCTTCCGGTCGACGATGTGTTCACGGATGGTCGAGGCGAAGTCGCTCGACGTGTGTTTCGAGCATCGCGAGCGTCTCCATCTTGCGGTCGCCGGTGAGTGGCCGACGGGGTCGCGCTACGCGTCACTTGAGCCTAAGCTCCGCTGTCGCATCCGATGTGTGTGGCTCTGCGTCGGCAGGGGACAGGGTTGTCTTCCGGCACCAGCTCGGGTGCTCCGTCTGAGGCGCTTGCGGGCCGACCGCGATGCGAGAGTTCCCGCGTCATCGAGCGTGTCGGTGATGAGATCAGCAGTGACCTGAGCGGCGGCCTGCAGCGGTCTGCCTGTCGACCGATCTGCACAATGCACGGTTCTCGCCGATTCTCGACGATCGACGGAGTCGTGGCCAGGCGTGCGCATGGCGCGCTCGTACGGTGTTCCGATGTCCGAGACAGTCGAGAAAGACGATCCGAGCGAGACGCTGCTCCTCCGAAGCCGTGACGGGGTGCGTGTGTGAGGCGCGATCTGCGTCTTCTTCCCGTCGCCGGGGGAGTGTGGGCGGCCGCGCTCCTGTGCGTGTTCGCGCCCGCCACGGCGGGGTGGTGTGCGGTCGCGGCGGCGGGTGGAGCGGCCGTCGTAGGCGGGCTCGTGCTGCGATGCGCGCATCGCGCCGCATCCCGTGCCGCGCTCGCGCTCGTCGTGTTCGCCGCGATGGCCGCGGTGTCGATCACGGCCCTGACTGCCGCCCCGGGGAGGGACGGTGCGGCGTCGTGGGACGGTCGCGTGGTCGAGGTGACGGGGGAGGTCACGTCGTCGGCGTCGGTGGGGCGCGATGGGCGGTTGTGGATGGAGGTGCAGCTCACCGGTATCGGGTCGCCGGGTGAGGTGCGGACGGCCGTGGCGCCCGTGCGCATCGGGGTGGAGCCGGGCGACGGGTTCGATCTCGGGGCGGCGGTGCGGGTGACGGGTGAGGCGGTGGCGACGGATGCGGGGGAGAAGGCGGTGCTCGTCGTCTTCGCGATGAAAGCCGTGGTGGATGCGCCGGCCTCCGGGGTGTTCGCGGTCGCCGCCGATGCCCGCAGCGCGTTCATCGATCGGGTGACGCGTCTGCCCGAGCCGGGAGCGGGACTGTTGCCCGGACTCGCGGTCGGTGACACCCGCGCGGTCTCCGAGGAACTCGACGACGACATGCGCACCAGCGGACTCAGCCACCTCACCGCCGTCTCGGGCGCCAACTGCGCGATCGTGGTCGGTGCGGCATTCTGGATGACCGCGCTCTGCGGTGGAGGGCGAGCACTGCGGGTGGTGGTCGCCGCGGTGGCGCTGGCCGGTTTCGTGGTGTTGGTGACTCCCGAGCCCAGCGTGATCCGTGCGGCCGTCGTCGCGGGAGTGGCGATGATCACGGTGCTGCTAGGACGCCCGCGCGCCGGAGCCGGCATGCTTGCCCTCGCCGTCGTGGGGATCCTGGTGGCCGATCCCTGGCTGGCGGCCACGCCCGGCTTCGCGCTGTCGGTGGCCGCGTCCGCCGCGCTGATCCTCTTGGCGCCGCCGCTGACGCGCGGCATGAGTCGGTGGATACCGGAACCGGTCGCCCTGGCCGTCGCCGTGCCGCTCGCGGCCCAGCTCGCGTGCGGCCCGATCATCGCACTGTTCGCCGAACAGCAGTCGCTGATCGGGGTCGCCGCGAACCTGTTGGCTGCTCCGGCCGCACCGCTGGCCACCGTGCTCGGGCTGCTCGCCTGTCTGACGGCTCCGGTCGCACCGGTTGCTGATCTGTTCGCGGCCTCGGCGTGGCTGCCCTCCGCCTGGATCGCCGCGACCGCCACCACCGCGGCCGAACTGCCGCTCGCGCAGATCCTGCTGCCGCCCGGTGTCGGCAGCGCTGTGCTGGTGCTGGTCGTGAGCGTGGCGGCGGCGGTCGTGATCCTGCGGCCGCGGAGCGTCGGACCGCCCCGAGTGATCCCGGTGGCGGCAGTCGTGCGGGGCAGCAGTGCGGGGGTGCTGATCGTGGTGCTGAGCCTCGGCATCTCCACGGCGCTTCTCGACGGGCCGCTCGCGACCGCGACGGTGCCCGAGCGGTGGGCGATCGCCGCCTGCGACATCGGACAGGGAGACGCTCTCGTGGTGCGTTCGGAGGCATCGGTCGCGGTGATCGACACCGGTCCGGAACCTGCCGCCCTCACCTCCTGTCTGCGCTCGCTCGGGATCGATCGGGTCGAACTGCTCGTGCTCACGCACTTCGACGTCGACCACAGCGGCGGCGTCGATGCCCTGCAGGGGCGCGTCGACACGGTGCTGCACGGGCCACCCGCGGAGCCGGACGATCAGCGTGTGCTCGATGTCCTCGCCGCCGGCGGTGCGACGCTCCGCGCTGCCGACGCCGGTCAGCGCGGGCAGCTCGGCGCCAGCGACTGGCGCGTCCTGTGGCCACGGCGGCTGTCGTCGGCATTCCCGCCGGGGAACGACTCCAGCGTCGTCGTCGAGTTCGACGGCGGAGGAGTCCCGAGATCACTGTTCCTGGCAGATCTCTCCGCCGCATCGCAGCGGGTGCTGTTGCGCACCGCCCGACTGGTCGGCGGTTACGCCGTCGTCAAGGTCGCCCACCACGGCAGTGCCGACCAGGAGCCGGCGCTCTATCAGGCACTCGGCGCGACGATCGCGCTGTACAGCGTCGGTGCGGACAACGACTACGGCCATCCACGTCGGGAGACGCTCGATCTGCTGGCATCGACCGGGGCGCAGGCCTTCCGGACGGACGAGCAGGGGAGAATCCTGATCGGCCTGCAGGACGGTGAGCTGCAGGTCTGGACAGAGTCGAGCGTCGGTGCCCCCGGGTAGTCTGGAGGCATGGCTGCTCCGCGTACCTCATCCCGTGGCGGAGCCAAGCCCACCAAGGTTCCTCAGGTGTCGTGGCGCGACCCACGACCGGCACCCGTCGTGCTGGTCTCCGGCCCTGAAGAGGTCTGCGCCGAGCGCGCCATCGCCGGTGTGCGGGACTATCTGCGTGCCGAAGACCCGGCCCTCGAGGTCACCGATGTCCGCGCAGACGACTATGGGCCGGGCACCCTGCTCGCCCTCACCTCGCCGTCTCTGTTCGGGGAACCGCGACTGGTGCGCGTCTCGGGCGTGGAGCGCTGCTCCGACGCGTTCATCCAGGAGGCTGTCTCCTACCTCGACCACCCGCAGGAGGGCGCGACCGTCATCCTGCGCCACACCGGTGCGAGCGTTCGGGGCAAGAAGCTCCTCGACGCGATCCGCGCCGGGACGGGCGGCGGAATCGAGATCGCCTGCCCCGCGATCAAGCGCGACAGCGACCGCGTCGACTTCGCGGCGGGGGAGTTCCGCTCGGCGAAGAAGAAGATCGCTCCGGCGGCACTGCGGGCGCTCGTCTCGGCGTTCACGGATGACCTGACGGAGCTCGCCGCCGCATGCCAGCAGCTGATCGGTGACGTCGAGGGCGACATCACGGAAGACATCGTCACCAAGTACTACGGCGGGCGCGTCGAGGTCTCGGCGTTCGTCGTCGCCGACACCGCCATCGCGGGCCGCTACGGTGAGGCGCTGATCGCGCTGCGTCACGCACTCGCCTCCGGCGCGGACCCGGTGCCGATGGTGGCCGCCTTCGCGATGAAGCTGCGCACGATGGCGCGGGTGGCCGGCAATCGAGAGCCCAGCCGTCAGCTCGCCCAGCGTCTCGGCATGAAGGACTGGCAGGTCGATCGAGCACGACGCGATCTCGCCGGATGGAACGAGCGCTCGCTCGGCATGGCGGTGCAGGCGACGGCCCGGGCAGATGCCGAGGTCAAGGGTGCGGCCCGCGACCCGATCTTCGCGCTCGAGCGCATGGTCACGGTCATCGCGACGCGCCAGGCCTTCGGCGAAGAGCCCGCCTGACGGGCTGTTCACCGCGCGGACGTCACGAGCGCGGCGACACTCGCACACACGAAGAAGGCCCGCTCCGTAACCGGAGCGGGCCTTTCTCAGAAGCGGTGGCTCAGAGAGCTGCGACGTGCTTGGCGAGAGCCGACTTGCGGTTCGACGCCTGGTTCTTGTGCAGGACACCCTTGCTGACGGCCTTGTCGAGCTTGACGGACGCCTTCTTGAAGCTGGCCTCAGCCGCCTTCTTGTCGCCGGCGGTGATGGCCGTGCGGGTGGAGCGGATGAGGGTCTTGAGCTCGCTCTTGACCGCCTTGTTGCGCTCGTTCGCCTTGATGTTGGTCTTGTTGCGCTTGATCTGCGACTTGATGTTTGCCACGTGTGGACGCTTTCTGTACAGGAGTGATTCGGAATGCCGGCAGCAGAAGAGGGCTGTTGCGCGGCGATCGTGAGGGAAGAACCCACACGCAAGCCAAGAACCAACTCTACCAGCAGTGCACCGGTTCGCGCGAAACGGTGAGCGCGGTGGGTCGTCGTCGCACGGTCACGTCGCCTCGGTGGTCGTCGGGACCGCGTCGAGCGTCGCGATCGCGAGCCGCAGCACGGCGTTGAAGATCCGCGGGCGCATCGCCGTCACGAGGTGCGTCGTGCGAGGCACGACGATGAGCTCGGCATGCGGGGCGAGACGGCGGAAGAGAGCTTCGTTCACCCGCAGCTGGTCGTACTGCCCGTTGACGAACCAGAGCGGCACGGTGATGCGCTCGACCGCGGCGGCGATGTCGAGCGTCGCCAGGCTGGCCAGCGCCGAATCCTGTGTGTCGAGCGCATAGCCCCCGGCGGCGAAATCGGCTCGGGTCTCGAGGGGGATGGTCGCGGCGAGCATGCCGCGCGTGATCCACATCCCGCGCCCGGGAAGCGCATCCACGGCCCGGAACAGCATCCGGTAGGCGTGCAGGCCCGCGCCTCGGGGGAGCGACGTGCAGGCGGCCGCGATCAGCCCCGCCACGGGTGTCGGCTTTCCGCCCCCGACGTAGGCGAGGCTGAGGAGTCCGCCCATGGAGTGCCCCACGAGCAGCACAGGGCCGCGTTCGGCCGCGGCGCGCACGGCGACATCGATCGTGTGCAGCGCCTCCTGCAGCGTGAAGTCCTCGTCCATCCGGGTGCCGTGCCCGGGCAGATCCACCGCGGTGCACCCGAAGCCGTGTTCGACGAGGTAGGCGACCTGCGACCGCCACATCGTGGCGGAGGTGCGGATGCCGTGCACGAGGACGATCTGAACACTCACCGCTTCAGCATACGAAAGCGGGGCCGGTGGATGAACCACCGACCCCGCATCCGAGTGACAGGAGTGCTTACTTCTCCCAGCCCACGTTCTCCACCGGCGAGACGCCGAAGAGGTCGAGGCCCACGTAGGGCTCGGGGGTCAGGTTGGCGAGACCGTCCTTCGCCGTGAAGATCGAGGGACCGTTGTAGAGCGGGATGACGCCCCAGGTCTCCTTGATGATCTCCGGCTCGAGCTTCATCGTCGCCGCGGTCCAGTCCTCGGCCGTCGTCTGCGTCTCGACCTCGTTCTTGATCTTCTCGTCGATCTCGGCGGTGCCGGTACCCGAGAGGTTCAGGCTGCTGTCGGAGCAGTAGAGCTGGCAGAAGTACAGCGGACCGAACGGGTCGGAGTCCGTGAAGCGCAGGGAGAAGGCGTCCCAGTTCTTCGTGCTGAAGTCGGTCGAGAAGTCCGCGGGAGCGCGCTTCTCGATCTGCAGGTCGATGCCGACCGCCTTCTGCTGCTGCTGCAGCGCCTTGGCGAGGGCCTCGATGGTCGGGTCATCGCTGTGCACCGGGTACGAGATGGTGAGCTTCTCGCCGTCCTTCTCGCGGATGCCGTCCTCGCCCTCGGTCCAGCCTGCCTCGTCGAGGAGTGCCTTGGCGGCGTCCACATCGAACTTCAGGCCGGCCTCGCCGAACGAGTCCGCGTAGCCTTCCTGGAAGTCGTACATGTTGAGCGAGCCGGCGGCTGCCTCTTCGTAGTCGAGGCCGTTCCAGGCGATCTGCTTCTGCTGATCGATGTCGATCGCCATGAAGAACGCCTCGCGCACCTTGATGTCGTTCAGGACGGGCTTCTCGGCATCGAGGATGACGATCGTCTTCGCGGTCTGCTGCGAACGGTAGGTGACGACGTCTTCCATGTCGGCGACCTGTGCGAGGCGGTCCTTCGTGTTGGTGCCGACGATGTCGATCTCACCGTTCTTGAACGCGTTGATCGAGGCGGCGGCGTCGAGGCCGGTGAAGGTCACCTTGTCGAGCAGCGGCTTGTCGCCCCACCAGTTCTCGTTCGGCTCGAACGTGACCGACTGGCCGTTCAGGTCGAAGTCGGTGAGCTTGTACGGTCCTGCGCCCCACTCGGGGTGCGCGTTCTCGATGTAGGCGGTGTTGAAGACCTCGGCCGAGTTGACGGCCGGGTTCAGGATGCCGTTGAGGAACGGCATCTTCGGCCAGGCGAACTCGCCCTTGAAGGTGACGATGACGTCCTTGTCCGTCTCGCCCTTCGTGACCGACTCGATCTCCTTGTAGCCGTCCGTCGAGCTGGTCTCGTAGGCCTCGTCCTCGCCGCTGTTGGCCTTCCACGTGGTCTCGAACGCGGTGTAGTCGATCGGCGTGCCGTCGTTCCAGACCGCCTTCTCGTTCACCTTCATCGTGATGACGGTCTTGCCGTCCTCCGTGGTGATGTCCCACTCGTCGAGGTATGCGGGGTTCGCCGAGACGTTGCCCTCGGGGTCCATCAGGAACACCTGCGGGTTGTACCACTGCGCGAGGCGCGTCGTGTCGGCGCTGGCGTTGCCGTTGAACGGGTTCATCTGCGGCGTGACCTCGTTGATTCCGAAGTTGACCACGCCGCCCTCCTTCAGGTTCTCGCGGGGCTGCGGGTTGTAGTCCGCGGCCTTCGTCTCCTGGGGCTCGTTGCCGCCGTCGCCTCCGTCGGTGCCGCCGCCCGCTGCGCAACCGCTGATCACGAGTGCGAGAGCGCCGCTGAGGGCGATGATGCCTGTCAGCTTCGTGGTGCTTTTCATGGTGCTCCTTTCGCCTTTCGGCGTAGTCATAAAGGGGAGGTTAGTTCGCTTTCGTCCGAAAGGCTCGGACGCACGAGTGAATATCGCCTAACCGTTATCGGACGGTGACCGGGAGCTTCAGGAGACCAAGGGCTGTGTCGTCATGGTCTTCGCGTCGAAGACGACGCGCTGCCTCGTGCGCTCGATATCCGGGTCGGGAACCGGGATCGCCGACAGGAGTGCCCTCGTGTACGGATGCTGCGGGTTGTCGAAGACCTCGTCGACGTCGCCGTGCTCTACGAACTCGCCCAGATACATCACGGCCACGCGGTCGGCGATGTGCCGGACCACGGACAGATCGTGCGCGACGAACAGGTACGAGAGGCCGAGCTTGACCTTGAGCTCGTCGAGCAGGTTGATCACGCCCGCCTGGATCGAGACGTCGAGCGCGGAGACCGGCTCGTCGAGCACCACGATCTTCGGGTTGGTCGACAGCGCCCGGGCGATGCCGATGCGCTGACGCTGCCCGCCCGAGAACGCGCTCGGGAAGCGATCGAGGTGGGCAGGGTTGAGTCCGACGAGGTCCATCAACTCCTGCACGCGCACGTAGGCATCGGCGCGGGAGGTCCCGATCGCGATCATCGGCTCGGCGATGATGTCGGCCACCGTCATGCGGGGGTCGAGCGCGGCCATCGGGTCCTGGAACACGATCTGGATGTCGCGTCGGAGTTCGCGCTCCTGGCGACCGCTCGTGATGTCGCCGACACTCGTGCCCGCGATCACGATGTCGCCGTCGACCTGCTTCTCGAAGTCCATGATCTGCAGCAGGGTCGTGGTCTTGCCGGAGCCCGACTCGCCCACGATGGCCATGGTCTCGCCTTCGCGGACATCGAAGCTGATGCCCTTGACGGCGTGGACCTCTCCGACCTTGCGCTTGAACACCGCCCCCTTCATGAGGGGGAAGGTCTTGGTCATGTTGCGGACCTCGAGGGTGGTCGGGCGCTCGTCGCGCGGCGTGCGCGTGAGCTCGCTCTCCGGGATGACCGGGACCGGGTACACGGGAAGACCGCCGATCAGGCCGCCGTCCTCGATCTCGTTCGCGCGGATGCAGGCCGCGCTGTGCGCGGTGCTCGTGTCGGTGGACACGGGGAGCAGCTCGGGCTCCTTGGTCAGGCACGCGTCCATGACGATCGGGCAGCGGTCGGCGAAGGGGCACGCGTCCGGCAGGCCGATCAGCAACGGCGGGTTGCCCTTGATGGGCACGAGCGGCTGCTTCTCGGCCTTGTCGACGCGGGGGATCGCCCCCAGCAGGCCGATCGAGTACGGCATCCGCGTGCGGTGGAACAGCTCGCGGGACTCCGCGTGCTCCACGGGCTTGCCGGCGTACATGACGATCACGTCGTCGGCCGTGCGCGCCACCACGCCGAGGTCGTGCGTGATCATGATGACCGCGGCGCCGGTCTCGCCCTGCGCCTTCTCGATGAGGTCGAGGATCTGCGCCTGGATCGTGACGTCGAGCGCGGTGGTCGGCTCGTCGCAGATGATGAGCTTCGGGTTGTTCGCCATCGCGATCGCGATCACGACGCGCTGACGCATACCGCCCGAGAACTCGTGCGGGAAAGCCTTCATGCGCTTCTCCGGCTCGGGGATGCCGACCAGGGAGAGCAGCTCGACCGAGCGGTCCCAGGACTCCTTCTTGGAGAGCTTGCGGTGCACGGTCAGCGCTTCCACGAGCTGGTCGCCGATCGTGAAGACCGGCGTCAGCGACGTGAGCGGGTCCTGGAACACCATCGTCATGCCGTTGCCGCGGATCGTCGACATCTGCTTGTCGGTCTTGCCGAGGAGCTCCTCGCCGTCGAACACGACGGATCCGGTGATCTTGGCGTTGTCGTCGAGCAGACCCATGATGGCGAGCGAGGTGACGGACTTGCCCGACCCCGACTCGCCGACGATGCCGAGGGTCTTGCCCGCCTGCAGGTCGAAGGAGACGCCGCGGACGGCGTCGACGCGACCGGCCTCGGACGGGAAGCTGACGTGGAGATCGCGGACGGACAGGACAGTGGATGCAGGTGTGGTGCTCATGCGCGGCCTCCAGCCGCTGACGTGGGATCGAGGGCGTCGCGCAGGCCGTCGGCGACGAGGGCCATCGAGACGGTGAGCAGGGTGAGCGCTGCCGCGGGGAAGTAGAAGACCCAGGGGGCGCTGGTGATGGTGTTGGCGCCGCTGCCGATCAGCGAGCCGAGCGAGACATCCGGGATCTTCACGCCGAAGCCGATGAAGGAGAGCCCGGTCTCGGTGATCACGGCCGCCACGACCCCCAGCGTGAAGTTGATCACGAGGAGCGAGCCGATGTTGGGCAGCAGATGACGGAGCACGATCTTCATGCCGCGCACGCCCATGTAGCGCGCCGCGTGCACGTACTCGCGCTCGCGCAGCGAGAGCGCCATGGTCCAGATCACCCTCGCCTGGAAGAACCAGCCGACGAAGATCAGCGCGAGGGCGATGACCCGCCAGTCCCCACCGGCGCTGTTGGAGACGAGCGCGAGGATCAGGAACGTCGGGATCACCATCAGGAAGTGGATGACCAGGAGCGTCCCGCGCTCGAGACGACCTCCGAAGTAGGCCGCGGCCGTGCCGACGATCGCCGAGATCGCGGTCGTGCCGATCGAGACGGTCACGGCGATCATGAGGGAGCGCTGAAGCCCGATCGAGACCTGCGCGAACAGGTCGTTCCCGGCCGGCGTCGTGCCGAACCAGTGCTCGGCCGAGGGGCCGGTGCCGAGGTTCAGGAAGTCGAGGTAGATGTGGTCGTACTTCGCCACCAGCGGGCCGACGATCGAGAACAGCACCAGGGCGAGGAAGATGATGACACCGAAGACCGCCGGGCGGTTGCGCATGAACCGGCGGTAGTAGAGCCCGAACACGGACGTGCGCTTGCGCTGCGCGATGACCGGTGCGGCAATCTCCGACTGCTCGGGGTGGAGCGTCGGGTCGATCATTTCGGTGCTCATGTCAGCTCACTCTCACTCGAGGATCGAGGACGACGACGGCGATGTCCGCCAGGATCGCGCCGATGGCGGTGAGCACGGCGCCGAAGGCCGCGATCGCCACGACGCCGTGCACGTCGTTCTTGCCGATGGTGTCGACGAAGTACTTGCCCATCCCGTTCCAGCCGAAGATCGTCTCGGTGAGGATGGCGCCGGTGAACACGGTCGGGATCGTGAACGCGAGCTGCGTGGCGACCGGGATCAGCGAGGGACGCAGGGCGTGCTTGCGGATGGCCTGCTGCTTGGTGAGGCCCTTGGCGCGCGCGGTGCGCACGTAGTCCGCCTTGATGTTGTCCAGCAGCAGCGACCGCTGCAGCAGGTGGTAGCTCGCGTATCCGGTGAGCACGAGGGCGATCGTCGGCAACGTGAGGTGCTGGAACTTGTCGACGATGTAGGGGATGAACCCCTCGACGTCTTTGCCGCCGGCCCCCGTCACGTAGAAGATGCGGACGCCGACCCACTCGTTGAAGGCGATCGCCAGGAGGACGATCCCGAGCGCGGCGACCACGATCGGGATGTTCATCGTGATGATCGAGGTGGCCTGACCGATGCGGTCGCCGAGCTTGTACTGACGCGACGCGGTGTAGACGCCGAGGCCGATCCCGAGGAGGGCGCCGAGGATGGTCGCGCCGATCACGAGTTCGCCCGAGATCAGGGCGCGGTAGGCGATCTGCGCATTCACCGACTGACCCACAGGACTCTGACCCCAGTCCCACCGGAACAGGATGCCGCTGAACCACACCCACCAGCGCTCCAGGAGCGGCACGGTGTCGCTGAGATTGAGCGGTTCGAGCATCCGCGTGATCTCGTCGGTGGAGAGCGGGGGTCGGCGCCCGACGTAGTTGCTCCGCGGATCCAGGAACGACCAGGCCAGGAAGTACGTGACGTTGGTCGCGACCACGATCATGAGCAGCCAGCCGAGTGAGCGGCGCACGAGATACTTGATCAAGGTGATGAGTCTTTCTCTTCTCCAGACGCGCGCGGTTCTGCCGACGCAACGCTGAGCCGGGGAGACAGTCAATCACCATCTGCCGTTCTGCGCGACGTGACGCCCCACGTGGTCTGTGACGGAGTCCTATCGCCCACGGGATTCGGTGTCACGAATTGGTCCCGGGCAACTTCGGGAGACTACCACCCAGAAGTGGGGGAATCTGCATTGGCCGCGCCTCACCGTAGAATCGACGGGACATGTCACCACGCGCTCTCACTCCGCTTCAGCCTGCCGCGACGCCCGCGAAGCAGATCCGCAACTTCTGCATCATCGCCCACATCGATCACGGCAAGTCGACCCTCGCCGACCGCATGCTCCAGATCACGGGTGTGGTCTCGGATCGAGACATGCGCGCGCAGTACCTCGACCGGATGGACATCGAGCGCGAGCGCGGCATCACCATCAAGAGCCAGGCCGTCCGGATGCCGTGGGCCCTTCCTCAGGCGCAGGGACCGGACGAAGTGTTCGCGCTCAACATGATCGACACCCCGGGACACGTCGACTTCACGTACGAGGTCTCCCGGTCGCTCGCGGCGTGCGAGGGAGCGATCCTGCTCGTCGACGCCGCGCAGGGCATCGAGGCGCAGACGCTCGCGAACCTCTACCTCGCCCTCGAGAACGATCTGCACATCATCCCGGTGCTGAACAAGATCGACCTTCCGGCCGCCGACCCGGAGAAGTACGCCAAGGAGCTCGCCTCCCTCATCGGCGGAAAGCCGGAAGACGTGCTGCGTGTCTCCGGCAAGACGGGCGTCGGCGTGGAAGAGCTGCTCGACCGTCTCGTGAAGGAGATCCCGGCCCCGGTGGGCGACGCCGACGCTCCGGCGCGCGCCATGATCTTCGACTCGGTCTACGACGCCTACCGCGGCGTGGTCACCTACGTCCGTATGGTCGACGGCAGCCTGTCGCCCCGCGAACGCATCCAGATGATGTCGACGGGCGCGACCCACGAAGCACTCGAGGTCGGCGTGTCGAGCCCCGAGCCGGTGCCCTCCCAGGGGCTGGGCGTCGGCGAGGTCGGCTACCTCATCACGGGCGTGAAGGACGTGCGTCTGTCGAAGGTCGGCGACACGATCACCACGGCGCGCAAGCCGTCGACCCAGCCGCTCCCGGGATACACCGACCCGAAGCCGATGGTCTTCTCGGGCCTCTACCCGATCGACGGCAGCGACTACGCGGAGCTGCGGGAGGCGCTCGACAAGCTCAAGCTCTCCGACGCGTCCCTGGCGTACGAGCCCGAGACCTCGGTCGCTCTCGGCTTCGGGTTCCGCTGCGGATTCCTCGGCCTGCTGCACCTCGAGATCATCACGGAGCGCCTCGAGCGCGAGTTCGGGCTCGACCTGATCACCACCGCGCCGAGCGTGATCTACGAGGTGCTCACCTCCGACACCGGCGAGACGGTCTCGGTGACGAACCCCAGCGAGTACCCGGACGGCCGCATCGGCTCGGTCTCCGAGCCCATGGTGAAGGCCGCGATCCTGCTGCCGAAGGACTACGTCGGCACGGTCATGGAACTCTGCCAGTCGCGCCGCGGCACTCTGCTGGGCATGGAGTACTTCTCCGAGGAGCGCGTCGAGCTGCGGTACAACATGCCGCTCGGCGAGATCGTCTTCGACTTCTTCGATCAGCTCAAGTCGAAGACGCAGGGGTACGCCTCGCTCGACTACGAGCCCTCCGGGCAGCAGGAAGCCGATCTGGTGAAGGTCGACATCCTGCTCCAGGGTGAGAAGGTCGACGCCTTCAGCTCGATCGTGCACCGCGAGAAGGCGTACGCGTACGGCACGCTCATGACGGAGCGGCTGCGCAAACTCATCCCTCGTCAGAACTTCGAGGTGCCGATCCAGGCGGCCATCGGCGCCAGGATCATCGCGCGGGAGACCATCCGTGCGCTCCGCAAGGACGTGCTCGCCAAGTGCTACGGCGGTGACATCAGCCGCAAGCGCAAGCTCCTCGAGAAGCAGAAGGAGGGCAAGAAGCGCATGAAGATGGTCGGTCGCGTCGAGGTCCCCCAGGAGGCGTTCATCGCCGCGCTCTCGGGTGACGTCGACGGCAAGGACAAGAAGTAGGCGCACCCGCGCACCCGACCCCGTACGACGATGCGGGTGACCACTCAGGCAACCCCCAGTAGGCTGGAACTCATGCGGCGCGGGACTTTCCGAGACGACACGGTGAACTATGCGGCCGTGGGTGCGACCCACGCGCCCGATCTGATGCAGTATCCGCCGGAGCGCAGCGTTCCCGCTGAGCAGTCCTGGCGGATCGGCAGTGGACTCGAACGCTTCCAGACGGCCGGCGAGGCGCTCCTCTCCTGGACCGCGCAGCGGGCGTCAGGACTCAGCATCGAGGATGTGCGGCCCGCTCCCGGTCCGGCCTATGCCGGCGTGAGCTTCGATGCCGAGGGCAACCCCATCGCTCCGAGCAAGCACGACGTCGAGCCCCGCTACGACGCCGAGGGCACGCCCTTCGTCGGCCCCGGCATGACGCTGCACCTGCGCGGACGCGTGGGCAGCATGCGCGCCGATGCGGAGCTGCGCGTCATCTCGGTCACCGAGGAGACGCGGCGGATCGGCTTCGTCCTCGGGACGGTCGGCGGTTCGGTCGTCAGCGGCGAGGAGTCGTTCGACGTCGAATGGCGCGAGGACAACGACGAAGTGTGGTTCACGGTCCGCGCCTTCGACGCGCCCGACTCCCTGCTCTATCGCGTGATCCCTCCGCTCGTGAAGCGTCGGCGTCGCGAGCTGTTCGCCCGCTATCTGCGGGCGATCTCGCCGCTGTACGCGACACCCCTCTGATGGCGGGACCGCTTCCGCTGGGCGATCCTGCTCCGACCGACGGCCGTCTTCCCGACGACCTTCCGATCGACACGTCCGTCCCCTTCTCGGCATATCTGCACATCCCGTTCTGCCGGGTGCGCTGCGGCTACTGCGACTTCAACACCTACACGGCGAGTGAACTGCACGGCGCCAAGCAGGAGGACTACGCCTCCACCCTGGTGTCCGAGATCGCGCTCGCTCGACGCGTGCTCGAAGACGCGGGAGCGCTCCGTCCCCTGGACACGGTGTTCTTCGGCGGCGGCACCCCGACCCTCCTGCCGGCCGCCGACCTGGCGCGGATGCTCGACACCGCGGTGTCCGCGTTCGGCATCGTCGAGGGCGCCGAGGTCACCGTCGAGGCGAACCCCGACACCGTGACTCCGGAGGTGGCACGCATCCTGGCGGATGCCGGCGTCACTCGCATGTCCATCGGCATGCAGTCGGCCGTGCCGCACGTGCTCGCGGCGCTCGACCGCACTCACCAGCCGGAGAACGTCCGCACGGCTGTCGATGCGGCGAGGGACGCAGGCCTCGCGGTGAGCGTCGACCTGATCTACGGGGCACCGGGGGAGTCGCTGGCCGATTGGGAGGCCTCTCTCGACGAGGCGCTCGCGCTCGAATCCGACCACATCTCCGCGTATGCGCTGATCATCGAGGACGGCACCAAACTCGCGCGTCAGATCCGCCGGGGCGAGGTGCCGCGGCCGGACGACGACCTCCAGGCCGACATGTACGAGCTCGCCGATGCCCGTCTCGCCGCTGCCGGCTTCGACTGGTACGAGGTCAGCAACTGGGCGCGTCCGACGACGGACGGGTCTGCCGCGGGGAATCAGTCTCGACACAACCTCGCGTACTGGCGCGGAAACGACTGGTGGGGCTTCGGGCCGGGAGCACACAGCCACGTCGCCGGTCTTCGCTGGTGGAACGTGAAGCACCCGGCGGCGTACGCCCAGCGTCTCGGCGCGTCCGAATCGCCCGCCGCCGGCACCGAGCGCCCGGACCCCGCGGCCGACCTGCTGGAGCGCGTCCTGCTCCGCAGCCGCCTGTCGGAGGGCATGGCGGTCGCCGAGCTGCCCGCGGGGAACCGCTCGCGCGTCGCCGGACTCATCGCCGACGGCCTCGTCGATGCCGCAGCCGCACTGCGCGGACGGGTGATCCTGACCCTGCGCGGACGTCTGCTGGCGGACGCCGTGGTCCGGGAACTGACCGACTGAGCGCGGCCGGGGTAGAATTGGCACTCCGAGTATCCGAGTGCCAGCGGAAGGGAAGTCGATGGTCACTGATCGAGGACTCCAGGTTCTCCGCGCGATCGTGCAGGACTACGTCGAGACCCACGAACCCGTCGGCAGCCGCTCCATCGTCGACCGGCACTCCTTCGGCGTCTCGGCGGCGACGATCCGCAACGACATGGCCCTGCTCGAGGACGAGGAGTTGATCGTCGCGCCGCACACCTCATCCGGGCGCGTGCCGACCGACAAGGGCTACCGGGTCTTCGTCAATCACCTCGCCCAGCTGCGACCGCTGTCGTCGGCTCAGCGCTCCGCGATCGAGTCGTTCCTCGGCGAACCCGCTGATCTCGACGATCTGATGGTGCGCACGGTCCGCGTGCTGACCCAGCTGACCGGCCAGGTCGCGCTCGCCCAGTACCCGTCGTTCGCGCGCGCGCACGTGACGCACATCGAACTGGTGGGGTTGGCGCCCAACCGGCTGCTGATCGTGCTGGTGACGGACGCCGGCGGGGTCTCCCAGCGCATCGCCCCGCTCCCGGTCGACCTCGACGAGACCGACCTCGCCATGCTGCGCGCTCGCCTCTCGGCGCTTGTCACCGGGCAGGCGATCAGCGACGCCTCGGATCGCCTGCAGACCCTGCTCGACGGCGAGGTGACGCCGAACGATCGCGCGCTGCATGCGGTGGCTGCGGTCGTGATGGACGAACTCGGCGAGTTCCGTCAGGAGCGTCTGGTGATGGCCGGCGCCGCCACCCTGGCGCGACGGGAACAGGACTTCCGCGGCAGCATCCATCCGCTCCTGGAGGCGATCGAAGAGCAGGTGACCCTGCTGCGGCTGATGAGCGAGATGGTCACCGACGAGCACGGCCTCGCCGCGAGCATCGGAACCGAGAACGCGTCGTTCGGTCTCGGTGAGGCCTCCATCGTGACCAGCAACTACGCCGCGCCGAGCGGCATGGCGCGCGTCGGCGTCATGGGCCCGACGCGCATGGACTATCCGAGCAACCTCGCTGCGGCACGGGCGGTCGCCCGCTACCTCACGCGGATGCTCGATGAAGACGAGGCGAGCCGCTGACGCGGCTCCCGATGAGACACACGCAGAAAGGCGATTGTGGCGGACCATTATGAGGTTCTCGGGGTTTCCCGGGACGCGTCCATCGATGACATCAAGAAGGCCTACCGGCGGCTCGCGCGGCAGTTGCACCCGGATGTGAATCCGGGGGAGGACGCCGCGGAGAAGTTCAAGCTCGTCACGCACGCCTACGACGTGCTGAGCGACGACGAATCGCGTCGACGCTACGACATGGGCGGTGGTGACGGCGCGGCGGGCAACTTCGGAGGCTTCGGCGGGTTCGGCGACATCTTCGAGACCTTCTTCGGGGCGGCCCAGGGCGGCGGACGAGGCGGTCGACCGCGTTCGCGTCGGGAGCGCGGTCAGGATGCGCTCGTGCGTGTCACGCTCGATCTCGGCGATGTCGTCTTCGGCGCGCATCGCGACATCGAGGTCGACACGGCGATCCTCTGCGAGACCTGCCAGGGATCGTGCTGCCAGGCGGGCACCTCGCCGGTCACCTGCGACATCTGCGGCGGGTCCGGTCATGTGCAGCGCCAGGTGCGCAGCCTGCTGGGCAACGTCGTCACCTCCCAGCCCTGCGGTACGTGTGAGGGCTACGGCACGACGATCCCGTACCCGTGCGGCACGTGCGGCGGTCAGGGGCGGGTGCGCTCGCGTCGGACCGTCTCGCTCGACATCCCCGCCGGTGTCGAGACCGGTCTGCGTCTCCAGCTCCCGGGTTCGGGGGAGGTCGGCAAGGCCGGCGGCCCGCACGGCGACCTGTACGTCGAGGTCACGGTCAACCCGCACGCGGCGTTCAGCCGCGACGGCGACGACCTGCTCGCCACCCTCGAGGTGTCGATGACCGATGCGATCCTCGGCACCGAGACCGCGATCGAGGGCCTCGACGGATCCGTCGACCTCGAGATCCGCCCCGGCGTGCAGTCCGGCGACGTGCTGACCATCAAGGGTCGCGGCATCACGCCGCTGCGCGGTACCCAGCGCGGAGACCTGCGGGTCGGCGTGCAGGTGGTGACGCCGACCAGGCTCGACTCGGCACAGCGTGCGCTGATCGAGGACTTCGCGAAGAAGGCCAAGGCGCCGGGACCGCAGCTGGCGCAGTTCCAGCAGGGCCTGTTCTCGAAGCTCCGCGACCGTTTCCGGCACTGATCCATGGCGCTGCACTTTCTCGTCGCGACCGCGACGGATGCCGCGGTGGGCGATGTCGTGTCGTTGACCGGGGCCGAGGCGAAGCACGCCGCGGTCGTGCGGCGTCTGCGCGTGGGCGAGACCATCACGCTGGGCGACGGTGCAGGCGTCTGGCTCTCCGGTGTGACCGAGGCGGTGTCGCCCGCGCAGGTCGAGGTGCGCATCTCCGAGCGCACCGTGCAGCAGGGGGCGAAACCGCGCGTGATCCTCGTGCAGGCTCTCGCGAAAGGCGACCGCGACGAGCTCGCGGTGCAGGCCGCGTGCGAGCTCGGCGTCGACGAGGTCGTGCCCTGGCAGGCGAGTCGCAGCGTCTCGCGGTGGGAAGGCGCCAAGGCGCTGAAGGGCCGGGAGCGCTGGTCGTCGATCGTGCGCGAAGCGGCGAAGCAGGCCCACCGGGCCTGGATCCCCCTGGTCGAGGTGCCCGTGACGACAGGGCAGCTGGCCGAGCGGGCCGGCGGCGAGCGGATGCTGGTGCTCGATCCCGGCGCGTCTCAGCGTCTGACCGACATCGAGCCGGACGGCCGCGACATCGTGCTCGTGGTGGGTCCGGAGGGCGGGATCGCGCCGGAGGAGCTGGCGCGACTGACCGCAGCCGGCGCCGAGCGCGTGCTGCTGGGCGACACCGTGCTGCGGACCTCGACGGCGGGACCGGCGGCCATCGCCGTGCTGTCGGCGAGTCTCGGTCGCTGGTGAGCGCATCCACGTCGCCCGCTCCGGTGTCCGCACGGTCAGTAGACTTGACGATATGACGGAACCCTCGATCTTCACGCGCATTCTGACCGGGGAGATCCCGGGAGAGATCCTCGGCGAGACCGACCGGCTGTTCGCGCTGCGTGACATCGCGCCCCAGGCGCCGGTGCACCTGCTCGTCGTGCCGAAGACCGGAGAGTTCCGCGATGTCGCCGAGCTCGCCGCCGGTGACCCCGAGCTGCTCGCCGAGCTCGTGGCCTTCGCCGCGCAGTTGGCCGCCGCGCACACGGATGACGGCGACTACCGTCTCGTGTTCAACACCGGCGCGAATGCCGGACAGACCGTTTTCCACGTCCACGCCCACGTCCTGGGCGGCGGACTGACCGAGAAGAGCGTCGGTGCCTGACGAAGACCTGACTCCCCGCGACGTGCCGGCCGACGAGGTGTCGGAGGCGCCCGCCCTGCGGGAACGATCCGTGAACCGACCGGCCCCCGAGGCCGTCGAGAAGATCTATGCCGACGGCGTGGCCATGGTGCAGCTGCTCGGACCCCAGGACCGCCTGCTGCGCATGCTGGAGAAGGAGCACGGCGACGTGCAGGTCCTCGTCCGCGGGAACGAGATCACCCTGAGCGGCACCCGCGCCGACGTCGCGAAGGCGACGCAGCTGGTCGACGAGCTCCTCGCGATGACGAAGGCGGGCCACGATCTCGCTCCGAGCGACGTCGCGAGCTCCGCCCGCATGCTGCGACGCGAGGGAGGCCCCCGCCCGAGCGAGGTGCTGGGCGAGGCGATCCTCACCACGCGCGGCAAGGTGATCCGCCCGAAGACTCCCGGACAGAAGGAGTACGTCGACGCGATCGAGGAGAACACGATCGTCTTCGGGATCGGCCCCGCCGGTACCGGCAAGACGTATCTCGCGATGGCGAAGGCGGTCCAGGCCCTCCAGCGCAAAGAGGTCACCCGCATCATCCTGACGCGTCCTGCTGTGGAAGCGGGGGAGCGCCTCGGCTTCCTCCCCGGCACGCTCACGGACAAGATCGACCCGTACCTGCGTCCGCTCTACGACGCGCTCAACGAGATGATGGACCCGGAGATCGTGCCGCGCCTCATGGCCACCGGCACGATCGAGGTGGCACCGCTGGCCTACATGCGCGGACGCACGCTGAACGATTCGTTCGTGGTGCTCGACGAGGCGCAGAACACGACGCCGGAGCAGATGAAGATGTTCCTGACGCGTCTGGGCTTCGGCACGCGCATGGTGGTCACGGGCGACATCACGCAGGTCGACCTGCCCCAGGGCTCCTCGGGACTGCGCATGGTCACGCGCGTGCTCGGCGACATCGATGACATCCACTTCTCCCGTCTCACCAGCGAAGACGTCGTGCGCCACTCCCTGGTCGGCCGTATCGTCGACGCCTACAGCGAGTACGACGAGAAGCGCACCGCGCAGCGGTTCGAGCGCGAACAGGCGGCGGAGTTCGCCAACCGCGCCGAACGCCGCAGCGGCACCCCCCGATCCGGCCCCCGCGACCGGATGCCGAAACGAGGCCTCTCCTGATGAAACGAGCACAGGCATGATCGAGATCAACAACGAGTCGGCGATCGACGTCGACGAGACCGTGCTCCAGCGACTGACCGACTTCAACCTCGCGCAGCTTCACGTCAGCGTCGACGCCGAGGTGGCGATCGTGCTGGTCGACGAGGGCGCGATGGAGTCGCTTCACGTGCAGTGGATGGACGAGCCGGGCCCGACCGATGTGCTCAGCTTCCCGATGGACGAACTGCGGCCCGGCACCGAGGACCGCCCGACCGCCCCCGGTCTGCTCGGCGACATCGTGCTGTGCCCACAGGTCGCGGAGGCTCAGGCGCAGGCGGCCGGACACACCCTGATGGACGAGCTGATCCTGCTCACCACACACGGGCTGCTCCACCTGCTGGGCTTCGATCACGCCGAGCCGGACGAGGAGCGCGAGATGTTCAGCCTGCAGAAGCAGCTCATCCAGGGTTTCGCCGCGGCTGAACGCCGCCGATGACCGCGGCTCTCCTGCTCGTCGGCGCGGTCCTGCTGGTCGCCTTCGGCGGATTGATGGCGGCGATCGACGCGGCCTTCGGCGTGACATCGCGCTCGGACATCGAGGAGATGAGCGAGGAGGGCCGCAACCGCGCGCAGCTCGCTCGCATCGCCGCCGATCCCGACGCGCACGTGAACGCCGTGGCGTTCATCCGCGTCCTCGCCGAGACCGCGGCCGCGGTGCTCGTGACCGTCGCGTTCATGTTCCTGATCGACAGCCTGTGGTGGGCGATGCTCGCCGCCGCCGTGCTGATGACCGGGATCACGTTCGTGCTGGTGGGTGCGAGTCCCCGCACCTTCGGGCGTCAGCACTCCGACGGCATCCTCCGGGCCACGGCGCCGGTCGTGCGGGGTGTCCGTCTGATCCTCGGACCGCTCGCGCAGGGGCTGGTCGTGCTCGGCAACAAGGTCACCCCGGGCGCCGGCCGCAGCTCCTTCAGCTCGGAGGAGCAGCTGCTCAGCATGGTCGACGAGGCGGCCTCGAACGACCTGATCGAGGCCGATGACCGCGATCTGATCCACTCGGTCTTCGACTTCACCGACCAGTTCGTGCGCGCCGTGATGGTGCCGCGCACCGAGATGGTGACGGTCGATGCGACCGCCACCACGAGCGAGGCGATGGCGCTGTTCCTGAACCGGGGTGTCTCGCGCATGCCCGTGGTCGACGACGACGCCGACGACGTGGTGGGCGTGCTCTATCTCAAGGATCTGGTGCAGTTCGCGTTCCGCGACGAGAGCGCCTGGCGGCACGCCTCGATCCGTCCGATCTCGCGTCCGGCCACCTTCGTGCCGGAGTCGATGCGCGCCGAGACGCTCCTGCAGCAGATGAAGCGCGATGCCGTGCACGTCTGCCTCGTGATCGACGAGCACGGGGGCATCTCGGGACTCGTGACCCTCGAGGACCTGATCGAGGAGCTCGTCGGGGAGATCTCCGACGAGTACGATCAGGTGTCCGCGGAGTTCGTCGATCTGGGTGACGGCCGCTACCGAGTCAGCGCGCGCCTCTCCCTCGAAGACGTGGGAGATCTCTTCGGACTCGAGCTCGAAGACGAAGAGGTCGACTCGATCGGCGGCCTGTTGGGCAAGACGCTCGGCCAGGTCCCGCAACCCGGTGCCACCGCGACCGTCGAGGGTCTGGTGCTCACCGGCGGAGCCTCCCGGGGCCGCGGGAGAGGAATCGCCACGGTGTTCGTCGAACGCGCGGCCATCGACACGGATGCAGCAGACCATGAGGGAGATCGACGCGATGACTGAGCAGAATCGAAGCGGATTCGTCACATTCGTGGGGCGCCCGAACGTGGGCAAGTCCACGCTGACGAATGCACTGGTGGGCGAGAAGATCGCCATCACGAGCGAGAAGCCCCAGACCACCCGGCGGGCGATCCGCGGGATCGTGAACCGCCCCGACGGGCAGCTCGTGATCGTCGACACTCCCGGCATCCACAAGCCGCGCACGCTGCTCGGTGAGCGCCTGAACGACCTGGTCGACCAGGTGCTCGGCGACGTCGACGTGATCGGCTTCTGTGTGCCGGCGACCGAGAAGGTCGGTCCGGGAGATCGTCGCATCGCGGCGTCGCTCGACGGCTACCCGCGTGCAAAGAAGATCGCGATCGTCACCAAGACGGATGCCGCGGACCGAGACGACATCACGGAGCGCCTGCTGGAAGTCGACGCACTCCGCGAGGACTGGGCGGCGGTCGTCCCGCTGTCCGCGCTCACGCGTGACCAGCTCGACGTCCTCTCGGACGAGATCCTGCGGCTGTTGCCGACCGGCCCGGCGCTCTACCCCGAGGGCATGACGACGGACGAGTCGCAGGAGGACCGGATCGCCGAGATGATCCGCGAGGCCGCGCTGGAGGGCGTCCGCGATGAGCTCCCGCACTCGATCGCGGTCATGATCGACGAGGTCTCCCTCCGTGAGGGAGGCGAGCTGACCGACGTGCACGCGCAGATCGTGGTCGAACGGGACAGCCAGAAGGCGATCATCATCGGACACAAGGGCAAGCGGCTGCGCGACGTCGGTGCGCGGGCGCGCGCCGGCATCGAGGAGCTCCTCGGCACCCGCGTCTTCCTCGGCCTGCACGTGAAGGTCGCGAAGGAATGGCAGCGCGACCCGAAGCAGCTCGGCCGGCTCGGGTTCTGACCCGCACGCGAGCGTCTCAGGACGACATCGGGCCGGCGAGGATGAGGACAGGGGACATGATGGCGCAGCACTGGATCGCTCCGGTTTCCGGAACACCCGAAACGTGGGAGTTCGCGGAGTACGAGGTGCCCGCCCCTGCGTCGGGCGAGGTAACGATCCGCGTGCACGCGGCCGGGGTGAACCCCGCCGACGCCAAGCATGTGATCTCGCCTCGGCCCGGCGTCGAGTTCCCTGTCCCGATCGGTTACGAGGTGTCCGGCGTGCTCAGCGCGATCGGAGCCGACACCGTGATCGGCTCGGGGCGTGCCGAGGTCGGCGATGAGGTGATCGCGTTCCGCATCTACGGCGGCTACGCCACCGAGATCACGGTGCCCGCCGAGAAGGTGTTCGCGAAGCCGTCGACGCTCAGCCACCCCGAAGCCGCCAACCTGCTGCTCGCCGGAACGACCGCCGCCGAGATGCTTGCCGTCACCGGTTCCGAGCCCGGCGAGACCATCCTGCTGCACGGGGCCTCGGGTGCCGTCGGGGTCAGCGTGCTGCAGCAGGCGCGGCTGCGCGGTATCCGAGTGATCGGCACGGCGGGTGAGTCGCGCTTCGACGAGGTGCGCCGTTTCGGCGGCATCCCGGTCCGCTACGGCACCGGACTGATCGAGCGCGTCCGGGAGGCCGCCGACGGTCCGATCGCCGCGGCACTCGATGCGGTCGGAACCGACGAGGCGGTCGACGTGTCGCTCGACCTCGTCGCCGATCGCGGACGGATCGTCACGATCGCCGCGTTCGCGCGTGCCTCGGACGACGGCATCCGTGCCATCCTCGGATCGATGCCCGCCAGCGCACGCTTCCGCGACGAGGTCCGGGCCGAGCTGATCGCTCTGGCGCAGAACGGGGACCTCGTGGTCCCCGTCGCACGGACCTTTCCTCTGGACCGGGCTCCGGAGGCGCACCGCTTCCTCGCGACGGGCCATCCCGGTGGCAAGCTCGCGCTTGTTCCTCCGGCCTAGTCGATCTCGCGGAGCGCCGAGGTGACGATCACGACGTCGTCCCCGTACTCGGCATCCGCCGCATCCTGGATCGTGCCGTCGTCCCAGACGACCTCCAGCCAGACGTACCCGCGGTCGCTCATGAGGCTGAGCGCATCGGCGCCCAGGCGCTCCGAGATGTCGTCCTGCACCCGCGTGAGCTCGGCCTCATCCGCGGCGCCGTCGACGCCGCCGGTGGGGTCCTCGGGGCGGATCGGGTCGTACAGCGCCAGCATGATGGGCGTTTCGGTGACGGCGTAGCGTTCCCCGTCGAAGGTCCCCTGCACGGCATACGTGCCCCAGGTGACGTCGCCACTGGTCTCGCTGCCGTCGACGCGGTCCCAGGTCCAATCGTCCACGGGCAGTCCCGCGCACTGCGGCGGGAAGGACTCCGCGACGGCACCGAGGCAGAACTGCACATCACCCGCGACGTCCAGCACGGTCCCGGTCGCGATCACCCGGCCCTGGGGGAGAGCGGGCCTGGTCGATGCGATGCCGTCACCCCCCGGGGCGGACGTGCTCGTCGGGGCGGGCGTGCTCCCCGGCCCGGACGCGCAGGCGCTGAGGGCGAGGAGGCCGACGAGAGATGCCGAGGCGAGGGCGAGGCGACGCTGCGAGGTGCTCATGATGAAGAGTGTCGGGGAACGCAGGATCGTCTCATGGAGGGTGCGATCGCGTCGGGCATCCCTGCTACCATGACCACATGCCTTTCGGTGGTCTGCTTCTTCTTAGCTGCCGCGACGAGTCCTAAACAGCTAGGGCCTTCCTCGTCGCGGCGCTTGTGTTGGCCCGTTTATCTTGACGAAGAGAAGAAGCCCCATCATGCAGAACACTCAGCGCCCGTCAGCGATGCCGATCCACAAGTATCGGCCGTTCCACGAGCAGATCTCCGTCCACCTGCCTGATCGCACGTGGCCCGACGCCCGCATCACCGAGGCTCCGCGTTGGTGCGCGGTCGACCTCCGCGACGGCAACCAGGCGCTCATCGACCCGATGTCGCCAGAGCGCAAGCGCGTGATGTTCGAGCTCCTCGTCAGCATGGGATACAAGGAGATCGAGGTCGGATTCCCCTCGGCCAGCCAGACCGACTTCGACTTCGTGCGTCAGCTCATCGAAGAGGACCTGATCCCCGACGACGTCACGATCCAGGTGCTGACGCAGGCACGCGAGCACCTGATCCAGCGCACGTACGAGTCGATCGCGGGCGCCAAGCAGGCCATCGTGCACCTGTACAACTCGACGAGCGTGCTCCAGCGCGAGGTCGTCTTCCGCACCGACAAGCAGGGCATCATCGACATCGCGCTCGAGGGCGCGCGTCTGTGCCGTCGCTTCGAGAAGACGATCCCCGAGACCCAGGTCTTCTACGAGTACTCGCCCGAGAGCTACACGGGCACGGAGCTGGAATTCGCGGTCGACATCTGCAACCAGGTGATCGAGGTGTTCGAGCCCACGCCCGAGCGCAAGGTCATCATCAACCTGCCCGCCACCGTGGAGATGGCATCCCCCAACGTCTACGCCGACTCGATCGAGTGGATGAGCCGCCACCTCGCGCATCGCGAGAACGTGATCCTGTCGCTGCATCCGCACAACGATCGCGGCACGGCGATCGCCGCGGCCGAGCTCGGCTACATGGCCGGTGCCGACCGCATCGAGGGCTGTCTGTTCGGCAACGGTGAGCGCACCGGCAACGTCGACATCGTCGCGCTCGGCATCAACCTGTTCACGCAGGGCATCGACCCGCAGATCGACTTCAGCGACATCGACCAGGTCAAGCGCACGGTCGAGTACTGCAACCAGCTGCCGGTGCCGGAACGCAGTCCCTGGGCGGGAGACCTCGTCTTCACCGCGTTCAGCGGATCGCATCAGGACGCCATCAAGAAGGGCTTCGAGGCCATGGCGGTGCGCGCCGAGGCGGAGGGCGTCACGGTCGACGACATCGAGTGGGCCGTTCCCTACCTGCCGATCGACCCCAAGGACCTGGGGCGGTCCTACGAGGCGGTCATCCGCGTCAACTCGCAGTCCGGCAAGGGCGGAGTGGCGTACCTGCTCAAGGCCGATCACGCGATCGACCTGCCGCGCAAGCTGCAGATCGAGTTCTCGGGTGTCGTGCAGGCCAAGACCGACGCCGAGGGTGGCGAGGTCACGAGCGAGCAGATCTGGTCGATCTTCAACGACGAGTACCTGCCCGCCGCGGACACCGCGGCGAAGTGGGGCCGCTTCGAGCTGCTCGGCACTCAGACCCGCAGCGACATGTCGGGCGATGTCGTGCTCGATGTCGTGCTGCGCGACGATGAGCAGCAGGTGTCGGTGTCGGGTAACGGCAACGGCCCCGTCGCGGCGTTCGTCGAGGTGCTGCGTGGACAGGGATTCGACATCACGGTCTACGACTACGTGGAGCACGCGCTCAGCGCGGGCGGCGACGCGCAGGCCGCGGCCTACGTCGAGTTGCAGGTGGGCGATCAGCGCCTGTGGGGCGTGGGCATCGACGGTGACATCTCGACCGCGTCTCTGAAGGCGATCGTCTCGGGCGTCAACCGGTCGATCCGCACGCGCACGCAGGAGCTCGCGACCGTCTGAGCGACCGGGCCCTTCGTCTCGCCGCTCGGAACGCGGCGGTGAGACGAAGGGGCGTCGCGTTTGACCCTGCCCCTGCGTCAATGTCTACCGTCGATATCATGACCATCACCGTGATCGACAGTGCCGCCGCGATGAACCGGATCCTGGATGCGGCACCACACCTCCGCCCGGATCTCGTGCGAGCGATGTGGGAGCCGATGGCCGGCATGTACCACTTCATCCCCGGAGGGCTGGACATGGCCTCCGTGCACCGTCAGAACTTCGGCTTCGACTGGGGGGCGTCGACGGATCGGCTGCGCGAAGGCGTGCGGCTGCTCGAGGAAGCCGACGCGTGGAACCGCGTCGCGGCGGCCCTCACCGCGGGGGTCGCGGCATTGACGGCTGCCGACCCCGGGCTCACCGTGCCCGATCTCACGGTGCTCCTGGTGCTCGGCGATCGCGATGACGATCATTTCCTGGATGAGGTGCAGGGGCTGTCGGGGTTCGGTGGTATCAGCGGATACATCGCCCTCACACTGTGGCCGACGCCGCGGGTCCTCGACCGGATCGAAGCGATCACGGTTCACGAGCTCCATCACAACGTGCGGTACTCGCCCGGCGGCGTCGTCTGGGATCCGGCCACGGTGACGGTCGGGGAACACGTGGTCTCCGAGGGGTTGGCCGACATCTTCGCGGCAGAGCTCTACGGCGCCGCGGGATACACCCACTTCGTGGCCGAAGCGACGCGCTCCGATGACCGCGTGCTCGCGAAGGTGGTGACCGGGCTCGACGTGACAGGAATGCAGGACTTCGCCGCCTGGGTTCTCGGCGACGCCACTGCGCTCCGTTTCGGCGGCTCTCCCGTCGGTCTGCCGACCGGGGCCGGGTACGCGGCAGGTGCGCGCCTGGTCGCCGCATACCTCGCGGAACGAGAGGTCACCGCGGCGCAGAGTGTGCGAACCCCGGCGGCGGAGATCCTGCGACGGGCGCTGCCCGGTCTCGGCGTCGGGCTTTCCCCGCGGATCCCAGGAGCGGGAAGATGAGGAGCACATGAGGGAGTGGACGGTCGCAGAGCTCGCGGAGCGGGCGGGGATCAGCGGTCGAACGCTGCGTCACTATCACCGCATCGGCCTGCTGTCGCCCGACCGTATCGGTTCCAACGGCTATCGCTTCTACGGCTCCGCTGCGGTCGCGCGTCTTCAGCGGATCCTGCTGCTCCGCGACACCGGGATGGGCTTGGCCGAGATCGCCCGCGTGGTCGACGCGCAGGACAGCTCCGACGCGGAGGCCGCAGCTCTCCAGGCGCACCTGCGACGACTGGGGGCGGAACGGGAGGCGCTGGAGCGGCGCATCGCCGCCGTGGAGCACACCGTGGCGATGCGGCGAGAAGGCCGTGAGCCGCAGATGGACGTGATGCTCCAGGGCTTCAACGACCGGTATGAGGCCGAGGTCGTCGAACGCTGGGGGCGTGAGGCGTTCGATGCCTCGAACCAGTGGTGGCACGGCAAGACCGTCGGGCAGCAGCAGGAGTGGAAGGCCGGGGCGGAGGCGCTCCTGACGCGCTGGCGCGAGCTCCAGGAGGACGGCCACGAACCGGAGTCCCCGGCCGCGCGAGAGCATGCCGCCGTGCACGTCGACTGGTTCGCGGCGATACCCGGGACTCCGACGCACGCCGGCGACACCGAGCAGTCCGCCGCGATGATTCTCGGCGTCGCCGATCAGTACGAGTCGGATCCTGAGTTCCACCGAGCGTTCGGCACCGAGGCGGCCGCGCGATTCGCCGCCAGGGCGTTGCGCGAGCACTTGCGGGATCCGTCCTGACGTCCGGCTCGCAGCGAGCGCGGAACCCGCGTGCTCCTAGATCTCCGCGCTCGGCTTGACGATCGCGATCGCTCCGGTCTCGGCGGCGACCTTGCGCCGGTAGAGACGGCGCTGCTCCGGAAGGGACACGTCGAAGCTTACGGCGAGCACCCGGATGACCGCGGTCACCACGATGCCGATCACCGCCGCGAGCGGGATCGGCATGCCGAGCAGGTTCGCGACCGAGATGAACGCGCAGCCCGCGCCGGCCGCCACGGCGTACAGCGATCCCACGTGCATGATCGACGTCGGAAGTCCCATCAGCATGTCGCGGAGCACGCCGCCACCGACCGCGGCGCACACCCCGATGAAGATCGCGGGAACGGGCGGGATGCCGAAGGCGATCGCCTTGCTCGTGCCGAAGGCGCCGAACATGCCGATGACCACGGCGTCGAGCACCACGATCACGGTGTTGAGACGGTTGAACAGACCGGCCAGCAGCATCCCCAGCAGGGCTGCCCCCGTGGCGGTGAGCAGATACCAGTTGCTCTGCAGAGTCGCCGGGGTCTGGCCGAGCAGGATGTCGCGGATCAGACCGCCGCCCATGCCGATCATGATGCCGATGATCGCGACCCCGAGCCAGTCGAGCCGCCTCTGCCCCTGGAAACCCGAGGCGAACATCGCACCCTGCACCCCGCCGAGGCCGACGCCGAGAAGGTCCGCCCACAGCGGAATGATGAAGAGCGGTTCGGTCACGCCTCCATTGTCGCGCACGGAGGATAATCGAACAGTGCCCACCTACCGAGACGAAGCGGTGATCCTCCGCACCCACAAGCTGGGTGAGGCGGATCGCATCGTCATCATGCTCTCCCGCGGGCACGGCAAGATCCGGGCGGTCGCGAAGGGCGTCCGACGCACGTCGTCGAAGTTCGGCTCGCGTCTCGAGCCGTTCATGGTCGCCGACGTGCAGCTGTACCAGGGCCGCTCGCTCGACATCGTGCAACAGGCGGAGTCGCTCGGCTCCTACGGGTCGGAGATCGCGGCCCACTACGAGCGCTACACGGCGGCGAACGCCATGGTCGAGACGGCCGATCGGCTCAGCGACTCCGAAGCGACCGCGAACCAGTACCTGCTTCTCGTGGGTGGTCTGCGTGCGCTCTCGCGGGGCGAGCATGCGGCGCGCAGCATCCTCGACTCCTACCTGCTCCGGGTGATGGCGCTGTCGGGCTGGGCGCCCTCGCTCGACGACTGCGCCCGCTGCGCCACGCCCGGTCCGCACACGAAGTTCGTCGCGCAGCTGGGCGGGATGGTCTGCGGTGCGTGCGCACCCGCCGGCAGCGCGCGCATCGCCGAGAAGACGCTCGAGCTGCTGCGATCGTTGATGCGCGGCGAGTGGGAGGCGGTCGACGCGGCGGCCGTGTCGGAGACCTCCGCGGCGTCCGGCCTCGTCGGCGCCTACGCGCAGTGGCACCTGGAGCGCGGCATCCGCTCGCTCGCCCACGTCACGGATCCGTCAGCAGAAGGAGCACGGTGAGCCCCAAGCCCTACACGCACAAAGACGCCGTGGCGTATCGCGCGCTCGACTGGACGGGGAAGTACCCGCCGGAGTTCCCCGCCGTTCCCGAGCATGTCGCGATCGTCATGGACGGCAACGGCCGATGGGCCAACCGTCGCGGACTCAACCGCGTCGAAGGGCACAAAGCCGGCGAGGAAGTGCTCCTCGATGTCGTCGCGGGCGCGATCCAGGCGGGCGTGAAGCACCTCTCCGTCTATGCGTTCTCGACGGAGAACTGGGCGAGATCTCCGGAGGAGGTCCGCTTCCTGATGGGCTACAACCGCGACGTGCTGCACCGGCGTCGCGATCAGCTCAACGAGTGGGGTGTGCGGGTGCGCTGGGCCGGGCGGAAGCCGCGGCTGTGGGGCAGCGTCATCAAGGAGCTGCAGTATGCCGAGCAGCTGACCCGCGACAACGACGTCCTCACGCTCACGATGTGCGTGAACTACGGCGGCCGCGTCGAACTCGTCGACGCGATGCGCGCGATCGCAGCCGATGTCGCCGCCGGGCGCGTCAAGCCGCAGGCGATCAGCGAGAAGATGATCCGCCGTCACCTTTACGTCCCCGAGATGCCGGACGTCGATCTCTTCGTGCGGAGCTCGGGGGAGCAGCGCACCTCGAACTTCCTGCTGTGGCAGTCCGCGTACGCCGAGATGGTGTTCCTCGACACGCTGTGGCCCGACTTCTCGCGCGAGGAGCTCTGGCGAGCGATCGCTGTCTATCTGTCGCGCGACCGGCGCTTCGGGGGAGCGATCGACGTACCGTCCGGTTCCTGAGCGGGCGACGTGCGTCCCGGATCCTGAGCGAGCGGTGCGAGACGAAGGGCGGACTGCACGTGCAGCCAGCGCTCCGTCTCGCGGGGATGCCGGAGTCGCACGATCGTCAGGTGCGGGAACGTCTCCTGCACCGCCGGCATCCGCTCGGACCACTTGTGCAGGGTCTTGGTCTGCCAGGCGAGGATGTTCTGCTCCGGGTCCTTGCCGAGCATCCGCCAGATCGGCTCCTCGACGTTGCCGTTCCACATTCTGGTGCGGAGGAGGCTGCGACTCAGCGTTCGCCGAATCAGACGCGTCCGCACGACGCGATAGGGGTAGTCGAGCCAGAGCGCGAGGTCGGCGCGGGGCGTGAGGATCTCATCGGTGCCCTTGCTGGTGTACTGCCACTCGGTGATCCAACGGTCCTCGGCGGCGAATGCACGGACGTCGGTCAGGAATTCGGGGCGGGGCCTCCAGTTCGGGCCGTGGAAGAGACCGTCGATCTCGACATGACGCAGACCCCACATCGCGGCGATCCGCCCGGACAGGGTGGTCTTGCCCGAACCCGAGACCCCGGCCACGAGCACCCGCTTCGGCTGCCTCGGCAGCGGGTCGTCGGCGGACAGCATCCGAAGATCCTATCGCTCGGCCCGTCTGCGTCGGCGCCCTTCGTCTCGCTGCGCTCGCTCAGGGAGCGGATGCTGCGTTCGCTCAGAGTGCCCACGGAATAGCTCATAGGCGCATGCGGTTGGATGAGGGTGTGAGCCAACCCATCTCGATCGACATCTGGTCCGACATCGCCTGCCCCTGGTGCTACATCGGCAAGCGCAACCTGGAGAAGGGCCTCGAAGCCGTCTCCGCCGACGACGACGCCCCCGAGGTGACCGTCACGTTCCATTCCTTCGAGCTCTCGCCCGACACCCCCGTCGACTTCCACGGTGACGAGATCGACTTCCTCGCCGGACACAAGGGGATGCCGCGCGATCAGGTCGAGCAGATGCTGTCGAACGTCACGGGTGTGGCGAAGGAGGCAGGCCTCGACTACCGCTTCGACCTGCTCCAGCACACGAACACCGTCAAGGCGCACGAACTGCTGCACTTCGCCAAGGAAGAGGGGCACCAGCACGCCATGGAGGAGCGGCTCATGTCCGCGTACTTCACCGAGGGCAAGCACGTCGGCCGGATCGACGACCTCGTCGCGCTTGCGGCCGAAGTGGGACTCGACGCCGACAAGGCGCGCGAGGCACTCGAGACCGAGCGCTATCTCCCGGCTGTGCGGCAGGATCAGGATCAGGCGCGTGCCTACGGCATCCAGGGGGTGCCGTTCTTCGTGATCGACGGTCAGTACGGCATCAGCGGCGCGCAGCCACCGGCTGCCTTCGAGAACGTGCTCCGCGACCTGTGGGCGAAGCGGGACGAGCCCGTCGAGGCCTGAGACGGCGCGCGATGACGGATGCGACAGGGCGGGGACCCGGAAGGGTCCCCGCCCTGTCGCTGCGTGAGCCGGGTGTCAGACGCGCTGCTGGCGCGGGGCGAGGGGCAGCGGCTCCATGGGCTGGTCGTTCGCCGTCAGGTCGATGCCGAGGTCGCGCGCGTAGGCCACGCGCGTCGCGATCGACACCTCTTCGCCCGACTCGGTGAGTTCGAAGACGCGACCGCCGCGCAGGCGGTTGCGTTCGGCTCCGTCGAGTCCGTACGCACCGAAACCCGTTCCGGGCGCGTAACCGAGCAGCACGCCGTAGTAGTCGCCGACGTAGTCGTTCACGTGGTCGTGGCCCACGAACACGCCCTTCACGTCTCCGCGTTCGATGATCGCGTTGTACATGCCGGAGTTGAAGGGACCGGGGCACTCGTCCTCATTGCGCTCCCCGACGATGCCGTGGCGGGCCTTCCCGCGCGCCGCATCCGCCTCCGTGCGCGTGTCGACGCCGCCCCACCACATGAAGCGGTGCTCCCAGAGGGCGATGTGGAGGAACATGAGGCCGGGCACCTTCCGTCCGCGGCGCTTCTCGAGCTGCTGAGACTGCTCCCGGTACCAGGCGACCTGGTCCATGCGCAGCCAGTCCCAGGTCGGATAGCCCTCGAAGTCCTGGCTGGCGATGGCGTCGGGTGCGTAGCGACCGGCGTCCATCAACCAGAGCGCGAATGCCTCGCGCTTCTTCTTCGCCGACGACGCGATCGAGACGATGGTGTTGCTGGTGCCGGTGACTCCGCGCGTGCTCTCGGCGTTCACGTTGTACTCGTACGACCGGTAGATCTTCAGCATGCCCGCCTCGTCCACCCCGGACTGGGGCAGCGAGTCCTCGTCGTGGTTGCCGTAGGTGACCGCCCACGGGATGCGGCGCGACTCCATCGGCCAGACGACGTTGTTGATGGCCTGTTTCACGGCGAGCCTCGTCTCGCACCCTCCGGTGATGACGTCGCCGTTGATGACCACGAAATCGGGCTTCTCCTGATCGAGGACCTTCTCGATCAGCTCGACGGTGCGCCGATCGGTGAGCTCGTCGTCCTGCGTGTCGTTGAACTGCACCACCTTGAACGTCCCGTCGGGGCGGAACCGCAGCTGCGAGGCGTGGGGGTGCGGCCCTGCCGACACCGCCCCTGCGCTCACCGCTGAGGGGGATGCGGACGAGCTCGCGGAGGCGGGATCGGAGCTGAGGGGGAACGCGGTGCCGAGGGCGCCGAGCGCTCCGGCGGTGAGGACGGTTCGCCGGCTGATCGGCAGTCGGTCGGACATGGTGGTCTCCTTCGTCTTACGCGCGATGTGCGCCGCGGTGAGACTAGGTCGGCCAGGTGGCGTCCGATCGACGTGCGGGTGAACGGACCTCTCGGACGAAGGAGAGTGAGCGGACAGCGCGGGTTACGCGCAGATGAAGGACTCGTCCGCGCTCTAGCGGGGGAGAGCGGCCTCGATCGCGCTGACGATCTCCGGGTCGTTCGGCTTCTGCTTCGGTCGGAAGCGCAGGACCTCCCCGTCCGGCAGCACGAGGAACTTCTCGAAGTTCCACTCGACGCGGCCGGCCTTGCCGTGGGCATCCGGTGCCTCTTTCAGCGCCTTGTAGAGGTCGGAGGCGTTGCGGCCGTTGACCTTCACCTTCTCGTTCACCGGAAAAGAGACGCCGTAGGTCGTCGAGCAGAACTCGAGGATCTGCTCGACGGAGCCGGGCTCCTGCAGGAACTGGTTGCTGGGGAAGCCGACCACGCTGAAGCCGCGGTCACCGTAGAGGCGCTGAAGTTCCTCCAACTGCTCGTACTGCGGGGTGAGACCGCACTTGGACGCCACGTTCACCACCAGGACGACGTCGGCGCCGAGGTCGTCGAGGGTCTTCTCGTTGCCCTCGGCGTCGGTGAACGGGATCGAACGGAGCGTGGAATCGGTCATAGCCCACAGCTTAGATCGCAGCGTCCGCACGGGCTCCGCGTCTGGGAGAATAGAGGCGACATGACTCTCGCCACTGCCACCGCCCGCCCCCTCCGCATCGGTCCGATCGACCTCGATGTCCCCGTCGTCCTCGCGCCCATGGCCGGGATCACGAACACCGCCTTCCGCCGGCTCTGCCGCGAGTACGGCGCCGGACTCTACGTGAGCGAGATGATCACCTCGCGCGCACTGGTCGAGCGCAATGAGACGACCATGCGGCTGATCCGCCACCACGAGTCGGAGACGCCGCGGTCGATCCAGCTGTACGGCGTCGACCCGAAGACGATCGCCGATGCCGTGCGCATCATCGTCGCCGAAGACCACGCCGATCACATCGATCTGAACTTCGGATGCCCGGTGCCCAAGGTCACGCGCCGGGGCGGGGGAGCGGCGCTGCCGTGGAAGACGTCGCTGTTCTCCGACATCGTCACGCAGGCCGTCAAGGCCGCGGGTCCCATCCCGCTGACCATCAAGATGCGCAAGGGCATCGACCGCGATCACCTCACATTCCTCGACGCCGGTCGGGCCGCGGAGGACGCGGGCGTCGCGGCCATCGCCCTGCACGCCCGGACGGCGAGCGAGTTCTACTCCGGTTTCGCCGACTGGAACGCGATCGGCGAGCTCAAGGAGGCCGTCACGAGCGTCCCGGTGCTCGGCAACGGCGACATCTGGTCCGCGGCCGACGCCGTGCGCATGATGGAGCAGACCGGCTGCGACGGCGTCGTGGTCGGGCGCGGCTGTCTCGGGCGCCCCTGGCTCTTCGGCGAGCTGGCCGCGGCCTTCGGTGCCGAGGCGCATCCGGTCGACGCCACGCTCGGTTTCGTCGCGAACGCGTTCCGACGCCACGCCGAGCTGCTCGTCGACTTCTTCGAGAGCGAGGACCGCGGCTGCCGAGATGTCCGCAAGCACGTCGCCTGGTACTTCAAGGGGTACCCGGTCGGCGGCGACATCCGCACGGGCCTCGCGACCGCGTCCAGCCTCGCCGAGATCGACGAACTGCTGGGACGCCTCGACCACGCAGCCCCGTACCCCGGAGCCGATGCCGAGGGTCAGCGCGGGCGCTCGGGCCACCCCAAGCGCACGGCGCTCCCGGAGAAGTGGCTGGAGACGCGGGAGATCGCGCCTGCCGCTTCCGAGATGATGCGCGGAGCGGAGATCGAGAACAGTGGTGGCTGATCATTCGAGCGTCTCCCCGCGCCCGCGCGGAGACGGATACGACCCCCGTGATGCCGAGCGCTTCGTCGCCGAGAGCCATCGCTCCGAGCGCAACGACTTCGCCCGCGACCGCGCCCGCGTCCTGCACTCGGCAGCTCTCCGCCGGCTCGCCGCCAAGACGCAGGTGCTCAGCCCCGCGAGCACCGCGGACTTCGCCCGCAACCGCCTGACTCATTCGCTCGAGGTCGCGCAGGTCGGGCGGGAGCTGGCCACGGCACTGGGAGTGTCGGAAGACGTCGTCGACACCGCGTGCCTGAGCCACGATCTCGGGCACCCGCCGTTCGGTCACAACGGTGAGCGGGCGTTGAACGATTGGGCTGAGACGATCGGCGGTTTCGAGGGGAACGCGCAGTCGCTGCGCATCCTGACGCGTCTGGAGGCGAAGGTCCTCGACGGGGACGAGCACTCGGTCGGACTGAACCTCACCCGGGCCAGCCTCGACGCCACCTGCAAGTACCCCTGGACGGTCGACAGCCCTGTTCCCGACCCGGGCGGGCGTCTGAAGTTCGGCGTCTACCCCGAGGACGAAGCGGTGTTCCGATGGATGCGCGAGGGAGCGCCCGGACGGCTCCGCTGCATCGAGGCGGAGATCATGGATCTCTCGGACGACATCGGGTACTCGGTGCACGACTTCGAGGACGCGATCGTCAACGGCTACGTCGACGTCGCCCAGCTCTCCGACCCGCGCCAGCACGAGGCGCTGCTCTCCCGCATCCAGCAGTGGGTGGGGTACGACTTCACCCGCGACGAACTCGCGGACGCCCTCTTCCGGCTGAGCTCGCAGGCGATGTGGCTGGGGTCGTTCGACCGCTCTCGTCGCGATCTCGCGCGCCTGAAGAACCTCACCAGCGACCTGATCGGCCGTTTCGCGCGCGCAGCCGTGTCGGCCACCCGTGAGGCGTATGCCGGGCCCGCGCTGGTGCGCTACAACGCCCACGTCGTCGTTCCCCGCGTGATCGAGGTCGAGATCGCGGTGCTGAAGGGCATCATGGGGCAGGCCATCGTCACGATCGAGGCGCGCAAGGGCGTCTACAAGGAGCAGCGCCGCGTCTTGAAGCGGCTGGCCGACGTGCTGTGGTCCACCGATGCGCTGTGGTCCGCGGGCGCCGACGTGCTCGAGCCCGCCTTCGCCGCCGACTTCCTCGACGCCGAGACGGACGCCGAGCGTGCCCGCGTGATCGTGGATCAGATCGCGAGCCTGACGGATCAGAGCGCGATCGACTGGCACAACCGGCTGGTCGGCGAGATCGATCCGGCCGAGGTCGGCATCTGGACGCCGCGAAACGCCCGTCATACCCGGGGGAGCGTTCAGGCCGGTGCCGAGAGGCAGGCCGTCGCCGAAGGGGTCGGCTGATGCCGCGGATCCGTCAGGCCGACGTCGACGAGGTCAAGGCGCGCACGAACATCGCCGACATCGTGGGGGAGCGGGTCGCCCTGAAATCGGCGGGCGTCGGGTCGCTGAAGGGGCTGTGCCCGTTCCACGATGAGAAGAGCCCGAGCTTCCACGTGCGCCAGCAGGTGGGCTACTACCACTGCTTCGGATGCGGCGAGTCCGGAGACGTCTACTCCTTCCTCCGGGAGATGGACCACGTCAGCTTCACCGAGGCCGTCGAGCGGCTCGCGGGGCGCATCGGCTACACCCTCCACTATGAGGACGGCGGTGCGGCCCCCGAGACCAGTGGACGCAGCCGCCTGTACGCCGCCAACACCGCGGCCGCGGAGTTCTTCCGCGCCCAGCTGCTGTCTCCGGATGCCGAGGCCGGTCGCCGTTTCCTCGGCGAGCGAGGTTTCGACGCGGGAGCCGCCGCGCACTTCGGCGTCGGCTTCGCCCCGCGGGGCTGGGACGGGATGCTGAAGGCGCTCACCGCGCAGGGCTTCACGCGCGAGGAACTCAGCACGGCGGGGTTGGTCTCGACCGGCCAGCGCGGTGTCTACGACCGGTTCCGAGGGCGCCTGGTGTGGCCGATCCGCGACGTGTCCGGTCAGACGATCGGCTTCGGCGCGCGCAAGCTGTTCGATGACGATCAGGGGCCCAAGTACCTCAACACCCCCGAGACGCCGATCTACAAGAAGGCGCAGGTGCTGTACGGACTCGACCTCGCCAAGCGCGACATCGCGCGCGGTGACCCGCGCCGCGTCGTGGTGGTCGAGGGATACACCGACGTCATGGCCTGCCACCTCGCCGGGCTGACCACGGCGATCGCGACCTGCGGCACGGCCTTCGGCACCGAGCACATCAAGGTTCTGCGGCGCGTGATGGGCGATGACAACGCCTCGGGCGAGGTGGTGTTCACGTTCGACGGCGACGAGGCCGGTCAGAAGGCGGCACTGCGTGCGTTCACGGAGGACGATCGCTTCAACGCACAGACCTTCGTCGCGGTCGCGCCCGAGAGCATGGACCCCTGTGATCTGCGGCTCCAGCGCGGCGATGCCGCGGTGCGGGGGCTGATGGATGCCAAGGTGCCGATGTTCGAGTTCGCGATCGATCGCAAGCTCGCCGGTTTCGACCTGTCGACAGTCGAAGGGCGCGTGGGTGCCCTCCGGGCGGCCTCCCCGATCGTGGCCGAGATTCGCGACCGCCTGCTGCGCCCGGGATACGAGCGCGTCCTCGCACGGCGCTTGGGGATGGACCCGACCGAGGTGCGCAATGAGGTCGAGCGCGCGGCACGGGGTGGGGCCTCGGAAGCGCAGACACGGAGGGATCCGGCCCCGGTCGATCCCGCGACGGGTGCCCCCGGCATCGCGCCGGTGACCCTGGCCGGCCTTCCTCGGTCACCCGACGTCGCCGTCGAGCGCGATGCCCTGATGGGCGCGCTGCAGTACGGGCATCAGGTGGACCAGACGCTCCTCAACCGCGCGCTCAGTGCGCCGTTCCGCACGCCGGGACTCGACGCGGTGCGTGAGGCCGTGGCCGCCGCTCCCGACCGGACGCGCGCGGGCTGGGTCACCGAAGCGGTGAACAGCGTGCGCGAGCCGTATCGCTCGCTCGGCGGCGAGCTCCTCATGACGCCGTTCCCGGCCCGCGACGAGGAGCGCGCGGTCGCCACGGTCACCGACCTGGCCCGTCGTCTCATCCTGCGTCAGCTCGAGCGTGAGAAGCAGGAGATGCTCGGGGCAGTCCAGCGAGTACCGGCCGACTCCGACGGCGGCCGTGCGCTGCGCATGCGCCTGCGTGACATCGATGCCGAGCGTCAGCGGTTCGCCGAGTCGTAACGCCGCTCGCCGCCGACCGCACGGCAGGATGGACTCATGTCTCGTCGCCCCGCCTCCGACAATGCGATCGAGTGCTCCGATCTGGTCATCGACCGCATCGGGCACGGTCTGCCCACGCGGGCGGTCGACGGCGTGAGCTTCTCGTTGGCGCCGGGCAATCTGATCTGTGTCGCCGGTCCGACCGGATCGGGGAAGTCGACGCTGGTCGCCGCTCTCGCCGGCTCCACCGATCCGTCGGTGAAGGTCAGCGGGGGGAGTGCGGTCGTCTGCGGTGTCGATGTGCGGCGTCCCGGGCGCAAGCACCGCATCCTCACCTATCGCACGGGCTTCGTACCGCAGGGCGCCGGCGCCGACCTGCCACCGCGCCTCACCGTCAACGAGGTGATCGCCGAGCCGATCCTGATGCGCGAGAAGCGGGTCAACAGCACGGCCCTCTCCATCCGCGTCGCGACGCTGCTCGACGAGTTGCATCTCCCACTGGGGACCGCCGACAAGTTCCCCTACGAGCTCAGCGCGGGGATGCGGCAACGCGTCGCGATCGCCCGCTCGTTCATCCTCGAGCCGCAGGTGCTCATCGCGGATGAACCCCTCGCGAACCTCGACCTCGAGGTGCGCCCGGTGGTCTTCGACGCGATCACGCGACGCCGCAAGGAGAGCGGTATGGCGGCACTGCTCGTCACCAACGACGCCGCCTTCATCCGCGAGTTGAACGCCGAGACGCTGATGCTGCGCGGGGGGCATGTCGTGGCCCGGGGCGTCGGCAAGGATCTGCTGTGGGCCCCCAACGCCGAGGCCGATTCGCAGCTCTGAGAGCGACACGCCCGGCGCCTCGGAACCCGCGCCCGATGTCATGAGTGGGCTCCGGAGTTTGCTAAGCTTGTCGAGTTGCCCGCGCAGCGGAGCACATTCCTCGGTAGCTCAATTGGCAGAGCAGCCGGCTGTTAACCGGCAGGTTCTTGGTTCGAGTCCAAGCCGGGGAGCCAATAGCCCCCGGGATTCTCACGAATCCCGGGGGCTTCCTTCTTGTCGCCATCTCGCGCCCTCGCGCCCGGGGGAACCCGGATGCATCTCCCGGGAGCGTGCGAGCTCGCCCAGACGCCCGCTGTGCTCATCTGCCTGGCGATGGACGCACGGAAGGCCTCGTCGAAGTCACGACGAGGCCTTCTCGGGTGAAGCGTGGATCAGCGCGCGGCGCCGGCGAGCGATCCGGTGGTCGGACCCGCCGGGTCGGAGATCACGCACTGGACGATGCGGTCGTTGAACTGGTCCCAGGTCTCCTGCGTCGGGGTGATCGGGTAGACGTCAAGGGTGGACTCGTCCCAGATGACACCGACGAACGTCGTGAAGGCCTCGCCGATGCACTCCTGCGAGGCGGTCTCGACGGCCGCGTCGGAGAACTCGCCGTCCTCCATCGTGATCTCGTGGTAGACCTCTTCGTCGTGCGGCTCCTCGCACGGCACGACGTCGGCGCTCTCGATCAGACCACTGGGGCTGGCCATCTTGCAGTCGCCCAGCTTGAGCGCGAAGATGTCGATGCTGGCGCTCTCGGTGACCTGACCGGTGTCCTCGTCACGGTCGGCGTCGGCGGGACCGCCGCCGAGAAGGTTGTTGATGGTGCTGCAGCCGCTCAGGGCGAGTGTGAGTGCGAGCGCGGAACCGGCCAGTGCCAGTGCGCGACGCGAGCGCGTGTTCTTCATGGATTTCCCCTCCAGAGGCGATGGCGGGCAGGCATGACGGAACCGGCCTCCTCTCGACGCTATCGGGCGCCGAGTCTGTGATGCAACTCCGAGAACACTGTGTTCCAGCTGGGAGGGGAGTGCGCGGTGCGTCAGGCTTCCAGGTCGTCGACGCCGGGCAGCCAGCTCGCCCCGGGCCGACCCCAGCCGCGCTTCCGGGAGATCTTCTGGACGGTCTTCCAGTCGCCGTCGGAGAGCCGATCGACGTAAAGGATGCCGTCGAGGTGATCGAACTCGTGCTGCATGATGCGCGCGCGCCAGCCGTCCACTTCGATGACGACCTCGTGGCCGTCGAGATCGACCCCGCTGACGCGGGCGCGTTCGGAGCGACGGAGCGGGAAGCGCTCACCCGGGAAGGACAGGCATCCTTCCGACTCGAGGTCAGGGTCCGGATCCCCCGGTTCCGGGGGAGTGATCCACAGTTCCGGGTTGATGAGGACGCCGCGCCACGGCTTGTCCTCCTCGTCGACGTACGAGTACGTGTAGATGCGCAGCGGGACACCGACCTGAGGGGCGGCGAGACCCACACCGGGAGCGAGGTCCATGGTCTCGAACATGTCGGCGACGAGCGTGCGGACCTCGTCCGTGATCTCTTCGACGGCCGAGGCGGGGGAGTGCAGAACGGGGTCGCCCATGATGCGAATCGGAAGTACAGCCACGTCATAACCCTACTGTGCAAGGTGCTCCCGGTAGGGTCGTACTGTGACTGCAGGCGTGTGGATGAGCGGGGCGGAAGAGGTCGGCGAACAGCTCGTCGGCGCGTTCCAGAACCCCGGATTGCTTCTCGGAATCCCCCTGGCCCTGGCCGGTGCCGTGTTCATGTCGCTGGGTGCGCAGTACCAGCATCGAGGCGTCGAGAAGGTCGAGCGCCTGAGCGGTTCTGCGGGTACCTCCGGCCTGAGCATGAAGCAGATCACGAGCCTGCTCACCCGTCCGTCGTGGTTGCTCGGCACCCTGATGCTCGCCCTGGCGATCGTCTGTCAGCTCGCGGCCCTCGTGCAGGCTCCGCTCATCGTCGTGCAGCCGCTCGGCGCGATCGCGCTCGTGATGACGACGCTGCTGAACGCCCGCATCTCCGGCCATTCGCCCACCAAACGCTCCATCACCGCGATCGTGCTCTGCGTCGGCGGCATCTTCCTGTTCGTCTTCTTCGCCGCGATCTTCGCCACGGAGCAGGAGATCACCGATCGCGAGCTCTTCGTGATCCTCGCCATCCTGCTCGTCGTGATCATCGTGCTCGGCGCCTGCTGGCTCATCCTCCGCTCGCGCATGCGCGCCCTGTTCTACGTGATCGGCGCCGGCATCCTCTACGGCTTCGTCGCGACGCTGGCGAAGGTCGTCATCAAGCGCATCGAGGCGGGCGACTTCGAGTGGATCACGGCGGTCTGCGTGATCGCTCTGATCGCGGCCGCCGCGGTCGGCGCGTACTTCGTCCAGACCGCGTACAGCTCCGGTCCTCCCGATCTCGTGATCGCCGGTCTCACCGTGGTCGACCCGCTGATCGCCGTGCTCATCGGCATGGTGATCCTCGGCGAGGCCGCCGCCGCACCGCCCTGGGTGCTTGCGATCTTCGCCGTCGCCGGCGGCATCGCCGTGTGGGGCGTCGTCGAACTGGCGCGCTACCACCCGCAGGTGATCAGCGACAGTCAGGACCTCGGGATCACCCGCGGCAGCGACGGCACCGCTCAGTAGGCGGGATCGATCAGGTCGGGGGAGACCTCGGAGGCCGCTGCCTCGTCGACGAAGAAGATGGTGCGCTTGCGCCCCTTCGCTCCGGCGGCCGGAACACTCGTGTAGCTCGCTCCGGCCAAGGCCAGACCCAGTGCCGACGCCTTGTCGGCTCCGGTCAGCACGAGCCAGACGCGCTTCGAGGAGTTCAGCACCGGGCGGGTGAGGGTCACGCGCTCGGGCGGGGGCTTCGGAGAGTTGCGCACGGGGAGCGCGGCGACATCGGTCACCGTGACCTCGTCGCGGTCCGGGAACAGCGAAGCGATGTGTCCGTCGGGGCCGACGCCGAGGAAGCACACCGCGAACGACGGCCACGGGTTCTCCTCGGTCCCGAAGCGCGACAACTCCTCCGCGTAGGCGGCGGCGGCCTCGTCGAGCGTGAGCCCGCTGTCGGATGCCGCGACCTCGTGGATGTTCTCCGCGGGGACGGCGATGCGATCGAGAAGTGCCTGCCGGGACTGCCGGGCGTTGCGGTCGGCGTCGTCGCGGGCGACGAACCGCTCGTCACCCCACCAGAAGTGCACGAGCGACCAGTCGATCTCCGCCGAACGCGGGTTGTCTGCCGTCGCGCTGAGCACGGCCGCGCCCATGGTGCCGCCGGTGAGGGCGATGTGCGCGATGCGCCCGTTCCGCGTGCGCGCACGCACCCGGGTCAGGAATCGCTCGGCGACGCTGGTCGCGAGTGCGGCCGGGGTGGCTTCGACCACGACCCGCTTCTCTGCGGATGCTGCCTGCATACGACTCATGCTCCTGTCTCGGGCGGACCCAACTTCTCCCAGCCCTCGGTGATCACTCGACCGTACAGGACGTCCGGGTCGAGGCGACGCAGCTCCTCCGCGAGGCATTCCCGCAGCGTGCGTCGCGGCAGATGCAGATCGTGGTTCGGCTGTCCCGGCTGCGTGAGCACCGCGACCCCGGGCGTGGGGCGCTCGAGGAGGATCTCGCCGCCGGCACGGGTGAGCCGCACCGACTTGATGCCCTCCTGCCAGTGCTCGGGGTCTTCGTACGACCAGGAGACGGGCACGTCGAGCGCGAGCTGCAACCAGGCGGCCAGCAGGGCGGTCGACGGCGATGCCGAGGCACCGCGGACCTCCACGGCGGTGATCTCCTCGTACGGCGGCTGGTCGAGAACCGCCGCGAGCTGCTCGCGCCAGTAGGTCAGACGGGTCCAGGCGAGATCGGTGTCGCCGGGCGCGTGGGTCTCGCCGAGGAGGGCGAGTCTGTCGCGGACGTCGGATGCCGTGGCGGCATCCGTGATCCGGCGCTGCGCGATCTTCCCGAGGGGGGAGTGCGAGGGAGCCGAGGGAGCCTCTTCCGGCCACCAGGCGACGACGGGAGCGTCGGGGAGCAGCAACCCCGTGATGAGGCTCTCCTCGTTGCTCGCGGCGTCGCCGAATGCGCGCAGCACGACGACCTCGCTCGCACCGGCGTCACCGCCGACGCGGATCTGCGCGTCGAGGCGGGAGTCGCCCTCGCCGGTGGTCAGGACGATCACGCGCATCGGGTGCTCGCGAGAAGCATCGTTCGCCGCATCGATCGCGGCTTCCGCGACCCCGTTGCGGGCTGCGATGACCAGCGTGAGCACGCGTCCGAGGGCGACGGCGCCACCCTCTTCGCGGACCTTGACCAGCTGCTTGGCGACCTGGCTGACGGTCGTGTCGGGAAGGTCGATGATCACGGGCGTCTCCAGACTCGTCCGTCGCGGGCCAGCAGGTCGTCGGCCGAAGCCGGTCCCCACGAGCCGGGCGCGTACTGTTCGACCGGGCCGCCGACGGCAGCCCAGTACTTCTCCACCGGGTCGAGGATCTTCCACGAGAGCTCGACCTCCTCGTGCCGCGGGAACAGCGGCGGGTCGCCCAGCAGGACGTCGAGGATCAGGCGCTCGTAGGCCTCGGGGCTCGCCTCGGTGAAGGCGTGCCCGTAGCCGAAGTCCATGGTCACGTCGCGCACGTTGGAGCCGCTGCCGGGAACCTTCGAGCCGAAGCGGATCGTCACGCCCTCGTCGGGCTGCACGCGGATCACGAGCGCGTTCTGGCCGAGCTCGGAGGCGTTGCCGCGCCCGAACAGGTGCTGCGGCGCCCGCTTGAACACGACCGCGATCTCGGTGACGCGGCGACCCAGCCGCTTGCCGGTGCGCAGGTAGAAGGGCACACCCGCCCAGCGGCGCGTGTCGATCTCGAGCTTGATCGCAGCATAGGTCTCAGTGGTCGATTCGGGGTTCATGCCCTCCTCGGAGAGGAAGCCGGTGACCTCTTCACCGCCCTGCCATCCGCCGTCGTACTGCCCGCGAGCCGTGGCGAGCGAGAGGTCCTCCGGCACGTGCACCGCGGCGAGGACTTTCTCCTTCTCGTTGCGCAGATCCGCGGCCGACAGGCTGATGGGCTCCTCCATCGCGGTCAGCGCGAGAAGCTGCAGCAGGTGGTTCTGGATGACGTCGCGCGCCGCACCGATACCGTCGTAGTACCCCGCGCGGCCCCCGACGCCGATGTCCTCGGCCATCGTGATCTGCACGTGGTCGACGTAGTTGCGGTTCCAGATCGGCTCGTACAGCTCGTTCGCGAAGCGCAGCGCGAGGATGTTCTGCACCGTCTCCTTGCCGAGGTAGTGGTCGATGCGGAAGATCGAGTCCGCCGGGAAGGCGACCTCGAGAGCCGCGTTCAGGGCGCGAGCCGATTCCAGATCGTGCCCGAACGGCTTCTCGATGACCACACGACGCCAGTGCTCGGCATCGTCGCTGTCCTCGCCGACGAGTCCCGAGTCCTTGAGCTGCTTCGCCACCAGGGGGAAGTCCTTCGGCGGGATCGAGAGGTAGAACGCGTGGTTCCCCATCGTGCCGCGTTCGACGTCGAGCTGCTGGATCGTCTCGCGCAGCTTGGCGAACGACTCCGGGTTGTCGAACTCGCCCGAGACGAAACGGATCCCCTGCAGCAGCTGCTCCCAGGTCTCCTCGCGGAACGGGGTGCGCGCGTACTGCTTCACGGCGTCGTAGACGACCTGCGCGAAGTCCTGGTCCTCCCAGTCGCGTCGGGCGAACCCCACGAGGGCGAATCCGGGCGGGAGGAGTCCGCGGTTGGCGAGGTCGTAGACCGCGGGCATGAGCTTCTTGCGTGAGAGATCCCCGGTGACGCCGAAGATCACGAGGGCGCTGGGCCCCGCGATCCGGTTGAGACGGCGATCGTCGGGGTCACGCAGCGGGTTGTGCCCGCGCGAGATGGGAACAGACATCGGTGGGGGGTTCTCCTGCTGTTACTTCTGTGCGGCTTCGAAGAGGGTGAGCACGTCGGCCGACGAATCGGTGATCGTGAGAGACACGACCGGACGTCCGTGCTCGGCGAGGACGGCGGCGTCGCCGGCGGCCTGCGCCTCGATGAGCTGTCCGAACGTGAAGGGACGCTCAGGGATCTCGAGGTCCACCTCGGTGCGCTCGAGGATCTGCAGGAACACACCCTGTGCGGGTCCGCCCTTGTGGTACTGGCCGGTCGAGTGCAGGAATCGCGGACCCCACCCGAAGGTCGTCGGGCGGCCCGAGTCGGCGGCGACGAGTTCGCGCAGACCCTGCAGCTGCGGGATGTCGAGGCGGTTCACGTACGCCTGGATCGACACGTATCCGTCTTCGGCGAGCTGAGCCCAGAGCGCGTCGAGGACGCCCTCGACGGTGCCGGACACGGCCAGAGCGGGGTCGGAGACCCGCACCTCGACACCGTTCTCGACGAACGACGGGACCGTCGGCTCGGGGCGCGCGTCGAGAAGACCGCGCGCGGCGATCTTCGCCGACTCGACATCGGGCTGGTCGAAGGGGTTGATGCCGAGCAGGTGGCCGGCGATCGCGGTCGCGTACTCCCAGACCACGAGCTGTGCGCCGAGGCTGCCGCTGACGAGGATCTCGCCTTCGTGGCGCTCGTGCAGGTGGAACTCGTTCGCGTCGTCGACGAGACGCACGATCTGCAGATCCGCCGGCAGCGCGTCGAGTTCGGGGGAGACGGGCAGCAGCACGACCGGGAGGATGCCCGTGCCGTCCTTTCCGGTGGACTCCGCGATCAGCTGCTCGATCCAGTCCGGCAGGCCGTTGATGTGCGTGCCGTCCGTGATCAGGCCCAGCTTGTCGCGGCGGGGGGTCGTCGCGGCGATCGCCGCGGCGAGACGCAGAGCCGGGTTGTCGGCGGAGTCGATGGCGACCTCGAGCAGCGAGGCCTCGGCCTCGTTCAGCAACTCGTCGATGTCGACTCCGGCGAGGCCGGAGGGCACGAGGCCGAACGCGGTCAGAGCGGAGTAGCGGCCGCCGACGTTCGGGTCGGCGTTGAACACGCGGTAGCCGGCGTCGCGCGCCGAGGAGTCGAGCGGCGAACCGGGGTCGGTCACGACCACGATGCGCTCGGTCGGGTCGATGCCCAGGTCACGGAACGCGGCCTCGAACGTCCGTCGCTGCGAGTCCGTCTCGACGGTCGATCCGGACTTGGACGAGACCACGAGCACGGTGTCGGAGATCCCGGCGTCGAGGGCGGCGAGCACCTGCCCGGGCGCGGTGGAGTCGAGGATCGTGAGGGGCACCCCGGCTGTCTGGGCGATCACCTCGGGCGCGAGCGAGGAACCGCCCATGCCCGCGAGGATCACACGGGTGACGCCCTTGGCGGCGAGGTCGTGACGCAGTGCGGTGATCTCGGCGACGAGCGGACGCGACACCGTGACGGCCTCGATCCAGCCCAGCCGCACGGACGCCTCGGCCTCAGCGGCCTGGCCCCACAGCGTGTTGTCGCCTCCGGTGAGGCGTGACGCGATCAGGTCCGCGACGAGGCGCGGCACCGTCTCGTCGATGGCAGCGCGTGCGGCGCCCGACGTGTGGATGGAGAAGGTCATCGCTGTGCCTCCAGAGCCTCGGCCACCTGGGCCAGCAGGTCGTGCCACGAGTCGATGAACTTGGCCACGCCTTCGTCCTCGAGCACCTGGGTGACGTCGGTGAAGTCGACGCCGACGGCCTCGAGGTCGGCGAACACCTGGTGGGCCTCGGCGTATCCGCCGGTGACGGTGTCACCCGTGACGATGCCGTGGTCGAACGCGGCCTCGAGGGTCTTCTCCGGCATCGTGTTGACGACGCCCGGGGCGACGAGCTCGGTCACGTAGAGCGTGTCGGGCAGCGCGGGGTCCTTGACACCGGTCGAGGCCCACAGCGGACGCTGGACGTTCGCCCCGAGGGCGAGCAGGTCGGTCGCGCGCTTCTCGCCGAACTTCTTCTCGAAGAGCTCGTAGGCGAGACGGGCGTTCGCGAGGCCGGCCTTGTCCTTCAGAGCCGCAGCCTCATCGGTGCCGATCGCGGCGAGCCGCTTGTTCGTCTCGATGTCGACGCGCGACACGAAGAACGAGGCGACCGAGTGGATGCTCGACAGGTCGACGCCCGCGCTGTGCGCACGCTCGAGACCCGCCAGGTAGGCCTCGATGACCTCGGCGTACCGCTCCAGGCTGAAGATCAGGGTGACGTTGACGCTGATGCCGGAGGCGATCGCCTCGGTGATCGCGGGCAGGCCGGCCTTGGTCGCGGGGATCTTGACCAGGAGATTCGGGCGGTCGATCTTGGACCAGAGCTGCCTGGCCTGGGCGACCGTGCCGTCGGTGTCGTGGGCGAGGTCGGGGGAGACCTCGATCGAGACGCGGCCGTCGACGTGGTCGGTGGCCTCCCAGACGGGGCGGAAGATGTCGAGTGCGTCGCCCACATCCTGCGTCGTGGCGGCGAAGACGGCGTCCTCGGCGCTCGTGCCTGCGGCGGCGAGCTCGCTGAGCTGCGCATCGTAGGACGTGTCGTTCTTGTCGGTGATCGCGTTGGCGAAGATCGTGGGGTTCGTGGTGACGCCGACGATGTTGTGCGATCCGATCAGATCCGCGAGGTTACCGGAGGTGATCCGGGTACGGGAGAGGTCGTCGAGCCAGATGCTGACGCCGGCGGCGGCGAGCTGTGCGGTGGGGGTGCTCATGCGTTCTCCTTGGTGCTGTGGGCGGCGATGGTCTCGCGCGCGGCCGCGATGACGGCCTCGGTGGTGATACCGAACTTCTCGAACAGGGTCTTGTAGTCGGCGGAGGCGCCGAAGTGGTCGATGCCGACCGAACGGCCGCGGTCGCCGACGATGCCGCGCCACGAGAGCACGGAACCCGCCTCGACCGAGACGCGGGCGGTGACGGCTGCCGGCAGTACGCTCTCGCGGTACGCGGCGTCCTGCTCGTCGAACCACTCCAGCGAGGGAGCGGAGACGACGCGGACGTTCACGCCCTCTTCGGCCAGAGCGGCGCGGGCCGCCACGGCGAGCTGCACCTCCGAGCCCGTGGCGATGATGATGACGTCCGGCGTGCCGTTCGGGGCCTCGGCGAGGACGTAGGCGCCCTTGGCCGTGTGCGCGGCCGAGGCGAACACCTCGCCGGAGGCGGCGTCCTGGCCGCGTTCGAACACCGGGATGTTCTGGCGGGTCAGTGCGATGCCGGCCGGGCCCTCCTGGCGGCGCAGGATCTCGAGCCACGCCTCGGCGGTCTCGTTGGCGTCCGCCGGGCGGACGACGGCGAGGTTCGGGATCGCGCGGAGCGTCGCGAGCTGCTCGACCGGCTGGTGGGTCGGCCCGTCCTCACCCAGGGCGACCGAGTCGTGGGTCCACACGAACACGCTGGGCACGTTCATGAGTGCGGCCAGGCGCACGGCCGGGCGCATGTAGTCGCTGAAGATGAGGAAGGTTCCACCGAACGCGCGGGTCTTGCCGTGCAGCACGATGCCGTTCACGATCGCGCCCATGGCGTGCTCGCGGATACCGAAGTGCAGGACCCGTCCGTACGGGGTGCCGGACCACTCGTGGGTCGACCACTCCGCCGGGATGAAGGACGGAGCTTCCTTGATGGTGGTGAGGTTCGACTCGGCGAGATCGGCGGAGCCGCCCCACAGCTCGGGGAGCTCGGCGGCGAGGGCGTTGATGACCAGGCCGGAGGCCGCACGGGTCGAGACATCCTTGCCGGTCTCGAACAGGGGGAGCGCCGAGGAGATGTCCTCGGGCAGCTCACCGGACTCGAGGCGGTCGAGCAGTGTCTTCCGCTCGGGGTTGGCCGCAGCCCACGCGTCGAAGCTCTTCTGCCATTCGGCGCGGGCCTCGGCGGCGCGATCGGCGAGGCCGCGCGTGTGCGCGATCACGTCGTCGGCGACGGCGAAGGTCTCCTCCGGGTCGAAGCCGAGGACCTTCTTCGTGGCGGCCAGCTCATCGGCACCGAGAGCGGAGCCGTGGATCTTGCCGCTGTTCTGCTTGCCGGGCGAGGGCCAGCCGATGATGGTCTTGAGGATGATGAGCGAGGGCTTGGCGGTCTCGCCCTTGGCGGCCTCGATCGCGGCGAACAGCTCGGCGGCGTCCTCGACGTACTCGCCGGTCTTCTTCCAGTCGACGGTCTGGACGTGCCAGCCGTACGCCTCGTAGCGCTTCGCGACGTCTTCCGTGAAGGCGACGTTCGTGTCGTCCTCGATCGAGATCTGGTTGGAGTCGTAGATCGCGATCAGGTTGCCGAGCTGCTGGTGACCGGCGAGCGAGGAGGCCTCACTCGTGACGCCCTCCTGCAGGTCGCCGTCTCCGGCGATCGTGTAGACGAAGTGGTCGAACGGGCTCGTGCCGGCCGCGGCCTCCGGGTCGAACAGCCCACGCTCGTAGCGGGCGGCGTAGGCGAATCCGACGGCGGAGGCGAGTCCCTGACCGAGAGGGCCGGTGGTGATCTCGACGCCCTTCGTGTGCCCGTATTCCGGGTGCCCGGGAGTGAGTGAACCCCACGTGCGGAGTGCCTTGAGGTCGTCGAGCTCGAGCCCGAAGCCGCCGAGGTAGAGCTGCACGTACTGCGTGAGGGAGGAGTGTCCCACCGAGAGGATGAACCGGTCGCGACCGAGCCAGTCGGTGTCGGTCGGGTCGTGGCGAAGAACGCGCTGGTAGAGCAGGTAGGCGGCGGGAGCGAGGCTCATCGCGGTGCCGGGGTGGCCGTTGCCGACCTTCTCGACGGCATCCGCCGCCAGAATCCGGGCGGTGTCCACCGCGCGCCGATCGATCTCATCCCACTGCAATTCCGACACGTTCATGCCCTTTCCGACAGTTCTGAGGGCGCCCGTATTCCCTGGCGTATCCGCAACGTGATCAGAAGGGGGTGTGCACAGCGCCGGGCGCGCGAGTGTTTTCAGCATAGTGGGGGGCCACCCCACACCGAGGGGGCTTGACAGCCGGATGACGTCATCCGGTGTCATACACTGGAGAGGTTGTCCTGGAACACGTGTGGAGGAGGCGATCGAGATCTCGACGATGTCTGGTGCGACCGTGAGGACACGGTCCTTCGGCCGCACGGTGAAGGCGTACGTCGCCCTCACGAAGCCGCGCGTTCTCGAACTTCTTCTCGTGTCGACCGTCCCGGTCATGTTCCTGGCGCAGGGCGGACTCCCCGATCTGTGGCTCGTGCTGGCCACGGTCATCGGCGGATCGCTGAGTGCGGGATCGGCCGCGGCGTTCAACATGTACCTCGATCGCGACATCGACGCCCACATGCACCGCACCGAGAACCGACCGCTCGTGACGGGCGAGATCACCCCGCGCGGTGCCCTGATCTTCTCGTGGACGCTCGCCGTGGTCTCCACCGTCTGGCTGCTCGCGACCACGAACTGGCTCGCCGCGTCCCTCTCCGCCGGCGCCATCTTCTTCTACGTGGTCATCTACACGATGATCCTCAAGCGCCGCACGGAGCAGAACATCATCTGGGGCGGCATCGCCGGGTGCTTCCCGGTACTGATCGGCTGGGCCGCGGTGACGAGCTCGCTGGATTGGCCCGCGTTCATCCTGTTCCTGCTGATCTTCCTGTGGACGCCGCCGCACTACTGGCCCCTGTCGATGAAGTACCGCGACGACTACACCGATGTCGACGTGCCCATGCTCGGAGTCACCCGCAACGCCTCGCAGGTCGGCCTCCAGGTCATCCTCTACGCCTGGGCGACCATCGCCTGCTCGCTGCTGCTCGTTCCGATCGCGAACATGGGCCTCGTCTACACCGTCTCCGCCCTCGTCTTCGGCGGATGGTTCCTCTACGAGTCGCACCGGCTGTACAACCGCGCGGTGCGTGGGGATGAGGCGCGCCCCATGCGGGTGTTCCACGCCTCGATCACCTACTTGACGCTGATCTTCGTCGCGGTCGCCGTCGACCCGCTGCTCCCGTTCTGATCGTCCTCCGTCGCGGAGCGGTCGTGGGGTCCGGCGTCTGAGGCGTCGTCCGACACGACGGTCTCCGTGACCTGAGTGGCGTGCGAGGCGTCGTCGGCCGCCTCGAGATCGTGGGCCGCGACCCCGTCGAGACGCGAGACCACGGGCGCGGCGGCTGAAGGCATGAGCGCCTGCACGGCGGTGGTGAGGCCGAGCGTGAGCAGCAGGCCGATGACTCCCGCGCCCAGGAGCGCCGAGCCGACCACGACGAGGGACTGCCCCACGTAGACCTCGACGCCCGTCGCGGTGCCGTCGGTGAGCGTGCTCGTCATCGTGCCGAGCTGCCCCGAGATGAGCCAGCCGCCGACGGCGGTCGCGCCGAGGGACAGGAGAAGGAGAAGCCAGAAGCCGATGCTGCGAGTCAGTGTCTTGTTCATGTCGACCACGCTCGCCGACACGTCGATGAGTCGCTGATGGACGGAATATGGATCCTCTGTGCGCACGCCTGCGGGGACGTCGTCAGTGAGCGGTGACCGCGTCCACCGCGTCGGCATCGGCGTCGGAGCCGGCAGACGCCGCGACGGGGCGACGAAGGTGCAGCACGACCACCGTGTAGGTGGCTGCGGAGAGTGCGGCCAGCACCATGTGGATGCCGACGAGCAGGGGCGGAAGACCCTCGCGTGCCTGCCAGATGCCGACGCCGACCTGCACGAGGATCGCGAGCACGAGGACCAGCAGCCACTTCCGCGGCCGCAGACGCAGCGTCCAGGCCGAGATCGTGAGGACGAGGACCAGGCCAGCGAGGATGTATCCGGGCCAGGCATGCACGTGCGCGAGCACGGTGGCGTCGAAGCCCTCTCTCAACACGGCGGCGTCGCCGGAGTGGGGTCCGGAGCCGGTGGTGAGCACGCCGAAGAGGATCGTCACGGCGAGGGCGAGACCGGTGAGGTGGCTGAGGGCGGCGAACCACGTCGGGACGGCGAGTTCGCGCCGGCCGGGAACGGCATACAGACGCACCAGGAAAGCGGCCGTGACGCAGACCAGCAGCAGCGAGGACGTGTAGTGGAAGCCGACGATGAAGGGGTTCAGTCCGGTCAGCACGGTGATGCCGCCGACCAGCGCCTGAGCGACGACCCCGGCGAGGACGATCCATGCCAGGGCCACGAGGTCGCGTCGATCCGGAGCGGTGCGCACGGAGTGCACCGCGGCGGCGATCACGGCGAGCAGGAGGACGCCGGTCGCGAACGGGAACGCGAGGTCGTCGAACACCGCCGCGACCGAGCTGAGGACGTACTTCGAGACCGAGTAGGCCACGACGGCCCCGGCGATCCCGCCCAGGGCGAACCACAGCGAGCGGACGAGGTGGCGCCGGCCGCCGATCGTCGAGATCACCAGCAGCACGACCGCCAGTGCGATGATCCCCACGACGCCGGTCATCAGCCGGTTGCCGAACTCGATCAGTCCGTGGACGCCCTGATCGGCATAGATCGGCACGAGCGACTCGGGCGTGCACAGCGGCCACTCCGAGCAGCCGAGCCCCGATCCGGTGAGCCGGACGGCACCGCCGGTCCCGATGATGATGGTCTCGCTGACGAACGAGAGCCACGCGAGGATCCGGAGCGCGCGACCCCACACCGGGGTGCGCGTCGCTGTCACCCGGGGACCGTCGCCGGTCTTCGCAGTGGCGGCGGGGATCTTCGTGTCGGGCATGGGTCCTCCGGACCGGGCTGACTCGGCGGGCACGGCCCGGTTGTCAGGCGAAACCTGTAGAATCGGATTGTTGTGATGAGCGCTTACCGCGCTGCACCATCGTCAACAGTTTAGGCGCGATGGATGCGTCGATGATGAGGGCCCACCAGCGGCACCCGCTCTCCGCCGACTCGGCGGAGGATCCGGTGTGTCGGGGCGGATGACACCGTTGAGGCCTGAAAAGGAGAGTGTGATGTCGGATGTGCTGATCGACCGCCCAGAGCTGGACAGCCTGGGGGTGTACGAATTCGGGTGGCATGACGCCGATGCGGCGGGTGCCATCGCGAAACGCGGTATCTCCGAAGAGGTCGTCCGAGGCATCTCGGCACTCAAGAACGAGCCCGAGTGGATGCTGAAGACCCGTCTCAAGGGATATCAGCTCTTCGGACGCAAGCCGATGCCGACGTGGGGTGCAGACCTCAGCGAGATCGACTTCGACAACATCAAGTACTTCGTGCGCTCCACCGAGAAGCAGGCGCAGACCTGGGAAGACCTTCCCGCCGAGATCCGCGAGACCTACGAGCGTCTCGGCATCCCCGAGGCCGAGCGCCAGCGCCTGGTCGCCGGTGTCGCGGCGCAGTACGAGTCCGAGGTGGTCTACCACCAGATCCGCGAGGACCTGGAAGAGCAGGGTGTCATCTTCATGGACACCGACACGGCACTCCGTGAGCACCCCGAGATCTTCGAGGAGTACTTCGGCACCGTGATCCCCGCCGGCGACAACAAGTTCGCCGCGCTGAACACGGCGGTCTGGTCGGGCGGCTCGTTCGTCTACGTCCCCAAGGGCGTGCACGTCGAGATCCCGCTGCAGGCGTACTTCCGCATCAACACCGAGAACATGGGCCAGTTCGAGCGGACCCTGATCATCGCCGACGAAGACAGTTACGTCCACTACATCGAGGGCTGCACCGCGCCGATCTACAAGTCGGACTCGCTGCACTCGGCCGTCGTCGAGATCATCGTGAAGAAGAACGCCCGCGTTCGCTACACGACGATCCAGAACTGGTCGAACAACGTCTACAACCTCGTCACCAAGCGTGCCGTCGCCCACGAGGGCGCCACGATGGAGTGGGTCGATGGGAACATCGGCTCCAAGGTCACGATGAAGTACCCGTCGATCTACCTCATGGGTGAGCACGCGAAGGGGGAGACCCTGTCGGTCGCCTTCGCCGGTCCGGGTCAGCACCAGGACGCCGGCGCGAAGATGATCCACATGGCTCCGTACACGCAGTCGTCGATCATCTCGAAGTCGATCGCCCGTGGCGGAGGCCGTGCAGGCTACCGCGGTGAGGTCCGTGTCGATGCCAACGCCCACCACTCGGCGAACACCGTGCGCTGTGACGCACTCCTGGTCGACACCAAGTCCCGCTCCGACACGTACCCCGCGATCGATATCCGCGTGGACGACGTCCAGCTGGGCCACGAGGCCACGGTCTCGAAGGTCAGCGAGGAGCAGCTGTTCTACCTGCAGTCCCGCGGCATGCCCGAGGACGAGGCGATGGCGATGATCGTGCGCGGCTTCATCGAGCCGATCGCGCGGGAACTGCCGATGGAGTACGCGATGGAGTTGAACAAGCTCATCGAGATGGGCATGGAAGGCAGTGTGGGATGACCGTCCCTCTGACGATGATTGGAAGTGTCAGCTAGATGACGGCCTCTACCACCGCGTCCGCAGGGACGCAGGAATCGAACGCGCACATCGACCCGGCGGCGCAGGTCGCCTCGGCTCGGTTCACGCCGGTGCAGACGCGCTCCGCGCGACCGCACTCGTTCGACCCCTCCGACTTCGGCGCCCCGACCGGGCGCGAGGTCAACTGGAAGCACACCCCGGTCGCGCAGCTGACCTCGTTGTTCGAGGTCGCGCCGGACGGTGACGGCGTGCGCTACGACGTGCGAGCGGGTGCCGAGTACATCTCGACGCCCCTCGCCGCCGGTACCGCTCCGCGCGGAGAGGTCTTCCTCGCCGAGGACATCACCGCCGCCGTCGCGTGGCAGGGTGCGGCCGAGGCGATGCACGTCCGCATCCCGCGCGAGGAAGAGGTCGCCGAGCCCGTCTTCATCGGGATCCACGGCCTCGGCGCCGAGCTCCGTGCCGACGCGCACATCGTGATCGAGGCGCTCGAGCACAGCGTGGCGACCGTGGTGCTGCAACACACGGGCAGCGCCCGCTATGCGCAGAACGTCGAGATCATCGCGCGTCCCGGGTCGAAGCTCACCGTGATCAGCCTCCAGCAGTGGCAGGACGATGCCGTGCACGCGGCCGCGCACCAGGCCCGCGTGGACGCCGACGCGACCCTCAAGCACTTCGTGATCAGCTTCGGCGGCGGAGTCGTGCGGGTCAACCCGAACGTCGAGCTCGCCGGTGCGGGCTCGGAGGGCTACCTGTACGGCCTCTCCTACGCGGATGCCGGACAGCACCTCGAGAGTCAGGTCTACCTGCACCACAAGGGCCCGCGCACCAAGGGCGACGTGCTCTACAAGGGTGCGTTGCAGGGCACCGGCGCGCACAGCGTCTGGATCGGCGACGTCCTGATCGGCCCGGACGCCACCGGCACCGACTCGTACGAGGCGAACCGCAACCTCGTGCTCACCGAGGGTGCGCGCGCCGACTCGATCCCGAACCTCGAGATCGAGACCGGCGACATCCTCGGTGCCGGCCACGCCAGCGCGACCGGTCGTTTCGACGACGAGCAGCTCTTCTACCTGCAGGCCCGCGGGATCTCGGAAGAAGAGGCGCGTCGCCTCGTGGTGCTCGGGTTCCTCACCGACATCGTCCAGCGCCTCGGCATCCCCGAGCTCGAGAAGGAGCTTCTCGACGCGATCGAGACCGAGCTCGCGGCGGTGACCGCATGACCGCCGAACGCGTCTGCGGCGTCGCGGATCTCGAGCAGGACATGCCCCTGCGCGTCGACCCGGGTGGGGTGCCGATCACCGTCATCAAGGACGGCGAGGGCGTCATCCATGCCATCGGCGACACGTGCACCCACGGCGAGATCTCGCTGTCCGAGGGCTTCGTCGAGGGTGACACGGTCGAATGCTGGGCTCACGGCTCCGCGTTCTCGCTGCTCACCGGCAAGCCCGGAAACCTCCCCGCTTACGAGCCCGTCCCGGTCTACGTCGTCGTGATCGACGGCGACGACGTGCTCATCGACCCGACCGTGATTAAGGAAGTCTGAATGTCTGTTCTCGAGATCCGCGACCTGTACGTGACGGTCGAGACCGAGTCGGGGAACACCCCGATCCTCAACGGAATCACCCTCACCATGAACACCGGTGAGACGCACGCCATCATGGGCCCCAACGGCTCCGGCAAGTCGACGCTGGCGTACACGATCGCCGGACACCCGAAGTACACCGTCACGAGCGGCTCCATCACCTTCGACGGCCAGGACGTCCTGGCGATGACGGTCGACGAGCGCGCCCGCGCGGGCCTGTTCCTCGCGATGCAGTACCCGGTCGAGATCCCCGGCGTCACCGTGACCAACTTCCTGCGCACCGCCAAGACCGCGCTCGACGGCGAGGCCCCCGCGATCCGCGGCTGGACCAAGGACGTCAAGGCCGCGATGTCGAACCTGCGCATGGACCCGAAGTTCGCGCAGCGCAACGTCAACGAGGGGTTCTCCGGTGGCGAGAAGAAGCGTCACGAGATCCTCCAGCTCGAGGTCCTGAAGCCGAAGTTCGCGATCCTCGACGAGACCGACTCCGGTCTCGATGTCGACGCGCTCAAGATCGTCTCCGAGGGCGTCAACCGCGCCAAGGAGACCACCGGTCTCGGCGTGCTGCTGATCACGCACTACACCCGCATCCTCCGCTACATCCGCCCCGATCACGTGCACGTGGTCGTCGCCGGGAAGATCGTGGAAGAGGGCGGCCCGGAGCTCGCCGATCGGCTCGAGGACGAGGGTTACGACCGCTTCCTCGACCCCGCCGCCCCCATCGAGGCGTAGGCTGACGGAATGACCGCGACGCTCACCGACCAGAAGTACGACGAGGTCACCGAGGCCCTGAAGGACGTCATGGATCCCGAGCTCGGGATCAACGTCGTCGACCTCGGCCTCATCTACGACCTCGCCTGGGATGACGAGAACGATGCTCTCGTCATCCACATGACGCTGACGAGTGCGGGCTGCCCGTTGACCGACGTCCTCGAGGACCAGACCGCTCAGGCTCTGGACTCGGTCGTCGATCGATTCCGGATCAACTGGGTCTGGATGCCGCCGTGGGGCCCGGAGAAGATCACGGACGACGGGCGCGACATGATGCGCGCCCTCGGCTTCGCGATCTGAGGATGCACCGGGTCACGGCGCTGCCGCTGGAACAGCTGCGCGAACGCACCAGCGCGAAGTGGCGGGAGTACCCTGCCGACGTGCTGCCTCTGTTCGTGGCCGAGACGGATTTTCCTCTCGCCCCGGCGATCACGGAGGCGCTCCAGCGTGCCGTGGCCTCGGGCGACACGGGGTACAAGCCCTCGCAGTCGCCGCTCGCGGAGACGTACGCCGGCTTCGCCCGACGCCGCTTCGGCTGGGAGATCGAGCCCGCGAGAGTGCGCAGCACAGCGGACGTGAGCATGGGGATCGTCGAGATCCTCCGTCGGGTGACGCGCCCCGGCGACCGTGTCGTGATCACCCCGCCGGTGTACCCGCCGTTCGCCGACATCGTCGAGGAAGCGGGCGCCGCGGCCCAGCGCGTTCCGCTCCACGACACCGGAGCGGGATGGGAGCTCGATCTCGAGGGCATCCGCGCAGCGTTCCAGAGCGGAGCCACAGCGATCCTGCTCTGCAACCCGCACAACCCGACCGGCACCGTGCATTCGGCCGACTCGCTCGCTGCGCTGGCCACCCTCGCCGCGGAGTTCGGTGTCAGTGTGGTCTCGGACGAGATCCACGCGCCGCTGACCCAGCCCGGCGCCGGGTTCACCCCGTTCCTGACCGCGGGAGACGACGCACGACGCGTCGGCTATGCGGTCGTGAGCGCGAGCAAGGCGTTCAACCTCGCAGGTCTCAAGTGCGCGCTCATGGTCACCGCGGACGAGGCGACGAGCCGAGTCGTGGACGCGCTGCCGGTGGAGGTCGAGTGGCGCACCGGGCAGTTCGGGCTGCTCGCCGCGGTGGCGGCGTTCTCGGAGGAGAGCGACGCCTGGCTCGACGGTCTGCTGCGCACGCTGGATGAGAACCGGCGGCTTCTGGCCGAGCTGCTGGCGCGTCTGCTCCCCGAAGCGCGCTACCGGATCCCGGATGCGGGGTATCTGGCCTGGATCGATCTGCAGGCGATGGGCTGGGGAGAGAACCCCGCGCGCCGTATCCTCCGCGATGCCAAGGTCGCGCTGCACTACGGGCCGGCCTTCGGCGACGAGGGCAAGGGGTACGTGCGGTTGAACTTCGGCACGAGCCCCGAGATCATCACCGAGGCCGTGGAGCGTATCGCCGCGCTCGCGCCGCGGTGACCGTCGAGGTCCCCGCGGCCTCGATCTGGGACCGCCAGCGCGTGTGGGTCACGCTCGGAGCGGTCGCGCTGATCTTCCTCGCCGCGATCGAATCACTCGCGGTGACCACCGTGATGCCCGTGGTCAGCGAGGCCCTCGACGGCGAGGCGCTGTACGCGGTGGCATTCGCCGGCACGCTCGCCACGAGTGTGATCGGGATGGTCGCCGCGGGAGCCTGGTCGGACGCCCGAGGGCCGCGCGGCGCCCTCTATGCGGCCGTCTCGCTGTTCCTGATCGGGCTGGTCGTCTCGGGTGTCGCGGTCACGATGCATCAGTTCCTGATCGGTCGACTCGTGCAGGGGCTCGGGACCGGCGGGCAGACGGTCGCGCTGTACGTCGTCGTGGCCCGGCTGTATCCGCCCCATCTGCACGGCCGGGTGTTCGCCGCGTTCGCCGCCGCGTGGGTGGTTCCCTCGATGATCGGTCCCTTCCTGGCCGGAGCGGTCGCCGAATACCTCCACTGGCGGTGGGCGTTCCTCGGGGTCGCCGTGCTGACCGCGCTCGCGTTCGCCATGGTCGCCGTGCGGCTGCGGGGAGTCGACCTCGGTCACGGGGTGCCGCAGGACCGTCGCGTCGTCTCGACCCGCCTGGTGCTCGCTGTGGTGGTCGCCGCCCTCGCGGTCCTCATCGGCTTCTCGGCCGACATGCCGCCTGCGGTCGGCTGGCCCGTCGCGCTCCTCGCGATCGTCATGATCGGCGTCGTGCTCCTGCCCCTGTTGCCGCGTCGCACGCTCCGTGCCGGTCGCGGGCTTCCCAGCGTGGTGCTGATGCGAGGGCTCGCCGCGGGGGCCTTCTTCACGTCCGAGGCGTATCTTCCGTATCTGCTCATCGAGCGCTTCGGCTTCTCCGTCACCTGGGCGGGGCTCGCTCTGATGCTCGCCGCCTTCGCGTGGGCGGGGGCATCGGCCCTGCAGGGGCGATTCGGGGAACGCCTCGGAAACCGGCGCATCAGTGCGATCAGCCTCTCCCTGTTGTTCATGGCGCTCCTGTGCGTGCTCGTCGCCGCGGTGTGGGGCATCACCCCGCTGCTGGTGATCTTCGGCTGGGCGTTCGCCGGAGGCGGCATGGGCCTGCTCTACCCGCGGTTGACCGTGCTCACTCTGGCGTACTCGACGGAGAGCGATCAGGGATTCAACTCCTCGGCGCTCTCGATCTCCGATTCCACCGGCGCGGCGGTCGTGATCGCCCTGGCCGGTCTCGCAGTCGCCAGCCTCGGGGGAGGCGCCGGAGCGTTCAGCATCGTCTTCGTGTTCTGCGCCGGGCTCGTGCTGCTCGCCGCCGTCCCGGGGTTCAGGCTCGGTCGCGCAGCGGAGCAGACGGCGCTCTGACGCCACCCGCGAGCGAGGTGACACCGAGGTCGAACACGCGATCGAGCCCGGCGGTCACATCGTGCTCGTCGTCCACATCGGCTTCGGTGCCGAGAGCACCGTGGCTGTCGGCGTGCATGCGCTGCTGCACGAGCGTCGCGTGACCGAGGATGAAATGCAGGAGGGCCGCCGCGCGGTCGTCCGGGGCGTCAGCGCCCTCGGCCCGGATCGCCTCCGCCAGCGCGGTCTGCGCGTGCGATGCGCCGAGACGCAGCGCATAGGTGCTGAGCACGAGCTCGGCGCCGTCGCGATGCGCGAAGAGCGCGTCTCGGATTCCGCGTGCGGTCTGCAGCACCGAGGCCGCGGGGTCGGGGATGTCCGCGGTGATCCGGTCGGCGAGTTCGGCGAGCAGCTCCTGCTTGTTCGCGACGTGCCAGTAGAGAGCGCTGGGCTGCACGTCGAGTCGGGCGGCGATGCGGCGCATCGAGAGGTCGGCGAGCCCGACCTCGTCGAGCAGAGCGAGCGCGGCGCGGGCCACGCCGTCGCGATCGTGACGGGGGGAGTTGTGCGCCGGGGTCATCGTCTCACTATACTGAACGCCGTTCAGGTGAACAGTGTTCAGGAGAACGATGTTCACGAGGGTCGACGGAAGGACCACCATGACCGAGAATCGCAGCGACGTGGGGCGCGAGCTGGGACGGGTGGCCGTCTTCGCCGCCCTCATCGTCGTGCTGGGCACCATCACCGTGCCCCTGCCGGGCGGCGTGCCGATCACAGCCCAGACCCTCGGCGTGATGCTGGCAGGTGCCGTGCTCGGGCCGCGCCGCGGGCCGCTGGCGGTGCTTCTCGTGCTCGCCCTCGCCGCCGTGGGGCTTCCGGTGCTCTCCGGCGGCCGCGGGGGGATCGGCGTGTTCGTGGGGCCGACCGCCGGATACCTGATCGGGTGGGTGGCGGGTGCGATCGTGATCGGCCTGATCGTGCACGGCGGGCGGGTCACCGTGTGGCGCACGGCCCTGGGCGCCGTCACGGGCGGCATCCTCGTCGTGTACGTGTTCGGCGTCCCGGTGCAGAGCCTCGTGCTCGGTCTCGACCTCGCTCCCACGGCCCTTTCGAGCCTGGTCTTCCTGCCCGGGGATCTGTTGAAGGTTGCAGCGGCGACCGCTCTCACCCTGGCGCTGCGGCGCGCGTACCCGCCCGCGTTCGGCATCGCCCGGGGTGCCGCGGGGTCGGTGGCGCAGAGTGCGGGCTGAGACCGCGCTGCGCACGATCGTCCTCGATCACGTCTCGGTCGAGATCGACGGGCGCCCCGTGCTGACCGACGTCTCGCTGAGCCTCGCCGCCGCCCGCATCGCGGTCATCGGCGCGAACGGATCGGGGAAGTCCACCTTCGCGCGCCTGCTCAACGGGCTGGCGGCGCCGTCGTCCGGTGCCGTGTCCGTGCAGGGGCGCGACACCGTGCGGGATCTGACCGAGGTGCGACGGCGGGTCGGGTTCGTGTTCACCGATCCGGCTGCGCAGATCCTGATGCCGACCCCGGCGGAGGATCTGGCGCTGTCCCTTCGGGGGCGCCCGCGCGCCGAGATCGCGGAACGGGTCCGCGCGGCTCTCGACGAGCACGGGCTCTCCGACCACGCCGACGTCCCGTCGTACGGGCTGTCCGGCGGGCAGAAGCAGATGCTCGCGCTCGCTTCCGTGCTCATCACGCGGCCGGAACTCATCGTCGCCGACGAACCGACCACCCTGCTCGATCTGCGCAACGCGCGGCGGATCGGCGACCTGCTTCTGACGCTGACCGCCCAGGTCGTGCTCGTCACGCATGACCTCGACCTCGCCTCCCGCTGCGATGAGGCGGTGCTCTTCCACGACGGACGGCTCGCCGACGTCGGCGCGCCCGGCGAGGTCATCGCGGCATACCGTCGGATGTGCGGGTGATCCAGCTGTATCGGCCGGGCGAGAGCATCCTCCACCGTGCGCCGGCGAGCCTCAAGCTCGCACTGCTCGCGAGCGGAGCGCTCCTCCTGTCTCTGGTGCCGCTCGACGCGCTCAGCGTGGGCTTCGCGCTCGGCAGCGCGTGCGCGTCATTCCTGCTCGCCGGTCTCTCCCCACGTGTCATCGGGCAGGAGCTCTGGCGTATTCGGTGGCTGGTTCTGGTGCTGGCTCTGGCCCTCGCGCTCCTCGTGTCACCCTTGACCGCCTGGATCAACACCGGCCGCGTCGTGACGATCCTCCTCGCCGCAAGTCTGCTCACCCTGACCACGCGGATGAGCGCGCTGCTCGACGTCCTCCACCGACTGCTCGCTCCGTTGCGCCGGCTCGGTGTGGACGCCGACGCCGTGGCGATGACCCTCGCGCTCACGCTCACGATGATCCCGGTCGTCGCCGGCTTCGCGCAGCGCGTGGGGGAGGCGCAACGTGCCCGCGGGGTGAGGCTCGGCGTCCGCGCGGCCGTGCCCCTGCTCGTCCTGGCCCTGCGGCACGCCGACGACGTGGGCGACGCCCTGGTCGCGCGCGGCATCCGGTGAGGGGCGGTGCGCGGGAGGGCCGTCTTCCTGACCCCCGGCGCGGACTCCTCCCAGCCGGAGCCGCTTATACTGGGAGTTTGGCCCCTCGGCCGCCCCTCCACCCCCGAAGAACGGATATCCCGCTGTGCTTGCCGTGCACGACCTCGAGATCCGCGTGGGCGCACGCATGCTCATGCAGAACGTTTCGTTCCGCGTCGCCGACGGCGACAAGATCGGACTGGTCGGCCGCAACGGCGCCGGGAAGACGACGCTGACCAAGGTGCTCGCGGGTGATGTGCTGCCGTCGGGAGGGTCTGTGACGCGGTCCGGCGAGCTCGGGTACCTTCCCCAGGACCCCCGCTCCGGGAACCCCGAGGACCTCGCTCGCACGCGCATCCTCGACGCCCGCGGGCTCGGCCAGCTGAACCTCGGCATGTCGGAGGCTGCGCTGGACATGGGGTCCGACGACCCTGCCGTCGCGGCCAAGGCCATGAAGCGCTACGCCCAGCTGACCGAGCGGTTCGAGGCGCAGGGCGGGTACGCCGCGGAGGCGCAGGCCGCGTCGATCGCGCACAACCTCTCCCTGCCCGACCGCATCCTCGATCAGCCGCTGTCGACGCTCTCGGGTGGTCAGCGCCGCCGCATCGAGCTCGCGCGCATCCTGTTCTCGGACGCCCAGACGATGATCCTCGACGAGCCGACCAACCACCTCGACGCCGACAGCGTCGTCTGGCTGCGCGAGTTCCTCAAGGGCTACAAGGGCGGGCTGATCGTGATCAGCCACGACGTGGAACTGGTCGGCGAGACGGTGAACCGCGTCTTCTACCTCGACGCGAACCGTCAGATCATCGACACGTACAACATGAACTGGAAGAACTACCTGCGTCAGCGGGTGGCCGACGAGGAGCGCCGCAAGAAGGAGCGCGCCAACGTCGAGAAGAAGGCGACGACGCTGCAGCTCCAGGCGGCGCGCTTCGGTGCGAAGGCTTCCAAGGCGGCGGCCGCGCACCAGATGGTCGCCCGCGCGGAGAAGATGCTCGCCGGACTCGACGACGTGCGTCAGGAAGAGCGCGTGGCCAAGCTGCGCTTCCCGAAGCCGGCGCCCTGCGGCAAGACGCCGCTCATGGCATCGGGACTGTCGAAGTCGTACGGATCCCTGGAGATCTTCACCGACGTCGACCTCGCGATCGATCGCGGCTCGAAGGTCGTCATCCTCGGCCTCAACGGTGCGGGAAAGACCACGCTGCTGCGGATGCTCGCGGGTGTCGACACCCCCGACACCGGGCAGCTCGAGCCCGGCCACGGTCTCAAAGTCGGCTATTACGCGCAGGAGCATGAGAACCTCGACGTGGGACGGTCCGTGCTCGAGAACATGGTCTCGGCCGCACCGCACATCACCGAGACCGAGGCGCGGAAGGTGCTCGGCTCGTTCCTGTTCACCGGCGACGACGTGCTGAAGCCGGCCGGTGTGCTGTCCGGCGGTGAGAAGACGCGCCTGTCGCTGGCGACGCTCGTCGTCTCCTCCGCGAACCTGCTGCTCCTCGACGAGCCGACGAACAACCTCGACCCCGCGTCGCGCGAAGAGATCCTCGGAGCGCTCGCGCACTACGAGGGCGCGGTGGTGCTGGTCTCGCACGACCCGGGCGCAGTGCAGTCCCTCAACCCCGAGCGCGTCCTCATCCTGCCCGACGGCGTGGAGGACATCTGGAGTCAGGACTACCAGGACCTGATCGAACTGGCGTGAGCCCGGCGTCATCCTCGTGGCATAGTCGAGAGTGTGACGCATACCGATCAGAACTCTGACGTCGTTCCTCTGAACCAGTGGCTCCGAGGCCGCCATGCTCTCACCGGCACGGCTCCGGAGTGGGATCTCGACCTGCTGCCGACGGATCCGGCAGAGCTGTTCCACGAGTGGCTTCTCGGGGCGGCGAGAGACGGCGTTCCGGAGCCCCAGGTCGCGACGCTCGCGACAGTGGATGCCGATGGTGTCCCCGATGCGAGAGCGCTCATCCTGAAGAGCGTCGACGAGCGCGGATGGAGCGTCGCCAGCACGCGGTCCTCCCGCAAGGGGGCGCAGTTGGCTGCTGCTCCCGCGGCGGCTCTGAACTTCTGGTGGCAGCCGCAGGTACGCGCGGTCCGCGTGCGCGGTCACGTGCAGGAGGCGACCGCCGAGGAGAGTGCCGCGGATCTGGCCGCCCGTTCAGCGGCGGCGCGGGCGGGCGTCGCGCCCGGCGACTGGGTGCTGTGGCGGATCGTCCCGGCACGGATCGAGTTCTGGCAGGGATCGAGAGATCGCCGACACACGCGCGTCGTCTACGAGCGAGCGGGCGAGGGTTGGTCGCACGCCATCACCCACGACTGAGCGTCCGCGACACCCGCGTCAGACGTTCGCGTCGAGGAGCTCGTCTTCGACGTCGGCATCCTTGTCGCGGCGTCGCGGAGTCTTCACCGGCGTCGGGATGCCCTCGACCTCTTCGCGGTGCTTCACGATCTCGGTGCGGATGATGTAGCCGATGAAGATGAAGCCCATGATCGCGAACAGGATCCACTGGATCGCGTACGAGAGGTGCGGCCCGGGGTCGTCGGTCGGGGACGAGAACCCGCCGAGCGCCGTCGCCGCCGCGGGATCCTCGCTGATCAGCTGTCCGTAGGCACCGGTGATCACGTCGCCCTCCACGAGATCGGCGATCGTGGGCAGATTGATGGTCGCGACCTGACCCTCGGGTGCCCCCCGTCCGGATGCGGGGACCTGCTCGCCCGGACGCAGCCGGACGATGACCTCGACCTCGCCCGCGGGCGGCTTGGCCACGGAGTCCGGCGAGTCGCCGTCTCCCGGCGGCACCCATCCGCGATCGACGATGAAGACGCGGCCGTCGACGTCGCGGAACGGCACCAGCACCTCGAAAGCGCTGGTTCCGCCGTGCGGGCGGTTGCGCACGAGGAGCTGCTGGTCGACGAGATATTCGCCGCGCAGGATCACAGGGTGCCACTCGTCTCCGGGCATCAGTCGTCCGTCGGCGCCGATGAGCTCCGACAGGGCGACCGGATCAGCATCGTAGTTCTGCTCGACCAGGGCGATCTGGTCCGCACGGTTCTCGTTGCGCTCGAACTGCCACTGCGACAGGAAGACACAGGCGACCGCGAATCCGATCGCGATCAGCACATACACGAACCATCGCGTCATCCGCCGACTCATGCGGGAACCCCTGCGCGGACGGCGACGGGGAAGTCACGGGCGGCCAGATAGTCGTGCAGGAACGCGACGTGCTCGTCGCAGGCGAGCCAGACCTTCTCCCGGTCGGCCGCGTGGATGCGCGGATTGCGCCACACCACATGCTGAGTCGCCGCATGCCGGCAGCCGGCGCGCGAGCATTCGAGTTCGGTCACGCCTCGTCCCGCCGCGTCTCGGTGATGCGGAACACCTGCGGTCCGCTGTCGTCGAGCGGTTCCGGCACGACGCGCGGCGCTTCCACCTGCAGCAGAGGAGATTCCGCGCCGGCATCATTGCTGTCGCTGCCCGCGTTCGCGAAGACGACCGCGATGTAGGGCAGGACCGCCGCAGCGATTGCGAAGACCCACGTGTACCAGCCGTAGGGCTGGATCAGCACCATCAGGAAGAAGCAGGCGATACGGATCGACATCGTGATGGCGTAGCGGCGCACGCGATGGTCACTCTCGGCCTGCGGAGACTCCGGCAGGGAGGTGACGGCGGGTACGGCGCGCTTGCTCTTCACGATGCCTCCAGCCTACGCCGGAACGTGCGCCTCGGCGCGCCCGAGAAGCGGGTTTCCGGGGCGGAATACGACCGCGTCAGCTGCTGAACAGGAACGGGAGCGTGAAGGCCCCGAAGAACACGAAGCTGATGACCGTGACGACGACGCCGAGTGCCAGGAAACCGAGCATGATGTAGCCGATGATCAGACCGGCGAAGGCGATGCCTCGTCCGCCGATCGCGCTGTTCGCCCGTGTCTGCTTGAGTGCCATGTGCCCGGTGATCACGGCGGCGACCGCGGCGAGGACCGGGAAGATGAGCCAGCTGAACACGACGCTCACGATGGCGCAGACGAGCGAGGTGATCGCCAGGCCGCTGGTCGGCCGGGCGACCGGGTACGAGGGCGTGCCGTATCCGGGCTGCGGGGCGGCTCCATAGGGCTGTGGGGGTGCGCCGTAGGGCTGTGGGGGTGCGCCGTAGGGCTGTGTCGGCGATCCGTACTGCTGCGGAGGTGACACGTACTGCTGCGGGGCAGGCGCGTTGTACGCGGGCGGCGGTGCGGCGGCCGATGGTGACGGCGGGGCGTAGGGCGCTGCGCCATAGGACGGCGCGGCTCCCGGGTAGGCCTGCGTCGGCGCAGGCGGGACGGGAGGAACAGGAGGGACGGGAGGAGGATTCCGCGCCGGTTCGCCTGCGGAGGGAGGGATGCTGTTGTCGCTCACGCGGAAGCCTTTCGTCCCGTTCAGCGTTCCAGCAGCACCCGCTTCTGTCAAACGTCCGGCTCGATAGGATCGAGGTGGTTCCGTCGCGGGACCATCGGATACATCAGGAGTGATACCCATGAGTGCTCAGCGCGTCGTCCTCGTCACCGGAGGCAACCGCGGCATCGGTCGTGCGATCGCCGAGCGTTTCGTGCGCGACGGCTATCGGGTGGCCGTGACCGCACGGAGCGGCGAAGGTCCGGAAGGCACGCTGACGGTCCGCGCCGACGTCACGGACGCCGCAGCCCTGGATGCCGCGTTCACCGAGGTGGAGCAGCAGCTCGGCCCGGTCGAGATCGTCGTCGCCAATGCCGGCATCACGAAGGACACGCTGCTGATGCGCATGAGCGAGGACGACTTCGACAGCGTCGTCGCCACCAACCTCGGCGGGACCTTCCGCGTGGTCAAGCGGGCGTCGAAGGCGATGCTGCGTGCACGGTTCGGTCGCATCATCCTCATCTCCAGCGTCGTCGGGCTCTACGGCTCCGCCGGACAGGTCAACTACTCGGCGTCGAAGAGCGCGCTGGTCGGTTTCGCGCGATCGCTGACCCGCGAGCTCGGCGCGCGCGGCATCACCGCGAACGTCGTCGCCCCCGGATTCATCGAGACGGACATGACCGCCGAGCTCCCGGAGGCGACGCAGAAGCAGTACAAGGCCAGCATCCCTGCGGGCCGTTTCGCGACGCCGGATGAAGTGGCCGGTGTCGTCACCTGGCTGGCGAGTGACGACTCCGGATACATCTCCGGTGCGGTGATCCCGGTCGACGGCGGCCTCGGAATGGGCCACTGACTCAGTCCACCGGCGCACGTCGCCGGCGCCCGTGGCAGACGTCGGCTGTCACCGGTCGATCGCGGCGATGATCAGCTCGGCGAGTCTGGTCGGCACGGTGAACTGCGGCCAATGGGCCGATCCGATCCGCACGATCTCGGCATCGTCGATGGCGCGGTACTCGGCCGCGTAGCCACCCCACTCGCCGATCATCGCCTCGAACTCCGCCTGGTCGATCCCGCCCATCAAGAGCGTGACCGGCACGCGGTGACGGGCCTCCTGCGTGAGCGCGATCGGTTCGGTGGGAACCCGCGCGGGTACGCTGCGGGTCAGCGGCAGCGTCCGTGCCCGGGTGGCGTCGTCGAGATCATGCACGTCCTCATCGGGGAAGAAGTCCCACCCGGGGAACGGGATGACGCCGTCCACGACATCGAACTCGCTGATCCCTGCTCCGGGCGGCGGTGGCACGGTGTCGACGAAGACGACGCGGGCCACACGATCAGGCCGGGCATCGGCGACGCCCCACGCCACGTTGCCGCCGCCACTGTGACCGACGACGACGCACGGCCCGGGGAGCGCGTCGACCGCGCGTACCGCGGCATCGACCCAGTCGGTCATCCCGATCTCGGACGACTCGGCCGCGTCGGCTCCGACGCCCGGCATCGTCAGGGGATGAGGGCGGTGCCCGGCATTCTCGAGCGCGGGGATCACGGTGTTCCAACTCGACGCCTCGAGCCAGAGACCGGGGATGAGGATGATGTCCATGGGCAGACGCTACCTCCGGTCACCGACATCCGCGACACCCCCGGACGGATCACGGCGCTGTGAGGGCGTCCTGCCAGATCTCGGCATGCTCCTGCAGATATCGGGCGACGGCATCCCAGTGCGCTCCGTGCCCGGCGGTGTACATCGACCCCCAGGGCTCCCGCCCGTCGCGGTGCGCGGTCGCGAGAAGGTCGTGCATCGCCCAGGCGCGGCGGGGGAGCGCCGTCGCGAGGTCGCCGCGCAGCCGGAGATCGGCACGATAGCCGTCGACGAAGGCCCGCAGGTCGTCGGCGGCACGCGCGGGGTCCGCCGCGGCATCGTTGAGGGTGAATGCCTGGGCGGAGTACGCGAGATCCCAGAGACGCGTGCTCGCCGACGCGCCGTCCCCGTCGATGAACACCCAGCGCTCTCCGATCAGCAGGTTCCACGGCGAGAGGTCGCCGTGGCAGACGAGGTCGGGGTCGGCGACGGGGATCAGCGCGGGACCGAGTCCGAGCGCATCGGCATCGAGCCCTTCGCTGGCATCGTGGATCGCCCGGACGAGCGCCCCGACCCGCCCGAGGTCGTCGTGCGACAGCGCGGGGGAGTTCATCGCGAGCGGTCCGACCACGTACTCGCTCATCAGGCGACCCTGCGCATCCCTCCCGAGCGGCGCGGGAAGATCGACCCCGCGCTCCCGAAGCAGGCGCATGTACTCGAGGACACCCGGCGAATGCGCGGACCAGGGCTTGCGGACCGTGTCACCGACGCGGACCACGCCGGCGCTCGCGTTGCCCCCGGACAGGGGGATCTCCTGCTGCATCCCGCCAGCGTACGCAGGATCGACGGACGCCGTCGGCGGCTCAGCGCCGGGTGCTAGGGAAGCAGCGGGATCACCGCGGAGAGATCTTGCGGGCCGATCACGAGGCTCGCGGCGGCACGGACCGCAGGCTTCGCATTGAACGCGAGGCCAAGGCCGGCTTCCGCCATCATCTGCAGATCGTTCGCGCCGTCGCCGATCGCGATCGTCGCCGTGTGCGGCACGCCGAGCTCATCCGCCCAGGCGCGCAGCGTCGCCGCCTTCGCCGCGGCATCGACGATGTCTCCGTCGACCTCGCCGGTCAGGTGGCCGTCGACGATCTGCAGGCGGTTCGCGCGCCAGCGGTCGACACCCAGGTCCGGAGCGATGTGGTCGAGGATCTCGTGGAAGCCGCCGGACACGACCGCCACGACACCTCCGCGTTCGTGGACCGCCGCGGTCAGGGCCTGCACGCCGGGGGTGGGCCGGATGCGCGCGCGCACCCTCTCGAAGGACTCCTCGGGTACGCCGCGCAGCGCCGCCACACGGGAGCGCAGGCTCTCCGCGAAGTCGACCTCGCCGCGCATCGCCGCCTCGGTCGCGGCCTGCACCTCCGCGCGCCGTCCCGCCTCGTCGGCGAGCAACTCGATCACCTCGTCGCGGATGAGGGTGGAATCGGCGTCGAGGACGACGAGGAAGCGCGCAGTGGTCACCCGAGAAAGCCTAGCGAGCCGGGCCCGCCCTCGACGACCGCGTGACGCGCTCAGCGCTCGATGAAGACGCCCTTGCCGACCACGGTGATGCCCGACTCGGTGACCGTGAAGCCGCGGGCCAGGTCGCGTTCGCGATCGACGCCGACGGTCGCGCCGTCGGCGAGCACGACGTTCTTGTCGAGGATCGCGCGATGCACCCGGGAGCCGGAACCGATCTGCACATGGTCGAACACCACGGAGTCGGTGATCGTCGATCCCCCACCGGCCAGTGTCCACGGACCCACGACGCTGCGCTCCAGATGTGTGCCCGAGAGCACGGAGCCGAGCGACACGATCGAGTCGATCGCGTTGCCGATGCGTCCGACCGAATCACGGACGAATTTCGCGGGAGGCGAGTTGACCGCCTGCGAGTGGATCGGCCACTCCATGTTGTACAGGTTGAAGATCGGCAGGGTCGAGATCAGGTCCCGGTGGGCGTCGTAGAACGAGTCGATCGTGCCCACGTCGCGCCAGTACGAACGGTCGCGGGGAGAGGATCCCGGGACCTCGTTCTGCTTCATGTCGTAGTAGCCGGCCTCGCCGCGGTCGACGAAGTACGGCACGATGTCGCCGCCCATGTCGTGCCCGGAGGTGGAGGACTCGCCGTCGGTCTCGACGGCCTCGATCAGTGCATCCGTGTCGAAGATGTAGTTGCCCATCGAGGCGAGGACCTCGTGCGGGGAATCGTCGAGTCCTGCGGGATCGGCCGGCTTCTCGAGGAACTGCTTGATGCGGCCGGTGCTCGAGTCCGCATCGATCACACCGAACTGCGAGGCGAGCGAGATCGGCTGTCGGATGCCGGCGACCGTCGCCTTGGCGCCCGAGGCGATGTGGGCGTCGAGCATCTGCCGGAAGTCCATGCGGTAGACGTGGTCCGCTCCGATCACGACGACGATGTCCGGCTTCTCGTCGTTGATCAGGTTGAGGCTCTGCAGGATGGCGTCCGCGGATCCCGAGAACCATCGCTTGCCCAGCCGCTGCTGGGCGGGAACCGACGTCACGTAGGAGTCGAGGAGCGCCGACATGCGCCACGTCTGCGAGATGTGACGGTCGAGACTGTGCGACTTGTACTGCGTCAGCACGACGACCTGGCGCAGTCCGGAATTGATGAGATTCGAGATCGCGAAATCGATGAGCCTGTACTGCCCACCGAAGGGCACTGCGGGTTTTGCGCGGTCTGCGGTGAGCGGCATGAGTCGCTTGCCCTCACCACCGGCGAGGATGATCCCGAAAACCTTCTTTGGAGCCGACATGGCTCCACCATAGATTGGATTCGGCTCGCTGTACTAGCGTTCAGGCATGCGAGTTGAAATGATCACCAAGGAGTATCCGCCGGAGATCTACGGCGGTGCGGGGGTGCACGTCGCCGAGCTCGTGACCGCACTGCGTGAGAGCATCGACGTGCGCGTGCGGGCCTTCGGGGCCCCCCGGGACGAGCCGGGCACCTTCGCCTACTCGACGCCGAGCGGGCTCGCATCGGCGAACGGTGCGCTGCAGACCCTGGGCACGGATCTCGAGATCGTCTCGGCGATCTCCGAGGCCGACATCGTGCACAGCCACACCTGGTACGCGAACTTCGCCGGACACCTCGCCTCGCAGCTGCACGGCATCCCGCACGTGCTCACCGCGCACAGCCTCGAGCCGCTGCGGCCGTGGAAGGCCGAGCAGCTCGGCGGCGGCTATGCCGTGTCGAGCGGGATCGAGAAGCTCGCCTACGAGAACGCGGCCGCCGTCATCGCCGTGAGCGCGGGGATGCGCGCGGACATCCTCCGCAGCTACCCGCAGGTCGATCCCGCCCGAGTGCGTGTGATCCACAACGGCATCGACGTCGAGCGCTGGCGTCCGGTGCAGGACGACGCCTTCCTCGAGTCCGTCGGCATGGACCCCACGCGGCCGTCCGTGGTCTTCGTCGGACGCATCACGCGTCAGAAGGGCCTGCCGTACCTGCTGCAGGCTGCCCGCCTGCTGCCCCCGGAGGTGCAGCTCGTGCTGTGCGCCGGCGCCCCGGACACGCCGGAGATCATGGCGGAGGTCCAGGAGGGGGTTCGGCTGCTGCAGCAGACCCGTGACGGCGTGATCTGGATCGAGCGGATGCTGCCGCGCGAGCAGCTCTCGGCGATCCTGACGGCGGCGACCACGTTCGTGTGCCCCTCGGTCTACGAACCGCTCGGCATCGTCAACCTCGAGGCCATGGCCTGCGGCGCCGCGGTGGTCGGCACCGCGACCGGCGGCATCCCGGAGGTCGTCGCCGATGGCGTCACGGGACGACTGGTGCCGATCGAGCAGTTGCAGGACGGCACTGGAACGCCCGTCGATCCCGACCGCTACGTCGCGGATCTCGCCGCCGTGCTCACCGAGGTCGCCATGGATCCGGAGCGGGCGCGCGAGTACGGGGCGGCCGGCCGCGAGCGGGCGCGCGACGACTTCAGCTGGGGGGCCATCGCCGACACGACCCGCGCGCTCTACGCGGAGCTCACCGCCTGAGCCGATAGGCTGGTCGTATGTCGATCGCCCTGGAATTCACCGACGTCGTCGTGCGCCGCGAGGGCCGCAACATCATCGATCACGTGACCTGGCAGGTCGCCGACGACCAGCGCTGGGTGATCCTCGGACCCAACGGCGCCGGCAAGACGACGCTGCTGCAGCTCGCCGACACGCTCCTGCATCCGACCGCGGGAACGGTCACCGTGCTGGGGGAGACCCTGGGCCGGACCGATGTGTTCGAGGTGCGCCCGCGCATCGGCTTCGCCTCCTCGGCGCTGGCCACGCGCGTGCCGCGGGACGAGACCGTGCTGAACACGGTGCTCACCGCCGCCTTCGCCGTGCTCGGACGATGGAACGAGAGCTACGAGGGCATCGACGAACGCCGCGCCCTCCGCGTCCTCGCCGACTGGAAGCTCGACCACCTCGCCGAGCGCACGTTCGGAACCCTCAGCGACGGTGAGCAGAAGCGTGTGCAGATCGCCCGCGCCGTCATGACCGATCCCGAGCTGCTGCTGCTCGACGAGCCCACGGCCTCGCTCGACCTCGGCTCCCGGGAAGAGCTGCTGGCGCTGCTCGCCGGATACGCCTCGTCGCCCCGGACGCCCGCCATGCTCATGGTGACGCATCACGTCGAGGAGATCCCGCTCGGTTTCACCCATGTGATGCTGCTGCGCGAGGGTCGTGCGGTCGCCGCAGGGCCGATCGAGGAGACGCTCACGGCCGAGTCGCTCACCGAGGCGTTCGGCATGCCGATCACGCTCTCGCGTGAAGACGGACGCTACGCCGCGCGAGCTGCCCTCTGATCCGAGTCTGCTAGACTCGACCCTTGGTGCTTTTCCGCGCCACAGACTTCCCTCGTCCCTGGCACAATCCAGGGCAGCACCTAAGGAATCCCATGAAGACTGACATCCACCCCGAGTACCGGGCCATCGTTTTCCGCGACCTCGGTTCGGGCGAGACGTTCCTCACCCGCTCCACCGTCACCAGCGACAAGACCATCGAGCTGGACGGTGTCGAGTACCCGGTCATCGACGTCGAGATCTCCTCGGCCTCGCACCCGTTCTACACGGGCAAGCAGCGCATCATGGACTCGGCCGGTCGTGTCGAGAAGTTCAACCAGCGCTTCAAGGGCTTCGGCGGCTCCTCCAAGTAAGGACCGTCCGCTCGAAGGCCCCGCACTCTCCGGAGTGCGGGGCCTTCGTCGTGCCGGGGGATGTGTCCGGTCTCGAAGCGGACACGGTGCTCAGCGGATGCGGCGCTGGTGCGCGAGGTCGATGAGGCGGCTCAGCACGGTGCCCGACCGGAGGCCGTTGTGCTCGTGCTCGCTCGTGACCCACAGCTGCACCCCGGGGAGCAGCTTCGCGGTCTCGAGCGAGAACTCCAGCGGGACGTACACGTCGTTCGCGTAGACCGCGGCGGCGCCGGTCGCTCCGGATGCCGCGATCGCGTCGGCGTCGTAAAGACGGGGCCACGCGAACTCCGCGAGCTCGAGAGTGACCTCGCGCCACGGCTGGAAGGCGGGGACGGTCTCGGTCCAGTCGCGCCGGATGTGCTCGCCGGTGAACAGAGTCACGTCGTCCCGGAAGTCGGCGGGTTCCGTGCGCTCGGCCGACCAGCGGGTCGCGTGTCCGTCGGCGTAGCTGGACTCGTGGAAGGCGAAGTAGAGCGGGTTGCGGCCGCCGTACGGCATCGCCTGGGCGAGATCGTGACGGAACGCGTTCGAGCGGTGGTCTCGTTCGAGCAGGGACCACACGGTCTGCCAGCCGTCGTTGGTGCCCAGCGCCGATCCCATCGAACGCAGCCGGGACGGCGAGACGATCTCGCCGTCGGGCAGCACGATGTCTCCCTCCGCGGCGCGGTCGACCAGGCGGCGCATGACATCGCGGTGCTCGGGGAAGCGGCGGTAGTAGTTCTCCGACGCGGTGCGCATCTTGTCGTAGCAGAGCGCGTACACGTCGTCGGGATGCCGTCCGATGGCGCTGAGACCGCCGGTGATGAACACGTCGGCGAGGGACGAGCTGTCGGTCGACAGGTACGCGAGGGTCGTGAACCCGCCGAAGGACTGGCCGAGCACGCTCCAGGTAGCGGCGCCCAGGTGCTCACTCACCGCCTCGCAGTCGCGCACGATCGCATCGGCGCGCAGGTGCGTGAGGTATTCGGCGACGACGGAGGATCCCTGCGCGAGATCGTCATCGCCGATCGGGGTCGACCGTCCGGTGCCGCGCTGGTCGAGCAGCACGAGACGGTAATGCGCGAGCGCTTCGTCGAGCCAGGCGGGGGCTGTGGCGCCGTGGAACGGGCGCGGAGCCTCGTTGCCCGGGCCACCCTGCAGGAAGACCAGGTAGGGGAGCGACTCCCCGCCCTCGCGGGAGACCACCGAGGCGAAGACCTCGATGGTGCGGGTGTCCGCGGGATCACCCCACACGAGGGGGACGGTGAGCGTGTGCTCCTCGACGGTCAGATCCAGCAGACGACGCACGACAGTACTCACCCGTCGAGCCTAACGCCGGAGCGCGTTGCTCACATCACGTTGCCGATGTAGGAGTACTTGACGAACACCTCGGCGGCGATGTCCGATTCGTCGAGCACGCCCTGCACCGCGTTCATCATGTAGTTCGAGTCCCACCCCATGTAGAGGTAGTGCCCGTCGTCGAGCATGTCCCACTGGCCCTTCCAGGCCATCTCGGAGTAGATGGGGCCACCGTGCCGCGCGCAGTACCGCAACGCGGCGTCGGTGGTGTCGGTCCAGGCACGCCGGAACACCCGGTTGAACAGGTGCCGGACGTCGTAGACCTCCCAGCGCTCGCCCCGGTACTCGACGTAGTCGAACTCGCGCTCCCAGCCGGCCGGCCAGCCGCGTCGGCGCACGGCATCCAGGATCGGCGTCAGGCCGTCGTCATCGATCTCGGGGAGCGCCGGGCGTGCCCAGATACGCAGGAGCTCGGCGGTCAATCGAACGGACCGGGCGGTGATGGCGGCGGTGTCCCAGACGGGGATCGCCTCCAGCTCGGCGGTCGCCGGCACGGAGCTGCGTGCATAGGCATCCGCGCGCTTGACGGGGTAGGAGGCGCCGAAGACCCGCTCGGTCAGCCCCTGCTCCAGCAGCGTCACGTTCCCGAGCGTCGGGGCGAGGGCGCGGTGGCTGTTCTGCTCGTCGTCGGAGTACTCGCTCCACGGTCGGAGCCCGTCGCCCGACCACGCGTCACCGGGGACGGTGGGCACGATGTGCTCGATGTCGTATGCGGACGTGTCGTCCACGCCCTGGAGCCGGCCGAGCACGTAGGCCGCGTGGGGGAGAGCGCTGTACTTCAGGACGGCGCTCACGCGCTCGTCCGAGGGGGTGATGCGCGCGAACGCCCGGGCCAGCGCGTCGCGACCTTCGCGTCGGGCTCGGCACAGGCGCGCGATCAGCCGTTCGTTCGGCAGCCCGACGAGGGTGCGTCGCAGGTACAGCGCCTGGATCCATTCGAGAGTCTCGATCAGCTCCGTCCGCGGCACGACGCCGCGCACGTGATCGCTGTAGACGCTGAGGATGAGGGGATAGGCCGAGCGTCCGAAGGTGTTGACGTTGCGCAGCTGCCGGGCGATCTCGGCATCCGGTTCCCGGGACGGGTCGAGGAGGATGCCGTAGATCTCGGCGTGGTGGCGCCACAGCTCGGCATGCTCCTGGAGGCGTGACACGTCGACGCGGGGGAACGACTGCCGGAAGGCGCTGTAGACGCCGTGCTCGCCGTCGGCGGCCACCTCGCGTCCGGTCGTCATCACGAGGAAGTGACGCCAGAACGCACCGATCGCCTCACCGGTGTGGTGCTCGATCGGCAACCAGAAGCGCGCTTCGACGTCGAGCTGTTCGGTGTGGGAGAGCCCCATCAGGATGTAGTTGTGGATCAGTTCGTGGTCGCGCAGAGGCTCGCCGGTGGAGTTGAGGCTCTCGAAGATCTGCTGCGCGTTCGCCTCAGCGCCCAGCGTGATCGACACGTGTTCCAGTCGCTGGAGGCCGCGCCAGATCGAGGACGCCTCCTCGGCGTGGATCTGGCTGCGGAAGAACGCGTAGTTGTCGTCGAAGCGCGACTCGCGGTCGGTGTCGTCGCGGCGATCGAGCACGACCGACTCGTACAGTTCGGCCCAGGCGTCGTGCGGGCGCAGCGTGGTGCGCGTCGGGTCGTCCTCGCGGACGAGAACGCGTTCGAGCTCCGCCGCGAGCGTCGGGTCGGAGTGCTTCACCGCGTGGTGCAGCGAGGCGACCAGGAGCATGAGTGTCGTGATGCGCTGCTGGCCGTCGATCAGGATGAGGTCGTTCTCGCTGACCGAGTCGTGCGCGGAGAGGATGGAACCGATGAAGTGCCGGTGTGCCGCGTCTTCACGGGCCACGGCGCGGACATCGGAGAGCAGCCGCTCGCAGCCGCCGATGTCCCAGCGGTACTGGCGTTGATAGACGGGGACCACGATCGTGGTGGAACCGGCTGCGAGCCACTCGATCGTGTTGACTGCTGTCGCCTCGACGTTGGTGGCAGTGCTCATGCTGGTCTCTGATCCTCCCGTGTCGCCGGGCACCGGGACTCGCCGGGCGCCCCGTCGAGTCTATTCGGTTATTCACGGCGACCCTCTGAGGTACGTCGGGGGTGCGCTGTTAGGCTTGCCTTATCAGGGCCTGTTAAAACGTGCTGGCCCCCGATGAAAGGACATGACGTCGATCATGGGTTATATCAAGTCTGCGGCACTCGAGGAAAAGGGCTTCGTCGTCCTCGACAGCTACAACCAGGAACTCGACCCCAAAGAGTGGCTCGACATCGAGTACAACGACTGGAAGTCGTCGGGAGACACCCGCTTCGCGCCGCTCGCCAGCGCGTTCGGTGACATCGAGTGCAACGGCTTCTGGAACCACAAGCCGCCGCGCACCGACAAGGACGGCGTGTGGATCGACTCGCAGGTCGCGAAGGCTCCGAACCTGACGCGTCGTGCGCAGGAGCCCGGTGCCAACGTCGGCCGGTGCCGCGTGATCGAACTGCAGCCCACGCCCTACGGCGAGTGCCTCTACAACCTGCACCAGGACGACAACAACCGTCTCAACCCGGACGGCACCGGGTGGGTCGTCCGCGGGTTCTTCAACCTGACCGACGACAAGGACAGCTACTTCGTCCTGCGCGAGAACCGCACCGACCCGAGCATCGAGTACCGTCTCGCGCTTCCGGCCGGCGCCCAGCTGATCGTCGACACGCAGCGCCTCTGGCACGCCGCGACGCACAACGGCACCGACCCGCGCTACTGCCTCATCACCTCCTGGACCTCCGGCCCCGAGCTGGATGCCTACATCGAGAAGTACAACGGCACCGACGACGTCCCCAACGTCGAGGTGCCGCAGGACGTGCTCGAGCAGGGATACGCCGAGCAGGCCCGCAAGGATGCCGCGCGCGCCGCGTACTACGCCGCCAAGGGTCAGCAGGTCAAGCAGGCGATGAGCGAGGCCTGAGCCGCTCTCGACGTCCTCTGACGCACAGGATAGGCCCCGGTCTTCGGACCGGGGCCTTTCCCGTCGGAATCACACGCTTGTGATTTCGCCGCCGGTGGGCGAGAATTAGCCCACAACTGCATATCGTCGCCACTCTTTGCATGAGGTCGTTGGGGAAGACGCACCTGATGAAACGGAGAGATCATGGCGACGGCTTACGCACGCGGAGTGGTTTACATCCACTCGGCGCCTCGCGCGCTCTGCCCGCACCTTGAATGGGCGGTCGGACGCGCTATCGGTCGCGCCGTGAACTTCGAGTGGGCGGACCAACCGGTTCTCGACGGCGCGCGCCGGGCCGAGTTCTACTGGGATGGGCCCGTCGGCACCGGTGCAGCTCTTGCGACCGCGATCCGCGGCTGGGAGCATCTGCGCTTCGAGGTCACCGAGGATCCGACTCCCCGCAGCGACGGCGGCCGGTGGTTGCACACGCCCGACCTCGGCATCCACTACGCCCAGACGGACGCCGCGGGGAACATCGTGATCGGTGAGGACCGCATCCGCTACGCGATGGAGATCTCCGCCGGCAACGCGCTCGAGCTGCAGCGCGAACTCGACATCGCCCTCGGCTCCGCCTGGGACGAGGAGCTCGAGCCCTTCCGCCACGCCAGCGACGACTCGCGCGTCGTCTGGCTCCACAAGGTCGGCTGAGTCGTTCACGCGACGCCGACCCGAGACCGCACCACCCAGAACCCGGAGTGCAGGAGGCCGAGTATCGGATGCCGGTGATCCATCCCGGTCGCTGAGAAACGTATCCAGCGCTCCCGCTGACGAGATCCCCGCCTCCCTCACGGGGGGCGGGGATCTCGGCGTCTGGCGCCCCGACGCCGGTCAGATGACCGCGGTATGCGTCAGATGACCGCGGTGTGGGTCGCGGCGAAGGGGCGTGCGGTCGCGCCGTCGCGCAGATCGTGCCAGGCGAGACGGAGACGCTCCATGGCGTCCGCCGTGCGCTCGGGCGGATGGGTGATCGGAATGCGGAGATAGCGCTCGAGAACCCCGCCGGTGGAGAATCGGGGCCCCGGTGGGAGGATCAGCCGACGGTCGCGGGCGGCGAGGGAGAGACGCGTGGAGTCGGGGGCGCCGAGGTCGATCCACGCGGACAATCCGCCGGGAGTCGACGGCATCTGCAATCCTCCGATCGCCTCGAGCCCCTCGGCGACGGCGGTGCGTCCGGCCTGCAACCGCGCGCGCACGTGCGCGCTGAGCGCCGGCATCTCCTCGAGCAGTTCGACCGCGATGCACTGGTCGAGCAGAGCGGTGCCGAGTTCGAACGAGGGACGGACGGCGAGCAGACGCGCGATGAGGGAGCGCTCGGCCCGGATCCAGCCGATACGGAGTCCGCCCCAGGCGATCTTCGACATCGAGCCGATCGTGATGACCTCGGGGCTGAACGCCGACATCGGCTGAGGCGACCAGCCGCGGTCGATGTCGAGCTCGGTGGTCGTCTCGTCAGCGATCAGGAATGTGCGAGAGTTGCGGGCCGTGCTCGCGATGCGCATGCGGTCGTCGTCGCTCAGGGACGCCCCGGTGGGGTTGTGGAAGTCGGGGATCGAGTACGCCACGAGAGGTCGACTGCGCAGCAGCAGCTCGGTCACGTGGCGCACGTCCCATCCGTCGACGCCGACCGGCGTCGGCAGCAGTCGATAGCCGTTGCGGTGCAGCGCGTCGATGGCGTGCGGGAAGGTCGGCTGCTCGACGACGGCTCGCTCACCCCGGCGCCCGATCGTGGAGAGGATCAGGTTGAAGGCGTTGAGGGCGCCCGAGGTGATGATGATCTCGTCCGCCGAGGTCGGAACTCCGCGCTGGCGGAAGCGCTGCGCGACGGCATCGCGGAGTTCGGGCAGCCCGCGCAAGGAGTAGCCGCTCGTGCCGCGGAGCGCTGCGAGCCGGGGCAGCGAGCGCACCGTCGCGTCGTACAGCCCCGGCGTGGAGTCCATCGAGGCGATCGAGAGATCGATGGCGGAATCGTCCTCGGTGTCGCTCGACGAGGAATCCGTGTGGGGGAGCGCGACCCGCGTGCTGCCGCCGTGCCGACGCGTGACGTAGCCGTCGCCCTCGAGCAGGGAGTACGTGCGGGTCATGGTGGACCGTGAGCGGCGCAGCTCGAGCGCGAGTGCGCGTTCACTGGGCAGACGCTCGCCGATCGTCAGACGACCGTCGAGGATCAGCGCACGGATCTGCCCCGCGAGCGCGGCCGCCGTCGCTCCTGCCGCGTTCTGCGCACCGAGCTGTTCCACCAATCGCGAGGTCATGACTCCTAGCATGGCGCAAAGTGGTCTGATATCTGCGGGCCACTTTTCCGGGAGTGGACTCCCTCATCTTCTCCCGACCAGGTCCACGATGGAGGGATGGCGCTGCGTTCCCTGTTTCTCCCCGTCACCGCATCGAGTCGGCGGGACCTCGTCGAGCGCATCGCGCAGCTGGGAGTCGGACTCTTCCTCTACGGCGTCGCCCTCGGCCTGATGGTCCGCGGCGGGATCGGTGTCGCCCCGTGGGACGTGCTCGCTCTCGGCGTGTCGGGGCAGTCCGGGATCGGCTACGGAACCGTCACGGTGCTGGTGTCGATCGTCGTCCTGCTGCTGTGGATCCCGCTGCGCCAGCGCGTCGGGGTCGGCACGCTCATGAACGCGCTCCTGGTCGGCCCGAGCGCCGACGTGACCCTCGCCGTGATCCCCCCGCCCCCCTCGATCTGGATCGGTGCCCCGATGTTCGTGGCCGGTCTCGTGCTGCTCGCGTTCGCCACCGGTCTGTACATCGCCGCCCACTTCGGTCCGGGACCGCGCGACGGTCTGATGACCGGGCTCGTGCGCATCACCGGGTGGCGGGTGTGGATCGTCCGCACGCTGATCGAGGGCAGCGTCCTGCTCGTGGGATTCCTCCTGGGCGGACCGGTCGGGGTCGGCACCGTGCTCTTCGCCTTCGGGGTGGGGCCGCTGATCGGCTGGATCCTCCCGCGCATCACCCGGTGGCGCGAGACGCGCTCCCGGAGGCTGGCGCCTCTTCCCGCCTGACGTGCTCCTGCCGCCGGACAGACGTCTTCCGCCCGATGAACGACGAAGGCCCCGGGAGTCCTCCCGGGGCCTTCGTCATGGGTGCAGCGGGTCAGTCGGCGCTCGCGAAGGCGACGACGGCGTTGTGGCCACCGAACCCGAACGAGTTGCTGATCGCGTACTGCGGCCCCTCGCCCAGCGGCGTCGGCTCTCCGGAGAGGCGGAACGGCACGGCAGGGTCCTGCTCGGTCATGTTGATCGTGGGCGGCGCGACGCGGTCGCGCAGCGCCAGGATCGCGAAGATGGCCTCGAGGGCTCCGGTGCCGCCCAGAAGGTGCCCGGTGGACGCCTTCGTGGCCGAGACGGGGATCTCGTTCAACCGCTCGCCGAAGACGCGCTTGAGGGCGACGTACTCGTTGGGGTCGCCGACCGGGGTCGAGGTGGCGTGCGCGTTGATGTGCGTCACCTGGTCGGGGGTGATGCCGGCCTCGTCGAGGGCCTGCGTCACGGCTCGAGCCGCGCCGGTGCCCTCGGGGTCGTTCCCCGTGATGTGGTACGAGTCGGCCGTGATCCCGCCGCCGATGAGGTAGGCGTAGATCTTCGCGCCGCGCGCCTTCGCGTGCTCCTCGGTCTCGAGGATCAGAGCGGCGGCGCCTTCGCCCATGACGAAGCCGTCACGGTCGATCGCGCCGGGGCGGGAGGCCGTGGCCGGGTCGTCGTTGCGACGCGACAGCGCCTGCGCCGACGAGAACGACGCCATGGTGATCGGGTGGATCGCGGACTCCGTGCCACCGGCGATCACGACGTCGGCGAGGCCGTCCTGCAGGTGGTGGAAGGCGTGGATGAGGGACTCGGTGCTGGAGGCGCACGCGCTGACGACGGTCTGCGCGTAGGCGCGGGCGTGGAACTGCAGCGACAGGTTGCCCGCCGCGGCGTTCGCCATCAGCATGGGAACGGTCAGCGGCATGACGCGGCGCGGGCCCTTCTCGCGCAGCGTGTCCCAGGCGTCGAGGAGCGTCCAGAGGCCGCCGATGCCGGTCGCGAAGTCGACGCCGAGGCGCTCGGGGTCGACCTCGGGGGAGCCGGCGTCCGCCCACGCCTCACGCGCGGCGATGAGCGCGAACTGCGACGACGGGTCGAGACGCTTCGCCTCGTGGCGGGGGAGCACCTCCTCCGGGCGCACCATCGCCTCGGCGGCGAACGTGACGGGGAGCTCGTACTGCTTCACCCACTCGTGCTCGAGGGTGCGGGTTCCGGACATCCCTGCGAGCAGGTTGGTCCAGTTCTCCGGGGCGGTGCCGCCGATGGCGGAAGTGGCGCCGATGCCGGTGACGACGATGCGCTTGGTCATGGTGGTTCCTGTCGGGCGGGTCGAGCGAGAGGCGGGGCAGGCGGAGGATGCCACACCCCGCGGGTGCGGGGGTGGCATCCTGCGGGGATTACTCCTGGCCTGCGACGATGAAGGAGACGGCGTCGCCGACGGTCTTGAGGTTCTTGACCTCGTCGTCGGGGATGGTGACGCCGAACTTCTCCTCGGCGTTGACGACGATCGTCATCATCGAGATCGAGTCGATGTCGAGGTCATCCGTGAACGACTTCTCGAGGGCGACCTCGGAAGCGTTGATGCCGGTCTCATCGGTGATCAGCTCTGCGAGGCCTGCGAGGACCTCATCGTTGGTGAAAGCCATGTGGTCTTCCTCTTTCTTACGGGTTGTATTCGGAACCGTGGAACAGTCTAGAGAAGGTCGGCGCGTTCTCAGGGGAGGACGACGACCTGAGCGGCGAACACGAGACCGGCCCCGAAGCCGATCTGCAGCGCGAGACCTCCCGAGAGCTCGGGGTGCTCGGTCATGAGACGATGGCTGGCGAGCGGGATCGAGGCGGCCGAGGTGTTGCCCGTGGTCTCGATGTCGCGGGCGATCACCGTGGTCTCGGGCAGCTTCAGCTGCTTCGCGAACTCGTCGATGATCCGCATGTTGGCCTGGTGCGGGATGAACGCGGCGATGTCGGACGGTTCGACACCGGCGCGGTCGAGAGCTTCGCGCGCGACCTTCGCCATCTCCCAGACAGCCCAGCGGAACACGGTCTGTCCCTCCTGGCGCAGCGTCGGCCAGGGCACCTCGCCGTCGCGGAACTGGGTGAGTGTGCCGTTCATGCCGACGGCGTCCGCCTTCGACCCGTCGGAGCCCCACACCGCCGGGGAGATGCCGGGCGTGTCGCTCGGGCCGATCAGGGCGGCACCGGCACCGTCGCCGAGCAGGAACGAGATGCTCCGGTCGGCGGGGTCGACGACGTCGGAGAGCTTCTCGGCGCCGATCACGAGTGCGTAGCGGGCGGCGCCCGCACGGATCAGCGCATCGGCCTGTGCGACCGCGTACGAGTATCCCGCGCACGCGGCGTTGACATCGTAGGCGGCTGCCGGATTGGCGCCCACCCGGTCGGCGACGATCGCGGAGACCGAGGGCGACTGCTTCGGATTGCTGATCGTGGCGACGATCACGAGGTCGACCTGGTCGGCGGGGATGCCGGCCTTCTCGATGGCCTCGGCGCCGGCGATGGCGGCGAGGTCGATCGCACTGGTGTCCTTGTCGGCGCGGACGCGGGTGATGATGCCGGTGCGCTGGCGGATCCACTCGTCGCTCGAGTCGATCGGTCCGATCAGGTCCTCATTCGGTACGGCGTTCTCGCCGCGGGCCGCTCCGAAGGAGTAGATGCGTGTGTACGCGGGGCCGGTGGCCTGCTTCAGGGTGGCGCTCATGCCGCTTCTCCGTTCAGCAGCGCGACGGCTGCATCGAGGTCTTCCGGGGTCTTCACGGCGACGGTCGGGATACCGCGCAGTCCGCGCTTGGCGAGACCGGTCAGGGCCCCCGCGGGTGCGAGCTCGATCAAGCCGGTGATGCCGTGATCGGCGAAGGAGGTCATGCACCTGTCCCACCGGACGGGCGACGACACCTGGTCGACGAGGTACGACAGCGCCGTGGCGCCGTCGGTGACCACGGAGCCGTCGCGGTTGGTCCACAGCGTGACCTGCGGATCGTGCGGGGTCACGGTCGCGACGGCGTCCTGCAGCGCGGTGACCGCCGAGGCCATGAAGGAGGTGTGGAAGGCGCCCGCCACCTGCAACGGGATGACCCGCGTGCCCGTGACCGGCTGCGACGAGAGCGCGTCGAGTCCGGCGAGCTCGCCGGCGACGACGAGCTGACCGCCACCGTTGTAGTTGGCGGGGGAGAGCCCGAGCTCGGTCAGTCGTTCGAGCACGACGGCCTCGTCGCCACCGAGGACGGCGGCCATGCCGGTCGGGGTCTGCGCCGCGGCATCCGCCATCGCGCGACCGCGGATGCCGACCAGGCGCATGCCGGTCTCGGCATCGATCACGCCGGCGCCCACGAGAGCGGCGATCTCGCCCACCGAGTGGCCGGCCATGCCGTCGGCCACGCGCCCGCCGCGCGCCTCGAGGGCGGAGGCAGCGATGAGCGACGCGGCGACGATCAGCGGCTGCGCGATGCGCGTGTCGCGGATCGTGTCGGCATCCGACACCGTGCCGTGCAGCTGCAGATCGACCTCGGCGGCGTCGGAGAACGCGGCGAGGCGATCAGCCACGCCGTCGAGCTCCAGCCAAGGGGAGAGGAAACCGGGGGTCTGCGAGCCCTGACCAGGGCAGACGACGACAATCACCCGTCCAGTCTGCCAATGAATGCGCGAGAACGGTGGATGATCCATCACAAGATTGCGGGAAAGCCTTGTGTGTGGCGCACAGACTCGGCGAAAGCGGGCCGAGGACGAGCTCAGCGCGGGGTGCGGCGGAAGGCCGGACGTCGGCGCGCCTGCTCGGTCGCGCCGATGGACCCCAGGATGAGAGCGGTCTGCAGGATCAGAGCCTCACGGGGGCCGGTGGCGTCCCAGCCGATGACCTCGCTGACCCGCTTGAGGCGGTACCGCACGGTGTTCGGGTGCACGAAGAGCTCGCGGGCGGTCGCCTCGAGCGAGCGTCCGTTGTCGAGGTAGCTCCACAGGGTGGTGACCAGGTCGGTCGAGTGCGCCTGCAGCGGCCGGAAGATCCGCTCGATGAGCGTCTGCTTCGCGAGGGGATCACCGGCGAGAGCCCGTTCGGGGAGGAGATCGTCGGCCTCGACCGGGCGCGGTGCACTGCGCCAGGCGCGGGCGACCGCGAAGCCCGCGAGCGCGGCGCGCGCGCTCTGACTCGCGTCGACGAGAGCGACCACCTCCGGGCCCAGGACGACGTAGCCCGGACCGAACGACGGTTCCAGGCGCGCGGCGATCTCCTGGAAGCCGAGCTCCTCCTCGCCCTCCTCGGGGTCCTGACCGGCCACTCGGGCACGCCCGAGGACCAGCACGAGGCGGGAACCCTGCACGCCGATCAGCACGTCGACGGCGAGCTTGCGCGCCGTGCGACGCACGAGATCGACATCGAACTGCGGGGGCGTCGTGCCGACCAGGACGGCGACCTCTCCGTGGCCGTGCCAGCCGAGAGCCGCGATGCGACTCGGCAGCTCCTCGTCGGCTTCGCCGGTGAGGATCGAGTCGACGACGAGGGCCTCGAGGCGGGCATCCCAGAGCCCACGGGCCTCGGCGGCGCGAGCATAGACGTCGGCGGCGGCGAAGGCGACGTCGCGCGAGTAGAGCAGGATCGCCTCGCGGAGATCGTTGCCCTTGCCGGCGACCCGCTCCTCGGTCACCTCGACGGTGACGCGGATGAGCTGCAGGGTCTGTTGCAGGCTGACGCTGCGCAGCAGTTCACGCGGAGCCGCGGCGAAGATGTCGGCCGCGATCCACGGCGTCGAGGTCGGGTCCTCGTACCACTGGATGAACGAGGTGATGCCGGCCTGCGCCACCAGCCCGACCGCAGAGCGGCGGGCTGGTGGCATGTCGGCGTACCAGGGAAGCGTGTCTTCCAGCCGCTTGATCGTCACCGAGGCGATGTCGCCCGAGATGCGGCGCAACCAGGTGAGCGTCGCGGTCTTGTCCATGCCGCGGGAAGACGAAGCTGTCACCGAGTGCTCAGCTCTCCCCGCCCGCGTTGCCGCTGGTGCCGGCGTTCACATCGAGCAGGCTGTACTTCTGGATGGCCTGCGCCGCGAGCGAGCGGTCGACCGTGCCGTCCTCGGCGAGCGACTGCAGAGTGCGCACGACGATGGACGGGCCGTCGATCTTGAAGAAGCGACGAGCGGCGGCGCGCGTGTCGGAGAATCCGAAACCATCGGCACCCAGCGTCGCGAAACGCTGCGGCACCCACGGGCGGATCTGGTCCTGCACGGCGTGCATGTAGTCGCTCACGGCGACGACGGGACCCTCGGCGCCCTGCAGCTTCTCGGTGAGGTAGGCCGTGCGGGGCTCCTCCTCCGGGTGCAGGAAGTTGTGCTCGTCGGCGGCGAGGCCGTCACGGCGCAGCTCGGTCCAGGAGGTCACCGACCACACGTCGGCGATCACGCCCCAGTCCTTCTTGAGCAGTTCCTGCGCCTCGAGAGCCCAGGGGAGTCCGACGCCCGATGCGAACAGCTGCGCGCGGGGACCGTCGCCCTCGCCGACGGAGACGCGGTGGATGCCGCGGACGATGCCGTCGACGTCCACGTTCTCCGGCTCGGCGGGCATGACGAGCGGCTCGTTGTAGAGCGTGATGTAGTACATCACGTTCGGGTCCTCGTGCTCGCCGCCGTACATGCGCTCGAGACCGGAGCGCATGATGTGCGCGATCTCGTAGCCGTACGCCGGGTCGTAGGAGACCGTCGCCGGGTTGGTGGCCGCCAGCAGGTGCGAGTGTCCGTCGGCGTGCTGCAGGCCCTCGCCGGTCAGCGTCGTGCGGCCGGCGGTGGCGCCCATGATGAAGCCGCGCGCCATCTGGTCGCCCGCGGCCCACTGCGCGTCACCGGTGCGCTGGAAGCCGAACATCGAGTAGAAGAGGTAGATCGGGATCAGCGGCTCGCCGTGCGTCGCGTACGACGTGCCGGCGGCGGTGAACGCCGCGAGGGCGCCCGCCTCGTTGATGCCGACGTGCACGATCTGACCCTGTGGGCTCTCCTTGTAGGCGAGGAGGAGTTCGCGGTCGACCGACGTGTAGTGCTGGCCGTTCGGGTTGTAGATCTTCGCCGTCGGGAAGTACGCGTCCATACCGAACGTGCGGGCCTCATCGGGGATGATCGGCACGATGCGGTGACCGAAGTCCTTCGAGCGAAGCAGGTCCTTCAGCAGACGGACGAACGCCATGGTCGTGGCGATCTCCTGCGTGCCGGAGCCCTTCTTGGGCAGGGCGTAGGCCGTGTCATCCGGCAGCGACAGTCCGACGTGGGTCGAGCGGCGCTCGGGCAGGAAGCCGCCGAGGGCCTGACGGCGCTCGAGCATGTACTGGATCGTCTCGTCCTGGGGGCCCGGGTTGTAGTACGGGGGCAGGTACGGGTTCTCCTCGAGCTGCGAGTCCGTGATCGGGATGTGCATCGCGTCGCGGAACGTCTTGAGGTTGTCCAGCGTCATCTTCTTCATCTGGTGGGTCGCGTTGCGGCCCTCGAAGTGCGGACCGAGGCCGTAGCCCTTGACGGTCTTCGCGAGGATGACGGTCGGCTTTCCCTTGTGCTCGGTCGCGGCCTTGAAGGCGGCGTAGACCTTGCGGTAGTCGTGGCCACCGCGCTTGAGGTTCCAGATGTCGTCGTCGGAATAGCCCTCGACCAGCGCGGCGGCGCGCTCGTCGCGGCCGAAGAAGTGCTCGCGGATGTACGCGCCCGACTCGGCCTTGTAGGTCTGGTAGTCACCGTCGGGGGTGACGTTCATCAGGTTGAGCAGTGCGCCCTCGGTGTCGCGGGCGAGCAGGTCGTCCCACTCGCGGCCCCAGACGACCTTGATGACGTTCCAGCCGGCGCCGCGGAAGAACGACTCCAGCTCCTGGATGATCTTGCCGTTGCCGCGCACCGGACCGTCGAGGCGCTGCAGGTTGCAGTTGACGATGAAGGTCAGGTTGTCGAGGCCTTCGTTCGCGGCGACCTGCAGCTGGCCGCGGCTCTCGACCTCGTCCATCTCGCCGTCGCCGAGGAATGCCCACACGTGCGAGGCGGAGGTGTCCTTGATGCCGCGGTTCTCGATGTACTTGTTCGACATCGCCTGGTAGATCGCGTTGATCGGGCCGAGACCCATCGACACGGTCGGGAACTGCCAGTACTCCGGCATCAGACGCGGGTGCGGATACGAGGGGATGCCGTTCGGGGAGTGCGACTTCTCCTGGCGGAAACCGTCGAGCTGGTCCTCGGTCAGGCGACCTTCGAGGTACGAGCGCGCGTACGTGCCGGGGGAGGCGTGGCCCTGGATGAAGATCTGGTCGGCGCCGCGCTCGCTGTCGGCACCCTTGAAGAAGTGGTTGAAGCCCACCTCGTACAGAGCCGCCGAGGAGGCGTAGGTCGAGATGTGTCCGCCGACACCGATGCCGGGGCGCTGGGCGCGGTGCACCGTGATGGCCGCATTCCAGCGGATCCACGCACGGTAGCGGCGCTCGACCTCTTCGTCACCGGGGAATTCCGGCTCGTTCTCGCTCGCGATCGTGTTGATGTAGTCCGTCGTCGGGACCATCGGAACGCCGAGGTGCAGCTCCTTCGAGCGCTTGAGGAGGCTGAGCATGATCTCGCGCCCACGGCCGTGGCCCTTGGCGTCTACCAGCTCATCGAGCGACTGCTGCCACTCGCCGGTCTCTTCGGGATCGCTGTCGAGGGGGCCCTGGGAATACGGATCCTGATCGTGGACGGTCACGGGTGGAGCCTTTCGTCAAGCTGGCAGGTCATGCCAATGAAACGGGAAGCGACACGGGCAGCCTTGTCGGCTGTACACAACGCGCGCCGGGTTCAGCCTATCCCTGTTCCACGACCGCGTCGCGCATCGGCCAGCGGATAGACTGTCGGGCACCAGGGCCTTTAGCTCAGCTGGTAGAGCGCCACGTTTACACCGTGGATGTCGTCGGTTCGATCCCGGCAGGGCCCACCGACGATCAGGTCGAATGCCCCTCGCTCCACTCCGGTGGTTTCGGAAGCGGCTCCTCCCTCGCGACAGGGCCGCCGCTGTGCACGGGACGTATCTCCACTCCGCCGCCGGAGAGCAGGGCCGGGTCCTTGCGGGCGAGCGCTGCCGCCTCCTCCGGGCTGGCGGCGTCCAGGATGTAGAAACCGGCGACGACATCGCCATCCGCTCGGTAGGGGCCATCCGTCGCGCCGTCGGCGCGAAGTGTGCGGGCGTGCTCACGGGGAGTGAAGGCGTACGCGCTGAGCAGCCTTCCCGTGGCCACCATCGATTCGTAGTGATCGTCGCACTCCTGCAACTGCTCCTTGGTCGCTTCGGGCGCGTGTGCGGAGTCGTTCGCGTAGATGAGAACGGCGTACTGAGGCATGGTCGTCTCGTTTCGTCGGTACCGGAAGGGTGGGCGCGCGCGGGCCTATTCCTCGTCCCACGGGAGCTTCACGACGGGCAGGATGTACACCCGCCCGAGCGTGGCGGTGGGATGCTTCGCCATGTACGCCGCGGCCTCGTCGATCGACTCGGCGGTGATGATGTCGTAGCCGGCGAACCACTCCTTGAACTCAGGGAACGGTCCATCGGTGACGATGACCCGCTCGTCGCGGACCGCCACCGATTTGGCCTGCTCGGGGCCCGCGACGGGGGCGCCGTCGTGCAGCCGCCCGTCGGCTTGACCCTCCTCAGCCCATTTCCCGAGCAATCGCTGATCCTCGGTCTGCGACAGGGGTGCGCCCGTCGAGTCGGTCATGTGGATGACCAAGTACTGACTGCTCATCTGATATCTCCCTCTGTTGTCGTGGTGGCGGCTTCCGGCTCGGCTGGCGAGGCCAGCTGACTCCGGCGTCGGGTGAGATGCGCTCGTTCCGCGGCGTTGCGTGCACGCTCGATGGCGACGCCGTACGCCGTGCGGGCCTCCTCGGTTCGACCGGTCGCACGCAGGAGCTCCGCCCGCGTCACATGAAAGCCGTGGAAGCCGTCGAGAGCGCCGCTCAGGCGCTCCACGATGGGCATCGCGACGAGCGGTGAGTCGAACTCGCTGAGGGCGATCGCCTTGCTCAGGGTGACGAGTGGATTGGGGTCGATCTGCTCCAGCTGTTCGTACAGCCGGACGATCCGCGCCCAGTCCGTGTCGCGCGGGTGCGGCGCAGTCACGTGAACCGCGTTGATCTCCGCCAACAGCGTGAACCGCCCTCGTGATGCTGAGCCGATCGTCGGTCGCTCGGCGTCTTCGAGCGCGGCGAGCCCTTCGCTGATCAGCATTCGATCCCACGATCCACGGTCCTGCTCCTCCAAGCGGACCAGCCTCTCTCCGTCCGCGCTGAGTCGGGCGTCCGCCCGTGCCTCGGAGAGAAGCATGAGTGCCAGGAGCCCTGCGGCCTCTCGGGCGTCGGGCAGCAGCTCCCGCACCAGACGGGCTAGCCGGATCGCCTCGCCGGTGAGGTCGCGGCGAAGCGGTGCCGCCGCATCCGGTCCGGAGGCGAAGTATCCCTCGTTGAAGATGAGATAGAGCACGGAGAGGACGCCGTCGATCCGACCTGAGAGATCGGTCGCGGTGGGCATACGGTACGGGATCTCCGATGCTCTGAGCTTCGCCTTGGCCCGGCTGATCCGCTGACCCATGGTGCTCTCCTGAACCAGGAAGGCGTGCGCGATCTCCGGCACCGTCAGGCCACCCACCATTCGCAGTGTCAGGGCGACCCGTGCCTCCATCGTCAGGGCCGGGTGACAGCAGATGAAGAACAGTCGCAGCCGATCGTCCTCCACTGCGCCGACGGGCTCGGGTGGCGTCGGGTCCTGGATCACGAGCGCCTCCCGATGCTTCGCCTCTCGGTTCGCCTCACGTCGCAGCCGATCGATCATCTTCCGATACGCGGTCGTCGTGATCCACCCCGCGGGGTTGGGCGGTATGCCATCGGCGGGCCAGCGAGCGACCGCGGAAGCGAACGCCTCCGCGGTCATCTCCTCGGCGAGGTCGAGATCCCCGCAGCGCCGCGCGAGTCCCGCGATGATGCGGGCCCACTCTTCGCGGTGAGTGCGCGCGACCACCTCATCACTGTCTCGAACCGTCACATCTCACTCCCGACCCGCGTTCGTCTTCCTGATGATGCTACGAACGAGACCCGCCCGATTCGACACCCCGGCCCGAGATCCGCGAAAACCCGCCTCGCGCGGGAACTCTTCGTGTCGAACGCCTCCTGTCGTCGAGGGGCTCCGGCATGTGGACGATGTTCTCCTCCGCACGCCGCACGTCCATCCGATACAGCAGGATCGCCATCATGGGGTCGTTGTACATCTCGCCGCACCTTCCGTCCCGGGCGGTGATGCGTATCGATCACCCGCCTCACGGGAACTACGAACGGCGGTGGAGTACTTCGACACTTCTGCGCCGATCTCCTGCGCGCACGGGACGGCGGTCAGAACGGGGGCAGCGCGTCGAGGTTGTTCCGCGTCGTCGTGTCGGCCGTCGTGCGCAGGTGTCGCTTCCAGTGGGGTGTCGCCGGCGCGACGAACACGTCGGCGAGCTGCGCGCCGACGCGGACGATGTACCGGTAGCGGCCGGCGTCGATGTCGCTCATCACCCTTGCGACGGTGTCTTCCCAGCGCTCGCCCCGCAGATGAGTGATATCCCCGTCGCCGTCCTTGCGGACGGCGAGTATCTCTCGCGTCATTCTTCCCCCCGGAACCGTGATCGGACTCACGCCAGCGTGCCTGATGCCCGCCGTGAAGTATGTCAGTCACGGCTATGGAAGTCACCGGCATGTCGCGTCGGACGCCGGGCGACGTCGCCGGACCGCGCGCGTGGCGACTCCGGCCTCACCCGGAGCCGCTCGTGGTCCACTCGAGCGCGGTGAGCCCGCGGACGGTGAGCGTCTCCCGCCCGCCGGTGCGCAGAGCGGAGAACAGCGTGTGTCCGCAGCCGCGGCAGAGGAGGATCACTCCGTCGGCGTCGACCTCGGCGACGGCATCGGCCACGAGCGCCGCTCGGGCGCAGTGCGCGCATGTGGCCCGGGCCGTCGTCATGTCGCGCCCGAAGATCGCGAACAGCTCACCGCCCGCGGCGTTGCCGTCGACGCGGGCGCCGTGGCCGGGATGCGAGGTGGTCATCAGCTGCCTCCGAAACGCTCGGTGCGGATGCGGTCGGGCGAGTGTCCCGCCGCGACGAGCAGGTCGGCCACTGCTTCGACGAAGCCGGTCGGACCGCAGACATAGACCGTCGGCTCCACAGCCGGTCGGAAGGTCGACGCCAGGATGGTCGCGGCGTCGACGCGTCCGGCCGGCCGGGCGGATCCGGGCGGAGCCGTGCGGGAGTACGCCCAGTCGAGGGTGAGGGTGTCGCAGGCGAGCCGTGCGAGCTCATCGGCGTAGAACGCATCGTCCGCCGAGCGCACGGCGTACAACAGTCGCATCGGAGCGGCACCCGCAGAGCCGGCGTGTACCCGGGTCATCGCGATCAACGGCACGATGCCCGAGCCGCCGGCGATGAGCTGCACGGGCTCGCGCTGCTCCGGGGACCAGACGAAGTAGCCCCCGATCGGACCGCGGACCTCCAGCTCATCGCCGGGGCGGACATCCTCGACGAGGTACGGCGAGACCTCGCCCTCGGGGACCTCGTCGACGGCGAGCTCGAGGACATCGCCCGAGCCGGAGGAGGCGAGCGAGTAGGACCGCACGGCCTGATAGCCGTCTTCCGCGGTGAGGCGGAGATCGACGTGCTGCCCGGCGAGATTGCCGGGCCAGTCGTCGACCCGCAGCTCGAGGATTCTTCCGTGACTTCCGGCTGTGCGGGCTGTGGCGACGGTCGCCCGCCGCCACAGCGGTGCGGTCGTCACCAGTACCGCTCCTCTTTCCACGGGTCTCCGTGCATGTTGTATCCGTTCTGCTCCCAGAAGCCGGGTGCGTCCTGCGTGCGCAGATTCAGGCCGTGCACCCACTTGGCCGACTTCCAGAAGTAGAGGTGGGGGACCAGGAGGCGAGCGGGGCCGCCGTGCTCCGGCGCGAGGGGCTGCCCGTCGAACTCGAACGCGATCCAGGCTCTGCCGCCCGCGAGATCAGCCCGGGACACGTTCGTGGTGTACCCGCCGTAGGAGAAGACCTCCGCGTAGGCGCCGTCGCCGGACTCGGCGAGCAGATGGTCGAGGGAGACACCGCGCCACTGCGTGCCCAGCTTGGACCAGCGGGTCACGCAGTGGATGTCGGTGGTGACGGTCTCGACGGGAAGTGCCTGCAACTGCTCCCAGGACCACGAGCGGCGGATCCCGTCGAGTCCGACGATCACGAACTCCCAGGTCTCGGTCGAGACGCGCGGGGTGGGGCCGGCGGAGAGGACCGGGAAGTCCGGGGTGAGGTATTGGCCGGGAGGGAGCCGGTCGTCGGACTCTCTTCTGCGTGCGCCGAAGCCACGGGAGATCACGCTCATGTTCGCCTGCTTTCACTCGTGGGGTCATTCAACCCGATGCACGCCGAGCGCCGCTACGCGGAAAGCCGACGGCAGCGGAGCCGACTGCCCGGGCAGCTCGGGGGAGCCGCACCCAATCCGTTACCAATTATTTGCTTGTGTATGAGTAATTCCTGATAACTTCACACGTAAACCAGTTGATAACTCGAGGAGTCACGTTGCCGCAGGGTTTCACTCTTTCTGCTGACTCCGGAACCGGCGCAGAAGCCCCCGCCACACCCGAACAGCTCGCCCGGGAGAACATGGCGTTGGCGACGTTCCTGGCGCTCGAGAAGGCCCGCACCGCCGAGCACGTCGACCTCGACGACCTGATGTCGGCCGCCCGGTGGGGACTCGCCCGCGCCGCCCTGACGTACGAGCCCGAGCGCGGTATCCCGTTCGGAGCCTTCGCCCGCACCCAGATCAACTGGGCGATGCTGTCGGAGATGCGTCGAGCCGACCCGGCGGGGGAGCGCGGTCGCGACAAGATCGAGCTGATCCGGGCCGCATCCGACACCGTGCTGGCCCGCACCGGTCGCCCGGCCACGATCGCCGAGCTGTCGAAGGAGTCGGGCATCGACGCGGCATCCATCGCGGAGATGCAGCAGCTCGACGCGATGGTGCGCACGGCCACCAGCTTCGAGGAGCACTTCGACCTCGAGTCCGGGCGGCAGGCCGCCGACCTCACCGACAGCATCATCCTCCCGGAGCACGCCGCCGAGCGGAACGAGACCCGGGCGATGCTCACCCGCGTGCTCGACGCGCTGCCGCCCGCGATGCAGCGCGTCGTGCGGGGCATCTACGTGGACGACCGCATGGTGAAGGATCTCGCCGATGAGATGGCCGTCAGCCACGCCTACGTCTCGAAGCTGCGCACCCGCGGCCTCGCCCTCATGCGCGAGGCCATGGATGCGTGGGAGAACGGCACCCCGGGCGACCGCTCCAGCGCCGCGAAGGCGGAGTTCTTCACGGCGCTGTTCGGCCCGCTGCCGGTACCCGCGCCCACCCCGGTGCAGGCGTCGACGCCGACGCGGGTGCCGACGCTGTCTGCGCCGCGGATCGGCGATCTGATCCCCGCGCTCTGAAAATCCTCCCGTGCTCTGAAAATCCTCCCGATCTCCGGTTACGGGGTCGCGGACCTGTCGCGAATGTCGGGTGTGCAGGCCCACGGATGGGCCCGCATTCGGTCCCATAACCACGGAGGATATTCATGGGTCTTCAGATCGCAACCAACGTCAGTGCGCTCAACTCGTACCGCAACCTGTCCGCCAACCAGAACGACGTCTCGAAGTCGCTCGAGAAGCTCTCGAGCGGCCTGCGCATCAACCGCGCAGCCGACGACGCCGCCGGCCTGGCCATCTCCGAGGGCCTGCGCTCGCAGGTCAACGGCCTGAACGTCGCAGCCCGCAACGCCCAGGACGGCATCTCGGTGATCCAGACCGCAGAAGGCGCGCTGACCGAGGTCCACTCCATCCTGCAGCGCGTCCGCGACCTCGCGGTCCAGGCAGGATCCGACTCCAACAACGCCGACTCGCGCACGGCGATCCACACCGAGGTCACCCAGCTGGTCGACGAGCTCGGTCGCATCGCCGACAGCACGAACTTCAACGGGATCAACCTGCTCGACGGTTCCGCCGGTGCGGCAAGCGACGGCATGCTGAGCTTCCAGGTGGGTGCGGACGGCAGCGCAGCGAGCCAGATCGCGGTGGACCTCGGTTCCGCCGACATCAAGACGCTCGCCGCAGGTCTCAAGACCGCCATCGTCGACACCGACGGATTCGCCACGCCGACGCTCGCGGCTGCGACCATCGGCACGGTCGACACGGCGATCAAGAGCGTCTCGTCGGCTCGCGCCGACCTCGGAGCGGTGCAGAACCGCTTCGAGTCGACGATCAACTCGCTGCAGGTCTCGGCCGAGAACCTGTCGGCGGCCAAGAGCCGTATCGCCGACACCGACATGGCGGCGGAGATGGTCAAGTACACCGCAGCGAACATCCTGCAGCAGGCCGGTACCGCGATGCTCGCGCAGGCGAACCAGTCGGGCCAGGGCGTTCTCCAGCTGCTGCGTTGATCCGCAGCACCTGACGCGCGCGGCGCCCGGGCGGGGTGATCTCCGCCCGGGCGCCGTTCTGCAGGACCCTCTCGACCCGCACCGCACAGAAGGCATCCGAGGATGAAACTCGACGGACTGGTATCCGGGCTCAAGACCGACGAGCTCATCACGGCGCTCATGGACGTCGCGGCGATCCCGAAGAAGCTGATCGCCAACAAGATCACCGACCGCGGCACGATCATCTCCAACCTGCAGTCGCTGAACAAGACGCTGCAGGACCTCGTCACGAAGGCGAAGACCGCCGCGGGCACGACGTCGCTGGCGGCCTTCACGGCCTCGTCCTCGGCGGAGAGCGTCTCCATCGTCGCGGGAGCCAAGGCCGGCGCCTTCTCCACGAGCATCGTCGTGGATGCCGTGGCCGCAGCCCACTCCGTCATCACGGCCTCCGCGGGCGCCGACGCCTGGGGCGGGGAGTTCACCCTGGTGGCCGCCGACGGCACCTCGACCTCGATCACGCCCGCCGGCTCGAGCCCGCAGGACCTGGCCAGGGCCGTCAACGCCGCGAAGGCGGGCGTCACGGCGACCGTCGTCCCCGCCGGGAAGGATGCCGACGGCAATCCGCTCTCGCGCGTTCAGCTCACCGCCACCGAGACCGGCGAGGCCGGGGCCTTCACGCTGCACCGCGGCACCGCGGCCGAGGTCGCGGCCGGCACCGCCGCGGACGTCTCGGGCGAGGCGGGGGCCGCCGTCCTCATGCAGGGCGCCGACGCCCGCATCCGGATGTTCGCCGGCACTGCGGCGGAGCAGACCCTGACCAGCGCCGGCAACACGTTCACGATCGGCGAGGACATCGACGTCACGGTCTCGATCGCGAGTGCCGACCCGGTCGTCGTGTCCGTCGTGCTCGACACCAAGGCGCAGACCACGAAGGCCGAGTCGTTCGTCAAGGAGATCGCGGCGCTGCTCACCCGTATCGACAACGGCTCCAAGGCCACGGTCGCGGCCGTGGGGGAGACGACCACGCTCGGCGTCTTCACGGGCGACAGCACGGTGCGCAATCTGCGGACCGCTCTCGCCGGCGCGGTGCAGCTGCCGGTCGACGGCACCTCGCCGTCGACCATCGGCATCTCGATCAGCGACAAGGGCGTGCTCTCGTTCGACGCGGAGAAGTTCGCCGCAGCGCTGGCGGAGGACCCCGAGAAGACGCAGGCCGTGTTCGCCGGCCTCGCCGGCCGACTGGAACAGGTCTCGGACACCTACTCCGACAAGTACGACGGTCTGCTCACGCAGCGGATCACCGGTCAGGAATCCGAGGTCAAGACGCTCAAGACCCAGGTGGAGCGCTGGGATGTGCGCCTCGAGCAGCGCCGTGCCACGCTCGAGCGCACCTACTCGCAGCTGGAGGTGCAGCTGTCGAAGCTGCAGTCGCAGTCCTCGTGGCTCGCCTCCCAGCTGGCCGGACTCTCGGCCTCGTCCTCCTCGTCCTGATCCCACCCCCTCTCGCACCCGGCAGGAGATCCGCATCATGTTCCTCACCTCACTCGAGCGCGCGAAGCAGCAGTACCTCGCGCAACAGGTGACCTCGGCCTCCCCGGAGCGCCTGCTCACGATGCTGTACGACCGCCTGCTCGTGGACGTCGATCGTGCGGCCGCCGCGCAGGACGCGACCGACTGGACGGCCGCCGGCGGCCATCTGACCCATGCGCAGCAGATCATCGCCGAACTCAGCGGCTCACTCACCGATGCCTGGGAGGGAGCGGGCGACCTGCGCGCGCTCTACACCTATCTGACCGGGCGCCTGATCTCGGCGAACATCGCCCGCGACCAGGCGGCGACCGCCGAGTGCCGTGCGCTCATCGCCCCGCTGCGCGACGCCTGGCATCAGGCCGCCGCGGCCACCTCCGCCGCGGCTCCCGTGCCGTCGTCGGCTCTGGCCTGACGATCGTGCCCGAGAATCTCGCCGCGTGGCTGACCGTGCTCGAGCAGTTCGAGCGGGCCCTCGACGCCGCGGACGAGCGGCTCGACGTGCAGCCGTTCGAGCCGCCGCCCGGACCGGTGCCCGAGGAGCTGCGCGCCCGCGCCGAAGCCGTGCTCTCCCGTCAGCAGCTCATGATCGGCGGCCTGATGGCCTCACGGGCGAACGTCGCGCGCGAGCTCGCGGCACTGCGACGGGTGCCGACCTCGGCGCAGGGAACCCCGGCGTACCTCGACGTGGAAGGCTGAGCGAGCACGCGGCGGAACTCGGGCGGTTACGGATCGCCGCGGCGTCGCGATAGTCGGCCACGAGCAGGGATCGCTCGACGACAGGCCACGGATCGGCTTCTCCCTCGACATCCGGAGTGCCCTCGTGCTCGAGTCCGTAACCTCTTCCGCGCTCATCAGCGCGCTCGACGGTCTGGCGCTGCGTCAGCGATCCGTCGCCGAGAACATCGCGAACATCAACACCCCCGGCTATCAGGCCAAGCGCGTGCAGTTCGAGGACGAGCTGCGTCGCGCGGTCGACGGGGGATCGGGCACCGTGGCCGCGACGGTCGAGCGCTCCCTCGAGCCGACCCGCCTGAACGGCAACAACGTCAACCTCGACACCGAGACCCTGTCGAACATCGACACCGTGCTGCGCTTCCAGTTCGCCAGCCAGGCGATCGGCGGCCAGGCGGCCTCGATCACCAAGGCGATCGGACAGGCTTCCGCATGACCTTCGATGCGATCGGCATCGCCGGCACCGGACTCACCGTGCACCGCAAGTGGCTCGACGCGGTGAGCGACAACATCGCCAACGTGAACACCGCGACGCCCGCAGGGCAGGAGGCCTTCCGCGAGAAGTTCGTCGCGGTCAGCGCGGGGACGGACGGCCCCGGCGTCTATGTCGCCGGCGTCGTCGAGTCCGAGGCCGAGGCCAAGCTCGTGTACGACCCGGAGCACCCCTACGCCGATGAGGACGGGTACGTGCAGTACCCCAACGTCGATCTGGGAGATCAGATGAGCATGCTGATCCTGGCGCAGCGCGGCTACGAGGCCAACGCCGCGGTGGTGGACCGCGCGAAGACCACCTACGAGGCCGCGCTGCAGATCGGACGCAACGGATGATCGAGCCGATCGGCGCGCCCTCGGCCGCGGGCGTCGCGCCCCTGACACCGCTCAGCTTCGAAACCGACCCCGGTATCGCGGGCCCCACGGCGTCGGCCGGCGCCTTCGCGACCTCGCTCACCGGCGCCGTCCAGGACCTGCAGCAGCTGCAGTCCACCTCGAACGAGCTCGCCGTGCAGGCCGTCACCGGCGACCTGCAGGACATCCACCAGGCCATGATCGCCTCCGCCCGCGCCGGTGTCACCCTCGATCTCGTCGTGGCCGTCCGTGACCGCAGCGTCTCCGCGTTCAACGAGATCATGCGGATGCAGGCCTGACCATGCCGAAGATGCTCACCACCCTCTACGACCGCAGCAAGACGGTCGTCTCCGGCTTCACGGTCGCCCAGCGGACGATCGTCATCATCGGCGCCGCGCTGCTCGTGATGGGGGCCGTCGCCCTCGGGTCCTGGCTGATGAAGCCACAGATGAGCCCGCTGTTCACGGGCCTCAGCGCGGGCGACGCCTCGGCGGTCGTCGAGCAGCTGAAGTCCGCCGGTGTCGGCTACGAGCTCACCGAGGGCGGCGCGACCATCCTGGTCCCGGACGACCAGGTGTACCCGCAGCGCCTCGCCGCGGCATCCGCGGGGCTCCCCGGCGACAGCAGCGAGGGATACACGCTGCTCGACAAGATGGGGGTGACGGCGAGCGAGTTCCAGCAGTCGGTCACCTACAAGCGCGCCATCGAGGGGGAGCTCGCGAGCACCGTCAGCGCGATGGACGGGATCTCCACGGCATCCGTGCAGCTCGCGATACCCGAGGAGAGCGTGTTCGTGTCGGAGCAGCAGAGCCCGACCGCCTCCGTGTTCGTGAAGACGGGCAACGGTGCGACGCTGAGCGACGAGAAGATCGAGGCGATCATCCATCTGACGAGCGCCGCCGTGCCCGGGATGACGCCGGAGGACGTCGCGGTGACCGACCAGAACGGCACGGTGCTGTCGGCGGTCGGCTCCGGCATCGCCGGGAACTCGTCGAAGCAGGCCACCGAGCACGAGGCCCGGGTCGCGGCCTCCGTGAGCCGGATGCTGGAGACGATCGTCGGTCCGGGCAATGCCACGGTCACGGTCGCCGCCGATGTCGCGAACTCCACCTCGGAGCGAATGGACGAGACCTACACCGCTCCCGAGGGCGATCTGAGCGCGTCGGAGCAGACGAAGACCGAGACCTACACCGGCGGTCAGGGCTCGGGCACCGGGGTGCTCGGTCCGGACAACATCGCGGTGCCCAACGGCGCGACGGGCGACGGTGCGTATGAATTCGAGGAGACCTCGCGCAGCAACGCCGTCAACAAGTCGACGGAGAAGACCATCACGCCGGCCGGAGAGGTGACGCGGCAGACCGTGAGCATCGCTCTGAACCGGGAGGCCGTGACGGGCGTCACGGCGAACCAGGTGGAGGCGCTCGTGGCCTCCGCGGCCGGTATCGACGTCGACCGCGGCGACACGATCGCGGTGGAGTTCGTCGAGTTCGCGGCGTCCGGCGCGACCGCTGCGCAGACCGCGCTCGAGGCGGCCGAGGCGGAGCGCGCAGCGCAATTCCAGCAGGAGCTGCTGCGATCCGTGATCATCGGCGGGTCGATCCTCCTCGCCGTCATCATCCTCGTGGTCTTCCTGTCGATCCGTCAGCGCATGAAGCGGCGCATCCTCTACACCGAGGACGGGCCGATCGAGTACCTGTCCACCCTCAGCGAGAACGAGGAGCAGAAGCTCAAGTCGCTCAAGGGGCTGCAGGACCGCGAGGCGATCACCGTCCCGCTGCTGCCGCAGGTCTCGCCCACCGCGATCCTCGACATCGAGGAGGAGCCGGAGCGCGATCAGGTGCTCGTCGACCGCCGCCGTCGCGAGATCGACGACATCGCCAGGCGCGAACCCGCCACCACCGCCACCGCGCTGGCTCGTCTGATGGATGAGGCCACGGTATGAGCGTGCAGATCGAGCTCCCCGCCACCGAGGCGGATCCGGGAGATGAGGTCTCCGCGGCCGGATCGACCGTCGCGGTCGTCGAGATGACCGGATTGCGCCAGGCCGCGATCGTCCTGCTGAACATGGACCGGGAGGCCAGCGCCGACGTGCTCCGTCACCTGGGCGAGGACCGGTCCGAGCTGCTGGCGGCCGAGCTCACGCAACTCGGCGGGGTCGACCTGGCCGCCACGGCGACGGCACTCGGGGCCTTCACCCGTATCGCCACGGGAGGCTCGGTGCCCTCGCGTGGGGGTCAGGAGCTCGCGACCGGCCTGCTCGAGACCGCGTTCGGCCGCGAGAAGGCCGTCGGCATGGTCGGTCGGGTGATGTCGCAGGGTGCCGTCTCGTTCGACTTCCTCAACGCCGCCGACCCGGCGCAGCTCGCCACGATCCTCGAGGGGGAGCTGCCGACGACCGTCGCGGTCGTGTTGGCGAACCTCCGGGCGGAACGCGCAGCCGCCGTGCTCACGGCGCTGCAGGACCCGCTGCGCACCGATGTCGCCCAGGCGATCGCGACCATGGGAACGGCGACCCAGGAGGCGATCTCGATCGTCGCCGACTCGCTGCGCTCCCGCACCGGTGTGTTCGCGATGCGGGACAACCACGAGTCCATCGGCGGCGTGCAGCCCCTGGTCGAGATCATCAGCCGGTCCGACACCGCCCTCGAGAAGGCGCTGCTGGCCAGCCTGGAAGGCCGGGACTTCGCGCTGGCGGAGGACATCCGCAGTCGGATGGTCACCTTCGCCGACTTCACCCGCCTCGAGGACCGCGACGCGCAGCGCGTGCTGCGTGGTGTGGATCTGCGGATGCTGGCGCTCGCCCTCAAGGGCGCCGACGAGCAGATCACGGCCAAGGTCACCGGCAACATGACCGAGCGCAACCGCGAGAACCTGGCCGAAGAGGCTCGCGTGCTCGGGTCGGTCCGCGTGCGCCAGGTCGACGAGGCCCGCGCCGAGGTCGTGCGCATCATCCGCGAGCTGGAGGCCGCGGAGGAGATCACGATCTCCCGTGAAGACGAGGACGAACTCATCGAATGATGCGCTCCGACACCGCCTTCCAGCCCCTCGTCGTGCCGCGCGTGGGCGAGACCCCGACCGACCCGCGCGGCGAGGCGGATCGGGCGCGCACTCGCGGGTATGCGGAGGGCTTCGCGGAAGGTCGGCGCGTCGCGCTCGACGAGGGCCGGGGGCAGCAGGTCCTCGATGCGGCTCGGCGGGAACAGGAGCGCGAGAACGATCTCCGAGTGCGCTGCTCGGTGCTGGCGGCCGTGCGCGCCTCGGCGGACGCGCTCGACCAGCGCACCGCCCAGGTCAGCACGCTCGCCGCGGAGCGGATCGAAGAGCTCGCGGTGCAGCTGGCGACCGCGATCCTGGGGGCCGAGCTGTCGGACTCCGCGCGCTCGGCCGCGCACGCGCTGCGCCGCACGCTCGCCGCGATGCCCGTCGAACGGTGGACGCGTGTCGTGTTCAGTCCGCAGGACGCGGCGGTGTTGCGGGAAGACGCCGACGCCGCGGCGATCCTGGACGGCATCGAGCTCCGGGAAGCCGCATCCGTCACCCCGGGCGGAGCGATCGTCGAGGTGGCGGAGGGTGCCGTCGACACCCGCATCCTGCAGGCACTCGCCCGTGCGGGCGCCGCGCTCGCGGGCGACGACGAGCAGCATTCCGGAGGGCGCGTATGAGCGTCATGACGGCGTCCTGGCGCCGCGCGCTGGATGCCGCGCGTCCGGAGCGCTCCGGCACCGTGAAGTCCGTGCTCGGCCTGGGCGCCGAGGTGGTCGGCATCGACGCCGCGGTCGGTGATCGCGTGCGGATCGAGATGGCGGACGGGCGTCCGGTCGACGCGGAGGTCGTCGCGGTCGACGGCGCCTCGGCCCGATGCATGCCGCTCGGTCCGCTCGACGGGATCACGGCCCGGGCGAAGGTGCTGCACGCGGGCGAGCGGCTGCAGGTGCCCACGGGGCACTCCCTGCTCGGACGCGTCCTCGACGGGCTCGGCCGCCCGATCGACGGCAAGGGGCCGTTGGACCGCGAGGTGGACTTCGTGTCGCTCGATCACGACGCGCCGAGCGTCCTGCACCGGCAGCGCATCGACACCCCGTTGGGCCTCGGCGTTCGCGTGCTCGACACCATGACCCCGGTGGGCATCGGTCAGCGCCTCGGTCTCTTCGCGGGCTCGGGGGTGGGGAAGTCCTCGCTCCTGTCCATGATCGCCCGCGGCTCCACGGCCGATGTCACCGTCATCGCCCTGGTGGGGGAGCGCGGCCGTGAGGTGCGCGAATTCATCGAGGACGACCTCGGCCCCGAAGGACTCGCCCGCTCGGTCGTCGTGGTGGCGACCTCGGATCAGCCGGCGATGGTGAGGATGCGATCCGCGTTCGTCGCCACCCGCATCGCCGAGCGGTTCCGGGAGGACGGTGCGAACGTCCTGCTGATGATGGACTCCCTCACCCGGGTCGCGATGGCGCAGCGCGAGATCGGTCTGAGCGCCGGCGAGCCGCCCGCGACCCGCGGATATCCGCCGTCGACGTTCTCCGTGCTCGCCCGGCTGCTGGAGCGCGCCGGCACGGGGCCGGTCGGATCGATCACCGGTCTCTACACGGTGCTCGTCGATGGCGACGACCACAACGAGCCCATCGCGGACGCCGCTCGGGGCATCCTCGACGGGCACGTGGTCCTGGATCGTGCTCTGGCCGTGCGCGGACACTTCCCGGCCGTGGACGTGCTGGGATCGATCTCCCGCGTCGTGTCGAAGATCACCACCGCCGAGCAGCGTGCCGACGCCGTGACGCTGCGCAGCGTGCTGGCCGCCCGGCGCAGCGCGAACGATCTGATCGACATCGGCGCGTATCGCCCCGGCGCCAACCCCCTGGTGGACGCCGCGATCGCTCATGAGGCCTCGATCTCCGGCTTCCTCACCCAGGGCATGGACGATCTCACGAGCGCCGAGGAATCCTGGCGGCGCCTGTCCGCTCTCACCACCGAGTTCGGAGGACTCCTCCCATGACGTTCCCCCTGGCCGGACTCCTGCGCGTCCGCGACGCACAGGAGCGAGTCGCCGCCGAGCAGCTCTCCCGCACCACCGCCGCCCGACTGCAGGCGGAGGCGGCCGAGCAGGGCGCCGTCGCGAGTCTGTCGGAGATCAGCGCGCAGGTCGGAGACGCCGCGACGCTGCTGGCGATGGCGGCCGCCCGCGCCGCGGGTCGCAGCGCGCTCGGCGATCTGCAGACGCTCGCCGCGATGCGTCGGGCGGAAGAGACCGAGGCCAAGGCATCGCACGTCGAGGCGCGGCGCGAGCTCAAGGGGCTCGAACGGCTGGAGGGCGCGCACCGCGTCGACAGCACGCGAGCGGAGCAGCACGCCGAGCAGGTGGCGCTCGACGAGATCGCCGTCGTGCGCAGCATCCGTGCGGAGCGGACGGCATGAGCGCCGTCTCCCCGGCTGCTGCCGGGCTCGCAGCCGGGCTCGGGGCGCTCGTCGGCGGCGCGTCGGACGGCAGCGGACTCGGAAGTGTGCCGGGGAGGGGTTCGTCGTCGTTCGGTGCCGCTCTCGCGTCGGCCGGGCGGAAGCTCGAAGCGGATGCCGAGGCCGCCGCGGGGGATGCCGTCGCTGATCACGAGTCCGAGAGTGCCCTCCCCGCAGACGCGGCGGTGACGGCACCGGGGCACGTCGCTGTGTCCGCGGAGGATCCGGATGCCGCGTGCCTGATCGACACGGCGGTCGAGGGACGGACCGTCACGGCTGCCGCACCGCCATCGGGGGAGACCGCAGCCCCGATGGCCGCGCCCGTGGTGCCCTCGATCGACTCGGCGGCGACCGCGCCGGGCTCCTCGACCGCGCCGGGCTCTTCGACCCAGGTCGTCGCGCCGGCCGTGGCCGCAGGTGCCGCGTCGGCTCAGTCGCAGACGTCGGCGGATGTGCTCCGCTCTGTCGAGCCGGCGGCGGCGCCGAGGGTGCGGGCGGGCGGGCCGGCGGAGACGGCGCCGGCGACCACTCGTGCGGCGGGGCCGTCGAGAGAGGTGTCCGTCGCCCATCCGGAGGCCGCAGCGACGTCGTCGCACCCGTCTCCGGTCGCCTCCGAGTCCCGCACGCCCCCGCCCGTTTCCGTCGTCGCCGCCGCACCGAAGGATCTCGGGGCACGTCCGGATCAGTCCGCGACGCCGCCGTCGCCGGTGACCGTGCCCGCGGCGGCGGTCGCGCCTCCGAGCGCACCTGTCCTCACGCCCGCCGATCCCACGGCCGCACCGACGCCGCGCACCGTCGCCGCGCAGGTCGTGCCCGCGGTCCTGAGCATCGTCCAGCGACCCGTCGGCAGCCATCAGCTCACCATGACCGTGACCCCCGACACCCTCGGTCCGGTCACCGTCCGCGCGCATATCGGCTCGGCAGGCGAGGTCCGGGTCGAACTGATCGGCGCATCCGAGGCCGGCCGCGACGCGCTGCGGTCGCTCGTCTCCGATCTGCGGCGTGATCTCGCCGCGATCATGCCGCACGCGAGCCTGTCCCTCGCGACAGGCAGCACCGCCGGCGCCGGCGCCAGCGGCGGTCCGACCGACGCCGGAGGTCTCGATCGCGGTTCCCACCCCGGGGGCGGCGGAGCGACGAACGGACAGTCATCCGGCGAGCGCACGCCCGGGCACGGTTCCGGCGCCGCCCGGCTGCGCGGCGATGACGGCACCGGCCGCGGCATCCTCCCCTTCGTCCCGACCACCACCCTCGCCGTGTCCGGCGGGGGTCTCGACATCTTCGCCTGAGAGGACCACCGCATGACCGTCGATGCCGTGAGCGCACCGAGTTCGATCCACACCGGCGGCACCGCCGACCCCGCAGCGCGCAAGCAGGTGCTGGACGGGGAGGTGTTCCTGAAGCTCCTGGTCACCCAGCTGACGCATCAGGATCCCTCGAGCCCGATGGACACCAACGAGATGATCTCCCAGACCACGCAGCTCGCGATGATGGAGCAGCTGACCACCCTCGCCGACAACGGCACCGAGGCATTCGCCCTGAACATGCGTCAGGCGGCGACCGCGCTGATCGGCCAGGAGGCGAGTTACCTCGATGCCGACGGGAAGACCGTGACGGGCATCGTGACCACGGTGTCGTTCGACGGGCCCATCCCGCAGGTGACCATCGGGGACAAGAAGGTCGCCCTCGACGCCATCACCGGGATCACTTCGAAGACCACCCCTGCCGCGAGCGACCCCGCCGCAGCCTGACTCCCTCATCCAGGAAAAGAGAACCCCATGCTCCGCTCGCTCTACTCCGGAATCTCCGGCCTCCGCTCGCACCAGACCATGCTCGATGTCACGGGCAACAACATCGCCAACGTCAACACAGCGGGCTTCAAGGGCTCGTCGGTCGTGTTCCAGGACTCGCTGTCTCAGCTCATCGGCAACCCCGGCATCCCCGACGGCGAGGTCGGCGGGCGCAACCCCGCCCAGGTCGGACTCGGCGTGCAGGTCGCCGGCGTCCGCACGAACTTCGCCCAGGGCTCGGCCCAGGCCACCGGTCGTGGCGGCGACCTGATGATCTCGGGGGACGGGTTCTTCGCGGTCCGCTCCGGCGGGGAGACGCTGTACACGCGCGCCGGCGGCTTCTCGTTCGATCCGACCGGGAAGATGGTCACCGCCGACGGCGCGATCGTGCAGGGCTGGTCGGCTCAGAACGGCGTCGTGAACACCGGCCAGGGCATCGGGAACATCGTCCTGCCGCTCGACGCGGTCTCTCCGGCGCGGGCGACGACCGGGGCCACCGTCACCGGCAACCTGCCCTCGACCGCGGCCGTCGGCGACGAGCTCGTGCGCGACGTCACCGTGTTCGACGCCCAGGGCACCCCGACGACGCTGAGCCTGACGTTCACGAAGTCGGCCACGGGCTGGGACGTGTCCGAGCCGACCAGCGGCGCCACCGGTTCGCTGACCTTCACCGACGGGGTGCAGACCGGCGGCGGTCTCAGCCTGGCCGCCGGCGCCGTGACCGTCGACCTCACGGCGGTCACGGGGTACGCGAGCCTGTCGACCGTCGCGGTCACCGAGCAGAACGGTGCCGCGGCCGGGACCCTCAAGTCCTACAGCATCACCGGCGACGGCTCGATCGTGGGCACCTTCAGCAACGGTGCCACGCAGACGCTGGGCAAGATCGCCATGGCGACCTTCGCGAACCCGGAAGGACTCGAGAAGGCCGGCGGCTCGGCCTACCGCGTCTCGGTCAACTCCGGCGGCGCGCAGATCGGGGAAGCGGGCCAGCCCGGGTTCGGCGGTCTCGTCTCCGGTGCGCTCGAGATGAGCAACGTCGACCTGTCGCAGGAGTTCACGAACCTGATCGTCGCGCAGCGCGGCTTCCAGGCGAACGCACGCATCATCACCACGAGCGACGAGGTGCTGCAGGAGCTCACCCAGCTCAAGCGCTGACCCGGTCGCACCCCACACGCGGATCCGCCCGTCGCACGCGGCCCGTCCTGGTTACCCGGGGCGGGCCGCGTCGCGATAGTCGGGGCTGCCCCGCCTCTCTTCCCCTGCCCGGAGACCCACCCGATGATCATCGTCACCCGCCTCGACCGCACCCGGTTCGCGGTGAACCCTGACCTGATCGAACGCGTGCACGCCTCACCCGACACGACCCTGCACATGGTCGACGGCGGCGTCTACGTCGTGCAGGAGAGCCTCGACCTCATCGTCGAGCTGATCGTGGCCTACCGGGCCCGGGTGCTCGACACGGCACAGGCCCTCGGCCGGAAGACGGGGGACTGAAATGGATCCCGCGTTCCTGATCGGCGTCTTCCTGGCGTTCGGTGCCCTGGTCGCCATGATCACGATGGAGGGCGCGAGCTTCGAGGCGCTGCTCATCCCGGCCCCGATCATCCTCGTGCTGGGATCCACGATCGGCGTGGGCATCGCCAGCCACACCCTGCGCGACACGAAGCTGGCGATCGCGAGCCTCGGTCGCATGGTCCGAGGCCCTCGTTCGACACCGGAGACCGTCATCCCGTTCCTCGTCGGCTACGCCGAGAAGGCCCGCGGCGAAGGGCTCCTCGCGCTGGAGCAGGAACTCGACGGTGCTCCGGACGACTTCACCCGACAGGCGCTGCAGGCTCTCGCCGACGGCACCGACGCCGACGACCTGCGCATGACGATGGACGACGAGATCGCGGCGACCTCCTCGCGAAACCGCGTCGCGGCGAAGTTCTTCTCCTCGCTCGGGGGCTACGCGCCCACGATCGGCATCGTGGGCACCGTGGTGTCGCTGACCCATGTGCTCGAGAAGCTCGACGAGCCCGATCACCTCGGCCCCATGATCGCCGCCGCCTTCGTGGCCACCCTGTGGGGTCTGCTGTCGGCCAACTTCATCTGGAACCCGATCGCGGGCCGTCTGGGCCGCATCGGCGCGGTCGAGCTGGAGCGCATGACGCTGGTGAGCGAGGGGATGCTCGCGATCCAGGCCGGCAGCGCACCGCACCTGCTGCAGGAGCGGCTGGAGGCCCTCTCGACCGTGAAACCGAAGCGCCGCAAGAGCGACGAGGCGAAGAACGCGGCGCCGAAGGGCGCGGAGGAGCCCCGGTGAGCACGGCTCGTCGCGCCGGCGGGCGCGGGCACGAGGACGACGCGCACGACGAACCCGATGAGCGCTGGGCCGTCTCCTACGCCGACATGGTCACCGTGCTGATGTGTCTGTTCATCGTGCTGTTCGCCGTGTCCAACGTCGACAAGACCAAGTTCGAGCTGCTCGCCAACAGCCTCGCCACGGGCTTCGGGCAGGAGGAGACGACCACCGGCGGTGCCGACATCTCCGAGGGGCTCGTGATCCCGCCCGAGATGGAGGACGAGAACGGCGAGGCCGATCTCACCGCGCGCGCGATCGCCGAGTTCGAGTCGCTGGAAGGACTCCGCGAGCGCATCCGGGCCTCGCTCGCCGCGCAGGGGCTGCAGGGCACGGTCGACTTCGCGATCGACGACCGCGGACTCAAGGTCGGGCTGGTCGGCGCCGAGACGTTCTTCGGCGACAACAGCACCGACCTCTCCGCGAAGGCCGACGTCGTCCTCGATGCGATCGGCGACGTGCTCGCCACCGTCGACAACCAGGTCAGCGTGGAGGGGCACGCGGACCGCCGGCTCGCCGCCGACCCCTACCCGACGAATTGGGAGCTCTCGGGAGGACGCGCGACGCAGGTCGCCCGGTTCCTCGTCGAGCGCGAGACCATCGAGGGCGCCCGCGTCAAGGCCACCGCGTTCTCCGACACGCGTCCGCTCCTGCAGGGCGACAGTCCCGAGGCTCTCGCCAGCAACCGCCGGGTCGACATCGTCGTCGAGTCCACCGAGGAGGACCAGGTGCGCGCGCTGCTGCCTGCCCTCGCCGATGCCGCGGGCGAGAGCTGAGGCATCGTGTCCACCATCTCCGAGGAGTCCTCCATGACCACCGTGATCGATGATCCGACCGGCCGCTATCCTGCGTACGACTTCAGCCGTCCGGCGCAGCTGGGACGCGACAGCATCCGTCGGCTCGAGGCGTCGTTCGAGTCGTTCGCGCGGCTCTGGTCATCGCAGCTGACGGCGAAGATCCGCGTCAGGACCCATCTGTCCCTCGACACGGTCGAACTGGTCTCTTACGAGGAGTACGCCCAGACGCTGCCGAGCACCACCGCGATGGTCGCCGGTTCGTTCGCCGAGCGGGACGAGCCCTGCGTCGTCCAGTTCGGACTCGACAGCGCGCTGCTGTGGGTCGTGCAGATGATGGGCGGCCGGAGCACGTCGCTTCCCGAGGCGCGTACCTTCACGCCCATCGAGCTCGCGCTGATCCGCAACATCATGGACGGCACCTTCGAGCACCTCTCCGCGAGCATGGGTTCCCTGCTGCCCGGAGAGCCGCTGTTCGGGGGCGTGCACTACAACCCTCAGTACCTGCAGGTCATCGCTGCCTCGTCCGCCGTCATCGTGGCGCGCTACACCCTGCGTCTGGGTGACACGCAGACCGTCGCCTCGGTCATGCTCCCCGCCTCCGCCGTGGTCGACCGCCTCGCGGCATCGGGAGCGGATGCCGGGGCGGCCCGCGGCGCCGGTCACACGCGCGACCAGGTGCACAGCACGCCGCTCGAGGTCACGCTGCGGCTCGCACCGATCACGATCGGAGCAGGCGAGGTGCTGAACCTCGCACCCGGCGACCTCCTGCGGCTCCCGCACCCGGAGACGACCCCCTACGAGCTCATGGCGGGGCGGACGCCCATCGCCCGCGCCACACCGGGCAGCCGCGGGTCACGCCTCGCCTGCACGATCACGACCACCCACGAGGAGACCCACTCATGAGCACCTTCCACGAGACCGCCGTCGCGGCGGCGATCGCCGGCAAGCTGCCGTTCGGCTACCCCGTCATCCCGACCCCGTCCACCGACCCCGGTGCCACCGGAGACGCGGTGGCCGTGACCTTCACAGGCACCCCCGGCGCCCGCCTGGCGATCCAGATCGCGAACCCGGCGCACCTCGAGGACGGATCCGCGGCGGCCGAGCTCGCCGACCGCCTGCACCCGGTCTTCGAGGCCGCGGCCGCCGTGCTCGGCACCGGAGCGCTCGGGGACGGGGAGCAGGTGAGCGCCGCCGAGCTGTTCACGGCACCGGGAACGCAGGTGTTCGACCTGGTGGATGCCGACGGGACCATCGCCGCCCGCGCATCCGTGCGCATCGACGGCGACCGTGCGGGCACGGCCTCCGGCGGCCCGCAGCGACTTCGCCGCATCGCCGGCGTCGAGATGGAGCTGGTCGTCGAGATCGGCCGCACCCGGATGCCGGTGCGCGACGTGCTCTCCCTCGAACCCGGCCACGTGGTCGAGCTCGATCGCGCCGCGGGTTCTCCGGCGGACATCAAGCTCAACGGACGCCTGATCGGGCACGGCACGGTCGTCGTGGCGGACGGGGACTTCGCGATCCGCGTCGAGCGCATCCTCGACGGCGCAGAGAGCGACTGAGCATGGATGATCTGCTCGTCGCGCTGCGCATGATCGTCGCCCTGGCGGCGGTGCTCGGCCTGCTGGTGTTCCTCAGCCGTCGGTTGCAGAAGGCGGGCGCGACGGGCAGCAGTCCGCTGGCCGGCCTCCTGCCCGCCAAGCTCGGACGCCTCGCGCGCAGCCGCCCCGCCCGCCCCGCGCGCGGCAGTGCGCCCCGCGTCCGCCAGGAGAAGATCACGGTCGTCGCCCGCTCGGGGATCGGCGCGCGGGCACAGCTCGTCGTGGCCGAGTTCGGTGGCATCCGCTACGTGTTGGGTGTCACGGAGCACGGGATCAACGTCGTCGACACGCAGGAGGCACCCGCCGCAGAGGTCGATGAGGCGGACACCGGTGCGGAGCCCCTCCTCGGGGCGGACCACCCCGAGGAGGACGAGCGTCCGCTGAAGTCGGTCGCCTGAGCGCCGGGGACCCCGGCGGCGGTTACCGGACCGCCTCGACGTCGCGATAGTCCCCTGCGAGCACGGATCGCTCGACCCTCTGGCTACGGATCGGCCATGTCACCCATCTTCGGAGTGCCGCCGTGCCCGCAATCGCCCTCACCGCTGCGCCGTCGGCGAGCGCCCGGCGAACGCGACGACGTCTCGGGATCCTGATCGCGGTCGGCCTGGGCGTCGCGGCTCTGATCGTGTGGGCGAGCGCGACCGGCGCGCATGCCGCGGCATCCGTTCTGCCGAGCGAGACGTCCGACAGCGAGGGCGTGACGATCAACGGCATCAACGGCACGCCGTCCGACAGCATCATGACACTGCTCGGCATCACGGTGCTGAGCGTCGCGCCGGCCCTGCTGCTGATGATGTCGAGCTTCACCAAGATCTTCGTCGTGCTCGCTCTGACCCGCAACGCCCTCTCGCTGCCGTCGATCCCGCCGAATCAGGTGCTCGCGGGGCTCAGCCTGTTCCTGACGCTGTTCATCATGTGGCCCGTGCTCACCGACATCAACGCGGTCGCCGTCGCCCCGTTCACGGATGGGCAGATCGAGTTCGGCCGCGCGTTCGAGCTGGCGCAGGAACCGCTGCGGCAGTGGATGCTCATGTACACGCGCGAGGAGGACATCGCCCTGATGCACCGCGCGGCGCAGATGGAGAATCCGAGCGACCCGTCCGCCCTCCCGCTGCAGACCCTCGTTCCGGCGTTCATGCTGAGCGAGCTGCGGGCCGCCTTCCTCATCGGCTTCATCATCTTCGTGCCATTCCTCGTGATCGACCTCGTCGTCGCCAGCGCCCTGATGTCGATGGGCATGATGATGCTGCCGCCGGTGATGATCTCGCTGCCGTTCAAGATCCTCCTCTTCCTCCTGATCGACGGGTGGGGGATGGTCATCACCGCCCTGGTGCAGTCCTACAACGGAGGTGGGGGATGAACCCCGAAGCCGTCATCGACATCGGCCAGGCCGCCCTGATCCTCGCGGCGAAGCTGTGCGCTCCGCTGCTGATCACGGCACTCGTCGTCGGGTTCGCGATCTCGCTGCTGCAGTCCATCACCCAGGTGCAGGAGATGACGATCTCGTTCGTGCCGAAGCTCGTCGCCGTCGGCATCGCCCTCCTGGTGAGCGGGCACTGGATGATCGCCGAGATGATCGCCTTCACCGACGAGCTCTTCGCCCGGATACCGTCGCTGCTGAACGGCGGCGGATGAACATCCCGATCGACTTCACCTGGCTCGAGGCGACCGCTCTGGCGTGCGTGCGCATCACGGCGTTCCTCGTCATCGCGCCGCCGTTCAGTCACGGCACCGTGCCCATGCGCATCCGGGCGATGCTGGGCGTCGGGCTCGCCCTCGCCGTGTCGCCCGTGGTCACCGCCGGGTACGAACGTCTCGACACGGGCGCGTTCCTGCTCGCTCTCGCCGGACAGGCGCTCACCGGTGCACTGCTGGGCTTCCTGGTGATGGTGCTGTTCAGCGCGATCCAGGGGTCGGGCCACCTGATCGACACGTTCGGAGGATTCCAGCTGGCGCAGGCGTTCGATCCCGGGATGGCCGTGAACGGGGCTCAGTTCACGCGCCTGTTCCAGATGACGGCGATCGTGCTGCTGTTCGCCTCGGACGGCTACCAGCTCGTGCTCGGCGGACTGTTCCGGTCGTTCGACGCGATCCCCGTGAGCGGGATGATCGATCTCGCCCGACCGGCCGAGGCCCTGGTCGGAGCCACCGCGCAGATGATGCTCAGCGCCGTGCAGATCGCCGGTCCACTGCTGATCGTGCTGTTCCTCGCCGACGTCGGTCTGGGCCTCGTGACCCGGGTCGCCCCGGCGCTGAACGCCTTCGCGATGGGCTTCCCGATCAAGATCGGCCTGACCCTCCTGCTGGTCGGCTTCGTCTACGCGGCCCTGCCCGGTGTGGTCGCCGCGATCGCCGATGACGCGGCCCGGCTGCTCCTGGGGGTGACCGGATGAGCGAGACCGACACGGGGGAACGGACCGAGAAGACCACCGACCGCCGCCTGAAGGAGGCCCGCCGCAAGGGGCAGATCGGACGAAGTCAGGACTTCACCGCCTGGGTCTGCATCGCGGCCGCGGCGATCATGGCGCTGCCGGCCATCGCCTCGGGCACCCAGGTGCTGACCGAGCTCTTCCTGCGCGTGGCCCCGGTGGCGGCCGATCCGACCGAGGGCGCAGCGGTCGAGGTGCTCGGCGTGGCGCTGGGGTCGATGGGCGGCATCCTCGTGCCGATGCTGGTCGTCGTGCTGCTCGCGACCACGGCCACCGCGGTCGCTCAGGGCGGGATCCACCTGCGGGGTGTGACCATGCGCACGGAGCAGCTGAACGTCATCGCGGGCCTGAAGCGCGTGTTCGGCCGCCAGGCACTGTGGGAGGGCGCCAAGGCACTGCTGAAGACGGTCGCGATCGGCCTGTCGCTCTGGATCGTGGTCTCGGGACTCGTGCCGGTGCTGATGGCGAGCGGCAGCCACAACATCACGTGGCTGCTGGAACAGGCCGCCGGGGGAGCGATGGCCCTGCTGCAGGTGGCGGTGGTCGTCGGCATCCTGCTCGCCGCGATCGATGTGGCCGTCGTGATGCGCCGCAACCGCAAGCACACGCATCTCACGAAGAAGGAAGCCAAGGACGAGCACAAGAAGAGCGAGGGCGATCCGCTGGTCCGCTCGCAGCGGCGCTCACGCCAGCTCGCCCTGAGCCGCAACCGCATGATCGCCGCGGTCGCGGACAGCGATGTGGTGCTCGTGAACCCCACGCATGTCGCGGTGGCGCTGCGGTACGAGCCCGGCAAGTCCGCCCCGCGCGTCGTCGCCAAGGGTGCCGGGATCGTCGCCCTGAAGATCCGGGAGCGGGCCGATGCCGCGGGCGTGCCGATGGTGCGCGACATCCCGCTCGCGCGCGCCCTTCACGGCGCCTGCGAGATCGGCCGGGAGATCCCGGAGGAGCTCTACACCGCGGTCGCCCAGGTGCTCGCCTTCATCGAGCATCTGAAGCGGCGCGGATCCGCCCGCGGCACCCACACGATGCCGTTCGCGAACACTCGAGAACGCGGCCTCTGAGCCGATGTCTCCCCGAACAGAAACGACAAGGTGGAACGCATGATCGGTCAGCTGCTGTCCAAAGGAGCGGTCCCGGTCGGTGTCGTCGGCATCGTCCTGCTGCTCATCGTCCCCATCCCGACGGGTCTCCTCGACGTCCTGATCGTGGTCAACATCGCGTTCGCGCTCCTGATCCTGCTCACCGCGATGTTCGTGAAGAAGCCGCTGGACTTCTCCGTGTTCCCGAGCCTGCTGCTCGTCGCGACGCTGTTCCGTCTCGGCCTCAACGTCGCCTCCACCCGACTCGTGCTCAGCGAGGCGCACGCGGGACAGGTCATCCAGGCGTTCGGACAGATCACGATCAGCGGATCTCTCGTGATCGGTGCCGTGATCTTCCTGATCCTCACGGTCATCCAGTTCGTGGTGGTGACCAAGGGCGCCGAGCGGGTGGCCGAGGTCGGGGCACGCTTCACCCTGGACGCGATGCCGGGCAAGCAGATGGCGATCGACGCCGACCTGAACGCGGGGCTCATCACGGATGCGGAGGCCCGCCGGCGCCGTGCCGAGGTGGCCGCGGAGGCCGACTTCTACGGCGCGATGGATGGTGCGTCGAAGTTCGTCAAGGGTGACGCCATCGCCGGCATCGTGATCGTCGTCATCAACTTCGTCGGCGGGATCATCATCGGCATGGCCCAGCACGGCATGGAGATGGGCGACGCGCTGCAGACCTACAGCGTCCTGACCATCGGCGACGGACTCGTGACCCAGATCCCGGCGCTGTTGATGGCGGTCTCCACCGGCATGATCGTCACGCGGGAGAACGTCGAAGCCGAGATGGGTCAGGCCGCGGCCAAGCAGTTGCTGCAGTCGCGCACCGCGCTCCTGATCACGGGCCTCGCGGCGATCGCGATGGGGTTCATCCCCGGGATGCCGCTGCTGGTGTTCGCGGGGATCGGGGCCGTGCTGCTGTTCGCCGCCTCGCGGGTCAAGGCGAACGAGGACCGGGAGGCCGCCCTCGAGGCCGACGCGCAGCATCAGGAGGCCGTGGAGGCCGGCGCCGAAGGCCCGGAGGATCTCATGGACCGCATGCGCGTGCACGCGCTCGAGATCTCCCTGTCGACCGACATCGTCGACCTGGCATCCGGGGGAGCCGGCGATCTGCTCACCCGGGTCAAGTCGCTCCGCCGCAAGCTCGCGCTCGACATCGGCATCCTGATGCCACCGGTGCGCACCCGGGACAACGTCGAGCTGCCCGCCGAGACCTACGCGATCCTCATCGCGGGGGTCGAGGTCGGTCGTGGCTCCGTGCCGCGCGGGCACGTGCTCGCGATCGGCGCGGGGCTCGAGCAGCTGCCGGGAAGCGTGGTGGTGGATCCGGTGTTCGGGCTCGAGGGCAAGTGGGTGCCCGCCGAGATGTCCTACGCGGCCGACATGGCCGGTGCCACGGTGATCGATCGCGCGAGCGTCATCATCACGCACCTGTCCGATGTCGTGCAGAGCCAGGCGCACCGCCTGCTGTCTCTGGAGGACGTGCGTCAGCTCACCGAGCACCTGAAGCAGTCGAGCCCCACCACGGTCGAGGAGCTCACCCCGGCGGTCCTGCCGCTCGCCGGCATCCAGCGCGTGCTCGCCGGGCTGCTCGCCGAACGTGTCCCGATCAACGACCTCGCGCGCATCTACGAGGCGCTCGCACTGCGGGGCAAGACGTCGACCGAGACGTCCGGACTGATCGATGCCGCGCGTGCCGCGCTGGGCCCGGCCATCGCCGCGCGGTTCGCCGAGGACGGGCGCCTGCGGGTCGTCATGTTCGACCCGATGCTGGAGCAGCAGATGCTCGAGGGCATGCGCGTCGTCGACGGACTTCCCCAGATCGTGCTCACACCGGAGGCGACCATGCAGGTGCTCGAGGGCCTCCGCCGCACAGTGGCCGAACTCGACCAGGCGGGACCGGAACCCGTGCTGGTGTGCGCGCCCTCGCTGCGTCAGGCGGTGCGGCGCATGACCTCGTCCCAGGTCGCCGGCCTGCCGGTGCTGTCGTACGACGAGGCCGGTGCCGGTGCCCTCGCCACCGACGTCGTGGGTGTCGTGCGCATCACGCAGTCCGTCTTGCCGAGCGCGGCGGGGTAGCACTCGGAATCCACTCGTTTACGAGGCTATGCATTAGCTTGGTGTGCGGGATGGCGTGAATGCGCCGCAGCCAGGGAAGGCGGATGGACATGCTGGTGCTGACGAGGCGCGCGAACGAGAGCATCGTGATCGGAGACGACATCACCGTCACCATCCTGGCGGTGACGCCGGGAGGTGTGCGGGTCGGCATCGACGCCCCGCGCGACATGCGCATCCACCGCGCGGAGATCGTCCTCGCGGTCGGTGACGCCAATCAGGAAGCCGTGCAGACGGCGGCGGACGCCGCGGCGGAGGCTGCCCTCCTCGGAGCCCTCGGGCACCGCATCAGCGCGCCCTGACAGCGCCGCATGGGGAGTTCTGCCCATCCCGTCCGAGTTACTGCCCCTCGGGTTGTCGCGATAGTCGTGGGTGTGACGGAGACGCTGTCACGGAGAACCCGACCCGACGAGGTGACCTACTGTGGCCGCTCACGACCTGAGCATGCAACTGCTGCGGGAGCGCGAACTGCTCGAGATGCTGCTCTTCAAGCTCGACGAGCAGCAGATGCTCCTGGCGACCGGACGCAACCGCTGGATCCGCCACGCCTCGACCGAGATCGAGCGTGTCCTGTCCGCCATGCCGACCGTCGCGCTCTCGCGAGACGCCCTCGTCGTCGCGACCGCTGACGAGTGGGGTGCGCCGGAGGCGACCACTCTGCGGGCGCTGATCGACGCTGCTCCGACCGACGGATGGCGCGAGGTGCTCACCGGGCACCTGACGACCATGACCGCTCTCGCGGAGGAGATCGAGCAGATGAAGCAGATCAACGAGCAGCGGCTGCGCACCGCGATCCGCGTCACCCAGGAGACGATCGCCGGTCTCGGTGCGCCGAGTGGCGAGTACAGCCCGTCCGGTGGTGTCGTGCGCGATGGCGACGCCCGACTGCTCGACACCCGGATGTGAGGTGACCGTGTCTTCCTTCGCAGGACTTCGACTGGCGGAATCCGCCCTCTCCGCGGCGCGCGCGGGCATGACCGTCACGGGGCAGAACATCGCCAACCAGACCACGACCGGGTACACCCGTCAGCGCATCGATCAGACGTCCGTGCTCGGCCCGGGACAGACCGGGCTGTGGAAGAGCGGCCTCGGTGCGGACGGGGGAGTGACCGTGACCGGCGTCGCACGATTGGGGGATGCCGTCCTGGACGCCCGCGTCCGCGATGCCCTGTCGACCGCGGGGTTCTGGGATGCCCGGGCGACAGCCGCCGCCCGCGCCGAGAGCATGCTGGCCGAGCCGACCGCCGCCGGGCTCGCCGCCAACCTCAACCGCTTCTGGTCCGGATGGTCCGACCTCGCGAACACGCCGGAGCCGGCGGCCGCGCAGGTCGTGCTCACGAATGCGCAGGTGCTCACCGGACAGATCGCCGCGGGCTACGAAGCGGTCGCGGGGCAGTGGACCGATCTGCGCGGCCAGGTGGACCGCGACATCGCCGACGTCAACGCGGTCGCCGGCCAGGTGGCCACGCTCAACGGACAGATCCGTGAGGCGTTGCAGTCCGGGCGCAACGCCAACGAGCTGATCGATCAGCGCGACGTGCTCGCGCAGCAGCTGTCGACCGCGGTCGGGGCCACGGGGCTGGTCGAGAGCGACGGCACGCTCACGGTGCGCGTCGACGGCAACGCCCTCGTCTCCGGCGACAGCCACCGTGCACTCGTCGTGAGCGGTCCGCGCGAGATCGAGGACGGCGGTCGCATCGGCGTCGCCTGGGCCGACCGCCCCGATCTCGCGGTCGCCACCGGCGGCGGCGTGATCGGGGGAACCATCAGCGCGCTCGCCCCGGCAGGGGAGGGCGGTTCGCTCGCGCGTGTCGCCGCGGCCTACAACGAGACCGCGACCGCGCTGGCCACCACGGTCAACGAGCTCCACCGGACGGGTGTCACCGCGACCGGGGCGCCGGGCGGGGACTTCTTCGCTCTCGACGGCGGCGGACCCGCGGCCCTGGGCCTGCGGGTCGTCCCCACCGGGCTCGACCAGTTGGCCCTGGCGGCGCCGGGAGCCGGAGCCAAGGACACCACGATCGCCGATCGCATCAGCGCGCTGGGCGTCTCCGACACCGGGCCGAGCAAGACGTGGTCGAGTTTCGTCACCGGATTCGCGGTCGCGGTCGCGGGAGACCTGCAGCGCGCGGACATCGCCGACATGGGTGCGGTGGCCGCGGTCACGGCCCAGCAGTCGAACGCCTCGGTGGACGGCGACGAGGAGACCGTCAATCTCCTCACCTATCAGACGGCCTACCAGGCGGCTGCCCGCGTGCTGACCGCCATGGACGAGGCGCTGGACCTGCTGATCAACCGAACCGGCCTCGTCGGCCGCTGACCTGGGGAGAGCCGAGATGATCGGACGCATCACGAGCAGCACCATGACGCAGCAGTCGCTGCGCACGCTGCAGACCACCCTCGCCGACCGCGAGCGCCTGCAGAATCAGGCGGCCTCGCAGCGGGCGTTCCGCTCGCCGAGCGAGGATCCGGCTGCCGCGGCGACGGTTCTGGGCGTGCACGGCGAGCAGTCCCGTATCGCGCAGTACGCACGCAATCTCAGCGACGGCATGGCCTGGGTGACCACGGTCGACACCGCGCTGGGCGCGAGCACCGACCTGCTGAACCGCGCGCGCGACCTCACCGCGCAGGGAGCGAACTCGGGAGCGCTCAGCCCCACGGCCCGCGAGTCGATCGCCCAGGAGCTCGAGACGATCAGCGCCGAACTGCTCGCCCAGGCGAACACCACGGTGCTCGGCCGCAGCGTCTTCGCCGGCACGAGCGACTCCGGCGCGGCGTTCGAGCCGGGGACTTTCACCTTCAGCGGCAGCCCGGGGGAGGGCGTGCGCCGTCGGATCAGCGACAACGAGACCGTGCGGGTGGACTTCGATGGATCTCAGGCGTTCGGGGAAGGGGCCGACAGCGCGTTCGCGCTCCTCCGCGACATCGCCGCCGAGCTGCGAGGAGGCGCGAACGTCGGCTCGCGTCTCGACGACATCGATTCCCGCCTCACGGACATGGTCGCCGCCCGCGGCACGACCGGAGCCCGTCAGGTGCAGATCGAGCGTGCGGCCTCCCAGAACCTCTCGACGTCGACCGACCTGGAGGCCCGCCGTGCCGAGGTCGAGAACGTCGACAGCCTCGAGGTGCTCGTGCGACTGCAGTCCGCCGAGCTCGTCTTCCAATCCGCCCTGCAGGTGACCGCGAAGTCGCTGCAGACCAATCTTCTGGAGTTCCTGCGATGATCGCCACGACACCCGATCAGGCCGCCGCCGTCCTCGAGTTCGCCGCCCCGATGCACGGTCTCAGCCCGTACACCGCGTTCCGGCTGCAGAACGTCGCCGGCGTCGCGGGGCTCTTCACGCTGCGCGCCGTGGATGCCGACGTGCGGCTGTTCCTTCTCGACGCGGAGTCGGTCGATCCGGCGTACGCGCCGCGGATCCCCGCCGGAGCGCGGGCCGAGCTCGGTGCCGTCGACGGGGATCCGCTCCGGATGCTGGTGATCGCGAACCCCTCCGACAATGGCGTGCACGTGAATCTGCGCGCCCCGATCGTCGTCCACGCCGATACCGGACGGGCGCTGCAGGTCATCCTGGAGGACCAGGATTACCCGATCCGCGCGCGCCTCGGCGGCTCGTGAGATCGGGTCGACACGGCTCGGGAACCAGCACAATCGCAGATTCACCGCAGATACGAAGGAAGACGCACTAGTGTCTGAGGGGTAAGGGCTGGGGCCTCACAGAACCCGGTGTCGTCGGGATGGGACTCGACGATCCGCGGAGCTGGCTGTCGGGGTACAGCGAAAGCCGCTCGGCGACGGGCGAACACACAGGGGACGAAGATCATGAGCACGACGAAGACGCTCGATGCCGGACGCGTGAGCAAGCGCGAGTTCGTACAACGGTTCGCACGCCGCGGGGGGATCTCGGTCTTCGCCGCGCAGACCGCGTACAACGCCATGATCGACGAGCTCCTCGATCTCGTGAGTCAGGGCAACACCGTGACGCTCACGAACTTCGGCAAGTTCTACCCGCAGACCCACAAAGGGCACCGTGTGCAGTTCGGCAAGGATGAGGGCGCCGGCGAGGTCACCGACTACACCGTGCTGAAGTTCTCCGCCACGCGCGAGGTGAACCGGCGCGTCAAGGCCGACTGACGGTCGCGGAGCCAGGCTACCGCGAGCGGATCTCGGCTGCGGGCCAGAGCCCGAAGCCGTAGCTCGACGAGCCGACCAGCGTGAGGCTGACGGTCGTGGGGTACACCTCGGGCTCCTCGTCGTCGTCGCCGAGCAGGTCCAGACGGTCGATCGGCACGACGATGCTCCCGTCCGGCTCGAACAGCAGGTCGCGCGGCAGGAACGACACGAAGATCGAGCGGGTGGAGTTGCGCAGCTCGAACGTGCGACCGACGTCGCCGCGCTCGAACAGGTTCATCTCCACCTCGTCGGTCCAGACCTTGCCGTCGGGGAAGCGCGCGTCGATGCGGTAGGTGCTCGGCTCGATCGCCCGGATGTTGAGGTCGTCGACGATCTCGGAGAAGAGGGTGTCCGGCTGCTGCAGCTCGAAGGCGATGGCCCGCAGATGGTCGTAGTTCAGACGGGCGCGCCGGGAGAAGAGGGCGACGTTCTCGATCTCGTCGGGGTCGGCGCCGGGCGCCTGATCCACGAGGTACTGGCGCACCTCCTCCGGGCCCGGGTAGTCGAAGCGCAGGTGGTAGTGGAAGCGTCCGGGGCGGTTGACGAGGTACGCGCTCACGTCGGCGATGTCGTTCACCGAGAGGCAGTAGATGCGCTTGGCGGAGGAGAGGCCGTCGAAGAGCGAAAGGAACTGGTTCTGGCGGTTGAGACCGTCGGCGAGCCCGCGCCGCCCCGCGGGGAAGATCTTCTCGAACTCGTCGAAGATGATGAGGCATTCGTCGAGGCTGTCCAGGAACTCCACGACGCCGTCGTTGTCCTCCGACACGATCACGACGGGCAGCCCGTGCTCGCGTGCCGCCTCGGCCACCATCCGGAGGAACAGGGACTTTCCGATGCCCTTGTCTCCCGAGAGCATCACGCCCAGGCTGCGGTCGGACCGGGCGTAGGAGTGGAAGATCTTCGCGACCTTCCGATCGCGACCGCCGTACACGCGCTCCGTCCCGACGGTGAGGTCGTCGATGCGGACGAGGCTGAAGCCGTCCGTGGGGGAGAAGCACACGCGATAGGTGCCCGACGGGAATGCCTGGTGAGTCCGCACGGCGTCGCCGTAGACACGGACGTGTCCGCCGGTCTCGATGTAGGTGCTTGCCAACACCCTCCTCCTTCATGCCCCGATGTCCCTGCCCGCCGGATTCCGCGACGATGAGGTGTGTCTCGACGAGGAGTCTCCCGCCGCGATGCGCGCAGGAGACGCTCCGGGCTCGGCAGGAGTGAGCGGTGGGGGCTCCGCCTGGATACCTTTCCACGTCACCGTGCGCCGCGACAACTGCGCGGCGGCGTGTCGAATGAGAGTTATCTCTTCGTTTACGTGGAGGCGCGAAGTCGACGCATCGACGTCGGCGCATCCTGCCCGGCGAACAGTATCCTGAGCGCACAGCGACGGGGCGACGCAGCCCGGAGCAGGTCGGAGCGTGAGCATGGACGGCATCGAGGACGAGGCGCCGGTCACCGGTTCCCTCGTGGTCCAGGTCGAGGCCGCGCCGCAGGGTGTGTTGCGGTACACGGTCGATCCCGACGGCCCGCAGCGCGTCTGGCAGACCGCGCTCCTCGCACATGATGACGTCGTGATGGGAGCTGCGACGTCGCCGGAGCAGGCCGCAGCGCTCCTGGTCCGCGGCAGCATCGACTACATCCGTGAGCGCCTCCCGAGCCTCGAGGTCGGTGGTCTCACCATGCGGCCGGAGCTCGGCCCGAACGGCAACGCGCAGATCGTCTCCACCGGTACCGTCCGGTTCCGTGCCTCGGAGTGGGAAGCCCTCGTCCGCGCTCAGCGGCACCGAGAATGACGGTCACGGCAGTGGACGCCCAGCCGACGTGGTCCATACTGAAGAGTCTTCTCCTGTCATGACAGGAGAAGTCCCGGCACCGTCGCGCGATCGCGCGGCACCCTCGAGCGAAGTGGAAGACCGTGCACGCCGACGCCCTCCGGTCCGTCAAGGCGGAGATCCTGCGCGCCACCGCGGCGGATCTCCGTCGCGCGGCAGACGCGGGCACGGATCCGGAGTCGAACCGCGTCGCCGCCGACCTGCTCGATCGACGGGCGGCCCGGATCCTCGCCGGCGCAGACGATCACTCCGCTCTCCCGGTCGATGGATCGATGCCGTCGGGCGCCGCAGGCCGGGCGTCGGAGGCCCCGGACGCGCGTTCGGAGTGAAGGTGACCGGGACCCTGGATCACCGGGCCCCCGGACTGCGAGACTGAGCCCATGGAGATCATCGAGAACTCGAAGCTCACGGTCGTCGGCGCCGGCAGCGTCGGATCCAGCGTCGCCTACGCGGCCCTGATCCGCGGCTCCGCCCGCCATGTCGCCCTGTACGACATCGCGACCGAGAAGGTCGAGGCCGAGGTGCTCGATCTGGCGCACGGGACGCAGTTCACCGGCACCAGTGACATCATCGGCGGCAGCGACATCTCGGTGGTCGCGGGATCTCATGTGGTGGTCATCACCGCGGGAGCGAAGCAGCGTCCCGGGCAGAGCCGCATCGACCTGGCCGCCGTCAACGCGGGAATCATCCGCTCCATGATGCCGCAGCTGCTCGAGGTCGCACCGAACGCGATCTACGTGATCGTGACGAACCCGTGCGACGTGCTGACCGTGATCGCCCAGGAGGAGACCGGCCTTCCTCCTGAGCGCATCTTCGCCTCCGGCACGGTGCTCGACACCTCGCGCCTGCGATGGAAGCTCGGGCAACGCGCAGGGGTGTCGACCGCGAGCGTGCACGCGCACATCGTCGGGGAGCACGGCGACACCGAGTTCCCGCTCTGGTCGCGGGCGACCATCGGCACCGTCCCGATCCTGGAGTGGGAGGCTCCCGGTCACCCGCCGATCCGGCGCGAGGAACTCGACGAGATCGCCGTCGACGTGCGGAACGCCGCCGAGACCGTGATCCGGGGCAAGGGGGCGACGAACTACGCGATCGGCCTGTCGAGTGCCCGGATCGTCGAAGCGATCCTCGGTGATGAACACGCCGTGATGCCGGTGAGCACCGTGCTGCGCGACTTCCACGGCGTCGACGGCGTCGCGCTCTCGGTGCCGTCCATCGTCAGCGCGCAGGGTGCGGTGCCGATCCGGAACACCGCTTTCTCCGAGGAGGAGAGCGCGTTGCTGAAGCGGTCCGCCGCGGCTCTCGCCGACGTCGCGGCGTCGCTTCGCTGAGCTCTCGCGGGAGAATCCCTCTGGTCTCGCCGGTCAGACGACCCGTATCAGGATTCCTCGTGGGTGGCCGGGTCGGCGGCGAAGAGCCGCCCGTCGGGCCGGCCGAGAGCGGAGATCGCCGCCACCTCCGCCTCGTCGAGCACGACCTCGGCAGCGGCCAGGTTCGCGCTCTGGTGATCCGCCGACGACGCCTTCGGAATCGAGACCGTCCCGCGCGCGACGTGCCAGGCGAGGACGGTCTGCGCGGCCGTGATGCCGTGTGCCGCCGCGACCTCGCGGATCACCCCTTCCTGCAGGAGCTCCCGGGCGCGGCCGAGCGGGCTCCAGGCCTCGGTGAGGATGCCGTGCTCCCGGTGGTGGGCGAGCTGCTCCTCCTGCGGGAAGTACGGGTGCACCTCGATCTGATTCACGACGGGGCGGACGCCGGTCTCCTGCTCGATGCGTTCCAGATGCGCGGGCAGGAAGTTCGAGACGCCGATCTGGCGGACGACGCCGCGCTGCTGGGCGTCCACGAGCGCGGCCCAGGCCTGCACGTACTCGTCCTGGCTCGGATTGGGCCAGTGGATCAGGTGCAGGTCGGTGATGTCGAGGCCCAACCGTGAGCGGCTCTCCTCGATGCTCGTGCGCGCCTTCGCCGAGGAGTGGTGGCGTCCGGGGAGCTTCGTCGTGACGATCAGTTCGGCGCTGTCGACGGATGCGGCGGCGACACCGCGACCGACCGACCCCTCGTTCTCGTAGTTGAAGGCCGAATCGATGAGACGGTATCCGCCTTCGATGGCGCGGGCGACGGCAGCCGCGCCATCGTCTCCGTTGAGGGCGTACGTGCCCAGACCGATCGCCGGGAGGGCGAAGCCGTTGTGCGCGGTGAACTGGGGGACGACGGGCTGACTGGTCACGGTTCTCCTTCTCGACTGGAGTCCCAGCGTACGCTGGGGCGGTGACGACGACAGGCGCGGTGCCGGCAGCAGAGGGCGTTCCGACGGACTCCGATCGGTGTCCGTGCGGCTCGGGAGACGTGTTCGGCGGCTGCTGCGGACCGTTGCTGCGCGGTGCGGCGGCCCCGACCGCCGAGCGTCTGATGCGGTCGCGGTACACGGCCTTCGCCACGGGCGACGCGGGCTACCTGCGAGCGACCTGGCATGCGTCCACGCGTCCCGGATCGATCGAGCTCGACGAGGATCTGCGGTGGCGGCGACTGGTCATCGTGGACCGCGTCGCCGGGGGCCCGTTCGACGGCGACGGCATCGTGGAGTTCGAGGCGTTCTGGCGTCAGGGCGACGAACGCGGGTCCCTGCACGAGCGCAGCCGCTTCGCCCGCGTCGACCGCCGATGGTTCTATGTCGACGGCGAGGTGCGGTGAGCACCGGTGGGCCGGACGGCAGACGGTAGATTGGGACGGTGAACTCCAGTCCCCAGAACCAGCGCATCCTGCTCGACATCGCCGACCTCGATCGCCGGATCGCGCAGGCAGAGCGTGCACGGGCGAATCCCACGCAGGGCGCGCGCATCACCGAGCTGGTCGCCCTGCGCCAGGCGCAGCTGCGGGAGCTCACCACGCTCGCCGGTACGCGGGACGACGCGCGCACCGAACTCAGCCGTCTGGAATCCGACGTGGCCCTGGTGGAGAAGCGCCGCACCCGCGATGCCGAGCGCCTCGCCGTGTCGACGAGTCCGAAGGACGCACAGGCGCTGGAGCACGAGATCGCGAGCCTCGCGCGCCGGCAGAGCGAGCTGGAGGACATCGAGCTCGACGTCATGGGCCGCCTCGAGGAGGCGGATGCCGCGGTCGCCGCCCAGCAGGCACTGATCGACACCACGACGAGCGAAGGTTCCGCGCTCACCGCGCAGGCCAAGGCCGACGTCGCTGCGGCGACCGAGCTCGGGGCCCAACTCGCCCGTGACCGCGAGGCGATCGCCGCACAGATCCCCGCCGATCTGCTGGCGGAGTACACGCGCCGCGCGTCGAACAGCGCGGGTGCCGCCCTGCTCACCCGGGGCACCTGCCAGGGCTGCCGCATCGAGCTCCCGCGCACCGATCTGAGCCAGATCCGCAACGCGGCCGATGATGCGGTCGTCTCCTGCCCCGAGTGCGGCTGCATCCTGGTGCGTACCGACGAATCCGGCCTGTCGTGACCGGAAGAGGCGTTCGCCGGCCATGACGGCATCGCCGCCGGCGGAACGGCGGATCGCCCTCGTGACCAGCGGAGGCGGCAGCTACACCGCCGTCACCCTGGGCGAGGACGACACGGAGCAGCATCGAGACGTGCTGACCTCGGCGGAGCTGGCCCCCTGGGTGGCCGCCGCCGATGCGTCCGAGCAGACGCGGTGGATCATCCGCAGCGCACGGGAGGTCTACGCGGTGCTGTTGAGCGAGGGCATCCGCCTCAACCGCACCCACGACCTCCTGCTCTGCCACGCGATCCTCCGCGACACCGACTCGGTCGCCCGCCCCCTGGCTCCGTCGCCGTTCTGGGTGCGCCGCGAACCGACCGAGGAAGCACCCTCGCTGTTCGACGTGATCCACGACAGCTCCGCCGATGACCCTGTCGCCGAGATGCTCGACCAGTACCGGGAACAGCGACGCGTGATGGCTTCGGCTCGAGACGGACGCCTCACGCTGCTCTGCGCCGCGGAATCCGCGGGTGGGGTCATCGCGGAGGAGATGCGCGTCGCCGGACTCCCGTGGGACGCGGGCGTGCATGACGCGATCCTCACGGAGGCCCTCGGCAATCGTCCGATGGCCGGCGGACTGCCGAGCCGGATGGCCGAGCTCGGCGAGCAGGTGCGCAGCATCCTCGGCGACCCCACGCTGCACCTCGACAGTCACCAGAAGCTGCTCCGCGCGCTGCACCGGGTCGGAGTGCAGGTCGAGTCGACGAGCCGCTGGGAACTCGCGCAGCACGCACATGCGGTCGTCGCGCCCCTCCTGGCCTACAAGAAGATGTCCCGGTTGCTGAGCGCCAACGGCTGGGCCTGGCTCGCCGAATGGGTGCATGACGGTCGATTCCGCCCCGTGTACATCCCCGGCGGGGTGGTGACCGGGCGCTGGGCGTCCGCGGGCGGTGGCGCGCTGCAGCTCCCGCGCAGTCTCCGTCCTGCCGTCCGGGCGGACCCCGGGTGGACGCTGGTCGTCGCCGATGTGGCGCAGCTGGAGCCGCGGATGCTGGCGGCGATGGCGTCCGACAAGGCGATGGCGCGGGCGGCGCAGGGTACCGACCTCTACGCGGGCGTCGTCGAGTCCGGAGCTGTGGGCACCCGGGAGGAGGCGAAGTACGCGGTCCTGGGTGCCATGTACGGCGCGACGACGGGGGACAGCGGACGGTTGGTGCCGCGATTGCGCAAGGTCTACCCGCGGGCGATGGCCCTGGTCGATGCGGCAGCGCGAACGGGCGAGGACGGCGGCATCGTGTCGACCTGGCTCGGGCGCTCGTCGCCGCGCCCGGCGGCCGAATGGTCGCGACTCCAGTCCGAGGCCTCGTCGGCCGACGCCGACCCGGCGGTCGTGGCGCTCGCCCGGCGACGGGCACGGGACTGGGGGCGCTTCACCCGCAACTTCGTTGTGCAGGGAACCGCCGCCGAGTGGTCGCTGATCTGGCTCGCAGAGATCCGGCATCGCCTGCAGCAGCTCCCCGAGACCTTCAGCGAGGCGGCCGCATCCGGTCCCTTCGCACGGACGGCGCATCTCGCGTTCTTCCTGCACGACGAGGTGATCCTGCACGTTCCGGAGCAGCATGCCGAGGCGGCGGCCGAGGCGGTGCGCGAGGCGGCCGCCGTCGCCACCCGTCGCCTGTTCGGCGGATTCCCGATCGATGTGCCGCTGGACCTGCGCATCGTGATGTCGGCGGAGAAGTAGCGCGGCGTAGACTGGACGCGCGAATGGGTCGACTGGACGGTCGCGTGGCGGGAGACCGCACCGAGGAACGTCCGGGCTCCACAGGGCAGGGCGGTGGGTAACACCCACCCGGAGCAATCCGCGAGACAGTGCCACAGAGAGCAGACCGCCCCGCAAGGGGTAAGGGTGAAAGGGTGGTGTAAGAGACCACCGGGGGTCATGGTGACATGACCTGCCAGGTAAACCTCGTCCGGAGCAAGGTCAGACAGAGGATGTTGACGCGGCTCGCCGAGTCCTCGGGTAGACCGCTGGAGCGCCACGGCAACGTGTCGCCGAGAGAGATGGCCGTCGAAGGGGCGAAGAACCCCGGAACAGAACCCGGCGTACAGGTCGGCCCATTCGCCTCGACGTGGAGAAGGGCCTGATGATCGAGGAGATCATCAGGCCCTTCCCGGTCTGTCGGTCCGATTCCGGTGGGCGCGCGGTGCTGCGGGTCAGTCGCCCGCGAGGGAGGCCGCGCCGATGATGCCCGAGGAGTTGCGGTGAATCGCCGCGACGATCGGGGTCTTCAGATCGAGCAACGGGAGGAAGTTCTCCGGGTGCTTCGACACGCCTCCGCCGACCACGAACAGGTCGGGGCTGAAGAGGAACTCGACGTGGCTGAAGAAGACCTGGAGGCGGGCGGACCACTCCTCCCAGTTCAGCTTCTCGCGCTCCATGGCGGAGTAGGCGGTCCACTTCTCGATGGACTCCCCGTTGTACAGCAGGTGCCCGAGCTCGGTGTTCGGCAGAAGCACGCCGTCGTAGAGGAACGCCGAGCCGATGCCGGTGCCGAGGGTGGCGAGGATCGTCAGGCCCTTGGCTCCGCGAGCCGCGCCGTGGCGCACCTCGGCGACGCCGGCGGCATCCGCATCGTTCACGAAGGTGATGCCGCGTCCCAGTCCGTCCTCGAAGAACTTCTCCGCTTCGAAGTCGATCCAGTCCTTCGAGACGTTCGCGGCGGAGAGCGTCTTGCCGTTCTTGACGATCGCGGGGAAGGCGACGCCGAGGGGCAGCGAGGAGTCGCGCACCTCGAGGGCGTCGAGCACCTGGTGCACCGCCGCCAGCACGTCGGACGGCGACGCGCCTTTCGGAGTGGGAACGCGTACGCGATCCGAGTCCATCGTCCCGTGAGTGAGGTCGACGATGCCTGCCTTGATTCCCGTGCCGCCGATGTCGACGCCGATCGCTTTTGCCATGGGCGATAGCTTAGCGACCGAGGTGCACGCCAGTAGGATCGATGACATCACGTGAAGAAGGGGCAGACATGTCTGACGGTGACAGCAAGTACTGGTACAACTCCGAGTCCGGCGAGGTCGAATTCGGCATGATCTCGCCCTCCGTCGACCGGATCGGACCCTTCGACACGGAAGCCGAAGCCCGCCGTGCCCCCGACGTGGTCAAGGAGCGCGCGCGCGCCTGGGCCGAGGAGGAAGCCGCCGAGCAGGGCTGGGATGCCGGGAACGACGCGAAGGGCCAGGGCGCAGAGTAGGCATGGACAAGCAAAGGGATTTCGTCCTGCGGACGATCGAAGAGCGCGGCGTCAAGTTCGTCCGCCTGTGGTTCACCGACGTGATCGGCACACTCAAGTCGGTGGCGATCGCCCCGGCCGAGGTCGAGGGTGCGTTCGCCGAGGGCATCGGCTTCGACGGTTCCGCGATCGAGGGCCTCACGCGCACCTATGAGTCGGATCTGCTGGCGCAGCCCGACCCCACGACGTTCCAGACGCTGCCGTGGCGCGGGGAGATCGACCCCACGGCTCGCATGTTCTGCGACCTCACCACGCCCGACGGGCAGCCGGCCGTCGCCGACCCGCGTCACGTGCTCAAGCGCACGCTCGCGAAGGCCGCCGATGCGGGATTCACGTTCTACACGCACCCCGAGATCGAGTTCTACCTGTTGAAGTCCTCGTCCTTCGGACCGGAGGGCCCTGTGCCGGTCGACTCGGCCGGCTACTTCGACAACGTCCCCGGCGGCACGGCGCACGACTTCCGCCGCCGTTCGGTGCGAATGCTGGAAGACCTCGGCATCTCCGTGGAGTTCAGCCATCACGAGGGTGGACCCGGACAGAACGAGATCGACCTCCGCTACGCGGACGCCCTGACCACGGCCGACAACGTGATGACGTTCCGCACCGTGATCAAGGAGGTCGCGATCGAGCAGGGCGTGTACGCGACGTTCATGCCGAAGCCCCTCAGCGGACACCCGGGCAGCGGGATGCACACCCACATGTCGCTGTTCGAAGGCGATCAGAACGCGTTCTACGAGGAGGGCGCGAAGTACCAGCTGTCCAAGACCGGACGGCACTTCATCGCCGGACTCCTGCGCCACGCGAACGAGATCTCCGCGGTCACGAACCAGTTCGTGAACTCGTACAAGCGGCTCTGGGGAGGCGACGAGGCGCCGAGCTTCGTGACCTGGGGCCACAACAACCGGTCCGCGCTCGTTCGCGTGCCGATGTACAAGCCGAACAAGGGACAGTCGTCGCGCGTGGAGTACCGCGCGCTCGACTCCGCAGCGAACCCCTACCTGGCCTACGCGCTCATGCTCGCGGCCGGGCTCAAGGGCATCGAGGAGGGCTACGAGCTGCCGCCCGAGGCCGAGGACAACGTGTGGTCGCTCAGCGACGCCGAGCGCCGTGCGCTGGGATACTCGTCGTTGCCGGCGAGCCTCGACCACGCTCTCGAGTACATGGAGGACTCCGAGCTCGTCGCGGAGACGTTGGGCGAGCAGGTGTTCAACTACGTGCTGCTCAACAAGCGCAAGGAGTGGGAGGCGTACCGCGGTCAGGTGACGCCGCTCGAGCTGAAGAACAACCTCGAGTTGCTCTGAGGCGGGTCCATGGCGCGCCCGGACGACTCCGTCTCGCTCTCGGCCCTGGCCAGGCTCGGCTTCTCCGAGCTGAGTGAGGCCGCTGCATCGCTGTCGGAACTCGCGGAGATCCTCGGATCCACGCGCACCGAGGTGCTGGAGGCGGCCGGGGTCGCCGATCCCGATGCTGCGGTGCGCGGACTCGTGCGTGTCGCGAGGCGTGACCCGGCGCCGGTGAAGCTGCTGCTCGACGAGCCTGAGTCGCGCCGCCGCGCGTGGCGGGTGTTCGGGGCGTCCGAGGGGCTCGCCGACTTCTTCCTCCGCCATCCCGACGAGCTCACCGCGCTGGCGGCGGGCATCGACGCGCCCCCGTCGGCGATCGAGCTGCGCGAGCGTCTTCTGGCATCCGTGGACTCGGTGGCGGGCTTCGCCACCTCGGGTGAGGATGCGGCGGTCGTGGCGCTGCGCGTCGCGTACCGTTCGAGCCTCGCTGCCATCGCGGCCTACGATCTCACGCACCCGGACCCCGTGTCCGTGGTCGGGGTGGTCTCCGCCGCCCTCGCCGACATCGCGGGTGCTGCACTCGAAGCCGCCCTGGCGGTCGCCCGTGCCCGGCTGCGGGCCACGTATCCGGAGCCCGAGGTCGCCGCGACCCGTCTGGCCATCATCGGCATGGGCAAATCGGGTGCGCGGGAATTGAACTACGTCAGCGATGTCGACGTGATCTTCGTCGGCGGGACCGCCGACGAAGAGATCGTGGGCGAGGCGAAGGCGATCGACATCGCCACGCGTCTGGCACGCGAGACGATGCGCGCGCTCAGCGGCATCGAGATCGAGCCACCGCTGTGGGAGGTCGACGCCAATCTCCGGCCCGAGGGCAAGCAGGGGGCCCTGGTGCGCTCGCTGGCCTCGCATCTGGCCTACTACGATCGGTGGGCCAAGAGCTGGGAGTTCCAGGCGCTGCTCAAGGCGCGGCCCCTCGCGGGAGACGAGGAACTCGGTGCCGAGTACATCGCCGCCGTGCAGCCGAAGATCTGGTCGAGTGCCGCCCGGCAGGACTTCGTCGACAGCGTGCAGCGGATGCGTCAGCGCGTCATGGAGCACATCGACCCCGAGGATGCGCCGTACCAGATCAAGCTCGGATCCGGCGGGCTGCGCGACATCGAGTTCACGGTCCAGCTGCTCCAGCTCGTGCACGGGCTGACCGACGAATCGCTGCGCACCCGCGGCACGCTCGAGAGCCTCGACGCGCTGGTCGAGGGCGGCTACATCGGTCGCGCCGAGGCGTCGGCGTTCGCGAAGGACTACTGCATCCTGCGGGTCATGGAGCATCGTCTGCAGCTGCGCGAGCTCAGCCGCACGCACCTCATGCCGCGCACCCCGGCCGGCCTGCGCGTCCTCGCCCGCAGCACGGGGCTGGCCGAGACCGGTGACGGCGTGTGGGCTCGCTGGGAGAGCGTGCGCCGTGAGGTGCGCGACATCCACACGCGACTGTTCTACCGCCCGCTGCTCAGTGCCGTCGCGGCGCTGCCCGAGGAAGAGCGGACGCTGTCCACGGCGCAGGCGCACGACCGCCTCGCGGCGATCGGGTTCCGGGATCCGGCCGGGGCGTTGCGGCACATCGGGGCGCTCACGACCGGGCTGAGCCGCAAGGCCACCATCCAGCGACACCTCATGCCGATCATGGTGCGCTGGTTCGCCGACGGCAGCGACCCCGACTACGGCCTCATCGCCTTCCGACGCATCAGCGAACGGCTGGGGGACACCCCGTGGTTCCTCCGCATGCTGCGCGACTCCTCGGGGGCCGCCGAGAGCCTCACCCGGATCCTGTCCTCGTCGCGGTACATCGGCGAGCTGATGGAGTGGATCCCGGAGTCGGTCGCCTGGCTCGATCGGCTCGAACAGCTGCGCCCGCGCGGAGCCGCCGCGCTCGACGAGGAGGCCCGCGCGATCCAGACACGGCACGAGTCGGTCGGAGATGCGCTGCGCGCCGTCCGGGCGAACCGGCGCCGCGAGCTGCTGCGTACGGCGATGGGGGCGGTGCTCGACGTCCTCACGATCGAGGAGATCGCGACGGCGCTGACCGACATCACCGAGACGACGATCCAGGCAGCCCTCCGCGCCGTGTTCCGCGAGGTCGTGCCGCCGGAGGACGAGGCACTGGACTTCGCGGTGATCGCGATGGGGCGCTTCGGCGGCGCGGAACTCGGCTTCGGCTCGGATGCCGACATCCTGTATGTGTACGACGCGAACGGTCTCGACCCGCAGCGGGCCCAGGTGCTGGCGAACCAGGTGGTCACGCGCCTGCGCGAGCACCTGACGGATCATCGCGTGCCTCTCGAGCTCGACGCCGATCTGCGTCCGGAGGGGCGCAGCGGCCCGCTCGTGCGATCGATCGAGGCGTACACGACCTATTACCGTCGCTGGTCGCTCTCCTGGGAGGCGCAGGCTCTGCTCCGAGGGCGCGGAGTGGCCGGCAGCGCCAAACTGATCGCCCGGTTCGTCGAGCTCGCGGACTCCATCCGGTATCCCGAGACGGTCGACCAGCAGGGACTGCGCGAGATCAAGCGCATCAAGGCGCGCGTCGAGGGGGAGCGGCTTCCGCAGGGCGCCGACCCCCGGCGGCACCTCAAGCTCGGTCCCGGCACGCTCAGCGATGTGGAGTGGCTGGTGCAGCTGCTGCAGCTGCAGCATGCCCACGCGATCCCCGGTCTGCGAACGACATCCACGATCGCGGCACTGGATGCCGCCGTCGAGGCCGACCTCGTGCCGGTGGAGGCCGCCGAACGACTCAGCGAGGCCTGGCGGCTGGCGAGCAGGTTGCGCTCGGCCATCACGATCCTCTCCGGGAAGACCAGTGATGTCCTGCCATCCGACCGCCGCGACCTCGACGCGATCGCACGGCTGCTCGGCTACCCCGACCGCTCCGCCACGGAGCTCGAGGAGGACTATCTCGGCGTCACGCGACGGGCTCGCAAGGCCTTCGAGCACCTGTTCTACGGGTAGTCCCTGCGCTCGAGTTGCAGTATGCCTCCCGGTCGCCCATCATGACGCTATGACCCACGCACGCATCGGAATCGTCTGGAACCCTTCGAAGGTCGAGAAGGAGGTTCTGCAGGACGCCGTGAGCACGGTGTTCGGCGATGCGACCGACGTGCGCTGGTGGGAGACGACACCGGAGGACCCGGGCCGCGGCATGGCTCGCGAGGCGCAGGAGGACGGTCGCGACACCGTCATCGCCGTCGGGGGAGACGGCACGGTCCGCGCGGTCGCGGAGTCGCTCGCCGGCTCCGACGTCGCGCTCGGGATCGTGCCGCAAGGAACGGGCAACCTGCTCGCGCGCAACCTCGAGGTGCCGCTGAACAACATCCCCGCCGCGTTCGAGCGCGTCCGCGACGCGGAGCCCCGTCGCATCGACCTCGGCTGGGTCTCCTACGATGACACCGAGCACGCCTTCGCTGTGATGGTGGGCTTCGGGATCGACGCGCAGATGCTCGTCGAGACCGACGACGACCTGAAGTCGAAGGCCGGATGGCTGGCGTACGTGGAGGCGATGGGGCGCGCCCTCGCCGGCACCGAGATGACCGACATCACCCTCGCCATCGATGGCGAGAAGGCGGTCGCGGTGCGCGGCCACACGCTGCTGATCGGCAACTGCGGCATGGTCCAGGGTGGCATCCGCCTGCTTCCCGACGCCGTGCTCGACGACGGCAAGCTCGATGTGCTGATGGTCAGCGCCGACGGTGCGTTGCAGTGGCTCGACACGTTCCGTTCGTTCGTGTGGGACAACGGCATCCGTCGCTTCTTCGGTGGCGCCGATGAGGCCGTCAGCACGGACTCCGCCCGTCACCTGCCCGTCGAGACGATCTCGGTCACCCTGAACACTCCGCTCGTGTTCGAGATCGACGGCGAGGAGATGGGCGAGGTGTCGTCCTTCGACGTCCGCGTGCAGCCGGGGGCCCTGCTCATCCGTTGAGACGAGACCGGACCGCCGGCGCCCCGGGTCAGACCGTGGCGACCGGCGGCGCGGTCTTCCGGTCCTGATTCGGGAAGACCACCTTCTGCACGATGATGATGATGCTCGCGGCGACGGGGATCGCCACGAGAGCCCCGAGGATTCCACCGAGGGCGCCCCCGGCGACCGCAGCGATGACCACGAGGGCGCCGGGAACGGCGACGGCCTTGCTCATGATGCGGGGCGAGAGGATGTACGCCTCGATCTGCATGTACACCAGGTAGTAGCCGAAGGCGATCAGCGCGGTCACCGGACTCGCGATGAGGCAGATGAGCGAGTTGATGATCGAGGCGCTCAGCGTTCCCACGAGCGGGATCATCGAGCCGATGAAGGCGATCAGCGCCAACAGCGCGGGGACCGGGGCTCCGATGATGGTGAGCAGGATCAGACTGAGGATGCCGTTGATGAGCGCGAGGCTGGCCTGCCCCATCACGTAGCGGCCCACCGCGCCGGAGACGTCCTCGAGGAGTCCGCTGAAGGTGTCGCGCTGGTACGCGGGAACGAAGCGCGCCGCGACCTTCTTCATGGTCCGCAGCGACGCCATGAAGTAGAGCGTGAGGATCAGCACGATCGTGATCCCGGTCAGACCGCCGGCGATCCCGGCTCCCACCGCGAAGACGCCGCCGCTGATGTTGGCGAGGTTGCCCGGGTCCTGCAGGAAGGAGAGCACGCCGTTGGCGGCGTCTTCGAGCGTGGAGCCGAACTGGTCGTTCAGATCCTGGAACCACGAGGAGGCCATGATGTCCTTGACCATCTGCGGGCCGTCGTCGATCAGATTCGCGATCTGCTCGACGAGGATCGGGACGATCGCCAGGATGATGCCGGCGAAGGCCAGCAGCACTCCGGCGACGACGATGGCGACGGCCGCGGGACGGGGGAGCTTGCGTTCGATGAACGCCACGATCGGATCGAGGCCCAGCGCGAGGAACACGGCGACGCCGATGTAGACGAGGACGGTCGCGAGCTGTTCGACGATCCCGCCGATGAGCAGGGCGACGAGGACACCGAGAGCGCCGAGCAGCCCGAGCTTGAACGGATTCGTCCGGGCGAGGGCGGCGACCGAGGCGGTCGGGATCGGCGGAACCTCCGTCATTGCGTGCTCGGCCTTCGTTGTGTCGGTCTTGCGACGCATGACGCCCCCACTCTATTCGTTTCGACCTCTCAGTTGACCACCCGGCCCGCACTCGGTCAAGCAAGCCACGCCGACGTTCTCCGGCAGTCGTCCGCCCCGCACACGGGCGAGCCCGTCACGGTCCGAGTCGGGGGATCGCAGATCCCCTAGTATCGGGGGTGCGCCTTGCCCGAGGCGTGGCCGCGGTGGGGATCTGCGGCAGATCCGCCTGGGGAGGGTCACATGACGAATTCCGTCGCGCGCGCACGCGCCGTCCTCGTCGTCTCGGGCGCCGCGTACCCATGCCCGTGACGCGAGCGCGCACGCTGGCGATGTTCGGCAGTGTGCGCATCCGAGAGTTCGTGATGGGACGTGACAACGAGCGCTCCCGCCTGGATCGCTTCGCCGGGATGGTCGGCCTGCACAGCGTGCGCTCCGGCGCCATGGACATCGACACCGCCACGGGGCGTCTGCGCGTCGGCGCACCTCAGGCGTTCCTGCTCGACCACGGTTCCCCGATCCACGCGGCGCCGCTCGGCGATCTCCGGCTGCTGTCGATCGTGGTCCCGTCCGAGGCCCTGACCGGGGCGACCGCGCCCGCGCCGGGCGAGGTCCGGCCTGTCCCCGCGGACAGCACTCTTCTCGATCCCACGCTCGCGTTCGCCGAACGGGCGGCAGCAGTGGATGCCGAACCCGTCAGCGGATTCGGCAGCTACTACGTCGAGCGCCTTCTGCAGGAGATGGTCATCGGCGTTGCCGTGGAGGGGGTCAGGTCTCCGCGAAGAGTCCCCCAGGTCGATGTCCATCTGAGTGCCGTGGCGATGATCGCGGCACAGCGCGAGGATCCGTCGCTGTCGCCGCAGGTCATCGCCGACCAGCTGGCGATCTCGGTGCGGCAGCTGCAGCGGGTGTTCCGAGCTCACGACACCACTCCGGAGCGGCAGATCCGGAAAGCGCGCGTGGAGCACGCCACGAGACTGCTCTCCGATCGCACCTACGATCCGCTCAGCGTCGCGGACATCGGCCGGTACGCGGGCTTCGCCGACGGCTCCAGCCTCGCGCGCGCGATGGCGAGGGAAGGTCGCAGCTCTCCGTCGACCGTGCGTCGTCGATCCCGCGAGGAGTCGGGGGACGGGGACGCCGTCATACCGGATGCGACAGACGACGGACCGTGAGCGACACCGTCGTCGGATCCGGTCCTCGCTGAGCGGCTCCCGGCCACGATGTCCTGCGGAAGTTCCCATCCCGTAGACATCCACCCAGAGGAGTACGACATGAGTGTCCACGAGCGCGGACCGCAGTCCGCCACCGGTATGAACCGGCGCACCGTCATCAAGGCCGCGGCCTGGTCCACCCCGGTGATCGCTGCGGCGATCGCGACCCCGCTGGCCGCCGCCAGCGTCGCGCAGCCGCTGGTCGCACCCGGCGGAGGCCTGTCGGAGTGGCAGGGTGGCACGTCGGTCGGCACCTGGACGGTGTCGCAGCCGAACCGCGTGCAGATCAATGCGGGGCAGAGCGTGGGGTTCAACGTGTTCGACCCCGACACCGGCGAGGTGGCTCCCGCGGGACGCTACACGTCGGGCGGCGTCACCGTCACCGTGCAGTGGGGCGCGGGCAACGGTGTGACCACCCCCACCAGCTATCGCCTCGAGGAGCGCAGCCTGAACGGGTGGGTGCGCGTCGGCGAGCTTCCCGCCGAAGGCACCAGCGGGACGGTCCAGTACGTCTACACCGGCCTTCTCAACGGTGGGTCGAACCTCGTCCCGCTCCCCGTCGTCTGGCTGTACCCGTCCGAGGGAGGCGCACTCACGCCCACCTATGTCAACACGGCGCTGTCGGCGGAGTACCTGAGCGAGAAGACCTCGGGCGCGCGCGTCCCCTGAGCCCCCTCGCCTGAGGCACGAGTCGGCCTCGCCCGGGCCGGCTCGTGCCGCGGACGTCGCCGCCGAGCTCGCGGTCGTGCAAGGCTGAGGAGATGAGCAGCTCTCCGGATCCCCGCACCTATGACATCGCATCGCTGCGCGACCGCGTTCGGCGGACGAGCGGTGGGCAGGTCGACGACAGCATTCCGGAGCTCGCCGACGCCGATCCCGACCTCCTGGGTCTGGCGATCGTCACCACCGGCGGAGAGAAGGTGTGCAGCGACCAATCGGACGTCGCCGTGAGCATCCAGTCGGCGGTCAAGCCCTTCCTCTTCGCACTCGCGCTCCAGGACACGGGCGGACGTGCGCTGGACCGCGTGGGCATCGAGCCGACGGGCGAGGCCTTCGACGCCATCAAGCTCGAGAGCGGCACGGGACGCCCGCCGAACCCGATGGTCAATGCCGGGGCGCTCCTCACGGCATCCCTGGTGGACGGATCCGATGTGGCCGCGCGCGATGAGCGGATCCGGAGCGGGCTGTCGGCGTTCGCCGGACGTGCCCTGCAGGTCGACGACGGCATCGCCCGCAACGAGCATCTGTTCGGAGATCGCAACCATGCGCTCGCTCATCTGATGCGATCAGAGGGAACGCTCGAGGTCAGCGCCGATGATGCGGTCGCGGTCTACGCCCGCGCCTGCGCGGTGCTCGTCGATGCCGTCGATCTGGCGCTGATGGGGGCGACCCTCGCGAACGGCGGCGAGAACCCGGTGACCGGCGAGCGGGTGGTGTCGGAGCGGATCGCGCGCGATGTCGTCTCGGTCATGGCCACGTGCGGCGTCTATGACGGGTCCGGGCGGTGGCTGCAGCAGGTCGGCATCCCCGCGAAGTCGAGCGTGTCCGGTGCGATCGTTCTCGCCGCGCCCGGCGTGCTCGGTGCAGCGGTGATCAGCCCGCCGCTCGACGAGTTCGGGACGAGCGTGCGCGGACACGAGGCGAGCGTCCTTCTCAGCGACGATCTCGGGCTGCACGCGTTCGGGGCCGTCTCGCGCTGAACCGTCGCGAGACGGCCCCGTCCGTGTCGATCAGTCGCGGGGGAGTTCGACCTTCTCGTTGTCGGCGTCGTACTGCTCGCCGGTGATCTTGGACTTCACGAAGCTGAAGATCGACGCGAGCTTTCCTCCGGGGCTGTCCCAGTACTCCGCCGACTCGGCGGAGAACTTCAGCAGCCCCACATCGGGGTCGTCGGGACCGTTGGTGAACCACGCCTCGACGGTGGGGCTCCACAGCTCGCGCACCTTCTCGCGGTCCTCGACGAGTCCGGCGGTGCCGGAGAGGGACACCCACGAGTCATTCGAGCTCAACGACACGCCGGCACGCTCGTCGCGGGCCAGGTCGACGATGAACGACGCGCCCTTGGAGACGAGGAACCACAGATCGCCGTCGAACTCGGTCTCCTGAACCGTGAGCGGGTGGGCGACGAGACGATCCTGCGCATTGCGGGTCGTGAACATCGCGAAGCGGAAGTCCTTGATCAGCTCGGCGACTCGCTGAGTGGGGGTGGTGTCGGTCATGAGTGGCATCCCTTTCGCGCGGGCCCGGAACGGGCGGAGATCCCATCATGCGCGGAGCGCGTCCGCGCGACGAGGGGCTTGCGGATCGGAGCGTGCCGCGATATCCGGCGGGGCTAGACGGTCTCGTCGCGCTTCTGGCGGAAGGGCCGCGCCGGAGTCGACGGTCCGTCCCACACTGTGATGATGCCCCAGGCGACAGCCGCGAGGGGCACCGAGAGGACCGCGCCGACGATGCCGCCGAGGATCGTGCCCGCGGTCAGGGCGAGCAGGATGACCAGAGCATGCAGCTTCAGCGACCGCGCCATCACGACCGGCTGCAGGAAGTTGCCCTCGAGCTGGTTGACGAGCACCACGATCCCGACGACGATCAGCGCCGCGACCGGCCCGTGGGTGACGAGCGCGACGAGGGCGGCGAGGATGCCCGCCGCTGTCGCTCCGACGAGGGGGATGAACGCGGTCAGGAAGACGATGACGGCCAGGGGGAGCGCGAGCGGGATCTGGAGGATGGCGAGGCCGATCCCGATGCCCAGGGCGTCGGCCGCCGCCACGATCGAGGTGCCGCGGATATACCCGCCGAACACCTCCACGGTCTTGTCGCCCACGCGACGGGCACGCTCGTAGCTCGCACCGGTGAAGGGGCGCAGGAGGAACTCCCAGATCCGGGGGCCGTCCTTCAGGAAGAAGAACAGCACGACGATCATCAGGACGAGCCCGGTGAAGAAGCTCGCCGTCGCCGACACTCCGGCGAGAGCGCCCTGGCCGAACGATGCGCTGGTGAGGAAGCTCCCGACCGACGACCAGACGTCGTCGAGATCGATCGCGTCGACGTCGAAGGGCAGCGTGCCGAGCCAGTCGGTCACCTGGCCGATCCCGTCGGTGGCGGATTCGACGAGGTCATCCCATTGGGTGCGCACCGTGAGGACGATCACCCAGACGACCGTGCCGAGCACGGCGATGATCGTGATGAGCGCGATCCACGTCGCGAGGATCGACGGGATCCCGCGACGACGCATCAGGCTGACGACGGGGTGGATCGCGGAGGCGAGGATGAGGGCGATCGTCACCGGGATGAACACCAGCGACAGCTGGGTGATCACGAGCACGCCGACCGCGACGAGAGCGAGCACGGCGAGCGTCTGCAGGCTGCGGGTCGCGACGATCCCGAAGCCTCGGGACCACAGTCCCTTCTCGACGGGTGCGGGATCCTGCGGTCGACCGAAAATCGGGAACATCATCCTGCACTCCTCAATACGCGGGGTAAGTCACCCTATCAACCAGCGGCGGCCTCACGAGACAGAGCCCGCCCCCGCAGATGCGGGGGCGGGCTCTGTGCGGCGATGCCGTGTGGGTCAGACGCCGAAGTACAGCTCGTACTCGAACGGGTGCGGGCGCTGGGCCATCGGCAGGATCTCGTTCTCGTACTTGTAGGAGATCCAGGTCTCGATGAGCTCCTTGGTGAACACGCCGCCCTCGAGGAGGAACTGGTTGTCCGCGGCCAGGGCGTCCAGCGAGTCCAGCAGCGAGTTCGGAACCTGCGGGATGCCCTTGGCCTCCTCGGGGGGAAGCTCGTAGAGGTCCTTGTCGACCGGCTCGTGCGGCTCGATGCGGTTCTTGATGCCGTCGAGACCGGCCATCAGCTGAGCGGCGAACGCGAGGTACGGGTTGCCGGACGCGTCAGGAGCGCGGAACTCGATGCGCTTGGCCTTCGGGTTCGATCCCGTGATCGGGATGCGGATCGCCGCGGAGCGGTTACCGGCCGAGTAGACCAGGTTGACCGGCGCCTCGAATCCCTTGACCAGACGGTGGTAGCTGTTCAGCGTCGGGTTGGTGAAGGCCAGCAGCGCCGGCGCGTGCGCCAGGATGCCGCCGATGTACCACCGGGCGATGTCGCTGAGCTGGCCGTAGCCCGCCTCGTCGTAGAACAGCGGCTTGCCGTCGCTCCAGAGCGACTGGTGCGTGTGCATGCCCGAGCCGTTGTCGCCGTAGAGCGGCTTGGGCATGAAGGTCGCGACCTTGCCCCACTCTTCCGCGGTGTTCTTGACGATGTACTTGAACTTCAGGATGTCGTCGGCCGCGTGCACCATCGTGTCGAAGCGGTAGTTGATCTCCTGCTGGCCGCCCGTGCCGACCTCGTGGTGCGAGCGCTCGAGGATGAAGCCCGCATCGATCAGCTTGAGGGTGATGTCATCGCGGAGGTCCGCCGTCTTGTCGACGGGGCTCACCGGGAAGTAACCGCCCTTGTACGGGGTCTTGTTGGCGAGGTTTCCGCCCTCTTCCTCGCGTCCCGTGTTCCACGCGCCCTCTTCCGAGTCGACGCTGTAGAAGCTGGAGTTCGAGGTGACGGAGTACCGCACGTCGTCGAAGATGTAGAACTCGGCCTCGGGAGCGAAGAACGCGGTGTCGGCGATGCCGGTGGAGGCGAGGTACTTCTCCGCCTTCTTGGCGACCTGACGCGGGTCCTTCGAGTAGATCTCACCCGTGCGCGGGTTGTAGATGTCGAAGATCATGACGAGCGTGCTGGCCTCGCGGAACGGGTCGACGTACGCTGTCGTCACGTCCGGGATGAGCTGCATGTCGGACTCGTGGATGCTCGCGAATCCGCGGATCGAGGAGCCGTCGAAGAGCTGCCCCTCCGTGAAGAACGCCTCATCGACCGTGGATGCCGGAATGTTGAAGTGCTGCTGGACACCAGGGAGATCGGTGAAACGGATGTCAAGGAACTTGACGTCGTTCTCCTTGATGTAGCTCAGCACTTCGGACGAATCTTTGAACATATACGACTCCTGTGTAGCGGAACGATGGCTTCACGGCCATTCTGCACAGTACGGCTGGGGGATTTCTCCTTGGTGTCCGCTTTGTTTCGAGCTTGTTACGCCGCTCCCGGTCCGACGCCGCGATCCCGCTGGGTAGGCTGGAACGGTGACGGATGCTGTGAACACGTACCCCGGCGAGCGACTCGGACTGCCGACGTCGGGGCCGGGGAGCATCGCTCGAGCGGGGCGCCGCATCGGCGCGCTCCTCATCGACTATCTCGCAGCGACCATCATCGCCACCGCGTTCCTGGGCTTCGACCAGTTCGCACTGCCGTCGGAGGCGGGGCTGTCGCAGTTCGCCCCGATGGCGGTCTTCGCGCTGCTGCAGATCGTGTTCATCCCGACTGCCGGCGGCAGCCCGGGGCACCGCATCCTCGGCATGCGCGTGGTCCGGATGGACGGCTCGTGGATCGGCCTGTGGCGTCCGATCGTGCGCACCCTGCTGCTGATCGTCGTGATCCCCGCCGTCATCTGGGACGCGGATCAGCGCGGTCTGCACGACAAGGTGGTCGGCACGATCCTGATCCGCGCCTGAGGGCGTCTGAGCGCCGTCGAGCGGGCGTCAGTCCTTTCCGCGGTTGCGGCGACGCGCCTCGCGGGGTGCCCGGCCGCCGAGGAACGAACGTGCCGGGTCCACGGAGTACCCCTGACGCAGAGCCTCGCGTCCGATCAGCATGCGGAAGCCCATCTCGTCGCGATTGCTCAGGGTGACCTCCGCCAGGACCTCGCGGTCGACCAGCCGGATCAGCATCTCGATCACGAGTCGCTGCTGTGCGTGACCGGAGGAGCTCCGGACCGCACGTCGGTCGTGGATCGGCGACTCGACGACGACGGCATCCAGCTGCGAATCCTGCCACGGCTTCACGCGGAACCGCACCCAGTCCTCGCCGTCCTGGTCGAACTCCTCGATGTCGAACGCGTGCAACGAGGATGTGCGCGCGCCGGTGTCGATCTTCGCCTTGATCCAGTCCACGCCGAGATCGGGGAGCGCCACCCATTCTCGCCACCCGGTAAGAGTGTTTGAATGGGATGTCTTCGTCACTCGATACATCTTGGCAGGAAATCCCCGTGAAGCTCGCAGTACTCTCCCGTGCGCCACAGGCGTACTCCACGCAACGACTGCGCGCTGCCGCGCTTCAGCGCGGCCATAACGTCAAGGTCCTCAACACCCTGCGCTTCGCCATCGATCTCACGGCCGATGAACCCGATCTGCACTACCGGGGGCGTCAGCTGAGCGACTACGACGCCATCCTGCCGCGGATCGGCAACTCGATCACGTACTTCGGCACGGCCGTGGTCCGCCAGTTCGAGCAGATGGACGTCTACACGCCGAACACGGCGAACGGCATCTCGAGTGCGCGGGACAAGCTTCGCGCCAACCAGATCCTGTCCCGTCACAACATCGCGATGCCGCCGACCGCCTTCGTGCGCAACCGCGCCGACGTCCGACCGGCCATCGAGCGCGTCGGCGGGGCTCCCGTCGTGATCAAGCTGCTCGAGGGCACGCAGGGCATCGGCGTGATCCTGGCGCCTCAGGTCAAGGTCGCCGAGGCGATCATCGAGACCCTCCACTCGACGAAGCAGAACGTGCTGATCCAGAAGTTCATCTCCGAGAGCAGAGGCCGCGACATCCGCGCTCTCGTCGTCGGGGACCGTGTCGTGGCCGCCATGCGCCGCTCCGCGGCGGGCGACGAGTTCCGCTCCAACGTCCACCGCGGGGGATCGGTGGAGGCCGTCGAGCTCGATCCGGTCTACGAGCGCGCCGCGGTGCGCTCCGCTCAGATCATGGGGCTGCGCGTGGCGGGCGTGGACATGCTGGAGGGCGATGACGGCCCCCTGGTCATGGAGGTGAACTCCTCACCGGGCCTGCAGGGCATCGAGATGGCGACCAAGCTCGATGTGGCGGGTGCGATCATCGACTACATCGCCGGCCAGGTGGCCTTCCCCGAGATCGACGTGCGCCAGCGCCTCACGGTCTCGACGGGCTACGGCGTCGCCGAGCTCATGGTGCACGGCGCGGTGGACCTGGTCGGCAAGACCCTCGGAGAAGCGGGCCTGTGGGAGCGTGACATCACGGTGCTGACGCTGCACCGCGGCGTCAGCGTGATCCCGAACCCGCGCAAGCACGTCGTCTTGGAAGCGGAAGACCGTCTGTTCTGCTTCGGCAAGCTCGACGAGATGCGCTCCATGGTCCCGGAGCGCCGCCGCCGCCGCGCGAAGGTGCGCCGGCTTCCGCGCCAGCCGCTGTCGGAGTGACCCTGCGCGAGAGACGCGCCGGCGCCACCGGATGACACAAGCGAGGCCGCACCGTCATCGGGGCGGCCTCGCTTGTGTCATCCGGGCTGAGGATCAGCGCGGACGCTGAGCGCGCACCTTGGTGGGGTCGATCCCCTTGGGGATCGGCAGCGAGGACAGCGACTGGGACACGGATTCGATGCGACGGATGACCGCGCCCATGGTGGCCTTATCGATCGTCTTCGGCAGCTTCTTGATGGTCTTCGACAGGTTGGCGATCGTGACCTCGTCGTCGCCGTGCCCGACGTAGAGCACCGTGACAGGGACGCCGTTGGCGACGCGCTGCACCTTGCTGCGCTCTTCGTTGACGAGACGTGTGAGGCGACCGCGCGCGCCTTCGCCGATGATCACGACACCGCCGCGACCGACCGTGCGATAGACGGCCTCCTGAGTCTTGGGGTTGATGCCGACCGGTGTCTCCGACGCCTGCCAGCGGCGACCCAGGCTCGTGCTGAGCACGTGCCCGGTGGCGCCGGGCATGCCGTCGATCTTCGCGTACATCGCGGAGGTGGACAGGCGGGTCATGAGGAACATCGCCCCGAGGACGCCGAGCATCAGGCCGGTGATGCCCCAGAGGACGAGGGTCCACACCTGGAAGGGAGGGATCAGGTATCCGGCGACGAGTCCGAGCAGGACACCGCCGATGAGGATGCCGATCTGTGCCCACGGGAGCCACGGGTAGGCCTCGCGGGTGAACCGGAAGAGGGACTTGATCTGGGAGAAGAACCCAGGACGCTTCTCGGGTTCAGGAGCACTTTTCGCCATAGGGTCCAGCCTACCGATTCCGGCGGTGTCCGATGGCGTCGTTCGCGTGAAGCGGAGAACGTGCGAGCTCGCCTGTTCGGTTGACTCTCCCTCCACATTTTCCGGAATCTCCATGTCCTGTCCCCATCGGGTCAGTTGCGCCCCGACCGGATCGCCGGTCCGATGTGATGGAGCCATGACAGACACTCGGGATGCCGGAGCGAACACGACGCTCGTGCCAGGGGCTCACCGCGTGATCCGCACGCTGGAAGCGGACGAGGGGCCGTTCGAGGGAGTGCTGGTGACCGACGGTGCGGATGTCGTGGTGCGCACGGACTCGACGGAGTTGAGCGGGTGGCTCGGGTGGGGGTTCGCCGGATCGGAGCACGTGGCGGCACCCGTCGATCTGGTGCGGCGCACGGACGGCCATGATGTGTTGCTTCCGTGGTGCACCGAGCGCGTCGTCGGGTTTCTCGCACGTCGTGGTGCCGCGGGAGAACCGCTGAGTGCAGGCGAGTGCGTGACCTTGCTGGTCAGTCTGCTTCGTGCGCTGTCGGAGCTGGGGTCCGATGCACGCGATGGTGAGCCACGCGGGACGTGGTGGCTCACCGATGATGGGAGGCCGATGCTCGTCATCGGGGAGGGGGATGAGGCGCGTGCCGGGGTGGCGCGTCTCATCACCTCATTGATCGCGACCAACGAGGACCGGCCGCTGGGGCGGCTGCTCGTGGCCGTGCAGGCGGGTGTGCAGACCAGCATCGAGCAGCAGCCGCGCGTGTCGCCGCTGCTCCTCGAGAGATGGGAGGGCGAGATGCTCGCGATCGCCGCGCCGCGTCCGCTCCGACGGGAAGCCGCGGCCTCGACGTCGATGCTCCCGTCGAGCGACGTGAGTGGCTTCGCCCGGGATGCCTCCGCGTCCGGGGTCTCCCGGCGGGGAGCGCTCGTGCCCGATCTGTCTGAGCGGGGCTCGTCGGCGGCCGTGAGAAGGAGCACGACGACGCGGAGCGCCGCGCGCAGACGCCCGATGGTCGGAAGAACCGGCGGACGGCGGGCAGGGCGGATCGCGGGGTGGAGCGCGGCCCTGGGCATCGGGCGGAGCACAGTGGGGGCGGTGGTCGGCGGTCTGCATGGTCGACTCCGCAGAGGCGCACGCACGTCGCGTGTGGGGGCGCGGACGGCCGAGGTGGCCAGGCGACGGGGACGAACGCCCGGCGGCAGACGACGGTCGATCCTGGTGGCCTCCGGATCGGCGGCCGCCGTGCTGATCGTCGGGGCGCTCTGGCCGGGCGACGGAGGAGAAGGAGCATCCGGCGCCTCTGAGTCCTCGACGCCCGCGATCGAGCGCGGGGCGGCCCCGGCGTCCGGGCCATCGGAGGATCTTCGGGAGACAGTCTCGGCGGCGCCTGAGCAGGAGGTGTCGGCACCGGAGAGTGCCGTACCGGTGGACTCCGTCGAGGCCGCGGCGTCGCTCTGGCGGGAGCTCGAAGGTTGCAGCGAGAACGGTGACGAGGAGTGCCGCGCGGCGGTGGCTCCGGACTCGGCCGTCGTGCGGGGCGATCTCGTCTTCGCGGGCACGGGTGAGCCGAGCTTCACGCTTCTCGACGAGTACGGCGACATCGCCGTCGTGCGCCTGGAGGGAAGCGCCGGGGTGTCGTCGAAGGCGTCGGAGGCGGAAGGGGAGACGGCAGACGGAGAATTGCCTGACGGCAAAGTCGTGGTTCTCGTGCGCATCAACGAGAAATGGCTGGTCCGCGACATCTACGACGTCGCGGACCAGCCGAAATGATCGTTCGGGTCAGGCGCCCAGGTTCGCCTCGAACTGGGCCGCCTCGAGGCGGGACTTCACCGCGCCCAGGAAGCGTGCGGCGTCGGCGCCGTCGATGATCCGGTGGTCGTACGAGAGCGCGAGGTACACGTACGAGCGGATTGCGATCGCGTCGGAGCCGCCGACCTTGACCAGACCGGGCCGCTTCACGACCGTTCCGGTTCCGAGAATGGCGGACTGAGGCAGGAACACGACGGGGGTGTCGAACAGCGCGCCACGCGAACCGGTGTTGGTCAGCGTGAACGTGCCACCGGCGAGCTCGTCGGGCTTCAGCTTGTTGTCGCGCGTGCGAGCAGCGAGGTCCGCGATCTCGTGAGCGATCTGGGCGATCGTCTTCGAGGCGGCATCCCGCAGGACCGGGGTGAGCAGTCCACGCTCGGTGTCGACCGCGATCGAGACGTTCTCGGTTGCCGGGTACACGATCTGCTCACCGTCGACCGTGGCGTTCACGATCGGGAACGCGCGCAGCGCCTCCGCCGTAGCCAGTGCGAAGAACGGCAGGAACGAGAGCTTGTCGCCGGTCTTCTCGAGGAAGGACGCCTTCACCTTGTCGCGGTACTCCGCCACGGCCGTGACATCGACCTCGACGACCGTGGTGAGCTGAGCCGTCTGCTGCATGGACTCGACGGCCCGCTTGGCGAGAACCTTGCGCAGACGGGACATCGGCTGCGTGGTGCCACGCAACGGCGATGCCTCCAGCGGAGCCGGAGCTGCCGGCGCTGCCGCAGCTGCCGGAGCGGCGGACGCCGACTCGGCGGCCTTCAGGACGTCTTCCTTGCGGATGCGCCCACCGACACCGGTACCGGTGACCGAGGCGAGGTCGACACCCTGCTGCGCGGCGAGCCGACGAACCAGCGGAGTCACATAGAGGTTGTCGCTCTCACCGGACGGTGCAGCGGCTGCCTCCGCCGGTGCGGGCTGCACGGGAGCGGGGGCGGCGGTCTCCGCGGCCGACGGTGCAGGTGCAGCCTCGGGCGCGGTCGGCGTTTCGGTGGCTGCCGGAGCAGCGGGCGCCTCGGGAGCAGGGGCCGGAGCAGCAGGGGCCTCGGCAGCGGGTGCCGGAGCAGCAGGGGCCTCGGCGGCCGGGGCTTCGGCTGCGGGCGCTGCGCCGGAGCCGACGCGGGCCAGGACGGCGCCGACGGCGACGGTCTCGTCCTCGGCGGCGACGATCTCCTGAAGGACGCCGGCGACGGGGGAGGGGATCTCGGTGTCGACCTTGTCGGTGGAGATCTCGAGCAGCGCCTCGTCGACCTCGATCGAGTCGCCCACCTGCTTCAGCCAGCGAGTGACCGTACCCTCGGTCACGCTCTCGCCGAGCTCCGGAAGCACGATGTCGGTCGCATCGCCGGCGGGGGCGGACTCTGCAGCCGGTGCCGCGGCGGGCTCTGCGGCCGGAGCCGACTCTGCGGCCGGAGCGGATTCAGCGGCCGGTGCGGACTCGGCAGCCGGTGCAGACTCGGCAGCAGGAGCCTCTGCGGCAGGGGCTGCGGCACTGCCGTCGCCGATGCGCGCGAGCAGGGCGCCGACCTCGACGGTCTCGTCTTCGGACACGAGGATCTCCTCGATGACACCGCTGACGGGGGAGGGGATCTCCGTGTCGACCTTGTCGGTGGAGATCTCGAGCAGGCCCTCGTCAGCCTGCACGGTGTCTCCCACCTGCTTGAGCCAACGGGTGACCGTACCCTCGGTGACGCTCTCTCCGAGAGCGGGGAGGACCACGGATGTGCTCATGACTGAGTCTCCTTCAAGAAGTTGTATGACGCTTGTCTAGCTTAGTGACTCGGGCACCGGTTGGTGCTCAGAGGGCGTGCAGTGGCTTTCCGGCCAAGGCGAGGAATGCTTCACCCAGGGCCTCGCTCTGGGTGGGATGCGCGTGGATGAGCGGGGCGATGTCCTCGGGGTGCGCTTCCCATGCCACCGCGAGCTGCCCCTCGGCGATCAGCTCGCCGACGCGGTCGCCGAGCAGGTGAACCCCGAGCACCGGGCCGTCCTTGAGGCGGACGACCTTGACCAGTCCACTCGTGCCGATGATCTCGCTCTTGCCGTTCCCGGCGAGGTTGTACTCGTACGACGCGACCGCGTCCGCACCGTGCTCCGCGATGGCGGCCGCCTCCGTCACGCCGACGGAGGCGACTTCCGGGCTCGAATACGTGACCTTCGGGATCTGGGAGTCCGGGATGTTCGGAGGGGTGAGGCCCGCGATCCGCTCAGCGACCGCGATGCCCTGCTGGAACCCGCGGTGGGCGAGCTGCAGCCCCGGCACGATGTCTCCGACAGCCCAGACACCGGGAACCCCGGTGCGAAGCTGCTCGTCGACCGTGACGAAGCCTCGGTCGAGCGTGATGCCGGCCTCCTCGAATCCGAGGCCCGAGGTGACGGGACCACGTCCGACGGCGACGAGCAGGTAGTCGCCGCTGATCTCCTTGCCGTCTTCGAGCGTCACCGTCACGGAGTTCTCGTCCTGCGCGGCCGACTGGAAGCGCACACCGAGCGAGTACTGGATGCCGCGGCGTCGGAACGCGCGTTCGAGACCCTTGCTGAGGGCGATGTCCTCCGCCGGGACGAGGTGCGGCAATGCCTCGACGATCGTGACCTCGCAGCCGAACGAACGCCATACGCTGGCGAACTCCACCCCGATCACGCCGCCCCCGAGCACGATCACGTGCGCGGGGATGACATCGAGCTCGAGCGCCTGCTCGCTGGTCATGATCCGGCCGCCGACCTCGAGACCCGGGAGAGTGCGGCTGTACGACCCCGTCGCCAGCACGACGTCCGTCCCGGCGTAGACGTCGTCGCCGACGCTCACCGTGCGGTCGGCGTTCAGACGCCCGGTTCCGGAGACCGTGGTGATTCCACGCGCCTTCACGAGCCCCTCGAGGCCCTTGAACTTCTTCGCGACGATGCCCTCACGGTAGGTGCGCACGCCGACGGGGTCGATGCCCGCGAGTGTCGCCGTCACACCGACATGCGCGGAGCCGCGCACGTGGTCGGCGACCTCGGCAGCGTGCAGCAGTGCTTTCGTGGGGATGCATCCGCGATGGAGGCAGGTGCCGCCCACCTTGTCCTTCTCGATCAGCGCGACCGACTTGCCCAGCTCGCTGGCTCGCAGCGCTGCCGCGTACCCGCCGCTGCCACCGCCCAGGACGACGATGTCGAAGGAGTGTGTGGTCATGGTCATGCCTCCGAGTGGGATGCTTCGGCGAAGGCGACGATCGAGCGGACCATCGCCCCGGTGGGACCCTTGCCGGTGAAGCCGTACGGCGCCCCGGCGTGCTCGCCCGAGCCCGCGATGTCGAGGTGGACCCACGGGATGCGCGGGGCGTCATCGGCGTCGGACACCCGACCCACGAAACGCCGGAGGAAGAGTCCGGCGAAGGATGCCCCGCCCGCGCGATCGCTCATGTTCGCGTTGATGAGATCCGCGATCGGGGACTCGAGGGTCTCCTCCATGTAGTCGGGGAGCGGCATCTGCCAGGCGGGCTCGTCGGCGGCACGAGCCGCCTCGAGGAATGCCGCGACGGTCTCGTCGTCGCCCATCACGCCGGTGTGGCGATGACCCAGGGCCATCACGATCGCTCCGGTGAGGGTGGCGACGTCGAGGATCACGTCGGGGTTCTCGCGGCTCGCGGCCACGAGTCCGTCGGCCATCACGAGGCGCCCTTCGGCATCGGTGTTGAGAACCTCGACGGTGGTCCCGTCGAGCATCCGCAGCACGTCGCCCGGGCGGGTCGCGCGACCCGACGGCATGTTGTCCGCGATGCAGAGCCAGGCGGTCACGCGCACCGGGAGGCGCAGCGTCGCGATCGCGCGCAGCGCGGCGAGGCTGGTGGCCGCACCCGCCATGTCGAACTTCATGCCGACCATGGAGGCGGCAGGCTTCAGGGAGAGCCCGCCGGTGTCGAACGTGATGCCCTTGCCCACGAGCGCGATGTGCCGAGCGGCATCGGCGGGGGAGTAGTCGAGTCGGACCAGACGCGGCGGGCGGTCCGACCCCTGACCCACGCCCAGGATGCCCCCGTAGCCCTGCTCCGCGAGAGCGACCTCGTCGAGGATCTCGACCGTGACGTCGAGGTCGGCGACGCTCTCGGCGGCGCTCTGCGCGAGCTGCGCGGGGCTCTGCCATTCGGCGGGAACGGTGACGAGGTCCTTCACGAGGGCGACCGCGTCACCGATCGTCTGTGCTCGCTCGATCGCGGCGTCGTCGATGTCGGCGTGCAGCGTGATGGTCGATGCGCGGACCGGCCCCTTCTCGGTGCGGTAGCCGGCGAAGCGATGTCCGCCGAGGACGGCGCCTTCCGCGGCGGCCGTCGCGAAGCTCTCGAGTCCGGGCGCGAGCGCGACGGAGAGGCTCTCGAAGCCGGTGAAGGATCGCACCGCGGCCCCCACCGCGTTGCGCACGGCGAGGTCGTCGACGTCGGTACCCGCGCCGACCACGGCGAACGGCACAGCAGAGACCTCGGGGGCATGCACCCGGGTGAAGGACGAGGCGGAGCCGGTGAAACCGACACCCGCGAGGATGTCGGCGAGTCCGGGGTACGCGTCCAGAGAGGTCGGCGACGTCGAGATGTCGGGGACGACGAGCACTGCGGCATCGGCAGCGCTTCCGGGAAACTGATCGGTGGTGTGCGAGAGCACGGGAAGCGTCATACCTCCATCCTAGGGACGGGCGCGTCGCCTCGGGCGCGAGCGGGATCCGCGTGTTCGCTCTCAGCATGATGCCGCCAGCCCGTCGGTCCGACGGTCCTCGTAGCATGGAGGAATGCCCTTCTCCGGTGAGATCCACGAACGAGTCGCGAATGCGCCAGCCGTCCCCCGAGGACTGCCCCTGGTGGTGCTCCTGACCGGGTTCACGGATGCCGGGAGCGCCGTCTCCGGACTGATCGATCACCTGCGCGAGACGGCGTCCCCCCAGCCCCTCGTCGTGTTCGACAACGACGTCCTCCTGGACTACCGCGCGCGCCGCCCGGTGATCTCCTTCGATCAGGATCACCTGACCGAGTTCCGGCCGCAGCGGCTCGAGCTCGCGCTGGCCACGGATGCCCTCGGACAACCGTTCCTGCTCCTCTCGGGCTATGAGCCCGACTTCGCCTGGAACGCCTTCGCCCGCACCGTGCTCGACCTCGCGACCGAGTTCGAGGCGTCCGGCCTCAACTGGGTGCACTCGATCGCGATGCCCGTGCCCCACACCCGTCCGATCGGCACGACCGTCAGCGGCAACCGTCGCGACCTCGTCGTCGCGCACTCCGTCTGGCGCCCGCGCACGCAGGTCCCCGCGACCGCCGGACACCTGCTCGAGTTCCGCTTCGCGGAGCGCGGGGACCGCACGGTCGGCTTCGTCCTGCTCGTGCCGCACTATCTGGCCGAGACCGAGAATCCGGATGCCGTGATCACCGCGGCTCAGCGCCTGATGGCGTCGACCGGACTCGTGCTGATGCTCGACGAGGTGCAGGAGCGGCGCGAAGACTACGTCTCGCGCGTCGATGAGCAGGTCGTCGGCAACGACGAGCTCCAGCAGATGGTGCACAACCTCGAGCGGCGCTATGACGCGTATATGGCAGGCCGCAACCCGGATGACGATTCGTACGACGACGGCGCCTTCAGCGAGCGCGACCTCCCCAGCGCCGACGAACTCGCCGCCGAGCTGGAGCGATACCTGGCATCCCGTCCGTCCGACGAGGACAAGCCGGGTCGGAGCTGAACAGGCGTCCGCACGAACTTCGTCGTAATGCCACCGCATCGCCACACGTGTGCGATACTAGGAGTCTGACCCGTTGTCAATCAGTGCTTTTCCAGACTGGACTTGACAAGGGTCTTACTAGTGTCCGAAATGTCCCGGAGTGGTTCTTCCGCTCCGTGAAAGGCGAAACGTGACTCCTGCCACGACCAACAAATCCCGGACGACGAAGAAGGCCGCTGCCGAGACGACGTCTGACGCGCCGGTCGAGTCGAAGGATGCGGCTGAGAAGCCCGCGCCGCTGAGCGCAGCGAAGCGCGCGGCTGCCAAGCGCGCTCCTGTCAAGAAGAAGAAGGCCGACGACGTCGTCGAAGACGACGAGGCCCCCGCCGCTGCCGCCGAGGTCGGCGACGACGAAGAGGACGACAGCAAGCCGAAGTTCACCGAGCCGCTCCCGACGGGCGCGATCGTCATCTCGTCGAGTGACGACGAGGACGTCCCCGTCTACTCGACGCAGATCACCGGCGCGACGGCCGACCCGGTCAAGGACTACCTGAAGCAGATCGGAAAGGTCGCGCTGCTGAACGCGGCCGAAGAGGTCGAGCTCGCGATGCGCATCGAGGCCGGACTCTTCGCCGAGGAGAAGCTGTCGACCATGACGGCCGCCGAGAAGGCCGGCCAGCTCGGGCTCGACCTGCAGTGGGTGGCCCGCGACGGTCAGCGCGCCAAGAGCCACCTGCTCGGCGCCAACCTGCGACTCGTGGTCTCGCTCGCCAAGCGCTACACCGGTCGTGGCATGCAGTTCCTCGACCTCATCCAGGAGGGCAACCTGGGTCTCATCCGTGCGGTCGAGAAGTTCGACTACACCAAGGGATTCAAGTTCTCGACCTACGCGACGTGGTGGATCCGCCAGGCGATCACCCGTGCGATGGCCGACCAGGCCCGCACCATCCGCATCCCGGTGCACATGGTCGAGGTCATCAACAAGCTCGCCCGCGTGCAGCGCCAGATGCTTCAGGACCTCGGTCGCGAACCCACTCCGGAAGAGCTCAGCCGCGAGCTCGACATGACCCCGGAGAAGGTCGTCGAGGTGCAGAAGTACGGGCGTGAGCCCATCTCGCTGCACACCCCTCTCGGTGAAGACGGCGACAGCGAGTTCGGCGACCTGATCGAGGACACGGAAGCGGTCGTCCCGGCCGACGCCGTCGGCTTCACGATGCTCCAGCGGCAGCTCGAGCAGCTGCTCGACTCGCTCTCGGAGCGCGAAGCCGGAGTGATCCGGATGCGCTTCGGTCTCGGTGACGGTCAGCCCAAGACCCTCGACCAGATCGGCGACACGTTCGGCGTGACCCGTGAGCGGATCCGTCAGATCGAGTCGAAGACGATGGCGAAGCTGCGCCACCCGAGCCGCTCGCAGTCGCTGCGGGATTACCTCGAATGAGCCAGGCGAACGACGGCAAGGCCCTCGAGACAAGCGTCGACGGCACGAGCTACGCCCGCATCCCGCTGCGCACCCGCGTCGTCATGCCCGACGACGACCTCGACGCCATCATCACGGAATACGCGAAGGATCACGTCCAGGCGGGCGACCTCCTGTTCGTGACCGAGAAGATCGTGGCGATCACGCAGGGGCGGTCCTACCGCCTGGACGAGATCCAGCCGCGCAAGCTGGCGCTCTTCCTGTCGAAGTACGTCACGCGCACCCCGTACGGCATCGGCCTCGGCATGCCCGAGACCATGGAGATGGCTCTGCGCGAGTGCGGCACACCGCGGATCCTGTTCGCGGCCGCCGTGGCGGCCGTCACGAAGGCCTTCGGACGACGCGGCGACTTCTACCGGATCGCGGGTGACAAGGCGCGCGCGATCGACGGGCCGACCAAGCACACCATCCCTCCGTACAACGAGGCGGTCGTGCTCGGGCCCAAGAACCCCGATGAGGTCGCGGCGCGGATCAAGAAGCTCGTCGGAGGCGCCGCAGAGGTCGCGGTGGTCGACATCAACGATCTCGGCGGCAACATCCTCGGCTCCACCCTCGACAAGGACGGCGAGCGTCGTCTCGTCAAGATCCTCGGAGACAACCCGCTCGGTCAGGGCCTGGAGTCCACGCCGCTCGGCATCGTCCGCGCGGTCTGACCCCGCATCAGGCTCAGGAACCGAACGGCGGAAGGCCCGGATGCTCGGCATCCGGGCCTTCGTCGTCTCGTGCGGAGGCGGTACCTGCTGTCAGAAGCCGATGGCCTCGCGGTAGCGCGGCTTGTGCCCGGTGCGGATACCCGTGACGCTCGGCTTGTTCTCGTACACGCCGGCGCCCCAGTTGCCCTCGACCAGGACTGGACCGTCGGGGGAGACCACGATGTCCCAGCCCACGTACTGGACCTGGGGGACCACGCGCGCCACCTTGTCGATGAAGGCGCGGACCTGGTCCATGTGGGGGAGCTGGAAGTCGGCGATCGGGAAGCCCGTGTCCGGGTGCTTCTCGTGCACATGACCGTGCGAGTCGTATCCTGCGCCGACCGCGTGTCCATCGGCGTCGAGCATCGTGTAGAAGCCGCCGAAGGTCATCTGATCGCTCACCGCACCCCGTCCGAACTTCTGTGCCATGGCGAGGATGTGCGCCTTCTCGCCGTCGAAGAAGGCGGTGATGCGGGTGGTGTTCACGGTGCCGGGGCACACGGCCGAGAGCGCCTCGTGCTGGCGGATGACCTCTTCGATGAGCAGCTCGCCGCGGCTGAGCAGCCCGCGGTGGAACTCATCCCAGTCCTCGATGCCGGCGGCGTGATAGCGATGCACGCCGGTCCCGGCCTGGCCGACGGGCTCCTTGGTGACGACGGTGCCGAGGCGCTGGGTGAACTCGCGCACGGCGTCCGCGTTCCCCTCTTCCACGACCATCCAGTCGCGATGCAGGTACTCGGCGAAATGACGGTCGAAGGCGACCTTGTCCTGGAAGATCCAGCGGAAGTCGGGGTGGTCGTACCGCTGCGAGAGCTGGTTCGACACCGGGTGCGTCATGAACGTCTCGCGCTCGGCGCGGGTCAGCATGGCGAAGTCGTAGTCGATGTAGTCCTGGAAGCCGACGTTGTGCCGCGCCGCAGACCACAGCATGTCGGCGACGACCGAGGGCACGGGCTTGTGGTGCTGGGCGGAGGCCTCACGGGCGCGCTCCACGACCGACCCGACGTCGATGCGTCGAGCGCGACCCAGCAGATAGCGCACGCGGGGCGCAAGGGAAAGACGAGACATTGTGCTCCGAAGGTTGGGGGTGATTCCAGTCTACGGGGGCGCCGCAGGGAACCCTGAGTGAGCGGAAGCTAGTGTGGAGAGCGTGTGTGACACGACATCGAGTGCCCGTCCGCGGGCGGTGATCTCCCGTTCGGCCCTGGCGTCGTCGGCGCAGTCCGCCGTCCGGAAAGGGGGGCTGTTGGCCGATCTCCGACGCGACGCGTGGGGGCATGGCATCCTTCCCGTCGCGCACGCGGTGACGGCGGCCGGCCCCGCGCGGGTGCTGGTCGACTCGGCCGGAGACGTCGCAGCTCTGGCGCTCGAGGGGATCGACGCGACGACGGACGGCGTGCCGGACATCGATGCCTTCGCGCTGTACGGCCTCCCGAGCCTCGGCGGCGTACTCGAGACGACCCCGGTGATGCGACTCGTCGGGCGCGTGCTGTCGACCAAACCGCTCCGCGCCGGTGATGCCGTCTCCTACGGCTACACGCACCGGGCGACCGTGGACACCACGGCGGCGCTCGTCACAGGCGGCTACGCGCAGGGCATCGTCCGAGCCCTCGGCAACGCGGCGCACGTCGAGATCGACGGCGTCGAGAGACCGATCATCGGGCGCGTCGCGATGGACGTGTGCGTGGTGGACCTCCAGGGCGCGGACGTCGCGATCGGCGCGGAGGTCACCTACTTCGGGGGCACCGGTCCGGCTGCTCCGGCGCTCGCCCGCTGGGCAGCCGTCACGGGACTCTCGATCCCTGAGCTCATCTGCGTCGCCGGCATGCACGCGGTCCGGGGGTGGGAGGCATGACCCGCCCCGAACTGCGGCTGGATGCTCGAACCTTCCGCGACAACATCCGCGCTGTCCGCGCGCGCATCGAGCCGTCGGAGCTGATGCTCGTGGTGAAGGACGACGCCTACGGGCACGGGCTGGCGTGGACGGTCTCCGAGGCGGAGCGCGTCGGTGTCTCCTGGTTCGGCAGCTACGACGTGCGCACCGCACTCGATGTGCGCCGGGATGCGGGAGGCCGCGTGCGCATCTTCGCGTGGGCGACCTCGACCGACGAGGAGATCGACGAGGCACTCCGGAACGGGATCGACCTCGGTGTCGGGAGCGCGGAGTACCTGGACCGGGTGATCCGACGGGCCCGTGACCTCGGTGTCGTCGCCCGCGTGCATCTCAAGATCGACACCGGACTGCGTCGCAACGGACTGCTGCCGCAGGAGTGGGCCGAGGCGGTCGGGGTGACGCGCGCCGCGGAAGACGCGGGGATCGTCGAGTTCGCCGGTGTCTGGAGCCATATCGCCGAGGCGAGCGACGCGGAGGACGACGAGGCCCAGGCCGTGTTCCTGGAGGCGATCCGCGTCGTGGAGGAGGCGGGAGCGCGACCCGTTCTCCACCACCTCACGGCATCGGCTGCGTCCTGGTGGCGATCGGAGCTCCGTGGCTCGTTGTCGCGCATCGGGGCGTTCTGCTACGGAGTGCGGTCTGCGGACGGCCCGGATCTCGAGGGCATCGCGCCGATCGCTTCCCTGGTCGCACCGGTCACACGGCTCGACGGTGAAAGCGCGGTGGTCGGGATCGGCAGCTTCGACGGGCTCCCTTCGACGCTGGCGGGGTCCGTGGTCGGCACGCCCGACGGCTCACGGGTTCTCCGGCGCGTCGATCCCACGAGTTGCGTCGTCGAGGGGTGGCCGGGAATGGCCGTCGGCGACGAGGTGCATCTGTTCGGACCGGGCGCACACGGCGAGATGAGCGCGACCACGCTGGCTGAGTCCATCGACACGGTCGGGGAAGAGATCCTGACGCGGCTGAGCACACGAGTGCGCCGGAGCGTCATCGACTGACGTCCCGGCGCGAGCCGTGCGGCACCTCGTTCGGAGCGGGCGAAGCCCTCAGACGGCGTCGATGAGACGCGAGGTCTCGTCGTGCCAGCTGGTGGCGACGCTGCGGAGCTTCTCTTCGTACTTGCGGCCGTGGTGGGCGCAGAAGAGGAGCTCGGAGCCGTTGACCTCGGCGGCGATGTACGCCTGAGCGCCGCATGAATCGCAACGGTCCATCGCGGTGAGGCGGAACTCGACGGTAGAGGTCTCACGTTCGGTCGTAGCGTTCATCTCGGTGCCTCCTCGGGTGTCGGGTTCGCTGTGGAGCGTGCTCAATACAACCACGGGATACCTGGGTGCATGCCCGGATCACGGCGTGTTTCGCTCAGCGCGTACGCGAGTGGTCGCGGCCGGAGCCTGCCGGGGAGTGTCTGCAGGGCGGATGGTCCGACCGAGAATAGACTCGGAGATTGTGACCGCCGAGTATTCAGCCCATCATCTCCAGGTGCTCGAGGGCCTCGAGGCTGTCCGCAAGCGTCCCGGGATGTACATCGGGTCGAACGGATCGCCCGGGCTCATGCACTGCCTGTGGGAGATCATCGACAACGCCGTCGACGAGGCGGTGGGCGGCAGCGGCTCCAAGATCGACATCATCCTGCATTCCGACGGCAGCGTCGAGGTGCACGACCTCGGCCGCGGCATCCCGGTCGACGTCGAACCCCGCACGGGGCTCACCGGCGTCGAGGTCGTGTTCACGAAGCTGCACGCCGGCGGCAAGTTCGGCGGCGGCTCCTATGCGGCATCCGGCGGGCTCCACGGCGTCGGTGCCTCTGTCGTGAACGCGCTCTCGGAGCGCCTCGACGTCGAGGTGGACCGCGGCGGCAAGACGTACGCCATGTCCTTCCACCGCGGCGAGCCCGGCCGGTTCGCCGATTCCGGGGAGAAGCGTCCCGACGCACCGTTCACGCCCTTCGAGGACGGCAGCGAGCTGCTCGTGGTCGGCAAGACCAAACGCGGCGTCACCGGAACCCGGGTGCGTTATTGGGCCGACCGACAGATCTTCACGAAGGATGCGGCCTTCCAGCTCGGCGAGCTCGAGAACCGTGCCCGCCAGACGGCCTTCCTCGTCCCCGGTCTCGAGATCGTCATCCGTGACAACCGTGCCGAGGAGCGCATCGAGACGTCGTACCGCTACGAGGGCGGTATCTCCGAGTTCGTCGACTATCTCGCCTCCGATCCTCCCGTGACCGACAACTGGCGCATCCAGGGCGAGGGGACCTTCACCGAGACCGTCCCGGTCCTTCAGGCCGACGGTCACATGATCGCCACCGAGGTCGATCGTGTCTGCAAGGTCGATATCGCTCTGCGGTGGGGCACCGGATACGAGACCACCATCCGCTCCTTCGTCAACATCATCGCGACGCCGAAGGGCGGAACGCACCAGCAGGGCTTCGAGCAGGAGATGCTCAAGGTGCTCCGCGCCCAGGTCGATCAGAATGCGCGCCGACTCAAGGTCGGCAACGACAAGCTCGAGAAGGACGACGTCCTCGCCGGCCTCACGGCCGTGCTCACGGTGAATGTCCCGGAGCCGCAGTTCGAGGGGCAGACGAAGGAGGTGCTCGGCACGCCTGCCGTGCGCCAGATCGTGGCCCAGGTCCTCCGCAAGGAGTTCGGCGCCCGCTTCAGCTCGACCAAGCGCGACGACAAGAACCAGGCGACTCAGCTGCTCGACAAGATCGTCGCGGAGATGAAGGCCCGCGTCTCGGCGCGCGCGCACAAGGAGACCCAGCGGCGCAAGAATGCGCTGGAGTCGTCCACGCTCCCGACGAAACTCGTCGACTGCCGCACCAACGAGGTCGATCGGAGCGAGCTCTTCATCGTCGAGGGGGACTCGGCGCTGGGCACGGCCAAGAACGCGCGCAACAGCGAGTTCCAGGCGTTGCTGCCGATCCGTGGCAAGATCCTGAACGTGCAGAAGGCCTCGGTGGGCGACATGCTGTCGAATGCCGAGTGCGCGTCGATCATCCAGGTCATCGGAGCAGGCTCCGGCCGGTCTTTCGACATCAGCGCGGCCCGCTACGGCAAGGTGATCCTGATGAGTGACGCCGACGTCGACGGCGCGCACATCCGCACGCTGCTGCTCACGCTGTTCTTCCGCTACATGCGTCCGCTGATCGAGGACGGCCGGGTGTTCGCCGCGGTGCCGCCCCTGCACCGGATCATCGTGATGAACCCCGGCTCCAAGCCGAACGAGACCATTTACACGTACAGCGAGCAGGAGATGCATACGCTGCTGGCGAAGCTGCGCAAGGCGGGCAAGCGCTGGCACGAGCCCATCCAGCGCTACAAGGGTCTCGGCGAGATGGATGCCGAGCAGCTGGCGAACACCACCATGGACCGCTCAGGGCGTCTGCTGCGTCGCGTGCGCATGGAGGACGCCGAGGCCGCCGGACGCGTGTTCGAGCTCCTGATGGGCAACGAGGTCGCTCCGCGCCGGGAGTTCATCATCGACTCGTCCGATCGGCTTTCCCGCGAGGCCATCGACGCCTGAGCGCCGGTGTCATCCGGTGATCGCGGCGCGGTACACGTCCACGAGCGCGTCCCTGTGTGCGGTCTGTGCGATGTGCGGGCGATGCGAGATCGCTGCGGCGCTCATCGCCGTCAGGCGTGCAGGATCGTCTCGGAGGGTGCGGAGCGTCCGGGCGAGAGCCGCGGCATCCGGTGCCGCGGTGGCGATCGCGCCTTCTCGGGGCAGCGCCTCGAGAAGGTCGGGGTCGGTGACGACGACCGGGAGGCCGGAAGCGATGCCCTCGAGGATCACCATCGGTTGATTGTCGAAATCGAAGGACGTCGACACCAGCACGTCTGCGTCGCGCATCCCCCGGAGCACCGCGGTCTGCGGCACCGGTCCGTGCACCGTCAGCCGCCCGGCCGGAAGCGCAGCGGCACGGCGTGCGATCGATCGGCGGGCGACGCCGTCCCCGTACATATGGGCGGCGATCCCCGGCACCTGTGCGATGGCATCGAGGAACACCTCGGGTCGCTTCTCGGGAGAGAGTCGACCGCACCAGACCACGCGCAGGGGGCCGCGTCGCTCCGGCACCCGCACGGTGGGTGTGCCGATCGCCGCGAGCACCGAGTCTTCCAGCCCGTTCGAGAGCACGCTCAGGGGAGAGCGCACGCCCTGATCGCGGAGCTTCCGAGCGAAGTGCGCCGACGGGACGATCACCTGGTGGGCGGCGTTCGCCTGGCTCACCATGAGGCGCCACATGCGCCGCGCCGTCGGGGTGCGGGCATATCGTGCCTCGATGCCGGAGGGCAGTTCCTGGTGCGGCAGCCGACGCCGGTGCATCGCGGCCAGCACGGCCGTCGTGACCCCCGGCACCGGCAGCACGGAGCGCGTGTACACGTCGATCCGTCCGTGCATGGTCTGCACCAGCGGGATGCCGAGCGCGCGTGCTGCCTCGAAGGCACCGAGCGCGGCGAACATCTCGGTGTGGACGTGCACGACGTCGAAACCAGCGCCGGCGAGCCCCGCGCGCAGCGCGGCCGCGACGGCCGAGGGCTTCCAGGCGAAGGGATAGCCGTCGGGGGCGAACAGGCGGGCGGTGGGCAACCGCCGCACTGCGTCGTCATCGCTCGGCGCGGAGAGGGGAGCGAACACCACGACCTCGTGTCCAGCCTGCTCGAGCGCCTCCTTGTGCGCCTTGATCACCGTCTGCACACCGCCCAGGGTCGGCAGGTAGTAGTCGGTGACCATCGCGATGCGCACCTCCTCACCCTAGAGGCGCCACGCGCACTCCTCGTCCCCGGCCAGGGTGACGGCGTGGCCTAGCATCGGGGATATGTCGGAGTCCGGGGACCGTGTGCTGGTGACGGGGGCCAGCGGGTTCCTGGGCGGATACGTCGTACGCGAGTTGCGTGCGCACGGCCACGAGGTGTTCGCCGCCGGTCGCGACACCCGGGCTCTCGCCCGTGTCGCCGACCCCGAGCACCGCATCGTCGGAGATCTCGCGGCTCTCGCGACGGTCGTGCTCCCCGTCGATGCCGTGATCCACTGCGCGGCACTGTCGAGCCCCTGGGGGCGTTGGGCGGAGTTCCGCGCGGCGAACGTCGAGGGCACAGCGCACGTCGTCGAGTTCGCTCGTCGCAACGACGTGCGCCGCGTCGTCCATGTCTCGTCGCCCAGCGTGTACGCCGCACCCCGCGACCGGATCGGGATCGATGAGGATGAGGTCGACACGGACAACCGTCTGAACGGGTACATCCGCTCGAAGATCGCGGCGGAGCGGTTGCTCCAGGAAGCCGGGGTGCGAGGCGTGCTCCCGGAACTGGTGATCGTGCGGCCCCGGGGACTGATCGGCATCGGAGATCCCAGCCTCATCCCTCGGCTGCTCGAGGTGCATGCCCGTGTCGGGATCCCGGTGTTCGACGGCGGGGACAACGTCATCGACGTCACCGCAGTGGAGAACGCCGCCTCGGCGCTCCGGCTGGCACTCGATCGCGGCGACCCGCGCGGCGGCGTCTACAACATCTCGAACGGAGAACCGCGCCGGTTCCGCGAGCTGCTGGCCACGCTCCTCTCGCTCGTCGGAGAGGAGCCACGGATGCGCCCGATGAACCGCCGTCTGGCCTGGGCCGCGGCCACCGCCCTGGAAGCCGTCTGCGGCGTGCTTCCCGGGCGCCCCGAGCCTCCGCTGACCCGATACACGCTGAGCACGATCGCCTACTCGCAGACGCTGGACCTCACGCGGGCTGTCCGCGATCTCGGCTACCGGCCGACAGTCACCCTCGATGATGCCCTGACGCGGGTCGCCGCCGACCTGCGGGGTCGCGCATGACCGCGCGGCTCCGCCACTACGTGTGCGGCCGCACCTCGCACGACCTCGCCGGGATGTTCCGGGGCGCCGAGGGCGGCGTCCGTGAGTTCCCCGCCGGCGTCTTCCTGTTCGACGCCCCGGGCGATCGCCGCGTGCTGTTCGACACCGGCTACGCGGTCGGTGCCTGGAACACGGGGTGGCGCGGCGCGGTGTACCGCCGCCTCCTGCCCCCTCGGATCGAGCCCGCGGACGACGTCGCCCTGCGCCTGGAGCGGGACGGGGTGGATCCCGCCTCCGTGACCCACGTCGTGCTCTCGCACCTGCACCCGGACCACATCGGCGGCGTGCAGCGGTTCCCGGATGCCACGTTCGTCCTGACCGCCGGCCACCTGCGGACGCTGGCGTCTCCGCCGCTCACGGCGGGGGTGCTCACGGGCCTGCTGCCCGCGTGGTTCCCCGATGCTCGGCGCCGGGTGCTGGACGACGCCGACTTCGCACCCGTCGAGATCGCCGGTGTCGCGCTCCGGGCGGCCGATCTCCTCGGCGACGGAAGCTACCTCGTCGTCGATCTGCCAGGACACGCCGACGGGCACGTCGGAGCGCTCGTCGACCGGCGCGTCCTGCTCGCCGGCGATGCCGCCTGGGGTGCCGATCTGCTGGGGGCGGCGGACGACCTCCGCGCCGTGCCGCGTGCGGTGCAGCACGATGCCAGGGCGTACGGCGCGACGGCCCGTCGTCTGCAGGCGCTCGCTGACGCCGGCATCCGGATCGTCTGCAGCCACGACCCGGTGGAGCAGACGGAGCTGTTGAGCTGATGTCGTCCCTGCGGATCCTCGCGCGGTTCGCGGCCGTGCGCTGGCTGCGGCCGCTGCGCACGCGACGCGCCGTCGAGCGACGCCAGGCGCGGCTGCTGCGCCGTCACCTGCGGTTCCTGCGGAGGAGGTCGCCGTACTTCGCCGACCTCCTCGCGGACCGCCCCTTCTCCAGGCTGCCGACGATGGACAAGGGGCTGATGATGGCCCGCTTCGACGACATCAACACGGTGGCTGCGAGCCGCGATGAAGCGCTCGAGCTGGCGATCGCGAACGAGCGCTCGCGCGACTTCGACGCGGATCTCGGTGAGCACTCGGTGGGGCTGTCCAGCGGAACCAGCGGTCACCGGGGACTGTTCGTGGTCAGCCCCCGCGAGCGCGATGCCTGGGTCGGCACCGTGCTCGCGCGCACCCTCCCTCGTGGCCGGCTGTGGGGACACCGGATCGCCCTGTTCCTGCGCGCCGACAATTCTCTCTACGAGTCGGTGGGATCACGCGCGGTGTCGTTCTCCTACTTCGACGTCTACGCCGACATGGACGAGAACATCCGCCGTCTGGCCGACTACGCGCCGACGATCCTCGTCGCCCCGCCGTCGGTGCTCCGCGTACTCGCGCGCGCGGCCGATGCCGGCCTCCTGACCGCGATGCCCCAGAAGGTCTACGCCGTCGCGGAGGTGCTGGAGATCGCCGACGCGCGTCTGATCGCCGCCTCGCTGCGGCAGCCGCTCCTGCACCAGCTCTACCAGTGCACCGAGGGGTTCCTGGCCCACACCTGCCCGCTCGGGGTCCTGCATCTCAACGAGGATGCGGTGCTGTTCGAACGCGAGGCGCTCGACGCGCAGCGGTTCACCCCGATCATCACCGACCTGGAACGCCGGGCGCAGCCGATCGTGCGCTATCGACTCGGTGATGTGCTGCGGAGCCGGGTCGAGCCATGCCCGTGTGGGAGCGCCCTCGCGGCGATCGAGCGGATCGAGGGGCGGGAGGGAGACACCCTCCTCCTGCCGGGGCGGGACGGCGGCGCGGTCCCCGTCTTCGCTGACCTGGTGACCCGGTCGCTGCTGTACGCCGAGGGATTCGAGGAGTACCGCGTCGTGCAGACCGCGGCGCGGCGTTGGGAGATCGCCCTCGATGTGGTCGATGATCGGAGCCGGCGTCGGGTGAGCGAGGAGATCGCGATCCTCGCCGATCGACTCGGATGCGTCATGCCGCAGCTCGAGTTCCGGACGTTCGTGCATGACGGATCGGTGAAGCTGCGTCGTGTGATGCGGACCTGGGAGGGGGATGCCGATGAGACGCTGTGAGATCGTCGGGTGGGGGAGCGTCCTCCCCGAGGGGATCGTGCGGTTCGGCGATCAGGTGCGCTACCGCATCGGCGAAGAGATGACGCACCTCGACATGCTCGCGACGGCCTGCGAGCGTGCCCTGGCTCACGCCGGCATCGACCCGGACGAGGTGGACCTCGTGGTGGGAGCATCCGCGGCCGGTGTCCAGCCGATTCCCTGCACCGCCGCTCTCGTGTGGGAGCGTCTGACCCTGCAGGGGCACGCCGCCGCATTCGACGTGAACTCGACCTGCACGAGCTTCATCACCGCGCTCGACATCGCTTCCCGCTATCTGGACGCCGGTGACCACGAGACGATCCTGGTCTTCGCGGGCGACGTGGGCTCGCGCTTCCTCGATCCGGAGCAGCGGGAGAGCTACGAGCTGTTCAGCGATGCGGGGGTCGCTGTGGTGCTGCGCCGCTCCGAGTCACCTGACCGCGGCGTGATCGCCAGCGCCCAGCAGACCTGGCCCGCCTATGCCCACGACACCGAGATCCGCGGAGGCCTCTCGCGGTCGCCCGCGCAGGCGTACGCGTCGTCCGCGCCCGGCGACTACCTCTTCGACATGGACGGCCGTCGTGCACTCCTCGGGATGATGCGCGTGCTGCCCGATTTCTTCGCGCGGTTCCATGCTCGCTCCGGCATCTCGTACGACGATGTCGCCCTGTGGATTCCGCATCAGGCGTCCGCGGCGCTGGGGCCCATGCTCGACCGCCTCGGGGTGCCGCGGGATCGCCGCGTCGATGAGGTGTCGGCGTACGGCAACATGGTGTCCGCGTCGGTGCCGTTCATGCTCGCTCGTGCGCTCGACGCCGGGACCGTCTCGTCCGGCGACACGGTGGTGCTCTGCGGCACGGCGGCGGGGCTGACCGCGAACGTGCTCGCCCTGCGTCTCTGAGTCCCGCAGCGCAGCGCGCGAGCTGTGGCGCTCAGACCAGCGTGCGACCGATGCTTCCGATCAGTCCTTCGATCGGCTGGCCCGAGGCGTCGCGGCGCGCGCCCGCCTCGGGGAGCTTGCGCACCGCACCGGTCGGATCGACGGCCTGCGCCGGCGCCGGACCCACCCAGGCGACAGTGAGACGGTCCTCGCCCTTCAGGAAGGAGTGCGCACGTACTCCGCCCGTCGCGCGGCCCTTGGCCGGGTACTCCGTGAACGCCGTGACCTTGGCGCGTCCGGCGTCGGTGCCGGGCAGGATGCCTTCGGCTCCCGAGACGGTGGCGACCACGGCATCCTCCAGCGCACCCACGGCGCCGAAGAACAGCACCGAGGCTCCCGCGCCGAGCTTGATGCCGGCCATGCCGCCGGCGGGTGCGCCCTGCGGACGCACGATCGCGGCCGAGAAGCGCAGCAGCTGAGCATCGGTGGTGACGAAGACGAGCTGCGCGTCATCCGGGGCCTCGGCCGCACCGACGACGGTGTCGCCGGTCTTCAGTCCGATGACCTCGATCTCGGGGCGAACCGGCAGGGTCGACGGCACGATGCGCTTCACCGTGCCCTGCAGCGTTCCGAGGGCGATCGGGGTCTCGCTGTCGAAGCGCACGAACCCGACGACCCGCTCGCCCCGCGTCGTGATGTTCAGATAGTCGCGCAGCGGGGTGCCGGCTGCCAGCTGCACCGAGCTGGACGGCACGGAGGGCAGATCGACGGGGGAGAAGCGCACCACGCGTCCCGCGCTGGTCAGCGCGCCGATCTCGGCGCGCACGGTCGTCTCGAACGTGGTCAGGATCGCGTCGTGCTTGCTGCGGCGGGCCGGCACAGTGAGCTCCTGGCCCTCGACGAGGTCGACGCGGGCGGCGCGCCCCGTGGTGGACAGCACCAGCACGGTCGGCGCGTCGGCGATCTGAAGGTCGACCGCGCCCTTGGTGGCGCGGGGCTTGGGGGGCGCGGCGTTCATCAGCAGCGTGCGGCGGGGGGTGCCGTAGGCGTCGGCCGCCGCGTCCAGCTCCGAGGCGACCGCGGCGCGCAGCAGCGCGGGGCTTCCGAGCAGCTCCCGGAGCTTCGCGATCTCGGCCTTGAGCGCGTCACGCTCGGCCTCGAGCTCGATGCGCGAGAACTTCGTCAGACGCCGGAGGCGCAGCTCGAGGATGTACTCCGCCTGCAGCTCGCTCAGGTCGAACACGGAACGCAGTCGGCTGCGCGCCTGCTCGGAGTCGTCCGACGACCGGATGACCTGGATGACCTCGTCGATGTCGAGGATCGCGATCAGCAAACCCTCGACGAGGTGCAGGCGCTCCTCGCGGCGCGCGAGCCGGTAGCGGCTGCGGCGCGTGATGACCTCGAGACGGTGCGCCACGTAGACGCTGAGCATCTCCTTGAGGCCCAGGGTGCGCGGTTGCCCGTCGACCAGGGCGACGTTGTTGATGCTGAAGGAGTCCTCCAGCGGCGTCAGCCGGTAGAGCTGTTCGAGCACGGCGTTCGGGTCGAACCCGGTCTTGATCCCGATCGCGACACGCAGACCGTGGTTGCGGTCGGTGAGGTCGGTGACATCGCTGATGCCCTGCAGCTTCTTCGACTGCACCGCGTCGCGGATCTTCTCGATCAGCCGCTCAGGGCCGACCATGTAGGGCAGCTCCGAGACGATGATGCCGGTGCGGCGCGGTCCCAGCGGCTCCACGGAGACCTTCGCGCGCACCTTCAGCGCGCCGCGTCCCGTGGCATAGGCGTCCTTCACGCCGTCGAGACCCATCAGCACGCCGCCCGCCGGGAAGTCGGGACCCGGGACGAACTCCATCAGGTCTTCCGTGGTCGCATCCGGATTCTCGAGCAGATGCGTGGCGGCCGCGACGACCTCGATCAGGTTGTGCGGAGCCATGTTGGTGGCCATGCCGACCGCGATGCCGCTGGCGCCGTTGACGAGCAGGTTCGGGAAGGCGGCGGGCAGCACCGAGGGCTGCTGGAACTGTCCGTCGTAGTTCGGGATGAAGTCGACGACGTCCTCGTCGAGGTTCTCGGTCAGCGCGAGGGCCGGGGGCGCGAGCCGCGCCTCGGTGTAACGGGCCGCGGCGGGACCGTCGTCGAGAGAGCCGAAGTTGCCGTGTCCGTCGATCAGCGGCACGCGGAGGGCCCACTCCTGCGCCAGGCGCACCAGGGCGTCGTAGATCGCGGTGTCGCCGTGCGGGTGCAGCTTCCCCATCACCTCGCCGACGACGCGGGCGCTCTTCACGTGTCCGCGGTCGGGCCGCAGACCCATCTCGGCCATCTGGTACAGGATGCGTCGCTGCACGGGCTTCAGTCCGTCGCGCGCGTCCGGAAGAGCCCGGGAGTAGATGACCGAATACGCGTACTCGAGGAACGAGCCCTGCATCTCGCTCGAGAGGTCGATGTCCTGGATGCGCTCTTCGACGGGCTCGGGCGGAGGAGTTTTCGGCATGGACTTCCTGAGGGCGTTCTGGTGGCCTGTGCCAGACTGGCACGGATGTCCCTCATGCTACCGTCCGAGGCCGCGTCGACCCGGAGTGTGGTCGGGGTGGCGTCCGACCTGTTCGCCGCGCTCCGCGGGGAGTCGGACGCCCTGCCGCCGGTGCAGTCCGTCGTGCTCGTGGTGATCGACGGCCTCGGGGCGATCAGCCTCCGTGCTCACGCCGGTCACGCCCGAGCGCTCACGACGGGCATGTCGAAGAAGGATGTCGCCGAGTCGGTGTTCCCGTCGACGACGGCTGCGGCTCTGACGAGCATCCTCACGGGCGCCTCGCCGGGCCTCCACGGCCTCGTCGGGTACCGTGTGCTCGACCGCGCGCGCGACCGGCTGGTGAACCAGCTCACGGGCTGGGAGAGCGAAGGCATAGACCCGGCGACGTGGCAGCCTCGACCGACGATCTTCGAGCGGGCGCAGGACGCGGGGCGTCCGGCCTTCGCGGTGGGGGTCGCCGCCTACGCCGGGAGCGGATTCACCCGCGCGACGCTCCGGGGAGCCGAATTCGTCGCCGCCGCCACTGCGGCCGAGCGCGTGGAGGCGGCCTACGAGCTCGCGGAGCGGCATCCCGGCGCGCTCGTCTACTGCTATCTGCCCGAGGTGGACAAGGCGGGTCACAAGCACGGCGTCGACTCGTCCGCCTGGCTCGCGGCGCTCGAAGACGTCGACGCCGCGCTCGCGCGGCGTGTCCCCGGGCGCGTCGGCGTGCTCGTGACCTCCGACCACGGGATGGTCGATGTTCCGGTACGCCGTCAGGTGATCCTCGAGAGCGCGCATCTGGACGGCATCCGCCATCTCGGAGGAGAGCCGCGGATGCTGCACGTCTACCTGGAGCCGGATGCCGATCCCGCGGGCGTGCACGCGCGGTGGCGCCGCGATCTGGAGGGGACGGCGGATGTGGTCTCCCGTGACGAGGCGATCGAGAGCGGACTGTTCGGCCCGTCGGTCACGGACGCCGCGGCATCACGCATCGGTGATCTCCTCGCGATCGCGCGCGGCACCGCGGCCCTGTACGACGGCACGGCGGCCGATCAACGCGGGCGCGGCATGGTCGGACAGCACGGGGCTCTCACGCCGGAGGAACGACGGGTGCCACTGCTCCGGCTGGGCGCCTTCGCACGCTGAGCGGCCGGTCAGCGGAAGGCGCTGCTCACTCGTCGGTGCGGGCTCCGAAGACGATCTCATCCCACGACGGCATCGCGTTGCGACGTCGTCGGCGACCGTTGGTGTCTCCCGGGGTATCGGGAGTCGTGTCGGTGGGCGCATCGTCGTCGGGCAGCGGCTCGACCGGTGCCGTCTCGAACGCGTCGAAGAGGGCGATCGGGGTGGGGTCGGCGGCGGGAGCGACGTCATGATCGTCGATCAGCGGGGCGTTCTCGCGCTGACCCCGGCGGCGACGCAGCGCCTCGAGAAGATCGGCGGTCTCGGGATTCGTCGACCCCGACTCCGGAGCGCGCTTGATGGCCGCGTGCTGCGCGGCCGCATCGGAGCGCTCGGGGAGCGCCGGATCCTCCACGTCCGCCTCGGGGGTCGGAAGCAGTCGAGGGCCGAAAGCGCCGGAGTCGAATCGGCTCTCGTCCTTGTACGGCGAGTTCGTGCGGTCCGCGTCCACGGCACGCAACCGGGGGATGAGCCCCTCCGGAAGGGAGCCCTGACGCGAGAGCTGGGTGGCGTCGGCGTTGAGGGGAGCGAGGGCGCTGCGGCGGGGATCGAAGCTCCACCGTGCGTCATGGTCGACCTCGCTCGCGGTGAACTCGAGCTTGACGATCCAACCGGACTCGTCCTTCCAGCTCGCCCAGCGCTCGTCGGAGGCGCCGACATCGGCGAGCTTGGCGCGCACGGCCACACCGAACGTCGGCTGCGCGTCGGGTTCGACCTCGCTGCCGATCAGCACGGGAACGGCGAGCGCCTGTCCGATGATGTGCTCGCGCTCCGCGAGGACGGGACCCTCGAACCGGATGACGTCGTCGACACTGATGCCGAGGAGTTCCGAGACCTCCGGCGCGGTCAGCCCGGCGCGGATCTGAGCCTGGATGTCGCGGGGGCTGGCGGCGAGCCGCTGCGCCCCGGGTTCTGCCTGTCGTGTGGCGCGACGGAGTTCGCGCTGCAGGACATCGTCGATGGCCAGCGCGAAGCGCTCGCCCGACTCGGTGGCGAGGACGAGCACTCCTGCTTCTGTGCCGACGATCGTGACGTTTTCCATGCGAATGCCCCTCTGATGGGTGTTCGTTCATGGTGTCACGCATGAGGGGCGGAGGCCGGGAATAGTCTGGGCGTGCCGTGAGTTTGTTCTGTCGCACAGATCAGCATTTGCGAAATGGCATTTGGTCGTGCAAACTGTGGCCGCCGATACCCGACGGCGCACCACCCACTCGCACCATGAAAGTGGAGAATTACCGCATGGCAACCGACTACGACGCTCCCCGAAAGAGTGAAGACGACTCCGAGTCGATCGAAGCCCTCAAGGAGCGTGTTCCGGACAAGTCCTCCGGATCCTCCGGGGACGAAGACTCCGACAACCCTTCGAACTTCGACCTCCCTGGCGCCGACCTCTCCGACCTCGAACTGGACGTCGTCGTGCTGCCCGCGCAGCAGGACGAATTCACCTGCATGAACTGCTTCCTCGTGAAGCACCGTTCGCAGCTCGACCACGAGGGTTCTTCCGGCCCCATCTGCAAGGAGTGCGCTGCCTGAGCACGCGCACGCGAATCACAACGCGCCCCCGACCTTCCGGTCAGGGGCGCGTCGTCATTCCGGGGAGTCCCGGTCCAGGCGCTCCCGGCGTCAGGACCGTGAGGCGCGGATCGCGGCCGCGAGACGGTCCGGGGTGCGCGTCGAGATGCTCCACGACTCGATCGGATCGTCGGGATCGGTGTTCGGCACCACCACGATGCCGTCGATCCCGCCGCGGATGAGGTGCCAGCCACGGGCAGGCAGTCCGGGCCCTCTCGCCTGCCGCGCGTCGTCGCCGGTCAGGGCGACCGGCTCGCCGAGGTACCGCGTGTCGATGTGCGCACGCCCGGCGCGCAGCACGGATCCGGTGACCGAGACCACGGGCGTCAGTGCGACGAAGAGGACGACGAGCAGCGCGGAGACCGCGGCGCCGATGATCAGTGCCACGGTCGATCCGACCGGTACGAAGATCAAGGACACCATGGGACCCGCGAGGGCGACGGTGACCAGCAGCCGGAGGCCGGGGGACAGCCGCTCGCGGTAGGACGTCCGTGTGTCTGTCGTGGGGTTCTGCATTAGCCTCATGGGGTGACCGATTCCGTTGATGTCCCCATTATCGCTCCTGTTCTGGACGGTGTTGTCGTGGCCCCCGGATACGCGCACCCGGGAGATGCCGGTGCGGATCTCGTGGCGGCCGAGAGTGTGCACCTGGCCCCTGGCGAACGAGCGCTCGTCGCGACCGGCGTGCGCATCGCCCTGCCCGACGGGTACGCGGCGTTCGTCGTGCCGCGCAGCGGTCTCGCGGCGAAGCACGGCATCTCCATCGTCAACTCCCCGGGAACCGTCGATGCGGGCTACCGCGGCGAGATCAAGGTGAGTCTGATCAACACGGACACGCACAGCGCGTACGATGTGGCGGTCGGCGATCGCATCGCGCAGCTGATCGTGATGCCCGTCTCGCGGGCCACCTTCATTCCGGTCGACGAGCTGCCGACCAGCGTTCGAGGCGACGGCGGATTCGGATCCACCGGATATCAGGCAGGGAAGAGCAATGACTGACAACACCCCCCACTCCGCGAAGTCCGCTCCGGTGAACCGGGCGACCGACGGCCCCTTCGACGACTCCGAGGCCAACCCGGTACGTCCCTACATCGACCTCGGCGGGATCAAGATCCTCCCCCGGGAGGGCCTGAACCTCCGGCTCGAGGTCGAGGAGCAGTCGAAGCGCATCGTGGCCGTCGGCCTCGACTACGCCGATTCCTCGCTGCAGGTGCAGCCCTTCGCGGCCCCGCGGTCCGGCGGCCTGTGGGATGAGACCCGCGTGCAGCTGCGCGATCAGGTCAAGGCGCAGGGCGGACGGGTCGAGGAGCGTGACGGCGCACTGGGCAAGGAGCTCCTCGCCGAGGTCCCGGCCACCGCGAACGAGGGCTCCGGCCTCCGTCTGGCCCGCTTCATCGGCATCGACGGTCCGCGCTGGTTCCTCCGCGGCGTGATCGGCGGAGCCGCGGCATCCGATCCGGAGGCGGCGGAGAAGGTCGAGGACCTGTTCCGCTCGATCGTCGTCGTGCGCGGCGGATCGCCCATGCCGCCCCGCGATCTGATCCCGCTGAAGATGCCGGCGACGCCGGGCTCCGCGTGAGCGCTCCCGAACCGGAGGCCCCGCGGGAGAAGAGCACGTCCGACGTGCTCGGCGAGGCGCTCGGCGGCGCGGCGCGTCGTGCCGGAATCGACCCGTCCGAGGATGCGACGGCGCCGAAGGTCGTGTGGTCCGCGATCGGCGGGTGGCGCGGAATCCTCGAGTCCGTCCTGCCCAGCCTCGCCTTCGTCATCCTCTTCACGCTCCAGCCCGAGCCGCTGATCCTCGCACTCGGGGTGTCGGTGGGGTTGGCCGCGGTCTTCACGCTCGTGCGCATCGTCCAGAAGTCGCCCCCGTCGGCCGCGATCGGCGGTCTGGTGGCTGCCGCCGCCGCCGCCGCGCTGGCGCTGTTCACCGGGCGCGGTGAGGACAATTTCGTCCCGGGGCTCATCACCAACGCCGTGTACGGCTCCGTCCTGCTCGTCTCCGCCCTCATCGGCTGGTCGCTCATCGGCGTCGCCGCGGGGTTCCTCATGGGGGAGGGCACCGCATGGCGGAACGACCGTCGCAAGAGGCGCGCCTTCCTCTGGTTGGGCATCGCCTGGGCTGCCCTCTTCTTCGCACGACTCGCGGTGCAGCTCCCGCTCTACCTCGCGGGAGACGTCACGGCCCTCGGCACGCTCAAGCTGATCATGGGTCTGCCGCTGTTCGCACCCCTGATCGCGATCACCTGGCTCGTCGTCCGTGCGCTCTATCCCCGCGTGCCGAGCGACGAGAGCACCTCTCCGGCGTGATAGATTTATCTTGATGTCAAGATAAATCGCAGGCTTCTGCACGGGCCTGAAAAGGCGCAGACTGGTTAGGTACGCCTTGCTAGCCGCAGAACCTCCGAGGCGAGCAAGATGGAAGCGCCTGTCGCTCCCATTCGACCAGAAGGAGACGGATCCGTGTCCACGGTGAACAGCTTCGGTGCCAAGAGCACCCTGACAGTCGGCAGCACCGACTACGAGATCTTCCGCATCGACACGGTGCCCGGCTACGAGAAGCTCCCCTTCAGTCTCAAGGTCCTCCTGGAGAACCTGCTGCGCACCGAAGACGGTGCGAACGTGACGAAGGCGCAGATCGAGGCTCTGGGTTCGTGGGATGCCGCGGCAGACCCCACCACCGAGATCCAGTTCACGCCGGCCCGTGTGGTCATGCAGGACTTCACCGGCGTGCCCTGCATCGTCGACCTCGCCACGATGCGCGAGGCCGTCACGGCTCTCGGCGGCGACGCGAACAAGATCAACCCCCTCTCCCCGGCAGAGATGGTCATCGACCACTCCGTGATCGCAGACCTCTTCGGCTCCGAGAACGCGCTCGAGCGCAACGTCGAGATCGAGTACGAGCGCAACGGCGAGCGGTACCAGTTCCTGCGCTGGGGCCAGACGGCCTTCAGTGACTTCAAGGTGGTGCCCCCGGGCACCGGCATCGTGCACCAGGTGAACATCGAGCACCTCGCCAAGGTCATCTACGACCGCGAGGTCGACGGCGTGCTGCGTGCCTACCCCGACACCTGCGTCGGCACCGACTCGCACACCACCATGGTCAACGGCCTGGGCGTGCTCGGGTGGGGCGTCGGCGGCATCGAGGCCGAGGCCGCGATGCTCGGTCAGCCCGTGTCCATGCTCATCCCGCGCGTCGTGGGCTTCAAGCTCAGCGGCGAGATCCCCGCCGGCGTCACCGCGACCGACGTCGTGCTGACGATCACCGATCTGCTGCGCAAGCACGGCGTGGTCGGCAAGTTCGTCGAGTTCTACGGCGAGGGCGTGGGGTCGGTTCCGCTCGCGAACCGCGCCACGATCGGCAACATGAGCCCCGAGTTCGGTTCGACCGCCGCGATCTTCCCGATCGACGACATCACGCTCGACTACCTGCGCCTCACGGGCCGCAGCGACGAGGCCGTCGACCTGGTCGAGGCCTACGCGAAGGAGCAGAAGCTCTGGCACGACGAGACCGTCGAGCCCACCTTCAGCGAGTACCTCGAGCTCGACCTCGGTACGGTCGTCCCCTCGATCGCCGGTCCGAAGCGCCCGCAGGACCGCATCCTGCTCTCCGAGGCCAAGTCGCAGTTCGAGCAGGACATCCTGTCCTACGCCGCGGCGTCGACCTCCGACTCGATGGTCGACCTCGAGTCGAAGCACTCGTTCCCCGCATCCGACCCGGGTTCGGTTCCCGGCGAGGAGGAGCCGGTGACCACGCGCCCCGTGCACATCAACAGCGGCGCGCCGGCGAACGCCTCCAAGCCTGTGCCGGTGACCACGCCGTCGGGGGAGAAGTACATCCTCGACAACGGTGCCGTCACGCTCGCCGCGATCACCTCGTGCACCAACACCTCGAACCCCTCGGTCATGATCGCCGCAGGTCTCGTGGCGCGCAAGGCGCTCGAGAAGGGTCTCAAGCAGAAGCCCTGGGTCAAGACGACTCTGGGCCCGGGCTCGAAGGTCGTCACCGACTACTACGAGAAGTCCGGACTCGACAAGGACCTCGAGGGCCTCGGCTTCTACACCGTCGGCTACGGCTGCACGATCTGCATCGGCAACTCGGGTCCGCTCATCGAAGAGGTCTCCGCGGCGATCAACGACCACGACCTCGCGGTCACGGCGGTGCTCTCCGGAAACCGCAACTTCGAGGGCCGCATCAGCCCCGACGTGAAGATGAACTACCTCGCCAGCCCGCCGCTGGTCATCGCGTATGCGCTGGCCGGGTCGATGCACTTCGACTTCGACACGGATGCGCTGGGCAAGGACACCGAGGGCAATGACGTCTTCCTCAAGGACATCTGGCCCACGCCCGACGAGGTGCAGGCGCTCGTCGACTCGTCGATCTCGCGCGAGCAGTTCATCAAGCAGTACTCGACCGTGTTCGAGGGCGACGAGCGCTGGAAGAGCCTTCCGACGCCGGATGACGCCATCTTCCAGTGGGATGAGCACTCGACGTACGTGCGCAAGGCCCCGTACTTCGACGGCATGACGATGGAGCTCACCCCGGTGCGCGACATCGAGGGCGCGCGTGTGATGGCGACGCTCGGCGACTCGGTCACGACCGACCACATCTCGCCGGCCGGCAACATCAAGCCCGGAACACCCGCGGCGCAGTACCTGACCGAGCACGGTGTGGACCGCAAGGACTTCAACTCCTTCGGCTCGCGACGTGGCAACCACGAGGTCATGATCCGCGGGACGTTCGCGAACATCCGCCTGAAGAACGCCATGGTGGCCGCGGTCAACGACGGCCAGGTCGTCGAGGGCGGGTACACCCGCGACTTCACGCAGGAGGGCGGCCCGCAGTCGTACATCTACGACGCGAGCATGAACTATCAGGAGCAGGGCACGCCCCTCGTCATCTTCGGTGGCAAGGAGTACGGCTCCGGCTCGTCCCGCGACTGGGCGGCCAAGGGCACGAGCCTGCTGGGCGTCAAGGCGGTCATCACCGAGAGCTTCGAGCGCATCCACCGCTCCAACCTCATCGGCATGGGCGTCGTCCCGCTGCAGTTCCCGGCCGGCGAGAGCTGGGAGACCCTGGGCCTCGACGGCACCGAGATCGTGTCGATCTCCGGTCTGGAAGAGCTCAACAACGGTGTGACGCCGAAGACGGTCCGGGTCACGGCCACCCCGAGCGAGCACTCGCCCGAGGGGAAGCAGGTCGTGGAGTTCGACGCGGTCGTCCGTATCGACACCCCCGGTGAGGCGGACTACTACCGCAACGGCGGCATCCTGCAGTACGTGCTGCGCTCGCTCGTCTGAGCCATCTCGATCGAAGGGGATCCGGCATCGCGCCGGGTCCCCTTCGTCGTTCCCTGCGGGTGCGCCTCCGGGCCGATTCCCGGTCGGGCGCGATAGGATCGTCAGGACGTTCGCAGTCGTGCGGGCGCCTCAGACGGAGCCTGTAGGAGGTGCAGATGCCCATTCTTCCGAGCATCTCAGGACCCCGCGATCTGGACGCTTTGTCCGAGGATCAGCTTGTCGAACTGGCGGGCGAGGTCCGTGAGTTCCTGATCGAGAACGTCTCGCGCACGGGTGGGCATCTCGGCCCGAATCTCGGAGTGGTCGAGCTCACGATCGCGCTGCATCGCGTCTTCTCCTCGCCGGACGATCCGTTCATCTTCGACACGGGGCATCAGTCCTACGTGCACAAGCTGCTCACGGGCCGCCAGGACTTCTCCGGTCTGCGCCTGCGGGGCGGCCTGGCCGGATACCCGCAGCGCGGCGAGAGCGCACATGACGTGGTCGAGTCCTCGCACGCGTCGAGCTCGCTCAGCTGGGCGGACGGCGTCTCCCGCGCGCTGACGGCGACCGGGCGGGCCGACCGCCACGTCGTCGCCGTCGTCGGCGACGGCTCGCTCACGGGCGGCATGACGTGGGAAGCGCTCAACAACATCTCCGACGACAACGACCGCAACCTCGTGATCGTCGTGAACGACAACGGACGCTCCTATGCGCCGACCATCGGCGGCATGTCGCGCTTCCTGAACCGCGTACGCACTGCGGCCGCCTACAAGGATCTGCATCACAAGTCCGATCGGCTGTTCCGCGCGTTCGGCCCCGTCGGGCGCGCCGTGTTCCGCGGTGTACGCGGCGGAACACATGGCTTCCTGTCACGCTTCACGAACAATGAAGCGCTGTATTCCAATCTCGACATCAAGTACCTGGGTCCCGTCGACGGTCACGATCTGCCGGCGCTGCTGGAGACCCTCGCTCTGGCCAAGTCGTACGGCGCACCGGTGATCGTGCACGCCATCACCGAGAAGGGTCACGGCTATCAGCCCGCTCGCGACGACGAGGCCGATCAGTTCCACGCCGTCGGGCAGATCGATCCCCTCACCGGCGAGACGCTGTCCGCCGGGGGGCGGGGCTGGACGGATGTCTTCTCCGACGCCCTCGTCGATGTCGGCGAACGCCGGGAGGACGTGATCGCGATGACCGCGGCGATGCTGCGTCCGACGGGGCTGGCGCCTTTCGCGGAGCGCTTCCCCGACCGCGTCTACGACGTGGGCATCGCGGAACAGCACGCGGTCGCCTCCGCCGCCGGGCTCGCCTTCGGCGGCCTCCACCCCGTGGTCGCGCTGTACGCGACGTTCATGGGCCGTGCCTTCGACCAGGTGCTCATGGACGTGGCGCTGCACCGCGCCGGGGTCACCTTCGTGCTCGACCGCGCCGGGGTCACCGGTCCCGACGGTCCCAGCCATCACGGCATGTGGGACCTCGCGATGCTGCAGATCGTCCCGCACATCCGCATCGCCGCGCCGCGAGACGGCGCCCGGCTCGCCGAAGCCCTCGACGAGGCGGTCGACGTCGCGGACGCGCCCACCGTGATCCGCTTCCCGAAGGGATCCGTCGCCGCTGATCTGCCCGCGATCGAGCGGCTGTCGGACGGCGTCGACGTGCTCGAGCGCGGTGAGTCGGAGGACGTCCTCCTGGTCGCGATCGGACCCTTCGCGACCCTCGCCATGGACGTGGCCGCACGTCTGCGTGCGCAGGGCATCGGCGCCACCGTGATCGACCCGCGGTGGGCGATCCCGGTCCAGCCGTCCGTGGTCACATTGGCCGCTCGTCACCGCCTCGTGATCACACTGGAGGACGGCATCCGGGTCGGGGGGATCGGCACGCGCGTTCGTCAGGTGCTGCGTGAGTCCGGGATCGACACGGCGGTCGACGAGCTGGGGTTGCCTGATGAGTTCATCGATCACGCCACGCGCGACGAGATCCTCGTCGATGCGGGACTGACGGCTTCCAAGATCGCGCAGGACGTGGTCGCGCAGGTGCTCGGCACCCGCATCCCGATGGCCAGGAACGCCGGCGAGACCGGTGCGATCGACCTCCCACAGCACGAGCGGCGCTGAGCGCTGCGCGCTCCGGGAGGTGACCGACATGCGGTATCTCCTGGAGACCGGAGTGGTCCGGTGCGAGCACGCCGTCTCGAGCGGCGAGCACTGAGATGGGAACGCACATCGCTGTGCTCGCGAACCCTGCGGCGGGGAGAGGTCGCGGTGCGCGCGCCGCGACGGTCACGATCGACCGACTGCGAGGTGAGGGAGCGGTGGTGCGCTCCTACCGGGGAGAGTCGGCGGAGGACACGGTCCGTCTCGCGGCCGAGGCACTGGGGGCCGGACCGCGATCGCTCGTCGTGGTGGGCGGTGACGGCACACTCGCGGGCATACTCGACATCGTGATCCGCCACTCCGTCCCGATCGTGCTGGTTCCGGCAGGCACGGGCAACGACCTGGCACGTGCACTCGGGATACCGCTGCGCGACCCCGGCGCCGCAGCCGTGCTGGCCTTGCGGGGCGCGCCGCGACGCATCGACGTCGGTGAGATCCGCAGCGACCTGGGCGTCCGGCTGTTCCTCTCGGTCGCGGCGCTCGGGTTCGACGCCAAGGTGAGCGACCGGACCAACCGCCTGCGCTGGCCACGTGGCGTGCTGCGTTACTACCTCGCACTGGTGATCGAACTCGTGCGACTGCGCCCGATGGCCTTCCGGCTCGGGGTCGACGGGGGACAGCCCCGCGCGCTGCCCGGCACGCTGATCGCCGCCGGCAACACGGAGAGCTACGGCGGGGGTATGCCGGTGTGCCGAGGAGCGCGACCCGATGACGGGATGCTGGACGTGGTGCATGTGCGGCCGATCGGGCGGTTGCGACTGCTCCGGCTGTTCCCGTCACTGTTGCGCGGTCGGCATCTCGAACGCCGCGAGGTGTCGCACCGGCGTGCGCGCACGATCACCGTGTCCGCGCCCGGACTCGTCGCCTACGCCGACGGGGAGCGGGTGGGGACGGGTGTGTGCACGATCGGCGTTCGACCGGGAGTACTCACGATCATGGTGCCGCGAGAGGAGGACGCGCATGCCGTTCGATGAGGACGTCGTGGTCATCGGGTCCGGTTTCGGCGGCTCGGTCGCGGCCCTCCGTCTCGTCGAGAAGGGCTACCGCGTGCGGGTGCTCGAGGCCGGGCGCCGCTTCGCCGATTCCGACTTCGCGAAGACGAACTGGAACCTCCGACGCTACCTGTGGGCTCCCGCTCTCGGCTGCTTCGGTGTGCAGCGCATCCATCGGCTCCCGCACGTCATGATCCTGGCGGGTGCCGGGGTCGGCGGCGGATCGCTCAACTACGCCAACACGCTGTATCAGCCCGGTGCCGCGTTCTTCGACGACCCGCAGTGGCACGGTCTCGCGGACTGGGAGCGCGAGCTGGCTCCGCACTACGCCACCGCGAAGCGCATGCTCGGCGTCGTCGAGCACTACCCGCACACCGGGCCGGTCGAGCGGATCATGGCCGGTGCCGCCTCCGACCTCGGCGTGGGAGACACCTTCCGCCATGCGCCGGTCGGGGTCTGGTTCGGCAAGCCCGGCGAGCGCGTCTCGGACCCGTTCTTCGGGGGCGAGGGCCCCGACCGCACCGGATGCACGCTGTGCGGCAACTGCATGGTCGGATGCCGCGTGGGCGCGAAGAACACACTGATGAAGAACTATCTCGCCCTCGCGGAGCGACGGGGAGCCGTGATCGAGGCCCTGCGCACGGTCACCGACATCCGCGAGCTGCCCGGCGGGGGATTCGCGGTCACGACGCGGCGGAGCGGGGCCTGGGTCCGTCGTGCGCGGCGCACCGTCACGGCCTCTCAGGTCGTGCTCGCGGCGGGCACGTGGGGGACGCAGCAGCTGCTGCACCGCATGAAGCACGAGGGACGACTGCCGCGCATCTCCGATGCCCTGGGACGGCTCACACGCACGAACTCCGAGGCGCTGGACGGCGCGGTGGCGACGCGGGTGCCCGAGTCGCTGCAGCTCGCGCGCGGCGTGGCGATCACGACGTCGTTCCACATCGACGAACGGACGCACGTCGAGAACGTCCGGTACGGCCCGGGCTCGAACCTGATGGGCGCGCTGGCCTCGGTCGTCGTGCCCGGAGACCGCGCGTTATGGCGGCGCCTGACGAGCGTGCTCGGACAGCTGCTGCGCGCGCCGATTCGCCAGCTGCGGCTCGGTTCCCTGCACCGCTGGAGCGAACGAGGCATCATCGCCCTCGTGATGCAGACCGCGAACAACTCCCTCACGCTGTCGCTGCGCCGCAGGTTCGGGCGCCTCGTCATGACGAGCGCGCAGGGGCACGGCGAACCCAACCCCAGCCATCTGCCGCAGGCGCATCGGGCGGCGCGGGCGATCGCGGCGCGGGTGGCCGCGGACGGCGGGGTGCCCGCCGAAGCCCGGGGATCGTGGCCCGAGGTGTTCGGGGTGCCGCTCACGGCGCACTTCCTCGGTGGTGCCGTCATCTCGGCCTCGCCGGAGGAGGGCGTGATCGACGCCTATCACCGGGTGTGGGGGCATCCGGGACTGCATGTCGTCGACGGCGCCGCGGTTCCTGCCAACCCCGGCGTGAATCCCTCGTTGAGCATCACCGCACTCGCGGAGCGTGCCCTGTCGTACTGGCCGCGTGCCGGGGAGTCGGACGAGCGCCCGGCGCAGCAGGATCCGCGTCGTCCCTGACGGGCGCAGACGGGACGACGGAGGGGCCGCGCCGAAGCGCGACCCCTCGTGCGAGCATCCGGATCAGCGGCTCTCGACACCCCGGATCTGCGGGGTGTGGAAGGAACCTCCGAAGGCGCGGTCGGATGCGCCCTCACGGTCGAGGTACGGCGAGGCGCCGCCGTCGATGAACGGCCAGCCGGCGCCCAGGATCAGGCAGAGGTCGATGTCCTCCACCTCGGGAACGACGCCCTCATCGAGCATGAGCTTGATCTCCTGTGCGAGTCCGTCCTGCACCCGCGCGAGGATCGTCGCCGCGGACGCCGGAGCCGAGCCGACGGCGGGCTTGAGCAGCTTCTCCGCCTGCTTGGTCCATCCCGTGACCCTGCCGCCCTTGTCCTTCTCGACCACGGCGTCGAGCGCCGCGAGAGCGTGGAAGTTCTCGTTCGCGTAGAAGCGGTCCGGGAACGCCTGCACCATCGTGTCCTGCACGTGCGCGGCGACCTTCCAGCCGACCAGGTCGATCAGCTGGAACGGCCCCATCGGGAGACCGAGCGGGCCGAAGGCCTTCTCGACATCGGCGATGGGCGTGCCCTCGTAGACGGCCCGAGCAGCTTCGCCCATGACCTTCGCGAGCAGGCGGTTCACGACGAACCCCGGAGCGTCGGCGGTCAGCACGGCGCTCTTGCCGAGGTTCTTCGCGACCACGAACGCCGTCGAGAGCGCGGCATCCGACGTGTTCGGCGTCCTGACGATCTCGATGAGCGGCATGACAGCCACCGGGTTGAAGAAGTGGAAGCCCACCAGGCGCTCGGGGTGAGCGAGCTGGGAACCGATCTCCTCGACCGACAGCGACGAGGTGTTGGTCGCGAGGATGGCGTCGTCCGCGATGATCTTCTCGATCTCGCCGAACACCTGCTGCTTGACGCCGACCTCTTCGAACACCGCCTCGATCACGAAGTCGCAGTCCGCGTAGAGACTCTTGTCGGTCGTTCCCGTCACCAGCGCACGCAGCCGGTTGGCGGTGTCGGCATCGAGACGGCCCTTGCCCTCGAGCTTCCCGATCTCCTCATGGATGTACGCCACGCCCTTGTCGACACGCGCCTGGTCGAGGTCGGTGATGAGCACCGGCACCTGCAGCTTGCGCACGAACAGGAGCGCGAACTGGCTCGCCATGAGTCCGGCGCCGATGATGCCGACCTTCGTGACCTTCTTCGCGAGTGCCTTGTCGGGAGCGCCGACCGGCCGCTTGGCGCGCTTCTGCACGAGGTCGAACGCATACATGGATGCCGCGAACTGGTCGCCCGTGACGAGATCCGCGAGTGCCTCGTCCTCGCGCGCGAAGCCCTCGGCCTTGGTGCCGCTCTTCGCCTTGTCGAGGAGTTCGAGCGCGGCGTACGGCGACTTCGGCACCGTGCCGATCTTCGACTCCAGCATGCCGCGGGCCATCTTGATCGCGATCGGCCACTTCGTGAGGCGCTCGATCTTGCCCGGCTCGTTCTTGCGCTCGACCTTCTTGCCGCCGAGAACGGCGTCGGCCCAGGCGAGCGAGTTCTCGAGGTAGTTCGCGGCCGGGAAGATCGCGTCCATGATGCCGAGGTCGAAGGCCTGTTGCGGCTTGAGCATGCGGTTCTGCTTGAGCGGATTCGAGATCACGACCTCGAGGGCGTTCTCGATGCCGATCAGATTCGGCAGCAGGTACGCGCCACCCCACCCGGGGATGATGCCGAGGAAGACCTCGGGCAGCGCGATCGCAGCCGCCGATGCATCGACCGTGCGGTAGGTCGAGTTCAGCGCGATCTCGAGCCCGCCGCCGAGCGCGAGTCCGTTGACGAACGCGAACGAGGGCACACCGAGCTCCGAGATCGAGCCGAGGACCTTGTGACCGAGCTGGGCGATGAGCCGAGCGTTGTCGCGGGAACCGACCTTGCTGATGTCCGACAGATCGGCACCGGCGGCGAGGATGTACTGCTTGCCCGTGATGCCGACGGCCTGGATCTCCCCGGCGGCGGCACGGGCCTTCAGCCCGTCGAGCGTCTCGCCCAGTTGCGTCAGCGTGGCGGGCCCGAGGGTGTTCGGGCGCGTGTGGTCGCGGCCGTTGTCGAGGGTGATCAGCGCGAGCACCTTGCCCGACGCGAGTCGGATGTCGCGCACCGGCGACTGCGTGATGACCTCGCCGTCGGTGAGCGCCTGGATCGGCGAGAAGTCGACCGCCGCGTACTGTTCGGAAACCGTGTTCGTCATGGCCGCGCTCACTTCCGCTTCTTGCCGTTGTAGTGCGGGTTCTCCCAGATGACCGAGCCGCCCTGACCGAGACCGACGCACATGGCGGTGAGGCCGTAGCGCACGTCGGGGCGCTCGGCGAACTGCGCCGCGAGCTGGATCATCAGACGCACGCCGGACGCGGCCAGCGGGTGCCCGAGAGCGATCGCGCCGCCCCACTGGTTGACCCGGGGGTCGTCGTCGGCGATGCCGAAGTGGTCGAGGAGCGAGATCACCTGGATCGCGAAGGCCTCGTTGAGCTCGAACAGTCCGATGTCGGAGATGTCGAGACCGGCCTTCTTGAGCGCCTTCTCGGTCGACGGGATCGGTCCGATGCCCATGATCTCCGGCTGCACGCCGGCGAAGGCGAACGAGACCATCCGCATCTTCGGGGCGAGGCCCAGCTCCTTGACCGCCGTGCCGCCGGCGAGCAGCGACATCGTCGCGCCATCCGTGAGCGGCGACGACGTGCCCGCGGTCACCCGACCGTGCGGGCGGAACGGCGTCTTGAGCGCGGCGAGGTCGTCCATCGTCGTCTGCGGGCGGCGACCCTCGTCCTCGGCCGCGAGACCCCAGGCCCCGTCGGCGCCCTTGGTGGCGACGGACACGAGGTCGGGCTGGATCTTGCCGGCGTCGTACGCGGCCTGCACCTTGTGCTGGCTGAGCATGCCGAACCGGTCCGAGCGCTCCTTGGTCAGGTGCGGGAAGCGATCGAAGATGCGCTCCGCGGTGACGCCCATGTTGAGCGCGCCCGGGTCGACCATCTTCTCCGAGACGAAGCGCGGATTGGGGTCGGCGTTGCCCCCGATCGGGTGGTGGCCCATGTGCTCGACACCGCCCGCGAGCGCCAGGTCGTACATGCCGACTCCGATCGACGCCCCCATCGTGGTGACGCTGGTCATGGCACCGGCGCACATGCGCTCGATCGCCAGACCGGGAACGGTCTGCGGAAGGCCGGCGAGGATCGCGACCGACCGCCCGAGGGTGAGGCCCTGATCGCCGGTCTGCGACGTCGCGGCGATCGCCACATCGTCGATGCGGTCCGCCGGGACCGCGGCGTTCCGCTCCATCAGTCCGATGGTCGCCTTCACGGCGAGGTCGTCTGCGCGGGTGTTCCAGTACATGCCCTTTTCGCCGGCGCGCCCGAAGGGGGTGCGCACTCCATCGACGAAGAAGACGTCCGAGATCTCGGCCACTCTGCCTCCAAGTTTGTGCGGTGGCCTCAGTCTAAGGAGGGCCGAAAACCGGGAGGAATCGGTTGGGTCGAACCTACGAAGCCGGGGTGGGGGGCTCGTCGGGCAGTTGACCAGCCTCTACAAAAGCGTCCGCGATCTTCTGTGCAGTGTGTGCAATCTGCCAGGGGCGTGCGCCGAGCGCTGCGAGAGCCTCGCCGATCGCTTCGGGCGACTCGAGAGAGACGTCCCACGCGATGCGACGCAAGAAGTCCGGGGTGAGGAGATTCTCCGTGGGCATCGACAGCTCTTCGGCCACGGCCTCGACCACCGGACGGGCCGCCTTCAGGCGTGCGTCCGCCTCCGGATTGCGATCGGCCCAGGCGCGCGGCGGGGGCAGCGTGTCGCTGGGGACCCGCTCGCGGGGGAGCTCTTCGGTGGCGCGACCCTCGACGAACGCCTGCCACCAGCGGTCGAGCTGCGTGCGGCTCGCGCGCCCCTGGAACTCCTTGATGCCCGCGAGGGCCTGCTTGCTCTGCGGATTGCCGAGCAGGGCCGCCATCAGTGAGCGATCGGGGACCAGTCGGCCGGGGGAGACGTCCTGCTCCTGCGCGTACGCCTCCCGCGCCTGCCACAGCGCGCGCGCGACGGCGAGGTTGCGGGCTCCGCGGACCTGATGCAGGCCGCTCAGACGCCGCCAGGGATCTTCGCGCGGAGGCTTCGGCGCGCGGGACAGCGTCGCCGCGAACTCCTCCGCCGCGATCTCGGTCTTGCCCTGCGCGGCGAGTTCCTCGACGAGCACATCCCGCACATCGACGAGGTGGAGTACGTCGAGAGCGGCGTAGTCCAGCCAGGATGCGGGGAGCGGACGCGTCGACCAATCCGCTGCGGAATGCTCTTTCTTGAGGGTGATCCCGATCGTGTGCTCGACCACGGCGGCCAGGCCGACCCGCTCATGGCCCAGCAGCCGGGAGGCGAGCTCGGTGTCGAAGATGGTGGGCGGCTCGAGCTCGAGCTCGCGCAGCGACGGCAGGTCCTGGCTGGCCGCATGCAGCACCCACTCGACCGTGCCGATGGCCTCCTGCAGGGGCGCGAAATCGCCGATCGCGGGTGGGTCGAACAGGAAGACGCCGGCGTCGCGGCGGAACACCTGCACGAGGTAGGCGCGCTGCGAGTAGCGGAACCCGGATGCCCGTTCCACGTCGACGGCGACCGGACCGGTGCCGGCGGCGATGGCCGCACAGGCGGCGAGGAACTCCTCGGCATCCGAGATCACAGAGTATTCAGTCACGTACAGCCTTTCGCGCGCCGATCACGGCGATGCCCTCGGAACCCGGCGGAAGCCCCGCCAGCATTCCGACCAGCTCGGCCCATGCTTCGACGTGCGGTCGGAAGGGGCCATGCGGAGTCCAGGACGCCCGCAATTCTATCTGTGCCCCGTCTCCCTCGTCAGCGAGGCCCCCGAAACCCTTGGAGAGTGTCTTCGTCGAGGTGCCGGAAGGGGAGTGGTACACGGCGTCGCGGGAGTCGAGCGCGTCGACGAGCCACGACCAGGTGACGTCAGCCAGAAGCGGGTCCGTGCCGATCTCCGTCTCCAACGGCGCCTGCGCGAAGATGATGATGCGCCAGGCGCCGCCCCAGGCATCCGGCTCGTCGGGATCGTGCATCAGCACGAACCGCCCCGTGCCGTAGATCGACTCGCCGTGCTCGTCCGGGCGCACGTCGGCCGCGAGGGCGAAGGCGAACGGGGCGAGCCCCTGAGGGGTCGCGATCTCGTGCGCGACGATGTCTCCGCGGAACGCGGTCTCGCGAAGTTCAGCTATGGCGCTGTCGAAGAGCGACCTTGCTTCGGGGTGTGCGGTCACGGCATCAGGCTAGAGTCAGGAGGCGATGAAGAGTCTCAGGCACGCCGTTGCACTTCTTGTCCCCGCGCTGTTCGCCCTCGGGGGCGTGCTGGCGTTCCTCGTCCTGAAGGTCGCGCGCAGGGTGGTCACGCCGATGCGCGGTTCGACGGATGCCGCGATCCTCGCGGTCGACACCGGAGCGCAGACCATCGAGCTCGTCCGGACCCTCGACACCGAGCTGCCGGGGCGGTACGGCCTCTTCACCTCGGGCACGTACGGCTATGTGAAGCTCGGCGCCGTGCTGAGCGCGGACGCGACGCGCGTCCGACGCAAGCTGCTCACGCAGATCGAACCCGGTGCGCAGGTGGACAGGGACGCGCGCTTCAGCGGCTGGTACTACGCATCGCCGTCCGAGCTGCACCTGCCGTCCGAGAACCTGTTGATCGGGTCGCCGGCCGGGCCGTGCCCCGCCTGGTTCTTCCCCGCCGCGTCGTCGACCTGGGTCATCCAGGTGCACGGCCGCGGTGCCACGCGCGCGGAGTGCCTCCGCGCGGTGCCCGTGCTGCACGGGGCCGGGCTGCCCACGCTCGTCGTGTCCTATCGGAACGACGGTGAAGCGCCCCGCAGCCGCGGAGGCGCCTACGCTCTCGGCACGGCCGAATGGCGCGACGTCGACGCGGCCATCACCCACGCCCTGCGACACGGCGCCGAACGGGTGATCCTGATGGGCTGGTCGATGGGGGGCGCGATCGCGCTGCAGACGGCGGTGAACTCGGGGAACCGCGATCGGATCGTCGGGCTCATCCTCGAATCCCCCGTGGTCGACTGGCGCTCGGTGCTGCGGTTCCAGGCGCGCAAGGCCGGGATGCACGCACCGCTGCCGGATCTCGCTATGGGGGCGCTGTCGTTGCCGGTCACGGCGCGTCTGAGCGGCGCGGAGGACGCGATCCACTTCGACCGGCTCGACATGGTGGCCCGGGCGGACGAGCTGACGATCCCGATCCTCATCCTGCACAGCGAGGACGACGGCTTCGTCCCCGCCGATGCCTCGCACGCGCTCGCGCAGGCGCGCCCCGATCTCGTGACCATGCCGCGCATCACCGTGGCACGGCACACCAAGCTCTGGAACTACGACGAGACCGGGTGGAACACCGCGATCACCGCGTGGCTGCAGACGCAGGCCTTCAGCGCTTCTGACTGACCTGCTTCTTCGCCCGCATCAGCATGCCGGTCATCCCGCCGATGCGGAGCGGAGACACCGCCCTGGTCAGTCCGATCGACTGCGGGTAGTCGTCGGGGATCGCCAGCACCTGATCGGGGGACAGGCCGGAGATGCCCTGGGCAAGGATGCTCGCGAACCCCCGCGTCGTCGGCGCCTCCACCGGAGCCGTCGCGTGCATCGTCACGACGCCTTCGACGATCTCGACGTAGATGTAGACGGGGGACTGGCACTCGGCCACACGCTCGTACATCTCGGGATGCTCGGCCACCTCGTCGGACACAGCGGGAAGCTCGTCGGCGAACTCCAGGAGCAGGAGCAGACGGTCCTCCTCCGGAGTCTCGAGGAAGGCGTCGCGGATCTCCGCGAGGGTGTCAGGGACGTCCGTGGTGCTCATCCCTGACATTCTCCCACGATCAGACCGAGCCGGGCTCGGTACCCGTGACGATGGGGACGCGCACGGCGCTGCCCCATTCGGTCCACGACCCGTCGTAGTTGCGCACGTTGTCGAACCCCAGCAGGTGGCGCAGCACGAACCACGTGTGGCTCGATCGCTCGCCGATACGGCAGTAGGCGACGACATCGTCGCCGTCCTGGAGCCCGGCGCCGTCGCGGTAGATCGCGTCGAGCTCGCTGCGCGTCCGGAAGCCGCCGTCCTCCGCCACCGCCTTCGCCCACGGCACGCTCTGCGCGGTCGGGATGTGTCCGGCGCGCAGCGCGCCCTCTTCGGGGTACGCCGGAGCCGTCGTGCGCTCCCCGCTGTACTCCTCCGGCGATCGGACGTCGATCAGCGGATTCCCGATGTGGGCGAGGACATCCTCCTTGTACGCCCGGATGACCGAGTCGTCGCGCTCCACCACCGGGTAGGCCGTGACCGGACGATCCGTCTTCTCCCGCGTGATCTCGCGTCCTTCCGCGATCCACCGATCGCGGCCGCCGTCGAGGAGGCGGACGTCTTCGTGTCCGAAGAGCGAGAAGACCCAGAGCGCGTAGGCCGCCCACCAGTTGTTCTTGTCGCCGTAGATCACCACGGTGTCGTCCCGCGCGATCCCCTTCCGGCTGAGCAGTGCCGCGAAACCCTCTCCGTCGACGTAGTCGCGCACGACGGGGTCGTTGAGTTCGGTGTGCCAGTCGACCTTCACGGCGCCGGGGATGTGTCCGGTCTCGTACAGCAGGACATCTTCGTCGGACTCCACGACCACCAGTCCGGGGGTGTCGAGGTGCGCGGCGAGCCACTCGGTGGTGACCAGGCGACCCGGGTCGGAGTACTCGGCGAACTTGGGTGAAGTCGAATCGAACTCGATGGCCACAGGGATCTCCTCCAGGGTGAGCGGGCGATGGCGCGGTGCGGACGGCGTAATGTGGAGCCGTCCCTTCGACGATAGACTCTGCCGCCCGACCTGCACCTGATTCGTAAGACTTCGACACAGGCAGGCACCCGATCCAGGATCGTGATGACCGAAACGCCTTCCCGCACGGGTGTCGTGCACCTGACCGCGCGTCAGCCCGCCGTCACCGGAGCAGAGATGCTCGCCAGCCTCGTGCCGCCGCCGCAGTTCGATGCCGCCACGTTCGAGAGCTACCGCGCCGATGAGGCGTACCCCTCCCAGGAGGAGGCGAAGGAGACGCTGATGCGCTTCGCCGGGCGCGGTGCGCCGGTGAAGCGCGGCGGGCTGTTCAGCCGCGCGAAGAAGGAGCCGGCGGTGAGGCCGGGCGTGTACCTCGACGGCGGGTTCGGCGTGGGCAAGACCCACCTGCTCGCGGCCATCTATCACGCGATGCCCGCTCGTCGGAAGTACTTCGGTTCGTTCATCGAGTACACGGCTCTGGTCGGCGCCCTCGGCTACAAGAACACCGTCGACCTGCTCAAGGGAGCAGATCTTCTCTGCATCGACGAGTTCGAGCTCGACGATCCCGGCGACACCATGGTGATGACGCGACTGCTGGGCGAGCTCGTGCCGACCGGCACGAAGCTGGCGGCGACCTCCAACACCCCGCCCAACGCGCTCGGCGAGGGGCGTTTCGCGGCGCAGGACTTCCTCCGCGAGATCCACGCGATGTCGGACAGCTTCCAGACCATCCGCATCGACGGGGTCGACTTCCGTCAGCGCGCCCTCGACGGCCACGCGGTCGCCCTCGACGAGGCCGAGTACGAGTCGGCGATCTCCGCCGTCGGCCCGTCGCGCACGGCATCCGACGATGGTTTCGACGAACTGATCCGCCACCTGGCCCAGGTCCACCCCTCGCGGTACATCCGGCTCATCGACGGGATCGACCTCGTCGGGCTGCGGGGCGTGCATCAACTGGTCGACCAGTCGGAGGCGCTGCGTCTGGTCGCTTTCGTGGACCGGGTGTACGACGCGCAGATTCCCGTGCGGGCCACCGGGACCCCCTTGGACTCCGTGTTCTCGGACGAGATGCTCGCCGGTGGATACCGCAAGAAGTACCTGCGCGCCATCTCTCGGCTCAATGCCTTGACACATTCTGCGCAAGCCTGAAGTCCCGTGTAACGCGATGTTCACACGCAGAGCCTCGCTGTAACAGCGGGGAAACAAACCTCACGCATCCGCGAAACGGTGCGTCGTCACACTGAAGCTCTCAACTACTTCGGATGTGAGGTTTTCCTATGGATGCTCCCGGCAACATCTCGTGGGCGATCACCGCGACAGCGCTGGTCCTGCTCATGACGCCAGGCGTCGCTTTCTTCTACGGCGGACTCGTCAAGGCGAAGAGCGTCGTCAGCATGATGATGATGAGCTTCGGCTCGATCGGTCTCGTCGCTGTGCTGTGGATTCTCTTCGGTTTCTCGATGAGCGCCGTCGACAGCCCGACCGCCTTCGCCGGCAACCCCTTCGCCGACATCGGGCTCTCCAGCCTGGCGGCGGGCGAGGGATCGAACGTCGCCCTCCTCGGAGTCGCCTACGGCGCCACCTTCGCGATCATCACGGTCGCCCTGATCTCGGGAGCCATCGCCGACCGCGCCAAGTTCGGCAGCTGGCTCATCTTCGCGGGCATCTTCGCGACCGTCGGCTACTTCCCGGTCGCCGCCTGGGTCTGGGGTGGCGGATGGATCATGAACCTCGGCACCACCCTGTTCGGTGAGGACAGCGGGATCGGCGTCATCGACTACGCCGGCGGAACCGCCGTGCACATCAACGCCGGTGCCGCAGCTCTGGCGCTCGCGCTGGTCCTCGGAAAGCGCATCGGGTTCCAGAAGGGCATCCTCAAGCCGCACAACGTGCCGCTGACGCTCCTGGGCGCTGCGCTGCTGTGGTTCGGCTGGTTCGGCTTCAACGCCGGAGCGGAGTGGCTGGCGGAGGACATGGGCGGCGTCGGACTCATCGGTCTGAACACGCTCGGTGCCACCGCCGCAGCGATCCTCGGCTGGATCCTGATCGAGAAGATCAAGGACGGCAAGCCCACCTCGGTCGGCGCCGCGTCCGGTGCCGTCGCCGGTCTCGTCGCGATCACTCCGGCGTGCGCCAACCTCACGCCCGGCTGGGCCCTGCTGCTGGGTCTGCTGGCCGGCGTGGTCTGCGCACTGGCGATCGAACTGAAGTTCCGTCTCGGCTTCGACGACTCGCTCGACGTGGTCGGCATCCACCTCGTCGGTGGCCTCATCGGAACCGTCTACCTCGGCTTCTTCGCCACCGGCACCGGACTGTTCGTCGGGGGCGACGCCCGCCAGCTGGCCGTCCAGGTGATCGCCGCACTCGGTGTTCTCATCTACTCGTTCGTCGTCGCCTTCATCATCGGCTTCGCGATCCAGAAGACCATCGGGTTCCGCGTCACCAACGAGGACGAGATCGCCGGTGTCGACCAGGTCGTCCACGGCGAAGAGGGCTACGCACTCGCCGACGCCTGAGTCGCGGTTAGGGTGACGGGATGAGTTCTTCCCGCGGCATCCTCGCAACTCTCGCGGACATCCTGCGCTCAGCGCTGGGAACACGTCGGGCGTCTCGGACCACTCCAGGTCCGGGACGCCCGTCGTCGCGTCTGCGCACACCCGAGGAACGCCGGGGCGGGGGAGTCACGGCCGCCGATCCCGGCTCGCCACGAGGCACGGAGACCGTGCGGGTCGACCCCGCCCGCATCCGCTCGCTGCGGATCACGTTCACGCCGAACCGCGACGGGGCACCGGACGCCGGTGAGGTCATCTGGACCTGGGTGCCCTACGCCGAGAACGACGGACGCGGGAAGGATCGACCGGTGCTCGTGATCGGCCGTCAGTCTCCGGATCGCGTGTACGCGGTGCGCATGACCAGCAGACCGCACGACGGCGACCGCGACTACCTGTCGATCGGCTCCGGTCCCTGGGACTCCCAGGGACGCGAGTCGTGGGTGGACATCGAGCAGCTCTACAGCGTGCACGAGCAGGGCCTGCGGCGCGAAGCCGCCGTCCTGGACCGGCGACGCTACGACCGCGTCAGCGCCGCCCTCACGCGGCGCTACGGGTGGTCGGCTGCGGGGTGAGCGCCGGGAAGGCCAGCAGCACCATGTCGACCAGATCGTCCAGCGAACGTGTCAGCGGATCGGTCGCGGGCCGCCCCGTGTCGAGCTCGATCTCATCGATCGCGGCGGACAGCTGATCGGCAGAGAGGTTCTCGTGGTTGACGGTCACCCCGATCACCCGCGTGTCGGCGAAGGCCTCGATGAGGGCGATCTCGCTCTGCACCGTGGGCATCGCGACCATGGGGAAGTCGCCGAGCATGGCGCGTCCCGGTGCGTGCTGCACGATGACGCCGGCCGGCTGGCTGCCGCGGAGGATGTGCGCTGAGGTGATGTAAGCGGGGTGGCTGAGCGCGCCCTGGCCCTCGACGATGATCACATCGGGGTCTTCGCCTTCGAAGGCGGCGACGACCTGGTTCTCCACCTCGCCGGAGCAGAACTGCGGCACGAGAGCATCCAGGGCCACACCGTAGCGGCCGCCCTGGATGATCGTGGTCTGTCCCGTCCCGACCATGACGGCGTGGATGCCGCGATCTGTGAGCGCGCGCACCAGCAGGGTCGACGTCGTGCGCTTGCCGATGGCGCCGTCGGTGCCCAGCACGGCGATCCTCGGGCAGGTGACGTCGAAGATCCGCCCGGAGAACAGATGCAGATCCTTCTTCTCCTTGGGGCGTCGGACGTCGGTGATCGTGACGCCGGCGAACAGGCTCGCGGCGACGAATTCGGCGTCGTCGTTCAGGAACTCGTGGAGGCCGTTGATGATGTGCATGCCGCGGGCGATGCCGTCCAGCAGCACCGTGCGCTGATCGGCGGAGAGCAGCCCGTCGGCCGGTGCGACACCGCAGATGAGGTAGTCGGGAACCTGTCCCGCGTGACGGATCGCGGTCGTGAGTCCGTCGAGCACGGGGATGCCGTTCGCCGCACCGTCGAGCAGCCTGCCGGCATCCGCCCCCGCATGTGTCGAGTCGATGACGCTGAGGATCTCGTACTTCTCCGAGTGCCGGACCAGGCCGTTGGCGGTCTTGCCGTCCTGCTCGCCGAACTGACCCTCGCAGTAGATGATCGCCGTCGAGCCGGTCGGCAGAGCGATCGGCTCGGCCCACACCTGCTCGGCGGGTACGCGGGAAGACGGAATAGACGGGCTGGACATGACGCTCCTCGGCTCACACAGAGGAGGCGACGGAGAACGAAATGGCCGGAAAGGCCCGTTGGTCGACAAGAAGTCTTCCCTGATGCCGGCAAGATACCGGCGTGATCACCGTAGCAGGGCGGCCTGGGACTCGGCCCCGAACGCCCGTCCGGAGGACGCCGCAGCTCGTCCAGGGCGGAATCGCTCAGTCCCTGGCCCAGCTGCGTGCGATCGCGACGTCGTGTCCGAGGATGCGGCAGGCGGCACGGTGGCCCGAGAACATGGCCGCTGGCACGGTCGCCGGATCGTCGGTCCACGTGGCTTCGCCCGCGATGTGGACGGCGCCGGCACCCCCTGATCCGCCGAAGGGGGTGGCGAGATCATCGTGATCCCCCGTCGTCGATCCGCGGGTCATGTACGCGTACGAGCCGTGCGAGAACGGGTCGTCCTGCCAGGCCGTGCGATGCACGAGGGTGGGTGCGGGCACATCATCGCCGTAGAGCCGACGCAGCTGGTCGAGAACCGATGCCGCGACGCGCCCGTCGTCCCAGTCGCGCGTGAGCGTCGCCGCCGGTCCCGCGGCGAACGTGAGCAGCGTCGGCTCGCCGTGCAGGGCGGTGAGGTCGTACCAGGAGTGCCACCACGCCCCCTCCGGCCCCTGCTGACGGATCGCGTAGACATCCTCGTCCCAGAACCGCGTGGGAAAGCGGAGGAAGATCTTCTCGAAGGCGTTCATCTCGAGCCGGGACAGCGCGGCCGCGTTGACCGGGGGAAGCGGCGGCTCTATCTCGATCGCGCCGGATTTCAGCACTCCGACCGGTACCGTCACGACGGCGGAATCGGCGTGGAAGGTGCCGTGCGGTGTGCGGACACGGATGCCGTCGGACCAGTCGATCCCCGTGACGGTGTGTGCGCGGCGGATGTCGAGGCCGTGCGCGAGATTTTCCGGGAGCCGGTCGTAGCCGTCGGGGAACACGACCTCGTCTCCGTCGATCGAGTCGTCGTCGAGTCCGTGGGCCGCGAGGTCCTCGATCCACGCACCGTACTGCTCTTCCGAGCGATGCTCGAGATACTCCCGCACGCGCTGGACCCGCTCGGCGTCCCAGGGCTGCTGCGCGAGCGCGGCCTCGGTGACCTTCCGGTAAGAGGCGTCGGCCGCTGAGGCGGCGATCGTCTCGAGGAGTGCCGCGTCGACTGTGTGCACGTCGTCGGCGAAGGCCTTCGCCTGCGCAGCGGTCAAGCGCGTGCCGTCCGGGCCGTAGTACGCGATGGGACGGCTGTCGACCTGGTAGCCGCCGACGGTGAACTCGAGCGTGCGCATGCCGAAGGCGGCCGCGGCCTCTGCGACCGGGCTGCCCGCGACGCCGTGGATCCACGACGCACCGAGATCGGTCGCGCCCTGCGTGCGGTCGGTCGTGACCCGACCCCCGACGCGGTCGCGCGCTTCCAGCACGACGACCGAGCGTCCCGCGTCGCGCAGCAGAGCGGCGGCGGTGAGTCCCGCGACGCCGGCGCCGACCACGATCGTGTCGAAATGCTCCATGACGACTCCCTTCACGGCCGCGGAACCGCGTCCTCGCCTCCGACGATAGCCATCCGAGCCGCACGGGCGATAGGCCGTCATCCGCGCAGCGCATCACTGAGCATTCGCGCATAGAGCTGCCAGGGATCACCGCCCGCACGAAGGGTCTCGATGTGCGTGCGGAGTTGCTCCGTGAGCGTGAACCACTCGCCCCCTTCCCGGATGTCGGCGAACTCCCGATGACGTCGCTGCTCGACGGCGCGGTCTCCCGGCTCGAAGGCGAGGAGCTCGTCGTGGCGGATGCTGCGCAGTCGTCGCCGCGGATGTCTGCTCGTCCCGATCTTCACGCGCCGGTCATAGCGGAGGTAGTAGACCACGTCGACCCGGGGGAGGGGGAGATCGGCATCGGGCACGTCTCCGTAGCGCCAGCCGCAGGCGGTGCAGAACCAGGCATCGCCGATTCTCGCACCGTGGCTGCCTCCGCAGAGGTGGCAGGGGCCGGGGAGGTCGGAGGTCGTCGTCACAGGGGGAGGCTACGCCGGGGGTGCGACGCCGCCGCGAGCGGGAGCGCGGTTGCGTGATCGGTGGCGCCGGACATGGCATCCTGACACTCGACGGCGTGCTCGGTGCGTCGTCGTCCGTGGCCCTCGTCCGACAGGAGACCCGATGAGACTCGCTCGACGTGCGCGCGACGCAGAACCGTTCCACGCGATGGCGATCGGTGAGCGTGCAGCCGAGCTTTCGGCGCAGGGCCATCACGTCGTGCGCCTCTCGATCGGCGAGCCGGACTTCGGGGCGCCGCCCGCGGTGCGCGAGGCCATGCGAGAGGTCATGGACGGACGTCCGCTGCCGTACACCGCGGTGCTCGGCCTTCCTGCGCTGCGCCGTGCCATCGCGGACTTCTATCGCGACAAGCACGGTGTCGAGATCGATCCCGGCCGCATCCTGATCACCTCGGGCGCCTCTTCGGCGCTGCTCGTGGTGACCGCGGCGACCACCGACCCCGGCGACGAGGTGATCATCGCCGACCCTTCGTATCCCTGCAACCGGGAACTCGTGCGAACGTTCGGCGGGACCCTGGTGGCGATCGCGGCGACCGCTCAGAACCGCTACCAGCTCGACGCGAGCTCGGTGGCGTCGGCGTGGAGCGAGCGGACGTCGGCGGTGATGATCGCGAGCCCGGCGAACCCGACGGGGGCCTCCATGCCCGTCGCGGAACTCGCGGCGATCTGCGAGCTCGCGCGCGGTCGGGGCGCCTGGCGCATCGTCGACGAGATCTACCTGGACCTCGCCGATCCGGCCGATGACGGCACTCCGGCCCCCACGGTGCTCTCCGTCGACCCCGAAGCGATCGTGATCGGCAGCTTCTCGAAGTACTTCGGGATGACGGGGTGGCGCCTGGGATGGGCGATCCTCCCGGAGGAACTCGTGCCGGCCGTCGAGCGCCTCGCGGTGAACTACTTCCTCTCCAGCTCCGCCCCCGCACAGCAGGCGGCGGTCGCAGCCTTCACGCCGGAGTCCCTCGCGCTCTGCGAGGAACGACGCCTCGAACTGCTCGCCCGGCGCCGCCTCGTGCTCGAGGCGCTCGACACGCTGGGGCTCGCGGTGCCCGTGATCCCCGACGGCGCCTTCTACGTCTATTTCGACGTCAGCAGCACGGGGCTCGACTCGTGGAGCTTCTGCGAACGTGTGCTGGAGTCCGCGCACGTCGCCCTCACCCCGGGGCGCGACTTCGCGACCGCCACCGCCGACACCCACGTGCGACTGTCCTACGCGGCCTCCCGCCCGGAGCTCGCCGAGGGCATGCGGAGGATCGGGGTCTTCCTCGCAGAGCTGCAGCGGGAGCGGTGAGTCCGGACACAGAAAAGCCCCCGTCGATGCGGGGGCTGACTGTGGGCGATACCGGACTCGAACCGATGACCTCTTCCGTGTGAAGGAAGCGCGCTACCAACTGCGCCAATCGCCCTAAGCCGTGAGGCTCGACAACCGATACTACCGGACGAGAAGGGCCGCCGCTGACCAGTGCGGGAGACACGCGCGAGATTCGAGATCGGTTTGGAGACCGGCGAAAGTTCGGCTAATGTTTCATGAGTGCCCGGGACAACCGGGAACGAAATGCGGATGTAGCGCAGTTGGTAGCGCACAACCTTGCCAAGGTTGGGGTCGCGAGTTCGAGTCTCGTCATCCGCTCGAGTGCAGAATGTCTTCTCCGGAAGGCTCACAGCACGTGGGGTCAATCCACACGGTGGCGTGGCCGAGCGGCTAGGCACCGGCCTGCAAAGCCGTTTACACGGGTTCGAATCCCGTCGCCACCTCGTCGCACATAACTGAACAGCCTGAATAGGCGCGATTGGCGCAGCGGTAGCGCGCTTCCCTGACACGGAAGAGGTCACTGGTTCGATCCCAGTATCGCGCACACTGAAACCCCCGGATTCCCGGGGGTTTTTTCGTGTTCCCGCAGTGTCACGGCTCGCTGCTCGTCGAATGCCGAGGCACAGGAGCCCCCGGGCGCGCCCGGGAGCCTCCTGGGGTCGTGCTAGTCCATCTGATCGATGACCAGCTCGCCGTGCGCGTTCAGATTCTCCATCATCCGGGCGATCCGCGCGGGATCGATCTTCGGCATCGTGGCCTCGTCGAACGCGAGGACCATGGGGATGCTGGGATGCACCCAGGCGGTCAGACGGCCCGCCGGGTTCTTCTTCTCCGGGAGCCAGGTCATCATGAACGCCTCCTGGCGGCGCAGCTTCGTCCCGATGATGATCTTCAGGTGCGCCAGAGTCACGTCCTCGATCTCGATCGGAGGGCGCGAGCTGTTGTATTCGAGTTTTCCCATGCGCTCACACTAACCGCGTCGCGAGCGAATTAGGCTGGGGTCATGCTCTCCGCCCTCATCCGCCCGGCCGAAACACGCACGCTGATGGCTGAGGGCACGGAGCTCCCTGATCTTCGCGCGCAGCTCATGGCGCAGATGCCGCCCGGCTGGGAGATGGTGTCGTCGCACGTCGAGATGAAGCCCGGCGGCATCCGTGTCGTCGCGGGCACGTTCGCCCGCCGCGACGAGCCCACCGTGATCGAGGCCGATGACATGGCGGGTCTCGAGGCGAAGGTGCCCGAAGGGTGGCAACTGCTCGCGGTGCGCCGCCACTGAGACCCGTCTAGCGCGAGCGCGCGACGATCCGGGTGATCAGGGTGTGCCAGTCGTCCGGTCCGCTGCGGTGGCCGCGCCGGTTCACGAACGCGTAGCCGTGCGGCGAACGGGTGAGCACGCCCAGATGCCGGCGTTCGCGCGAGCCGTCGCGCCGCACCCACAGCACCCACGCTTCGCCGAGAGGACGGAGAGTGGCCCACGCGGGTCCTCTCGCGGTGTCGAGCTTTCCCAGCTCGATCGCCTGTCCGTACTCCGGTTCCATGTTCGCACTGTATCCAGCGCGGCCCGGGGGAGGGCAAGGGGTAGACCTGCCCTTCCGGCCCCTTCAAGGGCGAATCCCGGGGAACGCGTGCGGTGTGAGCGCATGCTACGTCTCCGTGGCCCTCAGGTCGAGGGGGAGCCCGAAATGGCTCGATGCGCGGAGCATGAGGACTCCACCAGCCGCAGCACCGACGGAGGTCGTCATGTATTTCCACCTGCAGGAGTTCATCACCGAGATCGCACAGGACGAACCGGACCCCTCGGCGGCCAACGCGCTGCAGGAAGGCCTCGGTGGTCAGTTCGGTGAGATGCGCACGATGATGCAGTATCTGTTCCAGAGCATCAACTTCCGGGGCCCGGAGGGGAAACCCTACAAGGACCTGATCCAGGGGATCGGCACCGAGGAGATCAGCCACGTGGAGCTGATCGGCACCACCATCTCCCGCCTGCTCGACGGCTCGCCCCAGTACCAGGGCAAGCCGACCGACCCCCTCGACAAGCCGGGCGCCGCAGGCGCGACACCGCTGAGCATCGCCCCCGATGCGAAGAACGTGCATCATTTCCTCGTCGGAGCGCAGGGCGCACTGCCCGTGGATGCCGCAGGGAATCCCTGGATGGGCAGCTACGTGTACAACTCCGGCAATCTCGTGCTCGATCTGCTGTACAACCTCATGCTGGAGTCGACCGGCCGTCTGCAGAAATGCCGCCTCTACGAGATGACCGACAACAAGATGGCCCGCGGGACGATCGCCTACCTGATCGTCCGCGACCAGGCGCACGAGAACGCCTATGCGAAGGCCCTCGAGACGCTCGGCGTGAACTGGCGGACGTCGCTTCCGATCCCGAAGACCAACGCGGAGAGGTTCCCCGAGGTCAAGAAGCTCCTCGACCTCGGTCTGCAGAGCACCCAGTACTCCTTCGATCTGTCGGACCAGTCCGAGGCAGGGAAGATCTTCCAGGGTGCGTCGCCGTCGAACGACGGGACCGACCTCGACGCGAGCAAGCAGGCTCCGGCGGGTGCGCCGATGACGATCTCTCCCGAGCGCCCCGAAGAATTCGCGCCCGGCGCCGACGACGAGCTGCGTGCACTGATCGAGGCGACCGCGGCGATGGAGATGGCCGACATCGACGCCACCTTCGGCCGGATGACATGATGATTCGCACCACCCGTATCCCGACGACGGAGGCATGATGGCCAGCAACACCCGCCGGATGAACTGCCGGCCCGAAGACGTCTTCCGTGTTCTCAGCGACGGCTGGCTCTACCCCGCGTGGGTGGTGGCGGCCACGCGCATGCGCGACGTCGACGAGAGCTGGCCGCAGCCGGGTGCCGAGCTCCATCACTCCGTGGGAGTCTGGCCGGTCGTGCTCGACGACACGACCCGCAGCGTCGAGTGGGCACCGCCCGGACGCGTGCGCATGCTCGCGCGCGGCTGGCCCTTCGGAGAGGCGGCGGTGACCATCCGGGTGCGTCGTGACGGCGAGGGGTGCGTCGTCCGTATCGACGAGGAGCCGGTCAGCGGACCGGCGATGCTCATCCCACGGTTCCTGACGACCCCTCTGCTGCGCTGGCGCAACGCCGAGACGCTCCACAGGCTGGCCTATCTCGCCGAAGGCCGCGCCGGCGCCTGATCCCCCGGGCTTCGGGCCGCCGCTATGAGCGCTTACGGGCGGCGCGCACCCGGCGGACTGCTCGTCCGACCAGATCCTTCATCCCGCCCGCAGCCCCGTCCCGGCGGAGCTCCACGACGCCGCTCTCGTCGACCATGAGCGTGCAGTCGCGTCCGGCGAGCAGCGGAGAGCGGCCGGCGCGGACGAGTACCGCGGGATCGGCCGTCACCGGGATGTCGAAGGTCCACCCCGCACGCCGCACCCGCAGGCGGAGTGTCGCGCGGCGCGCGGCGTCTTCACTGCGGAAGACCTTGAGCGGGTCCACAGCGACCTCGATCACGTCGACGCCGGCGGAGGCTCGTCGGAAGAGGCGACGCTCCGCCTGGACGGCATCCGTGCGGGCGAGGAGTTCGATCTGGTCGTCGCGCACATCCCGGCTGGCGTCCAGGGCCGCAGCGGGGAGATCAGCCAGCCACGTCGGGGGGACCCAGGTCGACACGGGACGCGTCGCGTCGGAGACGGCGAACCGGAGCGCCTCCTGCCCGGCGTGCAGCACCCGCACCCGGATGCGGAGCTGGAGACCCCCTCCGCGCGTCCAGCGGGCGGAGCTCACCTCGGCACTCGCCTCGAGCTCGTTCTCGAACTTCGCGAACCGCAGGAGGTCGGCGCGGCGATCGGCGCGGAGCAGTGCCGCGCGGATGCGGTGCGGGAAGGCGAGCCCGGCATCGACGCCGGGGCCGAAGCGACGCTCGGCGAGCGGCCGCACGACATCGATGAAGCCGTCCCGATACTCGTCGGGATACCGCAGCATCTGTCGTCCGGACAGGCGCTTCAGGATCTTCCCGCGGAACCAGTGCCGCAGCAGACGATCACGCAGCCTCCCCGGCTCGGTGTGGGCCTCGACGAGGTCGAGCACGGACTCGAGGTGGGGGAAGTAGGTGACGGGATCGATCCGGGAGGAGCTGGCGCTTCCCGGATGCTTGATCCAGGCGTAACAGGGCACGCTCGCGAGCACTGAGATCGTGTCGGCAGCGAAGTACGCCTCCATCACGAACAGGTGATCCTCGAGGCGCACGCGTCCGTTCGGGAAGTGGATGTCGTTGTCGCGGAGGAACGCGGTGCGGAACATCTTGTGCGGGGTCAGGAGTTCGAGGATCGGGTCTTTCCCGAGAGTCGCGCGCGGGATGTCGCGTCGGAAGATCCGGCGCGGGAGTGCGCGCCCGACTCCGACCTCCTTGCCGATGACGACGTCGGACGAGTGCAGGTCGGCGTAGTCGCAGAGCTTCTCGAGGGCGGATTCGAAGAGGCGGTCGTCCTGATCGACGAACTGCACGTACTTCCCCGCCGCCTCCGCGATGCCGTGATTGCGCGGGGTGCCCGGCCATCCCGAGTGGGGGAGCGTGAGCACGCGGACGTTGGTCCGTGCTCGAGCGATCGTCGCCAGCCTCTCCTGCGTGGCCTGATCGGACCCGTCGTCGCACAGGATCACCTCGAAAGCCGAGGTCTCGAGTGTCTGCTGATCGAGAGACTCGATGAGCTCGTCGAAGGTGGGTCCGGGGTTGAACACAGGGACGACGACGCTCACACGAACTGACACTTTTTTCCATTCACTGGGGAGGGCCTCTCAGCATCCCATGTCCGTCGGGTCCAGACCTGGGGGTTGCATGTTCCGGCCCGCCGCGGTGAGGGGTGCGGGACGTCGCCCTGCCATATCGATCGGGCGATGCGCAAGGGGCATCCGTTCCTGACGGAGGCGTCCTATGGTTTCAGATGTGAACAATCCCGGCCCGTATTCCTCCGACGTCCTCTGGGCGTGCGTCGAGGAAGGTTTCCACGTCGGCAGTCGCGGCGGCGACTTCCTCGGTTACGTCGATCGGCAGGCGGGCGGTGACTACATCGCCTACGATGCGCGGTCGCATGCGCTCGGAAGCTTCCCGACGCTGGAAGAGGCGACCTCCGCCGTGTCGCGCTCCAACGAGGACACCGCGATCGCGGGCATCTCGGACGAGGGAGCGAAGGGGACCGTTCAGCGATGACCGCCGAGGACAACGACCTCATCTCGCTCGTCTACGCGAGCTCTGCCTCGGCCTCGTTCCGGGAGACGGCGCTCGCCCACCTTCTGGAAGAGAGTCGAGTGCTCAACGGAGCACGCGACATCACCGGGATGCTGCTCTACCGCGGCGAGCGCTTCATCCAGGTACTCGAGGGTCCCGCCGCCGTCGTGCGTGCTCTGGCCGCGCGGATCAGCCAGGACGTCCGGCACCGCGACATGCGCGTTCTCCTGGAGGAGCCGATCGAGGGCCGCCGTTTCGCCGAGTGGACGATGGCCTACCGGCCTCTGCACCAGCACCCGGAGGAGGCCCCAGCGGGATTCCGCGACTCCTTTGCCGACCTGGAGGAGGGTGGGGAGCGCTCGATGACGGTGCGCGCCCTGCAGGAGCTGACTCTGTGGTTCCGAGTGCGATCGGGCACTCTCGCCCCGACGGCGCACGGATGACCACCGCCGGGATCTGAGGCTCGAGGTCATACCGTCGGGCATCAGATCCCGCGACGGGACGATCAGCCGCCGGAAGGATTCTCCAGGGGTGCGTCGTTCTCATCCGTCGTGTGGTCGGACGTGACCTCGTCCGGCGACGCGTCGTGATCCGGCTTCTCCGGGGCGCCGCCCGAGGCGGTGTCGGCCTCGGCGTCGATTCCGGGAGTGCCTTCCACTTTCTGTCGTTCGCTCATGGTGATGCTCCTTTCGGTCGGTTCTGCGACCGTAGACCGGTCTGCTCCCGGCGGGGCAGGGGGTTGACGGCCCCGCCCCGGGCGGGGTTCACTTCCTGGCATCCACGGTGGCACCGACTGCCGATGTGCACAGGAGTCCGATCTTCCGGGACCGGAATCTCCCCGATCGACGACAACGGATTGGACAGATCTCGCTTCTCTCCAGAGAATGGAGTTATTCAGTCGGGGGGCTGAATAACTCCCGATGACGGGTCGAGCGGTTCACGCCACCGTCTGAGGGAGACGGCTCGGATGCCTGGGGTCTGCGTCCGTGTGAATGCACGCCCGGACGTCTCGGACCATCGGACCCCCCTCGCACCTCGAGATCGGTGCGAGGGGGATCCGAAACGTCGTGGCTGTCCGTCAGGGGCGCACGGGCGGCAGCATCCGGTGCGACAGTGCACGCACCGAACGGAGTCGGCGGCCATGACGAACGAGCATCCCGACCGCGGTCAGGCGCCGCCGCATGCCCCACCACGTCACGAGGGCGAGCGACTCCGACACGATCGATCCGCTCATCTTCGACTCGCCGTGCACGCGTTCGACGAACGTGATCGGAACCTCGACGACGCGCAGCCCGCGCTCGAGTGCACGCCACAGGAGATCGACCTGGAAGCAGTAGCCCTGCGATGCCACGTGCAGCAGATCGATGCGTCGGAGCGCGGCCGCACTGAAGACGCGATACCCGCCGGTGGAATCGCGCACGTCGATGCCCAGTGCCAGGCGTGCGTACAGGTTGCCGCCGCGGCTGAGGATCTCGCGCCTCTTGGACCAGTTCAGCACACGGCCTCCCGGCACCCACCGCGACCCCAGCACGAGGTCGTGGTCGATGAGCTGATCGACGAGCTTCGGCAGTTCCTCGGGCTGGTGTGAACCGTCCGCATCCATCTCGACCAGCGCCCAGTAGTCTCGCTCGAGCCCCCATGCGAAGCCCGCGAGGTATGCGCCGCCGAGGCCGTTCTTCTCGGACCGATGCAGCACATGCACTTCGGAGTGGCGTTCTGCCAGGCGGTCGGCGAGTTCACCGGTGCCGTCGGGCGAGGCGTCGTCGACGATCAGGACGTCCGCGGAGGCGGAGGCGAGCACGCGACCGACGATCGCCTCGAGGTTCTCGATCTCGTTGAAGGTCGGGATGATGACGAGTGTCTCGTTCATGGGGTTCCTTTCAGGGCGGTGCTCAGCCGCGGAGCTGCGCGAACACGATGAGATTGTCGAGGTAGTGGCCGGTCGAGGAGTCGAAGGCGCCGCCGCAGGTGATGAGGCGGAGCTCCGGGGCCGGGACGTTGCTGTACACGGCCGCGGTCGGGAACTCCGCCTTGGCCGACTGCATCGAGCCGCTCACCTCGAACGTGAGCGCGGCGCCGTCCGACAGGGTGACGATGACCTCGGCCCCCGGGGCCAGCTCCCCGATGCGGGCGAAGACCGCGGGCGCCGTGGGCGAGTCGACGTGCCCCGCGATGATCGCCGGGCCGACCTCGCCGGGCACCACACCGTCGGAGTACCAGCCGGCGAGATCGAAGTCCACGGGAGCATCGAGTCGTCCGCCGTCGCCCAGGGCCAGGTCCTCCAGCGCCGAGTCCACGCCGATCGACGGGATCTGCACCCGTTCCGGGACCCCCGCCGCCGACTCCGGTGCGGACGTCGGAACCGACGGATCCTGCAACCCGCCCGCGGAGAACGGGGCAGGGGATCCGCTGGACGACGGAGAGGCCGCACCTTCCGTCGGCGCGCACGCACCCAGGAGCAGCGCGATCGCCAATACTCCCGTCGCGGCCAGCGCGCGGATCCCACTGCCCCTGCCCATCAGACCGTTCCCGTCGCGCAGCCGCCGAGAGAATCGCCCGTGAGCATCGCCGTGGCGAGCATGACCCAGGCGGTCCCGTAGTACGTGGGGTACTCGGCCGTCAGCTCCGCGGCGCGTTCGAGGTCGGCCGTGCTCGCCACCGTGTCTCCCGATGCCTGCGCCGCGGCCGCGCGCGCGGTGAAGCCCAGCGCGGACTGCTCGTCCGACAGTGCGCCTCCACCGAGGTCCAGGCGCGATGCGACATCCTGCTCACGGTCGAGCGTGGCGAACGGCAGCCCGGCCAGCGTGATGTCTTCCGCCGTGCAGGATTCGGCGTACCGCAGCATGAGGCGCGGCGCGTCGAAGCCGTACTGCACGGGGTCGCCCCCGCCGAGCGGCCCCGGCATCGGCTCGATGAGCCCGTCCCTGTGCACCTGCGCCCAGTCCGGCGGCAGATCCGTCGCCGTGAGGATCTCGGCGGTGACGGCGGCGCTGCCCGCCTGGAGTTCGGCCCATCGCGGGTCTCCGGTCGCCTCGCCGAGCAGGTCGTACGCCACGGGCGACGCATAGCTCGGGTTGTAGGCGTACGGCTCCCGCTCCGCGGCCCAGAGGCCCGGAAGCAGGATGCGGCCGCGCTCGGTCTCCACGGTCAGCCGATCGGCGATCACGGTCGCGAGCTCGACACCTGCCTTACGCAGGTCGGCGCGGTCGAAGCGGTCGCCGGCGAGCACGAGGGCGCGCGCGGCATCCAGATCGGCATCCGACGCCGGCTGGTCATCGACGACGCTGCCGTCGTCCCATCGCCAGGCCATCAGACCGTCACTCCGCACGAGCTCCGCGGTCGTCCATTCCCAGATCTCGTCGAACGACTGCTCGTCGTCGGCGATGACAGCGGCGAACAGGCCGTATGCCTGCCCCTCGCTGACGGTGTCGCCACCCTCGTCGTGCCGCACGACACGGCCGTCCTCGACCCACTCGTCCAGGAAGGACGCCGCCAACGCGGGCGCGTCGAGGTCGGGAGCACCGCGGTCGTCTGCGGGCAGGGGAATAGAGGTCGCTGGTGGCGCCGTCTCGGGGGGAGCATGATCGCTCGTGGTCAGTCCGACCGCGAGCACCGCGGCACCCGCCGTCACGGCGACCGCGCCGGCGGCGATGCCGATGATCGTTCCGCGACGCATCAGAGCAGCTCCCCGCGGAGCTTCGCCGGTGCGTCCGAGGTCGCCTCACCGGCGGCGAGGTAGCCGCCGCCGGTGTCGACGCCACCGTCCGGCGCATTGCCGACGGACGCGCTGTCCAGCACGGGGAGGATGGTGAGTCCGCCGTCGGAGGTGTCGAGCACGAACAGCGTGGTGACGCTGCCCGGATCGACGGAGACCTCGGCGGTGTCGCTGACGCCTGTGCCGGTGAGCTCGAGCGACCAGTCGCCGGCGGGGATCTCGGCATAGCCGGTGGCCGAACCCGCCTTCGCATCCTGCGCGATCGAATCGCCCGTGGACGTCGAGACGTCGACCTCCGGCGTGATCGTCGATGCCTGGATCAGACGGACGCGGGCCGAACCACTGCCCGGCTCGGTGAGGTCGTCCTCGAAGGCGCGGACCTGCAGATCGGCCGTGGGGCCGTAGGCGGCGACGGTCGTCGCGGTGTCGGACGAGATCGTGACCGTCTCCGAGATCACCGGGACACCCGAACCGGATGCTCCTGCCGGCACCATGCTCACGGTGTAGCTGCCGGCCGGGAGCGACTTGTAGGTGGAGACGTCACCGTAGCTGACGCCGTTCAGCTCGAAGACCGTGGATCCGCCGCTGAGCGCGGCGACGCGCACGTCCACCGACTTCGTGTCGGGCGAGAGGTGCCCGAGCCGCAGCCATCCGGTCGAGTCACCGACCGCGGTCGGGGCCGCGGCGGCGTCGACCGCGCTCGTGGCCGCGGCGGCGGGCAGGGGGGCGGCGACCGCGACCAGCATGGCGGTCGCTCCCGTCGCCAGGGCTGCTGTCAGGTGCGGGAATCGTGAATTCTTCATGATGTGCTCCTTCGATGGGGTGATGATGAGAAGTCAGGGGAGTGTCGGCTGCAGGGAGACCGGGTAGCGCAGCACGATGCTGTCTCCGTCGATCCCGATCCGGCTCGGTTCGTACGTGCCGGACAGCGCGTCGACCAGCGATCGCGCGTCGTCGCTCAGCGCTCCGTCGGTGACGGTCGGGAAGCCGCCGATCGCCGAGATCGCCACCTGACGGAAGGGGCGATCGTCCTCGCCGTCCACGATCGGGAAGCCGGACACGGCCACCGATCCGGAACCGGCCAGCGCGCCGATCACCGCGGTGATCCGCGCATCGACCTGCCCGGCGGTCAGGCGATCACGATCGGCATCCGCGATGGTCACCTGCGGGTTGGTCACCAGCTGTGCGCCGAGTGCGGCGCGCGACGCCGCCGCGTCCTCCTGGGAGACCGCCGCCTGTTCGGCTCCGTCCACCGCGACGCGGCGCACCTCCACCGCCTGGGTTCCCGAGCCGAAGGACGCGACCACGACGGAGTTGTCGATCGCCTCCTGCACCTGCGGGAAGGCGCCGGGGAACGTGCGCATCGAGTCGGTCGTGACGACGTAGTCCGCGTCACGCCAGCCGTTCGGCGACTGCGCCTGCACGGCGGGGTCGGTGTCGAGCTTGTAGTACCAGATCACGTTGTCGCGGTCCCAGCCCGCCTCGACGAGGTCGACCCACATCGCGTCGTCCACGATCACACGCTGGTCGGTCGAGGCGTTCTCGATGAGCCACTCCTGGGCGCCGCGGAGCGGCTGGTCCAGGTCGGCGAGCACGAACCCGCGGAGCTGAGTGGTCCACAGCGGCACAGCGACGATCGCAGCGATCGACGCGGCGGCGAGCGTTCCGAGCGCGAGCGTGCGGCGGCCCGTGCCCTTGCGTCGGATCCGGACGAACGCGGCATCCACGACGCCGGCGATGAGCAGCGCCCCGAACGGCAGCAGCATGATGACGTACGGCACCGGGAGGTACCCGCCGGGACGGAACATGAACGCGGTCATGGCGAGCACCAGCACCGCATAGGGCCGCAGCCGTGCCAAGGAGAGCGCCGCGACACTGGCGAGCAGACCCGCGACGATGAAGACGGGGTCGAGCTGCCACCACATCCCGAGCGTGCGATTGATGAGGGAGTCCGGATCGGTGATCGAGCCGCTGCCCTCGCGGGAGCCGAGCTGGAACGTGATGCCGTCCATCAGGCTCACGCGGCCGGCGCCGCTGAACAGCTCGCCCTTGACCGCCGCGAGCAGCAGATAGCTGCCGCCGATCAGGGTGAGGATGCTGGCGGCGACCGAGAGCGTGTAGCGCCTCGTCTCGCGGCGAGCGCTGCGGACCATCACCCAGACGAGGATCGGGAGCGCCAGGAGGAAGGTCTCCTTCGTGAGCACGGAGATCCCGAACGCGACCGCGGATCCGGCGAAGGCGGCGAGCTGACCTCGACGGTTCGTCGCGAGGAAGAACGCGAGCAGCAGCCAGGGCACCGCGATGTTGTCGAGGTAGACGGTGCGGTGGAACTGCAGGGCCAACGGCGACAGCGCGAAAAGCAGACCCGTTGCTGCGGCGGCGCCCCGGGACATTCCGAGGCGGCGTGCGAGAGCCCACAGCAGCACGACGGCGATCAGCGAGGCGACCAGCACAGCCTCGCGGCCGGCGAGCACAGCGATGTCCCAACGCTCGAAGGCACCCGTGAGCTGCGTGTATCCGGCGATCTGGAGCCAGCCGAGCGGCGGGTGGTCGTACCAGTACGTGTAGTGGGCGAGCTCGCCGAGGTGTGTGACGGCCCAGGCCTGCGCCGTGTAGGTGCCCTCGTCATCGATGCGCTGCGGTGATCCGCCGACGTTGATGAAGCTGACCAGCGCGCCGACCAGGAGCACGGGGAGCAGCCAGGCGAGATCTCGGCCGTTGGCGCGGACCCACGATCCGAGGCGGCGGGCGCCCTGGCTCACCATCTCGATCGGAGCACGGTGGTCGTTCTGCGGCGTCCCGTCCTCGGAGATCTGCGACCCGGTCGGTCGCTCGAGTGTGGTGCTCATGCGGCGACCCCTTCGGGAATGCGGTCGTGGGCGGTGGCGATACTCGCGTCGTCTTCGCGGTGCGCACCGGTGTGCTCGGTCTTCTCCCACCCGCGCTCTCCGCGGAGCTCGCGGAACACGGCGCGGATCGCGGCGCCGGCCAGCAGCACCTGGAACGGGATCGTGCCGAGCACGAGGCGCACGTAGTCGCGCACCCGCACCTTCTGTCCGTAGAGCCGGCCGAATTCGCCGAGGCCGGCGATCTCCACCGCCACGGTCACGAGGGTCGGAGCGAGCGGGATGAAGGTGAGGAGCGCGACGAGCGTCGGCACCTTGACCACCAGGATCAGGAAGACGGACAGGGGGATGAGGAGTCCCGTGGCCGCCTGCAGGAACGGCATCGCCAACATGTAACGGGCGAAGAGCCTCTGCGATCGGGTGGGCAGCGAGCGCCACTCGCCCTTGCGGAGCACCTGGAGGAATCCCTGGTTCCACCGCGTGCGCTGCTTGTAGAACGATTTCAGCGTGCCGGGGGTCTCCTCACGCGTCACGTATTCGGGGCTGTACGCCACGACGACCTTCTCGCCCTGGCTCGACAGCCGGACACCCAGCTCACAGTCCTCGGCGAGGCACTCCGCGTCCCAGCCGTCGTTGCGCACCAGCGCATCCTTCTTGACGAACACGGTGTTGCCGCCGAGCGGGATGAAACGGGCGCCGGCGTGGAAGTGCAGACGCGAGCGGAACCAGAAGTAGTACTCGAGCACATTGCGGAGAGACCACCACGTGGTGCGGAAGTTCATGAGCTGCACGCCGCCCTGCACGACCGTGGCTCCGGTCTCCGTGAAGCGGGAGTCGATGTGGCGGAGCAGCTCGGGGTGCACTTCGTCCTCGGCATCGAACACGCCGATGATCGAGCCGGCAGCGAAGGGCAGGGCCCTGTTCAGCGCCTTCGGCTTGTTCTTCGGCACGCTGTCGTCGACGACGACCTCGATGCGATCCGGGTGACGGGCGGCCGCCGCGCGCACGACTGCCGTGGTGCCGGGGTCGTCGTCGCCGACGATCGCGATGATCTGCACGTCGGGATGGGTCTGCGCCGCGAGCGCGTCGAGCGTCTGACCCATCACCTCCTCCTCGTGCCTGCCGGGAACGAGGAGTGTGAACGTGTGCTGAGGCGCGTGGGGCTCCTTCGAGAAGGCGGTGTTGTCGTAGGTGGTCTTGGAGCGCCACGCGTACAGCATCCACCACAGGGTCGTCACGGCGATGAGCGCGAGCGAGAGGGCGATGGCGACGAGGCCGCTGTAGCCGACGACCCCGATCCAGTCGACGCCGGCCATGCCCTGCGTCGGGTCTTCGGCGAGTCCGGGGTCGACGACCTGGCGGTTCGGGACGCTGTCGGGAGCGGGGGCCTGATCCGGCTGCGGCGTGAGGAGCGGGTTCGGCGCCGGCTCGGTCTCGAACGGGCGGAGGGCGAGGGGGAGGATCATGCTGTCGCCTCCTGCGGGGAACGGAAGACGAGGAACCGGTACGTGAAGTACCGGAAGAGGGTGCCGAGGACCAGACCGACGACGTTCCCGGAGATGTTGTCGGCGAGCGCGGAGGTGAATCCGAGGACGTAGTGGGAGACGAACAGGCAGCCGGCCGCGATCAGCAGTCCCCCGCCGTTGGCGAGCAGGAAGAGCAGGAGCTCCTTCGCGACGGCGGGTCGACGCGTGGAGCGGAAGGTGAAGTAGCGGTGGCCGAGCCACGCGACGCCGGTGGCGATCGTCACGGAGACGACTTTCGCCCAGATCACCTGGTCGGTCATCACGGTGGCGCGGAGCAGGTTGTACCCGCCCACGTCGACGATGAAGGCGAGGAGCCCCACACCGCCGAATGTGGCGAGCTGAGGCACGGCTTCGCGCACGGCGGTGACGATGCGGGCGAGCAGGAATGATGGCGCGGAGGGGGCGAGCGACATGTAAGGGGTTCGGAGGGAACCCGTGCGCGGATTGAATTGATTCTGCGCGCGGCGAAATGCGCGGCGTGTCGCCGTCGTGGATCGCGGCGGCGGGGACCGGCTCAGTCGGCGCTGCGCGTCGCCCGTCGGAACTCGTCGTACGCGGCGAGCGCGGCCTTGCGTGTCTCGCCCAGATCGACCATCGGCTCCGTCGGAGCGTCACCCGCCCACTGGCCGATGTAGAGCCGCTGCGGGTCGAACTTCTTGGCCTGGAGCTCGGGATTGAACACGCGGAAATACGGTGCGGCATCCGCACCCGATCCGGCCACCCACTGCCAGTTGAAGGGGTTGCTGGCGCCGTCGGCATCCACCAGGGTGTCCCAGAACCACTCCTCGCCCCGCCGCCAGTCGATCAACAGGTTCTTCACCAGGAACGACGCGGTGACCATACGCACACGGTTGTGCATGACACCGGTGTGCCAGAGTTCGCGCATCCCGGCATCCACGAGCGGGATGCCGGTGTCGCCCCGCTGCCATGCCGCGAGGTCGGTCGGGCGGAGACGCGGCCAGGGGAACGCGTCGTACTCGCGGCGGAGGTTCTCGGTGGCGAGCGCGGGGAAGTGGTACAGCGTGTGCCACGCGAACTCGCGCCAGCCCAGCTCGGAGAGGAAGCCGCCGGCGCCGTCCACGGAGACCGCCGCGTGGTAGACGGTGAAGGGACTCAGCTCACCCCAGCGCAGCCGCGGCGAGAGCATCGATGTCGCTCCCGCGGAAGGCGCGTCGCGCGCGCGGTCGTAGTCGCGCAGATCTTCGTCGAGGAACTGCTGCAGGCGGCGCCGGGCGGCCGGCTCCCCGGGCTCCCACGTCTCGCGCAGCCCGGCAGCCCAGTCCGGTCGCGTCGGCAGCAGGTTCCAATCGTCGAGCGTGTCGGACGCAGGCGTCTGCGCCGGTCCGTCGATCGTGCGGGGCTCGGGGAGGGGCTCGCGCGGGGCAGGGAGCGCGAGGCATGCCCGCCAGAACGGCGTGAAGACCGAGTAGTGCGTACCGCTTCCGGTCGTGACCGTCCACGGCTCGTGCAGCAGCGATGCCGCGTAGGAGGTGACCTCGAGGCCGTCATCGCGGAGGCCCGACTTCAGTGCGGAGTCGATCTCGCGCTCGGCGCCCCCGTATCGACGGTTCCAGAAGATCGCGGTCGCGCCGGTGTCCGCGACGGTCTCGCGCACCATGCGCTCGGCCGGGCCCCGGCGGAGCACGAGGGCGCCGCCGCGTTCGCGCAACCGCTCTCCGAGCGACGCCAGGGAGTGATGCAGCCACCAGCGGGCAGCACCTCCGAGCGGCCGGACGCCCGGGCTCTCCTCGTCGAGCACGTAGAGGGCGATCACGGGCTCGCCGCGATCGATCGCCGCGCGGAGCGCCGGGTTGTCGGCGAGACGGAGGTCGTCGCGGAACCAGACGAGCGAAGGGGAAGTCATGGCACCATTCTCATCGACGACGTGCGGCTGTCGCGCGGACTCACCGTCGGCGACGAGACCGGGGCCGGGGCTTCTCATCGCCGGTCGACCACAGCGCCCACGCCACCAGGACGGGCTGCAGGAAGAGCCGTCCGAATCGCCGGGCGTCGGTGTCGAGACCGGGCGTCGAACGCCGGGTCTGCCACTGATGGATGTTGCCGGGCAGGACGGCCACGAAGAACGCGGCGGTGGCCCAGCCCACGCGGCGGCGCTCCTTCGGCAGGGCGAGCAGACCCGCGGCGAGCGCCACCTCGGCCGCGCCCGACGCCAGCACGATCGTGTCCTTGTCCATCCGGGTCAGCCGCGTGGCCCACTCCGGAACCACGACGCGGAACCCGCGCGTGCTGAGGAAGTGAGCGACGCCGATCGCCCCGAGGGCGACGGCCAGGATCCATCGTGCGACTGCTCTGTGCATCCGTTCACGCTACATCGACGGACGGTCCGGGAGCGCTCGGCCATACGAGTAACCTGGGTATCGACCCAGATGGAGAGTTTCTGTGCCTGAAAACGCCCGGCCGAATGACGGCTTCGCCCTGTTCACTGACCGAAACGTCGTCGCGATGCGCGTCAACGGCGACCTCAAGGATCTCGCCACGACGCTGAGCGACACGGATGTGGTCGAGGCGGTCACGATCGACAGCGCCGACGGGTTGAACATCCTCCGGCACTCCGCGGCCCACGTGCTCGCGCAGGCCGTGCAGCGCATCAACCCGCAGGCGAACCTCGGCATCGGGCCTCCCATCACGGACGGTTTCTATTACGACTTCGGCGTCGAGACCCCGTTCACCCCGGAGGACATCAAGGCCATCACCAAGGAGATGCAGCGCATCATCCGCGAGGGGCAGCGCTTCGTCCGCCGCGTCGTGACCGACGACGAGGCCCGCGCCGAGCTCGCCGACGAGCCCTTCAAGCTCGAGCTGATCGGGCTCAAGGGGCCGGGCAAGGAAGCCGCGGAGGGAGCGTCCGTCGAGGTCGGCGAGGGCGAGCTGACGATCTACGACAACACGACGCGTGATGGCGAGGTCGTCTGGAAGGACCTCTGCCGCGGGCCGCACCTGCCCAACACCCGCATGATCGGCAACGGCTGGGACCTCACCCGCATCGCGGCGGCCTACTGGCGCGGCAGCGAGAAGAACCCGCAGCTGCAGCGCATCTACGGCACGGCCTGGCCCTCGAAGGACGAGCTGCGCGCCTACCAGCACCGTCTCGAGGAGGCCGCCAAGCGCGACCACCGCCGTCTCGGCAAGGAGCTCGACCTGTTCTCCTTCCCCGAGGAGATCGGCTCCGGCCTCAGCGTCTGGCACCCGCGCGGGGGAACGATCCGTGGCGAGATGGAACAGCACGCCCGCAAGCGGCACATCGAGGGCGGCTACACCTACGTCTACACCCCGCACATCTCGAAGGAAGACCTCTTCCTCACCTCCAACCACCTCGTCACCTACAAGGACGGCATGTTCCCGCCGATCGTGATGGACGAGGAGCGCGACGAGAACGGCGAGATCACCAAGCAGGGCCAGGACTACTACCTGAAGCCCATGAACTGCCCCATGCACATCCTGATCTACAAGGAGCGCGCCCGCAGTTACCGCGATCTTCCGCTGCGATTCGCCGAGAACGGCACGGTCTACCGCAACGAGCTGTCCGGGGCGTTGCACGGACTGACCCGAGTCCGCGGCTTCACCCAGGACGATTCGCACCTCTTCGTCACTCCGGATCAGCTCGAAGGCGAGGTCACCAAGGTCCTCGACTTCATCCTGTCGATGCTGCGCGATTTCGGTCTGACCGATTTCGAGCTCGAGCTCTCGATGAAGGACGACGAGAAGGCCAAGTGGATCGGCTCGGACGAGTTCTGGGAGTCGTCGACCGATGCGCTGCGCCGGGTCGCGGTGTCATCCGGTCTGAAGCTCACCGAGGTCCCCGGCGAGGCGGCCTTCTACGGGCCAAAGATCGATCTCAAGACGCGGGACGCGATCGGTCGTGTCTGGCAGCTGTCGACCGTGCAGGTCGATCCCAATCTGCCCGAGCGCTTCGATCTCGAGTTCATGGACAAGGACGGGCAGAAGAAGCGTCCGATCATGATCCATCGCGCGCTGTTCGGCTCGATCGAGCGGTTCTTCGCGATCCTGCTCGAGCACTACGCCGGTGACTTCCCGGTGTGGCTCTCGCCGCTGCAGGTGGTGGGGATCCCCGTCGCCGAGGAGTACGCGGACTACCTGGGCGACATCATCCGCACCCTGCGCGACTCCGGCGTGCGCGCCGAGCTCGACACCTCCGATGACCGGATGCAGAAGAAGATCCGCACGCACACGACCGGAAAGGTCCCGCTGCTGCTGATCGCGGGGGACCAGGACCGCGCGGCGGGCACCGTCTCCTTCCGCTATCGCGACGGGACGCAGGAGAACGGCGTGCCGATCGCGGATGCCGTCGCCCGCATCCGCACCGCGATCGATGCGCACACGCTCGTGCAGACAGCAGGGGACCTGGCGTGACCCGTCTTCGACGCTTCTCCTCACCGCGCTCGCTCGGCGCAGCGCCCGTGCAGGAACCGACCGGTGTCTGAGGTCGAGGACGGCAGGGACTTCGCCGGCGTGCCCGACGAGTTCCAACGGCTGTGGACCCCGCACCGCATGGCGTACATCCAGGCGGGTCCCGAGCCGCTGCGCGAGGAGTGCCCGTTCTGCGAAGCGCCGGAGCATCCGGATGCCGAGCGGCTCATCGTCGCGCGCGGTGAGACGGCCTACGTGCTGTTGAATCTGTTCCCGTACAACTCGGGGCATCTCCTCGTGTGCCCGTACCGCCACATCGCCACGTACGATCAGGCGACTCGCGAGGAGGTCGCCGAGATCGGCGAGCTCACGCAGACGGCGATGCGGGTGCTGCGCGAGGTGTCACGCTGCGACGGATTCAACCTGGGCATGAACCAGGGGGCCGTGGCCGGCGCCGGCGTGGACGCCCACCTGCACCAGCACGTGGTGCCGCGCTGGACATCGGATGCGAACTTCTTCCCGATCATCGCCAAGACCAAGGCGCTCCCGCAGCTCCTCGGCGAGGTGCGGGAGGCCGTCGCGAACGCCTGGCCGCGCCCCGCACGGTGAGCGAGCGCCCCGCCGCACCCGCAGGTTGAGCGAGCGCAGCGAGACGAAACGTCAGCGCACCTGGCGTGCGGCGAACTGCATCCGAGGGTTGGCGTAGAACTCCTGCGCCTCGACCAGCTGCAGCTCGCGGTCTCCGGAGTCGAGCGTCGCCTTGAGCAGGTCCCACACGCTCGACGCCGTGCGCTCGAGAGCGATCTGGGCGCTCCGGGTCTCGACGTAGTGGGCGGTGAAGAGGGCGGCGGTGACATCGCCGGAGCCGTTCGCCTTCATCGGAAGGTGCGGCGTCTGCACGATCCAGGCACCGTCGTCGTCGACCGCGAGCATCTCGATCGTGCCGTCTTCCCGGTCGGGACGCTCGACGCTCGTGACGAGCACGGTGCGCGGTCCCATCGCGCGCGCCAGATCCACCGAGGCGAGGGTCGACTCGAGCGTGTCAGGCTCGGTCTCGGTCAGGAAGCCCAGCTCGAACTGGTTCGGGGTGATGATGTCCGCGACGGGCACGACCTTCTCACGCAGCAGGACCGGGATGGCCGGGGCGACGAAGCACCCGGACTTGGCGTTGCCCATCACGGGGTCGCAGGCGTAGAGGGCCTCGGGGTTCGCGGCCTTGACGCGCGCGACCGCGTCGATGATCACGTCGCCGATGCCCTCGCCGCCCTGGTAGCCGCTCAACACGGCATCGATCGCGCCGAAGACACCGCGCTCCTCGATCCCCGTGATGACCTCGCGCACGTCATCCGGCGAGATCATCGGGCCGCGCCATGCGCCGTACCCGGTGTGGTTGGAGAACGTGACCGTGTAGACGGGCAGCACCTCGACGCCGATGCGCTGCAGCGGGAAGACGGCTGCCGAGTTGCCGACGTGGCCGTACGCGACCGCGGACTGGATGGAGAGGATCTTCATCTCCCGATCCTTTCATTCAGGGCGGGCCGGTGCCCGCGTCGGGTGGTCATCGCATCGCCTGCGCGGCGACGGTGGAGATGCCGGCGGCGGAGACGAGGTCGGCGACGAGCGTGTCGGCATCGTCGTCGGACAGGTCGTGCACCGTGAGACGGAGATGGTGGGAGGCGCCGGCGCGATCACCCAGGGCGAAGTCGTCGCCGGTGCGGGCGAGCCAGCCGCGTCGCATCAGCTGCTGGGCGACCTGGCGAGCCGGCTGGGGGAGTTCCACCCAGAGGCTCAGTCCCTCCGTGTCCGCGATCGGGATGCCGTGTGCGCGCAGCCGTTCCGCGAACGCCGCGTTGCGCTGCGCGTAGTGCGCACCGGCCTCCGCCACCCGCGCGACGGCGTCCGCGTCGGTGAGCTGCGCCAGCGTGAGCCGCTGCAGCAGGTGGCTGACCCACGTCGTGCCGGGGCTCAACCGCATCGCGAGGCGCTCGGCCGTCTCCGGGTCGGTGGCCGCGATCGCGAGGCACATGTCCGGACCGAGGAACTTCGACACCGAGCGGATGAGCGCGAAGCGCCGGTGGGTGGGGCTGATCAGCGTCTCGTAGGTGCGCTGCGACAGCATCGAGTAGTGATCGTCCTCGATCAGCAGCACGTACGGGTGATCCACCAGGACGGCGCGGAGCTCCTCTGCCCGGCGAGCGCTGAGGCTCGCACCGGTCGGGTTCTGGGCGCGCGGTGTGCAGATGATCGCGCGGACGCCGGCGGCCAGCGCGGCCCGCAGCCCGTCGACGGTCATGCCTTCGGCATCCACGGGCACCGGGACGGCCCGGTAGCCGCCGAGTCGCACGGTGTGGATGCTGGCGAGGAAGCACGGGTCTTCGAGGGCGACCGCATCATCGCGGGTCAGGGCCTGAGCGAGGAGCCGTTCGACCGCGTCGACGGCGCCGCTGGTGATGGTGATGCGGTACGCGCTGCCGTCGAGGTCAGGGGCGACCCACTCGCTGGCCCAGTGCTCGAGTCCGCGGTCGATGACAGGTTCGCCGTAGAGCACGGGGCGGCCGGCCACCGTCGCGAGCGCGGACGACGGATCGGGGATCAGAGCGGGGTCGGGATTGCCCGTGCCCACGTCGCGGAGCACCGTGTCGGAGGCGTAGCCCTCCTGGGCGACGGCATCCATCCCCGCCACGACCGTGCCGGCGCGACCGCGGGAGATCACGAGTCCGGCCTGCGCGAGCTGGCGGTACGCGGCGACGGCGGTGTTGCGGTTGACGCCGAGCGTCGCGGCGAGCTCGCGCACCGGAGGAAGCACGTCTCCGGAGCGGAGCGTCCCCCGTTCGAGGAGGGCGCGCACGCTGTCGGCGATCTCCGCCGCGGTGGTTCCTGTGATGTCGTCGCTCATGTGTCCTCCCCTCGATACTAGGTCGTCCCGGACGGTGCTATCTTTTGACATAGATCAAATCTGACTTTGGATCCCGCAGTAAACGCGGCGATCGATTCATCCGAGAGGACCGTCATGACCGTCACCGAACAGCCCACCACCGGATCAGCGCGCGTGAAGCGCGGACTCGCCGAGATGCTCAAGGGCGGCGTCATCATGGACGTGGTCACGGCAGACCAGGCGAAGATCGCGGAGGATGCAGGAGCCGTCGCGGTGATGGCACTCGAGCGCGTGCCGGCTGACATCCGCGCCCAGGGCGGCGTCTCGCGCATGAGCGATCCCGACATGATCGACAGCATCATCGACGCGGTCTCGATCCCGGTCATGGCCAAGGCGCGCATCGGCCACTTCGTCGAGGCGCAGATCCTGCAGGAGCTCGGAGTCGACTACATCGACGAGTCCGAGGTGCTCTCGCCCGCCGACTACGTCAACCACATCGACAAGTTCGGCTTCACGGTGCCGTTCGTGTGCGGGGCGACGAACCTCGGCGAGGCGCTCCGTCGGATCAACGAGGGTGCGGCGATGATCCGCTCGAAGGGCGAGGCCGGCACCGGCGATGTCTCCGAGGCGACCAAGCACATCCGCAAGATCCGCTCCGAGATCAACGTGCTGCGCTCCATGACCAAGGATGAGCTGTTCGTCGCGGCCAAGGAGCTGCAGGCGCCCTACGAGTTGGTCGCCGAGATCGCCGAGACCGGCAAGCTGCCCGTCGTCCTGTTCGTCGCCGGCGGTGTCGCGACCCCGGCGGATGCCGCGATGATGATGCAGCTCGGAGCGGACGGCGTGTTCGTCGGCTCCGGCATCTTCAAGTCCGGCAACCCTGCCGAGCGTGCGGCGGCGATCGTCAAGGCCACCACGTTCTACGACGACGCGAAGGTCGTCGCCGAGGTCTCCCGCGGCCTCGGAGAGGCGATGGTGGGCATCAACGTCGCCGACCTCCCCGCACCGCACCGCCTGTCCGAGCGTGGCTGGTAAGCCCCACGTCGGAGTCCTCGCCCTGCAGGGCGACGTGCGCGAGCACGCCGCCCTGCTCGCGGGACTCGGCGCCGAGGTCTCCCTCGTCCGTCGACCTGCGGAGCTCGCGGCGGTCGACGGGCTCGTGATTCCCGGCGGCGAATCCAGCGTGATCGACAAGCTGTCGCGGTTGTTCGGGATGCAGGATCCGATCCGTGCGGCGATCTCCGCGGGGATGCCGGTTCTCGGCACGTGTGCGGGACTGATCCTGCTGGCGGATTCCGTCGTGGACGCCATCGACGGGCAGCAGTCCTTCGGCGGCCTCGACGTGGTCGTCCGTCGCAATGCCTTCGGCCGACAGGTCGAGTCGTTCGAAGCGGAGCTCACGGTTCCCGCGCTGGGCGGAACACCCGTGCGTGCCGCCTTCATCCGCGGTCCCGTCGTGGAGTCGGTGGGCCCGGATGCGACGGTGCTCGCGGCGTTGCCGGACGGCCGGGTCGTCGCGGTCGAGCAGGGTGATCTGCTGGGGCTGAGCTTCCACCCCGAGATCACGGGGGAGACGCGGTTCCACGAACGCTTCCTCGCGAAGGTCAGCGCGCGCCGGTGACCCGGGCCGTCGAGGCGGCCGGGGAGGCCAGCCGGCGCACCGCAGCCACCGTGCGGGCGATGTCCTCGTCGCTCGTCACCCAGGACGACATCGAGCACCGGAGTACCGCGCGCTCTCGCCACACGGCGCCGGTCACGGCCGCGGTGCCGTCCGCCAGGATCGCGTCTCCCAGCGCGCGGGTCGCGGCGTCCGAACCCGTCGCGAACATCACCTGCGTGTAGTCGACGTCGTTGATGACCTCGATCCCCTCGATCGAGGCGAGTCCCTCCGCCATGGAGACGGCGTTCGCGTGCAGACGATCGATGAGCGCCGAGATGCCCGTGGTCCCGAGGCTGCGCATCGCGGCCCAAGCGGGAACCCCGCGTGCGCGGCGCGAGAGCTCGGGTGTCACGTCCCAGGGATCGAGTCCCGAATAGATCAGATAGTCCCCGCCCGTCCGGAACGCGGCGATCGAGTCGGCCGGATCCCGCACGATGGCCATGCCGCAGTCGTAGGGCACGTTCAGCGTCTTGTGCGCGTCCGTCGCCCAGGAGTCGGCCTCGCCCATCCCGGCCGTCAGCGACCGCAGCGATGCGGAGGCGGCGGCCCAGAGTCCGAACGCACCGTCGACATGCACCCAGGCGTCCCGTCGCCGGGCGATCGGGATCAGCGCCGCGAAGTCATCGAAGGCTCCGGTGTGCACCTCCCCGGCCTGCAGGCACACGATCAGCGGCCCCTCGGTCGCGGCGAGCGTCGATTCCAGCGCGTCGGCGCGCATCCGCCCCTGCTCATCGGAGGCGACCACGGTGATCTCGCGACGTCCGATCCCGAGGAACCGTGCCGCCCGATCGATCGAGCCGTGCCGATCGGCGCCCACGACGAACCGCAGCGGAGGAGCGTCGCGCAGTCCGCGCTCCGCGACATCCCATCCGGATCGCGCCAGCACGGCCTGACGTGCGGCGGCGAGACAGGCGAAGTTCGCGATCTGCCCGCCGGTGACGAACCCGACGCTGGCGGTCGACGGCAGGTCGAACAGATCGAGCATCCATCGACCGGCGATGCGCTCCATCGCCACGACGGCCGGCGCCAGTAGCGACGAGCCGGCGTTCTGGTCCCACGCCGACACGAGCCAGTCCGCGGCGAGCGCCGCCGGATGCGTCGAGCCGATCACGAATCCGAAGAAGCGACCGCCGGGGATCGCGACGAGGCCCGGGCCGGCGCGTTCCGCCATCTCCCGGATCACCTCTGCCGGGTCGACGCCCGCAGCAGTCAGCGGGCCGCCGAACGCCGCGAGCATGTCCTCGAGGGTCGCGCGGGGCCACACGGGTCGCTCCGCCACGGAATCGAGGAAGAGTGCCGCCTCGTGCCGTGCCGCGGCGAGTGCGCGGGCCCTCTGGTCGCCGACGTCTTCCGCCCTGCTGCTGTCGTCCATGACTCAGGCGTACACCCGCCGGGTGCGAGACGCCAGGCCTCCTCGCGCGAAGACCGGCGGCGTCGGACGGAGGCGGCGCCCCTCTCTAGGATCGGAGGCATGACGAGTCCCCGAGAGTGGCAGCTGATCGCTCTGAACACCCTCTACTTCAACCTGCAGCGCCTGCACGTGTTCGACCGCGCGACGGCCCTGATCCACGGCACTGCGGAGGACGAGGCGCGCGTGTCCGCACTCCGCGGATGGATGGACGCGGTCGGGGCGTCCCTGACACCCGCGCTCGACGGCCAGGAACTGGATGAAGCCGGACAGGACGCTCTCGCTCCTCTGGCACCGTGGCTGCGGGATGAGGTCGAACGCTATTACGCGTCACACGATCCGGAGGCGCCGTTGCGCGAGCAGGCAGCCTTCGGCGCGGCACACGTGCTCGCCAGCGACTACCAGACCAAGGGAGAGCGAGCCATCGCGGATGCCGTGGGCGACGAGGTCGCAGCCGATCGCCTCCTCCAGTACGCGCCGCGGATGATGGCGCTCGTCCGGCAGGCGAACGCCGCCGTCGGGATGAGCGCCGAGGGCACCCTGACTCCGGAGGTCGAGGAGTACATCGTCGAGCACGCGCGCGTCGCCCGCGGAGACCGTTCGCGCGTCGCCCTGCAGCTCGACGCGATCCCGGTCGCGCTGAAAGGCGACGATCCGAGTCGGTGAGCACCCGCTTCCTCGTCCCACCTCGGAAACGCTCGGGTCGTCGCGGCGATTCGTTAGACTGGTCGATGCCCTGGGCCGAGCCCCGGGGCGGATACGACGAGCGGAGACACATGTCCGGGCATTCCAAGTGGGCCACCACGAAGCACAAGAAGGCCATCATCGACTCCAGGCGCGCCAAGTCCTGGGCCAAGCTCATCAAGAACATCGAGGTCGCCGCCAAGCTCGGCGGAGCCGATCTGCAGGGAAACCCCACGCTCTTCGACGCGATCCAGAAGGCGAAGAAGACCTCGGTCCCGAAGGACAACATCGACCGCGCAGTGAAGCGCGGAGCGGGTATCGGCGGCGAGGCCGTCGAGTACACCTCGATCATGTACGAGGGATACGGACCCAATGGTGTGGCCCTCATGATCGAGTGTCTGACCGACAACAAGAACCGCGCCGCCGCGGAGGTCCGCACCGCGCTCAGCCGCAACGGAGGCACGCTGGCCGACCCGGGCAGCGTGGCATACAACTTCAGCCGCAAGGGCGTCATCGTGGTCGGCTCCGAGGGAACCACCGAGGATGACGTCATGATGGCGGCGCTCGAGGCGGGTGCCGAGGAGATCGAGCCGCACGCCGAGGGCTTCGAGGTCATCACCGAGGCCACGGATCTGGTGTCGGTGCGCAGCGCGTTGCAGGATGCCGGGATCGACTACGAGTCCGCCGACGTCGAGTTCGTCCCGAACCTCAAGGTCGAGATCGACGCCGACACGGCCCGCAAGATCTTCCGTCTGATCGACGCGCTGGAAGACAGTGAGGACGTGCAGAACGTGTTCACCAACTTCGATCTCACGGCCGAGGTGCAGGCCGAGCTGGAGAACGACGAGGGCTAGGCGCGGCGCACCCGACTCGTCGCCCGCGCGGGCGTAGCCTGAAGCGGTGACCTCCTCTCTGCGCGTCCTCGGCATCGACCCGGGACTGACCCGGTGCGGGGTCGGCGTCGTCGACGTCGATCGCACCCGGCGCGGCACGCTCGTGCACGTGGGGGTGATCCGCTCGTCGCCGGATGCCGACATCGGTGATCGTCTCGCGATCGTGGCGGCGGGGATCCGTGAGGTCATCGCCGAGTTCCGCCCGGAGGCGGTCGCCGTCGAGCGGGTTTTCGCCCAGCAGAACACCCACACCGTGATGGGCACCGCCCAGGCGAGCGGCGTGGCTCTCCTGATCGCTGCCGAGCACGGTCTCCCCGCCGCCACGCACACCCCGAGTGAGGTGAAGGCCGCCGTCACCGGATACGGATCGGCCGACAAGCGCCAGGTGCAGGCGATGATCGCCCGGATCCTGCGCCTCGACGCTCCACCGCAACCGGCGGACGCGGCGGACGCCCTCGCGATCGCCCTCTGCCATGCGTGGCGTCGCGGAGCGGCCGGTGCCCCCGGCGGAGCCGCGCTCACGCCGGCGCAACGCGCCTGGGCCGACGCGGAGCGTGTCGCTCGAACATACCTACGATCGGCACCGTAGGCTGAGGGGATGATCTCCTCCCTGCACGGTGTCGTCCTGCATGCGACGACCGACCAGGTCATCGTCGAAGTGGGCGGGGTCGGGTTCTCGGTCTCCGTCCCGGCTGACGTGGCGCACACCGCCACGCTGGGGGAGCGCCTGGCGCTGCATACGAGCCTCATCGTGCGCGAAGACGCCCTCTCGCTCTACGGGTTCGCCGAGCGGGGGGAGTTGGAGATCTTCGGGCTGCTGATCAGCGTGACCGGGGTCGGACCGAAGTCCGCGCTCGGAGTGCTCTCGCACATGACGGTCGACCAGATCGCCTCCGCCGTCACGGCAGAGGACGACGCGCCGTTCCGCCGTGTCTCGGGCATCGGACCCAAGACCGCGAAGCTGATCGTCGTGCAGTTGGCCGGCAAGGTGCATGCGGTCGCCGCGGCATCCCCGACGCCCTCGGCCTCGGGGACCGACGTCGTCGCTCAGGTGACGGCCGCCCTGATCGGTCTCGGGTGGTCGGAGAAGATCGCCGCCGAGGCCGCGACGCAGACGGCGGGGGAGGCGACCGACGCCGAGCGCTCCTCGGTGTCCGCCTTGCTGCGTCGCACGCTCGCGCTGCTCGGTCCGGCGCAGGGAGGCTCGTCGCGTGTCTGATGAACTCGACGCCACCGAGCCGGTCGACGATACCGAGCTCGCGATCGAGGGCGCGCTGCGCCCGACCAGCCTCGGCGAGTTCGTCGGCCAGCAGAAGGTGCGCGGACAGCTGCAGCTCCTCCTGGATGCCGCTCGGATCCAGAGCCGTCCGGCGGACCACATCCTCCTCGCCGGCCCTCCGGGGCTCGGGAAGACCACGCTGGCGATGATCATCGCGCACGAGAGCGAGCGCCCGCTCCGTCTGTCGAGCGGTCCGGCCATCCAGCATGCCGGAGATCTGGCCGCGCTGCTGTCGAGCCTGGTGCCGGGCGAAGTCCTCTTCATCGACGAGATCCACCGGATGGCGCGCTCCGCCGAGGAGATGCTCTACCTCGCGATGGAGGACTACCGCATCGACATCATGGTGGGCAAGGGCGCGGGTGCGACGAGCATCCCGCTCGAGCTCGCTCCGTTCACACTGGTCGGTGCCACCACGCGCTCCGGCCTCCTGCCGAACCCGTTGCGCGACCGTTTCGGCTTCACCGGACACCTCGAGTTCTACGAGGAGTTCGAGCTCGAGCAGGTCATCGCGCGTTCGGCCGCCGTCCTGGGCGTCGACGTCCCCACCGACGCCCTCTCCGAGATCGCCCGGCGCTCGCGCGGTACGCCCCGCATCGCCAACCGTCTGCTGCGCCGCGTGCGCGACTACGCGCTGGTGCACAGCAACGGGGACGCAACCCTCCGTGACGTGCAGGCGGCGCTCGAGCTCTACGACGTCGATCCGATCGGCCTCGACCGTCTCGACCGGGCCGTGCTCGAAGCGCTCGTCCGCCGCTTCCGCGGCGGTCCTGTCGGCCTGAGCACGCTCGCCGTCGCCGTGGGAGAAGAAGGCGAGACGGTCGAGAGCGTCGTCGAGCCGTACCTCGTGCGCATCGGCTTCCTCGGGCGCACGCCCCGCGGTCGCGTCGCGATGCCGGAGGCGTATGCGCATCTCGGTGTGAAGCATCCGGACGGGATGCTTACCCTCGATGACCTATAATCGCTGGAGACTTCCCCCGGACATCTTCGCGCGCCCACACACTGTTGCGTGCACCTGAGAAAGGCGCTACCCCACCATGGAAATCATCCTCTTCGGACTTCTCGCTGTGCTCCTGGTCTTCATGATCTTCAACACGCGCAAGCGCACGAAGCAGATGAAGGCCGAGCAGGAGGAGAAGGCGACCAAGACGGTTCCGGGTGTGAAGGTGCTGCTCCAGGGCGGCATCTTCGGCACGATCGTCGCGTACGACCCTGAAGACCTCGACACGCCGGCACTGGTCGAGATCGCCCCCGGCACCATCATCGAGGTGCACAGCCAGGCCATCCTGCGCATCGTGGAGCCCAAGGACGTCGTGGTGGACGATGTCGTGGCCGCTGACGCGGTCGACGGGGACGTCGTCACCGAGCACGTCGTCGTCGACGAGGTCGCACCGACCGCTCCCGCGTTCGAGACGCCTGAGGAGACGCGCGCGCGTCTCGAGCGCGACGCAGACGACAAGAAGTAACGCGCGACCGCGCGGTGCTTCGCAACTCCGGCCTTCAAGAAAGCTGAACACACGTGGCTTCATCCTCTCCGGTCCGTCACGCCTGGCGGGTCCTCCTCGGCCTGCTCCTCGTGACGGGTGTGCTGTTCGGCATCAACGCCGTGGGCGTGCACATCCTCGGGAAGAGCTCCTGGGCACCTGAGCTCGCGCTCGACCTTCAGGGCGGCACCCAGATCATCCTGGGGGCCGAGACGGAGGACGGCGCGGATCCCTCGGCGGAGCAGCTCGACCAGGCCGCGTCGATCATCCGCCAGCGCGTCGATGCATCCGGCGTCGCCGAGGCCGACATCACCACCGAGGGCGGCCGCAACATCGTCGTCCAGATCCCGGGCGCGGCCGACGAGCAGACCCGCGAACGCATCCAGTCCAGCGCACAGCTCGAGTTCCGCGCGGTGCTGGCGACGACCGTCGCGAGCACCGAGTTCGTCGGCGAGGACGGCAACTCCACCCCGTATCCCACGCCGGATCCCGGGCTCGAGGCGACGCCCACCGCGACTCCCACCGACGGCAGCGACCTCGCCTGGGTCACGCCCAAGCTCGCGGCCGAGTTCCAGGCGTACGACTGCGCCAACCCGGCGTCCGATGCCGCCAGCGCACCTCAGGACGAGCCGCTCATCGCGTGCGACCCCGCAGGACAGGCGAAGTACCTGCTCGGACCGACCGAGCTCACCGGCACCGCGATCGACGACGCGACCAGCGGCCGTGACCCGCAGTCGGGCGCGTGGACCGTGCAGCTGACCATGAACGGCGAGGGCGCCGACGCCTTCGGTCAGGTCAGCACCCGCCTGAACCAGAACCGCATCGACAACCTCTCGCCGCGCGATCAGTTCGCCTTCGTGCTCGACGGCTCCGTCATCTCGGCGCCCACGATGAACGGAGTCATCCTCGACGGCCGCCCGAGCATCTCGGGCAGCTTCACGCAGGAGAGCGCCACGACGCTGGCCGACCAGCTCAAGTACGGTGCCCTGCCGCTGAGCTTCACGGTCCTGAGCTCCGACACGATCTCCGCGACCCTCGGCACACAGCAGCTGCAGATCGGTCTGATCGCCGGGCTCATCGGTCTCGCGCTCGTCGCGATCTACTCGCTCATCGTATATCGCGCCCTGGGGTCGGTCATCATCGCCTCGATCGCCGTGATGGCAGTGTTGACCTACATCGTCATCTGCATCCTCGCGTGGCGTCTGGGCTTCCGCCTCTCGCTCGCCGGTGTCGCGGGTCTGATCGTCTCGATCGGCTTCACCGCCGACTCGTTCATCGTCTACTTCGAGCGAATACGCGATGAGCTGCGCGACGGCAAGTCGATCACCTCCGCCGTGGAAGACGGATGGGGCCGTGCCCGGCGCACGATCTACATCTCGAAGTCGATCAACATCCTCGCGGCCGTGGTGCTCTACATCCTCGCCGACTCGACGGTGAAGGGCTTCGCGTTCACACTCGGCCTCACGACGCTGATCGACGTCATGATCTTCGTGATCTTCACGCACCCCGTGATGCAGCTGCTCGCGAGGACCCGCTTCTTCGGCGGCGGTCACAAGCTCTCCGGTCTCGACCCGGAGGCGCTCGGGGCCGTCTACCGCAGCCGGTCCCAGTTCCGTCCCGTGTCCACCGCCACGGCCGGACGGGGCGCCAAGAACGCCCGTGCCCGCGGGGAGGCGGAGCGCCGGCAGACCATCGCGGAGCGCAAGCGCGCCGAAGCCCTCGCCGGCGACACATCGAAGCCAGCCGGAAGAGAGGGAGACAACTGATGCCTTCCATGAATGAGTTCGGCAACAACCTGTACTCGGGCAAGACCTCGTTCCCGTTCGTCGGGAAGCGCCGCCTGTGGTTCATCATCGCGATCATCCTGGTGGTCGGGTCGGCACTCGTCCCGCTGATCCGCCCTGTGCAGTTCTCGATCGAGTTCACCGGCGGATCGCAGTTCACCGTGCAGGCGCCGGACAGCACGGAACAGGACACCGCGACGCAGGCCGTGCGGTCGATCGTGCCCGATGCCGCCGCCAAGGTGGTCATCGTCAGCGGCACCGATGTCCGCGTGCAGACCGACCAGATGAGCGCGGACGAGACGCAGCAGGTCGCCAACGCCCTCGCCGAGGCCTATGGCGTCGCTCCGGACGAGGTCACCTCGTCGTTCATCGGACCGGCCTGGGGAGAGAACGTCACCAAGCAGTCCCTGTGGGGGCTCGCGATCTTCCTGGCGCTCACGTTCCTGATCCTCGCCATCTACTTCCGCACCTGGAAGATGTCGGCGGCAGCGATCATCGGACTGCTCGACGTGCTCGTGATCACGGTCGGCGTCTACGCGCTGGCCGGCTTCGAGATCTCGCCGGCGGCCGTGATCGGTTTCCTCACGATCCTCGCCTACTCGCTGTACGACACGACCGTGGTGTTCGACAAGGTCAGAGAGAACACCCTGGAAGACGGGGAGATCTCGTCCCGCCTGTTCGGGGAATCGGTGAACCTCGCTGTGAACCAGACGCTGGTGCGCTCGATCAACACGTCCGTCGTCGCGGCGCTTCCCGTCGGCGCGGTGCTCTTCATCGGTGCCTTCTGGCTCGGTGCGGAGTCGCTGACCGACATCTCGCTCTCGATCTTCGTCGGCATCATCGTGGCGACGTACTCGACGCTGTTCGTCGCGGCTCCCCTCTACTCGCTGTTCCGCGAGAACGAGCCGGCCCTCAAGGAGCGCGATGAGCGCGTCCGCGAGGCTCGCGGCAAGGCCGCCGTCGAGGTCTGATCGTCGCCATCGCGCGGGCCGACCACCCGGTCGGCCCGCGTAGGATTGAGTAGTTCGGAGGTGAGTGGATGGCGGATGCACCGTCGACATCGCAGGGATCGAGCCTGCGACGTCTGGTACCCCGCATCTTCTCGCGCGCGTCCCGGGTCAACGATCTCGATAATCTGATCCGCACGGTCCGCGCCAATCACCCCAAGGGCGACTTCTCGGTGATCGAGCGTGCCTACGCGGTCGCGAAGGAGAAGCACACCGGACAGCAGCGGCAGAGCGGCGAACCGTACATCACGCATCCGCTCGCCGTGGCTCAGATCCTCGCCGAGCTCGGTCTCGGCCCGCGAGCGATCGCCGCGGCCCTGTTGCACGACACGGTCGAGGACACCGGCTACGCGCTCACCGAGCTGACGGCCGAGTTCGGTGACGAGGTCGCGATGCTGGTCGACGGCGTCACGAAGCTCGACAAGGTCAAATACGGTGAGAGCGCCCAGGCCGAGACCGTCCGCAAGATGATCGTGGCGATGTCCAAGGACATCCGCGTGCTGCTCATCAAGCTCGCCGACCGCCTGCACAACGCGCGCACCTGGGGCTTCGTGCCGCCGGAGAAGGCGACGAAGAAGGCCAAGGAGACGCTCGAGATCTATGCGCCCCTGGCGAATCGACTCGGAATCCAGGCCATCAAGTCCGAGCTCGAAGACCTGTCCTTCGCGGTGCTGCATCCGAAGATCTACAACGAGATCCACAGCCTCATCGCCCAGCGCACCCCGCAGCGCGAGAAGTACCTGACGCAGGTCGTCGAGGAGATCGACGAGGATCTGCGCGATCTGCGTATCCGAGGCAAGGTCATCGGCCGTCCGAAGCAGCTCTACTCGGTGTACCAGAAGATGGTCATCCGGGGGCGCGAGTTCGACGACATCTACGACCTCATCGGCATCCGCGTGATGGTCGCATCGGTGCGCGACTGCTATGCGGTGCTCGGAGCCATCCACGCCCGCTGGACGCCGCTGCCCGGCCGCTTCAAGGACTACATCGCGACCCCGAAGTTCAACCTGTATCAGTCGCTGCACACCACGGTGATCGGTCCCGCGGGGCGCACGGTCGAGATCCAGATCCGCACGCACGAGATGCACCAGCAGGCGGAGTACGGCGTCGCTGCGCACTGGATGTACAAGGAGCGTATGAACGGCGGTGGCAAGACCGAGGTCCGTGCCTCCGACACCGACATGGCCTGGCTCGCCCACATCTCCGACTGGCAGGCCGAGACGGCCGACCCCGGGGAGTTCCTCGACTCGCTCCGGTTCGAGATCGGCGCGAAAGAGGTCTACGTCTTCACGCCGAAGGGGCGCGTCATCGGGCTTCCCGCGAGTGCGACGCCGGTGGACTTCGCCTACGCCGTGCACACCGAGATCGGCCATCGCACGATGGGCGCGAAGGTCAACGGGCGGCTGGTCCCGCTGGAATCCGAGCTCACGAGCGGCGATGTCGTCGAGGTGTTCACCTCGAAGAACCCGGATGCCGGACCGAGCCAGGACTGGCTGGGGTTCGTCGCCAGCACCCGGGCGCGGAACAAGATCCGCGGGTGGTTCACGAAGGAGCGACGCGAAGAGGCGATCGAACAGGGCAAGGAGGCGATCGCGCGTGCGATGCGCCGTCAGAACCTGCCGCTGCAGCGTCTGATGAGCCAGGATTCCTTCGCCGAAGTCGCGCAGCTCCTGCACTACGAGGACGTCTCCGCGCTGTACGCCGCGGTCGGCGAGGGGCATGTCTCCACGCAGTCCGTGCTCGAGAAGGTCACGGCGCTGATCTCGGCGAACGAACCCGCCACGGGAACGATCGATCTGCCCGGAAGCGTGCCGACCCGCGAACCGCGCGCCGGCGACTCCGGTGTGCTGGTGCGCGGGGCCTCCGACATCCTGGTCAAGGTGGCCAAGTGCTGCACGCCCGTGCCCGGAGACGACATCGTCGGCTTCGTCACCCGCGGCAGCGGCGTGTCGGTGCACCGCGCGGACTGCGTCAACGTGAAGGCACTCTCCGCTGAGCAGGACCGCTTCGTCGAGGTGTCGTGGGCGCCCACCACGAAGAGCGTCTTCCGCGTGCAGATCCAGGTCGAGGCGTTGGATCGTTCCGGGCTGCTCTCGGATGTCACCCGGGTGCTGAGCGAGCATCATGTGAACATCCTCTCGGCGACCGTCACGACGAACGACGAGCGTCTCGCGCTCAGCCGCTTCGTGTTCGAGATGGGCGACGCGGTGCATCTGGACCGCGTGCTCAACGCCGTCCGGCGCATCGAGGCCGTGTACGACGTCTATCGCGTCACCTCGTCCTGAGCTCCAGCCGCTCGAGGATCGCCCGCCCTGTCCGACTGCCCGGAACGCGGTCGCGGGACTGGAGAGCTGTGCGCGCCTCGCCGACGAGCGACGGACAGGCGAGAGCGAGGTGCTCGATCCACGACTTCAGGCGGGGATCGCGGTGCACCCCGACGGCCAGATCGAGCATCGTGCGCAGCGGCGTGGCCACGAGGATGCCGCCGAGCGACGTCACCTCCGACTCCGACAGCGCGGTGTCGTGGAAGACCACCCGCAGACTCGGGCGTGGTCGCAGCCGGCGGGCACTGGCCCTCTGCACGTGGTGCACGACCGGGGGAGCGTCGCCGGCGCCATGGATCCAGGCGGCGCTCGGTCCCGCGGCCGCCGTGCCGCGTCGCACCAGGGCGGCGATCGCACTGGCCCGCACGTCCGAGGTCTCCACGAGATCGGCAGGGATGTAGGCGTCGCCCATCTCCACGACGTCTCCGTCGAGTCGCGCCGCGCTCAACTCGGAGAGGCTGAGACGTTCGCCGGGGACGAAGAGGAGCGCGGGATGCATCACGCCAGTGTGGCGCAACGCATCCCGCGCTCGGGGCCGGCTGACCGGACTGTGGAGAGAGCGATCAGCCGCCGAGGGCGTTCAGCCAGGCGCGACGTGCCTCCAGGGCATCCGCCGCGCTCTTCGCGGCCTTCTTGTCGCCCGACTTCTCGGCAGCGGCCAGCTCGGACTCGAGCTTCTCGATCGCCTCGAGCAGCTGCGAGCTCATATCGTTCGCACGCGCCTTGGTCTCGGGGTTGTTCTTCTTCCAGTCCACTTCCTCGCGCGCCTTGAGGGCGTTCTCGATCACGCGGAGGCGGTCGTCGAGCGCCCGCTCCTTCTCCCGAGGGAAGACGCGTCCGATCTCGTCCCACTGGCGCTGGATGCGGGTGAGCAGGGCCCGGGCGCGCTTGATGTTCGCCTCGTCGGCCACGGCCTTGGCTTCCTCGAGCAGGGCCTCGCGAGCCTCGATCTTGGGGGCCGAGTCGGCCTCCTCGGCCGCGGACTGCTCGGCGCGGGCGGCGTAGAGGGCGTCACCCGCCGCCTTGAACCGGGCCCAGAGAGCGTCGTCGGCCTTGCGTCCGGCGCGGCCGGCCGCCTTCCACTCGTCGAGGAGCGTGCGGTACGCCGGGATGCCGTCGACACCGCGGGGCGCGAGGGCCTCCGCGCGCTCGACCAGACGCGACTTCGCGTCTCGTGCGGCCTTGTGCGTGTCGTCGAGCTCGGAGTAGAACGCGCGGCGGTGCTTGTCGACGACGGCCCGTGCGTCGCGGAATCGCTTCCACAGCTGCTGCGAGACGCCCTTCGACAGCCGGGGGCCGTTCTGTTGCTGCGCCTGCCAGGCGTCGAACAGTTCGCCGAGCTCGGCCGTGACCTGCTTCCACTGCACCTTGCTGAGGTCGCGGGCGGCGATCGCCTCGGCGCGCTCGACGAGAGCGGTGCGCTCCGCGATGGCCTGGTCGACGAGCTCCTTGGCCTGCTGGGCTTCCTGCGCCGTGGCTTCCGCCAGCGACGAGGTGAGGGCGTTGAGACGGTCGCGCAGACCGGCGAGATCGCCGACCGCGGCGGCGTCCGTCGCCTCCTGCAGCACGTGGCCGGCCTGCTTGTTCAGGTCGCTCGCGGAGGCGCCACCGGCCTGGTGACGCTGCTCGAGGGCGTGCACCTTGAACGCGATGTCGTCGAACTTGCGCACGAAGTAGGCCAATGCCTCCTCGGGGGTGCCGTCCGGATACTGCCCGACGACGCGCCAGGCATCACCCTCGAGGACCTCGACGGTGCCGTCTTCGGAGACCCGACCCCACTTCGCGGCGTCGGAGTTCGCGGCGGCAGCCGGTGCGGACGGAGCAGCCGCCGGCGTCGGAACGCGCGGGGGCGCCGGCAGGCGCGGCGGCGCGGGAACAGGGGGAGTCGGCTTCGACGATTCGGTGGCAGACAAAAGTGCACTCCTTGCGCGGTCATCCCGCGGGAGGGGGAAGGGACGGGGTTCAGCCTAGTACGCAGCGCGCCGCGGCGTCCGATGCATCGGGTCGAGCGGTCTCACATCGCCGTTACCGGGTTGTGAGCGAAACGTTCGTCCGGCGTAACAGCCCGCCGACTCTCCGTGAAACACCGGGTCCCTAACGTCGAGTCAACGGACAGGGGAGGGCGCGTGGTCGTTCGACACAGCACATCATCGGATGTCGTCGTGGTGGGGGCGGGAATGGTCGCCCACCGATTCGTGGAGAGCCTGCTCCGCGGCGCCGGCACCGCCCCGCGGGTCACCGTCCTCGGCGAGGAGGGACGAGCGCCCTACGACCGGGTCGGCCTGACGTCCTACTTCACCGGCGCCCCCGTCGACGAGCTGCAGCTCGACGAGAGTGTGCTGGCGGACGATCGGGTCTGCTTCCTCCCCGGTGATCGGGTGACGAGCATCGACCGGGATGCGCGCGCCGTCCGCACGAGCTCGGGAGCAGCGCACGTGTACGGCGCCCTGGTGCTCGCGACGGGGTCATACGCCATGCGTCCGGCCGTCGACGGCGCGGAACTCCCCGGATGTTTCGTCTACAGAACGCTGGACGACGTGATCGCGATCCGTGAGTTCGTGTCGCGTCGTTCCGCGCAGCTCGGTCGTCCGCTGCACGGAACGGTCATCGGCGGGGGCCTCCTCGGTCTCGAGGCCGCCGGCGCCCTGCAGGGTCTCGACGTCGGCTGCACGGTGGTGCAGTCCTCCGACCGCCTGATGTCCGCCCAACTCGATCTCGCCGGCGGAGGAATGCTGCGGCGTCTGATCGAGTCCTCCGGCATCGCGGTGCGTACGCAGACGCGCACGACCCGGCTGGATCCCGACGCCTCCGGTGCTGTGGCGGCGTTGCAGTTCCAGGACGGAAGCATGCACGCGACGGACATCGTCGTCTTCACCGTCGGAGTGCGTCCGCAGGACGCACTGGCGCGGCTCGCCCAGGTGGCGGTCCACCCGTCCGGCGGCGTGCTGATCGACTCCCGCTGTCGCACCTCCGACGAGAACATCCTCGCCATCGGAGAGGTGGCGAACTTCGAGGGGCGCTCGGTCGGTCTCGTGGCTCCCGGGTACGCCATGGCGGAGGTCGCCGCGACCCGGCTGCTCGGGGGAGACGCGACCTTCCCCGGGTATGACGACTCGGCCAAGCTCAAACTCTCCGGCGTCGACGTCGCGAGTTTCGGCGATGCGATGGCGCTCACCCCGAACGCTCTCGACGTGGTCTACACCGATCCGGTCTGCGGGGTGTACAAGAAGCTCGTCCTCTCCGACGACGCCACGACGCTGCTCGGCGGGATCCTCGTGGGTGACGCCTCGGCGTACGGCGCGCTGCGGCCGCTCGTCGGGGCGGCTCTGGGGGCCGACCCCGCGGCGTACCTTCTTCCGGCGGGGGGAGCGGCGCTGCCGGACAGCGAGCTTCCCGAGGAAGCCGTGGTCTGCTCGTGCTCGAACGTGACCGCCGGGCGCATCCGCGAAGCCGTGCACGCCGAGGGCTGCACGGATGCGGCGGGCGTGAAGGCGTGCACGAAGGCCGGGGCCACCTGCGGCTCCTGCGTCTTCGCGGTGAAGAAGATCGTCGGACAGGAGCTCACCAAGCTCGGGCAGACGACTTCCGATGCCCTCTGCGAGCACTTCACGATGTCGCGGCGGCAGCTCTTCGACGCGGTCCGCGTGTCCGAGCTGTCCACCTTCAGCGCGATCATCGCCCGCTTCGGGACCGGCCGCGGCTGTGACATCTGCAAGCCGGCGCTCGCGAGCATCCTCGCGGTTCTCGTCGGCGCCCACGTGCTGGACGGCGAGAACGCCGCGCTCCAGGACACCAACGATCACGTGATGGCGAACATGCAGAAGGACGGGACGTACTCCGTCGTCCCGAGGATGCCCGGCGGCGAGGTGACACCCGCCGGACTCATCGCGATCGGCAGCATCGCAGAGAGCTACGGGCTGTACACGAAGATCACGGGAGGGCAGCGCATCGACATGTTCGGAGCGCGCCTCGAGCAGCTGCCTCAGATCTGGCAGCGGCTCGTCGACGCGGGATTCGAGTCCGGTCAGGCGTACGGCAAAGCCCTGCGCACCGTGAAGTCGTGCGTCGGCTCCACCTGGTGCCGCTACGGCGTGCTGGATGCGGTCGGCATGGCCGTGCGTCTGGAGCTGCGCTATCGCGGGCTGCGTGCGCCGCACAAGCTCAAGGTGGGAGTCTCCGGGTGCGCCAGGGAGTGCGCCGAGGCGCGGGGCAAGGACGTGGGCGTGATCGCGACCGAGACCGGGTGGAACATGTATGTCGGCGGGAACGGCGGGTTCTCTCCGAGACATGCCGAGTTGCTCGCCGCCGATCTCGATGACGAGGGACTGATCCGTGCGATCGATCGCTTCTTCATGTACTACATCCGCACCGCGGATCGTCTCCAGCGCACCGCGGTCTGGTGCAGTGAGCTCGACGGTGGTCTGGACGGTCTGCGGGAGGTGATCTTCGCGGACAGCCTCGGGATCTGCGACGACCTCGACGCGGCCATGGACCGACATGTCGATCGATATGAGGACGAGTGGGCGGCGACCCTGCGCGACCCGGTCAAACTGCGTCGATTCGAGTCGTTCGTGAATGCGACGGACACCCCGGATCCGTCGCTCGCCTACGTGGCGGAGCGCGGGCAGGTGCGTCCCGCCACCGCCGCCGAGCGCGCCGAGGGCGCGGTGCTGATCGCCGGGACGACGCTGGAAGTGCGGCGATGACCGCCCGGGTCCGCGTCTGCGCCGTGAGCGATCTGGAGGTCGAGCGTGGCCGAGCAGCCCTGTTCGGCCACATTCAGGTCGCGCTGTTCCTGCTCGCGGACGGCACCGTGCATGCCGTGTCGAACCTCGATCCGTACAGCGGTGCGCACGTGATGTCGCGCGGGATCGTGGGGACGCGCGGCGATGTCCCGACGCTGGCCTCTCCCATGCACAAGCAGGTGTTCGACCTCCGTACGGGGGAGTGCCTGGAGACGCACGGCGGAGACCCGGCCGCGCTGCGTGTGTGGGACGTGAGCGTCGTGCACGGACACGTGGAGCTGACGATGGAGGAGAGACGATGACCGTGATGCTGGGGGTGACCCTGAGCGGCCGGGACGTGCTGCTGGTCGGCGGAGGTGCGGTCGCGGCGAAACGGCTGCGGCGATTCCTCGACGAGGGTGCCCGGGTGCGCATCATCGCGCCGGAACTCCACGAGGAGACCGCCCGGCTGATGGCGGAGAACGCCGTGCCGTGGAGGGAACGACGCTTCCGGAGCGCCGACCTCGCCGGCGCCTGGCTCGTGCACGCGGCCACCGGCGATCACCGCGTGGACCGTGACGTCGCGGAGCACTGCGAGCGTCGTCGCATTCTCTGCATCAATGCCTCCGACGGGGCCCACGGCTCGGCACGGCTCACCGCACAGGCGGAGATCGGCGACGTCACCATCGCCGTGGCCAGTACCGTCGGCGCGGATCCCCGGCGCTCCGTCGCCGTGCGTGAGGCGATCCTGGGGCTGGTCGACGACGGACGCCTGCCGCTGCGACGCCGCCGTGCCGGGCACAGCGGGCGCGTCGACCTGGTCGGTGGAGGACCGGGACCGGCGGATCTGATGACGATCCGCGCCCGCCGACTGATCGCCGAAGCCGACGTCATCGTCACGGATCGTCTCGGGCCGGCGGCCGAGGTCATCCGCGACCTCGATCCGGACGTCGAGGTCATCGACGTGGGCAAAATGCCCGGCGCGCATGCTGTCCCGCAGGCGGAGATCAACCGTCTGATCGTCGCTCGAGCCGCCCAGGGACACCGTGTGGTCCGTCTCAAGGGCGGTGATCCGTTCGTGTTCGGCCGCGGCGGCGAGGAGATGCGGGCGTGCCTCGCCGCAGGCATCGCTGTCGATGTCACGCCGGGGGTCACCAGCGCGATCGCCGTGCCCCAGTCCGCCGGCATCCCGGTGACCCACCGCGCAACCGCGGGCGCCTTCCACGTCGTCAACGGCCAGGGTGAGGTCGGGCCGAGTACGTTGGGAGCGATGGCGGATGCGACGGTGACGACGGTGGTGTTGATGGGCGTCGCCGCGCTCGAGCGCCTCGTGGATGCGGCCATCGCTCACGGCGTGCCGCCGGACCGCCCGGTCGCGTTCGTCGAGAGCGGGCACACCCCCCAGCAGCGGACGACGCGGACGACGCTGGGACATGCGGTGGCCGATGCCCGCTCCATCGGATTGAGCAACCCGGCCGTCGTCGTGATCGGCGAGGTCGCGCGCGAGAACCTGCTGATGCCCGTCCCGGACACGAGCGAGGCTGCCCTGGCGTGACGACATCTGCTCCGCTCGCACCGGCACTCGCCGGCTGCACGATCGTGGTCGCCGCCGACCGACGGGCCGGCGACCTGGCCGCCGCGCTCGAACGCCGCGGCGGTCAGGTGTACCGCGCGCCCGCCCTCAGCATCATCCCGAACGAGGACGACGACGAACTCCTCGCGCGGACGCGCGACCTCATCGCCCGGCCTCCCGACATCGTGATCGTCACGACCGGCGTGGGCTTCCGGGGCTGGATCGACGCCGCGCACGAGAACGACCTGGCGGAGGAGCTCGCTGCCGCCCTCGACGGAGCGCAGTTCGTGGCCCGAGGGCCGAAGGCGCACGGCGCGATCCAGCAGGCAGGATTCATGGCGGACTGGGTGGCGGAATCGGAGACTTCCGCGGAGGTCGGAGAGTATCTGACGGCCGACGGCGTGTCCGGTCGCCGCATCGCCATCCAGCATCACGGGGCGGGAGCCGACGGGCTCGACGTGCTGCTCGCGGAGCAGGGTGCGGATGTCGTCAGCATCACCGTGTACCGGTGGGGGCCGCCGCCGGATCCCCGGATCGTGCATCGTTCTGTCGTGCAGGCGGCCGCGGGAGAGGTCGATGCCGTCCTGTTCACCTCCGCCCCCGGAGCCGCCGAGTGGATCAGAGCCGCCGAGCGCGCGGACGTGCTGGAGGCCGTACGCCAGCGGGCCGGGAGGGGACGGCTGCTCCTGGCCGCCGTGGGACCGATCACGGCCCTGCCTCTTCACGATGCCGATCTGCGCACCACCATCGCCGCGCGGGGGCGACTCGGGTCACTCGTGCGCTGCGTGGTCGACCACTTCGCGAGCGGTGCCGCCCCGCAACTGCACACCGCGGCCGGCGTCATGGAGATGCGCAGCGGGGGAGTGCTGGTCGACGGCGCCTTCGTCCCGCTGTCCCGATCGGGGGCGAGCGTTCTGAGTGCTCTCTTCGATGCCGCCGGTCGGGTTCTCTCCCGCGAGGAGCTGGGCCAGGCGCTGCCGCGCGGCGGGGAGAGCGTGCACGCGGTCGAGATGGCTGTGGCCCGCCTGCGCGAGGCGCTCGGGGCGGCTTCCGTGATCCAGACGATCGTCAAGCGCGGATACCGACTGACCGTGGACGAGGCCGGATAGCGGCTTCGTGGTCGGTTGGCGCTCGACCGACGCCGACGGCGGTGGGGATGCCGGAGCATCCCCACCGCCGCACGTCCTGACCGAGTCCGACGTCAGACCCGGGAGGGTTCGCGCTCCGCTGCTCCGGCATCCGCGGTCGACGGCGCCGTGGCCGTGGCCGTGCTGGTGAGGGACACGGCGGGGAGGCCGGCGTTCCTGGTCGCACGCGCCTTTCGCGCCTTCGGGCGACCGTGAGTGACGTAGATCGGCAGTCCGACGAACAGCAGCCCTCCGACGAGGTTGCCGATCACCGTCGGCAGCTCGTTCCAGATGATGTAGTCCCAGACCGTGAAGTCGGCTCCCATCAGCAGGCCCGAGGGGAACAGGAACATGTTGACGATGGAGTGCTCGAAACCCATGTAGAAGAAGAGCATGATGGGCAGCCACATCGCGACGATCTTCCCGACCGTGCTCTCGGAGACCATCGCCAGCACGACGCCGGTCGAGACCATCCAGTTGCAGAGCACGCCGCGGATGAACAGGCTCAGCATGCCCGCGGCGCCGTGGTCGGCGTACCCGACCGTGCGCCCGTGACCGATCTCGCTGATGGCTTCGCCCACCGCACTGGGCGCGGTGGAGAATCCGTAGGTGAAGTAGACGGCCATCAGGATCGCGACGAGGAACGCGCCGCCGAAGTTGCCGAGGAACACGAGTCCCCAGTTGCGCATCAGGGAACCGAAGGTGGCACCGGGGCGGCGATCGAGCACGGCGAGCGGCCCGAGCGTGAACACTCCGGTGAGCAGGTCGTAGCCCAGCAGGTACAGCATCACGAAGCCGACCGGGAACAGCACCGCGCCCAGCAGGGGCTGGCCGGTCTGGGTCGAGACCGTCACCGCGAAGGCGGCGGCGATCGTGAGCAGGGCCGCACCCATGAAGGCGCGGATGAGGGTGTCGCGGGTGGACAGCTGGAGCTTGTACGCGCCGGCGTCGGTCATGCGGACGGCGAGCTCGGCGGGTTTGACGTAGGACACGGGACCTCCACGGGGACAGGAGCACGGATGCTCGGCTGGGTCGAGCATGACCGAGCGCGGTTTCCGGGGCGGACCGCCGAGGTTACGGCTGTGGACCGAAGCGCTCACATCGGCCGGAGGACGGTGTGAGGACTGTCGATCCGCGCACGCCGGCGGCGATCCGCGTCGCCGCCGTGATCGTTACGCATCTGTGAGCGGATCGTTCGCTCCCGGAAACACGGTCCGTGATCTCCGGGAAACATGTCCCGTCTAGCGTCACCGGTACGGCATGATCGCCGCCGACAGGAGCAGCACGGAATGAACGACTCGAGCCCCGCCGAGATCCTGATCGTCGGTGCGGGAATGGCCGCGCAACGCTTCGTGGAGGAGATGCTCCATCGTGCGTCCGACCCGGTCCGAGTGACGGTGATCGGAGACGAGGCCCGGCCGCCGTACGATCGCTCGCGGCTCGGCGATCTCTTCCTCGGCGCGGTGCCCGAAAATCTGCTCCTGGACGCGTCGGTGTTCGACGACGACCGTGTCGAGCTGATCGTCGATGATCGGGTGCTGCGCATCGACCGGCGTGCGCGGACGGCCCTCACCCGGTCACGACGCGTGCACCGCTACGACACGCTCGTCCTGGCCACCGGGGCGTATGCGGCTCGCGTGGCCGTGGACGGGTCGAGCCTCCCCGGATGCTTCGCCTATCGCACCGTCGATGATGTGGAGGAGCTCCGCGACTTCGTCCAGAACCGCAGCGCCGAGCTGGGCCGAGACCTTCGCGGTGTCGTGATCGGTGGGGGAGTGCTGGGTCTGGAAGCCGCGGGTGCCCTGCAGGCGATGGAAGTGGATGCGACGATCGTGCAGTTCGCGGATCGGCTGATGTCCACGCAGCTCGACGGCACGGCCGGCAGCATCGTGAAGCGCCATCTGCAGGCCCGGGGGATCGCGGTCCGGACCGGGACGCGCGCGACCCGGATCGATCCGGACGAGTCCGGAGCCGTCACCGCCATCGAGTTCCAGGACGGCACGTTCCAGCGAGCCGACGTCGTGATCTTCACGGTGGGAACGCTCGCCCGGGACGAACTCGCGCGCAACAGCGGAATCGAGGTGCACCCGCGGGGTGGGGTCGTGATCGACGCGCAGTGCGGCACGTCGGACCTCGCGGTGATGGCGATCGGGGAGGTCGCGAACTTCGGCGGACGCTGCGTGAGCCTGGTGGCACCGGCGCGCGAGATGGCGGAGGTCGCGGTGGACCGACTCCTCGGCGGCGACCGGACGTTCTCGGGATACGACGAGTCGGCCGCCGTCACCCTCGCGGGTGTGGATGTCGTGAGCTTCGGCGATGCGCTGGCGTGCACCCCGGATGCCGTGGACGTCCTGTACGCGGACCCGATCGCCGGGGTGTACAAGAAGCTGGTGCTGGCGGAAGACGCGCACACGCTCCTGGGCGGGATCCTGATCGGCGATGCATCGGCCTACGGGTCGCTGCGTCCGCTGGTGGGCGCACGGCTCAGCGGCGATCCGTCGTCGTATGTCCTGCCCGCCCGGGGCTGAGCGCCGGGGCCCGCTCCGCGGTGGCCTAGCCGGTGGGGGCCTCGGACGGAGCCGGCACGGGAGTCTCGGGGACCGAGGTGTCGATCGGCGCCGGTGTGGACGTCGGGGACGGGGTCGGCATGGGGTCGGATGCCGTCACCTGGGCATGCACGACCTGGCTGACCACGGCGGCGGCGACGATGAGGGCACCGGCCACGCCGGCGATCACGTTGTCACGCACGCGGCGACGGATCTGGCCCTCGTGCCATGCGGTGCGGGCGGCATGGATACGAGCGCGTTCCGCCTGAGCGCGAGCCTGCTGTGCGTTCCTCGATCCGCGTGCGGCCATGCCCGTGTTCCCCTCACCCCGTCGGCGGTCGACGTCGCCTGAGAGCCTACCGCCGTGAAGGTCGTGCCCCCGCATTAGCCTGGAGTCATGACGTCTCCTGCCGCGCTGCTCTCCGGGCAGACGCCCCTTGCCGTGCGCATGCGCCCGGTGTCGCTCGACGAGGTCGCCGGCCAGAAGCACCTGCTGCGTGCGGGGTCGCCGATCGTCGCTCTCGCAGACCCCGACGCGTCGTCGCCCGGCGCGGTGTCGATCATCCTCTGGGGCCCGCCCGGAACGGGCAAGACCACCCTCGCTCAGGCCATCGCGCGCTCGTCCGGGCGCCGCTTCGTCGAGCTGTCCGCGATCACGGCCGGGGTGAAGGACGTGCGCGAGGTCATGCAGGAAGCCATCACCCAGCGCGACCTCTACGGCCAGACCACGATCCTGTTCCTCGACGAGATCCACCGCTTCACCAAGGCCCAGCAGGACGCCCTGCTGCCCGGTGTCGAGAACGGCTGGGTCATCCTGATCGCCGCCACCACCGAGAACCCGTCGTTCTCCGTGATCTCGCCGCTCCTCTCCCGGTCGCTGCTGCTCACGCTCCAGGCACTCACCGACGACGACATCGGGGTGCTCGTGGACCGCGCGGTGAGCGATGCCCGCGGCCTCAACGGCGTCGTGACGCTGAGTGAGGAGGCGCGATCCTCTCTCATCCGTCTCGCCTCCGGCGACGCACGTCGAGCGCTGACCGGTCTCGAGGCGGGTTCGGCGGTGGCGCTGTCGCACACGACGAAGTCGGCGAAGAAGAACGCCCCGGTGCCGGAGGTGTCGGCCGATGACATCGCCCAGGCGGTCGACCGGGCGCTGCTGCGGTACGACCGTCAGGGGGACGAGCACTACGACGTGATCAGCGCGTTCATCAAATCGATCCGGGGATCCGACCCCGACGCCGCGCTGCACTATCTCGCCCGCATGATCGAGGCGGGGGAGGATCCGCGGTTCATCGCGCGCCGGCTGGTCATCTCGGCCTCGGAAGACGTCGGCCTGGCCGATCCCCAGGGGCTCGTGATCGCTGTCGCGGCGGCCGACGCCGTGGCGTTCATCGGAATGCCGGAAGGACGGATCCCGCTCGCGGAGGCGACGGTGTACCTCGCGACGACGGCCAAGTCGAATGCCGCCTACACCGGCATCGACGCGGCGATCGCCGACATCCGCACGGGCGGGTTCGGTCGCGTCCCCCTGCATCTGCGCGACGCGCACTACCCGGGAGCCAAGCGGCTCGGCCACGGTCGGGGCTACGTGTATCCGCACGACGCCGAATACGGGATCGTCCCGCAGCAGTACCTTCCGGACGAGCTCCAGGGCCGCCAGTACTATCAGCCGAAGACGCTCGGCACCGAACGGGACATCTCCGCGCGACTGGAGCGCATCCGACGGATTCTCGGCGATCGATGACCGTCGGCCGGATCTGTTAGACTTGATCGGCTCGAAACCGTGTTTTCGGGCATCTCCTCGTTCACATCCCACCTTGACGGCGCCCCGGCGTGCGCTCCAAGGCAGAACGCGGACGATACGTCCGTGAGTCGTGAAAGACGCGACCACGTCATCGGAAGGACAGCTTCGTGACCACGAAGTCCCAGGACCGCCGCAAGGTTCGGCTCAGCCGCGCCCTCGGCATCCCGCTCACCCCGAAGGCCGCCCGCTACCTCGAGAAGCGTCCCTACGCTCCGGGTGAGCACGGCCGCACCAAGCGCAAGGCCGACAGCGACTACGCCGTCCGTCTGCGTGAGAAGCAGCGTCTGCGCGAGCAGTACGGCATCCGCGAGAAGCAGATGCGCAACACCTTCAACGAGGCACGTCGTCACGACGGCCTGACCGGTGAGAACCTGGTCGAGCTGCTCGAGATGCGTCTCGACGCGCTCGTCGTGCGTTCGGGCTTCGCCCGCACCACGGCACAGGCTCGTCAGCTCGTCGTGCACCGTCACATCCTCGTCGACGGCCAGCTCGTCGACCGCCCGTCGTTCCGCGTGAAGCCGGGTCAGCTCATCCACGTCAAGGCCAAGAGCGAGGGCACCGAGCCCTTCCAGGTCGCAGCCGCCGGCGGTCACGCCGAGGTCCTGCCTCCCGTTCCCGGCTACCTCGAGGTCGAGCTCGACAAGCTCCAGGCTCGCCTGGTCCGTCGCCCGAAGCGCGCCGAGGTCCCCGTGACCTGCGAAGTGCAGCTCGTGGTCGAGTACTACGCGGCTCGCTGAGCGAAGCACGCAATCACGCAAGAGGCGTCGGGGGTTCCCGACGCCTCTTGTCGTTTCCACCTACGATGGATACACCGCGCCTTCGCGGATACAGGGCAAGGATGGCGTCATGAAGAACATGCAGTGGTTCCTGATCGGTGTGATCGGCGGCTTCGTCGCCGCTCACTTCATGAACAAGGACCCGCGTGGACACGACATCCTCGCCGAGGTCGACGCCCGCATCAACGGGTTCACGGCGATCATCGGCGATGCCTACCGCGAGCAGGAGGCACGGCTCACGGAGCCGGGCAAGAACTGAATCCACGCCGCGCCTCGGCGCAGCATCTTCACGCAAGGACACCCGGACCCTCATGAAAACTGCGGAGATCGCGCAGCGCTATCTCGACTTCTTCGAGAAGAACGACCACGTCATCGTCCCCTCCTCCTCGCTGGTCAGCGAAGACCCGACGCTGCTGTTCACGGTCGCCGGCATGGTGCCGATGATCCCGTATCTGACCGGCGTGGTGCCCGCACCGCATCCCCGCATCGCGGATCTGCAGAAGTGCATCCGCACCAACGACATCGAAGAGGTCGGCCGGACTGCGCGCCACGGCACGTTCTTCCAGATGCTGGGCAACTGGTCCTTCGGCGACTACTTCAAGGAGGGCGCGATCCGCTACGCCTGGGAGCTGCTCACGAGCTCCGAAGCGGATGGCGGACTCGGTTTCGACGAGAAGGACCTCTGGGTCACGGTGTACGAGACCGACGATGAGGCCGAAGCGATCTGGCGCGACACCATCGGCCTGAAGCCGGAGCGGATCCAGCGACTCGGCCGCGCCGACAACTACTGGAACACCGGACAGCCGGGCCCCGGCGGGCCGGACTCGGAGATCTTCTTCGATCGCGGACCGTCGTACGGCAAGGACGGCGGCCCCGCAGCCGACGACACCCGCTTCCTCGAGATCTGGAATCTCGTGTTCATGCAGGACTTCATCGAGAACATCCGCGGCAAGACCGAGTTCGACATCGTCGGCGAGCTGCCGATGAAGAACATCGACACCGGCATGGGTCTCGAGCGCGTCGCCTTCCTCAAGCAGGGCGTCGAGAACATGTACGAGAGCGACCAGGTGCGCCCGGTCCTCGACCGTGCTGTCGAGCTCTCCGGACGTCGTTACGGTGTGGACCACCAGGACGACGTGCGCTTCCGTGTGATCGCCGATCACGTGCGCTCCTCGCTCATGCTGCTCTCGGACGGGGTCCGTCCGTCGAACGAGGGCCGCGGGTACATCCTGCGTCGCCTGATGCGCCGCTCCGTCCGTGCCATGCGCCTGCTGGGCGTCGACGAGCCGGTGTTCCCGGAGCTGTTCGCGACGTCGCGTGACGCGATGAAGTCCGCCTACCCGGAGCTCGAGAAGGACTGGCCGATCCTGTCTGCCTCCGCCTTCGCGGAAGAGGAGACCTTCCGCCGCACGCTCGCGCAGGGATCGACCATCCTCGACCTCGCGCTCGACGAGACGAAGAAGGGCGGCGGCACGACCCTCAGCGGGCCGGAGGCCTTCCTCCTGCACGACACCTACGGCTTCCCGATCGATCTCACGCTCGAGGTCGCCGAGGAGGCCGGGCTGGATGTCGACCGCACCGCGTTCGACTCCCTGATGCAGGAGCAGCGCTCGCGCGCCAAGGCCGACGCCCTGGGTCGCAAGCGCCAGCTCGCCGATGTCTCCATCTACCGCGATCTGCGTGCACTGGGCGAGACCGGTTTCGACGGGTACACCGCTCTCGAGGTCGAATCCCGCATCCTCGGCATCCTCGTCGACGGGCTGCCGGTGCGCAGCGCCGCGGAAGGCCAGATCGCGGAGGTCGTGCTCGCGGAGACGACGCTCTACGCCGAGTCCGGAGGACAGGTCGCCGACAAGGGCACCATCGTCGGTCCCGGTTTCGAGCTCGAGGTCCTCGACGTGCAGCGCCCCGTGCCCGGACTCATCAGTCACACCGTCGAGGTCAGCCGCGGCAGCGTCGCTGTCGACGATGCCGCCACCACGGTCGTGGACGCCGCGAACCGCCGCGCCGCACGCCAGGCGCACTCCGCGACGCACCTCGTGCACGCGGCCCTGCGCGACACGCTCGGACCGACCGCGACGCAGGCCGGTTCGCTGAACCGCGCCGGCTACATGCGCTTCGACTTCAACTGGTCGCAGGCGCTGTCGGGGGAGACGCGTTCCGAGATCGAGGAGATCACGAACCGCGCGGTACAGGACGCCCTCGAGGTCACCACCCGCGTCATGTCCCTGGACGAGGCCAAGGCCGCCGGCGCGATGGCCCTCTTCGGCGAGAAGTACGGCAGCGTCGTGCGGATGGTCGACATCGGAGGTCCCTGGTCCCGAGAGCTCTGTGCAGGCACCCATGTGGGGTCCAGCGCCGAGATCGGGCTGGTCAGCGTGGTCGGCGAGTCGTCGGTCGGCGCGTCCAACCGGCGCATCGAAGCCCTCGTCGGCGCGGACGCCTTCCGCGACCTCGCCGCCGAGCGCGCACTCGTCTCGCAGCTCTCCAGCTCGCTGAAGACGCCGCGCGAGCAGCTGCCGGAGCGCATCGCCGACCTGGCCGCGAGTCTCAAGGCGGCCGAGAAGCGCATCGCTCAGTTCGAAGCCAAGGAGCGCGCAGGTCAGGTCCCCGCCATCGCGGAGGCCGCGGCTCGCGTCGGAGCCTTCCGAGTCGCGTCGCAGTCGCTGGGTGACGTCGCTTCGGCCGACGACGTGCGCGAGCTGGTCCTCGGCGTGCGCGAGCGTCTCGGCTCGGATGCCGCCGTGGTGGCTCTGGGAGCGATCGTGAACGGCCGACCGGTCGTCGTGATCGCGACGAACGACGCCGCACGCTCCGCCGGGGCGAAGGCCGGCGCGCTCGCGAAGCGGGCCGCCGGAGTGCTCGGAGGTGGAGGCGGCGGTCGCGACGACGTCGCCCAGGGCGGCGGGACGGATTCGGCGGCGCTGTCGGCGGCGCTGGATGCCATCGCCCAGGAGCTGCGCGCAGCGTGAGCGGATTCCGCCGCGGAGTGCGGCTCGGAATCGACGTGGGTCGTGCGCGCGTCGGGGTCGCCCGCTGCGACCCCGACGGCATGCTCGCCGTCCCCGTCGAGACGGTGCCGCGCTCGGAGACCTCGATCGATCGTCTGCTGGAGCTGGCGCGTGAGTACGAGCCGCTCGAGTTCGTGGTCGGGCTTCCGGTCAACATGAAGGGCAGCGACACCGCGTCGACGGTCGACGCGCGCGATTTCGCGCAGGAGATCCAGACGCGCTCGAAGGTCCCGGTCCGGCTCGTGGACGAACGTCTGAGCACGGTGACCGCGCACGCCGCACTGAGATCTTCCGGGAGATCACAGAAGAACTCTCGTAGCATTGTGGATCAGATCGCCGCTGTCGTCCTTCTGCAGCAGGCGATCGACACGGAGAAGAGCACCGGGAACCCGGCCGGTGCCACGATTCCGCCAGACGAGGAGCTCGCCTGAACATGGCCGAACGCGAGGGCGATCCCGCCCAGAACGACGCAGATTCCCGCCTGGGCGATCTGTTCTCGAATCTTCCCGACCCGGTCCTGCAGAGTCCGACGGTCGACAACAGCGAACCGACTCCCGGATCGCGCCGTGCGGCGCGCGAGGCGGCCGGTGCGCGGCAGACTCCGCCCGCTGCGGCGGACCAGCAGGTGCCGACGCCGGGCGAACCCGACCGGAGTCTCCCCGTCGCCGACGCACAAGAGGGTGAGTCCACCCCGCGGGCGACGCCCGCGGTGCCGTCGACGTCGAGCGGATCCGCTGCGGCGGACGACGCCAACCCCTTCGTCGTGGGCGCTCCCGCGACGACGGCCTCGGCCACCTCGGCAGCCTCTGCCGGGCCGGTGCTCGGCGGCGGCCTCGACGAGCTCTTCGTGGCTCCGGACGAGGAGCGCAACCGCGCCCGCGCGCCGAAGAGGCGTCGTACCGGATGCCTGATCGGGCTGATCATCGTGCTCGCCGTGCTCGGCGGCATCGCGGCGGGCGGCGCGTGGGTGTGGAACACCTACGGCGACCGGATCAGCGATGCGCTCGGCTGGGGCGAGCCCAAGGACTGGGAGCCGGGCATGGCGACGGGCGAGGCGCTCGTCACGATCCGGTCGGGCGACACGGGTGCTCCGGTCTCGACGACGCTCTTCGAGGCGGGCGTGACGAAGACCGAGGACGTCTTCTACGACTACCTCGTCGCGGAGGACCCGACCGCCGTCTTCTACCCCGGCGTCTACAAGCTCCAGCAGAAGATGACCGCGGCCGACGCTCTCGCCGCGCTGCAGAACGAGGACAACAGGCTCGCGAACACGGTGTCGATGGGGGAGGGCGCCACCATCGCATCCTCGCTGTCCGGCATGGCGGAGACGCTCGGCATCCCGGTGGAGGACTTCGAGGCCGCCGTCGCCGACCCGGCCGCCTACGGCGTCACGGCGCAGAGCCTCGAGGGATGGCTGTTCCCGGCGGTCTACGAGTTCGATCCCGAGGTCACGGCGACCCAGGTCATCCAGCGCATGGTCGATCGCACCCGGGAGTCGCTGGCCGCCGCCGGGGTCCCCGAGGCCGACGCTGAGCGGATCCTCACGATCGCATCGATCATCCAGCGCGAGGGACGCACGGACGACTTCGCCAAGGTGTCGCGAGTCATCCAGAATCGCCTCGACATCGACATGATGCTGCAGATGGACTCCACCGCGCAGTACGGCTACGGCTCGCTGCACGAGGGCGTGGTCTCCAGCTCCGCCGAGGCGCTCGCGGACCCGAACCCGTGGAACACCTATGTCAACACCGGCCTTCCCGTGACGCCGATCGCGAGCCCGAACGACGCGGCGATCGACGCGGCGATGCATCCGGCGGACGGCCCCTGGCTGTACTTCGTCACGATCGATCTCTCGACCGGAGAGACCCAGTTCTCCGAGACGTACGAGGAGCACCAGGCGGGAATCGAGAAGTGGCAGGCGTGGTGCCGGGAGAACCCGGATGCCGGATGCTGACGCCGTGAGCCGGTCTCGTCTCGCGGTATGGGGCGACCCGATCGCCCACTCGAAGTCGCCGGCCCTGCATGCCGCCGCCTACGCGGTGCTGGGACGGGACTGGACATACGAGCGACGCCGGGTGGCGGAGTCGGAGTTCAGCGCGGCCCTCGGATCGCTGGGCGACGACTGGCGCGGGTTGTCCCTCACGATGCCGCTCAAGGAGCAGGCCTTCCGCGCCGCGATGACGCGGGACCGACATGCCGAGCTCACGGGCGCGGTGAACACGCTGCTGCTGGGACCGGTGATCGCCGGCTTCAACACGGATGTCGGCGGCATCGTCGATGCTCTCGGCGAGGCGGGAATCTCGACGGCGCCCTCGGTGCGGATCCTCGGCGCCGGCGCGACCGCGGCCTCGTCCTTGGTCGCCGCGGCGGAGATGGGCGCCTCGCACGTCGAGGTCCGCGCCCGTCGGCCGGAACGTGCCGCCGGTCTCGCCGACCTCGGTCCGCGCCTCGGAGTCACCGTCACCACCGCACCGCTCGACGCGCCCACTGAGGCCGTCGATCTCACGATCGCCACACTCCCGAGCGGAACCGCGTTGGACCCCGACGTCGCCGATCATCTCGCGGCAGCCGGGGGAGCGCTGTTCGACGCCGCCTACGCGCCCTGGCCGTCCGCACTGGCCACCGCCTGGGGCGCAGGCCCCGTCATCTCCGGGCTCGGGATGCTGCTGCATCAGGCGGTGCGCCAGATCCGCATCTTCCATCAGGGCGACCCCGACGCGGCGTTGCCCGACGAGGCAGGCGTTCTCGCGGCGATGCGCGCGGCTCTCTGAGCGCACCGCCACCTCCCACGGCGACATGCGGCGCGGCACAGCGCCCCGGGCATGGGAGACTGGAGCAATGCTCCGCGTGCTCACGGCCGGCGAATCGCACGGCCCAGAACTCATCGCCGTCATGGAGGGTCTGCCCTCCGGCGTCCCCGTCTCGTCCGAGGCCATCCAAGCCGACCTCGCCCGGCGCAAGCTGGGCTACGGTCGCGGTTCTCGCATGAAGTTCGAACAGGACCAGCTCACGATCTCCGGCGGCGTGCGCCACGGCAAGACGCTGGGCAGCCCGGTCGCCCTGCGCATCGGCAACACCGAGTGGCCGAAGTGGATCGAGGTCATGAACCCCGAACCCATCGAGATCACCGACAAGTCGCGCGGCCGCAGTGCTCCGCTGACGCGTCCGCGTCCGGGCCACGCCGATCTGGTCGGCATGCAGAAGTACGACTTCGACGAGGCGCGGCCGATCCTCGAACGGGCCAGCGCTCGAGAGACCGCCGCCCGCGTGGCGCTCGGAGCGATCGCGCGCTCGTTCCTCTCCGAACTCGGCATCCGCCTCGTCAGCCACACGCTGTCCATCGGTCCCGTCCGCGTGCCCGACGGCGCGGCGCTCCCGACCCCGGACGACGTCGACGCCCTCGACGCCGATCCGCTGCGCTGCTTCGACGCGGCGACCTCCGCCCGGATGGTCGCCGAGGTGGACGACGCGAAGAAGGACGGCGACACGCTCGGCGGCATCGTCGAGGTGCTCGCCTACGGTCTTCCGCCGGGACTCGGCTCGCACGTGCACTGGGACCGCCGTCTCGACGCGCGTCTCGCGCAGGCGCTGATGAGCATCCAGGCGATCAAGGGCGTCGAGGTGGGTGACGGATTCGAGACCACGCGCCGCCGCGGTTCGGCCGCCCACGACGAGCTCTTCGCGACCGACGGCGGCATCACGCGCGGCTCGGATCGCGCCGGCGGCACCGAGGGCGGCATGTCCACGGGGACCGTGCTGCGGGTCCGCGCCGGGATGAAGCCGATCGCCACCGTCCCGCACTCTCTGCGCACGATCGACGTCTCGACGGGCGCCGATGCCACAGCGCATCATCAGCGCTCCGACGTGTGCGCGGTACCCGCTGCAGGTGTCGTCGCCGAGGCGATGGTCGCGGTCGAGCTCGCGAACGCGGTCCTGGAGAAGTTCGGTGGCGACAGCATCCGCGAGACGCGTCGCAACCTCGAGGGGTACCTCGCCGGTATTCCGGAGGAGCTGCGCACGACCCCGGCGTCCGAGGCAGCGCTCATCGCGCATGACGAGCGCGGCTGACCCGCTCACGCTGGTGCTCGTCGGCCCGATGGCCGCGGGCAAGACCAGTGTGGGACGACGCGTCGCCCGACGACTCGGCGTGCCCTTCATCGACACGGACAAGCGAGTCGCCCGGGAGCATGGTCCCATCGCGACGATCTTCGCCGAGCACGGCGAGGAGCACTTCCGTCGCCTCGAGCGTGCGGCCGTGGCGGCGGCTCTCGAAGAGGGCGGTGTGATCTCGTTGGGCGGGGGTGCGGTCACGGACGCAGGCACCCGAGAGCTGCTGCGGGCGCACCCGGTGGTGTTCCTCACCGTCTCGCCGGACGCCGTGGCCGATCGGATCCGCGGGGCGAGTCGCCCGCTTCTCGCCGGCGACGACCCGATCGCGCAGTGGAAGAAGATCTTCGCGGAACGCCGCGACTGGTACGACGAGGTCGCATCCGCCACATTCGACACCTCGCGGCTGCCGATGCAGCGCATCGCCGCGGACATCGTGACATGGAGAGAAGAGCAGGGATGAGCACCACCACCATCAGCGTCACCGGGAACGACCCGTACGACATCACGATCGGACGGGGGATCCTCGACCAGGTGTCGGCGTCGCTGTCCCCGGGCGTGCGCAAGGTCCTCATCGTGCACCCGCCCACCCTGGCCGTGCGAGCGGCGGAGCTGCGTGATCGCCTGCTCTCCGACACGGGCTCCGGAGCCCGCGAGGTCCTCCTCGCCGAGATCCCGGATGCCGAACAGGGCAAGCGCATCGAGGTCGCGGCCTTCTGCTGGCAGGTCATGGGCCAGGCCGACTTCACCCGCACCGATGCCGTGGTCGGCTTCGGTGGCGGTGCCGTGACCGACCTCGCCGGATTCGTCGCGGCGACCTGGCTGCGCGGCATCGAGGTGGTGCACGTGCCGACCACGGTGCTCGGGCTCGTGGACGCGGCCGTGGGCGGCAAGACGGGGGTGAACACCGCGGAGGGAAAGAACCTCGTGGGGGCCTTCTGGGCGCCGCGTGCCGTGATCGGCGACCTCGACGAACTCGCCAGCCTCAGCCCGAACGAGGCCACCGCAGGCTACGCCGAGGTGGTCAAGGCCGGTTTCATCTGGGCGCCGGAGATCCTCGACATCATCGAGGCCGACCCCGTGCGGGCCGTCGATACCACGACCCCCGAGTTCCGCCGCGCCATCGAGCTCGCGATCGACATGAAGGCGCAGGTGGTCTCCAGCGACTTCCGCGAGGCCGGACAGCGGGAGATCCTCAACTACGGGCACACGCTCGGTCACGCCATCGAGCACGCGGAGCGCTACCGCTGGCGCCACGGAGCGGCGATCTCGGTCGGCATGCTGTTCGCGGCCGAGCTGTCCCGGCTCGCGGGACGGTTGTCCGATGACGCCGCCCTCCGGCATCGCTCGATCCTGGAGTCGCTGGGGCTGCCCACGTCCTACCGGGCCGGGGCCTGGCCGCAGCTGCTCGCGACCATGCAGCGCGACAAGAAGAGCCGTGGCGGCATGCTGAGGTTCATCCTGCTCGACGACATCGCGAAGCCCACGGTGCTGCAGGCGCCCGACGAATCGCTGATGTTCGCGGCCTACCAGGAGGTCGGCGAGTGACGCGCCGCATCCTGCTCGTCAACGGACCCAATCTCAACCTGCTCGGCACGCGGGAGCCCGAGGTGTACGGCACCGCGACCCTGGCGGATGTCGAGGCGCTCACCGCGTCGGCCGCCGCCGAGTTCGACGTGGAGGTGCGGGCGATCCAGAGCAACCACGAGGGCGTGCTGATCGATGCGATCCACGCGGCGCGCGAGGACTGCCTCGCGATCGTGATCAACCCCGGCGGTCTCACGCACACCTCGGTCTCCTTGCGGGATGCCCTCACCGGGGTCGCGCTGCCGTTCGCCGAGGTGCACATCTCCGACGTGTACGCGCGTGAGGACTTCCGCCATCACTCGTACCTGCACGACGTCGCGCGGGTGCGCGTGATCGGCGAGGGCGTCGAGGGGTATGCGAGCGCCGTGCGTCGGCTTCTCGCCCTCATCCCGTAGAATCGACTGTCGGCCGTGCCTGAGTCTGTCTCCGGGCGCCGAGAAAACCACACACGAACGGAACCAGCAGCGCATGGCATCTACCGCAGACATCAAGAACGGCGTCGTCCTCAGCATCGACGGGCAGCTTTGGAACGTCATCGAGTTCCAGCACGTCAAGCCCGGCAAGGGTGGCGCGTTCGTGCGGACGAAGCTCAAGAACGTCGTGTCGGGCAAGGTCGTCGATCGCACCTACAACGCCGGCGCCAAGATCGAGATCGAGAACGTCGACCGCCGCGACTACACGTACCTGTACGCCGACGGCGAGAGCTTCGTGTTCATGGACACCTCGGACTACGACCAGATCACCGTGGGCGCGGCGACCGTGGGCGATGCGAAGAACTTCCTCCTCGAGAACCAGCAGGTCACGATCGCGCTGAACAACGGCAACCCGCTGTACATCGACCTCCCGGCATCCGTCATCCTCGAGGTGACCTACACCGAGCCCGGTCTGCAGGGTGACCGCTCGTCCGCCGGCACCAAGCCCGCGACCGTCGAGACCGGATACGAGATGCAGGTTCCCCTGTTCGTCGAGACCGGCACGAAGATCAAGGTCGACACCCGCACCGGTGACTACCTCGGTCGCGAGAAGTAAGGCGTGAGCGCCCGGACGAAGGCGCGTAAGCGCGCTCTCGACATCCTGTTCTCCGCCGATGTGCGCGGCGACGAGCTCACCGTGACGCTGGCGGCGGAGGCGAAGCGCGCGGCGAGCGAGCCCGCCCGCGAGGCCTCCTGGCTGTACGCCCGCGAGATCGTCGACGGAATCGTCGATCACCGCGACGAGGTCGACGAGCAGATCACCACGCACAGTCGCGATTGGAAGATCGATCGCATGCCGGCGGTCGACCGAGCACTGCTGCGCATCGGAGTGTGGGAGCTGCTGTACAACGACGAGGTTCCGACCGCCGTCGCGATCGACGAAGCCGTGGAACTCGCCAAGGAGTTCTCGACCGACGACTCCGGTGCATTCGTGCACGGAGTCCTGGCCAGGGTGGCCCGCTCCGCCTGACCGTTCCGTCCGAGTCGCTGCTCCGTGTCGGATGCCGCGGGAAGGATGCCTGCATGCCCGCACCTCACGTCGCCCTCCGCGATCTCCTGCAGATCACAGACGCCGGTGGGTACGCGCGCGGTCTGGCGTACTTCCGCGAGGGCCATGTGCGCGAGGTCTTCTGGGATGAGGATCGGCAGGAGCTCGAAGGCCGGGTGACCGGAAGCAACGACGCGGAGTACCTCGTCGAGGTCGGCTTCGTGTCGTCGAACGGCGCGCGGCACGTCCGTTCGACCCGGTGCTCGTGTCCGGTGCGCACCGGGTGCAAGCATGTCGTCGCCGCGCTGCTCGCCTCGAACGTGCAGGAATACGCCCAGCAGGCGGGTGCGCGGGCATCCGATTCCGCGTCGGCGCCGATCGTCTCCCCGCGGCCGTCCACGATCGCGGAGCCGGTCGTACCCTCCTGGCGAGCCCTGGTCGATCCGGGTGCGACCGCGCAGAAGCGCTCCCTGGCCCTCGGGGTCGAGCTCCGCCATCGGGAATCCCGCGGGGACAACCACTGGGCACCGCGGGCCGTGCGTCCCGCGACCCCGCGAGACCTCGCGCGCTCGACAGGAGAGCTGCTGCTGGCGATCCGCCCGCTGATGCGCAGCACCCAGACCGGCTCGTGGATCCAGGGGAACGTGACCTGGGATGCGGTGCGACGGGATGCCTCCCAGTACGGACGCGCGCAGACCCGCTGGTTCAGCGACCTGCTCAGCATCTCGCGCGACTCGCTGCTCTCGGGCAACGCCGGCGATTGGCTGGTCGTGGATCAGATCGAGTCCGGACTGCTGTGGGGACACCTGCGCGCCGGCGCCGCGCTCGGCATCCCGCTCGCGACCGTGCAGAAGAGCGCCGACGTCCGGCTGGCCGACTCGGCGGAGATCTCGGCGCGGATCGCCCGCGACGACCAGGGCGCCCTGACGGTCGCTGCCGCCGCCACGATCGACGGCCAGGAGGTCGCCGCGTCCGATGTGCACCCGATCGGACGCAGCGGGGTGTATTCCGCCGTCCTGAGCGGCAGTCGTATGCGGATCACGCTCGCGGAGGTCCCGCTGAGCCCGCAGGTCCGCGCCCTGGTCGACGCGAAGCGGCCGCTCTCAGTGCCCGCGGACGAGGAAGAGGCGTTCATCGCCGAGGCCTATCCCGTGCTCGCCCGACGGACCGTCGTGCAGACGTCCGGAGACGTGTCCCTCCCGGAGATCCCGGCGCCCGAGCCGTTGCTGAACCTCGCCTTCGAGCGCGGCGACGTCGTCCGCTACTCGTTCGCCTGGTCCTATCGCGGATTCGGAACGACCCCCTTCGCGGCCGGTGCGCAGGCCGTGCGCGATCCGGGGGCGGAAGCCGTGCGCCGTGCCGCGCTCGAGGAGGTGTGGGAGGAGCATCTGACGCGCCGGTTCACTCCGACGGGTTCGTTCCACGACACCGACGCCGCGTCGTTCGTGGCCGACGTGGTGCCGGCGTTCGAGGCGATCGGGGTGACGGTCGTCACCACCGGCGCCCGCAAGGAGTACCGCGAGCTCACCGGCGTCCCGGAGGTGACCGTGTCGACCGTCGAGACGGCGGACTCGGACTGGTTCGATCTGGGCATCATCGTGACGATCGACGGCAGGAACATCCCGTTCGGGCCGCTGTTCACGGCGCTCAGTCGGGGGAAGAAGAAGCTCCTGCTCTCGGACGGCGGCTACTTCACGCTGGCGCACCCGGCTCTCGATCGCCTCCGCGAACTCATCGACGAGGCGGGAGCGCTCGACGAGTGGGAGACCGGTCCACGGATCAGCCGCTATCAGACCGACCTCTGGGAGGAGTTCGAGGATCTCGCCGACGAGGCTCTGCCCGCGGTGAGCTGGCGCTCGACCGCCGAGGGGTTGCGGCAGGCGACAGGTGTGCCGGAGACCCCGGTACCGGTATCGCTGCGCGCCGAGCTGCGGCCGTACCAGAAGTCCGGATTCGACTGGCTCGCCTTCCTCTGGAAGCACCGTCTCGGCGGGATCCTCGCCGACGACATGGGTCTGGGCAAGACGCTCCAGCTGTTGACGTTCGTGCAGCACACGCGCGACGCCGGCGAGAGCCGTCCTTTCCTGGTGCTGGCGCCGACCTCCGTGCTGAGCACGTGGAAGACCGAGGCGGCGCGATTCACCCCCGAGCTCCGCGTCGCCGTCGTGGAGAGCACGAGCGGAACCCGACGCGGAACGCTGGCGGGTGCGGCATCCGGTGCGGACATCGTCGTGAGCTCGTACACGGTGGCGCGACTCGACGAGAAGGAGTTCGGGGAGGTCGAGTGGGCGGGCCTCATCCTCGACGAGGCACAGTTCGTCAAGAACCCGAAGACGAAGCTGCATCGCGCGATCTCGACGTTCCACGCCGATGTCACGTACGCCGTCACCGGCACCCCGATGGAGAACAGCCTCTCCGATCTGTGGTCGCTGCTGAAGCTGGCCGCGCCCGGACTGTTCCCCTCGGCGCGGAAGTTCCGGGAACGGTATATCCAGCCCATCGAGAAGGGCAAGGTCCCCGAGAACGAGGAGGGCGGGGAATACCGCCGCCGCCGACTCACCCAGCTGCGGCGTCGCATCCGTCCGCTGATGCTGCGGCGCACGAAGGAGATCGTCGCCTCGGACCTGCCGCCGAAGCAGGAGCAGGTGCTCGAGGTCGAGCTCAGCCCCGAGCATCGCGCGCTCTACGACGTCGTGCTGCAGCGCGAGCGGCAGAAGGTGCTGGGACTGCTCGACGATCTCGATCGGAACCGCTTCATCGTCTTCCGTTCCCTGACCCTGCTGCGCATGCTGAGTCTCGCCCCCGGCCTGGTCGATGAGGACGACGCCGACATCGGATCCCGCAAGCTCGACACGCTCGTCGAGCGCGTCGTCGAGCTGCAGGCCGAAGGCCACCGGGCTCTCGTTTTCAGCCAGTTCACGTCCTTTCTCGACCTCGCGGCCGCTCGCCTGCGGGACGCGGGCATCCCGTATGCGCACCTCGACGGGTCGACCCGGCGCCGACAGGACGTCGTGGACGGGTTCCGGGCGGGTGAACAGGTGGTGTTCCTGATCAGTCTGAAGGCGGGTGGGTTCGGTCTCACGCTCACGGAAGCCGACTACGTGTTCCTCCTCGACCCCTGGTGGAACCCGGCGGCCGAGGCCCAGGCGATCGATCGCACGCACCGCATCGGCCAGACCAGTCAGGTCTTCGTGTACCGCATGATCGCGGCGGGCACGATCGAGGAGAAGGTCCGCGACCTGCAGCAGCGCAAGGCGCGCCTGTTCACGGCGGTGATGGACGACGAGGCGTTGTTCGCCCAGTCGCTGACCGCCGCGGACATCCGCGGACTGTTCGACGACTGAGCACCGCAGGGGAGCGGGACCCCTTTTCCCCGGCCGGTCAGACCGGCCGTCCAGAGAGGCGTCGGTAGACTCGAACCGTCCACAGCAAGCGTCGAACAGGCGCCGGAGGATGCACCAGGAGGAGCGCAATGCGGATCACGGGACTCGGCCACGCCGGGATGTTCATCGAGACGGTCGGCGGCAACATCATCTGCGACCCCGTGCTCGGTCCCTCGTTCTTCGGATCGTGGTTCCCGTTCCCCGACAACCGCGGTCTCGATTGGGAGCGCTTCGGCCGCGAGGCGGACTTCCTCTACATCTCGCACCGCCACCGCGACCACTTCGATCCCGCCCTGCTGCAGCGGTACATCCGCAAGGACATCGAGGTGCTCCTGCCGGAATACCCGATCGACGACCTCGAGCGGGACATCCGCGCCCTCGGGTACACGAACATCACCTATGCCCCGGCCGGCGAGGTCATCGAGCGCGGCGCGCTGAAGATGATGATCACCCCCCTGCGTGCGCCGAGCGACGGTCCGATCGGCGACAGCTCGCTCAGCGTCGACGACGGCACCGGCTCGATGCTGAATCAGAACGACTCGCATCCGCTCGACCTCGAGAAGCTCCTCGACTTCGGCACCCCCGATGCGTACTTCACCCAGGTTTCCGGCGCGATCTGGTGGCCGATGGTCTACGACCTGCCGCTCGATGCCAAGCAGAACTTCGCCCGCCTCAAGCGGGAGGCGCAGAACAAGCGCGCGATGTACTACATCGAGAAGGTCGACGCCCCGCACGTGTTCCCGATGGCCGGGCCGCCCATGTTCCTGCGCGATGATCTGTTCGACTTCAACGGACTGGGGAAGAACGGCGAGTCGATCTTCACGGACCAGAAGCAGTTCCTGGCCCACATGAAGGAGCTCGCGCCGCAGTACGACGGTCAGCTGTTCGTGCCGGGGACGGTCGTCACGGTCGAGGGCGGACAGGTCAGCAGCGAGCAGTCGCTGTACACCGAGGCGGAGCTCGCGCACATCTTCGACGACAAGTGGGACTACCTCGAGTCGCAGCGGGCGAGTCGTCAGCAGGAGATCCGCGATGAGGAGGCCTCTCGCGCGGAACCGCTCCCGCCCGAGGAGATCCTCGCGGCGCTGAAGGAGTGGTGGGAGCCGCTGCTGAAGAAGTCGCGCACGATCCGGCTCGGTGTCGGCGGGAGCGTCCGCTTCCGCATCGGCGAGCTCGACATGGTCGTCGACTTCCCGCGGGCGAAGGTGCGCGAGTACGCGGGGGAGGAGTGCGTCTACTGGTACACGATCCCCGCAGATCTGGTGTCGACCAACATCCGCGATCACGAGATCGACTGGTCGAACTCGATCTTCCTCTCGCTGCAGTTCCAGGTGGGGCGCAGCGGCAAGTTCAACGAGTTCCTCACGACGTTCCTGAAGTGCCTGTCGGTGGACCGCATCGAGTACGTCGAGAACTGGTATCAGGAGCAGACGGACCAGACCGAGGATGCCGAGATCGGCGAATGGACCGTGCAGCGCCGCTGCCCGCATCTGCGCGCCGACCTCACGCGCACCGGAACGGTCGACGAGGACGGCGTGCTCACCTGCAGCATGCACGACTGGAAGTGGGACCTGAAGACCGGTCGCTGCCTCTCCACCAGCGGACACCCGATCCGTTCCTCGAAGACCGTCGACGGCGTGACGGAGGAGGCGCTCGCCCCGGCGAGCTGAGTTCCCCCGCCACTCCGATAGACTGGGGAGGCAAGCAACCTTTAACACCGTCCTGTGAGGCGGAGAAGGGAGCGGTCGATGAGCACACGCACTGTGCTGCATGACGCCGATATCTCGCGGGCACTGACCCGTATCGCGCACGAGATCCTCGAATCGAATCGGGGCGCGGAGAACATCGTCCTGCTGGGCATTCCGACCCGCGGCGTGACTCTCGCCCGTCGTCTCGGCACGCTGATCAGCGACATCGCCGGCGTGCCCGTGGCCGTGGGCGCTCTGGATGTCACGCTGTTCCGCGATGATCTCGCCCAGCACCCGACGCGGTCGCCGCGGCCGACCGACATCCCCGACGGCGGGATCGACGGCAAGGTCGTCGTGCTGGTCGATGACGTGCTGTTCTCCGGACGCAGCATCCGCGCGGCGCTCGACGCCATCCAGTCCATCGGTCGACCCTCGGCGGTGCGGCTGGCGATCCTGGTGGACCGCGGCCATCGCGAGCTCCCGATCCGCCCGGACTTCGTCGGCAAGAACATCCCCTCCGCGCGCACGGAGCGCGTCAACGTGCGGCTCGTCGAGGACGACGGGTCCGAGGAGGTGACGATCGGCGCATGAGGCACCTTCTCGACACTCACACGCTCAGCCGCTCGGCAGCGCTGCGCATCCTCGATGTGGCCGAGGACATGGCCGACACGCAGTCCCGCGAGGTGAAGAAGCTCCCCACCCTTCGTGGCAAGACCGTGGTGAACCTGTTCTTCGAGGATTCGACGCGCACGCGCATCTCGTTCGAGGCCGCGGCGAAGCGGCTCTCGGCCGACGTCATCAACTTCGCCGCCAAGGGCTCCAGCGTCTCGAAAGGCGAGAGCCTGAAGGACACGGCGCAGACGCTCGAGGCGATCGGCGCGGATGCCGTCGTCGTGCGTCACCCCGGCTCGGGCGCCCCGCAGACCCTCGCGACGAGCGGATGGATCTCCGCCGGCGTCGTGAACGCCGGAGACGGTACGCACGAGCACCCGACTCAGGCGCTGCTCGACGCGTTCACGATCCGCAAGCGCCGCTTCGGCGCCGACAGCCGCGGACGGGATCTCTCCGGCGTGCGGGTGGTCATCGTCGGAGACGTGCTGCACTCCCGGGTCGCGCGTTCGAACGTCTGGCTGCTCGCCACCCTCGGCGCTGAGGTCACGCTCGTGGCACCGCCCACACTCGTGCCGCAGAACGTCTCACTCTGGCCGGCCCATGTCGTGTACGACCTCGACGCGGCACTCGCGGAGGGACCGGACGCGGTCATGATGCTGCGGATCCAGCTGGAACGGATGAACGCGGCGTATTTCCCGACTGAGCGGGAGTATTCCCGGCGGTGGGGACTCGACGCGCGGCGCGTGGCGGGGCTCCCGGACGGTAGCATTGTGATGCACCCCGGGCCCATGAACCGCGGTCTGGAGATCTCCTCGGAAGCCGCCGATTCGCACCGATCCACGGTGCTCGAACAGGTGGCCAACGGGGTGTCCGTGCGCATGGCGGTGCTGTACCTGCTGCTGGCAGGAGAACGAGACGACGAACGAGGGGGAGACCTGTGAACGAGACCCTCGTCATCACCGGTGCACAGCTGGTGGGCGCGGAGAGCGCCGACATCATCATCGACGACGGCGTGATCGTCGAGATCGGAACGGGCCTGAGCCGCGCGGGTGCCCGCGTCATCGATGCCGCCGGGCTCGTCGCCCTGCCGGGGCTCGTCGACCTGCACACGCATCTGCGCGAGCCGGGGTATGAGGCGTCCGAGACGATCCTGACCGGAACGCGTGCAGCGGCGTCCGGCGGCTTCACGGCGGTGTTCGCGATGCCGAACACCTCGCCGGTGGCCGACACGGCCGGCGTCGTCGAGCAGGAGCTCGCGCTCGGTGAGGCCTCCGGGTACGCCGCGGTGCAGCCGATCGGCGCCGTGACCGTCGGGCAGAAGGGCGAGCGCCTGGCCGAGTTGGGCGCGATGGCCACTTCCCGCGCGCAGGTGCGGGTGTTCAGCGATGACGGCTTCTGCGTGTTCGATCCGCTGATCATGCGACGCGCGCTCGAATACGTGAAGTCGTTCGGCGGAGTCATCGCGCAGCACGCGCAGGATCCGCGGCTCACGGAGGGCGCCCAGATGAACGAGGGCGTCGTCTCGGCCGAGCTCGGTCTGACCGGGTGGCCCGCCGTCGCGGAGGAGTCGATCATCGCGCGCGATGTGCTGCTCGCCGAGCACGTCGGCTCGCGCCTGCACGTCTGCCATCTCTCCACGGCCGGATCGGTCGACATCATCCGCTGGGCCAAGAAGCGCGGCATCGCCGTGACCGCCGAGGTCACCCCGCATCACCTGCTGCTCACCGACGAGCTCGTGCGCGGCTACGACGCCCGGTTCAAGGTGAACCCGCCCCTGCGGCGGGAGGAGGACGTGCGGGCGGTGCGCGAGGGTCTCGCGGACGGCACGATCGACATCGTCGCCACCGATCACGCGCCGCACCCGAGCGAGAGCAAGGCGTGCGAGTGGCAGGCGGCCGCGAACGGCATGGTGGGCCTGGAGAGCGCGCTGCGCGTGGTGCACCAGTCGATGGTGCAGACGGGGCTCATCGGATGGGCCGACGTCGCCCGTGTGATGAGTGCGACTCCGGCGCGCATCGGTCAGCTGTCCGGCCACGGCACTCCGCTCGAGGTCGGTCAGCCCGCGCACCTCACGCTGTACGACGCCTCGATCGACGGCGTCTTCACCGAGGCCGACCTGCACGGACGCAGTGTGAACTCGCCGTACCTGGGACGCGCGCTGCCCGGACACGTGGAGTTCACGGTCTTCGGCGGCACGCTCACGGTCGACGCCGGCACCCTGGTCGAGGGGCTGAACGCATGAGCCCGCGCGACACCGCGATCGCGATCACGATCGCTGCGGCGCTGCTGGTGCTGCTCGTGATGTTCCTGTCGTGGCGCCGCCGTCTGCGCCGCGACTCCGGCATCTCCGCTCCGCTCGGCGTGCCCGAGCACGCCGAGGTCGTGCGGCGCGACGAGGTGCTCTACGTCTCCACGACGCGGCACGACGAGCCGCTCGAGCGCCTCGCGGTCGCGCCGCTGGCGTACCGTGCCCGGGGCGAGCTCGCGGTCACGGATCGCGGCGTCGCGCTGTGCCTCGACGGAGCGCCCACGGTGTTCCTCGCCTCGTCCCGACTCGTGGGGGTCGACCGCGCGACCGTCACGATCGACCGCGTCGTCGAGCCCGGCGGGTTGATCCGCATCGCGTGGAACGCCGACGACGACACGATCGTCGACTCGTACCTGCGACTCGCCACCGGCGACCCGACGAACCTCCTCTCCGACCTGCAGGGACTCGTCCCCGCATCCCCCGACACGGCCGCCCCCGACACAGGAGCCACACGATGACCGCCCTGCCCGAAACCGCCGTTCTCGTCCTGGAAGACGGGACCCGCCACGTCGGCCGCGCCTACGGTGCGCGCGGCACCACGCTCGGCGAGGTCGTCTTCTCCACCGGCATGTCCGGATACCAGGAGACGATCACCGACCCGTCCTACGCCGGACAGATCGTCCTGCAGACCGCCCCGCACATCGGGAACACCGGGATGAACGAGGAGGACACCGAGTCCCGTCGCATCTGGGTGGCCGGCTACATCGTCCGCGACCCTTCCCGCGTGGTGTCGAACTGGCGGGCCACGACGTCTCTCGACGCCTCACTCGAGGAAGACGGCATCGTCGGGATCAGCGGCATCGACACGCGCGCGATCACACGGCACATCCGCTCGGCCGGCTCGATGCGCGGCGGGATCTTCTCGGGCGCGGATGCCGCGCTCGACGCCGAGGAGCAGGTGCGCATCGTCCGCGACGCGCCCGAGATGGCCGGTCGCAACCTCTCCGCCGAGGTCTCGGTCGACGTCGCGACCGTCACCACCGCGGTGGGGGAGAAGGTGGGGAACCTGGCGGTCCTCGACCTCGGTGTGAAGCAGGCCACGATCGACAACCTCGCCGCTCGCGGCTTCGAGGTCTTCGTGCTCCCGCAGGACTCCACGATCGACGACATCCGGGCCATCGACCCGGTCGCGGTCTTCTACTCGAACGGCCCCGGTGACCCCGCGGCATCCGACCGTCATGTCGACCTGCTCCGGTCGGTGCTCGACGACGGACTGCCGTTCTTCGGCATCTGCTTCGGCAACCAGCTGCTCGGCCGCGCTCTCGGCCTCGGCACCTACAAGCTGCCGTTCGGACACCGCGGCATCAACCAGCCGGTGCTCGACAAGACCACGGGCCGCGTCGAGATCACGGCGCACAACCACGGCTTCGCGGTCGAGGCGCCGCTGGACGGCCCCTTCGCGAGTCCGAACGGCTACGGACAGATCGAGGTCAGCCATGTCGGTCTGAACGACAGCGTCGTCGAGGGTCTCCGCGCCCTCGACATCCCCGCATTCTCCGTGCAGTACCACCCCGAGGCCGCCGCCGGCCCGCACGATGCCAACTACCTCTTCGACCGGTTCCGCGACCTGGTCGTCGCCAGCAAGAAGGACGCCAACTGATGCCCAAGCGTGACGACATCTCCTCCGTCCTCGTCATCGGCTCCGGCCCGATCGTCATCGGCCAGGCCTGCGAGTTCGACTACTCCGGCACCCAGGCGTGCCGCGTCCTCCGCGAGGAGGGCGTACGCGTCATCCTGGTGAACTCCAACCCCGCCACGATCATGACCGACCCCGACTTCGCCGACGCGACGTACGTCGAGCCGATCACGTGGCAGGTCATCGAGACGATCATCGCCAAGGAGCGCCCGGACGCGATCCTTCCGACACTCGGCGGCCAGACCGCGCTGAACGCCGCGATCGAACTGCACAACCACGGCATCCTCGAGAAGTACGACGTCGAGCTCATCGGCGCGAGCTTCGAGGCCATCAACAAGGGCGAGGACCGCCAGATCTTCAAGCAGCTGGTGCTCGACGCCGGCGCCGACGTCGCCGACTCCCGCATCGCCCACACCATGGACGAGGTGCTCGCCGCCGCCGAGGAGCTCGGCTACCCGCTCGTGGTCCGCCCCAGCTTCACCATGGGCGGCCTCGGTTCCGGCTTCGCCTATGACGAGAGCGACCTCCGCCGCATCGCCGGCGCCGGGCTGCGCGACTCGCCCACCACCGAGGTGCTCCTGGAGGAGTCCATCCTCGGCTGGAAGGAGTACGAGCTCGAGCTCATGCGCGACACCGCCGACAACACGGTCGTCGTCTGCTCGATCGAGAACGTCGACCCCGTCGGTGTGCACACCGGCGACTCGATCACGGTCGCTCCCGCCCTCACGCTCACCGACCGCGAGTACCAGAAGATGCGCGACATCGGCATCGACATCATCCGCGCCGTCGGCGTCGACACGGGTGGCTGCAACATCCAGTTCGCGGTGGATCCCTCGAACGGTCGCATCATCGTGATCGAGATGAACCCTCGGGTCTCGCGGTCCAGCGCCCTCGCCTCGAAGGCCACGGGTTTCCCGATCGCGAAGTTGGCGGCCAAGCTGGCGCTGGGCTACCGCCTCGACGAGATCCCGAACGACATCACGGGCGTGACGCCCGCGAGCTTCGAGCCGACACTCGACTACGTCGTCGTGAAGGTGCCCCGGTTCGCATTCGAGAAGTTCCCGGCGGCGGATGCCACGCTCACGACGACCATGAAGTCGGTCGGCGAGGCGATGGCGATCGGCCGCAACTACGCGACCGCGCTGCAGAAGGCGCTCCGGTCGCTCGAGAAGCGCGGTTCGAGCTTCCACTGGGGCCGTGAGGACCGCTCGGTCGAAGAGCTCCTCGAGATCTCCAAGACCCCGACCGACGGCCGCATCGTCGTCCTGCAGCAGGCGCTGCGCAAGGGCGCGACGATCGAGCAGGCCTTCGACGCGACGGCGATCGACCCCTGGTTCCTCGACCAGATCGTCCTGATCAACGAGGTCGCCGAGATCGTCCGCACGGCGCCCGAGCTCGACGCCGCGACGCTGCGCTACGCCAAGGAGCACGGCTTCTCCGACGCCCAGCTCGCGGAGATCCGCGGCGAGAAGGAGGGGGAGATCCGCGAGGTGCGTCACGGCTTCGGGATCCGTCCGGTGTACAAGACCGTCGACACCTGCGCCGGCGAGTTCCCCGCACTCACGCCGTACCACTACTCGAGCTACGACTTCGAGTCCGAGGTCACTCCGTCGGAGCGCACGAAGGTCGTCATCATCGGCTCCGGACCGAACCGTATCGGTCAGGGTGTCGAGTTCGACTACTCCTGCGTGCACGCGTCGTTCGCGCTGTCGGATGCCGGATTCGAGACCATCATGGTCAACTGCAACCCCGAGACCGTCTCCACCGACTACGACACCTCCGACCGCCTGTACTTCGAGCCGCTGACGCTCGAGGACGTGCTCGAGGTGCTCGATGCGGAAGCCGCCAGCGGCACGATCCTCGGTGTCGTCTGCCAGCTCGGCGGTCAGACGCCCCTCGGACTGGCCAAGGGCATCCAGGACGCCGGCTACACGGTGCTGGGCACCAGCCCCGAGGCGATCGACCTGGCGGAGGAGCGTGAGCTCTTCAGCGGCATCCTCGATGCGGCCGGTCTCCAGGCCCCGCGTCACGGAACCGCGATCGATGTCGCCGGTGCCGTCCGCATCGCCGAGGACATCGGCTACCCGGTGCTCGTCCGCCCGAGCTTCGTGCTCGGCGGCCGCGGCATGGAGATCGTCTACGACTCCGAGAGCCTGCGCGAGTACTTCGTGCGCACGGCCGGCGAGGTCGTCATCGAGCAGGGCAAGCCGCTCCTCGTCGACCGCTTCCTCGACGACGCGATCGAGCTCGACGTCGACGCGCTCTACGACGGCACCGAGCTCTACATCGGCGGCGTCATGGAGCACCTCGAGGAGGCCGGGATCCACTCCGGCGACTCGAGCTGCACGCTGCCCCCGATCTCGCTGGGCCGCTCCGACATCGACCGCGTGCGCATCGCGACCCTCGCCATCGCGAAGGGTGTGGGGGTGCGCGGGCTGCTGAACGTGCAGTTCGCGATCAGCGCCGGCGTGCTCTACGTGATCGAGGCGAACCCGCGCGCCAGCCGCACGGTGCCCTTCGTCTCGAAGGCGCTGGGCATCCCGCTCGCGAAGGCGGCCAGCCGCATCATGACCGGCTCCACGGTCGCCGAGCTGAAGGCCGAAGGCATGCTGCCGCCGAGCGACGGCTCCCGTGTGCCGCTGGGCGCACCCGTCGCCGTCAAGGAAGCCGTGCTGCCGTTCAAGCGCTTCCGCACTGCCGAGGGCAAGACCGTGGACTCCATCCTCGGCCCGGAGATGCGCTCGACCGGTGAGGTCATGGGCATCGACCGCGACTTCCCGACCGCGTTCGCGAAGAGTCAGGCCGCGGCCTACGGCGGCATGCCGACCTCCGGCACGGTGTTCATCTCCGTCGCCGACTCCGACAAGCGTGCCGTCATCCTGCCCGCGCACCGCCTGCAGCAGCTCGGCTTCACGATCGTCGCCACCGAGGGAACGGCCGAGATCCTCTCGCGCAACGGCATCGCCGTCACGGTCGTGGAGAAGTACAGCGAGACGCAGGAGAGCGGCGCGCGCAACATCGTCGACCTGATCAACGACGGCGAGATCGACATCGTCGTGAACACGCCCTCGGGCGGTACGGCGCGAGCCGACGGCTACGAGATCCGTGCGGCAGCGGTCGCCGCGGACAAGGCGCTGTTCACCACCATGGCCGTGCTCGGCGCCGCCGTGAGCGGGATGGACGCCGCCGACGAGGGCTTCGAGGTCAAGAGCCTCCAGGAGTACGCCCTCGACCGGAAGGCGACGGTGTGAGCCAGAGCTTCGGCGAGCGGGTCAGGTCGGCGCTCGCGTCGGCCGGCCCGCTCTGCGTCGGCATCGACCCGCACGCGGCGTTGCTCGACGACTGGCACCTCGGGCAGGACGCCGGCGGCGCGCGCGAGTTCGGACTGCGCACGGTGGATGCCGCGGCGGGCCGCGTCGCGATCGTCAAGCCGCAGGTGTCGTTCTTCGAGCGCTTCGGCTCCGCGGGGATCGCGGCACTGGAAGACGTGTTGGCCGCGGCACGAGCAGCCGGCCTGATCGTGATCGCGGATGCCAAGCGCGGCGACATCGGGTCGACCATGGATGCCTATGCGGCCGCCTGGCTCACGCCTGGCGGGCCCCTGGAAGCCGACGCGCTCACGGTGAGCCCCTATCTGGGGGTGGGCGCGCTGGACGGCGCGGTGGAGCTCGCGACCGCACACGGCAAGGGGCTCTTCGTGCTTGCCGCGACGAGCAACCCGGAAGCCGCCGGTCTGCAGGGATCGCAGGGGCCGGACGGTTCCGTCGCCGCCGGTGTGATCGCGGAGATCTCGGCGCGCAATGCCGCACAGCACGGGGCGGACGAGTGGGGGAGCGTCGGTGTCGTGATCGGGGCGACCGTCGACTGGACGCAGGCCGGGATCACGCCGTTCTCTCCGGGCGCTCCCATCCTCGCGCCCGGTTTCGGCGCGCAGGGCGCCGAGCCCGGAGACCTCCGCGCGCGGTTCGGCATCATGTCCGCCTACGTCATCGCCAGCGAGAGCCGCAGCATCCTGCGCGCCGGCCCCGACCGGATCGCCTCGGCGATCGATGCGCGCGTCGCGCAGTACCAGGAGGCCGCACGTGGCTGAGACACGAGTCGTACCCGAGGTCGACCGCGCGGCCGCCGCGCGCAAGGCCGTCGAGCGTCGTCGGGCGCGGGCATCCCTCAAGCGCGATCTGACCACCCGCGTGGTCTCGCCGCAGTCCGTGCTGCATCGGGCCATCGCGGACCCCGATTCGGTCGAGGGCTCGATGCGCATCACCGACTTCCTGCTCGCGCTTCCGGCCATCGGCGCGGGAAAGCGGGACCGCGTGCTGGAAGACCTGCACATCTCGCCGGTCAAGCGACTCGGCGGTCTCGGCGCACGCCAGCGCACCGTGCTGGAGGCCTGGCTCGACGGGCGCTTCCCGGTGCTGCGTCCCCGCGGTGCACGCAGCCGCCTGCTCGTGCTCGCCGGCCCCACCGCGGTGGGCAAGGGGACGGTCGCGGCGCACATCCGCGAGAACCACCCCGAGATCCACCTGTCGATCTCCGCCACGACGCGCCCGGCACGCCCGGGCGAGATCGACGGGGTCCACTACTACTTCGTCGACGACGCCGAGTTCGATCGGCTGATCGCCGAGGACGAGCTCCTCGAGTACGCGGTCGTGCACAACCGTTCGCGCTACGGAACCCCCCGCGCTCCCATCGACGCCGCGTTGGCCGAGGGCAGGACGGTGCTGCTCGAGATCGATCTCCAGGGTGCGCGGCAGGTCCGCGCGGCGGAGCCGGACGCGACGCTCATCTTCCTGCTGCCGCCGAGCTGGGACGAACTGGTGCAGCGGCTGGTCGGCCGCGGCACCGAAGAGGCCGAGGAGCGGGCCCGACGGCTGCGCACCGCGAAGGTCGAACTGGCCGCTCAGAACGAGTTCGATCACCTCATCGTGAACGAGAACGTCGCCGATGCCGCCGCCGAGGTCGTAGAATTGTCTTCGAGCTCTGCACGCTGAGTTCTTTCGCGTGCCCGCAGCACCGTCTTCGCGACGATCCCGTCGCCTGATCAGGAGGTCCACCATGGCCGGACACCACAACAAGGGCATCATCGATCCCCCCATCGACAACCTGCTGGATCGAGTCGACTCCAAGTACGAGCTCGTGATCTACGCGTCGAAGCGCGCGCGTCAGATCAACGACTACTACTCCGACCTGCACGAGGGCAACCTCTTCGACAACGTGGGTCCGCTGGTCGACTCCTCGGTCGAGGACAAGCCGCTGACGATCGCCCTGCACGAGATCAACGAGGACAAGCTCCGCCTGCGTCACGCGGAGTGATATTCGGGACCGCGCCGCCGCTGTGTCGGAGGCGCGGTCCAGAATGGGCATACCCGCCCTTTCCCTGTCTCACCCCGTTCTGGAGCACCGATGAGCGCCCTGCGTCTGTTCACGTCCGAGTCCGTCACCGAAGGGCACCCGGACAAGATCTGCGACCAGATCTCGGACAGCATCCTCGACGGTCTGATCGCGAAGGACCCCGGTTCCCGGGTCGCGGTCGAGACGCTCGTCACCACCGGCCTCGTGCATGTCGCGGGTGAGATCCGTACAGAGGCGTACGTCGACATCCCCACGATCGTCCGACAGGTCGTGAACGGCATCGGGTACACCTCGAGCGACACCGGCTTCGACGGCGCCTCGTGCGGTGTGAGCGTCTCGGTCGGCGAGCAGTCGACCGACATCGCGCACGGGGTGGACAACGCACAGGAGCACCGCGACGGCTCCTCGATCGATCCACTCGACAGCCTGGGCGCCGGCGATCAGGGCGTCATGTTCGGTTTCGCCACCGATGAGACCCCTCAGCTCATGCCCATGGCGGCCTGGACCGCGCACCGCATCGCGGAACGCCTCACCGAGGTGCGTCGCAGCGGTGTCCTGCCGTTCCTGCGCCCGGACGGCAAGACGCAGGTGACGCTCGGCTACGACGGCTTCGTCCCGAAGTCCGTCGATGCGGTCGTCGTGTCCACGCAGCACCACCCGGACATCGCGCAGGACGAGCTCAAGGAGCTCGTGCGCGAGCACGTCATCGCCCCGGTGCTCGAGACCACGGGACTCGATCTCGACGAGGTGACGTACTACATCAACCCTGCGGGGCCCTTCGTCACGGGCGGCCCCAAGGGAGATGCCGGCCTCACCGGCCGCAAGATCATCATCGACACCTACGGCGGCGCCTCCCGGCATGGCGGCGGCGCCTTCAGCGGCAAGGACCCGTCGAAGGTCGACCGCTCCGGGGCCTACGCGATGCGCTGGGTCGCGAAGAACGCGGTGGCGGCGGGGCTCGCCGAGCGTCTCGAGGTGCAGGTCGCGTACGCGATCGGCGTCGCCCGCCCGGTCGGACTGTACGTGGAGACCTTCGGTACCGGCACCGTCTCGGACGACGTGATCACACGAGCGATCAACGAGGTGTTCGATCTGCGCCCCCAGGCGATCATCGAGCAGCTCGATCTGCTCCGTCCCATCTACGCTCGGACCGCGGCGTACGGCCACTTCGGGCGTGAGCTGCCGGAGTTCACGTGGGAGCGGACGGACCGCGTCGAAGAGCTGCGCCGCGCTGCCGGGCTCTGACGAGGCCCCGGTTTCCGTGAGCACGGAGCTGCCCACCGACGCAGCGGGTGCCGCGGCCGGTGAGAGCCGTCGCATCGCACGCGTCCTTCTGGATTCGCCGCTGCCCCAGCTGGATCGCCTGTTCGACTACGCGCTTCCCGCGGAATTCGGTGCCGTGCCGCTCGGTGTGCGCGTCCGCGTCCCGTTGCGCACCGCGGGACGCGTGATCGACGGCTATGTCATCGAGATCGACACCGAGGACGACGCGGATCGTCCGCTCTCCGAGGTCGAGAGCGTCGTCTCCGAGGTTCCGGTCCTGCCGGAGCGCCTGCACCGCCTCGCGCGCCGCGTGGCGGACCGCGCGGCCGGTTCCGAGTCCGACATCCTGCGGCTGGTCATCCCGAAGCGACAGGTGCGGGTCGAGAAGGCGTGGACGGCCGACAGCCCGGTGATCAGCCCCGACGACGAGCTGTTGACCGAGGTCGACGACGTGATCGGGCACTACGCCGGCCTCTCCGAGGTGCTGGCCGACAGCGAGCGGGCCGCGGTCGAGGCCATCCCCGCGTTCCGCGACGATGTGCCGGCCTGGGCGGCACTGCTCGCGGCCAGCGCGACCCGGGTGCTCGCCGAGGGACGCTCGTCGATCCTGGTGGTCCCCGATCACCGCGACCTCGACCGACTGCTCGTCGCGCTCGAACGTCTGACGCCGCCGGACTCCGTGGTGCGCTACGACTCCCGCCGCTCGAATCCCGATCGCTACCGGTCGTTCCTGCGCACGCTGGAGGACGCGCCCTGCATCGTGGTCGGCAACCGCTCGGCCGTCTACGCGCCGGTCTCGGCGGGGCTCATCGCGCTCTGGGATGACGGCGACTCACTGCTGAGCGAGCCGCTGGCGCCGTACGTGCATGCCCGGGATGCGGCTCTGCTGCGCCAGGAGCAGGAGGCGTGTGCGCTGCTCTTCGTGGGGCACACGCGCACCACCGATGTCGAGCGTCTCGTGGCGCACGGCTGGCTGAAGGACGTGCGTGCCGCCCGGCGCGTGCTCCCGCGTGTGGTGCTGAGCACGCCGCACGAGATGGAGCAGCCGACCGCGCAGCGGCTTCCCTCCACGGCCTTCCTCGCCGCGCGCACCGCCTCGGCGGAGGGGCCGGTGCTCGTGCAGGTCTCGCGTCCGGGGTTCTCGCCCTCACTCGTGTGCGCGGAGTGCCGCGCACCCGCCCGATGCCCGCACTGCGGCGGGCCCCTGGGCGCGCGTCACCGGGGAGCGGTGCCGGTCTGCGGCTGGTGCGGTCGCGGAGCGAGCGCCTGGACCTGCCCTGCGTGCGCGTCGACGAAGGTGCGACTCGCGTCGTCCGGCAGCGAACGCACCGCCGACGAGCTGGGTCGCGCTTTCCCCGGAATCCGGGTGATCGTGGCCGACAGCGCCCATCCGGTCGAGCGCGTCGACGCCAAGCCCGCACTGGTGGTGGCGACCCGCGGTGCCGAGCCCGTCGCGGAGGGCGGTTACCGGGCGGTCGTGCTGCTGGACGGCCCGCGGATGCTGCAGGCGCCCGACCTGCGGGTCGGGGAGTCGTGTCTGCGGTGGTGGTCGAACGCCGCCGCGCTGGCGGCTCCGGGGGCACCGATCCATCTGGTGGGCGTGGACGGCGAGACCGCTCGTGCACTGGCGACCTGGAATCACGCGGGCTATGCGCGGTCCGAGCTGGAGAGCAGGGCGCCCCTGCACATGCCGCCCGTGGCGCGCGTGGCGGTGGTCGAGGGATCCGCGGCGGCCGTCTCCCGCGCCCTGATCATGATCGCCGAGCTCGCCCTGCCTTCCGACGCCGTGCTCGGCCCCGTGCCGGTCGACACGGATGACGTGCCTCCGCGCGTCCGCGCACTGGTGCGCTTCGACTACGCCTCGGGCGCGCGGGTCGCGGCGACCCTGCGGGCGGCGGTCGTCGCCGAAGCCGTGAGCAGTCGCCGTGGCCGCGGCCGCAATCCTCGCAGCACTCTCGCGGTGCGCCTCGATATCCTCGATCCAGAGCTCTGACCCTTCCGGAGAACCTTCATGCGCCTCGTCTTCGCCGGCACACCCGATGCCGCCGTCCCCACCCTCCACCGCCTCGCGTCCGAACACGACGTCGCGGCGGTGATCACCCGCCCCGATGCGCCGCTGGGCCGCAAGCGCGTGCTGACGCCGTCGCCCGTGGCGCGTGCCGCCGAGGAGCTCGGTCTCCCCGTGCTCAAGGCCGCGCGTCTCGACGAGGAGGTCACACTCCGCATCGCCGCGCTCCGGGTCGACCTGGGCGTGATCGTGGCCTACGGGGGGCTGGTGCGCGAACCGCTGCTGTCCACTCCGACCGCGGGGTGGATCAACCTGCACTTCTCCCTGCTTCCCGCGTGGCGCGGGGCTGCTCCCGTGCAGCGGGCGCTGATCGCGGGTGACGCGCAGCTCGGCGCCAGTGTGTTCCAGCTCGTGCCGGAGCTCGACGCGGGCGACGTCTTCGCGGCGCGCGTGGTGGAGGTGCCTGCCGGAGCGACGGCGGACGTCGCGCTCCGCACCCTCGCCGCCGACGGCGCGGGACTGGTCTCCGAGGTCGTGTCGGGAATCGCCGACGGTTCCGCGGTGGCGACGCCCCAGCAGGGGGAGCCGACCTCTGCGGCGAAGCTCACGCTCGAGGACGGCATCCTCGACTGGAGCGAGTCCGCGGAGACGCTGTTCGCCCGTTTCCGCGGAGTGACCCCCGAGCCGGGTGCGCACACGACGATCGACGGGCAGCGGCTCAAGATCCTCGAAGCGATACCCGCGACCGATGCCGAGGCGCTCGCGCCCGGTGTGATCACCGGGACGAAGACCGCCGTGCTCATCGGCAGTGCCACGACCCCGCTCGCGGTGACCCGCGTGCAACCGGCTGGTAAAGGGGCGATGAGCGCCGCAGACTGGTGGCGCGGCCAGCGGAACGAAGAAGGGCTGCGTGCAGGATCATGACCGAGGGACAGCAGCGACGACCGCAGCGACGACAGCAGTCGGGCGCACGCCCGGGTGCACCCACCTCGTCCGGCGGCGCGGGCGGTCGGCGCCCGGCCGACGGGCAGCGCGGGCCCGTCCGGACCGTGCAGCCGGCTCGACGGGTGGCGTTCGACGTGCTGCGTGCCGTGTCCGAGGTCGAGGCCTACGCGAACCTCGCCCTCCCCGGAGCGATCGCCGAGGCGGGTCTCGATCCGCAGGACGCGGCTCTCGCCACCGAGCTGACCTACGGCACGCTGCGTCGACGCGGCACGTATGACGCGATCATCGCGGCCGCGGCGGAGCGCGATGTCGAGAGCATCGATCCGGTGGTGCTCGATGCGCTGCGCCTCGCCGTGCACCAGCTGCTCGCCACCCGGGTCGCCCCGCACGCCGCCGTGAACGAATCGGTCAACCTCGTCGCGACCCTGGTCGGACGCGGCGCCTCGAGCTTCACCAACGCCGTGCTCCGCCGCATCTCTCGTGACACTCCCGAGTACTGGGAGGAGCGCATCGAACAGGATGCACGCTCCGACGACGAGCGCCTCGCTCTGCGCACGGCCCACCCGGTCTGGGTGATCCGGGCATTGCGCCGGTCGCTCGCCGCCGAGGGACGCGTGGAGGAGCTGGAGGCACTGCTCGAGGCCGACAACGCCTCACCCGAGGTCACGCTCGTCGCCCTGCCGGGTCTGGCCGACCCGGGGGAGCCGCGGCGTCCCTACGCCGAGACGGCGTTCGCCTCGCCGGGCGGCGATCCGCATCGCATCGTCGCCGGTTCCGGGGGCACCGTACGCGTCCAGGACGAGGGCTCGCAGCTGGTCGCGCTCGCTCTGACCGCGGCTGCGCCCATCCGCGCGGGAGAGCGCTGGATGGATCTGTGCGCGGGCCCCGGCGGGAAGACCGCGCTCCTGGCATCGATCGCCCGTCAGCACGACCGGGTGGTGCTCGAAGCGAACGAGGTGGTACCGGCGCGCGCAGGTCTCGTGCGCACGGCGCTGCGGGCGGTTCCGGGCGAGGTCGTCGTGCATCAGGACGACGGACGCGCGATCGGAGCGCGAGCGGGGGAGTTCGACCGCATCCTCGTCGATGCTCCGTGCACCGGACTCGGCGCCCTGCGTCGCCGGCCCGAGGCTCGCTGGCGCAAGACTCCGGCCGATGTCGCAGAACTCGTGCCCCTGCAGGTCGAGCTCCTCACCGCAGCGGTCGAGGCACTGGCGCCGGGAGGCATCGTGGCGTATGTCACGTGCTCGCCGCACCTCGCCGAGACCACCGGGGTGGTCCAGGACGTGCTCCGCTCCCGTGCCGACCTCACCGAACTCGACGCGAGAGCGGTCGTCTCGAACCTCAGCCGGTCGACGATCGATCTCGCGGACGACGAGCGATCGGGGTCCGGCTCGGTGCAGCTCTGGCCGCATCGCCACGGCACCGACGCCATGTTCCTCGCGCTGCTGCAGCGCGCCCCGAAGGAGAGCTGATCCCATGGACCTGCCCCGCGCACCGCGCATCAATCCGAGCATCCTCGCCGCCGACTTCGTGAACATGCAGGCGGACCTGGCCCGGATCGCCACGGCCGATTACGCCCATGTCGATGTCATGGACAACCACTTCGTGCCGAACCTCACCTTCGGTCCGCAGATGGTCGAGCGCATCCAGGCGACCAGCCCGATCCCGCTCGACGTGCATCTGATGATCACCGAGCCGGACCGGTGGGCTCCCCAGTACGCCGAGATCGGCGCCGCGAGCGTCACCTTCCACCTGGAGGCCGCAGCGGATCCGATCTCGCTGGCCCGGCGCCTCCGCGACATCGGAGCGCGCGCCGGAGTCGCGATCAAGCCCGGTTCGCCGGCGGACAGCCTGTATTCCGTGCTCGACGAGTTCGATCAGATCCTCGTGATGACGGTGGAGCCGGGCTTCGGCGGACAGGGCTTCATGCCCGAGACCATGCCGAAGCTCCGCACGCTGGCCGAGGAGGCCCGTCGCCGCGGATCCCAGGTGTGGTTGCAGGTCGACGGGGGCATCTCCGACAGCACGATCGAACAGGCTGCCGCCAACGGGGCCGACACCTTCGTCGCCGGATCGGCCGTGTACGGCTCCGACGACATCGAGGCCGCGGTCACCCGGCTCAAGGACCGCGCGCGAGCCGCTAGCCTTGAACTGTGAAGACTTTCGACGAGCTGTTCGCTGAACTCAGCGTCAAGGCGGAGACCCGACCCGAGGGCTCCGGCACGGTCGCGGAACTCGACGGCGGTGTGCACACGATCGGCAAGAAGATCGTGGAGGAGGCCGCCGAGGTCTGGATGGCGTCGGAGTACGAGTCCGACGACGCGGCCGCCGAGGAGATCTCGCAGCTGCTGTACCACGTGCAGGTGATGATGATCGCGAAGGGTCTCAGCCTGCAGGACGTCTATCGACATCTGTGACGCGCTCCGTTCTCATCCCTTCGAACTGAAAGCCGTTCATGCTGCGCATCGCTGTTCCCAACAAGGGCTCGCTCTCCGAGACCGCCGCCGAGATGCTCGCGGAGGCCGGATACGCCGGTCGGCGCGACCCCAAGACCCTTCATGTCGTCGACGTCGAGAACGACGTCGAGTTCTTCTTCCTCCGTCCCAAGGACATCGCCACGTATGTGGGCTCCGGCGCGATCGATGTGGGCATCACCGGACGCGACCTGCTGCTGGACGCGCGGATGCCCGGCGCGCGGGAGATCGAGGCGCTCGGTTTCGCGGGTTCCACGTTCCGATTCGCCGCCCCGTCCGGCCGTTACTCCGACGTGTCCGAGCTCGACGGTCTGCGCATCGCGACCTCGTACCCGGGGCTCGTCGACGCGTTCCTCGACGAGCGCGACATCGCAGTCGACCTGGTCCCGCTCGATGGAGCCGTGGAGTCGGCTGTGCGCCTGGGCGTCGCGGACGCCGTGGCCGACGTCGTGGAGACCGGAACGACGCTGCGCCAGGCAGGGCTGGACGTCTTCGGACCCGTGATCCTGCAGTCGGAGGCCGTCCTCATCGCGGGGCCGGTCGACGCGGAAGGTTCCGAGACGCTGCTGCGCCGTCTGCGCGGGGTCATGGTGGCTCGCCGGTTCGTCATGATCGACTACGACCTGCCGCTCGCGCTGCTCGATGACGCCGTGAAGATCGCGGGAGGTGTCGAGTCGCCGACCGTGTCGCCGTTGCGCGATCCGGAGTGGGTCGCGGTGCGGGTCATGGTGGCGCGGTCGCGGGTGAACAACGTGATGGACCAGCTGTACGCGCTCGGCGCGCGGGCCATCCTCGTCACGGCGATCCACAACGCGAGGCTCTGATGACGCTCGCCAGCCGGGTCATCCCGTGTCTCGACGTGGCGGAGGGTCGCGTCGTCAAGGGCGTGAACTTCGAGAACCTGCGCGACATGGGCGATCCGGTCGCGCTCGCCCGGCACTACGCCGCTCAGGGGGCCGATGAGATCACCTTCCTCGACGTCACCGCGACCGTGGATGCCCGCGCCACGACCTACGACGTGGTGCAGCGCACCGCGGAGCAGGTCTTCGTGCCGCTGACCGTCGGGGGAGGCGTGCGCACCGTCGAGGACGTGGCCCGCCTGCTCGCCGTCGGGGCGGACAAGGTCGGGGTGAACTCCGCCGCCATCGCGCGCCCCGCCCTGATCGGGGAGATCGCGGACCGCTTCGGCGCACAGGTCCTCGTGCTCTCGCTCGACGTGAAGCGCGCCGACACCACCGCGTCCGGCTTCGTCGTGACCACGCACGGAGGACGCACCCAGACCACCCTCGACGCCCTGGACTGGGCGCGCGAGGCCACAGAACGCGGCGCGGGGGAGCTCCTGGTCAACTCGATCGATGCCGACGGCACACGCGACGGCTTCGACCTGGAGCTCGTGCGCCTCATGCGCGAGGTCTCCGCGGTTCCCGTGATCGCCTCGGGTGGTGCCGGTGCGGTCGAGCACTTCGCTCCGGCGATCAAGGCGGGGGCGGATGCCGTGCTCGCCGCGAGTGTGTTCCACACCGGCGCTCTCACCGTGGGCGATGTGAAGCAGGCGCTGCGCGCCGAAGGAGTGATCGTCCGATGAGCGGAGCAGACGCGGTGACCGACCTCGACGCGCGTGTCGCGCAGGTCGCCTGGAACGCGGACGGGCTCGCTCCCGTGATCGTGCAGCAATGGGACACGCGCGAGGTCCTGATGCTCGCCTGGGTCGACGCCGAGGCGCTGCGACGCACTCTCACATCAGGACGGGCGACCTACTGGTCGCGCTCCCGTCAGGAGTACTGGCGCAAGGGCGACACCTCCGGTCACATCCAGGTCGTGCACGACGCGCGTCTGGACTGCGACGGCGACGCGATCCTGCTGCGTGTCGACCAGACGGGGCCCGCCTGCCACACCGGCACGCGCACCTGTTTCGATGCCACCGACCTCGAGGCCGTCGCGGGGAGTGCCTCGGCATGAACATCGCCCGCCGCGGACGCTCCCTCTCGGTGAGCGGATTCCTGCTCGCCGGTGCCATCGGCATCATCTCCTCCACACAGACCTGGCTCACGGTCGAGCGGGCGGATGCCGGAGAAGCCATCCTGGTCCCCGGCGCTTCGGCCTCGGTGCTCCTGGCTCCGCTGAGCCTCGCCGTGCTCGCCCTCGGCGCGGCCCTCGCGATCTCGGGTCCCGTCTTCCGCCTCGTGTTCGGCGTGTTGGCCGGAGCGTGCGCCGTGTTCCTCGGCTGGACGACCGTGCAACTGCTGATCTCCGTACCGGAGTCCGCGATCGGACCGACCATCACCGAGATCACCGGGCTGGCAGGCGCCGGCGCGATCTCCGAGGTCGCGCGCGAGGTCGTCCCCACGGCGTGGCCGGTGATCGCTCTCGTCGGATGGGTGATCCTGCTCGGCTCGGCGCTGCTGGTGCTCGCGACGTGGCGGCGATGGAAGAGCGGCGGCCGTCGTTACCGCACCGCGTCGGACGCGGCGGCCCCAGCCCCGTCCGGGTCGACCGCGGGAGGATCCGCTGCGGAGGAGGCCTCCACACCGCGGTCGCCCGTGTCCGACGCCGACGACACGACAGAACCCGAAGGGTCCGTGGACGCGATCGATTCCTGGGACGACCTGTCCCGTGGCACCGATCCGACGCGCTGACCCCGATAGACTGACATCTGATCCCGCAGTCGTCCCCGGAGGAGAACATGACCAACCCGATCGCTGATCCCGGCCACGGACACTCGCCGGCAGCATGGACCGCCGTGATCATCATGCTCTTCGGTTTCACGCTCGGCACCGTGGCGTTCTGCCTCGCCGAGTTCAGCCCGGTGTGGGTCGCCCTCATCTGGGTGGGTGCGGCGATCGTTCCGGTCGGTGCCCTCGTCGGCGTGGTGCTCGCCAAGGCCGGATACGGTGTGAGAGGCCCCAAGTACTCGCCGAAGGCCCACTAATGGTCCTCGCCGACCTGACGGCCGGCGCTGTCGCAGACGCCGAGCGTCGCCTCCTCACGCGGCCCCTGGCCGTCGTCGAACGTGAGGCGCTCGCGCGCCCCGCCGCTCAGGACGCACTGGCCGCCCTCGCGCCCGCGGATCGCGTGAAGATCATCGCTGAGGTCAAGCGCGCGAGCCCGTCCCGTGGTGCTCTCGCGTCGATCCCCGACCCTGCGCTCCAAGCCTCGCTCTACGAGACCGGGGGAGCATCCGCGATCAGCGTGCTCACCGAGGAACGACGCTTCGGCGGCAGCCTCGCCGATCTCGAGGCCGTCACCGCGCGCGTCTCCCTGCCGGTGCTGCGCAAGGATTTCATCGCGACGCGCTATCAAGTCCTCGAGGCGCGCGCCGCGGGTGCCGACCTCGTGCTGCTGATAGTGGCGGGGCTCGAGCGCGACGTGCTGACGGACCTCTTCGGATTCATCCGCGAACTCGGCATGACCCCGCTCGTGGAGACCCACTCCGCCGACGAGCTCGAGGTCGCGATCGACCTCGGCGCTCCGCTGATCGGGGTCAACGCCCGCGACCTGACGACGCTCGAGCTCGACCGCGATCTGTTCGCGCGTCTGTCCGATCGCATCCCGGACTCCGCGGTGAAGATCGCCGAGTCCGCCGTCCTGACGCCCGCCGACGTGGTGCACTATCGCTCCGCCGGCGCGGACGTCGTCCTGATCGGCGAGGCGCTGGTCACCGGCGACCCCGTCGTCACCCTCAAGAGCTTCCTGGAGGCATCGTGAGCCTGCGCGACCAGCACGGACCGTACTTCGGCGACTTCGGCGGTCGGTACATGCCGGAGTCCCTGGTCGCCGCGATCGACGAGCTGACCGTCGCCTACGAGGCGGCGGTCGCCGATCCCGCGTTCCGCGCCGAGCTCTCCGAGCTGCTGCGGTCCTACGCCGGACGGCCCTCCATCCTCACCGAGGTGCCGCGGTTCGCCGAGCACGCCGGGGGAGCGCGGATCTTCCTCAAACGCGAGGACCTGAACCACACCGGCTCGCACAAGATCAACAACGTGCTCGGACAGGCGCTGCTCACCAAGCGACTCGGCAAGACGCGCGTGATCGCCGAGACCGGTGCCGGACAGCACGGCGTCGCGACGGCGACCGCCGCGGCACTGTTCGGCCTGGACTGCACGATCTACATGGGCGAGGTCGACACCGAGCGCCAGGCGCTCAATGTCGCCCGCATGCGGCTCCTCGGAGCCGAGGTCGTCGCGGTGACCTCCGGATCTCGCACGCTCAAGGATGCGATCAACGACGCGTATCGCGACTGGGTCGCGTCCGTCGAGACGACGAACTACATCTTCGGCACCGCGGCGGGCCCGCATCCGTTCCCGGCGATGGTGCGTGACTTCCAGAAGATCATCGGCGAGGAGGCCCGCGCTCAGCTGCTCGAGGAGGTCGGCCGGCTCCCGGACGCCGTGATCGCGTGCGTCGGCGGCGGATCGAACGCGATCGGCATGTTCGATGCGTTCCTCGACGACCCCGACGTCGCCCTCTACGGGGTGGAGGCCGCCGGCGACGGCGTCGACACCCCCAAGCACGCGGCCTCGATCGAGCGCGGACGGCCCGGTGTGCTGCACGGGTCGCGGACCTATGTCCTCCAGGACGAGGACGGCCAGACCGTCGAATCCCACTCGATCTCCGCCGGCCTCGACTACCCGGGCGTCGGACCGGAGCACGCCTGGCTCGCCGACATCGGGCGTGCCTCGTACATCCCGGCCACCGACGACGAGGCGATGCAGGCGTTGCGTCTGCTGAGCCGCACCGAGGGGATCATCCCCGCGATCGAGACGGCGCACGCTCTCGCGGGCGCGCTGCGCATCGGTCGGGATCTCGGCCCGGATGCCGTGCTCGCGATCTGTCTGTCGGGCCGGGGAGACAAGGACATGGACACGGCGGCGCGCTACTTCGAACTGTACGACGAGGCCGCTCGTGAACACGATGTGACCGAGGAGACGCCTTTCGAGGACGCGGCCTCGAAGGGGGAGCCTCAGCTATGAGCCTGGTCGAGGCAGCGATCCAGAAGGCACAGGCCGATGGCCGCAGTGTCTTCGTCGGCTATCTCCCGGTCGGCTTCCCCGATCTCGAGACCAGCATCCAGGCGGCCATCGCCCTGGCGGAGAACGGCGTCGACATCATCGAGCTCGGACCGCCCTACAGCGATCCGGTCATGGACGGCGCCATCATCCAGGAGGCCACGACGGCGGCACTGGCCAACGGGTTCAAGATGAAGGATCTGTTCACGGCCGTCCGCACGATCACCGCGGCCACCGATGTGCCGGTCCTGGTCATGACGTATTGGAACCCCGTGATGCAGTACGGCGTCGACCGCTACGCCGACGACCTGCTCGCCGCCGGTGGCGCCGGGCTCATCACGCCCGACATCACCCCGGAGGTCGCGGGCGAGTGGATCGCGGCGAGCGAGCGCACCGGGCTCGACCGCGTGTTCCTCGCGGCACCCACCTCCTCCGACGAACGTCTCGAGCTCGTCGTGAAGTCGTCGACCGGCTTCGTCTACACGGTCTCCACCATGGGCATCACCGGGGAGCGCACGGAGCTCGACCGCGCGGCCCGCACCCTGGTCGATCGCCTCCGCGCGCTGGGGGCCAACCGTGCGTGCGTCGGCATCGGCATCTCCACCGCCGAGCAGGTCGCCGGTGTCTCCGAATACGCCGACGGCGCGATCGTCGGCACCGCCCTGGTCCGTGCCCTGCGCGACGGCGGGATCCCCGCCCTCGCGGAAGTGACCCGCTCCCTGGCCGCCGGCACCGCGTCGGCACGTCCTCGTCCCTCGAACTAGAATCGCACTCATGTCCCTCGCGCTTCCCAGCAGCATCACCGGCGTGCTCACCAGCATCCCGAGCCCGCCCGTGTCCTTCATCGACCTCGGCCCGCTGCGCATCCACTTCTACGCGCTCTGCATCATCGCGGGAATCATCGTGGCCGTGTTCCTCACGAACCACCGCCTGACCAAGCGCGGTGCGGAGCCGTGGGTCGTGATCGACATCTGCATCCTCGCTGTGCCGATCGCCATCATCGGCGCGCGGATCTTCCATGTCCTCACGCACCCGAACTTCTACTTCGGTGAGGGCAAGAACACCTGGAACCCGTTCGAACCTGGATCGGTCTGGGCGATCTGGGAGGGCGGCATCGCCATCTTCGGCGCACTCATCGGCGGCGCGATCGGCGCCTACCTCGGGTGCCGCTGGACGGGCATCCGCTTCTGGACCTTCGCCGACGCCGTCGCTCCGGGCCTGCTGCTCGCACAGGCGATGGGCCGCTTCGGCAACTGGTTCAACCACGAGCTGTTCGGTCTGCCGACGGATCTGCCCTGGGGCCTCGAGATCGAGTCCACGAACTCGGCGTTCCCTCCCGGCCTACCCGAGGGAACGCTCTTCCACCCGACCTTCCTCTACGAGGTCCTCTGGAACGGGCTCGGCGTGATCGTGCTGCTGTGGCTGAGCCGCAAGCTGTTCTTCCAGTGGGGCCGCCTGTTCGCGATCTACCTCATCTGGTACAGCGCCGGCCGCGTCGTCTGGGAGTCGATCCGCATCGATCCGAGCGAGATCATCCTGGGTCTGCGCAGCAATGTGTGGGCGGCGATCTTCGGCATCCTCGTGGGTCTCGCCATCCTCGCGGTCCAGAGTCGGCGCCACCTCGGACTCGAGCCGTCGCCGTACCGGCCGGGACGCGCGCGGAAGGACGTGGACCCTGATGTACAATCGCAGGACAATCCCCTCGATTTCGTGGACGTGAGTGAGCCTCCGTCCGAGGAACTCACCGCAGGAGCCACTGCCACAAGCACTGCTCCCACACGCACCGCTCCGTCGAGCGAGGCCGGTTCCCGATAAGCCGCCCCTCGTGGCGGAGAACATGTACTGAACGAGCGGGCCGACGTCGTCCCCGGTGTCACTTGAATATCTGAGGACGGTAACTGGTGTACTTCCAGCCACCCCACGGCGCGTCAGGCGCCTACCCGCCGAAGCAGGGCATGTACAACCCCGCGTTCGAGAAGGACGCCTGCGGTCTCGCGATGGTCGCGACGCTGCGGGGAACCGCGGGCCACGACATCATCTCGCTCGCGCTCGAGGCGCTGCGCAACCTCGAGCACCGCGGTGCGATCGGTTCGGATGCCGGCACCGGGGACGGCGCCGGCATCCTCACCCAGATGCCGGATGAATTCCTGCGCGCGGTCGTCGGCTTCGAGCTGCCGCCGGTGGGGGAGTACGCGGCCGGTCTGGCCTTCCTGCCTCGCGACTCGAGCCAGCGTCGCCAGCAGAAGGCGGGCATCGAGCGGATCGCCGAGTCCGAGGGACTCCGCGTCCTGGGCTGGCGTGACGTCCCCACCGTCAACGAGCACCTGGGCAAGCTGGCCGACGAGGCGCGCCCCGCCTTCGAGCAGCTCTTCGTGAGCGCGGGCGGCGCGACGCACTCCGACGCCCCGCTCACCCACATCGCGCTCGACCGCGTCGCCTACCGTCTGCGCAAGCGCGCCGGGCACGAGCTGGGTGCCTACTTCGTCTCGCTGTCCAGCCGCACCCTCGGGTACAAGGGCATGGTCACCACGCTGCAGCTCGAGCCGTTCTACCCCGACCTGCAGGACGAGCGCTTCGCTTCCGAGCTCGCGGTGGTCCACTCGCGCTACTCCACGAACACGTTCCCGTCCTGGCCCCTGGCACAGCCGCTGCGCATGCTCGCGCACAACGGCGAGATCAACACCGTGGGCGGCAACCGCAACTGGATGCGTGCACGCCAGTCGCAGCTCGAGTCCGAGCTGCTCGGCGACGTCGCCCCGCTGCTCCCGATCTGCACCGACGGGGCCAGCGACTCGGCATCCTTCGACGAGGTGCTCGAACTGTTGACCCTCACCGGTCGCAGCCTGCCCCACGCCATCATGATGATGGTTCCCGAGGCCTACGAGAAGCAGTCCGACATCACGCCCGAGCTGCGCTCCTTCTACGAGTACCACTCGAACCAGATGGAGCCCTGGGACGGACCCGCCGCGCTCATCTTCACCGACGGCACGGTCGTGGGCGCGACCCTCGACCGCAACGGCCTGCGCCCGGGGCGATGGACCGAGACCACCGATGGCCTCGTCGTCATCGGGTCGGAGACCGGGGTGCTGCACTTCGAGCCCGAGCGCATCAAGCGTCGCGGACGTCTGCAGCCCGGGAAGATGTTCCTGGTCGACACCGCTCAGGGGCGGATCGTCAGCGACCAGGAGGTCAAGCAGGATCTCGCGACCATGCACCCGTGGCAGGAATGGCTCGACGCCGGTGCCGTGCGCCTCGCCGATCTTCCCGAGCGCGAGCACATCGTGCACCCGCCGGCATCGATCACCCGCCGCCAGCGCACCTTCGGCTACACGGAGGAGGAAGTGCGCATCCTGCTGACCCCGATGGGGCAGACGGGCGTCGAACCCCTCGGCGCGATGGGCTCGGACACGCCGATCGCGGTGCTGAGCAAGCGACCGCGCCTCCTGTTCGACTACTTCACGCAGCAGTTCGCGCAGGTGACGAACCCGCCGCTCGACTCGATCCGCGAAGAGGTCGTCACGAGCCTCAAGCTGGGGCTCGGTCCCGAGCGCAACCTGCTCTCCTGGGGGCCGGAACACACCCGCACGGTGTCGCTCGACTTCCCGGTGATCGACAACGACGAGCTCGCGAAGATCCGGCATATCGACAAGGCGCTGCCCGATCGTTCCAGCGTGACCATCAAGGGCCTCTATCACTTCGACTCGGGACCCCAGTCGCTGCAGGAGCGGCTCACCGAGATGTGCGACGAGGTCGACCAGGCCATCGCCGCCGGCTCGGAGTTCATCATCCTGTCCGACCGGGACTCCAACAAGGACCTCACGCCGATCCCCTCGCTGCTGATGGTCTCCGCCGTCCATCACCACCTGATCCGGCGCGAGAACCGCATGAAGGTCGGTCTGATCGTCGAGGCCGGAGACGTGCGCGAGGTGCACCACGTCGCGACGCTGATCGGGTACGGCGCCTCCGCCATCAACCCCTATCTCGCGATGGAGACGGTCGAGCACCTCGTGCGCACCGGCTACATCACCGGCATCTCCACGGAGAAGGCCGTCAAGAACCTGATCTACGCGCTCGGCAAGGGCGTGCTGAAGATCATGTCGAAGATGGGCATCTCGACGGTCTCCTCCTACGCCGGTGCGCAGGTGTTCGAGGCCGTGGGCCTCGGCCAGGAGTTCATCGACGCCTACTTCACCCGCACCGAGTCGAAGCTCGGCGGCATCGGGATCGAGGAGATCTTCGCCGAGAACCAGGCTCGTCACGACTACGCCTACCCGGAGGACGCCGCAGCGCGCGCCCACGAACGGCTGTGGACCGGCGGCGAGTACCAGTGGCGCCGCGACGGCTCGCCGCACCTGTTCAACCCGGAAACGGTGTTCAAGCTGCAGCACGCGACCCGCACACGGCGCTACGACATCTTCCGTGAGTACACGAAGATGGTCGACGATCAGGCGGCGGAACTGAAGACCCTTCGCGGGCTGTTCCAGTTGCGCACCGGCACCCGCAGGCCCGTCCCGCTCGACGAGGTGGAGTCGGTCTCCGACATCGTGAAGCGCTTCTCGACCGGCGCCATGAGTTACGGCTCGATCTCGCAGGAGGCGCACGAGACGCTCGCGATCGCCATGAACCGCATCGGCGGCAAGTCGAACACGGGTGAGGGCGGCGAGGACGCGGACCGTCTGGTCGACCCGCAGCGCCGCAGCGCGATCAAGCAGGTCGCGTCCGGTCGGTTCGGGGTCACCAGCCTCTACCTCACGGAGGCCGACGACATCCAGATCAAGCTCGCGCAGGGTGCCAAGCCCGGCGAGGGTGGGCAGCTGCCCCCGACGAAGGTCTATCCGTGGGTGGCGCGGACGCGTCACGCGACCGCGGGCGTGGGGCTCATCTCGCCGCCCCCGCACCACGACATCTACTCGATCGAAGACCTCAAGCAGCTCATCTTCGACCTGAAGCGCGCGAACCCCGAGGCCCGCATCCACACCAAGCTGGTGAGCCAGTCGGGCATCGGTGCGGTCTCGGCCGGTGTCGCGAAGGCGCTCAGCGACGTCATCCTGGTCTCCGGGCACGATGGGGGCACGGGCGCCAGCCCGATGAACTCGCTCAAGCATGCCGGTACGCCGTGGGAACTCGGTCTCGCCGAGACACAGCAGACGCTGATGCTCAACGGCATGCGCGATCGCGTCGTGGTGCAGGTCGACGGTCAGCTCAAGACGGGCCGTGACGTCATCATCGGCGCGCTGCTCGGCGCGGAGGAGTTCGGGTTCGCGACCGCACCGCTGGTCGTCAGCGGCTGCATCATGATGCGCGTGTGCCACCTCGACACCTGCCCGGTCGGCGTCGCGACGCAGAACCCCGCGCTGCGGGAACGCTTCACCGGCAAGCCGGAGTTCGTGGTCAACTTCATGGAGTTCATCGCGGAAGAGGTGCGCGAGCTCCTCGCCGAGCTCGGCTACCGCTCGATCGACGAGATCGTCGGCCGCGCCGACCTGCTCCAGGTCAACGCCGCCGTCGAGCACTGGAAGACCGAGGGCCTCGACCTCACCCCGATCCTCGAGGGACCCGCGTTCCCTGCCGGTGAGCCGCGGCGGAGCGCCCGTACCCAGGATCACGAGCTGGACAAGCACTTCGACGTGCAGCTCATCGACATCGCGGCGGGTGCGCTTCTCAACGGGGAGCCGGTCGTGGCCGAGCTCCCGATCGCGAACACCGAGCGCGCCGTGGGCACCATGCTGGGTCACCAGGTGACCTCGCGTCACGGAGCCGCCGGCCTGCCGCGCGGAACGATCGATGTGACGCTGCACGGCACAGCCGGGCAGTCGCTGGGAGCATTCCTGCCCTCGGGCATCATCCTGCGACTCGAAGGCGACGCCAACGACTACGTGGGCAAAGGCCTGTCCGGTGGCGACATCACGATCCGTCCGCCGCGCAGCTCGACGATCGCCCCGGAGGAGAACGTGATCGCCGGGAACGTGATCGGCTACGGCGCGACCTCCGGCACGATGTTCATCTCGGGCGTCGTGGGCGAACGGTTCCTCGTGCGCAACTCCGGCGCCACGGCGGTCGTGGAAGGCGTGGGCGACCATGCCCTGGAGTACATGACCGGCGGGCTCGCCGTGATCCTCGGATCGACGGGACGCAACTTCGGTGCCGGCATGTCCGGGGGAGTGGCCTATGTGCACGCCCTCGACACGGCCAAGGTCAACGCGCAGTCGCTCGGCAGTGGCGAGCTGCTGCTCGAGCCCCTCGACCGCGCCGACCTCGAGGTCCTTCGCGGTCTGCTCGTCGAACACAGTGAGCTGACATCCTCTCCGTTGGCCTCCGATCTGCTCGCGCGGTTCGAGACCACGGCATCCGAATTCGTGAAGGTGCTTCCCCGTGACTTCGCCGCCGTGCGGAGCATGCGCGAGGAAGCCGTCGCCGAGGGGATCGACCCCGACGGCGACATCGTCTGGAACCGCATCCTGGAGGTGACCGGTGGCTGATCCCAAGGGTTTTCTGAAGGTGACCGAGCGGGAGCTGCCCGCGCGGCGCCCCGTCCCGGTCCGCATCATGGACTGGAAAGAGGTCTACGAGCCGGGAGACCAGGCGGTCCTGCGCCGTCAGGCCGGTCGCTGCATGGACTGCGGTGTGCCGTTCTGCCACTCGGGATGCCCGCTGGGCAACCTGATCCCGGAGTGGAACGACCTCACCTGGCGCGGCGAGGGACGCGCGGCGATCGAGCGTCTGCACGCGACCAACAACTTCCCCGAGTTCACCGGTCGTCTCTGCCCCGCTCCCTGCGAGAGCTCGTGCGTGCTGGGCATCAATCAGCCCGCCGTCACGATCAAGCAGATCGAAGTGTCGATCATCGACGAGGCCTTCGCCAAGGGGTGGGTCGAGCCCGAGCCGCCCGAGCGACTGACCGGCAAGACCGTCGCGGTGGTCGGCTCCGGACCCGCGGGTCTGGCGGCGGCCCAGCAGCTCACCCGCGCCGGCCACACGGTCGCGGTCTTCGAGCGCGACGACCGCATCGGCGGTCTGCTGCGCTACGGCATCCCGGACTTCAAGATGGAGAAGGGACACCTCGAGTCGCGTCTGCGGCAGATGCAGGAGGAGGGCACTCGCTTCCGCGCCGGTGTCGAGATCGGTCGGGACATCTCCTGGTCCGATCTGCGCGCCCGTTACGACGCGGTCGTGATCGCGACGGGTTCGACCGTTCCGCGCGATCTCTCGATCCCCGGCCGCGACTTCGACGGCGTGCACTTCGCCATGGAGTACCTGGTCGAGTCGAACCACGCGGTGGCCGGTGACAAGGTCTCGGAGCAGATCACCGCCGAGGGCAAGCACGTCATCGTCATCGGCGGCGGTGACACCGGTGCCGACTGCATCGGCACCGCCCACCGTCAGGGCGCGCTGAGCGTGACCAACCTCGCGATCGGCAAGCAGCCGAGCACCGAGCGTCCGGAGCACCAGCCGTGGCCCATGATGCCGAATCTCTTCGAGGTCGCCTCCGCGCACGAGGAGGGCGGTGAGCGGATGTTCCTCGCCTCGACCGTCGAGTTCCTCGCGAACGAGGTGGGCGAGGTGCGCGCGCTGCGCGTGGCCGAGACCGAGTACATCGACGGCCGGCGTGTGCCCAAGAGCGGCACCGAGCGCGAGATCCCCGCGGATCTGGTGCTGATCGCGATGGGCTTCACCGGCCCCGAGCAGGAGGGCTACACGGAGGAGACTCTCCCGCAGCTGACCGATCGCGGAGCATTCCAGCGCGATTCCTCGTACGAGTCGACGGTTCCGGGCGTGTTCGTCGCCGGCGATGCCGGTCGCGGACAGTCGCTCATCGTGTGGGCCATCGCCGAGGGCCGTGCGGCGGCCGCGAACGTGGACCGCTTCCTCATGGGCAGCACCGTGCTGCCCGAGCCGGTGCGTCCGAGCGATGTCGCGCTGGGCCTCCAGCCCGCGTAGGCTGAGCCGCGGCACCCTCGCCTGAATAACCTTTCCCCCACTTCTATCCCTGGAGATTCCTGTTGAGACGCGCGAAAATCGTCGCCACCCTGGGTCCTGCGACTTCCACCTATGAGACAGTGCGTGCACTGATCGACGCCGGTGTGGACGTCGCCCGCCTGAACCTCAGCCACGGTGACTACTCCGTGCACGAGAACAATTACGCGAACGTCCGCCGCGCCGCGGACGACGCGGGCCGCGCGGTCGCCATCCTGGTCGACCTCCAGGGCCCGAAGATCCGCCTCGGCAAGTTCGAGGACGGTCCCTACGATCTCGCGGTCGGTGACATCTTCAAGATCACCACCGAGGACATCATCGGGAACAAGGACATCTGCGGCACGACCTTCAAGGGTCTGCCGCAGGACGTGAAGCCGGGCGACTTCCTGCTCATCGATGACGGCAAGGTCCGCGTCCAGGTCCTCGAGACCGATGGCGTCACCGTCACCACGAAGGTCATCGTCGCCGGTGCCGTCTCCAACAACAAGGGCATCAACCTGCCCGGCGTCGCCGTGAACGTCCCCGCACTGAGCGAGAAGGACGAGGACGACCTGCGGTGGGGTCTGCGCATCGGTGCCGATCTGATCGCCCTGTCCTTCGTTCGCAACGCCTCCGACGTGACGCGCGTGCACGAGATCATGGCCGAGGAGGGCGTGCGCGTTCCCGTCATCGCCAAGGTCGAGAAGCCGCAGGCGGTCGACGCGCTCGAGGAGATCGTCGACGCCTTCGACTCGATCATGGTCGCCCGAGGCGACCTGGGTGTGGAGCTTCCCCTGGAGGCCGTGCCGATCGTGCAGAAGCGTGCGGTCGAGCTCGCGCGCCGCATGGCCAAGCCGGTCATCGTGGCGACGCAGATGCTCGAGTCCATGATCAACAGCCCCGTCCCGACCCGCGCGGAGACCTCCGACGTCGCGAACGCCGTGCTCGATGGCGCCGACGCCGTGATGCTCTCGGGTGAGACCAGCGTGGGAGACTACCCGGTCGGGGTCGTCGAGACCATGGCCCGGATCATCGAGTCGACCGAGGAGCACGGACTGGAGCGCATCGCGCCGCTCACCACGAAGCCGCGCACGCAGGGCGGGGCGATCACGCTCGCGGCTCTCGAGGTCGCGGAGTTCGTCGAGGCGAAGTTCCTCTGCGTCTTCACGCAGTCGGGCGACTCCGCTCGTCGTCTGTCGCGCCTGCGCTCGCGGATCCCGATGCTGGCGTTCACGCCGGAGCCCGACATCCGTCGCCGCATGGCGTTGACCTGGGGCATCCAGTCGACCCTCGTCGACATGGTGCAGCACACCGACCTGATGTACCTGCAGGTCGACGACTATCTGCTCAGCAACAAGCTGGCCGAGGTGGGGGACAAGGTCGTCGTGATCTCCGGCTCCCCTCCCGGAATCGTCGGCTCGACCAACGACATCCGCGTCCACAAGGTCGGAGACGCCGTCAACGGCGCCGCCCCGATCTACAAAGAGGCGACCGTCTGACCCGACGGTGTCAGGGAAGAGGGACGGAGCTCCGGCTCCGTCCCTCTCTCCTGTCGAGGGGGTGCGATAGCCCCGCGTCAAGCCGGTAGCGGCTCGCTCTGCGGTCGGCTTACAGTTCACGGATGACATCTCTCCTCCACCGCCACGTCGTCATCGAGGGATGCACGTTCCGTCTCGGCGAGAGCCCCGGCCCACCGGACTCGCCGTGTGCGACGTACGTGCTCGTGCACGGCATCGGAATGTCCCATCGTTCGCTCGCTCGTCTGCACGACGCGCTGTCCGGCTCTGCTCCGGTGATCTCCGTCGATCTGCCGGGCTTCGGCGGGGTTCCGAAGCCGCCGCGCGACCTGGACGTGCGGGAGATGGGTCGTCTCCTCGCGGGCGTGCTGACCGGCGTGGGAGAGAGACCCGTCATCCTGGTCGGACATTCGATGGGCGCGCAATGGGTCGTCGAGGCGGCCCGTCGCATCTCGGTCTCGCAGGTTCAAGGCGTCGTGTTGATCGGACCGGTCGTCGATGGACGGCGGCGGACCGTGAGCGCGCAGGCCCGAGCACTTGCGCTGGACACCCTGCTCGAATCGCCGCTGGCCAACGCGCTCGTGTTCGTCGACTACCTCCGCTGCGGGGTCGCCTGGTATCTGGCTCAGTCCCGGCACATGATGGCGTACTCGACAGAGGAGGGAGTGCGGGAGCTGCAGATGCCGGTCCTCGTGGTGCGTGGTGCCCATGATCCTGTCGCGGGCCGGTCCTGGAGCCGTCGTCTGCGAGATATCGCGCGGCAGGGGCGCCTGATCGACGTGCCCGGCCACCACCATGTCGTCCCCTTCACGGCGCCGCTGGCGGTCGCGGACGCCATCATGAGCGTCACACGGGACACCCGGCCTGCCATCGACGACATCCGCGCCATCCACGGACGGAGCTCGCCATCGGGATGCTGAGAAGGGCCGCCTGGTGGTGGCTCGACTACGCCTACGCCGCCTACTGGCAGGTGCGGGCCGCTTTCGACCGTCGCGATGCGGATTCGTTCGTCGAGGGCGACGGCGTGCCGATCGTCATCCTCCCCGGTGTCTACGAGACCTGGCGGTTCCTGCAGCCGCTCGTCTCCGCTCTTCACGCACGCGGACACCCCGTGTACGTCGTCGAGTCGCTGCAGCGCAATCAGCGGCCCGTGGTCGAGATGGCCGAGAAGGTCGCCCAGTTCCTGGAGGCCCGCGACGTGAGCGGGGTCATCCTGGTCGCGCACAGCAAGGGGGGACTCGCCGGCAAGCTCGCGATGACCGGGCGCGCCGCCGGACGCATCCGGTCGATGCTCGCGGTGGCGACTCCGTTCGGCGGATCCCGCTACGCGCGACTGATGCCTGTGCGCAGCCTGCGAGCCTTCTCGCCCGAGGATCCCTCGATCGTGAGCCTCGGCGAGCAGATCGACATCAATGAGCGGATCGTCTCGGTCTACGCGGCCTTCGATCCGCACATCCCGGAGGGCAGCGAGTTGCCGGGGGCGAAGAACGTCCGGCTGGACACCGGCGGGCATTTCCGTGTGCTCGCCCACCCCCGAGTGCTCGGAGAACTCGCCGCTCTCGTCGAGGTGCAGGACTCAGCCGGCCCGGACCGGAACGCAGGCCCCTCCTCGTGATGTGCCGGCGGTGGGACTCGAACCCACACGCCCTTTCGGACAAAGCATTTTGAGTGCTCCGCGTCTGCCATTCCGCCACGCCGGCTCGTGATCTGCGTCTTCGACTTTAGCGCAGGCGCGGTGCCGCCTCGGCCGTCGCGACACCCGGTGGCCGATGCGGAGAGCCTCTCGACTAGGATGGACCCGTGACCGAGCAAGAACAGGCAGTCGAGCAGCCCACGTCATCCGCACCCCGACGCGTCGTCGTCGCCGAGGACGAATCGCTGATCCGTCTCGACATCGTCGAGATCCTCCGCGACAACGGCTTCGATGTCGTCGGTGAGGCTGGTGACGGAGAGACCGCCGTCGCCCTGGCGACCGAGCTGCGCCCCGACCTCGTCATCATGGATGTCAAGATGCCGCAGCTCGACGGCATCAGCGCGGCCGAGAAGCTGCACAAGGGCAACATCGCACCGGTCGTGCTCCTCACGGCGTTCAGCCAGAAGGAACTCGTCGAGCGCGCGAGCGAGGCCGGCGCGCTGGCCTACGTCGTGAAGCCCTTCACGCCGAACGACCTGCTGCCCGCGATCGAGATCGCACTGGCACGTCACGAGCAGATCATCACGCTCGAGGCCGAGGTCGCCGACATGGTCGAGCGGTTCGAGACCCGCAAGCTCGTCGACCGCGCCAAGGGTCTTCTCAACGAGAAGATGGGCCTGAGCGAGCCGGAGGCCTTCCGCTGGATCCAGAAGGCGTCCATGGACCGTCGTCTGACCATGCAGGACGTCGCCAAGGCGATCATCGAGCAGCTCGCACCCAAGAAGTAGTGTTCGCGCTCGACGCCGAGCACATTCTGCGTCCGATTCGCGAGGGAGACGGGGCCGGACTGGCCCGGGCGTACTCCGCGAATCGTGAGCACCTGGCCCCCTGGGAGCCGACGCGCGATCCGGTGTTCTTCACCGCCGGCTGGCAGGAGGACGACGTCGGTCGCTGCGTGGCGGATGCCGCGGACGGACGCAGCGCGCGGTTCGTCGTCGAGTCGGATGACGGTGAGATCCGCGGACGGGTGAACCTCAACAACGTCGTGCGCGGCGCCTTCCGCAGTGCCGATCTCGGCTATTGGATCGATGCGTCCCGGCAGGGACGCGGACTGGCGGCGTCGGGCGTCTCCGCGGTCCTCAGGTTCGCGCGGCATGAGCTGGCTCTGCACCGGGTCCAGGCGGCGACTCTGGTCCACAACGCAGCCTCGCAGCGCGTGCTCGCTGCGTCCGGCTTCGAGCGGATCGGCCTCGCGCCGCGCTATCTGCGGATCGCCGGCAGCTGGCAGGACCACCTGCTCTTCCAGCGTCTGCTGGACGCGGAGATCACGACCCCGTCGGGACGTCCTTGATCATGTTCGTGATGCGGATCGTCGAGCAGCGCCGACCCTGATCATCGGTGACGACGATCTCGTGCACCGCGATGCTGCGTCCCAGGTGCACCGGTGTGCAGACGCCGGTGACCACACCGGACGTGGCCGACCGCGTGTGCGTGGCGTTGATGTCGACGCCGACGGCCAGGCGGCCGGGTCCGGCGTGCAGGTTCGCGGCCATGGAGCCGAGCGACTCGCCGAGCACGACGTAGGCGCCGCCGTGCATGAGTCCGACCGGCTGCGTGTTGCCTTCGACCGGCATGGTCGCGACCGAGCGCTCGATGCTGAACTCGGTGAACTCCATGCCCATCTTCTCGGCCAGGGCGCCCATCCCGCGGGCCGTGGCCCAGTCGAGTCCTTCGCTCATCGCGACGTCGCTCATGATCCTCCTCAGCGGGTGTCTGTCGTCCTCGTTAGGCTGACAGGGTGACGGACTCCGCAAAGCCTACCCTCATGGTCATCGACGGCCATTCGCTCGCCTATCGCGCCTTCTTCGCCCTTCCGGTCGAGAACTTCACGACCAAGGACAACCAGCACACGAACGCCATCTACGGCTTCCTGTCCATGCTGGTCAACCTGATCAAGGCCGAGCAGCCCACGCACATGGCGATCGCCTTCGACACCTCGCGGCACTCGTTCCGCACCGACGAATACCCCGAATACAAGGCCACGCGCTCCGAGACCCCGCAGGAGTTCCGCGGGCAGATCCCGTTGCTGCAGGATTGCCTGGCGGCCATGTCGATCCCCGTGCTCACCCAGGAGGGCATCGAGGCCGATGACATCCTGGCGACGCTCTCGACGCAGGGCGCCGCGCAGGGGTACGACGTGCTGGTCGTCTCGGGAGACCGCGACTCCATCCAGCTGGTGACCGACGACGTCACCTTGCTCTACCCCTCGGTGCAGGGGGTCTCGCAGCTCAAGCGTTACGACCCGACCACCGTGCAGGAGCGGTACGGCGTGCGCCCCGAGCAGTACCCCGACATCGCGGCTCTGGTCGGCGAGACGAGCGACAACCTCCCCGGAGTGCCGAAGGTGGGGGAGAAGACCGCGGTGAAGTGGCTCACCCAGTTCGGCACTCTCGACGAACTGCTCGATCGCGCCGGCGAGATCAAGGGTGTGGTGGGCGGCAATCTGCGCGATCACATCGACGACGTCCGTCGCAACCGCAAGCTGAACCGTCTGCTGACCGACGTGGAGCTGCCGCTCGCTCCCTCCGACCTCGCGGTGGCCCCGATCGATGCCCAGGCCGTGCGCGACATCTTCGCGCGCCTGGAGTTCCGTACGCTGCTGCCCCGCGTGTTCGAGGCCGTCGGCGCCGGAGAGGTCGCCGACGATCCCGCATCCGTGGTCGTCCTGCCCGAGCCGGCGCAGGTCTCCGCCGACGAGTTCGTCGCTTGGGCATCCGCGCTCGACGGCGACGTCGCCGTGCGTGTCGTGGTGCAGGGGGGCGTTCCTGTCCGCATCGGCGCCGCCACCGAGACCGAGCTCCGTGAGGCGGACTGGCCGACCGTCGACGCTGATGCCCTGCGCTCCTGGCTCTCTTCAGACGCGCCGAAGGTGCTGCACGACGCCAAGCCGCAGGTGAAGGCGCTGCTGCGTCAGGGCGTGCAGCTGGGCGGCCTGGCGTACGACACCAGCCTCGCCGGGTGGATGCTGCGCCCGAGTTTCCCGGACAAGACGCTGGGTGATCTGGTCGAGCGCTATCTCGGCGAGAAGCTCCCGGAGGCCGACCCCACGCAGCTGGTGCCCGAGACCGAGGGTGCGACGCCCTCGCAGGAGGCCTGGTTCATCCTGCGCGTCGCGGCGGCGTTGCGCGAGGACATCCCCGAGTCCGTGGCGAAGGTCCTGGTCGACATCGAACTGCCCACCCTGCTCACCCTCGCCGACATGGAGGTCGCCGGCGTGGCGGTCTCCCACGAGGTGCTGTCGACGTTCTCCGGCGAACTCGCGACACGCGCCGAGGGCCTCGCCGCCGAGGCGTTCTCGGTCGTCGGACGCGAGTTCAACCTCGGGTCACCGAAGCAGCTCCAGGAGGTCCTGTTCGAAGACCTCCAGCTCCCCAAGACCCGCAAGACGAAGACCGGGTATTCGACGGATGCCGCTGTGCTCGCCGACCTGCAGGAGAGCCACCCCCACCCGTTCCTGAGCCTCCTGCTGCAGCATCGCGAGGCGACCAAGCTGCGTCAGATCATCGAGTCCCTCGATTCGGCGATCGGCGAAGACCACCGCGTGCACACCACCTACGTGCAGACCGGCAGCCAGACCGGACGGCTCTCGAGCACCGACCCGAACCTGCAGAACATCCCGGTGCGCACCGAGGAGTCCCGACGCATCCGCAGCGCGTTCCAGGTGGGCGAGGGGTACGAGGCGCTTCTCACCGCGGACTACTCCCAGATCGAGATGCGCATCATGGCGCACCTCTCAGGCGATGAAGGGCTCATCGAGGCGTTCAACAGCGGCGAGGACCTGCACCGCTTCGTCGGCGCGCGCGTGTTCGGCGTCGAGCCGAGCGACGTGACACCGGCGATGCGCACCAAGGTCAAGGCGATGTCGTACGGCTTGGTCTACGGGCTCTCCGCCTTCGGCCTGTCCAAGCAGCTGCGGATCGAGCAATCCGAGGCGAAGCAGTTGATGGTGGAGTACTTCGCTCGCTTCGGCGCGGTCCGCGATTACCTGCGCGCCTCCGTGATGGCGGCGAAAGAGGTCGGCTACACGGAGACGATCTTCGGGCGTCGTCGACCCTTCCCTGACCTCGCGAGCCCGAACCGGGTGCTGCGTGAGAACGCCGAGCGCGCAGCGCTCAACGCGCCGATCCAGGGCAGTGCCGCCGACATCATGAAGATCGCACTCCTCCACATCCACGCCGACCTCCGTTCGGAGGGACTCACCTCACGCGCCCTGCTCCAGATCCACGATGAGCTCGTGGTCGAAGTCGCGCCGGGGGAGTGGGATGCCGTGGAGCGGATCGTGCGCGCTCGCATGGGCGATGCCGCCGATCTCACGGTTCCGCTCGACGTGCAGGTCGGGCGGGGGAAGGACTGGAACGAGGCCGCGCACTGAGCCCCGTCGGCGCGCCCGGCATATCGGATCGCCCGACCACGGCGGAGGGGGATCACTAGGGTGGAGTCCATGACTTCAGCCCCCCGCACCCCCTCTGCCATCGACAAGGTCGCCGAGGAGTGGGTCGACACCATCTCCGTGCTCGCCCCGACGCTGGGCACCTACATCGGTCGCAGCGAGGTGAACGACCGCTTCGGCGACCTGAGCCCGGAGGGCCACGAGCAGCTCGCTGCGGCGACGCGCACAGCCCTCGACGCACTCACGGCGCTCGAGCCCGTCGACGCGATCGACGAGGTGACGCAGACGGATCTCAGTTCGGAGCTGCGTCTCGACCTCGAGTTCCATGAGGCTCGGTGGCACCTGCGCGACGTGAACGTGATCGCCTCGGCGGCCCAGGACGTGCGCTCCGCGTTCGACCTCATGCCCACGGCGACCACCGACGACTGGTCCGTGATCGCGACCCGCCTGGGCGACGTACCGCGCGCGCTGCGCGGCTACACGGAGACGCTGCGTGCGGGCATCGCCGAGGGGGTGACGCCCGCTCGTCGACAGGTCACGGAGGTGGCCACGCAGATCACCCGCTACATCGCCGACGACGGCTTCTTCGCCGAGTTCGTCGCCGAAGCCGCCCCCGAGGAGGGGCAGCTGCCGGCCTCCCTCGCGCGCACGCTCGCCGACAAGTCCGCGGCCGCCCGGGTCGCCTACGGAGATCTGCGGCGATTCCTGGTGGAAGAGCTCGCTCCCGCCTCGCGCGAGGAGGACGCCGTGGGCCGCGATGTCTACGCCCTCCACTCCCGTCGCTTCCTGGGCGCCACCATCGACCTCGACGAGACCTACGAGTGGGGTCGTGAAGAGCTGGCGCGCATGGTGGAGGAGCAGACCGCGATCGCTCACGAGATCCTCCCCGGTGCGTCGGTGGAGGAAGCAGTCGCCCACCTCGAGGCCGACCCGAGTCGCAAACTCGTGGGTACCGATGCGCTGCAGCGCTGGATGCAGGAGACGAGCGATCGTGCTGTCGCCGAGCTCGGAGAATCGCACTTCGACATCCCGGAGGCGATCCGCACGCTGGAGTGCATGATCGCTCCTACGCAGGAGGGCGGGATCTACTACACCGGGCCGACCGACGACTTCTCCCGGCCCGGCCGGATGTGGTGGTCGGTTCCCGAGGGCGTGACCGAGTTCGACACCTGGCGCGAGCTGACCACGGTCTACCACGAGGGCGTTCCCGGACATCACCTGCAGATCGCCCAGGCCGTGCACAACCGCGGCGAGCTGAACTCCTGGCGTCGGCTGCTCGCCGGCACTTCGGGGCACGCGGAGGGCTGGGCGCTCTACGCCGAGCGCCTCATGCAGCAGCTCGGCTACCTCGACGATCCCGCCGACCGACTCGGGATGCTCGACGGACAGCGCATGCGTGCGGCGCGCGTGGTGCTCGACATCGGTGTGCACCTCGGCAAGCCCCGTCTCGACGGCGACGGGATCTGGGACGCCCCGTATGCGCTCGACTTCATGCGCAGGAACGTCAACATGTCGGACCAGTTCGTGCAGTTCGAGGTGAACCGCTACCTCGGCTGGCCGGGCCAGGCTCCCTCGTACAAGGTCGGCCAGCGCATCTGGGAACAGGTCCGCGATGCGGTGCAGGCGGCCGAAGGCGACGCATTCTCGTTCAAGGGGTTCCACAAGCGCGCGCTCGACTTGGGCGGCGTCGGACTCGACACGCTGCGCACCGCGCTTCTTCCGCGATGAGGGAATGCCGCAGCTCGCGCGTGTGTTCATTCATCTGAATGGAAAGGGCTGACATGGCTATCGAGTTCGGACTGGACACTTTCGGCGACATCACGCGCGATGCCGACGGAGAGCTGGTGAGTGGAGCGCAGACGATTCGCAACGTCGTCGCGCAGGCGGAGATGGCCGACGCCGTCGGCGTCGACTTCTTCGGGGTGGGGGAGCACCACCGCACCGAGTTCGCGGTGTCGGCACCGGAGATCGTGCTCGCCGCGATCACAGGACGCACGAAGAGCATCCGTCTGGGCACCGCGGTCACCGTGCTCTCCTCGGACGACCCCGTGCGTGTCTTCGAGCGCTTCTCCACGCTCGACGCCGTCTCCGGGGGCCGCGCCGAGGTCGTGCTCGGGCGCGGATCGTTCATCGAGTCATTCCCGCTCTTCGGATACGACCTCCGTGATTACGAGGCCCTGTTCGAGCAGAAGCTCGAGCTGTTCGTCGAGCTTCTGAAGGAGCAGCCCGTCACCTGGTCGGGGACCATGCGTGCTCCTCTGGAGAACGCGAACGTCTTCCCGAAGACCGAGAACGGTCTGCGCACCTGGGTCGGCGTCGGGGGGAGCCCGGAGTCGGTCGTGCGCGTGGCGCGGCACGGACTCGGGCTCATGCTCGCCATCATCGGCGGTTCGGCGGCGCGATTCCGCCCCTTCGTCGATCTCTACCACCGGTCCGTCGCGTCCTTCGGCACGACGTCGCATCCCATCTCGGTGCACTCGCCCGGGCACATCGCCGACACCGACGCCGAGGCGTGGGACGCCGCATACTCCGGCTTCGAGGCCATGAACAACACCATCGGCCGTGAGCGCGGATGGCCGGCGTACAGCCGCGCGCGGTTCCAGAACGACATCGGTCCGGAGGGCGCGATCTACGCCGGTTCGCCCGACCGGGTCGCCGCCAAGATCGCCGACACCATCACCACGCTCGGGCTGGGTCGCTTCGATCTCAAATACGCGACGGGCACGCTTTCCCACGAGGCGATGATGCGGAGCATCGAGCTGTACGGCACCGAGGTCATCCCGCGGGTGCGGAAGCTGCTGGACGCGGATTCCTGATCCGCCACCGCGCGGGCGCCGCGCCCTCGCCGTTCTACGATGAGAGGCATGGCCCACACCGCCCTGCCCAGCCGCGCATCGCTGGCAGCCCGTCTCGATGATCTCCCCTTCACGCGGCGGCACTTCCGCCTCCTGACCGGTTCCGGGGTCGGCTGGGCGCTCGATGCCATGGACGTCGGTCTCATCTCGTTCATCCTCGCGGCGCTGACGCAGCAGTGGGGTCTGACCAAGGGCGAGGCGGGCTGGATCGCCTCCGTCGGCTTCATCGGCATGGCGCTGGGCGCGACCCTCGGCGGTCTGCTGGCGGATCGGCTCGGGCGCCGGCAGGTCTTCGCCCTGACCCTGCTGATCTACGGCGTGGCGACCGGAGCGAGCGCCCTCGTGACCGGAGTGGGAGCGTTGCTCCTGCTGCGGTTCCTGGTGGGCCTCGGCCTCGGCGCCGAGCTCCCCGTCGCATCGACATACGTCAGCGAGTTCGCCCCGGCCCGGATGCGCGGCCGACTGATCGTGATCCTCGAGGCGTTCTGGGCACTCGGATGGACCGCGGCGGCCTTGATCGCCTTCTTCGTGATCCCGGCCTCCGAGAACGGATGGCGCTGGGCCTTCGCGCTCGGTGCGATCCCCACGGTCTACGCCCTGATCGTGCGCTGGGGGCTGCCCGAGTCGCCCCGGTGGCTGGCCTCGAAGGGGCGCATCGCTGAAGCCGATCGCATCGTCTCGGCGTTCGAAGCCGACGCGGGTATCGTGCACGGTGCGGCGATCCGCCGCGAGCCGCAGTCGCGCCCGATCGCGGTCACCGCGCGATCGCGCGTGACGACACTCTGGAACGCGGAGTTCCGCGTTCGCACCCTCTGCCTGTGGATCGTGTGGCTGTGCGTCAACTTCGCCTACTACGGCGCGTTCATCTGGATCCCCAGCATCCTGGTCGACGCCGGCTTCGACCTCGTCCGCTCCTTCGGGTTCACGCTCATCATCACGCTCGCGCAGCTCCCCGGGTATGCCGTGGCCGCGTGGCTCATCGAGGTGTGGGGAAGGCGCACGACGTTGTCGGTCTTCCTCGTCGGCTCGGCGGTGTCGGCGGTGTTCTTCGGCACGGCGACCAGCGAGGGGGCGATCATCGCCTCCGGTATGGCGCTGTCGTTCTTCAACCTCGGCGCCTGGGGCGCGCTCTACGCGGTGACCCCGGAGATCTACCCGACCTCTCTGCGGGGGACCGGGGCCGGATGGGCTGCGGGGATCGGGCGGCTCGCGTCGATCGTCGCTCCGCTCGCTGTGCCCGTGCTGCTCATCGCCGGGGGAGCGCCCCTGCTGTTCGTGGTCTTCGCGGCCTGTTTCATCGTTGCCGCCGGGGCAGCCTGGGGATTGCAGGACCGCGGGGGCCTCGCGCTCGACGACCGGTGAGCGACGACCGGTGCCCCCTCGTCGCGCCCGTCGGGAATAGGCTGGACGGGTGACAGACGTGCGCTACGTGGCCATCGGCGATTCCTTCACGGAAGGAGTCGGCGACGTCCTGCCCGACGGCCGTGAACGTGGATGGGCCGACCTCGTCGCCCAGGGCTGGGCGGACGCAGCCGGGCATCCGATCCAGTACGCGAACCTCGCCATCCGCGGCAAACTCGCCTGGCCGATCGTGAACGAGCAGCTGGAGCTCGCTCTCGCGCTTCATCCGACCCACCTGTCCTTCAACGGGGGAGGGAACGACATGCTCCGGCCGCGCGCCGACCTGGAGCATGTCGCCGACGCTTTCAGCCGAGTCCTTCGCCGCTGCGACGAGGAGGGCGTGACCGTGATCCTGCTCTCGGGGGCGAATCCCAGCGGGCAGCTGCCGATGGGCGACCTCGTGCAGCGCCGCGGCGACCTGCTCTCCGAGGCGGTGCTGCGCCGGATCGAGAACCGTCCCGACGTCGTCCGCGCGCTGAACTGGCCGGATAGGGAACTCGCGCGCGGCACGTACTGGTCCGAGGACCGCCTGCACATGAACGCCGCCGGGCATCACCGCGTCGCCGCCCGCGTGCTGCACGCTCTGGGCTACGAGCCGCCGGAGACCTGGTGGTCCCCGCAGTCCGAGGGAGCGGCGGGGCCCGCGGGACTGGCGTACTACCGGCAGTTCGTCGGACCGTGGGTGCGTCGACGGGTGACCCGCACCTCCTCGGGAGACGGGCGTCTGGCGAAGTATCCGGTCTGGGTCGACCGCGTGCCTGCCCGCGCCGCCGATGCGTGACCCGCGTGAGGAACGACCTGCGCGATGAGTGACATCGAGATGCGGCGCATCGCGCCGGGCGAGGTCACGCTGCACGACGCCCGGCGGAAGCTGGAACGCACGGTCTCGCTCGAGGGGTTCGAGATCGGCGTCTATCCGGTCACACAGGAGCAGTTGGCGGAGGTGCTGGGGATCGCATCCGAGCACCCCGACCGACCGGCGACCGATGTCAGCTGGTTGCGCGCCGTGCACTTCTGCAATGCCGCGTCCGAATGGGAGGGCTTCGACCCCGTCTACCGCTTCGAGGGCGAGGAGGTCAGCTGGGATGTCACGGCGGACGGCTACCGCCTGCCGACCGAAGCGGAGTGGGAGTACGCCTGCCGTGCGGGATCGCGGGGCCCGCACTACGCCCCGCTCGCCGATGCCGCCTGGACCGGGGCGGATGGAGTCAGCAGCCCGCAGAACGTCGGCGGCAAACTGCCCAATCTGAACGGGCTCTTCGACACGCTCGGCAACGTGTGGGAGTGGTGCTGGGATCTCCTCGACCCGGCGCGCTACGACGACTACCGGGTGTTCCGCGGAGGAGGTTTCGCCGACGACGCCTGGAGCGTTCGGGCGTCGGTGCGCCGCGGGGGAGCGCCGCGCATGCACCACGAGGACGTCGGGCTGCGTCTGGCGCGCGGCGCCGTCGACACGCCCGGCCGGGCACAGGGCTGGTCGGCCGCGGCGGATCGCGAACGGGCCGCCTACGACGGCGCGCTGCCCTCGGGATGGACCCCGCGCCGGGCTTGAGGGCGGGCGCGGAATCTCGGCTCAGCGGTGCCGCGGTCGCTCGGGATCGAGCCCCATGCGGATACGAGTGCGCTTGCGCTCGAGCACGATGAACACGACGCCGAGGAGCCACAGCGGCACCGGCATCAGGAACGCGATGCGGAAGGCGTCGAGCGTGTAGGTCTCCGGCGTGCCCGCTCCCTGGATGTCGAGCGCGAGGCCGATCAGGAAGATCGCGATCAGCGCGGCGATGAAGCCGCCCGCGTTCGTCAGGCCGGTGGCGGTGCTGAGACGGTGCGAGGGGTTGTGGGTGCGTGCATGGTCGAACGCGATCATGGACGCCGGTCCGCCGGTCGCGATCGCCACGGCGAGCACGTAGAGCAGCCAGAGGGGGGAGGGGCCCGGCATCGCGAGCACGATGAGCCAGGCCGTCATCTGCACGCCCACGGCCGGGAGCACGAGCGCCAGCGACCGGTGGTTCGGGAGGCGCCGGGAGAGATCGCCGATCAGCGGCCCGAGCGCCATGCCGGCGATCACGTAGACCGAGATGATGCCCGCGGCATGGGCGGAGTCGAGTCCCTGTGCAGCGGTGAGGAAGGGCATGCCCCAGAGCAGGATGAACGCCGTGCCCGCGAAGGGTGTGGTGAAGTGCGACCAGAACGCGAGGCGCGTGCCCGGGTGCGCCCACGCCGCGCGGATGCCGACGCCCGTGTCGATCGCCGAGGTCACGACCCGGATCACTCCCGTGTCGGTGTTCACGGTCACGTCGGCGCCGCGCTCCGCCGGGTGATTCCGGATCACGAGCCAGACGAGGATCGTGAAGAGCACGCCGAGACCCGCGATACTGCCGAAGGTGATGGACCAGCTCGTGGCGTGCAGCAGGGCGGCGACGGGGACGAGGGCGACAAGCTGCCCCGCCTGGCCGAGGATGCCGGTGAACTGCACCATGATCGGCCCTCGTTGCGCCGGGAACCAGGTCGCGACGAGACGGAGCACGGCGGGGAAGATCGCCGCATCACCTGCGCCGAGCAGCACCCGGGCGAGGATCGCGATGCCGATGCTGGGGGAGAGGGCCATCGTGAGCTGCCCTGCGGCCATGAGCAGCATGCCGATGGTCATGATCGGGCGGGAGCCGAACCGGTCGAGCAGCACCCCGATCGGGATCTGCATGCCGCCGTAGACCGCGAGTTGCACGACCGCGAACAGAGCGAGTGTCGAGGCATCCGCCTGGAAGCGATCCGCCGCATCGACACCGACCGCACCGAGCGACGTTCTGTTGGTGATCGCGAGCACGTATGCGGCGACGCCGACGGACCAGATCACCCAGGCGCGCCACCCCGGTGCGGAGACGGGGGAGAAGGGGACGCGCTGCACCCTTCCACGCTACTCGTCTCGGGCACGGTGCCGGTCGTGTCAGCGGATCCGGCCGTGCGCGGTGTGGCACGTCAGAGGCCCCGCGACCGGATGGTCACGGGGCCTCTGTCGTCAGGCGCGGGGGATCAGCCGGCGCAGAGCTCGCTGACCGCGAGCGCCGACTCCTGCACGTCCGTGGAGACGGCGGTCATCTCAGTGGCCACGGTCATGTCCTGCTCGATCAGCACCTTCGCGAGCAGATCGCGCATGGCACCGAAGTCCTCGTACACGGCCGTGACGGCAGCCTTGACCTCGGGGTTGGAAACGGACTCGGCGGCGGCGCCGATCGCGTCGACCGACTTGGTGAAGGTGTCGACGGTGCCCTGCGGGTCAGCGCTGGCGGCCGAGACGTCGAGAGACGTCAGCGACTGCGTGGCCGACTGGATCTGCGAGGTGGCCGAGGCGCAGGCGTCGGCGACGCTCTGCTCCGACGTGGGCTCCGAGGTCTCCTCGGCGGGCGCGGAGCTCTCGGTCTTCGTGGCGTCGTCCGAAGAACTCGGGGTTCCCGAGCAGGCGGTGAGACCGAGAACGGCGACAGCGGCGATCGTCCAGGCTGCGATACGGCGATTCATGTGAGTACTTCCCCCTTGGTGAGGCGCTGCGGGAGGGCAGCACCGACGTGACAAACGTCGCCCAGTAAACCACACCTGCGAGTCCGGCTCGGCGCGGCTGACCGCGCGGGGAGTGATGATTCCCCTGTCCTGACATAATGTGCATTATCGGTTATTCCGTGTGAGTCGGGAGAGGGGTGGATAGGCTCGTCGGATGACCGGAGAGAACGTGCGGATCGACTGGGACGCGGCGAGGCAGGCCAATCAGGAGAACTGGGAGGATCGGGTGCCGCTGCACGAGACGGCGTACGGACTGGACGCGTTCGACGATCCGGATCATCTCAGCGATGTCGTCCGTCACGACCTCGCCGCTCTGGAGCCGTTCCTGCCGTCTCCGCGTCTGTCCGGGCTCGACCTGTGCCACCTGCAATGCCATATCGGCACCGACACGGTGTCTCTGGCCCGCGCCGGCGCACGCGTGACCGGAGTCGACTTCTCACCGTCCGCGCTGCGGGTCGCCTCGGCGCTGGCCGACCGGGCCGGCGTCACCGCGACCTGGGTGGAGACGGATGTCCTGGACGCTCGGAGCGCCGTGGACGGCGACTTCGACGTCGTCTACACCAGCATCGGGACGATCACGTGGCTCCAGGATCTGGACCGCTGGGCCGCGCAGATCAGCGGGCTGCTCCGGGCCGGTGGGACGTTCTTCATCCGCGACGGCCACCCCGCGCTGTACGCGCTCGACGAGAACGCGCCGGGTCTCACCACGCGCTATCCGTACTTCGGCGACGGACGCGCGCAGCAGTGGGACGAGGAATCGACCTACGTGGGCGACGGGAAGGTCGCCCACCCGCGCACCTACGAGTGGCCGCACCCGCTGTCGGAGATCCTGGGAGCTCTGCTGCGTGCAGGACTGCGGCTGCTGCACTTCGATGAGGGCAGGATGCTGCCGTGGCAGTTCAGTCCGCGGATGGTCGAGGTGCCGGGCGGATACGCGTGGCCGGATGCGGAGCGCGATCTGCTCCCCTGCACGTACACGATCGTCGCGCGCAAGGACTGATCCGTCAGCGATCGGCGCGACCCCGTCGACCCCTTCGCGCGAGTGACCTCGTCACCCGCCGACGTACGCGGCCAGGTGCTCCCCCGTCAGCGTCGACTTCTGGGATACCAACTCAGCCGGCGTGCCCTCGAACACCACGCGTCCCCCGTCGTGTCCGGCACCGGGGCCGATGTCGATGATCCAGTCCGCGTGCGCCATGACGGCCTGGTGGTGCTCGATCACGATCACGGTCTTCCCGGCCTCGACCAGTCGATCGAGAAGTCCGAGGATCTTGTCGACATCGGCGAGGTGCAGACCCGTCGTCGGCTCGTCGAGCACGTAGATGTCTCCCTTCTCCCCCATCTGGATCGCGAGCTTGATGCGCTGCCGCTCCCCGCCCGACAACGTCGACAGCGGCTGCCCGAGCGACAGGTACCCCAGGCCGACATCGTCGAGCCGCCCCAGGATGGCCGTCGCCGCCGGCAGCCTGGCCTCGCCCTCCGAGAAGAACACGCGCGCATCCGCCACCGAGAGGTCGAGCACCTCGGTGATGTCCTTGGCGGCGAGCCTGTACTCGAGGACGCTCGCCTGGAAACGCTTGCCGCCGCAGTCCTCGCATGGAGTCTCGATCGTGTCCATGAAGCCCAGCTCGGTGATGATCACGCCCGCGCCCTTGCACGTCGGGCACGCTCCCTCGGAGTTGGCGCTGAAGAGAGCCGGCTTCACTCCGTTGGCCTTCGCGAACGCCTTGCGGATCGGCTCCAGCAGTCCCGTGTACGTCGCCGGATTGCTTCGGCGGGACCCCTTGATCGCGCCCTGATCGATCGCGACCACACCCGGACGCTTCGCCACCGAACCATGGATCAGGGAACTCTTCCCGGAGCCCGCGACGCCCGTGACCACGCTGAGCACGCCCATCGGGATGTCGACGTCGACGTTCTGCAGATTGTTGGCGGTGGCCCCGCGCACCTCGATCGCCCCGTCTCCCCGCCGCACGTCGTCCTTGAGCGATGCCCGATCCTCGAGATGCGACCCTGTCCGCGTGCCGCTGGTCCTGAGCCCGTCGACCGATCCCTCGAAGCAGATCTCGCCGCCACCGCTGCCCGCACCCGGTCCGAGATCGACGACGTGATCCGCGATCATGATCGTCTCCGGCTTGTGCTCGACCACCAGCACCGTGTTGCCTTTGTCGCGCAGCTTCCGAAGCAGTCCGTTCATCCGCTGGATGTCGTGCGGATGCAGACCGATGGTCGGCTCATCGAACACGTAGGTGATGTCGGTGAGGGAAGAACCGAGGTGGCGCAGCATCTTGATGCGCTGTGCCTCTCCCCCGGACAGCGTCCCCGAGGAGCGCTCCAGACTGAGGTAGCCGAGTCCCAGTGCCACGAAGGCGTCGAGATTCGCGCTCAACGCGTTCAGGAGCGGTCCGGCCCCCACCAGCTCGAGCCCGCGAACCCACGCGGCGAGATCGGTCACCTGCATGCGGCAGGCGTCGGCGATGCTGATACCGGCGATCTTGGACGAGCGAGCGCCCTCCGTCAGACGCGTCCCGTCGCACTCCGGACATACCGCGAAGGTCGCGACCCGCTCGACGAACGCCCGGATGTGCGGCTGCAGGGCATCGAGGTCCTTGGACAGCATGGACTTCGTGATCTTCGGGATCAGACCCTCGTACGTCATGTTGATGCCGGAGATCTTCACTTTCGTGACTTCTCCGTACAGGAAAAGCTGACGCTGCTTGTCGGTGAACTCCGCGATGGGCGCGTCGCTCGGGTAGAAGCCCGACTGCGAGAACCCCTTCACCATCCAGCCGTCCGCCGTGTACCCGGGGACCATGATGGCACCGTCATCGAGCGACTTCGTCTCGTCGACGATCTGGGTGAGATCGAGGTCGGACACGGCTCCCCTGCCCTCGCACCGCGGGCACATCCCGCCCAGATACACCGCATCCTTCACGATCTTCTTCTCACCGTTCGGCCCCGTCATGACCCCGCTGGCGCGCTGGGTCGGGATGTTGAACGAGAAGGCGGTCGGTCCGCCGATGTACGGCGAGCCCAGCTTGCTGAACAGGATGCGCAGCATCGCGTTCGCATCGGTGACCGTGCCCACCGTGGATCGAGGGTTCGCCCCCAGCCGCTCCTGGTTGACGATGATGGCGGTCGTGAGCCCTTCGAGCACGTCGACGTCCGGTCGGGGAACCGACGGCATGAAGCCCTGCACGAACGCGCTGTAGGTCTCGTCGATCATGCGACGGGACTCCGCCGCGATCGTGTCGAACACCAGGGAGCTCTTGCCGGAACCCGACACCCCTGTGAACACGGTCAGACGACGCTTGGGAATATCGACGCTGACGTCCTTCAGATTGTTCTCGCGCGCTCCCTGCACGCGGATCACGTCATGACTGTCGGCGACATGAGAGGCTGCGGACATCGGTGCCCTTCCGTGTGCGTGACCGGGCACTCGGCCGGCCTGGTGGATCGCGCTGATCGGTTGCCGATCGGCCTGTCGGCCTGTCGGCCTGTTCGCTCATGATCCTGGCACGAGCCGGGACCCCGCGAAACAGGGGATTTGAAACCTCTCCCCCGCCGGGAACGCGGGAGCGGTACCCTGGTCTCATCCTCACAGGGTATTCCCAGAAAGGCCTCCCATGTCTGATTCACTCACCGGTGCGAAATCGCTCGCCAGTTCGATCCGTATCACGCTCGCCGTGTCCGGCGTCATCGCTCTCATCGCCGGTATCGTCCTGCTGGTGTGGCCGGTCAAATCGGCAGTGATCGTGACCGCGGTCTTCGCGTCGTACCTCGTCGTCGCGGGTCTTGTCTACATCGGTCTCGGCATCTTCTCGCGGTCGCGCGGCGGCTGGGCCCGGGTCGGGCACATCGTGCTGGGCCTGTTCTACATCGTCGCCGGCGTCATCGCGTTCGCGAATCTGGGCGCCGCTGCGGCCACCCTGGCGCTCGTCGTGGTGATCTTCATCGGGATCAGCTGGATCATCGACGGGATCGTCGCGCTGTCGCTGCTCGGTCAGGACGGGTCGCGCGTCTGGACTCTCCTCTACGCCCTGCTCAGCGTGATCGCCGGAATCATCGTCCTGTTCTCGCCGATCATCGCCGGTCTCGCGTTCTGGCTCTTCCTGGGAATCTCCCTCGTCGCCCTCGGCATCGTGCAGATCGTCCGGGCGATCACGATCGGCAAGGAAGTGACGGGATCCACCGTATGAGGTCGTGACAGAAGATGGCCCCGCCGCGCGTCTGCGCGGCGGGGCCATCTTCTGCGTGCGGAGAGTCCGCTATTCGGCGGCGAAGGCGCTGACGTCACCCACGAGTCGGGTGTTGTCGGCGGGAACCGGATCGATGGCGGCCTGAGCGACCTCGGCCGCGAACTCGGAGACGTTGTAGAGCTTGCCGGCGGACTCGCGGCGCTCCGCGATCGCCCCGGGGTTCGCGCGCTCGAGCAGCGTCGCGGTGATCGTGCCCTCGATCATGTCGCCGGAGACCACGGTGAACCCGATGCCCTTCTCCGCAAGACCCGGGATCAGTTCCCGGAGCGCGTCCTCACCGGCGCGCTTCGAGAGTGCGACCGGCTCGTACTCCGGCATGGTGGGCGTGGTGCGGATGAAGTGCGCCTGGTGGCTGGTGACGAAGACGACGCGCGCGCCCTCGGCGAGCAGGGGTGTCGCCGCGTTCAGCACGTTCACCTGAGCGTCGCGGTTGAGAGTGAGGGCGTAGTCCTCGGCCATCCCGGACTCCATGCCGCCGGAGGCATTGAGCACCAGGACGTCCAGGCGGCCGTACTCGGTGCGGATCGCCTCGAACATGGCGGCGATCGAATCGGGATCGGTCAGATCGGCACCCACGACGAGCGCACGTCCGCCGAGCTCGCGCAGTTCCGCGGCCAGCTTCTCGGCACGGGGCGCCTTGTTGCGGAAGTTGATGACGACGTCCGCGCCGGCCTGGGCGAGGTAGCGCACGGTGTCCGCTCCGATTCCCCGCGACGAACCGGTGACAAGAGCGACCTTGCCGTCGAGAGAACCTGCGGGAAGAACGTCGGTCACGATGACTCCTCTTGATGCGTGAAACGCCGCGATCACGCGGCCGTCTCAGACTATCAAGACCGCCTCGCGGCGCCCCGGCGACGCGATACCCGCATGATAGGTTGACGCCAAAGGAGGCCGTATGGACAACTTCGCGACATTCGTACAGTTCATCGACCAATGGGCATGGATCGGCTGGTTGATCCTGATCGCCGTCTTCCTCGTGATCGAGATGCTGACCCTCGACTTCACCTTCCTGATGCTGAGCTTCGGGAGCCTGATCGGACTGGTCACCGATTTCGTCGGCATCCCGGTCTGGGTGCAGGTGCTGATCGCCGCGGCGGCCGCCGGGCTCTTCATCCTCTTCCTCCGACCTCCCCTCCTCAAACGCCTTCGCCGAGGGGAAGACCCCACGAAGTCGAACGTCGACGCCCTCCTCGATCTCCGTGGTGTCGCCCTGCATGAGATCACGCAGATCTCCGGTCAGGTCAAGCTCAGCAACGGCGACACCTGGACCGCACGCACCGCCTCGTCGGTGCCGATCCCTCCGGGCTCCCCGATCGCCGTCACCGCGATCTCCGGGGCGACCGCCACCGTCCGCCCCGTCAACGACTAGGAGAAACACCATGGACGACGCATCGTTCATCCCCGCCGCCATCGGCTGGATACTCGTGATCGCGGTGATCATCTTCGTGGTGGTCACGCTCGCGCGGTCCATCCGGATCATCCCGCAGGCGACGGCCGGCGTCGTGGAGCGACTGGGGCGCTATCACAAGACCCTCATGCCGGGTCTGAACATCCTCGTCCCGTTCATCGACCGTCTGCGCCCGCTGATCGACATGCGCGAGCAGGTCGTGTCCTTCCCGCCGCAGCCGGTGATCACCGAGGACAACCTCGTCGTCTCGATCGACACCGTCGTCTACTTCCAGGTGACGGACGCACGCGCCGCGACCTATGAGATCGCGAACTACCTGGGCGCCGTCGAGCAGCTCACCACCACCACCCTCCGCAACGTCGTCGGTGGCCTGAACCTCGAAGAGGCGCTCACGAGCCGCGACAACATCAACGGCCAGCTGCGTGTCGTCCTCGACGAGGCGACGGGCAAGTGGGGCATCCGCGTCGGTCGCGTGGAGTTGAAGGCCATCGATCCGCCCATCTCGATCCAGGATTCCATGGAGAAGCAGATGCGCGCCGAACGGGACCGCCGCGCCGCGATCCTGACGGCGGAGGGAACCAAGCAGTCCGCCATCCTCGAGGCCGAGGGCGCACGACAGGCCGAGATCCTGCGCGCAGAAGGCGACAAGCAGGCCGCCGTGCTGCGCGCCCAGGGTGAGGCCGAGGCCATCCAGAACGTGTTCACCGCGATCCACCAGGGCGAGCCGGACGACAAGCTCCTCGCCTACCAGTACCTGCAGATGCTGCCGAAGATCAGCGAGGGCCAGTCCAACAAGCTTTGGATCATCCCGAGCGAGCTCACCGAGGCGCTGAAGGGTATCGGGAGCGCGTTCACGCCCCGCCCCGGACAGCAGCCCCCGACGCACACCACTCCCGGCGTGTGACGCACCCCTACTTCGCCAAGGCACGGCACCCCCGAGTCCTCGCGCACCGCGGTCTTCGGACCCCGGCGGGCGAGGACTCCGGTGTGTGGGAGAACTCCGCGGCCGCCTTCGCCGCCGCGCACGCCGCCGGCGTGGAGTTCATCGAGACCGACTGCCAGGTCACCGCGGACGGTGACGTGGTGCTCTTCCACGACACCACGCTCGAGCGCCTTGTGGGAGATCCGCGCCCCGTGCGAGAGGTTCGCACCCGCGAACTCTCGCTTCTGTTCGCCGAGCACGGTGGTCTCCTCACGGTGCAGGAGGCGCTGTACTCGTTCCCCGAATCACGCTTCAACATCGATGTGAAGACGGCCGCCGCCGCGGAGCCGCTGGGCCCGATCCTCGCCGAGCACACCCAGCGGGTTCTCGTCACGAGCTTCTCCGACGCGAATCGAGCCGCGACGGTCGCCGCGACTCTGCGCGCCGGCGCTGTCACCCGACCGGCCACCTCGGGAGGCAGCCGCACGATCGCCCGCGTCCGCGCCCTGTCCGCTCTCCGCCTCTCCCCCGCGCGAGCTCTCCGCGGGATCGACGCGCTCCAGATCCCGGAGCGGCATGGAGCCGTGCGCGTGCTCACGCCGGCACTGCTGCACGCGGCGCATCGGCACGACGTCGAGGTGCACGTCTGGACCGTGAACGACCCCGCTGACATCCACCGACTGCTCGAGGCAGGGGTGGACGGTATCGTCACCGACCGCGCGGACACGGCGATCGACGTCATCGACGATCGCGATCCGCCACGCCGTCCTTAGCCCGCCGTACTGGGATTTCGCTGTGAGTTGCGCCGATATGACGCGGGCGTGGATGAAGCGCACAGGCTGGAGCGTTATACCTGACAGCGACGAGAGGACCACACAATGGCAGATCGCAGCCTGCGCGGCATCCGACTCGGCGCCCAGAGCCTACAGAGCGAAGAGGGCGTCGTTTTCATGGAGCGCCGTGAAACCATCTATTCCTGTGACACGTGCGGCCACGTCACGAACCTCATGTTCTCGGCCGACGCGGAGCCACCCCAGACCTGGGAGTGCCGCTCGTGCGGTGCCGAGGCACGACTGAACGTCGACGGCCAGGCCGTCACGCTCGAGGTCACGGACGAGAAGGCCGCCCGCACGCACTGGGACATGCTCCTGGAGCGTCGCTCGCGTGCCGAGCTGGAGGAGCTTCTCGAGGAGCGCCTCGCCTTCATCCGGGCCCGTCGCGGAGCCGGAGAAGACCCGACGCGGGAGAAGATCGGCGCCTGATCCGATGCGACAAGCGCGGTGGGGATCCGACGATCCCCACCGCGCTTGTGCGTTTCCGCCTGCACGGACCTACGACGTGAGGTGGATCCCGAGATCGGTCCGCCCCGGCGCCAGTTCCGCGCGAAGAGATCGAGTTCCCGCATAGTCTCCGTCGCGCAGACGGCGGAACGGTTGCGCGGGCTCCTCGTGGACGGTACGCAGCCGCTCGCGGAGGCGCACGACCTCGCGATCGACGTCGGCCTCCGTCAGGGCATCGGCGTCATGGACGACGTGCAGGTCGAGCACGTCGATGCCGACGTACCAGAGCACCCCGTGCGTGAGCGGGAAGAGTACGGACTCCAGATCGCCACTGATTCCGCGCGGACCGATCGAACGTTCGTCCTCGCCGGCCGTGACGACGACGAGCGCACGTCGTCCGGTGAGGCCGCCATCGCCGTACCGACGAGGAACACCGAGCTCGGGATCCATGTCCCCGTAGGCGAAGCCGGCGGTCAGCACCCTGTCGAACCATCCCTTCAGGATCGCCGGCATTCCGTACCACCAGAGCGGGAACTGGATCACGAGCAGCTCGGCGGCGGCGAGCTTGCGCTGTTCTTCGTGCACGTCAGCCGCCAGCTCCCCGCGCTCGAAGGCCTCTCCCGCCTGAAGCGCGATGTTCCCGGGGGTGGCCGCCAGGCTCCCGAGGTCATGAGCACCCAGGACCGGGTTGAAGCTCTCTGAATACAGGTCGGACGTCGAGACGGTGTAACGGGATCGGAGGGCCTGCGTGCCCTCGCGGAACAGGCGATGGTTCAACGATCCGTCCCGAGGGTGCGCGTGCACCCAGAGAGCTGTTCCGGGTGTGGGCGGCTGGAAGATGGTCATGCGGAGGTCTTCCCTTCTGTGGCGTTCGAGTTCACGGTGGCGATCATGGCGATCAGTCGGGCCAGAGCGGTACGGGCGTGATCGGCGCTGAGGGAACCGTCGAGAGCGCGCCGCGCCAACGCGTCCCCGGCGCCGACGACGGCCACCAGCTCGGCCGGCTCCCGCGGACCTGTCAGCGGCTCGAGCGCGGCGCGGCACATCCGGAGGTAGGCGTCTTCCGCCTCCTGCCGCAGCCGGCTGAGTGTGGACGAACCGGTGAGCGCGGCGACCACGTCGGCGAGCTCGCGCCCTTCCGCGAGACAGCAGTCGATGTACGCACCTGCCATGATGTCCGCGACCACGTCGACGTCCGGCGGGGCGTCGAGCAGAGCCGCGGCGAGAGTCTCGCGCTGACGGGACTCGAAGGCCCGGTACAACTCGGCCAACACGCCCGCGCGGTCACCGAAGTGCTCGTAGACCAGCGGCTTGGTGACTCCGGCGTGCTCGGCGAGTCGGGCAAGGGTGAAGTCGTCCGTGCCGCGTTCCCGGATCAGGCGGCGGGCGGAGTCGAGCAGTTGAGCGTGGCGCTCCGGTTTCGACAGCCTCCGGCGCGATGCGGAGGCCATGTGGCCATCCATCGTCGTCCCTCTCCCTGGAGGAACACGACCGTCACGCCCCTTCAGTAACTTACCATGCGTAAGTTACTGAAGGTAAGTTACCGGATCAACTCCGGACATCACGCCGGCGCGCGACCCACCACCCGGCCGCCAGCGCCCCCAGGCCGCCCCAGAGCAGCACCTGCTGCACCCAGGGGCCCAGGACCACGCCGGCGGTGAGACCGGTGCGCAGCTCGACGTCCTCGAGCATGGCTCCTGCTTGTCCGGCGTCGAGGCGCGTCATGGTCGAGCCGTCGGGGCGCATGATCTGACTCGTGCCGACTGTCGAGATGTTGACGACGCTGCGGCCCGTCTCGATCGCACGCATGCGCGCGAACGCCAGCTGCTGGAGGTTCTCGTCGGTCCCCCGGAAATCCGCGTTGTTGGTCTGGAACACGAGGACCTGAGCTCCCGCGTTCACACCCTCGAGGATCACGTCGTCGTAGATCACGTCGAAGCAGATCGCGAGCCCCACGGCGACCCCGTCGATGTCGACGATCGGCGGGTTCTCCCCCGGCGTGTACTCGCGCTGGATGAGACCGATGAGGTCCGGGGCGAGCGCGTTGAAGAACGGGCGATCGGGCACGTACTCACCGAAAGGCACAGGATGCCGCTTGTCGTGCAGCTGCGTCGCTCCCCCGGCATCCGTCCACAGCATCGACGTGTTGAAATAGCGCCCGGTGCGCGCGGTCGCGGCGTTCGCGAGCAGAGGGGCATCGATGCGGGTCGTGATCAACGTCATCCGACGTGCCAGCGTCTCGTTCTGGAACGGGTCCGTGTCGAGTCCGCCCTCCGGCCACACCAGCAGGTCGACGTCCTCGCCGTAGAGCGGAGCGGTGGCATCCGTCTGCGCGTCGATCACCGAGAACGGCTCGCGCTGGTCGAAGTAGCCCGTGGGGCCGTTGCCCTGCACCGCGGCGATGCGCATCGAGCCGGCGGCGACGGTCGGGAACGCTGGCGTGAGGGCCAGGAGCACGACCAGGGTCGCGGGCACCACCACGGCGAGCGGTCGCTTCCAGGCGCGAAGCCGAGCGACCTCGATCAGCAGGGCCACCACGAGCACCATGAGGAATCCGAGCCCGCTGACCCCGACCCACGAGGAGATCGATGCGAGCGGGCTCTCGGCCTGGCTCATGCCGATGCGCGCCCACGGAAAACCGCCGTACGGCCACGTGCCGATGAAGAGCTCTCGACCGACCCAGAGCGCCGAGACCACCACGGGCAGCAGGAGGAGACGCGCGTTGCGGCCCGGGAACGCCCGCGGCAGCCAACGGTACGCCAGCGCGATCGGGATCAGCGCGAGAGCCGTCAGCCCGCCCTCGACGACGCTCAGCGCCGCCCAGGGCACCGGACCGAGATAGCGGGAGGTCCAGGAGACCAGCAACGCGAAGAAGAGGATTCCGTAGACGAGTCCCACCAACAGTGCGCCTCCGAAGCGGCGACCGATCAACGAGACGAGCAGCAGGGCGGTGGCGGGGAAGGCGAGCACCCAGACGGCGGCCCCCGGATACGAGAGATACATCAGGAGGGCGGCGGCTGCGGCACTGAGCACCGCAGCCCACAACGGCAGGAAGGGGCGCACGTGCGCTCGGGATTCGGACATCCCTCTCATTCTCACATCGAGGAGTACGCCACGATGCCACGACGCACACCGTCGAGTGCTGCGCGCGCCGTGCGAGCGGTGTCACCGTCGTCCGCGACGATCGAGAGCTGGTCGAGCAGGTCGATCGTCTGCTTCGCCCAGCGCACGAAATCGCCGGCTGCCATGTCGGCGTCGATCAGCACACGATCGAGCATTCCGCCGCGTGCCCAGGAGTGCATCGCCCCCGCAAGGCCGGCCGCGAGCGGCTCACTGCCGGGAAGGTGGTGGTCCTTCTCCAGATCGTCAAGCTCCGCCCAGAGGGTGGTCGTCTTCTCGTACGCGGATCGGAACGCGCCGCGCGGAAGCCCGTGCTCGCCCGAGTTCGCTTCGTCTCGACGGGGCTCGTACACCAGGCAGCAGGCCATGGCCGCCAGGGAAGGCGCATCCAGGCCCCGCCACAGCCCCTGACGCAGAGACTCCGCCACCAGCAGATCCCGCTCGCCGTAGATCCGACGCATAGTCCGCCCCGCGTCGGTCAGGGCGGTCTCCCCCGACGTCTCCGAGAGGTAGTCGAGCGTCTCGAGCACCTCGACCACACGGTCGAAGACGCGCGCGACCGTACCCGTACGGGTCTCGATCTGACGACGCAGACGGTCGGTCTGACGCTTGAGCTTCCAGTAGCGCTCCGCCCAGCGCGCGTGAGCCTCCCGATCGGGGCACCGATGGCAGGGGTGGCGCTGCATGCTGGTGCGCAGCGACTGGATGCGCTTCAGGCGCTTGTCGCGCGCCGCACGGGGGGCGTGCGAGTCCTGACGGTTCTTCTTCTCGAGGTCGCTGAGCTCGCGGCGGATCGCCGAGTACTCGGAAAAATCCCCGTGCTCGCACGCCATCGCGGTCTCGTAGCCCGCGAGCGAGCCCTCGGACTCCCGGACCTGACGAGCCAGTCCCACGACCGCGCGGTCGGCCTGGAACTGTGCGAAGGATGATTCGAGGATCTGCCGTGCCCGCGGCTTGCCGAACAGATCGATCAGATTGACCGCCATGTTGTACGTGGGCCGGAAGCTCGAGTTCAGCGGGTAGGTGCGCCGGGAGGCGAGCGCGGCGACCGCCTGCGGATCCATCCCCTCGGTCCACTGCACGACCGCGTGTCCCTCGACGTCGATGCCGCGGCGACCCGCCCGGCCGGTGAGCTGCGTGTACTCGCCCGAGGTGATCGCCACGCGGGCCTCGCCGTTGAACTTCTCCATCTTCTCGAGCACGACCGTGCGTGCGGGCATGTTGATGCCGAGGGCGAGCGTCTCGGTGGCGAAGACGGCCTTGACGAGCTTGAGGCGGAAGAGCTCCTCCACGACCTCCTTGAAGGCCGGGAGCATACCCGCATGGTGCGCCGCGACGCCGCGCTCGAGGTTCTCCAACCAGTCCCAGTAACCGAGAACCCCGAGGTCCTCGTCCTGCAGCGACCGCGTGCGCTCTTCGACGATCGCACGGATCTCCGCGCGCTCCTCGGTCGTCGTGAGACGGATGCCGGAGCGTCGCACCTGCTGCACGGCGGCATCGCAGCCGACACGACTGAAGATGAAGAAGATCGCCGGCAGCAGGTTGGCGCGCTCCAGCAGCGTGATCACGTCGGGGCGATCCATGCGTTCGATACGGCGCATGTTCGAGGGCCGCACCGGGCGCTGACCTCCCCGTTGCGGCCGCTTGCTCTGGCGTCCCGCGTGCCGGTTGCTGATGTAGGACTGCGTCTGCCGGTTGTTCTCGTAGTTCGAGCCGGTGAAGGAGCGGATGCGCATCAGCTCCTGATTCACCTGCGCGGTCGCGATACCGGCGCGGTCGTCGAACAGCGGGAGCAGGTCGTCGCGGACGAGGACGTGCTGCTCGAGCGGGACCGGACGGATCTCGGAGACGATGACCTCGGTGTCGCCGCGGACGGTGTCGAGCCAATCCCCGAACTCCTCCGCGTTCGACACCGTGGCGCTCAGCGACACCAGGCGCACGTGCTGCGGGAGATGGATGATGACCTCTTCCCACACCGCTCCGCGGAAGCGATCGGCGAGGTAGTGCACCTCGTCCATCACGACGTAGCGGAGGTCGCGCAGGGCGGCCGAATCGGCGTAGATCATGTTACGCAGGACCTCGGTGGTCATCACCACGATCCGCGCGTTGCCGTTGATGTTCGTGTCACCGGTCAGCAGCCCGACATCGTCAGCGCCGTAGACCTCGACCAGCTCGCGGAACTTCTGGTTGGAGAGCGCCTTCATCGGCGTCGTGTAGAAGGCCTTGTCGCTCGGGGTCTGCATCGCGAGGTGGATCGCGAACTCCCCCACGATGGTCTTGCCCGCACCGGTGGGCGCCGCGACGAGCACGCTCCTCCCCCGCTCCAGGGCATGGCAGCCGGCGATCTGGAACGGGTCGAGCTCGAACTTCTGGCGCGCCGCGAAGGCCACCGTGGCCGGATGCTCGGTGGCGGCCCGAGCTGCCGCGTAGCGCTCGGAGGGCGAACTCATAGGGGATCCGGCAGCACGCCGGTCGTGACATCGCGCTTGCGCTTGCGCCGATCGAACAGCAGCGACAACGATGCCGCGGCGAAGTACAGCACGATCAGGATGCCGGCGAGCATCAGCATGCTCACGACGTCGGCGGCGGGGGTCGCCAGCGCGGCGAAGACCGTCGCGATGACGATCGCGACGCGCCATCCCTTGAGGATCGCGCGGCCGCTCATGACCCCGGCCACGTTGAGCGCCACCAGGAAGACCGGCAGCACGAACGAGATGCCGATCACCAGCATGAGCTTGAAGATGAAGTCGTAGTACTCCTGCGCGGAGTACAGGTTCGTCGCGCCTTCGGGGGTGAAGCTCCACATCAACTCGATGATGTGCGGCATGATCATCACGCCGAGGTAGCAACCACCCAGGAAGAGCGGCACCGCGGCGACGACGAACGCCAGGGTGTACCGGATCTCCTTGCGCGTGAGGCCGGGCATGATGAACGCCCAGATCTGCCAGAGCCAGACGGGGGCTGAGGCGAACAGCCCGATGGAGAAGGCGATGCGCATGCGCATGTCGAACGCGGCGGTGACGGTGCTGAAGTTCATCGCCCCGAAGTCGTCGCCACGCTTCTCCGCGATCTCACGGATGGGACCGGTGATGAAGTGGATGATCGGGTCGGCCACGATGAAGGCGATCACCATGCCCACCAGCAGAGCGAGCGCCGCGTACATGAGCCGCTTGCGCAGCTCGACGAGGTGCGCGCCGAGCGACATTCTCCGATCGCGCCCCGCTTTCTCCTTGGCGGGCGGCTCGATGACTGCCACGGTCGATCAGGCGCGAGGCGGGGTCTCAGGGTCGATGCTCGAGTCCTTCACCGGGGCGGGCTTCACCGTGGTGGGCTCGACAGCGACGGAGTCGACGCGATCCGCATCGTCGTCCTTCATCGCCTTCATCTCTCCCTTGAAGACACGAGCCGACTGGCCCATGCTCTTCGCGAGCGCCGGGAGCTTCGCTGCACCGAACAGGAGGAGGATCACGGCGAGCACGATCAGCAGGTGCCAGCCTTGCATTCCAGCGAACATGTCAGATTTCCCCTCGTCGTTGGGCGATTTCCCTCAGTCTACAGATCAATCCTCAGCGCCGGGCCGGTGGTACAGCGCGAGTCCTGACGCTGCCCAGTCCCGGGTGGCGGAACGGGCGATCGGCGGAGCGACGACCTCCATGTCCCCACCGAACCGTGTGGCGAGACGCTTGATCCCCCGCGGATCAGCCAGATGCAGGTGCGCGGTGATGACGCCGTCGACCGCATCCAGCGTCGCCGTCGGGAGGAAGCCGCCGAGCAGCGGGACGAGCCGCTCCGGCAGCCGGACCTCCACCTGCCGCTCGTCCTCCAGGCCGGAGAACGCCTCCGGCACATGGTCGCCGGCATGCGTGATCGGGATATCGGTGAGCTGCGGGTCGCTGACGCGATCGAGGTGGAAGGTGCGCATCGCGCGGCGCAGATGACACCAGCCCTGCAGATACCACTGCGCGTTGGTGATCAGGATCTGCACCGGGTCGACCGTTCGAGTGGTCGGCTCGGCATCCGGCGCCTGATACGTGAAGGAGATCGCCCGCCCGCTCTGCACACCGCGGGCGACCGCGTCGCGGACCTCGTCGACGGCGCTGGGGGCGACCACGACCTCGGCGGGAGCATCCGCCGCACCCCGGGAGAGCTTGGAGATGAGCCCGGTCACCAAGCCGGAGTCCGAGACCGCGGGCACCGCGGCCACCATCTGCAGGCCTGCCAGCAGCGCCGCAGCTTCGCGCGCGGTGAAACGGGGCACGCGTCGCAGTGCGACGTCGTTGGTGATCAGGATGATGTCCTCCTGATCGAGCAGATCCCAGTTGATGTCGAACATCTCCTGGGGCTGCTGCCAGTATCCGGACTCGCCGGGCAGACCGATCACGGTCAGCTTCTCCACCATCGCGCGCATCTCCCGCGGAGACACCCCGAACTCCGCGGCGGCCTCGGCGAGAGAGACCTCGCCGCGCTCCAGCAGGTAGGGGACGAGCGTGAGGTAGAGCCGGACACGATCTGCGGCCAGCAAGGGCTTGGCGGGAGTCGTCACGATCGAGCGCCTCCTTCCGTTTCCCGGGACCTGTCCGAGCTGTGCGCGTCGACGACGGCCTGCAGTCGGTCGATCACGGCATCGCGCAGGGCCTCCGGCTCGACGACCCGGACCTCGGGACCGTACGAGGCGATCTCATCCGCGAGGATGTGCAGGTCGACGAACGGCACGTGGATACCCTGCGCGGCGGGAGTCGCCCGACGGCCGAGCCGCAGCGCGGCCTCCGTGCCCGGGGTGACCTCGATCAATGCCGAATTCTCGGCGGCGACGCGGGCAAGACCGCGGAGCGCGCGCTCCCCCGCGCCGTCTCGCAGGGCGGGGTCGAAGGTCGTCGCCGACACCGAGACCTCGCCGACGACGCGGCCGAGCAGGAAGGTGCGGTCCTCATCGATGTCGACATCGACGCCGTACACATGCCAGCGCGCTTCGTAGTCGACGAGAGCCAGCGGCCGCACCGTGCGGCGACGGGGCGACTGCTCCCCCGGCTTGAGATAGTCGAAACGCACCACGCGGCTCTTCTCGATCGCCTCCTGCAGAGGGGCGAACGCCGCGTCACGGGCCGTGATCCGAGGGGCGAAGCCGATGATCGGCTCGTCGCCGTCGATTCCGAGCGCACGGATCTTGCGCACGCCGGACTGTGCGTCGCCGGACGCGGACTCCGCGCTCCACACGCTTCCCGCGAGCCGGAGCACGGCGAGCTCGGCGGGGGTGAACTCGATGTCGCTCGGCAGGTCGTACTCCGCCTGCGGGATGCGATAGCGCGCCTCGCGCAGGTCGTTCGGATCGGCGGCATCGCCGATCGTCTCGATCGGGACCCCGAGCGAGCGCAACTCTTCCTTGTCGCGCTCGAACATCTTCTCGAGCGCGTCCGCCCTGGTCCCGGCATCCGCTCGCTGGCGATAGCCCGAGACGTTGTCGAGGATCTGCTGCTTGGTCAGCCCGATCTCCGTGGACATGAGCGCCACGACGAGATTCGTCAGACGCTCCTCCGCGGGTATCCGGGCGACCATCACGGCGTGGCGGTCGGCACGACGCCGAGGATGTCGACGACGATCGCGGTCGCCGGGGTCCCCTCGGACTCGGGGACGACGACGAGAAGCTGGGAGCCGACCGTGGCGCCGATCAGTTCGTTCGCCGCAGCGCCGAAGCTCGCTGCGGAGCCCCACGTGTTCGTGGCGACGGTCTTGTCGTCCCAGCTGACGGCGAGGATGTTGTTGACGATCGTGTCGCCCTTCTTCACCTCGGGCCCGTCGCCCTTGATCAGGGTCTGCGTCACGGCCTCGGTGGGCGCGGGGCTGTCCGGGATGATGATGCCGGGGGTGCCGTCGGGGGCGCGGACGACGGTGGGAAGGCCCTGTGCGTCGTTGAACTGCGATTCGCCGGACGCACGCGTCGGATAGACGTCGAGCACGTCGATCACGGCCACGACGTTCTCATCGGCTGCGAGACCGAAGCCCTCGGCGTTCTGCGCGCCGAAGTCCTCCTGCGTGAGGAGCGCGAGCACCCGGCTGCCACCCGTGGCGCATTCGAGCACCTTGCCGAGCCCCGGCGATTTCTGAGTCCAGAAGTCGATGTTGTTGACGCGGCTCAGATCTCCGTTGAACTCGGAGGTGTAGAGCTCCTCGCCGCTCTCGCCGCCGTAGAAGGCGATGTCGAGGACCATCGGCTGGAAGTCGGAGGTCAGGGTGCGTCCGTCGCCGACCGTGATGTCGGCGAACGCGCTCTCCTCGACCTTGACCGGGGGGAACACCTCCACGTCGGGCGTGGAACCGAGGTCCCCGGTGACGGTGGCGGCGCTGAGCACCTTGTCGCCGCCGGAATCGCGCTCGCACGCGGCCCCGTCGGAGGCCGGGGATGCCGCGCATCCCGTCAGGGCGAGGACGACGAGGCTGAGGGAGGCCAGAACGGCGGACGTTTTACGCACGCCCTCCAGTCTATTCCGTCGTCTGCTCGGATTCGCGCGCGGATGCCGCGAGGCGTGCCCCGTCGGCAGCCTTCGCCGCTTCGCGCACGCGCTTGCGCAGGTTCTTGTCGTTGATCTCGCGGTCTCCGACAGCTCCCGGCGTCCACTGCTCGACGTCGTCGTCGCCGTAGCTGCTCTTCGACGCGCGGCGTTTCACAGACGGAGCGACCGCGCCGGGCGCGAGCCGGCGTGCCGTGAGCAGGAAACCGGTGTGCGCGACCATTCGGTGGTCAGGGCGCACCGCCAGCCCCTCGACGTGCCAGCCGCGCACCATCGTCTCGGACGCCTCCGGGTCGGTGAAGAGCCCGGTGCCGCGGATGTACTCGGCGACACGGGAGAGCTGCGTCGCGGTCGCGACGTAACACAGCACCACGCCGCCCGGAGTCAGGGCGTCGGCGACCACGTCCATGCACTCCCACGGTGCGAGCATGTCGAGGACGACACGATCCACCGTGCCGGCAGGCTGCTCCGCCGGGAGCGCGTCGATCAGGTCTCCGACGACCACACGCCACGTCGAGGGGGTCTCGCCGAAGAATGTCGTGACGTTCCCGCGTGCCACGTCGGCGAAGTCCTCCCGGCGCTCGAAGGACACCAGGGTGCCGGTCGGTCCGACCGCGCGCAGCAGGGAGAGCGAGAGCGCACCCGAACCGACCCCGGCCTCCACCACCGTCGCCCCCGGGAAGATGTCCGCCTGCATCACGATCTGGGCGGCGTCCTTGGGGTAGACGATCGCGGCGCCCCGAGGCATCGACATCGCGAAATCACGCAGCAGCGGGCGCAGCGCGAGGTAGTCGTGCCCCGAGCTGTTCGCGACCACGGAGCCGTCGGGCAGGCCGATGAGATCACGGTGCCGGAGGACGCCGTGGTGGGTGTGGAGTTCACCCTCCTCCCGCAGCGTCACGGTGTGCAGACGTGCCTTCGGCCCGGTGAGCTGCACACGATCGCCGACGCGGAACGGGCCGCTCGGTCGTGGTGCGGAGTACTCGGTCATCGGGTGACTCCCGTCGACGTGCTCTGGCGGTCGAACAGGTCGATGAGTTCCGGGAGACCACGCCCGTCCAGCGTCGGCCACAGCTCGTGCGCGCCGATCTCGTCGAGCGACACGATGTGAGGCACTCCGAGCACGACGGCGCCGGACGCGATCCCCGCGCGGAGACCCGTGGGCGAGTCCTCGATCACGACGGCCTCGGCGATGTCGATGTCGAGCAGGGCCGCGGCCTGCAGGTACGGCTCGGGGTGCGGCTTCGGGTTGTCGACATCATCGCCGGCGACCACCAGATCGAACGCGTCGAAATCGATCAGCTCGACGACGCCGAGCGCCATCCGTCGAAGCGACATGGTCACCAGGGCGGTGGGGATGCCCGCGTCCTTGAGCTCGCGGAGCAGCTCGCGCGCTCCCGGGCGGAACGGCACGCCGTCCGTGCGCAGCGACTCCTGCACGGCGTCCGTGAGGGTCGAGATGATCGCCTCGGCCTCCATGTCGACGCCGGCACGCTGCAGGATGAGTGCGCTGTCGAGGAGTCCGTTGCCGACGAGCTGCAGAGCATCCTCGTGGCTCCAGGTACCTCCGAACGACTCCACCAGGGTCGTCTCCGCCGCCATCCAGTACGGTTCGGTGTCGACGAGGGTTCCATCCATGTCCCAAAGGACCGCGCGGGGCTGTCTGCTCACTGAACCCATGCTAGCCGGGGCGGACGCCCACTTCCCGCCCACGCGGACTAGCCTGGAGGGATACGTCCCCGACCTCGAAGGGAGCCCCGGATGGATGTTCTCGGTTCACGCATCGTCATCGTCGCCTTCGACGGGTGGAACGATGCGGGCGAGGGCGCGAGTGGCGCGGTCGAGGCATTGCGCGCCTCGACCGACTACGACCTGGTGCATTCGGTCGACCCTGAGCTGTACTTCGACTACCAGTACACGCGTCCGTCGACACAGACCGATGCCGAGGGACGGCGTCAGCTGAAGTGGCCCGAGGCCGGGCTCTGGCGTCCGCGCGTGTCGGCGACCGGCACGGACCCCGAGTTCTGGATCCTCACCGGCGTGGAGCCGGCCCGTACGTGGCAGTCATTCGCCTCGGAGTTCATCGACATCGCGCTGCGTGACGACGTCACGGGCGTCGTGACGCTGGGCGCCATGCTGTCCGACGTGCCGCACACCCGCCCCATCTCGATCTTCACCTCGAGCCAGAACGAGCAGGTCCGCGAGGCGCACGACCTCGAGCGCTCGCTGTACGAGGGCCCCGTCGGAATCCTCAGCGTGATCGAGCACTTCGCCGAGAGTGCCGGCATCCCCACGGCGAGCCTCTGGGCCAGCGTGCCGCACTACGTCGCGACCGCGACTCCCTCGCCGAAAGTGACCCTGGCCCTTCTCGATCGCCTCGAGGAGCTCACGGGCGTCGACGTGTCACGCGATCACCTGCGCACGGAAGCCGCAGCCTGGGAAGCGTCGATCGATGCCGCAGCGGCCGATGACGAGGACATGGCGGAGTACATCCGCCAGCTCGAGCGCACACGCGACACCTGGGACTCCCCCGAGGCCTCCGGGGATGCGATCGCGCAGGCGTTCGAGCGCTACCTCCGTCGGCGCGACGACGGTCCCGGCGACCGCAAGCGCTGACGCCGGAAGGCGCAGCGCGCGCGGCGAGGACGATCCTCAGGCGGCGATGACCCCGGTCCCGAGCAGCACCAGCAGCACGGTGCCGAGCAGGATGCGGTAGATCACGAACGGCAGGAAGCTGTGCTTCGAGATCCAGTTCATGAAGAACGCGATCACGCCGAGAGCGACGACGAACGCGACACCGGTCGCGGCGAGCGTGTCACCGAACGAGAAGAACGCCGGCTCTCCCCAGCTCTTGTACACCTGGTAGAAACCGCTGCCGAAGACCGCCGGGATGGCGAGCAGGAAGGCGTAGCGGGCCGCAGCCGCGCGCTCGTAGCCGAGGAAGAGTCCGATCGTGATCGTGCCGCCGGAGCGCGACACGCCCGGAACGAGTGCGAGGGCCTGAGCGAAGCCGAAGGCCACGCCGTGGGGGTACGTGAGATCGTTCAGCTTCCGTCGCTTGGCTCCGACATGATCGGCGATGCCGAGAAGGATGCCGAAGACGATCAGCATGATGGCGACGATCCACAGCGAGCGGAGGACGGTCTCGATCTGATCCTGGAACAGCAGACCGAGCAGCACGATCGGGATGCTGCCGATGATGATCAGCCAGCCCATGCGCGCATCCGGATCGCTGCGCGGCACCTTGCCGAGCAGGGAGCGGAACCACTGCGACACGATCCGCACGATGTCGCGCCAGAAGAAGACGACCACGGCCGCCTCGGTCCCGATCTGCGTGATGGCCGTGAAGGCGGCACCGGGGTCCTCCCCCGACGGCAGGAAGGTGCCGAGGATGCGCAGATGGGCGCTGGAGGAGATCGGCAGGAACTCGGTGAGCCCCTGGACGATACCGAGGATGAGCGCTTCGAACAGATGCATGGAGAGGAAGGCCTTCTGAGTCAGGGGATCGCGCGAGGAGTGCCGTGAGCGCTCAGTACGTGCGCAACAGGTCGGTCAGCACCCGCTGGCCGAAGACAAGCGATTCTACGGGTACACGCTCATCGACTCCGTGGAACATGCCCGTGAAGTCGAGGTCGGCCGGCAGCTTGAGCGGCGCGAAGCCGTAGCCGGTGATCCCCAGGTACGCGAGCGCCTTGTTGTCGGTGCCGGCGCCGAGCAGGTAAGGGATCACGGGCACCCCGGGGTCGTGACGGCCGATGCTCGCGACCATCGCCTCGACCAGATCTCCCTCGAACGGCGTCTCCATGCCGATGTCGCGGACCACGGTCTCGATCACGATGTCGTCTCCTGCGATCTGCTGCAGCTCGGCGAGCACGTCATCCTCGGTCCCGGGGATGACCCGGACGTCGATCAGCGCCTCGGCGCGTTCGGGGATCACGTTGTGCTTGTATCCGGCTGCGAGCACCGTGGGGTTCGTCGTCGTGCGGAACGTCGAGCGCAAGAACGCCTCGGCGGGTCCGGCCGCGGCGGCGAGGGCGTCGGGATCGTCGACGCTGCGTCCGGTCAGGGCACTGAGCCCGTCCAGCAGCGCGGTGGTGGTCGGGGTGAGCAGGATGGGCCACCGCGTGCGCCCGATCGCCGTGACGGCCTCGGCGAGCCGCGTGATGGCGTTGTCGTCATGCAGACGGCTGCCGTGACCCGCACGCCCCTTCGCGACCAGGCGAATCCAGATCAGCGCTTTCTCGCCGACCTGCAGCAGGTACGCCCGACGGTCATCGACCGTGATCGAGTACCCGCCGACCTCGCTGATCGCCTCGCCGGCGCCCTGGAACCACTCCGGACGATCCTGGACGACCAACGCGGACCCCTCGACTCCCCCGTTCTCCTCGTCGGCGAAGAACACGAGCACGAGGTCGCGCTCGGGCTGCTCACCCGCGCGCAGGATGTCGGCGACCGAGGTGAGGATCATCGCGTTCATGTTCTTCATGTCGACCGCGCCGCGGCCCCAGAGCATGCCGTCGCGGACGAGCCCGGCGAACGGGTCGACCGTCCAGTCCTCCGCCATCGCGGGGACGACGTCCAGGTGACCGTGCACGACCAGTGCGGGCTTGGTCCGGTCGCGCCCCGGGATCCGGGCCATCACGTTGGTCCGTCGGTCGACCGGCTCGTAGTATTCGACCTCGAGACCGAGCGCTTCGAGGTAGGCGCCGACGTACTCGGCGGCCTCGCGCTCCCCCTTGGCGTTGCCGCCGCCGAAGTTCGAGGTGTCGAAGCGGATCAGGTCACTCGCGACGCGCACGACCTCGGGAAGCGACGGATCGATCATGTGATCAGGCTACCGAATGCGCGTGCCACGCCCGGGCGTACGGCTCGTTTCGAGCGTCCGCACAACTCGTGATAGTGTCATTCTTCGGTCGGCAACGATCATCCAACACCTGCGCGGGTGGCGGAATGGTAGACGCGCTGCGTTGAGGTCGCAGTGCCCGAAAGGGCGTGGGGGTTCAAGTCCCCCTCCGCGCACAGAGAGAGAAGAAGGCCCCCGAGAGGGGGCCTTCTTCGCGTTACGGGGTGTTTCCACCCCGCACGGCGGCTAGACCGCGCCCACGCCGAACAGCAGCCCGAGCAGGTACGTGATCGCGGCAGCCCCGAATCCGATCGCCAGCTGTCGAAGGGCACGGCGCAGCGGCGGACCACCCGAGAGGATGCCGACCATGGCGCCCGTGCTGAGCAGGGCGATGCCGACGAGGATCAGAGCCACGACGACGGCGGTGGTGCCCTCCAGGCCGAAGATCCACGGCAGCACCGGGATGACCGCCCCCGAGGAGAAGAGCAGGAAGCTGGAGATCGCGGCGGTCCAGTCGCTGCCGACGATGTCGTGCTCATCTCCCGTGTGCGTGCGGACCGGACCGGTCGCCGTGCGTCGTGCGCCCGCCTGAGCCGCGGTCACGATGCGTCGGGCACGTCCCAGTGCCTCTTCGGGATCCATCCCCCGCGCGCGGTAGACGAGCGCGAGCTCGTTCTCGTCGATGTCGAGGTCTCCTGCGGAGTCCGCGGCGTCCTCGTTCGCCTCGGTGGCGGCCAACAGCTCGCGCTGCGAGCGGACCGACACGAATTCTCCCGCTCCCATCGAGAGGGCCCCGGCGAGCAGGCCGGCGACGCCGCTGAACAGCACGAAGCTCGCGCTCACGCCGGTCGCGCCGATGCCGAGCACGAGGGCGAGGTTGCTGACGAGACCGTCGTTCGCGCCGAACACGGCGGCACGGAACGAGCCAGACAGCCGGCGTCGTCCCCGTGCCGCGAGGCCGCGTACGACCTCGTAGTGCACCTTCTCGTCGGCGCGCATGGCGGGGGTCGCGTACTGCTCCTCGTCATAGGGCGAGCGCGCTTCGGCGCTCTGGGCGAGGGCGAGCACGAAGATGGAGCCGAACCGGCCCGCCATCCACCCGAGCATGCGCGAGTGCAGACCGGCGCGCGGCAGGCGTGCCGGCTCACCGCCGAGCAGGTCGAGCCAATGCTGCTCGTGTCGACGCTCCGCCTCGGCGAGACTGAGCAGGATGTCGCGCTCTTCTCCGGAGCGCGTCGCGGCGAGCCGCTGGTACACGTGGCCTTCGGCGCGCTCCTCGACGAGATAGCGCGCCCAGCGGCGGCGGTCGGCGGCGGTCGGTTCCGCGGCAGCGGGGGCTGTCATGGGTCCTCCTGGCATCAGTGCGTGCCCGGCTCAGGGCAACCGTTCCACGCTAGCCTCGACCGCCTCGCGCGGCCCCACCGAGCGCACGATTGCCAGCATTTCGGGGATCCGAAGCCGACCCGCGGGGTCAGGAGCGGACGCGCTTGCGCAGCACGTCGATGCGCGACTGCAGCTGTGTGACCGTGGCTTGGGCGACCGCAGGTCCGCCGCAGATACGACGCAGCTCGGCGTGCACCGCGCCGTGCGGCTCGCCCTTCTGCCGCGCATACAGACCCACGAGGCTGTTGAGCAGTTGGCGCTGCTCCTTGAGGGTGCGGTGCAGCGGCGCGGGGAGCGTGGTCGTCTCCGTGGGCGCGGCCGAGGCTTCGCGCGCCTCACGCAGGCGCGACTGCCTGCTCTGGCGGTGCATCAGCAGCTCATGCACGTGCTCCGGCTCGAGAAGACCGGGGAACCCGATGAACTCCTCCTCCTCGGGCGTTCCGGGCTCGGCGAGCTGCCCGAACTCCTGCCCTTCGAACACGACACGATCGAAGTGCGCCACCGAGGAGAGCGCCTGATAGCTGAACTCCTGCGTCAGCGCGTCGGAGGCATCGTCCTCACGATTGGCACTGTCGAGCAGCGAATCCTCGAGGCCGTCGCCCTCGTCGTTCGACTGCCGATCGAGGGCGTGGTCGCGCTGCTTGTCCATCTCGTTCGCGAGGCCCATGAGCACCGGCACCTGAGGCAGGAACACGCTGGCGGCCTCACCGCGGCGCCGTGCTCGCACGAAGCGTCCGATCGCCTGCGCGAAGAACAGCGGCGTCGACGACGAGGTGGCATAGACGCCGACGGCGAGTCGGGGTACATCGACGCCCTCCGACACCATGCGCACCGCGACCATCCACCGGGCGTCCGTGGCGCTGAACCGGTCGATGCGCTCGGAGGCCGTCGCGTCGTCGGACAGCACGACGGTGGGATGCTGTCCCGTGATGCTGTGCAGGATCTTGGCGTAGGCGCGGGCGACGGTCTGGTCCGTGGCGAGCACGAGACCGCCGGCATCCGGCACGTGGTGACGGATCTCCGTGAGACGGCGATCCGCGGCCGAGAGCACGGCCGGCATCCACTCCCCCTCCGGATCGAGCGCGGTGCGCCAGGCCTGGGAGGTGACGTCCTTCGTGTTGTCCTGCCCGAGATGCGTCTCGAGCTCGTCACCGTTCGTCGTGCGCCAGCGCATCTTGCCGGCGTACATGTGGAACAGCACGGGGCGCACGACGCCGTCGGCCAGAGCGCGGCCGTAGCCGTAGTTGTAGTCGGTGCGGGAGATGCGCGCCCCGGACTCGTCGGGGTGGTATTCCACGAACGGGATGGGAGCGGTGTCGCTGCGGAAGGGCGTCCCCGACAGCAGCAGGCGCCGCTTCGCCGGGGCATAGGCGTCGCGGATCGCATCGCCCCAGCTGAGCGCGTCGCCTCCGTGGTGCACCTCGTCGAGGATCACGAGGGTCTTCGCGTCTTCGGTGAGATGACGATGCACCGATGACTTCGCCGCGACCTGCGCGTACGTGACGACGGCCCCGTGATAGTGCCGTGCCGGCGCCCAGTCGCTGTTGCGGAATCGGGGGTCGAGGCGGATGTGGACGCGCGCCGCCGCGTCGGCCCATTGGGTCTTGAGGTGCTCGGTCGGCGCGACCACGATGATGCGGTTCACCTCGCCCGTCCGCATGAGCTCGACGGCGAGGGTGAGGGCGAAGGTGGTCTTGCCGGCGCCGGGCGTCGCCGCGACCAGGAAGTCGCGCTGGTCGGCCTCGAAGTACTTCTCGAGCGCCTCCTGTTGCCAGGCGCGCAGCTTGCTCGCGGTTCCCCACGGGGCGCGCTGAGGAAAGGACGGAGAGAGCATCGAGTCCACGATAATCGCTGCCGCCGACATGCGTTCGCGCTCCCCCGGGATCCGAGTCGCCGGCGCCGACCCGCCCTTCCGGGAACGGTCGACGGGGGTAGGCTCGATGACTGCGCGGCGGCCGCCGCCGTCACCGCCTGTGGGAAGAGGAGAGCCGGATGAACGACCAGGATGCGACCCGCACCCCGTACGTCCCGAACGACACTCCACACCCGTGGCGGCGCTTCGTCGCCGTGGGAGATTCGTTCACCGAGGGGATCGGCGACCCCGATCCGGTGCAACCGGGGAGCCACCGGGGCTGGGCCGATCGCGTCGCCGACGTGCTCGGTCAAGGAGTCGACGACTTCGCGTACGCCAACCTCGCCGTGCGCGGAAAGCTGATCGCACAGATCGTCGCCGACCAGATCGATCCGGCCATCGCGCTGCGCCCCGATCTCGTCTCGATCTGCGCCGGGGGCAACGATGTCATCCGTCCGGGAACCGACCCCGACGCGATCGCGGCGCAGCTGGAGGACGCGGTGTCCCGCCTCGCCTCGACAGGCGCTGCGGTACTGCTGTTCACGGGCGTCGACACGGGGTTCAGCCCGGTCCTGCGCGCCTTCCGCGGCAAGGTCGCGATCTACAACGAGAACGTCCGCGCGATCGCCGAGCGCCACGACTGCATCGTGGCCGACCAGTGGGCGCTCAAAGTCGTCCAGGACGCCCGGTTCTTCGCGGATGATCGCCTGCACTACAACGCGCTCGGTCACCACGAGGTCGCGCGCATGGCGCTGCGGGCTCTGAACGTGCCGAACACCCTCGAGGCGATGCAGCCCGCCGCGCTCCCGCTGCGCACCTGGCGCGAGGCGCGCTCGGAGGATTTCGTGTGGGCGCGCGCGCACCTCGTCCCGTGGGTGCTCCGGCGTCTACGCCACCAGTCGTCCGGCGACAACCTCGCCGCGAAACGTCCCGACCCGTCGCCGATGGTCTTCCGCGAGCCCGACTGAGTCGGTCAGTTCCTGAGAGCCCAGAGGGCGACCGCCGCCGCGGAGGCGACGTTGAGCGAGTCGACCCCGCCGGACATCGGGATCGTGACGACCGTGTCCGCGGACTCGATGACCGTGCGGGAGAGCCCGTCGCCCTCCGATCCCATGACGACGGCGACGCGCTCCGGACGATCGGCGACATAGGCGTCGAGCGTGACCGCGTCGTCGCGCAGGGCCAGCGCCGCGATGTCGAACCCGGCGGCGTGAAGATCCTCGACCGCGGACTCCCAGTCGTCGATACGCGTCCACGGCACCTGGAACACCGTTCCCATGCTCACCCGCACGCTGCGCCGGTAGAGCGGGTCCGCTCCCCCGGGCGACAGCAGCACGGCATCCGCACCGAGGCCGGCAGCCGCCCGGAACGCGGCGCCGACGTTCGTGTGATCGCCGATGCTGTCGAGGATCAGCACGAGACGCGCACCATCGAGGAGTTCGCGGACGCTCGGCAACTCCGGGCGATGCATCGACGCGATCGTCCCGCGGTGCACGGCGAAGCCGGTCACGGCCTCCGCGATCTCATCGGGGACGACGTACACCGGCACATCGAGTGCACCGACGATGGGACGGATGTCCTCGATCCGACGCTCCTGCACGAGGAGCGAGCGCGGACGATGGCCGGCAGCGACGGCCCGCGCGATGACCTTGGTGGATTCGGCGATGTACAGGCCGCCGGCCGGCTCCCGCAGCACACGGAGGGCCGTGTCGGTGAGATCGCGGTAGTCGTCCAGGCGGCGATCGTCGGCATCGGTCACACGCAGCAGGTCCACGCTCCCAGTCTGTCATCGCCGGGGCCTCCGCTCCGTCGTCATCCGCGGCGCGGGTCGCGTCCGGCATCGTAGACTCGATCGAGGAGGTCCTGTGAGCGTGTCGAACACCGCCGAGCTGTCGGCCACCATCTCCCGCGCCGCCGAGCTGCTCCGCGGCCGACGGATCGCACTGCTCACCGGAGCCGGCATCTCGACCGACTCCGGCATCCCCGCCTATCGCGGCCTCGGTGCGCCCGCGCGGAATGATCCGATGACCATCCAGACCTACCTCGGCGACGAGCGGGCACGACGGCGCTACTGGGTCGGGGGCCACCTCGGGTGGAAGGCCTTCGCGCAGGCGACGCCGAATCCCGGCCACATCGCACTCGCCGACATGGAGTCCTCCGGGCTCGTCTCCGGCGTCGTCACCCAGAACGTCGACGGTCTGCATCTGCGTGCCGGCAGCTCGCATGTCATCGAAGTGCACGGCACGATGCGTCGCGTGTTCTGCCTGCAGTGCGGCCAGGTGTTCGATCGGCGTGACATCGCCGTGCAGATCGAGGAACTCAACCCGTGGATCACGGTGCCCGAGAACGTCGCGCTCGCCCCCGACGGCGACGTGCTGCCCGAAACCGTCGACGGCTTCGTCATCCCCGTATGCACGGTGTGCGAGGGCATGTTGAAGCCGGACGTCGTGTTCTTCGGCGAGTACGTGCCGCAGGACCGGTTCCGCGCCGCGGAGTCGCTGCTGCGCGCGAGCACGGCGCTGATCGTCGCCGGTTCCTCCCTGGTCGTGAACTCCGGCGTGCGGCTCGTGGAGCGGGCACGCCGCCGCAGCATCCCCCTCATCATCGTCAACCACGAGCCGACCCGCGCGGACACCTGGGCGCATGTCACCATCGCCTCCGGCACCAGCGACGTGCTCCCCGCCCTCCAGGAGCTTCTCCGATGACCCTGCTCACCCTCGTGCGTCACGGACAGACGGACTGGAACCTCGATCGCCGCATCCAGGGATCGACCGACATCCCGCTCAACGAGACAGGCCGGGCCGACGCGCGCGCCGCGGCTGAGCGGTTGCTGGCGGGCAGGCACCACGCGGTCTATTCGAGCCCGCTGCGGCGCGCGCGGGAGACGGCGGAGATCATCGCGGAGCGTCTCGGACTCCCCCTCCAGGAGCCTGTCGCCGACGTGCGGGAGCGCGAGTTCGGTGAGGGCGAGGGAATGCTCGTGGAGGAGTACATCGCGGCCTACGGCGACTGGCATGCGCCGGTCCCCGGCGCGGAATCGCTCGATGAGGTCGGAGTGCGCGCCATCTCCGCCCTGCATCGTATCGCTCGCGAAGCTCGCCGGCGTTCGGCGCCCACCGCGGAGTCCGTGATCGTGGTGGCGCACGGTGGTGTGATCCGGGCCGTCATCGATCACGTGTCCGGCGGCACGCTCCCCCGGGTCGGCGAGGTGCTCGCCAACGGCTCCGCCCATCGCTTCGAGGCCGCGCCCGGATCCCTCCGGCTGCTGGATTCCGCCGTCCTGATCTGATCGAGGTCGGCGGGAACCGGTCCGACCGCTCGCACCCCGAGCGCGGTGACGCTCAGCTCGCGCGCGACACCACCGAACGCGCGTGCCGCAGCACCGGCTCGTCGATCATCCGGCCGTCGAAGCGGAACACCCCGCGCTCCTGTTCGGCGGCAGCGAGCACGGCATGCGCCCACGCGACCGCGGCCTCGTCGGGCCGGTAGGACGCCCGGATCACTCCGACCTGGCTCGGGTGGATGCACGCCGTGGCCGCGAAGCCGGACGCCGCCGCATCCCTCGCCTCGTCCTCGAGTCCGGCGGTGTCGGCGATGTCGACATGGACCGCGTCGATCGCGTGCTTTCCGTGAGCGCCCGCTTCGAGCAGCACGCGGGAGCGGGCGTATCGTGCGACATCGCGATAGACGCCGTCGGGCGTGCGGCTGGAGGTGCCCCCGAGCGAGGCGATCAGGTCTTCCGCGCCCCACATCATCGCGACGATCCGGGAGTGCGCCGCGATGCGATCGGCCGCGTGCACGCCCCGCGCGGTCTCGCACAGGGCGATGAGCGAGTACCGGTCGTCGATGCGGTCGAGAGCCTCGGGCTCCTCCGTCTTCGCGACCATGACGGTGGTGAAATCGGTCCGGCTCAGAGCGTCGAGATCAGCGGCGAACTCCTCGGATCCCGGCGCGTTCACCCGCACGATCACGCGGGACGGATCGATGTCGGTGGCGACGAGGTTCGCCCGAGCGGCGGCTTTCGCGGCAGGAAGCACGGCGTCCTCGAGATCGAGGATCACCGCGTCCGCCCGCTCGAGCGCCGTGCCGAAGCGTTCGGGACGGTCGCCGGGGCAGAACAGCAGGGCGGGTCCGAGTTCGAACGTCATCGGGTCGCCTCCTCGGGGAGCGTGCGCACGAGCACGGTCCGCTGCGCTGTCGCGACCACCGTGTCGTCCTGGTTCCTGCCGGTGTGGGCGATCTCGACGAGGCCCTGACCCGGCCGTGAGGCCGAGAGGCGCTTCGACACGATGACGCTCTCGGTGTACAGCGTGTCTCCGGCGAACAGCGGATGCGGGAAGGCGATGTCCCCCAGGCCGAGCTGCGCCACGAGCGTGCCCTGGGTCAACTGTCCGACCGAGGCGCCGACCATCGTGGACAGGGTCCACATCGAGTTCATCAGCCGGGCGTGGAAGGGCGACTGGGATTCCGCGAACGCCGCGTCCAGGTGCAGGGCCTGGGTGTTCATCGTGAGCGTGGTGAAGAGGACGTTGTCGGCCTCGGTCGCCGTGCGCCCCGGTCGGTGGAGGTAGCGGGCGCCGACGACGAATTCCTCGTAGAAGAGTCCCCGCTGGATGATGTCCTGGGTCATGCTGTCACGCTACCCGGCGAGCCCCAGCGCGCGGGCGATCACGAGCAGCTGGACCTCGGTCGTGCCCTCGCCGATCTCGAGGATCTTGGAGTCGCGGTAGTGACGCGCCACCGGGAACTCGTTCATGAAGCCGTTGCCCCCGAAGATCTGCGTGGCATCCCGGGCGTTGTCCATCGCGGCCTCCCCCGCCACGAGCTTGGCGATCGCCGCCTGCTCGGCGAACGGTCGGCCGGTGTCGCGCAGTCGCGCGGCGTGATGCCACGCCAGTCGCGCCGTGTGCACCCGCGCCCGCATCCGTGCCAGCGTGAACTGGGCGTTCTGACGTGTGCTCAGCGCGCTGCCGAAGATCGTGCGGTTCTTCGCATAGTCGACGGCCGCTTCCAGGCATCCTTCCGCCGCCCCGGTGGAGAGCGCGGCGATGGCGATGCGTCCTTCGTCGAGGATGCTGAGGAAGCTGCGGAATCCGCTGCCCCGCGCACCGAGCAGGTTCGCGGCCGGGACGCGGGCTCCGATGAACGTGAGCGGGTGCGTGTCGGACGCGTTCCAGCCGACCTTGTCGTACGGCGCCTCCACGGTGAATCCGGGGGTGGAGTTCGGGACGATGATGGTCGAGATCTCCTTGCGACCACCTTCGGTGCCGGTGACCGCGGTCACGGTCACGAAGCGCGTGATGGGCGTGCCCGAGTTCGTGATGAACTGCTTCGAGCCGTCGATCACCCACTCATCACCCTCGAGCCGCGCGGTGGTGCGGGTGGCGCCGGCATCACTGCCGGCCTCGGGTTCGGTCAGCCCGAAGCCTGCCAGGGCACGCCCCGCCAGCAGATCCGGGAGGTATTCCCGCTTCTGCTCCTCGGTCCCGAAGCGGAAGATCGGCATGGCCCCGAGACTGACCCCGGCCTCCAGCGTGATCGCGAGGGACTGATCGACGCGTCCCAGGGCCTCGATCGCGAGACACAGCGCCATGTAGTCGCCGCCCTGACCGCCGTACTCCTCCGGGAACGGCAGTCCGAACAGGCCGAGATCCCCCATCTGCGCCACCACATCCATGGACAGCGTGTGCGTGCGGTCCGCCTCGTACGACTGCGGCGCGACCACCGTGTCGGCGAACTCCCGCACCATCGCGGCGAGTTCGCGTTCCTCGTCTGTCAGATCCTCGATCATCAGCTCTCCTCCGTCGTCACACGCGCGACCACCTGGTCACGACGTACCTGGTCTCCCACCGACACCAGCAGGTGCACGGTGCCGTCCTGCGGTGCGAGCACCGGGTGCTCCATCTTCATGGCCTCGATCGACAGCAACGGGGTGCCCGCCGTCACGGGCGCACCCTCCGCGACATGCACGGCCACGACGGCGCCCGGCATGGGCGCGCGTCCGTGCGGAACTGCGGACGCCTCGGCGCTCTCGCGCCGGGCGAGTCGACGTCGCAACGCTGTCCGTCTGTCCACGGGGCGGAGGCGGGAGCTCAGCCCGTGCTCGGTCACCCACACCGCGCCGTCGGCATCCGCCGCGGCCCGGGCGTCTCCGGGGTCGCGCGCCCCGTCCGGCACCGACACGACCTCGTCTCCGTCGGTGAGGTACAGCGGCGATGCGACCGGGACCGCGGCCGAGCCCAGGCGCCACCCCGGCCTGGAGGTCCACAACGCACTGGCTCGCGGGCGGATCGCCGCCGGAGCCGCCGACCGCTCGGACTCGATGGCCGCCGCCACCAGCATGGTGGAGGTCGGCGGCACCGGCTCCAGCGGAAGCAGTGTCTCGATGAGCCCGGTGTCGAGGTCGCCCGCCACGACGCGCTCATGGCGGCAGAGGCGACGCAGGAACGCGATGTTCGTGTCGACGCCCAGCACCACGGTGCGCGAAAGGGCGAGGTCCAGCCGGGCGAGCGCGGTCGCCCGGTCGTCGCCGACCGCGATGACCTTCGCGATCATGGGGTCGTAGAAGCCGGTGACGACGCTCCCGGTCTCGATCGCGGCGTCGACGCGTACGCCGACGGGCGGGCGGAAGGACAGCACGGTGCCCGTGGAGGGCAGGAAGCCGCGCTCGGGTGACTCCGCGTAGATGCGCGCCTCGACGGCGTGACCGCGGACGACCGGGACGACGTCGAGAGGATGCCCCGCCGCGACCCGCAGCTGCAGCGCCACCAGGTCGAGACCCGTCACCTCTTCCGTGACCGGGTGCTCGACCTGCAGGCGCGTGTTCATCTCGATGAAGAACACCTCGTCGGGGGCATCCGCATCGATCAGGAACTCCACGGTCCCCGCGCCCACGTAGTCCACGCTCTCCGCGGCGCGCACCGCGGCGTCGAGCAGACGGGTCCTGGTGTGCTCGTCGAGTCCCGCCGACGGGGCCTCTTCGATGACCTTCTGGTGCCGGCGCTGCAGGGTGCACTCGCGCTCGCCGAGGGCGATGACGTGACCGTGCGTGTCGCCGAAGACCTGCACCTCGATGTGCCGGGGGCGCCCGATCAGCCGCTCCAGGATCAGAGCGTCGTCCCCGAAGGCCGCGGAGGCGACCCGCCGGGCGGCGGCGAGGGCGGTCGGGAGTCCGGACGGGCCGTCGACGATCTCCATGCCCTTCCCGCCGCCTCCCGCGCTCGGCTTGACCAGGAGCGGGTAGCCGACCTCGTCGGCGGCATCCGCGATCTGTGCATCGGTGAGACCGCCGGCGTCGAATCCGGGGACGACCGGCACCCCGTGCGCGACGACGTGCTCGCGCGCGCGGGCCTTGTCGCCCATGATCTGCAGCGCGGAGATTCCGGGCCCGACGAAGACGATGCCGTTCGCGGCGCACGCCTCCGCGAGCCCGACGCTCTCGGAGAGGAAGCCGTAGCCGGGGTGGATCGCCCCTGCTCCGGTGTGCACGGCCGCGCGGATGACGGCGTCGATGTCGAGGTACGACTCGGCCGCGGGCGCCGGGCCGATGCGCACGGCGACATCGGCCTCGCGCACATGCGGGGCCGCGGCATCCGCATCGCTGTAGACCGCGACGCTGCGGATTCCGAGATCGCGCAGTGTGCGGATCACGCGCCGCGCGATCTCGCCGCGGTTCGCGACGAGGACCGTGTCGAAGGACCCGGCGGCCCTACGGAGGGTGTTCTCAGACATCTCGACTCACATCCGGAAGAGGCCGAAGCGGGGGGCGGGCAGAGGGGTGCGCGACACGACGTCGAGAGCGAGTCCGAGCAGGTCGCGGGTCTGCGCCGGGTCGACGATCCCGTCATCCCAGAGACGTGCCGTGGCGTAGTACGGCTCGCCCTGCTGCTCGTACTGTGCGCGGATCGGCTCCTCGAAGGCGCTGCGGTCCTCAGCGGTCCAGGACTCCCCACGAGCGGTGAGCTGGTCCTCCTTGACCGTGGCGAGGACCGATGCCGCCTGCGGTCCGCCCATCACCGAGATGCGGCTCGCCGGCCAGGTCCAGAGGAAGCGCGGCGAGTAGGCGCGTCCGCACATGGAGTAGTTGCCCGCGCCGAAGGACCCGCCGATGATCACCGTGAGCTTGGGCACCCGGGTGCTGGCGACGGCCGTGACCATCTTGGCGCCGTCCTTCGCGATCCCGCCCGCCTCGGCGTCGGAGCCGACCATGAACCCGGTGATGTTCTGGAGGAAGAGCAGGGGGATGCCGCGCTGATCGCACAGCTCGATGAAGTGTGCGCCCTTCATCGCCGACTCGCTGAAGAGCACCCCGTTGTTGGCGACGATGCCCACGGGGTGCCCGTGCAGGCGCCCGAACCCGGTGACGAGCGTCGTGCCGTATTCGGCCTTGAACTCGTGGAAGCTGTCGGCATCGAGCAACCGCGCGAGCACCTCGCGCACGTCGTACGCGGCATTGACGTCGACGGGGACGACGTCGTAGAGCGACGAGGTCTCGGCCGGATCCACGCTCTCGTGGACCTCCCAGGCGGGAGCAGCGGGCGGCGGCAGCGTGGCGACGATGTCGCGGAGGATCTCGAGGGCGTGCTCGTCATCGTCTGCGAGGTGATCGACGACTCCGCTGCGGCGCGCATGCAGCTCTCCGCCGCCCAGCTCCTCCGCTGTGACGATCTCTCCGATCGCCGCCTTCACCAGTGGCGGCCCGCCGAGGAAGATCGTTCCCTGACCGCGCACGATCACGGTCTCGTCGCTCATCGCCGGCACGTAGGCGCCGCCGGCCGTGCACGATCCGAGGACAGCCGCGAGTTGCGGGATGCCCTCGGCCGACATGGTCGCCTGATTGAAGAAGATCCGCCCGAAGTGGTCGTGATCGGGGAACACCTCATCCTGCTTGGGCAGGAAGGCGCCGCCGGAGTCCACCAGATACAGGCACGGGAGACGATTCTCCCGAGCGATCTCCTGCGCGCGCAGGTGCTTCTTGACGGTGAGCGGGAGGTAGGTGCCGCCCTTGACCGTCGCGTCATTGCAGACCACCATCACGTGCCGTCCGTGCACGAGGCCGATCCCGGCGATCACGCCCGCCGCGGGCACCTCCCCGTCGTAGAGTCCGTGCGCCGCGAGCGGGGCGACCTCGATGAAGGGACTCCCCTCGTCCAGCAACCGCGCGACACGATCACGCGGCAGCAGCTTCCCGCGGGCGATGTGGCGTTGACGGGAGGCATCGGGACCACCTCGAGCCGTGGTGGCGAGGCGTTCACGCAGCTCTCGGGCCAGAGACTCCTGGGTGACAGGCATCGTGACGTCCTCCTCGACCCACGTCGCACGCCGACATACGGTGGCGGCGTGCCTGCTGATTCGGTTAGTGTGCTCTAACCCGTTGATTCAGGTTAGCGAGGATTAACTGAGATGACAACCCCGGTCACAGCCCGAGACCGCGCCAAAGCGGAGCGCACCGATGCGATCCTCCGTGCCGCGGCACGCCTCTTCGCCGAGCGCGGCTACAACGGTGTCAGCCTGGAGGACATCGGAGCGGCGGTCGGTGTCTCCGGACCCGCGGTGTACCGGCACTACGCCGGTAAGCAGGCTCTTCTCGGTTCTGTGCTGGTCAAGGTCAGTGATGACCTGGTCACGGGCGGTACAGCGGTCGCGCAGGCGGCCGCCGATGATGAGGAGCGCATGCGGGCGCTCGTCCGCTTCCACGTCGAGTTCGCCCTCGGCAACGCCGATGTGATCCAGGTGCAGGATCAGGACGTGGCCCATCTGGCCGACGCCGACCGCTCCGCCGTTCGGCGGCTGCAGCGCGCGTACATCGAGCTGTGGATCGGCGCCCTGGCACCGCTTCTCGAGGCCTCGCCGGAGGAACTGCGCCTCCGGGTGCAGGCCTGCTTCGGCCTCATCAACTCCACCCCCCACAGCACGCGCTCCGCTGCACGGGGCCACGCCGCCACCGCGACCGTACTGGTCGCGATGGCGGACGCCGCACTCCGGGCTGTCAGCTGAACAGCATCGCGCGCCCCGGCTCCTCCAGCACGTCGGCCACATCCTTCAGGAACCGCGCACCCTCGGCACCGTCCACCAGACGGTGATCGAACGAGAGGCTGAGCGTCATCATCTCGCGCAACGCGATCTCCCCTCGGAACTCCCAGGGCTGCCGCCGCACGGCGCCCACGGCGAGGATTCCCGACTGCCCCGGAGGCAGGATCGGCGTTCCCGCATCGACACCGAAGACGCCGATGTTGGAGATCGAGAAGGTTCCGCCCGCGAGCTCCGCCGGCGACGTCTTCCCGGCGCGGGCCGTCTCCGCGAGGCTCTTCAGCGCCGCGCTGATCTCGGTCAGCGACAGCGACTCGGCATTGCGGATGTTCGGCACGATCAGGCCGCGTTCGGTGGCGGCGGCGATGCCGAGATCGACGTAGTCGTACTGCACGATCTCGCCCGCAGCCTCATCCCACCGCGCATTGAGACCGGGAGCGCGCGAGAGAGCGAGGCAGACGACCTTCGCGATCACCGCGAGCGGGCCGATCCGCAGCTCCCCGAGGGCGCGGTCGTCCCGCAGACGGGCGAGAAGCTCCATGGTCGCAGTGACGTCGACCGTGTGGAAGACCGTCACATGAGGAGCGGAGAACGCGCTCTGCACCATCGCGGCCGCCGTGTGCTTGCGCACGCCCCGGATGGGGATGCGGGTCTCCCGACGTGTCGTCGCGGATGCGCCGTGCGGTGCATCGGGCACGGACATCGGCTCATCGACCACGCTGTCGGGCGTGCCAGGGACGGCCGCGCCGACGCGCTCGGCATAGGCATCGATGTCCTGCCGGGTGATGACGCGGTCCTCGATCGCCGCGGCGACCAGCACGAGGTCGATGCCGAGACGTTTGGCATATGCCCGAACCGGCGGCGTGGAGCGCGGACGCTCCAGCACCCTGTCGACCGTGGGGGACGGCGCGGCGTCATGCGGGGCGGCCTCCAAGACCGCCGTGTCCGCCGACGGCCGTGACGCTCCGACGCGCCGGGTGCGACGGGCGGGACGACCACTGGCTGCCGGCGCGGCACCGTAGCCGACGAGGTTCGGCTGAGCCTTCTCCGGCGCCCCCTCCCCTGCGTCCTGCGCGGTGCGCGCTTCCGCGGCCGCGTCGTCGCCGACCACGTCGAACGCGATGAGCGGAGCGCCGACGGCGACCGTCTCCCCCGCCGCCGCGTGCAGCGTGGCGACCGTGCCCTCGTAGGGCGACGGGAGCTCGACGACGGCCTTGGCGGTCTCGACCTCGGCGAGGGTCTGGTTCAGGGCGACCGGATCGCCCGGGGCGACCAGCCACTGCACGACCTCGGCCTCGGCGAGCCCCTCTCCGAGATCCGGCAACAGGAACTCCGCGATCATGCGTCGACCCCCGTCAGGCTGTTCGGGCGGTCCAGCACCCGGTCGACCGCGTCGAGCAGCCGGTCGAGGTCGGGCAGGTGGTATTTCTCGAGCTTGGCGGGCGGATAGGGGATGTCATGCCCGGTCACCCGCAGCGGAGCGGACTCCAGGTACTCGAAGCACCGCTCGGTGATACTGGCGATCACCTCGGCCGCGACGCCCGCCTCGCGCGATGCCTCGTGCGCCACGACGACGCGTCCGGTCTTGCGCACGGATGCCGCCACGGAGTCGTAGTCGACCGGCGAGAGGGAGCGCAGGTCGATGACCTCGATCGAGACGCCCTCGTCCTCGGCCGCCTCGGCGGCCTGCAGGGCGGTCGACACCATCGCGCCGTAGGTGATGAGGGACACGTCGCCGCCGGGCCGGACCACCTCGGCGAGGCCCATCGGCGGGGCGTCGGCGAGCGGAGCGGCCAGATCGACCTCGCCCTTGTGGTGGTAGAGCCGCTTCGGCTCGAAGAAGACGACGGGGTCGTCGGAGGCGATGGCCTGGCGCAGACTGCGATAGGCGTCCGCCGGGTTGGAGACCGCGATCACGCGGAGCCCCGCCGTGTGCACGAAGTAGGCCTCGGGAGATTCGGAGTGGTGCTCGGCGGCGCCGATGCCACCGGCCCACGGGATGCGGATCGTGATCGGCATCTTCACCCGACCCTGCGTCCGGTAGTGGAGTTTCGCGACCTGCGCCACGATCTGATCGAAGGCGGGGTAGACGAATCCGTCGAACTGGATCTCCACGACCGGTCGATAGCCCCGGAACGCGAGGCCGACCGCCATGCCGACGATGCCCGACTCCGCCAGGGGGGTGTCGATCACCCGCGCGGCGCCGAACTCGTCGAGCAGTCCGTCCGTGATCCGGAAGACGCCGCCGAGCTTGCCGATATCCTCACCCAGGAGGACCACCTTCTCGTCGTCGCGCATCGCCTGTCGGAGGCCGGCGCCGAGGGCCTTGCCCAGAGTCACTTCGGTCACCTCACACCGCGCTCTCGAACGACGCCAGATACGCGGCGTACTCGTCGCGCTGGCGGTCCAGACCCGTGTGCGGCTCGGCGTAGACGCCGTCGAACACCGCGAGTGGCGGACGCGTGACCATGCCGAGGCAGGCGGCCCGCATCTGCTTCGCCACCTCGTCGGCGACCGCCTGCGACTCGGCGCGATGCTCGTCGGAGAGTTCGCCCGCCGCGCGCAGGTGCTCCTCGAGCCGGGTGATGGGGTCGCGACGACGCCACGACGCCAGCTCCGCCTCGTCGCGGTAACGCGTCGGATCGTCCGCGGTCGTGTGCGGTCCCATGCGGTACGTGACCGCCTCGACGTACGCCGGCCCCTTGCCGGAGCGCGCGTGCTCGAGTGCCCAGCGCATCGCGGCCAGGCACGCGAGCACGTCGTTGCCGTCGACGCGGAGGCTCGGGATGCCGAAGCCGGGTGCGCGCCCCGCGATCGGGTACTGCGACTGCACCGACACCGGTTCCGAGATGGCCCAGTGGTTGTTCTGGCACACGAACACCACGGGCGCCTGGTAGGAGGCCGCGAAGATCATGGCCTCGTTGACGTCGCCCTGACTCGTGGCCCCGTCGCCGAAGTACGTCACCGCGACCTCGTCGGCCTGCTCATGGCGGATCCCCAGCGCGTAGCCCACGGCGTGCAGCGTCTGCGCGCCGATGATGATCTGCAGCGGCGCCACCCGCAGCACGTCGGGGTCGTAGGCGGCCCCCTCCTCACCGCGCCACATGCGGACGTAGTCGCCGGGCGCGGCACCGCGGGCGTAGATGACTCCGGTCTCGCGGTAGCTCGGGAACACGTAGTCCCTCGCCTCCAGCGCCCGCGCGGTGCCGATCTGGGTCGCCTCCTGGCCCTGACAGGGCGCCCAGAGCCCGAGCTGCCCCTGGCGCTGCAGTGCAACGCCCTCGGCGTCGATGCGGCGCAGCACGATCATGTCCGTCAGGAGCGCCCGCAGCTGGGCGGCGTCGACGTCGGCGACGAAAGGATCGAGTCGGGGGTTCGCGATTCGCGTGCCGTCCGGCATCAGGATGCGCTCCGAGAGCTCCAGGTCCTGCGCGGTGTCGGCGATGGGCGTGATCTGCGGTGACATCATCGTCCTCCAGTCTCGGCGGCCTTCGTGGGGCTGTGCGCGATGCACGCGGCGTCATCGCCGGCCTGCTCCGAGCGTACGTTCGGTGAACACGTCGCTCAAGCAATGGAAGACGGCTTGAGCATGTTGCTCAATTTGCGGGACACCGGGACTGCTATGGTTTGGCACTATGTCTGGATTGGACCGTATCGACCTCGAGCTCCTCGCGGCGTTGGCCGATGATCCGCGGGTCACGATCGTGGCGCTCGCCGAGAATCTCGGTCTGTCTCGCAACACGATCCAAGCCCGGATGTCACGCCTCGAGCAGACCGGGATATTCCTCTCCTACGAGCGCTCCTTCGCCCCCGAGGTGCTCGGTTTCCCCCTGCAAGCGTTCGTGAGCATCGGCGTGCGACAGACCGAGCTTCCGCGCATCATCAACGAGCTCGCGCGCATCCCCGAGGTCGTCCAGGCGCACGGACTGAGCGGATCGATCGATCTGCTCGCCCGCGTCGCGTGCCGTGACGCGCGTCACCTGTTCGACACGGACGCCCGAATCCTGTCCATCGAGGGAGTCGAACGCACCGAGACATCGCTCGCGATGGGTGAGGTCATCCCGTTCCGCGTCGCCGGTCTCATCGGCCTCGCGCGACGGGAATCCTGAGGAAGCGACGGATCGCGCCTGCGGCCTCCGCGGGCGTCTCGTAGTGGATCAGATGCCCGACGTGCGCGATCTCCACGAGCGTCGCGTCCGCGAACAGGGTGGCCAGGGTGCGTTCCGCCTCGATCGGGGTGATGTCGTCGCGCTCGGCGGCGACCAGGAGCGTCGGGACCGCGATGTCGCGGGCGAACTCGCGGACGTCGTGCGAGACGCTCGCCACGAACGCGTCGCGGAGCACGTCGCGATCCGAGAACCGGGAGAAGTACGTGTCGTGCTGGTCGTGGATGAAGCGGCGGAGCGCGGCATCCTTCGTCTTCGCCATCGTCACGCTCATCACCCGCACGATCACGCGATTGCGCAGCAGGGCGGTGCCGAGCCTCGCGGGCAACCGGGCACCCAGGGCGTAGTACATCACCGCGAGCCGGGTCATCACGCCCTTGGGCCCTTCGAGCGCCGGCGCGCCGATCGGGTTCAGCAGGATCAGTCGCGGTGTCTCCAGGCCCCCGGCGACAGCGGCCGCCGTGACGATCGACCCGAAGGAGTGCCCCAGGATGACGGCACCGGGAGCGACCGCGCCCGCGAACTCCGTCAGCCAGGCCGCGTACGCGTCGAGATCGTGCTCCCGTCCCGGCAGCGGGGGCGTCTCACCGAAGCCGGGCAGATCGGGGGCGATGACACGTGCTTCCGGCAGGAACGCGAGAACGGGCTCGAGACCGTGGTGATCACCGCGGAATCCATGGACCGCGATCACGGTGGTCGCGGCATCCTCCGGACCGTAGACCCAGTAGGCCGTCGTGCCCCGTGCCACCTCGACCTCCTCGCGGCGCACCGGAAGTCGGCGCAGTCGTTCGGCGTAGGGCGAGGGATGCGTCATGCTCCGAGTCTACGGAGTCGCCGTGCGGCTTCCTGCGGATGTCGGGGGTCCGCTCTAGCGTGATCCCATGGCACCCGCACCTGAGCTTCCCGACTGGCTGACCCGGGTCGCGGTCTTCGATCTCGAGACCACCGGTGTCGATGTGACGTCCGATCGCGTCGTCACCGCTCATGTCGGCGTTCTCGATGCCCACGGCCGACAGATCGCCGCCCGTTCCTGGATCGCGGACCCCGGGGTGCCGATCCCCGACGGGGCGACCGCGATCCACGGAGTGACGACCGCCTACGCCCGCGCGCACGGACGACCCGCGGCGGAGGTCGTGGGTGACGTCACCGGCGCGCTTCGCTCTCTGCTCTCCCAGGGAGTTCCCGTCGTCGCCTACAACGCGGCCTACGACTTCTCGCTGCTCTCGTACGAAGCGCGGCGACACGGCATCGAGCCGCTGCACGATCCGTCACCCGTCATCGACCCGCTCGTGATCGACAAGGCCTACGACCGGTACCGGCGCGGCAAGCGCACGCTCGAGGTCGTCGCCGCGCACTACGCGGTTCCGCTGGAAGGCGCGCACGAGGCCTCCGCCGACGCCATCGCCGCCGGGCGCGTCGCCCAGGCGCTCGCCCGGCAGTTCGTGCTGCCGTCCTCGCTCATCGAGCTGCACACGCGACAGATCGGCTGGGCGCGGTCACAGGCAGCGAGTCTGACCGAGTACTTCGTCAGCATCGGCCGCCTCGATCCCGACGACACTCTCGACGGTTCGTGGCCGGTACGCACACCGCCCGTCGGCGAACGGGACTGAACCGCGGGGCTTCAGTCCCGCAGGTCGGCGCGGAGACTCCGCGCGGACGCCAGCTCCGCACGCTGACGTCGCGTCTTCTGCGGCAGCGTGGCGGTGGAGCGCAGAGCGAGCCGCGGCCGGTGCTCGGCAGCCTCGCCCTGCTTGAGCTCGCGCGCCCGTTCGACAGCCGCATCGAACTCCACCCCGCCGAGCAGGGCCAGATTGGCGATCCACAGCCAGAGCAGGAACACGATGATGCCCGCCAGAGAGCCGTAGATCCGTTCGTACTGGGCGACGTTGGAGGTGTAGAGACTGAACAGCAGGCTGGCGAGAAGGAGCACCAGGAGGGTCGAGCCGGCACCGAAGGTCATCCAGCGGAAGCGCGGGTGACGCACGTTCGAGGCGAAGAAGGACAGCGCGGCCAACGCCGCGATGGTTACGACGACGACGAGCGGCCACCGGATGAGCCTCCACGTGAGCAGCACGGTGTCGCCCCAGCCGAGCTGGTCGTCGACGGCCTCGACGACGCGGTCCGACAGGCCTGCCACGATCAGCGCGACCGCTCCCGCGGTGAGGAGCGCGAGCGCGAGCAGGAGGTGGACGAGCCGCATCTTCCAGAGCCGTCGCCCTTCATCCGCCCGGTAGATGTCGTTCATCGAGCGCCCGAACGCCGCGACGAACCGCGCGCCGCTCCAGAGCGTCAGGGAGAGCCCACCGACCAGCGCGATCCAGGCGATCGAGGACGAGGCCAGTTCGTCGATGACGTCCCGCAACATCTCGGCGGCAGCGGGCGAGACCAGCGTGGACACCACGCCGACCACGAGACGGAGCAACTCGGAATCGCGACCCAGGATGCTGACGAGGGAGACCACGACCATCGCGGCTGGAATCACGGCGAGGACGGCGTAGAACGTCAACGCCGCCGCCGCATCCGGGCAACGGTCGGTGACGAACCGGCGCACCACGGATCGGGCGATGAAGGCCCAGGACGCGGCGTCGAGGTCGCGCATCGTGGTGTCGACGCCCGAATCCCGTCGGTCGCTCGGGGACGGCAGCCGCTCGGGACCGGGCTTCTCCGTCATGTCCGCATCCTGCCTCTCCACTGCTCTCGAGACCATCCTGCCTCGTCGGCGGCCCATCGCCGTGCGCGTCACCGTCTCGCGCGAGGCCCCTGATCGCCCGGGGGCACGAAATCCGATATCCTTCTTCGGCCCCTCGAGCACGGGCAAGGGAGAGGATCGACGGTGCGTTTCAGCTCGCGCGACGTCTCGCGCGTCGAGAGCACGTGGAAGGATTTCGTTCCCTCAGCCGTGCTGCAGAAGGTCGACCCGCAGCGATTCCGGTTCGATTGGCATTCCGTGCAGCTGCACGGTGTCAGCGTGGTGCGCTACACCCTCGATGCGGAGATCCAATCACTGGTCGAACCGCAGGATCAGTTCCTGGTCTGCCGTGTCGACGGTCCGGATGCCGCGGTTTCGGCGGATCGCACCGATCTCGACCCGGCGCGGCCGTGGCTGACCGATCGGGAGCAGGTGCGTGCGCGATGGAGCGCGGACACCGAGGTGCGCGCGCTGGTCTTCGACAGGGATGCCGTGGACAGCTTCGCCCGGACGCTGAGCGGCGAGGACAGGTTCCGCGTGCGTGTCCAGGACCTCCGTCCGCGCAGCGCCGCCGCGGCCGAGCGCTGGGAGCACACCTTCGACTACGTCGAGAGCAGTCTCGCGGACGAGGACGGCTCTGACGCGATCCTGCGGGCGGAGCTCGGGCGCCATGCACTCGCCGTGACCCTGGCGAGCTTCGCGACCACCGCGGACGAGCTCCTCCTGCGGCCGGCGCAGACGATGCCCGCCCCGGCGTCCGTGCGCCGCGCTCTCGCGTTCATGAGCGAGAACGCGCACCGTCCGATCACGGTCGACGACGTCGCCGCTGCCGTGCACATGTCGACCCGCGGGTTGCAGTACGCGTTCCGCCGGTCGCTCGATACCACGCCCGCAGAGTCGCTGCGCCGCGCACGACTCGACGGCGCCCATCAGGACCTGCGTTCGTCGACGCGGGATTCCGTGGCCACGATCGCCCGTCGCTGGGGCTTCGCGCATCCCTCGCGCTTCGCCGCCGCCTATCGGGAGGCCTACGGGATCCATCCGTCGCAGACCCGTCGCGACGGATGATGACATCTCGCGCACGATCTGTGCGTGTCGTCCGCGCGTCGCATCCGACGCCGCGGCGGGCCGGCTACCCGACCATAGAGTCGGGGTGTGGGCAGTCTCTATTACGGCAACTCCGATGACCCGATCCAGATCGAGGATCGCGCCCTCGCGCACCTCAAGGTGGTCATCGCCACCAAGCTGCGCCGCAACGAGAGCTTCACGCTCTCCTGGCGGCATCCCGACAGTGACACGCCCGGGCGATCGACCATCTGGCTGCACCCCTCGATCCCGCTCCGCTTCGACTTCGAGGAGGCGGAGACCCCGTCGCTGAGCAGGAAGTGGATCGAGGATCTCGCCCTCTCCGCGAACTCGAGCGGCGGCGTCACGCTGATCGACGAGCATCTCGAGGTGGGCGAACTCGACTGACCCCGAGTCGCTCGGGACGAGCTCTCGGCGCCGACGGTCGGGTCCGTGTCGGTAGGGCGGGTGGGACTTGAACCCACGATCGTCGGGTTATGAGCCCGCTGCCTTCACCAGCTTGGCCACCGCCCCCTGCACATCCAGCCTAGCGTCGCGTCCGGTCACGCCGGAGTGGCCGCCCCGTGCGTCTTCTGATGCTCGAGATAGATGCCGGCATTGGCGATGAGCCCCGCCTTCTCGTTCTCATCCAGCATGCGTCGCACCCGCGCGGGGACTCCGGCGACGAGCGAACCGTCGGGGACGACCGTGCCGCCGAGAACGACCGCGCCGCCCGCGACCAGACACGCGGCGCCGATCACCGCTCCACTCAGCACCACGGCTCCCATCCCGATCAGGGATCCGTCCCCGATGGTGCACCCGTGCACCACGGCGTTGTGTCCGATCGACACCTTCGCGCCGATCACGACCGGATGCCCGGCATCGACATGCACCGACGCGTTGTCCTGCACGTTGCTGTCCGCTCCGATCGTGATCGCGGCCGAGTCGGCTCGGAGTACGGCGTTGTACCAGACACTGGCCCCCGGCTCGAGCGTGACCGCCCCGACGAGCCGGGCGCCGTCCGCGACGAACGACTCCTCGGCCACGTGGGGGGTCCCGACCGGCAGCGAGAGGACGGATGCTCCTGATGCGATGCTCATGAGGCGAGACTATCCTCAGAACCCCGCCGTTCCGCGGAATTCCGGGCCGGTAAGCGGAGCCTCAGCTTGCTTGCGGAATGTCTCAGGCTGAGTAGCGTTGTGCTCAAGACACACGTATCGGCACCCTGGAGGAGCACATCATGAGCAAGGTACAGACCGTTTCCACCACCGCCAGCGACCCGACTGTGGCCGCGGCCGCCGCCCAGTTCCTGTCTCCCGTCGTCCTCGGACTCGAGGCTCTCACCGTCAACGGCAAGCAGGCGCACTGGCACGTGCGCGGCGCCAACTTCATCGGCGTCCACGAGCTGCTCGACACCATCGTCGCTCACGCCGGTGAATTCGCCGACACCGCTGCGGAGCGCATCGTCGCCCTGGGTCTTCCGATCGACGCGCGTCTGAGCACGGTCGCCGCGAAGGCCGGCAGCACCGCCGTACCCGCCGGGTTCACGCAGTCGGACGAGCTCGTCCGCGCCGTGATCGCCGACATCGACGCGATCCTCGTCGACGTCAAGGCCGCGATCGACGGTCTCGACGAAGTCGACCTCACCAGCCAGGACGTCGCCATCGAGATCATGCGCGGTCTCGAGAAGGACCGCTGGTTCCTCGTCTCGCACATCGCTGCGTGACGCCCTCGCACCGCTCATGACGAAGGGCCCCGGGATCTGATCCCGGGGCCCTTCGTCGTCCGTCAGGAGGTGTGTGTGAGCCGACCGCCGAGCACGGTCGTCCGAACAGGCATGTGTCGCAGCTGCTGCCCGGTCGCTGTCCGTGGATCGGCTCCGACCACGACGATGTCGGCCACATCACCGGGACGCAGGGACGATCGGACGCTTGCCGCGAGGGCATCGTCGATGCTGAGGCGCTCCTCCGGGCGCCAGGGCTCACGGTCATCGTCGGTCCGGGTGACGGCGGCGGATATCGCGTGCCACGGATCGAGAGGGGCGACCGGCGCATCCGATCCGAAGCGCATCAGCACACCCGCATCACGCAGGGACGCGAGCGGGTAGCCGATCGCGGTCTGCTGCGCCCAGAGCCGGTTCACGAGGTCGCGGTCGTCGAGGGCGTGCTGCGGCTGCACGCTCGCGATCACTCCGAGTCGAGCGAAGCGGGCGAGGTCCGCGTGCCGCACGAGTTGCGCATGCTCGATGGTCCCGGTCGCCCCCGTGAGGGTGATCGCGTCGAGGGCCGAGGTGATCGCCCGATCGCCGATCGCGTGCAGGGCGACACCGAGGCCCGCACCGGTCGCCCGCAGCAACAGCTCGTGCAACTCCTCGGGCTCGACGTTGAGGACGCCGTGGTTGTCGGAACTCTCGGGGTAGGCATGCGAGCACGCCGCCGTCCGCGTGCCGAGTGAGCCGTCGGTGATGATCTTGAGCGGCCCCATCCGCACCAGTCCACGTCCCGCCTCGGGGGCATCGGGGTCTTCGACCGGCTCCCCGGTGCGCAGCCCCGCCGCGATCGCGCGCTCGAGACCGGCCCGGTAGACCGCGAACTCCACGCGATGCGTCGCGAAGCCCTGCGCGATGCGGCGGGGCCAGGCCTCGGCGTTCCAGGCCATGTCGAAGTCGACCAGCCCGGTGATGCCCCGCGCGGCCGCCTGCTCCCCTGCCGCCTGCACGGCGCGGTCGCTGTGCGCGGGATCGACGGCGTTCAGCCGTCGCGAGATCTCGAACGCGTCCTCCTCGCGCAGCACCCCGTCGGCGCTCACGAAGCCCTCGCGCCGCAGCGCGGCCGAGTTCAACCAGACACTGTGCACGTCGGCGTTGATCAGATACGTCGGCACCCCGTCGGTCGCGTGATCGAGCACCTCCCGCGTCGGCTCGTCGGGCCACAGCGCGTCGCGGTACCCGCTGCCGACGCGACGGCCGTCGGGCAAGGGAGCCACCGAGGTCATCCGCGCGGCGGCCTCCGCGGCGGTCGATGCCGATCCCAGGGGTTCGCGTTCGGCCGACAGCGCCCACTGCACCGTGTGCACGTGGTTGTCCCACAGCCCGGGGAGCGCCCACGCCCCGTCCGCATCCACCACATCCCCGCTGGCCCGCAGGGCTCCGGTGGGCGCGATGTCCACGATGCGGTCGGCCGCGATGTGGATGTCGACCGGCTCGTCGTCCATCAGGAACTCGCGCCCGGGCCCTGCGATCCGCACCGCGCGGATCATCGAGATCGACTCGCCCGCGCCTGTCATGACGTCACCGACGTCCGGGCAGCGGCGAGACGGATACGGAAGTTCTGACGCATTCTCTCAGCCTAGAACCGAAGCCCGACCCGCACGGGTCACGACCCGCTCACGCCTGGCAGCGCGGGCACCAGTAGAGCTTGCGCGCACCGATCTCCTCGAGCGCGATCTCGGTCCCGCACACCCGGCACGGCAGCCCTGCGCGGTGGTAGACCCAGTGACGGTCGTCCCGGTGCGCCATCGCCGCTCGGTACTGCTCCGGCGCCAGGTCGTCCATCGTCATCATCTGGCCGGTGTCGACCCCGATCGCGAGGAGCCGCACCCAGTCGTGCCAGAGGGCGCGCACGATGTCTTCGGGAACATCGCGACCGGGCGTGTGCGGGTTCAACCTCTGCCGGTACAGCATCTCCGCGCGATACACGTTGCCGATGCCGCTCACGACGGACTGATCCATCAGCAGCAGCGCGATGACCGTCGGCTTCTTGCGCACGGCGCGCACGAACCGTTCCTCGTTCTCGATCGGGTCGCCCACCAGGGGGTCTGGGCCGAGCTTCGCCACCGAGGCCAGCATCTCCTCGGGGGTCTGCAGCACGCACGCCGTCGGCCCGCGCAGATCCGCCGCGGTGATGTCGGTCATCAGCCGGAGACGTACCTGTCCGACGATGGGAGGAGGCCACTCCTCATCGCCGTCCGCGAGCCCGCGCGTCTGCTCCGACATCCGCACATGAACCCGAGTGCGTCGCGGAGCGCCGATGGAGGCCAGGGAGTTCTCCCCCGCGTCGTCGAGGATGGCGTCTTCCGCGGGCGTCTGTTCGAGGTCGGTGCCTCGCTGATTCGTCTGTCCCATGCGACCGTTCGCCGAGGCGATGGTCGGGTCGACGAGGATCTCGCCGGCGAAGTCCCAGGCACCGTACAGACCCAGGTGCACCCGCAACCACAGGTCGCCCTCGGCCTCCAGGAACATCTGCTTGCCGACCGCCTGCACGCTGACGGCCCGGCGTCCGTCGAGCTGGGCCGCACCTTCCGCGAAGCGGCCCTGCGGGCTCGACGCGTTCAGCGTCTTCCCGATGAAGTTGCGGTCGAACTGGCGCGCGATCCGGTGGACGGAGTGACCCTCGGGCACGTCAGGCCCGGGGGTCCGGGAGCAATGAGCCGTCGCGCTCGAAATCGGCGATCTGCGCGATGCGGCGCGCGTGGCGCTCCTCACCGGAGAACGGCGTCGCGACGAAACGATCGATCAGTGCGGTGACCTCGTCGAAGGTGTGCTGACGGGCGCCGATCGCGATGACGTTCGCATCGTTGTGCTCTCGGGCGAGCTCCGCCGTCGAGAGATTCCAGACGAGCGCGGCGCGCACCCCCTCGACCTTGTTCGCGGCGATCTGCTCACCGTTGCCCGAGCCGCCGAACACCACGCCGAGCGTCTCCACTCCCGCCGCCTGGTCGCGCACCACGGCCCGCGCGGCGCGGATGCAGAACGCGGGATAGTCGTCGACCGCGTCGTACACGATCGGCCCGTGATCGACCACCTCGTGCCCCGCTGCACGCAGATGATCCTGCAGCTGCGTGGAGAAGTCGAGACCGGCGTGATCGGTGGCGATGTGGATGCGCATGGCTCCCATCCTAGAAGCGTCGGGCGCTCCTGACAGTCTCAGGGCGCGACGCCCGCCGCGGCCGGCTTGAAGCCCGCGCGGACGTTCTCGCAGCATCCGGGACGGCAGACGTCGAAGCCGCCGGGAAGCGACGTGACGTGCGGGCGCTCCTCGTTCGGCCGCCCCTGCAGACGCTCCTCGATGAGGTCGACGATCCCCGCGACGAACGAGGGCGAGACACCGGGAGTCGGCGTCCGCGTGAACCGGAGTCCGGCCTCCTCAGCCGCCTCCGCCGCCTCGGTGTCGAGGTCCCAGAGGACCTCCATGTGATCGCTCATGAAACCGATCGGCACCACCGCGACGGCCTTACGGCCCTGCGCGGGAAGGTCTTCGATCACATCGCACACGTCCGGCTCGAGCCAGGGCTGCGAGGCGGGGCCGGAGCGCGACTGGTAGACGAGCTGCCACGCGACGTCCTCGCTGCCGGGAACCGTCTGGCGCACACGATCCATCACCCAGGCGGCGACGGCGAGGTGCTGCGCGGCGTAGGCGCCGCCCTCGCCCCACTCGATCTGACGTGAGCCCGAGCGCTCGGCGTCGGCGGTGGGGATGCTGTGCGTGGAGAAGAGGATCTCGATGTCGGCGGCGGCCACACCCTCGGCGAGGAACGTCTCGACGGCCTCGCGGACGCCGGTCTCGAAGGCATCGACGAAACCGGGGTGGTCGTAGAAGGGACGGATCTTGTCGATCGTGACCGTGTCGCCGAGCTGCGTCTCCTGGAGGACACGCGCGAAGTCCTCGCGGTACTGGCGGCAGCTGGAGAAGGAGCTGTACGCGCTGGTCGCGAAGGCCAGCAGCGTGGTGTGGCCGTCGGCGGCGGCGGTCGTGACGACCTCCTCCAGGTACGGGCTCCAGTTGCGGTTGCCCCAGTAGACGGGGAGGTCGATGCCGCGACGGGCGAGCTCGTCCTCCAGCGCGGCCTTCAGCACGCGGTTCTGGCCGTTGATCGGGCTCACTCCGCCGAAGTGGCGATAGTGATGTGCGACCTCCTCGAGACGCTCATCGGGGATGCCGCGACCCCGCGTCACGTTGCGCAGGAAGGGGATCACGTCCTCCTGTCCTTCCGGGCCGCCGAACCCGGCGAGCAGGATGGCGTCGTAGGCCACCGGGGTGGTCACGAAGGGTCCACCCGCCGCGGCGGCAGCAGAGGCAAAGGGAACGGTGTTCGGCTCGATCGCGGTCACCTGTCCATTCTTTCACCTCTCGGAAGCGGAGGCGCGCGCCCTGCTGGCGTAGGCTGTCATGGTTGCCGTCGGCGCCAACTGCGCCAACCCCCGGCAACATCCCCTCACCCCTGGGAGTACCGCTGTGCCTGGAGAGAACCTCACCCGAATCGAAGCGCAGGAGCGCCGCGACGTCGTCGACACGCAGTCGTACGAGATCGCCCTCGATCTGACGAAGGGTTCCGAGGTCTTCGGATCGCGGAGCGTCGTGCGCTTCACCGCGACGCCCGAGAGCTTCACTTTCATCGACCTCATCGCTCGCGACGTGCGCGAGATCTCGCTGAACGGCGAGCAGCTCGACCCGAACGAGGTGTTCGCGGACTCGCGGATCGCCCTCGCCGGCCTGAAGGCGGACAACGTTCTCGTCGTCGACGCCGACTGCCTGTACACCAACACCGGAGAGGGTCTGCACCGCTTCGTCGACCCGGTCGACGACGAGGTGTACCTCTACTCGCAGTTCGAGGTTCCCGACTCGCGCCGCGTCTTCGCCGTCTTCGAGCAGCCCGATCTGAAGGCGACCTTCCAGTTCACGATCACCGCGCCCGCCGCGTGGAAGGTCATCTCCAACTCCCCCACTCCCGAGCCCATCGTGCATGACGACGACACGATCGCGACCTGGGGTTTCGAGCCCACGCCGCGCATCTCCTCGTACATCACGGCTCTGATCGCCGGCCCCTACGAGTCGACGTTCTCCGAGCTCACCAGCGCCTCCGGCCGCGTCGTCCCGCTCGGCGTCTACGGCCGCAAGAGCCTGTGGCAGCACCTCGACGCCGACTACATCTTCGACAAGACCCGCGAAGGCTTCGCCTACTACGAGGAGAAGTTCGGCGTCCCATACCCGTTCGCGAAGTACGACCAGCTGTTCGTGCCGGAGTTCAACGCCGGGGCGATGGAGAACGCCGGCGCGGTCACGTTCACCGAGACCTACGTGTTCCGGAGCAAGGTGACCGACGCCGTCAAGGAGCGTCGCGTCGTGACGATCCTGCATGAGCTCGCCCACATGTGGTTCGGCGACCTCGTCACCATGAAGTGGTGGAACGATCTCTGGCTCAACGAGTCCTTCGCGGAATGGGCGTCGACCATCGCGACCGCCGAGGCCACCGAGTGGACCGAGGCCTGGACCACCTTCAACGCGATGGAGAAGACCTGGGCCTACCGCCAGGACCAGCTTCCGTCGACGCACCCGATCGTGGCCGAGATCAACGATCTCGAGGACGTGCAGGTGAACTTCGACGGCATCACCTATGCGAAGGGCGGCTCGGTCCTCAAGCAGCTCGCGGCATGGGTCGGGATCGACGCCTTCTTCGGTGGCGTCTCGCAGTACTTCCAGAAGCACTCCTGGGGTAACACCGAGCTCAGCGATCTGCTCACGGAGCTCGAGGCCACCAGCGGACGCGACCTGAGCACCTGGTCGAAGAAGTGGCTGGAGACCGCGGGCGTCAACACGCTCGAGCCGGTCATCGCAGACGATGCGAACGGGATCATCTCGCGATTCGCCGTGACGCAGACGGCACCGGCGGACTACCCGACGATCCGACCGCACCGTCTGGGCATCGGCTTCTACACCCTCACGGGCGGCGCGCTCACCCGCACGCACTACGTCGAGGTCGACGTCGACGGTGACCGGACCGAGGTCCCCGAGCTCCAGGGTCTCCCGCGTCCCGACCTGATCCTCCTGAACGACAACGACCTCGCCTACGCCAAGATCCGGCTCGACGAGAAGTCGCTCGCCACGGCGATCGCGCACCTCGCCGACATCAGCGATCCCCTGGCCCGTTCCCTCGTGTGGGGCGCCGCCTGGGATCAGACGCGCGACGCCGAGACGCCCGCGACCGACTACATCGATCTCGTGCTCGGGAACATCGGCCGCGAGACCGAGTCCACGACCGTGCGCACCACGCTCGCCCAGCTGCGCACCGCCGCCACGCTGTACGTCGACCCCGCCCAGCGCGCCGAGGCACGTCTCCGCGTGGCCGACGGGCTGTGGGCGCTCGCCGAATCGGCCGAGGCGGGCAGCGACAGCCAGCTCCAGTTCGTCACCGCGTTCGCGACCTCGCTGGTCATGTCCGAGCACGCGGGGATCATCGGCCGACTGCGCGCGGGTGAGGAGACTCTCCCGGGTCTCGAGATCGATGCCGACCTGAGCTGGCAGCTGCTGGTCGGTCTGGCCACGATCGGAGCCACCGACGCGACCACCATCGACGGCGCGCTCGCCTCTGACAACACCGCGAAGGGCGCCGAGTTCGCCGCCCAGGCGCGGGCGGCTCTCCCTGACCAGGCCTCGAAGAAGGCAGCCTGGGCGTCGCTCATCGAGCGCGACGATGCACCGAACACGATCGTGCGTTCGGCGGCTCTCGGGTTCGTGCACCCGGCGGGAGTCGACGTGCTGGCGGACTTCGTGCCCGCCTACTTCGACATGCTGCTGCCCGTCTGGGAGTCCCGCAGCTACCAGATCGCCCAGTACCTGGTCGTCGGACTCTTCCCGACGGCTCTCGCGAACAACGAGCTCCGTGACGCGACGCGTGCCTGGCTGTCGGCGAACCCGGAGGCCGCGCCGGCCCTCCGTCGCCTCGTTCTCGAGAACCTCGCTGACGTCGAGCGGGCGCTCGCCGCGCAGTCCCGCGACTCCGACGACTGAGCGAGACCGCTGCCGCCGGATCCACCGGATCAGGATCGGGCCTCTGTCGCACGGCTTCCAGCCCGCGCAGAGGCCCGATCGCTAGGATCTGGAGGTGATGTTGATCCCCTCCGAAGTCGATCCCGACCCCGCTGTCCCCGCCGTTCCCGTGTGGTGGCAGCAGACGCTCGACGTGCTCGGACAGATCGGCGGTCGGGCTCTGACGGTCGCGATCATCATCGGAAGCTGCGTGCTGATCGCGCTCATCCTGCGCGTCGTGATCCGCCGGGTCGTGCATCGCATCGTCGACACCGCGAAGAACAAGGCGGCGGTCGACGACACCCAGGCGCTCGAGCGATCCCCGCTCGCCGACATGCGCCTCGTGCAGCGCACGCGCACGCTCGGCACGATCCTTCAGAACATCGTGAACGTCATGCTGGTCGTGATCGCACTCGTGCTGATCGTGAACGCGCTCGACAACAGCCTGCTCGGCTCTCTGACCCTGCTCACCGCGGCGGTCGGCGCCGGTCTCGGCTTCGGTGCGCAGAACATCGTGAAGGACGTGCTCAACGGCATCTTCCTGGTCGCGGAAGACCAGATCGGCATCGGCGACGTGGTCGATCTCGGACTCGCGAGCGGCGTCGTGGAGTACGTGAGCGTGCGCATCACCCAGGTCCGCGATGTCAACGGCACCCTCTGGTACGTGCGCAACGGCGAGGTGACGCGGATCGGCAACATGTCGCAGGGGTGGGCGCGGGCGATCATCGACATCGGAGTCACGCCGGACGCCGACCTCGACGAGGTCGAGAGAGTGCTGCTCGAGACGGCTCTCGGGCTGTCCAAGGACTCGAAGTGGCGCACGCGCATCGTCGAGAAGCCGGAGATCTGGGGGCTGGAATCGATCGACGGCGACGCCCTCGTCGTCCGCCTCGTGATCAAGGCCCGCGCCAACGCCAAGGATGACGTCGCTCAGGAGCTGCGCAAGCGACTGCGCGCCGCTCTGCTCGAGAAGGAGATCGCGATTCCGCGCATGTCGACGGTGGTGCCCACCGGTCTCGACGGGGCCCGGCGTGTGCGCGGCGCGAACCCTCCCAAGACGCGTCCGAACGCGGTCACCGGTGTGCGTGTCATCCCCGATCGCGGTATCTGGCGCCGTAAGAAGCCCAACACCGATGACGGGAGCACCACGACGTGACGTTCTACGAAGAGGTCGGCGGACGCGAGACGTTCGCGAAGATCGTGTCGGTGTTCTACCGCGAGGTGGCGCTCGATCCGGTCCTGAAGCCGATGTACCCGGAGGAAGACCTCGGACCGGCCGAGCAGCGCCTACTGCTGTTCCTCGAGCAGTACTGGGGCGGCCCGACCACCTACGGCGAGACGCGCGGCCACCCTCGGCTGCGCATGCGCCACATGCCGTTCGCCGTCAACCCGGACGCGCGCGATCGGTGGTTGAAGCACATGCGCACGGGCGTGGAGGAGGCGCAGCTGTCGCCCCTGCACGAAGCGACGCTCTGGGACTACCTCGAGCGCGCGGCGTATGCCATGGTGAACACATTCGAGCCGTCGGGCATCGGCACCGCTGCAGATGGACGCCCGACCCTCGAAGCCCGCTCACGTCAGGGATCAACGGAGAACACATGACGAACGCGCCCCTGTCCACAGATGTCCTGATCATCGGGTGGGGGCTGTCCGGGCTCGTCGCCGCGGCGGAGGCGCTGGCTGCCGGTCGCCGGGTCGTGTTGATCGATCAGGAACCCCGCACCAATCTCGGCGGACAGGCGTGGTGGTCCTTCGGCGGGTTGTTCTTCGTCGATTCGCCGGAGCAGCGTCGGATGGGGATCCGCGATTCCCTCGACCTCGCCACTCAGGACTGGTTCGGGAACGCGGGCTTCGATCGGCCGGAGGATGAATGGCCTCGCCGGTGGGCGGAGGCGTACCTGCAGTTCGCCTCCGGAGAGAAGCGCGCCTGGCTGCGTGAGCGCGGTGTCGGATTCTTCCCGGTGGTCGGCTGGGCGGAGCGAGGCGGGTACGGCGCGATCGGCCCCGGCAACTCGGTGCCGCGCTTCCACATCACCTGGGGCACCGGTCCGGGAATCGTCGCGCCCTTCGCCGCCGCCGTGGAGCAGGGCGAACGAGAGGGACGGCTCACTGTGCGCGGGCGCCACCGGGTTTCGGAGCTCCTCGTCACGGACGGCGTCGTGATCGGCGCGCGCGGCACGGTGCTGGCCTCGAGCGGCGCGGCACGAGGTGCGGAGTCGTCGCGCGAGGTCATCGGAGACTTCGAGATCCGAGCATCCGCGACGATCGTGGCGTCGGGCGGGATCGGCGGCAACCACGACCTCGTCCGCGCGGCCTGGCCGGAGCGCCTGGGTGCGCCGCCGGAGCACATGCTCGCCGGGGTGCCGGCGTACGTCGACGGATCGATGCACGGCGTCAGCGCCGCGGCCGGCGCTCGCCTGATCAACGGCGACCGGATGTGGCACTACGTCGAGGGCATCACCAACTGGGACCCGGTGTGGCCGCTGCACGGCATCCGCATCCTCCCCGGGCCCTCCTCGCTCTGGCTCGACGCGACCGGGGCGCGACTCCCCGTGCCGCTGTTCCCCGGCTTCGACACCCTGGGCACGCTCGCACACCTGCGCAGCACCGGGCACGATCATTCCTGGTTCGTCACCTCGCGGCGCATCGTCGAGAAGGAGTTCGCCCTGTCGGGTAGCGAGCAGAACCCCGATCTGACCGGCAGAGATGTGGGCCTCCTGCTCCGCTCCCGTCTCGCGAAGGGACCGACCGGACCGGTCCAGGCGTTCCTCGACGAGGGCGCCGACTTCCTGGTCGAGAACGACCTGGAGTCGCTCCTCGAGCAGATGCAGCGGCATCCTGGCGGGGAAGCACTCGACATCGACGCCGTGCGCCGCGAGGTCGTCGCCCGGGACCGTGAGATCGACAACGACTTCACGAAGGATGCGCAGATCGGCATGCTCCGGTCGATGCGCGGCTACCGGGGCGACCGGCTCATCCGCACGGCTCCCCCGCACCGTCTCCAGGATCCTGCGGCGGGACCGCTCATCGCGGTGAAGCTGCACGTCTTGACGAGAAAGTCGCTCGGCGGCATCAACACGGACCTCGACGGACGCGCACTCGATGCCGCCGGCGCCGTGGTCCCGGGTCTCTACGCGGCGGGCGAGGCCAGCGGATTCGGCGGCGGGGGCGTGCACGGATATCGCGCCCTGGAAGGGACCTTCCTCGGAGGTTGTCTGTTCTCGGGGAGGCAGGCCGGACGCGCAGCAGCGGGGTGACCTCGCGTCGTCCCCTCGGGACGTCGGTCTTCGAGGCCTCCCTCGCGCGGGGACTCCGTGTGTGCAGGCCTCAGTCCGAGGCGCCGGTGCCGCGGACTGCGGTCAGACCGGATGCGACGGGTCCGCGCGCGAGCACGTGTCCGCGGCGGAACGCCAGCCGCGTCCAGCGTCCGGACCGGGTGACCGGCACCTGCTCCTCGCCGGAGATGAACCCCAGCGCGTCGGCGGCGAAGGCGATCCCGCGTGGCAAGCCGGCGAGATCCTCATCCGGCTCGCCCCAGATAGCCGCCCTGAGCGCACGGACGGCCTCTTCTCCGGCCCCGGGGGTCGCGCCACGGGCAACGGCCGAGATGCCCCACTGAGCCCGCTGAGCGATCGTCGAGGCGTCGAGCGCCCCCGCGGGCTCCCAGCCGGAGCGCGGTGGTGCGATGCCCGCCCAGGCCGGTGAGAGGCCGGTGTCCGGGAGAGTCAGCGCCCGCTCCTCGTCGCCGCTGCGCAGCTCGGCGACGACGATGTCGCACTGCAGCTCGGGATCGGCGTGGACGATGCGCATCGCGAGGATCGTCGGGGTCTGATCGAACAGTCCGTGCGGTGCGAGAGCGGCGGTCGTCAGGGCGAGCACACCGCCGGCCGCTTGCAGCCGCACGCCCTCATCACTGATGCGTGCAGCTCTTCCGACGAAGGTCAGGACGTCGCGGGAGGTCTCGGCGTCGGCGAGGAGGAGCTGGTGTGTCACGCGTTCTAAACTAGCAACCGTGCCGTGCCCGCGGACGCAGAGAGGATGCCATGAGCGACCGGAACCATGCCGCTCGGACGGTCGAGCGGTTGCTCGACGTCCTCGATCTCGACACCACGCAGGCGCGCACCACGGAGGACATCTTCACCGGTCCGTCCCACCCCATGCCCTCGGGGCGCATCTACGGTGGGCAGGTGCTCGCGCAGAGCCTGATCGCGGCCGAGCGCACCCTCCCGGAGGATCGCGCTGCGCATTCGATGCACGGCTACTTCCTGCGCGCCGGCGACGCGAGCCAGGGCATCACGATCGCCGTCGACCGCATCCACGACGGTCGCTCCTTCTCGACCCGTCGCTCGCAGGCGTATCAGAACGGCGTGCCGATCTTCTCCATGATCGCCTCCTTCCAGGATGACGACCCGGGTGTCGAACACGCCGAGCCCATGCCGACGGGTGTCCCGCGGCCCGAGGACCTCACCCCGGACGAGGATCGCGTCGATGGTCTGCCTGACGGGGCCACGCGCATCCTGAGCGAGCGCGCCGCCGACATCCGTCACATCGATCACCCGCTCTACCTCCCGAGCGACGACGAGAAGGTTCCCCGTCAGGGCGTGTGGATGCGTATGCGTGCGCCGCTCCCCGACGATCCCCGGTTGCACCGCGCAGCGCTGGCATACCTGAGCGACATGACCATTCAGGAGTCCATCCTGCGCGCGCATGGCGTGCACTGGTCGCTTCCGGGCCTGAAGGTGGCCAGTCTCGATCACGCCATGTGGTGGCATCGCCCTGCGCGTGTCGACGAGTGGTTGCTCTACATGCAGGAGTCGCCGAATGCGCGCGGAGGTCGCGGCCTGGCCACCGGCCGCATCTACTCGCATGACGGGGAACTGGTCGCGAGCGTCGCCCAGGAGATCATGATCCGGGTACCCTCGGGCGCCTGAACCGCGCTCTGCGCTGCTGGCGGGAGCGGCCGGCCTAGCGGTGTGCGTACTCGATCGAGGGACCGGTGAACGGCTCCCAGGCGTCGCGCATCTCCTGCGTGAGCCGGGTGGGCCGACCACTCGCGGCATCGACCAGCACGATCACGGCCGTGGACCGCGCGTAGAGCGTGCGCGGCTCCGCATCGGGGTCGTTGTGGACCTCGTAGCAGACCTCGACGCTCGATCCGCCGAGCTTCCCGAACCACATCTGCACCTCGAGAGGCCGGCGCTGATACGGCACCGGGGCCAGATACTCGATCTCCTGACGCGCGATGAGCGTGAGGATGCCCTCCTCGATACCCGAATCGAGCACCGCCGTGGATGGCGCGACCTCGCCGGGGCCCGCGCGCCAGAACGCGCGGACCCGGGCCTCCTCGAGCAGTTTGAGCATCGAGGTGTTGTTGACGTGATTGAACGCGTCCAGATCGCCCCAACGGAGCTGGATCGGGATGTGCAGGCGGGAACCCGGCGTCGCACTCGACTCGGACATCAGTCGGCCTCCTGAGCGTGGCGCGGAGTCAGTCGCGGGTGAGCTTGCGGTGCGTCGAACGGTGCGGCTTCGCGGCATCGGGACCGAGGCGCTCGATCTTGTTCTCCTCGTAGGCCTCGAAGTTGCCCTCGTACCAGTACCAGTTGGCCGGGTTCTCGTCCGTTCCCTCGTAGGAGAGGATGTGGGTCGCGATGCGGTCGAGGAACCACCGGTCGTGGGTGATGACCACGGCGCATCCGGGGAACTCGAGCAACGCGTTCTCGAGTGAACTGAGGGTCTCGACGTCCAGGTCGTTGGTGGGCTCGTCGAGGAGGAGCAGGTTGCCGCCCTCCTTCAGCGTCAGCGCGAGGTTGAGGCGGTTGCGCTCTCCACCGGAGAGCACTCCGGCCTTCTTCTGCTGATCGGGACCCTTGAAGCCGAACTTCGACACGTAGGCGCGCGAAGGGATCTCGGTCTTGCCGACCGTGATGTAGTCGAGCCCGTCGGACACGACCTCCCAGAGCGTCTTGTCCGGGTCGATGTTCGCGCGCGACTGGTCGACGTAGCTGATCTTGACCGTCTCACCGATCTTGAGGTCACCGCCGTCGAGCGGCTCGAGACCGACGATCGTCTTGAACAGCGTGGTCTTACCCACACCGTTGGGGCCGATCACTCCGACGATGCCGTTCGGGGGCAGGTTGAAGCTCAGGCCGTCGATCAGCACGCGACCGTCGAAGCCCTTCTTGAGCTTCTTCGCGTCGATGACGATCCCGCCCAGTCGGGGGCCCGCCGGAATCTGGATCTCTTCGAAGTCGAGCTTCCGGGTCCGCTCGGCCTCCGACGCCATCTCCTCGTAGCGGGCGAGACGGGCCTTGGACTTGGTCTGACGCCCCTTCGCGCTGGAGCGCACCCACTCGAGCTCCTCCTTGAGACGCTTCGCGAGCTTCGCGTCCTTCTTGCCCTGGACCTCGAGGCGCTCGCCCTTCTTCTCCAGATAGGTCGAGTAGTTGCCCTCGTAGCCGATGAGGCGGCCACGATCGACCTCGGCGATCCACTCGGCGACGTGATCGAGGAAGTACCGGTCGTGGGTGATAGCGATGACCGCACCCTTGTACGCCTGCAGGTGCTGCTCGAGCCAGAGCACGCTCTCGGCGTCGAGGTGGTTGGTGGGCTCGTCGAGGAGCAGCAAATCGGGCTTCTGCAGGAGCAGCTTCGCGAGCGCAACGCGGCGCTTCTCACCGCCGGAGAGCGGGGCCACGGGGGCATCCGCCGGCGGGGTGCGGAGTGCGTCCATCGCCTGATCGAGTTGAGAGTCGAGGTCCCAGCCGTCAGCCGCCTCGATCTCTTCCTGCAGGGTGCCCATCTCGGCGAGCAGCGCGTCGAAGTCGGCGTCCGGATCCGCCATCAGGAGGGAGATCTCGTTGTAGCGGTCGACCTTCGCCTTGATGGCGATGCCGTCCTGGATGTTCTCCAGCACGGTCTTGGTCTCGTCGAGCTCGGGCTCCTGCATCAGGATCCCGACGCTGAAACCGGGCGAGAGCTTGGCTTCGCCGTTCGAGGGCTGGTCGAGACCCGCCATGATCTTGAGGATCGTCGACTTACCGGCACCGTTCGGGCCGACCATGCCGATCTTCGCCCCAGGGAGGAAGGCCATGGTGACGTCGTCGAGGATGAGCTTCTCACCCACCGCCTTGCGCGCACGAACCATCGAGTAGATGTACTCAGCCACCGAAAACCGCTCCTTCTGTTGGCGTCGAAGATCGACACTCCAGCCTACCGGCCCTGTCGGAGATCACCAGTCGATCGGGCGTGTGCTCCCGACGAGGCATCGCCCTTCCGCCAATTGGGGCATCACCGCGGTGACGACCTGACCGGTCGACGGACCGACCTGACCGATCAGACATTCTTCGTCGCCCCAGCGCACCGAGAACTGCAGGCTCTCGACAGGATTGCCGACCGTGGTCGCATCCGGAGTCACCTGCATCCCCCCACGATCGAAGCCGGCGGCGATGAGCCCGTCGATGTACGCCCGGCCCATGCCCCGCGACTCCGTCGCCCAGACGCTCTCGGCGACCGCGGTGAACAGCGGAAGGTTCTCCTCCGCGGTGCCGTCGGGCACCAGGACCGGCGACGTCGGCGCCGCAGACTGCGAGGGCGTCGGCGTCGGCGTCGCGTCTGCAGGCGGAGCCGGCGTCATCGGAGCGCACGCCACCAGTGAGATGCCCAGTACCACGGCGGACAGAGTGGCCGAGATCGCCTGCGAAGAACGTGAGGTGGGTCGTCGGATCACGAGCCGAGTCTACGTGGCGGGTCGCGGGCGCCGGCGACCGCGACCCTGCCCTGTCGGATTGTCGCGCTCGGCTCAGTACGGCGTGGAGGCAGGTTCGACGCCCGTGAGCGCCGGCGCCGACCACGCGGCGGGAACCGGCGGGGTCTCACGTCCCTGAGACCCGGCGTCGGATTCCTGATCACCGCGCTCCCCCGACACCGACCGACTTCCCCCGTCGACGCCCGCGGCCCGCGAGGCGCGCAGGAATGCCGTGGTCCCCCACCGCAGATCGTGACCGATCGCGTCGGCCTCGAGGTCGACGCTGGTGCCGCTCTTGCCGTTGCTCTCCCACGCGCGGATCTTGAGCCTGCCGGTGACGATCACGCTGTCCCCGCACCGGAGGGACGCCTTGGCGTGCTCACCGAGATGCCGGTATGCCGCCACTGAGTACCAGTTCGTGGCGCCGTCGACCCAGCTCTGGGTGTCGTTGTCGAACCGTCGATGCGTCGTCGCCATCCGGAAGTTGGTGACAGGGATTCCGCTCCCCGTCTGCCCCTGCGTGGGGTCGGTCGCGACCTTCCCGACGATCGTGAGTGTGTCTGACATTGTCTCTCCTCCCATGCCGGGACGAACGCCCGGATCGCCCCAGCATGCCCCGAGCATCCCCTTGTGGATCGAGCAGAAACCGCCCCCTGTGGAGGGAGCGATGCTCGGGGCACACGGTGCAGGGCGGCTGGAGTTGGAGCCACCCGACCCACCGTCGCGAATGTCGGTGGTCGGTCATATGTTCGAATCACGAGAGGAGAACCCCATGTCCGACATCCAGACCACATCACTTCCCGAGATCCCCTACGCCTCACCGGCGTTGACCTCCACGCGCGAGCATCTCGTCCGGGCGTCGGACCACCTGTGGCGCGTGCTGGACCGGTCTGATCGTGTGCTCGGCCATCTCCGCATCGTCGCCGACCCGTTGGGTCTTCGCTATCGGGCGGAGCGACTGCATCTCGCCACGGGTTCATTCCGCGTCGTCGGAGAGTTCTGGCGGGCCGACGATGCGGTGTCGGTGTTGCGCTACTCGTGAGGCGAGGTGATTCGGTGCCCCCGGCAGGATTCGAACCTGCGACCGGCGGATTAGAAGGCCGCTGCTCTTCCTCTGAGCTACGAAGGCGAGTACGTCTACCGTACCGCGTCACGAGGCCGATGTCGGCGGCGTCGATAGGATGACGGCATGGTGAATGCGTCGGAGAATGATCGGCTCGTCTGGATCGACTGCGAGATGACAGGGCTCGATCTCTCGGTCGATGAACTCGTCGAGATCGCTGTCGTCATCACGGATTTCGAGCTACGCCCCGTGGATCCCGGCTTCCAGGTCGTCATCCGCCCGAGCGACGCGGCGCTGACGAACATGGGCGACTTCGTCACGAAGATGCATGAGAAGTCCGGTCTGATCGAGGAGATCCCGCACGGCGTCTCCCTGGCGGAGGCCGAAGAGCAGACGCTCGCCTACATCAAGCGCTTCGTACCGCAGGAGCGCAGAGCGCCGCTCGCCGGCAACACGATCGGCACGGACCGCATGTTCCTCGCCAAGTACATGTCGAGCGTCGACACGTGGTTGCACTATCGCAACGTCGATGTCTCCAGCATCAAGGAGCTCTCGCGCCGCTGGTACCCCCGGGTCTTCTTCCAGGCACCGAGCAAGGACGGCGGTCACCGCGCTCTGGCCGACATCCTCGAGTCGATCCGCGAGCTCCGGTACTACCGCGCCGCCGTGTTCGTCGATGAGCCCGGTCCGTCGAGCGAAGACGCGAAGGACATCGCAGCGCTCACCGTGTCAGAGTTCAGTCCAAACCTGTAATAGACTCGTCTGGTTGCGAGGTTCGCCCCGCACATGGTGGGTATAGCTCAGCTGGTAGAGCGCCTGGTTGTGGTCCAGGAGGTCGCGGGTTCAAGCCCCGTTACTCACCCCAGTCAGGACGAGGTCCGAATCTCTCAGATTCGGACCTCGTCCTTTATCCACCGCCGGAGCCGCACGAGTCCATGGCCCCGCGAGCCTTAGACTGTCGGGGTGTCGCTCGCAGTCTGGTTCTCGCTCCTCACTGCGTCCGTGGTCATCAGCTTCACGCCGGGTGCGGGAGCGATCAACACGATGTCCAACGCGCTCAGCCAGGGATGGCGGAGAGCGATCTGGGGCATCATCGGCCAGCAGCTCGCTCTGGTCGTCCATGTCGCGGTCGTCGCGGCCGGTGTGGGCCTTCTGGTCTCCCGCTCCGAAGTCCTGTTCAACGGCATCCGCTACGCCGGCGCCGCCTACCTGGTCTTCCTCGGCATCAGGCTGATCCTGTCGAAGCCGACCGGGCTGGAGAGCGACGATCTGACGCTCGTCGACACGCGCGAGGGGCACTGGTCGATGATCCGCCGAGGCTTCTGGGTGAATCTGCTCAATCCCAAGGCCATCGTGTTCTTCCTCGCCTTCATCCCGCAGTTCATCCGACTCGACGAGCCCCCGCTCCCCCAGTACCTGATCCTGATGGCAACGGTGATCGTGATCGATGTCCTGGTCATGTGGGGATTCTTCGCGACGGCTGCGCGCCCGTTCCGGCGCCTGACCCGCTCACGGCGTGGACAGCGCACGCTCAACGCGGTCTTCGGTGCCCTGTTCATCGGCGTCGCCGCGCTGCTCGTGTTCCTGCACTGACGCGCGGCACCCCGACCACAGCCACCGCGCGTCTAGGCTGGTGAGCGATGGACATGGATGCCGCAACCTTCGAAGCGCTCGTGATCGACGAGCTCGACCGTCTGCCGGATGACATGGTGGAGGGCCTGGACAACATCGTCTTCGTCGTCGAGGATCGTTCGGAAGACGGCACCCTCGATCTGCTGGGCCTCTATGACGGCCTCGCGCTGACCGAGCGCACACAGTACGGCATGGGCGAGCTTCCGGATCGCATCGTGGTGTACCGCGAGGCGCATCTCGCGCAGTGCGAGTCGGAGGACGAGCTGCGCGACGAGATCCACACCACTCTCGTGCACGAGATCGCGCACTTCTACGGGATCGACGACGAACAGCTCCACGAGATGGGGTGGGCATGAACAGTCCGCTCGCGAACCCCGAGATCGACCAGGAGATCTCCCTCGACGCGGCCCCGCTCGAGCCCTGGCAGGTCGTCGTCTGGAACGACCCGGTGAACCTGATGAGCTATGTCACGCGTGTGTTCCGGACCTACTTCGGCTACTCCGTCGACCACGCGACCGCGCTCATGCTCGCGGTACACCACGATGGACACGCCATCGTGGCCACCGGGCCACGCGAGACGATGGAGGTGCACGCTCAAGCCATGCACGACTACGGACTCTGGGCCACGGTGCGGAGGGCTCCGCAGTGAACCCACGCCAGATCGTCTTCACGATGGCGCTGGTGGAGGGCATCCAGCTCGCACGACTCGTCGACGACTTCCGCGCACTCGTCGGACCCGATCGCGACGTCGCCGACCCCGCGCTCGTGCGCTTGACGCCGACCCCCTACCCCGAGGACGACGACGCCGCGCTCTCCTTCGCGGAGAGTACGCGCGACGAGCTTCTCGACCGACGGGTTCTCGACGCCGACACCGTGCGGCTCGCCCTGACGGCTTTCCCGGTCGACACCGACTCTCTGACCGAGGGCGAGGCCCTCGCGCCTCAGGACGTCACGGTCATCGAGGTCGATGTCGACGCCTGGCTCCGCACGCTGACCGCCATCAGACTCGTCATCGCCGAGCGACTCGGGATCGTCTCCGATGACGAACGCGACGAGCACGACGATCGCTTCGGTGTGTACGACTGGCTCGGCTATCGGCTGGAGATGCTGATCCAGGCAGCCGACGACCTCGACGGCTGACCCTGCTCTACGGGATGTCGATCACGCGGGTCGCGTGACTGCGTGGATCGTCTCGCCGGCTGTGCTCCCGCTCCTGCGCGGCCCAGCGGTCCCAGTGCGGCCGATAGGTGTCGCCGTCGCGCGCGAGTGCCCGGGACTTGCGTGCGTTCTCCGGGGCATCGAGCCAGATTCTCACGTCGGCCAGGCCCGCGGTGGACGGTCGGAGGATCCCGCTGCCCTCGAGGATGACGCCGAGCGCGGGATCGACGGCGTGAGTCTCGGCCTCCGTCTCCCGTGCCCAGTCCCACCGCTGCCAGCTGCCGAGGTATCCGCGACCATGCGGCTTCAGGATGCCGTCGATCGCCTTCTGCACTCCGGCATCCAGGCCGTCCCACCCCGGGTAGAGCGAATCCAGTGCGATCACCTGTACCCGTCCGGCGACGGGCCACCGCGCCGCGAGCATGCCCGCGAGCGTGGACTTCCCCGCCCCGCTGCCCCCGTCGATGAGCACGACGGGATTCGCTGCAGCCAGGGCGCGGATGTCCTGGTCGATCAGCGCCGCGGCTCGCCGCAGCGCGAGCGCGACCGGATCGTCACTTCTTGAGGGCACGGATGACGCGCGTGAGAGCCTTGCCGGTGACCCAGATGAACGGCACGGCCACCACCAGCAGCGTGACGATGTTCGGCTCGAAGCGGAGCCCCTCCTCGCGTCGCACGTACACGCCGACCGGGATCGACACGCCGCCGCCACCGCCGCCTTCGCCGCCCTCGCCGCTTCCCCCGCCGAATCCGGAGTACGTGAAGGCGACCGGAGTGATGCTCACCCCGTCGACATCCTGCGGCTCTCCGTATGCGCTCTTGACTCCGAGCGAGGCGACCTGATTTCCGAGTTCCAGTGCAATGTTCGGCATGGGTCCACGCTAGTCGACAGGCGAGCGTGCCGGGGGCGAACCGGCGCGGTCCTCGTGCGACTCACTCCACGCCGTGCGCGCGGGGATGCTGCGGCGCGCCTCGACCGTCCCCGCGTCCGAGGTGGCGCGCCCGGGTGATCGTCGCGCTCCCGAATCGGGCGACCGCGTCGTCCATCGCGCCTTCCACACGGCGCCAGTCCTCATCGTCGTCCCACAGCCCCAGGCCGCCACCGCCGGCGGGTCGCAGCTTCTCCGCCCTGACGCCGACGAGGCGCACCGGGTCGTGTCGTTCGATCTGCTCGAACAGCGTCTGCGCGGCCTCGCCGATGCGCTGCCCGACGGCGGTGGGCTCGACCAGGCTCTGAGACCGGTTCAGGGTGCGGAAGTCGTCGAAGCGGATCTTGATGGAGATCGTCCCCGCCTCCCACTGGGCTCGTCGCAAGCGTGCCGCCACGCGATCGGCCAACCGGAGGAGTTCCGCACGGAGGAACACGCGATCGGCGGTGTCGTGCTCGAACGTCTCCTCGTGTCCGATGCTCTTCTCGATGCGCTCGGTCTCGATGGCCCGCGCATCCTCTCCGCGAGCGAGTTGCCCCAGCCGCGCGCTGAGCGCAGACCCGACCGCCCGCTCGAGCATCTCCCGAGGTGCCTCCCGGATGTCGCGGACGGTGCGGATCCCGCGCGCCTCGAGCGCTTCGGCGGCTTTCGGGCCGACGCCCCACATCGCGCGCACCGGTCGCGGTGACAGGAAGTCGAGAGTGTCCGCGGCGGCCACCACCAGCATGCCGTCGGGCTTGGCGATCGTCGACGCCATCTTCGCGACGTGCTTCGTGGCGGCGACACCCACGCTGCAGCTGATGCCCACCTCGGTCTGCACACGGTCGCGGATGAGCTCCGCGATCTGCGCGGGGCTCCCCCACAGGCGGCGCACGCCCTGGACGTCGAGGAACGCCTCGTCGACCGACAGCGGTTCGACCAGCGGAGTGAACGATTCGAAGATCGCCATCACCTGGCGCGAGACCGCCTGGTACCGGGGGAAGTGCGGGGGGACGATGCGCGCCGTCGGGCAGAGCCGCAACGCTTGGGAGACCGGCATCGCGGCGCGGACCCCGTAGCGACGCGCTTCATAGGACGCGCTCGACACCACCGAGCGACCGTCGGGCGACCCGATGATCAGCGGCAGCCCACGCAGGCTCGGGTCATCGAGCACCTCGACCGCGGCGTAGAACGCATCCATGTCGACATGCAGGATGCGGGTCCCGGTGTCGTCGGCGCCGTCTGCGGAGACAAGTCTGCCCCTGCCGTCGCCGTGACCCATGTGACCATTCTCCCCCGGACCACCGACAAGACGGCGGTGGTCCGGGGCTCGGGATTACTGCGCGGCGCGCTCGAGGATCAGTTCGCGCACGCGAGCGGCGTCGGCCTGGCCCTTCATGGCCTTCATGACCGCGCCGATCACGGCGCCCGCGGCCTGGACCTTGCCGTCCTTGATCTTCGCCAGCACGTCCGGCTGCGCCGCGAACGCGTCATCGATCGCCGCAATCAGCGCGCCGTCATCCGACACCACGGCGAGACCGCGAGAGTCCACGACCTCCTGCGGTGTGCCCTCGCCGGCGATGACGCCCTCGAGGACCTGACGGGCGAGCTTGTCGGTGAGCGTTCCCGCCTCGACCAGCTTCTGCAGGGCGGCGACGTCGGCCGGCGCGATCAGCTCAGCCGCATCGCGCTCCTGGGCGTTGGCCAGTCGAGCGATCTCGCCGGTCCACCACTTGCGCGCAGAGGCCGGGGTCGCTCCGGCGGCGATCGTCGCCTCGACGGAATCGAGGATGCCGCCGTTGCGCACGTCCTGGAACTCCAGATCCGTGAAGCCCCACTCCGTCATCAGACGGCGGCGACGCGCGACGGGCTGCTCGGGAAGCGCGGCGCGCAGTTCCTCGATCAGCTCCTGCGCGGGCTCGACAGGGAGAAGATCGGGCTCCGGGAAGTACCGGTAGTCATCGGCATCGGACTTCGGGCGCCCGGGCGAGGTCGTGCCGGTGTCCTCATGCCAGTGCCGTGTCTCCTGCGTGATCGTGCCGCCGTCCGCGAGGATCTGCGCCTGGCGCTGGATCTCGTAGCGGACCGCGCGTTCGACCGACCGCATCGAGTTGACGTTCTTCGTCTCGGTACGGGTTCCCAGCTTCTCCGAGCCGCGCGGACGCAGCGAGACGTTCGCGTCGCACCGCAGGTTGCCGCGCTCGAGACGTGCCTCGGAGATGCCGAGGCCGCGGACGATGTCGCGGATGGTCGCGACGTACGCCTTGGCCACCTCCGGGGCCCGGTGCTCCGTGCCGTAGATGATCTTGGTGACGATCTCGACCAACGGCACACCGGCACGGTTGTAGTCGACGAGCGAGTACTCCGCGCCCTGGATGCGGCCCGTCGCGCCCCCCATGTGGGTGAGCTTGCCGGCGTCTTCCTCCATGTGCGCGCGCTCGATGGGGATCGTGACGACCGTCCCGTCCTCGAGCTCCACCTCGACGGAGCCCTCGAACGCGATCGGCTCGTCGAACTGGGAGATCTGATAGTTCTTGCCCAGATCCGGGTAGAAGTAGTTCTTCCGCGCGAAACGGCTGGACGGGGCGATCGAGCAGCCGAGCGCGAGGCCCAAGCTGATCGACGAGCGGATGGCGGTCTCGTTCACCACCGGCAGGGCGCCGGGGAGGCCGAGGTCGACCGGCGCGATCAGCGTGTTCGGCGCCGCGGCGTGGTACTTCTCGTTCGCCGGGTTCGGCGCGTCGGAGAACATCTTCGTGTTCGTGTTCAGCTCGACGTGCACCTCGAAACCGAGGACCGGTTCGTACAGCTCGAGCGCCTTGTCGAAGTCCATGAGCTTTGCGGCAGCCATCAGCGGTTCCCTCCTGCGAGCTGCGGTGCCCGGGTGAGCAGTGGCGCTCCCCAGGAGTCGACGAGAAGCGTCTCGAGGGCGGCTCCCACGCGGTACAGGCGTGCGTCCTCCCGCGCCGGGGCGAGGAACTGGATTCCGACGGGCAGCCCGTCCTCCGCCGCCAGACCGCTCGGAATGGAGATACCGGGCACCCCGGCGAGGTTGGCGGGAATCGTGGTGATGTCGTTGAGGTACATCTGCAGCGGGTCGTCGATCTTCTCGCCGATCTTGAAGGCCGTGGTGGGCGCGGTCGGCGTGGCGATCACGTCGACATCGGCGAAGGCCCGGGCGAAGTCCTGCTGGATCAGCGTGCGGACCTTCTGCGCGCTGCCGTAGTAGGCGTCGTAGTACCCCGCCGACAGCGCGTAGGTGCCGAGGATGATGCGGCGCTTGACCTCGTCGCCGAAGCCCGCGTCACGCGTCGCCGACATCACATCCTCGACCGTCGGGTTGCCGTCCGGCGTCACCCGCAGGCCGAAGCGGACCGAGTCGAACTTGGCGAGGTTGCTGGACGCCTCGGCCGGGAGGATCAGGTAGTACGCGGCGACGCCGTATTCGAAGTGCGGCGCATCGATCTCGACGATCTCGGCGCCCTGGGCCTGCATCAGGGCGAGGGAAGCCCGGAAGGATTCCGCGACGCCCGCCTGGAAGCCGCTGTCGGGCAGCTCGCGGATGACGCCGACCTTGAGGCCCTTCAGGACATCGCCGCGTGCGCCCTCGCGGGCGGCCTCGGCGAACGAGGGCCACTCATCGCGGAGCGACGTGGAGTCCTTCGGGTCGTGTCCGCCGATCGCGTCGTGCAGCAGCCCGGCATCGAGGACGGTGCGCGTGACGGGACCGACCTGGTCGAGGCTCGAGGCGAGGGCGATCGCTCCGTAGCGGCTGACGCCCCCGTAGGTCGGCTTCACGCCGACCGTGCCGGTCACGTGCGCGGGCTGACGGATCGATCCACCCGTGTCGGATCCGAGGGCCAGCGGCGCCTCGAACGCGGCGACGGCCGCGGCGGACCCCCCACCGGAGCCACCGGGGATGCGGTCGAGATCCCACGGGTTGCGCGTCGGACCGTAGGCGGAGTGCTCGGTCGAGGAGCCCATGGCGAACTCGTCCATGTTGGTCTTGCCGAGCGGGATCAGGCCGGCCGCCCGAGACCGTGCCACGACCGTGGCGTCGTACGGCGAGAGATAGCCCTCGAGGATGCGGGAGCCGCTGGTGGTGGGCTGGTCGTGGGTGACCAGCACGTCCTTGATCGCGAGCGGGACGCCGGCGATGGGGCCGAGCTCGTCTCCCGCCGCGCGCTGCGCGTCGACCGCCGCTGCGGCGTCGAGCGCACGTTCGTTGACGTGGAGGAACGCGTGCACGTCGCCGTCCACGGCGGCGATGCGGTCGAGGTGCGCCCTGGTCGCCTCGACGCTCGAGATCTCGCGGGACTCGAGCTTCGCGGCGAGTTCCGCCGCGGTCAGTCGGATGATGTCGCTCACTGCTCTTCTCCCAGGATCGCGGTCACGCGGAAACGCCCGTCGGCGGCATCCGGCGCGTTCTGGAGCACCTGCTCGTGCGTGAGGGTCTCGCCGACCTCGTCGGGGCGGAAGACGTTGCTCAGCGGGATCGGATGACTCGTCGCGACGATGTCGTCAGTGGCGACCTCGGACACCTTCGCGATGTTGTCGACGATGGCGTCGAGCTGGCCCGTGAGCCGCGACACCTCGTCGTCGTTCAGCTGGATGCGCGCGAGCACGCCGAGATGACGTACTAGATCAGGGGTGATTTCAGACACGCAGCAAGTCTAGTTGGAGCGCTCGGTCGCCCCGTCGTCCGCGCGGGAGGGCGCGGCCTATGCTGGGGCACGTGACCGCCTTCCAGCCTCCTCGTCCGTGGGTCGCCAGCTACGCCGCCGGTGTCCCGGAAGACCTCGCCCCCGTCTCCGGATCACTGATCGACATCGTCGCCGCTTCGGCCAGGGACTACCCGGATGCCCCTGCTCTTCAGTTCTTCGAATGGGAGACGACCTACGCCGAACTGCAGGAGGCGATCGAGCGCGCGGCTTCCGGACTCCGTGACCTGGGTGTGCGGGCGGGCGACCCCGTGGCGATCGTGCTGCCGAACTGCCCGCAGCACATCATCGCGTTCTACGCCGTGCTCCGGCTCGGTGCCGTGGTGGTCGAGCACAATCCGCTGTACACGCCGCGCGAGCTGCGCAAGCAGTTCGAGGACCACGGAGCGCAGCACGCGATCGTCTGGAACAAGGTCGTGCCGACCGTGCAGGAGTTCCCGGCGGATCTCACGGTCTCATCGCTCGTCTCGGTCGACATCACCCGCGCCATGCCGCTCCTCACGCGCGTGGCGCTGCGCCTGCCGGTGGCGAAGGCCCGTGCCTCCCGCGCCGCGCTCACCGAGAAGGTCCGCGGCACGGTCACCTGGGAAGCGCTGATGTCCTCGACTCCGCTTCCCGGCTCCCACCCCGCGCCGGCGACCGACGACCTCGCGATCATCCAGTACACCTCCGGTACGACGGGAACCCCGAAGGGGGCAGCCTTGACCCACCGGAACCTCCTGTCCAACGCCGCACAGGCGCAGGCGTGGGTGCCCTCGATCCGCCGCGGCGACGGCTGCGTCGTCTACGCCGTGCTACCGATGTTCCACGCCTACGGACTCACGCTGTGCCTCACCTTCGCGATGTCGATGGGCGCGCGCCTGGTGCTCTTCCCCAAATTCGATCCGGATCTCGTGCTCGCGGTGATGAAGAAGCACCCGGCGACGTTCCTGCCCCTCGTGCCGCCGATCGCCGACCGTCTGCTGTCCGCGGCGACCGCCCGCGGGATCTCGCTCGACGGCGTCGAGGTCGCGATCTCCGGCGCCATGGCGCTGCCGCACGAGCTCGTGGTGCCGTTCGAGGCCGCGACCCACGGCTACCTCGTCGAGGGATACGGGCTGAGCGAGTGCTCTCCCGTGCTGATGGCGAATCCGGTGGCCGAGAACCGGGTGCCCGGCACCGTCGGGCTGCCGATCCCGGGCACGGAATGCCGGGTGGTCGACCCGGAGAACCCCACACAGGACGTCCCCGAAGGCTCTCCGGGCGAGCTGCTCGTGCGCGGCCCCCAGGTGTTCGGCGGGTACTACGGCAAGCCGGAGGAGACCGAGGCGGTCTTCGTCGACGGCTGGTTCCGCACCGGAGACATCGTGACGATCGACGACGCCGGCTTCGTCCGCATCGTCGACCGCATCAAGGAGCTCATCATCACGGGCGGCTTCAACGTCGCCCCGACCGAGGTCGAGAGCGTGCTGCGCCAGCATCCCCAGGTGTCGGACGCCGCGGTCGTCGGACTGCCGAGCGGCCACTCCGGCGAAGAAGTCGTCGCGGCCGTCGTCGTCGACGGCACGGCCGACGTGGACGTGGAGGCGATCCGGGAGTTCGCCCGCAGCATCCTGACCCCGTACAAGGTGCCCCGACGCATCTTCGTCGTCGACGAGTTGCCGAAGTCCCTGATCGGGAAAGTGCTGCGAAGGCAGGTCAAGGAGAAGCTTCTCGCCCTCACGACCGGTTCGTGAGCGCGCCCTCACAGGCGCGGAGCAGGCCGGGGCGCTACCCTTGGTCAGTGACTCCTGAAGATGCAGTACTGACCGACGCCCCCGAGGACTCCCCCGCGACCCCCGGATTCGAGGAGCTCGGCATCACCGGGCCCGTCCTCAAGGCGATCCGCGATCTCGGATACGAGACCCCTTCCCCCATTCAAGCCGCCACGATCCCGACGTTGCTGGCCGGCCGCGATGTCGTCGGCATGGCGCAGACCGGAACCGGCAAGACCGCGGCCTTCGCTCTTCCTGTCCTCGAGCGCCTCGACGTGTCGCAGAAGTCGCCACAGGCACTCGTGCTGGCACCGACGCGCGAGCTCGCGCTCCAGGTCTGCGAGGCCTTCGAGTCGTACGCGTCGAAGATGAAGGGCGTGCATGTGCTCCCCGTCTACGGCGGCCAGGGCTACGGCGTGCAGCTGTCCGCCCTCCGTCGCGGCGTGCACGTGATCGTCGGAACCCCCGGCCGCATCATGGACCACCTCGCCAAGGGGACCCTCGACCTGTCGGAGCTGCAGTACCTCGTGCTCGACGAGGCTGACGAGATGCTGAAGATGGGCTTCGCGGAGGACGTGGAGCAGATCCTCGCGCAGACTCCTGCGGAGAAGCAGGTCGCCCTGTTCTCGGCGACCATGCCCCCGCAGATCCGCCGCCTCGCCCAGAAGTACCTGCGCGATCCCGAAGAGATCAGCATCAAGTCGAAGACCGCGACGGGCACCAACATCACCCAGCGCTATCTCGTGGTGTCGTATGCCCAGAAGGTCGACGCCCTGACGCGCATCCTCGAGGTCGAGAACTTCGACGGCATGATCGTGTTCGTCCGCACCAAGAACGAGACCGAGACGCTCGCCGAGAAGCTGCGTGCGCGCGGCTACTCGGCCACGGCGATCAACGGCGATGTCGCGCAGGTGCAGCGCGAGCGGAGCGTGAACCAGCTCAAGGCCGGCAAGCTCGACATCCTGGTCGCCACGGATGTCGCGGCTCGCGGCCTCGACGTCGAGCGCATCAGCCACGTCATCAACTTCGACATCCCGACCGACACCGAGTCGTACGTGCACCGCATCGGCCGCACGGGCCGCGCCGGCCGCACGGGTGACGCGATCAGCTTCATCACGCCGCGCGAGCGCTACCTGCTCAAGCACATCGAGAAGGCGACGCGTCAGCAGCCGACGCAGATGCAGCTTCCGAGCATGGACGACGTCAACACGACGCGGCTCGCCCGCTTCGACGACGCGATCACCGCAGCGCTGGGCGACACGGCACGGATCGAGAAGTTCCGCGACGTGATCTCCCACTACGTGCGCAATCACGATGTGCCCGAGGCCGACGTCGCCGCAGCACTCGCGATCGTCTCGCAGGGTGACACCCCGCTGCTGCTGGATGCGGCCGACGACCCGCTGCTCAAGGCCGTCGAAGCGGACAACCGCCCGCCGCGCGAACGCGGCACCGGCACGCGCGAGCCCCGCGAACCGCGGACCGAGCGTCGCAGCCGCGGCGACTACACCGCCTACCGCATCGAGGTGGGTCGCCGTCACCGGGTCGAGCCCCGCCAGATCGTGGGAGCACTCGCGAACGAAGGCGGCCTCGGCCGTGACGATTTCGGCGTGATCAACATCCGGCCCGACTTCTCGACCGTCGAGCTGCCGTCGAACCTCAGCCCGGCTGTGCTCGACAAGCTCCGCGACACCCGCATCTCCGGGCGTCTCATCGAGATCAAGCCGGACCGTGGACCCGCCGGGCGTCGTCCGAGCGGGCCGCGCGATGGTGGCCGCGATTCCGGCTACGAGCGTCGTGATCGCGACGAACGGCCGGCATACGCGGACCGCGACGACAAGCCCTTCCGGAAGCCCCGCCACAAGGGCTGAGCGCCGAAGAGCAGAAGAGCGGGCCACGTCGTACGACGTGGCCCGCTCTTCTGCGTACACGGCCTGACGCCGCCTAGGCTTCTCCGCGGGCGAGCTGCGCGGCGATGTCGATCAACGGCTCCGGATGAGCGAGCAGAGCGCGCTGACCGGGGTTCTCGATCAGGTGCGCGAGCAGCCGGTGGGCCCCGGTCACAGTCGGCGCCCAGTATCCGCCCACGTGGTGCCGACTCAACGGCAGCGTGAGCGACTCGCCGTCCACCGTCAGCGTCACGAAACCGTCTTCCGGGTCGACGCCCGGATCGGACAGCATGATCGCCGTCAGTGCCCCGAGAGCGACCGTGCCGACCAGACCGGGCAGCCGGAATCGTGTCGTCGGCACGTCGAGAACGATCGCTTCGAGCTCCTCCCAGGCCACCATCCCTCGGCTCTCGGCGCCATCACGCAGAATCACGACGTCCGGCGTGAGCCGCACATGGTTCCTGCCGGGATCACCCACCGCGAGGGCGTTCGGCACCGCGATCAGCGGACCGTACCGCTTCACGACTCGTCGGACGCGGCCGCGGGGTCGAGTGCACTCGGTCCCTCGGTCACGAGCGTGTGGAACTGCGCAGCGTCGAGGATCCGCACACCCAGTTCCTCCGCCTTCGCGAGCTTCGAGCCGGCGCCGGGGCCGGCGGCGACGAAATCCGTCTTCTTCGAGACGCTCGACGCGGCCTTCCCGCCGGCCCGGATGATCGCTTCCTGCGCTCCGTCTCGTGTGTACCCGTCGAGAGAACCGGTCGCGACGACGGTGATCCCGTCGAGGACACCGCCCTCGACGACAGCGGCGCCGGGTCCGGGATGCCCCGGCGTCGTCCACTGGACGCCGGCCTCCGCCCACGCCTGCACGATCTCCTGATGCCAGTCCACATCGAACCAGTCGAGCAGGGAGTCCGCGATGATCCCGCCGACGCCTTCGACCGCTGCCAACTCGTCACGCGACGCCGCCCTGATCGCGTCGAGCGACCCGAACCACTGGGCCAGGGCGCGAGCCGCGACCGGACCGACGTGGCGGATGTTCAGCGACACCAAGAGACGCCAGAGCTCCTTGGTCTTGGCCTTCTCGAGCTCGGCCACCAACGTCAGCGCCTGGGCCGACGGCTGCGGCCCCGTGAGCCCCTTCTTCTTCTCAGCGGCGGTCGGGTTGCGGCGGAACGGCGCCCGGGTCTTGACGAGCCCGTCCTCATCCTCCTTGGGAAGACCCGTCTCGGCATCGCGCACGACGAGCTCGATCGGCACCAGCTGCTCGATGGTCAGCGCGAACAGCTCGGCCTCGGTCACGAGCGGCGGCACCTCGGGCGTCGTCGGCTGCGTCAGTGCCGCTGCCGTGACCTCGCCGAGCGCCTCGACGTCGAGCGCGCCGCGCGAACCGATGTGCTCGACGCGTCCGCGCACCTGGGCCGGGCATGAGCGGGCGTTCGGGCAGCGGAGGTCGATGTCGCCCTCCTTCATCGACCGAAGCGGGGTTCCGCACTCAGGGCACTCGGCCGGCATCACGAACTCCCGCTCCGTGCCGTCACGACGTTCGACGACCGGGCCGAGCACCTCGGGGATGACATCCCCCGCCTTGCGGAGCACCACCGTGTCCCCGATCAGCACGCCCTTGGCCTTGACCACGTCCTTGTTGTGCAGGGTGGCCTGACGCACCACGGAGCCGGCGACCTGAGCGGGCGCCATCACGGCGAAGGGCGTGGCACGCCCGGTGCGGCCGACGGAGACGACGATGTCGAGCAGGGTGGTCTGCACCTCCTCGGGCGGGTACTTGTACGCGATGGCCCACCTCGGAGCGCGGCTCGTCGCACCCAGCTCATCGTGCAGGGCGAGTTCATCGACCTTCACCACGATGCCGTCGAGTTCGTGCTCCACATCGTGTCGGTGCTCGCCGTAGTGCTCCACGAACGCGGCGACCTCGTCGATGCCGTGACACACCCGGGTGTGCGGACTCGTGGGCAGGCCCCAGCGCGAGAGGAGGTCGTAGACCTCGCTCTGCGCCGCGACGGGAGGGTTCTCCCACGCCCCGACACCGTGCACATACAGGGCGAGCGATTCGATGCGCAGCAGCCCGGCCTCGAGTTCGAGGCCGTCCTTCTTGTCGATCTGTTGGCGAAGCCCACCGCTGGCGGCGTTGCGCGGGTTCGCGAACGAGGGGAAGCGTCGGGCGGCCGCCGTCCGCGCCTTGTCCTCGTCGAACGGCCGCTTGGCGCCGCGGCGCGCCTCCCATCGGGCGAGCGCGTCGGCGTACGCGCGCTCCCGGAACGCGGCCTGCGCGGCATTGAGTCGTTCGAAGGCGGCGACCGGGATGAACACCTCGCCGCGCACCTCGACGATCGCGGGATGCCCCTCGCCGTCGAGATGCTCGGGGATCTCGGGCAACCGCAGGGCGTTCTCGGTCACGATCTCGCCGACGCGCCCGTCTCCGCGCGTGGCCGCCGAGGTGAGCCGTCCGTTCTCGTAGCGGAGATTGATCGCGAGCCCGTCGATCTTGAGCTCGGTCAGCCAGGCCACGTCTCGGCCCGCGGAGGCGCGCGTCTTCGCGGCCCACTCCCGAAGCTCCTCGAGAGAGAACACGTTGTCGAGGCTCAGCATCCGCTCGGCGTGCTCGATCGTGTCGAGCCCGGTCGCTTCGGCAGCGCCGACCATCTGTGTGGGCGAGTCCTGCCCCTGCAGCTCGGGGTGCAGTCGCTCGATCTCCTCGAGCCGGTGCATCCACCCGTCGTACGTGGCGTCGTCGACGAGTGACGTGTCGCGACCGTAGTACGCGTCCTTCGCCTCGAGGATGCGCGTGGTCAGCGCCTCCGCTTCGCTTCGGGCGTCTTCCAACGAGATGTTCTCCGGCACCCGCCCAGTCTACGAGCGAGCGCCGACATCGTCAGGGCGCAGCCGACGCACGCGGGGCGTGGGCACGCATCGTTCAGACGCCGGCGGGAATCGCCGAGACGGTCCGATCGATCGTGAACTGACCGAGCACCCGCGTCGCGATGTAGAGCACGGCGGTCTGCCCGGGAGCGACGCCGTCGAGGGGCTGATCGGGCACCACGCGCACGCCGTCGGCGGACACGAACGCGGTCGCCGCCACGGGCTCGGCGTGCGCCCGGATCTGCACCTCGCAGGCGAACTCCTCGTCGGTCGGCGCGGCGCCCGCCCAGCTGAAGCGCGCACCGGAGATCTCGCCGATCGCGAGGGCCTCCTTGGGCCCGACGACCACCGTGTTGGAGATCGGGCGCACCTCCAGCACGAAACGGGGCTTGCCGTCGGCGGCCGGGACTCCGAGCTTGAGGCCACGTCGCTGGCCCACCGTGAAACCGTGCGCACCTTCGTGAGACCCGACGACCGCGCCCTCACGATCCACGATCTCGCCGGTGGCGCTCCCGACCTTGTCGGCCAACCAGCCGCGGGTGTCTCCGTCGGAGATGAAGCAGATGTCGTGGCTGTCCGGCTTCTGCGCCACGGTCAGTCCACGTTCCGCCGCCTCCGCCCGCACGACCGCCTTCGACGGGGTCGTGCCGAGGGGGAAGTAGGTGTGCGCGAGCTGCTCGGCCGTCAGCACACCGAGCACGTAGGACTGGTCCTTGGCGTTGTCCGCCGCACGGTGCAGCTCGAGGCCGCCCGGTCCGTCGACCAGCGTGGCGTAGTGGCCCGTGCACACGGCATCGAACCCGAGCTCGATCGCGCGCTCCAGCAGCGCGGCGAACTTGATCTTCTCGTTGCAGCGCATGCAGGGGTTGGGCGTGCGGCCGGCCTGGTACTCGGCCACGAAGTCGTCGATCACGTCGTCACGGAAGCGCTCCGAGAAGTCCCAGACGTAGAAGGGGATGCCGAGACGGTCGGAAGCCCGCCGGGCGTCCATCGCGTCCTCGATCGTGCAGCACCCGCGGCTTCCGGTGCGCAGGGTCCCTCCGGCCCGGGAGAGGGCGAGGTGCACGCCGACGACGTCATGACCCTCATCCACGGCTCTGGCGGCGGCGACGGCAGAGTCCACCCCACCACTCATCGCTGCCAGAATCCGCATGGACCCAGTCTACGAGCGCGAAGCTGTGCCGGGCCCGGACGCACGGCGATACGCCTCGGCGATCGCCGCGAGCACCGCGTCGACATCGGCCTCGGTCGAGGTGCGACCCAGGCTGAGGCGGAGCACGCTCCGCGCGTCGAGCTCGTCGCGTCCCATCGCCCGCACGACATGCGAGGGTTCCGCGACGCCCGCCTGACATGCCGACCCCGTCGATGCCGCGACGCCCGCGACGTCGAGCAGGAACAGCAGGCTCTCCCCCACCGCCCCGGGGAACAGCAGATGGGCGTTGCCGGGGAGCCTGTCCTCGGGGTCGCCGAGGAGCAGGGCGGCAGGGACCCGATCACGGATGCCGTCGACGAGCCGTCGCCGCAGCTGCGAGAGCCGTGCGTGCTCCGACTCCCGCTCGCTCTCGGCGAGCTCCAGCGCTGTCGCCAGCGCGACCGCTCCGGGGACATCCTGCGTGCCGGCGCGCAGACCCCGCTGCTGCGCCCCGCCGCGGAGGATGGCGTCGAGCCGAGCCGTGCGTGCGACCACGAGGGCGCCGATGCCGACGGGAGCCCCGATCTTGTGCCCCGCGATGCTGAGGGCGACGAGCCCCCGGCCCGCCGGCGCATCGGCGCGCAGCCTCCGGAACGACACCGGCACGTGCCCGAGCGCCGCGACGGCGTCCAGGTGCAGGGGGACGTCGGCGACAGCCGCGGCAGCCGCGAGAGCAGCCGCGTCGTTGATCGTCCCGACCTCGTTGTTCGCCATCAGTGCGGTCGCCAGCGCCGCCCCCGGGAGGTGCGCGGCGAACGTCGTCGGATCGATCCTCGCGTGCGCGGTGACCGGCACCGCCCGCACGACGGCTCCGTGGTCGGCGAGAGCGGCGACCGTGTCCATGGTCGCGTGATGCTCGGCATCCGGGAGCACGACCGCGTCGGTGCCCCCGCTCCTGGCACTCCACAGCCCCTGCAGTGCCAGGTTGATCGATTCGGTGCCGCCGGAGGTGAGCACCACCTCGATCGGATCGCATTCGAGCACCGCGGCCACGCGCTCCCGCGCCTCCTCCAGCACACGGCGGGCATCCTGGCCCGCGCCGTGCGTCGACGAGGCATTGCCGATCGTCTCGGACGCCGCGAGCCACGCGTCACGCGCTTCCGGGCGCAGCGGAGTCGTGGCCGCGTGATCGAGATAGTGCCGCATCCCTCCATGCTCCCTCATTTCCCACCCCTCGGGTCAGGGGTGGGCGGAGAGCCGCCGGTCGGGACGGGTGCGCGGCGCCCTCTAGTGTGTATTCATGCCCGAGACCCGAGACTTCACTGCGCCCGGCGGTCCCGCCCTCGACCACCTCGGCGTTCGTCTTCACGACGGCGTCGGCACCCTCCGCGTGTGGTCGCAGAACGCATCCTCCGTCGAACTCGTGATCTTCGACGCGACAGACCTCGACTGGGCGACCGACGAGGTCGACCTCGTCCGGCTCCCCGGCGGCATCTGGGAGGTCACCACTCCCCTGCTGCAGCCCGGCACGCGCTATGCGATCCGGGCGGGAGGACCACACGGTCCCGGCAACCTCTTCAATCCCGAGACCATGCTGCTCGACCCCTATGCCCGCGGCCTCGCGCAGGGAGACGGCTACGCGGAATGGCGCAGCGTCGTGATCGTCGACGGCTTCGACTGGGGGGAGTCGACCAAGCCACGCATCCCCCTCGACCGCACGGTGATCTACGAGGGCCACCTCAAGGGTCTGACGAAGCGGCACCCCGACGTCCCGCCCGCCCTGCACGGGACCTACGCGGGCCTCGCCCATCCCGCCATGATCGAGTACTTCCACTCCCTCGGCATCACCTCGATCGAACTCCTCCCGGTGCACGCGTTCGTCCCGGAACCTCGGCTCCTGGAGCGGGGGCTCACGAACTACTGGGGCTACAACACGCTCAACTTCTTCACGCCGCACACCGCCTATGCGACCGAGGATGCCCGAAAAGGGGGGCCGGAGACGGTCCTCGCCGAGTTCAAGGGCATGGTCCGGCTGTTGCACGAGGCCGGTCTGGAGGTGATCCTCGACGTCGTCTACAACCACACCTCGGAAGAGGGCATCGGCGGACCCCGCTCGAGCTTCCGGGGAATCGACAACGCGAGCTACTACCGCCAGGATGCCGCCGGCGTCTACATCGACACCACGGGCTGCGGGAACACGCTCGACACCTCCACCGACGCCGGAGCTCGACTCGTGCTGGATTCGCTGCGCTACTGGGCGCAGGAGATGCAGATCGACGGCTTCCGCTTCGACCTGGCGGCTGCCCTCGCCCGCGACGAGGCCCACACCTACACGCCGGAACATCCTCTGCTCACCGCGATCGCGAACGACCCGATCCTGCGCGACACGAAGCTCATCGCGGAGCCGTGGGACGTCGGCCTCGGCGGCTGGCAGACCGGAAACTTCCCCGCCGGCTGGCACGAGTGGAACGACCGCTACCGCGACCGCGTCCGCAACTTCTGGTTGAGCGACATCGACTACGCCCGTCGCGCCTCCGCCCCGGTGGGCATCGGCGGGTTCGCCACGCGACTCGCAGGGTCGTCGAACACGTTCGCCGATGAGCGCGGGCCGCTCGCGAGCGTCAACTTCGTCACCGCACACGACGGCTTCACCCTGCACGACCTCGTGTCGTACGACATCAAGCACAACGAGGCGAACGGCGAGCAGAACCGTGACGGAGCCGACACCAATCGTGCCTTCAACCACGGCGTCGAGGGCCCCACCGACGACCTCACGGTTCTCGCCGCGCGACGCAAGGCCATGCGCAATCTGCTGGGCACACTGCTGCTCTCCGCCGGGATCCCGATGCTCACGGCGGGTGACGAGGTCGGACGCACCCAGCGTGGCAACAACAACGCCTACGCGCAGGATTCGGCGTTGACGTGGCTCAGCTGGGAGTTCGAGCCATGGCAGGACGACCTCCGCGCCCACGTCACTCGCCTCATCCGTCTCCGCGCGGAGAATCCGGCGCTGCGCCCCAGCCGATACGCCCGCCTCGGCGAGCACATCCCCAACGCCTCGGTGATGGACTGGTACGACCAGAACGGCGAGACGATGGAGAGTGCCCAGTGGAACGACTCCAGCAGTCGGACGCTGCAGTATGTCGCCTCCTCGACACCGGAGAACGAGAGTTTCAATCGCATCCTCCTGATCGTCCACGGCACCGAGTCGCCGATCGATGTGCGACTGCCGATCGAGATCGAGGACGCGGCACGATTCGTACGCCTGTGGTCGAGCGCGGACGATCGGCCCTCCGACGAGCACGAGGTGTACGCACCGGGCGACGTGCTGCCGATCCCGGGGACGTCGATGCATCTCTTCCGCGTCGAATGACCTAGGGGTGCCGACGCACCCTGTCAAGACGTTTTCGGCATCCGCTCGCGACCGGTACATTCGGGGTGTGGCTGCACGTGGTGGTACCCGGTCCTCGGCTCTTCGGAGCTCCGCTCAGATCCCGACGCGCCCCCTGGGCGTCGAAACGGGGCGCTCCGATCTGCGAGCGGGCCGCATCCCGCTCCTGGACGGCACACCCGCCGTTCCCGGGGGCTACGATCCGAAGGCGTTCGTCGGCGAAGTCGTTCCGTTCAGCGTGGTGGCCTTCCGCGAAGGTCATGATGCTATCGGCGTGCAGCTTCGACTGACCTCGCCCGCCGGTGAGGAGTCGCTGCACCGCCTCACGGCGCGTGCCGACGGCACCGACCGCTGGGCGGTCGAGGTCGCACTCGATCAGCAGGGGTCGTGGGCCTATCGCTTCGAAGCGTTCGCCGACGACTTCGCGACGTGGGCGCACGCTGCCTCCCTCAAGGTCGCTGCGGGCGTCGACGTGCCGGTGATGGGCGCGCTCGGCGCCGAGGTGCTGACCCGCGCCGCCGCGGAGAAGGATCGACCGGTGGCCCAGCGCAAGCGCCTGCAGGCCGATGCCGCTGTGCTGCTGCGCGGCGACGCCGACGAGATCCTCGCGCTCTCGCTCGACCCGGAACTCGCCCGGATCTTCATCGAACGACCGGTCACCTCGCTGCGATCCGCGGACACGACGCGATCGCTTCTCGTCGAGAGGACGGCAGCCGGAGTCGCCGCCTGGTACGAGTTCTTCCCCCGGTCGGAGGGCGCCCGGCGCCTCAAGGACGGCAGCGTGAAGAGCGGGACTTTCCGCACCGCGGCGAAGCGCCTTCCCGGCGTCGCGGCGATGGGCTTCGATGTGCTCTACCTCGTGCCGATCCACCCGATCGGCTCCACCAACCGCAAGGGGCGCAACAACACCCTGACGACGGAACCCGGTGATCCGGGTTCTCCGTACGCCATCGGTTCCGCCGACGGCGGCCATGATGCCATCCACCCCGAGCTCGGCACGGCTCAGGACTTCCGCGCGTTCGTCCGCGCCGCGCAGAAGGAAGGACTCGAGGTCGCGCTGGACCTCGCGTTCCAGGCCTCTCCCGACCACCCCTGGGTCGCCGAGCATCCCGAATGGTTCACGACTCTCCCGGACGGATCGATCGCCTACGCGGAGAACCCGCCGAAGAAGTACCAGGACATCTATCCGATCAACTTCGACAACGATCCTGCCGGCATCTACGCCGAGATGTTGCGGATCGTCCAGCACTGGGTCGCCCAGGACGTGAAGATCTTCCGCGTCGACAACCCGCACACCAAGCCGCTGCAGTTCTGGGAGTGGCTCATCGCGACCGTGAACGCACAGGACCCCGACGTGATCTTCCTCGCTGAGGCATTCACCCGCCCTGCCGTGATGCGCTCCCTCGCCGCCGTGGGGTTCCAGCAGAGCTACAGCTACTTCACGTGGCGCAACACCAAGGCGGAGCTCGAGGAGTTCCTGACCTCGGTGTCGCAGGAGACCAGCGACTACATGCGGCCGAATCTCTTCGTGAACACACACGACATCCTCACGGAGTATCTCCAGTTCGGCGGGCGTGCGGCTTACCGCATCCGCGCCTGCATCGCGGCCACCGCCGCGCCGCTGTACGGCGTCTATGCCGGATACGAGTTGATCGAGAACGTCGCGCGTCCCGGATCAGAGGAGAACATCGACAACGAGAAGTACGAGTACAAGTTCCGCGACTGGGAGGGGGCGGAAGAACGCGGGGAGTCGCTCGCTCCCCTGCTGCGTCAGCTGAACACGATCCGGCGCGCGCATCCCGCGCTGCGCCAACTCCGGAACTTCCGGGCCCACTGGAGCGATGACGACGCCGTGCTCGTGTACAGCAAGCACCTGGATGCCGCGTTCACCGGCACCGGCCAGGCGGACACCATCATCGTGGTGGCGAACCTCGACCCGCATTCGGTGCGCGAGACGACCGTCCACCTCGACAGCACCGTGTGGGGTGTCGCGAACGGCACCCCGTTCCAGGTGGAGGACCTCCTCACCGGAGAGGTCTGGACCTGGGCGGATCACAACTACGTCCGACTCGACGCCTTCGCCGAGCCGGTGCACATCTTGAAGGTGAGGGAACGAGCATGAGCTCCATCGAAGACATCACCGCATCGGCCGACTGGGAAGCCGTGGCCGCCGGAACGCACCACGACCCACACTCGGTTCTGGGGGCCCACCCGTCGACGAATGCCGCCGGACGGACCGAGACCGTGATCCGTGCGCGTCGTCCACTCGCCGCCACCGTCGCCGCGCTCTTCCAGGACGGCACGCGCCTCGAGCTCGCGCATGCCGCGCACGGCATCTGGGAGGCTCGCCACGACGGCCCCCCCGTCGCCTACCGTCTGGCGACGGCCTACGGCGACGAGGAGGAGACGGTCACCGGCGATCCCTACCGTCACCTGCCGACCCTCGGCGACATCGACGTGCACCTGATCGCCGAGGGGCGCCACGAGCAGCTCTGGGAGGTCCTCGGCGCACACCCGCGCACCGTGGACGGAGACGAGGGCACCGCCTTCGCCGTCTGGGCGCCGAACGCGACCGCTGTGCGTGTCGTCGGCGATCACAACGGGTGGAACGGCGAATTCCACGCCATGCGCTCGATGGGCGTCAGCGGACTGTGGGAGTTGTTCATCCCCGGCGTCGCGCCGGGCACGCGCTACAAGTACCAGATCCGCACGCACGAGGGTGCGTGGATCATGAAGGCCGACCCGATGGCGCTCGGCGCCGAAGTGCCGCCGGACACCGCCTCTGTCGTCACCGCGGGTGCCCACGAGTGGGCGGACGGGGCCTGGATGACCCGTCGCGCCGCGACGCATGCGGTCGCTCAGCCGCTGTCCGTCTACGAGATCCACCTCGGCTCCTGGAAGAGCGGCCTGACGTATCGGGAAGCCGCGGACCCCCTGATCGCCCACGTCGTGGAGACCGGCTTCACGCACGTCGAGTTCATGCCGCTCGCCGAGCACCCCTTCGGAGGGTCCTGGGGCTACCAGGTGAGCGGCTACTACGCTCCCACCAGTCGTTACGGCAGTCCGGACGACCTCCGTTACCTGATCGACCGGCTCCACCAGGCCGGCATCGGCGTGATCATGGACTGGGTTCCCGGACACTTCCCCAAGGACGCCTTCGCTCTCGCCCGGTTCGACGGACAGCCGCTCTACGAGCACCCGGACCCCCGCCGGGGCGAGCACCAGGACTGGGGAACGCTGATCTTCGACTACGGACGCCCGGAGGTGCGCAACTTCCTGGTCGCCAACGCGTTGTACTGGTTCAGCGAGTTCCACGTCGACGGTCTGCGCGTCGACGCGGTCGCGTCGATGCTGTACCTCGACTACTCGCGCAATGCCGGCGAGTGGGAGCCGAACATCCACGGCGGGCGGGAGAACCTCGAGGCGATCCGCTTCCTCCAGGAGGTCAACGCCACGGCCTACCGCCTGCACCCGGGCATCATGATGATCGCCGAGGAGTCCACCAGCTTCCCCGGGGTCACCGCACCCACCAGCCATGCGGGCCTGGGCTTCGGCTTCAAGTGGAACATGGGCTGGATGAACGACTCGCTGCAGTACATCGAGCGCGACCCGATGTACCGCGCCCACCACGAAGGCGAGATGACGTTCTCATTCGTGTACGCCTTCGGCGAGAACTACCTGCTGCCCATCAGCCACGATGAGGTCGTGCACGGCAAGGGCAGTCTCATCAACAAGATGCCCGGCGACCACTGGCACAAGCTGGCCAACATGCGCGCCTACCTCGCCTACATGTGGGGGCATCCCGGCAAGAAGCTGCTCTTCATGGGCCAGGAGTTCGGCCAGCTCGCGGAATGGTCGGAAGGGCGCGAGATCGACTGGTGGCTGCTCGAGCAGCCCTCCCATCACCAGCTGCAGAGCTTTGTCGGTGCGCTCAACGAGACTTATCGCGCGCAGGCGCCGCTCTGGGAGCGGGACAACGACGGCGGGTCGTTCACGCGGCTCGGAGGGCCGAGCTGGGATCCGACCGTCGTCGCGTTCGAGCGTCGCGACGCACACGGAGGTCGTGTCGTCGTGATCAGCAATTTCGCCGGAATGGAGCACGCGGGCTACCGGCTCGCGCTCCCGCACGAGGGCGTCTGGCAGGAGATCCTGAACTCCGACGCCGGTGAGTACGGGGGCCGCGGCTCAGGCAACCTCGGGATGGTGTTCGCCCACGCCGAGGGAGACTCGGCGGTCGCCACCGTCACGCTGCCTGCGCTGTCCACGCTGTGGCTGCGGCATCAGCCCGAGCCGCACGTCCCGACGATCAGCCACGGCTGATCGTCGGGCGACGGGTCAGAACAGCAGGGAGGTGAGGCGGTTCCGCGCGGCGACGACGCGCGGATCCGTCGCACCGATCAGTCCGAAGAGCTCCACGAGACGTTCCCGGACGGGAGCACGGTCCTCCGTCGGCAGCTGCGGGAACAGGTCCAGCAGGCGGGCGAAGGCATCTTCGACATGCCCCCCGGCGAGGTCAAGATCGGCGACGTCGAACTGCGCCCCGACATCGAGCGGAGCCGACGCGGCTGCCGCCCGGGCCGCCTGGAGATCCAGTCCCTGGACGCGGTGCAGCAGACGCACCTGTCCGAGTCCCGCGATCGCATCCGCGTCGCGCGGGTTCTCCGCCAGCGCCTTCTCGTACGCCGAGATGGCAGTGGCGTAGTCGCCGTTCTCGATGGCCGCGAACGCTTCGGCGTGCAGCGGGGGCAGCTCCGGCTCTTCCGGGGCCTCCGTCGCCGTGCCGCCGTCTCCGGTCGGGAGCGTGCCGGTGACGCCGTTCTGCGCGGCCACCTGAAGCAGCTGCTCGAAGACCTGACGCACCTGTTCCTCCGGCACGGCGCCCGTGAACATCGGCACGGGCTGCCCGGCGATGAGAGCGACGACCATCGGGATGGACTGTGCCCGGAAGCTCTGGGCGAGCTGGGGGTTCGCGTCGACGTCGACCTTCGCCAGCAGCACCCGTCCGCCGTACTCGCGCGTCACCTTCTCGATGATGGGGCTGAGCTGCTTGCACGGCCCGCACCACTCGGCCCAGAGGTCGACGACCACGGGGACGGTGCGGGAGATCTCGAGGATCTGGCCGAACGACTCGTCCGTCGCGTCGACCACGACATCGCCGGCACGCGGAGCCGGTGCCTGCGCCGTGCCGGAGGCGGCACCTGTCGCGGAGGGGCGGTTGCGCAGACTCGAGAGGTCGACGGCTCCACGGAGAGCGGCGGGAGAGATATCGGTCACTTGATCACCTTCACGGAGACGAGGTCCTGTCGGACCGCAAGGAGCCTGATCTGCTCGGACGAGCCCTGAGCGGGCACCGAGAAGAACAGCTGGAACTCATACGTGGTCTCGACGCCCTTGGCGGATTCGGAGACTCCGGTCAGCGCCTTGGCCTGCGCGTTCTCGCCGAAGCGGATCACCGCATCATCCGAGGTCGGAGCGATCTTCTCCACGTCCGTGAGCGCCACGCTGACGATCGCCCCGCTGTCGAGCGTCGTGAGTGACACCGGCGCGTCGTCCGTCGGTGCCATGTCGAAGGTCGCGGTGGAGGTCTCGGCGGCGCCGTTGTCGGCGAGGGTCTGCACGACCGCCTGTCGGCTGTCCCGGATCGACGTGGCGAGACTGAGTGCCTGCTCGTCGAAGAGACCGATGGACGCGCTCTCCTCGCCGGTGTCGACGACATCCGCGAACGCGGTGGCGAGCTCCGCCGGCGGAACGGCCAGGAAGGCCGAGTCGGCAGGAACCAGCGAGGTGCCGAGCCAGGCCGCGGCAACATCGGGAAGCGCGACGTCCGCCGACATCTCGGCCATGTTGGTGACCTTGTACGTCGACCACGGATCCTGCTGGGTCGCGGTGAGGATCACGGGCGGAACGGTGTCGTCGCTCGTGCTCTTCGAGAGGAGCAGCACGGTGCGCGGCCAGCGGTCGGTCGCTTCGGGGAGCACGACCTCGACCTTGTCCGTGGGAATGGCTGCGGGCGGTGCGGTGTCCGGCAGGGCGGTGCGCAACGCGTATTCCGTGGTCCGGGCCGCCAGGGCCGGCCCGTCCAGACGGGTCGCCGCCAGATCGACGTCGAGGTTGGTGTCGGCCTCGACCAGCGTCGCCGAGATGTCGTTGAGGATGCGCATCGCCTGCGCTTCGGTCACGGCCGGCGGCTTCTGGTTATCGGGAGCGATCACGGTCGGTGTCGGCGAGGGAGTCGCCGTGGGGTCGGCGAGCTGCGGCCAGGAGTCGGCGGAGCACCCGGCGACGAGGAGCACCGCGAACCCCATCGCGGGAAGGGCGAGCAGCCGACGGCGTCGCGGTCGAGCGGCTCGGACCGATCGCTGGGTCCCCTGGTCCTTGTCTTCATCCACGATCTCCGCCTCCTCCGAGGGGCCTGCAGCGTCAGGGCTCGCCGCGCGTTCCGTCGCGGTGCTCTCTCCTGCTCCGATGGCGGCCCGCTCCGCCGGAGGCAGGGCGGCGAGATCGATCGGCTCGGTGACAGGCAGCGGACCCGGGCCCTTGCGTCGCGGCCCGCGCCCTCGGCGCTGATGGCGGATGCCCAGGACGTAGAGGATCAAGCCGATCAGGAGCATCACTCCGCCCGCGGCCAGAAGCGGCCCCGCCCAGGGGGTCGAGTTGTCGAGCGGCCAGGACACGACGACGTCATCCGGCGCGCTCTGTGACCCGTCGTAGGCGATGAGCACGCTCACGCCCTCGGGAAGCTGGATGTTGTCGGCTATCAGCGCATCGGTCTCGCTGAACGAGTCGAGCCAGAGATCAGAGCCGATGGGGTTGCGTGCGACGGGAGCCTCGGAGCCGGATTCCTCCGCCTCCGGGTCCGAAGAGCCGTCGGTCTCCGGCTCGGGCGCTGCGACGTGCTCCACGTCGAGAGCCCCGTCCTCACCGACGGTCACCTCGTTGTAGTCGGAATCCGAGAGCCACGCCTGCATGTCGGCGGTGCGTCCGTAGGCGGCGAAGATGTCGCCCTCTCCTCGGATCAGCAGCGTCTGCGCTCCCGGATTGCTCCGCAGCACATCGCCGTCCATGACCAGGAAGGGAGCGGGTTCCTCGACCTCGACGCGCGTCTGCTGAGTGGAAGGACCCATGAAGACGGTTCGCTGAGCGATCCCGGCTCCGATGAGTGCCGCGGCCAGGACGAAGGCCACCACGGCCCATACGAAACGCACGAATAGTCTCCTCACGCACCCGGGACTCCCGTCCCGGACACAACTCTCGACATTCCAGACTAGCGACATCATCTGTGTATTGCCCACGAGCGCCCTCGGCTCGCAGAGCGTCGGCACGTCGCGGGTCGAGCGGGCCGGCCGCTCGGTAGCCTGAAACCAGCCGTCCCGAGGAGCACACCATGAAGATCCACAACCCGTTCCGAACGGCCCTCGTGGCGACGCTCGGCGTCGGTCTGGGCATCCTGCTCATCGGCAGCATCCAGAGCCTGTCCACGGTGCTCCTCTACGTCGGAACCGCCCTGTTCCTCAGCCTCGGCCTCGATCCGCTCGTGTCGTTCCTCGAGGGGCGCAGACTCCCCCGGTGGCTGGCGGTTCTCGTGACCATCCTCGGCGTCCTGGCCATCTTCGTCGGGATCATCCTGATCGTGCTTCCGGTCCTGGTCCAGCAGATCTCGCAGCTGGTCAGCGAGATCACGACGATCGCCCTGCGTGGCACGCTCCTCGAAGACGTGCGTGAGTGGATGGTCGACGCGTTCCCCAATCTGCTGGTGGACGACGTCTTCGCCTACGTCGCCGACTGGCTCCGCACGAATCTCGCGACGATCGGCGGATCGATCGGCCAGGGTGTCCTCGCCGTCAGTGGCGCGGTCCTCGCAGGACTGTTCGGGGCGTTCATCGTGCTCATCCTCACGATCTACCTCACGGCGTCGACTCCCTCGCTCAAGCGGGCCGTGTATCAGCTCGCCCCCGCGTCCAAGCGCGCGCGCTTCATCGATCTCGCCGACCAGATCACGGATTCGGTGGGCTACTACGTGATGGGGCAGGTGTCCCTCGGTGTCATCAACGGCGTGCTCAGCGCCATCTACCTCTCGATCATCCAGGCGCCGTTCCCTGCGGTGCTGGCCGTCATCGCGTTCTTCTTCTCGTTGATCCCCCTGGTCGGGACGCTGACCGGGTCCACCCTGATCGTGCTCATCTGCCTGCTCCCCGGCCTCGGATCGCCGGAGACCGCCCTCGCGGCGGGCATCTACTACCTGATCTACATGCAGATCGAGGCGTACGTCATCTCACCCCGCATCATGAGCCGCGCCGTGGCGGTGCCGGCAGCCGTCGTCGTGGTGGCCGCTCTCGCCGGTGGCAGCCTGCTCGGGCTCCTGGGAGCGCTGATCGCCATCCCCGTCGCCGCCAGCATCCTCATCATCTACCGTCAGGTCGTGATCCCGCGCATGAACGAGCGGTGAGAGCACCGCTCACTCGGTCGGCGGCCAGTGCGTGGCAAGGGGAAGCGCCGCGGGGTTGACGGCCGCGACGATCTCGGTCAGCACTCTGCGGGTCTGCGTCTCCCCGACCCAGAGGTGCTTTCCCCCCTCGACCGCGACCAGCGTCGCGTGCGGGATGGTGGCGAATCTCTCCCGCGCCTCGGGCGGCCGCAGGTAGTCGTCGAACTCCGGCACCAGGACGACCACGGGGACCGAGGTGTCGCCCCAGGCGGCGACGTCCTGCGCCGTCGCGCGGTGCAGCGGAGGCGAGAGCAGGATCACTCCGGCGACGTCGTGTTCGCGACCGTACTTGAGCGCGAGTTCGGTGCCGAACGACCATCCGACGAGCCACGGGGCCGGCAGACCCCGCTCCCGCACGAAGTCCATGGCCGCCGCGACGTCGAACTGCTCGGAGGCTCCGCCGTCGAAGGCCCCCTCGCTCGTCCCCCGCGGCGATGTCGTCCCGCGCGTGTTGAATCGCAGCACGGCGAGATCCGCCAGGGCGGGCAGCCGAGCCGAGGCCTTGCGCAGGATGTGGGAGTCCATGAACCCGCCCGCAGTCGGCAGCGGATGCAGCGTCACGAGCGTCGCGACCGCTCGCCCGGACTCCGGTGCGGCGAGCTCGCCCACGAGTGTGAGGCCGTCGGCCGTCTCGAGCTCGATGTCCTCTCGGTGCGCCGGCAGTTCCAAGGGCCCACGGATCTCGATGCTCATGCCATCCTCCAACAGTGTGTGTGCCAGTGCCTGCGCGCGGCGAGGTCGGCCGCGTCTCCCAGCACGCCGTCCGCGCGCCAGATCACGAGATGGGCCGTTCCCGCCGAGACCTGTCGGCTGCAGCCCGGGCAGAGGTAGTCCTTCTGGGCCTGAGCCGCAGAGATCGGCTGGACAGTCCACTCGGCGCCGCGGCGTGTCTCCGTGCGCTTCCACCCGGCGATCAGCCGATGCAGGGACTCGTCGGCGTCAGGGCGCGCCTGGGGTCGTCGTCGTGAGCGAGGCATGGCACCTGCTCACCACCAGTGGTTGTTGATCCAGAAATCGTACGCGCCGGCCCAGCTGCCGTATCGTCCGGTCGCGTACCCGGTCGCCCAGCGGAGGTTGTCCACCGGGTCGTAACCGTTGCCCGGGACCTTGCTGCACGGCAGAGCCTGCACGAGGCCGCACGCGCCCGACGAGGAGTTCGTCGCGTTGGGGTTCCAGCCGCTCTCCCGCGACACGATGTAGTCCACGTAGCCCTGGTCACCCGCTGCGATGCCGGCAGCGGCCATCCACTCGGCCGGAGCGCCGCCGCCACTGTAGAAGAGAGGACCGCCTCCCCCGGAGTCGCCGCCGTCGGTCGTCTCGGATCCCGCCGATGTCGGCTCGGGCGTGGGCGTCGGCTTGGGGGTCACGTACACCTCGAAACTGCCGCGCGCCATGGGCGCGATCGCGGCCCCCTCGACGGAGACCGTCAGGTTCTGGGTGTCCTCGAGTGCCACGGCGTACGCCGAGTCCGGCGACTCCTCGGGGGCGGGATCGGCCAGCGCGATACCCGTCGGAGCGACGATCGCACCGGCGAGGGCGACGACCGCGAAGGAGGCGAAAACGCCCACCACGCCGCGGCGCCGGGACCACCGGCGGGTGCCACCGCGCGCGGGACGCAGCGCCTCCGCGGGGACCAGAGAGGCGTCGCGTCGTTCGGGAGTCTTGTCGATTCGGGAGTTCACGATGGACGACAGTCTACGCAATGCCACCTGGGACGGCCATGCGAGGCGTCAACGGACCGCGAGAATCACGTCGATCGTCGCATCCAGCAACGCATCGACCTGCTCTTCCCGGTAGCCCCCGCGCTGCATCCGGAAAGCTGCCGAACGCAGCTGCTCCACCGACAGCGGGTCGCCGTCGCGGAGATACTTCACGATCCTCGTCGCCACATGATCGACCTCATCGAGCCGATAGCCGAAGCTCAGCACCCCGGTCCGCGCGAACCGCTGACGCCGAGGTCGCGCCAGGTGATCGAGGATGGTCTGCGCATCATCCCGCGCTTTCTCCACCCAGGCCCCCGCACCCCGTGTCCTCACGACACGCTCCCGCTCGCGAGCGGCGAAGGCATCCTCCACGCGTCCGAGGGCCGCGTCGACGTCGGCGACGACGTACCCCCCTTTCACGAGGGGGAACGAGGCGACGCGCACGTCCGTCGCATCGAGCTGCTCGCCTCCGGTCTCGAACTCCCGCCGCGCCGAGGCGAGGAAGGTGTCGACCGCCGAGCGGTGGTAGCCGAGCGTCCGTCCCGTCGTGAGGGGGAACGCGGGCGGCGCCGATCCATCCGTCGTCTCGTCGATCGTCCGGTCGTCGCTCACAGCACCATCCAAGGGGAGAAGAGGAGATAGAGGGCCAGGGCAGGGATCGTCGAGGGAAGGATGCTGTCCAGCCGATCGAGAAGACCGCCGTGACCCGGGAGCCAGGAGCTCATGTCCTTGATGCCGATGTCGCGCTTGAGCATCGACTCGCCGAGATCACCCAGTGTCGCCGTCAGAAGGATCGAGGCCCCGAAGATGAGCCCTGTCCACCACGGCAGCTCGAGCAGGAAGAGCGCGAGCAGCACGCCGGCGGCGAGTGACGCGACGACGGCTCCCGCGAAACCTTCCCAGGTCTTCTTCGGGCTGATCTTGGGTGCCATCGGATGCTTGCCGAAGGCGAGACCGGCTGCGTACGCGCCCGTGTCGGCAGCAACGGCAACGGCGATGAAACCGAGAACCCACCATTGCCCGCCCTCCTGCTTCAGCAGGATCAGGGCGATGCCTGCCAGGAACGGGACGTAGATCTGGACGAAGCCGCCCACCAGGGCGTCGGCGAGGACATCGCCGTACGTGCGCCCGTCCTTCTCGATCATCTGCGCCATCAGGCGCCAGACGATCACGAAGGCGACAGCGAGGAACAGCATGACCCAGCACAGCCAGATCTCCGCGAAGAAGGCGGAGAGGACGAGCAGCGTGGCTGCCACCAATTGGGGAACCACGTCGACGCGACGGCCTGCCGAGCGCAGGGCGCGGGACAGTTCGTAGACGCCCAGGAGTGCCGCGGCGAGAGCGAAGGGAACGAAGAGGATCTTGATGAACAGCAACGATCCCAGCAGCGCTCCGCCGAAGGCCAGACCGATCAGGATCGCCAGGATGAGGTCGCGGCCGGTGCGCTCCTTGATGCGCTCGTTCGCCTGGTCGAGCTGGTCCCGCGCGTGCGACACGTGCGTCCCGAGTTCATCGCGGGCGGCGCGCCACTGCTCACGGATCGCATTGTGATCAGCGGTGTCGAGCACCTCCACGCCTGCCGCGCCGCTCACCGGCGCGTCGGTGGTGACACCGGTCGTGGCAGCGGGCAGAGGAGGACGCGGCGGGACGATAGCGGTGTCGAACGCCGGGAACGCGGCGTCGGCGAGCGGGACGCCGACCGAAGGCGGCGCGGCGGCATCGTCGGCCGGCACTCCCCCTTCGGAATCTCGCGTCTCGTCAGCCATCCCGATTACACCTCGAGGAGTTCGGCCTCTTTGCGCTTGAGAGCGTCGTCGATGAGGTCGACGTGCTGGCGGGTCAGAGCGTCGAGCTCCTTCTCACCGCGCGCGAGCTCGTCCTCGCCGATGTCGCTCTTGAGCGCGTCCAGCTCGTCCTTCGCCTTGCGGCGGATTCCGCGGACGTGCACCTTGGCGTCCTCCGCCTTGGTCTTGACGAGCTTCACGTACTCCTTGCGACGCTCGGCGGTGAGTTCCGGCATGGACACCCGGACGAGATTGCCGTCGTTCGTCGGATTCGCTCCGAGATTCGGCATGTCGCGGATGGCCTGCTCGATCGCCTTCAGCGCCGACTTGTCGTACGGCGTGATGATGAGGGTTCGAGCCTCCTGGTTCGCCAGGGAGGCGAGCTGCGCGAGCGGCGTCGGAGTGCCGTAGTAATCCACCAGGACCTTCTGGAAGAGCTGCGGGTTGGCGCGACCGGTGCGCACCGTGGAGAAGTCCTCCTTGGCGGCCTCGACCGCCCGTGCCATGCGGGAGGTGGTATCAGTGAGGACATCCGCGATCACGGTGACTCCTATCGTCGGGGTGTTCTGAAATTCTATCGGGCGCGCGCCGATGCGCCCACGCACACGCTCAGGCGGTGACGAGCGTGCCGATGGGCTCGCCGAGCAATGCGCGGGTCACGTTGCCTGCGGGCTCCATGCCGAAGACCCGCATGTCCATGTTGTTGTCCATGCAGAGGCTGAATGCGGTCGAGTCGACGACCTTGAGGCCGCGCTGGAGAGCATCTCGGTAGGTGACGCGCTCGATCCGCTCTGCGTCCGCATGCTTGTTGGGGTCGGCGGTGTAAATGGCATCCACGCCGTTCTTGGCCACCAGCACCTCGTGCGCGCCGATCTCGAGCGCGCGCTGCGCTGCCACGGTGTCTGTCGAGAAGTACGGAAGCCCGGCGCCGGCGCCGAAGATGACGACGCGGCCCTTCTCGAGGTGGCGCTCGGCACGGCGCGGGATGTAGGGCTCGGCGACCTGCGTCATGGAGATGGCCGACTGCACCCGGGTCGCCGCACCGGCCTGCTCGAGGAAGTCCTGCAGTGCGAGGGCGTTCATGACGGTGCCCAGCATGCCCATGTAGTCCGCCCGCCCGCGGTCCATGCCGCGTTGGCTGAGTTCGGCACCCCGGAAGAAGTTGCCACCACCGACGACGATCGCGACCTCGACCCGATCGACCGCTGCGGCGATGTCGCGCGCGATCTGTGAGACCACATCGGGGCTGACTCCCAGCTGCCCGGCTCCGAAAGCCTCGCCGGAGAGCTTGAGAAGGACGCGGCGGCGTCCTGATCGTTCAGTCATGTAGGGGTGTCCTCTCGTCCCGATTCAAGATAGTGCCTTGTGGGCATGAAGAAGGGGTTCGGATCTCGATGATCCGAACCCCTCCGACTCTGCTACGCGCCGACCTTGAAGCGCGCGAAGTCCGTCACGGTGATACCGGCGTCCTTCGCCACCTGGGCGACAGAGAGCTTGTTGTCCTTCGCGTAGTCCTGCTCGAGCAGGGCGACCTGCTTGATGAACGCGGAGACGCGTCCTTCGACGATCTTCGGGAGAGCCGCTTCCGGCTTCCCCTCGTTGCGCGAGATCTCGGTGACGATCTCACGCTCCTTCTCGACGTCGGCGGCCGGCACGTCTTCCCGCGAGAGGTACGACGGGTTGGCGAACGAGATGTGCTGGGCGATGCTTCGCGCCGTCTCGGCGTCGTCACCCGTGTAGGCGACGACGACACCGATCTGCGGCGGAAGGTCCTTGCTCGTGCGGTGCAGGTAGACCTCGACGTTGTCGCCGGAGATCGTGCGGGCACGACGCAGTTCGACCTTCTCACCGATGATGGCCGCCTCTTCCGAGATCAGCTGCTCGACGGTCAGGTCACCCGCGGTCGCGGCCAGCGCGGCTTCGACGGAGTCGGCCTTCACAGCGGAGACCGCGTCGGCGACCTTCTCTGCGAGCGTGATGAAGCGTGCGTTCTTGGCGACGAAGTCCGTCTCGCAGGCGAGCTCGATGAGCGTCACGGCGCCATCCTGCTCGCGAGCGACGACGAGGCCCTCGCTCGTGGAACGGTCAGCGCGCTTGGCGTTGCCCTTCGCACCCTTCAGGCGAAGGATCTCCGTGGCCTTCTGGACGTCGCCGTCGGCCTCCTCGAGCGCCTTCTTGGTGTCGACCATGCCGGTGCCGAGCTGTTCGCGCAGCGCCTTGAGGTCAGCGATGGTGAAGTTGGCCATGTGTGGTGGCTCCTTGCTTCGTGATGTGTGTGTGATCGAGGGGATTACTTGGCGTCTGCGTCGGCAGCCGGGGCCTCTTCGGCCTCAGCGGCGGGAGCCTCGGCCTCAGCGGCAGGAGCCTCCTCAGCGGGAGCCTCCGCAGCGTCAGCGGCAGGAGCCTCCTCAGCGGGGGCCTCCGCAGCGTCGGCGGCGGGCGCCTCCGCAGCGGGTGCGTCCTCGGCCGGAGCCTCGAGAAGCTCGCGCTCCCAGTCGGCCAGCGGCTCGGCGTCGCCGGTCTCGGGGTTGTGCTTCTGCTGCAGGCCCTCGGCGGCGGCGTCGGCGATGATGCGCGTCAGCAGCGAGACCGAGCGGATCGCGTCGTCGTTTCCGGGGATCGGGTACTGGAAGTCATCCGGGTCGGCGTTCGTGTCGAGGATGCCGATCACGGGGATGCCGAGCTTCTTGGCCTCGTCGATGGCGAGGTGCTCACGCTTGGCGTCGACGACCCAGATGGCCGACGGCGTCTTGGTGAGGTTGCGGATACCACCGAGCGACTTGTGCAGCTTGTCGAGCTCGCGCTTCTTGAGCAGCAGTTCCTTCTTGGTGAAGCCGCTGTTCGCGGGGACCTCGTAGTCGAGCTCCTCGAGCTCCTTCATGCGGGCGAGACGCTTGGAGATCGTCTGGAAGTTGGTGAGGAGTCCGCCCAGCCACCGCTGGTTCACGAAGGGCTGACCGACGCGCGTGGCCTGCTCGGCGAGGATCTCCTGCGCCTGCTTCTTGGTGCCGACGAAGAGGATGGTGCCGCCGTGCGCGACGGTCTCCTTGACGAAGTCGTACGCCTTGTCGATGTACCCCAGCGACTGCTGGAGGTCGATGATGTGGATGCCGCTGCGCTCGGTGAGGATGAAGCGCTTCACCTTCGGGTTCCACCGACGGGTCTGGTGTCCGAAGTGCACGCCGCTGTCGAGCAGCTGGCGGATGGTGACCACAGCCATGGTCGTCTCCTGGTTCTGGCGCATCGAGCGCCGTTGAGGTTGTCAAGCCGATCGGAGGATCGGACTTCCTGGTGCCCGGCGCACACCCGCCTTCGCGAGGAAGGACCTGAGGGAGTGGATGCCACGACCGGAGTCGCTGTGGGCACGCGTAGTCACCCCGAGATCGAGGTGCTCGTCCAGCATACAGGACGACGCGGAGGAGTGATCCTGCACGGGGCCGGTCTCTTCGGCGTTCTCCCCCGACTGCTGTGGACGCCGGGACGCGGCGCCCCGAGGGACCGCTCGCACGCGATGATCTGTCCCATGTCGCTCTCTCCTCGAACACGGCGCCTGCTCGTCGCGGTCGCCATCACGGCAGTGTGTGCCGCCGGTCTCCCCGCGGCCTCGGTCGCGGCACCCGAGAGCGTCGGGGTCGCGGCGGATGCCACCGACATCGGCGGGTCCTGGATCTGGCCGATCGCCGACCTCCGCCGGGTGGTCGCGCCCTTCCGAGCGCCCGCTCACGCCTACGGGGCCGGCCATCGCGGTATCGACATCGCGGCACCCGTCGGAACGCCGGTGGCCGCGCCCGCCGGTGGGGTCATCGCGTTCCGCGGGACGGTGGTCGATCGCCCCGTGCTCACGATCGCTCACTCCGACGGGCTCGTGACGACCTTCGAGCCCCTCGAGTCACCTCATGATCCGGGCGATGCCGTGACTCCCGGGGAGGTGATCGGTATCGTCGGCTCCGGCGGCCACACCGCACCCGGTGCGCTGCACGTCGGCGTGCGCCTCGACGGGGCGTACATCAACCCGCTGGTGCTGTTCGGAGAGGTTCCGAGAGCCGTGCTTCTCCCCTGCTGCGAGTCGCCGTGACGGCAGCCGATCAGCTCGTGCGCCTCGCCGGGTCCGGACGGAGACGGAACAGTGGCGTGGGGTGGGTGCACGCCCCGCACTCGCGGCCGGTCACGCCCGCGGATGCGCCAATCGGTAGGTCGCGGTGAGTCGTTCCGCCGACACGTGCGTGTATATCTGGGTCGTGCCCAGGCTCGCGTGGCCGAGGATCTCCTGCACCGCTCTCAGGTCCGCGCCGCCGTCGAGCAGATGCGTGGCTGCGGTGTGGCGGAGGGCATGCGGTCCTACCGTCTCCGCCCCGACGACGGGAGAGAGCACCGTGGCGACGAGGTCGTAGACCGCGCGCGGCCCGATCCGTGCGCCTCGGGCTCCCAGGAACACACCGGGACTGTGACTGCTCGCTCGCGCCGAGAGGACGGGGCGTCCACGTGTGAGCCAGGCGGAGACGGCCTCGCGCGCCGGCACGCCGAAGGGCACGACCCGCTCCTTCGATCCCTTGCCGAGGACTCGCGCCGTCGCGCGGTCGAGATCCAGGTCGTCGATGTCCAATCCGCACAGCTCGGAGACTCGGATCCCGGAGCCGTAGAGCAGCTCCAGCACCGCGTGGTCGCGGAGGGCGACGGGGTCCCCGGAGGCGGCGGCATCGTGCTGCGCGTCCAGGACCGCGCTCATGGCATCGAGCGAGGCCACAACGGGCAGCGTTCGCCCACGTTTGGGCGCGATGAGACGAAGACTGGGATCGTGCGTGATGAGGGCGTTCTCCTGAGCCCAGCTGAAGAAGGAGCGTGCGGCCGCGGCACGGCGAGCCAGGGTCGAGCGGGCATCACCGCGCTGGGTCGCATTCCAGAGCCAGTCCCGAAGCGTCTCGAGGTCGACCTCGTCGATCTCGGGATTGCCCGCCACGGCGATGAGGTCTCTCAGGTCCGACCGGTAGGCCCTTGCCGTGGCCGGGGAGAGCCGTCGCACCTTTTCGAGGTGCTCGACGAAGTCCCGCGCCGCCGTTCCGAGGTCCATGCCCTTCAGCATGCCGCTGATCCCTGCGATGACGTCGATGCCTCGCCGCCCTTCGCCCTCTGGTGCTGTAGCGACATCAGCGAGCAGGCGCGGCGCGCCTGCGGCGCCATCCGTCTCCGGAACGTTCGACGGTCGCTTCCAGATCGAGCAGGCCGAGGAGGGATGAGACGGTGGCCGGGTCGAGTCCGGACCGACGGGCAAGCTCAGGCACCGTGCTCGGCGTGCGACTGCTCAGCGCGTCGAGCAGCCGTGTGCGTCGCGGATCCACGACCTCCGGCGGCGTGCCACCCGTCGCCCTCGTCCCCCCGGCAGCGCCGCACAACTCCCGCACTTCGGCAGCCGAGGTCACGCAGACGGCGTCGTATTCGCGAAGCAACCGATGACAGCCCGCCGAGGCGGCCGACGTCACGGGTCCGGGGACCGCGCCCAACGGTCGGCCCAACGTCGCTGCGTGCCCCGCCGTGTTGAGGGAGCCACTCCGCCATCCGGCCTCGACGACGACGGTGGCGTCGCCGAGCGCGGCGATCAATCGGTTCCGCGCGAGGAACCTCCACTTCGTCGGCGCCGCCCCGCACGGCACCTCGCTGACCAGCGCTCCCACGTCGGCGATGCGCTGCAGCAGGGACGCGTGCCCGGCGGGATAGAGACGATCCACGCCTCCCGCCAGGAAGGCCACGGTTCGCCCGTCGACCCCGAGTGCGGCACGGTGGGCGGCGCCGTCGACACCGTACGCACCGCCTGACACGATCACCATCCCCGACCCCGCAAGGTCGCCCGCGATCTCCGCTGCCACGAAATCGCCGTAGCTGCTCGACGCCCGGGCCCCGACCATCGAGAGATGCCGATCTGCCACCAACAGGCTCGCGTCGCCCCGAACCCAGAGAGCGTTCGGGGCGTTCGCCCCCACAGCGTCGACAGATGACGGCCAGTCCGCGTCGCCGGGGATCACCAGTGCCGCACCCACCTGCGCTGCGCCATCCAACGCCTCCTGAACGGCGGAGACCGAGGCTCGCGGATGCCACCGCGCCCTCGCCTCTCGAAGCATGCGGTGTGCTCGGGCAGTCGCCGGAGTCGAGAGCTCACCGCGAGCCAGCCGGTCATCCATGGCCACCTGCAAGGCCTCAGCCGCGCCCATCTCCCCGATCAGAGCACCTGCGACACCGTCTCCTGGCTCGGCGATCACGCTCCAGGCGGCCCGGGCGACAGCCTCCGTCGCCGCGTCCTCCTGCGGTCGGACCGCGCGGACGGCACGCATGACCCGGCGGTCATCGAGCAGCTGATCGATCACGGTGTCCACCCCCGGCGGAGGTGGAGCGCGCGACCGATGTCGGCGAGTGCCGGTCGTTCCCGCTCCGCCAGGTCGGCCATCGTCCACGCGAGGCGCAGGACGCGGTCGTATCCGCGCAGGGTGAGCAGGCCGCGCTCGAGCGCACGATCCAGCGGGGCCCGGTCGCCGGCCCCGAGGCGGAAGGCACCTTGCCGAAGACATGCACCGGGGACCTCGGCGTTCCGTTGCCAGGGGGTGCCCCTCCAACGCTCCGTCGCCCGTGCCCTCGCCGCCTGCACGCGCGCCGCAGCCACCGCTGTCGAGGTGCGCGCCGGAGCTCCCGCCGTGGCTGTGCCCGCCGCCACACGCGCGACCTGCAGATCGATGTCGACGCGGTCCCGGAGCGGACCGGACAGTCGGGTCGCGTACCGTCGGATGGCCATCGGAGGACAGACGCACGCCGCGCCACGCACACCGTAGTTCCCGCACGGGCACGGATTCATGGCGAGCAGAAGCTGGAAGCGCGCAGGAAACCTCGCGGTGAAGCCGGCCCTGTGCACCTCGATGGAACCGTGCTCGAGCGGCTGCCGCAAGGCGTCCAGCGCGACGCGCGAGAACTCCGCGGCCTCGTCGAGGAAGAGCACACCGCGGTGCGCCCGAGCGATCGCCCCCGGCCGCGCGACGCGGGATCCGCCGCCGACCAGGGCGGCGACCGATGTGCTGTGGTGGGGAGACTCCAGCGGCGGACCCGAGTCGAGGCGCACCGGCGCTCCCCCGCTCAGGGAGCGCACCGCCGCGACCTCCAGCGCCTCCTCGTCCGTCAGTCGCGGCAGGATTCCCGGAAGCCGGCGCGCCAGCATGGTCTTCCCCGCGCCGGGCGGCCCGCTCAGCAACATGTGATGTCCGCCGGCGGCCGCGGCGATCAGCGCCTCCACCGCGTCCTCCTGGCCCACGACGTCCGCGAGATCGAGTGCCTCGAGCGCGGCTTCCGCGTCCCGCTTCCCGGACACGGCCACGGCCTCGACATCCGGGACCTCGACGTCCGCGCCGTGCCAGACGGCGACCTCGGCCAGGGACGCCGCAGCACGCACGTCCATCCCCGGGACGAGCTGCGCTTCCTCCTCATTCGCCCGCGGGACGATGACCCTCTCGAAGCCCGCGCGCGCGGCCGCGAACACCGCCGGCAGCACGCCCGGCACAGGTCGCAGCCGACCATCCAGCCCGAGTTCGCCGATGTGCACCGTGTCGCGAATGGCACGGACGCTGAGCGCTCCCCCGGCGGCGAGTGTCGACACGGCGATCGACAGGTCGAAACCGGACCCCTGCTTCGGCAGGCTCGCGGGAGAGAGGTTCACCGTCAGTCGCCGCCGCGGCAGGTCGAGCCCGGAGTTCTTGCAGGCGTTGTGCACGCGCTGCACCGCTTCTCCCAGTGATTTGTCGGGCAGACCGATGATGCGGAATTCGGGAGTCTGATTCGAGAGATCGGCCTCGACCTCCACCATGTGTCCGTCGACGCCGGTGAGGGCGACCGCCCATGTCCGCGCAGTGGTCATTCGAGGTCCTCGAGGTGCTCGATCACGGCCGAAGCGGGATTCGGCCCCGTGATACCGATCACCTCGACGCGGAGCACGCGGGTGCCCGCCAGCTCCCTGTGCGTGTCGCGCCAGGCGTATGCCAGGCCCCAGAGCCGTCGTCGCTTGCGTTCGTCGACGGCTTCGAAGGGGTGGCCGAAGGCCGCGCTCCGTCGTGTCTTGACCTCGATGATCGAGAGGTGGTCGCCGCGCGTGGCGACGATGTCGATCTCCCCCTGCCCGCATCGCCAGTTGCGATCGATCACCACGTAACCCCGTGATGTCAGATAGCGTGCCGCGCGCTCTTCTCCGGCGCGGCCGAGTCGGTCCTTTGCTGCCATGCCCTCAGCATCGCGGGAACGCCTGTCCGTCGTGATCCACGATCGGCGGCTCGCCCGCAGGATGCGGACAACCCGCTACAGCCGCGGCTTGTGGAGAGAAGTCGGGACCGAGAGGCGAGAGGTGGTTCACTCTCCGTCGAGGGAGAGCTCCTGCGGCAACTCGAACTCGCGGCGCTGCAGTTCCTCGACGTTGACGTCCTTGAAGGTCAGCACCCGGACGGCCTTGACGAAGCGATCGGCACGGTAGATGTCCCACACCCACACATCGCTCATCGAGATCTCGAAGTAGAAGTCGTGTTCGGTGTCGCGTCGCACGACGTTGACCTCGTTCGCGAGGTAGAACCGACGCTCGGTCTCGACGACGTACTGGAACTGCGACACCACGTCCCGATACTCCCGGAACAGTGCCAGTTCGAGCTCGCGGTCGTAGTCGTCGAAGGCTTCCTCATCCATGATGACTCCATCCTAGAGTCGCGGGACGGAGAAGCCGCATTCAGAAGAGCGTCGGCGCCTCGGCGATGGCCCAGGAGGCACGGTGGAATGGCGAGAGACCGCGCTCCCTGATCGCGGTCCGGTGCTCCAGACTGGCGTATCCCTTGTTCCTGTCCCACTGGTAGTCGGGGTGATCCGGGTGCAGCTCCGCCATGTGGGTGTCGCGCGCGACCTTCGCGATCACCGACGCGGCCGACACGGAGGCGCAGTCCCGATCCGCCTTCACGACGGGCCGTACGCGGAGGTCGCTCGGATGCACCGCCGAGAGATAGTCGTGGTTTCCGTCCAGGAGCACGACGGCGCCTGCCGTCGAGACTCCCTGTGCCACGACTGCCAGCACCGCACGCGAGGCGGCGAGACCGAGCGCGCGCATGATGCCGACCTCATCGACCTCCGCGGCGCTGGCCCACCCGACGGCGGATGACTGCACCCAGGCCGCTGCCCGCGCGGCCACGTCCGGGCGCCGCTTCTCGACGACCAGCTTGGAGTCGCGGAGCCCCTCGGGTACCCGGCGACGCGCTCCGGCGGAATCCATCACCGCTGCCCCCACCGCGACGGGGCCTGCCAGCGCGCCCCTCCCGACCTCGTCGAGCGAGATGATCAGGTCGCACTCCTTGAGCAGTCTGCGCTCGAGGACGAGTGTGGGGGTGATGACCGTCATTCCGGATCCGGTACTCCGTTGAAGCTCTGGTGGTGTCCGTCGATCGCGCCCAGCCTGTCGAGGGGCCAGGTCGTCAGGAACGCCTTCCCGACGATGTTCGTCTCGGGCACGAAACCGCCGCCGGGCAGGTCCTGATGCGCCCGCGCGTCTCGCGACCGATCGCGATTGTCGCCGAGGAGCCAGACCGACCCCTCCGGCACCACGACGTCGAAGGGTTCGTTGGACGCCGCCGTGTCGCCGTCCGGCAGATTCAGGTAGCCGAGCTCATCGATCGGTGCGCCGTTGATCGTGATCTGTCCGAGCGCATTGCAGCAGACCACATGATCGCCCGGCAGCCCGATCACGCGCTTGACGAGGTGGTCCTGGGTGTCGGACGCCGAGATCCCGACGAAGGTGAGCACCCAATCGACAGCTTCCGCGAGCGGAGGACCGGCCGGCTTCTGCGGGACCGCGTCGAGCCAGCCACCGGGATCCTTGAACACCACGACGTCGCCGCGCTCGTACCCGGTCCACCGCGGAGTGAGCTCGTCGACCAGGATCCGGTCGTCGATGAGCAGGGTGCGCTCCATGGAGGCGGAGGGGATGTAGAACGACCGCACGACGAACGTCTTCACCACGAAGGAGACCACGGCTGCGATCAGGACGATCACGAGCACATCCCGGAGGAAGACGAGGATTCCGCGGCGCCGCCTGGAGGTGGGGGCCGCCGGAGTGTCAGTCGTCATCAGGTTCCTTCGAGAATGGTGCTCCGCGCGTGGGCGGCAATAACAAGGTTCGCACACCGGTGGGAAAACACAGCACCCCGGGACATCGTGTCCCGGGGTGCTGTGGAGATGCCACGACTCAGCGGTCGCGCTTCTCCTTGATCTTCGCCTTCTTGCCACGCAGCTGGCGGAGGTAGTAGAGCTTCGCGCGACGCACGTCGCCTCGCGTGACGACCTCGATGTGGTCGATCACCGGGGAGTGCACGGGGAAGGTGCGCTCGACGCCCACCTGGAAGCTGATCTTGCGGACCGTGAAGGTCTCACGGACGCTGTCGCCCTGGCGGCCGATGACGACGCCCTGGAAGACCTGGATACGAGAGCGGCTGCCCTCGGTGATGTTGACGTGCACCTTGACGGTGTCGCCGGGGAAGAACTCGGGGATGTCCGAGCGGAGGGAAGCCGCGTCAACGGCGTCGAGGATCTGCATGATCGTCTCTCTCTGCACTCGCCTCAGGTCGGATGCATGATGATGGAAGGAACAAGAAAGGGTGTGTGCCGTACGGCGCTGATGCGTCCGCGGGCTCCCCTGAGGCAGAACCGGTCACGGCACAAAGACCCATTCTGCCATGGATCCGACTCCCCCGCCAAAACGCTCCGGGTCAGTCGCGGGGGTCGACCTCGCGCAGGACGATGACCTCGTGCGGGCGTGCGGGCGGAGCCTGCTCGTCAGCGGTGGGGATGGTCTGCCATGCGATCGTCTCGCGCAGACGTATGCCGCTCCCCTTCGCCTCGCTCCACAGCTGCCACAGCTGCAGCCAGAAGAGAGCGATGCCGGCCACGATGGCGCCGGTCAACAGCCATCCGAAGGCGCCGTCGATGAAGAATCCGACGGCGATCGTGAGGCCGTGCCACAGGGTGAAGCCCCCGACGTCCCACCAGGACACCGCGCGCTCGGCGCGCACGGAAGGGCGCGACCGCGTCAGCAGCGTCAGCAGCAGCTGCCCGACGAGCACGGAGGGGATCGCGATGAACAGCACCCAGAGGATCGCCCAGCCGCCCTGGAACACGCCCCAGCCGACGAGCAGCCACAGCGGCAGCAGGAACGCCGCGGGAAGAAGCCAGCGGAAGAACGCCTGTCGGAGCCACATGATCAGATCGTACGACGCGATCCTCGGCGTCGTCCCGGTGTTCGCTGTGAGCGCGCGACACGGAGCGCTCGGCGCATCGGGGAGAATGGAGAGGACGAGAGGACACCCGATGATCGAACTGCGCACCCCCGCCGAGATCGACGAGATGCGCGCCGCCGGGCGCTTCGTGGCCGAGACGCTGGCGACCCTGCGGGACGACACCAACGTCGGCACCAATCTGCTGACCATCGACCGCCGCGCTCATGAGATGATCCGCAAGGCCGGCGCGGAGTCGTGCTACATCGACTACCACCCGTCGTTCGGCGCGAGCCCCTTCGGCAAGGTGATCTGCACCTCGGTCAACGATGCCGTCCTGCACGGCCTCCCCCACGATTACACCCTCCGGGACGGCGACCTGGTCTCGCTCGACTTCGCCGTATCCGTCGACGGATGGGTGGCTGATTCGGCCGTGTCGTTCGTCGTCGGGACCGCCCGCGACGAGGACCTCCGTCTCATCGACACGACGCAGCGGGCTCTGGATGCCGCGATCGCCGCTGCCGTCGTCGGCAACAAGATCGGCGACATCTCGGCCTCCGTCGCCGAGATCGCCCATGGTCAGGGCTACGCCATCAACACCGACTTCGGTGGGCATGGCGTCGGACGCACCATGCACGGCGATCCGCACGTACCCAACGACGGACGCGCGGGTCGAGGATTCCCGCTTCGCGCCGGCCTCGTACTCGCGTTGGAGCCGTGGTTCCTCGCGACCACGGACGAGCTGATCACCGATCCCGACGGCTGGACTCTGCGCAGTGCCGACGGGTCGCGCGGCGCACACTCCGAGCACACCGTGGCGATCACGGCGGAGGGACCGATCATCCTCACCGACCGCTCGTTCCTCGGAGTGGACTGACGCGCTGACACTCCCGTCGTTCTGCGTCCGCGGCGGAGCTGCCTCAGCAGCGCTGGTACACGAAGACGTCGGTCACCTGCGGCAGATCGAGCTCAGCACGATCGTGCGTCTCGGGAGACTCATCCAGGACACGTTCGATCGAAGCGACCATCTCGGCCCGCCGCGTCGGCGTGGCCACGAGGAAGCTGCTGACGGTGGCCCAGCGGCGCAGATAGCGCTCGCGCGAGATCCTCTCTCGCCATCGGATCTCCTCCTGGCGGACGAACGCGAAGCCGGGAAGCTCATCGGCCGTGGCGGTCGTGGCGTCGGTCTCCCCCACGGCGGGGTGCGCGATGCGGTGACAGGCCCGATCCCAGGCGCAGGCCGGGTCGGAGTGGTTCCACAGCAGACCGAGGACACCACCCGTGCGGAGGACGCGGGAGATCTCACGGCAGGCCGGGTCGCGGTCGAACCAGTGGAAGGCCTGAGCGACCGTCACGGCATCGAGCGCGCCGTCGTCCAGCGGGATGCTCTCCGCCGTCCCGACCGCGGCGTGCACACCAGGCAGCTTCCGGCGCAGGATCGCGAGCATCGACTCCGACGGCTCGACCGCCATGACGCGCTCGGCGCGACCGAGCAGAAGCTCGGTGAACTTGCCAGTCCCCGCACCGAGATCCAACACCACTCGGACCGGGGTCGGCAGCACCACGTCGGCGGCGCCCGTGGGAAATCCCGGGCGATACCTGTCGTACTCCTCCCCGATCTTCTCGAAGGAGCGAGCCAATGCCTCATCCACCACGCATCGACGCTATCAGCGGTGCCGGACGATCAGTCGCCGCAGGCATCGAGACGATCGACTAGGAGGGGTGATCCTCGGGAGGCAGCAGGTCGGGCCGACGACGACGGGTGCGCTCGATCTGCTGCTCTCGCCGCCAGGCCGCGATCCGCGCGTGGTTCCCGCTGAGCAGCACCTCGGGTACGGCATGATCGCGCCACACCGACGGCTTCGTGTAGGAGGGGTACTCCAGCAGACCGTCCTCGTGCGACTCCTCGACCAGGCTCTCGGGGTTGCCGACCACGCCGGGGATCAACCGTGCGATGGCTTCGATCATCGCCATCGCGGCGACTTCTCCCCCGTTGAGCACATAGTCGCCGAGGCTGATCAGGCGCACCTCGCCGATGGAGGCCGCGTAGTCGAAGACGCGCTCATCGATGCCCTCGTACCGACCGCAGCCGAAGACGAGATGCTCCCGCTCGGAGAGCTCATGAGCTGTCGCCTGAGTGAAGACCTCACCCGCGGGAGACGGGAAGACGATCGTCGGGCGCGAGCCCGCGCTGACCTCATCCAGAGCAAGACCCCAGGGTTCGGGCTTCATGACCATGCCGGCACCCCCACCGTAGGGAGTGTCGTCGACGGTCCGATGTCGGTCGGTGGTCCACTCGCGCAGATCACGCACGCGCAGATCGAGGATGCCCGCGCTCTGCGCCTTCCCGAGGAGAGAGAGCGTCAGCCCGTCGAAGTAGGACGGGAAGATGGAGACGACATCGATGCGCACGAGGGAAAGCTACCAGCGGTCACTCGGCGTCGTCGGCGTCCGCGTCAGCGTCGGCGGAACCGTCGCTCGCGGCATCCGCCGCATCCGGGAGCTCCTCGAAGAGCCCCGCGGGAGGCGTGACGATGAGTCGTCCGGCAACGACGTCGACACTCGGGACGATGGCCTGCACGAACGGCACCATGATCTCGCGCTCGCCCGACTTCACGATCAGCAGATCCTGCGCCGGGAAGTGGTCGACGCGCATGACTCGTCCGACGACGATGTCGTCACGGACGACGTCGAGCCCGACCAGCTGGTGATCGAACCACGCGTTCTCCTCGACTTCATCGTTGTCCTGGTCGATCCACAGGATCGCCCGCACGAGGGTTTCTGCGCCTTCACGGTCGTCCACGTCCTCGAAGAAGACGACGGGATTGCCGTTCATCACCCGGTACTCGCGGACGGTGACGTTCTTGCCGTGCCAGGGAGATGCCTCGGGCACCTGGAGCGTGAAGGTGGCGCCGGTGAAGAAGCGACGCTCAGGGTTGTCGGTGTAGAGCTCCAGCTTGAGCGCACCCTTCAGGCCGTGGGCCTTCACGAGGCGACCGACCCGCAGCTGGTTCTTGCTGGTGCTGTCCTTCTGCACCACGTCAGTCGTCCGCGACATCGACGCGCACACGGCGTCCGTCGGCCAGAGCGGTGACGAGGGTGCGAAGAGCCTTCGCTGTGCGGCCGCCGCGCCCGATCACGCGTCCACGATCGTCGGGGTGCACGCGCACCTCGAGGAGATCGCCTCTCGGCGACGTGGATTCGTTGATGCTGACATCCTCCGGGTGATCGACGATCCCCTTGACGATGTGTTCGAGCGCGGCGGCGAGCACGACGGATTACTCCGCGTCGGCGGCGGGAGCCTCAGCGGCCTCCGCAGCGGCCGGAGCGGCGGGAGCCTCCTCAGCGGGAGTCTCCTTCTTCTCTGCCTTGGGCTTGACGACGGACTTCTTGGACGCGTCGATCTCGAAGGGAGCCTTGGGCTCCTTGACCTTGAGCGTGGACACCGCGTCCTTGTCGCCCTTGAACTTGCCCCAGTCGCCCGTGATCTTGAGGATGGCGGCGACCTGCTCGGTCGGCTGCGCGCCGACGGAGAGCCAGTACTGCGCACGCTCGGAGTCGACCTCGATGAAGGAGGGCTCCTCGGTGGGGTGGTACTTGCCGATCTCCTCGATCACGCGACCGTCGCGCTTGGTCTTCGAGTCGGCGACGACGATGCGGTAGTACGGCGCGCGGATCTTGCCCAGGCGCTTGAGACGAATCTTTACAGCCACGATTCTCCTGAATTGTGTGAAGGAAGGAACTGATCGCCTGGAGCGTGGGGTGCACACCCGGCGGAAGCTCTGAGGGAGGACGACTGCTGGATAGAGGGTCGAGCAGGTCGTCCGACCTTCTATTCTGCCAGATGCCGGCGCGCGGCGCGAAACGTGGCGACACGGCCGATGCTCGCTCCCCCGACCCTCGTGTCAGAATGTGCTCGTGTCGCTCGATTTCACCCCGTCCGCCCGCTCCACCGTCGGTCTCGAGTGGGAGATCATGCTCGCTGACCCCGTGAGCGGCGACCTCGTCGGTCGTGCACCGGAACTGCTCGCCGCACTCGAGGACGAGAGTGCCCACGAGCGGCACACCGTGACGGGCGAGCTCCTCACCAACACGATCGAGGTCACGAGCGGCGTCGGCGACTCCGTCTCCCACGCCGTGGACGACATCGCCCAGGCGATCGCCGCCGTCCGCGCCGCGACGGACCCCGCCGGGATCGAACTGCTGTCGGCGGGCAGCCACCCCTTCGCTCAGTGGTACGAGCAGCAGGTGACCGACAAGACGCGCTACCACACGCTCATCGAGCGCACGCAGTGGTGGGGGCGCAACATGATGATCTGGGGGATCCACGTCCATATCGGTGTGGAGGACGCGCGCAAGGTCTTCCCGATCATCAACGCGCTGACGGGTTATCTCCCCCACCTGCAGAGCATCGCGGCATCGAGCCCGTTCTGGGCCGGAGAGCGCACCGGCTACGCGTCCAACCGCGCGCTCGTGTTCCAGCAGCTCCCGACCGCGGGCCTGCCGTGGCCTCTGCAGGACTGGGCGCAGTTCGAGGGGTACCTCGACGACATGGTGCGCACCGGGGTGATGGCCGACGCCTCGGAGGTGCGCTGGGACATCCGTCCGGCGCCTCGCTGGGGAACGATCGAGATCCGCGCCTGCGACGGAGTGTCGACTCTTCCCGAGCTCGCCGCGATCGCCGCGCTCGTGCAGGTGCTGGTCGAGCATTTCTCCCGCGAGTTCGACGAGGGCCGTGCCCTGCCCCAGATGCCCGCCTGGTTCCATCGGGAGAACAAATGGCGAGCCGCGCGGTACGGGCTGGATGCCCGGGTGATCGTGGATGCGGAGGGCACGCAGCGCCCTGTCCGGGAGCACCTCGCCCAGACCATCGAGGAACTCGCGCCGATCGCCGTGGAACTCGGGTGCGCCCGAGAACTCGGCAGCATCCACACGACGCTCTCCGCCGGCGCCAGCTACGCGCGCCAGTTGGCGGTGGCGGAGGCCTCCGGCGGCGACCTCCGCGCCGTCGTCCATCACCTGATCCGCGAGTTCCGCTCCGGCCCGGAGTCCTCCACCGCCGACCTCTGACCGGTCCGCTCCCGCGGCGGAGCGATCCCCGCACTCAGTCGTCGAGCAGTTGCCGCGCGAGCCCCTCGTCCAGGACGACGTCCGTGATGAGATCGGCCGCGATGGCCGCGCGCAGACTCACGAGCTTGGGGATGCCGGAGACGACGCACACCCGTCGCGGGACGCGGCGCAGGCGGTCGAGCCCCGGCCCGGTCGCGCGTGCGTTGACGCGGATGTCGCGCCACGAGCCATCGGCACGGAAGAACACCGTCGCGACGTCACCGATCGCGTGGTCCTCCCGCAGACTCCGGTAGTCATCGCGCCCGAGGTACCCGCCGACGTAGACCCGACTGGGTACTTCGGCCGAGGGCGAGCCGAGGCTGAAGACCGCGATGTCCATCTTGGACTGCAGATCGAGCACGCGACGGGTGCTCCGCTCCCGCCACATCGCCTCGCGGGTGGCCGGGTCGTCGAAGAACGCCGGCACCGGGAACTGCTGCACCTGCGCCCCGAACGCACTGCCGAAACGCTGCAGGATGTCGCTCGAGTACTCGACGCCGCTGGTCTGCGTGTTGCCGGCACCGTTGAGCTGCACGAACGTGGTGTTGTGGGTCTCCTTCTGCGTGAGGCCCCGGCTCACCGCGCTGATCGTGGACCCCCAGGCCACACCGATGATCATGTTCGAGTCCACGAACTGCGACAGCAGTCGTCCGGCGGTGAGGGCGACGCGTTCCAAGCGCTCCACCTCGCTGACGATCTCGGACATCGGCACCACGTGCGCGGCCACTCGATGTCGGTCACGGATGCGTTGCTCGAGGATGCCGAGGCGCTCGAGCGGGGAATTGATCCGGATGTCGACCAGACCGCTCTCCCGTGCGTAGCTCAGGAGCCGCGACACCGAGGACCGGGACGTGCCCAGCTCCTGCGCGATGACCTCCATGGTCTTGTCCTGCATGTAGTAGAGCTGTGCAGCCGTGAGCGCCGCGATCAGCCTCGAATCGCGGGATTGCGCGTCTGAACCGACCATGGGGGCCTCCTCTGCATCGATCCTTGCACATATGTGCAGTCGACTTGCGCACGACCCTCGACAGGTCGAAGCTGAGGGCAAGCAACGAAAAGAGGTCGAGGATGATCGAGTCGACACACTCATCACCCGAACGCGCCGCAGTGCAGGCGCTTCGTGAATCCGGACGTACGAGCGTCCTTCTGATCGGCGGCGGGATCAACGGCATCTCGACGTTCCGTGATCTGGCTCTGCAGGGAGTCGACGTCACCCTGGTCGAGCGTGGGGACTTCGCCTCCGGCGCATCCGCGGCCTCGAGCCACATGATCCACGGCGGCATCCGCTACCTCGAGAACGGCGAGTTCCGCCTGGTCCGGGAATCCGTGGAAGAGCGCAACGGACTGCTCAAGATCGCTCCCCACTATGTGAAGCCGCTGCAGACGACCATTCCGATCTACTCGACGTTCTCGGGAATCCTCTCCGCCCCGCTCCGCTTCCTCACGCACAAGAGCGGGAAGCCGCAGGAGCGCGGCGCTTTCCTGATCAAGGTCGGGCTGACGATCTACGACACGTTCTCCCGCGACGGCGGCACCGTGCCGCGTCACCGCTTCCTCGGACGCAAGCGCTCGCTGGCCGAACTGCCCTCGATCGACCCGAAGATCAAGTACACCGCGACCTACTACGACGCGTCGATGCACGACCCCGAGCGCCTCGCGCTCGACGTCCTGCAGGACGGCCTCGCCGCACACCCGGGCGCGCGTGCGCTGAACTACGTGGAGGCGATCGGCCGAGACGACAAGACCGTCCTGCTGCGCGACCGCGAGAGCGGCACGGAGTTCTCCGTGGCGGCCGATGTCGTCGTGAACACCTCGGGCCCGTGGACCGACCTCACCAACGACGCCCTCGGCACCGAGACCCGCTTCATGGGCGGGACCAAGGGCTCGCACATCGTGCTGGACCACCCCGAGCTGCTTGCGGCCACGCGTGGCCGGGAGATCTTCTTCGAGCACTCCGACGGACGCATCGTGCTGATCTACCCGCTCAAGGGCCGCGTGCTCGTCGGAACCACCGACATCGACGCCGACCCGCGCGACCCGGCGATCTGCACCCAGGAAGAGGTCGACTACTTCTTCGATCTGATCCACCACGTCTTCCCGCAGATCGACGTCTCGCGCGACCAGATCGTATTCCGCTTCTCGGGCATCCGCCCGCTCCCCCGTCACGAGGACACCGCCCCCGGCTTCGTGTCCCGCGACTACCGCATCGAGGTCGACGACTCGGGTTCCGTCCCGCTGGTCAGCCTGGTCGGCGGCAAGTGGACCACCTTCCGCGCGCTGGGCGAGTCGCTCTCCGACATCGTCCTCGGCCTCATCGGTCGCACCCGGACGGTCTCGACGGTCGGGCGTGCCATCGGCGGCGGACGCGACTTCCCGCGCACCGAGAAGGCCAAGCGCATCTGGATCCAGGAGTACCTGCCCGGCGCTGGCGACCGCGCGGAGAAGCTGCTCACCCGCTACGGCACGCGCGCTGCGCAGGTCTGGGAGCACATCGAGCAGGGCGCGGATGCTCCCATCGCCGGTGGCGACCTGTCGACCCGCGAGCTGGAGTGGATGGTGCAGAACGAGATGGTCACGCGCCTGCAGGACGTCATCATGCGCCGCACGAGCATCGCGTTCACCGGACACGCCGACAGCGCGGTCATCGACGAGATCGCGGACGCTCTCGCCCCGCTGCTGGGCTGGGACCGGGCGCGCCACGACACGGAGCTTGACCAGACCAGGGAACTCCTGAACGATCGGCATGGACTGCACCTCTCGTCCCGCACCCGCGGCTGACGAGGGATCCGACGTCGCCCTCCTTGCGACGCACCCTCATCATGTGGTCAGGGCAGAGGGGCCCTGACCCGCAAGAAAGGTCAATGAAGACATGGCTGATGTCAATCTCGGTCTCTACTTCCTGTCGGAGTTGGTGGGCACAGCGATGCTCGTCCTGCTCGGATGCGGTGTGGTGGCCAACGTCGCGCTCGCCAAGAACAAGGGCTTCGGCGGCGGCTTCCTGATGGTCAACTGGGGCTGGGGTCTGGCGGTCTTCGCCGGTGTCCTGGTCTCCGCCTACTCGGGCGCCATCCTGAACCCCGCCGTGGGAATCGGTCTCCTCATCTCGGGGACGATCACGTTCCCGATGTTCCTGGTCGCAACCGGTGCGGAACTGCTCGGCGCCATCCTCGGTGCCATCGTGGTGTGGCTCGCCTACAAGCAGCACTTCGACGAGGAGCCGGATGCCGCCAACAAGCTCGGCGTCTTCTCCACCGGTCCGTCGATCCGCTCCTACGGCTGGAACCTCGTCACCGAAGTCATCGGCACCTTCGTGCTGGTCTTCGTGATCCTCGCCTTCGCCGACTACGGCGACATCGAGGTCGGCACCCCGGGTGGCCTCGGACCGCTCACCGCGCTCCCCGTCGCTCTGCTCGTGGTCGCCATCGGCGCCTCGCTCGGTGGACCGACCGGCTACGCGATCAACCCGGCCCGTGACCTCGGACCGCGCATCGCTCACGCGATCCTCCCGATCAAGGGCAAGGGCGCCAGCGACTGGTCCTACTCGTGGGTCCCCGTGGTCGGCCCCCTCATCGGTGGTGCACTCGCTGCCGTCGCAGCTCCTGTCCTGCTGCACCTCGCCTGATCCGACCTGAATTCAAAGGAGAACACAATGGCTGACTACATCCTCGCCATCGACCAGGGAACCACCTCCAGCCGCGCGATCATCTTCGACAAGAAGGGCAGCATCATCGCGACGGGCCAGAAGGAGCACGAGCAGATCCTCCCGAAGGCGGGCTGGGTCGAGCACGACGCCTCGGAGATCTGGCGCAACGTGCAGGAGGTCATCGGTCTGGCCCTCAGCCGTGCCGACCTGACCCGCCACGACATCGCCGCGGTGGGAATCACCAACCAGCGCGAGACGGCGGTCGTCTGGGACAAGACCACCGGAAAGCCGGCGTACAACGCCATCGTCTGGCAGGACACCCGCACGCAGGGCATCGTGGATCGTCTCGCGGCCGACGGCGGCGTCGAGCGCTTCAAGCCGATCGTCGGACTGCCGTTGGCGACGTACTTCTCCGGTACCAAGATCGCCTGGATCCTCGAGAACGTCGAGGGCGCACGTGAGAAGGCGGAGGCCGGCGATCTGGTCTTCGGCACGACGGACAGCTGGGTGCTCTGGAACCTCACGGGCGGCGTCGACGGCGGCGTGCACGTGACCGACGTCACGAACGCGTCGCGCACCATGTTCATGGATCTGGAGACGCTCGAGTGGCGCGACGACATCCTCGAGGCCTTCGGGGTGCCGCGTTCGATGATGCCGGAGATCCGCTCGTCCTCCGAGGTCTACGGGGCGGCGGAGGACTCCTCGCTGCTGCGCGAGACCCCGATCGCCGGCATCCTCGGCGACCAGCAGGCCGCGACCTTCGGCCAGGCCGCGTTCCAGAAGGGTGAGAGCAAGAACACCTACGGCACCGGCTGCTTCCTGATCTTCAACACGGGCGAGGAGATCGTCCACTCGAAGAACGGGCTGCTGACCACGGTCGGCTACAAGCTCGGCGACCAGCCGACGCACTATGCGCTGGAGGGCTCCATCGCCGTCACCGGATCGCTGATCCAGTGGCTGCGCGACCAGCTCGGCATCATCTCCTCCGCCCCCGAGGTCGAGGAGCTCGCCGAGAAGGTCGAGGACAACGGCGGCGTGTACATCGTCCCGGCGTTCTCGGGCCTGTTCGCGCCTTACTGGCGGCCGGATGCCCGCGGTGCGATCGTGGGTCTGACCCGCTACGCGAACAAGAACCACATCGCTCGCGCCGCCCTGGAAGCAGTCGCCTTCCAGACCCGCGACGTGCTGGACGCCGTGAACGCCGACGCCGGTGTGGATCTGACCGAGCTCAAGGTCGACGGCGGCATGGTCGCCAACGACGCGCTCATGCAGTTCCAGGCGGATGTCCTCGGTGTGCCGGTCGTGCGGCCGGTGGTCGCGGAGACCACCGCGCTCGGCGCCGCCTACGCCGCGGGTCTCGCCGTCGGTTTCTGGAACGGGCTCGACGACCTGTCCGCGAACTGGCAGGAAGACCGCCGCTGGGAGCCCTCGATGGAGGCAGGCGAGCGCGACCGCCAGCTGCGTCTGTGGCGCAAGGCCATCTCGAAGTCGATGGACTGGGTCGACGAGGACGTCAAGTAGTCGCACCCGACCGAGAAGCGGCCCCGGAGAGATCTCTCCGGGGCCGCTTCTCGGTGTCCGGCCGTCGAACGGGGTGTCAACGACCCGCCAGAACGGCGAGGAACGCCCGCGCGACGCTCCGAGGCGCGGCTGCGTCCCACGTGACGTACTCGTTCCGCACAGGACCTCGCCGGACGGCCACCGTCGCCACCTCCGCATTCGAGCGCGCCACGACACCGGGTGCGAGCAGCGTGACGGCGAGCCCCGCCGCGACCAGCCCGAGGATGAGCTCGGCGGAGTCGGCCTCGAAGGCGACGTCGCGCTCCACCTGCGCGGCAGCGAACGCCGCATCGCTCTGCGCGCGACCCGAGGTGCCGGCGGGGAAGTCGACGAACGTCGTCCCCGCGAGGTCGTGGATTTCCACGAATGGCGCCTTCGCCAGGGCGTGTGCGGAGGGGACGACGGCCACCAGGCGGTCGGAGGCGAGCACTCGCGAGGCGACACCGGTCGGAAGCACTTCCTCACGGAGTCCGACGAGCGCGACATCCAGATCGCCGCGGTGGACGGCCGCCATCAGCGCATCGCTGTTCCCGACCTGCATCTCGACCCTCGTCGAGGGGTGCGCAGACCGGTAGGCGACGAGCACCGCGGGGACGTCGACGGAGGTGACCGTGGGGATCACCCCGAGCCGAAGGGTTCCCACGACATCGCCCACGGTCGCCGCGGCGTCCTCCCTGGCCTGTTCGACCGCCGTCAGAGCGTTGCGCGCCGGCACCACGAACGCCTCCCCCGCCTCGGTCAGACGAACGCTGCGACTCGTACGCACGAACAGCCGCTGACCGAGCTCACGCTCGAGTGCGGCGATCTGATGACTGAGGGCGGACTGCGTGACGAAGCAGCGCTCCGCAGCACGGGTGAAGCTCGATGCCGCCGCGACCTCGACGACGTAGCGCAGCTGCTGGAGGTCCATCTTCATATGATCTCTGTTCATGGAAGCCGTGACAAGCATGCGTTGGACTCATCGAGTCCTCGCGGGGAGGCTGAGAGCATGAACAGACTGCCCATCGTGCTTCTCACGGCATTCGCACCGATCGCGTGGGGGACGACGTATCTCGTCACCACCGAGCTCCTGCCCGCCGGTCACCCGCTGTTCGCGGCCCTGCTCCGCTCGCTTCCGGCCGGGCTGCTCGCGGTGTCGATCGGTCGCCGACTCCCGCACGGCCTGTGGTGGGGCAAGGCCTTCGCCCTCGGAGCACTCAACATCGGAGCGTTCTTCCCGCTGCTGTTCCTCGCGGCGGAGCGTCTCCCGGGAGGCGTGGCCGCTGCCGTGGCGGGCGCACAGCCGTTGATCGTTCTCGCGATGGGCGCTCTCGTGCTGCAGGAGCGGATCCGTCCGACCACCGCCGCCGTTGCGGTGGCCGGTGCCGGTGGCGTGGCCCTCGTCGTGCTCGGTCCTGCCGCGGAGCTCGACCTCTGGGGCATCCTGGCGGCGCTCGGGGGCGTCTCCGCCACCGGCGCCGGGATGATCCTGACCAAGCGGTGGGGGCGGCCGAGCATGGTCGGCCCCGTGGCCTACGCGGGCTGGCAACTCACCGCCGGCGGTCTTCTGCTGCTCCCGATCGCGCTTCTCGTCGAGGGGGTGCCGTCGGCCATCGACGGAGGTGCCGTCCTCGGCTACGTGTGGCTGGGCACCGTCGGAGGAATCATCGCGTACACGCTCTGGTTCCGCGGCATCCAGCAGCTGCCGGTGATCGCCCCGGGGCTTCTGGCGCTGCTCTCCCCGATTGTCGCGACCACCCTCGGCACACTGGTCGCCGGTGAGGCGTTCACGCTGGTCCAGGCGATCGGCTTCGCAATCACGCTCGCCGCGCTGGTCTCAGGGCAGATCTTCGCGCACCGAGGAACCACGCCAGTCCCCGCGGTCGAACCCTCCGCGGCACCCGCGCCGGCCTCGCCGCGCTGAGCGGCTCAGCTCTTGCCGAACAGCTTCTGGATCTCGGCCAGCTCATCCTCGCTCGGTGCCGCCTTCGCGCCGCCCCCGAGACCGAAGCCGGATCCGGTCGGAGCCGACGTCGCAGCGATACCGGCGTTCTCCGCGGCACGCTTCGCCGGGTTGCCCGAACGGGAGCCGCCCGAGGTCTTCCCCTTCTTGCCCCTCTTCGACGAGGCTCCGGGCCTACCCATCCCGGGCACGGGTCCCATGCCGGGGATGTTCGGGGTGCCGCCGCGCGCGACGGTCTTCATCATCTTCGCGGCCTGTTCAAAGCGCTGCACGAGCTGGTTGACATCGGTCACGGTGACGCCGGAACCGCGGGCGATGCGCAACCGGCGGGAACCGTTGAGCACCTTCGGGTTGCGGCGCTCCCCCGGCGTCATCGAACGGATGATGGCTTCGGTGCGGTCGATCTCGCGTTCGTCGAAGTCCTCGAGCTGCTGCTTCATCTGCCCCATGCCGGGGAGCATCCCCAGCATCTTCTTCATCGACCCCATCTTCTTCATCTGCTGAAGCTGGTCGAGGAAGTCTTCGAGGGTGAACTGCTCGGTGGCGATCTTCTCCGCCATCTTGACGGCTTCCTCCTCATCGAAGGCCTGCTGGGCCTGTTCGATGAGCGTGAGGATGTCGCCGAGGTCGAGGATGCGGCTCGCCATGCGGTCGGGGTGGAAGGGCTCGAGATCCTCGAGTCGCTCTCCGGTGGACGCGAAGATGATCGGACGGCCCGTGATCGAGGCGACCGAGAGGGCGGCACCACCGCGGGCGTCGCCGTCGAGCTTCGACAGGACGACCCCGGTGAAGTCGACGCCCTCCTGGAACGCCTTGGCGGTGTTCACGGCGTCCTGACCGATCATCGCGTCGATGACGAACAGCACCTCGTCGGGGTCGACCGCCTTGCGGATGTCGGCGGCCTGCTTCATCAGCTCGGCGTCGACGCCCAGGCGTCCGGCCGTGTCGATGATGACCACGTCGTGCTGGTGGCGGCGAGCGTGCTCGACACCATCACGCGAGACCCGGACCGGGTCACCGACGCCGTTGCCCGGCTCCGGGGCGAACACGGTGGCGCCGGCCTGCTGGGCGACGACCTGAAGCTGGTTCACGGCGTTCGGACGCTGCAGGTCGGCGGCGACGAGCAGCGGCGTGTGCCCCTCGCCCTCGAGCTGCTTCGCGAGCTTTCCGGCGAACGTGGTCTTTCCCGACCCCTGGAGACCGGCGAGCATGATGACGGTGGGCGCGGTTTTGGCGAACCGGAGACGTCGCTGCTCACCGCCGAGGATCTGCACGAGTTCCTCGTTGACGATCTGCACGACCTGCTGCGCCGGGTTGAGGGCCTTGTTGACCTCGTCGCCCAGAGCCCGTTCACGCACCTTGGCCGTGAACTCCTTGACGACGATGAGGGCCACGTCGGCGTCGAGGAGTGCGCGGCGGATCTCGCGCACGGTTCCGTCGACGTCGGCCGCGGTGAGCTTTCCCTTCGTGCGCAGATTGCGGAAGGTCTCGGTGAGCCGGTCGGAGAGCGTGCCAAAGGTAGCCATGGTGCTGTCGATTCTACGCGAGACACTCGGTGCCGGTGGCGCACCCCGGGTGCCGGTTCACGAACCCCAGGGAAGCCGGTGGATCGCCGCGAGTGCGTCGATGAGCACGGCTTCGGGACTCCCGCGCCCGGCGCCCTGCTCCGCCCAGACGCGGAGAGACGTGAGCACCGCTGCCGCATGAGCCGCACCCAGGATGTCGGCCCGCACGTCGTCGACCCCGGACGCCACGGCCGCGCGCGCGATCGCGGCGGCCAGGCGTGCCTGTCGGAGCCCGGTGTCCCTGACCAGCTCGTCCTGAAGCCCCATCGCCGTCGCATTGCGCAGAGCCAACGCCAGCGGATCGGGGGCGAAGTCGCGCACGACGGTCACGAGGATGCCGCGCACGCTCTCTCCTGTGGCACCCGCATCCTGCTGCTCGAGAGCGACCACCGCGTTCTCGATGCGCTCATCGACCCCGGACCAGAGCACATCGCTCTTCGATGCGAAGTAGTTGAAGAAGCTCGAGCGGCTGACTCCGGCGCGCTGCGTGATGTCGGCGACGGACGTCGCGTCGTAGCCCCGCTCCAGGAACAGTTCGCAGGCGGCTTCGGCCAGGGTCTCGCGCGACGAGGCCTTGGGGCGCCCTGCACGGCCGGTCACACTCATGACATCACGGTACCGCGCGGCGTGCATGACCTGCGCTGTCGGCAACCGGGAGTATTGTTGGACTCGATCCATCTAGGCTCCTGACCTGGACACCGACGGCGAGAGAAGATCATGCTCGACATCCTCACACCGGGGTTCGCCCCCGACTTCGTGCCGTACACCGAGGGGTGGGAGCTGCAGCGTCGCGTCCACGCCGACGTGGTCGACGCCACGCGTCCGAACACGCTGATCCTGCTCGAGCATGAGGCCGTGTACACCGCGGGCAAACGCACCGAGCCGCAGGAGCGCCCGCACGACGGGACGCCTGTGGTCGATGTCGATCGCGGCGGGAAGATCACCTGGCACGGTCCAGGACAACTCGTCGGATACCCGATCGTGCGGCTTCCCGAGCCCATGGACGTCGTCGCGCACGTGCGGCGCCTGGAGCGGATCCTCATCGAGGTGCTCCGCCCGCTCGGCGTCGACGGCTACCAGGTGGAAGGTCGCAGCGGTGTCTGGGTGCGACGCCCCCTGTCGGAGGACAAGGTCGCCGCGATCGGCGTCCGCGTGCAGCAGGGCGTCACGATGCACGGTTTCGCGATCAACTGCGACAACTCGCTCGCGGGCTTCCGCGGCATCATCCCCTGCGGCATCACCGACGCCGGGGTGACCACGGTGAGCGAGGTCGTCGGTGCCTCCGTCTCGCCGACCGACATCGTCGCGTCCCTCGTCGACGCCTTCACCGCCGAATACGCGACCCACGACACAGGAGTGCCCGCATGACCGCCGCCCCCGAGGGACGCAGGCTTCTGCGTCTGGAGATCAGGAACGCCGAGACCCCCATCGAGCGCAAGCCCGAGTGGATCAAGACCAAGGCGAAGATGGGCCCGGAGTACACCGCGCTGCACTCGCTCGTGAAGAGCGAGGACCTGCACACGGTGTGCCAGGAGGCCGGGTGCCCGAACATCTTCGAGTGCTGGGAAGACCGGGAGGCCACCTTCCTGATCGGCGGCTCGCAGTGCACCCGACGCTGCGACTTCTGTCAGATCGACACCGGCAAGCCCGACGACTACGACACGGACGAGCCGCGACGGGTCGCCGAGAGCGTGCAGCGGATGGGTCTGCGTTACGCCACGGTCACGAGTGTCGCGCGCGACGACCTTCCCGACACCGGTGCCTGGCTCAATGCCGAGACGGTGCGCAGGATCCACGAGCTCAACCCGAACACCGGCGTCGAGCTCCTCGCCAACGAGCACAACGGCGACCCGGCTTTCCTCGGTCAGATCTTCGAGGCACGCCCGGAGGTCTTCGCACACAACGTCGAGACCGTGCCGCGCATCTTCAAGCGCATCCGCCCGGCTTTCCAGTACGAGCGGTCGCTCGATGTGCTGACGCAGGGCCGCGCGGCCGGCCTGATCACGAAGTCGAATCTGATCCTCGGCATGGGAGAAGAGCCCGAGGAGGTCGTGCAGGCGTTGCAGGATCTGCATGACGCCGGCTGCGACATCATCACGATCACCCAATACCTGCGGCCGACGCCGCGGCACCTGCCGGTGGCCCGCTGGGTGAAGCCGACCGAGTTCGTCGAGTTCAAGGAAGAGGCCGAACGCATCGGGTTCCTCGGGGTGCTCGCGGGCCCGCTGGTGCGCTCGTCCTACCGCGCCGGACGCCTGTGGGCGCAGTCCATGATCTCCAAGGGTCGTGAGATCCCGCCGCACCTCGCGCACATCGCCGAGAGCGTGGACCAGGGCTTCGCCCAGGCCGTCTGACCGCTCAGTCGGCGCTCATCACCGACTGCACGCCGCCGTCGGAGCCGAGGTTGACGAGCAGGACGTCGTCTGTGGTGGTCGCGTCCAGGGCGTACTCCATGACCGCGAAGGGCTCGGAGCCGCCGTGCTCGTCCGCCAGGATGGTCATGCTCATCAGGCGCAGGGAACGGATGATGTCCACGGCCGCGTCCCCGGAGACGTCCACCAGGACATCGTCGAGCTCGTCGCCGTAGGCCTCCTGCTGCTGCAGGATGTACTCGGTGACCTCGCTGGTGCGGTCGTCGACCTCCGCGAGCATCCCGCGACGCGCCGTGTCGTCCACGGTCTCGAGACCGGCGATCAGCGAGGCGGCGATGTCGAGCGCTTCGGAGGACACGTCGTCCTGGTCGGGCGCGGTCAGATCCACGGTGACGCTCTGGTCACCGAGCTCGACGGTCTCCGACCAGAAGATCGAGCCGTCGGGCCCCGACGAGAGGAGTCCGAAGTAGTCGTGTTCGATCGCCATAACGCTATGAAACCAGCCTCCAGGTCGCGGCGGTAGTCCCGTGCTCAGCCGACGAGCGACTGCACGAAGACGTGGGGGGTGAAGCCGGTCAGATCGTCGATGCCCTCGCCCTGGCCGAGCAGCTTCACCGGGATGCCGGTGCGCTCCTGCACCGCCAGCACGAAGCCACCCTTGGCCGAGCCGTCGAGCTTGGTGATCACGAGACCGGTGACTCCGGCATGCTCGAGGAAGGACTCCGCCTGCAGCACTCCGTTCTGTCCCGTGGTCGCGTCCAGCACGAGAAGGACCTCGCTGATCGGCGCCTGCTTCTCGACGACGCGGCGGATCTTGCCGAGCTCATCCATGAGCCCGCCCTTCGTGTGCAGGCGTCCCGCCGTGTCGATGATCGCGATCTCGATGCCCTCGCGCTTGGCGTACTCGATGGTCTGGAAGGCGACGGAAGCCGGATCCTGGCCCTCCTGCTGCGGACGCACGATCGCCGCGCCTCCGCGCTGGGCCCAGGTGGCCAGCTGGTCGACGGCCGCCGCGCGGAACGTGTCGGCCGCACCGACCACGACGCTGCGCTGGAAGCCGCGGAGGAACTTCGTGAACTTGCCGATCGTGGTGGTCTTGCCGACGCCGTTGACCCCGACGACGAGCACGACGGCCGGACGCTCGGTCAGCTTGAGGGTGGTGTCGAACTTGGCGAAGTGCTCCTCGAGCGTCTCGCGCAGCATGCGCCGCAGGTCCTGCGGATCCGTGGTGCGGTAGCGCTCGACCTTCTCGCGCAACTCCTCGACGACGCGCTCGCTGATGTCGGGGCCGAAGTCCGCCGTGATCAACGCGGTCTCGAGGTCTTCCCACGTCGTCTCATCGATCGTGGGCTTGACGAACATGCCGCGCAGTGCGCGACCGAGGGACCAGGACTTCTCCGCCATCCCCCCAGCCTACGGGGCCGCTGCCGGTCCGCGGAGCAGAGGGCGTGCGTCAGCTCGCCGCGGCGGCCCGGTCGCCGACACGCTGACCGACCACCGCCGAGACGCCGTCCTGCCGCATCGAGACGCCGTAGAGCGCGTCCGCGATCTCCATGGTGCGCTTCTGATGCGTGATGACGAGCAGCTGCGAACTCTCACGCAACTGCTCGAACACCGTCAGAAGGCGCCCGAGATTCGCATCATCGAGGGCCGCCTCGACCTCGTCGAGGATGTAGAACGGGCTGGGACGCGCCTTGAAGATCGCCACCAGGAGCGCCACGGCCGCGAGGGAGCGCTCGCCACCCGAGAGCAGGGAGAGCCGCTCGATCTTCTTGCCGACCGGCCGCACCGACACCTCGATACCGGTGGTGAGCATGTTCTCGGGGTCGGTCAGCGAGATGCTCCCGGTTCCTCCGGGGAACAGCAGCGGGAAGACCTGCCCGAAGGCCTCCTTGGTGTCCTCGAACGCGCTGGCGAAGATGGTCTGCATGCGCTCGTCGAGGTCGGCGATGATCGTGAGCAGATCCTGGCGCGTCTGCGTGAGATCGGCCAGCTGCTCGGTCAGGAAGGCGTGGCGTTGCTCCAGCGCTGCGAACTCCTCGAGGGCGAGGGGATTCACGCGGCCGAGCTGAGCGAGCTTCCGCTCGGCGTCGGCGAGTCGACGCTGCTGGAGACGCCTGTCATACGGAATGGACGTATCGTCCAGCTCGTCGCCGCCGACCGGATCGACTCCGGGATCGCGAGGAACCCGCTGATCCGGACCATATTCCGCGACGAGGATATCCTCGTCGAGGGCGAGCTCAGAGGCCACACGCTCGAGCAGGCTGTGCAGGTGGAGCTTCTTCTCGTGGATTTGCAGTTCGAGCCCGTGCACGCTCTCCGTCAGACCTGCCAACCGCTCCCGCAGCGAGGTCTCCTGCGCACGGAGGGCCGTGAGTTCCTCGTTCTGCGCTGATCGCGCCGCTTCGGCTTCCGACAGCGCGACGCGCGCCTCCGTCACCGATCGGTCGAGCGAGTCCAGCACGCGGGGCAACTCCTGCGCGACGCCTGCGGCAGACTCGCGCTGGGCGCGTCGGATGACGGCCCGACGTGCGGACTCCGCGGCGGCGTCGCGCTCGTGCTCACGTTGACGCTCCAGCCCGACCACGCGCGCCTGCGCCGCGCGCACACGCTCCCGCAGAGTCTCGATCTCCAGCCGCGCCCTGACCTCGGTCTCGCGCGCCGACTCGAGCGCCTCGAGCAGGCCGTCGCGCGCCGACGCGTCCAGCACCGGACGTGGCGCCGCGACCGCATCCTCGACCGCGCTCCGGGTCGAGTCCGCCTTCGCCTCCGCGTCCGCCACGGCCGCCTGCGCCTGCGCGAGCCCGGCCTCCAGCCGCTCGCACTCCGCTGCGGCCGCTTCATGCTGGACCGTGATGCGGTTGACCTGCTCGGCGTGGGTCGCGAGCGCGGCATCGAGCTCACGCAGAGCGCGCAGCGAGTCCTTGGCGTGCCGGCGAGTCGTCTCGACCGCGTCGTCTGCTTCCGTGCGGGCCTCGCGCAGAGAGTCGACCACGACCTGGATCTCGGTCAGCCGCTCCACCGCCGCATCCCGCTCGGCGGCGAGCTCCAGACGCGAACGTTCGCCGCCCGAGCCGGTGCGCAGCGTCTGGGCCGTGATCACGTCGCCCCGCACCGTGACGATCGTGGTGGCGTCGTCTCCGGCAGCATCCAGTGCCGAGCGGGCGTCGCGAGCGGATTCGATGCTGTCGGCGATCAGTACGTGCGCCAGGATCCCCAGGACGCCGTCCGGTGCCGTCACGGTGTCGACGGCGGGCGTCACACCGGGGAGGGACGGGAGCGTGATGGGGGTGCGGATCGCATCGGCGACCACGAAGTCGACCACTCCCCTGCGCGCGTCGGCGGCGTCCTGAGCGAGCGCGAAGGCATCCGCGCCGGTGTCCACGAGCACCCCTTCTGCGAGGGGGCCGAGAACGGCGGCGACCGCAGCTTCGAAGCCGGCGCGCACCTGCACGGCATCCCCGACGAGTCCGCGCACGCCCTGTGCGCCGGACTTCACGATCTCGGCGGCACCGCCCGACACCGCCAGCGCGCTGCTCAGCGCCGCGGCCTTCGCGGTGAGGGAATCAGCCTCGCGCTCCGCGGCATGCAGCCGGTCCCGCAGCGACTCCCGTTCCGCTTCCGCAGCCGTCGCCGCTCGCTGGGCCGCCTCGTATGCGGCGGAATGCTCGGCGGCCGATCCCTCCGGCGCCTCCGCCCCGTCGATCGATTCCCGTGCCTCCGCGGCCGCGCGTCGACGCGCATCCGCGGCCTCGAGCGCGTTCTCCTGACGGAGCACGGCGCCGCGGACCGCAGCGAGAGCGGACGCGGCCGCATCCGCCGCGCCGCGAAGTGCTGTCACCCGCATGTCGTACTGGGAGACCAGGGCGCTCTGCTCCGCGATGTCGACGTCGAGGGTGTCGAGTTCCGCGCGCGCGAGTACGACCTCGCGACTGGCCGCTGCCGCCGCATCCTGCGCATCGCCGAGACCCGCCGCGATCGTGGTGATCTCGTCCTTCGCCTCATCGATCGTCGTCTGGGTCACGGTGATCGCGGTCACCGCCGCGTGGTCCTCGTCGGAACCCAGCAGCGCGAGCCGCTGGTTCGCCAGCGTGAAGAGCCCGCGCATGCGCTCCTGCACCTGTTCCAGACCGAAGGCCACGCTCCGCGCCTGATCCACCGCGACCGAATTCTGATCCTGTTCCAGTCGCGCGATCCCCGCCCGCACGGTGTCAGCCTGATCCGACAGCACGAGGCGCTCGGTGTGGCGTTCGTTCTCCGTTCGGGCATGATCCGCGAGCGCCGTCCGCAGCGCCACGACGTCGTCGGCGAAGATCCGGGCCTTGGCGTCGCGCACGACCGCTGCGATCGTCTGCGCCTCGCGGGCGATCTCCGCCTGGCGTCCGAGCGGCTTCAGCTGGCGACGGATCTCACCGGCGAGATCACTGAGACGGGTGAGGTTCGTCTCCATCGCGTCGAGCTTGCGGAGGGTCTTCTCCTTGCGTCGACGATGCTTGAGGATGCCAGCCGCTTCCTCGATGAAGCCGCGCCGGTCCTCCGGCGATGCCTGCAGCACGGTGTCGAGCCGCCCCTGACCGACGATCACATGCATCTCTCGACCGAGTCCGGAATCACTCAGGAGCTCCTGCACATCGAGCAGCCGGCAGTTCTCGCCGTTGATCGCGTATTCGCTGGAACCGCTGCGGAACAGCGTGCGGCTGATCGTGACCTCGGCATAGTCGATCGGAAGCGCGCCATCGGCGTTGTCGATCGTCAGCTGCACCTCCGCGCGTCCGAGCGGCCCCCGCGTGGAGGTGCCCGCGAAGATGACGTCTTCCATCTTGCCGCCGCGGAGTGACTTCGCACCCTGCTCGCCCATCACCCACGCGAGTCCGTCGACGACGTTGGACTTGCCGGACCCGTTCGGTCCCACGATGCAGGTGACGCCCGGTTCGAACACGAAACTCGTCGGCTGCGCGAACGACTTGAAGCCCTTGAGCGTCAGGCTCTTCAGATGCATGCGGGCACCGCTCGTCCGGGAAGAATCACGGCCATACGCTACCGGAATCCCGCGCCAGCGCTGGCATCCCGCGCGGGCGGGGGATGATCCCGACTCCGGTACGACACGCCGAGGATCGGAACGAATGCTTGACGTCTCCTGTGAACCCTCGCTACGGTGGGCCACCGGATCGCCACACGAAAGGAGGTTACCGATGATCACTCAGCTCGACGCTCAGGCCACAGGCCTTGCCGCGCACGCATTCTCTGCGCCGCGCCTCGCGCACTCGGTAGCCGCCGGCATCCGTTTCCGCGCGATCGGATAGCAGCGCTCTGCGCGACCTCCGCTCCTGCGGTGGCGGGAGGCCGCGCCGCTGTCCCCGCGGGTGTCGACGTTCAACGCCGAGGAGAACCGGCCCATGCTCGCCATCAACGAAGCCCTCGGGTTCCGTGCGGTGTCGTACGGCGCGGCCTGGCAGAAGAGAGCGTAGGGTTCGCGGCCCCGAACTCATCCCTCGGGATGACGTTCGGGGCCGCACCTTCATCCATGCGAGCGACGACGAGGCGGCGACGAGTGGGAAGGCTGGAGGCATGAACATCCCCGTCATCGAAGCCCACGCCCTCTCCAAGCACTTCGGCACGACCCGCGCTCTCGCGGGGGTCGACCTCGCGTTCGCACGCGGCGAATCCGTGGCGATCATGGGAGCGTCCGGCTCCGGCAAGACGACTCTCCTGCACGTTCTCGCCGGGATCACCGCACCCGACGCCGGGAGCGTGACCTTCCGCCCCGCCCAGGGAGCGCCGATCGAGGTGACCGAGCTGGGCGAGTCCGGTCGCTCCCGCCTGCGACGTGAACGCTTCGGCTTCGTCTTCCAGCAGGGGCTGCTGATCCCGGAGCTCACCGCCGTCGAGAACGTCGCCCTCGCCAGCATGATCAACGGCGTCGCCCGAAGAGATGCGCTCCCCCACGCGGCCGCCTGGCTCGCGGCCCTGGGATTGGCAGGGATGGAGGATCGCCGCATCGGTGAACTCTCCGGTGGACAGGCGCAGCGTGTCGCGATCGCGCGCGCGCAGGCGACCGGGGCCGAGCTCATCTTCGCGGACGAGCCCACGGGAGCCCTCGACTCGCGGACCTCCGACGAGGTCATGGACGCCCTGCTCTGGTCCACGACCGCACAGGGACGCACGCTCATCGTCGTGACGCACGATGCCGAGGTCGCGGCACGGTGCACGCGCACCGTCGCCGTGCGCGACGGCCGTGTCATCTCCTCTTCGGTGGCCGCATGAACCGGCACGTGCTGAGGATGCTGCTGCGACCCGGCAACGGTGATCGAAGTGTCGTCGTCCTGCCCGTCATCGCGTTCGGAGTCGTGACGACGCTCGTGCTCACCGTCGTCGGCGGTGCACAGTCGTTCTGGACATGGACCGACGAGATGGCCCCGATCTATCAGGCGCTCGCCGCGATCGCCCTCGTCCTGCTGGTGGTGCCGCTGGCATCGCTCGGCGGAGCCGCCGCCCGCCTGTCCGCCCGCCGCCGCGACGACCGGCTGTCGACCCTCCGACTGCTCGGGGTCTCCCCTGCCGGCGTGACGACAGCCACCGTGACCGAATCCGTGCTCCTCTCCGGTGGCGGTGCACTGCTCGGTCTGCTCGGCTCTCTCGCCCTCAGCCCATTGATCGCCCTGATCCCCTTCCGCGGGGAGCCGTTGGGGCTCGACGGCGTCCTGCTGCCACCGTGGACGGTTGCCGCCGTGATCCTCGGGGTCCTCGCACTCGCGGCCGTCAGCGCGATGATCGGCCTGCGCCAGGTCGTCGTCTCACCGCTCGGTGTTCGCATGCGCACCACGGTCTCGAAAGTGCACTGGGTTCGGGCGGTGATCGCGGTCGGAGTCCTCGCGATCTCGTTCGCACTGGTCTCGGTCTTCCCGGGGATGGCCGGGTTCGTCGCCACCGTCGTCGTGCTCTCGGGCCTCTTCGCGGGCGCCCTCGCCGTGCTCAATCTGGTCGGTCCCTGGGTGCTGGGGGTGACGGCATCGGGACAGCTCCGACGCGCCGAGCGACCGGACCGCCTCCTCGCCGCGCGTCTCGTCCTCGACTCTCCGAAAGCCGCGTGGCGTCAGATCGGTGGAATCGCCATGGCGAGCTTCATCGCAGTGTTCGCCGGAACCGGCGTCTCGCTTCTGAACGTGATGGGGGCGTCCGACGCCGACGCCACGCTCGCCACGGACATGCGCACCGGCCTCATCATCACCCTGATCGGCTCGTTCCTCATGGTGGCGGCGTCGGTCGGCGTGAATCAGGCATCCGACGTGCTCGATCGGCGAGAGCTGCACCGCAGCCTGCACCACCTGGGGATGCCGCTCGACACTGTCGACCGGGCCAGACGGCGGGCCATCATGTCGCCGCTGCTGATCACGGCGCTGGGCTCGGCCGTGTGTGCCGCCGTGCTCGTCTTCCCCTTGATGGGTATGGCCGTGATCACCGCGCCCGCATCTCTCCTCACGATCGCGTTGGTGGTGGGGCTCGGAATCGCCATCGTCTGGCTCACCACCCGGGCGACGCGGCCGCTGCTCGCGCGATCGTTCAGCGCCGCATGAGCCGTGCCGAGCGTGCGCCGACACGTCCCCGCCGTCTCATCGGATTCTTCGTCTCACTGGCCATCGGCCTGCCGCTGGCGGTGCTGTTCTCCTGGCCGCAGGCATTCGGGGCGCAGCGTGCGCCGGTGATCGCGCAGCTGATCTCCTTCCGGGCACCACTCGCCCTCGGACTCGCGGTGGTCGCCGTCATCGCAGGGATCATCGCCCTGCTCAGGCATCGCTGGGGCGTGGCCGCGGCGATGGCGATGGTGCTCAGCATGACCGCTGCTGGCAACGGGGCCGTGCTGCTGCAGCGTGGTTCGAGCGCCGAACTCCCGGAGGGCGATCTGACCGTCGTGGCCTGGAACACCCAAGGCGGCGCCACCTCGCCCGCCGACGTCGCGCGCCTCGTGCTCGACGTCGAAGCCGACATCGTGAGCCTTCCCGAGACGGATGAGCACGCCGCGGCGGAGATCGTACGAATCCTGGCCGCAGGTGGCGTGCGGATGGCGCCCGACACGACGCGCGCGGACAACGACTATTCGGGTATCCCGACCTCGGTGCTCATCGCCGAGGCACTCGGCGAGTATCGCATCGACACCGCTGCCGGGTCGACACCGGGACTGCCGAGCGCGGTGTGGCGCCCGGTCGAGAGCACCGGACCCACCGTCGTCGCGGCACATCCCCTTCCGCCCCTGTTCGCGCACATGGAGGACTGGGATGCGGGTCTCCGCTGGATCGCCTCGATCTGCGATGCACCGGATGTGATCGTCGCCGGCGACCTCAACGCGACAGTAGACCACATGTCCGGACTCGGCGTCGACGGCGCCCTGATCGGCGGATGTGACGACGCCGCTCTCGCCGCGGGTGACGGCGCAACCGGGACCTGGCCCTCCGCTGCTCCGACCTGGGCAGCGGCGCCGATCGACCACGTGCTGATCGGTTCTGCCTGGGCGGCGCGCGGCGCGCGCGTCATCACCTCGTTCGACGCCGGGAGCGACCATCGCGCGATCGTCACCGTGCTCGACGAACGATGAGGTCGGTCAGAGTGTCAGCGCCGACGCTGACAGCGGGGGCAGAAGTGGCTCGACCGGTTCATGAACGCTTCGCGGCGGATCGGCGTGCCGCAGCGGGCGCACGGCTGCCCCCCGCGTCCGTACGCGTTCAGCGAGTGCGCGAAGTAGCCGGCCTGTCCGTTGACGTTCACGTATTGCGCATCGAAGCTCGTGCCCCCTTCGGCGAGGGCCTTCGCGAGCACGGCGCGGACCTCGGTCAGCAGCCGTCTCACCGCCTGCGTCGACAGCAGATCGGCCCGTGTCTCGGGGTGGATGCGTGCCGCCCAGAGCGACTCGTCGGCGTAGATGTTGCCGATACCGCTGACCAGGTTCTGGTCGAGCAGCACGCGTTTGACGGCGCTCTTGCGTCGCGCCAGCGCCCGGCGGAACCCGGCGTCGTCGAACAGCGGGTCCAGGAGATCCCGCGCGATGTGGCGCACCTGGGACGGGATGAGGGTCGGGCCGTCGAGGATCAGCGGGTCGACGGCAAGCGAGCCGAAAGTGCGCTGATCCGCGAACACGACCGCGAGCTCCCCGTGGATCGGGTGCTCCAGATGGATCCGCACCCGCTCGTGACGCTCGGACGCGGCATCGGGCGAGCGGAGCAGCATCTGCCCGCTCATCCCCAGGTGCGCGATCAGCGCGGTGTCGCTCGCAGCCAGCGGCAGCCAGAGGAACTTGCCGCGTCGTTCGGCTCCCGCGACCGTGTGTCCCTCGAGGCGGGCGACGAAATCGGCCGCACCCGCGGGATGCCGGGTGAGCGCCCGTTCGTCGAACACGCTCACCGCGGTGATCAGAGAGCCGATCGCCGCCGGCGCGAGACCCGCGCGGACGACCTCGACCTCGGGAAGCTCAGGCACTCTCGCTGAGCATGCGCCAGGCGCTGAGGGCCGCAGCCATCTCCGCCGTCTTCTTGCTGCTGCCGACACCACGCATGCTGACGTCGCCCACGATCACCGTCGCCGTGAAACGGCGATCGTGATCCGGTCCGCTCGCCTCGATGAGGTACTGCGGCGGGGTCGCGCCGACGCGTGCGGCGAGTTCCTGCAGACTCGTCTTGGGATCCATCGCCGCGCCGTAGCGCTCGGGGTCGGCGAGCAGAGGAGCGGTGAGACGGAGCACGAGCTCGGTCGCCGCCTCCGGGCCTGCCGACAGGTACGTCGCACCGATCACGGCTTCCATCGTGTCGGCGAGGATCGAATCCTTGTCGCGCCCGCCGGTCTGCTCTTCGCCACGCCCGAGCCGCAGGTGACTGCCGAGGTCGATGCCTCGCGCCACCTCGGCGAGAGCCACTGTCGAGACGACACTCGCGCGTCGCTTCGCCAACTGGCCCTCCGAGAGATCGGGGTGCGTCGTGAACAGCATCACCGTCACGGCTTGACCGAGGACGGAGTCGCCCAGGAACTCGAGGCGCTCGTTGTGCGGGATCGCGCCGTTCTCGTAGGCGTACGAGCGATGGGTGAGCGCCAACTCCAGAAGCTCCGCGTCGATGTCGACGCGGAGCTTATCTGGGAGAGGTCGCATCCCCCCGGGGACCTCCGTCACGATCGTTGTTCGTGACTCAGACGTCGGCGACCTTGCGGCCCTTGTACTCCAGGAACAGCTCGGTGCCCTGCGAGTCGGTGACGACCTTCGCCTGGTGGGGACGGCTGTAGACGACCTGGCCGTTCTCGATGGTCTTGACGAGAGCGATGGGTGCCGCCTTCCACTGCGCGCGGCGCGAGCGGGTGTTCGAACGGGATACCTTGCGCTTCGGGGGGTTACCAGCCATGACTAGCTCTCTTCTTTCTCGGCGGCACGCGATTCTTCCGCGCCGTCTTGGTCTGTGATGTGTTGGAGCGCGCTCCACCGAGGATCGATGGGAGCCACCTGCTCCGTTCCGGTGCTCACGGCCAGTCGTTCACCCGTTTTCGGGTCGAGACCCGGGCAATCCGGCTGGCACACCGGCTGAAAAGGAAGCGCCAAAACTAGCGCATCCCTGACGAGAGTTTCAAGATCCACGTGGTCGTCTTGAACCTCGAAGTCAGTTTCTTCCTCACCAGGATACGCGAAAAGCTCCTGGAACTCGACTTCGACGGGCCGGACGATGTCGATCAGGCATCTGCCGCAGACGCCGACGTACTCGCCATCGGCCGCGCCGGTCACGAGAATCCCCTCGTGAACAGACTCGAGACGCACGTCGAGATCGATCTCGGAACCTGCCTCGAGGGAGACGATGCCCTCGCCCCAGGTTTCCTTGAGCGCCACGGAGAATGCGTGCTCACGCATCTCGCCCGGGCGCCGGACGATGTCACGGGCGGGGAGGATGAAGGGGCCGTTCAGTCGGGAGCGCACTGTTCAATGTTACCGGCTCCCCCTGAACGTGGGTTCAGACGAGGCGTCGCTCAGATGCCGCGGGCGCCCGTGTCCAGGAAGGACGCGACCGCCTCGGGGACGAACGGCGACACGTCTCCGCCCAGCGACGCGACCTGACGCACGAGAGAGCTCGAGACCATCGCGTGCGACGGATCGGGCAGCAGGAACACGGTCTCGATGTCGGCGAGGTGGCGGTTCACGATCGCCATCGGCGACTCGTAGGCCACATCCATCTGCGAGCGGATGCCCTTCACGAGCACTCCCGCGCCCACGTCGCGGGCATAGTCGACGAGGAGCCCCATGCTCCACGACCCGATCACGATGTTCCCGGCCATGCCGTCATCGGCGATCGAACGCTCCAGCAGTGCCAGCCGCTGGGCGATCGGCAACATGGCCTCTTTCCCCGGGTTGTGCACGACCAGCACGTGAAGCTCGTCGAACAGACTCGCGGCTCTGCGGATGACATCGAGATGGCCCAGCGTGGGCGGATCGAAGGAACCCGGGACGACGGCGATCCGACTGCTCATGATTCCAGCCTAGGGCACGGGCCGAGGGGATCGACGAGCGGGACCCGAGCGTCAGTTCTTCGCGAGCGCCGCACGATCGGCCTCGCTGACCCGCCGACCGATCACCTCGCGGAGACCGGGGTGCTCGGCCAGTTCGGGGTCGTGCGTGAGGATCGCCTCGGCGATGTCGCGTGCGCTCGCGATCAGCCCGGCGTCCTTGACCACGCGCAGCAGCCGGAGCGACGAGCGCACTCCCGCCTGTGCGGCTCCCAGCACGTCGCCCTCGCCGCGGAGTTCGAGATCGACCTCCGCCAGCGCGAAACCGTCGAGGGTGGCCGCCACCGCATCGACCCGCTCGCGGGCGAGGGTCTCGGCCTCCGCCTCGGTCACGAGCAGACACAGCCCCGGCACGCCGCCGCGCCCGACACGTCCACGGAGCTGATGCAGCTGGGAGACGCCGAAGCGGTCGGCGTCGAGCACGATCATGGTCGAGGCGTTCGGTACGTCGACACCCACCTCGATCACCGTCGTCGCCAGAAGCAGGTCGATCTCCCCGCGCGCGAAGGCCTGCATCACGGCATCCTTCTCGTCGGAGGGCATCTTGCCGTGCAGCACGGCGCGGCGCAGACCGCCGAGGATCGGATGCGTCGCGAGCACCTCATCGAGTTGCACGACCCCCCACCGCGGACCGCTCGCACCCTCGGGCGGCGGCGCCGACGGTTCGGTCCCGTCCGTCGTCTTCGTCGTGGTGTCGATCGCCGCGCACACCGCGAAGACCTGCCGCCCCTGTGCGATCTCCTCCGCGGCACGTTCCCAGACGCGGTTGAACCAGCCGGGATGCTCGGCCAGCGGCGCCACGAAGGTCTGGATGCCGGCCCGCCCGGCGGGCATGGTGCGGATCACCGAGGTGTCGAGGTCTCCGAAGACCGTCATCGCGACCGTGCGGGGAATCGGGGTGGCCGTGAGCACGAGCGCGTGGGGACTGGACCCCTTCGCGCGGAGGGCCTCACGCTGCTCGACACCGAACCGGTGCTGCTCGTCGACGACCACGAGCCCGAGATCGGCGAACGTGGTCTTCTCCCCCAGGAGAGCGTGCGTGCCGACCACGATCAGCGCCTGCCCGGACGCCACCCGCAGTGCGGCCTTGCGTCGTTCCGCGGCCGGCATCTGCCCCGTCAGCAGCGTCGGCATGACGAGCGGCGCCAGCTGCGGGCCGAGCATCTTGGCGATCGAGCGGAGGTGCTGGCCCGCGAGAACCTCGGTGGGGGCGATCAGCGCGGCCTGCCCTCCGCTCTCTGCCACCTGGAGCATGGCGCGCAGCGCGACGAGCGTCTTGCCGGAGCCGACCTCTCCCTGCACGAGTCGGTTCATCGGCCAGGCGCCGACGAGGTCATCGGCGATCTGCGCGCCGACGGTCTGCTGATCCGGCGTGAGCGTGTACGGAAGCGTCGCGTCGAATCGCTCGAGGAGACCGCCCGGGGACGCTCGGCGCGCCGTGGCCGACAGCGCCCGCACGGCGGCGCGCTGCTGGAGCAGAGCGGTCTGCAGCGTCAGCGCCTCATGCATCCGGAGAGTGCGCACGGCGGGATCGATGTCGTTCTTGGTGCGCGGGCGGTGGATCTGCTCCAGCGCGACCGAGGCGGTCAGGAGTTCCTCCTTCTGCCGCACCTGCTCCGGGACCGGGTCGGGGACCTCCGCGAGATCGTCGAGCACACGACCGATGAGACGCGCGATCTGCCAGGTCTGCAGCGTGGACGTCGCCGGGTAGATCGGGATCGGGACCGCCGCGCGGGCATCGGCGCGTCGCCGTGCGGAATCCTCGTCGTCGAACAGCTCGTACTCGGGGTGCGCGAACTGGGTGACGTTGTTGAACATGCCCACCTTGCCGGAGAACACCCCGCGGCGACCCACGGCGAGATCCTTCGACCGCCACTCCGCGGCGCCGATGTTCTTGGCGAAGAAGGTCAGGGACATGCGTCCGATGCCGTCGCCGATGACGACGTCGACCATCGCCCCCGGCTTGTTGCGCATGCGTCGGAAGCTGGAGGAGAGCACCTCCGCGACGATGGTGACCGTCTCCCCGAGGGGGAGATCGCGGATCGGTGTGAGCTCTCCCGGATCGGCATAGCGGCGGGGATAGTGCGCCAGCAGGTCGCCGACGGAACTCATGCCGAACGCGCGATCGAGCGACTTGGCCGACGCCGCCCCGAGGGCCTCCTCGAGCGACGAATCCAGCGTGAGCGACATGCTCCGAGTCTAGAGAACGCCGCGGACACCCCCGTCGCGCGCCGGTCGGTATCGTGTTCGGGTGACCAGGATCATCTCCGGGCGCGCCGGTGGTGCGCGACTCGACGTCCCCCCGACCGGCACCCGTCCGACGAGCGACCGTGTCCGGGAGTCGCTGTTCGGTGCGCTCGACGCGGCGGACGCGATCGCGGGCGCACGGGTGCTCGACCTCTACGCCGGATCCGGGGCTCTGGGTCTGGAAGCCCTCAGCCGCGGCGCCGCGAGCCTCGATCTGACGGAGAGCGGCCGAGCCGCGGCGGCGATCATCCGGAAGAACGCCGCCACGATCCGGCGCGCCGGCATCGATGCCCCGACCCGCGTGCACGAGAGTTCGGTCCGCGCCTACCTCCAGCGCGCCGTGGGACCGTTCGATCTCGTCTTCACGGACCCGCCCTACGACATCGGCGACGCCGCCATGGACGAAGACCTACGGATGCTGTCGCCGCTGCTCGCGCCCGACGCGATCGTGATCGTGGAACGCGCGAAGCGGTCGACCGCCCCGGACCTCGCCGGGGCCGGACTGGACCTGGTCCGGGAGAGGAACTACGGAGACACCACGCTCTGGTGGGCCGCTCCGTCCGAGGCGGACACCGCCGAGGCGGCGGACTCGAAGGCGACGGGTCAGCCGGACGCGGAATCCCAGTCGCGGTAGGGATCCCAGCCCGTCACATCGACGGGGATGTCGTCGCACAGCAGCGGGGCCTCACCCTGGGTCCGGACCTCGCCGATCACGCGGAACCCTGGTGGAAGGATCCCCGTCGGGAAGGTCGCCAGCAGCGCGTGGTCCTCACCACCGGCGAGAGCAAGATCGGGGTCAGCGCCGAGGGCGGCCCGGTCGAGGGCGATCGTGACGCCCGACGCCGCGGCGAGCCGGCGAGCATCCAGCGCGAGCCCGTCCGAGACGTCCATCATGGCGGTCGCGCCCGCGGTGGCCGCCACGGGACCGAGTCCGATCGGCGGCGAGGGGCGCAGCTGCGCGGACAGCGCGGCGCGCTCCCCCGATTCGAGTCTCGCCGGGTCGACCGGCACCGGAACGTCGCCGTCGGTGAAACGCCCGAACAGGATCGAGAGACCGCGCGCGGCGTGTCCGAGCTCTCCCGCCACCGCCACGGTGTCGCCGGGGCGCGCACCACTGCGCAGCACGGCGCGGCGTCCGCCGAGATCGCCCAGCGCCGTCACGGCGACCGTGAGCACGTCGGAGGTCGTCAGATCCCCACCGACCACCGCGCACCCGGGCGCGAGCGCCGCGCAGGCCTCCCGGAAGCCGTCCGACAGCCGCTCGACGAACGAGAGCCGCAGATCGCGCGGTACGGCGAGAGCCACGAGCAGAGCCGTGGGGGTGGCGCCCATCGCGGCCACATCGGCGAGATTGACCGCAGCGGATTTCCAACCCAGGTCGTAGCCGCTCGACCAGGCGAGCCGGAAGTCGGGTCCGTGCACGAGGGTGTCCGTGGTGGCGACGACGGTCCCCGAGGGCGCCGCGATGACCGCCGCATCGTCTCCGGGGCCGATGATGGCGTGCGACGCCGGCACCATGCGGGACAGGATCGCCTCGAGGATGCGGCCTTCGGACAGGTCGCCCAGGCGCGGATCATCGGCATCGGGTCGGGAGGACATGGTGTCAAAGGTAGCCTGGAAGCATGTCCCCTCTCCGCCGCCTCGCAGCCGCTGCCGGTGCGGTGATCGCGGTCGCCTTCCTGTCCGGCTGTTCCCAGACCGTGCACCTCGAACCCGCTGCCGCGGCGAACGATCCCGGCTGCGCCTCGGTGTCCGTGCTGCTCCCGGACACGGTCGGAGGGTTCGACCGCGTGTGGACCGACGCCCAGGCGACCGGTGCGTGGGGAGATCCCACCATCGTCCTGCGCTGCGGTGTCGAGCCGCCCGCACCGTCCGCCCTGGTGTGCACCACGCTGGGCGGCGTCGACTGGCTCGTCCTCGATCAGGAGGACACCCGGCAGCGCCTGGTCACCTACGGGCGCGACCCCGCCGTCGAGGTCAACATCCGTCGCGGCGAGGAGATCGACTTCGCCACCGTGGTCGACGCGCTCTCCTCGAGCATCCAGCCGGGCCTCGCGCCCGCGACGGCGAAGTGCACGGATCGCGTCGAGACCCCCGCGAGCTGACGGTCAGCGGCGGAGGCCGGCCTCGATCAGCTCGGAGATCAGTTCGCCGTAGCTGAGCCCCGAAGCCACCCAGCACTTGGGGAACATCGAGATCGGAGTGAACCCCGGCATCGTGTTCAGCTCGTTCACCACGAGGCCGCCGTCAGGCAGCAGGAACATGTCCACACGGGCGAGACCGCGCCCGTCGACCGCCTCGAACGCGCGGATGCCCGCGTCCTGGATCGCGGCCAGCTCCGCCTCGGTGAGCTCCGCCGGGCAGACCACGTCGACACCGTCACCGCCGAGATACTTGCCCTCGAAGTCGTAGAACCCCCGCGACGTGAGCACGATCTCCCCCGGAAGCGAGGCGCGCGTGCCGTCGGCTCCCTCCAGAACGGCGACCTCGATCTCCCGCCCCGTCACACCGGCCTCGATCAGCACTTTGTCGTCCTCCGCGAAGGCGACGAGGAGTGCGGCGTCGAGTTCCTCCGCGGCCTCGACCTTCGAGACGCCGACGCTGGAGCCGGCACGAGCCGGCTTGACGAACAGCGGCAGCCCGAGCTCGGACGCGGCCGTGCGGACAGCACCGGCATCCCGGTCCCAGTCGCGACGGCGCACCGTCACCGACGGAGCGACCGCGAGCCCGGCGGCCTGCAGGGCGATCTTCATGAAGTGCTTGTCCATGCAGAGGGCCGAATCGAGCACGCCTCCCCCGGCGTACGGCACCTCGAGCGTGTCGAAGTACCCCTGGATCGTGCCGTCCTCGCCGTGCGGACCATGCAGGATCGGCAGGACGATGTCGATCTCGCCGAGATCGGTCACGGCACCGTCGGTCTGCACCACGCGGAGCGTGCGGTCGCCGCCGGGCTCCGGCCAGCGCACGCGGGTGCCGTTGTCCACGACCTCCGGCAGGTGCTCGGCGTCGAGGGGGAACTTGGCGGGCTCGTCGTCCTCGAGGACGAAGGCCCCCTCCCGTGTGATCCCGACGGGAATCACGTCGTACCGCGCGCGATCAATCGCGCCGAGCACGCCCCCCGCCGTGGCGGAACTGATCGAATGCTCGCTGGAGCGTCCTCCGAAGAGCACCACCACCGTCTGCTTGTCCATGGTTGGTCCTCTCACCCTGGGGGGTGTCGTCGTCCGTCGTCAGGTGGGGTGCGATGTCGCGGGGGTCCATCTTCCCGTCGAGCACCATCTTCACCTGTTCGACGATGGGCATGTCCACCTCGGATTCGCGCGCGAGCTGCAGGATCGGCGCGACGGACGCGAGACCCTCGGCCGTCTGCTGCATCTGCTTCACGACATCCTGGAAGCTGTATCCCTGTCCGAGCAGGCGCCCGGCGGTGTTGTTGCGGCTGAGCGGAGACTGGCACGTCGCGATCAGGTCGCCGAGACCCGCGAGGCCCTGCAGGGTCTCCGGGTGGGCGCCGTTGGCCACCGCGAAGTCGGTCATCTCGACCAGCCCGCGCGTGATGATCGAGGCCTTGGTGTTCTCGCCGTAGCCGACGCCGTCGACGATGCCGATCGCGACGGCGATCAGGTTCTTGAGCACGCCGCCGAACTCGGTGCCGATCACGTCGGTGTTGACGAACGTCCGGAAGTAGCTGTTGCGGGCCGCGCGCGCGACGATGTCGGCCGTCTCCTGACTCCGCGAGGAGATCACGGCCGCGGTCGGCTGCTCACGGGCGATCTCGAGCGCCAGATTCGGCCCGGAGGCGACGGCGATGCGATCGGGATCGCAACGAAGCTCCTGCTGGATCACCTGGCTCATGCGCAGCCCGGTGGAGCGCTCGACGCCCTTCATGAGACTGACGATCTTCGCGTCGCTCTCGGCCAGGAGCGGGCGCAGCGCCTTGAGGTTCTCGCGCAGCGACTGGCTCGGCACCGAGAGGTACACCTGCTCGGCGCCGTGCAGCGCCGTGGCGAGCTCATGGGTGGCCGCCATCGATCGCGGAAGATTGATGCCCGGCAGGTACCGCGAGTTGCGCTTGGCTTCGTCGATCTCATGGGCGAGCTCGGCGCGGCGGGCCCACATCGTGACCTGAGCGCCGCCGTCGGCGAGGATCTTGCCGAATGTGGTGCCCCAGCTGCCGGCGCCGATGACGGCGACGCGCGGGCCCGTCGGGGTGGTTCTCCTAGGAGTCAAGGCGACCCGTCTCCTTCTGTCCATGCGTCGACGGGTTCCATCGTTCGGCGGGAGCCTTCTCGTCGCGGAGCTGCTCGAGCAGCTTCGTGATCGCGTCCATGAGCCTCGCGGTCGCCTCGGTCAGCGCAGCCGGCTCCCCCGCTCGCGCTCGCAGATCGGAGACGTCGACCGGGTCGCCGATCAGCACGCGCACGGGCTTGCGGAGCGGCCAGAGACTCAGACCCTTCTGGTAGCGCCCCATGATCTCCTGAGTTCCCCACTGGGCCATGGGGATCAGCGGGATGCCGTCGGCCAGTGCGAGCCGCACCGCGCCGGACTTCCCCCGCATCGGCCACAGCTCGGGGTCGCGCGTCAGCGTGCCCTCCGGGTACACGATCACCCCGCGGCCGTGCTCCACCAGCGCCGCGGACTGCGCCATGGTCTGCTTCGCCGAGGCGGCGGACGAGGTGCGCGCCACCGGGATCATCCCGGTGCGCTTCAGCACCCAGCCGAGGACCGGAACTCGGAACAGGCTCTCCTTCGCCATGAACCGCGGAGCACGACCGATGCGCCACACGGCCAGAGCCACGACGAGCGGGTCGAACTCGGAGTAGTGGTTCGGCGCGAGCACGAACGACCCCTCACGGGGGAGCTTCTCCGCGCCGGAGACGCGCACCTTGGCGAGCAGGGAGATCAACGGCACCGCGATCGCGGCGAGTGGCCAGAAGACGCTCGGTCGAGTCGTCTCCGGAGACCGGGCACGCATGCCCGTCACCGGATGACGTCGAAGTCGGCGCCGACCGCGTCGAGCTTGGCGAGGAACTTCTCGTATCCGCGGCTGAGGATGTCGACGCCCGAGACCGTGGACTCGCCGGTGGCCGTCAGGGCCGCGATCACGTGGCTGTAGCCGCCGCGCAGATCGGGAACGACGATGTCGGCACCGTGCAGCGGAGTGGGACCCGTGACCACGGCGGCCTGCTCCAGGTCACGGCGCGGAACGCGGCGCGGTCCGTCCTGCAGCCCGCGGGGGTGCACGACGATGTCGGCGCCCATCTTGACGAGGGCGTCGGTGAACCCCAGGCGGTTCTCGTACACGGTCTCGTGGACGACGGAGCGACCGTTCGCCTGGGTCAGGGCGACCACGAGCGGCTGCTGCCAGTCGGTCATGAAGCCGGGGTGCACGTCGGTCTCGATGACGACGGGCTTGAGCTCGCCGTCACGACGGAACAGGATGCCGTCCTCCTGGATGTCGAACCAGCCGCCCGCCTTGCGGAAGACGTTGAGGAAGGTCAGCATCTCCTGCTGCTTGGCCCCGCCGACGAAGATCTCGCCGTCGGTGGCCAGCGCGGCCGAGGCCCACGACGCGGCCTCGTTCCGGTCGAAGATCGAACGGTGGTCGTATCCGCGCAGCTTCTCGACGCCCTCGATCACGATGACCCGGTTGGGCTCGTAGGAGATGATGGCGCCCATCTTCTGCAGCACCGCGATGAGATCCATGATCTCCGGCTCGATGGCCGCGTTGCGGAGCTCCGTCACGCCTTCGGCGCGCACGGCGGTGAGCAGGACCTGCTCGGTGGCGCCGACGCTCGGGTACGGCAGGTGGATGTTCGCGCCGTGCAGACGCGCACCCGGCCGGGAGAGGCGGATGCCGCTGGGGAGCTTCTCGACCACGGCACCGAACTTGCGGAGCGCGTCGAGGTGGAAGTCGATCGGTCGGTCGCCGATGCGGCAGCCGCCCAGGTCGGGGATGAACGCCTGGCCCAGACGGTGCAGCAACGGGCCGCAGAACAGGATCGGGATGCGAGACGCACCGGCGTGCGCGTCGATCTCCTCGAAGTGCGCGGACTCGACGTCGCTGGGGTCGAACACCAGCGAACCCGGCTCGTCCCCCTCGGAGACGCGGACGCCGTGCACCTCGAGCAGCGAGCGCACCACGGCGACGTCGCTGATCGCGGGGACGTCCCGCAGCGTGCTGACGGTCTCGCCGAGCAGAGAGGCCACCATCGCCTTCGTGGCGAGGTTCTTCGCACCCTTGACGTCGACCCGGCCGCGCAGCGGTCGCCCGCCGCGGATGGTGAGGACGTCGCCGGTGAGAGCCGGGGCTCCGTCCGGAAGAGCATCGCGCACGGGTGTCGTCATTCGGAGCCTCACTTCATTCACGGATATCGGGGCGGACGCCCCCTGGCCCACCGACCTCCCGACTCACTGAATGGGAAGGGTGCGGGGCCGCCACGACTCGCGGCGGGCCTCGTACTGCACGATCTTGTCTTCGTTGCGCAGTGTGAGCCCGATGTCATCGAGCCCTTCGAGGAGCCGCCATCTAGTGTAATCGTCGATCCCGATGTCGGCCTGGACGTCGCCGATCGCGGCGGTGCGCGCCTCGAGGTCGACCGTGATCGACGTGCCGGGGTTGCGATCGATCTCCGCCCAGAACCGCTCGAGGTCCTCTTCCGAGATCGTCGCCGCGAGAAGCCCCTGCTTGCCGGCGTTCCCGCGGAAGATGTCGGCGAACCGGGGACTGAGCACGACCGAGAAGCCGAAGTCGCGCAGCGCCCACACGGCGTGCTCACGGCTGGATCCGGTGCCGAAATCGGGACCCGCGACCAGCACGGAGGCGCCGCGGAAGGCCGCCTGGTTCAGCACGAAGTCGGGATCCTGACGCCAGCCGTGGAACAGCGCGTCCTCGAAGCCGGTCTTGGTCACGCGCTTCAGGAAGACGGCGGGGATGATCTGGTCGGTGTCGACATTGGACCGCTTGAGCGGGGCCGCGATGCCGGTGTGGGTGACGAACTTCTCCATGCTCAGGCCTCTTCCTCGGTCAGCAGATCGCTCGGACTCGACAGCGTTCCGCGGATCGCGGTCGCCGCGGCGACGAGAGGCGACACGAGGTGCGTCCGCCCGCCCTTGCCCTGGCGTCCCTCGAAGTTACGGTTCGACGTCGACGCGCACCGCTCCCCGGGAGCGAGCTGATCGGGGTTCATGCCCAGACACATCGAGCAGCCCGCGAAGCGCCATTCCGCGCCGAAGTCCGTGATGATCTTGTCGAGTCCCTCGGCTTCGGCCTCGAGCCGCACCCGGGCGGACCCGGGGACGACCATCACACGCACGCCGTCGGCCTTCTTCTTGCCCTCGATGATGGAGGCGAAGGCGCGCAGATCTTCGATCCGGCTGTTCGTGCACGACCCCATGAAGACCGCGTCGACCGGCACGGCCTTCAGCGGCGTCCCGGGAGTCAGATCCATGTACTCCAGCGCGCGTTCGGCGGCGGCGCGCTCGTTCGCGTCGGCGATGTCGTCGGGGTTCGGCACGGTCGACGACAGCGAGCTGCCCTGGCCGGGGTTGGTCCCCCACGTGACGAAGGGCTCGAGCTCGTCGGCGTCGATGAACACCTCCGCGTCGAACTGCGCCCCGTCGTCGGTCGGCAGCGTGCGCCAGTAGGCGACCGCGTCCTCCCAGTCCTGTCCCTGCGGCGCGTGCGGGCGGCCCTTCAGGTAGGCGAACGTGGTCTCGTCGGGGGCGACCATGCCGGCGCGGGCACCGGCCTCGATCGACATGTTGCAGATCGTCATGCGCCCCTCCATCGACAGCGCGCGGATCGCACTGCCGCGGAACTCCAGGACATAGCCCTGTCCACCGCCGGTGGTGATCTTCGCGATCACGGCGAGGATGATGTCCTTGGCGGTGACCCCGGGGCGGAGAGTGCCGTCGACGGTGATGGCCATGGTCTTGAAGGGCTTCAGCGGGAGCGTCTGGGTCGCCATCACATGCTCGACCTCGCTGGTGCCGATGCCGAACGCCATCGCGCCGAACGCGCCGTGTGTCGAGGTGTGCGAGTCACCGCAGACGACCGTGATGCCGGGCATCGTCAGCCCGAGCTGCGGTCCGACGACGTGCACGATGCCCTGCTCCGCATCGCCCAGCGAGTGCAGTCGGACGCCGAACTCGGCGGCGTTGCGGCGCAGCGTCTCGATCTGAGTGCGGCTGGTCAGGTCGGCGATGGGCTTGTCGATGTCCCACGTCGGGGTGTTGTGGTCCTCCGTGGCGATCGTGAGATCGAGCCGGCGCAGGGGACGGTTCTCGCTGCGGAGACCGTCGAACGCCTGGGGGCTCGTGACCTCGTGGACCAGATGCAGGTCGATGTAGATGAGGTCCGGCTCGCCGTTCTCGCCCTTCACGACCAGGTGGTCGTCCCACACCTTCTCGGCGAGCGTGCGGGGGCGGGCGGTTTCGGCACCGGATTCGGGGGTGTTCATGGCGTGTCTCCTGAAGATGGCGGGACGGCCCACGATGGACTCCGCGACGAGGAGGGGCTCAGAACGAGGTCTCGTCGCGGCCGCTAAGAAGGAGCACGATCCGCATGACGCCAGGTTACCACCGCTTCCCCGGGCGATGACGCGGCGTGACAGTCTGCTGTTCACCCGATCGATCGAGAGGCACCGCATGACCGTCGACACCACGCGCTTCGTCACCCGCGCCGTCCATGCCGGCCGTGTCCGCGAGACCGCGCGATCGCGTGCCACCCCGATCTACCTGACGGCCGGCTTCGAGTTCGACGACTTCGATCACGCCGCCGATCACTTCGGATCGGGGTCCGGCTTCGGCTACACGCGCACCGGCAACCCGACCGTCCGCGCGGTCGAACGCCAGCTCGCCGCCCTGGAGTCCGGCGTCGATGCCGTGCTCGTGGCGAGTGGACAGGCAGCCGTGGTCACGGCGCTGCTCACCGTCGCCGGTGCCGGAGATCACATCGTCAGCTCCACCCACATCTACGAGGGCACCCGGGGCCTCCTGCTCGACAACCTCGCCCGACTGGGCATCGAGACGACCTTCATCGACGACATCGCCGATCCGGACGCGTGGCGAGCGGAGATCCGTCCGAACACGCGCGCGCTCTTCGCGGAGTCGATCGCGAACGCCCGCAACGACATCCTCGACATCTCCGCCGTCAGCGCGGTCGCGGACGAGGTGGCGATCCCCCTGATCGTCGACAACACGCTCGCCACGCCCTACCTGCTGCGACCGATCGAGCACGGCGCGGCGATCGTGGTGCACTCCGCGTCGAAGTTCCTGGCCGGGCACGGCTCGGTGCTGGGCGGGGTGATCATCGACGACGGCCGTTTCGACGCGGCTCGCGCCGGCCACAACGCCCCCCACCTCGTGCTGCCGGGTCGCGGTGGACTCCCCAGCGTCGCCTCGCGCCATGGCGGCAACGCGCGGATCGCCTATGCCCGCGAGTCCGTCGCGCCGCGCTTCGGCGCCTCGCCGTCTCCTCTGAACGCCTTCCTGATCGGCCAGGGCACCGAGACGCTGGGCCTGCGGGTGGAGCGCCAGTCACGCAACGCCCGCCAGATCGCACAGTGGTTGGAGGCGCAGGATGCCGTCGAGAGCGTCGACTACGTCGGCCTCCCGTCCCACCCCGATCACGCCACGGCGCTGCGCTATCTCGAGGGCGGCTTCGGCTCGATCTTCACCTTCACGCTGCGCGACGGACTGCCCGCGGCGCGGCGCTTCGTCGAACAGGTGCAGGTGTTCACCCATATGACGCACATCGGCGACGTGCGGTCTCTCGTCCTGCACCCCGGCACCACCAGTCACTCCGTGCGGACTCCCGAGGAACGCGACATCCTCGGTGTGCGGCCCGGCACGCTCCGGCTGTCGATCGGCATCGAAGATGTCGACGACCTGATCGCCGACCTCGCTCACGTGCTCCAGGAGATCCCGGAGACGGTCGCATGAGCCGCCCGCAGCACTTCGGCTGGTTCCTCGCCCGCGGTTTCGGCCCGCAGGGATGGGGCTATCCCGCGCTCGACTGGGACTACGACTGGACCCGACCGGAGATCTATCAGGAGGCGGCCCGCACGTTGGAGCAGGCGGGCTTCGATCTCGTGATCATCGAGGACAGCCCCTCGCTCGGGTCGGCCGACACCATCGACCTGCGCATCCGCCATGCGTTCGGCGGGCCGAAGCACGACCCCCTGCTGCTCGCGCCCTACCTCTTCCAGGCGACGACGCATCTCGGGGTCGTCCCGACCGTGAACCCCGCCGCCTCGCTCCCCTACACGTCCGCGCGACAGTTCTCGACGCTCCAGCACCTGAGCGGTCATCGCCTCGGCCTCAACGTGGTGACCGACACCGGCAGCGCGCGCCATTTCTCGGATGCACCCCAGCTCGGGCACGACGAAGCCTACGACCGCGCAACCGAATGGCTCGACGGCATCCGCGCGCTCTGGCGCAGCTGGGAGGACGGAGCGCTGGTGCGAGGTCGCGACTCCGATGTGTACGCGGACGGCTCGAAGCTGCGTGCGGTGCAGCATCGCGGGGCGCACTTCGCCTTCGACGGCCCGCTCAATGCGCTGCCGTTCACTCGGGGAGAACCCGCGATCGTCTCCCCCGGCGGGTCCGGGCGCGGCCTCGGTTTCGCCGGCGCGAACTCCGACGTCCAGCTCGCCCTCGCACCCCTGCACGAGGCCTCCGTGCGCGCCTACCGCACGAAGATCCACGATGCCGCGATCGCTGCAGGTCGCCGCGCTGAGGACATCAAGATCCTGTTCGCGATCCAGCCCGTCATCACGTCGTCGACCGAGGAGGCGGATCGGATCGTCGCCGCTTCCGCGCATCCCGACGATGCGGCGCTCGTGCAGATCGCGCGGAAGCAGTCCAGCGACCTCGAGACCGACCTCACCTCGCTCGATCTCGACAAGCCGCTCGACCTGTCGATCTTCGGCGCACACGTCTCCCGCGGCAGCATCCAGCGGTTGGTGGGCGATCGCGACGAAGACGCCCCGCTCCGCGCGCATCTGACGGCCCTCGCGCGCGCGGGCCGCTTCTCCGACCGCACCGGGTTCGTGGGAACCGCCGAAGAGTTCGCCGATGTGATCGAGGAGCTCGGAGAGTGGGGCAACGACGGCGTCCTGCTGTGGGGCGACTTCCACCCCGTCACGCTGCACCGGACCCTCGACGAGCTCGTGCCGGTGCTCCGGCGGCGCGGTATCCTCCGTCGCGAATACGTGGACGGCGGGCTGCAGGCGAATCTGCGCGCGTTCTGATCCGGGGTCCGGAGAGCGCGCTACCAGCCCATGGAGCCGGGGACCCCCTTGAACGGGCCGACGACCGCGGACGTCACCCATCCGCCGTAGAACCCGCCCGGCTGAGGGACGGCGACCTCGTCGCCGACCGTGCACTCGTCCATCTGTGCCGCGTACACTGCCACCCGGTCTGTCAGCGCCCCGTATCCCGGCGCGGGGTGCGGGTAGTTCCATGCGGCCCCGGGGCGCACGACGTCTCCGCTGCGCACGTCGAAGTAGCGCGCGGCGCCCTTGAACTCGCAGAACGAGCTTCCGGAGGCGTCCACGAGCGCTCCGGGGATGAAATCAGCGAACGGCACGTAGTAGACGGGAGGGTGGCTCGTCTCGAGCACGCGCACCGCATCGCGGGTGTCGGCGATCAGCTCGCCTCCGAGGCGGATGGTGATGCGCTCCACGACCGGCTCGACCCGAGGCGGCCTCGGGTAGTCCCAGACGGATTCCTGACCGGGAGCGGGGGTGTCGGGGCGAGGTCTCTGCATCTGTTCACTTTACGTCTCTCGGTGTTGACTGGGTCCCATGACCGCGATACCGATGTTCCCGCTCGGCTCCGTGCACTTCCCGCACACCGCGCTGCCGCTGCGTGTGTTCGAGCCGCGGTATCTCACGATGATCGGGCGGCTCCTGGATGAGGACGACCCGCGGTTCGGCGTGGTTCTCATCGAGCGCGGCCACGAGGTCGGCGGCGGTGACCGACGCAGCGGCATCGGGACCATGGCCCGACTGGTCAGCGTCTCGGCGGGCGCCGACGCTCTCCTCGCCGTATCGGTGGGCACCGATCGCTTCACGATCGACGAGTGGCTGGACGACGACCCCTACCCTCGCGCCGAGGTCACGCCGGTGCCCGAGCTCGAGTGGAACGACGCGCTCACCCCGCTGCGCACGGAAGCCGAGGCGATCGTGCGTCGAACGCTGGCACGCGCCCCCGAGTCGCAGTGGGACGCCGACACCGAGCTCTCGGACGATCCGATCGCCGCGGCATGGCAGCTCGCCGCGATCGCGCCGCTCGGCGAGTACGACCGGTACCTGCTGCTGCAGTCGACCACGGCGGGCGCACTCCTGCGTCAGGTCATCGATCTCACGCTCGAAGCCGAGCTCCTGTGGCCAGACGAGTGAGGTGCCGCTGTCGCATGGCCAGGAACAACGGAAGGGTGAAGGCGAAGGCCGTCAGCCCCGAGAGTGCCACGTAGAGCCAGCCGCGCCTCATGCCGATGCGTCTCGCCTCGACGATGATGAACACGCTGCCCGCGATCGCCACGGCCAGGAGATCGACGGTGATCGACGACACCGCCGGGCCGCTGTTCACCAGGTCTCCGAGGAAGTCGACCATCTGCGTGATCGCCAGGACGTTGTACGTCCAGGTGGCGATGAGCCCGGCCACCGCCAGCGCGAGGTAGAAGAGAGCCAGGGGGGTCCAGTGGCGGGTCATGCCGCCATGATCTCACTCCGCCGGCGTGGTGGCCCGCGCCACGCGCTTCTCGTGAGACGACGCGATCAGGCTCGCGACCGTGGCGACCGTCATCGACACGAGGATCACGCCCAGCGAGACCATGTTGTCGATGTCGGGCACCCACTCGACGTGCTCGCCGCCGTTGATGAAGGGCAGCTCGTTGACGTGCAGGGCATGCAGGATGAGCTTGACGCCGATGAATCCGAGGATGACGGCGATGCCGTAATGCAGGTACCGGAGGCGGTCGAGCAGGTCGCCGAGCAGGAAGTAGAGCTGGCGCAGGCCCATGAGCGCGAAGATGTTGGCGGCGAAGACCAGGAAGCCGTTCGTGGTGATCTCGAAGATCGCCGGGATCGAGTCGATGGCGAAGATGAGGTCCGTGACCCCGATCGTGATGAAGACGATCACCATGGGGGTGAGCATCCGCTTGCCGTCGACCGTGGTCCGCAGCTTCGCGCCGTCGTACTCCTCGCTGATGTCGATACGGCGGCGCAGAAGCCGCACGACGAAGTTCTCCCGCTGCACCTCGCCGTCGTGATCCCCCTCGGGCATGGCCTGGCGGATCGCGGTCCAGATCAGGAACGCTCCGAAGATGTAGAAGATCGGTGAGAAGTTCTCCACGATCGCGACGCCCACCAGGATGAACGCCCCGCGGAGCACGAGCGCGATGATGATGCCCACCATCAGCACCTGCTGCTGCAGTCGTCTCGGGACCGCGAACTGCGCCATGATCAGCACGAACACGAACAGGTTGTCGATCGAGAGGCTGTATTCCAGCGCCCAGCCGGTGACGAAATCGCCGGCGTTCCGCCAGCCGCCCACGGTGCCCAGAAGGACGGCGAAGAGCAGTGCGAGCCCCACATAGAAGACCACCCAGAGCGTGGACTCCTTCGTCGAGGGGATATGCGGCCGGAGCCGGATGAGCATCAGATCGCCGATCAGGATGATCGACAGCACGACCATCGAGGTGATCTCGAACCAGAGGGGGATGTCCACGGGCGCACGGCACCTTTCGCGAGGGTCGGGAGGGAGTCGAGAGTCTCTCCCCCGCACAGCGTGCGGCGCGCGCCCGGAGCAGCGATCTCGGTGCTCGTGATGACGTTACGCGCGGATTCGGGATACTCCCTCTCGCGTGGACCATCGTAGTCCTCGCGGCGGCCCACCGGTCACGCACGGATTCTGAGACGATGGGGGCCTCCTCGACACTTACCGGTGAGAGACACCGAACGGAAACAGGATGCCCGTGCAGACGAGTGATCAGAAGTGGGCGGCCCAGGCGGCGGCGGGTGACGAGAGCGCCTTCCGCGAGCTGTATCGCGCACACGTACGTCCCGTGTACTGGATCGCCAACGGCATCCTCGCATCGCCCGTCGATGCCGAGGACGTGACGCAGGAGACCTTCGTGGTGGCCTGGCGCAAGCTGCCGGGCCTCGAACTGCAGGGAGAATCGATCCTGCCCTGGCTGGCGACGATCTGCCGCTTCCAGGCCGCGAATCGACTCCGGCAGCGGCGACGCGATCAGGCGCACACCGCCGAGGCGCTGGATGACACCCTCGCCGACACCGTCAGCGTGGAGGACCAGGTCATCACCGCCGAGCTGGCGGCGCGGATCGCGTCCGAAGTGGGAACGCTGAGCGATCTCGACCGCGAGGTCTTCCGGCTGTGCGCCGCGGAGGGATACGCCTACCAGGCCGCGGCGGATCAGCTCGGGGTGAGCCATGCCGTCGTTCGGAACCGTCTCTCGCGTGTACGCACCCAATTGCGCGGTGCCGTCAAGGAAGTGAGAGACGCATGAAGGACCAGACCGAGTTCGAGGAGCTCCCGACGCTGTCGGATGCGACCATCGCACGTATCGAGAACGCGGTGTTCTCGGAGATCGCCGACGAGCGGCCGCCCGCCCCGGCGTCGGCTTCCCGCGCACGTGTGCGCCGGCGCCGGTGGTTGACCGGTGTCAGCGTCGCCGCGGCCTTCGCCGTGGGTGTCCTCGTGACACCCACGGTCCTCGACGCTCTGGGCGGCGCCTCCTCCCTGAGCGCGGCGGACGGCAGCTCTTCCGCTGTCGACGTGGCTCCGGAGTCGGTCGCCGGCGCGACGGATCGAAGCGGCGCCGAGGTCGCGCAGGATGCGGCGGGAGACGCGAACGGTCTGACACTCCTGGGCGGAGAGGTGGCCGAGGGCGACAGGGAGATCATCGCCACGGCGAACGCGACGCTGCAGGTGAAGGACATCACGACCGCGGCCGAGGAGGTCACCGCCCTCGCGACGAGCAGCGGCGGGTACGTCGAGAGCACCGAGATCGGCAAGGCGGCGGCGTCGGATGACACGGTCGAGTCCGCCCCGGTCGACTCGGCGTACGGGTGGATCAGCGTCCGCGTCCCGTCCGAGGCGCTGACCGACGTGATCGCCGCGCTCGACGAGTCCGGCGAAGTGCTGTCGTCGTCGATCTCCCGACAGGATGTGACATCGGTCGCCATCGACCTGCGCGCCCGCGTCGACGCGACGACGGCATCGGTGGAGAGGCTGACCGAACTGATGTCGCAGTCCGGCAGCGTCTCGGAGTTGATCGAGGCGGAGGTGGCGTTGACCGAGCGTCAGGCGCAGCTCGAGTCGTACGAGCAGCAGCTGGCGTCGCTCGACGATCAGGTGGCGATGTCGTCGTTGCAGGTGCAGCTCACGCGCACCGACACCACGGCGACCGCGGATCCCGCCGGATTCGGCGACGGCCTGCTGGCCGGCTGGAACGGGTTGATCGTCTCGCTCAACGCCCTCGTGATCGCGGTCGGCTTCGTGCTCCCCTGGCTCGGGATCGCCGCCGTCGTCGTCCTGATCGTCTGGCTCATCCGCCGCGCACGTCGCATGCGCCGGGCCTCCGCGGCAGCGCCGAAGACGCCTGCGGAGGGCTGAACGGGCAGCTCCCCCGCGATGATCGGAGATGCGGTCCTGCCCCTCGACCGGGCGGGGCCGCATCTTTCGCGTGTGCGCCCTCGAATCATCCGTAAACCACGAAAGCCCCCGGCGAACCGGAGGCTTTCGTGTGTCGTGTGACCCCAGCGGGATTCGAACCCGCGTTACCGCCGTGAGAGGGCAGCGTACTAGGCCGCTATACGATGGGGCCGTCTGGCGGAACGTTTCCGTGCCGCGACAACCGTTCAAGTATGCCACGGCGATTATTGTTGCGCCAAATCGAGCCGGGAAGAGCGTGGAGCCCGGGCGTGGCGCACGAGAAACGGTTTGCCGACGGCCCCCGAAAGGAGTTGACTCGACCTATGCGCGTCACCAAGTTCGAACATGCCGCCCTCCGCCTCGACGAGGGAAGCCAGACCCTCCTGATCGATCCGGGCTCCTTCACGTCCCCGCAGGATGACCTCGGAAACCTGGTCGGGGTCGTCCTCACGCACGAGCATCCCGATCACTGGACGCCGGAGCATCTCGACCGGATCCTCCGGCTCGCGCCCGGAACCCCCATCTTCGGTCCGGCGGGCGTCGTCCGGGCAGCCTCGGACTACGTCATCACCGAGGTCTCCCCCGGCGACACCGTCGAGGTCGGAGACTTCACGCTGCGTTTCTTCGGCGGCACGCACGAGATCATCCACTCCTCGATCCCGACGATCGACAACGTGGGAGTGCTCGTGAACGACAAGCTCTACTACCCGGGCGACTCCTACGCCGTGCCGGAGGGCGTCGAGGTCGACACCCTCGCCGCACCCCTCGGTGCCCCGTGGCTCAAGGTCGGCGACGCGATCGACTACGTCCTCGCCGTCGCGCCTCGTCGCGCCTTCGGCACCCACGACATGACGCTCTCGGTGGCCGGGAAGGCCATGCATCGCGCGCGGCTGCAATGGGCCACCGAGCAGGGCGGCGGCGAGTTCTTCGAGCTCGACCCGGGCGACACGCTCGATCTCTGATGGAGGCGGTCCGTCGCCTGCTGCCGGCCCCCACCGGACGGCTGCGGTTCCGCGAGATGTCCGTCGACGATCTCGACGACATGGCGGCGCTGCTCGGCGACCCGCAGGTGATGGCCTACTACCCGGCGCCGAAGACCCGGCACGAGAGCCTCGACTGGATCACCCGTATGCAGTCGAGCTATGCGGAGCACGGCCACGGGCTGTGGGTCATCGAGACGCATGAGGGCGAGTTCCTCGGCGACTGCGGACTGACGTGGCAGTCCGCCAACGGCCTCCCGGTGCTCGAGGTCGGGTACCACGTTCGCACCGCTAGACAGCGTCGCGGCTATGCGACCGAAGCGGCACTCGCCTGCCGCGAGCTGGCGCGCACGGAGTTCGCACCGACGCTGCTCACCGCGATCATCCATCCCGAGAACGTGGCCTCGCGCACGGTCGCAGAGCACCTCGGCATGACCCACATCGACGACGACCGCGCGCACCCCTGGATCGTGCGCACGGTCATGGGGATGCGGCTCGACGCCGCTCCCCCGGGCTGACCGCCGCGATCAGGCGTCGGTGGCGCCCGCCCGCACGCGGAGCTCCCGCGCCAGATGGTCCCGCTGCTCGATCACGAGGCGACGAAGGGCGGCCGGCGCCTCGTCGTTCGCGGTCAGCCACCCGTCGACGAGTTCCAGGGAGTCCGACTCCGGGAACAGCCCGACGACCAGACGTCGCGCCAGCTCGATGCTGCGGGTACCCCACAGGGCGCCGATGCGGTCGAAGTACTCGGCGTCGAACCCCGCGATGAGGTCGCGCCGCCCGCCCGCGCGGAACCCCGCGATCTCGGCGTCGAGGTGGTCGTTGCTCAGCGACAGATCGTTCCACGCGGCATCCCAGGCGGCGCGTCGCACGGCGGCGTCCGGGCGGGAGGCGAGCGCGCGACGGGCGGCCGTGCGGCCGGTCCCCGTCTCGTCGCGGGTCAGCTCGGACTCGATGTCCTCCGCACCCGCGTGTCCGGTGGTCACGAGAGCCGTCAGCAGCTGCCATCGCAGGTCGGGGTCCACGGTCAGTCCATCCGGGACCTCGCCCCGCCACAGGTCCGTCGCCTCGGCGGCGCGCACATCGTCGTAGGCGCAGGCACCCGCGAAGGCACGAGCCCAGGAGAGCTGCGCGTCGCTGCCGGCATCCGCGTGCTGCAGTGCGCTCCACGTCGCCTCGGTCCACTCGCGCAGCTGGTGAGGGCGGCGCGCGTCGTCGACGAAGTGGCGCACCGCGAACGCGGCGTTGGCGAGCACACCGGCGAGCAGGCCGACGTTGTCTTCGCGCGGCGCATGCGTGCGCGCGATCGCGAGGTAGCGCGTCGCGTCGAGTTCACCGTCGCGGGTCGCATTCCACAGCGATGACCATACGAGGGCGCGGGCGAGGGGATCCTCGAGCGCGGACAGCGAGGTCTCGACCGTGGCGAGGGAGCGCTCGTCGAGGCGCGCCTTGGCATACGTCAGATCGTCGTCGTTGAGCAGCACGAGCGGTGCATCGGCGAGATCCACCGGCGTCCGCTCGACCGCGATGTCGAGGGAGATCTGATCGCGCCGCACGAGCCGATCGTCCGACCAGTCGTAGAGCCCGATGCGCAGGCGGTGCGGGCGCGCATCGGTCTGCACGAGCACGGACGAGTCGTCGGACTGCTCCAGAGCGAGCGTCGACATGCCGGTCGTCTCGAGCCAGGCAGCCGACCAGTCGCGCATGTCGCGACCCGACACGGCGCTCAGCTGTGTCAGGAGGTCATCGAGGGTGGTGTTTCCGAAGGCGTGCGCCGCGAAATACCGACGCGCGCCTTCGAAGAACGCCTCCTCACCGGCGAAGGCGACGAGCTGCTTGAGCACCGACGCCCCCTTGGCGTAGGTGATGCCGTCGAAGTTGAGCTTCGCGGCTTCCAGGTCGGTGATGTCGGCGACGATCGGATGCGTGGTCGGCAACTGGTCCTGCTGATACGCCCACGCCTTCCGGCGTGCCGCGAACGTGACCCAGGCATCGGTGAAACGCGTGGCCGCGGCGGACGCGTGCGCGCCCATGTAGTCCGCGAACGACTCCTTGAGCCACAGGTCGTCCCACCAGCGCATCGTGACGAGGTCGCCGAACCACATGTGCGCCATCTCGTGCAGGATCGTGTTCGCCCGCGCCGCCCGCTGTGCCTCGGTGGCCGCTCCGCGCGACAGGTACGCCTCGGTGAAGGTGACCAGGCCGGGGTTCTCCATGGCGCCGAGGTTGTACTCCGGCACGAAGATCTGGTCGTACTTGCCCCAGGGGTAGGGGTAGGCGAACGCGTCTATGAAGAAGTCGAGCCCCTGACGCGTGATCTCGAGGATCTCCTCGGACTCGAGGTAGGGCGCCAGCGACCGTCGAGCGAAGACACCCAGTGCGATCCGCTGCTCATCGCGTACCCACTCACCGTCGACCCGGGTGTACGGCCCGGCGGCGACCGCGGTGATGTAACTCGAGATCGGCAGCGTCGGTGCGAACGTGACGGTCTGCACGCCCACGCCGCGGTCCACGTGCGCGACGCTCTGGTTCGACAGCACCTCCCACTGCGTCGGGGCGTGCACGACGAACGTGTACGCGGCCTTGATGTCGGGCTGCTCGAAGCAGGCCATCACGCGGCGCGAGTCGGCGGGCTCGTACTGGGTGTAGAGATACGTCTCGTTGTCGGCGGGATCGTGGAAGCGGTGCAGGCCCTCTCCCGAGCGGCTGTAGGCGCCGACCGCCTCGACGACCACGGTGTTGGAGGCGTCGAGACCCGAGAGCGCGATGCGGGCGCCGTCGTACTTGACCTCCTGCGGAGTTCCGTTCACCGAGACGGCGAGCACCTCTTCGCCGATGAAGTCGAGCCACGTCTCGGAGACCGTGGAGTCGAACTCGAGGGTGGTGGTGGTGGCGAAGCCGGTGCGCGCTCGTTCCGGGGCTCCGGTCAGATCGAGCTCGACGCGGATGCTGCGCGCGGTGATCGCGGCGGATCGCGCGGCGGTCTCCTCGCGGGTCAGGTTGGCGGTGTCCATCGGACCATCCTTTCATCCGTGGCGGGGAGCGGAGACAGTCCGGCCTGCGCCCGATCCGCTTCCACCCTCCGTGCCGCTCGTCGAACAGTCACTGCTTCTTCTGCGAGGCACCCCGCCGCGTGACCCGACGGCCGGTCTTGTCGTTGATCAGGAGACGGCGGATCGCAGTCTCGGGCGCCACCGTCAGGTCGAGCGTCTTTCCGCGGGAGTAGAGCCGGAAGACCCGGGGATCGATGTAGCTGCCGCGCGCCACGGCCGTCGTGTTCCCCAGGGCGGTCGCCGTCGCCTGCACCGCGAGCCGCTCGGCCCGCTGCTTGTCGGCGCGGGTGTCGAGGGGGCCGATGCGGGCGAGGGCGTCGGCGGCGAGGATCGTGCCGTGCAGGGTGCGGAAGTCCTTGGCCGAGAAGACTCCTCCGGTCACGTCGCGCAGATACGCGTTGACCTCCGTCGGAGTGATGCGCCGGCGCTGCCGCCCTCGACGATAGGTGAGCAGCAGCGCGCTGGACGACCCGCGGGACAGCTCCGCGAGGATCTCGGCGAGCGGCCCGTCGGTGATCTCGATCGCCGCGGTCTGCCCGCTCTTCGCGGGGAACGACAGAGCGACCGTGTCGCCGTCGATCGTGACGTCGCGACGACGCAACGTGGTCAGTCCTCTGCTCCCGTGCTTCACGAGGTACCGCTCCGAGCCCACCCGCAGAGCGGCGTCGTCGAGCAGACGGAACGCCGTCGCGAGCACGCGCTCCTTGCTGAGTTCATCGCCCGAGAGCGCACGGGTGACCCGGGCACGCGCGCGCGGCAGTCGCTCGGCGAGATCGAGCGCCCGCCGGAACTTGCCCCGATCGCGTCCGACGCGCCACAGCGGATGGTACAGGTACTGCCGCCGTCCGGCCTCGTCCGTTCCCACGGCCTGGATATGTGCCAGCGGGTCCGCGGCGATCCAGACGTCCTCCCATGCCGGGGGGATCACGAGGTCGTGGATGCGTTCGCGATCGGCTTCGGGTGCCGTCTCCCCGTTCTGGTCGAGGTAGCGGAAGCGAGACCCGGAGCGCGTGCGCCGGTAGCCGATGTCCTCACCGGGGACGACGCGAATGAGCGCGCTCATGCGCGAGACGAGGGGGTCGGGGCGGCGAGGAGATCACAGCGCGGTTCGGGCATGAGCCCAGCATGCGGCCGGTCCACCGATCCCTGGAAGGGGCTGGCTTCGTGCCCCACCGTCCTGCTAGGCGCCCGGGGCCGGCTATCCGGCGTCCAGGAGGGGACGAGGAGGACTCACCGGAAACGACGAAACCCCCGCCGTGGCGGGGGTTTTCATCGTGCTGGGGTACCTGGACTCGAACCAAGAACAACGGAACCAGAAACCGCCGTGTTGCCAATTACACCATACCCCATGGGCGAAAATCGCTTCCCGCACCGAGAGTCAAGCTTACCCGACCGATCTCCCGGATCCAAACCGAGCGGGTCCTCCCCGCGCGTCGCGCCGGGAGACGCGCGAGGAGGACCGCCGGGGCAGCCCTCCTCGCAGCGCCTCTGAAAGATGATCAGCCGGTGAGGACCGCCGACAGCCCGCGCAGGCGGCGCAGCGATTCCTCCTTGCCGAGCAGTTCCATGGACTCGAACAGCGGCGGGGAGATCCGGCGTCCCGTGATCGCGACGCGGGGCGGGCCGTACGCGACGCGCGGCTTCAACTCGAGCTTCTCCACGAGAGCGGTCGCGAGCGCCTCCTGGATCTTCTCCGGGGTGAAATCCTGCACCGGCTCGAGAGCCTCGACGCACGCGTCGAGCACCTCGGCGCCGTTCGCCGGGAGACCCTTGAGCGCATCGGCGTCGTACGACACCTCATCCGCGAACAGGAATCCGACCATGCCCGGCACGTCTCCCAGCAGCTGCACGCGCTCCTGCACGAGCGGCGCGACGCGGAATGCCATCACGAGCTGCTCGTGCGTCGGCTCGTCGAAGAGACCGGCCGCGGCGAGGTACGGGATCGTCCGCTCGGCGAAGTCCTTCTCGGACAGCATCCGGATGTGGTCGCCGTTGATCGACTCGGCCTTCTTCTGGTCGAAGCGCGCCGGGTTCGGGTTGACGTTGACGATGTCGAACGCGGCCGTGAACTCCTCGAGCGAGAAGATGTCGCGGTCGGGTCCGATCGACCAGCCCAGGAGCGCCAGGTAGTTGAGCAGCCCCTCGGGGATGAATCCGCGATCACGGTGCAGGAAGAGGTCGGCCTGCGGGTCGCGCTTGGAGAGCTTCTTGGTGCCGGTCTCCCCCAGCACGAGCGGCATGTGCGCGAACCGCGGCACGAACGTGGTGACCTCGGCCTCGATCAGTGCGGCGTAGAGCGCGAGCTGGCGGGCCGTGGACGGCATGAGGTCTTCGCCGCGCAGCACGTGGGTGATCCCCATCAGGGCATCGTCGACGGGGTTCACGAACGTGTACAGCGGCACGCCGTTCGGGCGCACGACCACGAAGTCGGGGAACGAGCCCGCCGGGAAGGTCACCTCGCCACGGATCAGGTCGACGTAGGTGAGGTCCTCGTCCGGCACCCGCAGACGCAGCGCGGGCTGGCGTCCTTCCGCGCGGAAGGCGGCCTTCTGCTCGTCCGTCAGAGCACGGTCGAAGTTGTCGTAGCCGAGCTGCTTGGCGCGACCGTTGGCCTCGTTCCGCGCGTCGATCTCCTCGGCGTTCGAGAAGCTCTCGTAGAGGGCACCGGAGGCGAGGAGCTTGTCGATCACGCCACGGTAGATCTCGTGGCGCTCGGACTGTCGATAGGGCGCGTGCGGGCCGCCGACCTCGACACCCTCGTCCCAGTCGATCTTGAGCCAGGTGAGCGCATCGACGAGCTGACGGAAGCTCTCCTCGCTGTCACGGGCGGCATCGGTGTCCTCGATGCGGAAGACCATCGTGCCGCCGTTGTGCCGGGCGTACGCCCAGTTGTACAGCGCGGTGCGCACCATGCCGACGTGCGGCAGGCCGGTCGGGGACGGGCAGAAACGGACGCGGACGTCGGCACCACTGGCGGTCGTGGTGAGGGGGTGAGGAGTAGCCATAGCCCTTCGATTCTAGGCCGCGCGGCCCACGGCCACCGCCGCGGTGTGGTGAAGCGAGACGACCCCCTCCTGCGCGTGCTCGTCGCAGAGCACATCGAACCCTCGACGGAAACGAAGACGCTCGTCAGCATCGAGGCCCCGGTAGAACAGACCGGCCGAGGCCACTCCCCCTTCCGCCGATCGCCACAGCGCCGTCGGAGCCACGCGCCACGTCCAGGAATGCTCCACAGCGGTCACCGACTGCCAGCCCGCCTCGGCCAGCATCCCGGCGAAGCCGAGGGCCGTGCGCTCGAACTCCTTCTCGGGCGCGAGCCGCTCGCCGGTCGCCGGCACCAGACCCGCGCGTTCGCACACCTCGCGCCAGAACCACGACGGCGAGTCGACCCAGATCGTCGCCGCCAGCGGCGCATCGGGCACGGCGACACGGGCGACGCCGCGCGCCCCGAACCGCGGGTCCGGCACGTGGTTGAGCACGAAGTTCGCCGTCACGGCGTCGAAGGAGCCGTCGGCGAACGGCAGGTCGGGCAGAGCGCCCTGCACGAATCGGATGCCGGGATGCTGCCGCTCCGAGACTTCCCTCATCGAGTCCTCCGGCTCGCACCCGATCACGTGCCAGCCGAGGCGGGCGAATCGTGCTGCGAGATCGCCGGTCCCCGAACCGACGTCGAGCAGTCTCCGCCCGTCTGCGCCGCCGAGCAGCCGGGCCAGCGTGTCGCCGGTCCCGGCGCACAGGGCGGCGTACGAGGCTGCGTACGCCTCCCCGACGCCATCCCAGGACTTCACCGCGGGTTCATCCGCCCAAGGGGCGCGAGTGCGACGATCGCGAGGACCAGCACGAACGCCGCGACGCCGAGACCTGCGTACTGGAAGTTCGACAGGATGACCCCGGCGAGGACCGCGCCGGCTGCCGCGCTCAGGCTCATCAGGGAGTCGCTGCGGCCCTGTCTGCGGGTGCGGAGCGCGGGAGCCGAGGCCTCCGTGAGCAGTGCCGCGCCCGCCACCGTGGCGGCGCTCCAGCCGAGACCGAGCAGGATGAGCGCCGCCATCACGCCCCACGCCTGATCGTTCGTGAAGATCGCGAACCCCAGGGAGAACGCCGACAGCACCTGGCCGAGCAGCACCACCCGCAGCCGGCCCCAGCGGTCGGCGAGGATGCCGAACACGGGCGAGAGCGCATACATCCCCGCGACATGCAGTGCGATGGTGACTCCGACGAGCTGCGACACGTCGGCGGGTGTGGGGTCCATGCCGTGCGCGCCATGGGCCATGTGCGCGAGATGCACGGGCGTCATCGCCATGACCGACGCCATCACGACATGCGATCCGGCGACCGCGAACATCGCATAGCGCGCGACCCGGGGCCGGTCGACGAACGGCACAGCGGTCGATGCCGTGGCCGCTGTGGCGAGTCGTTGCGCGGCGAGCAGCGGGTCGGGCCGCAGTGCGACGAGATACAGCACCAGGGCAGCGGACTGCGCGACGAACGAGAATGCGTAGGAGCCCGTCTGCGGCGGCATCCCGATCGCCTGTCCGACGACCTCTCCCGGGCCCAGCAGCAGCGGTCCGGCGACACCGCCGACCGTCGTCGCCCAGACCACGATCGAAAGATCACGTCCGCGATGCACGGGCGCCGCGAGGTCGGTGGCGGCGAAGCGCGACTGCAGATTGCCTGCGTTGCCGGCACCGATCATGAGGATGCCGACCAGCAGCAGCGGGAAGAGCCGCAGGGAGGCGGCGAGGATCACGACGGCGATCCCGACGAGCGCGAAGAGGTTGCCGAGCGTGAGGGCACGACGTCGCCCGAGCCGGGCCGCCAGCCGCGCCAGCGGGATCGCGCACAGAGCAGCTCCCAGAGTGACCGACGCCGTGGCGAGGCCCGAGAGGGCGTCACTGCCGGAGATGTCCGCGGCCAGGAGCGCTCCGAGGGAGACCGTCGAGCCGAAGGCGGTACCGCCGAGCACCTGTCCGATCGAGAGCGTCAGCACCGTGCGCCGCTGGACGGCCGCCTGCTCGGATGCCGTCAGCGGCACGGTGGTCATGCGGCGGGTCGAGCGTCGCGCACGGCGTTGCGCAGGATTCCCAGCCCGGTGATCTCGACCTCGACCGTGTCACCCGCGCCGAACGTGCCGACACCCGCCGGCGTTCCCGTGAGGATGACGTCGCCCGGGAGCAGCGTGAACACGGCCGAGGCGTGCGCGATGATCTCCTCGACGGAGTGGATCATGTCGGTCAACGGCGCCTTCTGACGTACCTGGCCGTTCACCCGCGTCTCGATCGTGGCTTCGGCCGGGTCGAAGTCGGTGCTGATGGTCGGCCCCAGCGGGCAGAAGGTGTCGAAGCCCTTGGCCCGTGCCCACTGGCCGTCCTTGCGCTGCAGATCGCGGGCGGTCACGTCGTTGCCGATCGTGTAGCCGAGCACGTAGTCGAGCGCATCCTTCGCGGCCACGTTCTTCGCGACCTTGCCGATGACGACCGCCAACTCGCCCTCGTACTCGGTCTGCTCCGAGATCTCGGGGCGCACGATCGCATCGCCCGGGCCGATGATCGACGTGTTCGGCTTCAGGAACAGCAGTGGCTCCTCGGGAGCCACTCCCCCCATCTCGGCGGCGTGATCGTGGTAGTTCTTGCCGACGCAGACGATCTTCGACCGCGGGATCACCGGGGCGAGCAGCACCGCATCGGCGATCGGCACGCGGACACCGGTGGGCTCGAAGCCCGCGAACAGCGGGTCGCCCGAGAGGACGACGAGGTCGGTCTCATCGACGATCCCGAAGAGGATGGCGTCGTCATGGCTGAATCGTGCGATCTTCATGCCTCCAGCCTAGCCAGAGCGCAGACGCGCGAGACCCCGCTCCGCGCGTCGGCGAAGCGGGGTCTGAGCGGACGGAGGGCGCGGCTGTCAGGCGTCGAGACGGAGGAGCCAGCCGTGCGTGTCCTCACGGCGGCCGTACTGGATGTCGGTGAGCTCCTCGCGCAGGGACAGCGCGAGTTCGCCCAGCGGCTGGGGCTCGTCGAACCCGTCGCCCACCAGCGCACCGATCGGCGTGACGACCGCGGCCGTGCCGCAGGCGAACACCTCGACGATGTCGCCGGATGCCACCCCGGAGCGCCATTCGTCGATCGAGATCGGACGACGCTCCACGGTGTACCCGCGGTCCTCCGCGAGCTGCAGGAGGGAATCGCGCGTGATGCCGTCGAGGATGCTGTCGGACTTCGGGGTGACGATGCGCCCGTCCTTGAAGACGAAGACGACGTTCATGCCGCCGAGCTCCTCGACGTTGCCGTTCTCGTCGAGGAAGACGACCTGGTCGCAGCCCTTCGCGCTCGCGAGCGTCTGCGGCAGCAGGCTGGACGCGTAGTTGCCGCCCGTCTTGGCCTTGCCGGTGCCTCCGCGACCCGCGCGGGAGTGCTCCTGCGACAGCCAGATGCGCACGGGCTTCACGCCACCGGAGAAGTACGCCCCCGCGGGACTCGCGATCACGTAGTACGCGACCTTCTGGGCCGCGCGCACACCCAGGAAGGCCTCCTTGGCGAACATGAACGGACGCAGGTACAGGCTCTGGTCGGCGCCGGAGGGAACCCACCGGCCGTCGACCGCGATCAGCTCGCGCAGCGACTGGATGAAGTACTCCGTCGGCAGCTCGGGCAGCGCCAGACGGCGCGCGCTCTGCTGCATACGGGCCGCATTGCGGTCCGGACGGAAGGTGTGGATCGATCCGTCCTCGTGGCGGTAGGCCTTGATGCCCTCGAAGATCTCCTGGGCGTAGTGCAGCACCGATGCCGCCGGGTCGAGCGCGATCGGGCCGTACGGCTGCACACGCGGGCGGTGCCATCCGCCCTTGACCGACCAGCAGATGTCGACCATGTGGTCGGTGAAGACGACGCCGAAGCCCGGGTTCTCGTGCACCTCGGCCACGCGGGCCGGCGAGGCCGCAGCGAGGTTCTTGGTGACAGCGAAATCGAGCGGCGCCACGGCTGCCTGTGCATCGATGGTTGTCATGTTCCTCATCCGTTCCTTGGGTGTGGCGCGTCCTCGCGCGGTATCAAGACTACGCCGCGGTTCAGAGGCGTGCGGTGATGGCGGAGCCGATCTCCGCGGTGGATCGCGCACCGCTGCGGGCCGCGATGTCGGCCTCGACCGCCGCGCTGACACGCTCCGACTCGGTGTGCAGTCCCAGGTGGTCGAGCAGCAGGGCGACGGACAGGATCGCCGCGGTCGGGTCGGCCTTCTGCTGCCCCGCGATGTCCGGCGCCGAGCCGTGCACCGGTTCGAACATCGAGGGGAAGACGCCGTCGGGGTTGATGTTGCCCGATGCCGCCAGACCGATCCCGCCGGTGACCGCACCCGCCAGGTCGGTGAGGATGTCGCCGAACAGGTTGTCGGTCACGATGACGTCGAAGCGCGACGGGTCGGAGACGAGGAAGATCGTCGCCGCGTCGACGTGCAGGTAGTCGACCGCCACGTCGGGGTGCTCGCTCGCGACCTCGTCGACGATGCGCTTCCAGATCGCCCCGGCGTGCACGAGCACGTTGGTCTTGTGCACGAGCGTCAGCTTCCGCCGACGACGTTCCGCGAGGGCGAAGGCGTGCCGGACGACCCGCTCGACACCGAAGGCCGTGTTGACGGAGGTCTCGTTCGCGACCTCGTGCGGGGTGCCGACGCGGATCGCGCCGCCGTTGCCCACGTACGGCCCCTCGGTGCCCTCACGCACGACCACGAAGTCGACCTCGCCCGGGTTCGAGAGCGGGCCGGGCGCGCCGACGAACAGCTTCGAGGGCCGCAGATTCACGTAATGGTCGAGAGTGAAGCGCAGCTTCAACAGCAGACCGCGCTCGATGTTCGCGTCCTTCAACCGGGGGTCGCCCGGCATGCCGCCGACGGCGCCCAACAGGATCGCGTCGTGCGCGGCGATCGCGGCGAGGTCGTCGTCGGTGAGGGTGTCACCGGTCTCCAGGAAGCGCGCGGCTCCCAGGGAGAATCGCGTCGTCTCGAACCGCACATCGCTGGCCGCCGTGACCGCGTCGAGCACCTTCTCCGCCTCGGCGATGACCTCGGGACCGATGCCGTCTCCGGGGATGACGGCCAGCTTCACGACACGCGACATGACACTCCTTGCAACCGGTGGGACCGGCCCGGGTCCGCGGGGACTCCTCAGGCCGGTCCTCCCAGCGTAGTGCTCAGTGTCGAGGGCGCGTGCGCAGTGTGACGGCAGCGATCACGCCCGCGACCACGACCAGCGCGGCCCCGATCAGCGAGGTCACCATCACTCCGGATCCGAAGGCGTCGGCCGCGGCATCCCACACCGCACGCCCCACGGCATCCGGCAGATCGCGCGCCGCGATGTAGGCCCCGGCGAGCGTCTCGCGAGCCGCCTCCATCACGTCGGCGGGCAGCCCGGCCGGCAGCACCAGGGCGCCGCGGTAGAACGCCGTGATCAGCCCACCCAGCACGGCGGTGCCGAGGACCGCACCGAGTTCGTAAGCGGTCTCCGAGACGGCGCTCGCGGCTCCCGCCTTCGCGGCGGGAGCGCTCGACAGGATCAACTCGTTCGAGATCGTCTCGGCCGCACCGATCCCGATGCCGAGCACGACGAAGGCGATCACGAGCGGCGCGACGCCGTGCTCATGCGTCGTGAACGCGACGATGAGGTAGCCGGCGACCGAGAACACCAACGCCGACGGCACCAGGATGTGCGGGGCCACGCGACGCGAGATCGGTACGACGCTCAGGCCCGCGATGATCATGGCCACCATGCCGGGCACGAGCGAGAGTCCGGCCACCATCGGGGACAGTCCGAGCACGAGCTGCAGATGCTGCGACACGAAGTACAGGAAGCCGACCAACGCCACCACGCTCAGGAGGTTCACCAGGATCGCTCCGGAGAACGAACCACGACGGAACAGTGCCATGTCGAGCATGGGGGTCTCGGCACGCAGCTGACGGCGCACGAAGACGGCCCCCATCGCGATGCCGAGCACCGCCCAGAACCCGGCGGTGAGGCTCGGTCCGCCGACGGCGAGCGACTTGATGGCATAGACGACCGGGATCATCGCTGCCATCGACAGGGCGATGCTCACCAGGTCGATCCGGCCCGGGTGCGGGTCACGGCTCTCCGGAACCAGCAGCGGAGCCGCGATCAGCAGCGGGACGAGCACGGGAACCGCGATCAGGAACACCGAGCCCCACGAGAAATGCTCGAGGAGGAAGCCGCCGACCACCGGGCCCAGTGCCGCGCCGGCGGAGAACGCCGACGCCCAGACCGCGATCGCCAGGCGGCGCTGATCGCGGTTCTGGAAGATCGAGCGCAGCAGCGAGAGCGTCGAGGGCATCAGCATCGCGCCGAAGAATCCGAGCAGCGCCCGCGCGGCGATGAGCAGCCCCGCGGTCGGGGCGAAGGCGGCGAGCACCGACACGGCCGCGAAGCCGGTGGCGCCGATCAGGAGCATCCGCCGACGGCCGAAGCGATCACCGAGCGTCCCCATGGTCACCAGAAGCCCGGCCAGCACCAGCGGGTACACGTCGATGATCCACAGCTGCTCCGCCCCTGTCGGTGCGAGCGCGATCGAGATCTCGGGCAGCGCGAAGCTCAGCACCGTGTTGTCGACGGACACCAGCAGGACCGGGAGCATCAGGACGGCCAGTGCCGCCCACCCGCGCGCCCCGGCGCGGGGGGCGTCCGTCTCTGTCGTCGGGATCGACGCAGTACGGTTCATGGAACACCTCTCAGACTCTGGGACGATCCGTTACTAAACCGTCCAGATGGTATAGTAACAGAATCCCCCCGAACGAAGGGACCCCCATGCCCCGACCACCGCTGGCACGCGAGAAGGTGCTCGACGCGTTCGAGGCGATCGTGATCGCCGAGGGCGAGCGGACGGCGACCCTGGACGCCACGGCCAAGGCCGCAGGCGTCTCCAAGGGCGGGCTGCTCTACCACTTCGGATCGAAGGACGAACTCGAGGCGGGGTTGCTGGAGCGCCTGGAAGCGCTCACCGTCGCCGATCTCGAGCGGATGAGGGCCGACCCCGAAGGCCCCGTCGCGTACTACGTCCGCACCTCGGTCATGGAGGACGACGCCCTCGACCGCGCTCTCATCGCCGCCTCCCGACTCGCCCAGGGCGGCTCTTCCGCGGCCGGCGACATGCTGCGTCGCACCCGGCGGCTCTGGGAGGACACGATCCGCCCGCACGTGCGCGATGCCGCCAGTCTGGATCTCGTGATGCTGCTCAGCGACGGCCTGTACTTCAACAACTCACTGGACCTGCACGGTGCCGAGCACCTCGTCCCCCGCGACCGGGAACTCTCCGATCTCATCGCGCTCGTGCTGCGGGCGACCTCTCCCGAACCCTCCTGACACGGCGAAGGCGGGAGCGCCATCGCGCTCCCGCCTCCGTCCTGCGTGCAGCCGGATCAGGCCTCGGTGATCTCGATCTGGCGGAACAGGTCGGCGTCGATCGCCGCGCTCACGTCCTCCAGCAGCTCCTCGGAGACGGGCGAGTCGAGCGTCAGCACGCTGAGCGCCTGCGCACCCGCGGCCTGGCGAGCGATCTGCATTCCCGCGATGTTGATGCCGGCCTCGCCGAACTTCTGTCCGTAGACGGCCACGATGCCGGGGCGGTCGGTGTAGAGCATCACGACGTGGTGCTTCTCGATCGGCAGCTCGAGCGTGTGGTCGTTGATCCCGACCAGCTTCTCCGTCTGCTTCGGACCCGTGAGCGTGCCGGAGACCGAGAGCTGGGTGCCGTCGGAGAGGGCTCCGCTGAGGGTGATGAGGTTGCGGTACTCGTCGCTGACGTCGTCCTTGAGCAGGCGGACCGCGATGCCCCGCTGCTCGGCCAGCAGAGGAGCGTTCACGTAGGACACCGTCTCGCTGACGATGTTCGTGAAGACGCCCTTCAGGGCAGCCAGCTTCAGAACGCTCACGTCGTAGCCGTTGAGCTCGCCGTGCACCTCGACGTCGAGGCTCGTGAGCGGCGAGGTCGAGAGGGCGGCGAAGATCTGACCGAGCTTCTCGACCAGCGCGATGCCCGGGCGCACGTAGGGGTCGATCACGCCTCCGGCGACGTTCACGGCATCCGGGACGAGGTCGCCGCCGAGTGCGAGGCGCACCGACTTCGCGACGGAGACGCCGGCCTTCTCCTGCGCTTCCTCGGTGCTCGCACCCAGGTGCGGCGTCACGACGACGTTCGGCAGGTCGAGGAGCGGACGCGCGGATCCGCCCTCGGCAGGAGGCTCGGAGGTGAAGACGTCGAGACCCGCGCCCGCGATCTCACCGGCGACGAGCGCCTCGTGCAGCGCTGCCTCGTCGATCAGGCCGCCACGGGCCACGTTGACCACGAAGGCGGTCGGCTTCATCGCCGCGAACTGCTCGGCGCCGATCATGCCGGTGGTCTCCGGCGTCTTGGGCATGTGGATGGTGAGGAAGTCGGCTTCGGCGACGAGTTCGTCGAGGGTCAGCAGCTGCACGCCCAGCTGCTGGGCGCGCGCCGAGGTGACGTAGGGGTCGTAGGCGACCACGCGCATGTCGAAGGCGGCCAGGCGGGCGGCGACCAGGGCGCCGATGCGGCCGAGGCCGACGATGCCGACGGTCTTCTCGAAGAGCTCGGCTCCCGTGAAGGAGCTGCGCTTCCACTGACCGGCGGCGAGCGACGCGTGCGCGGCGGGGATGCGCCGCGCGAGGCTGAGGATGTGACCGACCGTGAGTTCGGCGGCGGAGACGATGTTCGACGTGGGCGCGTTCACGACCATGACACCCGCGGCCGTCGACGCCTTGATGTCGACGTTGTCGAGTCCGACGCCGGCGCGGGCGACCACCTTCAGCTTCGGCGCGTGGGTCAGCGCCTCTTCGTCGATGCGCGTCGCGGAGCGGATCAGGACCGCGTCCGTGTCGGCCAGCGCCGCGAACAGCGCCTCACGATCGGTGCCGTCGACGTGACGGACGTCGAAGTCGGGGCCCAGGGCCTCGATCGTGGCGGGAGAGAGCACTTCGGCGATGAGCACAACGGGCTTCGGCACAGAGAATCCTTCGGGGCAGCGCGACAGGCGGGAGAGGGGCCGATGCGCCGCACACCAGGGGGCGCGATCGTCTCCACTGTACCCGAGCGACCTCGGCGCTCCGTCCCGTGTGACGCCCTACGACAGTGGCGCGACGGTCACCAGCTCGTCCATGTTGAGGATGCTGTACCCGAGCAGGCTCAGCCAGAACACGGCCACGATGCCGAGGCCGGCGAGCAGCACGAGTGCCAGTTCCCCGACGTTGCGGCGACGACCGATGAGGGAGGCGAAGACGAACGCGATCGCCGGGAACACCACTCCGAAGGAGAGGGTCACCCACCCGATGCCGGTGAGGCCGCTCTGCGCGAAGCTGAGCAGATGAGCGACGGCGTTCCACACCGCATAGGCGTAGAACAGCCCCGCGAGTCCGACGACGAGACCGGTCAACCAGCGCGGCGTCCGACGGCGGGTGGCGGGGAGCGCGTCTCCGGTGGCTGCATCGCTCATGATCCGATCACCCCCACGGTGACGAAGGGCCAGGGAACCAGCAGGACCACGCCCAACAGCAGGACGCCGATGCGGATCCAAGCCGCTTTCCCGCGGGTGAGCAGCCACGACGCGAGGAACCACAGCAGCGGGGCGGCGACCGCCAGCACGAACCACGGGATGTACATCGCATCGGTCACGATCAGGTTGGCGAGCGGCTTCAGCCGCAGTCCGCCGATCACCCAGCCGATCGTGTAGAGCAGGTAGACGCCGCCGACCACGCCGAGCACCAGGAGAAGCGCGTTGCTGAGCGCCGGAGGCTGGTGCGGGGCGACGACGGTTCCGTCCGCGCGAAGGTGTCCGACATCGTCGCTGCCCTTCCCGACCGCGTTCCAGCCGGTCGGCAGCGCCGGGGACGGTCGCGTCCCGTCCTCATCGCCGTCCCAGCTCAGGGCGTCCTCGGAATCGGAAGTCATCTCCCCAGAGTAGGACACGCGGTCCACTATGCTCGGGGTGCATCGGGCCAGGGGCCCATCCGCTGGGGGAAGGATCACCGTGGCCGAGCAGAAGAAGAAGGTCGCCACCGCTGCAAGCACGTCCTCGGACGCCGCCACCACAGAACCGCCGTCCGGCTGGACGCCTACCCCCGCAGCGAAGAAGCGCGCCACCCTGTTCCGCGGGATCGCCGCAGGTCTGTGGGCGCTCGCGATCGCCGGGGAGGCCGTCGCCATCTTCTGGCTGCTGCGTCAGCGCGAGTTCGTCGGTGAGGACGGTGCGCTCGTGCGCGACCCCGACACCGGGCTGCTCCGAGAGCAGGGCGTGACGGCGCAGTTCCCGCAGTGGGCCTTCGTCGCGCTGCTGATCGCTCTCGTCCTGATCGCCGCGCTGTCGATCACGGGCTCGGTGCTCTGGAAGAAGGCGAATCGCCTGGACCCCGCCCGCAGGTCCGACACGACGCGATTCTTCGTGCAGAACCAGCTCGGCGCCATCATCGCCATCGTGGCCTTCCTGCCGCTGATCATCCTCATCTTCCTGAACAAGGACATGAGCAAGGGCCAGAAGACGACCGCCGGCGTCGTCGGCATCGTGCTGGCCGTGCTGGCCGCCGTCCTCGGAACCAGCTTCAGCCCGCCGTCCGTCGAGCAGTACACCGCCGACCAGTCGGCGGTGATCCAACTCCTCGGCGCCGATGAAGTGGTGTGGGTGGACGGCGGCGCCGTGTATCACGTGTGCGACGAGGTGTCGGCGATCCAGACCGGGAGCGAGATCCGCACGGGAACGACGGCCGAGGCCATCGAGGCCGGAAAGATCCGCCTCACGCTGCAGTTCGCCTCCGAGCTCCGGGCCTGCGATCTCGCCGTGCCGGAGAACACCGACGAGATCACAGAGGCCCTGCGCGCGATCCAGGCCGGTGCGATCGACACCCCGCTGCCGGCGCCGCGGTGGGCCGATCCCGCCGACGCGCCGATCGAGGTGCCGGAGGCGACGCCCGCGGAGTGAGCGTCCACTCCCCCGGTCGGGACCGCTGCGCGTCAGTCCTCGCGGAGCGCCTCGACCAGGCGCTCCTCTGCCGACGACAGGTGGTGACGCAGGATCGCGACGGCACGCTCGCCTGATCCTGCGGACACCGCCTCGAGGATCTCGGCGTGCTGCTGCGCGATCACCGAGGCATCCAGCAGTCGGCGTCCCTGCACCTGGGCCATGCAGAGCCGGACCTCGTCGATCACGCTGCGGTACATCCGTCCGGTCCGCTCACTCCCGAGCGCATCGATCAGAGCCGTGTGGAAGCGGAGATCGGGATCGACGGTGGCGGCATCGGGCCCGGGGGGCATCGCCAGGATCTCGGCGTTCGCCTCCACCGCGGCAGGCGGGACCACGCGTGTCTCGGCGAGCTCGCGCAGCGCCGCGCTCTCGAGTCGTGTCCGGGTGCGGTACACGTCGCGCACGGTGTCCGGATCGATCGCGCCGACCCGCGCGGTGCGATGTGCGGTGCGCACCAGCAGCCCGGCGGCGACCAGTTGCTCGATCGCCGCCTTCGCGCTCGGCCGGGCCACACCGTAGGCGCGCGCCACCGCAGCTTCGGTGAGCGGCTCGCCGGAGCGGATGTCGCCGTTCAGGATGCGCGCACGCAATCGCGAGGTGACGGCATCCACCACGCCGACGATCTCGAGACCGGTATCCGATGGCATCATCCGGCCAGCATAGTGATCGCGCACGCCTTGGGTACACTTGTCAGACAATCCGCCATCTCATTGAGGAGCATCGTGTCGACCACCCTCACCGGACCCCTGGACGCGGCGCTGCTCGGCGCGTCCACGCAGGTTCATTCCCGCTCGATCGACCGCTTCGCCCGCGCGCACGATGCCTCGCACTATCTGCTGATCCCGGATGCGGTCCTCTCCCCCGCGGATGCCGACGGCGTGGCCGGAGCGTTCGCCGCGGTGCGCGCCGCCGGCCGCACTCTCACGTTCCGCTCCGGGGGCACGAGCCTGTCCGGGCAGGCGGTGAGCGGCGACATCCTGGTCGACACCCGGAGCCACTTCCGCGACATCACCGTCGAGAACGGCGGGGAGACCGTCCGTGTGGGTCCCGGCGCGACCGTACGACAGGTCAACATCCGCCTCGCCCGGCACGGACGCAAGCTCGGCCCCGACCCTGCCAGCGAGATCGCCTGCACGATCGGCGGCGTCGTCGCGAACAACTCCAGCGGCATGGCCTGCGGCATCACCGAGAACTCATACCGCACGATCGAGTCGCTGCGCATCGTGCTGCCCAGCGGCACGATCCTCGACACCGCAGACCCCGAGGCGAATGCGCTGCTGCGCGCCGCCGAACCCGCCCTGGCGGACGGGCTCCTCGCGCTCCGCGCACGTGTGCTCGCCTCACCCGAGCACCTGGCGTTCCTGCGGCAGCAGTTCTCGATGAAGAACACCATGGGCTACGGCCTCAACTCCCTGGTCGACTTCGACGACCCGGTGCGCATCCTCGAGCACCTCATCATCGGCTCCGAGGGCACGCTCGCCTTCGTCGCCGAGGCGCGGTTCCGTACGATCGCCATCCGCCCGGCGATCGCCACCGGGCTGCTCGTCTTCGAGACGCTCTCCGCGGCCATGGCGGCCCTCCCCGCACTGAGCGATCTCGGCCTCGCCACGATCGAACTCATGGACGCGGCCTCGCTCCGTGTCGCGCAGGGTCTCAGCGACGTGCCCGCCACCATCGCCGAGATCGAGGTGCAGCAGCACGCGGCCCTCCTGGTCGAGGTGCACGCCGAGGACCAGACGTCGCTCACGACCGCGCGATCTGTCGCTCAGGCGCACTTCGATGCCCTCCCGCTCGCCGTCGCTCCGCGCCTCACCACGGATGCCGCCGAACGCGCCGCCCTCTGGCAGGTCCGCAAGGGGCTGTACACCGCCGTCGCGGGCGCACGCCCCTCCGGGACGACCGCGCTGCTGGAAGACATCGTGGTGCCGGTCGACCGCCTGCTCGTGACGTGCGAGCGTCTGATCGAGCTGTTCGCGCAGCACGGGTACGAGGGGTCGGTGATCTTCGGGCACGCGAAGGACGGCAACGTGCACTTCCTCCTCAACGAGCGCTTCGACGATCCGGACAGCGTCGCCCGCTACCGCCGATTCACCGACGACCTGGTGGAGTTGGTGCTCGGACAGCAGGGCTCTCTCAAAGCGGAGCACGGCACCGGGCGCATCATGGCGCCGTTCGTGCGGAGACAGTACGGCGACGAGCTGACCGACATGATGTGGGAGATCAAGCGGCTGTTCGACCCGGACCTGATCCTGAACCCGGGCGTCGTGCTCTCCGACGACCCGGACTCCTACCTCCACGATCTCAAGCGCGTGCCCACGGTGGAGGCCGAGGTCGATCGCTGCGTGGAGTGCGGATACTGCGAGCCGACCTGTCCGAGCAAGAGCATCACGCTCACTCCCCGGCAGCGCATCGTGATCCGACGCGACATGGCCTGGGCCGAGGAGCAGGGCGACACCGCCCTGCTCGAGGAGTTGCAGGCGGACTACGACTACGAGGGCGTGCAGACGTGTGCGGTCGACGGGATGTGCGGGGTGGCCTGCCCCGTCGACATCAACACCGGTGACCTCGTGCGCCGTCTGCGCGCCGAGCAGACCACGGCCGTCGAAGGAGCAGCGTGGGGCGCGGCGGCCAAGCACTGGGGAACGGTCACCCGGGCGGGCGGCGTCGCTCTCACCGTCGCCGACGCCCTCCCGGCGCCCCTGGTGAGCGGCGCCACCCGCGTCGGACGGTCACTGCTCGGCGCCGACACAGTGCCGCTGTACGACGGGGGGCTGCCCCGTGGCGGCTCGAGGCCGCCGCGACCCGCGAACCCGGCGGACGCCCGCGCCGTGCTCTTCGGCGCCTGCATCGGCACGATGTTCGGACCGGAGGGCGAGGGCCGTGGGTCCCGCGACGCCCTGCGCGACCTGCTGGATCGTGCCGGGATCCCGGTCGTCGTCCCCGAGGAGAACGGCGGGCTCTGCTGCGGCACCCCCTGGAAGTCGAAGGGACATCTCGACGGCTACGGCCTGATGTCGGCCCGCGTGCTCGAGTCGCTCTGGGTCGCGAGCCGGCAGGGCGAGCTCCCCGTGGTCTGCGATGCCGCCTCGTGCACCGAGGGATTGGACGTGATGCTCGCGCAGTCCGTCGCCGCCGACCCTCGCTATCGCGGTCTGCGGATCGAGGACGCCACGACCTTCGTCGCGCGGGAGATCCTCCCTCGACTCACGGTGTCGACCAGGCTCGCCACGGTCGCGGTGCATCCGACCTGCTCCACGACCGCGCTGGGAGCCACGGGAGCGCTGACCGCGATCGCCGCCGCCGTCGCCGACGAGGTGTTCGTCCCCGAGGGGTGGGGCTGCTGCGCCTTCGCGGGCGACCGGGGCCTGCTGCATCCGGAGCTGACCGCCAGTGCCACCGCGCAGGAGTCGGCCGAGATCGATGCGGCCGACGGCGCCCGTGGGGGCTTCGGTGCCTTCGTGTCGGCCAACCGCACGTGCGAGATCGGGATGACGCGCGCCACCGGAAAGCCCTACCGCCACGTGATCGAGGTACTGGAGGAGCTCACCCGCGCCTGAGCGCCCCGCACGCACGAAAGAACGGGCGCCCCGAGAGGGACGCCCGTTCTTTCGTGAGTCGGATCAGCGTGCGGCAGAACCGTCGACGTAGTCCTCGTCCGTCTGCTTCCAGGCGAAGAGCGAACGCAGCTCCTTGCCGGTGACCTCGATGGGGTGCTGCTCTTCCTTGGCCCGCAGCGCGAGGAACTCCTCGGCGCCGTTGTCCTGGTCCTCGATGAAGCGCTTGGCGAAGGCACCCGACTGGATGTCGGCCAGGACGCCCTGCATGCTCTCCTTGACGCGGGCGTCGATCACGCGCGGGCCGGAGACGTAGTCGCCGAACTCGGCGGTGTCGGAGATCGACCAGCGCTGCTTGGCGATGCCGCCCTCCCACATCAGGTCGACGATCAGCTTCAGCTCGTGCAGCACCTCGAAGTACGCGATCTGCGGCTGGTAGCCCGCCTCGGTGAGCGTCTCGAAGCCGGCCTGCACGAGGTGGCTGACGCCACCGCAGAGCACGGCCTGCTCGCCGAACAGGTCGGTCTCGGTCTCCTCGGTGAACGTGGTCTTGATGACGCCGGCGCGGGTGCCGCCGATCGCCTTCGCGTACGAGAGCGCCAGGTCCCAGGCCTTGCCCGAGGCATCGCGCTCGACGGCGATGATGTCGGGGATGCCACGGCCCGCGACGAACTCGCGGCGCACCGTGTGGCCGGGGGCCTTCGGGGCGACGAGGATCACGTCGACACCCTCGGGTGCGTCGATGTAGCCGAAGCGGATGTTGAAGCCGTGCGCGAAGGCGAGGGTCTTGCCCGCGGTGAGGTTCGGGGCGATGGACTCGCTGTAGATCGTGCGCTGGTGCTGGTCGGGAGCCAGGATCATGATGACGTCGGCCCACTCGGTGGCCTCGGCGACCGACTTCACGGGGAAGCCCGCCTCTTCCGCCTTGGGAGCGGACTTCGAGCCCTCCTTGAGCGCGATGGCGACCTCGACGCCCGAGTCGCGCAGGTTCTGCGCGTGGGCGTGACCCTGCGAACCGTAACCGACGATCGCGACCTTCTTGCCCTGGATCAGGGACAGGTCGGCGTCTGCGTCGTAGAAGATCTCGGTGCTCACAGTGTGTTTCTCCTTGTTCGTGGTGAATGCGGGACCGATCGGCCCCTGAGTGTGTGGGAAAGTGTCAGCCGCGCAGGACGCGCTCGGTGATGCTCTTGCCGCCGCGTCCGATCGCGAGAAGGCCGGACTGGGCGATCTCCTTGATGCCGAACGGCTCGAGAGCCCGCAGCATCGCCTCGACCTTGCCCTTGTCGCCGGTGACCTCGATCACGAGCGCTTCGGCGGCGTAGTCGACCACGGAGGCGCGGAACAGGTTCACGACCTCGATCACGTTGGACCGGGTGGCGTTGTCGGTGCGCACCTTGACGAGCATGTGCTCGCGCTGCACCGAGGTGCTGAAATCGAGTTCGACGATCTTGATCACGTTGATCAGCTTGTTGAGCTGCTTCGTGACCTGCTCGAGCGGAAGCTGGTCGACGTCGACGACCACCGTGACGCGCGAGATCCCCGGCACCTCGGTCACGCCGACGGCGAGCGACTCGATGTTGAAGCCGCGGCGGGCGAAGAGCCCCGCGACTCGGGTGAGAAGACCGGGAGTGTCCTCCACCAACAGACTCAGCACGTGGGTCGACATGGCTCAGGCCTCCTCATCGAACGTGGGCGCGTGCTCACGCGCGTACTGGACGTAGCTGTTGCTGACACCCTGCGGAACCATCGGCCAGACCATCGAGTCGGCGCTGACGACGAAGTCGATCACCACGGGGCGGTCGTTCGTCTCGAGAGCGAGCGTGATCGCCGCGTCCACCTCCTCTTCCTTCTCGACGCGGATCGCGAGGCAGCCGTACGCCTCCGCCAGCTTCACGAAGTCGGGGATGCGGATCGTGCCGTGACCGGTGTTCAGGTCGGTGTTCGAGTGACGACCGTCGTAGAAGAGCGTCTGCCACTGGCGCACCATGCCGAGCGACGAGTTGTTGATGATCGCCACCTTGATCGGGATGTTGTTGATCGTGCAGGTGGCGAGCTCCTGATTGGTCATCTGGAAGCATCCGTCGCCGTCGATCGCCCACACCGCACGATCGGGCTCGGCCACCTTGGCGCCCATGGCCGCCGGCACCGAGTAGCCCATCGTGCCCGCGCCGCCGGAGTTGAGCCAGGCGTTCGGGCGCTCGTACTTGATGAACTGCGCTGCCCACATCTGGTGCTGACCGACACCGGAGGCGAAGATGCCCTCGGGTCCGGTGAGTTCGCCGATGCGCTGGATCACGTGCTGCGGGGCGAGCAGACCGTCGGTGGGCGGCGCGTATCCGAGCGGGAACTCGGTACGGAGCCCGTCGAGGTACGACCACCATTCGTCGATGTCCGGCCTGGCGCCACCCGTGGCGCTGTGGAACGCCGCGTCGAGATCGGTGAGCACATCGCGCACGTCACCGACGATCGGCACATCCGCCATGCGGATCTTGGAGATCTCGGCGGGGTCGATGTCGACGTGCACGACCTTGGCATTCGGCGCGAACAGTGCCGCCTTGCCGGTCACGCGGTCGTCGAAGCGGGCACCCAGCGAGACGAGCAGGTCGGCCTCCTGCAACGCCAGCACGGCGGGAACCGTCCCGTGCATGCCCGGCATGCCGAGGTGCTGCGGGTGCGAGTCCGGGAAGGCGCCGCGGGCCATCAAGGTGGTGACGATGGGCGCCCCGGTCGACTCCGCGAGTGCCAGCAACTCGGCCGAGGCCTTGCCGCGGATCACCCCGCCGCCGACGTACAGCACCGGCTTCTTGGCCGTGGCCAGCATCGCCGCAGCGGCCTGGATCTGCTTGCCGTGGGCCTTCGTGACCGGCCGGTAGCCGGGGAGGTCGATCTTGGGCGGCCACACGAAGGGCGCCATGGCCTGCTGCGCGTCCTTGGTGATGTCGACGAGCACGGGACCGGGACGACCGGTCGAGGCGATCTCGTATGCCGCCGCGAGCGCGCCGGGGATGTCCGCGGCATCCTTCACCAGGAACGAGTGCTTGGTCACCGGCATCGTGATGCCCACGATGTCGGCTTCCTGGAAGGCGTCCGTGCCCATGAGTGTCGAGAACACCTGACCGGTGATCGCGAGCAGCGGCACCGAGTCCATGTACGCGTCGGCGATCGCCGTCACGAGGTTGGTGGCGCCGGGCCCGGAGGTGGCGATGCAGACGCCGACCTTGCCGGAGGCCGAGGCGTATCCCTCGGCCGCGTGGCCTGCACCCTGCTCGTGCCTCACGAGGATGTGCCGGAGGTCGGACGCATCCATGAGCGGGTCGTAGACGGGAAGGATCGCTCCGCCCGGAAGCCCGAAGACGTCCGTCACCCCGAGCAGTTCGAGCGTGCGCACCACGGCCTCGGCGCCGGAGATCTCGGGGGCGGCGGATGGGCGGGCGGGTGGTCTCGGCACGGCCGAGACGGAATCAGCAGTCATGACTTTCCTTCATGGTGATCTGTGGACGACGTCGGAGCCGAAGCGGTCCGGAGCCGGACACTGCTCGACGTGATTCAGCCGGTGGTCGCTCCCTCGGCGGCGGACCGCACGAGTCGCGAGTATTTGGCAAGAACGCCACGGGTATAGCGCGGGGGAAGCGGCTCCCAGCCGGAACGCCGGGAGGCGAGCTCCGCCTCGTCGACGAGTAGGTCGAGAGAGCGAGCTGCGATATCGACCCGTATCAGATCACCATCGCGCACGAAGGCGATGGGACCTGCGTCCACCGCTTCGGGTGCTATGTGGCCGATGCACAGGCCGGTTGTGCCGCCTGAGAATCGTCCGTCTGTCAAGAGTAGTACATCTTTCCCCAGGCCAGCGCCCTTGATGGCCGCGGTGATCGCGAGCATCTCGCGCATACCCGGGCCGCCCTTGGGGCCTTCGTAGCGGATCACGACGACGTCGCCCGCCTTCACCTCGCCGTTGGCGAGGGCGTCCATGGCACCGCGCTCGCGCTCGAACACGCGAGCAGGACCCTCGAACACGTCGGCGTCGAAGCCGGCGGACTTCACCACGGCCCCCTCGGGCGCGAACGAACCGTGCAGGATCGTGATGCCGCCGGACGCGTGGATCGGGTTGTCGAACGTGTGGATGACGTCGCCGTCGACCGGCGCCGGGTTCAGGTCTCGCAGGTTCTCGGCGACGGTCTTGCCCGTGACCGTGAGCGCGTCGCCGTGCAGCAGGCCCTCGTCGAGCATGGCCTTCATGAGCACCGGGATGCCCCCGTGCCGGTCGACGTCGTTCATGACGTACTTGCCGAACGGCTTCATGTCGGCCACGTGCGGCGTCTTGCTGCCGATGCGGTTGAAGTCGTGCAGGTCGAGGTCGACCTCGGCCTCCCGGGCGATCGCGAGCAGGTGGAGCACGACGTTGGTCGAGCCGCCGAGGGCCATCGCGATCGCGATCGCATTCTCGAACGACTCCTTCGTCAGGATGTCCTTGGTCGTGATGCCCTGACGCAGCAGGTTCACCACGGCCTCGCCGGAACGGTGCGCGAAGTAGTCGCGACGGCGGTCGGCGGAGGGCGGAGCGGCGGAACCGGGAAGGCTCAGGCCGAGGGCTTCCGCCACCGAGGCCATCGTGTTGGCGGTGTACATGCCACCGCAGGCGCCCTCACCCGGCGCGAAGGCGCATTCGATGCGCTTGAGGTCCTCTTCCGTCATCCGCCCGGCGCGGCACGCGCCGACTCCCTCGAAGGAGTCGATGATCGTGATCTCCTTCTCGGTGCCGTCCGAGAGCTTGACCCAGCCGGGAGCGATCGATCCGGCGTACAGGAAGACGCTGGACAGTCCCAGTCGCGCACTCGCCATGAGCATGCCGGGGATCGACTTGTCGCAGCCGGCGAGCAGCACGGTGCCGTCCAGGCGCTCCGCCATGATCACGGTCTCGACCGAGTCCGCGATGACCTCGCGCGAGACCAGGGAGAAATGCATGCCCTCGTGCCCCATCGAGATGCCGTCCGACACCGAGATCGTGCCGAACTGCAGCGGGTACCCGCCGCCCGAGTGCACGCCCTCCTTGGCGCCCTGCGCCAGGCGGTCCAGGCTCAGGTTGCAGGGGGTGATCTCGTTCCAGCTCGAGGCGATCCCGATCTGAGGCTTGTCCCAGTCGGCATCCCCCATTCCGACCGCGCGGAGCATGCCCCGAGAAGTGGTGGCCTCGATGCCGTCGGTGACGACGCGACTCCGGGGCTTGATGTCGATGGACGCGGGTGCGGCAGCTTCGTGCGAGGACATGCAGGAAGTCTATTCCTGCGCCGCGGTCCGCTCGTCCGCGAGCGCCTCCAGAAGCAGTGCCATCTGTTGTGGGTTCTCCACACGGAGGGCCGCATGGCTCTCCCCCGGCCCCACACGCACGCCCAGATCGCCGGGACCGAGCACCCGGATGCCGTCTTCATCGGTCACGTCATCGCCCGCGAACAGGATGCCGGTGGCGTCGAACTTCTCGCGGAGCGCGACCATCGCGGAGTCCTTGCCCTCGGCGCGGGACGAGAATTCGAGCACGCGGTGTCCTGCCCGGCGCCGCCAATGCGGGAACCGGTCGGCGACCAGGGCGTCGATCTCGGCAAAGACCTTCTCCTCGACGTCCCGTTCGGCACGGCGGGTGTGCACGCCCATTCCGAAGGTCTTGGGTTCGAACTCGGCACCCTCGTGCCTGTCGATGATGGGGCGGGCCGCCTCCCAGAGCGCCTCGCGGGCCCCTTCCTCGGTGGCTTCGCCGCTCGCCTCCGCCTCCCCCTCTCCGGGGTACCAGTACTGCGCGCCGTGTGATCCGGCGAGCACGATCACGGAGTCGTCCTCGTGCTCGGTGATGATGCGCAGATCGTGCAGGCTGCGCCCCGAGACGTAGGCGACGACCGTGTTCGGCATCGCGGCGAGACGCGCCACCTGGGCCGCGACCTCGGGAAGCGCCCGCGCCGCCATGGGATCGGGAACCAGGGGCGATGCCGTCCCGTCGAAGTCGAGGGCCACGACGAGGCGTTCGGTGCGGGCCAGCGCCGTCAGGTCGTCGTCGGGCTCACCGGGGGTCCAGGCGCGCGTCACGCTCTCTCCGTTCTCAGGGGGAAGTCCAGTATGCCGGTCGTTCTGCGGCGGTCGGAACTCACCGCGGGTGCACCTCGTCGAGCGCCGCGAGGAACGAGGAGGACCAGGCGTTCACGTCGTTGTCGAGCACGCGGCGGCGCAGCGACCGCATCCGCTTGGACTGCTCGGCGGGCGACATCTCGATCGCGGTCATGATCGCGTCCTTGACCCCCTCGATGTCGTGCGGGTTCACCCGCACCGCCTGGCGGAGTTCGTCGGCGGCACCCGTGAACTCGCTGAGCACCAGCACGCCGCGGTTGTCGGCGCGCGTGGCGATGTACTCCTTGGCCACCAGGTTCATGCCGTCGCGCAGAGCGGTCACGAGCATGACGTCGGCGGCGAGATACAGCGCCACCATCTCCTCACGCGGGTACCCCTGGTGCAGATACCGGATCGCCGAATGCCCCATGGTGTCGGTGTCGCCGTTGATGCGGCTGACAGCCAGCTCGATCTCGTCGCGCAGGTGCACGTAGGCGTCGACGCGCTCGCGACTGGGGCTGGCCACCTGCACGAGCGTGACCTCCTCGACCTTGAGACGTCCCTCGGCGAGGAGCTCGCCGTATGCCTTGATGCGGTGACGGATGCCCTTGGTGTAGTCCAGCCGGTCGACGCCCAGCAGGATGCGGTCGGGGTTGCCGAGGCTCGCTCGGATCTCGGCCGCGCGCGCTTTGATGTCCTCACGCTCGGCGAGTTCGATGTACGGGGCCGTGTCGATCGAGATCGGGAACGCCTTGGCCAGCGCCGTGCGCGTGCCGCCGTCGCCGTCGGGCACCGCGACGGTGGATCCCTTGACCTCATAGCGCAGGCGGCGCTTCACTGCGGTGAGGAAGTACGTCGCGTCCTGCACGCGCTGGAAGCCGATCACGTCGGCGCCGAGAAGCCCACGGAGCACCTGATCGCGCCACGGAAGCTGCGCGTACAGCCCGTGCGCCGGGAACGGGATGTGGTGGAAGTAGCCGATCGTGACGTCGGGGCGCAGCTCACGCACCATCTGCGGCACGAGCTGCAGTTGATAGTCGTGCACCCAGACCGTGCCGTTCTCGACCACGGCGGCGACAGCGGCTTCCGCGAAGCGACGGTTCACGGTGACGTAGGCGTCCCACCATTCGCGGTGGTACTGCGGCGGCGCGATCACGTCGTGATAGAGCGGCCAGATCGTGTCGTTCGCGAACCCCTCGTAGTACTCCGCGACCTCGTCGGCGCTGAGCGCGACTGGGATCAGCTCGATGCCGCCGTTCTCGAACGGCGCGAGCTCGAGATCGGCCTGCCCCGCCCAACCGACCCACGCACCGTGCACACTGCGCATCATGGGCTCCAGTGCGGCCACGAGGCCGCCGGGAGACACTCGCCACTGCTCCTCGCCATCGGGTCCCACGACGCGGTCGACCGGAAGTCGATTGGCGACCACCACGAATTCTGCAGCGTCCAAGATGACTCCTCACACCAGCGGTACCCCCAGGCTATCGAGGATGCCGTGCATCGGCGGACACCTCGGTCCGTGGACTCACCCGGCGACGGGCCGCTTTCGACGCGGGGCGCTGAGCACCGCGTGGATCACGCCGGCGCCGAACGCGACGGCGGCCGCGCAGACCGGGAGCACCAGGGCGGCCGGGGTGCCCATGTTCTCGGCGATGTCGCCCGCGAGCGCCGCCCCGATCGACTGTCCGACCACGACTCCCGACCCCATCATCGTCATGACGGTCGCCGAGCGTCCGAGCGGACTGAGAGCGGCGGCGAAGCTGTACTGCGTGACCAGGGTCGGGCCGATGCCGATCCCCATGATCGCCAGCGCCAGCACCATCATTCCGACGGAGTCGTCGACGAGGCCGAGCAGCAACGAGCCACCCAGCAGGATGCCGGAGAAGACCAGCCACCGGGCGCGCAGCGTGAACGCCGGGGGCAGCCAGGCCACGCCGAGCGCGAGCAGCGCCGATCCGACCCCCATGACCCCGTAGAGGAGACCCGCCTGCTCCGCCGCACCCCGATCCGCCATGAAGGAGGTGAGTGCGGTGAGCATCGTGCCGAAGAACATCCCGACTCCGAGGATGCCGAGGACCACGACCAGCAGCTGCGGACGGAACAGCTCGGAGACCGAGGAGAGCGCCCTGCCGTCGGCATCACGGTCGCGAGAGACGTGTCGGCCGCTCGGATGCAGGGCGAACGCGCCGACGAAAACGAGCGTGAGCACCGCGGCGCCCACCAGCGGCGCCCACGGTGCGATCGCGGAGGCCAGGATGCCCACGAGGAACGGTCCGAAGACGAAGACGGTCTCGTCGGCCGCCGACTCGTAGGCCATGGTCCCCGAGATCGTGCGGGCCCGGCGATCCTCCGACATGCGATCGCGGATCAGGGTCACCAGGCGCGACCTCGACAGGGGTGCCACCTGGGGAGCGGTCGCGCCGATGCCGACCGCGGCCAGCAGGACGAAGCCGTCGGGGGCTGTGCCGTACACGACGAGCGTGAAGACGATCAGCATCGAGCCGTTGGCCACGGCGAGCGTCGTCAGCACGACCCGCTGCCCGAACCGGTCCGCCGCCGCCCCCAGGAGGGGGCCGAAGCAGGCGGTGCCGAGTCCGACCGCGGCCGAGGTGAGGCCGCCCAGTGACAGGGAGCCGCGGGCCGAGACGACGACCGTGAGGACGCCGACCACCATCATCGCGAAGGGGAGACGCGCGATGAACGCGATCAGGAAGTAGGGGAATCCGGCGATGCGGAGCAGGCTCGGCTCCGCCGTGGTGTGCGTGTGTGTCATGGCTCTCGCGCGCCCGCAGACGCGGTGTCGGGTGCCGCCGCTGTCCGCCGGGATGCCGACGGCCGGTAGATACACGGTGTGCGGCCGCGGATGAACCGCGACCCTCCCATGGTAGCGCGTCGCCCTGAACGCGGCCCGAACCGGTTCCTCGTCCCGTCGCGACGAAGGCGCCCCGTTGGCAGGGGCGGGCGCCGATGTCAAGCCTCCCGCCTCCTGCGCCGCGGTGCCGGTACCGTAGGGGCATGCGCTACCTCTTCAGCACCGGACTCATCGCAGCAGTCTCCGCCGGGATCTCTCTGCTGCGCGGCACCCGTGAGGAACCCATCACCTGGCGCTCAGCCCTGTCCTGGCTGAGCTGGGCGATCACGATGGCCCTCGCCGTCGGAGCCGTGGTCGACATGCGCCGGGCGCGCCGCGGCGTCCGTGTCGACGCCGACTCCCCGCAGTCGGTCAAGAAGTCGAAGAAGGCCCAGCGTCTTCAGTTCCGCTCCCAGAAGGCCCTCGCAGACGCCCAGGGGCACGCCAAGGACAAGCGCTCCTGAGCATCCGCCTCGGGCGACCGGGGCTCAGAGGGTGAGGATGAGCGCTTCTCCCTGACCTCCTCCACCGCACAGCCCGACCGCCGCCATGCCGCCGCCGCGACGCGCGAGTTCGTGCGCCAGGTGCACCACGAGGCGGTTGCCGGAGGCCCCGATGGGGTGACCGATCGCGATGCCACCGCCGTGGATGTTCACGACCTCCGAGCTCAGCCCGAGCTCATCCCGAGACCGGGCCACGACGGCACCGAAGGCTTCGTTGATCTCCACCAGGTCGAGATCGGCCGGCGTGATGCCCTGCTTCGCGCATGCCTGCTCGATCGCCCGCGCCGGCTGCGCCTGCAGCGAGTTGTCCGGACCTGCCGTCTGACCACTGGCCCCCACCGCAGCCAGGACCGGCCAGTTCTTCGCGGCCGCCGTCGCGCGCGTGGTCACGATGACCGCGGATGCGCCGTCCGAGATCGGCGAGGCGTTCCCCGCCGTGATCGACCCGCCCTCGGCGAACGCCGACCGGAGGCCCGCGAGCGTCTCCACCGTGGTCTCCGGGCGGATGCCCTCATCCGTCGTGACGCGCACCGGCTCCCCTCGTCGCTGCGGTACCTCGACGGCGACGATCTCCTGCGCGAAGACTCCGGCGGCCTGTGCAGCCGCAGCGCGCTGGTGCGATAGCGCCGCCACCTCATCCTGTGCCTGCCGGGTGAGGTCGTAGCGGGCGTTGTGCCGTTCGGTCGACGCGCCCATGCTCTCCCGGTCGTACGCATCGGTGAGCCCGTCGTACGCCATGTGGTCGAGCACCTCGACGCTGCCGTAGGTCCACCCCTCGCGGGAGCCCATGAGCAGGTGGGGGGCCCGGGTCATGGACTCCATGCCCGCAGCGACCACCGTCTCCGCGTCCCCGGTCCGGATCATGCGCGCGGCGTCGATGATCGCCGTGAGACCGGAGAGACAGACCTTGTTCACGGAGTGCGCCGGCACCTCCCACCCGATGCCCGCGCCGATCGCGGCCTGGCGTGCGGCATTCTGGCCCGATCCGGCCGCGAGCACCTGTCCCACGATCACCGCATCGACATCGTCGGGGGCGACCCCCGCCTGCCTGAGCGCCCCCGTGATCGCGAACGCGCCCAGTTGCGGCGCGGTGAACGCGGCGAGCTGACCCTTCAGCCGACCCTGCGGGGTGCGGGCGGCGGCCACGATCACGACGTCGTCGGGTCGCGGGGATGAGTTGTCGGTCATATCCGTTCCTGTCCTTCAGTTCTGCCGTTCGAGCGCGACATGCAGAGGCGCTTCCGTGGCCGCGAGCACCTCGTCGGCCGTGACTCCCGGCGCCGTCTCCACCAGCACGAGGCCGTGATCGGTGACGTCGATCACCGCCAGATCCGTGATGATGCGATCGACGACCCCGCGGCCGGTGAGCGGGAGCGAGCATTCGTTCACGATCTTGGCGGAGCCGTCCTTCGCGACGTGCTCCATCAGGACGATCACCCGCCCCGCCCCGTGCACCAGATCCATCGCACCGCCGGGGCCTTTGACCATCTTGCCGGGGATCATCCAGTTCGCCAGGTCTCCCCCGGCCGAGACCTGCATGGCTCCGAGGATGGCGGCGTCGATCTTCCCGCCTCGGATCATGCCGAAGCTCGTGGCGGAGTCGAAGAACGCGGAGCCGGCCAGCACCGTCACGGTCTCCTTGCCTGCGTTGATGAGGTCGGCGTCCACGGCATCCTCGCGAGGGTACGGCCCGACTCCGAGGATGCCGTTCTCGGACTGCAGCATCACCGTCACCCCGTCGGGCACATGGTTGGGGACGAGCGTCGGGAGCCCGATGCCGAGGTTCACGTACGAGCCGTCCTGCAGCTCCGCCGCGGCACGAGCCGCCATCTCCTCGCGAGTGAGCGCCATGTCATGCTCCTTCCGCGGACACGGTCCGCCGTTCGATGCGCCGAGGGATGTCGGAGCCCACTTCGACGACACGGTGCACGAAGACGCCGGGGAGATGGATGCGGTCGGGATCGAGTTCTCCCGGCTCGACGAGCTGCTCGACCTGGGCGATGCACACCCGCCCGGCCATCGCCGCCAGCGGATTGAAGTTGCGTGCCGCCTTGTTGAAGATCAGGTTGCCGTGACGATCGCCGGCCAGTGCGTGCACCAGGGCGAAGTCGGTCGTGATCGCCTCCTCCAGCACGAAATCGCGCGGCGTGCCGTCGACCGGGAAGGAACGGACGTCCTTGACCGGGGAGGCGACGGCGATCGTCCCGTCCGGGCTGTACCGACGCGGCAGCCCGCCCTCGGCCACCTGCGTGCCGACTCCCGTCTGGGTGTAGAACGCGGCGATGCCCGCACCGCCCGCGCGGAGCTTCTCCGCGAGCGTGCCCTGCGGCGTCAACTCGAGCTCGAGTTCCCCGCTGAGGAACTGGCGCTCGAACTCCTTGTTCTCCCCCACATATGACGAGGTCATCTTGCGGATTCGACCGGCCCCCAGCAGGACGCCCAGACCCCAGTCGTCGACACCGCAGTTGTTGCTGACCACGCTGAGGTCGCGGGTGCCCTGGGCCAGAAGCGCCTGGATCAGCGCGATCGGATTGCCGCAGAGCCCGAACCCTCCCACGGCCAGCGAGGCGCCGTCGGGGATGTCGGCCACGGCCTCGGCCGCCGAAGACCATTGCTTGTCGATCACGCGCACTCCTTCGAACCGTGTCCTGCTCCCAGCCTCGCCCTCGGACTCCCGATGCGGAAGCCCGTTCTTGCCATGTGGCCGAACTGCGCAGTAGCGTCCACATTATGGAACCCCCGTCCCGCAGTGTCCCCGGAGCGCAGGCGATCGCGCGCGCCTCTCGACTGCTGCGCCTCGTCACCGCGAGCGGCGCACAGGGGGCCGGCCTGCAGGAGCTCGCTCGTGACGCCGGCCTCACGCGTTCCACCACGCATCGCCTGCTCACCGCACTGAAGGCGGAGGGGTTGGTCGACCGCGACGAGGAGAGCACACGGTGGCTGCCCGGCCCCGAGCTCTTCCTGATGGGGACGGTCGCGGCAGCGCGCTACGACGTGACGACGCTCGCTCGCGACCTGGTCCGCTCGCTCGCCGTCAAGACCGAGGAGAGCGCGTTCTTCTCCGTGCGACGTGCCGACGAGACCGTCTGCCTGCTCCGTGAGGAGGGCTCCTTCCCGATCCGGTCCTTCGTGCTGAGTGAAGGGGTTCGCTTCCCCCTCGGGGTCGCGAGCGCCGGGCTCGCCATCCTCGCGTTCCTGCCTGACCACGATGTGGATTCCTATCTCGATCGGCATCCCGAGTTGGCCGATACGTGGGGCGGTGCCCACGCGGCGGCGCCCCTGCGGACGCGCCTGGGCGAGACGAAGGAGCGCGGGTTCGCGATCAACCCCGGACTCATCGTGGAGGGCAGCTGGGGAATGGGCGCCGCGGTGTTCGATCGCAGCGGTCGCCCGGAGTGGGCGCTGAGCCTGACCGGTGTGGAGTTCCGCTTCGGCCCGGAGCGGATCGCATCGCTCGGACGCACGCTGCTCGCGCATGCGCACGAGCTCTCGGCCCGCATCGCCAGCGCGCGGCGCTGATCGGACAGGCCACGCCACTTCATACCAATAGGTATATACTTTTTGGTATGGATCGTGTCGATGTCATTCCCTCCCTGGTGCTCTCCGCCCACGCCCTGGCGCGTATCGCCGCGCAGGACGCGGGCAACGAAGCTCCGGCGGCGCAGTGGCGGGTGCTGAGCCTGCTCGAGCAGCGAGGCGGCCGCCGCGTCGGTGAACTGGCCGTCGCCGCGCGCACCACGCAACCGGGCATGACGCGCCTGCTCGGCACTCTCGAGCGCGACGGCCTGGTCCGACGTGGTCCGGATGCCGCGGACTCGCGAGGAATCGTGGTCGACGTCACACCGGCAGGGGCGGCCGCGCTCGTCTCCTGGCGCCGCGAGTTCCGAGACACTCTCGCCCCGAGGTTCACCGACCTCACCGACGGGGACTGGGCCGTCCTCACCCGCGCAGCGGAGATCCTTCACGCACACGCCGACGACGGTGCCGGCACGGACACCACCGACGTCCGCGACCGCACCGAGACCGAACGAGACGGAGCACACCGATGAGCGGCACCCCCACCGCATCCCCCTGGAAGCAGCCTGCGCAGGTCTGGGCCGTCGCGTTCGCGTGCGTCGTGGCCTTCATGGGCATCGGGCTGGTCGACCCGATCCTGCCCGCGATCGCGGAATCCCTCGAGGCCAGCCCCGTCGAGACCGAGCTCCTGTTCACCAGCTACCTGCTCGTGACCGGACTCGCGATGCTCGTGACCAGCTGGATCTCGAGCCGGATCGGCGCGAAGGCGACCTTGCTGATCGGGCTCGCCCTGATCGTGGTCTTCGCTCTCCTGTGCGCGATCAGCGGCAGCGTCGACGCCGTGATCGGGTTCCGCGCCGGATGGGGGCTCGGCAACGCCCTGTTCATCTCCACCGCGCTCGCGACGATCGTGGGTGCCGCATCGGGCGGGAGCAGCGCCGCCATCATTCTGTACGAGGCCGCTCTGGGGCTCGGCATCGCGATCGGACCGCTCTTGGGCGGCCTCCTCGGCGAGCAGAGCTGGCGTGGACCGTTCTTCGGCGTCGTGGTGCTGATGGCCATCGCCTTCGTGGCCGTCCTCGTGCTGCTGCGCGGTCCGCGGGAGGTGCGCACCCCGGTGCCGTTCTCGGCACCGTTCGCGGCGCTCCGTCGGCCCGCCCTCGCGGTTCTCGCGGTCGCCGCCCTGTTCTACAACATCGGCTTCTTCGTGCTGCTCGCCTTCTCCCCCTTCCCCCTCGGCTTCGGCGCGATGGGCATCGGCCTCACCTTCTTCGGCTGGGGTGTGGCCCTCGCGGTCACCAGCGTCTGGGTCGCACCGGTTCTCATGCGGCGACTGCCGCGCACCCGCATCATCCTGATCGTCCTTCCGCTGCTCGCGATCGACCTGATCACCGCAGGCCTCGTCGTCGGGAGCCCCGCTGCCCTCGTCGCCTGCATCGTCATCGGCGGACTGCTCCTGGGCGTGATGAACACGGTGCTGACCGAGGCGGTGATGGAGGCCACGGACCTCCCCCGCTCCGTCGCCTCGTCGTCGTACTCGGCGGTCCGTTTCCTCGGCGGCGCGATGGCTCCTCCGATCGCCGCATTGCTGTGGCACGCGTTCAACGCCACGGTCCCCTATCTGTTCGCCGCAGCGGCCGTCCTGATCGCCGCCCTCACGGTGTTCCTGGGACGCAAGGTGCTCGCCCACATCGACGACGAGCCGGCCGATCCGGCCTCCGAGGATGCGCAGGCCATCCTGATCGGCGACGCCGCCTGAGCCCGACGCGCCCGGGCGCGGGGACCCACGGCCTCGATTTCACTTGCCGCCACCGGACTGGTAATGTAATTCCTCGGCCGGGGTCATCCCGGACAACGCACCTCTAGCTCAATCGGCAGAGCAACTGACTCTTAATCAGTGGGTTCTCGGTTCAAGTCCGAGGGGGTGCACGGATCAGCCTCGAAGACTCTCGCCAGTCTTCGGGGCTTTTCTGCTTTCCGGGGTCCCGCTCCGACGTCTCCGGATGACGCCCGCAGCCGATCGCCGAAGTCGGCTGACGTATCCTGAAGGCGTGACCGCCTCCTCTCACGCCGCTTCCGTTCCCTCTGATCTCGACGCCGACCTCGCGCTCGCGCTCCGCCTCGCGGATGCCGCCGATGCGCAGTCCCTCCCCCGGTTCGACACCGCCGATCTGGTCATCTCGACGAAGGCCGACAACTCGCATGTCACCGACGCCGATCTGGCCACGGAACGTGCGATCCGCGCGGTCCTGGCAGACGAGCGTCCGGCCGACGGGATCTTCGGCGAGGAGTTCGGCGCGGAGGGCGACACGCACCGCCAGTGGATCATCGATCCGATCGACGGCACCGCGAACTTCCTGCGCGGTGTGCCGCTCTGGGGCACGATGATCGCCCTGGCGATCGACGGCGTCCCGCAGGTCGGCGTCGTCAGCATGCCCGCCCTCGGTCGGCGCTGGTGGGCATCCACGGGCGCCGGCGCCTGGACCAATGGCGCGACGGGAACGCAGCAGCTCCACACCTCCGCCGTGTCTTCGCTGGACGACGCGAGCGTCAGCTTCCAGAGCATCGCGCAATGGACGGAGGCGGGTCGCGGCGACGCGCTGCTGGCATTGTCCGCCCGTGTGTGGCGCGACCGCGGTTACGGCGATGTCTATCCGTACATGCTTCTCGCCGAGGGCCGCCTCGACATGGTGTCGGAGTTCGGCGTCAAGGAGTACGACATCGCCGCCGCGGTGCCGATCGTGCGGGAGGCCGGAGGGCGCATGACGTCCTTCGACGGGGATGAGACGATCTCCGCGCGCTCGACACTCGCAACCAACGGCATCCTTCACGATGCCTTCCTCGAGCTCCTGCACGAATGACCCGATCCTGAGGCCAGCGATGAGTCCCCGCTTCCCGTCCGCCGCCGCCGGAGCCCTGCTCCTGGCGCTCGCGCTGACCGCGTGCGCGGCCCCTGATGCCCCGGCAGCATCCCCGCCGCCCACGGCCGCGCCGAGCGCAGTGGCGAGCGAGCAGCCTGCGGCCTCCCCCGTGCCGACCGAGTCGGATGCCCCGCTCACCTGCGAGAGCATGATCTCGACCGGCACCGTGCAGGCACTCACGGATGCCGGGTGGACCGCACGGCCGACCGCGTTCGTGATCGGCGACGTGGAGCTCACGGCGGGCATGCTGTGCTTCTGGGCGGACTACTCGGTCGGATCCGATCATGGCCAGCTGTACGGCTGGTCCGAGATCACTGCGGATGAGGCCGCGAAGGCGCAGTCCACCCTCATCGCGGCCGGCTGGTCGCGGGAGGACGGCCCGGCGGGAACCTACCTCACCGAGGATCCCAAGTACTCCATGGGAACCGATGACGAGGGATACGGCATGACCTACCTGTTCGGCGACGGCTGGGTGAAGCTCGCCGACACGAAGCAGAGCCTGCTCCTGATCGAGTGGGCAGGCTGAGCGGACATGCCATGACTCTCTTCACCGGACTCAGCGCGTTCCCGCTGACGCCTTTCTCGCAGGATGCGCCGGATGAGGGCGCCTACGTGCGGCTGATCGAACGTCTGGTGAAAGCGGGCGTCGACTCCATCACCGCGCTCGGCCCCACCGGCAGCGGCGCGTATGTGACGCCGTCGGAGCGATCCAGGATCACGCGGCTGACGCGGCAGCACGCGGCGCAGGTGCCCGTCATCGTCGGCGTGAGCGCGCTGCGCACGTCGCAGGTGCTCGCGCACGTCGATGATGCCGAGGCCGCCGGCGCCTCGGGCCTGCTCGTCGCCCCGGTCTCGTATCAGGTGCTCACCGACGACGACGTCTTCGAGCTGTATCACGCCGTCACGGAGCACTCGGATCTTCCCGTGATCGTCTACGACAACCCCGGCACGACGCACTTCACCTTCTCGAACGCGCTCTACGCCCGCATCGCCGCACTCCCGGGTATCGCGTCGATCAAGATCCCCGGCGTGCCCCGCGATCCCGCCGCCGCCAGCGACCACGTGGCCGCGATCCGGTCCGCGATCCCCGCTCACGTGACGATCGGCGTCTCCGGCGACGCCTTCGCTGCCACGGGACTGAACGCCGGCTGCGATGCCTGGTACTCCGCCATCGGTGGGACGTTCCCTGCACCCGCGGTGGCGATCACGCAACACGCGCGGGCGGGGCGCGGCGAGCTCGCTGTGGCGGAGTCCGAGCGGCTCGCCCCGCTGTGGGAGTTGTTCACCGAGTTCAGCGGAAGCCTGCGGGTCATCGCGGCGGCGGCCGAGCATCTGGCTCTCGCACCGCCTCGGTGCCTCCCGCTCCCCCTGCAGGGGCTCACGTCGGAGCAGCGCGCACGCGTGGCTGCGGCGGTGGATTCGCTCGCGCTGACATGATCGCGGTCGGATCCCCACCGCGACGCTAGGGTGTGATCGTCACAGCGGCACCTCGATCGGAGACGGTGGATGAAGCGGTTCGATTCGCGCCCGAACGCCTGGAACGAGTTCCTCGGAAGATTCCTCCGGTCGTGGCCGTGGTGGGCGCTGATGATCGTCGCCGGTGTGGCCACCGCGATCGGGGTCGTCATCCTGCTTCTTCCGCAGGCCGCTCTCAGCCGGCTCGTGCTCGTGACCGCACTCGGTTTCATCGTCTCCGGCATCGCCGATCTCACCGGAGCGGAGGTCCAGCCTCGCGCAGCCGTCGCACGATGGATCGGGGTCGCGTGGATCGTCTTCGGAGTGGCGGTCCTGATCTGGAGCGACGAGCCCGCCGTCATCGTCGTCGTCAGCGCGGCCCTCTTCGCGGTGTCAGGTGTGGTGCGCACCGTCGCCGCCCTGCTCCGACGCCCGCGCGTCGTCGGTCCGATTCTCACCGGCGCCGTCGAGATGGCGATCGCGGTCGGACTCGTTCTCTCCCCGCACACCACGCTCGCCGTCGTCGCACTCGCGTACGGGGTGCGGACCACGATCGCGGGCGTGCACCTCGGCGTGGTCGCCGATTCGGTGCGGCGGCGGCGGACCGCCGAGTCCTGAGCCCAGCCCTCCACGGCTACGCCGATGCGAAGCTGGTGCGCTCCACGCCCCTCGCTGCGGGGATCGAGTTCCGGGCTCAGCAGCAGACTTTCCGGTGCTGGGTATGGAGGAATGCTGTGGTCCTCCCGACCGACTCCTGACACGTGTCAGCGTCCGTGATGAGGGCGTTCGGTGTCCGATAGCGTGGTCGTCATCCCGCCGTTCGCGGACCGCTCCGAGGAGAGATCGATGAGGAACCCTGCGCGTGAGCGCTCGCTCGCGGAACCCGACACCGGTGAGGGCGGTATGCGCTCCGAGGTGCGGCGCCTGGTATCCGGCGTGAACCTCGCAGTCCTGGTGCTCGCGACTCTGGCTGGGTTGTGCGGGGCCGTCGACAGCATGACGGACGCGGGTGGAGATCGGCTCTGGGGAAACCTCACGATCGCGGCACCAGGTGTCTACGCGGGATGGTGCATGCTCGAGCCCGCGGTGCGAAAGTCCACCGACATCCGCACGGTTCTCCTGCGCATGGTCTCTGCGTGCCTCATCGCTCCGGCATTCGTCGCGATCCCGGTTGGAGCTGCGGTGGGTATCGCCGTCCTCTTCCCGGGAGTCCGCGACCTGATCGCCGCCGCCGAGGCCGGTAACGGCGGGTTCCACTACTACTGGTCCGAGGGCGTCGTCTCGCAGGTGCTCCTCGTGCCCCTCGGCGGTTGGGTCGTCGGCGCGTGCATCGCGCTCGGTGTGTGCCTGATCATCGCTCTGCCGGTCCTGTCTCTGCGATCACCGGGGACCGTTGCGACCGGTTCACATATCGAGTCCGTGAACGGAGCGAAGCGCGACTCGACTGCCGCCTTCGTGTTCTGCGGGCTCGGCGCGACCATCGCCGGGATCGTGCTGTGGGTGTTCGGCGACGGCGGGAGCATCCTCGAGGTTCCCCGGGCGCTGGGCCGTGTCGCTGACGCGCTCTCATCTGGAGTCGTCCTCTGGGATGAGGCTGCATGGCTGGGCGGAGTCCTTCTGGTCGTCCTCGGCCTCATCGGGATGGGGTGGGGGTGCGGGCGGGTGCTCAGGGCACGCAGCGACGCCTCAGATCACTGACGACGCGCCACCGCGGACCAGCAGGGTTCACTTGACGCCGGACGCTGACGGGAGTATTTTTCCGCCCAGGAATCGTCGTTGCGGGGGCGCGATGAAGACAACCTCTGGGGAGCCGCGTCGCGGGCGGGTATTGGGGTCCGCCCGAGACCGGTCCGTGCTGCGAGACGCGTCATGATATCTGCTGTACGTGGCCTGCAGGGCGCCCGGTGAGGCCGACCGGCACCCCTCAACGTCCCGGCGCCAGACGAGGGCGCGCACAACCATCGCCGCATCTACGCCACCGTGCCGATGGCATTGCTGTCCGACGAGTCCGGGAAGATCTCCGAGTGGTCGTCTTCGCCGGCCTCGATGCGATCAGCACGATCTGACAGAAGATCTGCGAGCATGACGTTCGTGGCCCGGTCGATTCCGTCACGCGCCAGGGCGCGATACTCCTCGGAGGCGCGTCTGAGCGTGGCGACCTTCATAGCGTGAAGTGATCTGATCGGCATTGTGATCTCTGTTCGGGGAGGCGTTGAGATCCGAGAGGTGACAGCGTCACCACTGTGTTGCTGGCGACACTACAAGCAATCGGCGCAGAATGGGTCCTTTCGTTGCTCCTGCGCGGGATCGAGCTCGGCCGATTCGCGCCGTCCGAGCGGGCGGAGCGAACAGCCACCCGGCCCAGGTGTCTCGGATCCAGTCGTAGAGCACGTCGGGCGCGGCGGCGAGGCAGCGTCCGGGCTGCGAGGAAGCGTGACGCGCGGCGCACACGGTCGAACCGTGCCGCCCACCTCGACGACGTCGCCGAGCGGATGAACGAGCGAGGTGCAGCCACATCGGGACAGGCTCTCGCACTCGTGGGGCCGACCGCTTGATCCGGAGGCCGCGAAGGCACGAAAAAGGCCCGCCTCCCCGTGTTCGACAGGGAGGCGGGCCTCATTCGTGCGACAACGACCTGGTGGAGCTGGGGGGAATCGAACCCCCGTCCAACGCTGCTAATCCACGCCTTCTCCGGGCGCAGTCTGTGAAGACGTTCTGCTCGGCTCCGACCTTTGTCACAGACACCTAAGTCGACGAGCCCAGCCTGGGAAGAGTCCCGCGTGACGTCCAGACGCCGTCACACAGCAAGATTCCTAGATGACGCCAGGGTCCGTGTCGGAATCACACACGGTCTGACGGACTATCGGGCTCGCTTATGCAGCGAGGGCGAAGTCGTTGCGCTTGGTTTCGGCAACTATGTTTTTGCAGAGAGCGTTTACGAGATAACTCTGCATCCTCGGCCCGCTTCTCGTGGATACACAGGCGCTGTCGAAACCGATCAGCCCCGTAGTCCTTCTTCCGAAGGAGCCGTTGTCGCACTGTGGAGTTGTCAATCCTGAGATCCGTGAACCTCAGCTTCTCAGGGTACAACGGATACCGCTCCCCTGCCATTCCCGAAGGCCGCGCGCGTAGAGTCGGCTCATGAGTGAAGTCACCGTGACCGTCCGGGGAGAGCATGATGTGCGCGTCGCACCGGAGCGCGCGACGATCCACGTGAGCGTGCGGGCCGAGGGCCCGGAACGTGCAGCCGTCGTCGAGACCGCGATGCGTCTCACCGAACCCGTGCGGTCGAGCATCACCGAGCGAGTGGATGCCGGGACGATCGTCGAGTGGTCGAGCAAGCGACTCTCCGTCCGGGCCGAACGGCCCTGGAACGCCGAGGGACGTCGCCTTGCTCCCGTCTACTACGCCGGCATCGATCTGACGGCCACGTTCACGGACGCATCCGAGCTCTCGATGTGGGTGTCCGATGTCTCCGCGTGGGACGGCGTCGAGGTGGGAGGGGTCGACTGGCACCTGACTCCGGTGACCAGGACCCGTCTCGAGAACGAGGTCGCCGCCGCCGCTGTCGGCGTGGCGGTCGCCCGCGCCACTGCCTATGCGCGCTCCCTGGGACTGACAGACGTCACTCCGCGCGAGATCGCGGACGTCGGCCTCCTCTCGAGCGGACACTCCGACACCGCGGCCCCCCTGATGATGAAGGCACGCGGCGCCGCGTTCGCGGCCGACTCCGCATCGGCCATGGAGTACGAGCCGGAAGAGATCGTGGTGTCCGCGACGGTGGAAGCGCGGTTCTCCGCGCAGTGAGCGGGAGAACTCCCCGGACTCAGCGCGTGAAGGGCGCGAGTTCCGAGGCCAGGCGCTCCGACACCCGCGCGTGCACCGCGGTACCGTCTTCCTGGTGGTCGACGGTCAGCAGCATCCCGGTCTCGTGGATGGCCGCGATGAGGTCACCCCGGTCGTACGGGACGACGGCGTGGACCTCGACGGCCGGCTTCGGCAAAGCCTCTTCGATCGCCGCTCGCAGCTCCTCGATGCCCTCGCCGGAGCGGGACGACACGAAGTGCGCCTTCGGCTGCAGACCACGCAGCACCAGACGCTCGTCATCGGAGATCAGGTCGGCCTTGTTGAACACGACGATCTCGGGCAGATCGCGCACACCCACATCGCCCATCACGTCGCGCACCGTCTGCAGCTGACCCGCCGGGTCGGGGTGCGATCCGTCGACCACATGCAGCACGACATCCGCGTCGCCGACCTCCTCGAGCGTCGAGCGGAAGGCCTCCACGAGCTGCGGCGGCAGATCCCGCACGAACCCGACCGTGTCGGTGATCGTGTAGACGCGGCCGTCCGCGGTCTCCGCGCGACGCACAGTGGCGTCGAGGGTCGCGAACAACGCGTTCTCGACCAGGACACCCGCGCTGGTGAGAGCGTTCAGCAGGCTGGACTTCCCCGCGTTCGTGTATCCGGCGATCGCGACCGAGGGGATCGTGTTGCGTCGACGCTCGGCGCGCTTGGCCTCGCGCGCGGGCCCGTAGTCACGGATCTGGCGGCGCAGCAGCGCCATCTTGGTGCGGATGCGCCGACGATCGAGCTCGATCTTGGTCTCACCCGGACCACGCGAGCCCATACCGGCTCCACCGGCACCGACCTGGCCACCGGCCTGACGGCTCATCGAGTCACCCCATCCGCGAAGACGCGGGAGCAGGTACTCGAGCTGCGCGAGCTCGACCTGAGCCTTGCCCTCGCGGCTCTTGGCATGCTGGCTGAAGATGTCGAGGATGACGGTCGTCCGATCGATCACCTTGACCTTCACGACGTCTTCGAGCGCGCGGCGCTGGCTGGGCGCGAGCTCGGTGTCGGCGATGACGGTATCGGCACCCACCGCGGCGACGATGTCCTTCAGCTCCTGCGCCTTTCCGCGACCGAGGTAGGTGGCCGCATCGGGGTGCGGGCGACGCTGGAGCACACCGTCGAGCACCACGGCACCCGCGGTCTCGGCGAGAGCAGCGAGCTCACGCAGCGAGTTCTCCGCGTCTTCCTGGGCGCCCTGCGGATACACGCCGACGAGAACGACGTTCTCGAGTCGCAACTGGCGGTACTCGACCTCGGTGACATCCTGGAGCTCCGTGGACAGACCGCCGACGCGTCGAAGCGCGTGCCGATCCTCCAGGTCCCACTGATTGCCGTCGGATGAGCCGTGCGCTGCGGTGGATTCGTCCTGCAGCGCCTGTGCTGCACCGAATGTCCGCGCCTCCGTGCGCTTCTCCGCATTCGCGAGAACGCGCGCGAGCGCCTCATCGCCGGTCGAGGGTGTGCTGGTGTCCGTCATCCGTCCCTTGTCTCTGCTGCGTCGAGCCTTAACCTTATCCCCACGGTCCGGTACGCTCACCGTATGGGGTCTGACCATTACTTCACTGCGGCCCCGGCAAGCCCCGAGAACCTGCGTGCGATCCGTGTGTCGCTCGCCGGCCGCGAGCTGAGTCTCACCACCGCGGGTGGCGTCTTCAGCCCGGATCGCCTGGATGCCGGCACTGCAGTGCTCCTTGCGAACATGCCACCGGTCCCGCCGGGAGGCCATCTTCTCGACCTCGGCAGCGGGTGGGGCCCGATCAGTCTGTCGATGGCCCTCGCCGCACCCCATGCCACGGTGTGGGCCGTGGATGTGAACGAGCGAGCTCTCGACCTCGTCCGCCGCAACGCGGCATCCCTCGGCCTCACCAATGTCAACGCCGCGCTGCCCGACGATGTTCCCTCGGATGTCACCTTCCGGACGATCCGCTCGAACCCGCCCATCCGCGTCGGCAAGAACGAGCTGCACGGTCTGCTCGAGAAGTGGATCCCTCGCCTGGATGAACGCAGCGACGCCTGGCTGGTCGTGCAGCGCAACCTCGGTGCGGATTCTCTCCAGCGGTGGATCGGCGCGACATTCCACCCGGGCTTCAGCGTCTTCCGCACGACGACGGGCAAGGGCTACCGGGTCCTGAAGGTGCGCAAGCACGGCACGCCGCCGACGGAGCCGATCACGATCGCCTGACAGGCCCGAGCTCCCTCGCACGGGCGGTGGGCGCCTCCGTCAGAGGAGATCGACCTCGCCCTGGAAGACCAGCTGCGCCGGGCCGGACAGCGCGACATGCTCGCCGTCCTCCGCCGCGAACATCCGCACGCCGAGCGTTCCTCCGGGAACCTCGACACGCCAGTGGTCCGGGGCCTGCTCGCCGGCCCAGTAGCGCACCGCGAGGGCGGCGGCGGCGACTCCGGTGCCGCAGCTGAGCGTCTCGCCCACGCCTCGCTCGGACACCCGCATCCGCACGTGGCCGATGCCGTCTCGCACCAGCGGGTCACCCGGAACCACGAACTCGACGTTGGCACCCTCCGGCAGAGCAGGCTCGAGCTCCGGCTGCCGATGCAGTTCGAGCGATGCCAGCTCCACGTCGGATGCCAGAGCGACCACGACGTGCGGGTTGCCGACGTCGATGCCGAGGCCGGGGCGCGCCACCGTCAGACCGTCTGCCGTCACGAGCGGATCGGTGCCCACCAGCTTCCAGCGACCGAGATCCACCTGATACCCGGACTCGCTGCTCGTCACGTCTCGGACGCCGGCACGCGTGCCGATCGGCAGCGTGGATCCCGACTCGATGTTCGCGAGGCCCGAACGGACGAGGTAGTGCACGAAGACGCGGATGCCGTTGCCGCACATCTCGGCGATCGATCCGTCAGCGTTGCGGTAGTCCATGAACCATTCGGCCTCGGGCTCCTCGGCCAGACTCGTGGCCCCTTCGGCGATCGCACGCGAACGCACGACCCGCAGTACTCCATCAGCCCCGATACCGAAGTGCCGGTCGCAGAGAGCGGCGACCTGCTCGGCGCTGAGGTCGAGCTCACCGTCCGGGTCCGCGATGATGACGAAGTCGTTGCCGGTGCCGTGCCCCTTGGTGAATGCGACCATGTCCCCAGTCTAGGGATGTCTCTCAGCCGTCGACGACGAGGCGCTTCCCGGTCTGTGACACGGAGAACCGCTCATACCCGAGCGCATCGTAGAAGCCGAGCACCGCTTCATTGCCCTCCCGCACCATCAACTGCACTTTGGGACATCCCTGCGCGGCCAGGAGACGTTCGGCCTCCTCGACGAGCGCTCTGGCCACCCCTCTCCCTCGGTGAGTCTCCGCTGTGGCGAGGTAGTAAAGCCAGCCCCGATGCCCGTCGTACCCGGCCATCACCGAACCGATGATGAGGTCGTGCCCCGACCCGTCGAGGTCGGGATCGAGCGCCACCAGGAATGTCTCGGGCTGAACCGCCAGCTTGCGTTCGATGTCGAGACGCGGATCGTTCCAGGGACGGGTGAGGCCGGCCGCCTCCCAGAGCGCGATGACCGCGTCGGTGTCGGCCTGGTCGAAGGCCCGGACAGTCCATGGCACGGCAGTCATCCTCTCCTCTGCGTCCGCCCGGACAGGAACGTCCGGCGACGATCCATCATGCCCGAACGACGCGGTAGCGACCGCAGAGGAAACTGCGGTTGCGTGCGACCTCGATGAGCTCGAGGTCCACCGCGCGCGGCAGAAGCGGCGCACCCGCTCCGAGCGTGACCGGCGCGTATTGCACCCACAGCTCGTCGACGAGGCCCGCGTCGACGAACTGCCCGGCCAGCTCCCCGCCGCCCACGATCCACACGTCTCTGCTCCCCGCGGCATCGACCACATCTCGATGGACGGCTGCCACTTCCCCGCGGGCGAACCGGATGTCTGCCCCCGGCAGAACGGGCAGGTCACGATGCGTGAACACCCAGGTGGGCTGCGCATAAGCCCAGGGCTCATCACCCTGATGGGCCAGGAGCCACTCGTAGGTGGAGGCGCCCATCACCAGCGCGCCGATCTTCTCCTCGAAGGCCCCGTACGCCATGGGACCGTCCTGATCGATGTCCTGCGAGAGCAGCCAATCCAACGAGTGATCGGTCGTCGCGATGAAGCCGTCGAGGCTGGATGCGGTGTAGTAATGCGTCGCCATGCCGGCAAGCATTCCATCGACCACGGACATCCGCAGAGGAGCGGCGTCGCCTCAGCGCGCGAGCAGCGTCGCCGTGTCGACGGGAGGGCGGTGCCACTCGACGGCACCATAGCGTCGGAACCAGGACACCTGACGGCGAGCGTATCGCCGGGTCAGCGCCTGCGTCTCGGCGATCGCCTCGGCCTCGGTCAGCGTGCCCTCCAACTGTCCGAGCGCCTGCGCATACCCGATCGCCTTGCGAGCGGTCACACCACGCTCCAGGCCGTGCCGGCGCAGCTCCTCGACCTCGGCGATCAGGCCCGAGGCCCACATCCGCTCCACCCGGGCATCGAGACGCTCCACGAGAGGCGCGCGGTCGACCTCCACGCCGATCAGACGGGTGTCGGGTCGCCAGAGCTCCGGCGCTGACGGCAGGGCCGCGCCATGCGTCTCTCCCCCGGCCTCGAGCACTTCGAGCGCCCGGATCACCCGCCGGCTGTTGCGCGGATCGACGCGCGCGGCCGTCTCCGGATCGAGGGCGCGCAACCGGGAGACCAACGCGTCGACGCCCTTCTCATCCAGTTCGCTCTCCAGGCGGGCACGCAGCGCCGGGTCGCGCGGCGGGAATCGGAAGTCGAACACGACACTCGACACGTACAGTCCCGATCCACCGACGAGAATGGCATCGCCCCCGCGCCCGTGGATGGCGGATACCGCGGCGCGGGCCATCGGCTGATACCAGGCGACGGCCGCTTCCTCGGTGACCTCTCGCACGTCGAAGAGGTGGTGCGGAATCCCCCGGCGCTCGTCCGGCGCCAGTTTCGCCGTGCCGATGTCCATGCCGCGGTACAGCTGCATGGCATCGGCGTTCACGATCTCGGCGGGGTTCCCCCGCCCACGGAGCGACTCGGCGAGGTCGAGGGCGACCTCGCTCTTCCCCGTACCCGTGGCCCCGATGACCGCCCACAGGCGCGGCGCGACGGGAGAATCGATCCCGGAACCGCTCACACGCCGACGCGCAGCGTGGGGAGCCCGAGCGACACGGCGCGCGGCGCTCCGTCCGCCGCCGGAGCGGGTACCGCGCACGACTCGGACTGCGCGCGGTCCCAGGCGTCGCCGCCGCGCGTGCGACGGATCTGCAGCGGCTTGCCCTCGGGGTCGTCCGCGAGCAGGAAGAAGGGTGCCGCGTGCGTCACCGTCACGGTGACGATGTCTCCGGGACGCGGGATCGCCGAGCCGGGCGTCACCTCGAAGTGCACCAGGCGGTTGTCCTCGGCGCGTCCGGTGAGCCGGTGTGTCTCGGCGTCCTTCTTGCCCTCCCCCGTCGAGACGAGGACCTCGACCTGCCGGCCGATCTGCTTGTGGCTCTCCTCCAGCGAGATGCGCTCCTGCAGGGCGAGCAGACGGTTGTAGCGCTCCTGGACGACGGCCTTCGGCACTTGATCCGCCATCGTCGCGGCGGGTGTGCCCTCACGGATGGAGTACTGGAAGGTGAACGCACTGGAGAATCGTGCCTGCTCCACGACGCGCATGGTGTCTTCGAAATCCTCATCGGTCTCACCCGGGAAGCCGACGATGATGTCGGTCGTGATCGACGCGTTCGGCATCCGTTCACGGACTCGATCGAGAATGCCGAGGAACTTCTCGCTGCGGTACGACCGGCGCATCGCCTTCAGGATGCGATCGCTGCCCGACTGCAACGGCATGTGCAGCTGCGGCATGACATTCCGGGTCTCCGCCATCGCGTCGATGACGTCATCTGTGAAAGCGGCCGGGTGCGGGCTCGTGAAGCGCACGCGCTCCAGACCTTCCACCTCGCCGGCCGCGCGCAGCAGCTTGCTGAACGCCTGGCGATCGCCGAACTCCACACCGTACGAGTTGACGTTCTGGCCGAGCAGGGTCACCTCGAGAGCACCGTCTTCGACGAGCAGCCGGATCTCGTTGAGGATGTCTCCGGGGCGCCGGTCCTTCTCCTTGCCGCGCAGACTCGGAACGATGCAGAACGTACAGGTGTTGTTGCAGCCCACGGAGATCGAGACCCAGCCGCTGTGAGCGGCGTCGCGCTTGGTGGGGAGCGTCGACGGGAAAACCTCGAGCGATTCGAGGATCTCGAGCTCCGCCTCGCCGTTGTGGCGGGCGCGTTCGAGGAGACCGGGCAGAGAGCCCATGTTGTGGGTGCCGAAGACGACGTCGACCCAGGGAGCCTTGTCCAGCACGGCCTGCTTGTCCATCTGAGCGAGGCATCCGCCGACCGCGATCTGCATCCCGCTCTTGCGGCGCTTCACCGAGGCGAGCTGGCCGAGGGTGCCGTACAGCTTCCCTGCCGCGTTGTCCCGCACCGCACAGGTGTTGATGATGACGACATCGGCTTCATCGCCCAGGTCCGCGGGCACATACCCGGCGCTCTCCAGCGAGCCGGAGAGGCGCTCGGAATCGTGCACGTTCATCTGGCAGCCGAAGGTACGGACTTCATACGATCGGCGCTGCCCGTCGGCGTCGACGGATGCTGACGACGCGGAGATGATCGTCGGTTCGCTGCGAGGGATAGTCATGATGCTCCCATTCTACGAGCGCTTTCCGCCGACTCCTTCGATGCCGATCAGTCCGAGTCGACGAACCGCACACCCGACGAATGACCGCCGAACTTCTCCTCCGCCAGCGCGGTCTTCGCCGCCGTCATCGCGACGGATCCGCCATAGCCACGACGCGCAAGCTGCCCCATCAGACGCCGGAGTGCCGTGTCGGGATCGAGCCTGGCGAGCGAACGGGACTTCGATCGCGCGAACTCCAGCGCGCGTTCCGCGTCGTCATCGGGCAGCTCACCGAGCGCCGCGTCGACCACATCACGGGGAATCCCGCGCTGCGCCAGCGCTCGCGCCAACGCGACACGTCCCTGCCCCTTGCGATTCGCTCCGGAGTCCACGAGTTGCACAGCAAGCGTCGCATCGTCGAGGTAGCCGCGGCGCGTGAAATCGTCGATCACGTCATCGACCTGACCCGCCTCGAGGTGATGCCCGCGGAGCACCATCCGCGCTTCAGAGATCGAGAGGGAGCGCGCCCGAAGCTTGCGGACGAGGCTCTCCGACGCCGCTTCCTGCAGCTGCTGGGGGTCCGGCCCGTCATCCTTGTCGGATTCGTCGTCGGCAGCGTCGCGCAGCGCCCTCAGGCGAGGGGGCGTCTTCGCGGATGACGTCCCCCCACGAGCAGGGTGCCGTTCGCTCGGCGTCCCGCCATCCGGCGAGGAACGCACGGTCGCCCCCCGATCGAGGAGGGCGCCGAGCTGACTCGACGGTGTCTTATCGTCGACCTCATCCGCCGGGGAGCCGCCGCGCGGCCTGTGCGCCCCGAACAAGGGGATGACGGGGGCGAGTCCCTCTTCCGGACGCGACCCGCCCCCGCTCTCCTGTGACATGATCAGGCCGGACGACGCTCAGCGAGCTCGTCTGCCGCCGGAGCGGCGACCGCCGGCTGACCGATGCCGAGCTTCTGCTTGATCTGCGATTCGATCGCCAGGGCGATGTCGGGGTTGGTGAGCAGGAAGTTGCGAGCATTCTCCTTGCCCTGCCCGAGCTGATCACCGTCGTAGGTGTACCACGAACCCGACTTCTTCACGATGGCGTGCTCGACACCGAAGTCGATCAGACTGCCCTCGCGGGAGATGCCGACACCGTAGAGGATGTCGAACTCGGCCTGCTTGAAGGGCGGAGCCATCTTGTTCTTGACGACCTTGACGCGTGTGCGGTTTCCGACCGCGTCGGTGCCGTCCTTCAGCGTCTCGATGCGGCGGATGTCGAGGCGCACCGAAGCGTAGAACTTCAGCGCCTTGCCGCCGGCGGTGGTCTCGGGCGATCCGAAGAACACTCCGATCTTCTCGCGCAGCTGGTTGATGAAGATCATGGTCGTGTTGGTCTGGTTGAGCCCACCGGTGAGCTTTCGCAGCGCCTGCGACATCAGACGCGCCTGCAGACCGACGTGCGAGTCACCCATCTCACCCTCGATCTCGGCCCGCGGCACGAGAGCAGCCACGGAGTCGATGACGATGAGGTCGATGGCGCCGGAACGCACGAGCATGTCGGCGATCTCGAGCGCCTGCTCTCCCGTGTCGGGCTGGGAGACCAACAGCGCGTCGATGTCGACGCCGAGCTTCGCCGCGTAGTCGGGGTCGAGCGCGTGCTCTGCATCGATGAACGCGGCGATTCCGCCCGCGCGCTGTGCGTTTGCGATGGCATGCAGGGTGAGCGTCGTCTTACCGGAGGACTCCGGTCCGTAGATCTCCACGATTCGTCCGCGCGGCAGGCCTCCCACACCGAGCGCGACGTCGAGCGCGATGGAACCGGTGGGAATCACGGCGACGGGAGCACGGTCATCGCTGCCGAGCCGCATGACGGAGCCCTTGCCGAACTGACGGTCGATCTGGGCGAGTGCTGTCTCGAGGGACTTCTCGCGGTCTGCGGGTGATGGCATGATGTGTTTCCTTCTGCTCGCGTGATGCCGCCTGTAGGCTGCCGCGGCACTCCCGAGTGGGAGCAACTCTCCGGCAAGGCGTATGGCTCATCGGCCATGTCTTCACCGTACGAGGGGCCACCGACATCAGGTCGGCGAGTCCAGCGGACGGTGGAGAACGATGTCTCCGAACCACTTGTGCAGAACACTACGCCCGCTTCGAACACATCTTCGACGACACGCCGTTCTCGACCCATCATCTTCCGGTTGATTCGAACAAGCGGAAAGGTCAGCGGCGCCGAGGTTCCAGACGACCGGCACCGTGACGGCGGGGATCGGGGACATCCATCTCATCGCACAGCGAGAACCAGATCTCGCGAGGCGGGGTACCGTCGGCGAGGGCTTCGACCGCGGTGCGTCCGAGGGACGTCAGAACCAGGTCGTTCACGAGTGACGGAGCGCGCCCCTGGAACTCGTCCTCGACGGCGCGGAGGAACTCGCTACGACGCATAGGAGAAGGCGGCGGCGATCAGCGCAGGGAGAGCTCAGGCTCGACCGAAGCGACAAGGTCGTCCGGAACGACGTCCGGGAAGACCTGGATGCCTTCGAGCACCGAGATGCGGTCGCCGACTTCACGCATGATGATCGAGATAGGGACATCGAGCGCATCGGCGACGGAGGCGAGGATCTCGCTCGACGCTTCCTTCTGACCGCGCTCGACTTCGCTGAGGTATCCCAGAGCGACCGATGCCTTGCTGGCGACCTGACGAAGGGTGCGCCCCTTCTGCAGGCGGAAGTCCCTGAGCACATCGCCGATTTCCTGACGTACAAGAATCATCGGAACCTCCTCACCGTTCGTTTTGCCGGGGAGAACCCCGGCGAGATCGCCAGTCTAGTCCTCCTGGCTTTCACAGAATCTACCGTTTCACTCTGTGGTTTGAATGTGAACACATCACGAACAACGGCGTCGGCGGTTCAGCTATTCCCCAATGCCTCGAGCAACGCGGAAAGCACCGCGTCCACCGACGCGGCACGGATCTGTGCACGGTCGCCCACGAGGTGAAGCGGCACCGAGAAGCTGGTCACGGGAGTCGCCACCCCGACGTGCACGGTGCCCACCGGCTGCCCGTCGGGAGATGCGGGTCCCGCGATCCCCGTGGTGGAGATGCCCACCTCGGCGTCGCGTCCGTCGATCGCCACTGCTCGCCGCACACCCTCGGCCATCTGGACCGCGATCTCGGGATGGACAGGGCCTGTCTGCGCGAGCAGCGCGGCGTCGACTCCCAGCAGTGACACCTTGAGCGGAGTGGCATATGCCACCACGGCGCCACGCAACACCGACGAGGCACCTGCGACCGAGACCAGCTCAGCGCTGACAGCACCGCCCGTCAGAGACTCTGCGACGCCCAATGACCAGCCGCGCCGCTGCAACGCCTCGATGACGGCCGACGGCACGGACGACGTCATGACGTCCGACGCGAGCCGCGCACCTGAGCCACGATGTAGTCGATCCCGCTCGCGATCGTGAGCACGAGGACGATGACCATGAGCACGGTCGTCGTCGTCTTCCACGCCCCGAGTCCGAAGACCTGGTGCAGCGGCAGCAGTGCCCAGCCGAGGGCGACGGCCTGCACGGCGGTCTTGAGCTTTCCCATCCACGCGGCCGCGACGACATGTTCTTTCGCCACCACGAGGCGATGGACGGTGATCCCCCACTCGCGCACGAGGATGAGGATCACGATCCACCAGGGGACCTCTCCGAGGATCGCGAGACCGATGAATCCGGACCCGGTCAGGAGCTTGTCGGCGATCGGGTCCCAGAGCTTCCCGAAGTCGCTCACGATGTCGTATCGCCGGGCGAGGTAGCCGTCGACCCAGTCCGTGGAGATCGCGATGATGAAGAGGATGCCCGCCGCCCAGCGGATGCCGGGGTCCGGGATCCCGAACGTGCCCCCCAGGAGGAGCAGCACGAAGAAGACGACGGCGAGGGGGATGCGGACGATCGTGATCGCGTTGGGAAGCTGCCGCGGAATGCCCATCAGTCGCGCCCCGTCAGGCCCCAGGCGTCTTCGTCGCCCTCGGCCTCCACCACGGGAAGTCCCTCGAACTGCGCCTCGGTCGGGTCCGTGAAGGCCGGAGCCGCGGACGCGGACGTCACCGACGGTGTCGCCGGGGCTGCCGGGGTCTCCTCTCCGCGCAGCCTCGCCATCACCTGCGGGAGCTGCTCGGCGGTCGCGAGGACGTCGCGCGCCTTCGACCCCTCGGAGGGGCCGACGATCTCGCGGGACTCCAGGAGGTCCATCAGCCGGCCGGCCTTCGCGAAGCCGACACGAAGCTTCCGCTGGAGCATCGACGTCGAGCCGAACTGCGACGACACGATGAGCTCGGCGGCTGCGAGCAGGAGCTCGAGATCGTCTCCGATGTCCTCGTCGACGTCCTTCTTGCGGGCCTCTGTCGACTCCTGCACATCGGCTCGGTACTCCGGCCGCGCCTGCCTGGTGACGTGCTTGACGACGGCGTCGATCTCCTTCTCGTCGACCCAGGCACCCTGGAGACGGAACGGCTTCGACGAACCCATCGGAGAGAACAGCGCATCGCCCTGGCCGATCAGTTTGTCGGCGCCCGGACTGTCGAGGATCACGCGGCTGTCGGTGACGCTCGTGACGGCGAAGGCCAGCCGTGAGGGCACGTTGGCCTTGATCAGGCCGGTGACGACGTCGACGCTGGGTCGCTGAGTGGCCAGCACGAGGTGGATGCCGGATGCACGGGCGAGCTGGGTGATGCGCACGATCGAGTCCTCGACGTCGCGCGGTGCCACCATCATCAGGTCGGCGAGCTCGTCGACCACGACCAGGAGGTAGGGGTAAGGCTTGAGGACGCGCTCGCTCCCGACCGGAAGCACGACCTCACCTGCTCGCACCGCTCGATTGAAGTCGTCGATGTGTCGGAACCCGAACGACGCGAGGTCGTCGTACCGCATGTCCATCTCCTTCACGACCCACTGAAGCGCCTCGGCGGCCTTCTTCGGGTTCGTGATGATCGGAGTGATCAGGTGCGGCACGCCGGCATAGCTCGTGAGCTCGACCCGCTTCGGATCGATCAGCACCATGCGCACATCGGCCGGGCGCGCGCGCATCAGCAGGCTCGTGATCATGGAGTTGACGAAGCTGGACTTACCGGAACCGGTCGAACCGGCCACGAGCAGGTGGGGCATCTTCGCCAGGTTCGCGATGACGATGTTCCCGCCGACGTCCTTGCCGACGCCGATCGTCATCGGGTGGGTGCTCTTCTGCGCCGCCGGGGAGCGCAGCACGTCGCCGAGCGCGACCATCTCCTTGTCGGCGTTCGGGATCTCGATCCCGATCGCGCTCTTGCCGGGGATGGGCGAGAGGATGCGGACGTCGTTCGAGGCGACGGCGTACGCGAAGTTGTTGCTCAGTTGCAGGATCTTCTCGACCTTGACGCCGTGACCGACCTCGACCTCGTATTGCGTGACCGTCGGGCCGCGGGAGAAGCCGGTCACCTTCGCGTCGACCTTGAACTGGGAGAGGACGCTGGTGATCTGTTCGATCACCTTGTCGGTCGCCTCGGACCGCACCACGGGCGGCGGGCCCTCCACCAGAAGTCCCGGAGAGGGAAGGATGTACGGAGTCACAGGAGCCTGCGGCCCGCGCTCCCCCGGTCCTTCGGTGCCGAAACCGTCGAGTCCGGGGAGCTCGGGCATCTCGCCCGTGTCGGACTCGTCGTCGAGCAGAGCGGTGCTCTGCTGTTCCGCCAGCGAGTCCGTGACCGAGCGGACGTCGGAGAGCACCTCGGTGGCGGCGTCGTACGGGTTCTCGACCACCACCGCCTGGTCGTAGGCCGGAGTCGGCTCATTGGTGGAGAGCAGCGCGGTGATGTCATCCGAGCCCAGAGTGCCCTCGTCGGGGTCTTCCTCGCGTCCGGTCTTGTTGCGCCGCCACCAGGGCAGCACGTCGGGGTCGTCCACCTTGTCGGCCTCGTCGACCGCGGTGGAGTCCTTCGCCGACTTCTCGACGCGCTCGGCGTCGAACATCCAGGCGTAGAGATCGCCCAGACGAGCACCGATGCGGTTCGGCGGCGTCTTGGTGAGAATCAGCACGGCGAGCACGGCGAGCAGCGAGAGCACGATGTAGGCGACGACGGGGGTGAGGAACGCCAGCGGCTCGCCGAGCATCCATCCGAACAGTCCGCCTGCCTCGCTGAGGGCCAACATCCCCTCTCTCGGCTGAGCGCGAGTGAGCGCGCCCGTGCTGTCGGGAACGCCCGCCGCCACATGGCAGAAGCCCGCCAGGGAGAGGATGAACAGGCCGAAACCGATGCCGATCCGTCCGTTGTCGTGCACGGATGAGGGGTGGCGGAACAACCAGCCGGCCAAGAGGAGGAGCAGCACCGGCATGACGAAGGCCACGCGTCCGACGAGCGCTCCGACCGAGTACGCGCTGATGTTCGCCGCGACCTCGTTGCCGATGAAGAACCATTCGTTCACCGCTCCGAGGATCGCGAGCAGGACGAGCAGGAACGGGAAGCCGTCCCGACGGTCGTCCTTCTGCAGGTTCTCCGGACCGAACGCGCGGAAGAGGCCGCCGACGCCGTGCGCCACTCCGCCCCACGCGCGGACCGCCACCGGAGGCTTGTCGGCCTGATCGATGTACTTCTTCGGCGCCGGCTGTGCCTTCGGAGCGGCCTGCCTCTTCGGGCGAGCCGGTGCGCTCTCAGACGCGCGCGCGGATTTCGTGGTGCTCCTGGCCATGCCCTCACGTTACGGCCCTGGGCCGACATTCGCCCGCAATGACGCGGCTTTGCGGTGATCTCCGGAGGGGATCTCAGCGCGTTCGGCGCACCATGGTGTCTCGCAGCGGACCCTCCTCCGAGATGACGAACCCCTCGGAACGATAGAGGTTCCGCGCGAAGTTGTCCTTCTCCACGCTCAGGCAGATCCGCGCATGCCCCTGCGCGCCCGCGAGCTGCACGAGTTCGCGCAGAAGCGACCTCCCGACACCTCTGGCGCGCCACAACGGATGCACACCGATGATGAGCTCGGGCACCGCCACCCCGACGTAACCGAATCCGGGGCGGTCCTGAGGCAGCATCCGATACCACGCGGCGCCGATGGACTCACCATCCACGGCCATCGCGATCAGTCCGTCGTCCGCCGCCTGCTTCCAGCCGGCGAGGTAGCGCCGATGCTCGGCCGAGGTCAGGACCTCGTGCCGCGGCCGGGCTCCGCCGGCACGCCAGTTGGCGGCCTCGACGATCATGTCGCCCAGGAACACGCCGTCGGCCTGCGACGCGCGTCGGGTGGAGAATCCCATGGACATGACGCGAGCATAGGACCCGGGTGTTACGTCCGGATGACGGACGCCCGAGAGTGCTTCCGCCCGTTCCGGCCGCTCGGCCTCAGGCCTCGATGACGAGCGGCACGATCATCGGACGGCGGCGGAGCTTCTGGTTGACCCATCGACCGATCGTGCGGCGGATGACCTGAGACAGCGCGTGAGTGTCGCGCACGCCGTTGCCCGCAGCCTCCTTCAGCGCCGCGACGATCTTCGGCGTCACGTCGTCGAACACCGCATCGTCCTCGGCGACGCCGCGCGCGTGGATCTCCGGCCCGGAGATGATGCGGCCGGTCGCAGCATCCACCACGACGATGACCGAGATGAAGCCCTCTTCCGCGAGGATCCGACGATCCTTGAGATCGGCATCCGTGATCGCACCGACTGTGGAGCCATCGACGTACACGAAGCCCAGGTCGAGCTGCCCGGCCACTCGAGCGGTGCCGTCCTTGAGATCGATCACCGTGCCGTTTGAGGCGATGATCGTGCGCTCGGCCGGGATGCCGGTGTCCTGAGCGAGCTTCGCGTTCGCGATCAGGTGGCGGTACTCGCCGTGCACGGGCAGCACGTTCTTGGGCTTGAGGATGTTGTAGCAGTAGATGAGCTCCCCTGCCGCCGCGTGGCCCGACACGTGCACCTTGGCGTTGGCCTTGTGAACCACGTTCGCACCGAGCTTCGTGAGGCCGTCGATGACGCGGTACACCGCGTTCTCGTTTCCGGGGATCAGGCTCGACGCGAGGATGACGGTGTCGCCCTCGCTGACCTCGATCGCGTGGTCGAGGTTCGCCATCCGGCTGAGCACGGCCATCGGCTCACCCTGCGACCCCGTGGACATGTAGACGATCTGGTCGTCCGGCAGATCGCGCGCCTTGCGGTAGTCGATGAGCACTCCGGACGGCACCTTGAGATAGCCCAGCTGCTCGGCGATCGTCATGTTGCGGACCATGCTGCGGCCGAGGAAGGCCACGCGACGACCGTTCGCGTATGCCGCGTCGATCACCTGCTGCACGCGGTGCACGTGGCTCGAGAAGCTCGCCACGATCACCCGGCGCGGAGCCTTGGCGATGACCTGGTCGAGGACCGGCCCGATCGAGCGCTCGGTGGGCGTGAACCCGGGGACATCGGCATTGGTCGAGTCGACCAGGAAGAGGTCGACCCCCTCCTCGCCGAGTCGCGCGAAGGCGCGCAGATCCGTGATGCGTCCGTCGAGCGGCAGCTGATCCATCTTGAAGTCGCCGGTCGCGAGGACCATGCCCGCGGGCGTGCGGATCGCGACGGCGAGGGCATCCGGGATGGAGTGGTTGACGGCGACGAACTCGAGGTCGAACGGGCCGACGCGCTCCTCCTGTCCCTCCTTGACGGTGAGGGTGAAGGCCTTGATGCGGTGTTCCTTGAGCTTCGCCTCGACGAGCGCCAGGGTCAGCCCCGAGCCGATCAGGGGGATGTCGCTCTTGAGACGCAGCAGATACGGCACGGCGCCGATGTGGTCCTCGTGACCGTGCGTGAGCACGACGCCGACGATGTCGTCGAGGCGGTCACGGATCGGCTCGAAGTCGGGAAGGATCAGATCGACACCGGGCTGGTGCTCTTCCGGGAAGAGCACGCCGCAGTCGACGATCAGGATCTTGCCGTCGTACTCGAAGATGGTCATGTTCCGACCGATCTCGCCGAGACCGCCGAGCGGTGTGACGCGCAGGGTCCCTTCGTCGAGAACTGCGGGATCTGCGATGGGGATGGACATGGTGTCTCCTCAGTCGGACGCAGTGCGCGTCCGTTCGTTCATGGGGACGCGACTCAGCGCGTCGTGCCGTGCACCTTCGGCAGGGCGCCGCCCGCAGCCGCATTGCGGTCAGGGCGGAAGTTCGAGAAGTCGGCTCCGGCGACACCGGCGACGAGGTCGAGCTCGTCTTCGATGAGCGCAGCCTCCCATTCCTCCGGGCCGACCAGGGGCAGACGGACGCGCGGGCTCGAGATGCGGCCGAGACCGTGCAGGATGTACTTCGCCGCGACGGTGCCGGGCACGTGAGTCATCACGGCTCGCACGAGCGGCTCGAGGCGCTTGTGCTCCGCGGTCGCGGTGGCCAGGTCTCCGGCATTCACGGCGTCGATGATCGTACGGTACGGAGCCGCCGCCACATTGGCGGTGACACCGATCAGCCCGGTCGCCCCGATCGCGAGGTGGGGCAGCGCATTGGCGTCGTCGCCCGAGAAGTACATCAGGTCGGTCTGGTTGAGCACGCGGCTGACCTCGGAGAAGTCGCCCTTGGCGTCCTTGACCGCGAGGATGTTGGGGTGCTTCGCCAGCCGGAGGATCGTCTCGTACTTGATGGGCACGCCGGTGCGGCCGGGGATGTCGTAGAGGATCACCGGGAGATCCGTGGCGTCGGCGACGAGACGGAAGTGGGTGAGGATGCCCGCCTGCGTGGGCTTGTTGTAGTACGGGGTGACGATCATGATGCCGTCGGCCCCGGCCCGTTCGCTCGCCTTGTAGAGCTCGATCGCGTGCGCGGTCTCATTCGAGCCGCCGCCCGTGATGATCTTCGCGCGTCCCGCTGCGACGGACTTGCCGACCTCGACGAGCTTCAGCTTCTCCGGGTCGGTCAGCGTCGAGGTCTCACCGGTCGTTCCCGTCACCACGATGCCATCGGCGCCTGCGGTGATCACATCGTCGATGTGCTTCTCGACGGCGGGCCAATCGACTTCGCCGTCGGCCGTCATCGGAGTGACGAGCGCGACGAGAACCTGTCCGAAGGGGTTGCCCGAGTGCGTCATGGCTCCAGCGTATCGCCTCGGATGCCGCTCTCGCGTCGATGCTCGCCCACGCGGGGAGCGAGCGCCACCGCCCGCGACGGCGGGCGATCGGGCACCGCCGCGGCGGCCGTCCCGTCAGACGCGTCCGCGCCGCGCGATGCGTGAGGTGACCGCGCTCGGCAGCAGACCTGCCACCAGGACGATCGCCTTGTACCGGAGAGAGGGAATCGACACCGCCCTTCCGAGCGCAGCATCCCGCAGACCTTCGCGCACGACATCCCGCGCATTCAGCCACATCACGCCGGGAACGCCCTCCTCGCCGACCGGGAGACCCATGCGCTCGTGGAAGCTGGTGTGGGTGAACCCGGGACACAGAGCGGTCACGCTGACTCCGTCGCGCGCGTACTCGGCGTTCGCCCAGCGGCTGAATCCGATCAGCCAGGCCTTGCAGGCGGAGTACGTCGAGCGCGAGATGAAGCCGGCGACCGAGGCCACGTTGATGATGCGACCCCCGCGTCCGCGCATGACCTGCAGTGCCGCGTGCATCAGACGCATCGATGCCTCCACGTGCACGCGGAGATGGCGCACCTCGTCGTCGATGTCGTTGTCGGCGAAGGTCAGGGGCAGGCCGAAACCCGCGTTGTTGATCAGCAGATCGATCGGATCGGCGCGGTCGCTCAGCCGCTCGGCCACGCGCGCGACCCCGGCGTCGTCGGCGAGATCGGCGACGAGTACCTCGACCGCGACGCCGAACGAGCCGCGCAACTCGGCAGCGACGTCGTCGAGCGCCTCGCGCGTGCGCGCCACCAGCACGAGGTCGGCTCCGCGGCGGGCGAGTTGGCGCGCGAACTCCGCGCCGAGTCCGGCGCTCGCACCCGTGATCAGTGCGTTCGGCATCAGCGCTCGTATCCCAGGAATCGGTAGCGCACACCGGAGCGCGAGGTCTGCCACTCCCCCTCGTCGACCAGGCGCCACCCCGTCTTGGCCGGCGCGTAGGTGTCTCCCGCGACATCGAGATCGAGCTCCGTGACCTCCAGCCTGTCGGCATCGCCGATGATCTGGCGGAAGATCTCCGCGCCGCCGATGATCCAGACACGGTCCTGCCCGCGAACGGCTTCCGCCACAGTGGCGGCCCGCCGCGCGCCCTCAGCAGCCCAGTCCTGCTGACGGGTGACGACGATGTTCTCGCGGCCGGCGAGCGGACGGAACCGCTCGGGCAACGAGTCCCAGGTCTTGCGACCCATGACCACGGGCGCGCCCAGAGTGACCTCCTTGAAGTGCGCGAGGTCCTCGGGCACGTGCCAGGGCATCCCGCCCTCGGCCCCGATGACCCCGCCCTTCGCCTCGGCCCAGATCAGGCCGACCATGATCGGCACCGCGGGTGACGCGGTCATACCGCCACCGCCGCCCGGATCGCCGGGTGGTGCTGGTAACCCTCGATCACGAAGTCCTCGTACCGGTAGTCGAGGATCGACTCGGGCGTCCGCGCGAATGAGAGCGCGGGCGCCGGGTACGCATCGCGCGTCAGCTGCTCGCGCACCTGCTCGAGGTGGTTGTCATAGATGTGGCAGTCGCCACCGGTCCACACGAAGTCGCCGGGCTCGAGACCCACCTGCTGCGCGACCATCAGCGTCAACAGTGCGTACGACGCGATGTTGAAGGGGACGCCGAGGAAGAGGTCGGCGCTGCGCTGGTACAGCTGGCAGGAGAGTCTGCCGTCGGCGACGTAGAACTGGAACAGCGCGTGACACGGAGCGAGAGCCATGTCGGGGATGTCGGCCGGGTTCCAGGCGGACACGATGAGCCGGCGCGAATCGGGCGTGTGCCGGATCTGCTCGATGACATCGGAGAGCTGATCGATGCTGTCCCCGTCGGGCGTCGGCCACGAACGCCACTGCACGCCGTAGACGGGGCCCAGGTCTCCGGAGTCATCCGCCCACTCGTCCCAGATGGTGACGCCGTTCTCCTGCAGCCAGCGCACGTTCGAGTCGCCGCGGAGGAACCAGAGCAGCTCGTACGCGATGGACTTGAAGTGCACGCGCTTTGTCGTGATCAGCGGGAACCCCTCGGCGAGGTCGAAACGGATCTGTCGGCCGAACACACTCGTGGTGCCGGTGCCCGTGCGATCGGACTTCCGGGTGCCGTTCTGCAGCACGTCTCGGAGGAGGTCTTCGTACGGCGTCGGGACGGCTGCGCTCATGACTGCCACGATACCTCCCTCACGAGTGCGACGGGCTGAGGACGTCCCGACCGGCTGCACGTCGTCACGATCCGAAACATCGGCCCCCGTCCCGCTCCCGGCCGCGTAATCTCGACGCATGTCACCTGTTCTCGCACTGGCGATCGCGGCTGCGCTCCTCGCGCTCGCCACGGCGATCGGCCTGGTGCTGCGCCGCCGCGACGGGCGCCGGCGCGAGGGGGGAACCCAGCGCTTCGACCCCCAGGATGTCGACTCCGCGCCTCTCGGCAGCCGTGCGACGCTCGTGCAGTTCAGCACCGAGATGTGCACCCGGTGCCCGCAGGTGCGGCGACTGCTCCGCGAGTACACGGAGGAGCGTGACGGGGTGCACCACCTCGAGGTGGACCTGACGCACCGGCCCGAGCTGTCGCAGCGCTACCGGGTGCTCCAGACTCCGACGACCTTCCTCGTCGACCCCGACGGTGCCGTCCTCGCCCGATTCCACGGCGTCCCCCAGCGGGACGCCCTGACCCACGCCCTCGCCGCCGTCTGAGGCGCGGAGACCGGAGCCGATCATGAGCACCCTCACAGGAATCGACCCCCGTGGTCCTCGGTTCGCGGCGACCATCACCGCCGTGCTGCTGCTGGCGGCGACCTTCCTGGCGTTGATCGGGATCTCGACCTCACGCAGCCCGGCCACGTTCGGCTGGTTCGCGTATCAGCCGCTGGCCGACGCACGATTCCCCGCGGGAAGCGACTGGGCGATCGGTCTCGCTCCCCTGGGCCAGCGGGTCCTCGATCCGGGGTTCCTCCTCACCGCGATCATCGCGCTGCTCTTCCTGTGGAGCGTGGTCTCGCCGCGCACGGCACCCTGGGGCGTGCTGTTCCGGCGCTTCGTCCGGCCGCGGCTCTCACCACCCGTCGAGCTCGAGGATCCGCGACCTCCCCGGTTCTCTCAGGGCGTCGGGCTCGTCGTCGTGAGCGTCGGACTGATCCTTCATCTCGTCGGAGTCCCGTGGGCTCTGCCGATCGCCACCGCAGCAGCGTTCCTCGCCGCGTTCCTGAACGCGGCGTTCTCGTACTGCCTCGGTTGCCAGATGTACCTCCTCCTGCAGCGTGCAGGGCTCGTCGGGCGGACCGTCTCCGCCACCTGACGGCGGTATCACTCGTTCCGCACGATCGCTAGGCTGGCGACGACGCGCACTGCGCACCGAGCAGAGCGCGAGAACCGGAGGAATCATGCCCGTCACCAGCGAAGCGACCACGACCTGGACCGGATCCCTCGCGGAGGGCTCGGGCACCGTCGCTTTCTCGTCGTCGAATCTCGGCACCTTCCCGATCGACTGGAAGGCGCGCAGCGAGGGCAGCGACACCACCACCACACCGGAAGAACTGATCGCCGCCGCGCACGCCTCCTGCTTCAGCATGGCCCTGTCGCATGCCCTGAGCGAGAACGGCACTCCGCCCGAGCGTGTGAACACCAGCGCATCGGTGACCTTCAAGCCCGGCGTCGGCATCACCGGCAGCCACCTGAACGTCAACGCCGTGGTTCCGGGGCTCTCTCCCGAGGCTTTCCAGGACCTCGCGAACGAGGCCAAGACCGGGTGCCCCGTCTCTCAGGCTCTCGCAGGCATCGAGATCACCCTCGAGGCGACGCTGGCCTGAACCGGCCGGCTCAGGAGCGCGAGAGGCGGATCGCCTCACGGATGCTGGCTCGGGCATCCTTACGACGGCCCGCAGCGTCCTGCACGACCCCGAGACGGAACCGCGCCCGCCAATCGGTCGGCGCCGCTTCGGCCTCCGCGACATAGCGCGCGACCATCGGATCGGCGTCCTCACGGGCCAGACGTCCGCTCGGGGTCAGCTCCGTCTCCGCCTCCGGCATCCCCCCCTCGGCATCGAGCGTCTTGCCCAGACGGTCAGCAGCGAAGCCGAACTGCATCTCGCGGATGAGCGCCCAGGCACCGACGAGAGGCATCACCAGCAGGGCGACCCCGATCGCGATCGCGATGGGCTCCCCCGTCGTCAGCATCAGCACGGCCCGCTGACCGACGACCACGATGTACAGCGCCAGGCACACGGCCATGACACCGACGCCGATCCGCGGGATCATGCCCCGAGACCGATGTCGATCATGTTCTCCAGGCCGACGACGACCCCCGTCGCGTGCACCGCGAACGGCACGGCGAGGCGGATTCCCGGGGCGTACGCGAGCGCCGGATCGATCGTGTCATGCGTGAAGGTCAGCGACTCGCCCGGTCCGGCGAGGATGACCTCCTGCTTGGCGATCACCCCGGGGCGACGTAGCGAGTGGATCGGCACGCTGCCGACCTGCTGTCCGCGGGCGCGCTGGTCCGCGTGGGGCGCGCTCACGGGGCCCTGCTCCGCGCGGGCCGCGGCCAGCAACTCCGCGGTGCGCACCGCGGTGCCACTGGGCGAATCGATCTTGGTCTCGCGATGAGCTTCGACGATCTCGGCGGATCCGAAGAAGGGCGCGGCAGCAGCAGCCAGGGCGGAGCCGAGAACGGAGCCGAGCGAGAAGTTCGGGATGAAGACCACGCCCGTCCCGGCGGCGTTGACGAGAGGACGCACCAGAGAGATACGCTCCGCCGACCACCCGGAGGTCGCGACGAGCACGTTGATGCCGTGCTCGACGGCGGTTCGCACCACATCGATGCTCACTTGCGGGGTCGAGGCGTCGACGACCAGATCCGCACCCGCGAGTTCCGAGAGGTCGCTGCGCGAGGAGAGCACGCGGCCCACCTCGAACCCGTCGAGCTCGTCGATCACCCCGTGGATGATCTGGCCGAGCTTTCCGGTTCCGCCGACGAGGGCTACCTGGGTGGTCATGGAGCCAGTCTAGAGAGCGCGAGCACGCCTCTGCCGCGGACGCGCGGAGGGCCGGGCGTCAGACCGGCAGCGGGTCGGGGATTCCCGTGCGCATCTCGAACGGGAGGTGCCCGGTGTCGTTGTGGGTCAGCAGAGTCCACGGCCGACCCTGCTTCTGCGCGATGACCGTCAGCCCGCAGTGCGCCTGATTGAGGGTCATCCATCGCCATTCCGGGGCGCCGAGCACTTCGCGGACGAACCAGGAGATCACGAAGTTGTGGGTGATGAGCACCTCGTGCACGTCGCCGTTCTTGCGGACGAGGAACTCGTTCACGGCGTCGTACATCTGCGCACCGCCGGCCTCGATCTCGGCGTCGGTGATCGAGCCGAAGAAGGGCTCGTACGCGGACGGCGTGTCGTCCGTCATGCCGGTGGGGACGCAGTCGAAGAGCAACGCGGTCGGCTGGGGGTCGACGGACGGGAGACGCGCGGAGATCGCCCTCGCCGTCTCGTTCGCCCGCAGCAGCGGCGAATGCCACACACGGTCGAGGGGAAGGCCGGACAGCCGATCGGCGATCAGCTCGGCCTGGCGCTGCCCCCGAGGCGAGAGGGGTCCGTCGGCGAGACCGTACTCGGCATCCTGATGCTCACCATGCCTGACCAGATATATGTAGTGCGTCACAACCCGCTCGCTTCATCGCCGACCTCTGCCCGGCGTCTCTTCCACCCTATGTCACGGGTCGGACGGTGCTCAGTTCCCTGCCCGGGTGAGCTCGGTCACCTGCGCGCGCGACAGCAGGACTCCCGCACCCTGCATGAGCTCGTCGACGTGGTCGGTCGCGAACGTGTTCACGATCGGTGCCGCGATGGTGCGCTGCGCGAGGAGCCAGGCGATCGAGACCGCCGCCACCGGAACCGACAGCTCCTCGGCGACCTGATCGAGCGCCCGCAGGATCTTGATGCCACGGCGATTCAGGTGTCCGCGCAGCTGCTCGCCGCGCACACCCTGCGACGTCGCCGCCTTCCGACGATGAGCCCCCGACAGGAAGCCGTGTTCGAGCGCGTGCGACGGGGTCACGGCCAGATTCTGCGCACCGGCGACCAGACGAAGATCGCCCTCGAACGGCTGACGACGGAGCAGATTGTACGGCGTGTCGATGACCTCGATGCGCGGGTATCCGGCCGAAGCGAGGATACGGGCCTCGACGAGGCGTTCCGGAGCGAAGCCGAAGGCGCCGATGGCACCCACCTTGCCGGCATCCCGCAACCACTCCACCGTCGCGAGCGTGTCCTCGAGGTTGGTCGTGCTGTCGAGTGTCGCGTCGAGGTGGAGCACGTCGACGCGTTCGACGCCCAGGCGAGTGAGGGATCCCTCCACCGCGCGCACCAGGTTCACCGAGCCGAGCCCGGGGTTGTCGGCATGCGATCCGATGCGCACGCTCAACAGGGCGTTGTCGCGCAACCCGCGGGACCGCAGCCACTGACCGATGATGTGCTCACTGCGGCCGCCGGAGAAGCCGTCGGCCGTGTGCACGGCGTTACCGCCGAACTCCACGTAGCGATCGAGGATCGCGTGGCTGGTCTCGAGGTCGATGTTCCACCCGAACTCGGCGGCACCGAGCATCAGCGGGAAGGTCTCGAATCCGGTCTCGCCCAGGGGGACTCGGATCGACTCCCCTATTCCGGGGCCGACGATCGGGATGGGCGCGGACGGATGCTCCGCGGCCGTCGTCTGGGCGCGATCCTCCGCTGCTCCTGCGCCTACGCCGAACAACCGCATACCCTCACCCCCGCGTCGATCGATGCTCACCGATCTGCGTACCTGCTGATCCTGCACCCCCCGGTGCGTACTTCGAGGGTAAGCGAGATCCGCGGTCGCGCCGGCCAATCCGGGGAACGGCGCGGGAACTTCCCGTAACGGTTTGATCACATCGGATACGACAGAACCCGGGGCCTCCTCTCGGAGACCCCGGGTTCTGATCGTGAGGGGATTACTCGGCTGCGGCCTCGTCGACCGGTGCGGCATCCGCTGCGGGAGCCTCATCGATGACGGGCTCGAGCGAGAGCTTGCCGCGGTCGTCGATCTTCGTGATCTTCACGAGGATCTTCTGGCCGACCGAGAGGACGTCGTCGACGTTCTCGACGCGCTTGCCACCGGCGAGCTTGCGCACCTCGGTGACGTGCAGCAGTCCGTCCTTGCCCGGCAGCAGCGAGACGAACGCACCGAAGGTGGCGATCTTCACGACGGTGCCGAGGAACTGCTCCCCGACCTCGGGGTTGGTCGGGTTGGCGATCGCGTTGACCTGGGCACGAGCGGCCTCGGCCGAAGGACCATCGGTCGCACCGATGTAGACGGTGCCGTCCTCCTCGATGGAGATCTGCGCGCCCGTCTCATCCTGGATCGCGTTGATCGTCTTGCCCTTCGGGCCGATCAGCTCGCCGATCTTGTCGACCGGGATCTGCACGCTGATGACGCGCGGCGCGGTCGGCGCCATCTCGTCAGGAGCGTCGATCGCGGAGTTCAGGACGTTGAGGATCGTGAGACGCGCATCGCGGGCCTGCGTGAGCGCACCGGCGAGAACCGACGTCGGGATGCCGTCGAGCTTCGTGTCGAGCTGGATGGCGGTGATGAACTCACTCGTACCCGCGACCTTGAAGTCCATGTCGCCGAGAGCGTCTTCCGCACCCAGGATGTCGGTCAGCGCCGCGTAGCGGGTCTCGCCGTCGACCTCGTCCGACACCAGGCCCATGGCGATGCCGGCGACGGGAGCGCGCAGCGGCACACCCGCGTTCAGCAGCGACAGGGTCGATGCGCAGACGGAGCCCATCGACGTGGAGCCGTTGGAGCTCAGCGCCTCGGACACCTGACGGATCGCGTACGGGAACTCCTCGCGGCTCGGCAGCACCGGCACGAGTGCGCGCTCGGCGAGGAAGCCGTGCCCGATTTCGCGACGCTTCGGCGAACCGACACGGCCGGTCTCACCGGTCGAGTACGGCGGGAAGTTGTAGTGGTGCATGTAACGCTTGCTCGTGACGGGAGACAGCGAATCGATCTGCTGCTCCATCTTGAGCATGTTCAGCGTGGTGACACCCAGGATCTGGGTCTCGCCGCGCTGGAAGATGGCGGAACCGTGCACGCGCGGGATGACCTGCACCTCGGCGTCGAGCGGACGGATGTCCGCCAGTCCACGACCGTCGATGCGCACGCTGTCCTTGAGGATGCGACCGCGGACGATCTTCTTCGTCACGGACTTGTACGCCGCAGAGAACTCGAGCGGAGCCGCGGCCGGGAGCGAGCCCGACTCGGTGGCCTCGATGAGCTGAGCCTTGACGCGATCCTTGATCGCGTCGTCGGCGTTCTGACGCTCGGTCTTGTCGGCGATCTGGTAGACGCCCACCAGGTCGTCGTAGGAACGCTCCGCGACGAAGTCGTAGACCTCGCTGCTGTACGCGGGGAAGACCGGGTAAACGCCCGGCTCCTTCGACGCGGTGGCGGCGAGTTCGGCCTGCGCCTTCACCAGCTGGGCGATGAACGGCTTCGAGGCCTCGAGGCCCTGTGCGACGACGTCCTCATTCGGCTTCGTGGCGCCGGCCTTGATCAGGTTCCAGCTGCCCTCGGTGGCCTCGGCCTCGACCATCATGATCGCGACGTCTTCGGTTCCGTCGGACTTGGTGACGACACGACCGGCGACGATCAGGTCGAACACGGCCTCGGAGACCTGCTCCGCGGTCGGGAAGGCGACCCACTGGTCGGCCTGCTCGCCGTTGCCGGGGATGAGCGCGAGACGCACACCGGCGACCGGACCGGAGAACGGCAGACCGGAGATCTGCGTCGACGCGGAAGCGGCGTTGATGGCGAGAGCATCGTAGAACTCGCCGGGAGCGATCGAGAGGACCGAGATGACGATCTGGACCTCGTTGCGCAGACCGCCGACGAACGACGGCCGCAGCGGACGGTCGATCAGACGGCAGACGAGGATCGCCTCGGTGGAGGGACGACCCTCACGACGGAAGAACGAGCCGGGGATCTTGCCTGCGGCGTAGGAGCGCTCCTCGACATCGACCGTCAGCGGGAAGAAGTCGAAGCCCTCGCGCGGGTGCTTGCCTGCGCTGGTGGCCGAGAGGAGCATGGTCTCGCCGTCGAGGTACGCGGCGACTGCGCCCTGAGCCTGCTGCGCGAGGCGGCCGGTCTCGAAGCGGATGGTGCGGGTGCCGAAGCGGCCGTTGTCGAGAACGGCCTCGGTGGCGGTGATTTCAGGACCTTCCAAGAGGTCTCTCCTTCTTTGTTTAGACTCGCGAATCCGTGTGACGCGCGAGCGCATTCATGAAGGAGCGGATGCAGCCGATACGGGCGCGCGGGCATTCCCGCGAATCTCACCTACGCTGGCCACCAGTGGAATGCCACCCGGCGCCGAACGCCGAGGAACCCACCACAGGGGACCAGCTCTCTGCCGATCGCTCCATGATTCGATGTGAAATTGGATCGGTTGACGCAATGCAACCCCGTCCACACTACCAGCGCGGCCCGAAAATCCCCTGATCCGCCTGCTTCCCGCGATTCCGACATCGGGCAGCCACGCACTGTTCACATCCGCGTTGCTTCGCGGCACGCGGGGTCGGCTCTGCTGTGAACATGCGCATGTCAGTGATCGGTTGCGGGTACCTCGGTGCCGTGCACGCCGCAGCCATGGCCTCGATCGGACACGACGTGGTGGGGATCGACGTCGACGAAGGCAAGGTGGCCAGCCTCTCGGAGGGCACCGCGCCCTTCTTCGAGCCTCAGCTCTCGCAGCTGCTCCGGTCGGGTCTGGCCTCCGATCGACTTCGCTTCAGCACGCACATGGAGGATGCCCGTGGTGCTCGCGTGCACTTCGTCGCTGTGGGCACACCGCAGATCTCCGGGGGCCACGCCGCCGACCTGCGTTTCGTGGACGCCGCCATCGACGCCTTGCTCCCCCACCTGGGGCCAGGGGATGTCGTGGCCGGGAAGTCGACGGTCCCTGTGGGGACGGCGGCACGCCTGTCCGAACGGGTGGCGGAGAGCGGGGCGACGCTCGTCTGGAACCCCGAGTTCCTGCGAGAGGGGTGGGCCGTGCACGACACGCTCACGCCGGATCGCATCGTGGTCGGCGTGCCCGACGGGGCGCAGGGAGCAGAGGCGTCGTCGGTGCTGGCCGAGGTCTACGCGCCCGCTGTGGACGGAGGGACGCCGTACCTCGTGACGGACCTCGCGACGGCCGAGCTGGTCAAGGGCGCCGCGAACGCCTTCCTGGCCACGAAGATCTCTTTCATCAACGCGATGGCGGAGATCGCCGACGCATCCGGGGCCGACGTCGCCCTCCTCGCCGACGCTCTGGGATACGACACCCGCATCGGTCGTCGTTATCTGGGTTCGGGGATCGGCTTCGGCGGCGGATGCCTCCCGAAGGACATCCGCTCCTTCACGGCTCGGGCGGAAGAACTCGGGCGGGGCGAAGCCGTCGGCTTCCTCCGAGAGGTCGACAAGATCAACCTCCGTCGGCGCGACCACGCAGTGCAGTTGGTGATCGACGCCCTCGGCGGGACGGTCTTCGGCCGGCGCATCGCTGTGCTGGGAGCCGCCTTCAAACCGTTCAGCGACGATATCCGCGACTCCCCCGCTCTCGAGGTCGCCGTGCGCCTGCGAGGGCTCGGCGCGGACGTGGTGGTGACCGATCCCGCCGCGATCACGAATGCGGCGGCCCTGCACCCTCAGCTCGAATACTCCCGTGATCGCGATGAAGCACTCCGTGAGGCCGATGCCGTGCTCGTGGTCACGGAGTGGGACGAGTACCGACGCGATCTGACGCCATCGCATGCCGCCGGGCTCGTACGGCGCCAGATCGTGATCGACGGGCGAAATTGCCTGGACCCCGAGGCGTGGCGCGCTGCCGGGTGGGACTATCGCGGAATGGGGCGCCGCTGAGCGCCGCGGAACGGGTGGTGTGGGTGCCGGGGAACGGGTGCGGCTGGGCACGCAGAGGGACGGTTCGGCTGGGCACGCAGAGGGGCCGCTCGACGCTTTTCGGGCCGGGTCGGTTGGAGTATCAGAATACTGCCTTGAGCTGGGCTTTTCGGGGTTCGAATGTCGGTGGTCGGGGGTTGACTGGGGGGTATGAACAGTGCTGCGGGGATCATCGATCGGGTCGTGAACGGCCGTGGTCGTGTGCCCACCGATGCGATCGCGGCGCTGTCGGATGCCGAGAAGATGGAGCTGTTGCGGCAGGCGGGTGAGATCCAGCGGCTCTTGGACGCCGTGGTGGTGGAGACCGTGGCGACGGTGCCCTCGATTCCAGCCGGTTCGGGAACTCCGGGGTTCTGCGGGTTGTTCGGGTGCGCGACCATGAACGAACTTCTCCAGCGGGTCCTGCGCGTGGACGGGCGGGAAGCGGCACGAGTGGTGAAGGTCGCCGCCGGGGTGCACCGGGAGCTGAACTTCTCGACCGGTGGGTGGCAGCCGGCGTTGTTCCCGGCGCTGCGGGAGGCGCTCATGGACGGCGTGATCGGGGTGTCGGGGTTCGCGGCCGCGACGGGGCCGATTCTGACGGCGGGGCGGCGGATCACCGTCGAGGAGCGGATGCAGGCGGACGCGCAGTTGGCGGACCTGGCGCGCGGAATGACAGCGGCAGACGATGACGGCGAGGATGCCGTCGATGGTGACGTCGCCCCGCCGGCGACGCCGGAGGACTTGCGGTTGTGCGCCCGGGTGATCATGGCGTATCTCGACCCCGACGGCGCCAAGCCCTCCGCGGAGACGGCGATGCGCGGACGTGGGGTGCGGTTCGGGCGGGAGAAGAACGGACTCATCCCGCTCCAGGGGGACCTGCTCCCGGAAGTCGCCGCGCAGATGCAGCGCATCTGGGACGCGTACTTGAACCCGAAAGTCGACGGACCACCCCTCCCGGGTGTGCAATTCACGCCCTCAGGCGATGATGAGGACTCGACATTCGGTGCGGACAAGTTTGACGACGACGTCACTCTCCCCGCTGACGACGCGGGCGGGATGATCGACACCCGTACCCGGGCACAGAAACAGCACGACGCCCTCGCCGCCGCCCTCGGGATCGCAGCCCGCCACGACGACATGCCCCGACTCGGCGGCGCCGCACCGACACTGACCGTGTCCGTGACCGCGGAAGACTACGCGACCGGGCGCGGATGGGCGCACGTCGACGGCATCGACACCCCGGTGTCCGTCGCCACCGCGGCACACACGGCGTGTGGCGGGACGGTGCAGCGGGTGCTGTTCGACCCCGACGGCCGGATCGTCGGCATCGGGGTCACCGACCGGATCTTCACCGTGCACCAGAGACGGGCGATCACCCTCCGCGACAAGGAATGCCTCATCCCCGGGTGTCACGTCCCCGCGTCCTGGTGCGAGATCCACCACGTCGACGAACACGCCCGCGGCGGCCCCACCCACACCGACAACGGAGTCGCCCTGTGCTGGCACCACCACCGCACCCTCGACACCAGCGGATGGGAGATCCGCATGACCAACGGGGTCCCACACGTGCGGGGGCCGGCGTGGTGGGACCCCGCCCGACGATGGCGCACACCCCGACCCCTGCTCCCTACCACCCTCACCGGGTGAAGGCGGTCGCTACCCCACGGACACGCCCTGCGACGCGGACGAGCGGCCGAGATACACGTAGTCGTCGTGCTTGGCCGAGCGGCCGTCCCCCGCTGCCCTGCCGTGCAGCCGACGCCAGACCCAGGGCAGTGCGTGACGACGCCACCAGATGCCTGTACTGATGCGCTCATGCTCGTGCAGCGCGGCATCGAGCAGTCCGAGCGCATCGGCGTGCGGCACCCCGAGCACCTCCCCCGCACGATAGGCGAGGAAGCGGTGGCCGCGACTGCTGAGGTGCACCAGGTCCTCTCCCCAGTTCGGTCGCTCGCCGAGAGTCGGGTGGAGATCGGTGTCGATCAGGATCGCGCCCGTGCGGGTGGCGACTCCGGCGAGCGCGGTTGCGAATGCCGCGAAGCGTGCGGTGTAGATCACCGCCGCGCGCCGATCCGGGAGGAACGGTGTGAGCAGGAGCACGTCCGCGCCGGTCGCGCGCAGGCGGGTGACCGCATCCTCCACCCGCGCGGCGAGCGCCGGGATGTCGACGCGGTGCTTCACCAGATCGTTCGCTCCGATCAGGATCGAGACGAGGTCGGGACGCAACGCGAGGGCCCGCTCCAGTTGCGAGCCGCAGACATCCGACACCCGCTTGGAACGGATCGCCAGGTTGGCGTAGTGCAGACCGCCCCGAGCCGCGAGCAGGAGTGCGAGTCGGTCCGCCCACCCGCGCAGAGCACCGTCCGGTGCCGGGTCACAGAGTCCCTCGGTCAGGGAGTCGCCGAGAGCGACGTAGCGCTGCCACCGCCGCGGCGGGGCCTGCCGCGACGGTTCCGGACGCACGCTGCGGCGAGCACGCAGCGCCGTGTCGACGCCCTGCAGCTCCCGTGCCTCCTCATAGTGGCCGAGAAGCTGATCGCAGACGCTCCCCCATGATCGCGATTGAACCGCCTGGTGGCCGGCCGTCCCGAAAGCACGTCGCTTGCGGGCGTCTCCGGTGAGGTCGGCGACGCGCATCCGTAGGTCCTCCCGATCTCCCGGGCGGTACAGCCAGCCGTCGATTCCCATCCGTACGAGGTCGAGGGGGCCACCGCGTCCCGTCGCGACCACGGGCACCCCGCTGGCATGCGCCTCCTGCAGCGTCTGGCCGAAGGTCTCGCTCTCCCCCGGGTGCACGAAGACATCGAACGAGGCCATCGCCGCGGCGAGCGCGTCTCCACTGAGCTGACCCAGAAAGAGTGCCTGGGGAAGCAACGCCTCCAAGCGCGCTCTGCTCGGTCCGTCTCCGACGATCACCAGTCGCGCCCCGGGAATGGACTGCAGGATCGCGAGGTCCTCGACCTGCTTCTCCGGGGCCAGCCGTCCGACGTAGCCGATCACCACATCCGCTCCCCACGAGGCACGCAGAGCGGTGTCTCGACGCTCCGGCCGGAATCGCTCGGCGTCGACGCCTCTCCCCCAGCGTCGCAGCCGGTCGACGCCCCACCGCTCGAGCTGCTGAGCGGACTCGCCGGAGGGAGCGAGCGTGAGCGTCGCGCGTCGGTGCAGCCGAGCGATGTGCGTCTGGGCGATGTGGGTGGTCGCGGCGATGCCATAGCGCTCGGTGTACGCCGCGACATCGGTCTGGTAGGCCGCCACCGAGGGCACCGACAGGCGCTCGGCCGCGAGAACGCCCCGCCAGCCGAGTGCGAACGGTGAGGCGAGGTGCACGATGTCGGGTCGGAAGCGCTGCAGAGACGCGGCGACCCGGTAGGCGGGCGAGGTCCCCACGCGAACGCTGCGATAACCGGGGAGCGCCAGGCTGGGGATCGCCTCGACGCCGGCTCCGGCGACCTCGCTGGGCATCCCGTGCGCGGCGGGAGCGATCACGTGCGCCTGATGACCCGTTCGCTCGAGGTGACTCAGGATCTGGAGGACCGATCCGGTGACACCGTTCATGTGGGGAAGGAAGGACTCCGTCACGATGGCGATTCTCACCTGCCCAGGATGACGGCGCCGACGACCGGGAAGCGCCGAAATCGGGGGCGAGCACCAGATGTTCATCGGATGCTGGATCGCAGGTCACCGGCTATGCGCTCGTTGGTTCCCGTTCACCGACTCGCGGCAGTGTGGGCGTGTGCTCGCAGATCTCCTCGCCCCCACCGCACTGGGCCCCTGGAGTCTCGCGCTGATGGGACTGCTGGTGCTCGGCGACGCCTTCATCGTCGTCATCCCGGGCGAGATCGCCGTCACCGCGCTGGGGGCTCTGTCCGTGAGCACCGGGTCTCCCGCGTTGTGGGCCGTGATCGTCTGCGCCGCGCTGGCGGCGAGCGCGGGCGATGTGTGCTGCTACCTGATCGGACGTTTCGTCGGCACGGAGCGCTGGGGGTGGATGCGAGCACCCCGCGTCCGCCGGGCTCTGGCATGGGCGCAGCGACGACTCGACACCGGTACCGCGACCGTGCTCTTCACCGCACGGTTCGTGCCCTTCGCGCGACTCGCGATCAACCTCGTCGCCGGAGCGTCACGCATTCCTCCGGTCCGCTACCTGCCCCTGGTGTCGCTCGCCGCCACCGGGTGGGCCGCCTACCAGGCCGCGGTGGGCGCCGCCATCGCAGCGATCGTGCCGGGTGGGCCGATGGTCGCCCTCCCCCTGTCGATCGCCGTCGCCGTGGGCATCGGCGTCCTGATCGATCTGATCTCCCGCCGCGTGCGCCGGTGAGGGCCCCACGCACGGAACAGTGCCCTAGGCTGGCGAACATGAGCACCGAAGAAGGCGCCGTCTCCCCCGAGGAGATGAAGCGCAAGTTCAAGGAAGCGCTCGAGAAGAAGAACGCGCACCACCGGCAGGGCGAAGCCCACCTCGACGGCGATTCCGCCGTGCATGGTGCCGCAGCCCCGCAGACGCGGCGCGAGTTCCGACGCAAGAGCGGTTGACCACACGGATGCGGGAGCCGAATCGCTTCGGCTCCCGCATCCCTCATCCGCCCCCCTCTCGGGGTGCGATCATCCCTGCGCGGCGCGGGCGCGTGCCCGTGCTTCCTTGGCTTCCATCTCGGTCAGTGCCGAGTCCTTCAGTTCCTGAACGTCGGATGCCTGCTTCTCGTCCGACATCCCGTGCGCGTCGACGCCGTCGAGCAGCGCCTCATCGAACGGCAGCTCTCCGCTGAGGACCTGTCGCACACGATCCCGGTCGATCTGCTTGGTCCAGGTGCCGATGAGCAACGTCGCGACGGCGTTGCCGGTGAAGTTCGTCAGTGCGCGTCCTTCCGACATGAAGCGATCGATGCCGACGATGACGCCCACGCCGTCCACCAGGTCGGGACGGTAGGCCTGGAGGCCTCCGGCGAGAGTGGCGAGTCCCGCACCGGTGACGCCGGCCGCACCCTTGCTCGCCACGATCATGAACACCAGCAGCCCGATCTGCTCGCCGATCGACATCGGCTGCCCCATCCCGGTCGCGATGAACAACGACGCCATCGTGAGGTAGATCGCGGTGCCGTCGAGGTTGAACGAGTAGCCGGTCGGGACCGTGATGCCGACCACCGGCTTGGAGACGCCCACGTGCTCCATCTTCGCGATCAGTCGAGGGAGAGCCGACTCGGACGACGACGTGCCGACGATCAGCAGATACTCCCGGGACAGGTACTTGATGAGGCTGAAGATGTTCACTCGGGTCACGGCCCACAGCAGGACCCCCAGGATGACGACGATGAACAGGAAGCACGTGATGTAGAACGCGATCATCAGGGTGCCCAGGCTCCAGATCGCCGCGACGCCGGTCTTGCCGACCACGGCGGCGATCGCACCGAAGGCGCCGATCGGCGCGAGCCACAGGATCATGCCGAGGATGCGGAACACGAGCTTCTGCAGCTGCTTGACCGCCTCCATGATGGGCGCACCGCGCTCGCCGAGTCCCTGCAGCGCGAAACCGACCAGCAGGGCGATGAACAGCACCTGCAGCACGCTCTCCCCCGTGAAGGCGGAGAAGAAGGTGGTGGGAATGATCCCGAGGATGAACTCCTGCGTGGTCTTGGCCTCCGTGTCCGTGGTGTCGTACGTCGACGACGCCATGTCGAGACCGGCACCGGGGTGGATGATGTTGCCGACGACCAGACCGATCGCGAGCGCGAAGGTCGACATGATCATGAAGTACAGCAGCGCGAGGCCGCCGATCTTCCCGACCGTCGCCGCCTTCGCGATCGACCCGACTCCCACCACGATCGTGCAGAAGATGATCGGCGCGATCATCATCTTGATCAGAGCGACGAACCCTTTGCCGAGCGCCTCGAAGCCCTGCCCGACCTCGGGCCAGATGAGCCCGACCATCGCCCCCAGCACGACAGCGAGCAGCACCGAGATGTAGAGCCAGGTGTGACGGTCCCAGGACTGCTTGCCCCGCCGCCAGTGGAACCCGGGAAGGGAGAACCCCGTCGTGATGGCCATGTTTCCTCCTTGATCATGAACGTCTTCGTCTCATGCCGTCAGCGTCTGCGCTGACTGATGACCCCACGGTGGTCGACTTCACATGCCCGCACCATTTGTGGTCGTATTGGTCACGACCACGACCACGACCGAAGAAGATCGGAGCCGCCATGGCTCTCGCCGCAGCGACCCGCAGCGCCGCGTCCCGGGTCTTCCTCGTCCTGCTGCTCGCCGCAGTGCTGATCGGAGCCCTGGTCGCCGTGTTCCTGGTGATCGAGGCACAGCGCGCGACCCACGCCGAAGCGGAGCGCGTCACCGCGGCGACCGCCGTCACGATCGCGGCGACACCGGTCGTCCAGGACACTCTCGACGCCGTCGTCGCCGCTGGTGCCGTCGACGCTGACGCGGAAGCCGCCGCGGAGGTGCTGGAGCCGTATGCGCTCGATGTGATCGCCGCCGCCTGCCTCGACTTCGTCACGATCATGACGGTGGACGGCATCCGCGTCACCCACCCTGACCTCGATCAGATCGGCGAGCCGTACATCGGCACGATTCCCGACGAGCCCCGCGCGCTCACCGAGATCTTCACCGGGACGCTCGGACCCTCGGTGCGCACGATCGTCCCGGTGACCGATGACGCCGGCGAGCTCGTCGGCTGGGCCGCGGCCGGAGTCACGACCGAATCGATCTCCGAGACCCTCGTCCGCCGACTGCCGCTGTCGCTCGGCATCACCCTGGGCCTCGTGGCCGTGGGCGCACTCGGAGCGGGCTTGGCGCGGCGCGTCACCCGACGCATCGCCGGCGACATGCCCCCGGGCCAGGTGCGTGACGCCGTCTCCTCCTACGAGTCCATCCGGACGCTGGGGGAAGCGCTGCGCGCGCAGACGCACGAGCACGGCAACCGCATGCACACCGCCGTCGCGCTCCTGGAGCTCGACCGCACCGCCGAGGCGATCGAGATCCTCACCGAGACCTCCCGACAGAGCCAATCGCTCGTCGACCAGGTGACGGCACGGCGACACGGCGATCCCGTGGTCGGCGCCCTTCTGCTCGGCAAGGCCTCCCAGGCGAAGGAGCGGGGAATCGACTGGCGGGTGCGCATCGAGCCGGAGACACCGCGCTCGCCGCTGTCGACCGTGGACAGCGTCTCCGTGCTCGGGAATCTGATCGACAATGCCATGGATGCCGCGGCGGACGGACCGGACCGCTGGGTCTCCGTCGCCCTGAGCCCGGCCGATCACGGCGGGGTCGTGCTCGAGGTCGCCGACAGCGGACCCGGCATCGCTGACGACGTGCGCGCGCACATCTTCGACCCGGGCTTCTCCACCAAGCCGTCGGGCGTCGACGGGCGCGGCGTCGGTCTCGCGCTCGTGCACTCGGTCGTCACCGGCGCCGGCGGATCGGTGGACCTGTCGCTGCGTCCGACGACGTTCCGTGTGGTCCTCCCCGCCGCATCCGCTCACCGGAGGAGATCATGATCCGCACGCTGCTGGTCGACGACGACGCCCTCACCCTCGAACTCCACCGCGACTACGTGGGGCGCCTGGACGGTTTTCTCGTCGCCGGCGAATGCACGGGAGCCCGAGCCGCCGTGAGCGCCGTTCTGGACAGCCCGGGGCCCGGCGCCTTCGACCTGGTCCTGCTCGACATGACCATGCCCGACGGATCGGGGCTCGACGTGCTGCGCGCACTGCGGTCGCGCTCCGCCGCCGTCGACGTGATCGCGATCACCGGGGTGCGCGATGCGGAGACCGTCCGTCAGATGGCCGCACTCGGCGTGTTCCACTATCTCGTCAAGCCGTTCCCCTTCGCCGTGTTCCAGGAGCGGTTGGAGCAGTACCGGGCACACCGCGATCAGGCGAGATCCACCGAGGGCGAGGCGACGCAGGCCGAGATCGACGCGCTGCTGGGGCGCGCGACCGGGGCGATCACGCTTCCGAAGGGGTTGTCCGCATCGTCACTCGAGCGGGTGACGACGGAGGTGCGAGCGGCGGGACCGCTGTCGGCGAGCGAGGCCGCCGCCCGACTGGGCATGTCACGGGTCGCGGTTCGTCGCTACCTCGAACATCTCGCCGCCGAGGGGGTGCTGGTCCGGACCGCCCGGTACGGGGCCCGCGGCCGCCCGGAGACGGAGTACGGCTGGAAGCGCTGACCGCGGCATACCCGGATCAGCGCTTCCGCCGTCATGACTCACTCGCCCGCGAGACCGCCCAGCATGTGCCCGAACGAGCGGCCTTCACCGAGGTAGGTCGCAGGGTCGTAGGGATCGACGACCGCGACGCTCTCGCGACGCGCGATCGCATCGGCGAGTTCACGCGCACCCTTCTCGACGCGCTTCGCGAGGGGTGCGACGTCATCCCCCGCGTCACCCCAGTCGCTCGAGGCCGCGAAGACGCCGGTCGAGACCGCGTCGGCGTGCAGGTAGGCGAACAGAGGGCGGATGGCGTAGTCGATCGCGAGGGAATGCCGCGCGGTGCCGGCGTTCGCACCGATCAGCACCGGCTTCCCGGTGAGCGCATCAGGGTCGAGCACATCGATGAACGACTTGAACAACCCGGAGTAGCTCGTGGAGAAGATCGGCGTCACCGCGATCAGCGCGTCCGCCGAGACCACGGTGTTGATGGCGGTCTCCAGGGCGGGCGGAGCGAAGCCGGTGAGCAGGTTGTTCGTGATGTCGTGCGCGTAGTCGCGCAGCTCGATCACGTCGACGCTCACGTCGATGTCGCGTGCACGCAGCGCCTTGCTCGTCTCCGCCGCCAGGCGATCGGCGAGCATGCGCGTGGAGGACGGGTTCGACAGTCCGGCGGAGACGACCGCGATGCGGCGCGTGGTCATCTCAAGCCCCCTTCCGGCTCAGCCCGAATGCCGCACCTGCCGGGGCAGGGGTGTCCTGGTAGGGCGAGTCGCCCGTCAGGTTGTCACCGCGGTTGGCGCCGGGGCGCGCCTGGCGGGTGGGGCCGTCGCCGAACTCCGCCTTCACGCGGGCCGCGTGCGTCGGAGCATCCGGCACGCCGGCCGGGCGGTCCTTCGCCAGCTCCTTGCGGAGCACCGGCACGACTTCGGAGCCGAGGATGTCGAGCTGATCCAGCACCGTCTTCAGCGGGAGTCCCGCGTGATCGATCAGGAAGAGCTGACGCTGGTAGTCACCGTAGTGCTCGCGCATGCCCGCGTAGCGATCGATCACCTGCTGAGGGGAACCCACTGTCAACGGCGTCATCTCGGTGAAGTCCTCCATGCTCGGACCGTGACCGTAGACCGGCGCGTTGTCGAAGTACGGACGGAACTGATTCACCGCATCCTGCGACTTCGCCGCCATGAAGACCTGCCCGCCGAGGCCGACGATCGCCTGCTCCGGGGTGCCGTGCCCGTAGTGCGCGTACCGCTGGCGGTACAGCTCGATCAGGCGCTGGTAGTGCTCCTTCGGCCAGAAGATGTTGTTCGCGAAGAAGCCGTCGCCGTAATAGGCCGCCTGTTCGGCGATCTCGGGCGTGCGGATGGAGCCGTGCCACACGAACGGGGCGATGCCGTCGAGCGGGCGGGGGGTCGAGGTGAAGCCCTGCAACGGTGTGCGGAACTTGCCTTCCCAGTCCACGACGTCCTCGCGCCACAGCTTGTGCAGCAGCGCGTAGTTCTCGATCGCGAGCGGCAGTCCCTGGCGGATGTCCTGACCGAACCAGGGGTAGACGGGGCCGGTGTTGCCCCGGCCGAGCATGAGGTCCATGCGGCCGCCGGACACGTGCTGCAGCATCGCGTACTCCTCGGCGATGCGCACGGGGTCGTTGGTCGTGATGAGCGTGGTCGAGGTGGAGACGATCAGTCGCTCCGTCTGCGCCGCGAGGGCGGCGAGGAAGGTCGTCGGACTCGACGACCAGAAGGGCGGGTTGTGGTGCTCGCCGATCGCGAAGACATCGAGACCGACCTCTTCGGCGTGACGGGCGATCGCCATCGTCGCGGAGATCCGCTCCTGCTCGCTCGGCGTCACACCTGTGGTCGGGTCGCGGGTGATGTCGCTGACCGACATGATGCCGAACTGCATCGCCGGGGCGCCTGACTGCTCGTCCATGATTACTCCGTTTTCTCCGAAACGGACGACTCCGCATCCGTTTCTATTCACTTGAATGTATATGAGTCAACGCGAACGCGACAACTTTATTCCCCGCGATACCCTCACAGTATGAGCAGCGCCGGCGCGGATATCGCAGACCCCCCGACCGGGGCCACGCCCAAGCCCCGACGACGCGTTCCGTTCTGGGACAACGCGCGCTACGCGTGCATCGTGCTCGTCGTCCTCGGGCACGCCATCCAGCGCCTGATCTACGATTCCGACATCGCTTTCGCGTTCTACCTGGCTCTGTACGCGTTCCACATGCCCGCGTTCGCGATCATCTCCGGGTACTTCTCCAAGTCCGGATCGCCCACCAAGACGCAGATGGCCCGGATCATCACCGACATCCTGATCCCGTACCTGATCTTCGAGCTCCTGTGGACCCTCACGAAGTGGCTCGTGGAGGGACAGGCGAATCCCAACATCACCCAGCCGTCCTGGACACTGTGGTTCCTGCTCGCCCTCGGCATCTTCCGCCTCGTCCTCCCCTATCTGGCACTCCTGCGCTGGCCCCTGCTGTGGACGATCGTGATCTCGATCGGCGCGGGATATCTGCCCAACGTCGACAGCACCTTCTCGCTGTCGCGCACCCTCGGGCTGCTCCCCTTCTTCGCCTTCGGCTGGTGGTTGCGCGAACACGACATCGTCGCGCGCTTCCGGCTGCTCGACGTCCGCCCCTGGTGGATCCGAGTCGTCGCGCTGGCGATCCTCGGCGGCACGGGCTGGGCCGCATGGAACTGGCTTCCCGTCTGGCAGGAGGTGGATCTGCGGCACTGGCTGTTCTACGAGGACTCGTACGCGGATCTGGGCGGTGAGCAATGGTGGGCCGGGGGCGTGCGGCTCGCGCTGATGCTCCTCGCACTGCTGCTGAGCGCCTCGTTCTTCGCCCTCGTCCCGCGGGGAACCTACTGGTGGACGACCTTCGGGCAGTACACGATGTACGTGTTCCTGCTGCACTCCTTCGTGCTCTACCCGTTCCGCGAGACCGGCGTGCTGCGCGATCTCGAGCCGACGTGGCTGTGGCTGCCGCTGGTCACGGTCCTCTCGGTCGTCGTGGCGCTTCTGCTGGCCACCGCGCCCGTACGCCGCGTGTTCCGCCCGCTGGTGGAGCCGCGGCCGACGTGGCTCTTCTCCGACCCCGCTCTCGCCTCGCGCGAGGGCCGGCGCAATGATCCGACCGGGTCCCGTCGTCCCCGGGAGGAGCCCCGCACGACCTCGGGAACGGACGCGGCCGAAGGCACCCGGGGGTGAGCCGGGCCCAGGATGTGCGCGATCGGATCGTCGAGCGCACGGATGCCACCGGATTCGCCGCGCACGGCCTGCACGTCCGCATCGGTGCGGACACGGCCGAGCACCGTTGGACGCCCGACACCCGTGAGGAGATCCATTCGGTGGCGAAGGGAGTGAGCGTGCTGGCCGCCGCCCTCGCTGCCGACGACGGACTCGTGTCCTTCGACGCGCCGATCGCGACCTTCCTCCCGGACCTGCGCCTGGGAGCCGGCGTCGAACACGTCACGCTGCGCCACCTGCTGACCATGTCGAGCGGGATCGACCTGCCGTGGTCGGAATCGATGATGACCGACTGGCCGGATCTCGCGGTCGAGTTCCTGGGGCGCCCCTCCCGGGGGCGCGTCTTCCAGTACTCCAATGCGAGCACCTACACCGCCATGCGGGTGCTCGCCGCGCGGATCGGCGATGTGCACGCGTATCTCGACGCCCGGCTGTTGCAGCCGCTCGATATCCGGGACACGGTCTGGAGGCGCTGCCCGAACGGACACATCCTCGCAGGGGAGGGCCTGCCGCTGCGCACGGAGGAGCTGGCGCGCATCGGCCGGCTCATCCGCGACCGTGGTGCCTGGGAGGGGCGGCAACTGGTCTCGCCCGAGTGGATCGATCAGATGCACTCGGACGGCGTGATCACGGGCTCGGGCCCCGGGTACGGCCGCTACGCGCTCGCGGGCTGGGACGGACCGGGCGATGCGTGGCGACTGCACGGTGCGCACGGCCAACTCGTGATCTTCTCCGACGACGCCGTGGTCACGATCACCGCGGACGACCATTTCGGGGCGGACGCGATGGCGGCCTTCGTCGTCTCGACTCTCCGGGAGTGAGGATGCCGCGCGCGTGAGCTCCGGTGTCAGTCGAAGAGCTCGGCGCCGATGTACGACCCGGGCGTCGCCCCGGCGGGGATCGCCCAGATCCCCGAGCCGACGTGGCGGAGGTACTCGTTCATCCGGTCGGTCGACAGCCGCCGCTGCAGGGTGATGAACTGCGCAGGGTCTCGCTGGTACGAGAGGAAGAAGAGCCCCGCGTCGAGACGTCCGAGGTCGTTGTTGCCGTCGACGTAGTTGTAGCCGCGGCGCAGGATCCGCACTCCCCCGTTCTGCTCGGGATGCGCGAGCCGGACGTGACTGTCGGCGTCGATCGCCGAGCCTCGGAAGTTCGGTGCCGTGAACTCGGTGCCTCCGGACAGCGGAGCCCCTTCCCCCTTGTCACGACCGATGATGGCGTCCTGCTCCGACAGCCGCACGCGGTCCCAGGTCTCGATCAGCATCGCGATCTTCCGAGCGACCAGGTAGGAGCCGCCGGCGAGCCAGCTCGGCTCGTCGGTGTCCGCGACCCACACGTGCTCGTCGAGAGCCTGCTGGTCATCCGCGAGGATGTTCGCGGTGCCGTCCTTGTACCCGAACAGGTTGCGCGGCGTCGCCTGCGCCGCCGTGGTGCGGGAGGTCTTGCCGAAGCCGAGCTGGGACCACCGCAGTCGAGCGCGTCCGAACGCGATCCGGCTCAGATTGCGGATGGCGTGCACGGCGACCTGAGGGTCGTCCGCGCAGGCCTGGATGCACAGATCGCCGTGGGAGTTCTCCGGATCGAGGTCATCGCCCAGGAACGCGGGAAGACGCTCGAGCCCCGCGGGGCGGAGCTCGGCGATGCCGTAGCGGTCGCCGTCCTCGTTCTCGAAGAGGCCGGGACCGAACCCGAACGTGATCGTGAGACCGGAGGACGAGAGACCGAGCGCTTCGCCGGTGTCGTCCGGCGGCGCCTCCGCGGGACCGCCGACCGCACCGGTCGCACTCACCTCGAGTCCTTGGCTCATGCGGGATGCCGCGTACGACCAGTCCTGCAGCAACGAGATCAGGTCGTCGCGGTCGGTCCGGGGCATCATGTCGAAGGAGGCGAAGTGGAGATGGTCCTGCACCGCCGTGGTGATCCCGGCCTGATGCGCACCGAAATACGCATACGGAGAGCGGGCGTCGTCCGCGGCCCGCGCACGTCCCAACGCGACTCCGCTCGCGAGACCGGCGCCCGCGCCGACCGCGAGCCCCGCCACGCCGCCGCCGATCGCCAGCCCGAGCAGGCCGCGCCTGCTCAGACCGGCCGTCGCGGGCGTCGTCTCCTGATCGGCGGCCGTCGTCCCATCCTCGGCCACGCCATCCACTCCTCGTTCGTCCATGTCGCGCGCCGCACCCGGTCCGCGGGTCAGTCCAGCACCGTGGACGTCAGCCGCGACAGCGGCTCGGCCAGCGCGTTGATGAGGTCGGTGAACTCGCGCTTGTCGGCGTCGGTCAGCGCGGAGTATCCGACGAAGCCGTCGCTCAGGGAACCGTGCACGGCGAGCGACTCCTCGAGCGCGGCGTAGCCCGCCTCGATCTCCGACACCAGTGCTGCTCCGTCGTCGCCCTGCGCGGAAGCGAAGTCCTGCACGAGGGAGAAGGCCATCTTGGATCCTTCGACGTTCGCGGCGAAGTCGTAGAGATCCGTTCCGGACCACCAGTCCTCCTCGCCGGAGATCTTGCCGGTCGCGACCTCGTCGAGCAACGCGATCGCCCCGTTCGAGATGCCGGCGATCCCCTGGTCCTCCAGCGCTGTGGTGAAGTCGTCGGAGTGCACGTAGTCGTACAGCTCCTGCACGTCGGCGAGCAGCAGGTCTCCGAAGTCGGCGCGCTCCTCGGGCGTGGACGGAGCCCAGTCCTGCCACGCAGGCGTCTCGCCGTCGGCGTTCAGGGCATCCTGCGCGGGCACCCACAGATCCTTCTCGACGCGGTGGAAGCCGGTCCAGTCCAGGCCCTCGGCCACGGCGTCGACCTCGCGGTAGTCGATCCGCGGATCCAGGTCTCCCAACGCCTCCGCCACCGGTTCGATGCGCTCGTAGAACGCACGTGTCTGCGGGAAGAGCGTACGGGCGGTGTCGTCATCGCCCGACTCGTAGGCGGTGACGAAGTCCTCGACGGCGGGCACCAGCTGGCCGACCTGGTCTTTCACGAAAGCGGCGTAGAGATCGACGGCCTGCTGCTTCTGCTCGGCGTCGGGGCCCTCGACCGAGATGCGGTCTCCCGTCACGGTGAAGGCCGTCTTGCCGACGCCCTCGCCGATCATGCCCGGCTTGCAGAGCGTGTAGTACTCCCCCGGCTGCGCGACGACGGTGAGCGTGCGCGACGCCGCGGGGGCGATGTTCTCCACCTCGCCCACGATACGAAGTCCGTCCTCGGCGAGCAGGTAGAACTCCGTCACCTGATCGGTGTCGTTCGTGACCGCGAAGGTGAGCGTGCCACTCTCGGCAGTCGACTCCGAAACGGTGCAGGAGCTGTCGGTCGACGACACGGCGAAGGCGTCTGCGGCGGCGACGTCGCTCTTCGCGACGCATCCGCTCAGGATGAGGGCGGTCGCTCCGGTGGCGGCGAGGGCGCCGAGGATGCGCGGGGAGGTGGTCATGCTGCTCCTTGTCGTGAGAGAGAGTGCGTCGTGTCGTCTGTGGGCGCGGCGGGGCTCCGCGGCGAGGCGGGCCTGCGGGAGCGGAGTCCGCGGACGTAGAACGATCCGACGAGGGTGATGTAGAGGGTCCAGGCGATGACCTGCAGCCAGGTCATCGCAGGCATGAAGCCGACGGTCGCCTGCAGGATCGCGGCGACCGGCCCGCCCGGAGCGACGGACGCCGAGACGTCGAACGCCCAACCGAAGGGGAAGCCGGCCCCGCCGATCGCGACGCCGCCCGTGAGCGGATCGACGGGAGCGGCGGCCGTGAAGGGGCCCGGGAGCGCCCCGGCCTCCTGCAGATCCATGACCGCGTAGGCCAGGACACCGGCGGCGACGATCACGAGGAATCCGCCGGTCCAGGCGAAGAAGCGACGCAGGTCGAGCTTCACCGCTCCTCGGGCGATCAGCCACCCGACCGTCGCCGCCACGGCGAGCCCCAGCAGGGCACCCAGGAGCGCGGAGGGCGCGTCGCCGAAGGACTGCACCATCGACCAGAGCAGCAGTGTGGTCTCGATCCCCTCGCGGGCCACGGAGACGAATCCGATCGCCACCAGCGCCCAGAGACCGCCCGCGGTGAGCGCGCGATCGATGCCGCCCTCGAGCGTGGCCTTCATGGTCCGACCGGCGCGCTGCATCCAGAAGATCATCCAGGTGACCATGGCCACGGCCACCAGCGACAGACCGCCGCCGATCAATTCCTGCGCCTCGAAGGTCAAGGAGTACGCGCCGAAGGTGAGGACGGCGCCGATCCCGAGCGCGAGCGCGATCGCGAGACCGACGCCGCCCCACATCCGCGGCAGCACGTCGCTGCGACCGATCCGTCGGAGGTACGCGACGAGGATGCCGACGACGAGTGCGGCCTCGAGGCCTTCGCGAAGGCCGATCAGGAAGGTGGCGAGCACGGAAGACTTTCTGACGACTATGAAGGTAAGGCATTCCTTACCACCGACAGACTGTAGCACTGCCCGGGCATACCGGCGAAAACCCGACGGCGGTCCCGCGGGTAACGCGACGCAACACTCAGCCATCGCAGACGCAACCGATCTACTCTCGGTGCATGGCAGAACTCTCGCTTCCCATCCTCGACCTCTCCCGGCTCGATGACGGCCCGGACGCCGCCGCACAGTTCCGCGACGACCTGCGCGCCGCGACTCACGACGTCGGCTTCTTCTACCTGACGGGCACCGGCATCTCCCCCGAACTCGAATCGCGGCTGCACCGGGCGGCGCTCGACTTCTTCGCACTGCCCGACGAGGACAAGCTCGCGATCGAGAACGTCAAGAGCCCCCACTTCCGGGGGTATACCCGGGTCGGCGGAGAGCGCACGCAGGGGAAGGTCGATTGGCGAGAGCAGATCGACATCGGACCCGAGCGAGAAGCCATCGAGGGCGGGCCTGCCTTCAACCGCCTGACCGGACCGAACCTCTGGCCTGCGGCGCAGCCGGAACTGCGAGAGATCGTCACCGAGTGGCACGACACTCTGACCGGCGTCTCGCGCAAGCTGCTCCGCGCCTGGGCGAAGACACTGGGGGCCGAGGAGACGTACTTCGACGAGCACTTCGGAGACCCCTCGACGCTGATCAAGATCGTCCGTTACCCCGGCTCGCACGAACCCGAGCCGCAGCAGGGCGTCGGAGCGCACAAGGACTCGGGCGTGCTCACGCTGCTCTGGGTCGAACCCGGCAAGGGCGGGCTGCAGGTCGAGCGCGACGGCGAGTGGGTGGATGCCCCGCCCGTTCCCGGCGCCTTCGTCGTCAACATCGGCGAACTGCTCGAGTACGCGACGGGGGGCTACTTGAAGGCGACCAATCACCGCGTGGTGTCGCCGAAAGCCCCCGACGAGCGCATCTCGATCCCGTTCTTCTTCAACCCGGGGCTCGATGCACGGCTGCCCTTGATCGAGCTTCCGCCGGAGCTCGCCGCGCACGCGAACGGCGTCACGGAAGACCCCGACAACCCGATCCACGCCTCGTACGGCGAGAACGCGCTCAAGTCACGCCTGCGCGCGCACCCCGACGTCGCCGCGATCCACCACCCCGATCTGGTGAGAAAGCCTGCCTGATCCGACCGCTCCTCTGCTGCACCCTCTCAGAACGTCTCGGTGCCGCTCAGGGCCACGATCTCTCTGAGCGCGTGCAGGTGTCCGGCGAACGCCTCGCGACCGACATGCGTCGATCGCACCCACGTGCGCGTTCGGCCTCCGAGCCGATCCTTGCGGGATACGACGTAGTCCGCGGCGTGCAGGTGCGCGATCGCCTTGCTCAGGGGCGAGTCCCCGCACTGCAGGATCTCGCGCAGGGTCGCGAAGTCGAGTTCGATGCCCTCACTGAGCGACGCCATCAGCGAGAACCGGATGGGTGAGGCGAAGTGATCGTCGAGCCGTGTACGGGGGTGCGGGCGAGGCGTCCCCTCCGAGTCATTCACGGACATCACGTCCGCGCACGAACGAGACGGCGACGAACAGCAGGACGATCCCCGCTCCGCCCACCGCTCCCGCGACGAGGGAGGACCCGTCCGCGCCGCGATCAGCGAGAACGAGGGCCAGGAGCGCCGACGCCGACAGGGCGAAGGCCGTCACGTGCGGCCACCGCCACGCCGCCCCGATGCCGGGGAGCCCCAGCTCCGTCCTGGCCGCGAGAACCCAGGCGAACAACAGCAGAGCGACGAGGAGCACGAGCACCGAGGTGATGACACCGTCCTGGGCGGAAGCGAGGAAGGTGAGAGCGCCCATCGCCACCCCGACGAGGACCGTCCCCCGGCGGGCCCAGGGCGACAGGGGCGTGCGCGCGGTTCGAGGAGCCCGCGGGCCCCGTGACGCGCGGGCGAGTTGGACGAGGCCGTGCCCTCCGAAGCCCACCAGGACGACGACGCCGGGCAGCAGCGTGACGACCGGCGGGAGGTCAGGATCGAAAGCGGCGAAACCGAAGAGGATCAGTGCTCCCAGCCCCAGCAGCACGACACCGACCAGCGACGGCCATCGGGACCGCGTCATGCGCCACTGCATCCCGCTGCGCTGCGCCATACCGCTGGCGAGTTGCGTCCATACCAGGAACGTGAAGAGCACGATCTGGGTCTCTCCGGGAATCCCCCGCTGGAGCGTCCCTGCGAGCGCCGTCAGGTACACGCCCGTGACCAGGGCGTTGGCGATCTGCAGCCACGCGAGCGCTCGTCGATCGACCGCATATCCACGACGACCGGCCACGGCCTGTGCGTGATCCAGATACTGCTGCGCGAGTTCGGGGCTCGGCGGGGCGAGTGGTTCCTGTCCCGGGACCGGCTTGTGCTCCATGATCGACCTCCTCCACTTTCCGACAGGAAAGTCTCCTTCTTTCCTACGGGAAAGTCAGAGGAAGGTCAACCCATCCCGTCGAACCACGGTGCGGGGAAAAACGAAGGCCGCCCCACACCAGGGACGGCCTTCCAAGAATGTTTTGCGCGATAGCACGCAGGGTCGCTTTATCGGCGAAGACCCAGACGTTCGATCAGCGAGCGGTAGCGCGCGATGTCGATGTCCTGGAGGTAGCCGAGCAGACGACGGCGCTGACCCACCATGAGGAACAGGCCACGACGCGAGTGGTGGTCGTGCTTGTGCTCCTTGAGGTGTTCGGTGAGGTCCTTGATGCGCTGCGTCAGCATTGCGACCTGCACCTCGGGGGATCCGGTGTCACCGGGGTGCGTCGCGTACTCTTCCATGATCGCCTTCTTGGCGTCAGACTCGAGTGGCATAGATGGGATCCCCTTTCAGTTCGTTGCGCGGCGCCCGACGCCTGATGCGAGGGCTCTCTTTATCCGCGGCCGATCAAACGGCAACCTGAAGAGTCTACCAGCCCTCGGCCGCCCTCCACGACCGTGACGCAGAGAACCCCGAGCCCTCACGGGCTCGGGGTTCCGAGATCAGTCCGCTTGCGCGCGGCGATCAGTCCTGCTGCAGGGCGCCCTGCAGGTCGAGCGTGATCGTGACGTCCTTGCCCACGAGCACGCCGCCGGTCTCGAGCGCGGAGTTCCAGGTCAGGCCGAAGTCTTCGCGGTTGATCACGGTCTTCGCCGACGCGCCGGCCTTGTAGTTGCCCCACGGGTCGCTGCCGAAGCCGCCGAAGTCGAGCTCGAAGCTGACGGGCTTGGTGATGCCGCGGATGGTCAGGTCGCCGTCGACGAACAGCTCGCCGTCCTCAGCGCGGGCACCGGTGGAGACGAACTCCATGGTGGGGAAGTTCTCGGTGTCGAAGAAGTCGCCCGAGCGGAGGTGGGTGTCGCGACCCTCGTCCTTGGTGTCGATCGAGGTCACGTCGACGCTCGCCTCGACCTTGGCCTCCAGGGGGTTCTCCGGGGCGATCAGCGTCGCGCTCTTCACTCCGAAGGTGCCGCGCACCTTCGAGATCATCATGTGGCGGACGCTGAAGGTGACCTCGCTGTGCGACGGGTCCAGCACCCAGGTGCCGGAACGGTAACCGGGGATGTCGATGGTGGTCATGGGATCTCCTTCACGTGACGGGGGCCGCGCTTGCGGCATACGAGTACAGAACTCGCATTCACGAGAATACATTCCCGCGGATGTGATTCTCCTCCATGCGCGTCGGCGGAGAAGACGGAACGCGCCTCTCTCCAGGACGGAGAGAGGCGCGTTCGATGGGTGATGTCAGCCGACGGCGACCAGATCGATGATGAAGATCAGCGCCTTGCCGGACAGGAAGTGACCGGAACCGGCGGGGCCGTACGCCAGGTGCGGCGGGATGGTGAGCTCGCGACGTCCGCCGACCTTCATGCCGGGGATGCCGTCCTGCCAGCCCTGGATCAGGCCGCGGAGCGGGAACTGGATGGTCTCTCCCCGGCCCCAGGAGGAGTCGAACTCCTCGCCGGAGTCGAACTCGACACCGGCGTAGTGCACGGTGACGGTGTCGCCGGGCTTCGCCTCGTCGCCGTCGCCCGTGATGATGTCTCGGATGACGAGCTCCGCGGGAGCAGGACCGGTGGGAGCGTCGAATTCAGGCTTTGTGCGATCAGTCATGTCTCCATCCAACCGGAGCGCACGGGACGGGTCAACGCGACCGGACCCGCTGACAGCGAACATCCGGCACAAGACCCTCTTGACACATGACGGTCACGGGAGGACGCTGTGTACAGATCAACTCAGCGCCCGATTGACATGCAGGCATCGCCGCAGCATCGGGCGCTGAGTCTGTCCCCACCCGCGTTCGACCGCTGAGGCCTGCGCCCGCTCCGGGGCGCGTCAGTAGGCGAGCAGCGCGGCTCGGACGGCACGGGTGCGGATGAGCAGAGCGCGTTCATCCTCGGCGGCCAGGGGGTCCCGACCGGTGAGCGCCCGCTGGCGCACCGCGGCCAACGCCGTGGCGTCCTTGATGAACTCCCGCATGAGGGGCCGGCGATCGCCGCGCAGCTGCGCCGCCCAGCCGAGTCCCACCTTGCGCCCGGCCGGCGTGGCGAGCATCGTCACCTCTTCGGGCGTGAACCACCCGGCGGCGGCGTACTCGCTGAGGCGGGCGCGGGTGAGCCGGGCTTCCTCACGCTTCAGCGCGATGATCGCGATGATGAAGCCGATGAACAGCGGCACCTGCAGCGTGATGTAGAGCACGAAGAAGTCGGCGAACGTCGCCGATCCGTTCCACAGCGCGTGCAGCAGGATCGCGCCGAGCATGCCGAGCAGCCCCGCACCCATCGCGGTGCCGGCGGAGGCGTGCCGACGAGCGGCGAGGCCGATCGTGAAGCCGGTGAGTGCCGTGAACATGGCGTGCGCGAACGGCGAGAGCAGGGCGCGCACCACGAAGGTCACCGTGAGCTGCTCCCCTCCCCCCTCGATCAGGCTGATGGCGAAGTACTGGATGTTCTCGGTGAACGCGAAACCGGCACCCACCAGCGCGCCGTAGACGACGCCGTCGACCGGACCGTCGAACGCGCGGCGGGCGACCACGAAGATGAGGAAGACGCCGAGGCCCTTCCAGAACTCCTCCACGATGGGGGCCTGCACGACGGCGGTCAGCGCGTCATCGCGGATGCCGAAGAGCAGCGTGATGCCGAGGTCGAACAGCAGCGTCAGCCCCACGGCGGCGATCGCTCCCCACGCGACTGCGAACACCAGGAGCCGCTTGGGCTCCGGATCCCATCGGTCGATCATCCGCACGCCGAGCAGCACGACCGTGAGCGGGATGAGCGCGAGCACCAGACCGATCACCGAAGCCACCGGCCCGAGCGCCCAGACGAAGTAGCCGATCAGCGCGAGCAGCACGAAACCGAGAGCGCCGAACAGCCAGAACGAGACCGAATGCCCCTTCTTCGTCGGCACCGGGAGCGACGGCAGCGCCTCAGCCGGGGAGGGCGCGACCGGGGCGGGCGGCGAGTACGCGGTGGGCTGAGCCAATGCCGACGCATAGGTCGGGTGCTGCGAGAACTGCGGCGGCGTGTACGGGGACTGCGAATACTGCGGCGGCGTGTACGGCGACGGCTGCTGCGATGGGGACGGTCCTCCGAAAGTCATAGCGACAGCCTAGGGCCGACAAGGGATCGGCCGACGTTGTGGCGGACTCGTCCAAGCGCCGCCCGCGCTGCACCCGGTAGCGTAGAAGCATGCGGTTCGCTCATCTGCGCCGTGCTGATTCCTCTCGCCCGGCTCTCGCCGTGGTGGAAGACGCCGACGCCATCCTCGTCTCCGATCTCCTCACCGACCCTCCTGCGACCCTGCAGCAGCTGATCGAGGGAGGAGACGAGACCCTCGACGCCCTGCGCGCCGCACTGTCATCCGGCACGGCGCCGCGGCATCCGCTCGACGACTGGACCTTCGATTCCGCGGTCCTCGCACCCCCCGCGGTCCTCGCCGTCGGGCTCAACTACGCCGCGCACTCCAGCGAGCTCGGGCTGAAGACCGACACCGCCCCGACGGTGTTCACGCTGTGGCCGAACTCGCTCACCGGGCACGAGCACACCACGTCCTGGCCGCGGACGCTCAGCGAAGCCGTCGACTACGAAGCCGAGCTCGGCGTCCTGATCGGCACTCCGGCCAAGGACGTCTCAGAAGCGGATGCCCTGGACCACGTGTGGGGATACACCGTGGTCAACGACATCACGGCCCGCAACGTGCAGTTCGCGGAGGCTCAGTGGTCGCGCTGCAAGTCGTTCGACGGCTTCACACCGACCGGACCCTTCGCCGTCACGGCCGACGAGGTCGCCGACCCGCAGGATCTGCACATCTGGACGATCGTGGACGGCCACACGGTGCAGGACGCCTCCACGGATCAGATGGTGCGCTCCGTCGCGACCCTCATCGCCCACCTGTCGCAGTCGCTGACCCTGCTCCCCGGCACCCTGATCTCGACAGGGAGCCCCGGCGGGGCCGGCTACTCGCGCGACCCGCAGATCTTCCTCCGCGACCGCTCGACGGTCACGGTCGGGATCGACGGGATCGGCGCGCTCACCACGCACTGCCGCATCCTCGACTGATCTCGCAGCGACGGCGTCACCGCCGCGACCAGGAACGGAGAAAGGCCCCGGGCGATTCGCACCGGGGCCTTTCCGCTGTCGGATCAGACGTCGAGGATGTCCTCCGGAGCGATGATCGGGATCGCCGCCGTCACGGCCTCGAGACCGGACAGCCGGGCCGGGGAGAGCTGCTTGATGACCTCGTCGCGAGACATGAGGCCGGCCTCCACCACGAGGTCGGCGACGTTGCGGTTGGTCAGCAGGGCGGTCTTCGCGAGCGCGGCGGCCGCGGCGTAGCCGATGAAGGGAGTCAGCGCGGTGATGACGCCGACGGAGGCACCGACCATGGCGCCGAGTCGGTCGCGGTTGGCCGTGATCCCGTCGACGCAGTTGACGCGCAGGGTCCACATCGCCTGACGCATCCACGTGATCGACTGGAAGATCGAGTGCGCGATCACAGGCTCGAAGGCGTTGAGCTGCAGCTGACCGCCTTCCACGGCCATCGTCACCGTCATGTCGGCGCCGACCACGGCGAACGCCACCTGGTTGACGACCTCGGGGATCACCGGGTTGACCTTGCCGGGCATGATGCTCGAGCCCGCCTGCATGGCCGGGAGGTTGATCTCGCCGAAGCCCGCCTGCGGGCCGGACGACAGCAGGCGCAGGTCGTTGCAGATCTTCGACAGCTTGATCGCATTGCGCTTGAGCGTCGAGGAGAACGACATGAACGACCCCGTGTCGCTCGTGGATTCGACGAGGTCCGTCGCGGTCTCCAGGTCGAGACCGGTGATCTCCCGGAGATGGTGCAGCACGGCAGGCGCGTAATCGACGTGCGTGGTGATGCCCGTGCCGATCGCCGTCGCCCCCATGTTGATCTCGAACATCAGCGACGCGTTCTCGGTCAGTCGACTGTGGTCCTCACCCAGGGTGGTCGCGAAGCCGTTGAACTCCTGGCCGAGCGTCATCGGGACCGCGTCCTGGAGCTGCGTGCGTCCGACCTTGAGGATGTCGTGGAACTCGACCGCCTTGCCGAGGAAGGAGCGGCGGAGGAGATCGAGCTCCTCCAGCAGTGAGCGCAGCGTGAGCGACAGACCGATCTTGACCGCCGTCGGGTAGACGTCGTTCGTGGACTGGCTGCGGTTCGTGTGGTCGATCGGCGAGAGGAAGGCGTAGTCGCCCTTCTCGCGTCCGGCCATCTCGAGCGCGACGTTGGTGATGACCTCGTTCGCGTTCATGTTCGTGGACGTCCCGGCCCCGCCCTGGATCACGCCGACCGTGAACTGGTCGTGGAACTCGCCGTCGATGACGCGCTGCGCCGCCCGGTCGATCAGATCGGCCCGTTCCGGGTCGAGCACACCGATCTGCCGGTTCGCGCGGGCGCTGGCCTGCTTGACCATCGCGAGCGCGCGGACGAGATCGGGGTAGACGGAGATCGGTCGCTTGGTGATCGGGAAGTTCGCGTCGGCGCGGGCGGTGTGGATCCCCCAGTACGCGTCGACGGGAATCTCCATGCTCCCGAGCGAATCGGTCTCGGTGCGGGTCAGGGCAGGCGCGGCAGAAGCCATGTCACATCCTCGTGGGTCGTGGCGGGTGGAAAAGGGTGGGGGATGCCGTCCAGTCTACGCGGATGCCGCTGTCCACCCCGGTGCCGCCACTCGGAGTTCAGTGCGGCGCCGCGCGCGTGTACTCGCTGATCACGACACCCGAGCGGAACGCGGTCGTCGCCACCTCGTCGAATCGCTCCGGTGCGTACGGGCCGGGCGCGAAGAGCGGGACGCCCGAGCCGAACAGCACCGGGTTGCGCTTGAGCACCAGACGGTCGATCTCTCCCGACAAGGTCGCGGCCATGGCTCCTCCCCCGCACAGCCAGAGGGATCTCCCCTGCTCACGCTTCAGCGCCCGCACGACGGCGACGGGATCGTCATCCCTCGTCTCGACGTCATCCACCTCGGCACGGCGCGTACGCGAGAAGACGATCTGCCGCAGATGCCGGTAAGGGCTGCGCACGCCCAGCGGCAGGCCGACGGCGTAGGTGTTCCAGCCCATCAGGACCGTGTCGAACATCGGAGTCGTGCGCTCGATGCCGACCGAGTCGGCGAGATCGGTCGGGATCGTGTCGGGGTAGGTCTCGGCGATCGCCTGCATGTGGTCGCCGTCGACCGGGAAACCGTCGAACTGCCCCTCCGGGCCCGCGATGAAGCCGTCGAGGCTGACGGCGACGTAGTAGACGAGTTCTCGCATAATGCTCCAATCACAACATTCGTAGTGGTCAATATACAACATGCGTAGTGGTGACGGTAGCCTCGTCACATGGCCAGAAACGACACCAGACGACGAGTGATCGCCGATGCCGGACTCCGGGTCCTGGCGGAGGACGGGTCGCGCGGCCTCACCCATCGCGCCGTCGACGAGGCCGCCGAGGTGCCCCCCGGCACCACGTCGAACTACTTCCGCTCCCGAGAGGCCCTCATCGCCGGCCTCGTGGACCGGATCGGTGAGCGGCTGGCCCCGACGGCGGAGCAACTCGCCGCGCGGGCGAACGGGGTGCCCGGCGCCGCTCTCTTCGCCGACTACCTGCGCGACATCGTCCGCCGGCTCACGGACGACCGTCAGGTGACGCTGGCGCTGTTCGAGCTCCGCCTCGAGAGCAGCCGCCGCCCTGACCTGGCCGCGATCCTCGGCGCCTGGCAGCGCTCCGGGTTCGAGGACGACGTCGCGTTCAACACCGCGGCAGGACTCCCGGGTGGCCGACGCGAGATCGCACTGTTCCACTACGCGATCGACGGACTCCTGCTCGATCGCCTGACGACCTCGATCGATCCCGACACCTCGACGGACGAGGTGATCGACGACCTGGTGACCGGCATCCTGCGCTGAGGCCTGCTCAGCGCCCGGGCTTGCGCGAGAACGCCTCCAGGCGCTCGTCCGGCGTCAATCTCGCCATCCGCTCCAGCCAGGCCTCCGAGAACACGTCCCCGGTCGGCGCCGCCGTGACCGGGACGACCGTATGGGTGATGGTCTCGGGGTGCACGTGCACGAGCTGGAAGGCCTGGGCGGCGTCCATGCCGTTGACGTCCGCAGCGGGGAGCGACACGTTCATGGTGTAGCAGGTCGCCGACGCCGCGCTCACGGGAACCCCGGCGAAGTCTCCGTGCGCGGAGTAGTGCAGGTGGCCGGCGAGGATTCCGCGCACATCGCTGCCTCGGATGATCGCGGCGAGTTCGTCCTGATGGCGCAGTTCGAGGATGTCGAACAGCGGCAGGTGACTCGGCAGCGGAGGATGGTGCATCGCGATCAGCGTGCCGTGCGGCGCCGGCTCCTCGAGCACGCCGGCCAACCACGCGAGCTGCGCGTCGTCGAGGTCTCCGTGATGCCAGCCGGGCACGCTGGTGTCGAGCGCGATCACCCGCAGGCCGTCGAGATCCCAGACGCCCGTCACCGGTTCCTCGGTCGGCGCCAGGCCCAGCAGGCTCTCTCGGAGCGCCGGACGCTCGTCGTGATTGCCGGCGACCCAGATCACGACGGTGTCGAGGGCAGCCGCCACCGGATCGATCGCCGCACGGAGACGGCGATAGGCCTCGGGCTCACCGAGATCGGCGAGGTCCCCCGTCACGACGATCGCCGCCGGGCGCGGGTGCACCCGCCGGATCGCATCGAGTGTGCGGGCGAAGTTCTGCTCGACGTCGAAACGTCCTCCCAGTCGCGCACCGCCCGCGAGGAAGTGCGGATCGCTGACGTGGATCAGCACATGCGAGGCCGGCCGATGGCGGCCGAACACGTACTCGTTCCCGGAGGTCGCAGTCATGGGCCCAGCCTAGGACGCCACCGCGGAGACGCGCATCAGCGCCTCGCGCCTCAGCGCCCGCCGATCAATGACCGACGACGATGATCAGGATGCCGCCGACCACGGCAGCCGCGCACAGGGCGAAGCACGCGTAGGCGCCGAAGAGCGACGTGCGCTTCTGCCCCTCGGTCAGCGGACTCTTCCGCGCCTGCTTCGCCGCCTGCTTCGCCGCGCGCTTGAGCTCCTTCTCCGAGATCACCGTGATGGCGTCGGTGAACTCGGCGGGACTCACCACGGGCGCCCGACCGCTGCGGACGAGCAGCCGCAGACCGACCGCGTAGAAGGTGACGATCGCCGCCGCCCCGAGGAGCGCCGCGACGAACACGAGGAGGAACGCGGTCCAGTCGATCGAGACGCTCACTTCGCCTCCTCCTTCTGCTCGGCCTTCGCCAGCGCCGCCCGCTGCTGACGACGCGTCGGGGGCGGGGAGTCGGGCAGGTCCACCGCGAGACCGGACTCTGCCACGTCGCTCATCGCGTTCGCGTGCGTCACGGCGTTGCGGCGCGAACGCAGGAAGAGGCCGATGATGACCACGAGGGCGAGCAGCGTGTCGATCGCGATGCCCCAGATGCCGAGCCAGTTGATCAGCAGCGCGGCGACCGCCCCCACGGCTCCCGCAGCCGGGAGCGTCAGCAGCCAGCCGATGGCGATGCGCCCGGCTGTCCTCCAGCGCACGGTCGAACCCCGACGTCCGAGTCCGGAGCCGATCACCGACCCCGAGGCCACCTGCGTGGTCGACAGGGCGAACCCGAAGGCGCTGGACGCGAGGATCGTGGCGGCGGTCGAGCTCTCGGCGGAGAACCCCTGCGCGGGCTTGACATCGGTCAGCCCCTTGCCGAGCGTGCGGATGATGCGCCATCCGCCGAGGTAGGTCCCCAGGGCGATCGTCACGGCACACGCCACGATGACCCAGAGATACGGATCCGCCTGCGAGCTGCTCTGCCACCCGACCGTGATCAGGGCGAGCGTGATGACACCCATCGTCTTCTGCGCGTCATTCGTGCCGTGCGCGAGGGCGACGAGCGAGGAGGTGAAGATCTGCCCCCACCGGAAGCCGTCGCGACCGTCGGGCTTGCCGTCGTAGCGCCGCGTGATGGAGTAGGCGATCTTCGTCGCGATGAACGCGATGATCAGCGCCGTGACCGGAGCGATCATGGCCGGAAGGATGATCTTGGACAGGACCATGCCGAAGTCGATGCCGCCGACACCCACTCCCACCATGGTGGCGCCGATCAGGCCGCCGAACAGCGCGTGCGAGGAGCTGGACGGGAGGCCGAGCAGCCAGGTCAGCATGTTCCAGGTGATCGCGCCGATCAGACCCGCGAAGATCATCGGCAGGAAGATCTGGGCCTGATCCTGGATGCTCTCCTCGCGGATGATGCCGTGCGAGACGGTCTTGGACACCTCCGTCGAGAGGAAGGCGCCGACCAGGTTCAGCACAGCCGCCAGGAGGACGGCGGTCTTGGGCTTCAGAGCGCCGGTCGCGATGGGCGTGGCCATCGCATTCGCGGTGTCGTGAAAGCCGTTCGTGAAGTCGAAGAAGAGTGCCAGCAAGATCACCAGCACGACGATGAGGGCTGCGGTTTCCACCGGTCGCTTTCGGTCGTTGAGGAAGAGGGAGATGTCGACGGGATCGACGTGATGAACGAAGAGTTCACCGTGGGTTTGACTTCCGTTAACCGGCCCCGTTGAATCCTCCCACCGTCCCCGGTGCCGGTCAACTCGACCTGGGATAGCGTGGAACGGTGACTCACGCCCCGATCGCCGATCGCCGTCCGACCGCCCGCACCCACCACGGGGACACCGTGGACGACCCGTACGAGTGGTTGCGTGCGAAGGATGATGCCGAGGTGGTGGCCCATCTGGAGGCGGAGAACGCGCACACCGAGGCCGCCACCGCGCACCTCGCCGACCTGCGCGAACGCCTCTTCCAGGAGATCAAGGGACGTGTTCAGGAGACCGATCTCTCCGTGCCGACGCGCCGGGGCGACTGGTGGTACTACAGCCGCACCGAGGAGGGGGCGCAGTACGGCATCCACTGCCGTGCCGCCGCCGTCGCGGACGACTGGACTCCCCCGGTGCTGGAATCGGGCGTCCCCGTTCCCGGCGAGGTCGTGCTCCTCGACGGGAACGTCGAGGCCGAAGGGCACGAGTTCTTCTCGCTCGGCGCCTTCGACACCTCGGACGATGCGGACAAGCTGCTGTGGTCGACCGACTTCGAGGGCGACGAGGTGTACACGGTGCACGTGCGCGACCTCGTCACCGGCGAGATGCTCGAGGACGAGATCCCGAACACGGGCAGTGCGTTCTTCACTCCTGACGGCACCGCGATCCTCTACACCACCCGCGATGACGCCTGGCGCCCCGACACCCTGTGGCTGCACCGGCTGGGAACGCCGCTCAGCGCCGATGTGACGCTGTTCCACGAGGCCGACGAGAAATACTGGCTCGGCGCCGGGATCACCCGCAGCCGCCGGTACCTGGTGATCGGGGTGGGCTCGAGCATCACGAGCGAGGAGTACCTCGTCGATCTGACCGGCGACCTGACGGCGACCCCGCGCCTCGTCTGGCCGCGCCGCGAAGGCGTCGAGTACTCGGTGGACCACGCCGTCGTCGAGGGAGAGGACCGCCTGCTGATCCTGCACAACGACGGTGCGCTGGACTTCGAACTGGTCTCGGTGCCGGCCGCGGCCCCCGACGGCGATCGCCATGTCGTGATCCCCCACGTCGCCGGTCGTCGCCTGCTCGGCATGGACGCTTTCCGCGATTTCGCCACGGTCGAGTACCGCAGCGAGGGGCTGGAGCGCGTCGGCCTGCTCGACTACACGACCGACGTCGTCGACGAGCTCGCCTTCGATGAGCCGCTGTATTCGGCGGGTGTCAGCGGGAACCCCGAATGGCACTCCCCGTTCCTGCGGTTGGGCTTCACGTCCTTCGTCACGCCGGGCACCGTCTACGACCTCGACCTGTCGAGCAAAGAGCTCCTGCTGCGCAAGCGCGCGACGGTGCTCGGCGGCTACGAGCCGACCGACTACGGGCAGCAGCGCGCCTGGGCCACCGCTGACGACGGCACGCAGGTACCGATCTCCCTCGTCTGGAAGCGATCGTTCGGCGGGCCGGGTGACGAGCCGCGGCCGCTGCATCTCTACGGCTACGGCTCGTACGAGCACTCGATCGATCCCGGGTTCTCCGTCGCTCGTCTCTCGGAGCTCGACCGCGGCGTGATCTTCGCGGTCGCGCATGTCCGTGGCGGCGGTGAGATGGGGCGCCAGTGGTACGAAGACGGCAAGCTGCTCCAGAAGAGGAACACCTTCACCGATTTCGTGGCCTGCGCACGCCACCTGGTCGCGACCGGGATGACCTCCCCGGATCGTCTGGTGGCGGAAGGCGGCAGTGCCGGTGGACTCCTGATGGGCGCCGTGACCAACCTCGCCCCTGATCTCTTCGCCGGAGTGCTCGCCGCGGTGCCGTTCGTGGACGCCCTCACGACGATCCTCGATCCGTCATTGCCGCTGACGGTGATCGAGTGGGACGAGTGGGGCGATCCGCTGCACGATGCCGACGTCTATGCGTACATGAAGTCGTACACGCCCTACGAGAACGTCCGCGACGGTGTGCGCTACCCGCGCATCCTGGCCGTCACCTCGCTCAACGACACCCGGGTGCTCTACGTCGAGCCCGCCAAGTGGGTGGCACGGTTGCGTGAGGCCGGCGCCGAGCAGGTCCTGCTGAAGTGCGAGATGGTGGCGGGACACGGCGGCGTCAGCGGCCGATACAACTCCTGGCGCGAGCGGGCGTTCGAGCTCGCCTGGCTGCTGGACACAGTCGGTCTCGGCGAGGTCTGACGCAGAGCGGCCCGGGCCGACGAACGAGACGCCGCTGTGCACCCTTCGGGGCACAGCGGCGTCTCGTTCGTGGGTGAGACTCAGCCGAAGAGTGCGGCGGCCTCGTCATAGCGACTGCGCGGCACGGTGTTCAGCTCGCCCAGCGCCTCGGCGAAAGGCACACGCACGATCTCGGTGCCCCGGAGCGAGACCATCCGCCCCCAGGCCTCCTCGACGAGCGCATCGGCCGCATGCAGCCCGAGGCGGGTGGCGAGGACGCGGTCGAAGCCCGAGGGCGATCCGCCGCGCTGGATGTGACCGAGCACGGTCGAGCGTGTCTCGATGCCGGTGATCCGCTCGATCTCCGGGGCGAGGATCTCGCTGATGCCGCCGAGGCGCGGACGGTTGAAGGCGTCGAGGCCCTTGTCGCTGTAGGCCTCGTCCATGCCGGTGAGCGTGAAGCCCTCGGAGACCACGACGAGCGGGGCGCGCCCTCGGTCGTGTGCGCTGCTGACCAGCGCGGTGATGTCGTCGATCGACATCGGCACCTCGGGGATGCAGATGACGTGCGCGCCGGCGGCCATGCCCGCGTGCAGAGCGATCCAGCCGACGTGCCGGCCCATGACCTCGGCGACCATGCACCGCTGGTGCGAGTCGCCGGTGGTGCGGAGGCGGTCCATCGCATCGGTGGCGATGTTCACCGCGGTGTCGAAGCCGAAGGAGTAGTCGGTGGCGCGGAGGTCGTTGTCGATCGTCTTGGGGACGCCGATCACGTTGATGCCGTCCTTCGCGAGACGATCGGCCGCTGCGAGCGTGCCTTCTCCGCCGATGGCCACGATGCCGTCGATGCGGTGCCCGTAGAGGGTCTTCGCGATGTTCTCGGCTCCGCCGCGCGGTCCTTCGTAGGGGTTTGTGCGGCTGGTGCCGAGGATGGTGCCGCCGACCTTCGACAGGCCCTTCACCTCGTGGCGGGTCAGGGGGAAGAAGTCACCGTCGACCACACCGCGCCACCCATCGCGGATCCCCACGAACTCGATGTCGTAGGTCGTGGTGCCCTTGAGCACGATGCCGCGGATCACCGCGTTGAGACCGGGGCAGTCGCCGCCGCTCGTCAGGATGCCGATCTTCATGCTGCCGCCTTCAGACGTTCGGGAATGGGGGAAAGGCGACGTTGCCTGGATCGACCCTAGCGCTCCCACGACGCCAGGCGCCATTCGAGCCGAGCGAAAAACCGTGATCTTGACGAGCGAAATGGGGCGAAGTACCGAACTTCGCATCTGCAGCGAGTTTCAGCCGAGAACCGGCGTCAAGAACCCCTGTTCTTTCCGCCGGTTCTGAACCCGGGTCGTCTCGCCGTCACTCCCCGCCCAGCGCCTGCCGGAGCAGGTGCATGAGCGCGGCGAGCTGGATCGGCTCCGCCGCGGCTTCGTCGGATGCCTCGCCGTCCAGCGCACGGGCCGCCAGCCCCTGCTTCTGGTCGATCAGTTCGGCGATCTTCGTGTCGATCGTGTGCGCGGCGATGATGCGCCACGCCGTCACCGGCTCGTCCTGACCGATGCGGTGCACACGGTCGATGGCCTGCGTCTGCTCGGCGGCCGTCCACGACAGCTCGGCCAGGACGACGTTGGACGCCGCCTGCAGGTTGAGTCCCACGCCCGCAGCCGTGAGCGAGCAGACGGCGATGCCGACCTCGGGGTCGCCGTTGAAGTCGTCGATCGCCTGCTGGCGGGTCGTCGAGGTCTGGTCGCCGCGGATCGAGACCGCGCGGATGCCGACGGAGGCGAAGTGCGCTTCGGCACGATCCATGACGTCGATGTGCTTCGCGAAGAACACCACCTTGCCCACCGAGCGCTGCAGCTGGGCCGCGTAGTCCGCGGCGAGCTGCGCCTTGGCCTGACCGATGCGGCGCACCATGGTGAACACGTTGTCGCCGCCGGTTCCCGCTGCCTTCGACTCCTCGAGCTCGTTGTGCGCGACGAGGCGCACGATGTCGTCGTCGATCTCGCCGGCGGCGAGGCCCCGGTCGCCGCGTGCGTCGAGGATCCGGCGGTACTTCGCCGCCAACCGCTCTCCCAGCTCGCGCTCGGCCTGGCGGATGCCGCGGCCGAACTCGTCGTCCAGCTGCACGGGCAGGTCCGCCACCAGCTTGTCGGGCAGGTCGGCTGCGACGTCCTTCTTCTTCCGACGAACGATGCCCATCGAGATCACGGCTTCGCGCGCCTCCGGGTAGAACGCCTTGTCGGCGGGCGTGAAGCCGGTCGCGTCGAGCTTCTCCATCAGCTCCGGACCGGGCTTCTCCCCCGTGGTCCATCCGAGGAAGCGCCAGATCGCGTCGAAGTCCTCGACATCGTTGATCAGCGGCGTTCCCGTGAGAGCGAGCATCAGCGGCTTCCCGCCGGGAGTGCGCTCCCGCACCCGCGACGCCAGGGAGAGCACGTTCTGCGAACGCTGCGAGCTGAGGTTCTTGATGAAGTGCGCCTCGTCGACGACCATGCCGCGCAGACCCAGAGACGCGAGCCACGAGAGGTGGCGGTCGAGGATCTCGTAGTTCACGATGAACACGTCTGCGAACGCGTCGATGTCGGTGCCGTCGCCCTGGATCACGGTCGCTCGCCGCTGCGGCGTCCAGCGCTCCACCTCGCGGGCCCAGTTCATCTTCACGACGTTGGGGACGACGGCCAGCAACGGGTATGCATCGGCGACCGAGGCGGCGAGCAGTGACTGCGCCGTCTTGCCGAGGCCGGGCTCATCGGCGAGCAGGAAGCTGCGGTGTCCGGCGCGCACCGACTCGATGAAGCGCGACTGGTGGACCATCACCTCGAGACCCTTGGGCGAGAGGTGATCGTACTCGGGCGCCGGAGGGAGCTCCATGCTGGCGACGACGCCGCCCGCACCGGTCTCGAACGACTTGTACAGCGGCCCCATGAGCTCCCAGCCGTCCAGGCGACGGCGGGGTGTGGTGTCGGCGCGCGGTGTCAGATCCGGAGCCAGGAAGGGGTTGGCCAGCTGTCGGGCCTCGACCGACGGGGGCGTCACCTGACGCTCCGCGATGGCCGCGGAGACCACAGGCATCTGCACAGGGGCGATGTCCGCGATGATCAGCTCCTCCGGTGCGAGTTCGGCACCGGATTCGAGCAGCCAGTCGCGGCGCATGCGCTTCGCGACGGGCGAGGTCGCCTGGTCGGCCTCCAACAGCTGGATCAGCGAGGTGTCGCGAGCGGCCGTCTTCGCGAGGATCGTCGCGACGCCGTCGAGGCGCTTGAGCAGCTCGGCGCGGGTGGGGTCGCCGATCTCGCTGTCGGCCTTCACCCGAGCGCGCTCTTCGCGGACCAGGAACGCGATGACCTGGAACTTCACCCTGTTGGTGGGCCCCAGCTTCCCGCGCTGGGACTTGGCCTCGATCTCGCGCACCTTGCGCGCGAGGATCGGGATGAGAGGTGCCTCGTCATCGCGACGGGACGTCTTCTTTCGCCGCGTGGCGGCGGTTGCCGTGGTCGGCATGCTCCTCCTGAGCGTGAAGGCTGTGCGTCTCAGATGCACGAGCCGTTCTCGATGTCCGCGTGTGGCATGAGCCATGACCGTACGGACCGTAGATCCGTTCCGCCCGATGCACGTGTCGCGTGTGGGGACCGGTCGGAACCACTCCGAGTCTACGGCATCACCGGGGCGCGGGTGAAGACGCCGCGCAGAGCCGCTAGAGCGAGACGCCGAGCACGCGCGCCGCGTCGGTCACGTCTTCGGCCATCTGCGCCATCAGCTTCTCGATGCCTTCGAAGGCGACCATCCCGCGCAGACGCTCGACGAACTCCACGGTCACATCGTGCCCGTACAGGTCGAGACCGGTCTCCCCGAGCACATGCGCCTCGACCTGTCGGACGAGGACATCGTCGAACGTCGGGTTGGTGCCCACGGAGATCGCCGACGGATGCCGGATGCCGGTGTCGTGATCGACCAGCCAGCCCGCGTAGACACCGTCGGCCGGCACGAAGGCATCCGTGATGGTCGAGAGATTGGCGGTGGGGAAACCCAGCTCCCGTCCGCGCTTGAGCCCGTGCACGACCTCGCCGCGCACGTCGGGGTGTCGGCCGAGCACGCGCGCCGCCGCGGCGACATCGCCCTGGATCAGGAGCTCGCGGATCCACGTGGACGACACGCGACGGGCGGAGTCCGCGAGGTACACCTCTTCGACCACCTCGACCGAGAACCCGTGGCGCGGGCCCAGCTCGCGCAACAGAGCGGGGGTGCCGGCGCCGCCGTGCCCGAACCGGAAGTCCTCGCCGACGAGCACGGTCGACACGGCCAGCGCGTGGACGAGGATGTCGGCGACGAACTGCTCCGCACTGCGGGAGGCCAGTTCCTCGTCGAAGGTGAGCAGCAGGGTCGCGTCCAGGCCGAGTTCGCCCAGCAGCTCGAGCTTGCGGTCGACCGACACCACGTTCTCCGGGCACCGATCCGGCCGCAGGACGGCGAGGGGGTTGCGGTCGAAGGTCACCGCCACGGCTCGTGCACCGGTCGAGGCGGCGAGATCCTTCACGCGCGCGATCACGGCGCGGTGCCCGGCGTGCACACCGTCGAACTTCCCGATCGCCACCACGCTGGGCCCGAAGTCGGCCGGAACCTCCGCGATGTCGCGGAAGACGATCACGCGGAGACCGCCGTGCGGAGCTGCCCCGCGGAGACCGGGCGGTGCGTGCGCAGCCACCAGATGCCGAACACCGGGAGGACCAGAGGGATGAACAGATACCCGCGGCCGAAGAGCGACCAGACCGTCTCGTGCTGGAACAGCGCGGGAAGCAGGATGCTGAGCAGACCCACCACGATGACGCCGGTGAGTTCGAACACGATCGCCACCCACGCGACCGTGTACCAGCCGCGGCGCCGCGCGAGGACGAGGGCGAGCGTCGCGAGGATGTAGACCAGGGCGGCCAGTGCCGACAGGGAGTATGCGAGCGGCGCCTCGTCGAACCGACGCACGATCTGGACGAAGCTGCGGCCCGTCGCGGCGAGCGCCATGACGGCGTAGACGATCACCAGGACGCGACCGATTCCGGTCATCCGAGTGGAGGGGGCGGTGGAGCTCATAGCGCATACCATCCTAGAGCCGCCGGAGGAGGCCGGCTCTCGCCGGCTGATCCCTCAGGCGATCTGGATCGTCCAGATCGCCTGCATGCGCCACAGCATCACGGCGATCGCCAACGCGGCGACGCCGAGGATCACGGTGCTCCACCGGCTGCGCTCCATGAGCGCCCAGAGCACCGCGCCGATCGGCAGCAGCGCCGCCGACACCAGGTACACCCAGAACTCCAGCAGATCCCCGGTCGGCGGGTTCCCGGCGAGCGGCGCGATGATCGCCACGACGACCTGGATGACCAGCAGCAGCTCGACGAGCGCCAGGACGCCGACCGTGTAGTCGCTGGGTCTGCGACCGGCGAGTCCGGCCACGAGGGCGAAGACCCCGGCCGCGCACGCGAGGACGATCTGCGTGACGGTGAACCAGAGGATCATCGCGAGACCTCCGGCATGTTCATCGCGCTCTTCAGATCGGCGCCCCGCTTCTCCACGATCCCCACCAGGGCGCCCTGCTCGTCGATCGCGGCCGCGATCGCGTGCGTCACCCGCGTCGCCTGACCAGCGAGACGCTTGCCGTGGCGCAGATCGCGAGCCTCCTCGGTCGACACCGGCAACGGTTGCAGGATCCGAGCGGCGGCGTCCGCCGGAGTCAGGGTCGCCGCGCCTTCGAGCTCCTCCACGGTCACCGCGCCCTGCACCGAGAAGGGCCCGACGTGCGTGCGACGCAGCGCGGTCAGATGACCGCCGACGCCGAGCGCCGCGCCCAGATCGCGGGCGAGCGACCGGATGTAGGTGCCCGACGAGCAGTCCACGATCACGTCGAGGTCTCTGACCCCGTCGCCCTCGCGGTCGGAGATGACATCGAAGCGAGAGACGACCACATCCCGCGCCGCCAGCACGACCTCTTCGCCGGCGCGCACGCGGTCGTAGGCACGACGTCCGTCGACCTTGATGGCGGAGACCGAGCTCGGCACCTGCGAGATCGCGCCGGTGAGGTCCGCGACACCTGCCGCGATCCCCTCGGCGGACACCGAGGCCATCGCGGCGGAATCCGCGCGTTCGACGATCTCGCCGTCCGCGTCGTCCGTGTCGGTGGTCTGCCCGAGGCGAATGGTCGCTTCGTAGGTCTTGTCCGCTCCCACGACGTACGTGAGAAGGCGGGTCGCCCCTTCGATGCCGATCACGAGGAGACCGGTCGCCATCGGATCGAGCGTCCCGGCATGACCGACCTTCCGCGTCCCGAAGGCGCGGCGGGTGCGCGCGACCACGTCATGGCTGGTGAGCCCAGCCGGCTTGTCGACGAGGAGGATGCCGGGCGAGACCATCTCTCCAGCCTACGCGGAGACACGCCCTCGACCGCACGCGATCCGGGGCGCGGGAGGCACTCGCCTAGGCTGTTCGAGTGACCGCGATCGTCTCTCCCCCTCCCCCGCGGAAGGACCTCCTTCTCGCGGAGTGGTATCGCTCGAACGCCCGTGATCTGCCGTGGCGACGCGCGGACTTCCACGAGACGTTCGGGGCCTGGGGCGTCCTCGTGAGCGAGTTCATGCTCCAGCAGACACCCGTCGCGCGCGTCATCCCTCATCTGGAGGCCTGGCTGGCCCGCTGGCCCGACCCGACGGCGATGGCGGCCGCGACGCCCGCCGATGTCGTGCAGCAGTGGGCGAACCTCGGCTACCCCCGCCGCGCTCTCTGGCTGCACCGCGCGGCCGTGGAGGTCACGGAGCGCCACGGCGGCGTCGTTCCGCGCGACGTCGACGCGCTGCTCGCCCTGTCGGGGATCGGCGACTACACCGCGCGGGCGGTCTCCGTGTTCGCCTACGGCGACCGGCACCCGGTCGTCGACACGAACACACGCCGGGTGCTCGCGCGCGCCGTCGAGGGCCGCGCGCACCCCGCGGCGCCGTCACGCCGCGATCTGGTGCTGATGGACTCGCTGCTCCCCGCATCCGCCGCCGATTCCGCCGTGTTCAATGCGGCAGCGATGGAGCTCGGCGCGACGGTGTGCACGGCGCGCGCCCCGCGATGCGACATCTGTCCGCTCCTGGCCGACTGCGCCTGGGTCGCGGCAGGACGGCCCGACACGGGCGATGCCCGCCGTCGCCAGGCGACCTACGAAGGATCGGACCGACAGGCGCGCGGCGCCGTGCTGCGGACGCTGCGCACCGAGGCCCCGGCCGGGGTTCCCCTGGAGATGGTGCTGCCCGACTGGCCCGACGACGCGCAACGCGATCGCGCGATCGACTCGCTCATCGCCGATGGGCTGGCGGAAGCCGTCGACGGAGTGCTCGCTCTCCCCCGCTGAGCCTCACGCATGCTGGTCGGTGCGATGGGCCAGGACCGTGAGCTCCACGCGGGTGCGCACGTCGAGCTTGGTGAAGATCCGCCCCAGATGCACCTCCACCGTGCGCACGGACACGCGGAGCGACTCGGCGATCTCGCGGTTGCTCGCTCCACCGGCCACGAGCATCGCCACCTCGACTTCCCGAGCCGTGAGTCGCGCCGACCACGCTCGCCGGCATGCGGCGAGAGACTCGGTGCGGGGACTCGCCTGTGCGCCCGCCTCCCGCCGACGAGCCCGCCTGCGCTCCACCGCTCGCGACCACGCGGTGGCCCCGGAGATCTCGAACAGTCGCAGCGCGGCGCGGAGATGCTCGTCGTCCGCGGCCCCGTCGCCGTGGTCGGCGCACAGCGCGGCGAGGGCGAGTTCCACCTGACCCCGGGAGAACGGCGAACGGATCTCCCGCGCCGCCCGGTGGATCTCCTGGCGACGCTGCCGCCAGTCGGCCGTCGTCGCCTCGGCGGCACGGCGGCCGAGGTGTTCCGCGAGCGCGACATCCGGCGGACGGATCGCGCGTCGCATCGGCACGCCGGACATCGGCGACTCCTGGGCATCGAGTCCCGGCACGGCGAGGCAGGGCTCGGGAGCGCCGCGGTCGAGCCAGAGACGTCGCGCCGCTTCGGCGTCGTCGGCGGCACCCGCCAGGGAGGACTGGATGCTGCGGTCGACGAGGAGGTCGATCCGGGCCGTCGGAGGCAGGGAGGACGTCAGCGCGCGCGCGAGCGGACCGAGTTCACCCAGGACGGCGACGTCCAAGCGCCGAGCGAGCACCACGCCGAGGCCGGCGAAAGGGATCGCGATCGGAAGCTCGAGCGCCGCGGCGTGCAATCGGTCGCGGGCGATCGCCACGTCGCCCCGCCAGAAGAGCAGCAGCGCCTCGACCACGCGGCGGTAGGCGCGGACGACGGGACTGCGCTCGAATCCCACGATGAGCGGATCGGAGTCGTCCTCGACCCCGGTGGCGCCGGCGTCGAGCACCTGGAGTGCACGATCGATCTCGCCCCGCCCAGCCGACCGCAACGCTCTCAGCATGCGCCCGCTGAGCGGACCGGAGCCCGACGCCCCGTCGATGTCGGTGTCGCCCACGAGCAGCCAGCTGAGCGCGATCACCGGATCCCGCAGCTCCTGCTCCCGCTGGAGGCGAGAGCTCCCCTCGCGCACGGCGTCGAGCCAGGCGCGCATGCGTCGTCGATCGCCGCGCTCGGCGCACAGGACAGCCGCGAGTGCCGCGGCCTGTGTCCACAGGAGCCAATCCTCCGCATCCTGCGTCGTCGGCCGGAAGGCGCGAGGCTGGATGTCGGGGACCGCGCCCTGCAGGTGGGCCTGAGCGACGAGGAGTCCTGCGAGCCCCCGCAGACGCCCGCGCTCCGTCCCCGCCGGGAACAGAGCCGAGAGGCGCTCGGATGCTTCCACGGCGTAGCCGGCTCCGATCGCCGCAGCACCGGCCAGCAGCTCGGACCGCTCCCGATCCGAACCGTCGCCGTGCGCACGGGCCTCGCCGGCGACCTCCAGAGCTCGGTCGCACCGGCCGGCCGCGGAGAGTTCCCGGGCGACCCCGATGAGTCTGCGCGCGCTGTCCGGGCTTCCCTGGAGCGATGCGCGCGCCCGATGCCAATCACGGCTCACGGCGTCCCCGCACGCGTCGAAGACCCGGGCGAGGCGTTCATGGACGGCGATGTGTTCACCGGGGCCCGTCGTCCGCTCGATCCAGATCGCGCAGCGCCGATCGACGAAGCGGATGCGCCCTGCTCGGATGCGCAGGTCCGCGCCCACCGGCCCCGACGCGAGCTCCGCGGCATCACGTCCGTCGAGCGCGAGGACGGGCGCGAGCCGATCGTCGCGACCGAGGGCGACGGCGAGGAGCACGGTGCGGTCGGCGGCGGAGAGCTCCCGTGCCTGGAAGGCCTCCGCGATCGCGGGGACCAGGGGCAGCGGTGACGGCAGCGGACGGAGGCCATGCCGCTGCGCCGGGGTCAACGCCCCGGCCACCTGTCTGATCGTGGCGGCATCGCCGCTGACCCTGCGTGCGAGAGCCGTCAGCACATGCGGAGCGCAACTGATCCGTGCGGCGAGGAGTTCGTCGATCAACGACTCCATCGCCGACGGTACGGCGGAAGAATGCGGGTGTGCGCGCGAAACGTCGATGCTGGTCCCCCTCAGCTATGCGAGCCACCCATCTCGCATCGCTGAGAATACCAAACCGAGGTCAGCTCGCGTCGGATCCCTCCACGGATTCCTTGCCCGAGTCCTCACCCGAGTGCTCATCGGATTCGTCCGCACGTCGATACGGGTCCGCCTCGCCGGCGTGCGCCGCCGAAGACGCGAGCTTCGCCACCTCGGAGTCGCGCTCCCGGGCCTCGCGCAGCAGCGCGGAGATGTGGTCCGCGTTCTCGGGCAGCGCGTCCGGGATGAACTCCAGCGTCGGCACGAGACGCGTGCTGAGCTGTCGCCCGACCTCGCTGCGGAGCATCCCGGTCGCGGAGGCGAGCGCGGCACCGCTGGCGATGCGCTCCTCCTCGGTGCCGAGAACCGTGTAGAACACGGATGCGTGCTGCAGGTCGCCGCTGACGCGGCAGTCGGTCAGCGTCACGAACCCGAGCCGCGGGTCACGAAGCCCCTTTTCGAGGCGTTCCGCAAGGATCACTCGGATGCGGTCCGCGAGACGAGCCTGTCGTTCACCAGCCATTTTCTCTCCCTCTTGGACGACGTCTTCGGGCGCCCTCCTCCCCGTTGCGCTCCTTGCGGAGCCGGAGCGAAGGACGCCCGAAGATGTCGAATGTGACTATCAGCCTCGCGGCTTCTCGATCAGCTCGGTGGTCTCGATCTCATCGCCGATCTGGATGTCGTTGAACTTGCCGAGGCCGATACCGGCCTCGTAGTCCGTACGCACCTCGGTGACATCGTCCTTGAAGCGTCGCAGCGACTCGATGGCGAGACCATCGGCCAGCACGACACCGTCGCGGATGACGCGCGCCTTGGCGTTTCGCGTGATCGTTCCCGACCGCACGATGACACCGGCGATGTTGCCGAACTTGGAGGACCGGAAGACCTCGCGGATCTCCGCGACGCCCGACTGGACCTCTTCGTACTCCGGCTTGAGCATGCCCTTGAGCGAGCTCTCGACCTCGTCGATCGCGTTGTAGATGACCGAGTAGAACCGGATGTCCACGCCCTCGCGGGAAGCGCGCTCACGCGCCTTCGTGTCGGGGCGGACATTGAATCCGACGATGATCGCGTTGTCGATCGTCGCCAGGTTCACGTCCGACTCGGTGATCGCACCGACGCCGCGGTGGATGATGCGCAGCTGCACCGAATCATCGACCTCGATCTTGAGGAGCGACTCCTCCAGCGCCTCGACGGCACCGGAGACGTCACCCTTGATGATGAGGTTGAGCGACTCGACCTTGCCCTCCTGGAGAGCACGGGTGAAGTCCTCGAGCGAGATGCGCTTGCGGGCCTTGGCCAGCTGGGCGTTGCGCTCGACGGCTTCGCGCTTCTCGGCGATCTGTCGGGCCAGACGGTCCTCCTCGGTGACGAGGAACACATCGCCGGCGCGGGGCACGGAGTTCAGACCCTGCACCTGGACCGGACGCGACGGGTACGCCTCAGCGACCGCATCGCCGTTCTCGTCGACCATCGCCCGCACACGGCCGTAGGCCGTGCCGGCCACGATCGGGTCACCGATCCGGAGCGTTCCGGACTGGATCAGCACCGTCGCGATCGAACCGCGGCCCTTGTCGAGCTTCGCCTCGATGGCGACACCGCGAGCGGCCTTGTTCGGGTTGGCCGTGAGGTCGAGGCCGGCGTCCGCGGTGAGCAGCACCGCGTCCAGAAGCTCCTGGATACCGGTGCCGGCACGCGCCGACACGTCGACGAACATCACGTCGCCACCGAACTCCTCGGCCACCAGACCGTACTCGGTGAGCTGCTGGCGCACCTTGGACGGGTTGGCATCGGGCTTGTCCACCTTGTTGACCGCGACCACGATCGGCACTCCTGCCGCCTGCGCGTGGTTCAGCGCCTCCACCGTCTGCGGCATGATGCCGTCGTCGGCGGCGACCACGAGGATCGCGAGGTCGGTCACCTGCGCACCACGGGCACGCATGGCGGTGAACGCCTCGTGACCAGGGGTGTCGATGAAGGTGATCGCGCGCTCGATGTTCTCGTGCTCGGTCCAGACCTGGTAGGCACCGATGTGCTGCGTGATGCCGCCGGCTTCGCCGTCGATCACGTTGGTCTGGCGGATGGCGTCGAGCAGACGGGTCTTACCGTGGTCGACGTGACCCATGACGGTGACGACCGGCGGACGGATCTCGAGGTCGTCCTCGTCCTCCTCCTCGAGCTCCTGCTCGAGGTTCAGGCCGAAGCCCTCGAGGAGCTCCTTGTCCTCGTCCTCGGGCGAGACCATCTGGATCTTGTAGCCGAGCTCCTCACCGAGGACCTCGAACGTCGCCTCGTCCAGCGACTCGGTGGCCGTGGCCATCTCGCCGAGGTTGAAGAGGATCGTCACCAGGGTTCCGGGCTGCACCGTGTAGCCGGTCAGCGTCTCGATCTTGTCGGCGAAGTCCGCGATGGATGCGCCGCGACGCATGCGGATCGTCTCACCGTTTCCCCGGGTGACGTTGACGCCACCGACGACCGGGGCGCTCCGCATCTCGAACTCTTGCCGCTTCGCCCGCCGCGACTTGCGCTGCTTGCTCTTGCCGCCGCCCTTGCCGAAGGCACCTGCGGTACCTCCACCGGGACCACGTCCGCGACCGCCACCGCCACCGGGGCGGCCTGCGAAGCCTCCGCCGGGACGAGCGCCGGGACCGCCGGCACCACCGGGACCGCCGGCACCACCGGGACGGCCGGGGCCGCCGGAGCGCTGCTGGAACGGTGCGCCGCCGGGACGTCCACCCTGACCGCCGCGCGGAGCGCCGGGACGAGGGGAACCGGGACGGGGTGCACCCGGACGCGGGGCGCCGGGGCGAGGCGCCTGCGGGCGCGGGATGTTGCCGGGGGTCGGGCTGGGGCGCTGGCCCATCCCCTGCGCCGAGGCGAAGGGGTTGTTGCCGGGGCGCGGTCCTGCGGGCCGCTGGCCCATACCCTGAGCCGACGAGAACGGGTTGTTGCCGGGGCGCGGCGCGCCCGGCTTCGGGGCACCGCCGTCCGCGGGCTTGGCGTCGGCGGGCTTGGCGTCGGCAGCAGCCGCGGGGGCTTCTGCGGCGGGCGCCTTCTCGGCCGGAGCCTTCTCGGCCGGAGCGGCCTCGACGGGTGCCGGCTCGGCGGGTGCCGGCTCGGCGGGTGCCGGTGCCGGCTTCGGACCCGGCTTCGGCCCGGGGGTCGGAGCCGAGGAACCGGGCTTGGCGGCCGATCCGTTCGACTTCGCCGCCGGCTTGGCGGGTGCCTTCGCTGCCGGGGCCGCCTCAGAGGCAGCCTTCAGCGAGCCATCGGCCTCGATCGCCGCGCGCAGCTTGCGCGCCACGGGAGGCTCGATCGTGGAAGAGGGGCTCTTGACGAACTCACCGAGTTCTTTGAGCTTTGCAAGTGCGATCTTGCTGTCGACGCCGAGTTCGGCGGCGATCTCATGTACGCGTGGTTTACCAGCCACAATTCTCCTGTCTGAGTCGGTCCACCCAGACAGGGCAGACCACTAGTCGCGGACGGGTCTCATTTCGAGCCGTTCACTTTGTTTCCATAGCTGTTCAGCCTTTGTTTCTTGGTGGATGCTGTTCGAAGGTCCGCGTGTCCAGCTGAGTGGTCACACGCAGTGCTCGCCCGAAAGCCCGACGCCGCAGAGCGGCATCCATGCAATCGGGTGTCGGATGCACCCACGCGCCACGCCCCGGCAGTACCGCACGCTCATCGATGATGAGGATGTTGTCCTGGTTCACCACCCTGAGAAGAGTGGAGCGGGAAGCACGCATGCGGCAACCGACGCACGTTCGTACGGGTTCCATCTTACACCTGCGTTTCGTCTCGCATCCCCAGCGGGGCCGCGTCGACCGGAGAGGGCGAGCCTCAGTCGAGGACGCTGTCCGGCTGGATGTCGATCTTCGCGCCCGTGAGCTTGGCGGCGAGACGGGCGTTCTGCCCCTCCTTGCCGATCGCGAGCGACAGCTGATAATCGGGCACGAGAGCCCGCACGGCCTTCGTGTTCGCGTCGAGGATGAAGGCGCTGGTCACCTTGGCCGGAGACAGCGCGTTGGCGACGAACGCCGCAAGTTCCGGGTTGTGATCCACGATGTCGATCTTCTCGCCCGAGAGCTCCTCCGTGACGGCGCGGACGCGCCGACCCATCTCGCCGATGCAGGCGCCCTTCGCGTTGATGGCGGGGTCGTTCGCGACCACGGCGATCTTCGTGCGGTGTCCGGCTTCCCGGGCGAGCGAGACGATCTCGACCAGACCCGCGGCGATCTCCGGGACCTCCAGGGCGAAGAGCTTGCGGACGAGGCCGGGGTGCGTGCGCGAGACCGTGATCTGCGGCCCCTTGAGTCCCTTGGCGACGCTGGTGACGTACACGCGGAGACGGGCACCGTGCGTGTACTCCTCGCTCGGGACCTGCTCCTCGGGAGGGAGGATGGCCTCCACCGAGCCGAGATCGACGTGGATCATGCGGGGGTTGGGTCCCTGCTGGATCACGCCGGCGACGATGTCGCCCTCCTTGCCGCGGAATTCCCCGAGAACCGCCTCGTCGGCGATGTCGCGCAGGCGCTGGCTGATGACCTGCTTCGCTGCGAAGGCGGCGATGCGGCCGAAGTCATCCGGCGTCGCGTCCTCTTCGCCGATGATCGCGCCTTCCTCGTCGCGGACGACCTGCAGGACGGCGACGTGGCCCGTCTTGCGGTCGAGCGAGACGCGCACGCCTTCGACAGGTGCGCCGTCGAAGGAGACGTGCTTGGAGTACGCCGTCAAGATGGCCTGTTCGATGATCGACACGAGTTCGTCGAAGGGAATCGCCTTCTCCTTCTCGATCCCACGCAGCAGACTCAGTTCGATATCCATGACGGCCTCTCTATTCAGCTCTCGTCGCGTCCGTGTGCACACGCGACATCCGTACAACGATACCGTGTGTGTCGCCGCGGTGCCACGACGCGCAGCTCGTCGCCGGCACGATCCGAGCGATGAGTGGACGGATCAGGCGGCAGGCGCGGACGGCAGCGCGTTGACCGCGGCGATCAGGCGGAACAGATTGCCGACCTGCCGTTGATTGAGGTGCAGGGCGAGCCGCGGCAGCTCCACCTCGTCACCGTCGGCGCGTTCCACCGGGTGCGCGGTGGCGCGTTCGATGCGGCCCGAAGCGAGCATCGCGGCGAACCGCTCGTTCAACATCTCGAGCTCGGCATCGGTCGGGGCGGCACGCAGACGCAGCACGAGCGTGTCGCCGATCCACCGCAGCGAGACGTAGTTCCGCCAGAAGCCCGCGATCTGCTTTCGGGCGTCCTCGACGGAATCCGTGATGATCACCCGATCGAAATCACCCTCCGAGATCACGCCGGTCGGCGCGAGGTCCTCCTCGACGAAGCGACGAAGGCCCTGCCAGAAACGTCCGCCCTTCTCATCCAGCAGGACGATCGGGGTCGGTTCGGCCTTCCCTGTCTGCTGGAGTGTGAGCAGCTCGAACATCTCGTCGAGAGTGCCGAAACCGCCCGGGAGGCAGATGAACCCCTGCGACTCCTTGATGAGCATCAGCTTGCGCGTGAAGAAGTACTTCATCGCCACGACCTGGTCCTGGCCGGCGACGACGCTGTTCGGCTTCTCCTCGAAGGGCAGGCGGATCGAGACACCGAGCGAGAGCTCCGGCCCGGCCCCTTCGGCGGCCGCCTGCATGATGCCGGGACCGGCGCCGGTGACGACCATCCAGCCGTCACCGGCGAGGGCTGCGGCGACGTCGCGCGCCTGCACGTAGAGCGGATCGTCGTGCAGCGTGCGCGCCGACCCGAACACCGTGACCTTGGGGATCCCGCGGAACGGAGCGAACAACCGGAACGCATCACGCATCTCGGCGAGGGCCGCCGACGCGATCTTCAGGTCCAGCCGATCCGTGTCGTCCTCGCCGAGCAGGATCGACGTGCGCAGCAGCCGCATCACCAGTCGGCGATCCGATCTCACGCCGGCCTCGTCGAGAACCGCGTTGATCTCGGCGCTGAGCGCGTCCGGGAGAGCCTCGTCGGTCATGCGATCAGCGCCCGGTGAGTCGCGAGACCGCCTCCGCGACGGAGAGCGGATCGCGATCGCCCGAGCGGCGATCCCAGAGCTCGACCTGGCCGTCCGCGGCGCCACGCCCCACGATCACGATCTGCGGCACGCCGATCAGTTCGGCGTCGCCGAACTTGACGCCGGGCGAGACCTTCGGGCGATCGTCGTAGAGCACGTCGAGCCCCGCCGTCTCCAGCTGGGCAGCGAGCTCGCCTGCGACGTCGAAGGCCACCTGATCCCGACCGGCCGCGACGACCTGCACATCGAAAGGCGAGACCGAGGCCGGCCAGATCAATCCCTTGTCATCGTTGTTGAGCTCGGCGATGATCGCGAGGATGCGGGTGACACCGATGCCGTAGGAGCCCATCGTGACCGTGACGAGCTTGCCGTTCTCGTTCAGCACCTTGAGACCGAGCGCCTCGGCATACTTGCGACCGAGCTGGAAGACGTGCCCGATCTCCATGCCGCGGGCGAGTTCGACCGGACCGGAGCCGTCGGGGGCGGGATCGCCCGCACGGACGTTCGCGATCTCCACGATCCCGTCCGCCACGAAGTCGCGGCCGGCCACCACGGAGTGGGCGTGCTTCTGATCGATGTTCGCACCGGTGATCCAGCTGGTGCCCTCACTCACGCGGGGGTCGACCAGGTAGCGGATCTCCGTGGCCGACTCCTCGCCGAGCACGGCGCCGGTCTCGGACCACGGGCCGATGTAGCCCTTGACCAGCAGCGGATGCGCCAGGAAGTCCTCCGGCGTCGCCGTCTCGACCTCGGCCGGCGCGAACGCCACCTCGGCGCGCTTGGGGTCGACCTCGCGGTCGCCCGGGATGCCGACGACGACGAGTTCGCGGGAACCGTCGAGGTGCCGGAGTGCGAGGACGACGTTCTTGAGCGTGTCGGCCGCCGTGACATCGCGGTCGAGCACGACCTTCGCGTGGGCGACCAGGGTCTCGATCGTCGGAGTGTCGGGCGAGTCGAAGACCACCGGACGCGCGTCGGCGTCGAACGCGATCGGCTCGGGGACGGCAGTCGTGAACGCCTCGACGTTCGCCGCGTATCCGCCGGCACTGCGCACGAAGGTGTCCTCGCCGACCGGCGTCGGGTGCAGGAACTCCTCGCTGCGGGAACCGCCCATGGCGCCGGCATCCGCCTGCACGATCACATATTCGAGGCCCAGGCGCTGGAAGATGCGCTCGTACGCGTCGCGCTGCGCCTGGTAGCTGACGTCGAGCCCCTCGTCGGAGGCATCGAACGAGTAGGCGTCTTTCATCGTGAACTCGCGCCCGCGGAGCAGGCCGGCGCGCGGACGCGCCTCGTCGCGGTACTTGTCCTGGATCTGATAGATCGTCAGGGGCAGGTCCTTGTACGAGGAGTACAGGTCCTTGACCAGGAGGGTGAACGCCTCCTCGTGCGTGGGCGCGAGCAGGTAGTCGCCGCCCTTGCGGTCCTGGAGGCGGAAGAGCAGATCGCCGTATTCGTCCCACCGCCCGGTCGCCTGGTACGCCTCGCGGGGCATCAGCGCCGGGAAGTGCACCTCCTGGGCGCCGGCGGCGGCCATCTCGTCGCGGACGACCTTCTCGATCTTCGCCTTCACGCGCAGCCCGAGCGGCAGCCAGGCGAAGATGCCCGACGCCTGCGGGCGGATGTACCCGGCGCGGATCAGCAGCTTGTGGCTGGAGACCTCGGCGCCTGCCGGGTCTTCACGGAGTGTGCGGAGGAAGAAATTCGAGAGACGAGTGACCACGGGCCAAGTCTAGTGACCCGTGGCCCTCGTCTTCGCGGGCGCCTCCGGGCGGGCGCTCCGTCCGGAACGGCCTCCCCGCGGTCAGTTCAACGCGGGGAGCCCGGACGGCACGACGCCGCCCTTGTACAGGCTCGCGGCGAGCTCCTGGAGCGCCGTGAGCGCAACCCGCTGCGGAAGCGGCCCGTAGGAGATGCGGGCGACGCCGATCTTCTCGTACTCCGAGGCGGCCAGTGCCCCCGGGACGCCGATGACGCTGATCTTGCGCTCTCCGATGCCCTCGACCAGCTGGCGCGTCACATTCGCATCCAGCAGACCGGGGATGAACACCGACGTCGCGCCCGCGTCGATGAAGGCGCGGCCCCGCTGGATCGCATCCGCGACGCTCTCCTGGACGGGGCGTCCGCCGGAGCGGACGAAGGCGTCGGTGCGGGCGTTGAGCGCGAACGGCACGCCCTCGGCCTCGGCAGCCTTCACGATCGCCTCGACCGCGGCGACCGACTCGTCGAGCGGCTTGAGCCGGTCTTCGACGTTGGCACCGACGACGCCGGCGCCGATCGCGAGGCGGGCGGTCTCCCCCGCGTCGCCGTATCCGTCGTCGAGATCGGCGGTGACCGGGACCCGGACGGCAGCGGCGATGCGCCCGACCATGTCGATCATCACCTCGCGCGGCGTGGCTCCGTCCTCATAGCCGAAGGAGGCGGCGATGCCGTGTCCGGCGGTGGCGATCGCGTGCGTCTCGGGGAGAGCGGCGACGGCGCGAGCCGACACGACATCCCACACGTTCACGACGCGGAGGATCTCCGGAGCGTCATAGAGTCCGATCAGGGTCTGGGCTTTCGAAGCTGCAGTGGTCATGCCTCCACGCTAACGCGGGCTCCCGACCTCGGGGCCGGAGCACGCGGAACGCGTTCGAGGCGACCTAGGGTGGGGGCATGCCTCAGCGCCGATCGCACGTCGCCTCCTCCGCCGCCCAGACCGAGCTCGCCGCCGCCCTGGCAGCCCTGCGCGAGTCATCGGATGCACCGGTCGGATTCCCGGCCGATGTCCTCGCCGAGGCCGAGGCGTCCACCGCCACCGCCCCGGACCTCGACCTGCGGGACGTCCCCTTCGCGACCCTCGATCCGGAGGGCTCTCGCGACCTCGACCAGGCGTTCCACCTCGAGCGTCGCGGCCGCGACGGTTACACCGTGCGATATGCCATCGCCGATGTCCCCGGCTTCGTCACCCCGGGTGGAGCGGTGGACACGGAAGCCCGTCGTCGCGGTCAGACGCTGTACGCGGCGGACGGCTCGATCCCGCTGCACCCGCGCGTGCTCAGCGAGGATCGCGCGTCGCTGCTGGCAGATGTGGAGCGCCCGGCGCTGGTGTGGACCTTCGCACTCGACGACGCGGGCAGCGTCTCCGACTTCCGTCTGGAGCGCGCGCTCATCCGCTCGCGCGGTCAGCTGGAGTACGTCACGACGCAGCAGATGCTCGACCGCGGTGACGAGGGGCCCTGGACGCTGCTGCCGGAGATCGGCGCACTGCGGATCGAACAGGAGCGCCTCCGCGGCGGGGCGAGCCTCAACCTCCCCGACGAGGAGGTCGTGCGCGCGGACGACGGCTCCTACGCGATCGAGCGGCGGCACCCGCTCCCCGTCGAGGAGTGGAACGCGCAGCTGTCTCTGATGACGGGGATGGCGGCCGCCTCGGTGATGCTCGACGCCGGCGTCGGGGTCCTGCGCACCATGCCGGAACCGGACGAGAAGTCCTTCGAGGCGTTCCGCCATCAGACCGAGGCTCTCGGCCGCCCCTGGACGACCGGTCGCTACGGCGACTATCTGCGGGAACTCGATCGCGCCGATCCGATGACGCTCCCCGTCCTGGAGGCGGCGGCCATGCTGTTCCGGGGCGCGGGCTATGCGGTCTTCGACGGCACCGCGCCGGAGGACACCGTGCAGGCGGCGATCGGAGCGCCCTACGCCCATGCCACCGCTCCCCTGCGCCGGCTGGTCGATCGCTGGTCCCTCGCGATCTGTCTCGACACCGCGAACGGCCAGGGCGCTCCCGCGTGGGCGCGCGACTCCCTCGGCGACCTTCCGTCTCTCATGCAGCAGTCCGGACAGCGGGCATCGCAACTGAACTCCGCGACCGTCAACGCGGTCGAGGCCGCCCTGCTCACGCCGCTCGTCGGCCGCACCCTCGCGGCGACCGTGATCGAGCTGCGCGGAGACGACCGCGCGTCAATCCAGATCGCCGATCCGGCGGTGACGGCATCCGCTCCCCTGCCGGCGGGCGCCGCCCCGGGGGACGTCATCTCGCTGCGGGTCGTGAGCGCCGAGATCGCCCGGGGAGAGATCGAGTTCGCACTCTGACCCCGCGGGGCCTCAGCCGGCCGGCACCGCTGTCGTGGTCATGACCAACAGCTGCGGATCGCTGAGATCGAGCGAGACGGTGATCGAGGAGAATTCCGCGAGCGAGGAGACATGCGTTCCTCCGCAGAGGATCACGGCCTCGCCCTCCGGCAGCGCACAGTGCCACCGGCGCCGGTCGACGATCGTCGGTCCGTCGACCTCGATGCGGCTCGGCGCGGCCGACGCCACCCAGGCGGCCAACTGCGCGTTCACACTCGCCTCGCGCGCCGCGAGAGTCGAGCCGAACGTCTCGGTGTCGAAACCGGCGCGCCGCAGGCTCTTGCCCAGGCGATACTCGTCGACGCTGCCGTCGTCGTGGATCCTGCTGGACTGATTCGCTCGACCTTCGAAGTCGGGCGTGCCCAGTGCATCCGTCCCGGGGTCCTTGCGCCACAGGTCGGCGACGGCCAGGTCGAGCGCGAGCGAGGCGAGATGGCACGCTGTGTGGCCTCGGCTGAGCCCGGCGCGGCGCCCGGCGTCGACGTCGAGACGGACCGAGGCGCCGGCCACGAGCGAGGCCGGAGCGTCGCCGTCCAACCGGTGTCCGACCAGCCACGTCCACCCTTCGGCTCCGCGCTTGACCGGGATGTCCGCGCCCGTCGCGAATTCGCCCGTGTCGCTCACCGCGGCCATGAGCGCTTCCGTGACGTGCGTGCGCTCGGCTCCGATGGTGAGGACGCCGGAATCGCCCGGCTGATCCGGCCAGGTGTGATCCACGGGGTGGAACGGGGTGGTGTCGGTGACGATCACGACGCCGTCCGGGGTCGACTCGACCCGCATGACGAGGCCGTCCGCCGTGAGCGAGCCGTCGGGGAAGGAGACGACGGTGGCAGACATGGAACTCCTCTGGGCGCGAGGTCGGTCAGGGCGCGAGGTCGGTGAGGTGACGACGTCGATCAGGCGTGGGGACGATCAGACCGTGATGACCTGGGCGGTGCCGAGCGCGGCATCCGGCCCCATCTCGGCGGCGATGCGGTTCGCCTCTTCGATCAGCGTGGCGACGATGTCGGCCTCGGGGACGGTCTTGATGACCTCGCCCTTGACGAAGATCTGCCCCTTGCCGTTGCCGGAGGCGACGCCCAGGTCGGCCTCGCGAGCCTCACCGGGGCCGTTCACGACGCAGCCCATCACGGCGACACGCAGCGGCACGGTCATGTCCTTGAGACCCTCCGTCACGTTCTCCGCGAGCGTGTACACATCGACCTGCGCGCGTCCGCACGAGGGGCACGACACGATCTCCAGCTTGCGTTCGCGCAGGTTCAGCGACTGCAGGATCTGGTGGCCGACCTTGACCTCTTCGGCGGGCGGTGCGGAAAGGGAGACACGGATCGTGTCGCCGATTCCTTCGCCGAGCAGGATGCCGAAGGCCGTCGCACTCTTGATGGTGCCCTGGAAGGCGGGTCCCGCCTCGGTGACGCCGAGGTGCAGGGGCCAGTCGCCCCGTTCAGCGAGCAGCCGATAGGCCTTGACCATCACGATCGGGTCGTTGTGCTTGACCGAGATCTTGAAGTCGTGGAAGTCGTGCTCTTCGAAGAGCGAGGCCTCCCAGACGGCGCTCTCCACGAGGGCTTCCGCGGTCGCCTTGCCGTACTTCGTGAGGATGCGGCGGTCGAGGGAGCCCGCGTTCACGCCGATGCGCAACGAGACGCCCGCGGCCTTGGCCGCGGCGGCGATCTTGCCCACGTTGCCGTCGAACTCGCGGATGTTGCCCGGGTTCACGCGCACTGCCCCGCACCCGGCGTCGATCGCGGTGTACACGTAGCGCGGCTGGAAGTGGATGTCGGCGATCACGGGGATCTGGCTCTTCATCGCGATGATCTTGAGCGCATCCGCGTCGTCCTGATGCGGAACGGCGACGCGCACGATCTCGCAGCCGGACGCCGTGAGCTCGGCGATCTGCTGCAGGGTTCCGTTGATGTCGGTCGTCTTGGTCGTGGTCATCGACTGCACGGACACCGGGGCGTTGCCGCCGACGAGCACTTTGCCGACCTTGATCTGACGGGTCTTCCGGCGCGGGGCGAGGACTTCGGGGATCTTCGGCATCCCGAGATTGACTGCTGGCACACCCCGATTCTACGTCCCCCGGATGCACGCGGGCTGGATGCCGGTCGGACGGTGCGCCCCGTCATGCGCCCGGAGCGAACATCCGCGGTGTGATAGTTTCACCCCATGCTCGCGAACGTCACCTGGTGGCCCGCCTCCTAGGCGGTGTGTTCGCGTTCCCACGAATCCAGACCGCCTCCGGGGCGGTCTTTTCGTTTGCGCCGAGCCGGAGCCTTGCACAGGAGACATCGATGACCCTCTCACGACTCGGCGAGCTCAGCCGTGATCCGAACGCGTCCTTCGTCCTGATCGCGCGCGACGGCGCCGACACGGTCGAGCTGCTCAGCGGCGACGTGGTGGACGTCGATCTGCTCGCCGACATCCCGCTCACGATCGACGGGACCGCGCGCGAGGTCTTCTCCCTGGTGCCGTACCGCCAGGTGCGCGAGCGCGGATTCGTCGCCCAGGACGACGGAGCCCCGTTGCGGTGCCTCATCGTCGAGGAGCACCTGCACATCCCGACACCGGAACTGCTCGACGCCCTCCCCTCCTCTCCCGTTCCGCTGCACGACGAGGGCTTCGACATCGCGGACGACGAGTACGCCGCGATCGTCGAGACCGTGATCGCCGACGAGATCGGCCGGGGAGAAGGCGCGAACTTCGTGATCCGCCGCGACTTCACCGCCCGCATCGATGTCGACGACCGCACAGCGGCGCTGACGTGGTTCAGAGCCCTGCTCGCACACGAGCGCGGCGCCTACTGGACCTTCGCCGTCTTCACCCCCGGCCACATCTCGGTGGGGGCCAGCCCGGAGGCTCATGTCGTGGCTCGCGGTGGTGTCGTCACGATGAATCCGATCTCGGGCACCTTCCGTCACCCCGCCGGCGGCTCGACCCGCGAGACGCTGGTCGACTTCCTCTCCTCCACGAAGGAGACGGAAGAGCTGTTCATGGTGGTCGACGAGGAGCTCAAGATGATGAGCGCCGTGTGCTCGGACGGCGGTCGCATCACCGGGCCGCATCTGAAGGAGATGTCCCGCCTGACGCACACCGAGTACATGCTGCGCGGTCGCAGCCGCCTCGACCCGCGCGACATCCTGCGCGAGACCATGTTCGCGCCGACCGTCACGGGCTCGCCGATGCAGAACGCCTGTGCCGTCATCCGTCGCCACGAGCAGAAGCCGCGAGGCTACTACTCCGGCGTCGCGGCACTCTTCACCCCGAACGACCAGGGCGGCCACGATCTCGACGCGCCGATCCTGATCCGCACCGTGTATCTCGAGGACGGTGCTCTGCGGGTTCCTGTCGGTGCCACGCTCGTGCGACACTCGGACCCCCAGGGCGAGGTGAGCGAGACCCACGGCAAGGCTGCGGGAGTGCTCGGCGCGATCGGGGCGATCGACCGGGACCGGGTCGCCGAGGCGCGCAGTGACGCGGACGCGCCCGGTGCGCCGCTCAGCCTCGCCGACGACTCGGTCGTCGCGGAGCTGCTCGCCTCCCGCAATTCGCGACTCGCGGAGTTCTGGCTGAATCCGCAGGACGACGATGCGGTCGGACCGTTCACGGGGCACTCGGCAGTGGTGGTCGACGCCGAGGACCGCTTCACCACGATGCTGGCGCATCAGCTGCGCCACCTCGGGCTCGACGTCGCCATCGCACCGTGGAGCGCGGTGACGGATGCGGAACTCGATGAGGCGGATCTCGTGATCGCCGGACCCGGCCCCGGTGATCCGCGCGACGTCGAGAGCCCGCGCATCGCTCGTATGCGCGCGATCGTCCACCGCCGCATCGACGCCGAGCGTCCTCTGCTCGCCGTGTGCCTCAGCCATCAGATCCTCAGCGACCGGCTGGGCATCGCGCTGACGCCGCTCGCCGCACCGCACCAGGGTCTGCAGAAGTCGATCCCGGTGTTCGGCGAGGACGCCTCGATCGGCTTCTACAACACCTTCACGGCGCGAGTCGCCCCGGGAACGACAGAGGTCGACGGCGCCGAGGTCTCCGCCGACGCGGCGACCGGTGACGTGTACGCCCTCCGCGGAGCGCACTTCTCCTCGGTGCAGGGGCACCTGGAATCCATCCTGTCCCGCGACGGGATCCGCACTCTGGAACGGCTCGTCACCCACGCGCTGAACTGACGCGCGTCGGGGCTCCCGGCCTCAGCCCAGGATGTCGATCGGGCGGAACAGGTCGGCGATGATCAGCAGCGCACCCATCGCGATCAGCAGGGTCGCCACGATCACCGTCAGGGGCACCAGGCGGGTGGCGTCGACCGGCGCAGGCGGGGGCCGGCGGAACAGTTTCGCCCAGCCTCGGCGGATGCCCTCCCACAGTGCGACGACGATGTGACCGCCGTCGAGCGGCAGCAACGGGATGAGGTTGAAGACGAAGAGGGCGATGTTCAGGGATCCCAAGAGGCCGAGCAGCACCGCGAACCGGTTGAGGACGGGTGAGTCCGTCGCCGCGACCTCCCCGGCCAGACGTCCGACTCCGACGACGCTCAGCGGCCCGTTCGGATCTCGTTCCCCGCCGGTCACGAGGGCGACTCCGACGTCCCAGAGGCGCACCGGGAGCGTGACGATGAGCGATCCCACTCGGGCGATGGTGTCGCCCGTCATCTCCACGCCGGCGCCGACGGGCTGCGGGACGAATCCCATCTGCGACGCCATCCCGACGTAACCGACCTCCTTGACGATCTCCTCGCCGCCCTCGTCGAGCAACGGCTGACCGCTCGCGTCGGTCAGCGTGCGCTCCGCGGAGATCGGCGTGATGCGGAGATCCTGTTCGGCGCCGTCGCGGACCACGACCAGATCGAGGGTTTCTCCCGGCGCCGCCTGCACGATCGCGGTGGCCTCGGCGAACGTCGAGACCGGTGTGCCGTCGATCGACACCAGGACGTCGCCCGGCATGATGCCGGCCTCGGCGGCGGGTGTCGCGGGATCATCCGGCTGACACTCGGTCTGGGCCGATCCCGCCGGGACCACGCACTCGTTGACCGAGGCGATCGTGGTCGTCCCCTGCTGCACGCCGATCCCGGAGACCAGCACGGTGAAGATCACCACCGCGAGGAACAGGTTCATGAGCGGCCCGCCGAGCATCACGATCACGCGCTTCCAGACCGGCAGGCGGTAGAACACACGGTCCTCGGCACCCTCGGCGATCGTCTCGTCGTTGACCGAGCGCGCATCCTGGATCAGCGAGCGGAACAGTCCCTTGGCCGGGCCGGTGCTGCTCGACGCCGGGTACATCCCCGACATCGAGATGAATCCGCCGACGGGCAGCAGCTTGACGCCGTACTCGGTCTCGCCGATGCGCTTCGACCACAGACGCGGTCCGAAGCCGATCATGTACTGACCGACGCGCACGCCGAAGAGCTTCGCGGGGACGAGATGGCCCACCTCGTGCAGACCGATCGACAATCCGAGACCGATGAGCATGAAGAGGATGCCACCCAGATAGAGGAGGATTTCCACCTGCTCACGGTACAGGGCCGCGTCTAGGAATCCGCCCACACGCGTCGGGGATCGCCGGTGTTCCCGGCCGGGCCGCACCGGGAACCGCGCCCTGCCGTGAGATCATGGATGCGACATGTCGATTGAACAACAACCGAGCCTGCCTCCCGTGCTCCGCCCCGCGAACCCGCCCCGGCGTGAGCTGTCCGAACTCGCTTCTCGTTTCGCCCGCGAGGTGCGCGGCGAGGTGAGCGGCGTCGCCGTCTCCGGCATCACGCTGGCGACGGCCGATCTCCGCCCCGGCGAGGCCTTCGTGGCGATCCAGGGGGTGAACCGTCACGGCGCAGAGTTCTCGGCAACCGCTGCCGAGAAGGGTGCCGTCGCGATCATCACCGATGAAGCCGGCGCGGGCATCGCCGCGTCCGCCGGCCTTCCCGTGCTCGTCGTGGACGACCCGCGCAGTGTGCTCGGGGGCCTCAGCGCCTGGGTGTACGGCACCGAGGCCACCGATCCGCTCCCCCTGCTGTTCGCGACCACGGGGACCAACGGCAAGACCAGCGTGTCGCATCTGCTGGAGGGCATCCTCGATCAGCTCGGCGTCGTCGCGGGGCTCTCCTCGACGGCCGAGCGGCACATCGCCGGCGAGGTCATCGTCTCGCGGCTCACCACCCCCGAGGCCTCCGAGATGCACGCCCTCCTCGCCCTCATGCGCGAGCGGGATGTCGAGGCAGTCGCCGTCGAGGTCAGCGCGCAGGCGCTCTCGCGGCATCGTGTCGACGGCCTCGTCTTCGACGTCGCCGGATTCACCAACCTCAGCCACGACCACCTCGACGACTACGCCGACATGGAGGAGTACTTCGAGGCGAAGCTTCCGCTGTTCCGACCGGATCGGGCGCGGCGCGGCGTCGTCTGCCTCGACTCCGCCGCCGGGGCGACCGTGGTCGATCGCTCCGAGATCCCCGTGGTCACGGTCGGCACGCCGTCGATCGCCGCGGATCCGGATGCCGCGGCGAAGGCCGACTGGGTCGTCGTGATCGACGACGAACGCGCCTCGGGGACCACATTCACGATGACCGGCCCATCCGGCGCGCTCACCACCACGGTTCCCGTCATCGGGCCGCACATGGCAGCCAACGCCGCTCTCGCGATCGTGATGCTGCACGAGGGCGGGTACGCCTGGGAGCGCATCGCGCAGGCGCTGGACCGCGACGGCGGCATCCGCGCGTACCTGCCCGGGCGGACGCAACTGGTCTCCGGCGACCGCGGCCCGGCCGTGTTCGTCGACTTCGGACACTCCCCCGACGCCTTCGAGAAGACCCTGGCCGCCGTCCGTCGGGTGACCCCCGGCCGGGTCGTCATGCTGTTCGGCGCCGACGGAGACCGCGACGCCAGCAAACGCTACGACATGGCACGGACCGCCGTCGACGGCAGCGACATCCTCGTCGTCACGGATCACCATCCGCGCTTCGAGGATCCCGAGTCGATCAGGGCGACGCTCATCGCCGGTGCACGCGAGGCGCGACCGGATGCCGAGATACACGAGTATTCGCCGCCGGAGCGGGCGATCGTCGCCGCCGTCGCTCTCGTCGGCGAGGGCGACGCGATCCTGTGGGCCGGACCGGGGCATCAGGACTATCGGGACATCCGGGGCGTCCGCACCCCGTACTCCGCGCGCGAACTGGCACGGCGTGCTCTCAAGGCAGCGGGCTGGCCGGTGCCCGACTCGCATTGGCCGGTGCCCTACGCCGACGAGGACTGACGCTCCGCGAGCGGTCTCGCGCGCGCCTCAGGACGCGCCGGCGATGAGGCGGTCGGCGGTGTCGCGGGCCCACAGCTCCGCGGCATGCAGCGTCTCGACCGTGAGCGCGTCGGGCGGCTCGTGCGCGTCGACGACCCGAGCGATCGTGTCGACGATGCCGAGGAACGGCAGCCGTCCGTCGTGGAAGGCGTGGACGGCCTGCTCGTTCGCCGCGTTGTAGACGGCCGGGAAGGTCTGTCCGGCTCGGCCCACCGACTTCGCCAGAGCGACCGCGGGGAATGCGGTGTCATCGAGGGGTTCGAACGTCCATGACGTGGCCGCCGTCCAGTCGATCGGTGCGCCGACGCCGCCGACACGGTGCGGCCAGTCGAGCCCGAGGGAGATCGGCAGGCGCATGTCGGGCGGCGAGGCCTGCGCGATCGTCGACCCGTCGATGAACTCGACCATGGAGTGCACGATCGACTGCGGGTGCACCACCACCTCGATGTCGTCGTACGGGACGTCGAAGAGAAGATGCGCCTCGATCACCTCGAGGCCTTTGTTCACGAGGGTCGCCGAGTTCGTCGTCACCATCCGGCCCATGTCCCAGGTCGGGTGCGCCAGCGCCTCGGCGGGGGTGACGGACTCCATGTCGGCACGACCGCGTCCGCGGAAGGGTCCGCCCGATGCCGTCACGACGAGCCGTCGGACCTCATCGCGACCGCCGCTGCGCAATGCCTGCGCGATGGCGGAGTGCTCCGAGTCGACCGGGACGATCTGCCCGGGCGCGGCCGCAGCCTGCACCAGCTGACCCCCCACGATCAGGGATTCCTTGTTCGCAAGAGCGAGCGTCCGCCCGGCCTCGAGCGCGGCGAGCGTCGAACCGAGACCGATGGATCCCGTGATCGCGTTGAGGACCACATCCGCGTCGACGTCGCGGACCAGCTGCTCCGCCTCGTCCGCGCCGAGCGCGGTGTGCTCCACCTGGAACTGCGCTGCCTGGGCCGCCATCATCTCGGCGTTCGTGCCCGCTGCGAGACCCACGAGCTCGAAGCGACGAGGGTTCGCGCGGATCACGTCCAACGCCTGAGTGCCGATGGAGCCGGTGGAGCCGAGGACGATGATGCGACGCATGTCGCCAGCCTATGTCACGCGGCGCGAGCGCCTCTTCCCGGCAGAGGCCCGAGACTCACTGGCCCTGAACCGGGGTGGTCGCGAGGATGTCCACGACGAACACGAGGCTCTCCTCCTGGAGTTCGTTGCCCTCGGAAGCGCCGTACGCGTCGGCCGGCGGCATCTGGACCACGACCTGGGAGCCCACCTTCTGCCCTTCGAGCGCGGTGCGGAACCCGGTCACGACACCCGTGGTCTGGAACTGCGAGGGCACGGCGTCGCGGCCCCAGCTGGAGTCGAACTCCTCGCCGTCCGACCACTTGACTCCGCGGTACTGGACCACCACGAGGTCGCCCGAGGCGACCGTCGCTCCGTCACCCTGCTTGAGCACGGCGACCTTCGTCTCGGTCGGCTCGTCGCCGTCCGGGATGGTGATGGTCGGCGCGCCGTCGTCATCCAGCTCGACCGTCGGCATCCCGGGTGTCGGGTCGACCGGTGTGCCGGTGGCGACCTCGGGCAGGTGCTCCACGGCTTCCGCATAGACGACGACGTTGCTCGCTCCTTCGCCGAGAACGCTGCTCGGCAGCGCCAGCACGGTCTGGGTGCCGACCGGCTCGCACTCCAGCGCGGCGACGAACAGCGACGACTGGTTGGTGTCGAGGAGCACGGGGAGGAGGCCGTCCTCGCCCCGCACGGACGAGTCGAGCACCTCGCCGGTCGCGGCATCCACGATCTGATAGCGGACCGACACGAGGTCGTTGACGCCGATCTCCTCGCCGTCGCCGGCCGAGACCACCGTGCGCTCCACCCCGGCGAACGCGGCGTCGGCGGGAACGCTCACCGTGGCGTCGGCACCTTCACCGTCGATCACGACCGCATCGGAGGTGGCGCCCGGCTGTGCGTCGAGGGCGCATTCGTTGGCAGCGGGGTCCGGCGTGCTCGACGCCTCCGGCGAGCCGCCCCCGGCGCAACCGGAGAGCAGCAGGGTCGCCGCGGCGACCGTGGACAGGATGACGAGCGGACGCTTGCGCACAGTGAGACCTCTGATTCGCGGGCAGGACATCCCATCCTCTCGCATTCCCCTTTGCTCGCGCTGTGAGACGCGCTCGAGCGTTCATTCCAACGAAGACATGGATCCGGGGGTAACCTGCTCTGATGACCTCTGAGCCGTCCGTCGAGCCCGAATCCGTGCCAGACGAGACGACGCCGGAGGAGACTGCGAAGCCTCGCCACGCCGGTTTCGCCTACTCGCTGGGTCGCGGACTGATCACCCCGCTCGCGCGCCTCGTCTACCGACCGCGCATCGAGGGACGTGACCGGGTGCCGCAGACCGGCGCAGTGATCTTCGCCAGCAACCACCTCTCGTTCATCGACTCGATCGCGATCCCGGTGGCGGCACCGCGTCCGGTGCACTTCCTGGCGAAGTCGAGTTACTTCGAGGGAACCGGCTTCCGCGGCTGGCTGAGCAAGACGTTCTTCGAATCCATCGGCGCGATCCCGGTCCGGCGCGGGGCGGGCCAGGCCGCGCTCGATGCCCTCGACCTCCAGCGCCAGCTGCTTGACGACGGACTTGCCGTGGCGCTCTACCCGGAGGGCACGCGCTCCACCGACGGACGTCTCTACAAAGGACGCACGGGCGTGGCCTTCCTCGCTCTGCAGACCGGCGCTCCCGTCGTGCCGGTGGGACTCGTCGGCACTGACAAGGTGATGCCGGTCGGCGCCACGGTCCCGCGCATCTCGGAGCGGATCACGGTCCGATTCGGCGAGCCCCTCGACCTCTCCCCGCACGGCCCCGCCACGAGCGGACGGGCGCGACGACTCGCCACCGACGAGATCATGGCCGCGATCCACGCGCTCTCCGGTCAGGAACTCGCGGGTGCCTACAACGAGGCCCCCGCGCAGAGCACCATCGAGAAGATCAAGCAGGCGCTGCCGCACGAACGGCGCTGACGGCTCCCCCGCTCAGCTCCCCGCGGTCACGGTCGCCTCGTGGCGGACCGGGAAGTTCACGGAGTTCGCGATGAAGCACCACTCGTTCGCCTGCACGTGCGCCTGTTCGGCGGCCTCGATCATCGATGCGTCGGCGACGATGACTTCCGGGCGCAGCATGACCTCGACGAAAGCTCCCCCGCCCGCGCCGTTCTCGCGCATGACTCCGCTCGCGGTATCCCGGTAGGAGACCACCACCACGCCGGCCGTCACGCAGGCGTGCAGGTACGACAGCAGGTGGCACTCGGACAGAGAGGCGAGCAGGAGGTCCTCGGGGTTCCACCGCGTCGGATCACCACGGAAGGGCTTGTCGGCGGAGGCGAGGAGATCGGGTTTGCCCTCGACCTCGATCGTCACGTCTCGCCGGTATGCGCGGTACCCGCTCGTACCCGTGCCGCTGTTGCCCGTCCACGTGGACGTCACGGCGTATCGATGCTCGCCGAGGATGTGAGATGCGCCAGCCATGCGGACCAGTCTGCCATCCGTCTCCGGCGCCGTGCACGGACGCAGCGGCGACCACCCCGGAGATGGGGGCGGTTACCCCGGAGGTAGGCTTGTCGGGTGCTGGAGACTCTGACTGTGCAGGATGCCGTGGAACTCGCCGTCGTCGAGCGAAGCGGATTCGTCGAATCCCGCCATGCGGGAGCGGCGGTGGTGCTCTCACCGGACGGCGACGTCATCGCCCGGCACGGCAATCCCGATGCCCTGATCCTCCCGCGCTCGAGCCTCAAGCCGCTGCAGGCCATCGCCTGCATCACCGCGGGCGCCGTGCTCGAGGGCGAGCAGCTGGCGCTTTCGACGGCCAGCCACACCGGGACCGACCGGCACGCGGAGACCGTGCGCGACATGCTCACCGAGGGCGGACTCACCGAGGACCATCTCGGTTGCCCTGTGGCCTGGCCGACCGACACCGCGACGCGCGACGACATGGTGCGCGAGCACGGCGCCCAGGCTCGTATCCGCATGAACTGTTCCGGCAAGCACGCCGCGATGCTCCGCGCCTGCGTGGCGACAGGCTGGCCCACCGACGGCTACCTCGATCCCGCCCACCCGCTGCAGGCACACATCCGCGACGTGATCGAGCGACTCACCGGCGAGAAGGTGGCGCATCTCGCGATCGACGGCTGCGGCGCCCCGGTGTACGCGATCACGCTCCTCGGGCTCACGCGCGCGATCCACCGCATCGGAACCGCATCCGACCGCTCCCCCTTCGCGCTGCATCGGGTCGCGGGCTCGCTCGTTCGCGCCGTGCGCGAGCACCCCTGGACCATCGAGGGTCCTGGTCGCCCTGACACGATCGCGACAGAGAAGCTCGGGGTGTTCACGAAGGGCGGAGCGGAGGGCGTCATGGTGATGGTCGCCCCGAACGGCACGACCGTCGGCCTGAAGATGCTCGACGGCTCGGCACGCGCTTCGACGCTCGTCGCGGCGACGTTGCTCGCTCGCGCGGGCGCGCTCTCCGATGCGGATGTGGCATCGCTGACGGATGCCCTGACGCTCGGCGTGCTCGGCGGCGGCGTCGAGGTCGGTCGCATCCGTGTCGGCGCAGGCATCTGAGCTTCGGAGTCGATGTCGCGCCGGTGCCGCTCTTCCTGCCGGTGTCGCTCACACAGGACCACTCTCGCGTCGATGGTCACGGCGCAGACGCGCGGTCGTCGCCTCCGGCGACCGTGATGCCGGCAGGTTCGGTGCGCGCGGTGCGGGCACCACGGGCGTGGCCTCCGCACGAGGGGTGAACCCCGGCACGACCACCCGACGCGGCTCACCGTCGCCCTGCACCACCCAGGCTCGTCCGGCGTGCGGGAGGGCATAGGGCGGCAGGCTCCGCACCCCCGCGAGCAGCCGAAGCTCCGAGGGATGCTCCACCCGCACGATGATGCCTCCCTCGAGGCGCGCCCGCTGAAGGACGGTCCCGCGGCGCTGCCAGGTCTCGGCGTCGCCCACGATCAGCCGATCGAGACGGACGGTGTGCGCCGCGGCATCCACCGGGGTGGGACGGGCGACGGGCTCTGATTCGCCCAGAACGACGACCTCGTGATGCGGGTGGTCGGCGCGGAGCCGTTGCGCGATCGCCGGGGCGTTCGGCGTCACGATCGCCGTGATCCCACTCCCGGGTGACCAGCGGGGCACGATGTCGCGCGGAGCGGAGCGCTCGGCCGTCTCTTCGACCCAGGCGATCTGGACCTCGCGTACACCGATACGTGCTCGGCCGGAAGGGCGCGTCCGCAGAAAGCTCTCGCCGTCCCCGCCCGCCGTCAGGTGCTCCACGCGGCTCGACATCCGGAGGAGGGCGCGGAGCGGGAGCGCCTCGAGCACACGTCCCACGGGGCCGGCGCTCCGCGACGCCGTGATGGCGAAGGTGGTCTGCGTCGCGGTCCGTATCACCTGCTCCCAGTTCCGCAGGAACATCTGCCCATGGTCCGGCGGGAACCGGGCGACGAGCAGATCCAGGTCATCGCAGAGCACGAGCGCCCCCGGCACCTGCGTCCCACCCGCCCACGCGGCGAGAGCGTCCCAGGCCTCTTCCGGGTCGCCGCTCACCCACACCGCGTCGGGCCGTTGCGCCGCGAGCACCCGGAGAGCGGACGTCCGACCCGCCCCGCTCGCTCCCAGGATCGCGATGCCCCGGTCCGCCCCCGCTCGGAGCATCTCCGTGGGCTGGCGCTGATGCTCCGGGTCATCCGCACGCCCGAGCACGAGAGCGTCTGCGTGCATCGCATCATCCGCGAGGTCGCCGAGTGGCAGGACGGTCGGAAGCGATGGCAGCCAAGGGGCAGGTGCGGCGTCGCTGTCCTCCCACCGCGTCGCCGTCTCTCTCAGATCCGCGGCATCCGTGCGCGCCACCCGCACAGCCACGGGTGCGACATCCTGCGGACGACGCACGAAACCCCGACCTCGGGAGCTCTGACCGCCCGCGATCTCCGCCGCCGCGGCGGACCCGATCACGAGGCGGCTGTCCGCCGCGTCGACGACGCGGAGTCCGATGCGCAGAGGACAGTTGGTGGCGAGTCCGTCACGGATCACGCCCGAGGCGCGCTGCGTCCCGAGGATCAGGTGCATTCCGAGAGCACGCCCTCGCGCTGCGACACCGGTGAAGACGGCACCGAGGTCGGGGTGCTCCTGGAGGAGCGCCGCGAACTCATCGACCACGATCACCAGACGGGGAATCGCCACCTCGCTCACATCGCGGGCACCCGCTGCCGCGAGAAGCGCCTCCCGTCGTCGCAGTTCCGCCGTGAGGCTGGAGACCCCGCGGCGCGCGCCGTCCTCTTCGAGGTCGGTGATCACCGCGGCAACCTGACGCAGCGCCCGCAGCGGCTCGAACGAGGTGCCGCCCTTGAAGTCCACCAGGACGAACGACACACGATCCGGACCGTTCGCCTGTGCTATGGCGGTGACCCAGCTCACCAGCAGCTCGCTCTTGCCCGACCCGGTCATGCCGATGACGATCGCGTGCGGTCCGTCCGCCACGATGTCCACGACCACCACCTCACCCCACCCGCCCCGGCCGATCGTCGCCGGGAGCCCGTGAGGCGCGGAGCGCTGCGACAGGTCACGCAGGGACACGCTCAGCGGCACATCCTCCGCATCGACGGCGGATGCCTCTCCCCCGCCCTCCCGCAGCACGGCCGCGAACTGCGCTCGAGACACCCCCTCCGCTGCCACCTCCACGGTGCGCTCCGGCGTCCGCACGAGTGCGCGGCCCGGTTCGACGATGTCGACGACGGTCGTGATCCCCTCCGGCACGTCGGAGCCCGTCGGCAGAACCCAGATGACGGCGTCGGCGTCGGTCCGAACGCTGTCGGGCGCCACGATCGCCAGGCGGAAGGCTCCCGTCCGCACGCGCCCGTCGCGCAGACGACCGGCTCCCCCCTCGTCGCCGTCGGCGACCGGCCGGGCGGATCCGTCGCCGTCGACGACGACGTGAGCGGCACCGAATCGCAGCCAGAGCTGGACCGCGACCGCTCGCGCCACGGCCGCGACGACGGGCCGGGGACCCCGCAGGCACAGCCCCCGCCCGAGCAGCACCCGCACCGGCGCATCCGGCAGCTTCGCACAGCGCGCCTGGAACTCCCGGCCACGGGCCCCTTCTCCTCCGGTCGTGTGGATGCCGCTCGGCACCGTTCCCCGGCCGATCACGACCTCGGTTGCAGGTCCGAGAGGCTCCGGACCGCGCAACGGACGCTGAGCCAGGCAGGCCGCAGCATCGGGGTGGCGGTGCCACAGCCGTTCGGCCACGTCCCGGCGTCTGTCCGTCAGCTCCTGCTCTGCCCCGTTCCACAGGACCTCCAGGTCGGCATCAGTCGTGCGCCGCTCTCGGCGCCGATTGCGCGCGCCGTCGACGAGCGAGGCGACGAGCATCAGTGGGCCGAGGGCCGCGAAGCAGAGGGCGTAGATGGACCCGGAGAGGAGCCACAGCACCACGCCCGCCGCGACAGGGACGATCGCGGCGATGAAGGGTAGCGGCGGTCGTCGCGTCGGAGGAGGTGCGACGGGGAGGGCGATGCTCGACGAGTCCATGTGGACCATTCGACCCGACGTGCCTCAGCGCCGGGCGTCATCCACAGGAGAGGAACGCCTACTCGGCAGAATCTGCTTCCGGGGACGAAGAGTCGGCCTGGTCGCTCACCTGAACGATGATGAGGGTGACGTTGTCGCGGCCACCGTTCTCCAGCGCCGCCGCGAGCATCGCGTCGACGGCCGGACCGGGCTCCGCATTCTCACGCAGGAAGTGCTGGATGCCGTAGTCGGTGAGTTCCTTCGTCAGCCCGTCGGAGCAGATGACGAAACGATCCCCCGCCTGGACATCGATCGTGATGTAGTCGGGAGCGGTGAGTTCGCTCGCTCCGACAGCGCGGGTGATGACGTTGCTGTAGGGGTGCCCTTCGGCTTCCTCCGGGCTGATCTTGCCCGCTGCGATGAGTTCCTGGACGACGGAATGATCCGTCGTCACCTGGACCAGACGGTCGTCGCGAAGCAGGTAGACGCGGGAGTCGCCGATGTTCAGGGTGACCCAGTTCGGATCCTCGGCGTCCAGATCGAGGAAGACGCCGGTGAGCGTGGTGCCCGTTCCCTCGTCCGTCGTCTCAGGATGCCCCGCGATGTCGGCGACGGCGCGCTCGAGCGCGTGTTCGATCGCCGGACGACTCACTGCTCCGTCGGCGAGCATCCCCTGCAGCTGGGCCACGGTGCTCTGACTCGCGATCTCGCCGCCCGCGTGTCCGCCCATACCGTCGGCGACGATGAAGAGCGGGTACTCGGCCAGGAACGCGTCCTGATTGTTGTCTCGACGTCGACCCTGATCGGTGACTCCGGCCCAGGAGAGCAGCAGGCGGCGCTGTGCAACCGTGACGCTGCGCGTCATCGTCGTCGTCTCAGCCACGTGCTGCCTCCGATGGATCTGCGGCCAGTCGGACGGTCGCAGCATACTCACACATCGTAGTGGAACCCCTCATCGCGTTCACACCTGAGCGGCGGGATCGGCCGCCAGCGGGAAGAGCGCGTCGATGATCTCGAGCTCTCCGGCGTCCGGAGTCCAGGACCCTCCCGCTTCGGCGTTCGACTCGATCTGGGCCACGGACGTGGCCCCGGCGATCACGCTCGACACCACGGGATTGGCGAGCAACCACCCGAAGGTCGCCTGGACCATCGTGATGTCACGCTCGGAGCAGAAGCGCTGGAACTCCTCGAGAGCGTCCCAGGGCGCATTCTCCCAGACATGTCGGCGGCTCGACATGATCCGACTGCCGGAAGGGCCGCCGTCGCGGGTGAACTTCCCGGTGAGCAGGCCGTTGTGCAGCGGGAAGAAGGGGAAGAAGCCCAGGCCGTAGCGCGCGGCGGCCGGGAGGACCTCGCGCTCCGCCGCGCGTGCCAGCAGGGAATAGTGGTTCTGGGCGGAGATGAAGCGACCGGTCGAGCGTGCCCGGGAGGTGAACTCCGCTTCCGCGATCTGCCATCCCGAGAAGTTGGAGTGCCCGTAGTAACGGATCTTCCCCTCGCGGACCAGCTCATCGAGGGCGTCGATCGTCTCGGCGATCGGGGTCTGCGGATCAGGGAGGTGCAGCTGGTACAGATCGATCCAGTCTGTCCGCAGACGACGAAGCGACTCCTCCACGGCACGGCGCACGTAGCGGCGTGACCCGAGGCCCGCCGGGAAGTCGTATCCCATGTCGCGGTCGTGCCCGAACTTCGTCGCGAGCACCACGCGATCGCGACGGCCCTCCAGGGCTTCTCCCATCAACGTCTCGCTGGTCCCGGCGACGGCGCCGTAGATGTCCGCGGTGTCGAACAGGGTGATGCCGTTCGCGATGGCGGCATCGATCACCTCACGCGTGCCCTCGAGGGTCTCGGTGACGGTTCCGGCGCGACCGAAGTTGTTGCACCCGAGACCGGTCGGGGAGACGAGAAGACCGGACGCACCGACACGGCGCTGTGACATGACCATGTCTTCCACGTTAGTCGAGACACCGGGCACCAGATGTCCGAACGCGACAGTGCCCCCGACCGGGATCGGGGGCGCTGTCTCACATGTCAGGCCGGAGGCTGCGTGGGGTTGGTCGGCGGTGCCGGGGGCGCCGGCGGAGTCGCCGGGGGCGCCGGCGGTGCCGCGGGGGGCGGCGTCACCGGAGGAACCGGAGGATTGGCCGGCGCGCCGGTCTCGGGAGCAGGAGGCGGCGCGTACCCGGGCTGAGCCGGAGGCGCGTAGCCGGGCTGCGCCGGAGGAGCGTAGCCCTGCGGAGCGGGCGGGGCGTACCCCTGCGGAGCCGGGGCTCCGTAGCCCTGCGGGGCGCCGTATCCCTGCGGGGCCGCGGCCGCGGGCTGCGTCGGAACGCCGTCCCAGACCGTGCGGTCGCCGAGGAAGCCGTTGCCGGCCCACGGAGCCGGGGCGACGTTGGTGTTCCAGCGCGACTTGTCGAAGGCGTTGATACCGAGCCACACGATCGACAGGAAGATGTAGAGGATGACCCAGACGGCGTCCTTCTGCAGCTTGAGACCGACGCGCCAGGCTGCGAGGACCGAGAGCACCCCGAGGGCGAGCGAGAAGAGCGCGCCGATGCCGATCCAGGACAGGAGGATCGTGCCACCGATGCCGTACAGCACGAGCCAGGGACTCAGGTCACCGAGCTTGAAGAAGACCATCGTGTTGTAGACGGGCACCCAGGCGCGCCATCCACCCTGGACTCCGGCCTTCTGGAAGATCTTCATGTAGAAGAGGGACCCCACCACGTATGCGGCGATGGCCACCAGGAAGACCACGAAGGAATATGCGAGGAGCAGGCCGATATAGCCCGAACCGTAGTCGTCGTAACCCATGAGACTCACATTTCTTTGGTCTCGGGAGACGGCTTTCGTCCCCCGGTACGAAGCGACCGCTTCGCCTTGCACATGGTATCGGTGCGCATTCCACCGGGCAACGCCCCACGCGGGCAGATGTCCCCATGCGGCACGGCTCAGTGCGCGACCACGAGCTCCAGCACTCCGTCGCTCGTGGCGTCGCGGAGGTCGATCCCCCGCTTCGCCGCCCAGGCGCGGAAAGCTCGAACCGAATCGATCCGCGGACGATCCTCCGCCAGCGCCCGCACGAGGAGGCCCTTCGACTTCTTGTTGAAGTGGTTGAGCGCGCGTGAGCCGGCGCCGTCGTCGGTGACCACTCGCACGTAGGCGGAGGGCACGCCCGGCGGAATCGGGCCGAGCGCGGCATACGCCTCGCTGCGCAGGTCGAGGACGAAGGACGGCCCCTCCTCTGCGATCGCGGCGGTCGTCGCCTGCGCCCAGTGCCGACGGAGCGCGGGGACACCGGGCAAGGAGGTGCCGGCGGCGAGCCGATACGGCGGGATCCCATCGAGCGCACCGATCGGCCCGAGCGGCGCGCTGTGGATCCAGACATGCGCACCCAGCCATCGACGGGAGGCTGCGGACAGAGTGCCGGCATCGAGAGCGTCGAACACGACGCCCGTATACGGTCCACGGCCGGCATCGTCGCCGCCGTCCGCAGGTCGCGGTTATGGGCGACGTCACCGACCTGACGGGCGCTCAGCTTCAGCACCCGACGCGCCGCGTCCTCGTCCGCGGAGAGGGAGACGAGCGCGTCGAGAACCGCCTGGCGCTGCCCGGTCAGCGCGGGGAGCGCCAGCTCCGGCACCGCGAGGGCCGGGCCCTCGCCGCCCGGCCGTTTGGTCTCCGAAGGAGGGAGCAGGACTTTCATGAGGGCTCCAGGGTTGCGAACACGGGAAGGCGCCGCGAAGATGCGGCGCACACACAGACGCGTCCGCCTCAGGACCCGGTGAAGGGTGCCCGAGGCGGACGCGTCGAGATGAACTGCTCAGGCGATGAGCGCCGCGTTGCCGGCAACGATCGTCAGGGTGTCGCCCTCCATGGAGAGGAACCCGTCCTGCGCGTTGGCCAGCACCTTGGTGCCATCCGTCTGGGTGATCCGGACCTGACCCTCGGCGAGGATGGCCAGCACCGGCTCGTGGCCGGTCATGAAGCCGATCTCACCCTCGACGGTCTTGGCGACCACGAGGCTCGCCTCTCCCGTCCAGACCTCCGCGTCTGCGGAGACGAGGCTGACGTGGAGCGCCATGGTCAGCCGTTCTCCTTCTGGATCTTCGCCCACTGCTCTTCGACGTCGTTGATGCCACCGACGTTGAAGAAGGCCTGCTCGGCGACGTGGTCGAAGTCACCGCGGGTGATCGCATCGAACGACTCGATGGTCTCCTTGAGCGGCACGGTCGAACCCTCGACACCGGTGAACTTCTTCGCCATGTAGGTGTTCTGCGAGAGGAACTGCTGGATGCGACGTGCACGCGACACGACGATCTTGTCTTCCTCGGACAGCTCGTCGACACCGAGGATCGCGATGATCTCCTGCAGTTCCTTGTTCTTCTGGAGGATCTGCTTGACCGTGGTCGCGACGCGGTAGTGGTCCTCGCCCAAGTACCGGGGGTCCATGATCCGCGACGTCGAGGTCAGCGGGTCGATGGCCGGGTACAGACCCTTCGACGCGATCTCACGGGAGAGCTCCGTCGTGGCGTCGAGGTGCGCGAACGTGGTCGCCGGAGCCGGGTCGGTGTAGTCATCGGCCGGCACGTAGATCGCCTGCAGCGAGGTGATCGAGTGGCCACGGGTCGACGTGATGCGCTCCTGGAGGAGACCCATCTCGTCGGCCAGGTTGGGCTGGTAGCCCACCGCGGACGGCATACGGCCGAGAAGCGTGGAGACCTCGGAACCTGCCTGCGTGAAGCGGAAGATGTTGTCGATGAAGAGCAGCACGTCCTGCTTCTGCACGTCGCGGAAGTACTCCGCCATCGTCAGAGCCGAGAGGGCCACGCGCAGACGCGTTCCCGGCGGCTCGTCCATCTGGCCGAACACGAGGGCCGTCTTGTCGAAGACGCCGGCCTCTTCCATCTCGTGGATCAGGTCGTTGCCCTCACGGGTACGCTCGCCGACACCGGCGAACACGGACACACCACCGTGGTCCTGCGCGACGCGCTGGATCATCTCCTGGATGAGGACGGTCTTGCCGACACCGGCACCACCGAACAGACCGATCTTTCCACCCAGGACGTAGGGGGTGAGGAGGTCGATCGACTTGATGCCCGTCTCGAACATCGTGGTCTTGGACTCGAGCTGGTCGAAGTTGGGCGCCTTGCGGTGGATGGGCCAGCGCTCGGTGACCTCGAACGTCTCGCCGGGCTCGAGGTTGAGCACCTCGCCGATGACGTTGAAGACCTTGCCCTTGGTGACGTCGCCGACCGGGACCGAGATGGCCTCGCCGGTGTCGCGGACTTCCTGGCCGCGGACGATGCCGTCGGTCGGCTTCAGGGCGATGGCGCGAACGAGGTCGTCGCCGAGGTGCTGCGCGACCTCGAGCGTGATCTCGACCGAGGACTCACCGATCGTGATGGTGGTCTTCAGTGCGTTGTAGATGTCGGGGATCGAGTCGTGCGGGAACTCGATGTCGACAACCGGACCGTTGACGCGCGCGACGCGCCCGACGACCGCGGTCGCCGGCTGGTCAGCCGTAGCGGTGGGGGTCATTTTCGTCTCTCTCCTGATGGTCTATTTGCTCGACGAGAGGGCGTCGGCGCCGCCGACGATCTCTGCGATCTGCTGCGTGATCTCCGCCTGACGCGCGTTGTTGCGCAGACGGGTGTAGTCGGTGATGAGCTTGTCGGCGTTGTCGCTGGCGGACTTCATGGCCTTCTGCGTCGCTGCCTGCTTGGCGGCGGACGACTGCAGGAGGGCGTTGAAGACCCGGCTCTGGATGTACACCGGCAGGATCGCGTCCAGCACCGTCTCGGCATCCGGCTCGAACTCGTAGAGCGGGTAGACGGTGTTGCCCGCCTCCGACTCATCGGCTTCCGAGATCTCCAGCGGGAGCAGACGCACGGACTCCGGCGACTGCGTCATCATGCTGACGAAACGGTTGTACACGAGGTGGATCTCGTCGAGACCGCCGTCTTCGCCACCGCGGGAGAAGTCCTCGAGAAGCTTCTGCGAGATCTCCTCCGCCGTGTGGAACGACGGGGTGTCGGTGTCGCCGGTCCACTCCGCCGCCGCCGCGATGCGACGGAACTGGAAGTAGCCGACGGCCTTGCGACCGACGAGGTAGAACACCGGCTCCTTGCCCTGTTCGCGCAGGAGCTCCGCGACCTCGAGACCCTCACGGAGGATCTGCGAGTTGAAGGCTCCGGCGAGACCGCGGTCCGAGGAGAAGATCACGACCGCGGAACGGCGGATCGTCTCGGGCTCACGGGTGAGCGGGTGGTCGACATTGGAGTGCGTCGCGACGGCGGACACGGCCCTCGTCACGGCTCGCGCGAAGGGGCTGGACGCTTTGACGCGCGCCATGGCCTTCTGAATGCGCGAAGCCGCGATGAGTTCCATCGCCTTCGTGATCTTCTTGGTCGTCTGAGCAGAAGAGATCTTCTGCTTGTAGACCCGGAGTTGAGCGCCCATAGGTTCAGTACCTCACGCGATTACGCGCGACGACCCTTGACGATCTTCTCCTGGTTGACGTCGTCTGCCTCCGCAGCCGCGTGCTCCTCGTGACCCGGGGCGCCGATTCCGGCTCCCTTGCCACCCTGGAACTCCAGGACGAAGGCATCCGTGTGCTTCTCGAGCTCGGCGACCGTGTCATCGTCGAGGACGTTGGTCTGGCGCAGCGTCTCGAGCACCGACGTGTTGCGACGCAGGTAGTCGAGCAGCTCACGCTCGAAGCGGAGCACATCGGACACCTCGATCGTGTCGAGCTTGCCCTTGGTACCGGCCCAGATCGAGACGACCTGCTCCTCGACCGGGTACGGCGAGTACTGCGGCTGCTTGAGCAGCTCGGTCAGACGCGCACCACGCGAGAGCTGACGACGCGACGCCTGGTCGAGGTCGGACGCGAACATCGCGAACGCCTCGAGCGAGCGGTACTGCGCGAGCTCCAGCTTCAACGTTCCGGAGACCTTCTTGATCGACTTGACCTGTGCGTCACCGCCGACTCGGGAGACCGAGATACCCACGTCGACCGCCGGACGCTGGTTCGCGTTGAACAGGTCGGACTGCAGGAAGATCTGGCCGTCGGTGATCGAGATCACGTTGGTCGGGATGTAAGCCGAGACGTCGTTGGCCTTGGTCTCGATGATCGGGAGGCCCGTCATCGAACCGGCGCCGAGCTCGTCGGAGAGCTTGGCGCAACGCTCCAGCAGACGGGAGTGCAGGTAGAAGACGTCACCCGGGTAAGCCTCACGGCCCGGCGGACGACGCAGGAGGAGCGACACGGCGCGGTAGGCCTCGGCCTGCTTCGACAGGTCGTCGAAGATGATCAGCACGTGCTTGCCGCCGTACATCCAGTGCTGGCCGATGGCCGAACCGGTGTAGGGCGCCAGGTACTTGAAGCCTGCGGGGTCGGATGCGGGAGCGGCCACGATCGTGGTGTACTCCAGCGCGCCCGCCTCTTCGAGCGCGCCCTTCACCGAAGCGATGGTCGAACCCTTCTGGCCGATGGCGACGTAGATGCAGCGGACCTGCTTGTTGACGTCGCCGGACTCCCAGTTGTCCTTCTGGTTGATGATCGTGTCGATCGCGATGGCCGTCTTGCCGGTCTGGCGGTCACCGATGATCAGCTGACGCTGCCCGCGACCGACGGGGATCATGGCGTCGATGGCCTTGATACCGGTCTGCATGGGCTCGTGGACCGACTTGCGCTGCATGACGCCGGGCGCCTGCAGCTCCAGCTCGCGGCTGCCCTCGGTCGCGATCGAGCCGAGACCGTCGATCGGGTTGCCGAGCGGGTCGACGACGCGTCCCAGGTAGCCGTCACCGACGGGAACCGAGAGGACCTCACCGGTGCGGGTGACTTCCTGGCCGGCCTCCACGCCGGTGAAGTCGCCGAGGACGACGACACCGATCTGGTTCTGGTCCAGGCTCAGGGCGAGGCCCTTGGTGCCGTTGCCGAAGGTGACGAGTTCGTTCGCCATGACGCCGGGCAGGCCCTCGACGTGCGCGATTCCATCCGCGGCGTCGATGACGGTGCCGACCTCGGTCGCCGCGGCCCCGGTGGGCTCGTAGGCGGCGGCGAAGTCCTTCAGCGCGTCACGGATGACGTCGGGGCTGATCGATAGTTCTGCCATTGTCTTCCCTTTGTATCTGGGTGCGCGGTTCCCCGCGCGAAGTCGTGTTAGCCCGCGAGCTTCTGGCGAAGGTCGGCGAGTCGAGCGGAGATGCTGCCGTCGATGACGTCATCGGCGATCTGCACACGCAGACCTCCGAGGACGGCGGGGTCGATGACGACGTTGAGCGAGACCTTGCCGTCGTAGCGACGCGAGAGCGCGTCGCTCAGACGGGTGCGCTGAGCCTCGTTGAGCTCGGACGCACTGTGGACTGTCGCCACGACTCGACCGTGCTGGCTCGAGACGATGCGCATGGCGCGGTTCAGCAGCTGGCGGATGCGACGCCCGCGCGGCTGGCGCACGAGCGAGGAGACGATCAGCGACGCGGGGGCGCTGATGGAGCCGGCGAGCAGGCGCTCGACGAGCTCGCCCTTGGCCGCTCCTCCCCCGAGGCGGCTGCCCAGGGCGAGTTCGAGATCCGAGTTGGCGGCGACGACCCGGGAGAAGCCGAAGAGCTCCCCCTCGATGTCGGCATCGCTGTCGGCGATGGCCGCCGCCCGGATCGCGAGCTCCTGGATACCGTCGACGAGCTCGTCGGCGTCGGACCAGCGCTCACCCACCACGGTCACCAGGACGTCGCGCGTGTTCTGCGAGAAGTCACCGAAGACCGCGGAGACGACGTTCTGCCTCGCCTCGGCCGGAGCCGAGGCATCGGCCAGCGCGCCGCTCAGATGCGACGACTCGCCCACGGCATGCGCCGCGGCGAAGAGCTCCCGCGCGGTGTCGAGGGTGACGCCGGATGCTGCGGCAAGCGCCTGAACGGATGCCGCAAGCGCCTGAGTGGTCGCGCTCCCCATTACTGGGCCGCCTTCTCGGATGCTTCGAGGTCGGCGAGGAAGCGGTCGACCACGGCCGTCGCGCGGGCGTCGTCGGACAGCGTCTCCCCGACCACGCCACCGGCGAGGTCGATGGCGAGCGTGCCGACTTCGCTGCGGAGCGAGACGAGTGCGGTCTGACGCTCGGCCTCGATCTGCGTGTGCGCGGTGGCGGTGATGCGCGCAGCCTCGCTGCTCGCAGCCTCCTTCGCCTCGGCGACGATCTTCTTGCCGTCCTCACGGGCGGCCTCACGGATCTCACCGGCTTCGGTGCGAGCCTCGGCCAGCTGACGCGTGTACTCCTCGAGTGCCGCCTCAGCCTGCTTCTGCGCCTCGTCAGCCTTCGCGATGTTGCCCTCGATGGCGGCGGACCGCTCATCGAGCATCTTCGTCAGCTTCGGAAGGGCGACCTTCCACACGACGATCAGGATGATGAGGAACCAGAAGCCAGACCAGATGATGTCGTACCACGCAGGGATGAGCGGGTTGCTCGCCTCACCCTCTGCTGCGAGGTTCGTGACAAGAGCGTTCAGCATCCTGTCTCCTTCAGAAGTCGGTGTGGATTACGGGAAGGGGATGAATCCGACGGCGATGCCGACGAATGCAAGCGCCTCGGTGAAGGCGATACCGATCCACATGAGGACCTGAAGGCGACCGGCCAGCTCGGGCTGACGAGCAACGCCCTCGATGGTCTTGCCGACGACGATACCCACGCCGATGGCCGGGCCGATCGCTGCGAGGCCGTAGCCGACCGAAGCGAGGTGGCCGTTGATTTCAGCGAGAACCGTAGTTGCGTCCACGGGGTTTTTCCTTTCGTTGGGTGGGTGGCTTTCGCCGACCCGCTCAGTGCTCTTCTGCGACCGCGAGCTGGATGTAGACCGCGGTGAGGACGGTGAAGACGTATGCCTGGAGAACCGTGACCAGGATTTCGAACAGGGTGAAGGCGCCGCCGAAGGCCAGCGTGCCGATACCCAGAGCGGCCCATCCTCCACCGGCGGTGAAGAAGAAGAACTGGGTGGCCGCGAAGCACAGCACCAGGATCATGTGGCCGACGACCAGGTTCATCAGGAGTCGGAGCGTCAGGGTGACCGGACGGATGATGAAGGTCGAGATGAGCTCGATCGGGGTGACGATGATGTACACCGGCCACGGCACACCCGACGGGAAGAGCGCGTTCTTGAAGAAGTTCTTCGGGCTCTTCTTGATTCCGGCGTAGATGAAGGTCACATAGCTGACCACGGCCAGCGTCAGCGGCACGGCGATGATCGCGGTGCCCGGCATGTTCAGGAACGGGATGATTCCCGTGACGTTCATGAACAGGACCATGAAGAAGATCGTGGTCAGGATCGGCAGGAAGCGATCGCCGTCCTTGCGACCGAGAAGGTCGTGCGCGATGTTGGTGCGGACGAATCCGAGCGCCATCTCGACGATGCTCTGCCCGCGACCGGGGATCATCTTCATGCGACGGGTGCCGAGCCAGAGGAACAGCACCACGGCCACCACAGCGAGAAGCTGGATCAGATGGATCCGGTGAACGGGGATGCCCGCGACGTTGAAGAGGATCTCCGGGAAGAACTCTTCGATCGAGGGGCCATGGAACTCGCCATCGGAGGAGGCGAGTCGTGGGGTCAAGGTCGCAGCAAGATTAAACAGCGCGGGCTCCAGCTTCGGGGCACCGGTCAGAACCGGGGCGACGATGGTCGGTGTGCTTCACTGCGCAAGCGCTCGCGGGAGAGCGGCGGGCACGTCTCAACTCTATCAGAGTCAAGGGGTGCGCGAGTCCGCCGGGCCCTCGTCAGAAGGGCTTTCCGGCACGATGTGGTGCCGTCCCGGTGCACGATCCTCCGGTACCTCGGTCGGCAGGAACACACCGGGCGCGCGATCCTCCGGCGCCTCGGTCGGCAGGGAGATGTCGCTGACGTTCGGCAGACGCATGCGGGTGAGCACCAGGACGTCGATCACGAGCGACATGATCACGCCGGCCACGATCGCCAGGAAGAAGACCATGGGGTGGATCCAGGGCTGACCGCTCAGCACGATCATGATGACCAGGAAGAGTCCGAGCTTGAGCAGCCACCCGCCCATGACGATCGCGAAGAAGAGTTGCACGTACAGCGGCTGACCGAACCAGCGGTTCGCCACCAGGATGCTGATCCCGGTGATCGCGAGGAACAGCATGGCGAGGACGACACCCAGCAGCCCGCTGATGAGGCCCTCGGTCTGCCCGACGACGAACCCGAGGACGCCGGCGACGACCGCGAGCACCACGGTCGCGATCCCGGACAGGATCAGGGTGCGTCTCAGGATCGGGTTGCTGGACACGGGGTTCGGGCTCATCAGGACTCCAGGGAGGTCGGTTCGGGCGCGGATGCCGTCGCCGGCGTGTGACGACGTGTGGGCATGAGGGTGATCAGCAGGCAGGCGACGATGCCGACGATGCCGAACCCGACACCCGGAAGGTACTGGCCGGGCCAGTCCTCTCGGGCGCCGACGTACATGAGCAGCACCGCGAGCGAGATCACGGCCGTCCACGCGTAGAAGATCAGGACCGCGTCGCGGTCGCGGTGCCCGAGATCGAGCATCCGGTGGTGCAGGTGCTTCCGGTCCGGGGAGAAGGGAGAGCGCCCCGCACTCATGCGCCGGAGCACGGCGAGGCCGAAGTCGAGCAGCGGCAGCAGCACCACGAGAAGCGGGATCAGGATGGGGATGAACGCGCCCAGGAGCTGGGATCGGCCGAGCTGCTCCGGGTCCAGCACCGCGGGCTCGAGCTGACCCGTCACGGCGATCGCCGAGGTCGCCATGAGGAGACCGATCACCAGGGCACCGGAGTCCCCCATGAAGAGCTTCGCCGGGCTCCAGTTCAGTGGCAGGAACCCGAGACAGGCACCGATCAGCACGGCCGCGAGGAACGTGGAGAGGTTGAAGTAGCTGGACGCACCGGAGTCGCGCGTGAGGATGTAGGAGTAGGCGAAGAACACGCCGTTCGAGATCAGGCACACGCCGGTGACCAGGCCGTCGAGGCCGTCGATGAAGTTCACCGCGTTCATCACGATCACGATCGCGAACATCGTGATCGTGATGCTCACCCAGCTCGAGAACACGATCAGATCGCCGAAGGGCAGCGAGAGGATCTGCAGCCCGCCTCCGACCGTGATGATGCCTGCAGCGAGGAACTGTGCTCCGAGCTTGATCATCCAGTCGATGTCCCACAGATCGTCGAGGACACCGATGACCGCGATCAGGAAAGAGGCGGCGAGGATCGACCACATGGTCTGCGGCGGCATCCAGATCGTCTGGAAGAACGGGTTCGTCGCGGAGATCCCGAACGCGATCGCGATGCCCAGGAAGATCGCGACGCCGCCCAGTCGCGGCGTCGGTGTGGTGTGCACATCACGGTCGCGGATGCCGGGGTAGAGCTTGAACCGGAGGCTCAGCTTCCAGACCGCCCAGGTCAGTGCGAAGGTGATCGCGGCGGTCAGGATGATCGTGAAGAGGTACTGCTTCACGGATTCCCGTCCTGCTGCTCCCCCGGAGTCGCCTCTCCACGGTCGGGTGAGTCCTGCTCCGCCCCGGGCTTCGCCTCTTCGTCGGGCTTCTCCTCGGGCTCGAGCGCATCGCCGAGCACCGCGGCGAGCTGTTCGCGCGTCACCGCGCCGTGTCGGAGGATCCGCACCACGCGCGGCTCGTCCTCGGCCCCCATGCGCTGCACGAGAGAGGTGGCGTCCACGATCGTCGAGGCGATGCCGTCTCTGCTCATCCCGTCGGCGAGGTAGACCGCGACGCTCTCTCCCAGCATCTGCTCGGCATCGTGCGCCGACACCGCGGCATCCTTGCCCGTCAGGTTGGCGCTGGAGACCGCCAGCGGTCCGGTCTCGGCCAGCAGCTCGAGAGCCACGCGCCCCTCCGGCATCCGCACGGCGACCGTTCCCTGGGTCTCCCCCAGATCCCACACGAGCGACGGCTGTGCGGGGAGCACGATCGTCAGACCGCCGGGCCAGAAGGCATCGACGAGTCGCTGCACCGGCTCGGGTACCGACTCCGCGAGCGCGGGCAGGGTGTCCTTCGATCCGATGAGGACGGGGGGCGGCTGATCGCGCCCCCGGCCCTTCGCATCGAGCAGCCGCTGGACGGCGGCCGGGGAGAAGGCGTCGGCGGCGACGCCGTACACGGTGTCGGTGGGCATGACGATGAGCTCGCCCCGGGCGATGGCCTGGCGTGCGTGCCGCATTCCCGCGAGGAGCTGGGCCTCGTCGTGGCAGTCGAAGATGGAGGACATGACGGATCGATTCTATGCGTCGGCGCCGTGGCGATGCTCGGAGCGCGGTGAACGGGCGGAGATCAGGGGCGCAGCGCCGTGGTGGCGCGGTCTCGCAGGGTCAGGTCGCGATGCGTGGCCGCCGCGCGCCACCCGTCGGCGCTGAGGAGTTCACGGATCGACTCCCCCTGCAGCTCGCCGTGCTCGATCACCAGCAGACCGCCGGGGCGGAGCAGCTGCAGCGCCCGCGTGCTCAGCACGCGCACGATGTCGAGGCCGTCGGGCCCGCCGTAGAGCGCCATGGCCGGATCGAAGAGTCGCACCTCCGGATCGCGCGGGATCGCGGCGTCCGGCACGTAAGGCGGGTTGGAGATCACGACGGCGACGGTGCCGTCCAGCTCGGGGAACGCCGAGGCGAGATCGGAGAGCACGAGGGTGAGATTCTCGACTCCCGCCACGTTCCGGCTCGCCCAGGCATGGGCCTCCGGGGAGAGTTCGGCCGCGTGGATGCGAGCGTGCGGGACCTCGGTGGCCATGGCGAGGGCGATCGCCCCGCTTCCCGTGCAGAGGTCGACGCCGACGGGCTCCGATTCCGGGGCGCTCAGCAGGGCGTCGATGGCGTACTGCACGACCGTCTCGGTCTCCGGACGCGGCACGAACACCCCGGGTCCGACCGCGAGCTCCAGGTGTCGGAACGGCGCGACGCCCGTGATGTGCTGCAGCGGCTCCCTGGCCGCCCGTCGAGTGACCACCGCGTCGAGCCGTGCGGCAGCCGCGTCGTCGACGACATCGCCGCGGATCGTCGCGGCCTGTACCTCGCCGCGACGCAGACCCAGGACGTGACCGCTCAGGAGCTCGGCATCGAGCAACGGATCGGGCACGCCGGCGTCGGCGAGTCGCTGTGCCGCGGCGCGCACGAGGGACGCGAGGGAATTGTCAGGCATGCGATCCAGCGTAGAGCGCAAAGAGCGGTCACAATCTCGACCCTCCCGGACTGCTCGCCTAGGCTGAAGCGGCAGCTACCCGCAAAGGAAGGCGTCACCATGCCCGGCATCCACTCCGACATCACGACAGCATTCGGCAACACCCCGCTCGTCCGGCTCAACAGGGTCACCGAGGGTGTGGGCGCCACGGTGCTCGCCAAGCTCGAGTTCTACAACCCCGCGTCCAGCGTCAAGGATCGCCTCGGCATCGCCATCGTCGACGCCGCCGAGGCCTCGGGCGAACTGAAGCCCGGCGGGACGATCGTCGAGGCGACCAGTGGCAACACGGGCATCGCGCTCGCGATGGTGGGTGCCGCCCGCGGGTACAAGGTGATCCTGACGATGCCGGCCTCGATGTCGAAGGAGCGGCGCATGCTGCTGAAGGCGTTCGGCGCCGAGCTCGTGCTCACGGACCCGACGAAGGGCATGACTCAGGCCATCGCCGAGTCCGAGGAGATCGCGGCGAAGACCCCGGGTGCCGTGCTCGCGAAGCAGTTCGCCAACGAGGCCAACCCGGCGATCCATCGCAAGACCACCGCCGAGGAGATCCTCCGCGACACCGAGGGCAAGGTCGACTACCTGGTCGCCGGCATCGGGACCGGTGGCACGATCACGGGTGTCGGGCAGGTCCTGAAGGAACGCGTCCCCGGCGTCACGATCGTGGCGGTCGAGCCCAAGGACTCCCCCATCCTCACCGAGGGGCACCCCGGTCCGCACAAGATCCAGGGCATCGGACCCAACTTCGTGCCCCCGATCCTCGACCGCAGCGTGCTCGACGAGGTCATCGACGTCACGTTCGACGACGCCATCCGTGTGGCCCGCGACACCGCCGCGCAGGAGGGCATCCTCGTCGGCATGTCGAGCGGAGCCGCGATCTGGGCCGCGCTCGAGGTCGCGAAGCGCCCCGAGGCCGCCGGCAAGAACATCGTCGTGATCATCCCGTCGTTCGGTGAGCGCTACCTCTCCACGGCGCTGTACGAGCACCTCCGCGACGAGTGAGCGTGTCGATCCGGGCCCGCCTGCGCGAGGACATCGCGGCGGCGCGGTTGCGCGACCCCGCGGCGCGCAGCGGGGTCGAGGTCGCCCTGCTGTACCCGGGCCTGCACGCCGTGTGGGCGCACCGCGTCTCCCACGCGCTGTGGCGACGGGGATTCCGGTTGCCAGCCCGCGCGGGGTCGCAGATCTCGCGCTGGCTGACCGGCGTCGAGATCCATCCCGGCGCGCAGATCGGGCGACGGTTCTTCATCGATCACGGCATGGGTGTCGTGATCGGCGAGACCGCTGAGATCGGCGATGACGTGATGCTGTATCACGGTGTCACCCTCGGTGGCCGCACCCGGAACGCCGGCAAGAGGCACCCGACGCTGGGCGACGGTGTGGCCGTCGGCGCGGGCGCGAAGATCCTCGGACCGATCACGATCGGAGCCGGCTCCGTGGTCGGCGCGAACGCGGTGGTCACCCGGGACGCGCCGGCCGACAGCGTCCTGATCGGGATCCCCGCGAAGCCGCGGCAGCGCACGCCGGGCGAAGACACCCGGGCGCTGCTGACCGCGCCGGACTACTCGATCTGAGGAGACCGGCGTTCTCAGCGCGAACGCGCGCCCGTGACCTTCTTCTTGACCAGGAGCATCGGGAGGAAGATGGTGGCCAGCGCCGTCACCAGCCAGACGATCACGGCGCCGAGGATCCACCCCGAGGCATCGACGATGCGCAGGCCGCCGATCGGCAGCAGCACGACGATCACGAGCGCGATCAACGTCGAGAAGATGCCGATCCCGCCCAGCAGGACCGGCGCATAGCGATCGGCGATCTTGCTGATCCAGGGCGCGAGGATGCTCTGCAGCAGGGCGAAGATCAGGATGCAGAGGACGAAGCCCCACCACTGGGACCACTCGATCCGGAAACCGTCGAGGACGAGATCCGCGACGATGAGCCCGATGCCGGCGGACAGCACCGAGATGGCGACACTGAGCAAGAACCTGATCACGCGCTGAGCATACCGCTCCGCGCGCGCCCTCAGGAGTCGGATCCCACGGCGGCCAGGCGGGCTTCCTCGTCGGCGGCGATCGCGGATTCGATGATCGGCTCGAGCGCGCCGTCCATCACCTGATCGAGGTTGTACGCCTTGAAACCGGTGCGGTGGTCGGCGATCCGGTTCTCGGGGAAGTTGTAGGTGCGGATGCGTTCGGACCGATCCATGCCGCGGATCTGCGATTTGCGCGCATCGGATGCCGCGGCGTCGATCTCCTCCTGCTGCTTGGCGAGGATTCGCGCCCGGAGCACGCGCATGCCGGCCTCACGGTTCTGCAGCTGCGACTTCTCGTTCTGCATCGACACCACGATGCCGGTCGGGAGGTGGGTGATGCGCACGGCGGAGTCGGTCGTGTTGACCGACTGGCCGCCCGGACCAGAAGACCGGAAGACGTCGATCTTGAGGTCGTTCTGACTGATCGCGACCTCGTCGGGCTCGTCGACCTCGGGGAACACGAGCACACCCGTCGTGGAGGTGTGGATGCGGCCCTGCGACTCGGTCGCCGGCACGCGCTGCACGCGGTGCACTCCGCCCTCGTACTTGAGGTGCGCCCACACGCCCTGCGCCGGATCGGTCGAGGATCCCTTGATCGCGATCTGGACGTCCTTGTATCCGCCGAGATCGGATTCGTTGCGCTCGAGCAGCTCCGTCTTCCACCCCTTGGACGCGGCGTACTGGATGTACATGCGCAGCAGATCGGCGGCGAACAACGCTGATTCGGCACCGCCCTCCCCCGCCTTGATCTCCATGATCACGTCGCGCGCGTCATCCGGGTCACGCGGGATCAGGAGCCTGCGGAGCTTCTCCTGCGCGAGCTCGACCGATTCCTCGAGTGCGGGGACTTCGGCCGCGAAGGCCTCGTCTTCCCTGGCGAGCTCGCGAGCCGCCTCCAGGTCGTCGGTCGCCGCCGCCCACGCATCGTAGGCGGCGACGATCCGCGAGAGCTCGGCGTACCGCCGATTGACGCGTTTCGCCCGCGCGGCATCGGCGTGCACCGCCGGGTCGGAGAGTTCCTCCTGCACCCGGCGATGCTCGTCGATCAGCGCCTGAACGGACTCGAACACCGAGGCTCCGCTCAGCGGATGTTGTTGTCGTGCCCGTGCGCGCCGGAGGGCAGCGTCGGGATCGACTTCTGCATCTGCACGAGGAACTCGACGTTGGAGTTCGTCTCCCGCAGCTTGCCGAGGACGACCTCGAGAGCCTGCTGCTGGTCGAGACCCGCCAGGGCACGTCGCAGCTTCCAGGTGATCTTGACCTCGTCGGTCGACAGCAGCATCTCCTCGCGGCGCGTGCTCGACGCGTTCACGTCGACCGCCGGGAAGATGCGCTTGTCGGCGAGCGAGCGCGACAGGCGCAGTTCGCTGTTGCCGGTGCCCTTGAACTCCTCGAAGATGACCTCGTCCATCTTGGAACCGGTCTCGACGAGCGCGGTCGCGAGGATCGTGAGCGATCCACCGTTCTCGATGTTGCGTGCGGCACCGAAGAAGCGCTTGGGCGGGTACAGCGCCGAGGCGTCGACACCGCCGGTCAGCACGCGGCCCGAGGCGGGGGCGGCGAGGTTGTACGCGCGGCCGAGACGAGTGATCGAATCGAGCAGCACGACCACGTCGCGGCCCAGCTCGACGAGACGCTTGGCGCGCTCGATCGCGAGCTCGGCGACCGTGGTGTGGTCCTCCGCCGGACGGTCGAAGGTCGAGGCGATGACCTCGCCCTTGACCGTGCGCTCCATGTCGGTGACCTCTTCGGGGCGCTCGTCGACGAGCACGACCATGAGGTGGACCTCGGGGTTGTTCTGCGCGATCGCGTTCGCGATCTGCTGCAGCACGATCGTCTTGCCGGCCTTCGGCGGGGCGACGATGAGACCGCGCTGCCCCTTGCCGATCGGCGCGACGAGGTCGATGATGCGCTGCGTGAGCTTCTCGGGTGCCGTCTCGAGGCGCAGGCGCTCCTGCGGGTAGAGCGGGGTCAGCTTTCCGAACTCGACGCGGGTAGCGGCGTCGTCGATCGACAGGCCGTTGATCGAGTCGACCTTCACGAGGGCGTTGTACTTCTGGCGCCCCTGCTGCTCGGTCTCGCGCGGCTGCTTGATCGAGCCGACGATCGCGTCACCCTTGCGGAGGTTGTACTTCTTCACCTGGCCGAGAGACACGTACACGTCGCTGGGACCGGCGAGGTAGCCGGTCGTGCGCACGAACGCGTAGTTGTCGAGGACGTCGAGGATGCCCGCGATCGGGATGAGGACGTCGTCCTCGCCGATCTCGGTGTCGAACTCGTCGGTCGGAGCACCGCTGCGACGCTTGTTGCGCTGGCGGTTGCGGCTGTTCCCCCCCGCCTGCTCGTCGTCTGCGGCCGGCTGCTGCTGCTCGGCGGCGCCGTTCTGACCGCGTCCGCGGTTGCGGCTGCGGTTGCGGTTGCGTCCGCGGCCGGTCTGCTCGTCACCGTCGGAGGAGTCTCCGTCGTTCGACGAGGACGCCACCTCGGAAGGAGCGTCGCCGTTCTGCGCAGCGGGGGCCTCGGTGTCGGCCGCAGGCTTCTGCGCGCCGCGGCGGCCGCGGCCCGTCGTCTTCGACGCGGGCTTCTCGGCGGCGTCGCCGGCGGAAGCCGCATCGTTCTTCGCCGACTCGTTCGTGCCCGCGTCGTTCTTCGCGGACTCGTTCTTCGCGGAGTCGCTCTTCGCGGAGTCGTTGGTGACGGACTCGTTCTTCGTCGTGTCGTTCTTCGCCGACTCGTTCTTCCCGGCGTCGGCCGGAGCGTCACCGGACGATGCGTCCGCGGCCGGAGTCTCGGCATCGGCCTTCTTCGCACGGCTGCGACGCGGCGCCTTCGCCTTCGGGGCAGCCTTGGCGGTGTCGCCGTCGTTGCTCGGAGCCGCAGCGGGTGCGGTCTCCGTCTTCGCCTCGGCGGCGGCCTTCTCGGCCTTGGCCGCCGCGGTCGCGCTGGTCGCGCGGCGCGGTGCGCGCTTGCGCGGCGGGGCGGTCTCGGTGGGCGCCTCAGCGCTCACCGACGGGGCTGCGGAAGCCGAAGCCGCCTGGTCGTTCTGGGTCTCGGAGAAATTCTCCACGAGCACTCCCTCTTGGTCATGGGAAAAGAGCGGCACTCGCGCACAACGGGTGTCGCGCACGATCGCACGGGCTGACGCTCGGCGTCAGCCGGCCTTGGGCACGTATGCCTTGGGGGTTTGCGTGCGGGTCTTGCAGAGTTGCAATGGGGCCGGATTCACGAAACGACGTGAAGGCCCTCCGCTCGATCCCCCACTGTACCACCACGCACGTCGACAGCCAGCAGCAGGGCGTCCCACGGGGTGTCGGTCACACTGTCCGCGAGCTCGACGGCGTCCAGACGGCTCCCCGGCCCGTCCGCGAGGACGAGCACGCTGGGGCCTGCTCCCGATACGACCGCAGCGAATCCCGCGGCACGCAACCTCTGCACGAGCCGCTGGGTCTCGGGCATGGCGCCGGCCCGATAGTCCTGATGAAGTCGATCGGCCGTGGCATCGAGAAGCAGCTCGGGGCTCTGCATCATCGCCGCGATGAGCAGCGCGGAGCGCGACACGTTGAAGATGGCGTCCGCCGTGGACACCTGGGGTGGCTGCAGCGACCGCGCCTGAGACGTGGACATCGTGTAGGACGGCACCAGCACCAGGGGCGACACACCGCGGTGCACCAGCAGCTTCTTGTGCTGCGGGCCGCGCTCCCCCACCCAGGCGATCGTCAGTCCACCGAACAGCGCGGGAGCGACGTTGTCGGGGTGGCCCTCGATCTCGGTCGCGAGTCGCAGGAGATCCTCGTCACCGATCTCGACGTCGCCCGCGAGCAGGCCCTTGGCCGCGAGCACGCCGGCGGTCACCGCGGCGCCGGATGACCCCAGCCCACGACCGTGCGGCACACCGTTCTCGGCGACGATACGCAGCCCCGGCATCGGGCGCCCCGCATCGGCGTACACGTGCGCGATGGTCCGCACGATCAGGTTCGACGCGTCGGTGGGGATGTCCTCGGCGCCGGTCCCGGTCACCTCGATCTCGAGCTCTCCCGCGGGAAGCTCGGTCACGGCGAGCGAGTCGTAGATGCTCAGCGCGAGGCCGAGCGTGTCGAAGCCGGGACCGAGGTTCGCGCTGGTGGCGGGAACCCGGACGTCGACCGTGCGCCCCTGCGCCACCGTCACTCGCCTTCCACGCGCAGTACCGAGACCACGCGCTCGACGACGGAGCTGTCGGCGAGAGCGTCGACGGTCGCGGACAGCGCGCTCTCCGTGGCGCGGTGGGTGCCGATGATAAGACGAGCGGTCGGCTCGTCCTCTCCCTCGACGGTCTGGACCACGGTCGCGACGGAGACGCCGCCGTCACTGAGCGTGCCTGCCACGGTGGCGAGCACGCCCGGGGCATCCGCGACCTCGAGGGTGATCTGGTAGCGGGTGGTGACGTGTCCGATCGGCACGACCGGCAGGTTGGCCCGCGTGGACTCGCCGACCCCGACGCCTCCCGCGATGTGCCGACGTGCCGCCGAGACGACATCGCCCAGGACAGCGGAGGCGGTCTGCACACCACCGGCCCCGGCGCCGTAGAACATCAGCGATCCGGCGGCCTCGGCCTCGACGAAGACGGCGTTGTTGGCGCCGTGCACCGCCGCGAGCGGGTGCGAGTTCGGAACCAGCGCCGGGTAGACGCGCACCGAGATCGACTCGTCGCCGTTCGCCTCGATCCGCTCGCACACGGCGAGGAGCTTGATCACGAAGCCGGCGGCACGGGCTTCCTCGATCATGGACGCCGTGATCGAGGTGATGCCCTCACGGTGCACCGCGTCGAGCGGGACGGCCGTGTGGAACGCGAGGCTCGCGAGGATGGCAGCCTTCTGCGCCGCGTCGTAGCCCTCGACATCCGCCGTCGGGTCCGCCTCGGCGTATCCCAGCCGCTGCGCGTCGGCCAGCACGTCGTCGAAGTCGGCGCCCTCGGTCTCCATGCGATCGAGGATGTAGTTGGTCGTGCCGTTGACGATACCCATGATGCGCACCACACGGTCGCCCGCGAGCGAGTCGCGCAGCGGGCGGATGATCGGGATCGCACCAGCGGCGGCGGCCTCGTAGTAGACCGAGGCGCCCACGCGGTCCGCCGCCTCGAACAGCTCGGGTCCGTGCGTGGCCAGAAGCGCCTTGTTGGCGGTCACGACGTCGGCCCCGGAGCCGATCGCGTGCAGGATGTTCGTCCGAGCCGGCTCGATGCCGCCGATGAGCTCGATCACGATGTCGGCGCCGAGGATCAGTGCCTCGGCGTCGGTCGTGAACAGCTCCTTCGGGAGGTCGACGTCGCGCGGCGCGTCGAGATCGCGCACGGCGATGCCGGCCAGCTCCAGCGAGGCACCGGCGCGGTCGGCGAGCTCGTCGCCGTGACGCAGCAGGAGCCCCGCCACCTGGGAGCCGACTGCTCCGGCGCCGAGAAGTGCCACACGAAGTCGTCGGTACTCAGTCATCTTGCTCCTTCAGGGGTGGACGGGTGCGATCCGTCGGCGGCGGACGCCGCATCGATGCCCGCGTCCCGCGCGAGCAGATCGGCGATGGTCTCGCCGCGGACGATCACGCGGGACGCGCCGCCGCTCACGGCGACGACGGGAGGACGCGGGACATGGTTGTAGTTGCTCGACAGGGCGACGCAGTAGGCACCGGTGGCGGGTACGGCGAGCAGATCGCCCGGGACGAGATCGGCGGGGAGGTACTCGTGATCGACGACGATGTCGCCCGATTCGCAGTGCTTGCCGACGACCCGGCTCAACAGCGGTTCCCCGGCGCCGGAGCGCGAGGCGAGACGGGCGGAGAACTGTGCGCCGTAGAGCGCGGGCCGGGCGTTGTCGCTCATCCCGCCGTCGACGCTCACGTACCGGCGAACCGCGCCGGATTCGGTCGTCACGTCCTTGGTGGTGCCGACCTCGTAGAGGGTCACTCCTGCCGTGCCCACGATGGCCCGGCCGGGTTCGAACGAGAGTGCGGGGACGTCGATGCCGCGCGCCGCGCAGTCCTCGGCGACCGAGGCCACGATCTCGGCCGCGAGATCCTCGATCGGCGCGGGGTCGTCGACGCGGGTGTAGGCGATGCCGAAGCCCCCACCGAGGTTGAGTTGCGGCACGGGCCCGCCTGCGAGAAGGCGTTCGTGCAGAGCGAGGACGCGCGATGCGGATTCGCGGAAGCCCGCGATGCCGAAGATCTGAGAGCCGATGTGGCAGTGCAGTCCGGCGAAGTCGAGCCCCGGCACCTCGCGGATGCGGGCGGCGGCGACCTCGGCATCCGCGAACGGGAAACCGAACTTCTGGTCTTCGTGCGCCGTGGCGAGGAAGTCGTGCGTCTCGGCGTGCACGCCGCTGATGACGCGGACGAAGACGCTCTGCACGCTGCCCGTGCGTGCCGTGATGGCCGCGAGCCGTTCGATCTCGATCGCGCTGTCGACGATGATCGAGCCGACCCCGACCTGGACCGCGCGTTCGAGTTCGGCCACGGACTTGTTGTTGCCGTGGAAGCCGATCGACGCGGGTGCGACGCCGGCCGCGAGCGCGACCTCGAGCTCACCCCCCGTGCAGACATCGACCCGCAGACCTTCCTCGACCACCCAGCGCGCGATGGTGGTGCACAGGAAGGCCTTCCCGGCGTAGTACACCCGCGCCGTCGTCCGGTGCGCCGCGGCGGCGCGATCGAAGGCGCCGCGGAAGGCACGGGCGCGGGAGCGGACCTCGTCCTCATCGATGACCATGACGGGGGTGCCGTAGGTCTGAGCGATCGTGCTCGCGCGGATGCCGGCGAGAACGAGTCCGCCCTCGGCATCGCGGCCGGCCGAGGCCGGCCACACCCCGCGCGCGAGGTCGTTCGCATCTTCGGGCACGACGAGCCATTCCGGGGCGAGCGAGTCGGCAGGGGGAAGCAATGAGCACCAATCGTGGGACGGGATCGCGGGCGGAGCGCGCGCTTCGAGGATGACCCGATTCTAGAGCACCCCCACTCGGCGCCCCCTCATCGTGACGGTTCACGTCAACCCCCTCCGGCCGTGTTCCCGGGCCTCGTAGGCTGGCGTGGTGACGAACACGGAAACCTCACCCCAGCCCGGCTTCATCCCGCGAGTCAGCGGCGCGGCGATCCGCTGGGCGCTCGCTCGACGGCCGGTGCGCGCCTTCCTGCTCTACTCGGAGCGTCGCGGAGCCATGCTGGCCGACAGCGTGACCTACCGAGCGCTCTTCAGCGTGTTCGCGGGAGTGCTTCTGGGCTTCTCGATCGCCGCGCTGTGGTTGGCCGGCAATCCCGAGGCCTGGCAGTCGATCATCCGCTCCGTGCAGTCCGTGGTGCCCGGGCTCATCGGCGATGACGGGATCATCGATCCCGCCGATCTCGAAGCACCCGCGAGTCTCTCCATCGCGGGCATCGTCTCCCTGATCGCGCTCGTCGGCGCGGCCCTCGGCGCCATCGGCTCGCTGCGCACAGCGGTCCGCGTCATCGCCGGCACCACGCACGACGACATCCTCTTCATCTGGGTGATCCTGCGGAACCTCGCCCTCGCGATCGGCATCGCCGCATCGTTCATCGCCGCGGCGCTGGTGACCTTCGTCGGGCAGCTCGGTGTCACCTGGATCAGCGGCCTGCTGGGCTTGCCCGAGGACTCGACGGCCACGACGTGGACGGTGCGCATCGTCTCGCTGCTCGTGGTCTTCGCACTGAACACCGCTCTCGTCGCGGCGATCTTCCGTGTCATGTCGGGGATCAAGCCGGCCGCCCGCTCGCTGTGGAGCGGTGCCCTGATCGGCGCGGCGGGACTCTTCGTCCTGCAGCAGCTGTCGAGCCTGTTCGTGGGCGGTGCGACCAGCAACCCGCTGCTCGCCTCCTTCGGTTCGCTTCTCGCGCTGCTGATCTGGCTCAACTTCTCCAGCCAGGTGATCCTGATCGCGTGTGCATACATCGTCACGGCCGAAGAGGAGTCGAAGGACCGCGTGCACGCGCGGTTCGGGGCATCGACGTTCCTCCAGCGACGGGTGCAGCGCGCCGAGGTCGACATGCGGATCGCGCAGGACGAGCTCCGGGCGGCGCAGAAGGCCGCTGCCGAGGAATCGGCGGGCTAGCCACTCACCGGCCGGGGCAGACGCCCTTCTCGAGCAGGCTCTCGTCTGTCGCGATGGCGCCGTCGACGTCGATGTCGATCACGGCGCTGCTTCCCTCGATCTCCAGGCCCGTGAGGGTGAGACCGGCGGGCAGTTGGTCGGCGATGCAGATGCGCTGCGTCTGCGTGAGGTCGGATCCGAGCGACCCCAGCGAGGAATCGACCTGACCGGCGTCGATCACCACGCCACCGACGCTCGCCTGCACCGGGGTCAGCTCGAGATCGCCCTCGGCCACGCCGGGCAGAAGGGTGAGCGCGAACGGGATGTCGACTCCGAACACGGTGAAGGACCCGCCCACCGTGGCGTTCGGCGCCTCCAGCGTGACCGAGTCGATCGGAAGGTCGGTACCGGCGAGGAGCGTGGTGAACTCGGCCTGGTCGATCCGGATCACACCTGCCGCTCCCCCGAGGTCTCCTCCTCGCAGGGGGACACCGGTCGCGGTGACATACACCGCGCCCGTGATGCCTTCGAGCGTGACCGAGTCCGTGGAGAGGCGGAGGCTGTCCAGAGTTCCCCCGAGAAGCTGAGGCAGCAGGATGCCGTCCGCCTCGACGTCGAGCTGCTGATCGGCGGGAAGCCGGAGCTCATCGATGACGAGCGTGCGGACGACCCCGGGAAGCACTGCGCGCGCGATGGCCTCGGCCGCCACGACCAGGACGCCCAGCACCACGACGACGATCAGGAGGACCCACGGCCAGCGACGCCGCCGACGCCGCGCGACGGTGCCGTCCCCCCGCTCCGTGGAGCCGGGGATCACGACCGTCGAGTGCTCGGCGGCGGCATCCGGATACGGGAGGGTCGGGTTGTCGTCGCTCATGGGGACCATCCTGCCCTACCGCTCCGTGCGCCGCCGGGGCTCCGTCGACGCTGCTCACATACGTTCGGGAGCCGAGACTCCGAGCAGGCCGAGTCCGTTGCGCAGGACCTGTCCTGCCGCGTCGTTGAGCCACAGACGCGTGCGATGCACGGTCTCGATCGGATCGTCTCCCTGCGGGATGACGCGGCAGTTGTCGTACCAGCGGTGGTAAAGCCCGGCCAGCTCCTCCAGGTACCGGGCGACGCGGTGCGGCTCGCGCACCTCGGCCGCGAAGGCGACGATGCGCGGGAACTCCTGAAGAGCGCCGAGAAGGGCGGCCTCGGACTCGTGCGTCAGCGTCTCGGGTGCGAACTCGGAGCGGTCGACCCCGGAGTCGGCGGCGTTGCGGGCCACGTTGTGGGTGCGCGCGTGCGCGTACTGCACGTAGAACACCGGGTTGTCGTTCGTGCGCTTCTGCAGCAGTTCCGGATCGAGCGCGAGCGGTGAGTCCGCCGGCGAACGCTCGAGGGAGTAGCGCAAAGCGTCGGTGCCGAGCCATTCACGCAGGTCGTCCATCTCGATGATGTTCCCGGCGCGCTTGCTCAGTCGGGCCCCGCCGACCGACACGAGCTGGCCGATGAGCACCTCGACGTCCTTCTCGGGATCATCGCCCGCGGCGCCGGCGAGCGCCTTCAGACGGTGCACGTAGCCGTGGTGGTCGGCGCCGAGCAGGTAGATCTTGTGCGCGAATCCGCGATCGCCCTTGTCGAGGTAGTACGCGGCGTCGGCGGCGAAGTAGGTGTACTCGCCGTTCGAGCGGCGGATCACCCGGTCCTTGTCATCGCCGAAGTCGGTGGTGCGCACCCACACCGCATCCCCCTCGTCGAAGACGTGCCCCTGGGCGCGCAGGCGATCGACGGCCTGGTCCACGAGGCTGACCCCGTCGGCGTTCTTCGCGTGCAGTCGGCGCTCGGAGAACCAGACGTCGAAGTGCACGTTGAACTTGGCCAGGGACTCCTGCTGCTCGGCGAGCTGGTACTCGTAGGCGAGTTCGCGGGCGATCAGCACCTGCTCCTCGCCGGGCAGGTCGAGGAGATCCGGGCGGGCCGCCACGACACGAGCGGCGAGGTCCTGGATGTAGCTTCCGGCGTAGCCGCCCTCGGGTGTGGGCTCCCCCTTCGCCGCCGCGACGACGGACTGCGCGAAGCGCTCCATCTGGGCGCCCGCGTCGTTGATGTAGAACTCGCGCGCGACGGTCGCCCCGGAGGCGGCGAGCACTCGGCCGATCGCGTCACCGAGTGCCGCCCAGCGCGTGTGACCGATGTGCAGCGGACCGGTCGGATTCGCGCTGACGAACTCGATGTTGATGCTGCGACCGGACTGGCTGTCGTTCGTTCCGTAGGCCGCACCGGCCTCGACGATCGTCTTCGCGAGCGCGCCGGCCGCGGCCGCGTCGAGGCGGATGTTGATGAACCCGGGCCCGGCGACCTCGACGCTCGCGACGCCGTCGACGGCGGCGAGGCCATCGGCGATCTGCTGTGCCAGCTCGCGCGGGTTCGCACCGAGCGGCTTGGCCACGCGCATGGCGATGTTCGAGGCCCAGTCGCCGTGGTCGCGGTTGCGCGGGCGCTCGAAGACGAGGTCCGCGGCGGAGAGTCCGAGCGGCTCGCCCGGACGTCGCTCGTCGGCGATGGGCGTCAGAACGGCGAGGACGGCATGGGCGAGCGTTTCAGGAGTCATAGACGCACCAGTTTACGGCGCGTCGCGGGGCGGAATTTGCGCGGGCGTGTCGGTGATCTACTCTCGTCCCATGAAGGCCCGAGTCACCCGCCGCCCACTCCGATCCACGGGAGTCGCTCTCGCGCTCCTCCTCGTGCTCGCCGCAGTGGTTCTCGGCATCTGGCGGCCCTGGGCTCCGCTCCCCTCCGCTGCCCCGATCGGAGCCGGCTCCGATGGCGAGGCCGCTGCCCCGGCCGCGGTCGTTCCCGCTCCTCTCGTGCTCCCGGAGCACCCGAGGGTCCTGGTCTTCGGCGACTCGTGGACCTTCGGCTCCGCGGCGACGCTCCCCACCGAGGGCTACGCGTACCAGCTGGCGGGTCTCCTCGACGGCGAGACCGTGGTGCGGGGCGTCCGCGGGAGCGGATACCTCAAGCCCGGGCTCGACGGACCGGCTTTCGGCGAGCGCATCGCGGCGCTCGATCCGGCCCTGTCTCCTGATCTCGTCATCCTGCAGGGTTCGATCAACGACCGGAAGCAGGGCGAGGCCGGGTACCGCGAGGCCGTGACCGCCGCTTGGGACGCCCTGGCGGCGACGTACCCGGAGGCCGCCATCGTCATCCTGGGGCCCGCTCCCCACGCGCTGCCGGTGGAGGCGGGAACGGCACGCATCGACGCCGACCTCGCAGAACTCGCCGCCATGCGCGGATGGTGGTACATCTCCCCCCTCGCCCAGGACTGGATCACCGAGCAGAACTATCTCGAGGTGATCGACGTCGAGGTCGGGCGGCGGCATCCGTCCACCGCGGGGCACCGCTATCTCGCCGAGAAGGTCGCCGCAGCGCTGGCGGAGATGAGCGGCGCGCCGGTGACGGTGGCCGGGGAGTCGGAGACGACCCCCGAGCAGTGATATTGTCGATCGGTACGCCTCCGTAGCTCAGTGGATAGAGCGCCGGTTTCCGGTACCGTAGGTCGCAGGTTCGACTCCTGTCGGGGGCACACACAGAAGACGTGAAACGAGTTTCGATTCGTCGGCGCAGTCCGTCCGCACGAGAAAAGCCGCCTGGTTCCAGGCGGCTTTTCTCGTCGGTGGAGCAGGATCGCGTCCGGGCGGGTCGCGGGGTCGATGTCGGCGACTCCTGTCAGCGGGTCACGTCGCCCTCGTACTCCGCGTCGGTGACGTGTTCCTTCCAGTCCGTCGTGACTTCCGGGTCATCGGCGTTCTCGAGCATCGCGATGTGCTCCATGAACGTGCCGCCCGCGGATGCGTGCCAGTGTTCCTGTCCCGGTGGGGTGTACAGGGTCTGCCCCGGATGGACGTCGATGATCCGGCCGTCTCGGGTGCCGAAGCGGGCGATTCCCCGCGTTACTCGCAGGTACTGACCCCGCGCGTGCGAATGCCATGCGGTGCGGGCACCAGGGGCGAACTTCACGACGGCGACGGACATCCGCTGGTCCGCATCATGCGGGACCGCGATCATCTCCGCCCAGACGTCGCCGGCGAACTGCTCGAGCGGGTTCTTCACGCTCGGTGCGGCGGGTTCGATGTTCATGAGTCCTCCAGACAGGACCGGGTGGCCGACGTATCGGCCACCCGGTCGGTTCAGACGGTCAGCAGCACCTTGGTCGCGGTGCGCTGATCCATGGCGGTGTATCCCTCGGCCACCTGTTCCAGCGGAAGCGTGAGATCGAACACCACTCCAGGGTCGATCTCGCGGTCCCAGATGAGCTGGATGAGCTCCGGCAGGAAGCGACGGACCGGTGCCGGACCGCCGTGCAGGTGCACGCCGGAGAAGAAGAGCTCGAACCCGTCGAGAGCGACATCGTGGGAGACGCCGACATACCCGACGTGCCCGCCGGGGCGCGCGGACCGGATGGCCTGCTCCATCGACGCCTGCGTTCCGACGGCCTCGATGACGGAGTGGGCGCCGAGACCGTCGGTGAGCTCCTTGACCTTCGCCACGCCGTCGTCGCCGCGCTCCTCGACGATGTCGGTCGCGCCGAATCGTCTCGCGAGCTCCTGCCGGTCCGCATGACGGGACATCGCGATGATGCGCTCGGCACCGAGCTGCCGGGCGGCAAGGATGGCCAGCAGACCGACGGCTCCGTCCCCGACGACAGCGACGGTCCTCCCCGGGCCCGCGTTCGCGGCGACCGCGGCGAACCAGCCTGTTCCGAGCACGTCGGATGCGGCGAGCAGTGACGGGATGAGATCCTCATCGGGTTGCCCCGGAGTGGCCACGAGAGTGCCGTCGGCGTGGGGGATGCGCGCGAGCTCGGCCTGCGTGCCCTCCGCCCCGATGGGGGTCCGGTGCACGCAGTGCGACTGGTAGCCGGCGCGGCAGATCGCGCAGGTGTTGTCGGAGGTGAAGAAGCTGCCGACGACGAAGTCGCCGACCCGGACATTCCGCACGTCGGCACCGATCTCGGTGACGACACCGACGTACTCGTGTCCCATCGGCTGCGGCGTCGCCGCCAGGGGTTCGGCTCCGCGGTAGGGCCACAGGTCGGATCCGCAGATGCAGGTGGCCGTCAGCCGGATGATGGCATCGGTCGGTTCGAGGATGACGGGGTCGTCGCGGTCCTCGACGCGCACGTCGCCGGGGGCGTACATCATGACTCCACGCATGGTGGTGTCCTTTCTCTCAGGGTTCAGACGGTGATCTCGGATGCCGTAGGGACGGCGGAAGCAGGAGCGGGCGAAGGCCGACGGGCGATCAGCAGGCAGGAGACCCCCGCCAGCACGGCGGCCGTCGTGGTCACGATGCCGAGCGGGAGGATGCTGAGCGCGCCGGCGACGCCCACGAGGGGGGCGGCGAGTCCCCCGAAGCCGAATCGGGCCGCGCCGAGCAGAGACGCCGCGGTGCCGGCCATCTGCGGGTACCCGCCCAGCACGAGGGCGGTCGCGGGCGGCGAGGAGATGGCCACTCCCCCGGCGAGCGTGAACAGTGCGAGGACGACCACCCAGAGCGGCACCGCGGCGAGCCCGGCGAGCAGCAGCCCGAGCGCTCCGACCGTGGTCGTGACCACGCCGACCGCGAGTGTGCCGCCCACGCTCCCTCGTTCCGCGGCGCGTCCCGCCAGATGTCCGAAGACCATGAATCCGACCGAGTTCAGCCCGAACGCGGCGGCGTACTCCTGCGGCGAGAGGCCGTAGATGTCCTGCAGGACGAAGGTCGCCCCGGACAGGTAGGCGAACAGAGCGGCGTACGAGAACCCCTGCGTGAGCACAGCGCCGAGGAAGACACGGTCACGCACCAGGGTGCGGAAATCCTGAAGAGTGTGCACGAGTCCGCCTGTGGTGCGCTGCTCGTGGGGCAGCGTCTCCGGCACGAGGACGACGGTGCTGAGCAGGATGACCGCACCGACGAGCGCGAGGAAGACGAACAGGCCGCGCCAATCGGTGAACGTCACGAGGAGACCTCCGAGCAGGGGTCCGACGACGGCCGCCAACCCGCCGACGACCGTGAGGCGGGCGGAGAAACGGATCAGCCGCGGGCCGCTGTAGATGTCACGACCCGCGGCGTTCGCGATGACGATCCCCACTCCGCCGGCGAGGCCCTGCACGACCCGGGCGACGATGAGCATCTCGACCGTCGGGCTGAGCGCGCACAGCAGCGATGTGGCCACGTACGCGATGACGCCGGCGATGAGAACACGGCGGCGCCCGTAGCGGTCGGACAGCGGACCGGCCGTCAGCTGGCCTGCGGCCAGGCCGATCAGGCACGCGGTGACCGTCAGCTGGGCGACGGACGTCACCGCTCCGAGCTCCCGCGTGAGCGCGGGGAGCGCCGGCAGGTAGAGGTCCATGGAGATCGGACCGAACACCGTCAGCACCAGCAGGAGCGTCGGCAGCACACGCCTGTTCGCGACGCGAGGAGAGGAGGTCATGTCGTCCAGTGTTCCCCTCCCCGAGACGCGACGGGAGTCCCTGGCGAGAGGTGTACCGGGAGGGCACCCCTCCCTCGGAACGGTCGCCGTACCCTGAGTGCATGGACAACCGATCCGAGGTCCGCGAGTTCCTGATGACGCGCCGCGCCCGCCTGACCCCCGAGGTCGCGGGTCTGCCTGCCGGATCGAACAGACGCGTGCCCGGCCTCCGCCGCAGCGAGGTCGCGATGCTGGCGGGGGTGTCGGTGGAGTACTACAGCAAGCTCGAGCGCGGTGCGATCGCCGGAGCATCCGCTTCGGTGCTGGATGCCGTCTCGCGCGCGCTGCAGTTCACGGATGCCGAGCATGCGCACCTGCTGGATCTGGCGCGCGCCGCCGACGGCATCCCCTCCTCGGGGCGCAACCGACGCCGGGCGGTGAAGACCTCGGCACCGCGCCCCAGCCTGCACTGGGCGCTGGACTCGATCACCGATGCCGTCGCCTTCGTCCGGGATCAGCGGCAGAACCTCGTCGCCACCAATGCGCTCGGCCGCGCCTTCTATTCCCCGGTCATCGGTGACGGGGGCCGGGTGCCCAACCTCGCCCGCTTCCAGTTCCTCGACCCCGCCTCCCGCGACTTCTACCCGGACTGGGAGCTGTTCGCCGAGATGTGCGTGGCCGTGATGCGCGCCGAGGCCGGCCGGGACCCGCACGACAAGGGCATTCAGGATCTCGTCGGCGAGCTCTCCACGCGCAGTGATCTCTTCCGCACCCTCTGGGCAGCGCACGACGTCCGCACCCACGGCTCCGGCACCAAACGATTCGTCCACCCGGTGGTGGGAGAGCTGACGCTCGTCTACGAGGAACTCGCGATCACGGCCGAGCCGGGTCAAGTGATGCTGATCTACAGCGCGGAGCCCGGCTCGCCCTCGGCGGAACGACTGAAGCTCCTCGCATCGTGGTCGGCCGACAGTCGGCTGCGCGCCGTGCCGCCGGTGTAGAGCCGGCACCATGCGGCGCGGTGCCGGCCGCGGGCTCACCGGCCGGAAGCGGCTCCCCCGGAGGACTCTCCCCCGGCAGACGCCACTTCCCCCTCCGGCCGCGACACCGCGGAGGACGCCCCGAGCGCGATCGTGGAGAGCAGCCCGAGGGCGAGGAAGCCCGCGGCGGTCCAGGCGGCGTAGCGTGTGCCGTCTGAGAACGCCTGCTTTGCGTCTTCGGCGATCGCGGCCGTCTCGGGCTGGGCCGCGAGGCCGGCGATCGCCGCGCCCGCGCTGTCCACCACGGCCGAGACGGTCTGATCGCGCTGCTCCGGGGGCAGACCTCGATCGTCGAGCGCCGATGAGAGGATGCCGGCCGTGCTGCTGAACAGCACGGTGCCGAGCACCGCGACCCCGAGGGCAGCGCCCAGCTGGCGCGACGTGGACTGGGTTCCCGAGGCCGCGCCGCTGTCGGCCACCGGCACCTCGGCGAGCACCACGCCCGTGAGCTGGGCGGTGGCGAGCCCCACCCCGAGGCCGTAGACGAAGAGCAGCGGAACCAGAGGGATCCACGAGGCCTGGGGCGTGATCACGAATCCGACTCCCGCGACGCCGATGATCTCGGCGGCGAGACCCACCCGCACGATCCACACCGGAGTGATCTTGCCGCTGGTGGCTCCGGCGACGCCGCTGGCGACGAAGGAACCGCCGGCGAGGGCGAGCAGGAGGAACCCCGTGTGCAGGGCATCGAAGCCCAGCACGAACTGGAGCCAGAGCGGGAGCGCGAGGATGAGTCCGAACTCGCCGAGCGAGACCACGGCGGCCGCGATGTTGCCGTTGCGGAACGACGAGATCGAGAACAGGCGGAAGGTCAGCAGCGTCGACTTCCCCGCCCGCTCGCGGTGCAGACCCCAGATGATGAACGCGATGATCGCGACGATCGCGATCAGGAAGGCGAGGGGAATCGGCGAGAGATCCCACGGCCACGACCAGTCCCCGATCTGCGGACGCTGCTCGACGAGCCACCAGCCGTAGGTGCGTCCTTCGATGAGCCCGAAGACGAGACTGCCCATCGCCACGACGGAGAGCACGGCCCCGACGACATCGATCCTGGCGACACGGTCGCTGCGGGATTCGGCCACCGTCAGCAGCACACCGATCACGATGATGACGGCGAGCGGGATGTTGATGCCGAAGGCCCACCGCCAGGAGAAGGCAGTCGTCAGCCACCCGCCCAGCAGCGGACCCACCGCCGCCATGCCGCCGATGGTCGAGCCCCACACGGCGAACGCGATGCCGCGTTCGCGGCCTCGGAAGGTGGCGTTGATGATCGACAGTGTCGTCGGCAGGATCATCGCCCCACCCACGCCCTGCACGAGTCGGGCGAGGATGAGCATCCCCCCGTCCGGTGCCAGCGCGGCGAACACCGAGGACGCCCCGAAGACGACGACGCCGATCAGCATCACCCGGCGGCGACCGAACCGGTCGGCCAGGCTGCCGAAGACGAGCAGGAGGGCGGCGAAGACCAGGGTGTAGGCCTCCTGGACCCACTGGACCTCCGTCGAGGTGATCCCCAGGTCGTCGACGATCGCCGGGATGGCGACGTTGACGATCGTGGAGTCGACGATGATCAGCGAGACGGCGATGCTGATGAAGACCAGGCCGACCCAACGCAGACGCTCATGACTTTTCACGGTCGCTAGCCTAGTTAGCTATTCGACCGTCGTAAAGATGATCTTCGACGACTATTCGGCGGGCCTCGCCGCCCCGATCAGCCGATCTCGGCGATGGCGGCGAGTGGGATCGACACCCACGTTGGTCGGTTGCGCTTCTCGTACAGCGCTTCGTACACGGCCTTGTCCGCCACGTACGCGTCGAGCAGCACACGCTGATCCGCGAGCATCGCCGGCACCTCCGCCGCCTCGTCGTCCTCCGGGCTCAGGGCCGCGAGGTACGCATCGAGGAAGTGCCGGCGCGCACGCTCGGACCACTCCTGCGCACGCGCTGTCCGAAGCTCCCGCTCCTCGTCTTCGACCCCACCGGGCGTGGCCTGTGACATCTCCACGACACCGGGGGCGTAGTCGAACGAGCGCAGCATGCCCGCCACATCGCGCCACGGCGAATCCGGCAGTGACCGCTCCGCGAACGGCCGACCGGGTTCTCCCTCGAAGTCGACGATCCGCCAGCCGTGCGAGGTGCGCAGCGTCTGACCGAGGTGCAGGTCTCCGTGCACGCGCTGCACGTCGATGCCGTCGAGCGCGGCGACGGCACGGTACGTCGCGCGCAGCCGCTCGGCATACTGCTCGAGCTCGGGAACAGCCCACAGGGCCCGTTCCAAGCGCTCGTCCATGCCGCGGGCGAGCTCGGCCGTGGCCTCCGCGCCCCGCCGCTCCACGGGGAACCGTTCGCGCAGCTTGGCGTGCACCTCCGCGACGGTGGCCCCGAGTCGCGCGGCCTCCCCCGCGAAGTCGCCTCCGGACTCGGCGACGCTCTGCGTGGGATCGACCAGGAGTGTGCGCACGCTCCCCGTGGCCAGCTCGAAGCCGTCCGCGGCGGTACGGAGGAACTCCTGCAGCATCGCCAGCTGCACGACCTCACCGTCGACGTCGGCCTCGATCCAGCCGTACAGGTCGGCGATGGACTCGGATCCGGCTCGCGTCAGCTCCTCGTGGATCTCGATGTCGGGGTTCACGCCGGCGCTGACCTTGCGGAACACCTTCATGATGGCGACATCGTCGAAGCGGATCGAGGAGTTCGACTGCTCCCCCGACAGAGGCGAGGAGCGGAGCTCGGGATCGAGCACCTCGGCGCCCGGCACGCGGCGGAATCGCAGCCCGCCGATCTCCGTGGCCCCCTCGCCGCCGGCGGCGATGAAGCCGTTCAACCACAGCGCCATCGCGTTGCGATCATGCACCGCGTCGAACAGGTGCCGCACGTGCCCCTCGTGGTCGACCGTACCGACGAACGCGTGGCCGATGCGCTCCTCGTGCTCTTCGTAGCTCGACAGCGGCACCTGGTACATCTCGGTGCCGCCCTCCTCGTCGGAGTACTCGACGGTCACGAGGTGGACGGTCACGGTCGGATGGCCGCCCTCGCCGGAGAGCTCGGCCAGGGGCCGCACCTGCGACACGTGGAACGGCCGGCTCTTGCCGGCGAACCAGCGGGTGCGCACCAGATAGTCCTCAAGAACAGCATGGTCGAGCGTGCTCACAGCATCCCCGCTTCTTCCGAATCATCGCCGGATTCCTGCAGCTGGAACCAGAAGAACCCGTGGCCTCCCAGCGTCAGCAGGTACGGCAGCTCCCCGATCCGCGGGAACCGGACTCCGCCCACCAGCTCCACGGGCACGAGCCCTTCGAAGCGCCGCATGTCGAGTTCCACCGGCTGCGGGAACTGCGACAGGTTGTTGACGCACAGGATCACGTCGATCGAGCCGTCGTCGTTGGTGTGCTCGCGCGAGTACGACAGCACGGCGGGGTTCGATCCGCCGAGGTCGTTGAAGCTCCCGAGCCCGAAGGCCGGGTGCTTCTTGCGGGCGTTGATCATGTCGCGCGTCCAGTGCAGGAGCGACGAGCGGTCCTCCTGCTGGGCCTCGACGTTCACGGCGAGGTAGCCGTACACCGGGTCCTGCACGACCGGGCGCGAGAGCTTGCCCGGGTTCGCCTTCGAGAATCCCGCGTTGCGGTCCGAGGTCCACTGCATGGGCGTGCGGACGCCGTCGCGATCACCGAGCCAGATGTTGTCGCCCATGCCGATCTCGTCGCCGTAGTAGAGCACGGGAGAGCCCGGCAGCGACAGCAGCAGCGCGGTGAACAGCTCGATGCGGTCGATGTCGTTGTCGAGCAGCGGCGCGAGACGACGACGGATGCCGATGTTGGCCTTCATGCGGGGGTCCTGCGCGTACTCGCTCCACATGTAGTCGCGGTCCTCGTCGGTCACCATCTCGAGCGTGAGCTCGTCGTGGTTGCGCAGGAAGATCCCCCACTGGCAGCCGGAGGGGATCGACGGCGTCTCGGCGAGGATCTCGCTGATCGGGTAGCGCGACTCCCGGCGCACCGCCATGAAGATGCGCGGCATCACCGGGAAGTGGAAGCACATGTGGCACTCGTCGCCGCCGACCTCCGGGTCGCCGAAGTAGTCCACCACGTCGGCCGGCCACTGATTGGCCTCGGCCAACAGCACCCGACCGGGGTAGTCGCGGTCGACGAAGCGGCGGACCTCGCGCAGGAACGCGTGCGTCTCGGGGAGGTTCTCGCCGTTCGTTCCCGGCCGCTCGTAGAGGTAGGGCACGGCGTCGAGGCGGAAGCCGTCCAGGCCCATGTCGAGCCAGAACCGCATGGCATCGATGATCGCCTCCTGCACCTTCGGGTTGTCGAAGTTGAGGTCGGGCTGGTGGGAGAAGAACCGGTGCCAGAAGTACTGCTGACGCACCGGGTCCCACGTCCAGTTGCTCGGCTCGGTGTCCACGAAGATGATGCGGGCGTCCTCGTACAGCTCGTCCGTGTCGCTCCAGACGTAGAAGTCGCCGTAGGGGCCGTCCGGGTCAGTGCGGCTCGCCTGGAACCACGGGTGCTCGTCGCTGGTGTGGTTCATCACGAAGTCGACGATGACGCGGATGTCGCGGGCGTGGGCGGCATCGAGGAACTCCTGGAAGTCCTCCGTCGTCCCCAGGTCCGACTGGACCCCGGTGTAGTCGGCGACGTCGTACCCGCCGTCGCGCAGCGGCGAGGGGAAGAAGGGCGGCAGCCAGAGGCAGTCGACGCCGAGCCACTGCAGGTAGTCCAGCTTCTCGATCAACCCGCGGAAGTCCCCCGAGCCGTCTCCGTCGCCGTCTTTGAACGAGCGCACCAGCACTTCGTAGAACACCGCGGTCTTGAACCACTCCGGCGCCGGACTGCCGGGGGTGTCCGGGAAGGGCTCCTGCGTCAGGATCGGAATGGAGGCGGTCTGCGGTGCAGGCTCGACAGCACTGGTCATCTGCTTCTCCTCACGCTCAGACGGTGAGCGTCGTCGGCGGGGGCGAGGTGCGCGCCGAGACGCGCGAACTCCGAGTACGTGCCAAACATGTCACACGATCGCACCCTGTCGTCACCCCTTGCGTCGGCGGCGCGCCCTGGTGTAGCCGATACGCCTCACCCTCGCCCTATTCACATTGTGCACAATTGAATCGCGTGCAATACTTGCGTCATGGCCGTGACCGACGAGATGGTGTGCTTCTCCCTGTACTCCGCTGCGCGCGCGACCACGCAGGCCTATCGCGCGGTTCTCGCCCCGTGGGGCTTGACCTACCCGCAGTATCTGGTGCTCGCGATCCTGTGGAACGAGGGCGAGCAGACCATCGGCTCCCTGGGCGAGGCGATGCAGCTCGACTCGGGCACGCTGTCCCCTCTGGTTCGCCGCCTCGAGCAGGCGGGCTACGTGACGAAAGAGCGTCGCGCGACCGACGAGCGGGTCGTCACCGTGCAGCTCACGGCTGCGGGCCAGGCGCTGCGCACCGAGCTGGCGCGGGTTCCCGCTCGGATCGCCGAGCTCTCCGGCATCCGAGACGATGCGCACCGTCGGCACCTCATCTCCGAGCTGCAAGCGCTCACCGCGTTCTTGCAGACGGCCACTCCCCCGTCCACGGCGAGCGCCGACGAGCGCTCAGCCGCCGACTCCTGACCACGAACCGGAAGGAACACAGAACATGGAAGTTGTCTACACCGCAGAGGCTCTCGCAACCGGCGCCGGCCGCAGCGGACACGTCGCCACGGATGACCGTCGCGTCGAGTTCGACCTCGCGATCCCGAAGGAGATGGGCGGCAGCGGCGACGGCGCCAACCCGGAGCAGCTGTTCGCCGCCGGATACGCCGCGTGCTTCCACTCGGCCCTCCAGTCGGTCGCTCGCAGTCAGAAGGTCTCGATCGAGGGCTCTTCGGTGGGCGCGCGCGTGGGGATCGGCTCCAACGGCGCCGGCGGCTTCGGCCTCACCGTCGAGCTCGAGGTGGTCATCCCCGAGCTCGCCTCCGAGCAGGCCCAGGCTCTCGCGGACGCGGCCCACCAGGTGTGCCCGTATTCGAACGCGACCCGCGGCAACATCGACGTCACCATCACCGTCTCCGACGACTGACCTGAGGAGGACAGCATGAAGGCACTCATCCACCCCACCTTCGGCGAACCCGAAGATGTGCTCGCGCTCGAGGAGCAGCCGGCTCCCGAGCCCTCCGCCGGGCAGGTGCGCCTGCGCATCGTGCTCTCACCGATCCACAACCACGACCTGTGGACCGTGCGCGGCACCTACGGCTTCAAGCCCGAGCTGCCGGCACGCTCCGGCACCGAGGCCCTCGGCATCGTCGACGCCCTGGGCGAGGGCGTCGAGCACCTGAGCATCGGACAGCGGGTCGCCACCGGCGGCACCTTTGGTGCGTGGGCCGAGTACATCGTCGCCCCCGCCGCGGGACTCATCCCGGTGCCGGACGGCCTCTCGGACGAGAGCGCCGCTCAGCTCGTGTCCATGCCGTTCAGCACGATCAGCCTGCTGCACTTCCTCGACGTGAAGGAAGGCGACTGGATCGTCCAGAACGCGGCGAACGGCGCCGTCGGCCGGATGCTGGCGCAGCTGGGCGTGGCGCGCGGCATCAACGTCCTGGGGCTCGTGCGCCGCACGGACGGTGTCGAGGAGCTCCGCGCGCAGGGCATCGAGAACGTCATCGCGACCGATCAGGACGATTGGCGCGATCAGGCGGCGCGTCTGATCGGCGGCGCCCCGGTCGTCGCCGGGGTCGACTCCGTCGGTGGAGAGGCGTCGGGCGAGGTCCTGTCGCTGCTGAGCGAGGGCGGCACCCTGGTCGCGTTCGGGGCGATGAACTCCCCCGTGATGCAGCTCGCCTCCTCCGACGTGATCTTCAAGCAGGTCACGGTCAAGGGATTCTGGGGGAGCAAGGTCATCCAGCAGATCGACCCCGACACCCGGGGTGCGCTGTTCGGCGAGCTCATCCAGCGTGTCACCGACGGAACGCTCACGCTGCCGGTCTCGGGGATCTTCGACGCCGCCGATATCGCCGACGCCGTGCGCGCGAGCAAGACCCCCGGCCGCGTCGGCAAGGTGTTGCTCCGCTTCTGAGCGAACCGCTGCAGAAGGGGCCGTCCGGCGGGCGGCCCCTTCTGCAGCTCAGCCCACTCTGCTGCTCTGCTGCTCTGCTGCTCAGCTGACGCGGTTCGCGGTCGCCGTCACATCCGACCGCGCACCGGTGTGCGCTCGACCGGGTCGGCGTGCTCCGGCGGCTCCATCTCGGCGCGCACCCCGAGCAACCGCACCTCGCGTGCGGGATCCAACGCCGCGCCCAGCGCGAGCGCCGCGTCCACCACGTCCTCGCTCCGCAGCGTCGGCGTGGGGAGCTTCCGCCCCCGCGTCTTGGTCTCGAAGGGCGCGTATCGCACCTTCAGATGCACACGGACGACCGCACGGCCCTCCGCCGCGCAATCCTCGTGCACATGCCGCGCGAGCTCCCGGATCGCGGCCTCGATGTCCTCCCGTGACGTGAGATCGGCCTGGAAGGTCGTCTCCCGGCTGTGACTGCGCGCGATCCAGGGCGTGTCATCGACCGTGCGCGGTCCGAGCCCGGAGCCGAGCCCGTGGTACCAGACACCCATGCGCGGTCCGAACTCCGTGACGAGATCGATCTCGCGCGCCTCGGCGAGCTGCCGCACCGTCAGGACGCCGTGCTCCGCCAACCGCTTCTGCACCTTCGCACCGACGCCCCAGAGATCACGGGTCGGTTTCTCCCCCATCACCTCGAACCAGTTCTCCGCGGTGAGGCGGAACATCCCCCGGGGCTTGCCGAAACCGGTCGCGATCTTGGCCCGCACCTTGTTGTCGCCGATGCCGACCGAGCAGTGCAGCCCCGTCGCGGCCAGCACCGCGGTCTGAGCGTCCCGAGCAGTCCGCTCCGGATCGTCGGTGGTGATCCCGAGGAAGCACTCGTCCCAGCCGATCACCTCCAGCACGACGTCGGGAAGCGCCCGAAGGGTCGTCATCACCTCGGCGGATGCCGCCTCGTAGGCGTCCTGGTCGACCGGCAGGAAGACCGCGTTGTCCGGTGCCTTGCGTGCCGCGATCTTCAGCGGCATACCGGAGCCGATGCCGAACTCTCGCGCCTCATACGACGCCGTCGAGACGACTGCCCGCTCGGCGGGGTCGCCTCGCCCTCCGATGATCACGGGGATGCCGGCGAGCTCGGGCCGCCGTCGCACCTCGACGGCGGCGATGAACTGATCCATGTCCACGTGCAGCACCCAGTCGGCCATGCCTCGAGTGTGACGGGTGGGGAGCGGGTTGTCACCCGGGTCTCCCGCGGGTGTGCCGGGTCGCGGCGCGGGCTCAGCCGAGCGAGACACCGATCGCGGTCGCGACGATCGCGAGCAGCGGCAGGGTGCCCTGCATCGTCGCCGCGCGAGCCTTGCTGCGGTCGGACAGGATGAGCACGAGCGCCGCGGCGAGCATCATCCCGCAGCCGGCGAAGACCAGCGTGAGTCCGACCGTCGCCGACCCGACGATCGTGAGACCGACGCCGAGCAGCGCCGTGAGCGCGAGGAACAGATTGTAGAAGCCCTGGTTGAAGGCGAGCGACTTCATGGTCACGGCGTCCGCCTCGGTCGCGACACCGAAGATCTTGCGGGTCTCGGGCTCGGTCCACCTCAGCGACTCGAGCGCGAAGATGAACACGTGGAAGGCGGCAGCAGCCGCGGCGAGGACCAGACCGACGATGAGCATGGGCTGATTCTCCCGCGCCGCACCGGCGCACGGCAAACGGCGCACCCTGCGGCGCGTCCGCCGGACCACCGGCCGCGACCTAGACCAGGAAGATCGGCAGCAGCCCGGGGTTGTGCGCGTGCACCAGCACCGCGAACACCACGGCGTCGAACAGCAGATGCACGGTGACGACATACGCCAGCGAATGCGTGCGGAGGAAGATGAACCCCTGCAGCAGAGCGAACGGGATGGTCAGCAGCGGCCCCCACTCGCGGTACCCCAGCTCCCACAGGAACGACACGAAGACGATCGACTGGAGCACGTTCGCGAGGGCGTCGGGGAAATGCCGCCGCAGCAGCGCGAACACGGTGCAGATGAAGAACAGCTCATCCCAGATGCCGACCGCGCCGACGCCGACGAACAGGCGCGCGATCAGGTCGGGAGTGTCGACGACCGGCCAGTTCTGGTAGACGCCGCTGGTGATGAAGTAGAAGGGCAGGATCAGCCAGCCGAGCACCAGCACGGCGATCAGCCAGCCCCACTGCAGGCGTCCCCACCGCTTGCCGGTGCGCCAGGGGAAGCTGATCGCGCGGTCGCGGTACACGTAGCGCGAGACCAGGTAGGGCACGGCGACCGCGCCCCCGAGGGCCAGGGTGAAGCGCAGCATCGCGAGATTGTCGAGCTCCGCCGCCAGCGGGATCACACTCACGATCAGCAGTCCGAGAGCGATCAGGGACAGGTCTCGGGTGAGCGATGGACCGGATCCGGTCACTCTGCCCCGCTCGATGAACCAGGAGACGGCGATCCCGAGCGCCAGCAGCAGCCACCCCAGCCACGGGATCTCGAGCACGAAGAAGGCGGGGGCCGCGGCGCACACGAGCACGGCCGGCGCGATCCCGGGCACGACGGTCGGGCGCTGCGCGACCTCGTTCATGCGCGCTCCCGGCGTCGATAGACGAGGTCGCGGATGTCGCGCCCCTTCGCGAGACCTTTGCGTTCGAACGCCGTCATCACGCGACCGTCGAACCGCTCGGCCCACTCCCCCTCGAACGCTCGCTCGAACAGGGGCTCGGCGTCGAGGACGGTGCGCATCTGCAGCGCGTAGTCCTCCCAGTCGGTCGCGAGGCGCAGCAGTCCGCCGTCGGCGAGCGCCCGGGCGGCGTTGTCGGCGAATCCGGTGCGCACCAGGCGGCGCTTGGTGTGCTTGTGCTTGTGCCAGGGGTCGGGGAAGAAGATCCAGGCCTCGCTCACAGCGGCTTCCGGCAGGTAGGAGGACAGCACCTCGGGTGCGTTGGCCTCGATCACGCGGAGATTCCGCACGCCCTCGCGGTCGGCGTCGAGCATGGTCCGCGCAAGACCCGCCCGGTACACCTCGACGGCGAGGAAGTCGGTGTCGGGACGGGCGGCGGCCGCGGCGACGACCGCGTGCCCCTGACCCGAGCCGATCTCGACGATCAGCCCGGCCGCACGACCGAATTCGGCGGCGACGTCGAACCGCGCGTCGGTGTGCACCGACGTCGCCGCATCGCCGCGTGGCACATCGAGCAGGTAGAACGGGGCGAGTTCCGTGAAGGCGCGCTCCTGCGCCTCCGACATCCGGCCGCTGCGGCGCACGAAGGACACCGGCTCATCACGGAACGTGCGGGGTTCAGGCATGATTCCAGGGTAGTCGGCGCGGGCGCACCGCCTGTGCGTCGAGCTCGGAGCGGATGCCGCTCAGCCGGCGGGTGCCGTGACGAAGTCGATGAGCTCCTCCACCCGCCCGAGCAGCGCCGGTTCCAGGTCTCGGTAGGTGTGCACCTTGCTGAGGATGTGCTGCCACGCCCGCCCCGTGTCCGCCTGCGTCTCGTGCGGCCACCCGAAAGCACGACAGATGCCCGTCTTCCAGTCGGTGCCGCGCGGGATCTCGGGCCACGCGGTGATGCCGAGCGCCCGCGGGGTCACGCACTGCCACACGTCGACGAACGGATGCCCCACGATGCGCACATGGCGACCGTGCGGGCCCCGGGAGACGGCATCCGCCACCCGCGACTCCTTCGAGCCCGGCACGAGGTGATCGACGAGGACGCCGTATCGCCGCGTCGCGCTGGGCGGCTCGGCCGCGAGCAGCTCGTCGAGCAGATCGACACCCTGCAGGAATTCGACGACCACGCCTTCGACCCGGAGATCGGCGCCCCACACCTTCTCGACGAGTTCGGCATCATGCTTGCCCTCCACGAGGATGCGGCTCGGCAGCGCGACGCGCGCGCGCTGATCACCGGCGACGAACGACCCCGATGCGGTCCGACGCGTGCCCTGCGGAGCCGCTGCCGGGACCACGAGACGGACGGGGGCGCCGTCGATCAGGAAGCCGCCGCCCAGGGGGAACAGCCGGCGGCGGCCGAGGCGGTCCTCGAGCTCGACCGTGCCGCCCTGCACGCGGGTCACGGCTCCGCAGAATCCGTCGTCCGCCACCTCCACGACGAGATCGGGGGTGGCGGGTACCTGCGGTACCGGCTTCGCGGCGCGCTCGCGCCATCCTGCGGCCAGCACATCGGATCCGTACCTGTCGTCCATGCCTTCCAGCGTATGCGCCTCCGCTCAGGGCGAACGGCGATAGGGCCTGAGTGCTGTCGCGTGTCGGGGGTGTGTGAATAGACTCGGGACATGGTGCACCGCGGTCAGCCGGCAGGAACGATCAGGACCCGATGGCTGGCGCTGGCCGCTGTGGTCGCGGCCACTTTCACGGGGATGCTCGGCGCCGCCTCCGCATCCGCCACCGACCCGATCACGCTCGATTCCGGATACGTCACGGATGATGCCGGCGTGCTGAGCGCTGCCCAGGAAGACGCCGTCGAATCGCGGTTGCAGACCCTGAGCGAGAACTCCTCCGCGGACCTCTTCGTGGTGCTGGTCGATGACTTCACCTCTCCGTCCGACAGCGTCGGATGGGCCGACACCGTCGCGGACGGCAACAACCTCGGCCCCGATCAGTATCTGCTGGCCATCGCCGTCGAGGGCCGCAGCTACTACATCTCCGCCGCCGCGGACGGCCCGCTCAGCGACGCCACGCTCGACGGCGTGGAGGACAAGATCCAGTCTCTGGCGAGCCAGGAGGACTGGGAGGGCGCCATCGTTCTGGCCGCCGACGAGATCCAGGGGGACGGCGGCGCGGGAGCACTGCGCGTCTTCCTCGTGATCCTGGCGATCGTCGGCGTCGCGCTCCTTCTGTGGCTCATCATCGCGCTCGGACGCCGGAGCCGCCGCCGGGCGGCGATCCGCGAACGCGGCGCCATGCCCGAGACTCCCGACCCGGCCGACCCGTTCTCGACGCTCACGGACGACCAGGTGGAGACGCAGGCCGGCCTCGCCCTGGTGCAGGCCGACGACGCGATCACCTCCAGCCGCGAAGAGCTCGGCTTCGCCGTGGCGCAGTTCGGGGATGCGGCGACGGCGGAGTTCACGCATGCCGTGGATGCGGCGAAGGTGAAGATGTCCGAGGCGTTCGATCTCAAGCAGAAGCTCGACGACGAGATCGAGGACACGATCCATGATCGCCGCGCCTGGCACATCCACATCATCCGGATCGCCGAGGAGATCGACGACCTGCTCGACGAGAACACCGAGGCCTTCGACGCCCTCCGATCCCTCGAGCAGAACGCTCCGGAGGCACTCGAGCGGGTGCGCACCGAGCGCGAGGCGCTCCAGACCGCTCTCGCGGACGCGGCTCCGGCGCTGTCGTCGCTTCGCACGACCTATGACGCGGCCGCGCTCAGCACGGTGACCGACAACCCGGCGCAGGCGCAGGAGCGCGCGGCGCTCGCCGACCGCTCGATCGACACCGCGGCCCGGGCCATCACGGCCGGCGAGACAGGCGAGGCCGCATTCGCCATCCGCACGGCCGAACAGGCGGTCGCGCAGGGTGTTCAGCTCGTGAACGCGATCGCCGCCCTCGGCGAGGACCTCGCGTCGATCGAGGCACAGGCCCGCAGCCTGATCGCAGATCTTGAAGGCGACGTGGCGGCGGCACAGCAGCTTCCGGACTCCGAGGGGACCATCGCGGCCGCGGTGGCTGCGACCACTCGGGAGCTCCAGCACGCACAGGCCGATCTGGGCAGCACGGCACGCAATCCGCAGCGCGCGTTCGACGCGCTCTCCGCCGCGAACACGCAGATCGACGCGGCCCTCGCCCAGGGGCGGCAGAGCGTCGAGCGCGAACGCCGGGCGCAGCAGATGCTCGAGCAGACCCTGGCACAGGCGGGCGCCGAGATCCGTTCCGCGCGGGAATTCATCGAGACCCGGCGCGGCACGGTCGGATCGACCGCACGCACCCGCCTCTCGCAGGCCGACGCGAGCCTCACGCAGGCGCTGAACCTGCGGGCGACGTCATCCGAGCAGGCTCTGTCGGAGGCCACCCGTGCGCTCGACCTCGCGCGGCAGGCGACGGCCTCAGCCTCCGCAGACGTCTCCGCCTACAGCAACGGCTCCGGCGGCGGCTGGGGAGGCGGCGGCTTCGGCGGCGGAGGCTCCGGCAGCGGAATCGGCGGCGACATCATCGGCGGCATCATCGGCGGCCTCCTCTCCGGAGGCGGCGGGTCCTCCTCGCGCAGCAGCAGTTGGCGATCGGGCGGGAGCAGCGGCTTCCGCAGTTCCGGGTTCGGCGGCGGCGGGCGCTCCAGCAGCGGGCGATCCGGCGGCGGGCGATCCGGCGGCAGCCGCAGCGGCCGCTCGGGAGGTCGACGCTTCTGAACCTCATAGACAAGTACGGCATGCTTCGACACAGTCCCTCTGAAAGGAACCACGAATGACCAAGCAGTCCATCTTCGGGCGAATCTCCACCCTCGTCCGGGCGAACATCAACTCACTTCTGGACTCTGCGGAAGACCCGCAGAAGATGATCGACCAGCTCGTTCGCGACTACACCAACAGCATCGCCGACGCCGAGTCCGCCATCGCCGAGACGATCGGCAATCTGCGTCTGCTCGAGCGCGACCACGAGGAAGACGTCCAGTCGGCCACCGAATGGGGCAACAAGGCTCTCGCCGCCAGCCGCAAGGCCGATGAGATGCGCGCCTCCGGCAACGCGGCGGACGCCGACAAGTTCGACAGCCTCGCCAAGATCGCTCTGCAGCGTCAGATCAGTGCGGAGCGCGAGGCCACCGGCGCGGAGCCGCAGATCGCGTCGCAGACCGAGATCGTCGACAAGCTCAAGAGCGGCCTCAACGGCATGAAGGACAAGCTGGGCGAGCTCAAGAACAAGCGCAGCGAACTCCTCGCCCGCGCCAAGGTCGCCGAGGCGCAGACCAAGGTGCAGGATGCCGTGGGCTCGATCAACGTGCTCGACCCCACCAGCGAGCTGGGGCGTTTCGAGGACAAGGTCCGCCGCCAGGAGGCGCTCGCGCAGGGCAAGATGGAGCTCGCCGCGTCGAGCCTCGACGCCCAGTTCGAGAGCCTGGAAGACCTGGGGGAGCTGACCGAGGTCGAGGCTCGCCTCGCGGAGCTCAAGGCCGGCGGCACGGCGCCGCGCACCGCGATCGAAGGCTCGTAACACTCGCAGCGGATGCCTCGGACACTCGTGTTCGAGGCATCCGCTCTTCGCTTCGGAGGTTCTCATGACGCGATTCCTCGTCGTTCCCCAGTGGCAGGGCTCTCCCTCCGCCCGCGCCATGCTGCTCGTCGACGGAGCATCCGCGATCGCGGGTGACCTGCCGCGTGCTTCGACCACCGTGCTCGATGTGCCGGTCGAGGCGGGCGAATCCCTCGGAACGGGCGTGCGGCGGCTCAGCGCTCTCCTGCGCACCCACGAGCTCGTGCGCGAGCATCTCGTCGAGACCACCGTCGTGATCGGAGGCGACTGCAGCGTGACGGTCGCCGCCCTCGACGCGTTGCCCGGCGGCACCGACGATCTCGCCGTCGTCTGGTGCGATGCGCACGCCGACCTCCACTCGCCCGACTCCTCGCCATCCGGTGCCTTCTCCGGCATGGCACTGCGCGCGGTCCTCGGCGAGGGCGAGGAGCAGCTCGCGCTCTCCCCCGGCGTTGCGCGTGACCGCGTCATCACGGTCGGGATGCGCAACCTCGACGACGAGGAGGTCGACCAGCTGGCCTCGCTCACGGCTCTCTCGGCGACGGACATGGACCGCGTCGATGCCCTGGTCGAGGCTGTGCGCACCACCGGCGCCGCCCGGGTGTGGGTGCACATCGACGTCGACGTGCTCGATCCCGCGGAGTTCGCCGGAGTGTCCTCCTCTGTCCCGTTCGGAGTCTCACCCGCATCCCTGAGTGCCGCCATCCGCCGGTTGCGGGAAGAAGTGCCGCTCGCAGGGGCGACCATCGCGGGCTTCGCACCGCGCTCGCCCGTCGACGCGGTCGACGATCTCGGCGCGATCCTGCGTCTGATCGGCGCGGTCGCATGACCGCGGACTGGCGCGAGGCCGCCGACATCGCCCTCGCCCGGGGGCGACGTGCGGATCGTCGCATCCCCTCGTTCCTGCTGCGCTCGCCGATCAGCCGCCTCGGCTACGCGTGGGGCACGGCCGTGGGCTGGATCTGGGGATCGCTGTGGAGCACCGGCCGGGTCGAGCGACGGGGCGGCCTCTGGGTCTTCCGCGGCCTCCCGGAGTGGGCGTTCAACCGGGGCGGCGTCTGCGTCGGTGGATGTTTCCTGACGGGGAACACTCGCCCGACGGATGCCGTGCTGCGCCACGAGGCCGTGCACAAGGCGCAGTGGCTGCGCTACGGCATCCTGCTCCCCGTGCTCTACCTGTGGGCAGGACGCGACCCGTTGCGCAATCGCTTCGAGATCGAAGCGGGTCTGGAAGACGGCAACTACGTGCGACGGTCCCGCTAGAGGACCTCAGCGCCGGGCAGGCGCGCGGATCAGCGGTCGGCGGGAAGCAGGCCGAAGCGCTCCGGAGCGTGGATCCTCGCCGGTTCCACCTCGAGCGCGGAGGTCAGGTGGTCGACGATGTCAGCGGTGCCGAGGTATCCCCCGAGCAGGGTGACGTGCGTCTCGAACTCGTCGTCGCAGAGCATCTCGTCTGCCCACGCGCAGGTGGCGCGGGCGAGTGCCTCACCCGGAACGCACGTGCGTCCGGTTCCCGGCGCTCCGGATCGCTTCTCGCGGGCGAGCCAGGTCACCGTCATCCGCCCAGGGGCGTCGATCATGCCGATGTCCGACACCGACGGCACCTCGATGAAGATGCGGCCCGAGGCGCAGAGCGGCAGCGTGGCCAGGAAGGTCTCGAGCTCCAGCAGGGAACGCTCGTCGGCCGTCACCAGGTGGTGCGCACGACGACGGGCGGCACGGCGCGCGGCGCGCGTGCTGCGGGTGTCGAAGGTCGTTTCCATGGTGAGACCATCGTACACCAAGTGAAGGCTTGCCTAACCTTCGTCGTCGACCTCGACGAGGGCCGTGTGCAGGGCCGCCAGTTCCGCCTCGGTGAGGCCGTTCGCGCTCAGATAGCCGGCCGCCGACCCCCAGCGCTCATCGATGCTCTCGAGCAGGCGACGCATCACGGGCGCCGGCGACTGGGTGGCGAGGGCGACCGCATGAAGCGCCTCGGGATGCCGCGCCCGCAGGTACGCCGTGATCTGGCGTGAACGCTCGGGGGGCAGCTGCGACTCGGTGAGCGCGTAGTCGGCGATCACCGCCTCCCGCTCCGCCCCCACGGCGGACAGCGCCAGAGCCACGGTCACCCCCGTGCGATCCTTGCCCACCGTGCAGTGCACGAGCGTCGGCTCCCCCGCGGCGATGATCCGCACCGCCTCGACAAGACGCTCGCCACTCTCCTCAAGCAGGTGCAAGTACAGCTCGTCGAGACTGGTGTCGGACTCGAAGAACGAGCGCACCGACCCCAGGAACAGCGGCAGGTGGGTGGTGTCCGGTCCGATGATCTCCGACGGCTCGGCCGCGACCTCCTCCCCGTCGCGCAGATCGATGATCCGCCGCACCCGCCCGCGCAGCTCGGCAGCGCCCGTGGCACTCGCGCCCGAGAGGTGGCCGGAGCGCAGCAGCACGCCGGTGCGGATGCGCCCCCGGGGTGTCGGGATGCCGCCGACATCCCGGACGTTGTGGATGCCGCCGAGATCGAGGACCGTCATGCCGGGGACTGCGCGGCGCGAGGCGGCACGGGGTAGCGACCGGCGATCACGATCCGGTTGAAGGCATTGATCGACACGCACGCCCAGCTGAGCGCCGCGTATTCCTTCTCGGTGAAGACGCTCCCGACGGTGTCGTAGACCTCATCCGAGACACCCTCCTCGGAGATGAAGGTGAAGGCCTCCGCGAGTTCGAGCGCCGCGCGCTCCCGTTCGCTGAACACGCCGCTCTCGCGCCACGTGGTGATCTGGGTGAGGGTGTCGATGTCCACGCCGGCGGCGAGCGCGCGGTCGATGTGGATGCGCACGCAGAACGCGCACCCGTTGAGCTGCGAGCAGTGGATCATGACGAGCTCTTTGAGGCGGTCGTCGATTCCGTTGTCGGCGCAGATCGTCCCGACGGTGCGGGAGAAGGCATCCAGCGCCTGGTAGGCCGCCGGCTCCGTCTTGGACAGGTGCACGCGCTTCTCGGTCATGCCCCCATGATATTCCGGTCCGGCTCGCCGTCGCGCCGGCACCTCAACGCGCGGGAAATGCAGAATGCACACGGAAAAGCGTCTGTGACTGGCATTTTCGCAAGGCAATGCGGCTTACATCCATGCAGAATGCTCCGGCATTTCTCGCTGACCGCGTGTCGGGAGCAGAATGTGTGGGTGGTGATCGACATCTCTGAGTTCAGCTATCTTCCCGCACAGGCCGAGGCGCTGGGCGTCGCGGTACCGGAAGTGGAGCGCCTCACCCTCCCCCTGCCGGACGGCAGGACGATCAGCGGCCTGCGCTTCGGCACAGAGTCCCCCCGGATCACCCTGCTGCACGGCGCCGGGATCAATGCGCACACCTGGGACACCACGGCGCTCGCTCTCGGTCGTCCGCTGCTCGCCCTCGACCTCGCCGGCCACGGCGACTCGTCGTGGCGTGAGGATCGCGACTACACCCCGCGCACGCTTGCCACCGACGTCGCCGCCGCTCTCGACGCGTGGACCGACGGCGCGCAGGTGATCGTCGGCCAGTCGCTGGGCGGGCTCACCGGTGCCGCGCTCGCGGCATCGCGTCCCGACCTCGTCAGCGAACTGCTCATCGTCGACATCACCCCGGGAATCGACATCTCGGCGGGCCCGGCTGCCCTGCGCGCGTTCTACGCGGGGCCCACGGACTTCGCCACTCGCGATGAGCTCGTCGACCGCGCGATCGCCCTCGGCTTCGGGGGCACCCGGCCCGACACCGAACGCGGTGTGTTCCTCAACACCCGGGTGCGTCCGGACGGTCGCATCGAGTGGAAGCACCACTTCGCCCATCTCGCCGCACAGGCGCTGTCGGCCCACGACCGGGGGACGGAGGCGGCGCCCTCCGCGCTCCACGAGACCGGCTGGGACGACCTCGCGGGCGTGCAGGCTCCGATCACACTGATCCGTGCCGCGCGCGGATTCGTCGCGCAGGCCGACGTGGATGAGTTCCAGCGCCGCGTCCCCGCCGCCGGGGCGACCACGATCGATGCCACCCACAACGTGCAGGAGACCGCCCCGCGAGAGCTCGCCGCACTCATCGCCTCGTCCTCCGTGCTCTCCGCATTGTGACGTTCCGTTCCACCCCCCGCCCGACCCCCGTTCCCTGATCCCTAGGCTCGACCCACCGGCACACAGCACCTGCCGCACCGAGAGGAAATGTCCATGTTCCGACGCCCCCGCCGTCTCGCGCTGATCTCAGTGCTCGCGGCCACCGCCGTGGTCCTCAGCGCCTGCTCCGGCGCCCCGGAGCCGGAGGCGACCACCACCGGCGCCCCCGATCCGGACGCGACGCTCACCGTCGGGCTCGTGCTCGAGCCGACCAACCTCGACATCCGGCGCACCAGCGGCGCGGCCCTCGAGCAGATCCTGATCGACAACATCTACGAGGGGCTGGTGACCCGCACTCAGGAGAACGAGATCGAGGGACGCCTGGCGTCCGACCACACCGTGTCGGAGGACGGCCTCACCTACACCTTCACCCTCGCCGAGGGCATCGTGTTCCACGACGGCACGCCCCTGACCTCGGCGGATGTCGTCTCCTCGTACGAGACGGTGCGGACGGACGAGACCGTGCAGGGCAACGCGGAGTTCGCCGCCGTCGCCTCGATCGCCGCTCCCGATGCGAGCACGGTCGAGATCACTCTCTCGGAACCCGACCAGAACTTCCTGTTCGCCCTGACCGGTCCGGCCGGGCTCGTGTTCAAGAGCGGTGACACCACCGACCTGAAGACGGCGGAGAACGGCACCGGGCCCTTCACGCTGACCAGGTGGAGCAAGGGCAGCACGATCACCTTCGCGCGCAACGACGCCTACTGGGGCGAGCCGGCCGGGGTGGCGTCCGTCGAGTTCCAGTACATCCCCGACTTCACCGCCGGTGTGAACGCGGCTCTCGCCGGAGACGTGCAGGTGCTCACGGCGGTCGATCCCAACCTCGCCTCTCAGCTCGAGGACTCGGGCGACTTCACCCTGACCACCGGCCGCACCACCGACAAGGCGACGCTGGCGTTCAACAACGCGAAAGCGCCGCTCGACGACGTCCGGGTGCGCGAGGCCTTGCGTCTCGCGATCGATCACGATGCCCTGGTCGAGGCCGTCGGTGCCGGCACCCCCCTGTACGGGCCGATCCCCGAGCTCGACCCCGGCTACGAGGACCTCTCCGACGTGATCTCCTACGATCCGGAGAAGGCCAAGGAGCTGCTCGCCGAGGCCGGCCAGGAGGATCTCGAGCTGACCCTCACGATTCCCACCTTCTACGGCACCACCGTGCCGAAGGTGCTCATCTCGGACTTCGCCGAGGTCGGCGTGACCCTCGACGTGGACTCGGTCGAGTTCCCCGCCTGGCTCGAGGACGTCTACACCAACAAGGACTACGACCTCAGCTTCGTGCTGCACGTCGAGCCGCGCGACTTCGGCAACTTCGCGAACCCGGACTACTACTTCGGCTACGACAACGCCGAGGTGCAGGACCTCTACACCCGCGCGCAGGCCGAGGTGGACCCCGAGAAGTCCGCCGAACTGCTCGCGCAGGCCGCGCGCATCGTCTCCGAGGATCACGCCGCCGACTGGCTGTACAACGGCGAGACCATCACCGCGGTGAGCCCGCTCGTGTCGGGCTTCCCGGAGGACTCGATCAACTCCCGCATCAACCTGGCGGGCGTCGCGGTCGCGGCCGAGTAGACGACAGCACACGCCTCCGTGTTCCGCTACGTGCTCGTCCGAGGAGCCCTGCTCATCACAGGGCTCCTCGTCTCGAGCGCGCTCATCTTCCTCACCCTCCGGGTCTTCCCCGGGGACGTGGCGCAGCTGATCGCGGGCACCCAGGCCTCCCCCTCCGAAGTCGACGCTCTCCGCGAATCGCTCGGACTCAACCGTCCGCTCCTCACGCAGTACACGGATTGGATCGGCGGACTCTTCCGCGGCGACCTCGGCACCTCGCTGCTGTCGGGGGCGTCCGTCGGAGAGGAACTCGCCCTCAAAGCTCAGGTCACGGTCCCGCTCGGCATCATGGCGCTCGTGATCGCCGTCCTGATCGCCGTGCCCTTCGGCATCCTGGCGGCGCTCCTGCGCGGTCGCCGCGGCGGCACCGCGCTCAGCGTCGGCGCTCAGGCGCTCGCGGCGGTACCGGTGGTCTGGGCGGGCATGATGCTGATCGTGGTGTTCTCGGTCTGGCTCGGCTGGCTTCCGCCGCAGGGTTTCCCGCGCACCGGGTGGTCGACACCCGGGGAGGCGATCCAGGCGCTTCTGCTGCCCGCACTCACGATCGGCATCGTGGAGGGCGCCATGCTGATGCGCTTCGTGCGCAGCGCCACGCTCCAGGCCGCTGGCCAGGACTTCGTGCGCACGGCCGCAGCCAAGGGCCTCACGCGCACGCGCGCCCTGATCCAGCACGGCATCCCGGCCGTCGGGCTGTCGATCATCACGGTGCTCGGCCTGCAGATCGCCGGGATCATCGTCGGCTCCGTCGTGATCGAGCAGCTCTTCACGCTGCCGGGGATCGGGCGGATGCTCGTGACCGACGTCGGCACGCGCGATCTCATCAAGGTGCAGAGCGAGCTGCTCGTGCTCACCGGCTTCGTGCTCGTGATCGGATTCCTCGTCGACCTGCTGCACCGCACGATCGACCCCCGACAGCGGGAGGCCGCATGACTCCGCGCTGGCTCTCCCGACTCTGGGCGACGAGCACCGGACGCTTCGGACTGATCACGGTCACCGTGATCGCGCTGACGGCGGTCGTGTCGCTCTTCTGGACACCCTTCAATCCGCAGACCTCCGACATCGGCGACCGCTGGCTGCCGCCGGGCTGGCCGCATGTGCTGGGCACCGACGACACCGGGCGCGACATCCTGAGCCTGATCATGGCAGGAGCGCGCACGACCGTCTTCGTGAGCGTCGGCGCCGGGCTCGTGGCCACGCTCGTCGGCATCAGCCTCGCCGCGCTCGGTGCGCTCACCTCGCGCTGGGTGCGCGAGACGGTCGCCGTCCTGGTCGACATCCTGATCGCGTTCCCGGTGCTCCTGATCGCCATGATGATCTCCGCCGTCTGGGGCGGTTCCCTCTGGGTCGTCATCTGGTCGGTCGGCATCGGCTTCGGCGTCAACATCGCCCGCGTGACGCGGCCGGAACTGCGCCGAGTGCAGCGGAGCGACTTCGTCCTCGCCGCGACCGCCTCCGGGCTCACCCCGAGGCAGAATCTGGTGCATCATCTGCTGCCCAACGTCGCGCCCGTGTTCATCGTGCAGCTGTCGTGGTCGATGGCCGTCGCGGTTCTCGCCGAGGCGGGGCTGTCGTACCTCGGATTCGGCGCTTCTGTCGTGGAACCCAGCTGGGGCGTCCTGCTGGCCGACCTGCAGCGGTACATCGGCGTGCATCCGCTGTCGGTGATCTGGCCCGGACTCGCGATCACGCTCACCGTGCTGGCGCTGAACCTGCTCGGTGACGGCCTCCGCGAGGCGACCGACCCGACGCTGCGCCATCGCGCGGCCGAGGTCCACACCCCGGCGGTGGTCGCATGACGCTCGAAGTCCGGGATCTGGTCGTCGAGATCGACGGCCGCGCTGTGGTGGACGGCGTCTCTTTCGACGTCGCCGACGGCTCCCGCCTCGGTCTGATCGGCGAATCCGGTTCCGGCAAGTCGCTCACCGCGCTCGCCGTGCTCGGACTCCTCCCCGAGGGGGCGGCCGCCCGCGGCAGCATCCGCTGGAACGGCGTCGAGCTGATCGACATGCCCGACCGGGAGCTGGCGAAGCTCCGCGGCGATGACATCGGGATCGTGTTCCAGGAACCGCGCACCGCGCTCAACCCGATCCGGACCGTCGGCCGTCAGATCGCGGAATCGATCCGCATCCACGAGGGGATCGGGCGCCGCGAAGCCCGGATTCGCGCCGTCGCCGAAGCGGCCCGCGTGCGCCTGCCGGATCCCGAGTCGATCGTCGACCGGTACCCGCATCAGCTCTCCGGAGGCCAGCGGCAGCGCGTCGCGATCGCCATGGCCCTCGCGTGCCGACCGCGTCTGCTCATCGCCGATGAGCCGACCACCGCGCTCGACGTCACGATCCAAGCCGAGATCCTCGCCCTGCTGCTCTCCCTCGTCGCCGACGAGGGGATGTCCCTGGTGTTCATCACGCACGATCTCGCGGTGCTGTCGCAGGTCGCCACCGAGGGGGTCGTCCTGGAGCACGGCCACGTCGTGGAGTCGGCCTCCGTGCAGACGCTGCTGACGTCGCCGACGTCGCCGATCACCCAGGGGCTCCTGCGTGATGCGACGGCCACGCTGTGGCGGCCGGACGGGGGTGCGTCATGAGCCTGATCCGAGCGCGCGGACTGCGTCGCGACTTCGTCGTCCCGAAGAAGTCCGCCTTCGAGCGCACCCGCATGCAGACGGCCCTCGCCGAGACCGATCTCGACGTCGTCGAGGGCTCCTCGGTGGGCATCATCGGCGAATCTGGGTCCGGCAAGTCGACGCTGATCCGCCTGCTTCTCGGGCTCGATCACCCCACGGCGGGCACGGTCGAGATCGACGGCCGCCCGGTCGACGCCGCGGCATCCGCGCGGTCGCTGCACTGGCTGCGCCGCGAGACCGGCCTGGTCTTCCAAGACCCCTACGCCTCACTCGATCCGCGTCTGACCGCCGCGCAGATCATCGGCGAGCCACTCTGGGCACTCGGCATCGACGGCGATCACGACGAGCGGATCCGCCGCGTCCTCGTGCAGGTCGGCCTCGACCCCGACGTGTCGACGCGCTATCCCCACGAGTTCTCCGGTGGCCAGCGCCAGCGCATCGCGATCGCCCGGGCGATCGTGCACGGCCCCCGCGTCCTCGTCGGCGACGAACCGCTCTCGGCGCTCGATGTCACCGTCCGCGCGCAGATCCTCGCCCTGCTCATCGAGCTGCGCGAGACCACCGCGCTGACCCTGGTGCTGGTGTCGCACGACATCGGCGTGGTGCAGAACCTCTGCGACACCGTGATCGTCATGAAGGACGGCGTGATCGTCGAACGCGGCGCGACGGATGACGTGCTGCTCCACCCGCAGCACGCCTACACCAGGAAGCTGCTGTCGGCGATCCCGGTGATCCCGTCCGGCGACCGCTAGGTCCCCGGCATCGTGAGCGGCGTCAGCGCGATCGCACCGACGGCAGCAGACGCCAGCGCCGCCCCGACGGACGCAGGGCACGCTTCATGTAGACGGTGCCGAGCTCGCGTCCGAACTTGACGCCGACGCGTCCCATGCGCCCCGCTTCCACGAATCCGAGCTTGGCGTGCAGCCGGATCGACGCCTCGGCGCCGTCGTCGCTGATGACGGCGACCATCTCCCGGATGCCGAGGTTCTCGCAGGCCTCGATCAGCGCCTGCAGCAGCACGGCGCCGAGACCCTTGCCTCCCGCGCCGGGGCCGAGGTAGATCGAGTCCTCGACCGTGTAGCGGTACGCGTTCTTGCCCGCCCACGGCTGCGCGATCGCGTAGCCCAGCAACACCCCCGACGGCGACACCGCGACGAGGAACGGCAGCCCGAGCCGGGTCTGCAGGGCGAACTTCTCCCGCCAGTACGGAATGCTGCTCCGTCGCTCGTCGAGCGTGACCGCCGAGTTGCTCACGAAGTGGTTGTAGATCTCGCGGATATACGGCAGGTCCGCCGCCCGCGCAGGGCGGATCGAGTACGCGAAGGTGTCGGGCGGCTCGGCGGGACGCAGGTGACGCGGCAGTACGCGGCGACGGTCCCCCGGTTCGAACTGCATGCGCTCAGCTTAGAGAGCCGGGGCCCTCTCCCTCCACCCGCCAGTCGACGGGATCCGCACCCTGCTGCTCCAGCAGCGCATTCGCGCGGGAGAACGGACGTGAGCCGAAGAATCCGCGGCGCGCGGACAGGGGTGACGGATGCGCCGACGCGATCGACGGCGTCTCTCCGAGGAGCGGCTGCAGATTCGCGGCGTCCTTCCCCCACAGGATCGCCACGAGCGCCTGGTCGCGGGCGACGAGCGCGCGGATCGCGAGCTCGGTGACCTTCTCCCAGCCCCACCCGCGGTGGGATGCCGCGGCACCGGGCTGCACGGTGAGCACCCTGTTGAGCAGCAGCACGCCCTGGTCGCTCCAGGCCGTCAGGTCACCGTGCGGCGCGGGCGGGATGCCGAGGTCGCTCTCGCGCTCCTTGTAGATGTTCGAGAGGCTCCGGGGCAGAGGGCGCACATGGCGCTCGACGGCGAAGGAGAGACCGATCGGATGCCCGGGGGTCGGATACGGGTCCTGCCCCGTGATCAGCACCTTGACCTCGGACAGCGGGCGCTGGAACGCCCGCAGCACCCGCTCGCCGTCGGGGAGATATCCGCGTCCTGCGGCCTGCTCGCCTCGGAGCCTTTCCCCGAGAGCGCTGATCTCGTCCTGTACCGGCGCGAGAGCCTCGGCCCAGCCGCTGTCGATCCGCCCGTCCTCGGCGAGCTCGGCGAGGGTGCGTGCCATGGTCAGTCGGTCGGCCGCACGCGCAGCGGACCCCGTGCCAACAGGTGCTGTGCGGACTGTGCCACCGGACGCATCGTGATCTGGTCGAGGTTCACGTGGGCCGGTGACTCGAGCGCGTAGGCGATCACGTCGGCCACGTCGCCGGCGAGGAGCGGCGCTTCGACGCCGGAGTACACCGCCTCGGCCGCGACGCTGTCGCCGCCCAACCGGTTCAGGGTGAACTCCTCGGTGTGCACCATGCCGGGGGCGACCTCGACCACACGGATCGGCTCCCCGTTGAGTTCCTGGCGCAGCACCTTCACGAGCATCGCTTCCGCCGCCTTCGCGGCGTTGTAGCCCGCACCTCCCGCGTAGGCCGTCTGTGCGGCGGTGGAGGTGACGAAGACCGTGTCGGCATACCCGCCCTCCGCTGCCGCACGGCGCAGCAGCGGGAGCAGTCCTGCCACCAGCCGCTGCGTCGCCAACACGTTCGCGTCGAACATCCACTGCCAGTCGTCGATCGAGGCATCCTCGACGCGGTCGGTGCCGCGGGCGCCGCCGGCCACCTGCACGAGGGCATGCACCGGACCGGACTTCTCGAGTTCGACGACCAGGGCGTCGACCGCGGCACCGTCGGTCAGGTCGCAGGCGATCGCAGACGCGCCGGTCTCCTCGGCGAGCGCCGTCAACCGGTCCTCCCGCCGCGCGACGCCGACGACGTCCCATCCACGCGAGCGGAGCTCGCGCACCGTCGCGGCGCCGATACCCGAGCTTGCTCCTGTCACCACTGCACGTCTGTTCACCATGCCTCCACCGTACGATGTCCGCGGGTCTTTCGGCGGCTCCCACTGTTACGTCACATGTCCCGGCCGTTGTTGACAGATACCGATATTCCGTACTCTCGCTGAAACGGCATCCGCCACCCGATCGTCCACTCCGTTCCAGGGGGAACACATGTCCGCATCCGAGACCTGGCGTTTCGAGACCAAGCAGATCCACTCGGGCGCAGCTCCCGACCCGGTGACGAAGGCCCGCGCCACGCCGATCTACCAGACCACCTCCTATGTCTTCGACAGCGCCGACCACGCCGCGAACCTCTTCGCGCTGGCCGAGTTCGGCAACATCTACACGCGCATCCAGAATCCGACGCAGGATGTCCTGGAGCAGCGCCTCGCCGCCCTCGAAGGCGGAACCGGCGCCCTCGTCCTCTCCAGCGGACAGGCCGCGTCGACGTTCGCCGTGCTGAACATCGCACAGGCCGGCGACCACATCGTGTCGTCGAGCTCGATCTACGGCGGCACGTACAACCTCTTCAAGTACACGCTCGCCAAGCTCGGCATCGAGGTCACGTTCGTCGAGAACCAGGACGACGCCGAGGAGTGGCGCCGCGCGGTCCGGCCGAACACCAAGCTCTTCTTCGCCGAGACGATCGGCAACCCGCAGATCAACGTCCTCGACATCCGCGCCGTCGCCGATGCCGCGCACGAGAGCGGCGTGCCGCTCATCGTCGACAACACGATCGCGACGCCCTATCTGATCCGTCCGTTCGAGCACGGCGCCGACATCGTCGTCCACTCCGTCACCAAGTTCCTCGGCGGCCACGGCACCACGATCGGCGGCGTCATCATCGACGGCGGCACCTTCGAGTGGTCGAAGAACGTCGAGCGCTTCCCCGGGCTCACGGAACCGGACCCCTCCTACCACGGCGCCAGCTACACGGCCGCCGTGGGCGACCCGCTCGCGTACATCATCAAGGCCCGCGTGCAGTTGCTGCGCGACCTGGGATCCGCCATCGCGCCGCAGAGCGCCTGGAACCTCATCCAGGGCGTCGAGACGCTGTCGCTGCGCATCGAGCGCCACGTGCAGAACGCGCAGGAGATCGCTGAGTGGCTCGACAACCGCGACGACGTCGCGACGGTCAACTACTCCGGCCTCCCCTCCTCGCCCTGGTACGCCAAGGCGAACCAGTACGCCCCGCGGGGCGTCGGCGCTGTCCTGTCGTTCGAGCTGAAGGGCGGTGTCGAGGCAGGGCGCGAGTTCGTCAACAGCCTGTCTCTGTTCAGCCACCTCGCCAACATCGGCGACGTGCGCTCGCTCGTGATCCACCCCGCGTCCACCACCCACGCGCAGTTGACGCCCGAGCAGCAGCTGACCGCGGGCGTGACCCCGGGTCTCGTGCGTCTCTCGGTGGGCATCGAGAACGTCGACGACCTGAAGGCCGATCTCGACCAGGCTCTCGCCGCCGCACGTCGCGTCTCGGAGGCCGCTCGCGCCTGAGCCTCACCCGAGCGTCGACGATGCCCCGGACCCGTGTGGTCCGGGGCATCGTCGCGTTCACGGGACGCCGTGATCCGCGGAGCCGACATCCGGCGTCATCCGCTGACATCCGGGCGCCACGGAAGGCCGCCGCACCGTAACCTGCCGCGCTCCGGTCCCCGACCAGGCGACAATGGAGACATGGACTGGCAGACGACCTCGGAGGACACGGTACCGTCGGCGCCCGTGACCGAGGCCGACGTCCGGCTGCTGCGCGCGCGACCTCCCGCCACAGGAGCCTGGCGCGACGGAGACCCGATCGGCGGGCGCGCGTTCGCCGGCTTCGGCCCGTTCCGCACCGAGAGCGGCACCGAGCTCCCCGGTATCCGCCTCGCCTACGAGACCTGGGGCGAGCTCAATGCCGCGCGAGACAACGCGGTACTGGTCCTGCACGCCCTGACCGGCGACAGTCATGTGCGCGGCCCGGCCGGAGCCGGGCATCCGACCGCCGGCTGGTGGGAGGACCTCCTCGGGCCCGGTGCTCCGCTCGACACGGAACGCTGGTTCGTGATCGCGCCGAACATGCTCGGCGGATGCCAGGGTTCGACAGGGCCGGCGAGCGTCGCGCCCGACGGCTACGAGTGGGCCTCCCGGTTCCCCTACCTGACGATCCGCGATCAGGTGGCGTCGCAGGTGCTCCTCGCCGACGCTCTCGGGATCGCCCGATGGGCCGGGGTGATCGGCGGATCGATGGGCGGGATGCACGCCCTCGAATGGGCGATCACCCACCCCGAGCGCGTCGAGCGCCTGGCCGTGCTCTCCTCTCCCCCGGTCACGACGGCCGACCAGATCGCCCTCAACACGGTGCAGCTCGAGACGATCCGGATGGATCCCCGTTTCCAGGGCGGCGAGTACTACGACCTCGCCGACGGCGAAGGCCCCCACCGCGGGCTCGCGCTCGCACGCCGAATGGCGCTGCTGAACTACCGCAGCCCGATCGAGCTGAATCAGCGCTTCCAGCGCTCCTGGCAGTCCGACGTCTCGCCCCTGGGCCACGGCGGCCGGTTCGCCGTCGAGTCGTATCTCGACTTCCACGGCAACAAGTTCACCCGGCGCTTCGACGCGAACAGCTACATCACCCTGGTCGAAGCCATGAACTCGCACGATGTCGGGCGGGATCGCGGTGGCGTGGAAGACGCCCTGCAGCGCGTCTCGGCGACCACGCTCGTGCTCGGGATCGACACCGACCGCCTCTTCCCGGTCGACGGACAGCACCGCATCGCCCGCAGCATCCCGCAGACGCTCGACGGCAACGACGCCGTCGTGCTCACGAGCGACTTCGGCCACGACGGCTTCCTGATCGAAGGCGAAGCGGTCGGCCTCCATCTGCGGCGTCTGTTCGACAGCTGACTCAGGCCGGCAGATAGCGCCAGGGCAGCACGCCCGCGTCGAGTCGCCCCTGCTCCCATGCGAACGCCCGCCCTGCCGCGCCGTCGACGACACGCGTGCGGAAGAGTTGCGCGGCCCCGCCGGAGGTGAGCGCGGACTCCGCATCGGCGAACGCGGAGAGCTGATGCAGCGTGATCCAGGTGGGCGGGAACAGCGTCAGCTCGCCCGCTCCGTGACGCGTGAGGGCCTCATCCGGCCGGATCCAGGCGAGCTCGGCCACCTCGTCGGCCGAAGGTGAGGGATCCTGCTCCGGGGCCTCCGCGAGGAAGAACCAGGTGCGGATCCGAGTGGGCGCCTCGATCGGCGGGTGCCACTGCGAGAGCGGGACGAGGCCGTCGACGATCAGCCCGACCTCCTCGAGCGTCTCGCGGATACCGGCTCGGCGGGCATCCTCGCTCTCCGGGTCGCCGTCGCGCCGGTCACCCGGTTCGACCTTCCCCCCGGGGAAGACCCACGCGCCCGCGAACGAGCCGCGATCCGGACGTCGGAGCAGCAGGACCTCGAAGCCGGGCTCGGCGGGGCGCAGCAGCACGACGGTGCCGGCGACCGGCAGCGATTCCTTCGGGGTGTCCACCCCGACACTCTACGACGCGACGAGCGCGGGAACCGGGCGGTGAGGAGCCTCCACGCGATACGAGAGCAGCGCGATGAGCAGTCCGACGAGAGCGAGCGCGACGCCGATCCAGGCGGGAGCCGTGAAGCCCCAGCCTGCGGCGATCACGGCGCCGCCCAGGAACGCGCCGAGGCTGTTGCCGATGTTGAGGGCCGAGTGGTTCATCGCCGCGGCGATCGACTGGTTGTCGCCGGCGACGTCCATCAGGCGCGTCTGGATGGTCGGGCTGAGCACCGCCGACACGAATCCGACGACCAGCACGAGCACACACAGACTCACGATCCAGAAGGACAGTGCAGCCAGGAGAGCGTAGGCGGCGGCCGATGCCGCGAGGCCCCAGAGCAGCGTGCGGCGCAGATCGAGGTCGGCGAGGTGCCCGCCCACGAGGTTGCCCACGGTCATGCCGATGCCCATCAGCACCAGCACGATCGGCACCACCCATGCGGGCGACCCGGCGACCTCGGTCACGAACGGCGCGATGTAGCTGTAGACGGCGAAGAACCCGCCGAAGCCGATCGAGCCGACCCCGAGGGTGAACCAGACCTGACGGATGCGGAACACCCCGAGTTCCTGACGCATCGTGCGCCCCGGTGTGCCGGCATGGTGCGGCACGAACACGGCGATGCAGACGGTGGCGATCGCGAAGACCAGAGCGACCACGCCGAAGGCCGCGCGCCACCCCCACTGCTGCCCGAGGAAGGTTCCCAACGGCACACCCACGACGTTCGCGACCGTGAGGCCGGTCAGGATGAACGCGACGCCCTTGGCGCGGTTGCCCGGGCCCATCACCTCGGCGGCGACGAGGGCCCCGATGCCGAAGTACGCGCCGTGCGGAAGACCGGCGAGGAAGCGGGAGACTCCCACGAGCTCGAAGGTCGGCAGGAACACGGTGAGCGCGTTGAAGACCGTCAGCGCGAGGGCGAGCACGATCATCACGCGATGCCGCGGGTAGCGCGCGACGAACCCCGCGATGGTCGGCGCACCGATCACGACGCCGAGGGCGTACAGCGAGATGAGCCACCCGGTCTGGCTGAGCGCGTCCTCCTGGCTGCTCGCCCAGAGGGAGGGCAGGAGGTCGCCGGCGATGTCGGGCAGCAAGCCCATGATGACGAATTCGGTCATGCCGATGCCGAAGCTGCCGATGGCGAGAGAGAGGAGCGCCCTCTTCGCCGCACCCCTCGATTCAGTCGAGGGATTCACCGGATCAGCTTAGCCGGTGTCAGGTGCGCGACCCGACCGCAGATCGGAGGCGGCGAATACGGTCGGCGTCGAGCTCCCGACAACGCCGGAACGAAAGTCGCTCGTCAGCGCCTGCGTCGTCTTCGTCCGTTGCTCGATTGCTCGGCAGGCTGCGACGGCTTCTTGAGCGCCTCCCACGGCACATTCCAAGCCACAACTAATGAGTTGTGCAGAACATAGTCCGCGTGGAACGAGAATCCACCCCCCGCGACTCTGCGGTAGTAAAAGTTGGTACGCGTCGAGCGGGCCGCCCTGGGCTTTGTCCCGACTCCTCCGATGAGAAACAACTGCTTCATCAGTCTGCGCAGGTCTGCGCGCGATACGTCTCCGTCGACCTCTCTCTCAAGCAACTCGAACGAGAATTCCCGCGAAGGAAGCGCGCTCAAGGCATCGAGAAAGGTGCTCACCTTCGCGGCACTAGCGCCAGGAAGAACACGACTCAAGCCGTTCGAAATCTCGCGGACAAAATAGCCTTCGGAGTAATTTCGGACCGCTTCACGCGCGGTCGACTCGCTGACCTGACCGCTGCCGGGATGGCGTTCCTTTACGGCGTTCATCAGAGCGATGAGATCTCGTGGCAGGTATCGCGTGTGCGACATCAGATATGAGGGCAAGTACGAGAAGGGTCCGATGCCAATCGGCGAGCTTAGGTACGCCTTGCGAACGTCGCCCAGCTGGAGGCCCACAAAACTACCCGGAATGCTCGCCCTCACCTTCGTGTTGAGCAGGTCCCAGAGCTCCTCACCATCGCCGAGGCCGTTCCGACTCCAATCCAACTCAATGGCTCGATCACTCAGCTTCGCCGAATCGGTACTGGGCACCTGTACATACATGTCATGGCGGATGGCGAGGACAATCGAGACGCGAAGGTCCGCGCTTCGAAAAAAACCGTTGAGGTCATACGCAGCATCGAGGAGCGCACCGAGAGACTCGAGTTGAGATTCGGTCTGCGCAAAAAAAGAATCTAGGCCGTCGATCGCGAGCACATGCTGCGATCCCGTACTCATCTGCATGAGCGCGCTACGAAGCAGTTGGCTGAGCTGCACGGCAGTGACCGAATTCTGCTGCAGTGCAGCATCGACGCCACTTCCCATGATGCTGACCTTCAACGTCGACCGAGACCAGTCGACGAACCGGGTGCGCAGATCTGGTCCGTCGATCAGACCGCCGGCAACCAACGATTTGTACAGTCCAACGATCCCCGACGGGTGATGCGCGCCCTGGTCTTTCATCAGCGACGCGAAGACCCTGAGCAGAATCAAAAACTCCCAAGCCGCGCGAGTGTTAGTCGGACCAGGCGATCCACCGATCTGCAACTGTGTGACGTCTGCAACGGGAAAGCTGCCCAGGTCCCACTCCAGCAAGAAACGCTCGGGCTGGCTATCCCACAGCAGTTCGAGATGTGAGAACGTAGCCGTTTTGCCTGCACCTTTGGATCCGACGATTGCCCACGCTTCACCTTGAGCGACGCGGTACGCGGCGGAGCGGAAGTCGTAGTAGCCAGTCTTGAGCATGTCTGGTCGTTCTCGAGCTTCTTCTGCCGCGTCGAGCATGCCGAAATCGAGCATGCGTAACGGCGGAAACTTGAGCTTCGTCACCACGCCTCCATCCAAACTGAGTTTTCGCTGCCTCTCGCGATCAGCATCGCTCACTCAGAATGTTCGACCTCGAGCGATTCGCAACACATTGACGTCGGCGCGGCGCCCTCTGATCCGCTCGCTCAGCGCTCCTTTGACCCACTCGAGGGCGCTGATGCCGACATCTCGCGACCTGCTCTCGCCCCAGTGTGCTTAGACTCCCGTGGTCTTCGTGATCTCCTCGCGTATGACGTCGTGCACAAGCATCTTGAGGTGCCAAAGCCATTCCCAGTTCCCGTTCAGCCCGGCTGTCGTCTTTACGGCCCACGGATACCATGGCTTGCCCTGCTGAACGGGGTCCTTAGCATCAAGGCGACCGTAGTGCGCCGCGGCGTTTCGACGCCCATACACAGAACGAATGAATTCGTAGTGGCTTGAACCTGGCGTAGTCATGTATCTCAACGCAATCCCCCTCGTCAGCTGGAATACTCGCGGTGCGGCCTGACTTGTTGTCTGACCATCGGGCCAAGTGGAACCATCGTCGAGAACAACATGTAGACCAGCAGCAATGTTGTTGATGGCGATTGTCTCGAGGACGCTCCAGTACTTGAAGTACTGCGAATCGGGTCGGCTCTCTCGTTGCGCCTCGAGATACAGACTCACATACAGCGCAATCCGAGGATCTGACCGGAGTGCTACGTCGACGGGAGTAAACTCGGCCTGGCTCTCGCCCGCAGCGAATCCACCAACCAGATTCCCCTTATACGAGTTTCGCAAGCTCCGGACAGCCCAGCCGGAGACGGGATCGTCGATCTCGACGATCAAGGTGACCAATCGTGGAGCGGCATGGCGGATCAGCGCGATAGCGTCTAGCAATCGTGACGCTTCAGGGGTCACAGCGTCTCCGACATCAGTGATATCCGACGCCCAGACCTCTGGGAACTCAATCACCGCGAAGTCATCTCGCCGCATATTACGCTGCCAAGTTGGCTGATCAATCCGAGAAGGCCAGCCAAGCATCTCGAGTGCCCCGTTGACTGCCGCAAGCTCGTCCTCGTAGTAGATCGTTTGAGGCAGCGGATGAATGGTGGCGTGGTCTGTGTGCAACCGCTGCGTAAGCTGTAGTCCTTCGACTAGAAAGGCCGCGCGATGCTTGCGTCGCGCTGCGCTGGGTTCACCCAACCGCTTTCGATACCGCGCTTCGTAGCGACCTTGGAGTTGCTCTAGGCGCACCGTCAGGTCGTGCGGCGGAGGATCCTGCTCGCCGTCCACAATCGCCAACCTAACTTCCTCGAGTCGCTGAGGTTGCAGATCTGGCCTACCAAGTGACGAAATCCAGATGACTGTTTCACGCTCAACGACGAGACCCGGGTGCCGGGCAGAACCTGACCCGTCAGCGCCAATCGCGATTGTGGTCGTGGAAATCCAGTGAATTCCCTCGAAGTCATCAAACGCGTCAATGACAACCTGCACATCGTCACTCTGAGCAAACTCCTCCGCTCCCGCGACACGGATCATGAAGGGCTCGTTCGATATAACGTCGAGGGGATCGATCGAGGCATCGATTGTCATGGGATTGGCCATCCATTCCTGCGAGAGATTGCGCTGACCCGGCGTTGAGCTTCGTTACCCTAGGACTCCTCGATCGCGGACTCCAGGCGGTCGATCTTGGCGTCCAACTCGCCCGAGTACCCGGGACGGATGTCGGCCTTGAGCACGAGCGACACACGGGACCCGAAGGGCATCACCGCCTCGGTGGCGCGCTTGACGACAGCCATCACGGAATCCCAGTCGGGTCCCTCGATCTCGGTGAACATGCTCGTGGTGCGGTGGGGCAGCCCCGACTCGCGCACGACGCGCACGGCGGCGGCCACCGCATCGTGCACGGAGGCGTCGGTGCGCTCGATCCCCTCGGCAGGGGTTCCGCTCGGTGCGACGGAGAAGGCGATCAGCATGGTTCACTCCCGGTGTTTCGATGGACGGACGGCGGGCACCCGCGTGAGTGCGCGGACACCGACGATGAGCAGGACGACGAGCAACGCGTTGCGCAGCGTGAGAACCAGGACCGGCAGCAGTTCGGCGCGCAGCAGCGCGTCATAGCTCAGCGGATACACGAGACAGGTCAGCGCGCAGAGCATCAGCACCAGCATGGCGGGAACGCGCGCGCGTGTTCGGTCGAACACGAGCCAGAGCAGCACCGGCGCGATCAGCCAGGTCTGGAACTGCGGCGACCCGACCTTGTTGCTGACGATCAGGGCGACGACGAGCGAGAGCGCCAGCGGAGGGAACAGCCGAGGGAAGGATGCCCCGCGCGAGGCCTTGACGACACCGAGCACGGTGATCGCCGCCACGAGGATCAGCATCACCGGGGTGAGCACGGCGGCGACGCCATCCACCCCGTCGGCGGCGATCTGGAAGGTCAGGATCTCGAAGCTGTACTCGATCTGGGCCGCACCGGTCAGCGCCAGCCACAGGAACGGCGTCGCCGCGACCGCTTCGATCTGCAGGCCGCGGCCAGTCTGCTGGGTGAGGAAGCCGAACAGCTCGGCATCGGCGCCGAGGACGAGCAGCAGCACCAGCACCAGCACCGCGACGGTGACGGCCGCTGCGGCGAGCAGCATGCGCACCCGGGAGCGCAGGGCGATGATCGAGGTGACCACCAGGACCCCGGGCCAGATCTTGATCCAGGCGCCGACCGTCAGCAGGGCGGTGGCGAGGGCGGGTCTCGTCGCGAGCCAGAGACCCGCGACGACCGCGATCGGCACCGTGATCGCGTCGATGCGGTACAGGGCGATCGGCCCGAGCAGGAGCAGCGCGGCGCTCCAGAACCAGCCGGCGACGAGTCGTGGCCGCGAGGGCGAACGGCCGAGCACGACACGGAAGGCCAGGGCATCGAGGATCGTCACCAGCACCGCCCAGGCGATCAGGTACGCCCCCGATGCGCCGAGGAGCGGGATCAGCGGCATCGACAGCAGCTTCGCCAGCACCATCGGGACCAGCGCGAGCTGCGGGTACACCCAGGTCTCGGTGACGCCGACGATCGGTCCGCCGCTGAGCGCCTGGCTCGCCCACGGCTCGTACACGAGCACGACATCGCCCATCGGCTGGCTCGGATAGATCCACCCCACCCAGACGGTGAGCACGTGCACCGCGAGGAACACGCACCACGCGAGGATCAGACGCGCCGTCCGCGACGTCATACGAGCAGGTCGGCGATCGCTCGCGGCACAGCCTGCGCGACATCGAGAGCGACGATGGGACGCCCTGGATGCCCCTCGGCCGCACCGGCGGCCAGACGCGCGGCAGAGCCGTGCAGCCAGGCCGCTGCGGCGGCGACCTCGGCCACCGGCGCCTCGGTGTTCCCCGCGAGCAGCGCCCCGAGCATGCCGGCGAGCACGTCACCCGTGCCCGCGGTCGCGAGCCAGCCGGTGCCGGCGGCCACCACGATCGCCCCGCCATCGGCATCGGCGATCACCGTGCGCGCACCTTTCAGGAGCACGGCACCGCCGAGAGCGGCCGCGACCTCGACGGCCGCCTGCGCGCGAGGACGATCATCCGACCCGTCGCCGTCGTCGCGCTCGGGCAGGCGCAGCGCCGAGCGGAGTGCGGCGAACTCGCGGGCGTGCGGGGTCACCACGATCGGTGCCCGACTGCCGCGGGCGAGATCGAGGGCTCCGGCGTCCACCACCACGGACGCCGATCCCGCCAGGATCTCCCGCAGTGCCGCGGTCTCGTCGTCCGTGCGTGCGGCGGGATCCGTCCCCGATCCGATCACCCAGGCATCGATGCGCGAGCGCCCGGTGTCGGCGCCGACGACCGTCTCCGGGCGTCGTGCCAGCACCGCGTCCGCGGCACGCTCCTCCCCCACGTAGCGCACGAAACCGGCACCGGTCCGCCAGGCTGCCTCCGTACCGAGCACGGCGGCACCCGGATAGGCGGCGGATCCGGTCCGCAGCGCCACCACTCCGCGGGAGTACTTGTCATCGCCCGTCGTCGGCACCCGCAGGAACCGCGCGGTATCGCTGCGTGTCCATTCGCGCACCTCGACCATGACTCCACGTTAGCCCGACGACCCTCGGCACGCTCACCGCGGAGTAGCGTCGAGGAGTGAGTATTCTCTTCTCCCCGCTGACCATCCGATCCCTGACCCTGCGCAATCGCCTGTGGGTGTCGCCCATGTGCATGTACAGCGCGGAGGAGGGCGTGGTGCAGGAATGGCATCACACGCACCTCGCGCAGTTCGCCTCCGGGGGCGCCGGGCTGATCGTCGCCGAAGCCAGCGCCGTGGTGCCCGAGGGCCGCATCTCCCCCCGCGACGTCGGCCTGTGGAACGACGAGCAGCGCGACGCGTGGGTGCCGATCGTGCAGGCGATCCATGACCGGGGCGCGGCGGCGGGCATCCAGCTCGCGCATGCCGGTCGCAAGGCCTCGACGTGGTGGCCCTGGGCCGGCGCACAGGGGTCCGTGCCGGCCGACCAGGGCGGGTGGACCACGGTCGCCCCCTCGGCTGTCGCCTACGAGGGATTCGCGCCGCCCGAGCAGCTGGATGCCGCGGGCATCGACACGCTCGTCGCCGCCTTCGCGTCCGCCGCGCGCCGTGCCCTCGACGCGGGCTTCGATGTGCTCGAACTGCACGCGGCCCACGGCTACCTGCTGCACGAGTTCCTGTCGCCCCTGTCGAACCTGCGCGACGACGAGTACGGCGGTCCGCTCGAGAACCGCGCGCGCCTGTTGCTGCGCGTGATCGACGCCGTGCGTGCGGAAGCCGGAGACGACGTGCCCGTCTTCGTGCGCATCTCGGCGACCGATCATGCCGACGGCGGCTTCACGCCCGAGGAGGCGGCACAGGTCGGCGAATGGGCGGTCTCGCACAGCGCGGATCTGATCGACGTCTCCAGCGGCGGGCTCGTCGCCCACCAGCAGATCAGTGTCTTCCCCGGCTATCAGGTGCCGCTCGCGGAGTCGGTGCGGCAGTCCGGGCGCATCCCGGTGTCGGCGGTCGGCCTCATCACCGCGGCCGAGCAGGCCGAGCGGGTGCTCGCGGAGGGCGCCGCCGATGCGATCTTCGCCGGACGCGAGTGGCTGCGCGATCCGCACTTCGCCCTTCGCGCCGCGCACGAGCTCGGCGCCGAGGTCGCCTGGCCTCCGCAGTACGACCGCGCGCACTGGCGCTGACCAGGCGTCCCTGGACGACGACGGCCGCCGGATCCCAGGATCCGGCGGCCGTCGTCTGCGGTCGGGGGCTCAGCGTCCGCGGATGCGACGCGTCGCGTCCTGCACCTCTCCGACGAGCTCCTCGAGGATGTCCTCCAGGAAGAGCACGGCGGTGGTCTGTCCCTGCGCGTCGCGGACCTTCGCCAGGTGACGTCCGGCGCGGCGCATGACCGCGAGGGCGTCCTCCAGATCAGTGTCCTCCTGGACCGGAACCATGTGGTGGACGCGCTTGGCGGGAACGGGCTGGATCATCTTGATCTCGGCATCCGGTCCCTCCGACGCCCGCAGGATGTCCTTCAGGTGCACGTAGCCGATCGGTGTCGCCTCGTCGTCCACGATCACGTAGCGCGAGAAGCCGTAGCGCGCGACCGCCTTCTCGATGTCATCGGGCGTGGTCGACTGCGGCAGCGTGACGAGTTCGCTCAGCGGGACCGCCACGTCCCGCGCCTTCTTGTCGGTGAACTCCACCGCGGCGGCGACGGTGCCCGCGGCATCCATCAGCACGCCCTCACGGCGGGACTGGCTCACGATCGTGGCGACCTCGTCGAGCGTGAAGGTCGAGGCGGCCTCGTTCTTCGGCTCGACCCGGAACAGTCGCAGGACGCCGTTGGCGGCCGCGTTGAGCACCCAGATCACCGGCATGAAGACCTTCGACACCCACACCAGGGCGGGCGCGAGGATCAGCACGGCGCGATCCGGAACCGAGAACGCGAGGTTCTTCGGAACCATCTCGCCGAACACCACATGCAGGAACGACACGATCAGGAGTGCGATCGTGAACGACACGGCATCCACCACGCCGTCTGCCCAGCCGAACGCGTGCAGCGGCACGGACAGCAGGTGGTGGATCGCGGGCTCCGAGACGTTCAGGATCAGCAGCGAGCAGATCGTGATGCCGAGCTGCGAGGTCGCGAGCATCAGGGTCGCGTGCTCCATGGCGTACAGCGCGGTCTTGGCGGCGCGCGAGCCCTGCTCGGCCTTCGGCTCGATCTGCGAGCGCCGCGCGGAGATCACCGCGAACTCGGCGCCGACGAAGAACGCGTTCGCGGCGAGCAGCACGACCAGCCAGGCCAGTCCTCCCCAATCGCTCATCGGGAGACCTCCTGCTCGTGCGACGGACTCGGGACGTACCGGACACGGTCGACACGGCGCCCGTCCATGCGGACCACCTGCAGGACTCCGCTGTCGACCGGCACCTCATCGCCGACGACCGGGACCCGCTCCAGCACGCTCATCACGAATCCTCCGACGGTGTCGTACACCTCGCCCTCCGGCACCTCCACGCCGGCGCGCTGCCGGAGCTCGTCCGGTCGCAGCTCACCCGGGAAGGTGACGCCGTCACGATTGCGGACCACGCCGGCCCTCGTGCGGTCGTGCTCGTCGGCGACCTCGCCCACGAGCTCCTCGACCAGGTCCTCCAGGGTCACGAGCCCCGCCGTGCCCCCGTACTCGTCGACCACGACGGCGAGCTGGTATCCGCGAGCGCGGAGCTCGGAGATCAGCGCGTCGACGTGCACGGTCTCCGGCACCCGCAGCGGATCGGTCGAGAGCGCGCCCACCGGCACTTCCGTTCGGCGCTCGCGCGGCACCGAGATCGCGGCCTTCAGGTGCACGACGCCGGTGATGTCGTCGAGATCATCGTCGTAGACGGGGAAACGACTGTGCCCGGTGCGGCGGGCGAGCTGGATCACGTCGTCCGCGCTGTCGCCCGCTGCGATCGCGTGCATGCTCGGGCGCGCGGTCATGACGTCGGCCGCCGAGAGCCGCGAGAACGTGAGGGTCCGATCGAGCAGGGTGGCCGTGTCGGCTTCCAGCAGGCCCGCGTTGGCGGAGCGACGCACGAGGGAGGAGAGCTCCTCGGCGCTGCGCGCTCCCGAGAGCTCCTCCTTCGGCTCGATGCCCATGCCGCGCAGCACGCCGTTGGCGCTGCCGTTGAGCACGGCGATCGCCGGTCGGAACACCGCGGTGAAGGCGGTCTGGAACGGGATGACGAGCTTGGCGGTGGCCCGCGGGAGCGCGAGCGCGAAGTTCTTGGGAACCAGTTCGCCCAGGATCATCGACAGAACCGTCGCGATGAACATCGCCACGACCGTCGCGATGGGTGACACCGCCACCTCGGGGATGTTCCAGGCGATCAGGGTCGGGCGCAGCAGGTTCGACAGCGCCGGCTCCATCGTGTACCCGGTCAGCAGCGTGGTCAGCGTGATGCCGAGCTGCGCGGACGAGAGATGCGTCGACGTGTGCTTGAGGGCACTGATCGTGAGCGCGAGGCGGGTCTCGCCCCGCTCCTGCCGCGCCTCGAGTTCGGCACGGTCGAGGTTGACCAGCGCGAACTCACTCGCGACGAAGAGGCCGGTGCCGATCGTGAGCAGAAGCCCCACGCCCAACATGATGTAGTCCATCAGCGGTTCCCCTCCGAGCGGAGAGGCGGACAGTGGGGCGAAGTTCTGCAACTGGGAGGGTCGTCCATGGTGACGACGATTCTATCGAATCCTCACCAGCTCACGGGCAGCGCCTTGCCCTCTTCGTATCCGGCGGCCGACTGGAGTCCGACCAGCGCCCGGTCGTGGAACTCGGAGACGGAGGAGGCGCCGGCATACGTGAAGGAGGATCTGACGCCGGAGGTGATCATGTCGAGCAGGTCCTCGATGCCCGGGCGCAGCGGATCCAGGTAGATCTTCGACGAGGAGATGCCCTCGGCGAAGAGCTCCTTGCGCGCCCGCTCATAGGCGTCGAGGCGCCCGAACCGCGCCTGGACCGCCTTCGTCGACGCCATGCCCCACGATTCCTTGTAGACGCGCCCGTCGTCATCGCTCTGCAGCTCTCCCGGCGCCTCGATCGTGCCGGCGAACCAGGAGCCGACCATGACGGATGCCGCGCCGGCGGCGAGCGCGAGCGCCACATCCCGCGGATAGCGCACCCCGCCGTCCGCCCAGACATGCGCGCCGACCGCACGGGCGGCCTGCGCGGTCTCCAGGACCGCGGAGAACTGGGGGCGGCCGACCGCGGTCATCATGCGTGTGGTGCACATGGCGCCGGGACCGACACCGACCTTGAGGATCGATGCGCCCGCGTCCACCAGGTCCCGGACGCCGTCCGCCGTGACGATGTTCCCCGCGACGATCGGCAGACCGAGGTCGAGCTCCGACACCGTGCGCAGGGCACGCAGCATCGCGTCCTGATGCCCGTGGGCGGTGTCGAGCACCAGGACGTCGACGCCGGCTGCGGCGAGGGCCCGCGCCTTGGCGGCGACATCGCCGTTGATGCCGACGGCGGCCGCGACCGACAGGCGTCCGTCCGCGTCGAGGGCCGGACGGTAGAGGGTGGAGCGCAGGGCGCTGCGCGCGCTGAGCGTGCCGACCAGGTATCCCTGGTGGATGACGGTGACCATCTCCACGTTCGCGTCGGTGATCACATCGAACGCATGCCGCTCCGATCCGATGTCCTCGGCATCGATCGAGGGCGTGCCGGAGTGCACGAGGTCGCCCAGCTGCGCATCCGGGAGGGCCGTCGCCAGGCGCGTGGCCGGCAGGGTGCCCAGGATCCGGTCGACGTGCAGGGGCGCGGGGCCCTGCGCCACCACGATGCCGTGTCCCGCGGTCGCGGGAAGAAGGCGGAGCGCCTCGGCGACCGGTGTCTCGGGGGGCAGCACGAGCGGCGTGTCCCAGAGCACGGGCTGGTCCTTGACGTCCCGGATCGCCTGGTCGAGCTCCTGCAGCGGCATGTCCTGCGGCAGCACCCCGATCCCACCGCGGCGGGCGAGCACGGCGGCGAGGCGCGGGCCGGTGACGGAGTTCATGTTCGACGCCACGATCGGCAGCGTGGCCGGCGTGCCGTCGCGCGGGGCCAGATCGACCTGGAGCCGACTGGTCACCGACGATCGTCTGGGCACCAGGAACACGTCGGAATAGGTGAGATCGACAGCTGGCAGCGCACCGGAGAACTCCATGTCTCCACGGTACCGAGATCCCCGGCTCACCGGCGGGTCCGTTCGACTATTCCGCCAGTGAAACACGTTAGGCTTGATCCTTGAGAGTGTGCGATCCCGGGCGCATCCTGCGCCCCTGATCAGCACAGTGAGCTTCAGCGATGAAAGAGGGCGATCAAGCGTGTCGAACCAGGTGACCGGCGTCGGGGGCGACGGGGGGTTCGGAGCCAATTCGTGGCTCGTCGAAGAGCTCTACGAGCAGTTCAAGGAGAACCGCGATTCCGTCGACAAGGAATGGTGGCCGGTCCTGGAGAAGTACCACGCCGACACCACCGTGTCCGCCCCGGCAGCGCCGGCGCCCGCAGCGGGAGCACCGGCCGACGCACCCGCGTCGGCGGCCCACCCCGTCACGGCCCCCATCCCCGTGATCGGTTCGCAGCCGGTCGCCCGCACCACCGCGAAGCCCGCGGCGGCGGCTCCGATCCCCGCGCAGGCCCCGAAGGTCGCCGCGAAGGAAGCCCAGGACGCGGCCGAGGAAGACAAGGTCACCCCGCTCCGCGGCCTGCCGAAGACCCTCGCCGCGAACATGGACGAGTCGCTCACCGTCCCGACCGCGACCAGCGTGCGCACGGTGCCCGCGAAGCTGATGATCGACAACCGCATCGTCATCAACAACCACATGGCGCGCACGCGCGGCGGCAAGGTCAGCTTCACCCACCTCATCGGGTGGGCCCTCATCCGGACGCTCGACGAGTTCCGCAGCCAGAACGTCTTCTACGCCGAGATCGACGGCAAGCCCTCGGTGGTCTCCCCCGCCCACGTGAACCTGGGCATCGCGATCGATCTGCCCAAGCCCGACGGCACCCGCGCCCTCATGGTGCCCAGCATCAAGCGCGCCGACACCCTGAGCTTCTCCGAGTACCTCGTCGCCTACGAGGACCTGGTCAGCCGCGCCCGGAACAACAAGCTCACCGCCGCCGACTTCCAGGGCACCACGGTCTCGCTGACCAACCCCGGCGGCATCGGCACCGTGCACTCCGTGCCGCGTCTGATGAAGGGCCAGGGCTGCATCATCGGCGCCGGCGCCCTCGAGTACCCCGCGGAGTTCCAGGGCGCGAGCGAGAAGACGCTCAACGAGCTCGCGATCGGCAAGACGATCACGCTCACCTCCACGTACGACCACCGCGTCATCCAGGGCGCCGGCTCGGGCGAGTTCCTCAAGAAGGTGCACGAGCTGCTCATCGGGCAGCGCGGCTTCTACGACGACATCTTCGCGGCCCTGCGCATCCCCTACGCGCCGATCCGGTGGAACCCCGACATCGCGGTCGACCTCGCCGAGCGCGTCGACAAGCAGTCCCGCGTGCAGGAGCTCATCAACTCGTTCCGCGTCCGCGGTCACCTGATGGCCGACATCGACCCGCTCGAGTACATGCAGCGCTCGCACCCCGACCTCGAGATCGAGAGCCACGGCCTCACCTTCTGGGACCTCGACCGCGAATTCGTCACCGGCGGCTTCGGCGGGCGACGCGTCGCCAAGCTGCGCGACATCCTCGGTGTGCTGCGCGACTCGTACTGCCGCACGCTGGGCATCGAGTACATGCACATCCAGGACCCGGAGCAGCGCCGCTGGTTCCAGGAGAAGGTGGAGGTCAAGTACCAGAAGCCCGGGCATGACGAGCAGCTGCGCGTGCTGCGCAAGCTCAACGAGGCCGAGGCCTTCGAGACCTTCCTGCAGACGAAGTTCGTCGGGCAGAAGCGCTTCTCGCTCGAGGGCGGCGAATCTCTCATCCCGCTGCTCGACGAGATCCTCCAGGGCGCCGCCACCGCCGGACTCGACGGTGCCGCGATCGGCATGGCCCACCGTGGTCGCCTGAACGTGCTCACCAACATCGCCGGCAAGACCTACGGCCAGGTGTTCCGTGAGTTCGAGGGCACGCAGACCCCGGGCAATCAGCGGGGCTCGGGCGACGTCAAGTACCACCTGGGCACCGAGGGCACGTTCGTCGCCGATGACAAGTCGGAGCTGCCGGTCTACCTCGCGGCGAACCCCTCGCACCTCGAGACCGTCGACGGCGTGCTGGAAGGCATCGTCCGGGCGAAGCAGGACCGCAAGCCGATCGGCACGTTCGCCTGGCTGCCGATCCTCGTGCACGGCGACGCCGCCTTCGCGGGCCAGGGCGTGGTCGTCGAGACGCTGCAGATGTCGCAGCTGCGCGGCTACCGCACCGGGGGAACCATCCACGTCGTCGTCAACAACCAGGTCGGCTTCACGACCACCCCGAACGACGGACGCACCTCGATCTACTCCACCGACGTCGCCAAGACCATCCAGGCGCCGGTGTTCCACGTGAACGGCGACGACCCCGAGGCCGTCATCCATGTCGCGCAGCTGGCGTTCGAGTACCGCGAGCGCTTCCACCGCGACGTCGTGATCGACCTCGTGTGCTACCGCCGCCGCGGCCACAACGAGGGCGACGACCCCTCGATGACGCAGCCGCTGATGACCGACCTGATCCAGGCCAAGCGCTCGGTGCGACGCCTGTACACGGAGTCGCTCGTCGGTCGCGGTGACATCACCGAGCAGGAGTACGACGAGGCGAAGGCGGACTTCCAGAACCGCCTCGAGATCGCCTTCGCCGAGACCCATGCGGCGGAGACCGGCGCGACCTCCGTCGTGGCGGAGCTGCCTCCGCTCGAGGATCAGGTCGGGGCGCCCGAGATCACCGGCGTGCCGAGCGAGGTCATCCGGTTGATCGGCGACGCGTTCGTCAACAAGCCCGAGGGCTTCACGGTGCACCCGAAGATCAACCAGCTGCTCGAGAAGCGTCTCGACATGAGCCGCAACGGCTCGATCGACTGGGGCTTCGGCGAGCTGCTGGCCTTCGGCTCGCTCCTGGTCGAGGGCACCACGGTGCGTCTCGCCGGTCAGGACGCACGACGCGGCACGTTCGTGCAGCGGCATGCCTCCCTGCACGACCGCGCGAACGGACAGGAATGGCTGCCGCTGTCGAACCTGTCCGATGCACAGGGACGCTTCTTCGTCTACGACTCGCTGCTCAGCGAGTACGCCGCTCTCGGCTTCGAGTACGGCTACTCCGTCGAGGCTCCCGAGGCGCTGGTGCTGTGGGAGGCGCAGTTCGGCGATTTCGTGAACGGCGCGCAGTCGGTCATCGACGAGTACATCTCCGCGGCCGAGCAGAAGTGGGGCCAGCAGTCGAGTGTCACGCTGCTGCTCCCGCACGGCTACGAGGGCCAGGGACCGGACCACTCCTCCGCCCGCATCGAGCGGTTCCTGCAGATGTGCGCGCAGGACAACATGATCGTGTCGCGCCCCTCCACCCCGGCGTCGTACTTCCACCTGCTCCGCCGCCAGGCCTACGCCCGTCCGCGCAAGCCGCTCATCGTCTTCACGCCGAAGGCCATGCTGCGCCTGCGCGGGGCCACGAGTCCGGTCGCGGCGTTCACCGAGGGCCGCTTCCAGCCGGTCATCGACGACGACCGCAACCTGGATCGCGCCGCTGTCAAGCGCGTGCTCGTGCATTCCGGCAAGGTGCACTGGGATCTGCGCACCGAGGTCGAGAAGAACCCGAACCCCGAGGTCGCACTCGTGCGTCTGGAGCAGCTGTACCCGACGCCGATCGAGGAGCTGAAGACGATCACCGACTCGTACCCGAACGCCGAGCTGGTGTGGGTTCAGGAAGAGCCCGAGAACCAGGGGGCCTGGCCGTTCCTGGCGCTGGCCTTCGCGGATGTCCCGGGCGATCGCGCTTTCCGTCCCGTCTGCCGGACCGCTTCGGCGTCCCCGGCGACGGGGTCGTCCAAGGTGCACGCGGTCGAACAGGCCACGCTGCTGCGTGAGGCGCTCACGCTCCGCTGACCGTTCACGAAGAAGGGGCGCACCGACATGTGTCGGTGCGCCCCTTCTTCGTGGATGCGGTGTCTCAGTACCAGATGTCGAGGGACGGCGCTGGGAACGTGACGAACGCCCGATCGAGGAGATCCGCGACCGCCGCGTCCGCGGTGATCCGCCCGGCCCCGCGCAGCGTCTCGGCCCGCACGCCGCCGGCGTAGATCGCTGACAGCGCCGCGATGCCCATGGTCGCGTCCACCACGGCGCCGTCGCTCTTCTCGACCGAGGCGCTCCCCTCGGCATCGACACGGAGGCGCCAGGCGCCCGAGGCGAAGTCGAGGGGGTCGTCGATACGGATGACGAGATCGAGGGGCGCGGAGAACTGCCGAGCTTCGAGGGCGCGAGGCAGATCGAGGATCCGCAGCCACCCGTGATCGTGCAGCTCCTGCTTCACGCCGCGCTGATCGGCGACGAGCCAGGGCAGCGGATCGTCGGGCGCCTGGAGATCGGCGGTGACCTCGTCGACGAGGTCGTGCTGGACCGCGAAGCGCCAGAGCGCGGCACGGGCGTCGGCGGTGTCGGCCACGAGGGCGCGCACACGGAGGACGGATCGGAATGTGCCGGCAGCGTCTTCCAACGAGTACACGAGCACGCCGTGCAGCTCGCCCGACTCGTCGAGATAACGGACGCCGCGCACCTTGTCACGGTCGTTCTCCGCGGGTGACAGACCGGCGAAACCCACCCACCGTTCGGGCCATCCGGGAATCCTTCCGGCCCGCGAGCCCCGGTCGCTCTCGTGCACGACGGCGAGGTCTGCCGCCAGGTCTGCCCGCTCGCGATACTCCAGCCGCCCGCTCGGCTCGAAACCCGCCCAGCCAGCCCGCCGCGTGTCCACCGTGTAGCGCAGCGCAGGAAGAGCCGAACCGAAGCCGTAGCGCCCGTAGATCGTCGCCTCCGACACGGTGAGACCGGCGATCGGCACGCCCGCGGATGCCGCCGCCCGCAGTTCGCCCTCGAGAAGCGCCCTGGCGACGCCGCGACGTCGGTGCGTGCCGGCGACCGTGACCCCGCTGATCGCCCACATGTCGATCGCGCCGCCCGGGATCGTCATCGGCGTGACCCAGGCGTCGATCGTGCCGATCGGGGAGGCGTCGTCGGCCGCACCGTTCTCGAACACGCCCACCGTGCGTCGGTTGACGAGCGTCTTGCGTTCGTCCGCCAGTGTCTCGGCGGTGGGTTCGCCGCCGAGGAATCCTCGGTGCACGGCGCGTTGGAAGGGGACCGCACGGGTCTCGTCGTTCTGATCGACGACTCGATAGTCGAGTCCGCCGGCGTGCAGGCGCTCGCGAGAGGTCCGGTCAACGGGTACGTCACGGGAGTCGATGATCGTCATGAGACCAGCCTACGGTCGCGTGCGGACACCGCCGCACGGCGTTTCACGATCAGTGCTGCGCGGACTGCACCTCGCGCAGGCGCGCGAACACCTGATCGCGCAGCTCCTCCGGAGCGGTCTCCTTGCAGGCGCGCGCGACCACCTCGGTCAGTGTCGTGGCAACCAGCGCCTCGTCCCGACAGGACGGGCAGTTCTCGAGATGCTCGCGGATGTCGGTGTGCTGGGTCTTGCAGACCTCGTTGCGGAGGTATTCCTCCAGGTCCTGACGGGCTTTGTCGCAGCCGCAGTCGCTCATTTCGTGCTCCTCGATTCCTTTGCCGCGGCGATGCCCCGCTCCGCCGCGTAATCTGCCAGCAGCTCCCGCAGGAGTCGCCGGCCACGGTGCAGGCGACTCATCACGGTGCCGATGGGCGTCTTCATGATGTCGGCGATCTCCTGATAGGCGAAGCCCTCCACGTCGGCGAGGTACACCGCCAGCCGGAAGTCCTCGGGAACCGCCTGAAGCGCATCCTTGACCACGGACGCCGGCATCCGGTCGATCGCCTCGGCCTCCGCCGAACGGCTGTGCGATGCCGTGGTCGACTCCGCACCGCCGAGCTGCCAGTCCTCGAGCTCGTCGATCGTGCCCTGGAACGGCTCGCGCTGCTTCTTGCGGTAGATGTTGATGTACGTGTTGGTCAGGATGCGGTACAACCACGCCTTGAGGTTGGTGCCCTGCGAGAAGGTCGCCCACGACCCGTACGCCTTCACGAAGGTCTCCTGAACGAGATCCGCGGCGTCGGCGGGATTGCGCGTCATGCGCATGGCGGCGGCGTAGAGCTGATCCATGAAGGGGATCGCCTGCTCCTCGAATTCACGTCGAGGGTCGCCGACGGTGGCTGCGGTTACGGTGTCATCCATCACGGGCCAGTCTAGGCCGCGGATGTCCACCGATTCACGCTCCAGCGTGGCGATCATGCCGTCTCCTTCTCGGCGGGTGCGCCGCCGTTCACTAAGGTGGAAACCGATGAGCGTCGACAGGTATTCCCCTCCCCCGGTCCAGGGCGCCTACGTCGCGCCCACCAGTGCTCAGGCCGTGCACGCGACCCTGACGATTCCCGGGTCGAAGTCGTTGACGAATCGCGAGCTCATCATCGCCGCGATCGCCGACGGCCCCGGTCGCCTGCTCGCTCCGTTGCACTCCGATGACTCCCGCCGGATGGTCGACGCTCTCCGCGCCCTCGGCGTCGGCATCGAGGAGGTCGACGCCGGCGGCGAGTTCGGTCCCGACCTGCTCGTGACCCCGGCCAAGCTCGCCGGGGGCACCACGATCGACTGCGGGCAGGCGGGCACCGTGATGCGTTTCATCGCCCCGCTCGCCGGACTCGCCGCGCACGACGTGCACCTGACGGCGCATGAGACCGCCCTGCACCGCCCCATGGGCGCGCTGATCAGCGCGCTGCGCGATCTCGGCGTCGACATCGACGACGAGGGCACCTGGGCGCTCCCCTTCACGATCCGCGGGCACGGACGCATCCGCGGCGGGCGCGTCGAGATCGACGCCTCGGCATCCAGCCAGTTCGTCTCCGGGCTGCTCCTCGCCGCTCCGCGCTTCGACGTCGGGCTCCACCTCGTGCACACCGGCGAGCACCTGCCGAGCCTGCCGCACATCGACATGACGATCGAGGCTCTGAGCCGGCGCGGCATCCGCATCGAGCGTCCGGCGGTCGGCGAATGGCTCGTGGAGGCCGGGGTCCCCCGTGCCAAGGAGATCGCGATCGAACCGGATCTCTCCAATGCCGCCCCCTTCCTCGCCGCGGCGCTCGTCACCGGCGGCGCCGTCACCATCACCGGATGGCCGGCGCACTCCACGCAACCGGGCGCGCTGCTCCCCGAGATCCTGCAGGCGATGGGTGCGCACACCAGCCGCCACGGCGGCGCCCTCACGGTGCGGTCCGGCCACGACATCCATGGACTCGACATCGACCTCTCCCCCGCGAGTGAGCTCACCCCGACGATCGTCGGACTCGCCGCTTTCGCGGAGACGCCGACGACGATCCGCGGGATCGGTCACATCCGCCTCCATGAGACCGACCGCATCGCTGCGCTTGTCGGCAACATCCGTGCTCTCGGCGGCGAGGCGGAAGAGCTTCCGGACGGCCTGCGGATCATCCCCCGACCGCTGCACGGCGGCCCCTGGGCGGCGCACCACGACCACCGGATGGCCACCACCGGTGCGCTCATCGGGCTCCGCGTCCCCGATGTCGAGATCGACGAGATCGGGACGACCGCGAAGACGCTCCCGGAGTTCACGCTGCTGTGGGAGCGCATGCTGCGAGGCGCGGGAGCGTGAGCTGGCTCGACGGCACGGACGACCTCGACGGCGAGTTCGACGACTACGACGAGAGCAGCATCCGCACGCGACCGAATCCGAAGGCGAACCGGCCACGGACCAAGCGACGCCCCGCGCACGACGATGCGGTGATCGGTCGAGTCCTCGGCGTCGATCGCGGACGCTACACGGTCCTGATCGACGAGGGCACCGACGACGAGCGCACCGTCAGCGTCACCCGGGCCCGCGAGCTCCGACGCAATCCCATCGTGACCGGCGACTTCGCCCGCGTGGTCGGCGACGTCAGCGGCGACGAGGGCACCCTCGGGCGCATCGTCGGGATCGAGGAGCGGACATCGCTCCTCCGCCGCAGCGCCGATGACACCGACCAGGTCGAGCGCGTGATCGTCGCGAACGCGGATCAGATGCTCGTGGTCGTCGCCGCCGCCGACCCGGAGCCGCGCGCCCGCCTCGTCGACCGCTATCTCGTCGCGGCACTGGACGCCGGCATCCGTCCGCTCCTGGTCGTGACGAAGACCGATCTGGCCGATCCCACCGATTTCCTCTCCCACTTCGAGGGTCTCGATCTGCGCGTCTTCACGAGCGCCATGGACGAGATGCCGACCGCCGAGATCGGCGCAGCTCTGATCGGTCACTCGACCGTCTTCGTCGGGCACTCCGGCGTCGGCAAGTCGACGCTGGTCAACGAGCTCGTCCCGACGGCGCTGCGCGCCACCGGCCACGTCAACCAGGTCACCGGTCGCGGCCGGCACACCTCCTCGTCCACGGTCTCCCTGCGCTATGACGCGGCGGAGGGCACCGGATGGGTGATCGACACCCCCGGCGTGCGGTCGTTCGGGCTCGGACACGTCGACCCGGCCAACATCCTCGCCGCCTTCACCGAGCTCGCCGACATCGCGAGGAACTGCCCTCGGGGGTGCACGCATCTCGCCGACGCCCCCGACTGCGCCCTCATCGAGGCTGCCGAGCGGGGGGATCTCGGAGAGACCGGCAGGGCACGTCTCGACTCGCTCCAGAGACTGCTGCAGACCTTCGCGGACAAGGCGGAGAACGCCCCCGGCCGATAGGCTGTCAGCGTGACTCAGCGCCTGGAACCCGGTACCGCCGCCCCCGATTTCTCCCTGCTCGACCAGGACGGCTCGACCGTCCGGCTCGTCGATCTGCGGGGAGAGAAGACGATCCTGTACTTCTACCCCGCCGCCATGACGCCGGGCTGCACGACCCAGGCCTGCGACTTCCGCGACAACATCTCCTCACTGCAGGGCGCCGGGTACCGCGTCATCGGCATCTCCCGTGACGAGCCGGCGAAGCTCGCCGAGTTCCGCGAGCGCGACGGACTCACCTTCACCCTGCTGAGCGACCCGGACCATGCGGTGCACAGCGCCTACGGCGCCTGGGGCGAGAAGATGAACTACGGCAAGGTCGTGGAGGGCGTCATCCGCTCGACCTTCGTGCTCGACGCCGACGGTGTCATCAGCCTCGCCCAGTACAACGTGAAGGCGACCGGACACGTCGCACGGCTGCGGAAGCTCCTCGGCATCGACTCCTGACCCCCGACGGCGATCGCCGGGGCCGGCCGGGGTCAGCCGAGGTCAGCCGCCGCCCCGTCGCCGGGACGGGCGCTCTCCCGGCGCGCGCTCGCGATGAGCAGGATGAAGCCGACCAGGCCCGGCAGACCGACGCCCGCCGTGAACGCCCAGGGCACGGGCTGGAGGGTGAGCGAGGCCAGGGCCAAGGCCACGGCCAGCACCTGGAACACGACACCGCCGGAGCGCGCCCAGGACCGTCCGACACGGGCCCCCGCAGCGAAGGCGAGCAGACACCCGGCGCCGATCAGGGTGAGCACGATCAGCGCGATCGCCGTCGGCAGCGATGCGGCGTCTCCGGCGCCGAGCCCGCCGAGTTCGATCACCGCGAACACCAGCAGCACCGCGCCTTCCAGGGCGAGGACGCCCGCAGCGCCCAGAGCAAGACCGGGTGCGCGCACGACGTCTCCTGAGAATCGGGTGAGAAGGAGGAAAACCCTTGATTTCGCGGGTTTCATGTAACAGAATGGACAGCGTCATGTGCTCCCACAGCGGCGTGGGGCGGGCGTTCCGTCCGCATCACAAAACGCGGGCTTCCGTCCGCATCTGAACAGGGTAGCGGAACCCGAGCCACTACCCGAATCCGAGCCTTCGCGTCGCGATCGTTCTCTGAAATCCACACCGAGGAGCCCCCATGGACTGGCGCGACAAAGCCGCCTGCTTGACTGTCGACCCCGAGCTGTTCTTCCCTGTCGGGAACACCGGTCCGGCCGTCGACCAGATCGAGAAGGCGAAGACTGTCTGCGCCACCTGCACGGTGACCGAGATCTGCCTCCAGTACGCACTCGAGTCCAGCCAGGACTCCGGAGTCTGGGGCGGCCTGTCCGAAGACGAGCGCCGCGCTCTGAAGCGCCGCGCCGCCCGCGCACGCCGCGCTTCCTGACGACTCTCCCCTGCCGAAACCCGACGTGCCGCACCGGCTCGTCGGGTTTCTCGCATTCCGGGGTGGTGTGAGCGCCCTGTGAGTGCCGCTCCGCGCGCCTCAGGCGGTCAACCACCGCAACGGGATGTCGATGACCACCTCGGTGCCGGTGCCCTCACTGCCGTGCCACTCGATGCTGCCGCCGAGCTCGCCCTGGATGAGCGTGCGGATGATCTGCGTCCCCAAGCCCTGACCGATGCGCCCCTCCGGCAAGCCGCTGCCGGTGTCGTGCACCGTGACCCGGAGGTTCTCCTCCGTGCGGGTCGCGTCGATCGTGACGAGCCCCTCCTGGCCGGCGAGACCGTGCTCGACCGCGTTGGTGACGACTTCGGTGAGGGCGAGGGCGAGCGGCGTCGCGTACTCGCTGGGCAGCACACCGAAACGTCCGGTCGATCGCGTCTGCGCGCGCGTGTTCGGTGCCGAAGCGACTTCCGCGACCAGCTTGAGGACGCGATCGAAGACCTCGTCGAAGTCCACTTTCTGCGTGAGTCCCTGGGCGAGCGTGTCGTGCACGACCGCGATCGAGTCGACCCGGCGCATCGCCTGCGTGAGCGCATCGCGCGCCTCGTCCGAGTGCGTCCGTCGCGCCTGGATACGCAGCAGCGATGCCACGGTCTGCAGGTTGTTCTTCACCCGGTGATGGATCTCGCGGATCGTGGCGTCCTTGGTGATCAGCTCCTGCTCCTGATGGCGCAGCTCGGAGACGTCACGGCACAGCAGGATCGCACCGATGCGCGTCCCATGGTCCTTCAGCGGGATGGCGCGCAGCGAGACGGTGACTCCGCGTGCCTCGACGTCCGTCCGCCAGGGCGCGCGCCCCGTCACGACGACCGGCAGCGACTCATCCACCTGTCGGGACGGCGGTACGAGGCGCGTGGTGACCTCTGCGAGGGACTCCCCCTCGAGCTCGTCGTCGAACCCCATGCGGTTGAAGGCTGACAGGGCGTTCGGGCTCGCGAACGTCGTGATGCCGTCGACGTCGATGCGGATGAGACCGTCGGACGCACGGGGAGCGCCCCGGCGCGGGGAGGTCGGAGCCGCGAGGTCGGGGAAGCTGCCGTCGGCGATCATGCGGAACAGGTCGTTCGCACACTCGTCGAAGGTGATCTGCTGGCGCGAGGGGATGCGGGCCTCGCCGAGGTTGGTGTGTCGCGTCACGACGCCGATGACGCGGGGAGCCGGTGAGCCGCCGCGCTGCTCGATGACGATCGGCACCGCGCGCACGCGCGTCGGGGTCTCCTCGAACCAGTCAGGGGAGGAGGAATCGATGATCTCCGCCGTGTCGAACGCGCCCTGCACCTGGGTGCGCCACTGGGGCCGCACACGCTCACCCACGATGTCGCGGTAGAAGAGCGTCGCCGCGCCGCTCGGACGCGCGTGGGCGACCGCGATGAACGACGCGTCATCCGCCTGGATCCACACGACGATGTCGGCGGAGGAGAGGTCGGCCAGCAGCTGACCGTCGCCGGCGAGTCGGTGGAGCCACTCGACATCGCTCTCGGTCAAGAGTCCCTGGGCCTGGGCGAGATCACTGAGCGTCGACACTCCCCCAGCCTACGGGGACTTGCCTCACAGCACGGCCAGGGAGGTGGCGCGCCAGCGTCGATCGAGGCCCTCCAGGCGGATGGCGACCGCGCGCGTGCGGCCCGGACCGGCCACCACGACGACGGCCTCGATGATGCCGTCCGCCGGCTCGGTGACGCGGATCGAGAGGATCGAGAAGGCCGGCCGCGCCGGCGCCACTCCCCGTGCGCTGCGCGCCCGCGCCGACAGGTTCGCGCGACTCACCAGCGTGCGGAACGCGTCCTCGCTGAACCACCGCGCGAGTTGGTCGACTTCGCGCACCCCGGCCATGACCTCCAGCACACCCTGGGTCAGGCTGCGCAGCAGGGGTGCAGGATCGGGCAGTGCCGCCGTCGCCGTCGGCTGGGGGGCGAAATACTCGTGAAGCGTCATCATCTCGTGCTCTCCGTCGGGGGATCTGCCTGACAGTGGAGCACGCCGCGCCCGTGCCGCGAGCGGTGCGAGCGAAGGAATGTGGATAACTCGTACGTCGCGATCCGCACTGTCCTACGCTCTGACCCGTGCACTGGGATCGTCTGTTCGAAGACCTCGAAGGTCAGCTCGCTGCGGAGTGGGAGAGCGAGCGCGCGGCGCTGAGCGCGGAGTCGGAGCGACTGCGGATCTCGCGCCTCGAGTTACGCGGCCGACTCCGCCACCTGTGCGACTCCCGAGTGTCCGTCGTGATCGAGCTCGCGAGCGGTCGGAGGCTTCCCGTCTCGCTCCGCGCCCTGGGCGCGGACTGGCTCGCGATCGAGTCCGCTCCGGGCGATGATGTGCGCACCGGTGGAGCGACGCGGATCGTGCCGCTGCACGCCATCCGGGGCATCCGCGCCGACCATGGGGCGTTGCTGTCGAGCCTGGAGGACGCCCCTCGGCCGGCGAGCACCGTGCGCGACCGGATGACGTTCGGCTTCGTGCTGCGCGATCTCGCCCGACGCCGTGTGCCCGTCCACCTGAGTATGACCGTCGGCGACGACGTGCACGGCACGATCGATCGTGCCGGGGCGGATCACCTCGATCTCGCGGTGCACGACGCCGGGACAGCACGCCTGGCAGGTCTCGTGCACGGATTCCGCCTCATCCCGTTCACCGCCCTGGTCGCCGTGCGCACTGTCGGCGATCACCGCCCCTGAGCCGACGTCCCCCAGAGCTCGGGAAAGCTGGCGGTCTGCGACTGCCGCCAGAGTGCCATCCGGCGCGACATCTCCGATTGCTCCGCCAGGTAGCCCTCGATGCTGCTCTCCTCGATCCGCCACCGCGCGGGGGAACCCAGTTGCGCTCCCCGCAGCCGCCCGTCCTGGACGAGCGCGATCACCTCGTCGACGGTGAGCTGGAGCAGCTCCGCCACCTGCGCAGGCGCAAGATACTGCGGAACGGGCGGGCGAGACTCGGGCATGCGCCCATTGTCCCGCACCGATATGCACATCGCCACTGCCGCATCCGCCTGTGGATAACTCCGGAGCCCGGGCGCCGGACTCTGTGACGATATCGGCATGAGATTCCTCTCCCGTCCCCGGCGTGCGTTCCGCGGAGACCTGCGCTTCCTGATCGGCATCGCCCTGGTGATCATCTCGATCACCGGCGTCTGGTTCCTGATCGCCGCATCGGACGACATCACCCCGGTTCTCCAGACCACCAGGACGATCACGGAGGGCGAGGTCGTGACGACCGATGACTTCACCGTCGCGGAGGTGGGTCTCGGAGCACTCGCCGAGGACTACGTCTCCCCCGGTGACGTGACGGAGGGCCAGGTGGCGACGCGTACGCTGCGCGCCGGCGAGCTCATCCCGGACTCCGCCGTGGGGCCGGCCTCCGCCTCCCGGTCCACGACGATCGTGGTGGAGAGCTCCACCCCGATACCGCACGATGTGGCGGCGGGAACCGTGGTCGAGCTCTGGAGCGCTCCGCCGCTCGAGGACGGACGCTCGTTCGATTCGCCCCGGATCCTCGTGGCCGATGTGATCGTGCGCGACGTGATCGAGGCGGACGGCATGCTCGCGGAATCCGGCGTCTCCGTGGAGCTCGTGATCGACCGCGCGGACGTGGCCGGCGTTCTCGATGCGGTGACGGGCGGCGCGGTCCTGTCGGTGGTTCCGGTCGGGCCCGGCTCGTGACCGCCGTCATCGTCGCGACTCCCGACCCCCGAGCGAGCGCCCTGGCATCCGAACTGGAGCTCGAAGGGGTGCGGGTGATCGCGAAGGTCGGCCCCACGTCTCGATCGCTCCTCGCGCTGCTCCCCGAGGCCGAGGCGATCCTGCTTCCGGCGACTCGTTCCGCCCTGACGACGGAGCTGCTCGGAGCCTGCGATCGTGCCGGAGTGCGCGTCCTCACGCTGGGCGAGATCGACAGCCGTGCGCTGGGGCGGCTGCCCCTGGCCGCCTCCCTGCCGGCCGACGCGACGGGATGGCAGGTGGCGTCCGTCCTCGCGGCGGATCCTCCCCGCCCCACGGCCACCTCGACGTCCGGGCCGCGCCTCACGGTCGTCTGGGGACCGCACGGTGCTCCAGGACGCTCCACGATCGCCATCCAGTTGGCTGCCGAGTTCGCGCGCCGCGGTCGCCGCACCGCTCTGGTCGACGCCGACACGGTCGCTCCCTCCTCGGCGCTGCTGCTCGGGCTCGGCGACGATGCTCCCGGAATCGCGGCTGCCTGTCGACGCGCCGAACTCGGCGGCCTCGACGCCGGGGAGCTCACGCGCCTCTCATCGATGGTCACGACCAGTGGCGGCGAGATCGCCGTGCTTCCCGGCATCAACCGCCCGAGCCGCTGGCCGGAACTCTCCGCGACACGGCTCGGGTCTGCTCTGCGCGCCTGCCGGGAGTGGCGCGAGGAGACCGTCGTCGACGTATCCGATGCCTTCGATGCCGACGACGAGGCGACGTTCGACCTGGCCGGCCCGCGACGGCACGCCGCCACCACGGCCGCCGTGCGTGAGGCGGACGCCATCATCGCGGTAGCGTCGGCCGATCCGCTGGGTATCAGCCGATTCGTCCGCGATCACGCCGAACTCTGTCGTCTCTCCGGCTCCGCCCCGATCTCGGTGGTGGTCAACCGAGTGCGCTCCGGACCTCTCGGAATCGATGCGCGCACGCAGGTGCGTCGCACGCTCGAGAGGTTCGCCGGGATCACCGAGGTGACCTTCCTGCCGTTCGATCAACGTGCTGCGGACGCCGCCCTGCTGCACGCCCGTGTCATGGCCGACGTGACGCCCCGCTCGACGTTCGTGGCGGCGATCCGCGATCTCGCGGGCTCCCTGACACCTCCCGCGACCGCGACTACTGCCGATAGCTCGAGAGGAAGTTCCCGAGGCGCTCGATGGCTTCGCTCAGGACGCGCGTCTCGGGAAGAGTGACGATGCGCAGGTGGTCGGGCGTGGGCCAGTTGAATCCCGTCCCCTGCACGAGAAGGATGTGCTCGGAGACGAGCAGGTCATAGACCAGCTTGCCGTCGTCACGGATCTCGTGCACGTTCGGATCGAGCTTCGGGAATGCGTACAACGCGCCCTGCGGCCGGACGCAGGAGACCCCGGGGATGCGCTCGAGCCCCTCCCACGCGACATCGCGCTGCTCATGCAGACGTCCGTTGGAGGCGATCAGCGCATCGATCGACTGCACGCCGGAGAGTGCGGCCTGCACGGCGTGCTGGGAGGGCACGTTCGGGCACAGACGCGTCGAGGCCAGGAGCGTGATCCCCTCGAGGAACCCCTTGGCGTGGGACTGCGGACCGGTGATGACGAGCCAGCCCGATCGGTAGCCGGCCACCCGGTAGGTCTTCGACAGGCCGTTGAAGGTCAGACAGAGCAGGTCCGGCGCCAGGGTCGCGGTCGGGATGTGCACCGCATCGTCGAAGAGGATGCGGTCGTAGATCTCGTCGGAGAGGAGCAGCAGCTCGTGCTCGCGGGCGATCTGCACCAGCCCCTCGAGGATCTCGCGCGAGTACACGACACCGGTGGGGTTGTTCGGGTTGATGATGACGAGCGCCTTGGTGCGCGGCGTGATCTTCGCGCGGATGTCTTCCAGGTCGGGCTGCCACTCGTCGTCCTCATCGCAGAGGTAGTGCACGGGTGTTCCACCGGCGAGGCTGGTCATCGCGGTCCACAGCGGGTAATCCGGAGCGGGGATGAGCACCTCGTCGCCCTCGTCGAGCAGCGCCTGCATCGTCATGGTGATGAGCTCGGAGACGCCGTTCCCGAGATACACGTCGTCCGGTCCGAACCGGGGAAAACCGGGGATCTCCTCGTAGCGGCTGACGACCGCGCGGCGGGCGGAGATGATGCCCTTGCTGTCGCTGTAGCCGTGCGCGTCCGGCAGGGCGGCCAGCATGTCGTGGACGATCTGGTGCGGGGCGTCGAAGCCGAAGATCGCCGGGTTGCCCGTGTTCAGCTTGAGGATCTTGTGACCCTCCGCCTCCAGTCGCGCCGCCTCGACGAGCGCGTTTCCGCGGATCTCGTACAGGACGTTCTTGAGCTTCGACGACTGGTCGAAATGGCGCGATGGGGTCATCGAGCAAGCCTACAGGGACGACATGAGGGCCAGTCCGCGTGGACTGGCCCTCATGATCGGTGGGATTACTTCTTCTTCTTGCCCTGCGCCCGGCGCTGCTCGCGGTTGCCGGCGGGGGCTGCCGATGACGAGCCCTCCGTCCGCTGCCCGAACGCTCCGCGGGCGCCCTGCTCCTCTGCCGGCTCGACGGCGTCACGCGCCGCGGCGGCCTGACGCAGCCGATCCGTGGCCTTCTGCTGCACCTGACCGCGGTCGTCGCGCACCTCGACCTCGCCGGCGTCATTCGCGGCCGAGTACTCGAGATGCTGGTCCCCGGCACCGTCGGACAGCCCCTTGGCCTCGACCTCGGTGGCGTCGGTCTCTCCCGCGCGCCGGACCTCGACCTCGAGGTTGTACAGGTAGCCGACCGATTCCTCCTTGATCTGCCCCATCATCGACTGGAACATCGCGTACCCCTCGCGCTGGTACTCGATCAGCGGATCGCGCTGCGCCATGGCCCGCAGACCGATGCCGTCCTTCAGGTAGTCCATCTCGTACAGGTGGTCCCGCCAGCGCCGGTCGAGAACCTGGAGCACGACACGTCGCTCGAGCTCCCGCGTCGCTGCCTCGCCCAGCGTCTCCTCGCGCTTCTCGTAGGCGATCTTCGCGTCGGACAGCAGCTCGCGCGTGAGTCCGTCGGCGGTGATGCCGCCCTTGCGTCCGCCGGCCTCGGCGACGACCTCATCGATCGTCACGCTCACCGGGTACAGCGTCTTGAGCTCGGTCCAGAGCGCGTCGAAGTCCCAGCTCTCGTTGTGGCCCTCGCCGGTGTGGTCGTTGACGACGCCCGTGATGGCGTCCTCGATGAAGTGCTGCACGCGCCCGGCGATGTCGTCGCCGTGGAGGATGTGCCGACGGTCGGCGTAGATGGCCTCGCGCTGACGGTTCAGGACGTCGTCGTACTTCAGCACGTTCTTGCGCATCTCCGCGTTGCGGGATTCGACCTGCGACTGCGCACTGCGGATGGCCCGTGAGACCAGCCCCGATTCGATCGGCACGTCGTCGGGGAAGTTGGTGCGCGCGAGGATCGCTTCCGCGGCCCCCGACTGGAACAGACGCATCAGATCGTCGGTGAGGCTCAGGTAGAACCGGCTCTCACCGGGGTCGCCCTGGCGACCCGAACGACCGCGCAGCTGGTTGTCGATGCGACGCGACTCGTGTCGCTCCGTGCCGAGGACGTAGAGGCCACCGGCCTCGATGACCTTCTCGGCCTCCCCGGAGACGACGTCCTTCATCGCCTCGTAGGTCTCGTCCCACGCGACCTCGTACTCCTCGGGCGTCTCGACCGGGTCGAGGCCCTTGCCCTTGAGCTCCTGCACCGCGAGGAACTCGGCGTTGCCGCCGAGCATGATGTCGGTGCCTCGACCGGCCATGTTGGTCGCGACCGTGACGGCGCCCAGGCGACCGGCGCGGGCGACGATCTCGGCCTCGCGCGCGTGGTTCTTGGCGTTGAGGACCTCGTGCTTGATGCCCTTCTTCGCCAGGAGGCGGGACAGGTACTCGCTCTTCTCGACGCTCACGGTTCCCACGAGCACCGGCTGCCCGGCCGCGTGACGCTCGGCGATGTCCTCGACCACCTGCGCGAACTTCGCCGTCTCGTTCTTGTAGACGAGGTCGGACTGGTCCTTGCGCACCATCGGACGGTTCGTCGGGATCGGGATGACGCCGAGCTTGTACGTCGACATGAACTCCGCGGCCTCGGTCTCGGCCGTACCGGTCATGCCGGCGAGCTTGTCGTAGAGGCGGAAGTAGTTCTGCAGGGTCACGGTCGCGAGGGTCTGGTTCTCGGCCTTGACCGGGACGCCCTCCTTCGCCTCGATCGCCTGGTGGATGCCCTCGTTGTAGCGACGTCCGACCAGGATGCGGCCCGTGTGCTCATCGACGATCATGACCTCGTCGTTCATCACGACGTAGTCGGTGTCCTTCTTGAACAGGGCCAGGGCCTTGATCGAGTTGTTCAGGAACGAGATGAGGGGGGTGTTGGCCGACTCGTAGAGGTTCTCGATGCCGAGGTAGTCCTCGACCTTCTCGATGCCGGGCTCGAGGACACCGACCGTGCGCTTCTTCTCGTCGACCTCGTAGTCCTCGCCCACTTCGAGGGTGCGCGCGATCTTCGCGAATTCGGCGAACCAGCGGTTCGCCTCCCCGGAAGAGGGACCCGAGATGATCAGCGGGGTGCGAGCCTCGTCGATGAGGATCGAGTCGACCTCGTCGACGATGGCGAAGAAGTGCTCGCGCTGGACGAGGTCTTCCTTGCGCCACGCCATGTTGTCGCGCAGGTAGTCGAATCCGAACTCGTTGTTGGTGCCGTACGTGATGTCGGCGGCGTACTGCTCGCGCCGAACGGCAGGGGTCTGTCCGGAGACGATGATCCCCGTCGTCATGCCCAGCGCACGGAACACGCGGCCCATCAGCTCGGCCTGATAGCTCGCGAGGAAGTCGTTGACCGTGATGATGTGCACGCCCTGGCCGGCGATCGCGTTGAGATAGGCAGGGAAGGTGGCGACGAGGGTCTTTCCCTCACCCGTCTTCATCTCGGCGATGTTCCCGAGGTGCAGAGCGGCCCCGCCCATGATCTGGACGTCGTACGCCCGCATGCCGAGCGTACGCTTCGCGGCCTCGCGGACGGCGGCGAACGCTTCGGGCATGAGCTGGTCGAGGGTCTCGCCCTTCTCGAACCGGGCACGCAGCTCCGTGGTCTCGTTGCGGAGCTCCTCGTCGGAGAGTCGGGAGATGTCGTCTTCCAGCGCCCCGACCGCCTTGACCACCTGGTTCAGGCGGCGGATGACTCGCCCTTCTCCCGCGCGCAGCAGCTTCTCAAGAGGATTGGCCACGGATGTCTTCTCCCTGTCGGTAGTCATGAGCCTGCGCCGTTGCGGCGTTCGCCAGGCATTCTTTGTCATGTTACCGGCCCGTGACCTCCACGTCGCCTGCGAGCACGGTCGGTCGTCGGCTCCGCGACGCGCTCGGAGCGGCGCTGCCCTTCCGTGTTGCCCGGTATCCATATACTCGGTAATGCTTTCCCGCCTGAATGGAGTCCCGATGTCCGTGCGACAGAGTCTGCTCGCGATCCTCGATCAGGGGCCGTGCTACGGCTATCAGCTGCGCCATGAGTTCGACCGCCGCACGGGATCGAGCTGGCCGCTCAACGTGGGGCAGATCTACAACACCCTCGAACGGCTCGAGCGCGACGGTCTGGTCGCCCGGGGCGGCGCCGACGCGCACGGGCACGTGTACTGGCACATCACTCCGGCCGGATCGACCGAGGTCGCCGAGTGGCTCTCCTCCCCTGTGACGCGGAGCACGGCCACCCGGGACGAGCTCGCGATCAAGCTCGCCGTCGCGGCGACTCTTCCCGGGATCGACGTGAGCGCGGTCATCGCGACGCAGCGGCTGGTGACGGCCCACCGGAAGGCATCGCTCGACGAGGCTCGGTACGAAGGGGCGGACACCGAGGGCCCCGAGGCGCTGGCGTGGTCGCTGATCGTCGACTCGATGCGCTTCGCGGCCGACGCCGAGGACCGCTGGCTCGACCACGTCGAGCAGCGCCTCACGGCGCACCCTCGCGCTGCGATGGCTCTCGAACTCGCCACGGAGCGTCCCAAACGGGGACGCCCGGCGAAGGCGTCCGCCGCCGCATGACGCTCAGTCGCCTCGGCGTTCGCCGCGAGCGGATGCACAGCTCCCGCATCGTCCACGGAAAGTAGGATCAGCACATGGCAGGTTTCTGGGGTAGACGCAAGCGCGACGAGGAAGCCCTCGCCGCACAGGATGCCGACCTCGCGCGCCGCGCGGAGCAGGCGCTCGTCGCGGCCGACGAGCGCATCCGCACGACCTCCGACGAACTCGCGTTCGCCGAGGCCGAGCTCGGCGAATCTCTCACGTCCGACCTCCGGAAGGCGCTGGCCGCCGTGCGCACGCACCTCCGCGAGGCGTTCCAGATGCACCAGCTGAATCACGACGAGATCCCGGACACCGCCGAGGAGCTGCGCACCCGCAACGCCCGCATCATCCAGCTCTGCGACTGGGCTCAGGATCTTCTGGACGAGAAGACCGATGTGCTGGCGACCTCGATCGCCAAGGTTCGTCGGGCCCCTGAGATCATCGCTCAGGTCCGCGCGGAAGCCGAAGCGCTCAGCGCGCGGATCCCCCAGACGAACGCCGCGATCGCCCGGCTCTCCGGTCGCTATGCGGAATCCGCCATGGCACAGATCACGGCGAGCGCATCCGAGGCGGAGCAGCTGATCGCCTTCGCCGTGCACGGCGCTTCGGTGTCGGAGCGTCGACGCGCCGCCAAGCAGAACGAAGAGGCCAACGTCGCGCTCGAGACGGCCACCGAGGCCACCCGGCGTGCGGCCGCGCTGCTGGACGCCGTCGAGGACTTCGAGATCGAGGCTCTGCGTGCCGAATCGACGCTGGCCGAAGTGGTCGCCGACTCCCGCGGCGACCTCATCGCGGCGCGCACCGCGCCCCGTGTGCCTGCCGTGACCTCGGCGGTCGAGGAGCTGCAGGCGGCCCTCAGCTCGCTCTCGCCCGCCGGCACGCCCAACGACCCCTTCGCGGAGCTGTCGCGGCTGCGGACCGCGAACACCGCGCTCGACGATGCCATCGCGCACGCGCGACACCGAATCGAGAATCCGCTTCCGTCGATCCCCCTGGTGCAGCACGCGATCGACGATGCCGACCGCCAGCTCGGTGTGGCCCGCGGCCTGATCGCCGGACACCGCGGGTGGATCGGGGCGGATGCCCGCACGCGCCTCGCCGAGGCGGAGCGCCTGCGCATCGATCTCTCCGAGATGCTGCCCGCCGAAGAGACCCGCGAGGCCGCGCTCGCAGGTGCCCGTCGTGTCGCCTCGCTCGCCTCCGAAGCCCTGCAGCTCGCGCAGCGCGACATCGATTCCTCGCGCCCCCAGAACGACGGCTGGGGCGGTGGCGGCGGCTGGGGCGGCGGCGGACGGCGAGGCGGCGGAAGCGACATCGCCTCCGGCCTTCTGGGTGGCCTCGTGATCGGCAGCCTGCTGGACGGGATGTTCGACTGAGACCTCGCAGCCCGGAGACGATGAAGGCCCGCCCCGTTCGGGGCGGGCCTTCTCGGTCTCCGTGCTATGAGGCGAGTGCCTGGTCCGGCGGAGCCTGCGTGCTGAGCGCGATCACACCGTAATCCCAGCCCTTGCGCCGGTACACGACGCTCGGGTGGTCGGTGCTCGCGTCGACAAACAGGAAGAAGTCATGACCGACGAGTTCCATCCGGTCGACGGCCTCTTCCACGGTCATCCATTCCGGATCGAAGCTCTTGGTGCGGATCACGACGGGAGAGTAGACCTCTTCCTCGTCGTTCTGCACCGGGACCGCTCCGGTCGCGACGGCGTGCAGCACCTCGGCGGATGCCGGCTGCACATCGATTCCCTCGAGCGAGCCGCTCTCCTTCTCGAAGTGCGCACCGCGGGGGTGCTGCCGGTTGTCGACCCGCTTCTCCTTCGCGCGACGCAGCTGCTCTGCCATCTTGTCGACCGCGAGGTCCAGTGCGACGAACTTGTCCCCGTCCGTGGCCTCCGCTCGCACCACGGGACCCTTACTCACGAGCGTGAGCTCGACGGTCTCATCAGGGACATGCCCGTTGCGGTATGCGCGATGAGTGACCTTCACATCCAGACGCTGCGCCTTCGAGGCGAACGTCTGCACTCGGGCGATCTTCTCCTCGACAACGGTGCGGAAGCGATCGGTGATACCCACTCCGACGCCAACGATGCTTGTTTCCATTGCTGCCTCCTTGTCCCGGTCCTCCCGGCCAAGGGCGGACCGTGGTCGCCTTGTGGTCCCCAACCGTAGTCCGCCTGCCAACGGAAGTCACGGTCCATTTGCTCCGTGTCGCCGATGTGTCCGCGATGAACGGGCCGGGAATCAGCGCGGGGACGGCGTGGCGGCGAGCGCCGCGCCCCCCAGGACCACGAAGCCTGCGGAGGAAAGTGCTCGCACCGCTTCATCCATCGTCGCCCCGGTGGTGACGACATCGTCCACGAGCACCACGCGTTCTCCGTCGGATCTCCGCCGAGCGCGCATGGCGCCGTTCACGTTCTCGGCACGCTCCCGCATCCCCAGTCCGCGCTGATCCGCCCGCCCTCCCCGGACGGCCAGCACCGACAGCGGGCGCAGTCCTGCGCGGCGGACGAGCAATTCGGGCACGCGATATCCCCGTCGTCGGAAGGCGGAACGCCCGGTCGGTACCGGCACCGCCACGGCGCCCGCCCCGCGGGCGGGACCGAGGACGGCGGCGAGCGCGGCCCCGAGCGGTCGCGCGAGCAGCGTCTCCCCGTCTCCCTTGAGGCGGCGGATGCAGCGCGCCGCGATGCCGTCGAACGTCAGGGCCGCGCGCACGGAGAGCCCGTTCGGCGTGCACACGTCCACGGGCTCCGGGGCGAGCTGCGACCGACACGGTCGGCACAGCAGCTCCCCCGGGCGATCGCAGCCGGCGCAGGTGGCGGAGAGAAGAAAGGCGCCGAGCTCGGACAGCAACGGCGAGGAGAAGGCGGTCATCCGCCGATCTTCGTGCTCTCCGGCACGGGGAGGACACGGTCGGACGCGATCGGCGCGCAGCCGGGCTCGCGGTGGCGTTGTGCAGGACGAGTGCGGTCGCGGTCACTCCCCGACGCGGGTGGCCAGCACGCGGACACCGGTGGCCACCTCTCGCCACGCGGATCCCGCATGCGCGTAGAGTGCGCCCGTCGCCCCCCCGAGGACGCGCACGCCGGAGGGGATGCGCCCCCCTGCCAGGGACACCGCATCCGCGGGCGGCGCTTCGAGCGACCCGGGGCCGACGACGAGTTGCGTGAGGAGGACCGGGCTGGGGGCGTCGACCAGCACTCCCACCCGATCGGGCGCGAGCCACACGAGACCCGCGGCATCACCGTCGATGCGGGTCAGCTGCTTGACCGTGCCGAGCTCGAGAGGCATGCCGTTGTCATCCCGGACGACAGCGGCCACCACGATCCAGCGCTGACCGCCGACGGTGATGACCGCGGCGACCCGGGAACCGTCTGCCGACACGCGCAGCGCCGAGATCCCCGAGGCGTCCGGCCAGGCTTTCTCGATCCCGTGCGGGGCGACGTCGCTCCCCCACGCCTGCACCGTCGACGGTGCGCCTGCCGGCACGGTCCACGTGTAGCCGTACGGGTCGAGCGAGGGTTCGATGAGACCGGGACGCGCGTCGAGCTCGTCGATGCGTCCGTCGCCCACCAGGTACACGTGACCGTCCGCCAGCTGCACCGCCGCGTTCTGCGAATCCCGCGCGAGATCCACCGAGCGCACGGCCTGCGGCAGCGTCAGCATCTGCTCGCTGATCCCCTCGATCGGCACGACTTCGCCTCCGACGATGGTGCCGAACGCGTCGTCCGTGAGCACCACGGCGCCGGACCCGGCCGGGGCGTCCGGGAGCGACACGACGCCGGCGTCCAGCGTGCGCCCGTCGACCGTGAAACGCACCTGTGAGACACGCACGCCCGCCAGGTCGAGCGTCTGCTGCAGCTGCGTGCGCATCCGGGCCAGCGTGGTCGGGTCCAGGAGCGAGGCGGCTCCCGTCAGAGCGACCTCCGCGACCTGCTGGCGGTCGATCGGCACCGCGTCCTGGGCGAGCTGCACGTCGGCCGGGAACGCGGTCTGCACGGCGGGTTCGAGCCAGGAGCTGGGAGAGCCGCTCACGAGCGCCTGGGTGACGGTGGTGGCGATGCTCACCCGCCGAGGGAACCAGCGGGTGTCGGGCACGAGGTCCGTCCAGCTCCGGTCGAAGTAGAGCAAGGAGTACCCGTCGAAGACCTGCACGAACCGCGCCTTGTCGATGACGATGCCGTCCGGCGCCTGCGAGATGCGCCACTCGCCGTCGTCCTGGCGTGCGAGGCTGAACGGGACGCTGGAGGCTCCCCGCGACTCCGAGTAGGCCCCCGAGCTGTCGACGCTGGCCACGAGGTCGAACTGCACCTGCACATCGCCCGTGTCCGCGGTCTCGACCGCGTCCTCCTGGATCGAGGAGGAGATCGTCCGCGAGGCGACGGCGTCGTCGATCGACACCCCGGCGCCCGGTCGCCACGTCGCCTGCAGCTCGGTGGTGAGGAACTTGCGCGCGGTGCTCCAGTTGTCCGCGGGCGAGATGGCCGCCTCCATGAACCCCTCCACGATCTCGCGGGGGCTGGATCCCGGCGCCGGTCCCGAGGCGATGAACAGGAAGTCGTTGTCGTCCGGAGCCTCACCGAGCTCGAGACCGACGTTGACGTCTCCGCTCGTCGGCAGACCCGTGCACGCCGTCAGCACGGCGGCGACGACCACCAGGGCGATACCGCTCAGCAGACGCCTGACAGACCGCTTTCTCATCACAGCCCCCATTCCTCTCGGAGCTCCGGAGGAAGATCGACCAGGGAGATGGGCTGCGTGGCGTCACCGATGTCGGTCAACGGCTCCTCGGGCTGGAGCGAGATCGGGCTCGCCCCTTCCGGGAGGACTCCGTGGCGCGGAAGCGTGAGCACGAAGTTCGTGCCCGCTCCGAGTTCGGACCACACCGCCAGCGTGCCTCCGTGGAGCGAGGCATCGCCGAGGGCGATGGACAGCCCCAGTCCCGTGCCGCCGATGGTCCGCTGCCGCGAGGGGTCGGCTCGCCAGAAGCGGTCGAAAACGCGCTCCGCATCGGCGGGATCCATGCCGAGACCGAAGTCGCGGACACCGGCCGCGACCGCGCTCTGGTTGCTGTCCACCGTCACGACGATGGGTCTCCCCTCCCCGTGCTCGATCGCGTTGCCGATGAGGTTGCGGAGCACGCGGCGCACCCGGCGCGGATCCATCTCCACCGGCGAGTAGCCGCCGGGAGCCTCGAGACGCAGGTCTGTCCCGTGACTCAGCGCGAGGGGGCGCATCTGCTCGATGATGTCCTCCGCGACGTGGGCGAGGCTGGTCTCCTCGAGCTCCAGCTGCACGGATCCGGCGTCGTACCGGCTGATCTCGAGCAGGTCGGACAGCAGCACGTCGAAGCGCTGCACCTGTGCATGCAGCAACTCCGCCGTGCGCGCCGTGGTCGGATCGAAGTCGGAACGCACGTCGTTGAGCATCTCGGCGGCGAGGCGGATCGTGGTCAACGGCGTCCGAAGCTCATGCGACACATCCGAGACGAAGCGCTGCTGCACCATCGACAGCTCGCCGAGCTCCTTGATCTGCGCCTCGATGCTGTCCGCCATCGCATTGAAGGAGCGCCCGAGCGTGGCGAGTTCGTCCTCGCCGTGCACCTCGAGCCGCACTCCCAGATCGCCGGCCGCCAGGCGCGCACTCGTCTCCGCCGCCTGCACGATCGGAGTCGCGACGGCGCGCAGCACGATCCACGAGATGCCGGCCAGGATCGCCACGAGCGAGATGCCGGCGATCCACAGCGTCCGCTGCACGAACACCAGGGTCTGATCGGCATCCCCGAGCTCGTAGGCGAAGTAGATCTCGAACGGACCGGCGCTCGGGACCGACAACTGCTGTCCCACGACGATACCCGGGACCTCGCGGCCTCCGTCGATGGGGAGGGAGACGGACTGCCAGGCCTGACGATCGTCGAACTCCACCACGCGGGTGCGCAGCCCGGAGCTGAGCTGATTGCCGCTGAGGCCGTTCGTGAAGCCACTCAGTCGCACGGAGTTGGGCTCGAGATCGATGCGGAACCCGGCGAGCTGATCCGCGCTCGAGTTGCGAGCGAGATCACCCTGGATGCTGGTCCACAGATCCTGCAGGGCGGCAGGATCATCACCGATCTCCGCGACGTCCAGGGTGCTCTGCGCCTGATCGATCGCGCGTCTCGCGTCTTCGAGAGCGACGTTCTTGCGCGACACGAAGAGGTCGTTCTGGATGACCAGCGCCATCGTCACGCACGTGACGAAGATCGCGAGCGATGTCGCCAGCAGAGTGATCGTGAGGGTGCGGAACCTCAGGGATCGACGCCAGAGAGCGCCGAGCACCGTCGGCCAGCCGCGCCAGTCGCGCAGGACCGCGACCGCCGTGGTGGTCGCTCCCGTCACGGCCATGGGGCGGCTATCCGACACTCCCGGCGCGGTAGCCGACGCCACGCACGGTCATGACGATCTTCGGGTTGTCCGGGTCCAGCTCGACCTTGGCGCGCAGACGCTGCACGTGCACGTTCACCAGTCGGGTGTCGGCCTTGTAGTGGTAGCCCCACACCTGCTCCAGGAGCATCTCGCGCGAGAACACCTGCTGCGGCTTGGAGGCGAGCGCCACGAGCAGCTGGAACTCCAGGGGGGTGAGCGCGATGGGCGTCGTACCGCGTCGCACCTCGTGCGCGTCGACGTCGACCGTGAGGTCGCCGACCCGCAGCTGCTCGCTCGTGCTCTGCGGGGCGGGGCGCAGCCGCGTGCGGATGCGCGCGACGAGCTCCTTCGGGTTGAAGGGCTTGACCATGTAGTCATCGGCGCCGACTTCGAGTCCGCGAACGACGTCGGCCGTGTCGCTGCGGGCCGTGAGCATGAGGATCGGGACGCCGGACTCCGCTCGGATCCGCGTGCAGATCTCGATGCCGTCCATCCCCGGGAGCATGAGGTCGAGCAGCACGAGGTCCGGTCGCTGCGCGCGCCATTCATCGACGGCCCGTGCGCCATCGGCGCAGAACACCGGCTCGAAGCCTTCGGTGCGCAGCACGATGCCGATCATCTCGGCGAGCGCCGTGTCGTCGTCGACCACAAGGATGCGTGAGGTCATAACTGTTACCTTATGGCACTCAGTCCCGGCATCCGCAGGTCTGCGCACCAGCCGTGCGGATATGACACGATGGGAGCGCACGACGGAGGGAATGCCTGTGAGTGGCCAGACGTGGACCCCTGCCCCGAGAAGAGGGATCATTCCCCTCCATCCGCTGACGTTCGGGATGCTGCTGGGAAAGGCCTTCGCGGCGCTCCGGCACAACCCCAAGGTGCTCTTCGGCTTCGCCGTGGTGATCCAGCTCATCGTGGTCCTCGCGACGGCCGGCGTCATGGGGGTGGTCCTGTTCACCACGTTCTCCCGCCTGGAGACCGTGCCCGCCGGCTCCCCCGACTTCGAGGCCGTGCTCGCGGGAACCGTCGCGATCAACATCATCGCCGGGCTCGCGGTCGGCATCGCCTCGATCGCCTTCACCGCGATCATGCAGGGCGTGGTCGCCGCCGAGATCGGATACGCGGCCATCGGAGTCAAGGCGACGCTGCGGATGCTGTGGCGCCGGATGGCTCCGGCGTTCTGGCGGCTCGCGGCCTTCGCCTCGATCGCGGTTCTCGCGATCTTCGGTGCGATCGCGGTCGTCGCGCTCATCATCGCCGCGTTCGTCGCCGGCGGGCTGGGCGGAACCCCCGAGCTCATCGGGCTCGTCGTGATCGTCGTGATCCTGATCGTGCTCGCCAGCATCCCCCTGGTGGTCTGGCTGTCGACCAAGCTGCTGCTGGTGCCCTCGATCCTGGTGCTGGAGCGCGCCCGCTTCCGCGAAGCGTTCGTGCGGTCCTGGCGATTGACCCGCGGCCGGTTCTGGGTCGCCTGGGGCGTGACGTTCCTGATCAGCGCGATCATGGGCCTCGCGATGCAGGTCGTCGGGATCCCCGTGTCCCTGTTCAGCTCGCTGGTGGGCTCGGTGGTGGCACCCACCGGATCTCCCGAGCCGACGGCGGTCGTGGGCTACGTCTTCGCCCTCGTCGCCCCGCAGATCCTTCTGCTCGTGCTGCAGGCGATCGCGCTCGTGGTCCAGAGCACCGGCGCGACCCTCGTCTATCTGGACTGCCGCATGCGGTACGAAGGTCTCGACCAGACACTCATCTCCTATGTGGAGCGGCGCGACCTCGGTGCCGGCGAGGAGCAGCTCGGCGACCCGTACGCTCTGGACCCCGCACGCGCCGTCACCGACGCCCCGCCGCCGCGCCAGGTGCCCGAGTACGTCGCGATGTCCCCGGGGGCGCCCTACCCGACGCCCTCTCCGCCGCAGTACGCGCCGGCGCAGCCGCCGTATGCCGCACACCCCCCGTACGCCGGACAGCCGTCCGCCGGACGACCGTCGTTCGCACCTGCTCCTCCCCCGGCACCGCCCGCGTCCACTCCTCCGTCCGCCGCGCCGCCTTCTTCCGCCGCGTCATCTCCCGCTCCGTCGACGACCGCTGACAGCCCGTGGGCCCCGCCCCCGGCAGGGTGGGCCGCCCCGGGCGCATCGAACGACGCGTCGAGCGGCGACGGCTCGGTATGATCCGTCTTCTCGACGATCCGTTCGTCCCCGACGGGGACGAGGCGCGCCGCTGGGCGGAGGAGGAGCTCTCCAACCCGCGGTACGCCGACGCGAAGCCCACCTGGTTCGACCTGATGGCGCGCGATGTCGGACGATTCATCGCCGATCTGTTCAGCTCGCAGAACGGCGCGAACCTCGGTCCCTCCGCCCTGATCGTGGTGACCGTGATCATCGCTGCGGCACTGATCGCGGCACTGATCATCTGGGGCAAACCCCGTGCCTCACGTGCGGTCCGACGGGCCGGCGACGGTCTGCTCGGCGCGACCGATGACCGCAGCGCCGCGCAGCTGAGAGCCGACGCGGAACGAAGCGCCCGGGACGGCGACTGGGATGCCGCGACGGTCCTCCGCTTCCGTGCCATCGCCCGCGCCCTGCTCGAGCGCGACGTCATCGACCCCGCGCCCGGTGCGACGGCGCAGGCCATCGCCCGCGAAGCCAGTGCGGTCTTCACCGAGGAGTCGATGGCGATGCGCACCGCTGCGACCGCCTTCGACGACGTGCGCTATCTCCGGCATCCGGCCACCGAGCAGAGCTATCGCGAGATCGCCGCCACCGACGAGCGGCTGCAGTCGCGTCGCCTCGAGGCGGTGCCGGCATGACGCTGACCGCAGGGAGCGCATCGCCTCCCACCGCCGAGCGCCCTCCGCGGCGACTCCGCTCGCTGATCGCCTGGGCGATCATCGCGGCCCTCGTGGTCTCCGTGTCCTTCATCGCGATGAGCGTGAGCGCCGGTGCCCCGGGCGGTCGCGGCTCGCTCGACCCCGAGGGGCGCAACGACGCGGGCGCGCTCGCCCTGGCCGAGATCCTGCGCGATCAGGGCGTAGAGATCGAGGTCGTCCGGTCCCGCGTCGATGCGCGCGCCGCGATCGACGGCGAGACCACACTCGTGATGGCGAACCCCTTCGCGCTCTCCGACGACGCGGTCGACGAACTGATCGGCCCCGCGGAGCGCGTGGTCTTCCTGTCGTCGAGCAGCAGACTGCTCGACCTGCTCGAGATCGGGTCCGGTGCGTCGGGCAGCAGGACGACCGCCGCCCCGGAGTGCGCGATCCCGGAGTTCGCCCTGGTCGGCGAGATCCGACCGGACCGGCTCTTCTCCCCCGCCGACGGCGTGACCGCATGCTTCGGCGACGACGACGGCGCCGCGGTGCTCATCGACGATCGTGCCGACCGCCGCCGCGTCGTGATCGAGGGCTCGAAGCTGTTCACCAACTCCTTCCTGGCGGAGAACGGCAACGCCGCGCTCGCGCTCGCGCTGATCGGACAGACGGACCGCGTCGTGTGGTACGTGCCGAGCTTCAGCGACACCGACATCGAGGGTGAACAGGTCGACACTCTGGGCACCCTCACTCCACCGTGGCTCACCCCGGTGATCCTCCTGCTGCTGCTCTCGGGCATCGCTGCGGCCCTCTGGCGCGGCCAGCGCTTCGGACCTCTCGTCGCCGAGACCCTCCCGGTCACCGTCCGCGCGTCCGAGACGATGCACGGACGCGCGCGCCTCACGGCCCGGGCGGGCGATGCGCCCCATGCCGCCCGCGCCCTCCGCGACGGCACGCACCGGCGACTGGCGCGACGCCTCGGCCTCGCCGAGCAGGCGAGCGCCGACGAGGTCGCCGACGCGGCATCCGACCGCCTCCGCACGCCGCGCGGCACTCTTCAGCCCCTGCTCGCCGGCCCGCTGCCGGAGGACGACACGGGTCTGATCGAGCTCGCGCGCAGGCTCAGCGAGCTCGAACGCGCCGTCGCGGCGAGCGCCCCGCACCCGGGAGGTTCCGCATGAGCCGCGCCCGACCGACCCTTCATCCATCCCGACGGAAGCCGAGGACACCCCGTGACCGCTGAGTACACCACCATCGACGACCACGCATTGCGGCAGGCGATGCACCGGGTGCGCACGGAGGTCGACAAGGCCGTGATCGGCCAGGCGGGGACCGTCACCGGGCTGCTGGTATCGCTGCTCGCCCGCGGTCATGTGCTCCTGGAGGGCGTTCCCGGGGTCGCGAAGACGCTCGTCGTCCGGTCCTTCGCCCGCGCTCTGGGACTCGACACCAAGCGCGTGCAGTTCACACCCGACCTGATGCCGGGCGATGTCACCGGGTCGCTGGTGTACGACGCGCGCTCCGGCGAGTTCGACTTCCGCGCAGGCCCCGTCTTCACGAACATCCTGCTGGCGGACGAGATCAACCGCACCCCGCCGAAGACCCAGGCGGCCCTCCTGGAGGCGATGGAGGAGCGGCAGGTCTCCGCCGACGGCGTCAGCCGCACGCTCCCGGATCCTTTCCTGGTCGCCGCGACCCAGAATCCGATCGAGCACGAGGGCACATACTCCCTCCCGGAGGCTCAGCTCGACCGATTCCTGATGAAGCTGGTGGTCGGGATGCCGGAACGCGACGCCGAGGTCTCGGTGCTGCGCCGGCACGCCGAGGGATTCTCGCCGCGCGAGTTGACCGGCGTCGAGGCCGTCGTCACCGCGGAGGAGATCCGCGCGGCGCAGCAGGCGGCCGCGGGGGTGGAGGTCACGGACGACGTGCTCGGCTACGTCGTCGACCTCGCCCGCGCGACCCGGCAGTCCCCCTCGGTGGAGCTCGGGGCGAGCCCGCGCGCCTCGACCGGGCTTCTCGCGGCGGCGAAGGCGTGGGCCTGGCTCAACGCCTCGTCCGCGGTGACCCCCGACCATGTGCAGACGATGCTGGTCCCGGTCTGGCGTCATCGCCTCCAGCTCCGACCGGATGCGCAGATGGAGGGAGTCTCGGCGGATGCGGTGCTGACCTCCGTCGTGCAGCAGACCCGGGTTCCGATCTAGGTGTTCGTCACCGGCCGCCTCGCCGTCGCGCTCGCCGTCGGCGTCATCCCGCTCGTCCTCGCCGGGCTCGCGGGCTATTCGGCGTACGCGGTGCTGGGCGGGTGGCTGGCGCTGTGCGCCGTGCTGGTCGTCATCGACATCGCCGTGGCTGCCAGCCCGCGCACCGTGACCGTGAGCCGCCGCGTGCCTGCCCGGGCACGGCTGGGCGAACAGGTGCCGGTGAGCATCGCGCTGCACAACCTCGGGACGCGCACCCTGGATGCCCGCGTGCGCGACGCCTGGCAGCCGACAGCCGGAGCAGGAACGGAGAGGCTGCGCCTGCGCGTCCCCGCCGGAGAGCGGGCGCGTGTCGCGATCCCGCTGCTGCCGCGTCGTCGCGGCGAGCTCGTCAGCGAGTTCGTGATGGTCCGCTCCCTCGGCCCGCTGGGGCTCAGCGGCAGGCAGGCGAAGCACGAGGTGCGCGGCGCGATCCGCGTGCTGCCGGCGTTCACCTCGCGCAAGCACCTTCCCTCGCGCCTCGCGCGACTGCGGGAGCTCGACGGAAACACCAGCATCCAGGTGCGCGGTCAGGGAACCGAGTTCGACTCGCTGCGCGAGTACGTGCGAGGTGATGACGTCCGCTCGATCGACTGGCGCGCCACGGCACGCGCGGGTACCACCATGCTCCGCACGTGGCGGCCCGAGCGCGACCGTCACGTCGTGATCATCATCGACACCGGCCGGACGGCGGCCGCGCGCGTCGGTGACGGCACGCGCGTGGACGCCGCACTCGAGGCGGCGCTGCTGCTGGCCGCCCTCGCCTCCCGCGCCGGCGATCACGTGCATCTGCTGATGTACGACCGCGTCGTGCGGGGCCGCGTCACCGGCGTCGACGGCCCTGCGTTGCTCCCCGCGCTGACCGACGCGATGGCGCCGGTCCACGCGCGACTGGTCGACACCGACTGGCACGGAGCATTCGCCGCCGTGCGCTCGCTCACCACGCGCCCGTCGCTGCTTGTCGTGCTGACGGCGCAGGACGCGGCGGAGTCGGCGCGGGGCTTCCTCGGTGCCTTCCCCGACGCCTCCCGCGCGACCACGGTGCTCGTCGGGTCGGTGACCGATGATGCGGTCGCCACGCTCGCCCAGCAGCGCGGGTCCCGTGAGGAGATCTACCTCGCGGCGGCGGCCGAGCGTACGATGCGCGATGCGGAGAACGTCGCCGACGCGATCCGCCGAGCGGGAGGAGAGGCCATCGCCGCCGATCCGGAGACGCTTCCTCCGCGTATCGCCGATCGCTATCTGGAGCTCAAGGCCGCCGGACGGCTGTAGGCACCTCGGACCGCGACGACCGCGACGCCGTTCTCAGCCGGCGACCAGCCGCGGGGTGCCCGCTTCGAACTCGACCAGATCCCCGGTCTCGCCGCGGCCGTGGGCACGGCCTCCGATGACGATCATGTAGATGAGGAAGACGGCGAGCGCGGCGGCGCCGATGCCGATCTTGACCGGCCACGGCAGACCCCAGCCGGTGACGAATCCCTCGACGAGCCCCGCGAGCAGGAGGGCGAACACGAGTCCGATGGCCACGGTCGCCAGGGCCCGCCCTTCGGCGGCCAGCGCCTCCCCGCGGGAACGGTGGCCCGGCGCCACCCACGCCCAGAACACGCGAAGCCCCGCGGCGGCGGCGACGAAGATGCAGGTCATCTCCAACATGCCGTGCGGGAGGATGTACAGCACCATGATGTCGGCCTTGTCGTACGCGGCCATCACGGCGGCGGAGGTGCCGAGGCCCATGGCGTTCTGCATCAGGACATAGATCGGCCAGATGCCGGTCACCCCGAACAGCACGCACTGGAGCGCGATCCACGCGTTGTTCGTCCACACCATCCCCATGAACTCCGCGGCGGAGTTCTCGGTGTAGTACCCCGTGAAGTCCTCGTCGGCGTACTGCTGGAACGCGTCGGCGGGCCCGAGGGCCGCCATGAGCGCCGGGTCGTTCGAGATCCACGCGGCGACTCCGACCACCACGGCGACGAACGCGATCGCGATGACGAGGGTGAGCCGGCGCAACCGGTACAGCGCGGCCGGGAGCTGCAGCGCGAAGAACCGAGCGGTCTGCGTCAGGATGCTGTCGGAGGCCCCGGTGAGCCGCAGCCGGGCGCGCACGAGGATCGTCGACAGGTACGCGCCCTGGGGCGAATCGCCGACCGACGTCTTCAGCTCGGCGAGGTCGGCGGAAGCGGCGCGATAGCGCACGACCAGCTCGTCCACGCCCTCGCCGTCGAGGCGGGCGCGGCTGAGTTCGTCCAGCCGCTGCCACTCGGCGCGGCGGGCATCCGACAGCGCATCAGCATCCACCTGATTTACTGTACTCATGTCCTCGCCGATCGATGCCTCCGACGAGGTGCTCTCCGGAGAAGCCGTCGCCATCGATGTGCAGCCGGTCGGTTTCCTGCTGCGTGCTCTCGGTGCGCTGATCGACATGCTCGTGGGCTTCGCGGTGTTCCTGCTCTGGATCTTCCTTCGGATCTGGCTGCTCGACATCGGCGTGCTGAACGAGGCCACCGATCGGATCGCTCTCGTGTCGGCCTTCGTGGTGAGCTTCGTGGTGCTGCCGATCACGATGGAGGTCGCCCTGAAGGGACGCAGCCTGGGCAAGCTCGCGGTCGGCGGTCGCATCGTGCGGGTGGACGGCGGCGCGGCGGGCTTCCGTCACGCGTTCATCCGGGCGCTGCTGGGCGTTCTCGAGATCTACATGACCTTCGGCGGACTGGCCGTGCTCACCGGCGCCTTCAATGCCCGCTCGCAGCGGCTGGGCGATCTGGTCGCGGGAACCTACTGCCAGCGCGTCCGCACCCCGCAGCTCTCCTTCCACGCACCCGTGCTGCCTCCCGCGTTGTCCGGCTGGGCACAGGTCGCCGACGTGGCACGGATGCCGGATCGCCTGGCCCGTCGGATCTCGCAGTTCCTGGTGAGCGCCCCTCGGATGGTGCCGGCCGCGCGGGCACGCGTCGCGCACGACCTGCTCTCCGAGGCGGCACCGTTCGTCTCACCGATGCCGACCGCATCGCCCGAGGAGACGCTGGTGGGCATCACCGTGCTGCGGCGCGAGCGCGAACGTCGCGCACTCGAGAATGCCGACCGCCGCGCGGAGCGACTCACCGGACGGCACGTCGGCGCCTGACCGCGGCTCAGACGCGCAGCGCCTCGTGGCGGACGACCAGCCACCCCGCGGGAACCGAGAGTCGGTCCGCATGCGGGGCACACAGGTCGTGCGCGTGCGGGTGCTGGGCGAGACCGAGGGGCCCGAGCGCTGCCATCTGGTCGCCGTAGTCGTACGTGAGCGTCGCCACGGCTTCGCGCGCGCAGCCCATCTTCGAGCAGAGTCGTCCGTTCATCAGGGCCAGCGTATGCCGATCGGGTGAGGTCGCCGTGGTGCCGCGCCGCGACAGCGCAGAGCACCGCCTAGACTTCAAGACATGCCTCGTCGACGCAGTGCATCCGCATCCGCCGCACCCCGTCGCGGCGCACGTCATGGGCGCCATGGGCGTCTGGGGCGCAGCGAGGTCGTCCGGCCGCCGCTCGCGCCGCTCGACGGACGCCTCGACCGCTTCGACCTCACCGTCGGCACGGCGGTCGAGTTCCTGCGGGGCGCCTGGCCGGAGCTGCAGGAGGTCCGCTTCGAGATCGGCGCGATGCCCGGCTTCGACGCCGCCGACGAGGTTCCCCGCTGGTACCTGGACCGGGAGCACTCGCGCATCATCCTGTTCCGGTTGCCGATCGAGCGTCTGCTCCCGCCCGGACACGACGACGGAGCTCACCGCCGCATGGCGATCGAGAGTGCCGTCTTCCGGGCCGCCGCCGAATACGTGGGCCGCGAACCCTGGGACTTCGGCCACGAGCACTGATCCCGGTCCCCGTCAGGACGGGAACCTCCTGCTCGTGCCCTACGGGTAGACGGTGATGCTCTGCGCTGCGCCCGCCCCCGGCTGGATCGGCCACCCTGCGAGCGCGCCGCCGGCAGCCATGGTCACGGCCGCGTGCACGGTTCCCTCGGGCTGCAGCAGGTAGGCACCCTCCGCATCGACCGGGACCTCGATCGAACTCTGCGCGCCGACGGTCACCTCCCGGGGCTGCCCCGCGCCGTCCGCCGGTGCCACCGTGACTCGAAGGTCGGCATCCGTCGTGTTCATCAGATGCAGTGTCGCGCTCGGGCCTTCCGGGACAGCGAACAGCACGTCCGCGTCGATCTCCGGGGCGGGCGTCACCCACGCGAAGTCCGTTCCGGCTCCGAGCCCGCCCTGCTGACGGACGCCGGAGACCACGGGCGCATCGGCATCGATCTCGACGGTGTAGGAACCGGGCGCGAGGCCGCTCAGCGACACGTCTGCCGGGAGATCCGCCGCGAGCGACACGGAGAACTCGTTCGCCACGGACGACGACCCCGTCTCGCGGACGACGACACGCGCCTCCGCAGCACTCTGCGGCGACAGCAGGCGCAGGACGGTCATGTCGGCGTCGTCCCCGTCGGCTGCGAAGGACTGAACGCCCGCGATGACCGGATTCTGCTGCGGCCCTGCCACGGAGTCCTGCAGGTCCATGCCCGCCGGGTCCAACGTGCGGACCACGGAGGACTGCAGCACGGCGCGAACCGAGGCGCCGTCGGAGGTCACCTGCACCACCGGGGCGCTGTTGCCGGCGGCGATCGAGGTCAGCGCCAGCGAGACCTGGGTGGATGCGGGGACGATGACCGTCCGCGCGCTCCTGCTCTCGCCGTAGACCGACAGGGTCACCGTGGCCGCCACCTCCGAGGCGTTGGAGAGCACCACGATGTCCGAGCGTCCGGTGTCCACACTTCCGCCGACGAGCCAGGACTCCAGACGCGGCGTGCCGCACGGGAGCGCCGCGAACCCGCTGAGATCCTCGGCCGCGGACGAGACCGACTCGGTCGCCGCGATCAGAGGAGCGATGCGATCGGCGACGACTCCGGTGAGCGCCGTCGCATCTCTCGCGTCGATCACGTCCGCGACGCGGATGGCCGACGCCGTGGGGAGGGCGGAGGTCGACCCCTGCGTGAGCCGAGGTGAGCCGGCCGACCGCATCCCGAGCGGATCGGAGGAGTCGCGACCGATCGCGCGCAGATCGCCGTTGCAGACCAGCACGCTGTCGCCGGGCAGCGGGGTGACCTCGACCTGCGCCGGGCTCTGGCTCAGCTCCGGCCAGGGCGCGTGGATCGCCGCGACCACGCCGACCACGCAGGCGACCGCCACCGCTGCTCCGGTGACGAGTCGTGCGCCGGTCGTCACGACGCGGACGGCCCGAGTGGCGCTCATCGCTGCTCCCCCGTGTTGCGGTCGGTGTCTGCGGGTTCTTCGTCATCCGCGTCCGGTTCCGCGTCCACCGGCTCCGTGCCGGCCGGGTCCGTGACGGCGGGATCGGCGTCGGCAGGGTCGGAGTCGGAGTCGGAGGCATCCGTGCGGGAAGGATCGTCGAGCGCCGGGACGGCTTCGGTCGTGACCTCCGCGTCACCCGCCGGATCATGGTCGTCATCGTCCGTGCGCCGAGGCAGGATGATCAGCTCCTGAGGAACCTGTCCCACGATGCGCGAGCGCGCCCGGGCTGCGCGCCGCGAGGCTCTCGTCGGGATCGACAGAAGCAGCGCCGCGAAGACCACGATCAGCTGCAGAGTGACGGCGAGACGTGCCGAGCCCTCCTGCGACGTCGAGAGCACCCCGCGATCCGCGACATCCGCCTCGACCCGCCAGAGCACGCCGCGCTCCGTCGTGCCCGCGTGGACGAATCCGGCGCGCTGATCGATGGAGGCGATCGCCGAGGTGCGCAGGGCTCGGGCCTTGTCACCCTCCCCCTCGCTCTGCTGGGCGAGGAGGACATAACTGATCCCGTGGGAGGCGAGTTCACCCGGGGCGTCGAACGCACGGGCGGACAGCAGGTCGACGGACAGCGTCGTGATGTCCACCCCGCGGGGCTCCGTCGCGGTCGTGAGCATCGTGGTCTGCGACCCGAGCGTCTCACTCGCACCCCAGACCACGTCGGACGCGAGGGAGCCGTCGTTCTGCGGTGTCAGCACCAGCGTCCCGAGATTCTCCGCGGCCGCCGCCTGAGCGGCGACGTAGGCCGGCAGAGTGGATGTGGGTCCGTTGCGCAACGCGGACGCCTCCAGGTGCACAGAGGTCAGCGAGGGCACGGAGAGGAACACGAGAGCGAGCGCCGCGACGGTCGTGGCGACGGTGCGCAGTCTCGGCAGCGTCACGGCCGTGTCCAGGGTGACCACCGCCGCCCCGACGACACCCGCCCAGGCGAGGCTCAGCCCCGTTCCGGGCCAGATGGGGGCCGGGGTGCCCTGCGCGAAGCTCACCGTGATGCCCACGGCGAGGAACGCGGTGGCGAGCCCGGCGAGCGCCACCACGAGCAGCATGATGCCTGCGCGCCACCGGGGGGCGACGGGCGCGGCCACCGCGAGGAGCGCGAGCGGCGCGCACAGGATCGGAGCCCAGGTCGCGAGCGATGCGGGTGCGAACCCCATCCATCCGGCGAGGTCTGACGTCGGGAAGCCGGTGGCGACGGCGAATCGGCCGGCGGCGTCGGCTCCGGCCTGAGCGCCGCTCCAGATCAGCCCGGGATCACCCAGGAGAGAGAGGGGGGTGCCGTGCACGATCTGCCAGATCACCAGCGGCGCGAACATCGCGGCGGCGGGGAGCGGCAGCCAGAGCAGACGCCCGGCGCCACGGAACTGAGCCGTACCGAGCGCGACCCCCAGAGCGATCACCACGAGCAGGGCGAGCGCGGGAGCGAGCGACGGCGCGCAGGCGAGGACGGCCGCCAACAGCAGGGAGGCCGCACCCGCCGCGCCCCAGGATCGATGCGCCACCGCAGCGGAATGGAACAGCCACGGCAGCAGCAGGTGCGCCAGGACGGCGGCCGGGCGGCCCTCGACCAGGGCCGTGAGGAACGTGGGGGCCAGTGCCCAGGCGACCCCGGCGAAGATGCGCAGAGCGGCGCGGTCGGTGACCCGTGTCGCGGCGAACCAGCCGCCGAGGACGGCGAGCGGAAGCGCCAGAACCCACAGGAGCACCAGCGAGAACGAGGGCCCCGCGGGCCACAGGCTGCCGAGCACGGCCACGACCGCGGCGAAGGGATCGGCGGGTCCGACCACATCGATCCCGCCGCCACGCAGGCCCCAGGCGGCGTCTCGCCAGAGTGCGGCGACGGTCTCCTGCAGCGGGAGCAGCCCGCCCCCTCCGACGGTGGGCCAGGCCAGGAGGGTCGTGAACGAGGCGACGCTGACGGCGAGCGCGGCGAGCACTGCCCACGCCCCGCCTCCGGAGAAGAAACGGAGCTCGCTCACGGCACCGCCCTCGCTGCCGTGACCGTCATCCAGTCGGCGACGGAGGTCGGACGCGGTGACCCGCAGGGGGGTGATGCTCGCCCAGGTCGAGGTGCGGAAGGCGCGGATGTCGCGCCGTGATCGTGCGATCGCCGTGGGTCGCACCATCGCCGTCAGCGCCGCAGCCCATTCCGGGACGACCGCTTCGGGGCGCTTTCCGACCAGGTGCGTCAGAGATCGCCACAGGGCGAGCGGGAGCAGGGACAGCCAGTGCAGCACGACGGCCGGCGCGGGCGCGTAGGCGAGCCGGCGGTGCAGTTGCGCGAGCCGGGTGACGAAGGCGCGGCGGGTTCCGCCCGGCGGCAACGCGGCGGGCCCATCCGGCTCCACCGAGACCCGCGCGCCGGGAGCGAGAACGACACGTCCGCCGCCCAGGCGAGCCCGAACACCCAGATCCAGCCCCTCATCGGCTCCGCCCAGCGCGGGGTCGGGCCGGAGCGCGTCGCGCACCTCGCTGCGGATCAGGATGCCGCGGACGTCGGCACCCAGCACGTCGTCGACGCCGTCATGCTGTCCCTGGTCGAGCTCGCCGGCGGCGAGCTCGACGGTGCGCCCGAGCGCGGTCATGCTGACGCCGAGGGAGACGATCTCGCGGTCGTTGTCCGCGGACACGAGCTTCGGGGCGCTGATGGCCGCCGAGGGCGAGCGTTCCAGGGTCCCCAGCAGTCGCTCGAGCGCGCGCGGGTGGGGCGCCGTGTCGTGCGCGAGCAGCCAGACGGCGGATCCCTCGGCGACGCGCGGGCGAGCGAGCTCGATCGCGTCGGCGAAGGACGTCGTCCCCCGCGCTTCGATGATGCCTTCCACGGTGCGCGACACGGACTCGCTCTCGCGCGCCGACGCCGCATCGCCGCACATCACGAGAGTCACCGCCGCGGCGGGCATGGTCTGGGATCGCAGGGCGTCCAGTGTGCGGAGCAGCTGCGCGCGGGCAGAAGCTCCGGGGCGCGCGACGATGATGGCGTGAACTCGGGCTGGCATGACGTCGTCAGCCTAAGCGCGCGATGCCGTGGGTGACCGGAGTGCGTGCGGCGCGCCCAGGAAGGGAATCCTCCGGCGACCGGCGTTCACGCCGAGTCAGCTCGCGCGGCGCTTGAGCTTGCGGCGCTCGCGCTCGGAGAGGCCGCCCCAGATGCCGAAGCGCTCGTCGTTGTTCAACGCGTACTCGAGGCACTCCCCGCGCACGTCGCACGTCGTGCAGATGCGCTTGGCGTCTCTCGTCGAGCCGCCCTTCTCGGGGAAGAACGCCTCGGGATCGGTCTGCGAGCACAGCGCGTCGCTCTGCCAGGCCAGCGCGTTGTCGTCGTCGACGTTCGGCTTCCGCACCCCCGGCACTCCGAGGTTGATCGGATCGACGAACCAGTTCTCCGGTACGTCGGAACGGTATCCCGTCATCTCGATCTCCAACCCTGTCTGTGCCCCCCCATGGGCTTCTGATTCACTAATTACACCCGTGTCATTCGCTCGGGTCAAGTCGCGGATCGTAAACCCTCAATGGTCTCTTGAAGGTTCTTGACGATCATCGGCGTGTCGCGTCCGGGCGTGTCGCATGGACACGCCCGGGACACGCGCTCGGCACCGTCCGTCAGCGGCCCGGCGACGCCACGAACGCCTCTCCCGCACCCGAAAGACGCAGCCGCCGCTCGTCGGCCGTGGCGAAGGCCGCGGAGCCCACCGCGATCGATCTCGGCTCGCCATCCTCCGTCGCGACCTCGACCGATCCCGCGGTGGCGAGCACCATGGTCGGTCCGGTCACCTCGATGTCGACGGGAGTCCCGCTCAGCGTCACCCGCCGGAGGGCGAAGTCGGGCACCGGTGCCGGATAGTCCGTGATCGCGCCCTCTTCGGTGGGCCGCAGCACGGGGACGGCCCCGGGGGTGGCGTCCAGGATCGACAGCAACTCGGGCACATCGATCCGCTTGGGCGTCAGCCCTCCGCGCAGCACGTTGTCGCTCGCCGCCATGATCTCGACGCCGAGCCCCTCGAGGTAGGCGTGCAGGAGACCGGCGCGCAGGAAGATGGCCTCCCCCCGGCGGAGCGTCACGTGGTTCATCAGCAGCGCGACGACGACTCCGGGGTCACCGGGATAGGTGCGCGCGATGCCGGCAACGGCAGCGATCGTCTCCGTCCACTCCCCCGCGTCTGCCGCCGCGGCAGCCCCCATGACGGCGTCGATGATCTCCTCGACCTCGCGCTGGGCCTCTCCGCTGAGCAGCCACCCGATGGTGTCCGCCAGCACCTCTCCCTCGCCGCGCAGGCGGGCACGGAGCTCGGCGACGGCGCCGCCGTCGCCGAGGCGGTCGAGCAGAGCGAGCGTGTCGGACACCGGTCGCAGTCCGCTGAGCGACTGGAAGGTCTCACTCAGCGCCACGATGAGCTCGGGCTTGTGATTGGCGTCGCGGTAGTTGCGGGTGGGATCGTCGCCGGGCTTCGCCTGCTCGCTCTCCCACCCTCGCTGTGCCTGGGCGATCGTCGGATGCACCTGGATCGACAGCGGCTGGGCGGCCGCCAGAAGCTTCAGAAGGTAGGGCAGCGAACCACCCGTCACCCGGTCCAGGGTGCCGCCGCCCTCGACGTCGGCGGGGTCGCCGGGGTGGTCCCCGAACCAGACCTCCGCCTCGGGGGCACCCGACGCGGAGCGTCCCTCCATCTCGGCCAGCAGGGAGCTCGAGCCCCAGGCGTAGTCGCGGGGCGTGTTCGTCAGACTCAGCAGCATGCACCCAGCGTAGAGCGGCGGTGCGATGCACAGCGACGTCGACGACCGGGCGCGGTAACCTGAACGCGATGGCGCAGTACACCAGACACCCGGTTGCGGCCCCGCCCACCGCGCCCGAGCGCGAGTCGACGGGTCACCTTCTCCTGCGCGGATACGTGATCCTCGTTCTGATCGCGGTCTTCGCGCACACCGCGGTCTACAATCTGATCGGGATGCTCGGAGCGGGTCTCGTCATGGTGGCGTTCACTCTGGCGACGGCGGCCATCGGTGTTCCGATGCTCGCCCGCCGCAAGCCGCAGCCGTTCCGCTGGCGCCGTCTGCCCTGGGCCGCCCTGGGCTACACGGCCCTGGCGCTCATCTCCGTGGCCTGGTCGCAGTGGCGCGGCCCGACACTGCTCACGGGAACCCTGCTGGCGGCGGTCACCGTGAACGCCCTGTTCATCGCGCATGTGCTGTCCTGGCCCGAGATCGTCCGCGCGCTCTCGTCCGCGTTCAAGTGGATCCTCGGGCTCTCGCTCGCGCTGGAGCTGTGGGTGTCGCTCGTGCTGCACGCCCCGCTGCTTCCCAACTTCCTGACCCTGCCCGAGGGCTCGATCGATCCGCAGTGGTACTGGGTGCGCGACAACCTGTTCGACGGCGGCCGCATCCAGGGCATCGTCGGCAACGCGAACCTGCTGGCGATCATCTCGCTCTTCGCCCTCATCACCTTCGGGATCCTCTTCGCCGCACGCGCACGGTGGCGCACCACCCTCGCCCTCTGGATGCTGCTCGCCGCCTACTTCCTGCTGCGCACCTCCTCGGCCACGGCGCTCGCGTGCGCCGCAGCCGCCGCGGTGGTCCTCCTCGTCGCCCTGCTGATGCGGCGAGCGCGGACGCCGGGCGCCCGGACCCGCATCTACGCGATCTCGATCGGGGGGACGATCCTCGCTGTCGCGGCCGTCTGGGTGCTACGCGAGCCGCTCCTGTCGCTGCTGGGGCGCAGCACCGATCTCACCGGACGCTCGGACACGATCTGGACAGCCGTCCTGGAACGGGCCGTGCAGCGCCCCTTCTTCGGCAACGGATTCTCCAGCCCGTGGATCCCCGACGATCCCGCTTTCGATCGCTGGATCGTCGATCACGGCATCACGGTGTTCCACGCCCACAACATGTGGCTGGACGTCTTCCTCCAGCTCGGCGCGCTCGGCGTGGCCCTGATGGCGATCGTCTACGTCAGCCTGCTCTGGCGCTCCTGGTTCTTCGCGGTCGATCGCCCCCGCTGGGACTTGAACTCCTCGCGCAACTTCTCACCGCTGACCCTGCTGCCGAGCCTGTTCACGGTGGTGCTCCTGGTCCAGGGGCTCTCCGAGTCCACACCGATCATGCTCTGGGGGTGGTTGCTGGTGATCCTGTTCAGCTTCAAGATCAAGTCGGTGCCCCTGGTGGGCGTCGGCGAACGGGATCTGGTGTTCGAACGCGGGACGCGACAGCGGCGAGTGCCGTGACGCCGCTGCGACGGATGACGCGACTGCTGGGCTCCGTGGAGATGGCGCGCGCCTTCACCCTGGCTGCCCTCGGTGCCGTGTTCGGTTCGTTCGCGATCGAGCGGCTCACCTCGACCGTGACCCTCTCCACCATCATCGCGATCCTGTGCGTCATCGGCGCCGGGATCCTCTGGGTGCGCCGCGAGGAGCTCTCACTGTTGCGGATCGCGCCCTCCTCGCTGCTCGCGTTCCTCGCCTGGGCGCTGATCAGCGTGATCTGGACCACGGATCGCGGCGACACCCTCCTGGGCTGGTCCTCGCTGTTCGGCTTCGCGTTCCTCGCCATCACGATCGGCCACATCCGCGACACCCTGCAGACCGTCCGCGCGATCGGCGACACTCTGCGCCTGCTCCTGGCGGTCTCCCTGGGCGTGGAGATCGTCTCCGGGATCCTCCTGGACGTCCCCTTCCCCGCCCTCGGCGTGGACGGGCTGCTCGCGGAGGGAGGTCCGATCCAGGGCATCTTCGGCAGCCGGAACATGCTCGGGTTCATGGCGGTGATCGCCCTCATCACGTTCGTGGTCGAGTGGCGCACGCAGTCCGTCAAGGCACCGCTCGCGATCGGATCGGTCGCTCTCGCCGGATCGCTGGCCTTCCTCTCGGCGTCGCCGACCGTGCTGGTGCTCGCCGCCGCGGTCGGGATCGTCACCCTCGCCCTGACGATCGTGCGGCACGCCTCCCCCGAACGACGCAGCATCGTGCAGTGGGGGCTCGGCATTCTCGTGGCCCTCGCCCTCACGGTCGCCTTCGCGCTCCGGCATCAGATCATCGCCCTGCTCGACGCCGGCTCGGACTTCTCCCTGCGCGGCGACCTGTGGAACACGATCCTGGACTTCACGACGCTCAAGCCGATCGAGGGGTGGGGGTGGTTCGGGTCGTGGGCGCGGGGCGAGTATCCGTTCACCTACATCAATTTCCGACTCGACGAGCGTCATCAGAGCGCATTGAACGCGTTCTTCGACGTCCTGCTGCAGCTCGGTGCCGCCGGGCTCGTCCTGTTCCTCCTGCTGGGCGGCATCGCCCTCGTGCGCTCCTGGCTCGTCGCGAGCGTGCGACGGTCCGTGGTCTACGCCTGGACCCCGATCATTCTCGTGACGCTCGCGGTCGACTCGATGTTCGAGAGCTTCACGCTGGTCGAGGCGGGATGGTTCATGCTCGTGCTGTGCGCTCTGCGGGCCGGGCAGTCGCGCTCCTGGCGGGAGAGCATCGACGCCGCGAACACCGGCGTCATCCCGATCCTCCGCCCCCAGGAATGACCGGACGCCCGGAGATTCAGCCCAGGGAGCGCAGCTTCTCCGCCCAGGCGAGGGCGTCACGGACGCCGTCGTCGACCGAGCGCTCGGCCTGCCACCCCAGGACTTCCGCGGCGCGGTCGACGATCGCGAACGCTCCCGCCTGATCTCCCGGGCGGCGGGCCGTCTCGACGACCGACAGGGTCTCGCCGGTGACGCGTTCGAAGGCCGCGACGAGCTCGCGGACCGTCACGCCGTCGCCCCTGCCGATGTTCACGACCTGGTACGGCTGCTCCTCGGTCGCGACCTCGTCGAACCTCTGCACCGCCGCCACATGGGCGAGCGCGAGGTCCCACACATGGATGTAGTCCCGCAGTCCGGAGCCGTCTCGCGTCGGCCAGTCGGTGCCGGTGATCGAGAAGGGCTTTCCCGCGGCGTGCGCGCGCATGACCACTCCGAGCGCATGGGTCGGGGTCGGATTCTGCAGGCCCGTGCGCAGGCGGGGGTCGGCGCCGATCGGATTGAAGTATCGGAGCGCGATCGCGCGGAAGTCGCCGGCCGTCGCGGCGTCGCGCAGGATCTGCTCGACCATCGCCTTCGAGGTCGCGTACGGACTCGACGGCGCCAGACGTCCGCTCTCGTCGACGCCCTCACCTCCGTCGCCCGCGTACACGGCGGCGGACGAGCTGAACACGACGCGTCCGATCCCCGCGGCCCGCAGGCGACGCAGCAGGATGATCGTCTTGCCGACGTTGGTCTCGTAGTAGCCGAGCGGATCGTCGACCGATTCCGTCACCACGATGCGCGCGGCGCAGTGGATCACGGCATCGATGTCGGCATGCTCGGTGAGGATGCGATCGACGAGTTCGACGTCGGCGATGTCGCCGACGTAGAGGTTGCGCCCCGCCCCGAAATCGCGTCGCCCGGTGGACAGATCGTCGAGCACCACGACGTCGATGCCGGACTCGATGCATGCCGTCGCCACGGTGGATCCGATGTAGCCGGCCCCGCCGGTGATCAATACCTTCATCGCGGTCATCCTATCGCGGGCCCCGCCGCCGGACCGGGCTCCTCCGAAGATCCCAAGGCGGCGGACGGTAGGCTACTCTCTGCTCGTCGAAACCGCCGTCGACCCCTGTCCGGGACCGGCGGCGAAACAACATCGGAGAATCCCCGCGTGGTCCACGTCCTGCAGAACGTCGTCTTCCCCCTCGATCGCGACCCCGACCTCCTTCCGCTGTACGCCGACCCGGAGACCTGGTCCGTGATCGAGGACGAGCCGGTGCGCGTGTCGAACCGCGCGCACCTCGCCAACATCCTCGGCCGGCATCGTGCACGCATCGTCTCGGGGCGACGGGTCTCCTTCGGCACGTACTTCAACGCCTTCCCCGCCGCCTACTGGCAGCACTGGACCAGCGTCCGTCACATCGCCCTCACCGTGCGCACGACGGGACACGCCACGGTGCTCGTGTACCGCTCGAACGGCTCCGGCATCCGCCAACGCGTCGCGACGCGGGAAGTCTCGGGAGAGGCGACGACCACGTTCGACCTCGACCTGACGCAGTACAGCGACGGCGGGTGGATCTGGTTCGACATCGTCGCCGACGAGACGCACGCGGTCCTCGAGGGCGCGGAGTGGACGACCACGCAGGAACCGGCCCGCGCCGGCCTCGCCTCGCTCGGCATCACCACCTACAACAAGCCCGACTACTGCGTGGAGACGCTGCGCGCTCTCGCCGGCTCGCCCGACGCGCTGGAGTTCGTCGACCGCATCTTCCTCGTCGACCAGGGCACGCAGCTGGTCTCCGAGCAGGAAGGCTATGCCGAGGTCGCGACCCAGCTGGGCGACACCCTGCAGGTGATCACGCAGGGGAACCTGGGCGGCTCCGGCGGATTCGCCCGGGCGATGCATGAGACGCTGCGGCGACCCGACAGCGACTTCGTGCAGCTGCTCGACGACGACGTGCGCCTCGAGCCGGAATCCCTGCGCCGGTCCATCGTGTTCGGCAGGTACACGACCACTCCGATGCTGGTCGGCGGGCACATGTTCGACCTGCTCGACCGCCCCAAGCTCCACGGGTGGGCCGAGGTCATCGACGAGGACCCGTTCATGTGGCGCAACCTCTACCAGGACAAGATGCCGCACGACTTCGGGGTCGCCAACCTCCGACAGTCGCCCCTGCTGCACATGCGGATGGACGCCGACTACAACGGCTGGTGGATGTGCCTGATCCCGCTGGACGCGATCCGCAAGGTCGGCCTCTCCCTCCCCGCCTTCATCAAGTGGGACGACGCGGAGTTCTGTCTGCGTGCCGGAGAGCAGGGATTCCCCACGGTGTCGCTGCCGGGTGTCGCCCTCTGGCACGTCTCCTGGGTCAACAAGGACGACACGATCGACTGGCAGGCGTACTTCCACGCCCGCAACCGCATCGTGGCCGGTCTCCTGCACTCCGATGCACCCCGCGGCGGACGCCTCATCGTCCACAGTCGCCGGGTCGACCTCAAGCACCTCATGATGATGCAGTACTACCCCGTCGCCCTGCGCGCCCGGGCCCTGCGCGATGTGCTGTCGGGACCCGATCACATGCGCGGCAACCTCGAGACCGCGATGCCCGCCGCACGGGCGCTGGCCGCGGACTTCCCCGAGACCGTCGTCCACCGCGACCCCGCGACCGTGCTGCATTCCCGGCGGGGTCGGCAGGTCTACAAGCGCCTGTCGAAGAACGATCTCGACAGCCCGTCCGGGCTGCGACTGCGCTGGTTCACGCTGACCACCCTCATCCGGCACTGGCTGCACGAGCCCGACCCTGCCAATGTCGCGCGACCCGAGGTCGAGTTCGGGAAGGAGGATGCGCACTGGTGGCGTGTCCCTTCGTTCGACAGCGCCCTGGTGAGCGCGGCGGACGGCTCCGGCAAGAACATCTACACGCGCGATCGACGCAAGTATCGGAAGATGCTACGCGAGACGCTCGCGCTGCACGCCGAGCTCCGCCGACGGTGGCCGGAACTCCAGAAGCAGTATCGTGCGGCGCTCCCCGAGCTCGTCTCCCCCCAGTCCTGGAATCAGATCTTCGAGGAGAAGGCATGACCGCCGCTCTGTCCGCGTTCGATCCGAGCACCGCGACCATCGTCATCGTCACGTTCAACCGTTCGCATCTGCTCACCGGGCTGCTCACCAGCATCGCGTCGATGGACCCGAAGCCGGGACGGGTCGTGATCATCGACAACGCCTCGGCCGACGACACCACGCAGGTCGTGGAATCGTTCCGAGACCGGATCGGCACCGAGATCGTGTACCGGCGTCTGGAGACGAACACGGGCGGCTCCGGCGGGTTCAGCGAAGGCATGCGCACCGCCTACGAGCTCGGTTCCGAGTGGATCTGGATGATGGACGACGACGTCGAGGTGCTCCCCGACGGACTCGCGAGGATGGGTGCCTGGGCTCCCCGCTTCAAGAGCATCCAGGGACGCCGCTACGACTACGACGGCAGCGAGTTCTACTGGCAGTACCGGATCGCCGAGCGCATGGGCATCCCGATCCCGTTCGCCCCCTCGGGCTTCGACGCCTCGGGCTACAAGGAGATGAACAGCGGATGCTTCGAGGGCATGTTCATCCACCGCTCGATCGTGCGACAGATCGGACTCCCCGACCCGCGCTTCTTCATCTACTGGGATGACCAGATGTACGGCTGGCTCGCGTCCCGGAAGACCACCGCGGTCATCGTCGACGAGTTCGTGCTCCGCCGCACCCGTGAGATCAAGCAGTGGGACATGGGCATCCGCCACATGAACGCCTCCAGCAACGCGTACCGGTTCTACATCATGCGCAACCGCGGATACATCAAGCAGTACTACCGCGTGCATCGGGTGTACAACCCGATCCTGTTCGGGCTCGGCACGGCCATGACGTTCGCCAAGGAACTCATCCGCCTGGTGTTCGTCGAACGCACGGTGCGGGGCACCAGCAACCTGTTCCGCGGCATCAGGGAGGGCGGCCGACTCGGCCGCGACCGTACCTGGCAGCCGATGGCACCCCTGGAGGACTGAGCATGAGCGACCAGCAGCCGGAACTCCGATGGGCCCCCCTGCCGCCGCAGCCCAAGCGTCGCGGACGCGTCTGGGTGATCGTGGGGCTGAGCGTGCTCGCCGTCGCGCTCGTCGCCGCGCTGCTGTTCTTCCTCTTCCCCCGGGGCAGCAAGGGACCGAGTCCGACCCCGTCGGCGACGACGTCGGTCTCCCCGTCCCCGTCGGCGTCGGCGACTCCGACCTCGGTACCCACGCCGTCCCAGACACCGCTCGTCACCGCGCCTCCCGTCGCTGACCCGGACCTGGGCACCTTCCGCTCGCTCACGCAGCCCCGTCTGGACGACGCGGTGACCGGACTCGGCTTCCTCCCCGACATGTCCGGCCCGGATGCGGCGCAGGTCGTCGACCAGCTGCAGCAGGATGCCGAGGTGTTCGCGAGCAATGTCGCGCCCAGCTCGATCGCCGAGGACTGGTCCGCCGCCGTGGGCGACTACGCCCAGAAGCTGTCCGCCCTCCGGGGGGCCTACGACAGCGGCTCCTCGGCCACCGAGGCATTGAACGCCGCATCATCGGCGTTGCAGACGATGCGGAGTCTCGTCGGGTTGTGAGCCCGTCGCGCCGCCCTTCCCTGCTGCCGGCGCTCTGCTCGGCTCCCGACTCTGCGGTGGCTCCGTACGGGCGCTGCCGCGTGCTCAGGAGTTGTAGTCGGCGTTGTACCGGTCGAGCACCTCGGAGATCGGCGCGTCGAGCACCAGCCTCCCCTTGTCGAGGTAGAGGCCGCGCGTGCAGAACCGACGCAGATCACGCTCGCTGTGGCTCACGAAGAACAGGGTCCGCCCGTCGGCGAGGAGCTCGTCGATCCGCTTGTAGCACTTGTCACGGAAAGCCTTGTCCCCCACCGCGAGGACCTCGTCCACGAGGAGGATGGGTTCGTCCAGCTGCGAGACCACGGAGAAGGCGAGGCGCACCTTCATACCGTTCGACAGGTGCTTGTACGGGGTGTCCTCGAAGCCGTCGAGCTCGGCGAACGCGATGATGCCGTCATAGCGGCGCGAGACCTCCGCCCGGGACATCCCGTGCAGTCCCGCGGTGAGCCGGACGTTCTCCCGCACGGTGAGGTCGCCGACGAAACCGCCGGTGATCTCGATCAGCGGAGCCACACCCCCGTTGACGGTCACCTCGCCCTCGTCGGGCAGCAGCACTTTCGCCACCAGACGCAGCAGGGTCGATTTCCCCTGTCCGTTGCGACCGACCACCCCGATCGACTCCCCGGCCTGGACCGTGAAGGACACATCGCGCAGGGGCCAGAACTCGCCCGGCCGCACGCGCCGGGAGGAGTTCGCGAACAGATCCTTGAACGTGCGGCGCCCCCGCCGGTTGCGTCGGAACGTCACGCCGAGATCCCGCACTTCGATGGCCGTCGACATCACAGCTCCTTGAGGACGGAACGCTCGAGGCGCCCGAAGGTCCAGATCCCGAGCGCGAGGATGACGAACGTCATCACCACACTGATGAGGATGGGCATCGGCTCCCACAGCTCGGGAAAGAAACCGACTCGGTAGAGGGTGAAGATGCCGGCGAGCGGGTTGAAGGCGCCGATCGTGTCGAACGGCGTCGGCAGATCCCCGAAACTGTAGATGACCGGCGACGCGTAGAAGAGCGCCCGCAGGATGAGAGCCGTCGTCCTCTCCAGATCCGCGTAGAGCGCGCACAGGGGCGCGACGAGGAGCCCCAGGCCGATGAGCAGGATGGTCTGGAGGAGCATCGCCACCGGGAACCACAGCAGCATCCAGGTGACCGTCGCCCCGCTGAACACCGCGAACAGCACCAGCACCGGGATGGAGAACAGGAACTCGATGCCCTTACTCAGAACGATCCGGTTCACCCAGATCGACCGGGGGATCGCCGTCGAGCGCACCAGTCTCGAGTCCTTGCGGAACGCGCGGGTGAAGTCGGACACCGAGGTGTTGAACCAGACCCAGGGCAGCAGGGCGACGATGAGGAAGACGATGTACGGGTCTTCGCCGACGGAGCGCTGGAACACCTGCGTGAAGACGAACCAGTAGATCAGGCTCATCACCAGGGGGTCGAGCACCGACCAGAGGTAGCCGAGGAAGCTGGTCGCGTATCGGACTTTGAGGTCTCGGGCGGACAGCAGCCACAGCGAATGCAGATAGCGCCGGGGCGTCCCGGGCGCCCCGACGGCAGCGTGACTCACGATGTCGAGTCTAGGAGAGACTGTTGTTCCAGAGCGACAACGCCGAGCCGATGGCCATGTGCATGTCGAGGTACTGGTACGTGCCCAGTCGTCCTCCGAAGTGGACGCCGGACTCCCCCTTGGCCAGCTCGCGGTACGCCAGGAGACCCTCCCGATCGCTCGGGGTGTTCACCGGGTAGTACGGCTCGTCCTCGCGGTCCGCGAACCGGGAGAACTCGCGCATGATGACGGTCTTGTCCTGCGCGTAGACATCCTTGCGCTCCGGGTGGAAGTGCTTGAACTCGTGAATGCGGGTGTACGGCACGTCCATGTCGGGATAGTTCATGACGCTGGTGCCCTGGAAGTCGCCGACGGGCAGGACTTCCTGCTCGAAGTCGAGCGTGCGCCAGCTCAACGAGCCCTCCGCGTAGTCGAAGTAGCGGTCGACCGGACCCGTGTAGACCACGGGGAGCTGTCCGACGGTGGCCTTCTTGTTCCACGGCTGCGACTCGTCGAAGTAGTCGACGTTCAGCTTCACCTCGATGTTGGGGTGGTCGGCCATGCGCTCGATCCACGCGGTGTAGCCGTCGGTGGGCAGCCCCTCCCACGTGTCGTTGAAGTAGCGGTTGTCGTAGGTGTACCGCACGGGCAGTCGGCTGATGATGTCGCCCGAGAGCTTGTGCGGATCGGTCTGCCACTGCTTGGCCGTGTAATCGCGGAAGAACGCCTCGAACAGCGGACGTCCGACGAGCGCGATGCCCTTCTCCTCGAAGTTCGCCGCGGTCTTCACGTCGAACTCCCCGGCCTGCTCCTTGACGAGGGCACGAGCCTGGTCCGGCGTGTAGGCGGACTGGAAGAACTGGTTGATCGTGCCGAGGTTCACCGGCATCGGGAACACGGTGCCCTTGTGCGTCGTGTAGACACGGTGCACGTAGTTCGTGAAGCTCGTGAAGCGGTTCACGTACTCCCACACGGTCTCGTTGGAGGTGTGGAAGAGGTGCGCACCGTAGCGGTGGACCTCGATGCCCGTCTCCGGTTCGGCTTCGCTATACGCGTTGCCTCCGATGTGGTGGCGGCGGTCGATGACGGTGACCTTGCGGCCCGCTTCCGCGGCGCGCTCCGCGATGGTGAGGCCGAAGAAGCCCGACCCGACGACGAGGAGATCCATCAGGCGGCCGTTCCGACGACGATGCGAGGCGTCCCGGTCCACAGAGCGGGATCGGTCGCCGCGCGACCGTCCACGATGAGCTTGATGCCGGGCAGCTGGGCCGGGGAGAGCTCCTTGTAGTCGGCGTGGTCCGTCTGCAGGACGGCCAGGTCGACCTCGCCACCGATCGCGTACGGCTCGAAGCCGAGGCCGCGGAGCTCCTCGTCCGTGTACAGCGGATCGTGCACGACCACCTCGGCGCCGCGGTCCGTGAGCGCCTTGACGGTCGGGAAGACGCCGGAGAACGCCGTCTCCTTCACCCCTCCGCGGTACGCGGCTCCCAGCACGACCGCGCGCATCCCGCTCAGGTCGCCGAGGATGCCCTCCGCCTGCGCCACGAGACGCTCCGGCATCGATGCGTTGAGCTGACGAGCGACCCGGACGATGTCGGCATCGGGGTCGGTCGACAGGTACAGGCGGGGGTAGACCGGGATGCAGTGACCGCCGACCGCGATACCCGGGCGGTGGATGTGGCTGTACGGCTGCGAGTTGCAGGCTTCGATCACCTTGTACACGTCGATGCCGTGCGATGCGGCGAACAGGCCGAACTGGTTGGCGAGGCCGATGTTGACGTCGCGGTACGTCGTCTCCGCGAGCTTCGCCATCTCGGAGGCCTCGGTCGTGCCGAGGTCCCACACGCCGTTCGGGCGGGGAAGATCGGTGCGCTCGTCGAACTGCAGCACGGCCTCGTAGAACTCGCGGGCACGGCGATTGCCCTCGTCGGACAGCGCGCCGATGAGCTTCGGGTACTTGCGGAGGTCGGCGAAGACGCGTCCGGTGAGAACGCGCTCCGGCGAGTAGGCGAGGAAGAAGTCCTTGCCCTCGACCAGCCCCGAGCCCTCCTCGAGCATCGGCTTCCAGCGGTTGCGGGTGGTCCCGACCGGCAGCGTGGTCTCGTACGAGACGAGTGTTCCGGGGGTCAGGTGCTCGGCGAGCGATCTCGTCGCCGAGTCCATGTACTTGAAGTCCGGCTCCCAGGTCTCGTCGTTCACGAAGACCGGTGCGACGAGCACGACCGCATCGGCGCCGGGGATGGCTTCGGCGTAATCCGTCGTCGCACGCAGGCGGCCGGCGGGGATGAGCTCGGCCAGCCGCTCCTCGAGGTGGGCTTCGCCCGGGAAGGGCTCACGCCCCTCGTTGATGATGTCGACAGCCTTCTGGTTGACATCGACGCCGATCACGTCGTGATCGGAGGAGGCGAACTGGACGGCGAGAGGGAGCCCGATCTTTCCGAGGGCCACGACGGCGATACGCATGAGGTCCAGTCTAGGGCGGCGATCAGACCACGCGCCGCACGCCGGGCACCCTCCGCATCAGGAAGACGACGGCGAAGGAGAGCACCACGACCACGAACCACTCGAGCAACGAGAGCACGAACGAGCCCTCGGCGCGCGAGAACGGGTCGATGGATCGCAGGACGACCATGATCGCGAAATGCACGAGGAACACGCCGAAGGCGCAGTCCGACAACTCCCGCAGGACCTTCCGGCTGCGAGCACCGGGGCGCCAGTCCGCCAGTGCGCTGTTCAGACACACGAAGACGCCGATCGATGCCACCGCCACCACAGGGCCGTAGTAGCTGAGAGGGGCGACCGCGTCGAGCAGAGGCATCCCGGGGCGCACACCGTACTGCCAGATCGACAGCCCCAGCGCGGCGAGGGTCAGGAGCGACGCGACGACGAGCCGCACCCCGGACAACCGCGCATTCCGCAGCGCCCAGCCGGCGAGGAAGTAGCCCGCGTACGGGAGCCACTGCGTCAGGGCCAGAAGCGTGAGCGGTCGTGCATCGCCCATCGCGCCGAGGACGCTCGAGGACATGCCGGTGACGACCGTGACCGCGAGGACGGACCCCGCGAAGACGAGCGCTCGCCTGGCGCCCCCTCCGCGGAGGAACGAGGCGAGGATCGGGGCCACCGCGTAGAGACCGATGATCAACCACAGGAAGTACAGGTGGGTGTAGGGCTTCCCGCCGAGGACGAAGTCGGCGAGGTCGACGCGCGTGACGGGCACGTGCGAGAACAGGGTCCGGATGACGACGAAGTAGAACAGCGACCAGGCCACCAGTGCTGTCGCGAGCCGCGGGAGGCGACGACGATAGAACGGTCCCGGCCCGTCTTCGTAGTGTCGGGGCTCCAGGATCAGAGCGCCCGAGATCATCACGAACACCGGCACGACCCAGACGAATCCGATGTCCGCTGCGACCGCCGCCCACCACCCGCCGGTGCCACGGACCTGTCCGTTGCCGACCATCTCCGCGAACACGTGGATGGCGACGACCCCCATCACGGAGATCACCCGGGTCACGTCCAGGGACCATTGCCGTGTGCGAGACGCGGCGACCGTCGAGATCTCGGAACTCACCGGAGGGTCTCTCCGCCCCCGACGCCGAGCAGCAGGCGCATCGTCACGCGCCGCTGCCCCGGAGCACCCGGATGACGCGCTCGGCCGCGTGTCCGTCGCCGTAGGGCGCCACGTCCGTGTCCGCCGGACGTCCCCGGGTCACGCCGGCCGCGATCTCCGCCGCGGTGGTGGCGAGCACGTTCCATCCGAGCTCGACGGTCTCCACCCACTCCGTCTCCGTGCGAACGGTGGTGCAGGGCACCCGCATCAGGAAGGCCTCCTTCTGCAGACCGCCCGAATCGGTGACGACCCCGGCGCTCGCGAGCGTCGCCGCGATGAGATCGGCGTAGGCGAGCGGGGCGTGCGAGACCAGCGCACCCGCGTCCAGAGCGACACCGTGTGCGGCGGCCTTGGCGACGACCCGCGGATGGGCCAGCAGGACGACCGGCTTGTCGAGTCCGGCGAGCGCGGCGGCGACCTCCGCCAACCTCTGCGGGTCATCCGTGTTCTCCGCACGGTGGATCGTGGCGAGATAGAATCCGCCCGGGGTCAGGCCCAGCTCCTCCAGGAGCACGGAGGGGGTCGTGGACACCTGTTCCCGGACCTCGAAGAGGACATCCGTCATGACGTCTCCGACGAGCACGGTGCGATCGGAGAGGCCTTCGTTCGCGAGATGATCGACGGCGACCTGCGTCGGGGCGAGCAGCAGATCGGCCGCGTGATCGGTCATCACCCGGTTGTGCTCCTCGGGCATGCGTCGGTTGAAGCTGCGCAGGCCGGCCTCGAGATGCGCCACCGGGATGTGCATCTTCACCGCGCTGAGAGCCGCCGCGACCGTCGAGTTGGTGTCGCCGTAGACGAGCACCCAGTCGGGCCGGTGCTCGTCGAAGACGGCATCCAGCGCCGCCAGCATGGCTCCGGTCTGCACGCCGTGCGAGCCGCTGCCGACGCCCAGGTGCACGTCCGGTGCGCCGATTCCCAGTTCATCGAAGAAGACGTCCGAGAGCATCGGGTCGTAGTGCTGGCCGGTGTGCACGATGACGTGATCGACACCGGCGGCCTGGGCTGCCTTGTGGATGGGGGCGAGCTTGACGAACTGGGGGCGGGCGCCGACGACGCTGACGATCTTCACGAGAGCCAAGTCTACGGAACCGGGGGAAGAACGCCCTCAGGACCGCAGCGCCCACCACGTCGCCGCACTGAAACGCAGCGGCGCCTCCCGCGCGAGAAGCCGCCGGGGGTCCGAGGGCATCAGCGCCGCGATGCGGAAGAACCTGCGTCGGCGCCGTGAGAGCGCGTCCAGCTGCGCGGTCGTCGTGGTCGAGTCGGCGATGGCGGTGATGAGCGCCGCATCGGCACGGGAGAGCGTCCGGATGGCCGGCCGAGAGAAGGCCTGCAACTCGGCGGCGATGCGGCGCAGGGCAGGGAGATCCTCCGGCGCCCACGCCCCCGCACGGTAGTGGATGGCCCCGAAGACCGGCAGCCGCCAGAGTTTGACCGCCAGCGCCAGTCGGTCACCGGGCGCGAGAGCCCGGGTCCCGCTGTCCGCGAGCAGGAGTTCGACCGCGCGGAGTTCATCCGCCAGGGGACGCGAGGTGAACGTCACCCGCTCCGCGTCATCGTGGACCAGGTACTCCCCCGGTCCGACGTGCCGCGCGATGCGCGCACCGGAGAACCACATGCGCGTGGTGAAGGCCAGATCCTCCCCTGTCGCGAGTTCGGGCGTGAAGCGCAGATCGCCGAAGCGCGGACGGGAGATGAGCCCCAGGGGTGCCGTGCGGTAGGCGAGGCGGTCGCGGGCACCGTGCAGCTTCCGGCGCCGCGGGGTCGGCGGGGTCGGAACCCGGCGCCCGCCGGCGTGACGCAGGGGCGCGATCACCATGTCGGCACCGGTCTCCCTCGCCGTGCTCCGCCAGCCGTCGATGGCCCCGGACGTCACCTCATCATCGGATCCGAGCACGGCGACGTAGCGGCACTCCGCGTGGTCCAGCCCCGCGTTGAACGGCCCGGCGGGGCTGCGCACACCGTCCCGCAGTTCGTGGAATTCCACGCGCGGATCGTCGGCGACGGCACCTGTCGCGGCTCGGATGTCGTCGGCGTCGACATTGTGGCAGATGACGCGGACGCGATGAACGCTTCGCGACGTCAGAGCCGAGGAGACCGCGCGCTCGATGTCGCGGCGTGCGTCATGCGCGGCCACGATCACCTCGACGTCACGAGGGAGACGCTCTCCGGCTCCGGTCGCGGCGGCTTCATACGCCGCACGCGTCGCCGCACGCCGATTCTCCGGATCGAAGAGCCGCGTGGCCCGGGCGGCGATCTCGCCGGCGGATCGATTCTCGTTCAGAGCGAGGACGCGCTGGACGGCGTCCGCGTAGGCATCGGCCGAGCGTTCCGCCACGAGAGCGCCGTCGGGTTCGCTGACGAACGATGACTGCTCCCCCTCGTTCGAGGTCACGACGGGTCGACCGGACACCAGAGCCTCGGCGATGGCCACCCCGAAGGTCTCCATCGCCGTCGGGAGGATGAAGACATCGCCCTCCGCGAGGACATCGGCGACGTCCTCGGGCAGTATCCTGCCGCGCAGCTCCACCCGATCCGCGACACCGAGACGCTCCGCGAGCATCGTCAACTCGTCTCGGAGCGGGCCGTCGCCAGCCCAGACGAGCCGTGCGTCCATGCCTCTCGACACGAGCTCGGCGAGTGCTTCGATCGCGATGTCGGGCCCCTTGCGCGCGATGAGTCCGCCGACACCCACGAGGGTCGTCACGGACGTCCGCGGTCGCTCGCGCAGGACGTCGGGACGATGCACCTCGTTGGGGATCACGACGGTGGGTCCGCGGCGGCCGGAATCGATGCGCGCGGCCAGATCGTGGCCGACCGCGACGACGACGTCGGGTCGGCGCAGGAGCCGGAAGGTGAGGGGAATCGCGAGCCGCGACGCGAGGGGTGCCGTGCGCGGTGCCAGAAGGGCCGACCAGTGCTCGGTGTGGACCCAGGGGGCCGTCAGCCGCAGCGCACGGAATGGCAGCAGCGCGGATGCCGCCATGGAATGCACGAGGTCCGCCGATCCCGCGTGGCGAGCGATCACCCGACCGGCATTCCTGATGCTGCGCGGGTCCGCCGGGGACATCCGGATCGTGTGCACCGGGAAGGGGACATCCGCCGCCCCGCCGTCGGCGGAGAGATGGATCACAGCGACCTCATGATCCCGCCGCAGCATCTCGATGTCGCGGACCACGAAGGCGCCGACCTCCGGGCGCGCCGACGTCGGGAGCCAGGTCGTGACGACGAGAACCTTCACCTCTCGACGCTATCAGCCGATCGGCGACGGGCAGCGTCGAGGGTGGCCCGCACGAGATCAGCGGCGACGGTGCCTGTGCGCCGCGCATCGTAATCGCGCTCCCACCGCTCTCGGGGCGCATACGTGCCCACGGGAGCGTCGAGCACCCGGCGAAGCGTGTCCGCGACGGACGCGGGAGACGCGGCGGCATCGACGAGCTCTCCGGTGCGCAGCGCGGCACCGACGATCTCCGGGGTGCCGCCGACCGCGGTCGCCACGACGGGGATTCCGTGCGCGATGGCCTCCATGATGCTGACCGGGACCCCTTCGGAGGCACTCAGGTTGATGAACGCATCGACCTCACCGCCCCGGTAGAACGCGGCGATCTCCGCGGGATCGACGTGCCCGCGGAGTTCCACGCTCAGTCCGTCGGGGAGCGCGGACGACGCCGCCCGGAGCTCCGCCATGTCGACGCCGTCCCCGAAGTGCACCCAGCGGATCGGACGCACGGCATCCCGCTCCGCCAGCTCCCGCACCGCGTCGAGGATGGACCGCACGCGCTTCACCGCGATCAACGACGAGCAGGAGACGATCGTGGTCTCCTGCCGGGCCGTCCGTTCCGGCGCGGCCTCCGGCCCGAATGCACCCAGCCGGCTCAGGGCCACCTTGCCCGCGGTCTCCGGATGATGACGAGCGAGGTAGGTCTCGGCATCGTGGGAGATCGCGAGGATCCGATCGGCGCGAGCGAAGAGGAAAGGACGATAGGGCAGGTAGCCGGCGATCGCCTGGTCCTCGTAGAGGTCGTAGCGGTGCACACGGACCACGCGGCTGCGCACCCCGCGAAGCCACGGCACCCCGAGGCCGCCGCCCATGCCCCAGAACCCGTAGGCCGTGGTGTCCGGGTCACCGGCGATCGCCTCCCGCACAGCGGTCCGGTGAGCCTGCGTGAGCCCGACCTTCGCCCCCATCAGGAAGAGTTTCGGATGGCGCCACAGACGACCGCTCCACAGTTCCCGCCAGGTCGCGCGGAGCAGGAGCATCAGCGGGCCGGGTTCCAGGAGCAGGCGTGGCGCATCCTCCGGGGCGGGCTCGAAGAGGTTGCCCCCCAGACGCACGCCCGCCGGGAGATCGACGGCGCCCGCGCTGGTGTCCCGCGCGTGGCAGAAGACCACGACGTCGTCGAACCGCGCGGCCAGGGCCTCGATCTCCTTCTCCACGAACACGACGTCTCCCGTGCGGTACGGGTAGTCGTTGGTGAAGAGGAGCAGCCTGCTCACGGCCGGTTCCCCGGGTGCGGCGCGGCCATCAGCGCATCCAGTGCGCGCGCCCACACCTCGACCTGGTGCTCGCCCGAGAGCAACTCCGCGCTCTCCTGCGCGGCCTGCTTCCAGGTCGTCACCTCGGCCGCCGTCAGCCCGTCGAGGAGCCGGGTCAGATCGCTCGCTGCGAACCCCTGGGTGACCGCTCCGAATCCGCGCTCGTTCAGCACGCGAGCCATCTCGGGCGACGGACCGATGATCACGCCCAGCCGCGCCTGGACGTAGTCGAAGAACTTGTTCGGCAGCGCCCACGTGTTGTTGAAGTTCACCGGCGGCAGCAGGTGGACACCGACGTCGTGCGAGTTCAGCGTCGACGAGAGTGCGGCGTACGGCACCGGGTCATGCAACGTCACTCGGCTCGAGGCGCCGGCGCGGTCGCGGATCTCCTCGAGGAAGGCCGGGTCGTTGGGCGTCAGATAGAGGGCGAGGTGCACATCGGCGCTGGTCACCTCGACGGCCTCGACGATCGCGAGGATGTTCCGATCTCGCAGGGCGGCTCCCGAGTGCACGAGCCGGATCGGCGTGCCGACCGGGCGCGCATCCACCTCCGCGTAGGGGGCGGCGTTGGTGACCACACCCGCCTCGATTCCGTAGACGCGACGGTACTCATCCGCGATGCCCTGCCCGACCGTGGTGACGGACTCGGCGCGCACCACGAAGGTCCGGCACATCCACCGGACGAACGGGGCGACGAACAGGCGCCACTTCCAGACGTCCTCTTTCTGGCGAGGCGCGTACTCGTGCAGATCGGCGTGCACGCCGTGGGCGCTCTTCTGCGCGAGCGCCAGGCCCACGGCATCCACATCGTTCGCCAGGATCAGGTCCCACTCGCTGCCACGAAGGGCCGTGGAGGCCGCGGAGATCGCCTCGTTGCTCCAGTACGCCTTGCGGAAACGGCGCAGGATCACCGAGATCCGGTCATAGCGCCAGATCGGGAATCGGTCGGGGATGCGGAAGTGGTGGGCGACTCCCGAGGGTGTGTCCCCGTATCCGAGCGTGTGGATCTCGAAATCCTGACCGAGTCTCGCGACCTGCTTCAGCAGTCGCGCGTCGGCCGTGATCGTCGAGAACGAGATGATCAGCAACCGCGGACGGCTCATCGCCGCTTCCCCGCCATGAGCCCCGCGACGATGCGATCCCACTTCTCGACCTGCCGCTCGCCCGCGAGTTCGCGGGCGCTGCGGTCGGCGTGGGTCTTGTATGCGGCGACGGTCTCCGCGGTGAGGTTCTCGATGACCTCGCGCAGCGCCTCGACGGTGAAGTCGGAGGCGACGTCGCCGAGGCCGAAGTCCCGGACGTAGGCGGCCATCTCCGGGGAGGGGCCGACCACGACGCCCAGACGGGCCTGCACGAAGTCGAAGAGCTTGTTCGGCAGCGCGTGGCGATAGTTGAAGGTGAGCGGCGGGAGCAGGAAGACCCCGACGTCGTAGTCGTTGAGCGTGCGGACGAGGTCGGCGTAGGGCACGGGGTCCAGGACCCGGACGCGATCGGTGGTCTCGGCGAACGCCTTGAGCTCGTCGAGGTAGGCCGGGTGATTCGCCGTGAGGTAGAAGTCCAGCGTCACGTCGGCATCGGCCGTCGCGACCGCTTCCGCCATGAGGTGCAGCTGCCGGTTCGTGAGCCCGGCACCGCTGTGCACGAGACGCAGCGGCGAGGACACGGGCACGGGCGCGAGATCGTGGTACGGCGTCGCGTTGCTGACGAGTTCCGCACGGAAGCCGAAGTTGCGCTCGTATTCGGCCGCGAGCCCTTCGCTCACGGTCGTCCAGGCCTGCGCCTTGGTGACATACCGCCGGACGACCCAGTCGAACCACGGGGTGATGCGCTGGAACCAGAGTTCGTTGTCGTCGTGCAGCCGAGGGCTGTATTCGTGGAGGTCCGCGAGCACACCCTGACGGGGCCGGAGCTTGACGGCGACGGGAACGGCCTCCACGTCGTTGGCGATGATCACGTCGAACCGACGACCTTTGAGCGCCTCTTTCGCCCACCGCACCGCCGAGAGCCGCCAGTACGCGCGACGGTAGCGCTTGAGGGTGATCAGCTTGCCGTCGAGGTCGTTGTACCGGACGTCCCGCGGCAGGGAGAGATGCTCGACGACGCCGGTCGGGGCGTCTCCGTATCCGAGCGTGGTGACATCGAAGTCATGGGTGAACCGGGCGACCTGCTTCAACACGCGCGCATCGCCGACGATGGGCGAGAACGAGATGATCAGCATGGAGGGACGGGAACTCATCGCAGCTTCTTTCGCTCGCGCTTGCAGAAATACAGGACGTAGCGGCGCAGCGTCGACTCGCGGGCGAAACTGTGCACGAGGTCGGGAGTGAGCCACCGATCCGCTCTGCTCGCTCCGCGGGCGCGCATGACATCCGCCCGGAGACGGTCGCCGGTGGGCTCGGCCAGGAGCCCGTCGAGGATCCATCGGTCCTGGCGATTGAACGCTCGGAGCGCCGTCGGTCCCTGATCGAGGAGGCGACGCAGGGTCGAGGCGAGGTGGCTGACGTCCGCATCGCGCAACTCCGCGGCCAGTGCCTGGGCGTTTCCGACGACGCTCACCCGGACCAGCTTGATCACGAGCGCGCGGCGGTGCGCGGCCGAGAGGGTGGCGAAGACACCGTCGTCGAGGAGGCGGAGGATCGGCTCGAACCGCTCCTGCACGGTCATGGTGCCGAGCGTCGTCCGTTCGTCCGCGTCCTGACCGATCACGTACGCTCCGGTGCCGCTCAGGAAGTCGATCCGACCGCCGTGGGACCAGAGTCTGATGCCGAACTCGAAGTCCTCACCGACGCGGACGCCCTCCACCATGCGCAGCCCCAGTTCACGCATGCGCGCGGTGCGGATCAGACCGAGAGGAGCTGTGCGGTAGAAGAGCCGATCACGGGCGGCGTCCAGCCGACGACGACGCCCCAGACGGACGAGCGGGTTGGGCATGATGTCGTGCCCCTGGAGACGCACCTGCGCGATCGCCGCGTCCGGCCGCTGCGTGCGCACGTGTGCGATCCACGCGGCCATCGTCCCCGGTTCGAGGAAGTCGTCGGACCCCATGACACCGCAGTACATGGCGTCGACGGCATCCAGCCCGTGGTTGAACGGGCCGGCCGCACTGCGCACCCCGTCCGCGAACGGAAGGATCCTGATGTCTCCGGGAATCCCCTCCAGCCTGCTCTGCAACGACTCCGGAGCGATCCCATGGGCGACGACCGTCACCCGCACCACGTGGCGAGCTTCATCGTCCTGGACGAGGGAGGCCACCGCACGTTCGATGGGTCGTCGCGCGTCGTGGCACGCGATGACCACGTCGACCAGCGGTCGGGTCACGCGAGCCCTGCCAGCTGAGCCTGCTCCGCGAAGTTGGGAACGCGAGCCACCAGCTCGTCGAACGCACCTCGATCGGCGATCGTCCCATCCTGCATGAAGCACACGAGATCGCTGTCCCTGATGGTGGAGAGCCGATGCGCGACGGACACGATCGTGACCTCGCCCTTGAGCCCGCGGATCGCCTCTGTCACGAGGGATTCGGTCTTGGTGTCCAACGCGCTGGTCGCTTCGTCGAGCACGAGGATGAGCGGGTTTCCGTAGAGCGCTCGCGCGATGCCGAGGCGCTGACGCTGACCGCCGGACAGCGCCAGGCCCCGCTCGCCGATACGCCCGCGCATCTCGCCCTCTCGTGACGCGATGGTGTCCCAGAGCTGCGCGCGGGTGAGCGCCTGACGCACCCTGTCGTAGTCGATTCCGTCGTCATCCCAGCTGAGCGCGACGTTCTGCGCGATGGTGCCGTCGAACAGCGAGACGTCCTGCGGGACGTACCCCACCCGCGAGCGCCAGTCGGACAGGACATCGGTCAGAGCCTGGTCATCGAGCATGATCGATCCCTCCTGCGGGACCAGAAGCCCGAGGAGGATGTCCACGAGAGTGGACTTGCCTGCGCCGGAACTGCCGACGAGAGCGATGGAGCTGCCGATCGGGATGTCGAGATCGATGTCGTGGACAGCCGGATCTCCCTCATGGCCCGGGTAGCTGAAGCTGACGTCGCGCAGGCGCAGGACCTGAGGATCGTCCGGGATCGGGTCCTTCCCGAGGTTCTCGACGTGCTCGATGTAGATCAGCGATGACTTGATGTCGGTGATGACCGACTGCACGTGGTACACGTTGGCGGTCGTCGAGGTGACGATCGACTGGAAGCCCGTCAGAGACGGGACGAGGCGGAAGCCGGCCACGGCGAAGAGCGCGACGGCGGCCAGTGCCTCATCGAGTCCGCCGATCGCGTACCCGACACCGCCGACGAGGATGAATCCGCCGACGAGGGCGGCGTTGAGCACGAAGCCCGGGAGCGAGCTGAGGAAGTTCATGTTCGCTCGGGCGCGCGTGCTGAAGGATCGGTTGTACTGGACCACCGCGGCCACTTCTCCGGTCTTGTTCCGGAGCGTGATCTCCTTCAGCGCCTGCATCATCTCGGTCATCAGGGTGGCGACCTTGAACGAGTAGTCGCGCGACACCCGTCCCGCCTGCACGGAGCGTCCGGCGACGACCCAGTACATCAGGGCCATGATCGCGCCGAGATAGACGACGGTGATCAGAGCGGTGAAGGGCTGCGCGACGACGATGATGCTGACGATGAGCAGGAAGCTGACGGTCAGCGCCGGGAGCTGCATGATGGGGAGCAGGAAACCGCTGATGGTGTTCGCGATTCCCACATCCGCGATGCGCACGACCTGTGCCGTGTTGCGCCCCAGCCGGTAGGTCCAGGGGGCCTTGATGTAGGAGTCGAACAGCCGGCGCCCGATCTCCAACTCGAACGTCGCGAATCGGCGGGTGGCGAACCACTGCTGGATCATCGCGAGCACCGACTTGACCAGGATGAGCACCGCGACGGCACTGATGAGCCAGATGTAGGAGTCCTTGCCGACCGGGCCGATGATCGGCACGTTGATGGCGACACCGGCGATCATCGGGGCGAGGCTGAGCGCGAGGAGCATGATCGCCGCGATGTCGAGAATCGCGAGGGCGCAGGAGATCGCGATGTATCGGATCAGATAGGAGCGGGCGTCGCCGGGAAGCCACGGCATGATCTCTCGGAAGGTCTTCCACACGAGTTTCATTGCGTGATCCTCCGAGGCGAACAGGCAGAAGAGGGCATCTGGTCAGTCTCCCATGAGTTGGTGTGAGCCGCTCACAGCGCCCCGAGGAACGTCGAGAGCACCGACGCCGACCGGGTCCCGTCGTGAACCGCCGCGACGAATTCCTCTCCGTCGCGCGCTGTCCGTCGCGCCGAGGTCCGCTCCGACACGATGGTGCGAATCACGTCGCCCAGCTCGCCCGCCCGCGCCTCGACGATGGGGAGGGCCGAGGAGGTCTCGGCCTCGACGGTGGAGCGGACCCGCGCGGAGACGTGCCCGACGACGACCCGACCCGCGGCCATGGCTTCGCAGGCGGCCACGCCGTAGCTGCCGAGGGCGAACTGGTCGAGCACGATGTCGGCCCGTCCGTAGAACGACCGCATCTGGGAGGACCGCAACCCGACCGCTTCGGTGAACTCGATCAGCCCCTCGTCGTGCAGGGGCTGCATCGCCGCGCGAACCGCCGCCGTGCCCTTCATGCCCGCTCGACTCGGGGCATGGCAGACGACGGGAACGCGACGCTCGAGCGGCTTCCCCGATCCGCTCGCGCGCCACCCCCCGACATCCACCACGGGCGGAAGCCACTGCGCGGTCGGGACGTCGTCGAGCAGGTCCGGAGTGGAGACGAAGTTCATCAAGGGAAGATCGCCCACGAGGGCGCGATTCCGCTCGACGACCTCCACCAGCTTCTCCACGTCGGCGTAGGCCCCGTGGAACGGGGAATCGGGCTCGTGGGCGGCATGACGCCGTGGATCACGGATGTCACTCCCGTGCCAGAGCAACGCCACCTGGACCCCTCGAGCGAGCAGCGAACGGATCTGGTCCGCGACGGGCACGTCGACACCGACGAAAGGGCGCCCCGACTCCACGACGACGTGTGTGAATCGCGTCTCGATCGCGTGCCTCTGGGCACGCTGCCAGCGCCTGTTCTCGGCGAAGTACGCGACCGGCACGGATTGATCCGCCGAGAAATCGAAGACGTCCCCGCGGTCGCGATACATGAAGTTCGCCGCCGCGACACCGGGAAGCCGCTCAGCGGCCCGGGCCCAGGCATGACCCTGACCCGCGGAGTTGACCGGAGCGATCAGCAGACGGGTGGGGGCGTCCTCCGTCCGCGCCGTGCCGGCCTCGGCGAATGCGCGTCGCTTCCACGGCAGGACACGCTCCGCCACGGGGGCGGGCAGCCGATTGGCCGCACGCCCCAACGGAGCGAGCAGACGCGACACGGCGGTCATCCGCGTGGCTGACCGCCTGCGGTCAGGAGACGCGAGTCCCCGGTGCGGGCGGAGTCGAGCGCCGCTTCCACGACCGCGAGCGTCCGCTGTCCCTGCTCCATGGTGACGACGTCGGTCTGCTGACCGAGCACAGCATCGCGGAAGGCCTCATGCTCGACGCGCAACGGCTCGCGCTTGGCGAAGGCGTAGCGCGTGACGTCTCCTTCGGAGACCCCGCGGAACGACGACACCGACTCCCACTCCAGGGGGATCGTGCCGTTGGCGTGGAAGGTCAGGTCGCCCGTCGACGTGTCGGCGACGAACGCACCCTTCTCACCGGTGACGACGGTGAGGCGCTCCTTCATCGGGCTGAGCCAGTTCACGATGTTGTTGACGATGACGCCCGATGCGGTGCGCCCCGTGATCGTGATCATGTCCTCGTGCTCGCGACCGCTCTTGAAGGCGGTCTGCGCGAAGACGCGTTCGTAGTCGCTCTGCACGATCCAGGCCGTGAGGTCGACATCGTGGGAGGCGAGGTCCTTCGCGACACCCACGTCGGCGATGCGGGCCGGGAAGGGTCCCTGACGACGCGTGACGACCTGGTAGACCGCTCCGAGCTCGCCGGCCTCGATCCGGCGACGCATCTCCTGCACCGCCGGGTTGAACCGCTCGATGTGTCCGACGGCGCCCACGAGCCCCGCGGCGGCGAAGGCGTCGACCATCCGCTGTCCGGCCTCCACGGTGTGCGCGATGGGCTTCTCCACCAGGGTGTGCACTCCTGCGGCCGCCAGCTTGAGTGCCGCGTCCTCATGGAATCGGGTGGGCACCGCGACCACGGCGACATCGATCCCGGCCGCGATGAGGGCCTCGATGTCGGGCAGGATCTGCAGGTCTCCGGCGACACCGTGGGGGTCTCCCCCGGGATCCGCGATCGCCACGAGGTCGACGCCGTCGACCTCACGCAGCACACGGGCGTGGTGACGTCCCATCATCCCGACGCCGAGCAGCCCGGCCCGCAGCGCCATCAGGAACCCGCCTTCGACAGGGCGTTGACCGCGGCGACGATGCGCTCGAGGTCGTCCTGGCCCAGCGAGGGGTGCACGGGCAGCGATGCCACCTCGCGGGCGGCACGTTCCGTCTCGGGCAGATCCAGTCCGGGAGCGAAGTGGGTGAGCGACGGCAGACGGTGGTTCGGGATCGGGTAATAGACGCCGGCTCCGACGTTGTACTCCGACTTGAGAGCGGCCACGAAACCGTCCCGATCCTCCGGCACACGGATCGTGTACTGGTGATACACGTGGAGGGCACCGTCGGCCACGGGCGGCACGATCACACCCTGGAGGTTGGCATCGAGGAACGCGGCATTCGCCTGGCGCTGACGCGTCCAGGCGTCGACCTTCGTCAGCTGGACCCGCCCGATGGCGGCGTGGATGTCGGTCATCCGCGCATTGAAGCCGATGACCTCGTTCTCGTACTGGCGCTCCATGCCCTGGTTGCGGAGGAGCTTCACCTGGCGCGCGATCTCGTCGGTCGCCGTCGTGACCATGCCGCCTTCGCCGCTGGTCATGTTCTTCGTCGGGTAGAGGCTGAACATCGCGAATTCGCCGAACGACCCGACCGGTCGTCCGTCGAGCGCGGCGCCGTGTGCCTGCGCGGCATCCTCGTAGAGTGCGACGCCACGATCGGCCGCGATCTTCTCCAGTTCGCGCATGCGCGCGGGGTGGCCGTAGAGGTGCACCGGAAGGATGCCCTTGGTCTTCGGGGTGATGGCGGCCGCCACCGCCTCGGGGTCGAGCGTGAACGTCTCGGGTTCGATGTCGACGAACACCGGGGTTCCTCCCGTGAGCGCCACGGAGTTGCCGGTCGCGGCGAACGTGAACGAGGGAACGATGACTTCATCGCCCGCTCCGACGCCGACCGCGAGCAGACCCAGGTGCAGGCCCGCGGTTCCGGAGTTGACGGCGACGGACGGACGTCCGGGGACGAAGTGCGCCGAGAATTCCTGCTCGAAGGCGGCGACCTCGGGGCCCTGCGCCACCATGCCGCTGCGCAGGACGCGATCGACGGCCTCGCGCTCCTCGTCGCCGATGATCGGCTTCGCGGGGGGAATGAACTCGCTCACACGGTCTCCTTGCTCAATGTTCCGTCGGTTTCGGTATAGCGGGCGCCCGTCGAGGGGCACACCCAGATGCTGTCGTCGTCTCCGGGCACCAGGGGCACACCGGATTCCCCGACCCAGCCGATACGGCGCGCGGGAACACCGGCGACGAGTGCGTATGCGGGAACATCCTTCACCACGACGGCGCCCGCGGCCACGGTCGCCCACGCGCCGATGGTCACGGGGGCCACACAGGTCGCCCGAGCGCCGATCGCGGCGCCGCGTTCGATGGTCACTCCGACCGGTTCCCAGTCGTGCGCGCTCTTGATGCTGCCGTCCGCATTGATGGCGCGAGGGTAGGTGTCGTTGGTGAGGACCACGGCGGGTCCGATGAAGACCCCGTCTCCCAGTCGGGCGGGCTCGTAGACGAGAGCGTAGTTCTGCACCTTGCAGTTGTCCCCGAGGACGACGCCGGTACCGATGTACGCGCCGCGTCCGATGATGCAGTTCTCGCCGAGCCGGGCATCCTCCCGCACCTGTGCGAGGTGCCAGATGGATGACCCGTCACCGATCTGCGCCGCAGGAGAGACGTCTGCGGATTCGACGATCCGCACACTTCCGGTGTTCGTCACGAAACTGACCCTCCATCGTTTCCTGGTCGCGCGAGATGCGCTCCATCGATCTTAGTCGCCCGCCCTCCCGCGACCTTCGACACGACGGTCGCCACGCGCGCCGCCACCGCGGACAACGAGACGTTGTCGCGTGCCCAGGATGCCCGCACGTCGCGAAGCTCCTCGGAGCGCCCGCTCTCCGCGTCCGAGAGCAGGGAGCGCATCCCCTCGGCGACCGCTGCGGGCGAGAACTCGACGGCGCGACCGAGGTCCGCCTCTCGCACGAGGCGAGCGCCGGCTTCGGGGCCCGCGAAGAGCACCGGGGTCCCGACCGCCGCAGCGGCATAGGTCTTCGTCGGGCGGGCGAAGTCGTAGCCGATGCCCGGGACGATGCTCACGAGCGATCCGATCGCGCCGCGGATCCAGGATGCCGAGCGCGGCGGACTGACCACGCCGCCGAAGTGCACGCGACCCGGCACGAGCTCCTCGGCGAGCACCCGCAACTCGGCCTCGACGGCGCCCTGGCCGAAGAACCTGATGCCGACATCGGGGACGTCGTCCGCGATCAGGGCCAGAGCGCGGATGAAGACGTCGGGTCGCTGCCACTCCGACATGGTGCCGGTGTAGACGAAGTAGCGGTCCTGCGTCGGCGGCAGCTCGACGGTCGGGCGGAAGACCTCGGTGTCGATGCCGTTGCCGACCGTGGCCACCCTCTCGGGATCGGCGTCCAGGGCGAGCAGGCGCGCGGTGACCTCATCCGAGACGGAGATGATCGCGGAGGCGCGACGGAGAACCGTGCGCTCGAGAGCCCTCATCACGGCGATCACGACCCGGGGCGCGCCCATCGATATCACGCCGTCCGTCCACACGTCGGCCGCGTAGTAGACGACCGGGCGTCGGCGCACGCCGGCGACGAGCACGGCCATGAGTCCGGTGGTGGGCGGCGACTCGGCGATGACGACGTCGAAGCGTGAGAAGAGCATGCGGAACAGCAGGGGGGCGTCGTAGCTCGCGTACTGGATGTACCCGCGGACGTTGCCGCCACGGTCCCGCAGCACGGGCCAACGACGGACCGCGACGCCCGGGTCATCGTCGATCCTCGGGGCGTGATGCGGCGGGATCGTCGTCAGCACGGCGACCTGACCGCCGACCTCTGTCAATGCCTTCGCGAGCGCGCCGAGTCGGAAGGCTCCGGCGCTCACTTCCGGCGGGAACAGGCGCGAAGCGATGACGGCACGCCGGCCGTCCATCACGATGTCCGCCCTTCGGGATCCTCGTCGTCACCGGTCGGCGGCACGTCGCGTGCCTCGAGCTGTTCGAGGCGCTGTTCGTGGAACGCCGATCGCTCCGCGAGCGCGCGCATCTTCTCCTCGATGCGCGTGAGCTCGGCGCCGTGCTGCAGGCTCACGAGGAAGAGGAGTCCGATGGCGACGAAGAACACCAGGTTGACCGGCACCGCGACACCCAGGACGCCCGCTGCCCAGTTCAACGTCTGCGGGAAGACCGCGATGACGAGGGCGAGCACGCCCCCGATGAACCACCAGACCGCATGGCGCTCGCGCAGGGTGCCTCGGCGCATCAATTCGATGATCGCGATCAGCGCGAGGATCGCGGCGACGATTCCGAAGGCGTAGGTGACGGGATTCACGGGAGGTCCTCGATCCGCTTGCGCGGCCGCATCATGGCCAGCAGGAACGCGGCGCACGCGCGTGTCAGGTAGACGGCCGCCTTCCAGGGACGGTGCGACGGCTCGCCGCCCTGGCGCCGGCGCATCGCCACCGGAACCTGGCGGATGGTCAGGCCGGCTCGCGCGCCGATGACGAGCGCTTCGATCGTGTCGCCGAGGTACTCAGCCGGAAGATTGTCGGCGAAGAGGTCGACCGCGCGCGGCCCTGCGGCCTTGAACCCGCTCGTGACATCGGTGAGACGTGTGCGCGCGACACGGCTCATCACCCGCGCGAGCACGCGCATCGCCCAGCGACGCGGCCCCCGCACCCCGTAGTCGCCGACGCCGGCGAAGCGAGCGCCGATCAGCAGGTCGGCATGCACGAGTCCGTCGAGCAGCTCAGGGATCGCCGCAGGGTCGTGCTGTCCGTCGGCGTCCACCTGCACGACGGCGGTGTAGCCATGGTCACGGGCGAACCGGAAGCCGGCACGCATCGCTCCCCCCACCCCCAGGTTGTACGGGAGCACCAGCACCACGGCCCCCGCCGCGCGGGCGCGCGAGGCCGTCGCATCCGACGATCCGTCGTCGACGACGAGACACCGTGCGGACGGCACGGCCGTGCGCACGGCACGGACGACCTCTCCCACGGAGTCCTCTTCGTTCAGCGCCGGAATCACGACGAGAACGGACAGTTCTTCGGCAAGCATCGTGTGAGATCTTACCGAGGCCGCGTGATCGATCACCGAGCGCACGCCGTGATCCGCCAGAGGGAGACGTCACCCACCTCCGCGACTCTCTCGAATCCCGGCTCCCCGGCGAAGTCCGTCATGCCCGGCATCTCGAAACGTCCGGGCGTGCTCTCCCCCAGGCCGAAGTCGAGGACGTAGCCGGGGTCGCCGTAGACCTGCAGCGCGTCGCATACCGCCGGGTCGCTCGCCGCATCGCGGAGGCTCTCCGCAAGGGTGGACCAGGCCTCGGTGCGCGGGGCCGACCATGTCCGCGGGTACACGTCCACTCCGCTGAGCATGTAGCCGAAGCCCGATCCTGTCGACGGATTGCCGAGCACCCGCTCCCCCGGACCGACGTACTCGTCCAAGGATTCCAGGAGTTCACGCTCATCGAGGGAGAGATAGGTGTCCTCGGCGGAGATGTAGCGCGATTCCCGGTCGAACGTGCGCTCGATGACCGCCGGCATCGCGACCGGACGCACCAGCACGAGGATGATCATGAACACCACGGCGACGGCGAGAGCGACCGCATCCCGATCCGCCTCGGAGGGATCGGCGGATCGTCGGATCCTCCCGACGATCCTGCCGACGAGATCGTGCAGACCGATCGCCGCCAGGGGGATCACCATCACCGGTGCGAGAGCAGCGATGCGATAGGGATCGGCGTACCAGGCACCCAGCAGGTTCACCCGGACGAGAGGGGCGGCGACCGTCGCGACGAGCACGTAGAGCGCCGACAGACCGAGCCACCCCGCGACCAGCCACCTCAGCTGACGGGATCGCCACGCGATCACGATGCCCCAGAGCATCAGGGCACTCACGCCGAACGCGAACGGGATACGGAGGTGGCCGTTGAACAGCACGTCCAGGGTGACCTCGAGCTTGCCGCGGAACGGTGGCCAGTGCGACCCGCTGGTGCTCCGCGAGATCACTACCCAGACGCCGACGAGGGCGACCCAGGAGATCGCGATGAAGGTCCAGCGGCGCACCCGCGACAGGGACGGCGCGTCCTGGAGGAGCCATGCGGTGACGCGCACCAGCACGAGCGCGAACCACGGCAGAAGGGTCGCCGGCTGTGCGAACAGCAGGGCGCAGAACGCCACCAGGGCCAGGAGCAGGCCACGCACGAGGACATGCCAGCGGGGGCCGTCGCTCCGCCAGCCCGGAAGGGAGATCATCAGCGCGACCGCGGCCGGCAGCATCGCGGTCGAGAGCGCGTTGGGGAACAGGACGCCCCACTGGAACATCAGGAGCGGGAAGGTCTGCAGCGCCCCCGAGAGGATGGCGGCGACGCCGGCGATACCCGCCGAGCCGGTGGCCGTGCGCGCGAGCCAGGCGATGCCGAGCGGCCAGACGACGGCGCCGATCACCAGGGTGAGCGCGTTCGCCGCGACGGGGATGCCAGCCCCCGTGAGCAGGGTGATCAGCGACACGATGCCGTGCCACGCGGCCGGATAGAACGAGCTCCCGCCGACGACGCCGTTGACATGAAGGGAGGAGGCGTCGGCGGTCTCGACGATGAAGCGGACCGCGTTCATGTGGAACACGGCGTCGTTCGTCTGCGAGATCCCCGCCGGGTCCTCGATGTACGCCACGAGTCGCCAGAGCCCCACCAGCACGCCGACGATCAGCGCGACGGGGAGCACCCAGCGCCGTGACTCCGACGGCGGAGTGTCCTGCCGCCCGCGGAGGAGAAGTCCCGCGGCGACAGCCGCTGCGATCAGGACGAGCGTCGCCATCGCCCAGGAGGCGGGTGACCAGGGCAGCCCGAGGATGCCCAAAGCGAGCGCGGTGATCGCCGTGGAAGCCACGCTGAACAGCGGTGCGGCCGCGACCAGGGCGAGCCCTCGGAGGCCGACGGCCGCCAGGGCGATCAGCCCCGGCACGAAGGCCACGGCCACCGCTGCGAGGAGGGCCGGGGCGTGGACGAGCCAGTCGACGATCACGCGTCCACCAGGGCGATGGCGCCCCCGACCTCGCCGTCGTAGATGACCTCGCCCTTGTTGATCACGACTCCGCGGACGCAGAGCTCGCGCACCATCTCCATGTCGTGACTGACGACGACCAGCGTCTTGCCCTCGGCGATCAGCTCCTCGAACTTGAGGCGGCACTTCTCGCGGAACGGCGCATCGCCCACCGAGAGGATCTCATCGACGAGCAGCACGTCGAGCTCCACATGGATGGCCACCGAGAAGGCCAGGCGCATGAACATCCCCGAGGAGTAGTGCTTGACCTCCTGGTCGATGAACTGCTCGATCTCGCTGAAGGCGACGATCTCGTCGTAGCGGGCTTCGATCTCGTGTCGCTTCATGCCGAGGATCGCGGCGTTGAGGAAGACGTTCTCCCGCCCCGACAGTTCGGGGTGGAAGCCGGCGCCGACCTCGATGAGGCCCGCGACGCGTCCGCGCGTGAGAACCTCTCCGTCGTCGGGCTCCATGACACCGGAGACGAGCTTGAGCAGTGTCGACTTGCCCGAGCCGTTGAGCCCGAGGATCGCCACGGACTCCCCTTCGCCGATCACCAGGTCGACGCCCTTCAGCGCTTCGAACTCACTCGTGAGCTTCCGCCGCTTGATCCACGACACCACGGTGTCCTTCAACGAGAAGGCATGGTTGAGGGTGAACCGCTTGCGGACCCCCCGGATGATGATGCTCGGCAGTGTGGCCGTCTGCTCGCTCATAGGTCTTGTGCGAACCTTCCTTCGAGGCGGCGGAAAACGAACTGGCCGAACAGGAGCACGCCGACCGAGATCAGGAACGTCCACAGGGTGTTCCAGGCGAGACCCGGGGGGATGGTGAGCGCCGTGTCGGTCACCGGCCGCCAGAACGCGTAGTGGAAGAGCTCGACGCCCTGGGTGATCGGGTTCAGCATGTAGACCTCGACGAGCCACTGCGGCCATCCGAGCTTGTCGACCACCGCGTCCTGCACCTGCGTCCAGGCATACAGCACGGGCGACGCCCAGGTCGCCAGGAGCAGCAGGAGCTCGACGATGTTCTCGGCGTCGCGGAAGCGCACGTTGATCGCGCTGAAGAACAACCCGAGTCCGAGGGCGAACATCATCACGATCAGCATCCCGGCGAGGATCGCCAGGATCGAGAGGACCGAGATGTTCACGATCCAGCCGAGCAGCAGGCACACGACGAGGAGCAGACCGACCTGCGGAAGGAAGTGCACGAACGCGACGATCACGGCGGAGACCGCGAACAGCTGACGAGGCAGGAACACCTTCCTCACCAGCGGCGCATTGCCGACGATCGAGGTGGTCGCGTTCTTGAAGGCCTCGGAGAACAGATTGATGACGACGATTCCGGAGAACAGATACACGGCGTAGTTCGGGATGCCGCGATCGAGGTTCATGAACAGCCCGAGGACCACCCAGAAGACGAGGAACTGCGCCGCCGGTCGCACATACGACCAGGTCCACCCCAGCACCGAATTGCGGTAGCGCGTCGTCACTCCGGTGCGCACCAGCAGGTTCAGCAGATAGCGCCAGCGCACCACGTCGATCAGCCCACGGCTGGTGCCGGGTGTGTCGAACTCGGAACGCGGGACGGCGGCGAAGGGATCTCGGGTATCAGTCACAGGCCCACTCATTCGGAATCGCGGCGGTGTCCGTCGCGACATTCAGTATCCCATGCGGCAAGCTGGTGACCTGCTCGACGCGATGAGATCCTCAGCCGAGGCTGTTGATCGTCTGCCAGCCCGACCCGATCTGTGCGCTCGCTCCCCACCCGCCCTTGCCGTTTCCGGCGTAGAGCATCATGCTGCCGTCGGCGCGGACGGCGAGCACATCGGGAGACCTGTCCCCGGTGACGTCACCGGGACCGACGAGACGGGTCATCCCCGTCCACCCCTTCCCGATCTGCTGAGCCTGCCCGAAGCCGCCCTGTCCGTTCGTGGGGTACAGGCGGAGTGTCCCGTCGCTCAGGCGGGCGATCAGATCGCCGCGCCCGTCGCCGTTGAAGTCGCCGGCGTGGATGACGATGTCCGCGATCCCCCAGCCGTGCCCGATCTTCGTGCTGCCGCCCTGCCATCCGCCCTTCCCGCTGCCGCGGTAGAGCATCATGGTGCCGTCGGCGAGGATGCCGATCACATCGGTCTTCCGATCACCGTCGAAGTCGATGCCGCCGATGAGGTGGACGAAGGACGACCAGCCGTGTCCGATGCGGACGGGCTCACCGAATCCGGTGCCGGATGCCGGGTAGTACGAGAAGACGCCGTCGGCATCCACGCGTCCGAGATCGGCACCGCCGGTGCCGTTGAAGTCGCCCATCGAGAAGATCTTGTCGTTCGGGCCCCACCCGGAGGCGATCGTCGTGGATGACCTCCACCCGCCGGCGCCGTTTCCGCCGTACAGGCGAAGATCACCGGTCGAGGTCAGCGCGACGACATCGTTGCCGCCCTGTCCGTCGACATTGCCGAAACCCGCCTTCGGTGCGCGGGGGGCGATCGCCGCCGGGCCCGCCGCCGCCTTCGCGACGAGAGCCTGCCAGCCGGAGCCCACGGTTCCCGCACTCGCCAGGTAGGCCGTTCCGCGCCCCTCGTAGGCGACGAGCGCACCCGAGGCCGTGTGCGCCAGGATGTCCGGCGTGCCGTTCCCGGTGAAGTCGCCGGGGCTGAACACGCCCGTCATCGACGACCAGCCGCTTCCGATCTGCGACCGGACACCCCAGCCCCCGCGCCCGTCTCCGGGATACAGGAAGAGGCGGCCCGTCGTGTCACGGGCGATCAGGTCGCTGCGGCCGTCACCGTTCATGTCCACGCCGCCGACGAGCATGCTCATGCCTGCCCATCCGCTGCCCACCACGATCGGCGCACGGAATCCCCCGCGGTCGTCGCCAGCGCGCAGGAACAGTGTCCCGGCGGCATTCGTCGTGAAGAGGTCGGGGACGCCGTCCGCGTTGAAGTCACCCGCCGGAGCCACCGTCACGACGCCTGACCAGTCCCCTGCGAGGGGAACCGGAGCTGTCAGCTTGGTGGTCCCGTCGCCGTAGAGGGCCGACGGTCGACCGCTCGCATCCACGGCGATGAAGTCACGATGCCCGTTTCCGTTGAGGTCGCCGACCCCGAAGAACGCGCTGAGTGTTCCCAGTCCGGACGCCATGTTGACGCGGACGCCCCACACGCCCTTCGCGAAGGGATATCCCCACACGGTTCCGGTCGCATCCGCGCCGACCACGTACGACGACGTGTTCGCCGCGCTCAGAACCGGCGGGGCGACGGTCGGCTGCTGCGACTGCGTCGAACCGAACCAGTCCGTGAAGTAGTTGTAGAAGTTGCGGTTGCCGTAGGCGGAGCACGAGTTGCCCTCGCCGTAGCCGGCGCGGAGAGCCGCGGCGTTCGGCTGGTACGGCGTGTAGTAGTAGAGCGCTGCCGTGGCGGCGTTCTCGACACGCACCGGAGCGGACCCGCACGCGTAGTTCGGGTTGTAGAGGATGTTCCAGGTCTTGCCCGGCGCGTACCACTGGAACCACCGCCCCTCCATGTAGATCTGCATCTGCCGCGCGGCACCGTAGATCTGGTGGAAGAAGCCGACATAGTTCGGGTCGCACGCGGCGGTGTCGGGACACCCCTGCCCGAGGGCGATGTTGTAGCGCCAGGCACTCGGCCACGTGTGGGTGATGAGTCCCTGCTCCTTCTGGAGCATGACGATCAACACGCGCGGGTTGATGTCGCACGACTGCGCCACGCGATAGATGATCCGGGCTGCCGATTCGTTCGCGGCGCCCGTGTACCCGTCGCAGTAGGCGTCGGCGGAGCGGCTGACCGACGTGATCTTGAAGTCCTTGAGGCAGACGTAGCCCGTCTGGCAGCGCGAGACCTTGCTGTTGAAGAAGGACTGGATCTGCGCCTCCGTCATCGTGCCCTTGTTCGTGAAGACGGCGTCGCTGATGATGTTGCCCGCCTTGAACCCGACCAGCGTCGTCTTGACATCGCGGAATTGTGCGACGGACGTCGCCGCGGTGGACGCGGAGACGGATGCCGTGGCGGCTCCGGCAGGGATGACGGTACTGAGGACAACAGCGATGGCAGCGAGGAAACACGTGAGGAGCTGGGGGACCCTCAGGATGTTTCGAGAGCGTGGGGCACGTCGAGACATGTGAACAGTGTGACGGAAGTTGCGTGATGATGCCACTGTTGCGCCGAATACCCGCTTTTGCTCCGGCGTGTCGCCTCGATGCGCAGTTCGCTCTCAGGTGTTCAGAGGTCCGCGTGGAGCCCCCACACGCGCTCCGCCGAGCCCTCCCAGGAGAAGGCGCGAGATCGATCGGCCGCCAGCACCCGCAATCGTGCACCGCCCTCCCCCGCGGCGTCCGCGATCGCCTCGGCGATGTCCGCGTCCGGCACCAGGCGCCCGCCATCGGCGATCACATCGGAGTGCGCGCCCGAATCGATCGCGATGATCGGCACCCCGGCACGCATCGCCTCGAGAGCGCGCCACGGCCAGGCCGCGACGGGGTCGGTCGAGGCGAAGACCTCGGCTCCTGCGAACACGGCCGCCCGGTCCTCCATCGACAGGGATCCCCGGATGTGCGCGCGATTCTCCGCGAGGCCGGCGGCGGCGGCGACCTCGGCGAGGTGCGGTTCGGCACCCTCGGCGGCGTCCAGGACGACCGCGTCGAGACCCGCGGCCGCAGCGCCGCGGAACCCTTCGGACAGGGACTCGGAGGTCCCCACCAGCACGACATAGCGTGCGGGGAGAGAGAGCGCGGCCCGTCTCCCCGACGCATCCTCCGGGACGACGAAGCCTTCCGGCGCCGCGCCGGCGATCACGCGGATGCGGCCCGCGAGCTTCGCCAGCTCGCCCAACCTGCCGGCGATCGCATGGGACGGGACCACGACCGCATCGGCGTGCTTCACCGCCCGGCGCAGCATGCCGCGCTGCCAGGCGACGACCGACTTCGGAAGGGTGTCCGGTGCGTCCCAGGCACGCAGGTCCCAGAGGGTCGCGGTCGTCTGATCGTTGTCGTGCACGCGATCGTGGCGGACGAGAGGCGCCAGCAAGGAGGGGGAATGGATGAGACCGCCCCCGACGCCGGGGGTGAAGCCCAACTGCCAGGAGGTCGCCAGCTCGCGGCGGGCGAGCGGGAGGGCGCGCACCCCGGCGATCCCCCGCATCGAGAGGTCCGCACCGGAGGGGACGATGGCTTCGACCGTGCACCCGGAAGGCGCCGTCGCGACCAGGCCGGCGGCGAGATCGAGCGCCGCAGCGGCCTGATCGGCATCGACCACATGCACGAGCTGATCGAGAACCACACGAAGTCGAGCACCCATGGGTTCAGGCTATCCGGGCCGGAGCCGTGCACCGGGGAGCGCCGCCACCGCGCCGCCGGAATGTCAGCATTCCCCCAGCATCGACGGGGCCGGGAAACAGGGTTCATGCTTGAATGCTCCTGTGAGCGACGGTCGACTTCCTGCACGCCGCCGATGGATCGGATGGGCCGTCGGCATCTTCCTGACCCTCCTCGTGCTGTCGCTCGGCTGGGTCACCGTCCGCGGCATCGGCGCGGTGAACGATCTGCAGCAGGTCGCGAAGGGCGCATCGCAGCTCAAGTCCGCGATCGGCGAGGGCGACCTCGATGACGCCGAGCCGATCGCCGAGCGCATCGCCCACCACGCTCGTTCCGCGCATGAGCTCACCTCGGATCCGATCTGGAGCGCCTTCGCGGTGGTCCCCTGGCTCGGACCGAATTTCCGCGCCGTGAGCGACGTGGCGGACATCGCGGACGATGTCGCCGCCGACGCCCTCGCACCCCTCCTCGACGTGGCCGACGGATTCGACCTGGCACAGATCGGTTTCTCCGGTGGAACGATCGACCTCGCCCCGTTCGCCGACATCGAGCCGCCCCTGGCCGAGGCGAGCGCGGTCCTGAGCGACGCGCGGTCGCGGGCTCAGCAGATCGATGCGGACGCGACCCTCCCTCCGCTCGCCGACGCCGTCCGCGAGATGCGCTCGGTCGTGGAGCAGACGGCCACCGCCGTGGGAGCGCTGCACGGCGCATCCGTGCTCGTGCCGAGCATGCTCGGCGGCGACGGCCCCCGCAACTATGTGCTCGCGATGCAGAACAACGCCGAATTGCGCTCCTCCGGCGGGATCATCGGCTCCATCGCCCTCCTGCACGCCGAGAACGGGAGCATCACGCTGGAGCAGACATCCACCCGGGAGTTCCCGCCGCTCGAGACCGCTCTCCCCCTCAGCGACTCGACGCTCGCCCTGTTCGAGGACCGCCCGGGGCGCTACCTCCAGAACATCACCAGCATCCCGGACTTCACCGAAGCCGCGCCCCTGATCGCGGAGCGCTGGCAGGCCCGCTTCGGCGATCGGATCGACGGGGTGATCGCGGTCGACTCGCTCGTCGCGGCGCACCTCATGACGGCGACGGGAGACCTGTCGTTCGGTCCGTTCACGGCGACCGCCGACACGATCGTCGACATCCTCCTCTCCGAGATCTACGCCGCCGTTCCCGATCCTGCGGCCCAGGACGAGGTGTTCGGGCAGGCAGCGGGCGCTCTCTTCGGTGCGGCGCTCGCCGGCGGAGATCCTGTGGGCCTCATCAGTGCCCTCTCCCAATCCGCCGATGAGCGCCGGATCCGCATCTGGAGCGCGCACGAGGACGAGGAGAAGGTGCTCGCCGCGTCCACGCTCGGCGGGGCCATCCCCACCGACGGCGCGGACGCGACGTACGTCGGCGTGCTGATGAACGACGGCACCGGCGGCAAGATGGACTTCTACACGCGGGCGACGATCACGACCGCGGTGGGCACGTGCGGCGGGGAGCCCACGACACAGGTGCGGGTGACGTGGACCAACACGGCCCCCGACGACGCTGCCACCTCGCTCCCGGCCTACGTCACCGCGGACGGCTTCTACGACTTCGGCGTCCCCACGGGCTCCGTCCGGACACTCATCGCCGTGTACGGCCCCGAGGGCGTCACTCCCTCGCACATCGACCGCGACGGCGCGGAGGACGGTGTGCAGACGGCCACGCTCGGCGACCGCTCCGCCGTGCAGCACGAGGTCATCCTCGCCCCCGGCGAGTCCACGACGATCACCGTCGAGTTCCAGGGAACCGGTGCAGGAGAGCGTCTGACGGAGGTCGTCCACACCCCGATGGTGGAGATCCCGGAGACGACACGCGGAGATCTCGTCTGCGCTTCGTGACATTCGCCGACGGTTGAGGTACTGTCATCTCACTGGGGAATATCTGGGTTCTGTCAACTTGCCGTGGGGGCAGGGGAACTCACGCAGTCGAATGCAGGGGTGTGTTCGAAGGCGATTCCGCGTGAAATCTGGGGAGAATCATGCTGAAGAAACTGGCTGCCATCAGCCTTACCGCCGGCGCACTCGTGCTCATCGCACCGACTGTCGCCACCGCCGCACCGGCCTTTCCGGTCGCGACATCCGACTCCTATGCGGAGACGCCGGGTGTGAAGGTCTCCGACCCGATCATCGACATGTGCGAGGTCTCCACCGTCGTCTTCGGTCCCGGCTATTTCCTGCCGTCCGAGAACGTGGGAGTCTCGGTGTCCGGCCTCAACGCCGGCGACTCTTCCGTCTCCGGCAACACCGCCGGCACCGACGGAGGACTGACACTGACATTCCGTCCGCCGTCCGACGGCGAAGGGTCGTACGCGATCGCATTCGCCGGCTCACGTTCGTACACCGCGACCATCACGGTGTCGCAGGGTCACGACGCAGCGGTCAGCTGCGACCATGACCCGGGGGTCGCCGCAGCCGGATCGGAGCTTCCGCTCACCGGCTCCGGTCTCGAGCTGGCGCTCACCGGCGGCAGCGTCTCCCCGTGGGTGCTCGGCGGGGGTGCGGTCGCGCTCGTCGCCGGCGGTGCACTCGTCGCCGCGGGAGCCGCACGCCGCAAGCGCGCCTAGGTCCGATTGCCGCCTCGCGCGGTGGTCGCGACTGGACGACGGTGATCCCTCCCCCTCCGATCACCGTCGTCTGGCGAATCCGGTCTCAGACCGGAAGGCCCACGGCCGCTCCTGATCATCCGGAAGCGGCCGTGGGCTGTTCCGCGCCCGCAAGGAGGGACAGCCCACGGCACTCCGTGTGTCAGGGAGCAGGCGTCGGCGTCTCGGTCGGCGGGTGGAGCGACTGCTGCATCAGCTCATGGATGAACGCGTAGTCGGGTTCGAACTCGTCCACGCCGTTGTCGGGAGTGAGCTCGATCGTCGTCACGGGCAGCTCTTTCGCCTTGAGCATGAGGTCGAAGAACTCGGGCAGCTTGTCCTGCGGGAGATCCGTGTCGATCAAGGCGGTCCCGGCTTCCGCCACGTCGTTGAAGCGCGTGAGCACGGTCTGCGGCGTGAACTGGCCGAGAATCGCCTCCTGCAGCTCGCGCTGACGCTTCATACGGTCCCAGTCGCTGGTGGTGTATCGCGACCGGGCGTACCACTGCGCGGTGTCTCCGTCCATGTGCTGGGCGCCGGGCTCTATCCACCCGATCGCCCACTCGTTCACATCGCTGCCGGTCCACCCCTCGGGCGGTCCGCCCTTGGGCAGGCGCTCGGTCACCGTGATGTCCACGCCGCCGAGCGCATCCACGAGTTCCGCGAAACCGTGCATGTCGACGAACACGTAGTAGGGGATCTCGATGCCGAGAACACCTTCCGCGGCATCCTTCGTCGCCTCGATGCCGGGGTCGGAACCCTGCGCATCAGCCTCCGGATACAGGCCGGTGCCGTTGTCGTCGCGGCAGATCTCGGCCGCGTTGCGCACGTGGTTCATCCAGCCGTTCCATCCGCAGCTGGAAGAACCGTGGCCTTCGAAGCCGTTCGGGTAGAGCGCCTGCATGGGACTGCCGTCACTGAACGGGGCGTGCGGCAGTTCGCGCGGAATGCCGGTGATCGTGACCGCACCCGTGTCGGCGTTGACCGAGACCACGGAGATGCTGTCGAATCGCATCGAATCCCGACCGTCCCCGCTGTCCGCGCCGAGAAGCAGGATGTTGTAGTAGCCGTCACTGGGCGGGAGACTCGGACCGCTCTGCCCGAAGATCGATCCGATCGCATCGCGTGTGGAGCCGACCGCGGTGGCCGCGTAGCCGGCTGCACCGCCGACGAGGCCGAGCAGCACCAGGGCGACGACGGGGATCGCGAATCGATGCGCGGTGGGGACGCGCACGAGGCGCACCAGTCGGAGGGTGTCGAAGGTCAGTACGATCCACAGCACCGCGTACCCGACGAGCGCCACCTGCAGCAGGGTCAGAAGGAGCGCGGAGAACCATCCGGCGCTCACCAGCCAGAGCAGGACGGAGCGGGCGAAGAGAGCGAGTCCGGCCGCGACGATCACCAGGAGCCAGGCGCTCAGGGTCGCGCCGAGGCCGAGGCGGCCCAGGCGGCGGTTGCCCGCCAGCACCTGCGCGGACCCGGGGATGAGCACGTTGAGGACGACGAGCCACCAGCCGCGCTTCGCCATGGTCCCGCCGTTCGACGGATCGGGATGCCGGAGCGGTCGCGTCTCGATCAGCGGGCGGGCGGAGGCGCGCGGCGGCGCCAGGGTCACAGCGACCCCTTCAGCCGTTCGTTCTTCGCCGTGACCTGCGCCTCGAGCTCGGCCGCATACTCCTCGACACGGTCGGCGAGAGCATCGTCCGATACACCGAGGATGCGGGCGGCGAGCAGCCCCGCGTTGCGCGCCCCGCCGATCGAGACCGTCGCGACCGGGATGCCGGCGGGCATCTGCACGATCGACAGCAGCGAATCCATGCCGTCGAGGTAGGCGAGCGGGACGGGGACCCCCACCACAGGCAGCGGCGTCATCGACGCGACCATGCCGGGGAGATGTGCTGCCCCACCGGCTCCGGCGATGATCACGCGGATGCCGCGCGCTCGCGCTTCGCGTGCGTAGCTCATCAGCTTGTCCGGAGTGCGGTGGGCGGACACCACCTCGACCTCGTGCGGGATCCCGAAATCGGTGAGGGCCTGAGACGCGTCGCTCATCACCCGCCAGTCGGAGTCGGAACCCATGACGACGCCGACGAGGGGCGCGGCGGAGGAATGCAGTGGCTCGGTCACTCCGTCAGGCTACGGTCTGGCGCTGAGGATTTCCCTCACGGCACGCGGCTGCACGCGCAGAATCCGTTCTCACACGAAATGCGCAGCCGCTGCGCGAGCCACGTACACCGCGTCGTCGAGATCGTCGCCCGAGACGTTCACGTGACCGACCTTGCGGCCGGGGCGCGGGTCCTTGCCGTAGGTGTGGATCTTCGCGGTGGGGTGCTCCGCCATCGCGCCGGCGAAGCGCTCACCCAGGGTGCCGTCTGCGGGCCCGCCCAGGATGTTGATCATGACCGCCCACTCCGACTTCGGTGCGGTGCTGCCCAGCGGCAGATCGGCGACCGCACGCAGGTGCTGCTCGAACTGCCCGGTGACCGCACCGTCCTGGCTCCAGTGTCCGCTGTTGTGCGGGCGCATGGCGAGTTCATTCACGAGGATACGTTCGTCGTCGGTCTCGAACAGCTCGACCGCGAGCATCCCGGTGACCGCGAGCCCCTCGGCGATGCGTCTGCCGATCTCCTCCGCGACCTGCGAGAGCCGGACGGAGGCCGCGGGGGCCGGCGCGATCACCTCGGCGCAGACGCCGTCACGCTGCACGGTCTCCACCACCGGGTAGGCGACGATCTCACCGCTCACACGCCGCGCCACCTGCTGCGCCAGCTCGCGGGTGAACGGCACGAGCTCTTCCACCAACAGGGCCTCCCCGTCGGCGAGACCGTCGAACCAGTCCCGGGCGTCCGAGGGGGCACGCACCACGCGCACTCCCTTGCCGTCGTAGCCGCCGCGCGGCGTCTTCACCACGCCGGCCCCGTGGTGCTCGCCGAGGAACACGGCGAGCTCCTCCTCGGTGCGCACCGCTGCCCAGTCGGGCTGCGGGACACCGAGCTCGGCGAGCTTCGCCCGCATCACCAGCTTGTCCTGCGCGTACTGCAACGCATCGGGGCCCGGGTGCACGGCGATCCCGTCGTCCACCAGCGCGCGGAGCACACTCTGCGGCACGTGTTCGTGGTCGAAGGTGATCACATCCACGCCCCGCGCGAAGGCCCGCACGGCATCGAGGTCACGGTAGTCCCCCACCGCCGTCGCGGCGAGCTGGGCCGACATGCCCTCCGCCTCGGCGAGCACCGAGAGATCGAGTCCGAGCTCGACCGCCGGAGCGATCATCATCCGGGCGAGCTGTCCTCCGCCGATCACGCCTACACGCAGCGCCATGTGCCGCCTCCATTCGTCGTCACCATTCTCTCGCATCCGCGGGAGAAGCATCACCGTCCCCGGGAAGGCATCAGCCCGTTCAGGAGCCGGAGGCGCCGTCGGCACCGGCCGACTGCGCGTCGCGGTGCGCGAGGATCTGGCTGACCTCGATCTGGTCTGCGAGCGTCTCGTGCACGAGGGTGACGTTGGGTACGTTCTGCAGCACCAGAGGCGAATCGACGCCGTTGGAGAGGGTGATCGATCCCGTGCCCCACATGCGCTGCAGCGGCCCACGCCGGACGGTGATCGTGTATCCCCGCGCATGGGACATCTCCCGGCGCTGCGTCGAGCCGATCCCCCGATGCGAGATCACGCGACGGGTCGTCACGGTGGTGCTCCGCGAGAGCCAGATGAAATAGGGCACGATCACCAGCAGCAGCACGAGTGTCCCGGCCGCGGCGAGCAGCATCCAGTTCTCATAGGGCGCGGGCAGATTGTCGTAGAAGTACGTCGTGGCGCCGAACGCGGCGACCAGGATCAGCGCCGACCAGAACAGGCGGCGGGCGTGGCCACGGAAGCGTGCGATCAACAGCTCCTCTGACGGCACGCCCGGCGGCGGCATCATGGGGCGCCCTCCGAGGGTCACAGGCTGCGTCACCCCACCATTGTGCCCGTGATCTCCGACATCGCCGTCTGGTGCGCGGCGTGTCAGGGTCAGATCAGGCGGGCGTGCACCACATCGCCGGCCGAGATCGACTGTGCGACGCCGTCGACGGTGACGATCAGACGCCCGTCGGCATCCAGCGCCGTCGCCTGGGCGTCCAGCACCCGTCCGTCCGGCAGCGACACCTGTACACGGCGGCCCACCGTCGCGCAGCGCGCCGTCACGGCGGCGTGGACCCCGCTGCGGACCGCGTCGTCGGAGGCGATCAACGAATCGAGATGCGATCGCAGTGCCCGAAGATAGTCGTCGAGGAGTCGGTCGATGTCGACGTCGACGCCCGCCACGGCGAACGAGGTCGCGGTGGGAACGGGAAGCTGCTCGGCGGTCATCGCCGTGTTCACCCCCGCGCCCACGATCACCGTGCCGTCCGCCGCCTCGGCGAGGATGCCGCAGATCTTGCGATCGTCCACGAGCACATCGTTCGGCCATTTCACCGCGACGGACCGTAGCGGCAGCTGCGCGGCGACAGCCTCGGCCATGGCCGCGCCGGCGATCAACGGGATCCATCCGCGCGCGGCGTGATGTGCAGGAAGCCGTCGGAGCAGGACCGAGACCGCGAGGGACGCTCCCGCCGGCGCGGTCCACACACGATCCAGCCGGCCGCGGCCCGCCGTCTGCTCGTCGGTCACGAGCGTCGACAGGTGAGGCCATGCACCGACGTCTCCGGCATGCATGCGCAGATCGGCATTCGTCGACCCGGTGGCCGCCACCACCTCGAGCCGGCCGACCGCGGAGCGTGCGCGCGGGAGATCCACGCTAGATCTCCTCGTCGGTCTCGTCATCGTCGTCGTCCTCGTCCGGGTCGACCGTTCCCATCTCGAGGTCGTGCCACCGCTGCCACTCCCCCAGGAGCTGCTCGATCGCCCGGTGGAACTTCTCGGTGGCCACCCCGGGCGTCGTGTCGCCGAAGTAGTGACGCACCCACATCTGCAGTCGCGCCACGGCGGCATCGTCCTCACGGACACGTTCCACCTCGGCGAGGATGTCGGGCGCCGCATCCGCCGTCAGCCATTCGCAGTCCGAGAGATAGCCCTTGGTGTCGATCGACGCCTGGTCCGCCGTCGGACGCGTGATCATCAGCGGCTTCCCGGCGGCGAGGCGGTCATAGACCATGGCCGAGATGTCGACGATCGCGACATCGGACTCGGCGAGCTGCCAGCCGAGCTCGACGCCGCTGTCGTACACGTGCTGCGCCCGGGGATCGGCGGCGTTGGCGGCAGCGATGGCCGCGATGATCCGTCGGTGCGCCGCGCCGTACTCCGCGTCGACGACGCCACTGCGCGGGTGCGGCCGGTAGATCAGGCGGTGCGTCTTCGACGCGAGCAGCGGGGCCACGAGGGCCTCGCCGTGGCTCGCGATCGACCCGTAGTGCGCGCTCGGACGATCGCCCTCCCACGTCGGTGCGTAGAGCACGACGGTGCGCTCATCGGGCGTGTACGGAAGCGTCCCGGAGAAGTGATCGGCCTGCGGCCGTCCGATCTCGAGGGTCCGCCGGTCGACGTCGTAATCCCACAGCGTGCGCGACAGACGATCGCGCGCGGCTTGGCCTGCCACCAGGGCGTAGTCGTACGCCTTGTACTGATTGGTGGTCATGTACATCTTGTCGGACTCGCCGTGGTTGATGAACACGTGCCAGCGACGTCCGTAGCGGAACATCTGGAAGTTGCGGGTGTTCTGGTTCACATAGAGCACGATGCGGATGTCCTGTACCGCGATGAACCGCTCCAGGTCGCGGACGGTGGGCACGAAGGCTACGGGTGGGGCGTCCTCGTCGAGCAGCTTCTCGGCACCTCCCGCCTGGCGGGCGAGCACGACCACGGGCCAGCGCTCGGCGAGCTCGGCGAGTGGCCGATACCACTGACGCATCTGATACATGTTGACCGCGCCGTCGGCGAAGTAGACGGCGATCTGGAAGTGCCCGTGCGGGTGCGGCGGCACATCCGCCAGGCGTCGCCGCACACGCTGCACGGCGGCCCGGGAGGCCAGAGCACGCTTCAGCAGACGGTACGCCTTCTTGCCATCAGTGAGAGCACCCATCCCTCCAGCGTACTGAGTGCGGAGAAGTTCCAGGCAGCGCCTCCACCACCGTGACATGATCGAGAGGTGCAGGAGAATGAAGCCGCCGAAGCCGCGACAGGGGTCTCCTTCGTGATGCCGGTCCTGAACGAGCGGGCCTACCTCGCGCATGCTGTCGCCTCCGTCCTCGACCAGCGGCTCGCGGTCCCGGCGGAGCTGGTGCTCGCGCTCGGCCCCTCCAGCGACGGCACGACAGCGCTGGCCCACGAGCTCGCCGCCGGCGACGACCGGATCCGATTGGTCGAGAATCCGGCCGCGCACATCCCCGTCGGGTTGAACGCCGCCATCCGCGCCAGCCGCTACCCGACGATCGTCCGCGTGGATGCGCATTCCGAGCTCTCGCCCGGGTACGTGGAGCGAGCCCTGCTCACTCTCGCGCGCACTGGGGCGGCGAACGTTGGCGGTGTGATGCACGCCGAAGGCCGCGCCCCCTTCCAGAAGGCCGTCGCGCGCCTGTACAACTCCCCCGTCGGCCTGGGCGGCGGCGCCTACCACGGCGGCGCCACCGAGGGCGAGGCCGAATCGGCGTACCTCGGCGTGATGCGCCGCGCGGTGCTCGACGAGGTCGGGCTGTTCGACGAGTCGATCCGACGCGGCGAGGATTGGGAGCTCAACCTCCGCATCCGCCAGGCAGGTCACCGCGTATGGTTCGATCCGACGCTCTCGGTCACCTACTGGCCCCGCGAGAGCTGGCTGCGCCTGGCGCGGCAGTTCCGTGCGACCGGCGCCTGGCGCGGCGAACTGGTCCGCCGCTTCGGTCGGCGCAACGGCCTCCGCTTCTTCGCTCCGCCCGCCCTCGTGCTGCTCGTCGCGCTGGCGGCATCCGTGGGCATCCTGCAGCTGACCGGGGTGCTCAGCGGGATGGCGTCGGTGATCGCCTCCGTCGTCCATCTTCCGCTCGTGCTCTACGTGCTGCTGGTGCTGGCCGTCGCCCTGGCACCCGGCGGCGGCGGCCTCCGGCAGAGGCTGTGGACCATCGCCGTGCTCCCGACCATGCATCTGTCCTGGGGCGTCGGCTTCCTCGCCGGCGTCCTGCGGGGAGCCCGTGACACCGTCGATGCCTCCCGACTCGGCACCCGCAACACCCCGCTCCCCTGACCACCGCGGCGCGCGGTCGGGCACCCGCCGCGATCAGCGCGTGACGAAGCCCTGGTCGAGGATGCGATCGACGACACGCTCGGCGGATCGCCCGTCGTCGCGAGCGTTGAACTGCGCGCGCCAGGCCGCGTAGCGCGGGGCGTACGTCTCCTCGTGCCCAGGATCGGCGAGAGCACCCACCAGCTCCGCCTGCGTGTGCACCAGCGGGCCGGGCGCCCGCTCGGCGAGATCGAAGTAGAACCCTCGCAGCTGTCCGCGGTAGTGGTCGAGATCCGGCACCAGGAAGTACATCGGCTTACCGGTCACGCTGAAGTCGAACATCACCGAGGAGTAGTCCGTGATCAGCGCGTCGGCCGCCAGCAGGAGGGCCGCGGTCTCGGGGAAACCCGTGACGTCGATCACGCGGGCGCCGGCGTGATCGCGCCCCTGCTGCAGCGTGCGCGAGTGTCCGCGGACGAGCACCACCGAGTCCGTCTGCTCGGCGAGCGACTCCGCATCGATGAAGTCGACCATCTCGGCGCGATCGTCGCGCCACGTCGGCGCGTAGAGGAGCACGCGTTCGTCTCGGCCGATTCCCAGCGCTTCGCGGACGGCTCCGGCATCGCCGGTCGTGAGCGTGTCGTTGCGCGGGTAGCCCTCGACCCAGATCGGCCGTCGGAAGAACGCGTACGCCTTCCTGAGGATGCGAGAAGAGTAGGGATTCTGGGCGAGGAGCACATCCCACCGGCGGGCTTCCTTCACCACCGCGACCATCCGACGCGGATCGAAACCCGGACGGTGGAGCGCGAGCCGCTTGAGCGGGGTGCCGTGCCAGGTCTGCAGAACCCTCTGCCCGTCTTTGCGCGCGAACCGGCGCCGCAGCCAGTCGTTCACCACCAGGAGTCGGGCCGCCGCGCGGGCGCGCCACCACTCGGGGCTCCCCTCCACGACGGCGATCGCGCCCGCGGGAACGGGGACGGAGAGATCGACGACGCTCCAGTAGCGCACGACCGCCGGGGCGCGCGCAGCGATCTCCCGATCGATCGCCTGCGGGTTGCACCCGACGCTTCGCCCGTAGAAGCTCTCGAAGAAGATCGCGTTCTCGGTGCCGCCGGCCTGAGCGACGTAGCGGCCCTCGAGCGTCGACTGCCCTTCCGGAGTCTCGTACATGGGGTCGATCGGGGCGCCGATGCGCACGTGCGTGCCCTCGACACCGATGCGCACGCCCGCGAGGACCGTGGTGGGCAGCAGCACGTCGTCGAGATCGACGCCGTCGATGCGCAACTCGTAGTCACCGGCCGGGAGGGGCAGAGACGGGCCGCCCCAGCGTGCGGCCTCCAGGAGGAACGTCGCCTTCCAGGTCTTCCCCCCGCCCGTGACGCGGGCGACGACTCCGGCACGGGGGCCGATCAATCGCGCGTCCGCCGGACGCGGTCCGGTCCCTGCGATGATCAGCGACGATGCCGACTCATCGATCCGGGCCGTTGTCATGCTGCTCCCTTCGGCGCGGACGCACCCCGCGCGCGGATTGCCTCGTACACCCGTCGGGTGTTGCGTCCATCACGGTACGCGTGCATCTCTGCGCTGAGCGTATCGGACCGGGCGGACCGCTCCGCGAACACGCCCGCGTCGGACAGCAACGCGTCGAGCTGGCCCCGCAACGTCGCCCAGTCGGGTGCCGCATCGGGCCCCGCGACGTCTTCGTAGCGGCCGTAGAAGCCACGCGTGCGCGCATACTCGGCGGCATCCGGTGCGAGATACAGCACGGGCATGCGGAGCAGACCCACGTCGTAGGCGAGCGACGAATAGTCCGTGATGAGGACATCGACGGCGGGCAGGACCGGTGTCACGTCGGCGATGATCGCGGATCCGAGCATCCGCACGCGGGCGCTCGGCAGCGGCGGAGCATAGCCGCCTTCTCCCAGCGGATGGGAGCGCACGAGCAGGATCGCATCGTTCGCCTCGAGCAGGCGGATGATCTCGATCCACTCCGAGGCGGTGGGCACGGCCGGATCCGGCTCGCCGTCGCGCCAGGTCGGCGCGTAGAGGACGACACGCGCGCCCTCGGGTATCGCGCCGACCGTGGCCCGAAGAAGCACCGACGCGCGGTCGCGGCGCTCGTCGGGCGTACCGGCCGACAGCACATCGACCCTCGGCTCCCCCGTGACGACGACGCGATCGTCGGGCAGACGGAAGGCCGATTCCAAGCGCCCGCGTGATCGATGCGAGGCGGCGGGGAGCACGCGGATGCGCTGGGCCGCGCCCCGGTACAGGACCGCGATGAGTCGTCGCAGCACCCCCGCACCAGGAACCGCGGGCACCCGGGTCGTGGCGGGTGAGTCCAGACCGATCCGCTTGAGCGGGATACCGTGCCAAAGCTGCACGAGGAGCGCTCCGGCGTTCGCGTAGCGGTTCACATCGCCGAGCCCGTGGGTGACCACGATGACGCCGGCGCGAGCGGTGGCCCACCAGCCGCGCAGACTGTTCTTGCGGATGGTCGCCACACCGATCGCCGCGGCCTCCCTGTCCTCTCGGGCGGAGGAGGTCAGCCAGACGGTGCGATGGCCTGCCTCCGTCGCCTCGCGGTGCAGAGCGAGTGCCCCGTCGCCGATCCCGGCGCCACAGCCGAACACCCAGGTGGCACCCCGCGGCACGATCGCGGTACCGATGCGCCCCGCGGCATACAGCGGGATCCGGAGCAGCTTGGCCGCATTGCCCGAGCCGAAAGAGAAGGACGCCACCCCGCGAGCCTATCGCGGGGTGGCGTCCTTCTCGGCGCGTCGCTGCTCAGCCGCCGAGGGCGCCCAGCGTCACCTCGGTCTCGTATTCCTTGCCGCCCCGGTTGTACGTGACAGTGGCTTCGCTGCCCGCGGCGGCGGCCCGCACCTGTGCGGTGAGGTCACTGGCGCTGGTGATCGGCACACCGTTGAAAGCGGTGACGATGTCATCGGCTTCGAGACCGCCGTCGACCGCCGCCCCGCCGTCCGTCACCTCGGCGATGAAGGCACCGGCGACGTCGGCTCCGTCCACGGCAGACGCGTCCCGGACCGATGCTCCCAGCAGACCGTGCGTGGCGACGCCGTCGGCGATGATCTCCTCGGACACGCGCTGGGCGATGTTCGACGGGATCGAGAAGCCGAGTCCGATGGACCCGCCCTGCTCGGAATCCCCCGAGCTCGCGATCGCGACGTTGATGCCGATCAGGTCGCCCTTGCTGTCGACGAGGGCGCCGCCGGAGTTGCCGTGGTTGATCGCGGCATCGGTCTGGATCACGGCGATCGAGATCGATTCGCTCGTCGACTGTGCGCCCGAGCCCGGAAGATCGAATTGGAAGGGTCCCTGCTGACCGTCCTGCGGGGCCTCCTGCTCGGGAGAATCCTCCGAGGAGGAGTCGGGCAGAGCGGAGGACGCGATCTGGATGCTGCGATTCAGCGCGCTGACGATGCCGGTGGTGACCGAGTTCGCGAGACCGAGCGGTGCGCCGAGCGCCACCGCGGTGTCGCCGACGTTGAGCTTCGACGAGTCGGCGAACTCGATGGGCGTCAGCCCCGTCGCATCCTCGAGCTTGATGACCGCGAGGTCGTACACGGGGTCCGTGCCGACGATCGTGGCGTCGTAGATGCGGCCGTCCGAGGTCGTGACGCGGATCGTCGGATCGGCGACCGCGCCGCCGAGCGTGACGACGTGCGTGTTGGTGAGCACGTAGCCGTCGTCGCTGATGATCACTCCGGAGCCGCTGCCGGCCTCGCTCGCCCCCGCGACCTCGATCGTGACGACCGAGGGCAGGGCCTTGCTCGCGACCGCGGTGGTCTCGTTGACCGAACCCGGGTTGTTGACGGTGACGGTCTGCGGCCCCTCCGCGACGCCGGACGACGGCGTGTTCCCGACCGCGCTCCAGATCGCGCCGCCGCCGAATCCGGCGACGCCGCCGACGAGGGCGGCCGCGACGACGAGTGCGGCGATCTTCACGCCGCCCCGTGGCTTGGAGTCCTTGGCCGCGGACGATCCGGCGGTGGCCGCTGCGGGGCTCTCCGAGGCGAGCGGGACGGTGCCGGTGAACGGCAGGGTCGGCTGCGCGTGGGCTGCTCCATCGTGCGCGGATCCGTGCGGGATGCCGAACGCGGCACCGTCGGCGCGCGGCGGGGCGAAAGGCTGCGCCGGCGCGGCGGGGGTGCCGGGTGCCGCCGACGCGAAGGTCTGCGGGACTTCATGGCCCGCCGGAGCTGCCGGGGCGGCAGGGGCGGCAGGAGCCTCGGTGGGCGGCACGTCGGGTGCCGACTGGTTCGGGGTGTTGTCTTCGTTCATGGTGTGCTCCTTCGACGACGCTCCTTCAGAATGACCCCCATGTCTGTGGGTTTCTTATGGTGAAGGTGAGTTTCCGCTATGCCCTTAGCCTGTTCTTCATGAGTGTCATTCCCGGCGCATGGAAGCGCACGGCCGCCGGTGCGGGCCTGCTGTCCGAAGACGGCTCCGTCGCCCCCACCATCTTCGCAGAGATGTCCGCCGTGGCGGCCCGAACCGGCGCGATCAATCTCGGCCAGGGATTCCCCGACGAGGACGGTCCGGCGGTGGTCCTGGAGGCCGCGCGCGCCGCGATCGCGAACGGCGCCAACCAATACCCGCCGGGTCGTGGCGTCCCCGATCTGCTGGCCGCGATCAGCGAGCACCAGCAGCGCTTCTACGGGCTGACCGTGGACCCTGCGACCGAGGTCATCGTGACCGCCGGAGCGACCGAGGCCCTGACCGCGACGCTCCTCGCACTCATCGACGGACACGACGACGAGGTCGTGGTGTTCGAGCCCTACTACGACTCGTATGCGGCCGCCGTGGCACTTGCGGGCGCCCGCCTGCGCACCGTGCCGTTGCGTGCGCCGGACTTCCAACCCGATCTCGAACAGCTCGCGGCGGCGGTCACCGATCGCACCCGCATCATCCTGGTGAACGATCCCCACAACCCGACCGGCGCGGTCTTCGAGTCACGGGTGCGCGAGGAGGTCGTCCGCCTGGCTGAACGCCACGACGCCGTCATCGTGACCGACGAGGTCTACGAGCACCTGGCGTTCTCGGCGACGCACACGCCGATCGCCACGATGCCGGGAGCCGCTGAGCGCACCCTGACGATCTCGTCGGCCGGCAAGACGTTCTCGGCGACGGGCTGGAAGATCGGGTGGGTGCATGGTCCCGCGGCGCTGATCACCGCCGTCCTCACGGTGAAGCAGTACCTCACCTACGTCAACGGCTCGCCGTTCCAGCCGGCCGTGGCGGTGGGACTGCGGCTCGGCGACGACTACTTCACCGGCGCGGCGACCGCGCTCGCCGACAAGCACCGGATCCTCGGGGCCGGCCTGCGCTCCGCCGGCTTCACGGTGCATGCCCCGCAGGGCGGATACTTCACGGTGGCCGATGCCACGGCTCTCGGCGGTTCCGACGCCGCGGCATTCTGTCGGTCTCTGCCCGAGCGCGCGGGCGTCGTGGCGATCCCGCTCACCGCCTTCGTGTCGCGGGAGCATCGGGCCTCCTACGCCGGGCTGGTGCGGTTCGCGGCCTGCAAACGTGTCGACGTGCTGGAGGAGGCCTCCGCGCGTTTGGTCGCCTCGGCCTGCTGACGACCTCTCAGCGCGGAGAGACGCGGAAGCGGCGGACCCGCAGGGACGGATTCGTCTCGCGCACGCGGTCGATCACCCCGCGCTCCACCGTCGCCACGGCGATGCCCTCGGCCGTGCCGACCCCGGCCAGCACGACGCCCTGGGGATCGATGATCTGCGAATGACCGACGCCGATCGGAGTCGCGTGGTCGGCCGCGACGACGTACGCGGTGTTCTCGATCGCGCGGGCCGCGAGCAGCGTGGTCCAGTGGTGTTCCTTGAGCGGACCTCGCACCCATTCGGCCGGCACCACGAGGGCATCGGCCCCGGCGTCCATGAGCGTGCGAGCGACCTCGGGGAAGCGCAGGTCGTAGCAGGTCATCAGGCCGAAGCGCAGGCCGCCGAGGTCGAACGTCGCGGCGTCGCCGATCTCTCCCGGCTCGACCCAGTCGGACTCGGTCTGCCCGAACGCGTCGTAGAGGTGCTGCTTGCGATACGAGGCGAGCAGCCCGTCTCCGCGCACCGCGACGATCGTGTTGCGGACTCGGCCGGCATCCGATGCCTTCTCGGCGAGCCCGGCGACGATCACGACCGCGTACTCCCCCGCCAGCGCCGTTAGTGCGATGACGAAGTCGCCGTCGAGGGTCTCGGCGTTCGCGGCGAGGCTCTCGTCCATCGGATCCACGAAGTAGCTCGAGTACTCGGGGAAGACGACCAGGCGCGCTCCCCGGGCAGCCGCGTCCGCGGTGAGCGCCGCGAGGTGCTCGAGGTTCGCCGATCGGGACGAGCCCGGGGCGAACTGGCAGACGGCGACGGGGACGGCGGCGGAGTCGGTCATGCCCTCATCATCCCTCATCGACCGGGAACGCGCCGCGGAGGGGCCTCGATTGGCCGACCTGCAGAATCCGTGATAAGTTACTTCTTGTGCCGCGGGGTGGAGCAGTTCGGTAGCTCGCCGGGCTCATAACCCGGAGGTCGCAGGTTCAAATCCTGTCCCCGCAACAAATGAAAGGCCCTCTGATCGGGAGAAATCCCAGATCAGAGGGCCTTTCTTCTTGCCCTGCACGACGGCCGCCGATGCTCGGGACTGCGTCTCCAGGGGGGACGGACGCGAATGGGCGCCCCCGGAGGGACGCCCATTCGATTCCGTTCACGCGGTGATCACTCGCCCGCGGCGGCCTCCAGCTCGAGAAGCTTCTCGACAGCCGCCGTGAGGCGCTTGTCGGCCTCCGCGAACGCCGTGAGGTCGCCCGAGGTGAGTGCCGTCTGCCGGTCGAGGAGCGCCTGCTGCGCGTCGGCCAAGGCCGCCGCCTGCTCATCGCTCGGCGTCGTCGGCGTCGTCGGTGTCGTCTCGCCCGTGTCCGGGTCGGCGTCGGGATCGGTTCCGGGATCCGTCTCCGGATCCGTCGGCTCCACCTCGTCGTCACCACCGGTCGCGCCGGCGTCGCCACCGAAGAGGGCGTCGAGAGCCTCCGTGAGCGTGTTCTCGAAGGCGACGCGATCGCCGAAGGCGACCAGCACCTTCTGCAGACGCGGCAGCTGCGTCCCCTCGGAGGACTGCACGTACAGGGGCTGCACGTAGAGCAGACCGCCACCCACCGGGAGCGTCAACAGGTTCCCGTAGATCACCTCGGACTCACCCTGCTGCAGGAGGTTCAGCTGCGGCACGACCGACGTGTCGGAGTTGTAGGTGTTCTGCACCTGGCCGGGGCCGGGCACCGTGATCTCGTCGTTGATCTCGAGCATGCGGAGCTGGCCGTAGCCTTCGGCCTTGACGCCCTTTTCCGCTCCGGCATCCGAGTCCACTGCGAGATAGCCCATCAGCACATCACGGCTGCTCCCCGCGCCCTGCGAGGACGGGATGAACGTCGAGAACATCGAGAACCGCGGCGACTCCTGGCCCGGCATCTGCATGGTCAGGTAGTACGGCGGCTGCAGCATCGCCTCGCTGCGCGGGTCGTTCGGCGTCTGCCACCGGTTGTCCTGCTGGGCGAAGGACCCGGCGGTGTCGATGTGGTAGATCCCGAGCATGTCGCGCTGCACCTTGAAGAGGTCGGTCGGGTAGCGCACGTGGCTCATGAGCTCGCCCGACATCTCACTGATCGGCTTGAGCGCGGTCGGGTAGACCTTCTGCCAGGTCTTCAGGATCGGATCCTCGTCATCCCACGCGTAGAGCGTGACGGAGCCGTCGTAGGCGTCGACGGTCGCCTTCACCGAGTTGCGGATGTAGTTGATCTCGTCGATCGCGAGCGTCGGAGCACTCGTGTTCGAGTCGGCGATCGCGTCCGACAGGCTCACGCTGGTCGAGTACGGGTACGTCGAGCTCGTGGTGTAGCCGTCGACGATCCAGACGATGCGGCCGTCGACCACGCTCGGGTACGGGTCGCTGTCGAGTTCGAGGTACGGCGCGACCTTCTGCACACGCGTCTTCGGGTCGCGGTCGTACAGGATCTGCGACTCCTCGTTCACGAGGTTCGAGAACAGGATCTGCTCGGACTGGAATTTCAGGGCGTACAGCAGCTTGGTGAAGGTGCTGCCGACCGAGGGACCGCCCTCGCCCTCGAACGTGGTCTTGGTCTCGCTCGCCCCGTCCTTGCCGCGGGGGTAGTCGATCTCGGCGGGCTCGGAGCCCTCCGGAGCGCCCACGATCGAGTACTCGGGCGAGTTCTCACCGAAGTACACGCGGGGCTCGAAGTTCTCGCGATCGGTCAGGAAGCCGGACGACGGGATACCGCGCTCGAGGAACACGGGCTCACCGTCGGTCGTGCGCTGGTTGCCCGCCGCGGCGACGAGGCCGTAGCCGTGCGTGTACACCGCGACACGGTTGTTCCAGTTGTCGCCGTCGCCGAGCTTGGTGATGTCGAGGTCACGGACGGCGACCACGGTGTCCTGGGACTGGCCGTCGATCTCGTATCGGTCGACGTCGAGCGTCTCCTCGAACTGGTAGTACGCACGGTACTGCTCCAGCTGACGGATCGTCGGGCTGATCACCTTCGGGTCCATGATGCGGATCGACGCCGTGGTCTCGGCGTCCTCACGCAGCTGACCGGCTTCGGCGTCGGTCTCCGCCTGGAAAGTCGTGGTCTCGAGGTTGGCGACGCCGAACGCCTCCTTGGTGCCGTCGATGTTCCGCTGGTAGAACTCCGCCTGGTACGCGTTCTGGTTCGGGCGCACCTGGAACGTGGTGACCACCCAGGGGTAGCCGACGCCGACGACGAGGGAGGCGACGATGAGCAGCGCGGTCGCAGCCAGCGGGAAGCGCCAGCGGCCGATCGCGGCGGTGACGAAGAACAGCACCGCCACGAGAGCCGCGATGATCGCGATGATCGCGAGTCCGGGGATCGTGGCGTTCACGCCCGTGTACGCCGCACCCGTGATGCGGTCATCCGGCGCCACGAGGGTCTTGTACCGGTCGAGCCACAGGCTCGCGGCCTGGACGAGCAGGTAGAGACCGGCGATGATCGCGAGCTGGATGCGCGCCGACTTGGAGATGCGCAGCTCGCCCTGTCCGACGCGGACGGCGCCGTAGAGGTACGACACCAGCGCGGTGACGAGCAGGCAGAGCATGAGGACCGCGGAGACGAACGCGAGCACCATCGAGTAGAAGGGCATCGCGAACATGTAGAAGCCGGTGTCGAGACCGAACTGCGGGTCGACGTCCGACGTCGCGACGCCGTTGGCCCACAGCCACACGGTCTTCCAGTTGCCGGCGGCGGCGAAGCCGGCGAAGAGGCCGAAGAAGATCGGCATGCCCCACATCGCCAGGCGACGAAGAGGTTCGATGACCTCCTGGTAGCGGTCGAGCTGGGAGCTGAGCCGCACGTAGACCGGGCGCAGACGGTACGCCAGCTGGATCGTGACGAACAGCGGCACGGCCATGCCGAGGAATCCGATCACGAACATCACCGCCGTCGCGATCCACTGCGTCGTCAGCACACCGGTGAAGCCGAGCTGGTCGAACCAGAGGAATTCGGTGTAGAGCGATGCGAAGACGAAGAAGGCCGCGATCAACGCGGCGATGATCGCCAGAGAGATGCCGAGAATACGTCGGGACGTTCGAGGCGTGGCCGGGTTCTGAGCTGAGGTCGTGGTCACGGTCCCATCCTAGGCGGGCCTCACTGGACGCGGGCTGTCATCCCGGTCACGGGGAGATCACGACGCCGCGCAGGCGGGAAGACCCGCGACGTCGCCGCCGTCGGCGATCACGGCCAGTGCGTCGAGCGAATCGGCGAGTGTCTCCGTGCGGATCACCTGCAGTCCGTCCGGCACGTGGCCGACGACCTCGTCGCAGTTCGACGCCGGGGCGAGGAAGTAGGCGGCGCCGGCATCCCGTGCTCCGAAGAGCTTCTGTCGGATGCCGCCGATCGGACCCACCTGGCCCTCTGCGTCGATCGTGCCGGTGCCGGCCACGTTCTCGCCGCCGTTGAGCTCGCCCTCGGTGAGCTGATCGACGATCCCGAGGGCGAACATCATCCCCGCGCTCGGGCCGCCCACGTTGTCGAGCTGGATCTCGACATCGATCGGGAAGTCGTAGTCGGTGCGCAGGGTGACGCCGATGACCCACGTGGAGACGTCGCCCTCGGTGCGCTTCTCCGGGGTGACGGTGACCTGTCGCTCGTCTCCCTGCCGTCGCACGGTGAGCTCCACCGGCTCCCCCTCCGCGTCCTGGATCGTCTGGCGCAACTGGGTGGCCGACTCGACCTCCGCGCCGCCGATCCCCGTGATGACGTCATCGGCCTGGAGCACTCCGGCTGCCGGGGTGTCCTCGACCGCTTCCACCACGACGACCTGGGCACCGGTGTCGTAGCCGAGTTCGTTGAGCGCCGCCGCCGTCGCCTCGTGCTGGGAATCGATCATCAGGGTGGCGTTGCGCTCGTCGCGCTGCTCCGTGGTCACCCCCGCCGGGAACACCGAGTCGAGCGGCACCACGGCGCGGGAGGAATCGGTCCAGGCCAGTGCGAGCTCGAACCAGCTGGGCGTGCGCTCACGGTTGCCGACGACCTGCACGGTGGTCAGGTCGAGCGTGCCTCCGGTGTCGAAGGTCTCCGCCCCCTCGATGCTGATCAGCGGGATCTGCTCGCCGTCGGGTCCGGCCGCGGTCCCGAGCGTGTCGTAGACGGGACCGGGACGCTGGATCACGTACGGCGTCGGAAGAAAGGTCAGCACGACGAGTGCGACGAGCGCGACGATCAGCGCCCAGACTCCCAGTCCGGGCTTTCGTGAGCGCGTTCGGTCCACAGCATCCTCCGTCGTTCGCGAGCGGCGTACAGCGATCTGCTCGCATCGGGGGCACGCGCAGAAACCTGTGACTAGCGTAGATGCCACGGCTATAGGCGTGCTGAGAGGGCGATCGACATGGCAGACAACGACCCCACCCCCGAGGACTTCCAGGAGTTCCTGCGACGGATGATGTCCGGACAGGGCGGTGACATCGACCCGGAAGCACTGCGCGGCGCCCTGGAGGGCATGGAGGGCATGTCGTTCGACCCCGCGATGATGCAGACGATCATGTCGCAGCTGCAGGGCGCCTTCGGTGGCGACCCGTGGGAGAACGCGCTGCGGCAGGCGCTGCACATCGCCAACCGGGAGGGCCAGGGCATCTCCTCCGGTTCGCGCACCTCGCTGGTCGATTCGTTCGCCCTCGCGAACCTGTGGCTCGGCGAGGCGACCACGATCTCCGAACTCTCCGAGACTCCCACCGCCATGACGCGCGGCGAGTGGGTCGAGAAGACCCTGCCGGTCTGGAAGGAGATCGCCGGACCCGTGTCGACGAGCATCGCCGACGCCCTCACCAGTGCTCTCGACACGCAGGTCCCCGACGACATGCGCGAGGTCGTGCAGGGAGCCGGCAAGCTCATGCGCGGTCTCGGCGGATCGGTGTTCGCCGCGCAGTTCGGCCAGGTGCTGGGCAACCTCGCCCTCGAGGTCGTCTCCGGCGGTGACGTCGGCATCCCCGTGCTGCCCGCCGGGACCGCCGCGGTGATCCCGCAGAATCTGACCGCGTTCGGCGAAGGACTCGAGATCCCCGAGGACCAGATCGCGCTCTATCTCGCGACCCGCGAGCTCGCGTACGCCCGCCTCTACCGGCACGCCAAGTGGCTGCACCTGCATGTGATGGCGCAGATCACGGACTTCGCGAACGGTGTGACGGTCGACGTCGACGCCCTGGAAGACGTGGCCAGCAGACTCGATCCCTCGAATCCCGAGGAACTGCGCTCAGCGATCGAGGGCGGCGCACTGCTGCCGGTGCAGACCGAAGCACAGCGTGAGGCCCTCGCGCGCCTGGAGAACCTGATCGCGACCATCGACGGCTGGGTCGACGTCGTCACCGCGGAAGCGACGGCCCGGCTGCCCGACGGCGCACGCATCGCCGAGGCGGCCCGCCGTCGACGCGCCGTGGGAGGGCCGGCGGAGGATGCTCTGGGCGCCCTCGTCGGACTGAAGCTGCGCCCCCGTCGCCTTCGCGAGGCCTCGGCGATGTGGCGGACCGTGACCGACGAGGTCGGCATCGCCGGCCGCGACTCGCTCTGGGACTATCCCGACCTGATGCCGTCCGCGGAGGACATCGACGACCCGTCGGCGCTCGTCGCACGACTGCAGGCCGCCGCCCGCGGAGAGCAGCCCGTCGCGGATGAGTTCGACGAGGCGCTCGCCCGTCTGCTCGACGGCGACGACTTCTCCGGTGGTGACGAGGAGCCGACGACCGGTGAGGGCGACTCCGCGTCCGCCGGCGAGGGTGACGACGGCGACACGCCCCCCGGCGACGATCGTCCGGAAGGGGAGCGCCCGGTCTGACGACCGCCGTTCCACTCCCCCTCCCCACGACGGCACCGGTGTGCGGATTCTCCACGGGTCCGCATCCGCGGCACCGCGGCAGGAAGAGAGTCTCCAGAATCAAAGGATGCCTCCGCTCTCGCCGACCACGTTGACCCGTCTGGACCCGGCCCTGCCGTTGCTGTGGAGAGACGAGCACACGTTGCAGATCGGAGCCGACCGCGGGATGCGGGTCACGGTGGACGCGGTGTGGGTCGAGCTGCTCGTGAGCCGGATGCGAGCGGGCTTCCCGCGCCGTGCATTCGACGTGATCGCCCATGGACTCGGAGCACCCCGTCGCGAGGCACGCGCGCTGCTGACGCGACTGGAACCGATCCTCGTCGACGATCCGCCCACACCACCCGCGGTCTGGATCGAGAGCGTCAACATCACCGACGGTCGCACCGAATACCGGCTCCGCGAGGCGCTGGCCGACGAGGGGATCCGTGACGGCGAGCGGAGCAACCCGGACGACGTCGGTCTCATCCTGCTGCAGGGCGCCGCGTCCGCCTTGCAGCTCTCGCCCTACCTCCGCGCCGATCTGACCCACGTCCCCGTGGCCTTCGAACCCGGTCGCGTGACGGTCGGCCCGCTCGTCGTCCCCGGCGTCTCTCCCTGCCTCTCCTGTCGGGACGCGCACGAGCGCGATCGGGATGCCGCCTGGCCACGGCTGCACGCTCAGCTGATCGCCCGTGCCGCGGGCCCGATCAGCGCAGCCCGGGTCGCCGAGGCGGCGGCGCTCAGCGCGACGATCCTGCGAGTCGCGCGCACGCCGGACGGAGAGACCTCCATCGGGATCAGCGCGAACGGCCACCGCGAGTGGCGCCCGCTGACATTTCACGCAGAATGCCGGTGCCGCGCGCCGTCGTCCCGATCTCTGCGAGGAAACGCGACGGCGCCCGTTCCCCTCGTCCTGCCGACCGCGACCAGGTCACAGACAGCGTCCGCGCGGCGCGCGTGACGCCGACGTACGCCAGGCGTCGCTCTTCGTCGATCGATTCGAAGCTGGTCGCGTAGGAGATTGGCAGTGCCCCCTCCGCCCACCCCGCGAGATGCACGTGAGGCCACTCCAAGCCCTTGGCGGCGTGCAGGGTCGACAGGGTCACCGTGCGCATGGTCGGCTCGTGCTGGTCCTTCGCACGGGCCATCAGGGCGTCGCTGAAGCTGCGCAGATTCGCGTCCGGGCCCGCCTCCTCGGCGAGCCGCAGGATGGCCCGTCGCGCCTCCCACCCATCGCGCTGCGCGCCGCCGGCGGCGGGCGGCTCGTCGGTGAGACCCAGTTCGCGCAGCACGCGCTGCACGCCGGGAAGGAAACCGTGCTCGGTCGGGGAGACCGCGGCCGCACGCAGGGCGAGGATCGCCTGGCGCACCTCGGGCATCGCGAAGAAGCGCGTTCCCCCCAGCACGGTGGTCGCGATGCCGTCCGCGGCGAGCGCCTGCTGCAGGGCGGCGGACTGCGCGTGCGCGCGGTAGAGCACGGCGATCTCGGCGGGCGATGCGCCTGCGGAGATCTGGGCCGAGATCGCGGCGGAGATTCCCGCGGCCTCCTGCATCTCACTGTCGTAAGCGGTGACCGTCGGGGCGTCGGCCGAGAACTGCTCGCGCGCCGGCACCAGCTCGAGCGCCCCGGGCCGCCCGTGCATCAGGGCGTTCGCCGCGGCGAGGATCGGAGCCTGCGACCGATAGTTCGTCTCGAGTCGTACCACCGTCGCGTCCGGATGCCGTCGCTCGAACTCGAGGAGGTATCGCTGCTCCGCACCGGCGAACGAATAGATCGTCTGGCTGGCGTCGCCGACGACGCAGATGTCGTGACGGTCCCCCAACCACAGCTCGAGGAGCCGGTTCTGCAACGGCGACACGTCCTGGTACTCGTCCACCGTGAAGTGCCGATACTGCTCGTGCACCGACGCGGCGACCCGGGGCTCGGCCTCGAGCATGCCGGCGCAGGCCAGCAGCACGTCTTCGAAGTCGAGCTGGTGGCGCTCGTCCTTCAGGGCCTCATAGCCCCGCTGCAGCTCGACCAACTGCGTGCTGTCGACGCCGGTCACGGAGCGTCCGAGCTCCGCATGCTTCTCGATCGAGAGCATCGAGACCTTGCGCCACTCGATCTCCGAGGCGATGTCGCGGAGCGTGGCGGTGCTGCGCTTCAGTCGGAGGCCGTCGGCGACCTGTCCCAGCATCCGCACCTTGTTGTCGATGATCGAGGGAGCGGGTGAGCCGGCGAGCGTCGGCCAGAAGAAGTTGAGCTGGGCGAGGGCGGCGGCGTGGAACGTGCGCGCGGCGACGCCTTCCACGCCGAGCATGCGCAGACGTCCGCGGAGCTCCCCCGCGGCCTTGGCGGTGAACGTCACCGCCATCACGCGCGCGGGAGAGTACGCACCGGTGTCGACACCGTGAGCGATCCGGTGCGTGATCACGCGCGTCTTGCCGGTTCCGGCGCCGGCGAGCACGGCGACGGGTCCTCGCAGCACGGATGCCGCCTGCCGTTGCCGTTCGTCGAGCGCGTCGAGCGCGCTCACCCGCGCTCCTCGTACCAGTCGAGGATCAGCGCCCGCGCGATCGAGGCGGGTCCGGGGAGACCGACCGGTCCTTCGCCGGCGAGGGCGGTGCCGATCTCGGCGCGGGTGAACCACCGGACATCGATGATCTCCTCGCCGTCGGGTCGCGCGAGCGACTCGTCCGCCACGACGGCACGGAACCCCACCATGAGCGAACGCGGGAACGGCCACGCCTGCGACGAGAGATAGCGCAGGGCCGACAGCCGCACGCCGGACTCCTCCTCCAGTTCGCGGTGCACCGTGGATTCGAGGGACTCCCCCGCTTCCACGAAGCCGGCGAAGCAGGAGTACATGCGTCCGGCCCAGTTGGCGTTCGCCCCCAGCAGCAGCCGGTCGCCGTCGAGACTCTCGACCGCGACGATGACCGCCGGATCGGTGCGCGGGAACTGGTCGCGCCCGCACACCAGGCAGCGCCGCGACCATCCGGCCTGACGGATCTCGGTCGCGCCGCCGCACCGGGGGCAGAAGGGCGCATCGCGCAGCCAGGCCGACAGGGCGATCGCCTCGACCAGCAGTTCGGTCTCGTCCGCCTCGATGCGCCCCGACAGGTCGCGAAGGCCGAGCCAGATCTCATCGGGGGCGGCATCCACCGTCTCCGGCTCCGCAGGGAGTGCGGCCAGCAGGAGCACCGTGCCGTCGGCATCCCGTCCCAGCAGCGCCCAGGTCGCCTCGCCGATCGTGTCGGCCCCTGCGCGCGACAGCGCGGATCCGACGACGCGCACGCGGCCCTCACGGACCGCGATCACGCGGGTCGACGGGTCGCTGCGAAGACGATCCAGCACCCCCGGCTCCTCGCGGAGATCGGCGGCACGGTCGAGAGATGAACGCGGATTGGTCATCGACTCCCTCTCTCACGGGCGTGGCGGAGGCGGGACCGCCCCTGAGCCGACCTACCCTGGGGGCATGGGACGCTCTCCATTCACTCTAGCCGCGGCAGTGACGGCTGCACTGCCCGGAGCGGAGGTCACCGGGGCCCGCTCCCTGAGCGCCCACGCCGACGGACGGTTCGATTCCGCTGTCGCCTCGCTTGCCGACGGCCGCGAGCTCGCGATCCGCATCGCCGACGACGATGACGCCGCCCGGGAGCTGGCCGCCGAAGCACTGGCGCTCCGAGCGCTCACCGCCGGAGCACGCGCCATGCTGCCTTTCGCCGCCCCCGATTACATCGGCGAGACCCGGGTCGGCGACGGCCGCGCGCTCGTCACCGAGCTGCTGCCCGGCTTCCAGATCGAAGCGGCTATGGTGCCCGCCGGTCGAGGGGCGGCGGAGTCCATGGGCACGGCGATCGCCGCCGTCCACGGACTGCCGACGTCGGTGGTGCGCGGGGCCGGACTTCCCACCCGCTCCTCTGAGGAGAGCCGGGATGAACTCGCCCGCCTGATCGACACGGCTGCGGCCACCGGCCGGGTACCCGCCCGTCTGACGGTGCGCTGGCGTGACGCCGTCGCGGACGACGACCTGTGGCGCTTCGAGTCCACCGTGGTCCTGGGCGGCGTGCAGTCCACGTCGTTCCTCTTCCACGACGACCCGGATCGCGGCCCGGAGGTCACCGGCCTCGTCGGATGGCATGGGCTCTCGGTGGGCGATCCCGCCATCGACCTGGCCTGGCTCTCCGCCGCCCCCGATGCCGCGCCCGATGTGCATGCGGCCTATGCGCGTGGAGTCGAGCGCGTGCCCGACGCGGCGCTCGATCAGCGGGCGCGCCTGCTCGCCGAACTCGACTTCGCCCGCTGGCTCGTGCACGGCGACTCTCTCCGTCGTCCCGACATCGTCGACGATGCGGCGGCCCTGCTCGCCTCTCTCGCGGAAGGACTCCGCTCCGACGATCTCAGCGTCATCGCCACCCGCGCCGACGGTGTGGAGTCCGCCATGGATGCGCTGGATCGGGTGCCCGAAGCCGCGAACGCGCACATCGACACCTCGATGCAGACGGATGCGTATGCTCCCGACGAGCTGTGGCTCGACGACGGCTCCCCGCGCGACGCCGATCACTCCGACGACTCCGGTGACTCGCGTGACTCCGGTGGCATCACCTCCGTCAGCCCGCCGATGCACGACGCCGCGAGACGGGATGACACGCCGCACGATGCGGCAGCCGCCCGCCGGGCCGAGATGCTGAACGTCGAGACGGAGGACCTCTCCGGTGTATCCGGCCTCTTCGGCGATCGCCGCGAGACGGCCGATCGACGGGAGGGATCGCCCTCGTCCACCGCCCCGGTCCCGCACGACGCGGACGACGCCACCGATTCCGATGAAGCTCAGCGGGCGGCGCGCGCCGCGCTCCAGCGGTGGAAGAGCTCTTCCTCGGAGTAGATCCGTTCGTCGCGGATGACCAGATCGTCCGCGACGTAGTACAGCGCGACGTCGATCTCCTCGAGAGGGACCGCGAAGCGGCGGTGATACGCCAGCCGATACAGCGCGAGCTGCAGCATGCGCTCTTCGCGCTCCTGGGCCGTCCGCGGCGCCTTTCCCGTCTTCCAGTCCACGATCTCGATCCGCCCCCCGCGATCCTCGCGACGGTACACCGCGTCGAGCTTGCAGATCACGATGTGCTCGGCACCGCGCTCCGCGATCCCTGCTCCGAGGGCGAAGTCGATCTCGATCTCGACCGCGATCGGTGCGAGCGCCCCCCACTCACTGTGCTCGAAGGTGCGCTGCAGCAGAGCGAGATCCCGGTCGTCGGCAGATCCGGTCATCGGGTCGGTCGCAGACGACTCCGCCGCGAGGTCGTCCGCATCGATCTCCCACAGCGCCTCATCGACTCGCGTCCCCGTGCCGACGAGCTCGGAGCGTCGCTCCACCCAGGCATGGAAGAGAGTTCCGAGACGGGTCTGGCGGTAGGGTCGCTCCGGCATGGGGCGGACGAGGGAGGACAGCGTTCCCGAGAAGTCGGTGACGTAGTCCTTGAAGCGTGAGGCCGGCACGCGGGTCGGCGGAACCGCATCCGCTCCGCGCAGGCGTGCCGCCCGCTCCGCGAGCAACCGGCGCAGTTCGAGGGAAGGCTCGAGCGTGTCGGCGCGCCTGCTCGCCTCATCGACGAGCGCGGCAGCACGCTGGACCGGATCGCGGCGGGCACCGAGCGGATCGAGCGGCCAGGCGAGCGTCGATCCGGGACCTTCGTACGGGTTCTCGTCGGGATCGACCGGCTCGATGTCGTCGGCTCCGAGCACCTCGATCGCCGCGACGAGGAACGGGCTCGGCAGCCGAGGCGCCTTCTGCCCCGCCCAGTGCGAGCCGCTGAGCAGCAGATCGGTCCGGGCGCGCGTGACCGCGACGTAGGCCAGACGGCGCTCCTCCTGCTGCTGATACTCGCGATAACGGTCCTTGAAGCGTCGCAGCGCGCCGCCCTGCGGATTCGCCTTCGTCACGCCGCCGGAGAGCGACGACTGGGCGAGGGCCTGCCGCTTCTTCGGGTCGGGCTCGTCCCCCATCGCCTCGACCGGATCCCAGGAGAACGTGGGGAGGGCGTCACGGTCTCCCCGGAGGGCGAAAGGCACGACCCCGAACCCGAACCAGCCCGAGGTGTCGGAGATGCGACCGGGCAGCTCGTCGACCACGAGCCGGACCACCGCCACGGCATCCCACTCGAGTCCCTTCGAGCCGTGGATCGTGAGCAGCTGCACGACTCCCGGTTCCGGAGGCTCCGGCCGCGGCATCAGCTCGTCGGTGCTCTCGGCCTTGTCCAGCCATGCCAACAGGCTGCCGATCGTGCCCCGCTCATCGGCGGAGAGGAACGCCCGCACCTCGTCGGAGAAGGCGCGCAGCTGCGTCGACGCGACCCGGGCCGGACCGCGGGTCTCGTTCGCCGCGAGCTCGATGTCGAGTCGCAGCTCGAGCTCGACCAGCCGGATCAGCTCCGGAATGGGCTGAGACGATGCGCGGCGCAGACGCTCCAGCATCTCCCCCGCGGCACGGATGCGTCTCCGCCCCTCGGCCGTGATGCCCTCGAGCAGCCGGTAGTCGTCCCGCACCGCGCGCACCACGTCGACGGCATCGACGATCGAGACCGCCTCGTCGGCACCGCGCGAGGCGCGCAGGCGCACGCGAACCTCCTCAGGAAGCGGCACCATCGCGGTGTCGCGTTCGGCGAGGGTGCGACCGAGGTCGTAGAGCGCGGCCATGTCCGCGACGCCCACGCCGAATCGTGGCCCGGTCAGCAGACGGATCAGCGCCGAGCCTGCGGTGGGGTCGTGCACGACTCGCAGCACGGAGACCACATCCACCACCTCGGGAGTCGCCAGCAGTCCGCCCAACCCGAGGATGCGATGCGGGACGCCGCGGGCGGCGAGGGCTGCGGCGAAGGTCTGCATGTGCCGCTTCGATCGGAAGAGCAGCGCCCCCGTGTGCGGACGCGTGGTCCCCGACGCCGCCTCGTGAGCGGCCCGGCGGTCGACGAACCAGTCGGCGACCTCCGCCGCCTCGTCGTCCACGGTGAACGGATAGCGGATCGCCACGGCTCCGGTGCCCGCGCCCGGACGAGGCTCGAGCGGCGGGACGTCGAGACCCGGTCGCTGCAGAGGCACCAGGATGCGGTTCGCGATGTCGAGGATGCGGGTGTCGTTGCGCCAGCTCGTCATCAGGCTGTACGTCTGCGCGCCCCCGCCCTGCCGCGTGGTTGCGGAGAACGTCGCTGAGAACGCGTAGAGGTTGTCCGCGCTCGCGCCGCGCCAGCCGTAGATCGACTGGTGGGGGTCGCCCACGGCCATCACCGCGGTGTCGCGGAACAGCTCGGCGAGGAAGCGTGTCTGGATCACCGAGGTGTCCTGGTATTCGTCGAGCAGCACCACCCGATGCTGTTCGCGCAGCTCCGCCCGCACATCGGGGGCGGATTCGACGATGTCGTACGCGCCGCTCACCTGGTCCGCGAAGTCGAGCACGCCGCGACGGTCCTTCTCGATGATGTAGTCGCGCACGAGGTGCGCGAGCGTCGGCAGGTCGAGCAGATTCGTCACCGCTTTGTCGACATCGGCGTTGCCGCGATACGGCTCGAAAGCCTGCGCCTGATCCCGGGCGATGCGCACGGCGTGATCGAGGTCGACCCGGTGATCGAGCGCCTCTCCGGCCAGCCGCTGCACGGCATCGATCACGGTTCCCAGCGCGTACTCGATGCCCTCGAGCGCGGGCAGATCGGAGCGCAGCACGACCTCTCGCGCCAGCATCCAGGAGGCCGCCTGGCTGAGCATGGCGACGTCGGGGTCGCGTCCGATGCGAGCGGCATGCTCCCGCACGATGCCGTCGGCGAAGGCGTTGTAGGTGGAGACCCGCGGCCGGATCATCAGTTCCTCGGCGGATCGGGGCAGGGCCCGCTCGCCGCCGGTCCCGAGGCTTTCGGCCAGTTCGTCGAGCACATGCGTGCGCACGAGCTCGCGCTGTCGTCCCGCCGCGGCCTCGTCGACACGGCGAAGCGCCCCGGAGCGGACGATCTCGGGCAGGTGCGGGAGCAGCCCGCGCCGACCGTACTCGTCGATCACGGCCAGACGTGCGCCGATCCGTTCGGCGAGTTCGCCCGCCGCCTTCCGGGTGAACGTGAGGCCGAGGATCTCCTCGCGGCGCACATGACCGTTCGCCACCAGCCAGACCACACGGCCCGACATGGTCTCGGTCTTGCCGCTGCCGGCACCCGCGACCACGAGCGCGGGTTCCGGCGGCGCCTCGATGACGCGTTGCTGTGCGGGCGTGGGGGGCGGCTGACCGAGCGCGGCGGCGACGTCGAGGGCGGAGATCCCGAGTGCCCCCGGCCACATCGACCGCCCCGCGTCGAGCGTCGACCGTGTGCCGCCCGTCATGCGCTCACCGGCGGCACGGTGTGGATCCGACACGGATGCACACGGCGCTGAGTGTCGGCGCAGTGCGATTCGACCTGCGCGGTGAAGCTCGATGCCGACATCCCGCGCGCGGCGTCCGCAACCCGCCGCAGGAACGCGGAACGCGCCTCGTCGTCGAGCGGATGCTGGTGCGCGATGCGATAGTCGCTCTTCGCGAGCGTCTTCGACACGATCACCAGACGCGCTCCCGCGAGCGACCCGGGCGCCGCACCCTCGATCAGTCCCTGCTGCACGGCGATCTGATACGCCGCGAGTTGGGCGTGCTCGACCACCCCGTTGTCGGACTCAGGATCGGTCTTGCCCGTCTTGAGGTCGACGACGACGGACCGCTCTCCCTCGGTGTCCCCCGACATCCCGGTCCAGCCTCTCCCGCGCGCGTGCGCGTGCTCGCCGCCGCCTGCGGGGTATGCCTCGATCCGGTCGATGTAGCCGCTCACCACCGCGCGGGGCCCGGCCTCCTCATCGACCGCGCACACCGCGGGCGGAGTCGTCTCGTCGCCCAGCGTGACCGCGAAGTCGAACCGCGCCTCGCTCCCGATCACTCGCCCGCCGTCCGCGCGCACGTCGCCGAGGTAGGTGTGCAGGCGGTCGATGAACAGGTCGGCTCGGCGGCGTTCCTTGCGTCCGATCCATTCGGTCTCGAAGTCGAGTTCGGGCCAATGCTCGGCGACGATCGCACGCATCTGCTCCAGCTCGCCGTCGGGGACCCGCTCCATCGCCTCGTGCACGATCGTGCCGATGCCGGCGGTCGGAGGCATCACGGTGTCGCCGCCGAGCGCCGAGACCACCCAGTTCAGTCCGCATTCCTCGAACGACTCCATCTTCGAGGGCGAGACCCTCGCGCCGTCGGAGGCGAGATCACGCAGCGGTTCCTCGGTCGACACGGGTAGGACGCCGTACCAGTCCGACGGTGCGGCACCGGCGACTCCTTCGCGGGCGAGCACCGCGAGTTCCTCAGCGGCCTGCCGCCGCACCGACGCCGATGACGCCGTCGTGAGCAGACGCCGATTGCGCGCGACGAGTCCCCGCAGAGTCAGGGGGTGCTCCGCAGAGACGTGCCGGTCGGGCGGGCCGGGAGGCGGGAGGAAACCGAAGAACGCACTCGGCGTGAGGTCGTCATCGTCGACCGCGGTGACGAGCAGTCGGTCTCTGGCGCGGGAAATCGCGCGCACGAACAGTCGCAGCTCGTCGTGCAGCGCCGCCCGGCGCCGATCGACGGGGCTCGGCGGCTCGGCCGTGCCGCCCGTGCGCGCGGCCGCGAGCACCTCGGGCAGACGCCACGTCTGCAGCATGCCCCCGCGCAGCCGGACGTTGGGCCACACACCGTCCTGGACGCCGGCCACGACGACCGCATCGAACTCCGTCCCCAGCGCCGTCGCCGGAGTCAGCAGGGTCACGGTGGCCGGGCGAGCCGGCGTGGAGAGCGAGTCCTCCGGCACTTCGCTGTCGAGGATGTCGCGCACGAAGACCTCGGGGCTCTCGTTCGGCGTGCGCTCGACGAACCGCTTCGCCGCATCGAACAGAGACACGAGGGCATCGAGGGCTCGTGCGGTCTCGGCACCGGTCGGCTGGAGGGACATCTCGCGCCACGCGACCTGCAGGCGTCGGCCGTCGACGGCCCTGGCCTGATCCCAGATCCGCCAGAGCAGGTCGTGGATCGTCTCCCCCGCCCCGGCCGCGGCGGCGAGCGCGTGGACGGTGTCGGCGAACCGGGCGGCCGTGCGGGACTCCGGCGCGTCGATGAGCGTGAAGTGCGCCGGCTTCTCCATCGCCTGGCGCAGGAGCTCTCGCGCCGGAGTCGACCCGCCCTGCTCGAGTTCGAGATGCCGCAGTCGTGCCCGCAGACGGCGCAGTCCGATCGCGTCCATCCCGCCGAACGGCGTGCGCAGCGCCTCTTCGAGCGCGATCGAGGTGCGCTCACCCTCCGGAGTCAGAGCGAGACGGACGATACCGACGATGTCGCGCACGATCCCCTCGCTGCCGAGGGGGCGCTGCACTCCCGCCGCGCGGGTCGGGATCTCCCGGGCCGCCAGCTCGGCCTCGAGCTGCGTCACCTGACGGGTGTCGTGGGCGATCACCGCCATGCGCTCCCAGGGGACGCCACCGGAGAGGTGCCAGTCACGCATCACACCGGCGATCCGGTCGAGCTCCTCATAGGGCGACGGGGCGATGAACGTCGACACGACGGGGTCGTCCGAGGGCTGAGCCTCCTTCTCGTCCTCGGGCACGGGCACCGGCGCGCGACGATGCTCCACGCGGCCGGAGACCCCGATGGCCTGCGTGACCGTCCGCGTGAGCGCCGTGAGCGCCGGTCGCTGACGGTGCGGCGCATCGAGCACCTGGACGTCGCCCAGGGCACCCGCGAGCTGCGCGAACAGTTCGGGGCTCGCTCCGCGGAACGCACCGGAGGAGATGTCGGGATCCCCGAAGGCGCTCACCGCGATCCCTCGCGACTGCAGCGCCCGCACGAGCGATATCCCGCCCCGGGTGAGCTCCTGCGCGTCGTCGATCAGCACGACGCGCAGCGGCGCGAGCGGGCCGAGTGTTGCCGCATCGGCCGTCCGCAGGATCGTGCCGGCCTCGCTCAGAAGGTCAGCCGCGTCACGGTGGGCGGAGCGCAACGCATCGATCACCGCCCGGTAGTCGACGAGGAAGTCGGCGGCCGCCGTCCACACCGCGTCTCCCGTGCCGCGGAGTTCGTGCGGGTGCGCGCCGAGTTCGGTGCACTCCGCGAGGAAGGCGCGCAGTTCGGAGCGGAACCCCTTCGACGCCCGCACGGAGGCACTGAGCTCCTCGGGCCAGGGGATGCTCTCGTCCTCGGCGTCCCCCGCGAGCAGCTCGGCGATGATGCGGTCCTGGTCGGCACCGGTGAGCAGCGCGGGCGGTTCGGCACCGGCGCGCACCATGGCCCCGCGCACGAGTTGGAACGCGAAGGAGCCCAGCGATCGGGCGAGCGGTCCCGGTGTGGCCCGGTCGATGCGCACACCGATGCGGTCGCGCAAGGCCGTCGCCGCCTGCCGACTCGGAGTCAGCACCAGGACCTCCTCCGGCCGCAGCCCGCCTGCGCCCAGGAGATGGACGACGCGGTCGACCAGCGTCTGCGTCTTCCCCGTGCCCGGTGCTCCGATGACGACGCCGGATGCCGAGGTCGCGGCGCCGACGACGGCGCGCTGGACGGCATCCTCTGTCATGCCCTCCACGCTAGCCGGACGCACCGACAACGCCCCGCGCGGTGCCTGCGGGTCTGTGCGCTCACGGCGAAACCGACCGGCGCCGCCGCTCTCCGACGGGAGGCCCGCGATAGAGTGAGGACAGTCCTCGAACGACCCGCTCCGAGAGCACAGGGTCGTTCCGAATCGCAAGGAGCACGCGTGGAAATCCGCATCGGCATCATCAACACCGGCCGCGAACTGAGCTTCGACACGGGCAGCAGCGCCGACGAGGTGCGCAGCCAGGTCGCTGCCGCACTCGAGCAGAGCACGCCGCACCTGAGCTTCTCCGACGTCAAGGGCAACTCCTACATCGTCCCGACCGCGAACCTGGCGTACATCGAGCTGGGCACCGAGGAATCGCGACGCGTCGGTTTCGTCGCCTGATCCGACCGTGTACATCCTCCTCGCCCTCGTCGGCGCGTGCGTGTTGGGCATCGCCGCGCACTTCCTGATCGCGGGGCGCGAGCTCCGCGGCGTGGTGATCACCCCGGCGGTCTCGACCGCCGCCGCTGCGGCGATCTACACGTCGTTGCAGTGGGCGGGGGTCGGCGAGGACAACGTCCTGCTGTGGCTGGCGAGCGTGCTCGGCGCCGTGATCATCGGCGCCGGGGTGACGATGATCATCGTGGCGGCGCGACGACGCTCGGATGCCGCGGCCAAGGCCGCGCTCGGAATCTGACGGAGCGCCCTCCCGCTAGGAGGCGAGTCCCATCGCGTCCATTCGGCGGGCGTGCGCACCCATGAGCTCCGTGTAGACGGGTTCGATGCGCTCGTCGTCCTCGGCGAGACGCTCGGGGCGCAGCGCCGAGCGGCAGACCAGGATCGTGTCGCCGACCAGGCGACGCGCCCACATCGACAGCAGCGAGCGCCACTCCTCATCACTCTCGATCGTCTCCTGGATGATCGCCACGATCTCGTGACGCGCGTCGTCCTCACGCAGGATGGCTGCCACGCGTCCGCCCACGTCGCCGTAGCTGGAGGCGAGCGCGAGGTAGAAGTCGTCGAGCATTCCCGCGGTGATGTAGACCGCGAGCAGCGTCTCCCGCGGACGGGCGCCGATGGTCTTGCGCCGGAACGCGTCGAGGTTCTCCCGGAACGGCAGCATCAGCTGCGTGGGGTCGTCGCCTCGCTCCTCGATGAGTTCGACGATCGCGCGGTGCTTGGTGAGGGTCGCACCCGCCGCCCGCGAGAGCGATTCCTTCTCGGACAGCTCGGGGGTGGCCCGGATCAGGCGCGTCAGGGTCTCGAAGTAGCCGAGCTGCAGATATGCCGCCTGCCCGAGGAATCGCGGCAACTCGGGGGCGAGCTCCGCGAAGTCGATGCGCGTCGCATCCCCCTGATCGCCACGACTCCGCAGGGCGAGCGTGCGCCGCGGTGCGTCATCGCGCTGCCAGAACCACTTAACCACGAGGCCTCCCTAGCCAGTTCGCCACGGGGTTCACATTACTCGTGCCGTCACGGACTTCCGGCGGTCCGCACCCCCTCGGGTAGGCTGGGCGTGTCCCCGCCGTCGGAGCGGGGCCCCGCGCCTGTGGCACAAGAGACGGCGTGGATCGTTTACGTGGCGGTCTGAGCAAGATCGCCGGACAGGCAATCTGAATACAGTGACTACTTTCTCTGACCTCGGTGTCGATCAGGACATCGTCGATGCACTCGCCGCGAAGGGCATCATCGACGCATTCCCCATCCAGGAGCAGACCATCCCCCTCGGCCTGCCGGGCCAGGACATCATCGGACAGGCCAAGACCGGAACCGGCAAGACGTTCGGCTTCGGCATCCCCGTCGTCCAGCGTCTGGGCACGAACCCCGAGCACGGCGTCAAGGCGCTCATCGTCGTCCCCACGCGTGAACTCGCCGTGCAGGTCTACGAGGACATCGACCTGCTCACCAGCAACCGCTCGACCAGCGTCGTCGCCATCTACGGCGGCAAGGCCTACGAGGGACAGATCGACCAGCTCAAGGCCGGCGCGCAGATCGTCGTCGGCACCCCCGGCCGTCTGATCGACCTCGCGGGTCAGCGGTTGCTCGACCTCTCCCACGCGACCGAGGTCGTGCTCGACGAGGCGGACAAGATGCTCGACCTCGGCTTCCTCGCCGACATCGAGAAGATCTTCCAGAAGCTTCCGGTCGTCCGACACACCCAGCTGTTCTCGGCCACCATGCCCGGCCCGATCGTGGCACTGGCCCGTCGCTTCATGACGAACCCCATCCACATCCGCGCGAGCGACCCGGACGAGGGCCTCACGCAGGCCAACATCAAGCACCTCGTCTACCGGGCGCACTCGATGGACAAGGACGAGATCATCGCGCGCATCCTGCAGTCCGAGGGCCGCGGCAAGACCGTGATCTTCACACGCACCAAGCGTGCGGCTCAGCGTCTGGTCGATGAGCTGGGCGACCGCGGGTTCAACGTCGGCGGCGTGCACGGCGACATGGGTCAGGAGCAGCGCGAGCGCTCGATGGCCGCGTTCAAGGCCGGCAAGCGCGACGTGCTGGTGGCCACCGACGTCGCCGCGCGCGGTATCGACGTCGACGATGTCACGCACGTGATCAACCACACGATCCCCGACGAGGACAAGACGTACCTGCACCGCGCCGGTCGTACCGGCCGCGCCGGCAAGACCGGTATCGCGGTGACCTTCGTGGACTGGGAGGACCTGCACAAGTGGGCGCTGATCAACCGCGCTCTCGAGTTCGGCCAGCCCGACCCGGTCGAGACCTACTCGTCGAGCCCGCACCTGTTCTCCGACCTCGACATCCCCCAGGGGACGAAGGGGCGCCTGACGACCGCGCCCAAGGCCGAGCCGAAGGCTCCGCGCACTCCGCGTCCGGAGCGCGCGGCCGTCGCCGCCGAACAGGGCACCGATGAAGGCGGCACGCGTCGCCGGCGTCGTCGCCGCGGCGGAGAGAACCCCGTCGGCTCCACCTTCACCGAAGGAGCCGCCTCGGATGCCTCGGGCGACGGCTCCGCGCCGTCCGCCGACCGCAGCGCAGACGGGGCCGGCACCCACGACGGGGAGGGCAAGGAGCACCACGACGGAAAGCCCGCCCCGGCCCGCCGTCGCCGCCGCCGTCGCGGTGGTTCCGGCGCCGGAACGGCCCCGGTCGTCGGGGCCTGACCGCACTCGACACGGACGATCACTCGACAGGGGACGTCTGCCGCGCCCGCGGCGGACGTCCCCTGTCGCGTGTCACGGCCGCGGGCACCTGCGGCGGGTACACCCAGGCGACGAGGACGACCGAGATGATCATCAGCAGGAACCACGACACGAGCTTGCTCGGCGAGACCAGCTGCCAGCCGTCCGCCTGATCCGGGTACATCCATGCTCCGGCCCAGGTGCCGATGTTCTCGGCGAAGTAGATGAACAGCGCCACTCCCGCGAAGACCGCCAGCAGGGGCAGTCGCAGCGTCCGACGCCACACGCGGGCGTGCATGACGGTGGGGGCCCACAGCAGCACCACGGCGGCGAGCAGCACCCAGCGCAGATCCCACGAGTAGTGGTGCGTGAAGAAGTTCAGATAGATCCCCGACGCGAGGATCGCGGTCATCCACCGGCGGGGGTACCGCGCGAAGCCCAGATCGAACAGACGGTACACGCGCACCATGTACGAACCGACGGCGGCGTACATGAACCCGCTGAACAGCGGGACCCCGCCGATCCGCAGGATGCCCTCCGCGGCATACGACCACGACCCGACGTCGGTCTTGAACAGCTCCATCACCGTGCCGGTGAGGTGGAACAGCACGATCACCCACAGCTCCCGTCCGCTCTCCAGTCGGAAGACGAGCATCGCGAGCTGGATGACCACGGCCGCGAGCGTGAGCGCGTCATTGCGCGCGACGGCGGCATCATCGGGATACCAGAGGCGCGCGGCGATGATCACCGCCAGCAGGCTCGCTCCGAAGATGCACGCCCACGCCTGCTTCAGGACGAACACCGCGACCTCGACGAGGGTCGCCCGGATGCCGTCGGCCGGAGCATCGCGGAGCACTCGGTGAGCGATCGCATCCACACGGTGTTCGAGAGAAGTCGCCCGTTGCATGCCCCGGAACGTATCAGCGCCCCCGGGAAAAATGCCGGGAGTGCACCCCCAGAAGGCCGAGTGGGTACGGCTCCGGCGCGGCAGCCTGATCCGCGGCAGGCCGATCAGGGGTAGCGCGGCGCGGTGCCCCGGGCGCGAGCGATGATGCGCGCGACCATGTCCTCCGTCGTCGTGTTCTCGCCCGGCCGGTTGGGCTTGCCCGTGCCGTGATAGTCGCTCGACCCCGTCGCGATCAGATCATGCCGCTCGACGATCTCGCGCAGCACCCGCTTGCCGGCCTCCGTGTTCTCTCGATGATCGATCTCGAAGCCACCCAGGCCCGCTGCGATCAGCTGCTCGATGAACGGCATCGGCATCATGCGGTCGCGCCCGGAGGTCACGGGGTGCGCGATGACGGCCACTCCCCCGGCATCGGTGATGAGCCGCACGGCGGTCAGGGGGTCGGGGGCGTAGTGCGGCTCGTAGTAGCCCTCGCGCGGATGCAGGATGCCGTCGAAGGCCGCGGTGCGGTCGCCCACGATCCCGCGGGCGACGAGGGCGTCGGCGATATGCGGGCGCCCGACGGTCGCGTCTCCCACCGTCTGGGCGAGCACGTCGTCCCAGTGCAGGTCGTAGTCGCGCCCGATGTTGCGGACGATTCGCTCCGCACGTCCGATCCGATCCGCACGGATCCGCTCGGTCTCCGCGCGCAGCGCGGCATCCTCGGGGTCGAACAGGTACCCGAGCACGTGCACGCTGCGCCATTCGTGCTTCGCGGAGAGCTCCATCCCCGGGAGGAACGTCATGCCCCGTGCGGTGGCGGCGTCGGCGGCCTCGTCCCAGCCGGAGGTGCGGTCATGATCGGTCAGCGCGACCGTGCGCAACCCGTGCGCGTGCGCCTGGCGGATCACCTCGGCCGGAGACTCCGTGCCATCGGAGTGGTGCGAGTGCAGATGCAGGTCTGCGGGACCCGCGAACCGGCGGAGGTGATCATCGGACATCCTCCGAGCGTACCGAGGGTGGAGCCGCCGGGCGCGATCGCCTCGAGACCCTGCGTGGACGGCACGGCGCGACAGAGACTTCACAGCCAGCCCTCCTAGGCTTGCGGGGATGCTTCGACTCCTGGGGATTCTGACCACCGTGCTGCTCGCGATCGCGACGGCCGTGGTGGTGTGGCCGCAGTTCTTCCAGTTGGAACAGACCTATCCGTTCGCTCAGCTCGTCTCCGTGCGCGGTCTGGTGATCGGGGGGATGCTGGCTGTCGCCGTGTTCGCGCTGCTGCTGCTGCTGATCCGCCCGATCCGCGGCTTCGCGGCCTCCGTGCTGATCATCGCCCTGCTCGGCGCCGCCGCGACCGGTGCGATCGGCGCCACCCGGGGATTCGGTACCGGGACGCTGCCGGAGAAGTCCGAGAGCAGCATGCGCGTCCTCACCTGGAACACGGCCGGGGAAGCCGTCGCGGCCGAGACCATCGCCCAGGAGATCCTCGATCAGGGTGCCGACATCGTGGCGCTGCCGGAGACCACGGAGGCCGTCGGCGAGCGCATCGCGGTCATGCTCCGCGAACAGGGCCATCCGATGTGGGTGCACCACGTGCAGTTCCGACCCGATGTCCCGGACGGTCCGCAGTCGTGGCAGACGACGGTGCTGGTGTCCCCGGAACTCGGTGAGTACTCCGTCATCCAGTCCGCGGAGGACGGCACGAGCAACACCGGTTCCGTGCCCAGCGTGGTGCTGATGCCGATCGACGGCACCGGACCGACGATCGTCGCCGTGCATGCGGTGGCGCCGCGCATGGAGGAGATGGAGCAGTGGAAGAGCGACCTGCAGTGGATCGCCGACCAGTGCCCGCAGGGCGACTTCATCCTCGCCGGTGATTTCAACGCCACGATCGATCACATGGCGTCTCTCGGCGTCGACGGTGGCGACATGGGCTATTGCCGGGACGTCGCCTCCCGCACCGGCAACGGGTTCGCCGGCACCTGGCCGAGTTCCTTCCCCGCGCTGGCCGGCGCACCGATCGATCATGTGATGGCCTCGTCGAACTGGACCCCCTCCGGTTCGGTCGTGCGCGAGGATGCCGGCGGCAGCGATCATCGCGCCCTCGTGGTGCAGCTCGAACCCGCCGGGTGAGCTCCCGCGTCTGCGCCACAGGTGACAGACTGGAGGGATGAGCACCGCAGAACGCGACACGATCGCCGAGCCCTCCGCCGACACCGGCACCACGAACCGCAAGCAGCCCTTCCCCCGCGGGTTCCTCGACACGATCTCCACGGGCTGGGCCGAACGCCCGGAGACCCTCCCCGCCCCGCGGGCACAGGCACCGTTCGCCGCGGCCCGTCGGGCAGCGCTGTCCGCGGCCTTCCCGGGCAAGCGCCTCGTGATCCCCGCCGGCTCTCTCAAGCAGCGCAGCAACGACACCGACTACGTCTTCCGCGCGCACTCCGCCTTCGCTCACCTCACCGGCTGGGCGTCCGACTCCGAGCCCGACTCCGTGCTGGTCTTCCAGCCGACCGAGGACGGCCACGATGTCACCCTGTACTTCCGCGAGCGCGCCGACCGCACCACCACCGAGTTCTACGCGGATGCGACGGTCGGCGAGTTCTGGATCGGACCTCGGCCTTCCCTGGCCGGGGTCGCGGCCGACCTCGGCCTCGCGACCGATCACCTCGCCGAGTACCTCCCCGTCGACGGGGAGCTCGTGCTCGATGACGACGACGACCTCACGCGGGTCGTCTCGGAGCTGCGACTGATCAAGGACGAGTACGAGATCTCCGAGCTCCGTCGCGCGGTGCAGGTCACGGCGGACGGGTTCGACGACATCATCCGCGAGCTGCCCGCCGCGGTGCAGCACGTGCGGGGTGAGCGCGTCGTGGAGGGCGTGTTCCACCGTCGTGCCCGCGAAGACGGGAACGGCGAGGGCTACGACACGATCGCCGCGTCCGGCCCGCACGCCTGCTACCTGCACTGGACCCGCAACGACGGCGCCGTGGTGCCGGGTGATCTGATCCTCGTGGATGCGGGGGTCGAGACCGACAGCCTCTACACGGCCGACATCACCCGCACGCTGCCGGTGTCCGGCACCTTCTCGGACGTGCAGCGACGCGTGTACGAGACCGTGCGCGAGGCCGCGGACGCCGCCTTCGCCGCCGCGAAGATCGGTGTGCGCTTCCGCGACGTGCACGCCGCCGCCATGGCCGTGATCGCCGAGCGCGTGGCCGAGTGGGGTCTGCTGCCGGTCTCCGCCGAGGAGGCTCTCGATGCGGACAAGGGCGGGCAGCACCGGCGGTACATGGTGCACGGCACCTCGCACCACCTCGGCATCGATGTGCACGACTGCGCGCAGGCGCGACGCGAGATGTACTACGACGGCATCCTCGCCGAGGGGATGGTGTTCACGATCGAACCCGGTCTGTACTTCCAGATCGACGACCTCACGGTGCCCGCCGAACTCCGCGGGATCGGCGTCCGCATCGAGGACGACATCCTGATGACGGCGGACGGCCCGGTCAATCTCTCGGCCGACATCCCGCGCACGGCCGACGAGGTCGAGGCCTGGATCGCGCGCGCACAGGGCTGACTCCCCCACGAGGCACGCAGGCGAGCCGACGCTCGACGACGGACTCGCCCGGACCCTGATCGCCGACTCCTTCCCGGAGCTCGGCGGTCAGGCTCTCCGACGCGCGCAGACACGCGGCACCGTCACCACGATCATCCGCATCGGTGACGAGCCACCGGTCCTGCTCAGTCGAGGAGGAAGTCGGCGACGAGAGGCACGAGCGACGCCCCGACCTCGTCCGCCGGGCGCTTGCGCCCCGCGACCTCGAAGCTGTGCCCTCCCCCGTCGATCCAGGCCACGCGTGCGTCCTGACATGTCGAGACGACGCTCTCGAACTGCGCGAGGGGCTGGATGAAGGGGTCCTTCGAGCCCTCCACGAACAGCTGCGGCACCGCGATGGCCGGCAGGTGCTCGGCGCGTGGCTTCTCCGGCTTGCCCGGCGCATGCAGCGGGTATCCGAGGTAGACCAGTCCGGACACGTCCATCCCCTCCGCCACGGCCAGGGAGGCCATCCGTCCGCCGTAGGACTTCCCCGCGGCCCAGATCCGGGTCCCCGGGTCGTTCGCCCGCACGGCAGCCACGACCGCCCGCCACGTCGCGACGGCGTGCGGGGCCGGCCCCGGCATCCGTCGCCCCTGCTCGACGTACGGGAAGTTGAACCGCAGGGTCGCGAAACCCCGCTCGGCGAGAGCGTCGGCGAATCCGATCAGGAACGGATGGTCTTTGCCGGCACCGGCACCGTGAGCGATGATCACGGTGTCTCGCCGCGTGCCCTCCGCCCAGTCCGCCGTGACACTCGTCGGTCCGGACGGAAGATCGACGGGGACCGTCGACCTCATGCGCGCAGGAACGGGATCGCGAACGGGACGCGCATGACCTTCCCCGACGAGGCGCGAACCGTGCCGATGATCACGATCACCAGGTGCGCGAGCGAGATCGCGAAGTACAGCGTGATCGGGATGCCGATCGGGAAGAACCCGGTGGCCGGAGACTCCGAGGTCAGCCCGGACAGGATCACGAAATGCGTCGCGACGAGCACGGTCGAGACCAGCAGATAGGTGAGGCCCCAGTTCAGCGCGGCTCGGGCGTTCTCCCGCGCTGTGCCGCCGAAGCGGCGCGACGAGCCACCGCTGGCCGCCATCGCGATCCCGGAGGCCAGCCCGCCCACGAACGGGAACGGGAGGACGACCAGGAATCCGAGCACCCAGGGCAGCAGGCCTCTCGGAGGAGCGGGCTGCGCGTACCCCGGAGCGGGCTGCGCGTATCCCGGAACGGGCTGCGCGTAACCCGGCGCGGCCTGCGCGTACCCCGGCGCAGGCTGTGCGTGACCCGGAGCGGCGGGAGGGGGCGGAGCGGGCTGGCCGGGCGCCGGCGGGGGAAAGCCTGCGGGAGGAGGCGTCTGCGAGGAATCGGTCATCGCTGCGTGCCCTCCTCGGTCAGAGGGTGAGTGACGGAGGCAGCGCCGCCCGCGGGCTGGGCGGGCCCGGTGGCCGGGGCGTCCGGCGACTCCGCCGTTCCGGGCTCCGGGGCCTCCGGTGCCGGCGTCGGCCCGGCCTCGGGCGTCGGCACGTCGGGGCGTGGCGGGACCACCGGCTCCCCGACCGGCGCGGGCGGGGGCGGCGGTGCGGCGGGGCCCGCCGGCGGGATGCGCTCTCCGTACCGCGGCGGTTCGTCGAGGTTGACCGGCGCTCGCACCGGCGCGGTGCGTCCGGAGCCGAGCACCTGACGCGCCTTGGCCAAGGAGCCTGCCGCGACGGTCACCTCGTAGTGGTCGGCGGCGAACTGGGTCACACTCGCGAAATCGCGTCGACGACGGACGATCGCATAGGTGATCAGGCTCAGCAGCATGCCCACGGCGACGCCGATGAAGACGAAGCCGACGAAGAGCTGGATCGGCACCTCGGGATTGCCGAGCACGAGGATCGCCGACAGGAAGAGCCCGAGGAGGACGCCGTTGATGGCGCCGGAACGCGCCGCCGCCGCATAACCGAGCTTGCCGGTCACGCGCTCGATCGTTCGCACGCTCTGGCCCACGATCGCGATGTCTCGCGCGGGCACCTCCCCGGCGATCAGCTGGGACACCGCCTTCTGCGCTGCTTCGTAGTCGCGCATCGACGCGACGATCTCGCCGGTGTCCGTGCTGTTCGCTGGTCGATTGAGCATGCTCATCCGACCATTCTTCCACGCGCCGTCCTGCCTGCGTCGGGAATGGGCGACGGGGAGACCGCTGAGACCCTCGCGCACTACGCTGGGAGCGTGAGCACACAACGGGTTTTCGCCGCGCGCCTGGCCGGATGCGCCGTCTTCGACCCCGTGGGCGACCGGCTCGGCAAGGTCCGCGATGTCGTCATCGTGTACCGGAGCAGCGCCGCGCCGCGCGTGATCGGACTGGTCGTCGAGATTCCGGGACGCCGACAGGTCTTCCTCTCGATCGGCCGCGTCACCTCCATCCGCTCGGGGCAGGTCATCACCACCGGGCTCATCAACGTGCGCCGCTTCTCGCCGCGGGCCGGAGAGGTGCGCGTGCTCGCCGAGATGCTCGGGCGCCGCGTCACCTTCGCCGACGGCTCAGGGTCCGCCGTGATCGAAGACGTCGCGATCGAACCGAACCGCCTCGGCGAATGGGCCGTGAGCCAGCTCTTCCTGCGTCGCCCCAAGACCAGCGCCTCGCCGTTCGCCAAGGGACCGACCACCTTCGCCGCGTGGAGCGAGGTCTCCGAGCAGCGCGCCCCGGGCGAGTCGCAATCGGCAGAGCAGCTGGTCGCCTCCTACTCCGAACTGCACGCGGCCGATCTCGCGAACACGCTCCTCGATCTCCCGCAGCAGCGGATGATCGAAGTCGCCGAGGAGCTCTCCGACGATCGCCTCGCCGACGCGATGGAGGAGATGCCGGAGGACGAGCAGGTGCACATCCTCGACCGTCTCGGCGATGAGCGCGCCGCCGACATCCTCGACCAGATGGAGCCGGACGACGCGGCCGACCTTCTCGCCCAGCTGCCGCCGAGCCGCCTGGAGCACCTGCTCCAGCTGATGGAGCCGGAGGAAGCCGAAGACGTCAGGATGCTGCTGCGATATGGCCCGGACACCGCCGGTGGCCTGATGACGCCCGAGCCGATCATCCTGTCCGCTGATGCCACGGTGGCCGAGGCGCTCGCGCTCATCCGTCGACACGAGCTCCACCCGGCTCTCGCGGCCGCCGTGTTCGTCACGCTGCCCCCGTTCGAGACCCCCACCGGCCGCCTGCTCGGCATGGTGCACTTCCAGCGCATGCTGCGCTATCCGCCGCACGAGCGGCTCGGCGCCATCGTCGACGACAGCCTCGAGCCCGTTCCGGTCACGGCATCCGCCGCCGAGGTGGCGCGCATGCTGGCGAGCTACGACCTCGTCTCGCTGCCGGTGATCGATGTGGCCCGCCGGCTGGTCGGCGCGATCAGCATCGACGACGTCCTCGACTACCTGCTTCCGGACGACTGGCGCTCGCATGACGACGACGAGAAGCACGAGCCGGTGAAGGAGGTGCGCTGATGGCACGCACACCCGGCCTCGACGCGCCGCTCGGGCGTGGCACGACCCGCGCCCGGCCGACCTCGCGCGACCGTTTCGGCCGCTTCACGGAGTGGGTGGCCCGGGCGATGGGCACGCCCGCGTTCCTGGTCATGCTCTCGATGTTCTGCGTGCTCTGGATCCTGTGGAACACGCTGCTTCCCGATGAGCTGCGTTTCGACGACGCCGCGCTCGGCTTCACGGCCCTCACCCTCATGCTCTCGCTCCAGGCGTCCTACGCCGCGCCGCTCATCCTGCTCGCGCAGAACCGTCAGGACGACCGCGACCGTGTGCAGATCGAGCAGGACCGCCAGCGCGCCGAGCGCAATCTCGCCGACACCGAGTACCTCGCCCGGGAGATCGTGGCGCTGCGCATGTCGCTGGAGGAGCGCAACTCCCAGGCCGTCACCCGCGATGTCCTGCGCCACGAGCTGAAGGCGCTGCTCGCGGAGCTCGATGACTCGCACGACCGGCCCGCGGCCGACGACGCTTCTCGTGACCACCGCTGAGGCCGTCACGGCGGCAGTGTCCGCCGTGACCGATCCGGAGCTGAGGCGACCGATCGGCGACCTCGACATGGTGCGTGACATCACCGTCGACGGGGACACCGCCCTGGTCGGGATCGTGCTGACGATCGTCGGCTGCCCCGCAGCGAATCGGATCGAGACCGACGTGCGCGAAGCCGCGGCATCCGTCCCCGGGATCTCACGGGTCGAGGTGCAGGTCGGCGTGATGACTCCTGCCGAGCGCAAGGCGCTGACCGAGAAGCTCCGCGCCGGGCGCCCCCCGCGCCAGATGCCCTTCGGCCCCGATTCCCTCACGCGCGTGATCCTGGTCTCGAGCGGCAAGGGAGGCGTGGGCAAGTCGACCGTCACCGCGAATCTCGCCGTCGCGCTGGCGGAGCAGGGACTCGCGGTCGGACTCGTCGACGCCGACGTGCACGGCTTCTCGATCCCCGGCCTGTTGGGCATACCGGCGGGCACGCAGCCCACGCGCATCGACGACCTGATGCTGCCGCCGGTCGCCTACGGCGTGAAGACCATCTCGATCGGGATGTTCCTCCGCGACGGAGAGGCCGTGGTCGCGTGGCGCGGACCGATGCTGCACCGGACGGTCTCGCAGTTCCTCACCGACGTGTTCTTCGGCGACCTCGACATCCTGCTGATCGACATGCCCCCGGGCACCGGCGACATCGCGATCTCGATCGGGCAGCTGCTGCCCCATGCCGAGGTGCTGGTGGTGACGACTCCGCAGACGGCCGCCGCCGAGGTCGCGATCCGCAGCGGAATCGTCGCCCGGCAGACCGGACAGCGCGTGATCGGCGTGATCGAGAACATGGCGGCATTCGCGCTGCCCGACGGCACGGTCGTGGATCTGTTCGGCGCGGGGGGCGGCGCGGCGGTCGCCGCGGCCTTGTCCGAGGGCGCCGATGTCGTACCGCTGCTGGCGTCGATCCCGTTGAGCCCCGCCCTCCGCACCGGCGGCGACGCTGGCGAGCCGGTCGTGCTCGGAGACCGGACGGATGCGGCGGCGGCTGCGATCCACGACGTCGCCCGGACGCTCTCCCGCCGGGGCCGAGGCCTCGCCGGCCGATCGCTCCCGATGTCTCTGCGCTGACGACGGCGCTCGAACGGAATCACACGGCCGGTGCGCGGGTGATGTCGCGACTCAGGTCGCTTCGGCGTCGTACGGCGGTTTGTTCGTCGCGCTGAACACCTGGGGCGCACGCGACAGCGGCGGTTCTGCGATCGTGGTCTGCGCCGCCGTGGCCGCGGCGGCCGGAGCCGGGGTCTCCAGCAGAGCCTCGCGGATGATGCGCCGCGGGTCGTACTGCCGGGGATCGAGCTTGCGCCAGTCGACATCGTCGAGCTCGGGGCCCATCTCGTCGCGCATCTTCGACTTGGTGTCGCGAAGATACTCGCCGGCCTTGCGCACGGTCCGCGCGAATCCTTCGGCGACCTTCGGAAGACGATCAGGACCGACGATGAGCACCACGATGAGACCGATGAGCAACAGCTTCTCGAAAGTGAGCCCGAACTGCATCTGTCCAGGCTACCGCCGCGCCTGCGCTCTCCGTGCACACCGACCGAATATCCTGGAAACAATCACAGGTCACCGAGGAGACGCAGGCATGAGCGAACACGACGCGAACGCGCGGTTCATCCGCGAATCCATCGCCGAACCCGACACGATCGCCCGCGCTCGCGCCCACGCCGTCGAACTCGGCGCGTCGCCGATCAGTCCGGTCATCGGTTCTCAGATCGCCGTGCTCGCTGCCGCGACCGGCGCCAAGTCGATCGTCGAGATCGGAACGGGTGCCGGGGTGTCCGGACTCTGGCTGCTCCGCGGAGCCCCGCAGGCGGTTCTGACCTCGATCGACAACGAGCCCGAACATCTGGCCGCGGCGCGCCAGGCGTTCGCCGACGCCCGCATCCCCTCGACGAAGGCGCGCTTCATCACCGGGCGTGCCGCCGATGTGCTCCCGCGGATGAACGAGGCCTCGTACGACATCGTGCTGGTGGACGCCGACGCCGAGAACGTGATCGAGTACGTCTCACACGGACTGCGCCTCGCGCGCGCCGGCGGCATGGTCCTGGTTCCGCGGGTTCTCGCGGGTGGACGGGTGGCCGACCCCGTGCAGCGCGACGACGTCACCGCGGCCTACCGCTCTCTCGTGCAGGAGACGCAGGAGTCCTCGGCCGTCCTCGCCACGGTCTCCCCCGCCGGAGAAGGACTGCTCCAGCTGATCAGTCTCGGCGAACGTCTCTGACGACGACCTCCGGACGACGAGAGAGGGCGATGGATCGGATGGCCCATCGCCCTCTTCGGACCCGCTAAGAGGGATCCGAGTACATCAGGCCGGAGCCACGACGGCGGCAAGCACGTCGTGAAGCTCCTTGGCCTCGGCGTCGTTCACGGAGACGACCAGTCGGCCGCCGCCTTCGAGCGGAACGCGCACGATGATGAGTCGTCCTTCTTTCACGGCCTCCATCGGCCCGTCTCCGGTCCTCGGCTTCATCGCTGCCATCGTGGCACCCTTTCCTCGGTGGTATGGGATGAGTTTATCGGGTGAGACGGGGCACGGATGTCCGCAGCGCATAAAATGCACCCGCTCGCCACTCTCAGGGCACCTGCCAGAACGTGTTCCCCAGCGTGTAGACGTGGTAGATCCAGAGCCACTGGCCCGCGACGCCGATCGCGAGGACTCCGCCCCGCCACCACCGGGATCGCGGCACCGCGAGCGCCCCCCAGAGCGGACTGATCGGAAGCAGGAGGCGGAAGGTGCTCGACTGCGGGAAGAACACCGCGAGCAGGTAGAGGAGATAGCTCGCGCTCCACAGACGCAGATCCGCGCCGAGCGCGGCGACCTGCGGCGAGCGCAGCAACGCCAGTCCTGCCGCGACGACGAGGAGGATCAGGCCCACGGGGCCGGCCCAGGTCGGGAGCCCCCACTGTCCGAACCAGAACTGCGAGGCCTGGATCCAGCCTTCGAACGGGACGAAGCCCTCGACACCGCCCACCACCCAGTGGCGGCGCCAGGCGAGCTCGGTCGCGAGATAGGCACCGGGGTCGCCGGTCACGAGCCCCGCGATCCCCTGCCAGGCGAAGCCCGTCGCGGTGGCGAGCGCGCCGAGGAAGACGATGTGCACGATCTGCACGGGAGGGAGGGGGTCGTCCCGTCGCTGCCTCCAGCGCAGGATGCCGTGCAGGCCGAGGTACAGCGCGAAGGCGAGGATGCCGGGGCGGGTGAAGGCCATCACCGGGATGAGCAGGTAGAGCCAGGCGTAGCGTCGCCGGGCCACCGCATCGAGCGCGAGGAACAGCAGCAGGAGGAAGAGCGTCTCGGCGTATCCCACCTGGAACAGCGCCGCCAACGGTCCGGAGGCGAAGAACGCCACCGCCCACAGTGCCGCAGACGACCCGATCCGGTCGCGGAGCAGGCGGTGCAGCGCGAGGCATGCGAGGTAGCCGGCCACGAGCGAGACCAGGAAAGCCCCGACGCCCCAGGAGCCGAAGAGCAGTCCGACGACCTTGGCCACGTATGCGAACACCGGCATGAACGCCCAGGCGTTCTCGGCGACCTCCCCCGAGGCGGTCAGCGGCAGCTCGCTCGGGTAGCCGCTCTCGGCGACGAGCCAATACCACTGCGCGTCCCACGCCAGCACGAAGTCCCCCAGGCCGGCGCCGACGCCGATCCGCGAGGCCGGGGTCGCCTGCAGGGCCGCGAACACGAAGAACAGGCTGGTGAGCGCCCGAGCGGCCAGGTAGAGGACCGCGATGCGGAATGCGATCGGACTCCGCGCCCAGCGGCGTGAGACGGTCAGCGCGCGGTGAGCCATGCGCGAAGACCCTGCTCCACGGCGTCGATCTGCGCCACGGGCACACGCTCCTCGTCATGATGCGCGAGATGCGGGTCGCCGGGGCCGTAGTTCACGGCGGGGATGCCGAGCGCCGAGAAACGCGCGACGTCGGTCCAGCCGTACTTGGGGCGCGGTTCCGCCCCGACGGCCGCCACGAACTGCTGAGCGATCGGTGCGTCGAGCCCGGGGCGCGCGCCCTCGGCGGCATCCGTGATCTCGATGTCGAAGCCGGCGAGCACCGCGCGCAGATGCGCCTCGGCGTCGGCCGCCGACTTGCTCGGTGCGAACCGGTAGTTCACCTCCACCTCGCAGGCATCGGGGATGACGTTTCCGGCGACACCGCCGGCGATGCGCACGGCGCTCAGGCTCTCCCGGTAGAGCAGCCCCTCGACCATGACCTCCTTGGCGCGGTATTCCGCCAATCGGGTGAGGATCGGGGCCGCGTGGTGGATGGCGTTCTCACCGATCCAGGCCCGTGCGCTGTGGGCTCGCACACCCGCGGTGCGGACGATCGCGCGCAGGGTGCCGTTGCATCCGCCCTCGACCTCGCCGTCGGACGGCTCCCCCAGGATCGCGAAGTCGGCCCGGAAGAGATCGGGGCGGACGGAGGCGAGCAGCCCGAGGCCGTTCTTGGAGCCCTCGACCTCCTCGTTGTCGTACCACATCCACGTGATGTCGACGACGGGGTCGGTGAGCTCGGCCGCGAGCTTGAGCTGCACCGCGGTCCCGGCCTTCATGTCGACGGTGCCACGCCCCCAGAGGAAGGGGAGCCCGTCGATCTCGATGTCGCGCGTGGGCAGGTTGTCGTTGATCGGCACGGTGTCGATGTGACCGGCGATCGCCACGCGGTGCGACCTTCCGAGGTCGGTGCGCGCCACGATCGTGTTGCCGTGACGGATGACCTCGAGGTGTGCCAGCGGCGAGACGGCGGCCTCGATCTCGTCGGCGAGCCGCTTCTCGTCCCCCGAGACGCTCGGGATGTCGCAGATCGCGCGGGTGAGGTCGAGCGAGGAGGCTGTCAGATCGAGCACCATGGCTCCAGCCTAGTTGTGCTGCTCCCTCGGACCCGCGGCCGGAATCCCGCGTCATCCGGTGGGAGGTTCCCGCGCGCAGCGGATACCGTGGAGGCATGACTGAATCGCGCAGCGTCTGGGGTATCGGACTGACCACGATCGCCGGCAACGGCACCGTCCTCGATGCCTGGTATCCCGAGCTCGGCAGTGGCACCCTGCCCACGGGCGACCGGGCCGCCGCCCTCGACGACCTCACCGGTCCTGATGAGCGTCGCGATGTCACGCTGCAGACGGTCGCGCTGCAGATCGATCTCGATGCCGCCCCCGCGTCGACCGCCGACGCCTATCTTCGGCTGCACGCGCTCTCGCACCTGCTGGTGCGCCCGAACGACCTGAACCTCGACGGCATCTTCGGCCACCTGCCCACCGTGGCGTGGACGAACGCGGGTCCCCTGCACCCGGACGACGCGATCCGCCTGCGTCCGCAGCTGCAGCGCGCCGGCATCCAGGTGCAGAGTCTCGACAAGTTCCCGCGCCTCACCGACTACCTGCAGCCGGCCGGTGTGCGCATCGCCGACGCCTCCCGCGTGCGCCTCGGCGCTCACCTCTCCCCCGGCACCACCGTGATGCACGAGGGGTTCGTGAACTTCAACGCGGGCACCCTGGGGAGCTCCATGGTCGAGGGACGCATCTCCCAGGGCGTCGTGGTGGGAGACGGCAGCGACATCGGCGGAGGCTCCTCCATCATGGGAACCCTGTCCGGCGGCGGCGCCCATCGCGTGTCGATCGGATCCCGGACGCTCCTGGGGGCGAACGCCGGCATCGGGATCTCGCTCGGAGACGACTGCGTCGTCGAGGCCGGCCTCTACGTCACCGCAGGGACCAAGATCGTCCTCCCGGACAGCCCCGCCACAGCAGACGGGACGCGGAAGACGGTCAAGGGAGCAGAGCTGTCCGGTCAGGACGGACTGCTGTTCCGACGCAACTCCCTGAGCGGCGCGGTCGAGGCCGTGCGCCGCGCCGGTGTCGGAGTGACCCTCAACGAGGCCCTGCACGCCTGACCCGCCTGCGGCCCGCTCCGCTCCCCCGTGACGGATCCCCCGCGATGCACGGGATAGCGTGGACGGCATGTCTTCTGCATCGTCCCGCGCTCGGACCGCGAAGCCGGAATCGCCGGCCCGGGTGCACCGGCAGACCTGGTCCTACGTCGGCCGCCGCACGATCCAGGAGTTCCTGCGCGACGGCTGCGTCGACATCGCCGGATCGCTGACGTTCTTCGCCGTCCTGTCGGTCTTCCCCGCCGGGCTGGCGATCGTCGCGATGGTCGGCGTGCTCACCGACAGCGAGACGGTCCTCGATCGATTGCTGTCGCTGCTCGATCAGGTCGCCCCCGAAGCCGTGACGCAGACGCTGCGCGATCCCCTGATCGGGGTCGCCGGCGCGTCCACGGCGGGGTGGACCTTCCTCGCCGCGATCGCGGCGGCGGTGTGGTCGGCATCGCTGTATGTCGGCGCCTTCGGGCGCGCGCTCAACCGCATCTACGGCGTGACCGAGGGACGCCCCTACTGGAAGCGCAAGCCGGCGCAGCTCGGCGTCACGATCGGTCTGATCCTGCTCGTGCTGATCGTCGCTGCGGTCGTGGTGCTCTCCGGACCCGTGGCCCGGGCGATCGGCGACGCCTGGGGCATCGGCGACACGGCGCTCGTGGTCTGGGACATCGCGAAGTGGCCCATCCTGGCGGTCGCCGTGGTCGTCATGGTCACCGCTCTCTACAAGGGGACGTCCAACCTCCGTCAACCGCCGCTGAGATGGCTCGCCCTCGGCGCGGTCCTCGCCATCGCGGGATCAGCGCTGTCCTCGACCGGTCTGATCTTCTACGTCGCGAACTTCGCGTCCTACAACCGCACCTTCGGCGCGCTCGCGGGGGTCGTCGTCTTCCTGCTGTGGCTCTTCCTCATCAACCTCGCCCTCCTGTTCGGGGCGGAGTTCAACGCGGAACTCGAACGCGGACGTCAGCTCCAGGGCGGCGAGGAGGCAGAGGTACAGCTTCGGCTCCCCCTCCGCGACACGACGATGAGCCGGAGAACGGAGCGCTCCGCGGCGATCACCGAGGAGCACGGCGTCCTGCTTCGGGAGGGAAAGGAGCTCCCGCCTCGAGACGACACCGTCGTGCGGCGAGCTCTGAACCGGCTCCGGCAGCTGCGAGAGCATGGGGCATCCGGCCGATCGTGACGGCAGGCCTCGAGTCACGCCGCTGTCCGCTCTCATCGGGTCCCGCACGCGCGCTCGGCCGCGCCGCGCGCCGGCTCTCAGGCTGCGCGTGATACTGTCGGCATGACGCTCTTCGCACCGCGAGGCGTCTGCGTCGTCGACACGCTCCCGCGCCACTTGCTGGTTCTGGCCATTTCGAACGGCGAAACGATGCGCGATCCCGCGCCGTCGCCCACCCTTCCCGCACCCGGCCCGACTGGTTCGTGCGTGCATTCTCGGAGATACCTCATGACTTCCTTCCTCGATCTCGGCGTGCCCGCCGACCTCGCCGCCGTCCTCTCGAAGGACGGCAAGACCGAGGCGTTCGCGATTCAGCGCGACACGCTTCCCGATTCCCTCGCGGGCCGTGACCTCCTCGGTCGCGGTCGCACCGGTAGCGGCAAGACCATCGCCTTCGCCCTGCCCCTCGTCTCGCGCCTCGCCGCCTCTTCCCGCACGAGCCGCGCCGGACACCCGCGCGGCCTCGTGCTCGCCCCGACCCGCGAGCTCGCCACGCAGATCGCCGCGACCATCGCTCCCCTGGCCGCCGCCAAGGGCCTGCGCGTCACGACCGTGTTCGGCGGCGTCAGCCAGCGCCCGCAGGAGCAGGCCATGCGCAGCGGCGTCGACATCGTCGTCGCGTGCCCCGGCCGCCTCGAAGACCTCATGAAGCAGAAGGTGGTGCAGCTCGACGCCGTCGAGGTCACCGTGCTCGACGAGGCCGACCACATGGCCGACCTCGGCTTCCTGCCCGGTGTCACCCGCATCCTCACCGCGACGCCGGCCGGCGGTCAGCGCCTGCTGTTCAGCGCGACCCTCGACCGCGGCATCGACACGCTCGCCCGCCGCTTCCTCTCGAACGCCGTCAGCCACGAGGTCGACGAGGAGAGCGTGCCGGTCGGCGAGATGACCCATCGGGTGCTGGTCGTCGATTCCACGGATGACAAGACCGCACTCGTGCGCGAGCTCGCGTCGGGTACCGGCCGTCGCATCCTGTTCACCCGCACGAAGCACCAGGCGAAGAAGCTCGCGAAGCAGCTGACCGCCGCGGGCATCCCCTCGGTGGATCTGCACGGCAACCTGTCGCAGAACGCCCGTGAGCGCAACCTGAGCGCCTTCTCGGCGGATCCCGACGAGGGTGGCGTGCGCGTGCTCGTCGCCACCGACGTCGCCGCCCGCGGCGTGCACGTCGACAACGTCGACCTGGTCGTCCACGTCGACCCGCCCATGGAGCACAAGGCGTACCTGCACCGTTCGGGCCGCACCGCGCGCGCCGGCGCCGCCGGTACCGTCGTCACGGTCGTGCTCCCCGAGCAGCGTCGCGACGTGAAGGACCTGCTGCGCAAGGCGGCCATCACGGCACCGCTGGAGAACGCCACCACCGAGGCGATCAACGGTCTCGTTCCCGAGCGCGCCGCACACGTGCGTCCGGCTCCGATCGTTGCCGCGCAGCCGCAGCGTCAGGCCAAGCAGCGCCCCGCCGGTGGCGAGCGTTCGGGTGCCTCGACTCCCCCGGCGCGTCGGCGTCGCCCCCGCTCCGGCGGCCAGGGTGGCGGCCAGGGCCAGGCCGGCTTCTCGTCGCGTCAGGGCGGCCAGAGCCGTCAGGGCGGTCGCGCGGCCCAGGGTCGCTGACCCGGCACTCGCACCGACACACAGAAACGTGGCGTGTCCCCTCGGGGGCACGCCACGTTCGTGTATCCGGTGCGAGATCTCCGTCGAGAGATGTCCCGTCGATCTCAGCGGGTCGGGAAGCTGCGCTCGGGCGAACCCGTGTAGAGCTGCTGCGGTCGGCCGATCTTGGTCTGCGGGTCGAGCTGAAGCTCACGCCACTGGGCGAGCCAGCCGGGAAGCCGGCCGATCGCGAACAGCACCGTGAACATGCGCGTCGGGAAGCCCATGGCCTTGTAGATGACGCCGGTGTAGAAGTCGACGTTCGGGTAGAGGCGACGCTCGCGGAAGTAGTCGTCCGCGAGGGCGAGCTCCTCGAGCTCCTTGGCGAGGTCGAGCAGCGGATCCGTGACGCCGAGGGAGGCGAGCACCTCGTCGGCGGCATCCTTGACGAGCTTGGCACGCGGGTCGTAGTTCTTGTACACCCGGTGCCCGAAGCCCATGAGCTTCACGCCCTCTTCCTTGTTCTTCACGCGCTCGACGAAACGCGACACGCTCTGACCGGAGTCGCGGATCTGTCCGAGCATCGTGAGCACGGCCTCGTTCGCGCCACCGTGCAGCGGACCGGAGAGGGCCTGGATGCCGGCGGAGACGGAGGCGAACTGGTTCGCTCCCGTGGAGCCCACCAGACGCACGGTCGAGGTGGAGGCGTTCTGCTCGTGATCCTCGTGCAGGATGAGGAGCAGCTCGAGGGCCTTCGACATGACCGGGTTCACCTCGTACGGCTCACTGTGCACGCCGAAGTTGAGCTTCAGGAAGTTGTCGACGAAGCTGAGCGAGTTGTCCGGGTAGAGGAACGCCTGGCCGACGCTCTTCTTGTGCGCGTAGGCCGCGATCACCGGCAGCTTGGCGAGCATGCGGATCATGTTCAGTTCGACATGCTCCGGGTTGTGCGGGTCGGTCTGGCCCTCGTAGTAGGTCGAGAGCGCGGCGACGGCCGACGACAGCACCGACATGGGGTGCGCGGTGTGCGGCAGCGCGGAGAAGAAGCGCTTGAGGTCTTCGTGCAGAAGCGTGTGGCGACGGATCTTCTCATCGAACTCGGTGAGCTCGGAGGCCGACGGCAGCTCGCCGTAGATCAGCAGCCAGGCGACCTCGAGGTAGCTGGTCGTGTTGGCGAGCTGCTCGATCGGGTAGCCGCGATAGCGCAGGATGCCCTTGTCGCCGTCGATGAAGGTGATGTCGGACTTCGTCGACGCCGTGTTCACGAAGCCGTAGTCGAGTCCGGTGTACCCGGTCTGCCGGGTCAGCGTCGAGAAGTCGATGCTGTTCTGTCCGGCTGTGCCGTGCACGAGCGGGAACTCGGCCGTCTTCTCACCGATGGTCAGCTTCGCCGTAGCCTGCTGGTCTGCCGCTGCACTCACGCGGGCCTCCTGGTCGTGTCTGACCGCCCGCGTCTCGCGTCGGTGTCAGCAATTCTCGTCTCAAGCCTGAACTGGCGATGAATCGGCACGCATGCCGCCTGGTCGGATCATGACCGGATCGCTTTTACAGCCTAGTAGGGACGCAGGCCTACTGTGACATCCGCCAACCTGACGACGTCGACGGTGAGGATTCCTACAGTCATGCCTCGCGCAGACGACGGGCGGCCTCCGCGATGCGCTCGGTGGGAGCGGTCAGGGAGAGACGGATGTGCTCGGCGGAATCCGCACCGTAGAACGGGCCGGGACCCGCGAGGACGCCGAGATCGGCGAGCCGCGAGAGCGACTCCCAGGCGTCGCGGCCCTCCGTGGCCCACAGGTACAGGCCGGCCTCCGAGCCGTCGATGCGGAACCCGGCGGCCTCGACCGCGGGGCGCAGCAGATCACGGCGCTCCCGGTAGAGCTGCTTCTGCACGGCGACATGCTCGTCGTCCGCGAGGGCGATCGCCATGGCGTGCTGGATCGGTGCGGGAGGCATCAGGCCCAGGTGCTTGCGAGCCGTGAGCAGATCCCCGACGATCCGGGCGCAACCGGCCACGAACGCCGCTCGGTAGCCGGCGAGGTTCGACTGCTTGCTCAACGAGTACACGCTCAACAGGTTCGATCGGCGTCCGCCCGTGACGCGCGGGTCGAGGATGGAGGGCACGCGCTCGCGGGCCCAGGGGCCGTCCCACCCGAGTTCGGCGTAGCACTCGTCGCTCGCGAGCACAGCGCCGAGCTCGCGCGCACGACGCACCGCGGCCGAGAGCTCGTCCACGGTCCACGTGCGTCCGTCGGGGTTGCCCGGCGTGTTGATCCAGATGAGCTTGGTGCCCTCCGGCCAGCTCGCCGGGTCGTCTGCGGGCAGCGGCGTCGCGCCCGCCGTGCGGGCGCCGACCTCATAGGTCGGGTATGCCACGCGGGGGTGCACCACGATGTCCCCCTCGCCGAGCCCGAGGAGCGTGGGCAGCAACGCCACGAGCTCCTTCGAGCCGATGGTGGGGAGGACGTTGTCGACGGTCAGGTCGGGGACCCCGCGACGCCGTGCGTACCACTCGACGATCGCCTCGCGCACGGCCGGGGTGCCGACCGTCTGGGGATAGGCGTGCGCATCCGTCGCCTCGGCGAGAGCCCGACGGATGATCTCCGGCGTGGGGTCGACGGGCGAACCGATCGAGAGATCGACCAGCCCGGACGGATGCTTCGCCGCACGCTCGCGGTACGGGACGACCGCATCCCACGGGTAGTCGGCGAGGTCGCGGACGCTCACGCTCGGGCCTACTCGCCCTGGGGCGGGAGGGCGGAGATCACGGGGTGGTCGAACGCGTAGACGCCGACCTTGGCGGCGCCGCCGGGCGATCCGATCTCGGAGAAGAACTCCACGTTCGCCGTGTAGTAGTCCTGCCACTCCTCGGGCAGGTCGTCCTCGTAGTAGATCGCCTCGACCGGGCATACGGGCTCGCAGGCGCCGCAGTCCACGCACTCGTCGGGATGGATGTACAACGAACGTTCGCCCTCGTAGATGCAGTCCACGGGGCATTCGTCGATGCAGGCACGATCCTTCACATCGACACACGGCAGGGCGATCACATACGTCACCCCACCAGTCTACGGCTCGCGGGGGTCGCTCTCCTGCGCGGAGCCGGAGCGCGCCGGGACGACGGGCACCGCCGAGGGATCCTGCGGAACGGCCGTGATCAGCGGCACGTCCGCCTCCGCAGCCGGCACGGTCGCCGTCGGGGCGGCGACCGGGAGCCGGGAGAAGGAGGGCCAGGCGACGACGATGAGGACGATCCCGGCGACGACATAGGTCCAGATCCGCCCGGTCAGGGAATCGGGGACCACGACGGAGCCGCCGGGCCCGACCCCGGAGATGACGAGCAGCATCCCGATCATGCCGAGGCCACCGGCCAGTGCTGCGCCGCGATCATGGGTCAGCGTGCGGACCGCGACGAGGATCGCCGCACAGGCGACCGCACCGACGATCAGACCGACCGGGACGGGTCCCCACATCAGGCTGTGGGCGATCGTGCCGGCGATGCCGTACACGCCGCCGACGAGGGCCGCAGAGACCCACGACAACACTCTCGACACCCAGCTGACGCGCACGTTCCGAGTCTACCGATGACGTCGGCGGTCGAAACGCGAAGACGGACGCGGAGCGGGGTCGCCTCAGCCCGCCACGCCGGCGAGGCGGAGCAGCGCGGCGACCGCCGCCGCAGCCACCACCACGACGAGGAACGACTGGCGCAGCCACAGCAGCCCGGCGGCGACCAGGAGCGCCGGCACACGGGCATCGACGACGATCGCCTGCCCGGCCCCGAACGTCTGCACCGCCACGAGGGCGGCGAGCAGCGCGACGGTCAGCAGATCCGAGATCCGTGCGGGTCGCGGCGCCTCGAGCACCTTCGGCGGAACCAGATACCCCACGGCCTTCAGCGCGACGCAGATCAGCGCCGCCAGCAGGATCGCAGTCCAGATGCTCATGACATCCTCCCCTCGCTGTTCGGAAGCGCCGGGACGGGTCGTCCGAGCCAGTTGAACCAGCCCACCAGGATCGCCACGACGGCGGCCAGGAGAACCGGGAGACCCGGCAGGAGGAACGGGGTCAGGGACGCGGCCACCACGGCGGCGGCGGCACCGACGGCGATGGCCTGGCGCTGCTTCAGACGCGGCCACAGCAGGGCCAGGAAGGCGGCGGCCGCAGCGGCATCCAGCCCCCACGCCCGAGGATCGCCGAGCACGTCACCGACCAGGGCACCCACCAGCGTGGTGATGTTCCAGCCGATGTAGATCCCGACGCCCGTGATCCAGAAGCCCACCCGGCGCAGCCGCGGATCGGTCTGCGCGATCGCGACCGCCGTGGACTCGTCGATCGTGAAGTGCGCGGCCGACGCCCTCCGGAGCACTCCCCCGCCGACCACCGGCGCCATGCGCAGGCCATAGGCGATGTTGCGCACCCCCAACAGCACGGCGGAGGCGATCGCCGACGGCAGCGCCGCGACACCGCCGGCGGCGAAGACCCCGACGAAGGCGAACTGCGATCCGCCGGTGAACATCACCAGGCTGAGCACGCACGTCTGCCACACGTCGAGGCCGGATGCCACGGCCAACGCGCCGAAGGAGACGCCGTAGGCACTGGTCGCGAGCACCACTCCGAGCGACTCGCGCCAGACCTCACGCTCGGGAGTCATCATCGGCCCGAGGCATCGTTCGATCTGCTGAACACATGCAGATCATTCTGAACATACCCTGCGGCATAGTCAAGCGAACGATCGTTTGACATGATGAACACATGGAGGATCTCCGCACACGAATCGCCCGCACGCTGCGCCGAGAGCGCGAGGCAGCGGCACTCTCGGTGTCGGAACTCGCGCGTCGAGCCGGCATCTCCAAAGCCACGGTCTCCCAGCTGGAGGGCGGAGCCGGCAACCCCAGCGTCGAGACGCTCTGGGCGCTGGGAGTGGCACTCGGGGTGCCGTTCGCGGTCCTGGTCGACCAGCAGACGAACGCGCCGACGCTGATCCGGGCTGCCGACCTCGCCGGCGTCCCCTCGTCCGCCGCGGACTACAGCGCGAGCCTGCTCTCCGCGAGCCCGCCGGGCGCGCGCCGGGATCTCTACCTGATCCGGGCCGAACCCGGCGACCCCCGCCTCTCCGACCCCCACCACCCGGGCACGGTCGAGCACGTGATCCTGATCTCAGGATCGGCCCGCATCGGACCGAGCGAGGCGCCGGTCGTCCTGCACCCCGGGGACTACCTCTCCTACCCGGGAGACGCGCCGCACATCTTCGACGCCACGGCCCCGGGCACGAGCGCCGTCCTCATCTCCGAGCTGCGCTGACCGGCCGCCCGGAGGACGACGAAGGCCCACCCCGCACGGGGTGAGCCTTCGTGACGATCGCGCCGGGGCGCCGTCCGCGGGTCAGTACCAGTTCACCGCCTGGGAGTGCGACCACGCGCTGCACGGCGAGCCGTACGCCCGGGAGATGTAGTCCAGCCCCCACGAGATCTGCGTCGTGGCGTTGGTCTGCCAATCGCTTCCGGCCGAGGCCATCTTGCTGCCCGGGAGCGCCTGCGGGATGCCGGTGGCACCGCCGTCGTCGTTGTACGCCTGGTAGTTCCAGCCGGACTCCTTGTTCCACAGCGAGGTGAGGCAGGAGAACTGGTCCGCGCCCCAGCCGTAGCGGCTGGAGGCCATGTCGCGCGCGGTCGCCTGCGCGCCCTCGACGGTGTTGCCTGCGGCCAGTGCAGCCGCGGCGGCGGCCTCCTGCTCCGCGGCGGCGCGTTCGGCATCCTCGGCCGCCTTCTGCGCCTGTGCGGCCGCGAACGACTCCTGGAGCTCAGCCGTGCGCGACTCGACCTCCCGGGTGTCGGCGACCGTGTCGTCGACCAGGTCGCTCAGCAGCAGGGCGGGGATGACCGCGCGATCACCGAGGTCGTCGATGTTCTCGCTCAACGGGGCGGTGTCGATCGTGGTCGGCACGTCGCCGAGGTCGAGTCCGGAGGCGGCGACCTCGGCCGTGAGAGCGTCGGCTGCCGCTGCCGCCTCCTGCGCGTCCGCCTGAGAGGCCTTCGCCGAATCGGTGATCTCCCGCAACGAGAGAGCCTGCGGGGCGCTGGAGGAGATCGCGAGCTCGGAGGGACCTCCGCTGACACGCTCCGCTCCGGCCGCCGGCGTCGAGACGACGCCGACCGTGAGCGTGATGCCGAGCAGTGCCCCGGTGAGAGTGGTGAGGAGAACCATCGGGCGACGAGAGCGGACGGCGGAATGGGCGTCGACCACCGCGGCGGCGCGCCGAGAAGCACGGGTGTTGTGAAGGTGAAGCAACTCTTCGACTTTCGGGTCGTCGATACGTCCGGGACCTGCGGGCAGGGCGACTCATCGGGAATCGACTCGCCGGACGCAAGTTCCCCATCCTGCACGACGAAGCTGAACGAAAACCATCCCCCACCTGGGCATTTCATGAGAAGAGGGCCCCATCACCGCTGAGATCAGCAGGATGAGGCCCTCGTCATGAACGCGTCGTTCAGGCGTTGGCGTCCTGGCGCTTGAGACGCGAGGTCTCGCGGGCACGGGTGTTCTGGTCGAGGTTCACCTTGCGGATGCGCACCACCTCGGGAGTCACCTCGACGCACTCGTCGTCACGCGCGAACTCGAGGCTCTCCTCCAGCGTCAGCTGACGCGGCGGGGTCATCGATTCGAAGGTGTCGGAGCTCGCCGCACGCATGTTGGTGAGCTTCTTCTCCTTGGTGATGTTGACGTCCATGTCGTCGGCGCGCGAGTTCTCGCCGATGACCATGCCCTCGTAGACCTCCTGCGTGGGCTGGACGAAGAACGACATGCGCTCCTGGAGAGCGATCATCGCGAACGGCGTGACGACACCCTGACGGTCGGCGACGATCGAGCCGTTCTGACGCGTCGTGATCTGCCCCGCCCAGGGCTCGTAGCCGTGCGAGATCGCGTTCGCGATGCCGGTGCCGCGCGTCGTGGTGAGGAACTCGCTGCGGAAGCCGATCAGGCCACGCGACGGGACGATGAACTCCATGCGCACCCAGCCGGTGCCGTGGTTGGTCATGTTGTCCATGCGACCCTTGCGGTTCGCGAGCAGCTGCGTGATGGCACCGAGGTGCTCTTCCGGCGTGTCGATCGTGAGGTGCTCGAAGGGCTCGTACGTCTTGCCGTCGACCTTCTTCGTGACCACCTGCGGCTTGCCGACCGTGAGCTCGAAGCCCTCGCGACGCATGTTCTCGACGAGGATGGCGAGAGCGAGCTCTCCACGACCCTGCACCTCCCACGCGTCGGGGCGGCCGATGTCGACGACCTTGAGCGACACGTTGCCGATGAGCTCCTTGTCGAGACGGTCCTTGACCATGCGCGCGGTCAGCTTGTGACCCTTGACCTTGCCCATGAGGGGCGAGGTGTTGGTGCCGATGGTCATCGAGATGGCGGGGTCGTCGACCGTGATCGCGGGCAGCGGTCGCACGTCCTCCGGGTCGGCGATCGTCTCGCCGATGGTGATGTTCTCGAAGCCGGCGATGGCGACGATGTCACCGGGGCCGGCGGAGTCGGCGGGGTAGCGCTCGAGCGCGCGGGTCTTCAGCAGCTCGGTGATGCGCGCGTTCTGGTGGCTGCCGTCGGCACGCACCCAGGCCACGGTCTGACCCTTCTTGAGCGTGCCGTTGAAGACGCGCAGCAGGGCGAGGCGGCCGAGGAACGGGCTCGAGTCGAGGTTCGTGACCCAGGCCTGCAGCGGGTGCTCGTCGTCGTACGCCGGAGCGGGCACGTGCTCGAGGATGGCCTCGAACAGCGGCTCGAGGTCGGCGTTGTCGGGCAGCGAGCCGTCGGCGGGACGGTTGCGCGACGCGGCGCCGGCACGACCGGAGGCGTAGACGACGGGAACGTCGAGGAGTGCGTCGACGTCGAGGTCGGGCACGTCGTCGACGAGGTCGGAGGCGAGTCCGAGGAGCAGGTCGTGCGCCTCTTCCTCGACCTCGGCGATGCGGGCATCCGGGCGGTCGGTCTTGTTGACCAGCAGGATGACGGGAAGCTTCGCCTCGAGTGCCTTGCGCAGCACGAAGCGGGTCTGGGGCAGCGGGCCCTCGCTCGCGTCGACGAGCAGCACGACGCCGTCGACCATGGACAGGCCGCGCTCGACCTCGCCGCCGAAGTCGGCGTGGCCGGGGGTGTCGATCACGTTGATCGTCACCTCGCCGTCCTTCGCGTGGACACCCTTGTAGGTGATCGCGGTGTTCTTGGCGAGGATCGTGATCCCCTTCTCGCGCTCCAGGTCGTTCGAGTCCATCGCGCGCTCGTCGACGTGGGCGTGTTCACCGAAGGAGCCCGTCTGACGCAGCATGGCGTCGACGAGAGTGGTCTTGCCGTGGTCGACGTGCGCGACGATAGCGACGTTGCGGAGGTCAGAGCGGAGGGCGTGCGCCATGCATGAGTCCTAAGAAGATGGTGGGATGTGTCAGGAAACCGACGTTCCAGGATAACGCACGCGCAGGTCGCGTTCCTGAACGGAGGCCGTAGCATCGAGATCGTGACCCTTTCGCCCCCGTTTCCCGAGCGAGCGCAGCGCCGTCCGGGGCGCGCCCGGCTGTGGTGGGAGATCGCCATCGTGCTGGCCCTCGGCCTCGGCCAGTCGGCCGTTTACGCCGTCGTGCAGCTGGCCTACCGGCTGACCGATGAGACGCCGCTCGCGGAGCAGACGGCGACTCTGAACCCCTCCCGCAGCGACCGCGAGGTCTTCGACCTGATCTATCAGGTGCTCTCGATCGGGTTCTCGCTGGTCCCGGTGCTGCTGGTCTGCTTCCTCCTCTGGCAGAACGCGCGCCCGCACCTGGGCCGTCTGGGCATCGACGGCACGCGCGTCGGATCGGACGTCGGGCGCGGGGTGCTGCTCGTGCTCGCGATCGGCATCCCCGGGCTCGCCCTCTATATCGTGGGGCGCGCGACGGGTCTGTTCGTCGCCGTGAACCCGGCGGGTCTCGACGCCTACTGGTGGACCGTCCCGGTCCTGCTGCTCGCTGCGGCGCGCGCGTCGCTGCAGGAGGAGTTCATCGTGCTGGGCTACCTGTTCGCCCGGTTGAAGGAGCTCGGGTGGAGTCCCTGGACGATCATCGTCACCACGTCGCTGCTGCGGGCGAGCTACCACCTGTACCAGGGGCCGGGAGCCTTCATCGGGAACTTCGCCATGGGGATGCTGTTCGGCTGGCTCTTCCAGCGATCCGGGCGCCTGATGCCGTTCCTGGTCGCGCACTTCCTGATCGACGCCACGGTGTTCGTGGGGTATCCGTGGGCGGCCGCCACCTGGCCCTCCCTGTTCGGGCTGCCGGGCTGACCGCAGACGATCAGCCGGCGGCGGCGATGAGAACGGCCGCGACGGCCCAGGCCGCGATCACGCCCAGCGCGAGAAGCGCGGGGCCGTCCCAGGTGCGGCGGATCGGCGCGTCCGCACCGCTCGCCGCCTGCCACCGATCGCGGATGTCGCTCAGATCACGCACACCCGCCGGAGCTTTCACGGCCTCTTCGGTGTCGCGCATGCTGCTGCGCCGCGGCCGTGACCGCGCCGGACCTCCGTAGCATCCGACCGTCGACTGGTCGTCGAGCGCGAACTCGAGCTGCCAGCGGAAGTCGATGTCGCGCACGCGCGACCATCCGAAGCTCGTGCGTCGTAGCATGTTCTGCACCAGGACACCCTGGTCGTCGACCCGCAGGTGCGAGACGAAGCTCACCTGGTACACGACCCAGAGGCCGAGCAGCACCCACGGTGCCACCAGGAGCATCTGCCCCCAGCTGCCTCGCAGGGCCGTGTCCCCGAGCAGGAACAGCGCGAGTGCCGCGGACAGCGCCATCACCACGGGCCCGGAGGACGCGCGATAGGTGCGCGCGTCCTCCGAGCGATCGGGCGCGGTCACTGTCCGTGACCGCCCAGGGTGATGGATGCCCCGGGGATCGCCTTGAGAAGACGATCGGTGTACTCCTGCTGCGGGTTGGCGAAGATCTCGTCGACGGTCCCCTGCTCGACGATCTTGCCCTTCTCCATGACGCAGACGAGATCGCTCGACACACGGACGACGGCGAGGTCGTGCGTGATGAACAGGTACGTCAGGTCGAGTTCGGACTGGAGCTCCGCGAGCAGCTGCAGCACCTGATCCTGCACGAGCACGTCGAGCGCCGAGACAGCCTCGTCGAGCACGATGATGTCGGGCTTGAGCGCCAGTGCGCGCGCGATCGCGACGCGCTGGCGCTGTCCGCCGGACAGCTCGTTCGGGTATCGGGTGGCGAGCACGCGCGGCAGCGAGACCTGGTCGAGAAGCTCCTCGACGCGCTCCCGCTGCGACGCCCGGTCGCCGACGCCGTGGATCTGCAGCGGCTCGGCGATCGTGTTGCCGATGTTGCGCAACGGATCGAGCGACCCGTACGGGTCCTGGAAGACCGGCTGCATGCGCCGGCGCAGACCGAACGCCTGCGCGTTCGACAGCTTCGACACATCCTGGCCGTCGATCTCGATGGTGCCGCTGGTGGGCTCCTCGAGCTTCAGCACCATCTTCGCCACGGTGGACTTGCCGGAGCCGGATTCGCCCACGAGCGCGAGGGTCTTGCCGCGCGGGATCGCGAACGACACGTCGTCGACCGCACGGAAGGCCTCGCTGCGGAAGCCGCCCTGGCGGATCCGGTAGTCCTTCGTGAGACCGGCCACGCGCACCGTCGGCGGGATCGCGGAGAGGTCTTCGCGCGACTCGATGCCCCGGTCCTCCACCACCGCCTGGATGCGCTGCGACGCCACGCTGGGTGCGGCGGCGACGAGGCGCTTGGTGTACGGGTGCTGCGGGTTCTCGAGGATCTCGCGGCTCGGCCCCGCCTCGACGATGTTGCCGCCGTTCATCACGATGATCTTGTTCGCGCGCTCGGCGGCGAGACCCAGATCGTGTGTGATCAGCAGCATCGAGGTGCCCTTGTCGCGCGTGAGCGACGCCATGTGATCGAGGATCACGCGCTGCACCGTCACATCGAGAGCCGAGGTCGGCTCGTCGGCGATGAGCAGCTTCGGGTCGGCCGCGAGGCCCATCCCGATCAGCGCGCGCTGCCGCATGCCTCCCGAGAACTGGTGCGGGAACTGGTGCACGCGCTTCTCGGCGTCGGACAGACCCGCCTGCTGCAGCACCTCGATCGTGCGCGCCTTGGCGTCGCCACGATTCTGGGCGATGCCGTTCGCACGGATCGCTTCCTTGACCTGGAAGCCGATGCTCCAGACCGGGTTGAGGTTGGACATCGGGTCCTGCGGCACGAAGCCGATGTCCCGACCGCGGACGCTCTCGATCTCGCGACGGGTGAGCGTGGTGAGCTCCCGACCCTCGAGGGTGATGGAGCCCGCCGTGACCTGTCCGGTTCCGGGAAGCAGGTTCACGATGGCCGTGGCCGTCGTGGACTTGCCGGAACCGGATTCGCCGACGATCGCGACGGTCTCGCCGGGCATGATGTCGAAGCTGACTCCGTGGAGCACTTCGCGCAGCCCTTCCTGGGTGCGGAAGGCGACGGTGAGGTCGCGGACGCTCAGCAGGGGGACCTGTTCGGTGACGCGCTCGCTCATCGGCGTGCCCTCGCCTTCGGGTCGAGGGCGTCTCGGATGAGCTCGCCCAGAGTGACGAACGCCAGCACCGCGAGGGTGAGGGCGATCGACGGATAGATGAGTGCCATCGGAGCCACGCGCAGCGAGGCCTGGGCCTTGCCGATGTCCAGGCCCCACGACATCACGTCGCTGCCGAGGCCGACCCCGAGGAACGACAGGGTCGCTTCGGCGACGATCGCGGCCGCGAGTCCGAGGGTCGACACGACCAGCAGCGGAGCGATCGCGTTCGGCACGACGTGGTTCAGCAGGATCTTGAACTTCGACTGTCCGAGCGCTTGCGACGCCATCACGAAGTCGGCCTGGCGGACCCGCAGGACCTCGGCGCGCACGACACGAGCCGTCGACGCCCAGGCGAACCCGCCGATCGCGAACGCCAGGGTCCATACCGAACGGGAATCCCGGAACACCGTCATCACGACGACCGCCGCGAGGATGTACGGGATCGCGAAGAAGATGTCACCGACACGCGAGAGCAGGCCGTCGAGCCAGCCGCCGTAGAAGCCCGCGAGGGCGCCCATGATCAGGCCGAGGAGCGATGCGATCAGCGTGGCGATGAGACCGACCGCCAGCGACGTCTGCGCGCCCCAGACGATGCGGGCGTAGATGTCGCAGCCCTGGAACGTGAACCCGAGCGGGTGCCCCGCTGTCGGACCGCCGTTGCTGTTCGACAGGTTGCAGTCGTCGTTGGGCGGTGTGGCCGTGAACAGGGTGGGCCAGACCGCCATGACGAGGAAGAACACCGCGAGGGCGACCGAGAACCAGAACAGCGGACGACGACGCAGGTCGAACCAGGCGTCTCGCCACAGGTTGCTGGGCTTGTCGGCGATGCGCACGGCGTCGACCGCGATCGACTCGGTCTCGACCGAGGCGACGTAATGCTTCGGAGTGATGGGGTCAGGCATAGCGGATCCTCGGGTCGAGCAGACCGTAGAGCAGGTCGATGAGCAGGTTCACCAGCACGTAGAGGATGACGAACACGGTCACGAAGGAGACGACCGTCGGTCCCTCGCCGCGCTGGATCGCCTGGAACAGCGTGTTGCCGACACCGGGCACGTTGAAGATGCCCTCGGTGACGGTGGCGCCCACGAGCAGCACGCCGAAGTTCGTGGCGGAGTTGGTGATGACGGGGATCAGCGAGTTGCGCAGCACGTGCACCGGGATCACGCGGTTCCGCGAGAGCCCCTTGCTGTACGCCGTGCGCACCCAGTCCTGGTTGAGGGTCTCGATGACGGAGCTGCGCATCAGACGCATGCTCACGGCATACAGGCTGAATCCGAGCACGATGGCCGGGAGCCACAGACCGCCCCAGTCGTTGTCCGCACCGACGGTCGGCTTGAACCAGCCGAGCTGGATGGCGAGGAAGTACTGGGCGAGGAACGCGACCACGAAGATCGGGATAGCGATCGCGATGAGCGCCACGACCAGCGAGACGTTGTCGAACAGCTTGCCCTTGCGCAGCGCGGAGATCGTGCCGATGATGATCGCCAGCACGAACTCGATCGCGATCGCCATGATGGCGAGGCGGCCGGTGACGGGAAGCGTCGCGGCGAGCACCGTCGAGACGGGGCGACCGGAGTAGGTCACGCCGAGGTCGCCCTGGAAGACGCCGGTGATGTAGTACCAGTACTGCACGATGAACGGGTCGTTCAGGTGATACTGCTCGCGCAGCTGCTCGAGCACCGCCGGGTTGGGGGTCTTGTCGCCGAACAGGGCGAGGATCGGATCGCCGGGCATGGCGAACACGAGGAAATAGATGAGCAGGGTGGCTCCGAAGAAGACCGGGATCACCTGCAGAAGACGTCTCAGAATGTAACCGAGCATCCGCTTGTCCCTTCTCGAGGGGTAAGAAAGCGAGGCGAACACAGGCCTGTGAGGCGGTGACGAAGAATCGTCACCGCCTCACAGGTGAAGTGCCGTCAGACTTTACTCGCCGGCCTTCGTGATCTCGTAGTACAGCGGAACCGAGTTCCAGCCGAACGTCACGTTGTCGACGCTCTCGCCGAAGCCACCGGTCACGTTCGAGTACCACAGCGGGATCGCGGGAAGGTCCTGGAACAGGACTTCCTGCGCCTTGGTGAAGTCCTCGATCTGCGCGTCGGGGTCGGGGTTGCTGATGCCGGCCTTGATGAGCTCGTCGAACTCGGGGTTCGAGTAGTCACCGTCGTTGGATCCGGCGCCGGTCGCGTAGAGCGGTCCGAGGAAGTTGTACAGACCGGGGTAGTCGGCCTGCCAGCCCGAACGCGCCGCCGTGGTGATGGTGCGGTCGTTGACCTTGGTGCGCAGGTCCTGGAAGGTCGGGTACGGGTCGCCCGATGCCTCGATGCCGAGGGTGTTCTTGATCTGGTTCGACACCGCGTCGACCCAGGCGTCATGTCCACCGTCGGAGTTGTAGGCGATCTTGAACTCGCCGTCCCACGGGGCGATGGCGTCGGCCTCGGCCCAGAGTTCCTTGGCCTTCTCGGGGTTGAACTCGAGGACCTCGCTGCCGGGCACGTCTTCCGACCAGCCGGCGATGACCGGCGAGGTGAAGTCGGCGGCCGGGGTGCGGGTACCCGAGAAGATCGTCTCGGTGATCTCTTCACGGTTGATCGCCATCGAGAGCGCCTGACGACGCAGCTGGCCCTCTTCGCCGCTGAAGTGCGGGAGGAACTGGCCGATGGTGAAGGACTGGAACACCGCAGACGGCTGGTTGACGGCGCGGTCACCGAACTCCTCGGCGAACACCGGGAGCGAACCGGTGGGGATCGCGTCGATCACGTCGACGTCGCCGCCCTGCAGGTCGGCGTAGGCCGCTTCCTGCGTGGCGTAGAACTTGATCGTCAGACCGCCGTTGGCAGCCTTGCGTCCGCCCTCGTAGTCGTCGTTGCGAACGAGGTCGATCTGCACGTCGTGCTGCCACGCGTCTTCGCCGTCGATCATGTAGGGACCGTTGCCGATCGGGTTCTCACCGAACGCCGCCATGTCCTCGAAGGCCACGTCGGGGAGCGGGTAGAACGCCGAGTAGCCGAGGCGCAGCGCGAAGTCGGAGGCCGGCTTGTTGAGCGCGATCGTGAACGTGTAGTCGTCGACCTGCTCCAGACCCGTGAGCTCGGAGTCCTCGTCGTAGCTGAAGCCCTCGATGTCCTCGAAGAAGTAGCTGGAGAGGTGGGCGTTGGACGCCTTGGCACCCTCGTTCCACGCCTTGATGAAGTTGTCAGCGGTGACCTCTTCACCGTCGGTGAAGGTCATGCCCTCCTTGAGCTTCACGGTGAGGTTCTGCGGGTCCTCGGTCGTGATCTCCTCGGCCATGTCGTTGACCGGCTTGCCGTCGGCGTCGTAGTAGATCAGACCGGCGAAGATCTCGTCGAGGATCTTTCCGCCGCCCACCTCGTTGGTGTTGGTGGGGATCAGCGGGTTCTCGGGCTCCGAGCCGTTCGTGGTGATGATGGCTTCCGGGTCGCCGGCTGCGCCGGATCCGCCGTCGCCGTCGTTGCCACTACCACCGCTCGCGCAGCCCGCGAGCGCCAGGGCGCCGATCGCGAACAGCGCGGTGCCCGCAAGGGCGATCTTGTTGCGCTTCACTTTGTGTCCTCCTGTGGACGGGTATTCATCAGACTGCGCGCTCATCGTCGAACGCGTAGGGATAGTTGACTGTAACCCGGGGTTCGACCGACTCCGCACTCGGCTAATGAACCGTTACTGAGTGGTGATCATCCGTAATATCGCGGAAACATGGGCCCGCGCGCGGAGAAGAGAGACGGCGCCGCGTCCGAGTGGACGCGGCGCCGTCGCTCGGCACAGCACACCTCAGGCGAAGGCCTCCACGGGCGGGCACGCGCAGACGAGGTTGCGGTCGCCGTACGCCTGGTCGATGCGGCGCACGGGCGGCCAGTACTTTCCGGCGACGAGAGCGCGCACCGGATACGCGGCTTCCTCCCGCGTGTACGCATGGTTCCACTCCCCCGCGATCAGCGAGAGCGCGGTGTGCGGGGCGTGCACGAGCGGGTTGTCGTCGGCGGGCCAGCGGCCCGCGGCCACGGCATCCGCCTCGGCCTTGATCATGATCATGGCCTCGATGAAGCGGTCGATCTCGCCCAGGTCCTCCGACTCGGTTGGCTCGACCATGAGCGTGCCTGCGACCGGGAACGACATCGTCGGCGCGTGGAAGCCGTAGTCGATGAGCCGCTTCGCGACGTCGTCGACCGTGATCCCGGTGGCCTCCTTGAGCGGACGCAGATCGAGGATGCATTCGTGCGCGACGCGTCCGTTCTCTCCCGCGTAGAGCACCGGGTAGTGGTCGGCCAGGCGCGCGGCGATGTAGTTGGCGGACAGCACGGCGGCCGCGGTGGCGCGGCGGAGTCCGTCGGCGCCCATCATGCGCACGTACGCCCACGAGATCGGCAGGATGCCGGCGGATCCGTAGGGCGCGGCGGAGACCGCTCCCCCCTCGAACACGAAGCCACCGGCATGCTCCGCGCGCTGCGCGAGCGGGTGCGCGGGCAGGAACGGTGCCAGATGAGCCTTCGCCGCGACCGGACCGACACCAGGACCGCCGCCGCCGTGCGGGATGGCGAAGGTCTTGTGCAGGTTCAGGTGCGACACGTCGCCGCCGAGGTCGCCGAAGCGCGCGTAGCCGAGCAGCGCGTTCAGGTTCGCGCCGTCGACGTAGACCTGTCCACCGGCCTCGTGCACCGCGGAGGTGATCTCCACGACATCCTGCTCGTACACGCCGTGCGTGGACGGGTACGTGATCATCAGCGCCGAGAGCCGGTCGGCGTGCGCGGCGATCTTGGCCCGCAGATCGTCGAGATCGACGTTGCCGAATTCGTCGCACGCGACGACGGTGACCTTCATGCCGGCGAGCACCGCGGAAGCGGCGTTCGTGCCGTGCGCGGACGACGGGATCAGGCACACCGTGCGCTCGGCATCGCCGTTCGCGAGGTGATAGCCACGGATCGCGAGGAGTCCGGCGAGCTCGCCCTGGGATCCGGCGTTGGGCTGCAGGGAGACCGCGTCGTATCCGGTGACCTCGGCGAGCCAGGTCTCCAACTGATCGATCAGGTCGAGGTATCCCGCGACGTCGGACGCCGGCGCGAACGGATGGATGCCCGCGAACTCCGGCCAGGTGATCGCCGCCATCTCGGTCGCCGCGTTGAGCTTCATGGTGCACGACCCCAGGGGGATCATGCCGCGGTCGAGCGCGTAGTCGCGATCGGCGAGGCTCTTGAGGTACCGCATCATGGCGGTCTCGCTGCGGTGCGCGTGGAAGACGGGGTGGGTGAGGTACTCGTCCTGACGCAGCAGCGCCTCGGGAAGCGCACCGTGCGAACCGCTGCCCAACCAGCCGAACGCCCGCTGCTCCTGGCCTCCGAAGACGAGGGCGACCTGGTGCAGGTCGCTGAACGTCGTGGTCTCGTCGACCGCGATGCCGATCGTGTCGGCATCCGCGACGTGCAGCAGGATGCCGTGGTCGTCGTGTGCGCGCGCGGCGTACTCCGCCGCGCGTCCGGGCACGCGCACCTGCACGGTGTCGAAGAACGCGTCATGGACGACCTCGGCACCGGCCTCGACGAGCCAGTCCCGGAGCCGGAGGGTCTTGTCCGCCACCTGGCGGGCGATCTCGCGCAGACCGTCCGGACCGTGATAGACCGCGTACATCGACGCCATCACGGCGAGCAGCACCTGTGCGGTGCAGATGTTCGAGGTGGCCTTCTCCCGGCGGATGTGCTGCTCGCGCGTCTGCAGCGAGAGGCGGTAGGCGGGAGCGCCGTCGGCATCCACCGAGACGCCGACCAGCCGGCCGGGAAGCTGACGTTCGAGGCCCGAGCGCACGGCCATGTAGCCGGCGTGCGGTCCGCCGAAGCCCATCGGCACGCCGAAGCGCTGCGTCGTGCCGACCGCGACATCGGCGCCGAGCGACCCCGGTGAGGAGATGAGCGTCAACGCGAGCAGATCGGCGGCGACCACCGCGAGGCCGCCGGCGAGATGTGCGGCATCGATCACGGCCGACGGGTTCCACACGTTGCCGGACGCGCCGGGATACTGCACGAACACGCCGAACAGCTCGGCGGGGAGCGCTTCGCCGCCCGCGATGTCGACCGCCACGAGCTCGATCCCGACGGCATCCGCCCGGGTGGCGAGCAGCGCCTTGGTCTGCGGGAGGGCGTCGGTGTCGACCGCGAACACGTTCGACGTCGACTTCGAGGCGCGGCGGGCGAGCAGCATCCCCTCGACGACCGCGGTCGACTCGTCGAGCATCGAGGCGTTCGCGGTCGAGAGCCCCGTGAGCTCGGACACCATGGTCTGGAAGTTGATGAGCGCTTCCAGGCGTCCCTGCGAGATCTCCGGCTGGTACGGCGTGTAGGCCGTGTACCAGGAGGGGTTCTCGAGCACGTTGCGCTGGATCACCTGCGGGGTGATCGTGCCGTAGTACCCGAGGCCGATCATCGGCCGGTTCACCGCGTTGCGCGAGGCGAGAGCGCGGAGCTCCGCGAGCGCCTCGGTCTCGCTGGCGGCACCGGGGATCACGGAGTCTCCCGCATCGGTGAAGATCGAGGACGGCACGGCCTGGCGCATCAGCGCGTCGACCGGGCTCCAGTCCTCGATCGGGGAGGTGACCCCGAGGGCGTCCAGCATCTGACGCTGGGCGGCATCCGTGGGTCCGATGTGACGATCGGCGAAAGAGACCACAGGCGGATCAGCCCTCCGTGAGTGCGACGTACGCGTCGCGGTCGAGCAGTCCGTCAAGCGCGCCGTCGGCGACCGAGACCTTGATCAGCCATCCGCCGGCGAACGGCTCGGCGTTCACGAGCGAGGGGTCGTCCACGACGGCGTCGTTGATCTCCACGACGGTTCCGGTGACGGGGGCGTACAGCTCACCCACCGACTTGGTCGACTCGATCTCGCCGACCACGGCGCCCGCCGAGATCTCGGTGCCCACGGCGGGGAGCTCGACGAACACGACGTCGCCGAGCTTGTCGGCCGCGTAGTCGGTGATCCCGATCGTGAGGGTGTCGCCGTCGGCGGCGATCCACTCGTGCTCGTCGGTGTAGCTGAGTGCGTTCAGGTCGGTCATTTCGTCCTCCGGTAGAAAGGCAGAGCGGTCACGGTCGCGGGGATCTTCGTCCCCCGCACATCCAGGAATACGGTGCGTCCCTCTTCCGCGGCGGAAGGGGTCACATAGGCCATCGCGATCGGATGCCCGAGGGTCGGGCTGAGAGCGCCGCTGGTGATCTCGCCGAGGACAGTGCCGTCATCGTCGACGACGGCGTATCCCGCGCGGCCGGCACGCCGGCCCTCGGCGACGAGGCCCACCAGCACCGGGGCATCGGCGTCGGCGGAGCCGAGGGCGTCCTTGCCGACGAAGCTCTCCTTGTCCGACACCACCACGCGGCCGAGACCGGCCTGCGCCGGCGTGGTGTCGCGCGTCAACTCGTGGCCGTACAACGGCATGCCCGCCTCCAGGCGGAGCGTGTCCCTGGCTGCGAGACCGGCGGGGACGAGACCGCGTGGGGCTCCCGCGGAGGTCAGCGCGTCCCAGAGGGCGGCAGCGTCGGCGGCACGCACCAGGAGTTCGAAGCCGTCTTCGCCGGTGTAGCCCGTGCGGGCGATCAGCAGCGGCTCTCCGAGGAAGCGCGCATCGGCCCAGGCGTAGTACCTCTGGGCGGACCAGGGCGTGCTGAGATCGGTGATGCCCTCGGTCGCCGCGACGATGGCCTCCGCCGCGGGCCCCTGCACGGCGAGCAGCGCGTAGGCGTCGGAGACGTCTTCGACATCGACACCCCGATCGCCGATGAATCCCGCGAAGCTGCGCTCCTCGTCGGCCCCGCGGGCCGGGAGCTCGCGCTCGAGGAGCGAGGGGAACGACCGCACGCGGGAGGCGAACGCCGCGTCGACGTATCCCCGGTTGCCGGCGTTGGCGATCACCAGATAGCGGTCATCGGCGAGGCGGTAGACGATGACGTCGTCGACGATGCCGCCGGACTCGGCGAGCAGCAGCGAGTACTTCGCCTTGCCGACGGGCATCGCGGAGAGCCGGCCCGCGAGGGCGTAGTCGAGGAACTCGGCAGCGCTCTCCCCCGTGACGAGGAACTCCGCCATGTGCGAGATGTCGAACAGACCGGCCGTCGTGCGGACCGCGTGGTGCTCGGCGAGGTCGGAGGTGTAGCGCACGGGCATCTGCCAGCCGCCGAAGTCGGTGAACGCGGCGCCGAGCGATTCATGGCGCTCGCGCAGCGGGGTGAAGCGGGGGTCGGACATGGAGTTCTCCCGTGCTCGGTCGGGTGGAGCAGCGATACGGCTGCTCCTCGGAACTCCCCCTCTGTCATGGGCCTGAGAGTTTCACCCATGCGCGGAGGCGGGGCTTTCACCGTCGGCGGATCCCACCGGAGCGGGATCGCTTTTCAGAGTGGCCGGAACCGCGCGGTACGCATACCTGAGAGATTGGCGGGGAGGCTTGCTCCTTCGGTGCCCGGCTGCGTTCGCCGGGGCTCTCCCGCGGGGGTCATTCGGCCTGTCTTCAGTTGTGCGCCCAGTCTAGCGGGATGCCCGCTCGATCCGTCACGGAGGTGCACTAAGGGTCTCGATGACACTAAGATCGTGTCAGGAGGTTAAAGTCGCCATGACACGAAGTGAAGAGATCCGCGTCGCCGTATCGACGGTGATCCTGACGCTGCGCGCCACGACCGACAGCGGACCACGGCTGTCACTGCCTCTCGTGCGGCGGACACGCGAGCCCTTCGCGGACCGCTGGGCTCTGCCCGGCGGATGGCTGACCTCGGCCGAATCGCCCGTCGACGCCGCCGCGCGCACGCTCGCGGAGACGACCGGCCTCGCCCCGAGCTACCTGGAGCAGCTCTACGCCTTCGGCGCCGTCGACCGCTCCCCCACGCGGGTCGTGTCGGTGGTGTACTGGGCGCTGCTGCGGCAGGACGACGTGCGAGCGCAGAGCGCCGCGCATCAGGCGTCCGGTCGCGCCCCGGAGAACGTGCAGTGGTTCGACGTCGACGACCTCCCGCCGCTCGCCTTCGATCACACCAAGATCGTCGAGTACGCCCTCTGGCGGCTGCGCAACAAGGTCGGCTACAGCCGTGTCGCCCACGGCTTCCTGCCGTCGGAGTTCACACTGGCCGAGCTCAGGGAGGCCTACGAGGCGATCCTCGGACGGCAGCTCGATCCGGCGAACTTCCGCCGGCAGGTCGAGTCCACCGGAAACCTCCTCCCCACCGACCGCTTCCGCACCGGAAGCCACCGACCCGCCCGCCTCTACCGTTACAACACCGACGTCGAGCTGGCCGACCGCGGCCCCCTCGGTTCCGAAGAAACGAGCACCCGATGAGCATCACCGTCGTACCGATCCCCGCCGTCCCGCCCGTGGACGCCTCCGTGGACCACGCGATCCAGGACATCGTCGCCGGGGTCTCCACCGACGCGACCTGCACGACCGATCTCGCCGCGGGACCGTGGGACTTCGACACGCGCCCCGGGTACGGCCCCGGCTCGTCGATGGGCGATGTCATCCCCACCGGCGCGCCGCGTCAGGGAGAGCTGCCGGCCGCCTACCGCGATGCCTCCGAGGACGAGCTCGACGCCCGCATCCGGGCCGCCAAGGCCACCCTCGGCGACCGCGCGGTGATCCTCGGACACTTCTACCAGCGCGAGGAGGTCGTGCGGCACGCCGACTACGTCGGCGACTCCTTCCAGCTGGCGACCGCGGCGAAGGGCCGACCGGATGCCGAGGCGATCGTGTTCTGCGGCGTGCACTTCATGGCCGAGACCGCCGACCTGCTCTCGGGGCCCGACCAGGCCGTGATCCTGCCGAACCTCGCCGCCGGCTGCTCGATGGCGGACATGGCCGACATCGATCAGGTGGAGGACTGCTGGGAGCAGCTCGCCGAGGTGCTCGGCGACATGGACGCCGTCGATGACGAAGGGCGCGTGCCGGTCATCCCGGTGACGTACATGAACTCCTCCGCCGCGATCAAGGGCTTCGTCGGCCGGCACGGCGGGATCGTCTGCACGTCCTCGAACGCGCAGACCGTGCTCGAGTGGGCCTTCGCCCGCGGTCGACGCGTGCTCTTCTTCCCCGACCAGCACCTGGGCCGCAACACCGCGAAGGCGATGGGCGTCCCGCTCGCGCAGATGCCGATGTGGAACCCGCGACGCGCCCTGGGCGGCTCCTCGCCCGAGCATCTGCGCGACTCCCGCGTCATCCTCTGGCACGGCTTCTGCTCCGTGCACCGCCGTTTCACGGTGGATCAGATCTCGGCGGCCCGCGCGGCGCACCCCGGCGTGCGCGTCATCGTGCACCCCGAGTGCCCGATGGAGGTGGTCGACGCGGCGGACGAGGCCGGTTCGACCGACTACATCCGCCGTGCGATCGACGGGGCCACGACGCCGACCACGTTCGCCATCGGCACCGAGATCAACCTGGTCCGCCGCCTTGCCGCACAGTACCCGCAGCACGAGATCTTCTGCCTCGATCCCGTCGTCTGCCCCTGCTCGACCATGTACCGGATCCACCCGGGCTACCTCGCCTGGGTGCTGGAGGAGCTCGTGGCCGGACGGACGCCGAACCGGATCACCGTCGCCTCCGACGTCGCCGACCCTGCGCGCGTGGCGCTGGAGCGGATGCTCGCGGCCAGACTTCCCGCCTCGGTGGGTGCCTGATGCAGGTCATCGTCGTCGGTGCGGGCATCGCCGGGCTCACCGCCGCGCTGCACGCCACGGAGGCGGGGCATATCGTCACGGTGGTGACCAAGGGGGCGCTCGGCGACGGCAGCACCCGCTATGCGCAGGGCGGCGTCGCCGGGGTCTACGGCCCGGGTGACTCCGCCGGGCAGCACGCCGAGGACACGCTCACCGCCGGAGCCGGACTGTCGGATCCCGCCGCGGTGAACGTGCTCGTGACGGACGGGCCGGCACGGGTCGCCGAGTTGATCGCCCGCGGCGTCGCCTTCGACCGCGACGCCGACGGCGCGCTGATGCTCGGCCGCGAGGCCGCCCACCGTCACGCGCGCATCGTGCACGCGGGGGGCGATGCCACCGGAGCCGCGATCTCGCACGCGCTGGCCACCGCCGTGCGCGCCTCGGGCGCCGCGATCGTGGAGCACGCGTTCCTGATCGACCTCATGACAGCGGACGGCGCGGTCTGCGGCATCCGCGTGCTCGTCGGCGACACCGCGACGGGTCTCGCCGCCGACGCGGTGATCCTCGCGACCGGTGGTGCCGGAAATCTCTACGCGCACACGACGAATCCCCCCGACGTGACAGGCGACGGGATCGCCGCCGCCCTGCGCGCGGGAGCCGCCGTGGAAGACCTGGAGTTCGTGCAGTTCCACCCGACGATCCTCGCCGTGGGTGCTCCCGCCTTCCTCGTCTCCGAGGCCGTCCGCGGAGAGGGCGCGACCCTGATCGACGACGCCGGCCGCCGCTTCGTCTTCGATGCGCACCCCGATGGCGAGCTGGCGCCGCGCGACGTGGTGTCGCGGGCGATCGCCCTCCGTGCCGCGGCTCAGGGGTCGCCGGTCCGCCTCGATGCCACGATGCTCGGCGCGACGACCCTGGCCCGGCGATTCCCGACCATCGATCGGGTGACACGGGAGCGCGGGCTGGACTGGTCTCGGGAGCCCGTGCCGGTCACCCCGGCAGCGCACTATCTGATGGGCGGCATCGTGACCGATCTCGACGGGCGCACCACACTGCGCGGGCTGCTCGCCGTCGGGGAGGCGGCGCGCACCGGCGTGCACGGTGCGAATCGCCTCGCCTCGAACTCCCTCCTCGAGGGCGCGGTGTTCGGCGCCCGTGCCGCCGCCGCCGCCCTCGGAGTCCCCTCGTCGGCCGCTCCCCCGCTCCGCGACCGCGCCGACACCGGGCATGCCTCCGCGGGTCCGGCATCTCCCGACCAGAGCGCGCGCAGCGCGACCCCTGATATCGACTTCACGCGCGCCGCGCTGCAACGCCTGATGTGGGACGACGTCGGGCTGCTGCGCACGGAGAACGGGCTTCTCGACGCGATCGAGACCCTCCGCACCTGGCGGATGGCAGCCCCCGCACCGCAGTCGGTGGCGGAGCACGAGGACGCGAATCTGCTCCTGCTCGCCGAAGCGACCGCCGTGGCCGCCCTCGCACGGGAGGAATCCGTCGGGGCCCATTTCCGCACCTCCGCCCCCGTGAACACCCCGCTCCTGGAGACCGTCTGATGCTCACCGCCGCCACCCTGACCCGCGTCGTCGGTGCCGCCCTCGAGGAAGACGCCCCGTGGGGCGACCTCACCAGCGACACCCTGATCCCGATCGAGGCGGCCGCGACCGCCGACCTCGTCGCCCGGGAGGCCGGTGTCTTCAGCGGGGGCGCGGTCTTCACCGCGGCGTTCTCCCTCACCGATCCCGGCATCATCGTCGATCTCCATGTCGGTGACGGCGATGCCTTCGCGCCCGGCGACGTGCTGGCGTCGGTGTCGGGTCCCGCCCGCGGCGTGCTGACGGCGGAGCGTGTCGCGCTCAACTTCACGCAGCGCATGAGCGGGATCGCGACACTCACCGCGGCCTATGTGCGTGCGGTCGCCGGCACCTCCGCCCGTATCGCCGACACGCGCAAGACGACTCCGGGACTGCGGGCGTTCGAGCGCCACGCCGTCCTCTCCGGCGGCGGCAACAACCACCGCTTCTCCCTCTCGGACGCCGTGATGGCGAAGGACAACCACCTCGCGGTGCTGACGCGCTCGGGGCTCGATGTCGCCTCGGCGCTGCGCGCGGCCCGTGCGCGCCTGCCGCACACCGCACATGTGGTCGTCGAGGTCGATCGGCTCGACCAGATCTCCGCCGTCCTCGCGGGTGGCGCGCACACGGTGCTCCTCGACAACTTCTCCCTCGACGAGCTGCGGGCGGGCGTCGCGCTGATCGGCGGGCGCGCCACGGTCGAAGCCTCGGGCGGGGTCAGCCTCGACACGGTGCACGACATCGCCGCCACGGGAGTCGATGTCATCTCCGTCGGCGCGCTCACCCATTCCGCGCGCGCGCTCGACCTCGGGCTGGACGTCCGGATCCTCTGATGCTCTACCTCGACCACGCGGCGACGTCTCCCGTGCGCGCGGAGGTGCGGGACGCCATGCTCCCGTATCTCACGGGGACGGTCGGCAACCCGTCGAGCCACCACACGGTCGGGGAGGCTGCGGCGAGCGCGCTCGCGGATGCCCGGGCGGAGATCGCGCGGATCCTGGGCATGCGGGCGAATGACGTCGTCCTCACCTCCGGCGGCACCGAGGCCAACAACCTCGCCGTCAAGGGGATCGCGCTCGCGGGCGGGGAGAACGGACGCCGTCATGTGGTGATCTCGCCGATCGAGCACGAGTCGATCCTCGAGTCGGCCGCGTACCTGCGCCGATTCCACGGGATCGCGGTGACCGAGGTGGCGGTCGACGGCCAGGGGCGCATCACCCCCGAGGCCCTGGGAGACGCGATCAGGCCCGACACCGCGGTCGTCTCGCTCGGGCATGCGAACAACGAGATCGGCACGGTGCAGGATGTCGCCGGACTCGTCGCCGTCTGCCGTGCGGCCGGCGTTCCCCTCCACCTGGATGCGGTCCAGTCGGCGGGATGGCTCGACCTGCGCGGCCTCGGGGCGGACGCGCTGTCGATCGCGGGACACAAACTCGGCACGCCTCAGGGAATCGGTGCGCTCGCGGTGCGCGGTCGTGTTCCCCTCGAGCCGCTGCTGCACGGGGGCGGGCAGGAGCGCGGACGCCGCTCCGGCACCGAGAACGTGGCGGGGGCGATCGGTCTCGCGACCGCGCTGCGCCTCGCCGAGGCGGAACGGGAGAGCGTCGCCGCGCGCGTCGGTGCCGCCACGGCACGATTCATCTCGGCGGTCCTGTCCTCCGTGTCGCGCGCGGGGCTGACCGGCGACCCGCACCACCGTCTGCCCGCGACGGCCAGCTTCACCTTCGCCGGGACGAGTGGCGAAGCCGTGCTCCTGGAGCTCGAGCGACGCGGGGTCGTCTCTTCGAGCGGCTCCGCGTGCGCCGCGGGAAGCGACGAGCCCTCGCATGTGCTGCTGGCCTGCGGCATCCCCGCGGAGGTCGCTCAGACCTCGGTGCGGTTCACGTTCGGCCGCGAGAGCCTGCCCGAGGATGCGCCGGAGCGCCTCGCAGCACTCGTGGCCGATGCCGTGCGCGCCGTGTCGGCCTGACTGCTCGGAGGGCCTCCCGGGCAGCAGGAACCCGGGCACCGCCAGGCGCCCGGGGAGATCGCCGGCCGCCCTAGACTCGGCGAGTGACTGCATCCGCTCCGATCGTGACGATGATCGTGCCGGGGCGCGACATCGCCCCCTTCGCTCCGGCCGCGCTGGCCTCCCTGCTCGCGCAGACCGAGCCCCGGTGGCGGGCCATCCTGGTCGACGACGGATCGACCGATGAGACAGGGCGCCTGTTCGCGGAGGCCGCCGCGGCAGACCCGCGCTTCCGCGTGATCCGTCACGAGGCCTCGCGCGGACTCGGAGCCGCCCGGAACGTGGCGATCGACCTGGTCGACACCCCCTATCTCGGCTTCCTCGACGGCGACGACGAGCTCACCCCGACCGCGCTCGCCCGGCTCACCGGCACACTCGCCCGGACCGGGAGCGACTTCGTCGCCGGCGCCTACGTGCGCTCGCGCCCCGAGGGCGACACCTACGTCCCTGGTCGCGTGCAGCCGTGGGTCGCCGCGGCCACCGATCCGGAGCGCCTCGGCGTGACGCTCGCCGACCACCCGCAGGCCTCGGGCAACATCGTCTCGTGGTCCAAGGTCAGCCGTGTCGAGCTCTGGCGGGACCTGCGGTTCCCCGAGGGAGTGGCGTACGAGGATCAGATCGTCGCCCAGTTGATGTACACCCGGGCGCGCGCCTTCGATGTCATCCCCGACGTCGTGGTGCAGTGGCGTGTGCGTGCCGACGGCACCTCGATCACGCAGAGCAGGGCACAGCTGTCGGTGCTGCGCGACTACATCGGGGCGCTGCGCGGCGGCATCCACGTGCTGCACGACGCCGGAGCCCACGATGCCGTCGCCGCGCGCCTCTCGCTGATCCTCGCGATGGACATCCCCCCGCTGCGCGAGATCGCCCGGTCGCACAGCGACCCCTCGTACGCGATCGAGGTCGAGGCCTTCATCGACGAGCTTCGCGGGCTTCCCGAGTACTCCGGCGCCCGCCCCGACCCGGCGCTCACCGCCGCGCTCGCGTGGTGACGCCGACCACGGCGACAGGAGACCCATGAACGACTATCTCGCGAGCCTCTTCTCCCTCGAGGGCCGGACGGCCGTCGTGACCGGCGGGAGCTCCGGCATCGGCCGCGGCATCGCGACCGCGCTCGCCCGGTCCGGCGCATCGACGGTCATCGTCGCCCGCGGCGCGGCCCGCATCGCCGAGACCGTGCAGGAGCTGAGCGACCTCGGATGCCGGGCGGCCGGGGTGCAGGGAGATCTGAGCACCCGCGCCGGGATCCACGCCGTCGCCGAGGCCGCCACCCGCCCGTTCGGCCCGCCGGACATCCTGGTGAACTCGGCCGGGATCAACATCCGCCCGCCCTACCCGGAGATCACCGAGGAGGACTGGGACGCCACGATGACCGTCAACGCCCTCGCACCGTTCCTGCTCGGCCAGCGCTACGCCGTGGGGATGGCGGAGCGCGGCTTCGGGCGGCTGATCCACATCAGCTCACAGCAGGCGCATCGCGCCTTCGTCGGGAGCGGCATCTACGGAGCGTCCAAGGGGGCGGTCGAGTCCCTGATGCGCTCGGAGGCCGAGGCCTGGGGCGGCACCGGGGTGACCAGCAACACGCTCGTCCCCGGTTTCGTGCTCACGCCGCTGAACGCGCGGCTGCAGGAAGACCCCGCGAAGGTCGCCGCCCTCGCCGCGCGCACCATGATCGGGCGTAACGGCCTCCCCGGCGACTTCGCGGCGGCCGCCGTGTTCCTCGCCGGGATCGGTTCCGGCTACGTCACCGGCCAGTCGCTGTTCGTCGACGGCGGCCTGTCGGTGCACTGAGCGGCGCGCCACCGCGAGGCGGAGCATGTCCCGCCTGCCCTCGGTTCCGAGCGCGCCCTCCCCTCACATCTGCTCGGGAGGGACCCGGTCCTGCATCGGCGGGGCGTCGAGCAGGGGGACCGCGGCCGTCAGGGTCGCCACGGCATCCGCACCCGCGGAATCCTCCGGGGCGCGGTCGGCCCGGCGGCCCGCGAACGCCGCTCGCACCCCGCCCGTCACCTGCTCCTCGACGACCGTCTCCGCCGTGAGCACCCGAGACGCGGCGACCTGCTGCGCCGCGAGCTCGGCGTACAGCCCCCCGCGCGCGAGCAGTTCGGCGTGCGTGCCCGACTCCACGATCCGTCCGGCCTCCAGCACATGGATGACATCGGCGCCCATCACGGTCGAGAGGCGGTGCGCGATCGAGAGGGTCGTCCGTCCGCGGGCGGCTTCGTCCAGCGCCTCCTGCACGACGCGTTCCGAGACCGTGTCGAGCGCCGAGGTCGCCTCGTCGAGCAGCAGCACCGGCGGGTCCTTCAGCAGGACGCGGGCGATCGCGATGCGCTGCTTCTCCCCGCCGGAGAGCCGATAGCCCCGCTCGCCGACGACCGTGTCGTAGCCGTTCTCGAAACCCGCGATGATGTGATGGATGTTGGCCGCCGTGCACGCCGCGATCAGTTCCTCCTCGGTCGCGCCCGGCTTGGCGTACAGGAGGTTCTCGCGGATCGTCGCGTGGAAGAGGTAGGTCTCCTGGGACACGATCCCCACGTCGTCGATGATCGACTCCTGCGTGAGCGTGCGCACGTCGGCACCGGCGAAGAGCACCGTCCCGCCGTGGGCCTCGTAGAGGCGTGGCGCGAGGTACAGCACCGTCGTCTTTCCCGCGCCCGAGGGGCCGACGAAAGCGACGTGCTGCCCCGGCTCGGCCGTGAAGGAGACCCCCTGCAGCGTGGGGCGGGCGTCGTCCGACGCGTCGGGATAGCGGAAGACGACGTCTGCGAACTCGATGCGTCCGCGCGGACCCGGAGCCTGGTCGACGCGGATCGCGTCCGGAGCATCCGAGATCTCGGGGACGAGGTCGAGGTACTCGAAGATGCGCGCGAAGAGCGCCGACGACGTCTGCAGGTCGAGCGACACGCGCATGAGTCCCATCAGCGGCATGAGGAGTCGGGCCTGCACGGTCGTGAACGCCACGACGGTTCCCGCGGTGATCGCCCCCGCCCCGCCCGCGATCAGGTACCCCGACACGAGATAGATCACGGCGGGGACGCTCGCCATGAGCACCTGCACGACCGCGAAGAAGCCCTGGCCGCTCATCGCCCGGCGCACCTGCAGCACGACCTGGTTGCGGTTCTCGGCCTGATAGCGGGCCGACTCGGTGCGCTGACGGTTGAACGCCTTCGACAGGAGCATCCCCGACACGCTCAGCGTCTCCTGCGTGATGGTCGTGAGCTCCGACAGCGACTCCTGCGTCTCCCCCGCGATACGCGCACGCAGCTGACCGACGCGGCGCTGCACCACGATCAGGAACGGCATCAGGAACACCGCGATCAGCGTGAGACGCCAGTCGATGAGGATCATGGCGACGAGCGAGGCGATCACGGTGACCGCATTGCCGAGGATGCTCGTGACGGTGTTGGTCAGGACACCGGAGACTCCGCCCACGTCGTTCTGCAGTCGGGACTGGATGACGCCCGTCTTGGTGCGGGTGAAGAAGCCGAGCTCCATGGCCTGCAGGTGCTCGAACAGGCGCACGCGCAGATCACCGGTCACGCTGTTGCCGACGGTCGAGGTCAGCCAGGTCTGGGCGACGCCCAGCACGGCGGAGAAGAGGAACAGTCCGATCATCGCGACCACGAGCCAGATCAGCAGCGTGATCTGCGGTCCGCCGCCGGCCACGGGGAAGAGCGCGTCGTCGAAGATGCGCTGGACGAGCAGTGGCGGGATCACGGCGACCGCCGCGCCGACCACGACCAGGACGCCGGTGAAGAAGATGCGCACCCGGTAGGCGCGGAAGAGCGCGATCACCCTGCTGCCGAGTCCGTTGATGTGCGGTGCCTCGGCGTTCTGCCGGCGCTGCGCCGCTTCGTCGACGCCGCGGAATCCCCCGCGTCCTCCGCCGCCCATCCCACCGCCCATGCTCATCTCGCCAGCGTAGTCATGCCCTCGGACGCCGGGGTCGCCGGGAGACGGCGGCTGAGAGAAACCGTGGAACCGGGAATGAAATGTCTGAGCGCCCGGTTACGCTGAGTGGTCCCCGCGCCCTCGCGCACCCTTCTCTTCTTCCCGTGCCCTGGAGGCCGTATGTCTGCCGTCGATACCGGCACGATCAAGACCCCCGCCACCGCCGACGGAACGATCTCCCGTTCCGACATGCGGGTGATCTGGCTCCTGCTGGTCGCCGCCTTCGTCGCGATCCTCAACGAGACCACGATGGGGATCGCGATCCCGCACCTGAACACCGACCTCGGCATCCCGCCCGAGCTCGGGCAGTGGCTCACCAGCGCCTTCATGCTGACGATGGCCGTGGTCATCCCGACGACCGGGTTCATCCTGCAGCGCTACACGACGCGTCAGGTGTTCATCGCCGCGATGATCGCCTTCACGGTCGGCACGCTGGTCTGCCTCGTCGCACCGGGTTTCGCCGTGCTCCTCGGCGGCCGCGTGATCCAGGCCGCCGGAACCGGCATCATGATGCCGCTGCTGATGACGACCATCATGAACGTCGTGCCGCCGCAGTCGCGCGGCCGCATGATGGGCCGCGTGGGTCTCGTGATCTCGCTCGCGCCCGCGATCGGACCGACCCTGGCCGGCGCCGTCCTGCAGTTCGCGAGCTGGCGGGCACTGTTCGCGATCATCCTCCCGATCGCCCTGATCGCCCTCGCGATGGGCGCCAAGTGGATGACGAACCTCGGCGAGACCCGCAAGGTCCCCCTCGACGTGCTCTCGATCCCGCTCGCCGCGCTGGGCTTCGGCGGCGTGGTCTTCGGGCTGAGCCAGTTCGGGGGTGAAGGCGGGTCCGGCGAGGCGGCCGGCATCACCGCTCTCGTCGTCGGCGCCGTCTCGCTCGGACTCTTCGTGTGGCGTCAGCTCCGACTCCAGCGCTCCGAGGAGGCACTGCTCGATCTGAGAGTGTTCCGCTCGGGCAACTTCACCCTCGCGGTGATCATCATGTCGATCCTGGCGCTGTCGATGTTCGGCACGCTCACGCTGCTGCCGCAGTACCTGCAGAACGTCGCGGGGCTCGAGCCGCTCGAGGCCGGTCTGATCCTTCTCCCCGGGTCGCTGCTCATGGGCCTGCTCGGGCCGGTCATGGGCCGGGTCTACGACGCGCGGGGCACGCGCCCGCTCCTGATCCCGGGCACGATCCTGGTGTCGTCCGCGCTGTTCTACTACTCCACGGTCGGCGAGAACACGGTGGCATGGGTCCTCGTGATCGTGCAGGCCGCCATGTCGGTCGGCCTCGCGATGTCGTTCACCCCGCTGTTCTCGGCGTCGCTGGGGTCGCTCCCCCGCCCGCTGTACTCCCACGGCTCCGCCGTGCTCAACACCCTTCAGCAGGTGGGTGGCGCGGCCGGAGTGGCGCTGTTGCTGGTGACCTACTCCTCGATCCTGCACGCGGGCGAGCAGGAGGGACTGTCGGCGGCCGTCGCCGGTGCGCCCGGCGCGCGGACGGCGTTCCTGATCGCGGCGATCATCTCGCTCGCGACCGTGGCGCTGAGTCCGTTCGTCCGCAAGCCCGCCGACGACGCCGGCGGAGAGTTCCACGGCGGCCACTGACCGTCGACGCGGCGCGGCGTCTGCTGCTTCCTACGGTGCCTGGGGCGCCGGAACGTGGCAGACGCCGCCGCTGCAATAGCCCGCGGCATCCTCGTCGAGAAGGTTCACGACGCCCGGCAGCGGCGGCAGCCCGATGGGCGCATGCTGCTCGGTGACGTCCTGCTCCGAATTTGTCATCCTTCGATGGTACGCCTCCCTCGGCCGGGTGGCTCCGGCTCCGGAGGTCGCGTCAGGATCGCTTACGGTTGAGGCATGCTCAGACGATCCCTCGCCCGCCTCTACTGGGCGTTCAGCCGCTGGACGCTGGTCGGACACGACGCCGTGCCGACGCGCCCGACGATCCTGATCGGCGCTCCGCACACGTCCAACTGGGACTTCGTGCTGATGCTCGCCATCTCGTGGCGCCTCGGGATCGATGTGCACTGGCTCGGCAAGAAGAGCCTGTTCCGCGGCTGGCGGGGGCCGCTCATGCGCCGCATCGGCGGCGTCGCGGTGGATCGCGCGGATCCCGGCCGTGTCGTCGCGGAGGTCGTGGGGCAGGTGCACGCGGGCGAGGTGTTCGGCCTCGTGATCACGCCCGACGGCACTCGCGGCGGGAACACCTATTGGAAGTCCGGCTTCTACCGGATCGCGCGCGAGACCGGGATGCCCCTGACCCTCGGTTTCGTCGACCGCACCACCATGACCTCCGGGCTGGGGCCGACCGTCGAGCTCACCGGCGACGTGTCCGCCGACATGGATCGGATCCGGGCGTTCTACGCCGACAAGGCCGGTCTGCGCCCCGAACGCCGCACCGAGCCGCGACTGCGCGAGGAGACCGAGGGGCGAACCGGCCTTGCCGAATGACGACTGCCGCCGTGTGACGAGCGCTCACCGCTGCGGCATCGCCGCAGCGCGGCTCGCTGCCCTCCCGGCTGGACACCGCCGATCCCTCGCACGAGACTGGCGTGATGAGCCCCGAGTCCCCTTCCGACGACACCGTCGGTGACGACGTCCGGGTGGACGGCCGCGATGAGACCCGCAACGAGCGCGCCGACCGCAACTGGGACGAGCTCATGCAGGAGTTGCGCGTGATGCAGACCGGAACGCAGATCCTGACCGGCTTCCTGCTCGCGGTCGCCTTCCAGCCGCGCTTCACCGAGACCGATGCGCTGCAGCGTCAGGGATACGTCGTGCTGGTCGCCCTGGCGTCACTCGCGACGATCCTCGCGCTGGCCCCGGTCGTGATGCACCGCACGCTCTTCGGGCGGCGGCGCAAGCCGGGCCTCGTCGACGTCGCAGCCCGCATCGTGAAGATCGACCTCGTGGTGATCGCCGCTCTCACGATCGGCGTCACGACGCTCATCATCGACTTCACCGTGAACCGCACCGCCGGCATCATCACGCTCATCGTCTCCGTGATCGGCGTGCTCCTGCTGTGGCTGGCGATTCCGCGAATGGTGCGCCGTCGCTTCCTCAGCGACGACGACACCGATCCTGGGGCCGACCGACCCCGGGGGAAGATCAGCGGCCGGCGGGGGTCCGGTTCTCGGCGCTGACCATCCACGCGAACTGCTCGAGCTTCTCGATCACCGCGTGCAGGATGTCGGCCGACGTGGGGTCTTCCTCATCGACGTCGTCATGCACACCGCGCATCGTGGCGACCGTGGCATCCAGACGCTCGGTGATCAGGTCGATGGTCTCGGAGGTCGAGACCTCCCCCGCGGGGAACTCGGGGAGCGTGGTCTTCGCGGCGATCGTGGCGCTGCGGCCGTCGGGAACCGCGTGCAGGGCCCGCATGCGCTCGGCGACCGTGTCGCTGAACTCCCGCGCCGCCTCGATGATCTCGTCGAGCTGACGGTGCGTGTCGCGGAAGTTCTGACCGACGACGTTCCAGTGCGCCTGCTTGCCCTGGAGAGCGAGTTCGAGCAGGTCGACCAGCACGATCTGCAGGTTCGCGGCGAGGTCCTTCGATGCGGTGAAACCGCGCTCGGCGTTCTGACGACGCGTGGTCTTCGATCCGCGTGCGGTGGTCGTGGAGGGGGTCTTCGTGTTCTCAGCCATACCGAGAGGGTAATGACCGGCCGGCCGGATTCCGAGGGGGTTGACAGCGTCACACGGACACCCGGAAGGTGGCACGGAAAGGAGAACGATGAGCACGGAGAACCACGACACCGAGACGAGTGTCGAGCCCTTGACCGATGCGGATGCCGGGGAGGTGCTGACCCTGCAGAGGGCGGCCTTCGTCTCGGAGGCGCAGATCTACGGCAGCACGGACATGCCGCCGCTGACGCAGACGCTGGAGCAGGTGACGGCCGAACTGCGCGAGGGCACTGCCCTGGGCGCGCGCACCGGCCACCGCCTCGTCGGGGCGATCCGGTACCGCATCGACGGCGATCTGTTGCTGATCGGCCGGATCGCGGTCGCGCCCGATCAGCAGGGCGAGGGCATCGGACGGCTGCTGCTCACCGCTGCCGAGGAACGGTCCGGGGCCTCGCAGGCGGAACTGTTCACCGGGAGTCTGAGCGAGGCGAACATCCGCCTGTACGAGCGCTGCGGGTATGCGGTGAGCGAGCGGATCCCCGACGGGGACGGCACCGAGCAGGTCTTCATGCGGAAGACCCTGCGCACCTAGGAGGTTCCTCCGAACCGGCGCGTCGGGGTTGAACTGCGTCCGCGTGTGGGGAATCGTAGCCCGGACGTGCCGCGACCGCGGCATGCCCCGAACGGAAGGAGAGCGCATGCTCACCCTCACCGACAACGCCACCGCCATCGTCACGACCCTCGTCAGCCGTCAGACCGATGCGCCGGATGCCGGGCTTCGCATCCACTCCGCTCCCGCCGCAGAGCCGGGCGGGAACGCGAGCCTCGCCGTGCTCGTCGCCGCCGATCCGGAGCCCCAGGACCAGGTCGTGGAGATCTCCGGCACCCGTCTGTTCCTGGACGAGGCCGCGGCCGTCGCGCTCGACGACAAGATCCTCGATGCCGGTGTCGACGAGGCGGGGTCCGTGTCGTTCGCCGTGCTCCCTGCCGCCTGAGCGCTCGCAGCGACAACAGGATTCCGGATGCCGCGGCCCCTCGGGGTCGCGGCATCCGTCGTGTCCGGCGGGGAGCTTCCCGACAGGGGCTCCCCACCGCGTACCCTGGAAGGCGCCGCGCAGTCCGCGCGTGCGTCGAAGGGTTTCCGTGAAGATCGCTCTGCTCCGCCGTTTCGTCGTCCTCGCCGAGGAACTCCATTTCCCCCGCGCGGCCGAGGCGCTCGGCATCCCCCTGGCCTCGCTGCACACCTCGATCGACAAGCTCGAGCAGGAGGTCGGGCATCCGATCATCCACCGCGAGAGCCCCACGCGCCTGACGCCGGTCGGCGAACTGCTGCTGGTCGAGGCGAGAGGGAAGATCGCTGCCGCCCCGGAACCGGTGAAGAACGCGCCCGCGCCCGCCGGGGGCAAGGCCAAGGCCTCGAAGGGCAAGGGCCGCGCGCCGATCGTGAAGGGCCAGCCGAAGCCGTACAAGAAGCGTCAAGGACGCTGACGGCTCAGCGCTCGACGACCTGACCCCGCTCGACGTGCCACCGGCGATCGATGCGCACCGTGTCGAGCATCCGGCGATCGTGGGTGACGAGCAGCAGGGTTCCCTCGTAGGACTCCAGGGCCTGCTCGAGCTGCTCGATGGCCGGGAGGTCGAGGTGGTTGGTCGGCTCGTCCAGCACGAGCAGATTCACGCCGCGCGCCTGCAGCAGCGCCAGGGCCGCCCGCGTGCGCTCTCCCGGAGACAGTCCGTCCACCGGGCGCGTGACGTGGTCCGCCCGCAGCCCGAACTTCGCCAGCAGCGTGCGCACCTCGCCGGATGCCATCTCCGGCACCAGTGCCTCGAACGCATCGGCGAGCGGAGCGGTACCGACCAGCAGTGATCGCGCCTGGTCGATCTCGCCGATGTCGACGCGGGACCCGAGGCTCGCCGAGCCCGCATCCGGGAGCTGCCGGCCGAGGAGTCCGCGCAGCAGCGTCGACTTGCCGGCCCCGTTCGGGCCGGTGATGCCGATGCGGTCACCCGCGTCGACCTGCAGCGACACCGGGCCGAGCGTGAAATCACCCTGGCGGAACTCGGCCGCGCTCAGCGTCGACACCACCGAGCTCGACCGAGGCGCGGCGCCGATCGTGAACTCGAGCTGCCACTCCTTGCGCGGCTCCTCCACCTCGTCGAGCCGAGCGATGCGGCTCTCCATCTGGCGCACCTTCTGGGCCTGCTTCTCGCTCGACTCCATCGAGGCCTTGCGCTTGATCTTGTCGTTGTCTGGCGACTTCTTCATCGCGTTGCGCACGCCCTGACTCGACCACTCGCGCTGCGTGCGCGCCCGGGACTCGAGGTCGGACTTCTTGTCGGCGAACTCGTCGTACTTCTCGCGCTGCTGACGCCGCAGCGTCGCGCGTTCCTCCAGGTAGGCGTCATAACCGCCCCCGTACACACGGTTCGACCCCTGCGCGAGATCCAGCTCCACCACCCGCGTCACGGCTCGGGCAAGGAACTCGCGGTCGTGGCTCACGAGCACCACGCCGCCGCGGAGTCCGCGGACGAACGTCTCGAGCCGCTCGAGACCGTCGAGGTCGAGGTCATTGGTCGGCTCGTCCAGCAGCACGATGTCGAAGCGCGACAGCAGCAGGGCGGCCAGGCCGACGCGCGCCGCCTGCCCACCCGAGAGCGCCGTCATCAGCGCCTGGTCGGCAGGCCCCCCGTCGATGTCGAGGCCGAGGTCGGCGAGCACGGCGGGAAGACGCTCGTCGAGATCCGCCGCCCCGCTCGCGAGCCAGCGCTCGAGCGCGGCGGAGTACGCATCAGCGGGATCGACTCCGGCGGGCGCGAGCGAGGGATCGCCGAGCGCCTCCGCGGCCGCGTTCATGTCGGTCGTCGCCTGTGCGCAGCCGGTTCGCCGCCCGATGTACTCGGCGACCGTCTCGCCGGCCACGCGCTCGTGTTCCTGCGGCAGCCACCCTACGAAGGCATCCGAGGGGGCGAGCGAGATCGTCCCGCCCGCCGGCGCATCCTCGCCCGCGAGAAGACGCAGCAGGGTCGACTTGCCCGCACCGTTGACGCCCACCACACCGATCACGTCGCCGGGCGCGACCGTCAGGTCGAGTCCCTCGAACAGGATGCGGTGGCCGTATCCTCCGGCCAGCTTCTGGGCGACGAGAGTCGCGGTCATCGTGTCATCCTGTCTTCCCCCGCGTCGTGAATGCGACGCCGAGCGCGGTCAATCCTGTCGAGCGCGGTCAGTCCCAGTCGAGGTAGTCCTCGATCGCCCACGAGGTCGCCCCCATGTGCGTGAACGGGAACAGGTATCCGCCGCCGTCGACCGGCACGACGCTCACGCGGTCGGGGGCGGACGCCTGCAGGGCCGTTCCGTTGGCCGCGGGCGTGATGTGGTCGTCGGTTCCCTGCACCACGAGCACGGGCAGTCCCTCGGCGAGCGGAGCGGGCGCCTCCCACGCGGCGGTCTGCAGCTCCTCGACCTCGGCATCGCGGGCGTGCGCCGGGACCTCGACCGAGGCGTCGGGGCTCGGCTCCGCACCTTCGACGCCCAGCAGCAGCACGCCGTTGACGCGGTCGTGGTGATCGAGCGCGACGACCCGAGCGATCGATCCGCCGAACGCGTGGCCGCCGATCCACGCATCCCGCACGCCGAGGTGATCCATGACGTCGATGACGTCCTGCGCGAGGTCCTTCATCGACACCGACCCGGTGGCGTCGGAGACCGGGCGGCGGGAGCCGACCCGCACGACGCGGAAGTCCTCCTCCGAGACCGAGTGCGACAACAGCCCGAGGTAGTCGATGTTCAGGCCCTTCCCGGCGATCAGCACGAGCGCGGGTCCCTGGCCCTCTGCGGCGTACGGGATCGCGCGTCCATCGGGTTCGAAGATCTGGGTGTCGGCCATTCTCGGCGGTCTCCTCGCGGGGTGGGATGTCATCGGTGTCGAGGCGCGTCGCAGAGCGTCCAGAGATGAGGGGACGCCCGAACGGGCCGCATCCAGCGTATCTTCCCGGCTCGAGGAGCCGCACCTTAGACTCGTGCCGCCGCCGTGCGCGCGGACACGGAGAAGCAGGGAGCGGAAGTCGATGGCCGATGAGACCGTGGATTCGATCGCCGCCGACCTCTACAGCGGGCCTCCCGCGGAGTTCGTCTCGGCCCGCGAGGCCCGCGCGAAGGAGACGGCGGACTCGGCCCTGTCGGCGCAGATCAAGGCCCTGCGCAAGCCCTCGGTGGCGGCGTGGGTCGTGAACGTGTTCGCCCGCGAGCGCGCCGATCAGCTCGCCGAGGCGCTGCAGCTCGCCGCAGAGCTGCGCGAGGCGCAGGACGATCTCGATGCCGCGACGCTCTCGAGGCTCGGCCGGGAACGCCGCGCTCTCACCCGACGTCTCGCGCAGGGCGCGGCGGAACTGGCGACGGCTCGCGGCGAGCGGGTCACGCCCGCCACCCTCGATGCGGTGCAGCAGACGCTCTCCGCCGCGTTCTTCGACCCGGATGCCGCCGCGGCCGTCGCCTCGGGCCGGCTCGTCCGCGACCTCGAACCTTCCGGCACCGTCGATCTCGGGGCGGTCGTCGCGGGCGGAGCGCCGAAGGCGCGGAAGCCGCCCTCCGCGCCGGCCGACGAGGTCGGAGCCCGACGCCGGCGTCGCGAGGCAGAACGCGCGGTGCGAGAGGCGGAGAAGACCCGCGACCGGGCGGAACGCGCGCACGCCAGAGCCGAGAAGGCGCACGCGGATGCCGGACGCCGGGCGGCGGAGCTGACCGCGCGGATCGCGGAGCTCGAGGCCGAGCTCACGACGGCGAGGAGCGAGGCCGAACAGGCGGAGTCCGAGGCCCGGAGCGCCGAAGAGCGCGAGGCGGCGAGCGCCGAGGAGTTGCGCGCCGCGTCTCAGACGGTCGCCGAGGCACAGGCGGCGCGCGATCAGCTCGGCTGAGACCCGCTGTGGTCACCGAGGTCGGGTTTCGCGCGCAGGGCATCGGCGATCTCCTCCTCTGGCCGCGGCGCGATGGTCTCGTCGAGTTCGAGTTCCGGGACTGACGGCTCGTCCGGGGCGGGGATGTGCTCGTTGTGGTCAGACATGGCGAATCCTTCGATGGGCGACACGCACAGCGTACGCCGCTACAGGTGCCGTTCCAGCCCGACGTGAGCGGTCTGATATCCGAGTCGGGCATAGAAGGCGCGCGTCCGATCCCGTGTTTCGTCGGTGGTGACCTGCGCCAGTCGCGCCCCACGCGCGCGACCGAATTCGTGAGCCCACTCGAGCATCGCTGCACCCAGGCCCTGTGACCGTTCCTCCGCTGCGACTCGCAACCCCTCGATCTGCAGGCGGGTCGAACCACCGCGGGAGAGGCCCGGGATCACGGTCAGGTGCATGGTGGCGACGATATGGTCGGCCTTGTCACGGACGACCCCGAGGTAGTGGGAGCCGTCTCGCGCGACCGCGCTGAAGGCCGATTCATATCGCTCGAGCTCGACGCTCTCACTGTCCGCGCCGAACTGATCATCGAACAGCAGCGCTGCGATGGCCTCGATGTCATCGCGGCTCGCCCGTTCGACCCGGAAGGTCCGCCCTGCCGCCTGCAACCGCCCACGAACCGAGGATCGCGCGTCCGCCTGCAGCCTGGCGACCAGCAGGTCGAGCCATCCGCCCACGTTCGCGCGAGCCTCAGGGGTGTCGGGATAACGGCACCTCAGATGCAGACCCGATTCGTCGAGGATGAACCACAGCATGACGCCGTCGGTGTCTGTCGCCGCGCTGACGTAGTGGGCGTCGAGCCCGACGGAGTCGATCCGCACGGGCAGCCTGCGCAGGTCCAGCCACGAGATCGCGAACATCCCGGGACCCACCGGCATGCCGCCCCACGGAGCCAGGACATCGGCGAGCGGCCACGCTCCGAGTTGCACCGCCTCCTTCACCGCGGCCGCCGCCGCCTGAGGTTCGGCGAGGTCCGACTCGAGGACCGAGTTCGTGATGAACCACCCGACCGAGTCATGCCAGTTGTCCTCGAAGCGGCTGTGCACGGGGAAGACGGCCCTCAGCGCCGTGCTCGCCACCTCACGGGTCACCGCGGTCATCGCGACCACGGCGCGCGCGAGGGTCGAGACGCCGTCGTCACGAGCTTGTGCAGCAAATGCCGCGGCATCGTCGACATCGAACACATCCCGGACTTCCACGCGCTCGCGATGCGGTTCGGGCGCACCCAGTGACAGTGGGAACCGCGGCATCACGCCACCGCTGTCCTCGATGATGTCCTCCCAGCGCTGACGCACGCGATCCGGTGCGGCATCCCGATCCAGCAGTGCCTGCGTGTGCTCGACGAACGCCGGCGCCGGCATCGGAGCCGCGCCCGCCTTCCCCGCATCGAGAGCGGACAGCAGGTCGCGCGCGATCACCAGCATCGACCACATGTCGACGTGGGCGTGATCCGCTGCGATCACGACCGTGAGCGCCGCAGCAGTCTCCAAGACGCACAGCCGATGGGAGGGACGCCGGTAGGGCGAACAGGCCTCGTCGAGGACGTCCCGCAGCGCGTCATTGACAGCCTGACCAGGGCCCACCTCATGCTCGACCCAGCCTCCGGGGCCGATCTCGATCTCGTGAAGCACCGGATCGCCGTCCGCACCGGGCGCGAACGCCGATCTCAGCGTGCCGTGCCGGGCGACGACAGCCAGCCAGGCGTCGGCGATCGACTCACGAGGAGTCGGTGCGGGCAGCCGGAAAGAGAGCGCCATCCAGGATCCTGGTCGGTCGCCGGGCCCGACGTGGAGTCGCTGATCGAACGACACGGGGAGGCGACGACCGAGCGCAGACGCGCTCACGTCGTACCCCCAGAGCCGTCCGAACGGGAGGCGGAGGTGCGTGACGTTGGTCAGTCGCATGGGTAGCACCATATCGCCCAGATATCCTGGCGACGCGACACGACTGCCCGAGCGGTGTCGATGAGTCATTGACCGAGGAGCCTGATGCCCACTGTCGAGGTACCCGGGGCCGAGCTGGCCGTCGCCCTGAGCGACGAAGGCGGACACCCGGTCGTCCAGCTGCATGGACTCACGTCGAGCCGGGCCCGAGACCGGGTGCTCAATCTCGACCTCGGTCGAGGGCTCAGCGGGACCCGACTGCTGAGGTACGACGCGCGCGGCCACGGTCGCTCGACCGGGCGAAAGGTCCCCGATGACTATCGTTGGCAGAACCTCGCTGAGGATCTTCTGCGCGTGCTCGACCGGTCGTTCCCGGGCGAACCCGTCCACGGAGTGGGCCCCTCCATGGGCGCCGCGACGCTCTTGCACGCTGCGTCGATCGAGCCGGATCGCTTCACCGGGCTCACACTCATGGTGCCGCCCACGGCCTGGCGGACAAGAGAGGGTCAAGCCGCGGTCTACCGAGCAGCGGCTGCGCTCATCGAATCCGACGGTGTGGAGGCCTTCCTCTCAGCCACCCGCGGATCGACACCGCCTCCGGCCACCGTCGGTGCGCCGGAGACCTGGCCCGACGTGCCCGACGCGCTGTTGCCGTCGTTGCTGCGCGGCGCCGCGCTCAGCGACCTGCCCGCCCCTGCGGACATCGCACGAATCGATGTGCCGACGACGATCCTGGCGTGGGTGGACGATCCCGGCCACCCTCTGTCCACCGCGGAAGAACTCGCCGCGCTGCTCCCGCGTGCGACGGTGACGGTCGCCCGCACGCCGGGAGACGTCGAAGCCTGGCCAGAGGTCCTGAGTCGGGACGTCGACAGCCGGGAATGAACCGCCCGTTCGCGCCGGCTTCGCTCTAGTTGTTGAAGCGGAACTCCACGACGTCGCCGTCCTGCATCACGTAGTCCTTGCCCTCGAGGCGCGCCTTGCCCTTGGCTCGCGCCTCCACCACGGAGCCCGTCTCGACGAGGTCGTCGAACGAGACGATCTCCGCCTTGATGAACCCCTTCTCGAAGTCGGTGTGGATGACACCGGCCGCCTGCGGTGCCTTGGATCCCTGGGGGATCGTCCACGCGCGCGCCTCCTTCGGCCCGGCCGTCAGATAGGTCTGCAGACCGAGGGTGGCGAAGCCGATGCGCGCCAGCTGGTCGAGCCCCGACTCGTCCTGTCCCGTGGAGGCCAGCAGTTCGGCCGCATCCTCCGGGTCGAGGTCGATGAGCTCGGACTCGATCTTGGCGTCGAGGAAGATGGCCTTCGCGGGCGCGACGAGAGCGGCGAGCTCGGCCTTGCGCGCATCGTCGGTGAGCACGGCCTCGTCGACGTTGAAGACGAAGATGACGGGCTTGGCGGTCAGCAGACCGAGTTCGCGGATCGGAGTCAGGTCGATGCCGGCGACCGAGAGCAGCACGCCGCGCTCGAGAGCGTCCTTCGCCGCGACGGCGGTCTCGAGCACGATCGGCTCGATCTTCTTGCCGCGCACCTCCTTCTCGTACCGCGAGATCGCCTTCTCGACGGTCTCGAGATCGGCGAGCATGAGCTCCGCGTTGATCGTCTCCATGTCGGATGCCGGGTTCACCGCGCCGTCCACGTGCACGACGTCGTCATCGGCGAAGCCGCGGACGACCTGTGCGATGGCGTCCGCCTCGCGGATGTTGGCCAGGAACTTGTTGCCCAGCCCCTCGCCCTCGCTCGCCCCGCGGACGATGCCGGCGATGTCGACGAACGACACGGCGGCGGGCAGGATGCGCTCGCTCCCGAAGATCTCCGCGAGCGTCGCGAGCCGGGGGTCCGGCAGATTCACCACGCCGACGTTCGGCTCGATCGTGGCGAACGGATAGTTCGCTGCGAGCACGTCGTTCTTGGTGAGTGCGTTGAAGAGGGTGGACTTGCCGACGTTGGGCAGGCCGACGATGCCGATAGTGAGAGCCACGGGGTAGGAGTCTACCGGTCGCGGCCACCGCCCACGCGGGCCGAGCGTTCAGTCTCGGATGCTGCGGAACGCCCGCGTGACGTACGGCAGGTCGATCGTGCCGTCGTCGTCGAGACCGAGCTCGTCGAACAGCGCATCCATGTCGCGACGGATGCGCGCCCTCTCCGTCTCCGATGAGGTGATGACGTGGCTTCGCGAACTCGCCATGCTGTGCAGCTGCGCCCGGTTGATCGGACGCACCCACTCCCACGAGTCCTGCTCGAGCAGCCCGAACGGCGCAGACACCACCGGGTCGCCCGCGGCGAGCATCTCCTCCGCCGCACTCCCGTGCATGATCGCGGTGAGGCGGCGCACCCATTCCTGGCGCTCGTCGCGGATGTTCCAGATCAGCCCGAGCACTCCCCCGGACCGCACGACGCGGCCGATCTCGGTCGATGCGGCGAGCGGCTCGACCCAGTGCCACGCCTGGCCGAGCACGACGGCGTCGACGCTCGCGTCGGGAAGCGGCAACCGCTCCGCCTTACCCACGAACGTCGGGACGCCGGGCACACTGCCGCGGAGCATCCCGAGCATCGCGGGGTCCGGGTCGATCGCGACGATCTCCGCGCCCGGTGCCGCCGTCAGCGCGCGGGTGAGCTTGCCCGTTCCCGCTCCGACATCGGCGATGCGCCGCGAGCCCTCGGGCATCGCCTCGAGCATCCAGGCCACCGCGTCGAAGGGGTATTCCGGTCGCCCGGCCTCATAGTTCCCGGCTTGTGCCCCGAAGGACGTCGCCTGTTCCTCTGCCATGTCGCCAGCCTACGGCGAGTCCTCCGCGGAGGTCCCGATGCGCGGGAGAGAGTGGACGACGTGCCCCTGGACTTCACCGCGATCGACTTCGAGACGGCGAATTCCAGCCCCGCCTCGGCCTGCTCCGTCGGACTCGTCCGCGTCCGCGACGGCGAGGTCGTCGCGATGACCGGCTGGCTGATCCAGCCTCCCGCCGGCCACGACGAGTTCCAGGAGTGGAACGTGCGGATCCACGGCATCCGGGCAGCGGATGTGCGCGCGGCCGCGACGTGGTCGGAACAGTTCTCGCTCCTGTGCGAATTCGCCGGAGACGACGTGCTCGTCGCGCACAACGCCGGCTTCGACCTCAACGTCCTGCGCCGCGCGTCGGAGGCGACGGGCGGGGACTGCCCGCCGTACCGCTCGCTGTGCAGCCTGCAGGTCGCCCGCAAGACCTATCAGCTCGACTCCTACCGCCTCCCCGTCGCGGCGGCGGCCGCCGGCTTCGCGGACTTCTCGCATCACGACGCACTGGCCGACGCCCGCGCGTGCGCCGAGATCGTGATCGACGCCGCACGCCGCGTGGGTGCGGACGACGTCTTCTCCCTCGCCGAGGCGCTGGGGATCCGGGTCACGCCCGCCCCCGCGCGGGTGCCCGAGGCCGCCGTCGCCTGAGCTGTCCGCGCGCGTCCCGGCGATGTCCGACCCCTGGGGCACCATGAGGACATGGATGCGTCACTGATCGTTCTGCTCGTGCTCGCCGCACTCGCGGCGGGCGGCGCCCTGGGCTGGCTCGTCCAGTCGGGTCGCGGAGCTGCCGCCCTCGCCCGTGCGGAGGCCGAGTTGGCCGCGGCCCGAGACGATCGCGATCGCCAGTACGACCTGTATCGCGACGCCGTCGAGCATGCGCGCATCGAGCAGCGCGCGGAAGCCCAGCGCGTACAGCAGCAGAATGCGGTGCTCACGGCGCTCGCTCCGGTGCGCGAGAGCCTGCAGCAGATGCAGAGCAAGGTCGCCGCGATCGAGCAGGAGCGACAGGCGCAGTTCGGCACTCTCGAAGAGCAGCTGCGGCGCGCGCAGGAATCCGACGAGGCCTTGCGCGCCACGACCGAATCTCTCGCCGGCGCTCTGCGCTCCACCGCGACGCGGGGCGTGTGGGGCGAGACCCAGTTGCGCCGGGTCGTCGAGGCGGCGGGGCTCACGCGGCACGTCGACTTCGATCTGCAGGCGACGATCGCGTCCGACCGCGGTCAGGGGCGTCCCGACATGGTCATCCGCCTGGCCGGGGGCGCGTCGATCCCGGTCGACGCCAAGGTGCCGCTCGACGCCTACCTCGAGGCTTCCGCGCTCCCGGGGGGCGACGCGAACGAGGCCCGACGACGCGCTCTCATGCAGCGGCACGTCAAGGCGGTCAGGGCGCATGTCGATGCCCTGTCCAAGAAGGCGTACTGGTCAGGGCTCGACGCGAGTCCGGAGTTCGTGATCTGCTTCCTCCCGAGCGAGTCGCTGCTCGCCGCGGCGATCGACGAAGACCCCACCCTGCTCGACTACTCGTTCGGTCGGCGCGTGGCTCTCGCCTCCCCGGTCAATCTCTGGGCCGTGCTGAAGACGGTCGCCTACACGTGGACGCAGCAGGAGGTCTCGACGGAGGCCCGCGCTCTGCTCACGCTGGGGACGCAGCTCTACGACCGGCTGGGCACCCTGGCCGGGCACGCCGACGATCTGCGCCGTGCGCTGGAGCGCACGGTCGACAGCTACAACAAGTTCGCGGGTTCCCTCGAGAATCGCGTGCTGGTCACCGCTCGACAGTTCCCCGGCATCGATTCGTCGACGTTGGATGCGCACCCCCGCCCGATCACCGCCCCCGCGCGACGCTTCAGTGCCCCCGAACTGGTCCTCCCGGATCCCGCGCCCGAGACGGCGATCGATGACGCGGACGACGAGGCCGAGCTGCTGCGTGCAGACGTCGGCGAGGTGCGTGCGCGGCTGGACGCGGGCGCTGACGCACGGCCGGAATGACGGCGAAGGACACCGGCGTCCGATGACACGACGCCAGAGCGTCCCGGCAAGATCGACGCGAACGGGGTCAGGCGATGCCCGGGACCCCGCTCAGCAGGAGGATCACGAGACCGCTGGTGGCGACGAAGGCGCCGACCATCCACCAGGCGCTGAGTTCGTGGCCCTCATCACGGCGCACGCGGAACAGCACGTCTGCTCGACGGGCCGGATCCATCGGCACCGGAGACGGTGCGATGGCGACGGGGGGTACGACGGCACCGGCCTCGGCATCCGCGCTCACGCGCAGGATCCGTCCGGTGTTGGTGGTCACGATCTTCGTCGGTGCGGCCTTGGAGCCACTCGTCTGCTGCGTTGTCATCTGTTCGTCCTCCTCTGCCCGCGGTACCTGGGGGCCCCGCGACGGCGACAAACCCAGTCACAATTGTCACACGGTGTCGCGCGATGGAGGGGACCGCGACTGCCAGCCGGCATACCGGGTCCATAACGATGACCGTCCGCACGGTCCGCGAACGACCCGCCGATCTGCCCTCGCCGAGGCGGTGATGACGGCTGAGCGCGGGCGTTCAGGCGGGATCGAGCGTCAGAGCCACTTGGAGACGAGGTGCTCGGAGGCGATGCGTCGGAGCGTGCCGGACGCCCCACGGAGGACGACACTCTCGGTGTAGACGTATCCCCGCTCGCGCCGCACCCCGGCGACGAGCTGGCCGTCGGTCACGCCCGTGGCGACGAAGATCGTGTTGTTCCCCTGCACGAGGTCGTCGGCCTCGTAGACCTTGTCCATGTCGAGGCCGGCATCGATGCCGCGCTGGCGCTCGTCATCGTCGCGGGGCCACAGGCGCCCCTGGATGTGACCACCCAGCGCCTTGATGGCACAGGCGGTGACGATGCCCTCCGGGCTGCCGCCCACGCCCACGCACATGTCGGTGCGCGCATCGTGACGCGCCGCGTTGATGCCGCCGGCCACATCGCCGTCGCTCATCAGGCGAGTACCGGCACCCGCGTCACGGATCGCCTGGATCAACGGCTCGTGGCGCGGACGATTGAGCACGGAGACGACGATCTCGTCGACCGGCTTGTCGAGCGCGCCGGCGAGACGGCGGATGTTCTCGGCGATGGGAAGGCGGATGTCGACCACACCGACGCCCGCAGGGCCCGTCACGAGCTTGTCCATGTAGAACACGGTCGACGCATCCAGCATGGTCCCCCGGTCGGAGACCGCGATGACCGAGAGGGCGTTCTGTCGGCCTGCGGCCGTGAGCGAGGTGCCGTCGATCGGATCGACCGCGATGTCGCAGAGCGGCCCGCGCCCGGTGCCGACGATCTCACCGTTGAACAGCATGGGGGCGTTGTCCTTCTCGCCCTCGCCGATCACGACGCGGCCCTGGAAGTCGACGGTGCCCAGGAACGCCCGCATCGCGTCGACGGCGGCACCATCGGCCGCCTCCTTCGCTCCGCGGCCGATGAACGGCACCGCGCGGATGGCCGCGGCCTCCGTCGAGCGCACCAACTCCATCGCAAGGTTACGGTCGGGATGAAGAGGGCTCAGATCTGCTGTCAGACTCACCATGGGGCCAGCCTAGCCACGCGATCGCGGAAAATGACCGGGTTTCCCCGCTATCAGCGCGAAGGAATCGCTCTTCTTAACGAAATCGCACGAGAGGGCACTCCCGGGCCGCCACCCTCCTCCGTCATGCCCGTGCGCTCACCGATAGAGTGACTGCTGTCCCGGCTCACCTATACGCAGGAGTTCTCATGCCCGTCGCCACCCCGGATCAGTACGCCGAAATGCTCGACCGCGCGAAGGCCGGCGGCTTCGCGTACCCGGCATTCAACGTCTCGAGCTCGCAGACCATCAACTCCGTCCTCCAGGGACTGACCGAGGCCGGCTCCGACGGCATCATCCAGGTCACCACGGGTGGGGCGGACTACTTCGCCGGCCACACCGTCAAGGCCCGCGCCACCGGCGCCCTGGCCTTCGCCCGGTTCGCCACCGAGGTCGCCAAGAACTACCCCGTCACGGTCGCCCTGCACACGGACCACTGCCCGAAGGACGCTCTCGCCGGCTTCGTCGAGCCGCTGATCTCCGCCTCGGAGGAAGAGGTCAAGGCTGGCCGCAACCCGATCTTCCAGTCGCACATGTGGGACGGCTCCGCGGTTCCCCTCGCGGAGAACATCGAGATCGCGAAGGACCTCCTCCCCCGGATGAAGGCGATCAACGCGATCCTCGAGGTCGAGATCGGCGTCGTCGGCGGCGAGGAGGACGGTGTCGCGCACGAGGGCTCGAACGATGCGCTCTACACGACGTTCGCCGACGTGGACCAGGCGGTTCAGGCACTGGGCCTCGGCGAGCAGGGCCGCTACATCGCCGCCCTCACGTTCGGCAACGTGCACGGCGTGTACAAGCCGGGCGGTGTGAAGCTGCGCCCCGAGCTCCTGGGCGACATCCAGGCCGAGGTCGCGGCGAAGTACAACACGGGCGCCAAGCCCCTCGACCTCGTCTTCCACGGCGGCTCCGGCTCGACCGACGACGAGATCGCCCTGGCGGTCGCCAACGGCGTCATCAAGATGAACATCGACACCGACACGCAGTACGCCTACACGCGGGCGATCGCGGACTACATGTTCAAGAACTACGACGCCGTGCTGAAGGTCGACGGCGAGGTCGGCAACAAGAAGCAGTACGACCCGCGCGCCTGGGGCAAGATCGCGGAGACGGCGATGGCCGCTCGCGTTCTCGAGTCCACGCGTCAGCTCGGCTCCTACGGTCAGTCCCAGAGCTGACACACCACGACGCAGAGAGGGCGCCCGGCTGACCAGCCGGGCGCCCTCTCTGCTGTGCTCGGCGTCATCCGCCGGCCATCTGCTCCAGATACGCCACGAAGGCGGGGTCGTTGAACATCGGCACCGCGATACAGGCCGACACCACCCCGATGGTCACGACGGCACCGACCAGCGGCAGCCACCACGTGACCTTCCCCCGTCGGAGGCGACGGATGGAGAGAGCGGCGGTGAGCGCCCAGCCGAGGACGAGCAGCCCTGCCGCGATGGTGCCCCAGAGCCGCCCCTGAGCGAAGTTGGTGAACTCCCCCGCGATCCCGAGCATCTTCATCGTCTGGCTCATGACGGCGGGCAGGTCCAGGTACGACAACCCGGTCACGACCACGTTCACCAATCCGTAGGCCAGGAGTCCGATCGTGACGAAGCGGTCGACCCGGCGGGCAGGGGCCGGGGCGGCAGCGGAAGGCTCGACCGCCGGAGGCGGTGGGGCCGGCGCCGGGGAGGCGGCGATTTCGTCGAGGGGCGGGAGACCGGCGGCGCGGCGCTGCTCCTCCGGTGTCGCGAGTTCGCCGTACTGCGGGCGGTGATCGGTCATGTCGCCATGCTAACCGCACCTGCTCTGGGCGGTTCTCAGCCGGAGGCACCCGGAAAAAAGAATGGCGGCCCCGGAGAATTGGGGACTCCTCGGGGCCGCGGATTCGGTGCGCTGGGGACGCGCCTCCTCCAAGAGGGTCGCGGAAAGCTGGGGACGATCCGCGAACCAGTAGCGCCGTTTGCACAGACCGCCACAGTTCTGATCATAGGAAGGCGCCGCCTCCGGCACCAGACCGTCTTCTTCAGATAGTGAACTGGTCTCCGGGCGAGGTCTCGAGGTCGTCCGCACCCAACTGGAGCGACAGCCGCCGCGCCGCTCGCTGCAGCTTCCTGACCAGCGCGCGATCGACAACGGCCCGGTCCGACGGCAGGGAGATCGCGAGCGATGCCGTGACCTGAGGCGCGAGCACCGGCACGGCCACGCACGTGGCGCCGATCGCGTACTCCTCGTCATCGATCACCCACCCTGGCGCGTGCTCGAGCTGGGTGAGCAATGTCCGCCGGTCGCTGATCGTGCGCGGCGTGAGCTCTTCCAGGCGATGGCGCGAGAGGTAGTCCAGACGATCCTCCCCGGGAAGCTCGGCGAGGATCTGCTTGCCCAGCGCCGTCGCATGGGCACTCGACTGCAGACCGACCCAGAGCTCGACGCGCGGATTGTGCACGGCATCCACGATGTCGACCAGGTGCATCTCACCGTCGGCGAACCGCGAGAGATAGGCGGTCGCCCCGACCTCGTCGGTCACGTCACGCAGCGCCGAGCGCACCCGGGCCAGGAACACGCCCCGGGTATCGGTCTCGTCCCGGAACACCGGGAATCGGGTGCCGAGGACGAGTCCGTCCGGCTCCGCCGCCAGATAGCCCTCATGGATGAGGGTGCGCACGAGGTTGTAGGTGGTTCCCGGGGTGAGGCCCGTGATCGCGGCCAGCATCTTGACCGGGAGGGGCCGAGCGGAGTTGGCGACGATGTCGACGAGGCGGAGAGCGCGCTGCACCGACCCGATGAGGGTCGGCTCCGCCTCCGCGGGGCTCATCGTTACGCGCCTCCTCCGGAGGGCCGGCCACCGAGTGCCCGTGCATCGCGCTGTCCGGACGAGTCCTGTCGGAGCTCCTTGGGAAGGGAGAAGAGCAGGTCTTCCTCCGCGGTGCGGATCTCCTCCACGTCGCGGTACCCCGCGTCGTCGAGAGCCGCCAGCACCTCGCGCACCAGCACCTCGGGCACCGAGGCCCCGCTGGTCACGCCGACCGTCTCGACGCCGTCGAGCCATTCCTGCTGCACCTCTTCGGCGTAGTCGACCCGGTAGGCCGCCTTGGCGCCGTACTCGAGGGCGACCTCGACCAGACGCACGCTGTTGGAGGAGTTCGACGAGCCGACCACGATGACGAGATCAGCCGCAGCGGCGACCTTCTTGATGGCCACCTGGCGGTTCTGCGTGGCGTAGCAGATGTCATCGGACGGGGGGCTCTGCAGTTCGGGGAAGCGCAGACGCAGGCGGTTCACGGTCTCCATGGTCTCGTCGACCGAGAGCGTGGTCTGCGACAGCCAGACGACCTTGGAGGGGTCCTTCACCTGCACGAGGTCGGCGTCCTCCGGCGAGTTCACGATCGTCACGTGGTCCGGGGCCTCACCTGCGGTCCCCTCGACCTCCTCGTGGCCTTCGTGGCCGATGAGGAGGATCTCGTAGTCGTCGCGCGCGAACCGCACGGCTTCACGGTGGACCTTCGTGACGAGCGGGCAGGTGGCGTCGATCGCGTGCAGACCCCGGTCCGCCGCGGCACCGACCACGGCCGGCGAGACGCCGTGCGCGCTGAAGACGACGTGCGCACCCTCGGGAACCTCGTCGACCTCCTCGACGAAGATCGCACCCTTCTCCTCGAGCTCGGTCACGACGTGGATGTTGTGCACGATCTGCTTGCGCACGTACACCGGCGCCCCGTAGCGCTCGAGGGCCTTCTCGACGGCGACCACGGCCCGGTCGACGCCGGCGCAGTATCCACGCGGGGCGGCGAGCAGGACCCGCTTCTGTCCGACCACCGGGTTATCCTGAAGCCGGCCGGACGCCGCGCGCACTCGAGGGATGCGGGGGGCGGGGAGATGTACGACAGTCGAGGTCACCCCTCGATTCTACCGGCGCTTCGCCGGGAAGGGCCTGGGCGCCCGGAGGCCGATGTCCGGGCACACCCCGGCGCCGGGACACCACGATCACGAGCAGGATGACCCACACCAGATGACAGCCTTCGAAGCCGCGACCGCTCCCGGCGAGAGCCCGCCCGCCGATGCGGTGGCTCCGCGCGATTCCACCGCGGACGCCCCGACCTCGGTCGCCCGGCTCAACGGCACGATCCGCGACTTCATCGCGCGCTGGAACACCGTCTGGGTCGAGGGCGAGATCACCTCGTGGAACGTGCGCGGGGGGAACGTCTTCGCACGCCTGAAGGACACGCAGTCCGATGCGCAGATCTCGATCCGCGTGTGGTCGAGCGTGCGCGGCCGCATCCCCTCCGACCTCGGTGTCGGAGATCACGTGGTCGCCGCCGTCAAGGCCGACTACTACATCAAGTCGGGAGACTTCAGCTTCACCGTCTCGGCCATGAAGCACGTGGGGCTCGGCGATCAGCTCGAGCGGCTGGAGAAGCTCCGCGCGCAGCTGCGCCAGGAGGGCCTCTTCGACCAGGGGCGCAAGCAACGCCTGCCGTTCCTCCCGCACGTGATCGGCCTGATCACGGGAGAACGGTCGGACGCGGAGAAGGACGTGCATCGCAACGCCGAGCTGCGCTGGCCCCAGGTGCGCTTCCGCACCGAGTACGCCGCGGTGCAGGGCGATCGGTGCGTGCCCGACACTCTCGCGGCCCTGGCCCGGCTCGATGCCGACCCCGAGGTCGACGTCATCATCATCGCGCGCGGAGGCGGCGACCCGCAGACCCTGCTCGGCTTCAGCGACGAGCGGCTCGTGCGCGCCGTGGCCGCCGCATCCACTCCGATCGTGAGCGCGATCGGCCATGAGAACGACCACCCGCTCCTCGACGACGTCGCCGATCTGCGCGCTTCCACCCCGACGGACGCCGCCAAGCGCGTGGTCCCCGACGTGGGTGAGCAGCGGGCGGTGATCGCGCAGCTGCGGTCGCGCTCCACGTCGCGTCTCACCCAGCGGTTGAGTCACGACATCGCCCAGCTGGAGCAGCTGCGTTCGCGTCCCGTGCTGCGCTCCCCCGCGCCGATCATCGACGGTCGTGCCCACGACCTCTGGCTGCTCCTCTCGCGGGGACGCGACAGCATCACGCGCCAGCTCGACCTCGCCGGTCGGCGCACCACCGAGCTCCGGGCCTCGCTGCGCGCCCTCTCCCCCGCCGCGACATTGGCCCGCGGCTATGCGATCGCCCATCTCGACGGCGGTGTCATCCTGCGCGATGCCGCCGACGCCCCGGCCGGCAGCGCTCTGACGATCACGCTCGACCGCGGCTCGGTCGCCGCGCGCTCCGAGGGCGAGATCGCGGAGCAGCCGTGAGGGTCCGACCTCCCGCTCCGCAGCATCCGACGACGACATCCGCACGCCGTAGGATGAAAGGGTGAGCGCGCTGAACGACAACCCCGTGGAGACGCTGTCGTTCGAGGCCGCCCGAGACGAGCTGGTGAAGGTCGTCGCAGAGCTCGAACAGGGCTCTCCGACCCTCGAGCACTCGCTCGCACTATGGGAGCGCGGTGAGGCCCTGGCCGCCCGGTGCGAAGAATGGCTGCTGGGCGCGAAGCGCCGCCTCGACGCTGCGCGCGCCTCGGCCTCCGACGAGAGCGACTCATGAACAAGCCCGCCCGGATCGTCGCCGAACTCGGTCGGCCGGAGACCCCGGAGGAGACGGCCGCTCGCAAGGCCGCATCGAGCAAGGCCTATCGGTCGAGCCAGACCATGCGCAGCCTGGCCGCCGCCCTTCTCGTCACCCTCGCCGTCGTCCTCGTGATCGTCCTCATCGTGCCGCGCGGCGAGCCGACGGACGCGAAGGAGATCGACGTCGCCGGCATCGCGGCAGACGTGGAGTCCACGATGGGCAGTCCGGCGCTGGTGCCGGAGCTCGGCGACTTCTGGCGCGTGAACGCCGCCGGCCTCGAGAGCGGAGCGACCGTCGTCTGGGACATCACCCTCGCCCCGGCCGCGCAGGATGAGCGTGGCTTCGTGCGCATGGCGCAGGCGTTCGATGCAGACGTCGCATGGGCGCCGCAGCGGCTGAACGGCATCGCCCCCACCGGCACCGTCTCGATCGACGGACTCGAGTGGGATGTCTTCGAGCCCGGCAGCGCGGGAGCGAGCCAGAACATCACCCACGCGATCGGCACGCAGGCCGGCGATGACTACGTGCTGCTGTACGGCTCCCGCTCCGCCGCCTCGACCGCCCAGCTCGCAGAGACCCTGGTCCCGCAGATCCGTGCCCTTTCGGAGGTCCCATGACGCACGCTCTCACGCCCGCCGCCGCCTGGACCCAGATGCAGGACGGCAACCGTCGCTTCGTCGCCGATGAGCCCCGGCACCCGAACCAGGACGTCGCACGTCGCAAACACCTGGCCGCGGCGCAGAACCCGGTCGCCACGCTCTTCGGCTGCTCCGATTCGCGCCTCGCCGCCGAGATCATCTTCGACCTCGGACTCGGCGACCTGTTCGTGGTGCGCAACGCCGGCCAGGTGATCGGCGAGTCCATCGTCGCCAGCCTGGAGTACGCGGTCGCCGTGCTCAAGGTGCCGCTGATCGTCGTCCTGGCGCACGACTCGTGCGGCGCCGTGCGCGCCGCCATCGACGGCACCGCGATCGACGCCGCTCCCCTCCCGCCGCACATCTGGAAGCTCATCGCGCCGATCGTGCCGGCCGCCCGCAAGGTCCTCTCGGAGAGCGGCGGCTCCACCGTCGACGAGATCGACGCCGAGCTCGTCGGCATCGAGCACCTGCGCAACACCGTCGCGGATCTGCTCCACTCGTCCGAGCTCATCAGCAAGGCCGTCGACGAGGGCCGCCTCGGCATCGTCGGCGCCAACTACCGTCTCGCCGAGGGCACGGCCGTGCCCGTCATCACCGTGGGCATCGACCCCGAATCTCAGGAGGCATCGGAATGACCGAGTCCGAATACCGCATCGAGCACGACACCATGGGTGAAGTGCGCGTGCCCGTGAACGCGCTCTACGGAGCGCAGACGCAGCGCGCGGTGGAGAACTTCCCGATCTCGGGCAAGGGGCTGGAATCGACGCAGATCGCCGCCCTCGCCCGGATCAAGAAGGCCGCGGCTCTCGCGAACAAGGAACTCGGCACGCTCGACGGTGCGATCGCCGACGCCATCGCACAGGCCGCCGACCAGGTCGCCTCCGGCGCGCACGACGGCGAGTTCCCGGTCGACACCTACCAGACCGGCTCGGGCACCTCTTCGAACATGAACATGAACGAGGTGCTCGCGACCCTCGCGACGGGCATCCTGGGCGCCACCGTCCACCCCAACGATCACGTCAACGCCTCGCAGTCGTCGAACGACGTCTTCCCGACCTCGGTGCACATCGCCGTCACCCAGGCACTGATCGACACGCTCATCCCCTCTCTCGACCACCTCGCGGTCGCGCTCGAGGCGAAGGCGGAGCTGTGGAAGACCGCCGTCAAATCGGGCCGGACGCACCTCATGGATGCCACGCCCGTCACACTCGGCCAGGAGTTCGGCGGCTACGCGCGCCAGGTGCGCCTGGGCATCGAGCGCGTGCAGTCGGCGCTCCCCCGCGTGGCCGAGGTCCCGCTCGGCGGCACCGCCGTGGGCACGGGCATCAACACCCCCCTCGGGTTCCCGCAGAAGGTCATCGCGCTGCTCGCGGCCGAGACCGAGCTGCCGATCACCGAGGCGAAGGACCACTTCGAGGCGCAGGCCAACCGCGACGGTCTCGTCGAGGCATCCGGCGCCCTCCGCACGATCGCGGTCTCGCTCACCAAGATCAACAACGACCTGCGCTGGATGGGCTCGGGCCCGAACACCGGGCTCGGCGAGCTGCACATCCCCGACCTCCAGCCCGGATCGTCGATCATGCCGGGCAAGGTCAACCCGGTCGTCCCCGAGGCCGTGCTGATGGTGTGCGCCCGCGTGATCGGGAACGACGCGACGGTGGCATGGGCCGGAGCATCCGGTTCCTTCGAGCTCAACGTCGCGATCCCGGTCATGGGCACGGCGCTGCTGGAATCGATCCGCCTGCTCTCCAACGCCTCTCGCGTGCTCGCCGACAAGACGATCGACGGCCTGCGTGCGAACGAGGAGCGCGCCGCCGCCTTCGCCGGCATGAGCCCCTCGATCGTGACGCCGCTGAACAAGCTGATCGGCTACGAGGCCGCCGCGAAGATCGCGAAGCACTCGGTCGCCCAGGGCATCACGGTGCGCGACGCCGTGATCGACCTCGGCTACGTCGAGCGCGGAGACCTCACCCTCGAGCAGCTCGACGAGAAGCTCGATCTGCTGTCGATGACCCACCCCGGCTGATCACCGGTCGACGACGGATGCCGCGGGGCCCTGTGCCCTGCGGCATCCGTCGTTCTCGGGGCGTGCCCCCGACACCTGCACGGGGCGATCACTCGAATCCTCGTGCCCGTGTCTGCGGGTCGCGCATCCGCCGGGGCGTCAGCTGAGCTCTCCCCCCTCCAGGAGTTCGGTGACGAGAGCGGCGATCGCGGAGCGCTCGGAGCGCATCAGCGTCACGTGCCCGAACAGGTCGTGACCCTTGAGAGTCTCGATGACGCTCGCGATGCCGTCGTGGCGGCCGACACGGAGGTTGTCGCGCTGTCCGACATCGTGCGTGAGGATGACGCGGGAGTTCTGCCCCATGCGGCTGAGCACCGTCAGCAGCACGTTGCGCTCGAGCGACTGCGCCTCGTCCACGATCACGAAGGCGTCGTGGAGAGAGCGCCCGCGAATGTGCGTCAGAGGGAGGACCTCGAGCAGACCCCGCTGGATGATCTCCTCGACGACGTTCCCGGAGACGACGGAGCCGAGCGTGTCGAACACGGCCTGCCCCCAGGGGCCCATCTTCTCGCCCTGGTCTCCGGGGAGATAGCCGAGCTCCTGCCCGCCCACCGCGAACAGCGGACGGAAGACGATGATCTTCTTCTGCTGCTGCCGCTCGAGGACCGCCTCGAGCCCCGCGCACAGCGCGAGCGCCGACTTGCCGGTTCCGGCCCGACCGCCGAGTGAGACGATGCCGACATCCGGGTCGGTCAGCAGATCGATCGCGATCCGCTGCTCGGCCGAACGACCGTGCATGCCGAAGACGTCGCGATCTCCGCGCACCAGTCGGTATTCCCCATCACCGGTGATGCGACCGAGAGCGGAGCCGCGCTCGGAGTGGATGATCAGGCCCGTGTTGACCGGAAGTCCCCGCGCGTCCTCACTGATCCCGACCTCGCTCTCGTAGAGATCGCTGATGTCGTCTCCCGAGATGTTCAGCGTCGAGATGCCCGTCCATCCGGAGTCCACTGCCTGTTCCGCGAGGTACTCCTCGGCGCGCAGGCCGAGCGAGGCGGCCTTCACCCGCATCGGCAGATCCTTCGAGACGATCGTCACGTCCTGTCCGTCCTGTGACAGGTGCATGGCGACCGAGAGGATGCGGGTGTCGTTGTCGCTCAGTCGGATCCCCGCCGGCAGGACCGAGGAGTCCGTGTTCGCGAGTTCGACGCGGAGCGTGCCGCCCTCCCCCACTTCGACCGGGAAGTCGAGGCGGCCGTGCTCGATGCGCAGATCGTCGAGGTGACGCAGCGCCTGACGGGCGAAGTAGCCGATCTCCGGGTCGTGGCGTTTGCCCTCGAGCTCGGTGATCACCACGACGGGGAGCACCACGGAGTGCTCGGCGAACCGGAAGAACGCCTGCGGATCGCTCAGCAGCACCGAGGTGTCGAGGACATAGGTCCGCAGATCCTGATCGGGATCTGCGGAGGATGCCCGCCTCGTCGTCTTACGGGTGGACTGCTGCGCGGTGCTGGTGGACTGCTGCGCTGTACGTGAGGTCACGACCCACTCCCGACCCGGGAGAAATCCCGGCTATGAGAACGAGTCGACCAGGGCCACGAGTCGCGAACCTGAAGGCCGACTCGACCGGGCTCCGTGCCCGATGCCTCGAAGTTACGACCGATCATCGAATTCCCCGCGGCTCGACACGCCAGGAATTTCTTACGTGATGGTTAACGTCTCGTTTCCGAACGCGGCGAGCGCGTCGTCGAGCAGCCGGATGGTGCCCGCATCCGTCCCCGCATGCGGGGCGACGCGCACGGCCGCGCCCCGCGAGGTGGCCACCACCCCGGCGTTCGCGAGGGCCGCGGCGAGACGGGCGGGCTCGTCGGGTGCCAGTGCGACGATGCCTGCCCGGTGGCTCCGCTCCCGCGGCGAGCTCACCGCGATGCCGTGACGGTCGGCGATCTCGAGGATGGCGTCGACGTGATCCGCGATCCGATTCTCGATCGCCGGGACTCCGGCATCTCGCACGTCGCGCGCCCCGATCGCCAGGCGGCCGGCGGCGAGCGTGTCCGGACCGCTCACGGTGTAGGCCCTGGCCGACATCGCCGCTGCCGGGAGTTCGTCGATCGCGAGCCCGTCCCTGAGCGTGCCGACGATCCCACTGAGCAAGGGCGTGATCCGCTCCCGGGCCCGAGGCGCGAAGCGCGCGAAGGCGGTACCACGACCGGCACGCAGCCACTTGTACCCGTGTCCGACCACGACATCGGCCGCCGAGAAGTCGGCGTCGACCACACCGAAGGACTGCACCGCGTCGACGATCAGCAGTCGGTCGGGCCCGAGAAGGTCACGAAGCGCCGCGAGATCCGCGCGGAAGCCGGTGCGGAAGTCGACATGGCTCACCGCCAGTGCGGTCACCTCATCGTCCAACGCATCGGCCACCGCACCCGGCGTCACGCGCCCGTCGGCCGGCGTGATCCAGCGCGGCCGGAGCGCCCCGTGGGATGCCGCTGCGGCCCGTTCGAGAGTGAGACTGACACTGGGGAACTCGGCGGTCGAGCTGATGACCGCTCCGGACAGTCCGTAGAGCGCGTGCGCGAGGCCCTGGGTGGACGAGGGCTGCAGCGTGACGTCGGCCGCCTCCCCGCCCAGCAGCTCGGCGACGATCTCCTGGGCCTGAGCCACCCGTTCCGCGACCAGGGCGAGGGACGACGGACGACCACTGCCCAGCAGATCCGCGTCAGCGAAGATCTCCTCACGCACGGAGGGAGAAAGGGGCCCGAACGCGGCCCAGTTCAGGTATCCGGGTTCGTTGTCGAACGTGGCGAGATAGTCGTCGAATGTACCCACTGCGTCATTCTGGCAGGTCACCGAAGCGTCCGCCGGGCCCTCGCTGCGGGGCTCAGCGGCCGAAGCGCCGATCGCGGTCGGAGTAGTCGCGGATGGCGCGCAGGAAGTCGACCTCGCGGAGGTCGGGCCCGAGCGCCTCCACGAAGTAGAACTCGCTGTGGGCGCTCTGCCAGAGCAGGAAGTCGCTGAGACGCTGCTCTCCGCTCGTGCGGATGACCAGGTCGGGGTCGGGCTGACCACCGGTGTACAGGTGCTCGCCGATCATCTCGGGCGTGAGGTGGGCGGCGAGGTCCTCCATGGTGCCCCCGGACGCCTCGTGCTTGACCAGGATGCTGCGCACGGCGTCCACGATCTCATGACGCCCGCCGTACCCGACCGCGAGGTTGACATGCAGCCCGGTGTGATCCTTCGTGCGCTCCTCGGCCGCCGCGAGCACGCGGGCCAGCTCCGGCGGCAGGATGTCGGCGCGGCCGACGTGCTGCACCCTCCAGTTGCCCTCCTGCGAGAGCGCATCGGCGAGTTCCGCGATGATCTCGATCAGGTCGGCGAGCTCTGCGGAGTCGCGCTTGCGCAGATTGTCGCTCGACAGCAGGTAGAGCGAGACGACACGCACTCCGAGCTCATCGCACCAGCCGAGGAACTCGTGCATCTTGACCGCACCGGCGCGGTGGCCGTGCGCGGCGGAGCTGTAGCCCAGCTGTCGCGCCCACCGACGGTTGCCGTCGATCATCATCGCCACGTGATGCGGCACCGACGCCGCATTCAACTGGCGGCGCAGTCGATTGCTGTAGAGCCGGTACAGCGGGCCGCGGCCCGAGCTCTCGCGTGAAATCACCTCCTTACGCTACCGTGCTGCGGCGTTTTCCGACGGTGGTGAAGCTGAGGGTATGTGCGTCCTCCGGCATGCGCGGCGGCTTAGAGTGGCCTCGTGAGCACTCCCTCCTCCTCGGACCCCGATCTCCCCCAGCTGCCCCTCCTCGAGGTCGCCGCGGTCGACGCGGCCGTCGAGATCAAGCCGAGCTGGCGCGGATGGGTGCACGCCGCCACCTTCCCGATCGCGCTCGTCGCCGGCATCGTGCTGATCGTGGTCGCCCAGGGCGGGGCGGCGAAGTGGGCGGCGGCGGTCTTCATGACGAGCTCGCTGCTGCTGTTCGGCATGTCGGCGCTGTATCACCGCTTCGCCTGGAGCCCCCGCGTGAAGCTCCTCCTGAAGCGGATCGACCACGCCAACATCTTCCTGCTCATCGCCGGCACCTACACACCCCTGGCGACGTTGGCGCTCCCTCCAGGAAAGGGAACCCTGCTGCTGAGCCTCGTGTGGGGCGGCACCGTGGTGGGCATCCTGTTCCGCGTCTTCTGGATCCACGCCCCGCGGTGGCTCTATGTGGCGCTGTACCTGCTGATGGGGTGGGCGGCGGTCATGTTCATGGCCGACCTGCTCGCGGCGAACGTCGCGATGATGGTGCTGGTCATCGTCGGAGGCCTCCTCTACACGGGCGGCGCGGTGATCTACGCGATGAAGAAGCCGAACCCGTGGCCCGGCCACTTCGGCTTCCACGAGATCTTCCACGTGTGCACCGTGCTGGCGTTCCTGTGCCACTGGACGGCCTGCCTGCTGATCACCCTCGCGCCGCTGTCACCGTCGCTGGGCGCCTGAGACGATCAGGTCGTTCGCGGGTCGTCGTCCCCGTCACGGACGACCGGGACGTCCGCGTCGGTCTCGGTCGCCTCGTCCGCTGCACGGGCGGCTTCCTCCGCATCGAGCTCCTCGCGCACCTCTTCGCGGTAGCGCACCCGGCGGATCCGACGGTTCATGTCCCAGATCAGCAGGATCACGGCGATCAGCACGACCACGATCGCCGCGAAGCCGACGAAGCCCGGCGTGACCGCCTCCGGGGCGACCGTCATGGTGGGCGTCGGCATCGGCGTCTCGGACAGAGCGAACATGTGTCGGCCTTTCGTGCGCAGGTCGCATAACCTGGAACCACCAGCCTAACGACCGGAAGACACCTCCCGTGACGACAGCAGCAGAGCTCGACGAGCGCTATGGCCGCACCCGACGCCGGCGCGGACCGTGGATCATCGGCACCGCGATCGCGGCGGTGCTCGTGATCGCGTTCGGCTGGATGACCGTCGCGCAGTCGATGAGCTCCGTCGACGCCGACGACCTCGGGTACGAGCTGGTCGACGAGCACTCGGTCGATGTGCGATTCCAGGTGACCGGGGTGCAGGGCGAGGACGTCGTCTGCATCGTCGAGGCGTTGGACGAGGAGTTCGGCGTCGTCGGCTGGAAGCTCGTCGAGATCGCCGCCGGAGAGAGCCATTCCCGGGCCGTCGAGGCCACCGTCCCCACCGTGGGCGAGGCCACGACAGGTTTGGTGAACACCTGCTGGGTCGCCTAGACTCATCCCAGACAGACGACGCCCTGGCACGTGCCAGGGCGTCTTGGCATATCCCCCGCGGACTGCGGCCGGGATCCGGATAGAAGGAGCTTCGTCATGTCCACCGATGCTCAGGTTCCGTTCCTCACGCAGGAGGCATACGACCGGCTCGTCGCCGAGCTGGAACACCTCTCCACCACGGGACGCGACGAGATCGCCAAGCGCATCGAGGCCGCCCGCGAAGAGGGCGACCTCAAGGAGAACGGCGGCTACCACGCCGCGAAGGATGAGCAGGGCAAGCAGGAGGCCCGCATCCGCACGCTCGAGAACCTCCTGAAGACCGCCAAGGTCGGCGAGGCTCCCGCCAGCCGCGGCATCGTCGAACCGGGCACGGTCGTCACCGCGATCGTCGCCGGCGGCGAAGAGGTCTTCCTGCTCGGCAGCCGCGAGATCGCGGCCGGCAGCGACCACGACGTCTACAGCGAGGCCAGCCCCCTCGGACAGGCCATCCTCGGTCTCAAGGTGGGCGAGAAGTCATCGTACGAGGCTCCGAACGGCCGCTCGATCACCGTCGAGATCGTGAACGTCGAGACGTACACGGGCTGATCGCGCGAGACAGCAGAGGGCCCCTCCGACCGTGGTCGGAGGGGCCCTCTGCGTTGCCGTGGTTCAGGGGGATCAGTCGGGCACGATGATCGGCTCGAAGCCCGCGAGCCGCAGGGTGTCGAGCGTGTGCTGCGAATGCTCCGGCCCGCGTGTCTCGACGCTGAGCTCGAGGATGACATCGCTGATCTGCAGACCGTGCCCGTGACGCGTGTGCATGGCCTCGATGACGTTGGCCCCCGCGGCGGCGATGAGCTCAGAGACGCGCGCCAGCTGGCCGGGACGATCGGGCAGGGGGACGCGGATGGTCAGGTAGCGACCGGAGGCCGCCAGCCCGTGCGAGACCACGCGCTGCAGCAGGAGCGGATCGATGTTGCCGCCGGAGAGCACGGCGAGCGTGGTGCCCGTGGGCGTGATCTTGCCGGCGAGGATGGCCGCGACGCCCGCGGCGCCCGCCGGCTCCACGACCACCTTGGACTGCTCGAGGAGCACCAGGATCGCGCGGGCGAGGTCGTCGTCGGACACCGTGACGATCTCGTCGACGTGCTCACGGATGATGTCGAACGGGATCGCGCCGGGACGCGAGACCAGGATGCCGTCGGCGATCGTCGGACGCGTCACGATGTCGACCGGCATCCCCGCCTCGAGCGACGGCGCCATGGCGGCGGCGTTCTCCGCCTGCACGCCGATGATCCTGACGGTTCTGCCGAGCTCGGCCGCCCGCGCCTTCACCGCGGCGGCGACACCGGCGATGAGTCCGCCGCCGCCGATGCTGAGCACGATCGTGTCGACGTCGGGGGCGTCTTCCAGCAGCTCGAGCCCGAGGGTGCCCTGCCCGATCACCACGTCGCGGTTGTCGAACGGCGGGATGAGCACGGCCCCGGTGCGCTCCGAGAACTCGGCGGCGAGCCGGAGCGAGGTGGCGACCGTCTCTCCCTCGAGCACCACATCCGCTCCGTAGCCGCGCGTGGCCAGCAGCTTCGGCACGGGCACCCCGATCGGCATGAAGATCGTGGCCGAGATGCCGAGTGCCTGCGCCGCGAGGGCGACGCCCTGCGCATGGTTCCCGGCCGACGCCGCGACCACGCCGCGTGCGCGTTCCTCGGCGGTCAGTCGGGAGAGGCGATACGCGGCCCCGCGGATCTTGAAGGACCCCGTGCGCTGGAGGTTCTCCATCTTGAGCAGCACGGGAACACCGAGCGCGTCGGACAGGGCGCGAGAAGGCAGCGTCGGGGTGTGCGAGATCACCTCGGCCAGACTCTGAGCGGCGCGGGCGAACTCGGCCAGGCTGGGGACTGCACTCATTGATTCCTCCGTCGCCGCTCCCGCGGCACTGTGCTCCAGATGAGATCTCCGCTGGGCCCGGCACCCGTGCGCCAGGACCCGGTGCTGATGGTCACCGCGGCCACGTTGAGGAACGCGGCCAGCGGCACGGCGAACAGCGCGCCGGGGATGCCGCCGATCATCGCCCCACCCGCGACCACGAGGACCACGGCGAGCGGGTGCACCTTCACTGCCGAACCCATCATGATCGGCTGCAGGATGTGCCCCTCGATCTGCTGCACGGCCAGGACCACCAGCAGCATCCACAGGGCGATCCAGGGGCCGTTGTAGACCAGGGCGAGGAACACCGCGACCGCGCCGGTCGCGACCGCGCCGACGATCGGGATGAACGAGCCGAGGAACACCAGCACGGCCACCGGCAGCGCCAGCGGGACCTGCAGCAGGAAGGCGCCCAGGCCGATGCCGATCGCGTCGATCGTCGCCACGAACAGCTGGGTCCGGGCGTAGTTGACGATGGTCGCCCATCCGTTGCGCGCGGCGCCGTCGACAGCAGGACGTGCGCGGCGCGGGAAGATCCTGACGGTCCACCGCCAGATGCCCCCGCCGTCGGCGAGGAGGCAGATCAGGATGAAGAGCGACAACAGGGCGCCGGTGACCACGTGCCCCACGGTGGTGCCGATCGCGAGCGCGCCGGTGAAGAGCGCCTGCGCCTGCTCGTCGAGGAAGGCGAGGCCCTGGTCGAGGTAGTCGGCGATCTGGGTGTCGGAGAGACTGAGGGGCCCCTCGTGGAGCCAGACCTGGAACTGCTGGAAGGCCTCGGCCGAGCTCGCCTGCACCTTGGGGAGCTCCAGCCTGACCTGCCAGACGACGAGCCAGACGAGACCGGTGACGATCGCGGCGGTGCCGAGCAGCGAGATGACGATCGCGATCCAGCGCGGGAACCGGTGTCGCAGCATGAATCCGAACGCCGGCCACAGGAGCGCGGTGATCAGGATGCCGACCATGAGCGGGATGACCAGGAGCTTGAGCAGCATCACGAGCCAGATGAAGACGCCGAGCGCGGCCGCGATCAGGAGCAGTCGCCAGGCGTACCCCGCCGTGATGCGCAGCGCGAGCGGCACGGCTTCATCCGCCTCGGTCGTGACGGTGCGGTCGGGCGAGTCCGGGCGCGGTCGGAACAGTTCCGTCAGCCAGGATCGCCGCTCATCACTCATCGCCCAAGTCTAGAGCGATCCCGGGGTCGCTCGATGCCGTCGCCGACAGCCCGAGCACGCTTCGATGACGGTCGTCGTCGGCGCCCGATGTCGCTGCCCGCGGGTACCCTGACGACGTGACCGATACTCTCAGCCCCGCGCAGGCGCGCCGTCTCGCGCTGGCCGCGCAGGGGTTCGGTCGCGCGCGTCCTGCGACCGTCTCGAGCCGGCACCTCCACCGTGCGATGGAGCGGCTCGGCGTGCTGCAGATCGACTCCGTCAACGTCTTCGCGCGGTCGCATTACCTCCCGATGTTCTCGCGTCTGGGCGCGTACGATCCGGCGCTGCTCGATCGGGTCTTCCTCTCCCGCACCACGCACTACGTCGAATACCTCGCGCACGAGGCCACGTTCATCCGGGTCGAGGACTGGCCGCTGTGGCGCTTCCGCATGGACGACTTCCGGCGTCGCTGGGCCGGCGAGGACTCGTGGATGACGCGCAACGCCCGCACGGTCGGGTGGGTGCAGGACGAACTCCGCGACCGCGGACCGCTGCGGCCCGTCGATCTGCGTGCGGATGCACCCCGTGAGCGCGGCACGTGGTGGGACTGGGACGACGTGAAGCTCGCCCTGGAGCATCTCTGGCGCACGGGCGATGTGGCGATCAGCGGACGGAAGGGCTTCGAGCGCACCTACGCGCTGGCGGAGCACGTGATCCCCGGTGCCGTCCGCTCCCGCGAGATTCCGCGCGCCGAGGCGATCCGCACGCTGATCGCGCGCGCGGCACGTTCCTCCGGCGTCGCCACCCGGGCCGACCTCGCCGACTACTACCGGATCCGCGACACCACGACCGTGTCGCAGGCGATCCGGGAGCTGACGGACGCGGGCGAGCTGCTGCCCGTGCACGTGCGCGGGTGGGAACGAGGGGGCCGCCCCCTCCCGACCTGGCGTCACCGCGACGCCGTGCTCCCCCGCGGGATCCGGGGCGCCGCACTGCTGACGCCGTTCGATCCCGTGGTCTGGTTCCGTGACCGTGCGCTGCGCACCTTCGCGCTCGACTACCGCATCGAGATCTACGTCCCGGCGGACAAGAGGCGCTTCGGCTACTACTCACTGCCCGTCCTCGTCGGCGACCGCATCGTCGCCCGCGTCGATCTCAAGGCGGACCGACAGGAGTCGACGCTGCAGGTGCAGTCCGCGTGGTGGGAGCCGCAGGCCCGTGCGGGCGATGCCGAGCCGATCGCCCGCGAGCTGGCACTGGCCGCGGCGTGGCAGGGACTCGCGCACGTCTCGGTGTCGGGGTGGGGCGATGCAGCGGATGCCGTGCACCACGCGCTCGTCGGCCTGGGCGGTGGGGCGGTGCGCCGTCACATCCACCGGCGCGAGAACCGAGGGGACGACGGCGGAGTCCGCGCGGAAGAGTCGCTGTCATGACGCGACGCCGCGGATGGCTGCTCGCGATCGGCACCGGGATCGTGCTGCTCGTCGCAGCCGGGACCGTGGCCGGGATCTGGGCCTGGCAGACCGCCAGCAGATCGCCCTCGGCGGAGGAGACCACGCGGGCCTACCTGCAGGCACTGACCGTCGGCGACGCCGATGCCGTCGTGTCGACGGGCGTGAGCGTCTCGGATGACGCGCGGGCGGTGTTCGCCGGCGCGTCATCGTTCATCGATGACGCCGCCGTGGTCGGCGTCGAGGAGCGCGGCGGCTCGGCGACCGCCGACGTGTCCTTCCGGATGGGCGATCGCGACCGCACGGCCACGCTGACGCTCGAACGCCGCGACGGCGGTTGGCGTCTCGATTCGTCCGCGCTGGCACTCCTCGACGTCCGGATGAGCACGGGATCCGCTGTGGTGATCGGAGAGGTGGCGGTCTCCGCCGAGAAGCCCCTCGCGCTGCTGCCCGCCGTCTACGACGTCGCCGCCGCCCCGTCCGCGCTGCTCGAGGGCGGGACCACCGCCGCCCTGCTGCCGGGCGAGACCACCGCGGTCGAGATCGACGTCGAGGTGCGCGCGGCCGCGACCGACGCCGCCCAAGACGTCCTCGACGAGCACCTCGAGACGTGCACGGCGGAAGGCGATTCGGCGTCGGACGGTGGCGCGACGCCCGAAGGATGCGGCATCCGCATCCCCTGGGGTGTCGATTTCCGCGAGGTCACCGACGTCGCGTTCCGCATCGAGACCCTCCCGACCGTGTCACTGACCCCGACGGCCTTCACGGCCGGCGGCGGGGTGCTGGTCGCGACCGTGGACGGGACAGGTCACGACGGATCGGCCCGCACGATCACCTATCGCACGGAGTCCTGGACCGTGCGGGGCGACGTGGCCTTCACGACGAAGGGCATCGAGCTCACGGTCTGGTGACGCTCCGCGCCCGATCCCGGGTCAGAACTGCACGCGCGGGGGCTCCGAGATCGCACCGCTGTCGGCGACCTCGAAGAACTCGCGCTCCGTGAAGCCGAGCCCCTTGGCGAACAGGTTGTTCGGGAAGACCTTGATCTTGGTGTTGAGCTCGCGCACGCCACCGTTGTAAAAGCGTCGTGCCGCCTGGATCTTGTCCTCGGTGTCCACCAGCGCCTGCTGCACCTGCAGGAAGTTCTGGCTCGCCTGGAGCTGCGGATAGGCCTCGGCGACGGCGAAGAGGCTGCGCAGCGCCTGCTGCAGGTGGCCTTCGGCGATACCGGCGTCGCCGGGACCGCTGGCATTCAGCGTCTCGGCGCGTGCGCGCGTGACGTTCTCGAAGACGGCTTTCTCATGCGACGCGTACCCTTTGACGGTCTCGATGAGATTGGGGATGAGGTCGGCCCGCCGCTTGAGCTGCACCGTGATACCACTCCACGCCTCATCGACGCGCACGTTCAGCTGCACCAGGGAGTTGTACGTCGCCCACAAATAGATCCCGACCAGCAGGATCACACCCACGACGATCAGTACCGGCACAAGCCATTCCATCAGAGGCCCCACCCTTCCTCGTTTTGTCCCATCCTATCCGCGCTGTCTGCACGTTCACCGGGCGTGACGGCCGCCGGGCGGACGGATCGGCGTCAGGCTCCCAGCACGCGCTCCAGGTGGCGGTTGCCGAAGAGGCGCTCCGGATCCATGCGCTCGCGGAGTGCGAGGAAGTCGTCGAAACGCGGGTAGCCCTCGCGCAACTGCCCGGCGTCCAGCGTATGCAGCTTGCCCCAGTGCGGGCGGCCGTCGTGCGCGCGCATGATCTCCTCGACGGCTCCGAAGTACTCGGTCGGATCCGCGCGCCAGTAGCGGTGCACCGCGATGTAGCCGGTCGCGCGCTGGTAGGCGGTCGACAGCCAGCGATCGTCGCCGGCGGCGAAACGCACCTCGATCGGGAACTCGATGCGCCACCCGCGCCGGGCGATCAGCTCCTGCACGGCCCGGAACGCCGGCTCGACGCTCTCGGCCGGCAGCGCGTACTCCATCTCGCGGAAACGCACGCCGCGATGCTGGGTCAGGACCCGGTGCGAGTGATCGGTGTACTCGCGATCACCCGTGAGCTTCACGGCGAGACGATTGAACGGCGGAGTGATCGCCGGTACGACCCGGCCCGCGGCGCACGCTGCGCGGTAGACACCGTTCGACAGCAGGGTCTCATCGATCCACCGGCCGACGACCGGGAGCGGCCGACGCACGGCGGACTCCGGCAGTCTCGTCTGCCGCTTCGTGAGCGCCACGTCGGTGTGCGCGAACCAGTAGAACTCGAAGTGGTCGTACTCGGCGACGCGGGCGGCGAGGGTCGACAGCACCTCCCCGAGGGGCAGCGGTTCATCGACCGCGTGCATGCGGAAGGCGGGAACGCACTGCAGCGTCACCTCGGTGATGATGCCGAGAGCACCGAGTCCCAGCGCCGCGGCAGGGAGGAGTTCACTGTTCTGCGTCTCATCGACGCGCAGGAGATCGCCCGACGCGGTCACGAGGGTGAGTCCGACCACCTGGCCCGCGAGTCCTCCGAAGCCGGCACCGGTGCCGTGGGTCCCTGTGGAGATCGCGCCCGAGATCGACTGCCGGTCGATGTCGCCCAGGTTCTCCATCGCGAGCCCGTGCGGCGCGAGGAGCGTGGGAATGCGGTGCAGACGAGTGCCGGCGAGCAGCGTCACACGTGCGCGTGCGGCGTCGACCTTCACGACCCCCTGCAGGTCGTCGAGTTCGAGCAGCACTCCCGGAGCGACCGCGATGCCGCTGAAGCTGTGTCCTGCGCCCACCGCCTTGATCGGGAGCCGCTGTGCCGCGGCCGCGATCACCGCGCGCTGCACGCCCTCCGGGCTGCGCGGACGCTCCACCCGTGCGGGTCGCACCGACGCCGAGCGCGCCCAGTTCTGCCAGATGCCGCCGATCCGCGTCACAGGAACGCCTTCCCTTCACCCCGGTACGTCGGCAGCTCGCCGACGATCTCCTCGCCCGAGACGAGCTGGTAGCTCGCGATCCGCTCGGCGGGTTCACCGCTCTTGGCGTGCCGGAACCACACGCGATCACCCACCCCGAGGGCGGCCGCCGCTCGGCCCTGCAGCGGCGTCTGCACCTCTCCCGCGGCTTCCCGAGAAAGCGTGCGCAGGCCCTCGGGCCACACCGGCCGTGGTTGACGCGAGGCGACCGCGGGCCCCGAGGCGATCCAGCCGCCCCCGAGGACCGTGGCGATGTCGGGCGTCGGGCGGCGCACCACGTCGAACGCGAAGGCGGCTGCCGGGGCCGGCCGGAACGAGCGGTAGCCGTCGAACAGGTGGCCGCCGAGGAGACCGCTGCCGGCACTCGCCTCGGTGAGCGACTCGTCGCTCCCGGTGAACTCCAGAGAGCCGGTGCCCCCGCCGTTGAGGAACTCCAGCGGGACGACCGCGGTGACCGCCTCGGCGATGGCGGCTCGCCGCTCCCGCAGCTCCCCGCGCGAGCGCGCCTGCACCATGCGGATGAGCGGGGCGTCGATCCCCGCGTCATCGCCCTGACCGGCGATCTGCGCGTCGTACATCTGCAGCCCGACCAGACGGAACCCCGGTCGAGCGACGATGCGGTGTGCGAACGCGGCGACCTCGCCCGCGCTGAACAGCGCCGACCGCCGGACGCCGATATGGCCGAGCATCGCCGAGCGCCACGAGGCGTCGACGTCGATCGCGACCCGCACCTCGGGACGTGCACCGGGCGCGGCCACGCTGTCGATCACGTCGAGATGCACGGGATCGTCGACCATGAGCGTGATGCGCGCGGCGGCCTGCTCATCGGCGAACAGCTCCGCGAGCCCCGCACGGTCCACGGTCGGATAGCCCAGCACGATGTCGTCGTGGTCCCGCGCGAGCCAGAGCGCTTCCGCGAGGGTGAAGGCGAGGATGCCGCGGTAGCCGGGCAGCGCCAGCACGGCATCCAGCACGGCACGCACGCGCACCGATTTCGAGGCGACGCGGATCGGAAGACCGCCTGCGCGCACCAGCAGATCCATCGCGTTGAAGCGCAGGGCCTCGCGGTCGATCACCGCGACGGGTGCGGGCAGATGCCCGGTCGCTGCGGAAAGCCGTGGCCAGTACCGCGCGGGATCCTCCCACTCGGGAGACACGGACGGCATCCCCGAGACGGGGCTCAGTTCGGCGGTGAGGTCGAGCACTCCCCCACCCTACGACCTGGGTACACCGGGAATCACCCCTCGCGGGACCGAGTGTCCGGCGGACGGGCGGTGCCCGACCACCGTCGGAACCGGATCCGGCCCGCGCTGCCCCCGCTAGGCTGGCCGGGACCACGCCCCCGTAGCCCAATGGCAGAGGCAGGCGACTTAAAATCGCTTCAGTGTCGGTTCGAGTCCGACCGGGGGTACTCGTCTCCGGCGCCGACGTTCACGGCGTCGTTCTCGGCATCATCCATCGCGTCGATCGTCGCCGCATCGGCGCGGGACGCCTCCGAGCGCGGCTCGGACCCCTCCCGCACGCGCCGGACGATCAGCACGACGACCGCGATCGCGATCGCCCCGTAGACCACGTAGTCGAGGTACCCGAGGTACTGTTCGAGCTGCTCATGCTGCGTGCCGAGTGCGGCGCCGACACCGATCAGCATCGCGTTCCAGAGACCACTGCCGATGATCGTGTAGATGCTGAAGCGCACCAGGTTCATTCCCGACGCACCGGCGGGGATCGAGATCAGACTGCGCACGCCGGGCACCATGCGGCCCACCAGCACGGTCCACCCGCCGCTGCGCACGAACCAGCTCGAGCCGCGGTCGAGATCGGAGCGGCTCACGAGTCGCGTCGCGGCGATCACCCGCACGGCGCGCTCCATCCCGATCGCGGCTCCCAGTCCGTACAGCAGCAGCGCGCCGAGCCAGGACGCCAGCGTGCTCCAGAAGATGAGCCACCCCAGATGCAGGTCGCCGCTCTGGCTGAGGTATCCCGCGAAAGGCAGGATCACCTCGCTCGGGATCGGAGGCACCAGGACTTCGATGAATACCAGGAGTCCCACCCCGATGTCGCCGAGAGAGGTGAGAACGTCGGCGGCGAAGCCGGTCAGGCCGGTGAAGCCGTGGTCGGCGTCGGTCGCGAGGGCAGCGGCGGGTCTCATGGGCTCGTCTCTGTCGGGGGCTGTGCGGTCATGCTAACCGACGGACCTGCCGTCGTCCTGTGTTCAGCGTCCGAAGAGGTCTTTGATGCCGGGGATGCCGAGATCGCCGAGACGCTCGCCCCACCCGCTCGCCGTCTCTCCGAGACCCGAGAACGTCTCGCCCGCAGATCCGAGCAGGCCCTCGGCGGCTCCGGTCACCGCCTCCGTGTCGACTCCCTCAGCGAGAGCGCCGACATCGATACCCTGCGCGAGCGACTCGATGTCGAGCCCCTGCGCCAGGGCGTCGAAGTCGACCCCGAGCCCCGCGGCCTGCTCGAGCAGCGGTGCGGCGACCGTGCTCAGCACGGCACCCCCGGCGACGGCGCCGAGAACGCCGACCGCGGCGCCGCCGACCGCTCCGGCGGCGCCGACTCCCCGCACGCGGGCGAGCAGCGCGCGCATCCGACCGGGCCTGGCCGCCTCCGTGCGGCCGGCCGCCCGGGCGAGGTCCTCGGGAGAGGCGGAGGCGGGGCGCTCACCGGGAGCGAGTTCGGCCTGCATGCGCGCCTGGACCTGAGCGCGCTGCGCGGGGGTGAGGCGCGCGAACGCCTCTCGGTGCATCTGCTCCACGCGGTGCGGATCTGCGGTCTGCAGCAGGTAGTCGTAGCGGGCGATCGCGGCACGGTCGGCATCCGACACCGCCGGCGCGGAGCCCGCAGCGGGCGGTGGGGCGTAGGCGTCCGGGGCCGCCGAGCGCGCCGGCTGCCACGACGAGGGCTGACCGTGCGCCGACCGATGCGGCGCCGAAGCGGCGGGGCGGTGCGGGGAGTCGGTGGACCCAGAAGCGGCGTGCTTCTCGATCGCCTTCGCTGCGAGTCCGATCAGACGGGAGAATGAGGCCATGGCGGTGATTCCTTCGTGTGGCGAGTGGACGGCCACGGAGTCTCCGCGAGAGCGAGTCGCGAGGGGATGCCGTGGCTGCCCGCGAGTGCGGACACCAGGTCTCCTCCACCCCGCGGGGCCGGCGAGCCGGGACACGATCTCATGTCCGTAATGACGACGTCGCCGCAGACGGGAGTACTCCCCTGCTGAGTGCGAGATTATCGGGCGGAGCTATGAATCCTGTGCATGCGCATCGCCCGTTCCTGCCCGGAGACGACGAACGGCCCCGACGCCGAGGCGCGGGACCGTTCGATCTTGTCGAGAGCTACTTCGCGGCTGCCTCCGTGGCGGCGGCGTGCTCGACCGGGTCGGTCGTCGCGGGAGCCGGAGCCTTCCCCGCGGGAGCCTTCTTCGTCGCGGCCTTCTTCGCGGGCGCCTTCTCGGCAGCCGGAGCCTTTTCGGCAGCCGGGGCCTTCTCGGTAGCCGGAGCCTTCGCCGCAGCCGGAGCGGCCGCGGCATCCGCGGCGGGACGCGGTCGGGCAGCGAACTCTTCGAACACGTAGCGCGGGTTCTGTACGGTCTCGAGGTTCACGAGATCCCGGCCGAGCCACAGGTTGTTCCACCAGCCCCAGACCACGCGGAACTTGCGCTCCCACGTCGGCATCGCGAGACCGTGGTAACCACGGTGCGCGACCCAGGCGACGAAGCCCTTGAGCGCGATCTTGCCGGACTGGAACACGCCGTTGTACAGACCGAGCCCCGCGACGGCGCCGAGGTTCTTGTGGAAGTACTCCTTCGGGTCCTCACCGCGCAGCACGGCGACGATGTTCTTCGCGAGCAGCTTCGCCTGGCGCACGGCGTGCTGGGCGTTCGGGACGCAGAAGCCGCCGACGCCACCGCCGGACAGGTCGGGAACCGCCGACACGTCTCCGGCGGCCCACGCGCCCTCGACGAAGGACTCGGGGGTGCCGACGCGCAGATCGGCGCGGGTCTGGATGCGACCGCGCTCTTCGATCGGCAGATCGCCGCCGCGCACGACCGTCGGGTTCGCCATGACACCGGCGGTCCAGACGATCAGATCGGTCGGGATGATCTCGCCGGTGGACAGCTCGACGTTGCCGTCGACCGCGCTGGTGAGCTGCGTGTCGAGGTGCACGTTGGCGCCGCGCTTGGCGAGGTCCTTGAGCACCCATTCGCTGGTCTGCAGCGACACCTCGGGCATGATGCGGCCCATGGCCTCGATCAGGTGGAAGTGCGTGTCCTCGAAGCGCAGCTGCGGGTACTTGCTCACGAGAGAGGAGGCGAGCGAGCGCAGCTCGGCGAACACCTCGATGCCGGCGAAGCCACCACCGACGACGACGACCGAGAGCAGGCGGTCCCGCGCGGGGCCGGCGGGCAGCGATGCCGCCTTGTCGAAGTTCGACATGAGGCGGTCGCGGATCGCGACGGCCTCTTCGATGGTCTTCAGTCCGATCGCGTTGTCGGCGATCCCCGGGATCGGGAACGTGCGCGACACGGCGCCGGCGGTCACGACGATCTGGTCGTACGCGAACTCGTACGGCTCGCCCAGCGGCGGCGTGATCGTGGCGACCTTCTCGGCGTGGTTGATGTTCGTGATCTTCGCCGTCACCACGTGGGTGCGCTTCAGGTGACGACGGTGCGCGACCACGGAATGGCGCGCCTCGATCGATCCGGCGGCGACCTCGGGGAGGAACGGCTGGTAGGTCATGTACGGCAGCGGGTCGACCATGGTGACCTCGGCCTCACCCTTGCGGAGGTGCTTCTCGAGCTTCCAGGCGGTGTAGAAACCGGCGTAGCCGCCACCGACGATCAGAATCTTGGGCACAGGGAAGAACTCCTTGGAGTCAGGGTTGTGGCGTGCGATTCGCGCGCGCCGATCGGATGCGCCGGGCAGCAGCGGTGACGCCAAGCGCTATCAGGATACCAGGGACTGTGACCGCGACCAGCGGAAGGGTACCGTAACGCAGTGAATCGGCGCTGGGAAGGAGCGGGGAACCGGCTTCCGTGGGGGCATCCGCATCGGGCAGCGGAGGGATCGTGACGGGGGTGACAGTGGGCTCCGGCTGCGGCTGCGTGTCGGCTCGGCGGAACAGACGGATCCACTCCGCGAGATCCCCCATCGGGTTCTCGTCCACCGACGGCAGGCTCGCGGAGATCGCGGCCTCGGCGTCGATCAGCCCGAACCCGTACAGCGGATCGCGCGGCTTGACGGCGCCGTCGACCGGGATCGCGGTCTTGATGATGCGGTTGATCACATCGTTCGCCGAGAGGTCCGGGTGGGCTGCGCGGATGAGCGCCGCGATGCCGGACACGATCGGTGCCGCGCCGCTGGTGCCGCTCCACGAGGCCAGCTTGCCGTCGGCCGACATCCCCAGCAGTCCCTCGCTCGGCGCCGAGATGCCGATCGTGATGCCCTGCGTGGAGGCCTCGACGCTCGCGATGCCGGTCTGATCCACACCGGCGACCGTCAACACGCCGGGGATGGTGGCCGGTGCGCCGATGATGCTGGTGCCGCTCCCCCGGTTCCCCGCCGCGACCACGACCACGACATCGTTCTCGAACGCGTACAGGAAGGCGTCGTCCCAGCTCTCGTCCCAGTCCAGGGTGTTCGTCGTGAAGGACAGGTTGATGATGTCGGCTCCGTTGTCGACCGCCCAGCGCATCGCCTCGGCGACCTGCTCGGTGAACGGGACCGCAGCGGCGGCGCCGAAACCGACCGAGATCGACAGCAGGTCCGCCTCGGGGGCGACGCCGATCATCCCGGTCCCGTCCGCGGCGCCGCGGCCGGCGGCGAGGGAGGCCACCCACGATCCGTGGTTGCCGTCGAGTGCGCCCAGCGGCGTTCGTCCGTCGGGGGTCCCCGATCCCGACACGTCGGTGCCTCCGACGACCGCATCGCCGAACGTCCCCGGAATCTTTCCGATACCGGTGTCGATCACGGCGATCGTGACACCGTCACCGCGCGTCGTCTGCCAGGCCTCCCGGATGCCGGCGCCGTCGAGCCAGTACTCGGCGGCGCGTACCGGGTCGCTCGGGTCATCCGGTACCGGCCCCGTGCTGGGCGGCGCCGTCGCACCGAGCAGCAGCACGGATGCCGCCACCACCGCGACGGCGGCGACGCTGCGCCATGGCCTCCGTCGCGTCATGCCGTGGGCGCATCCTCGACGCGGAGGGCGGCTCCGGGATCCTCGCACCGACACACGGTCGGCGACCAGGCCGATCGCGCCAGGGCCTCGTCGCCGATCGGGTTGACGCCGGGGCCCGCCGCGAGGGCGTGCCCCGCGAGGGCGTGCAGGCACTTGACGCGCGTGGGCATGCCTCCGGCCGAGATGCCGTCGATCTCTGCGACATCCCCGAACCGCGTGCGGTCGGCCAGGTACGCCTGGTGCGCCGCGAGATACGCGGCCGCGACCATCTCGTCGTCGGTGAGCAGAGCGGCGAGCTCCGGCATGACCTGGGTCGCCTCGAGCGTCGACATCGCCGCGGTCGCCGCGGGATGAGTGAGGTAGTAGAACGTGGGGAAAGGCGTGCCGTCGGGCAGTCGGGGCGCGGTCGCGACGACGGTCGGGTTTCCGCAGGCGCAGCGCGCGGCGATGCCGACGACGCCGCGCACGGTACGGCCGAGCTGGGCCGACACCACGGCGAGCTCGGCGGGCGTCGGGGCGGAGAAGGGCGGCGTGGTCACCTCACCAGCGTACGGGAGCGGACCCGGGAGGATGCCGCGACGCGGTGTGTGTGGAGGGGCGAGGTCAGGGCGCGACGGCGGCGGTGTCGCTGAGACCCGCGGACGTCAGCGTGCGCAGCAGCTGCGGCATCCAGTCCGACTGCTTCTCCTCGAGCGTGTCGCTGACCGGATCCTGCTCGCGCGGCAGATCCGCGGCATCGAGATCGTTGTCGATCAGGTAGACCACCTCGCCGGGCTTGACGTAGTAGAGGCGCTCGCGCGCCTGCGTCGTGATGTACGCCGGGTCCTGCCAGCGATCGCGCTCCTTCTGCAGCGCGATGATCTCGGTCTCGCTCACCTGCACGGAGGCTTCGAGCGCGGCGATCTTCTGGCGCTGGTCGATGAACGTGCCGAGCGTGGGGACCAGCACCCATGCCCCCAGCACCACGAGCGAGAGCATGATCACCGAGAATGCCGACAGCCGGATGCCGGACGCCCACTCGCGGACGTCCACGCGGTCGGCGCCGCCGCGGTCGGTCCGCCGAGCCTTCGTCGATCGTCCCGACCGCCCAGGCGGGACCGATCGGGATCCGGACGCCGTCGGAGACGACGAAGGAGGAGCCGGTCGACGTGCCACGGCCCCTCCTTCTGCCACTGCATCAGTGGCGTGTCCTCTCACACCGCCGAAGCGGCATGTCCTGTCTCAGCTGCGCTCAGCGCTGCGAGCGCGGGAACGCCGAACGACCGGCGAAGACCGCGGCGTCGCCCAGCTCTTCCTCGATGCGCAGAAGCTGATTGTACTTCGCGACGCGCTCGCTGCGAGCAGGCGCACCCGCCTTGATCTGACCCGCGTTGGTCGCGACCGCCAGGTCGGCGATCGTGGTGTCCTCGGTCTCGCCGGAGCGGTGCGAGAGCATCGCCGTGTAGCCGGAGCGCTGCGCGAGGCTGACCGCGTCGAACGTCTCGGTGAGCGTGCCGATCTGGTTGACCTTCACCAGCAGCGAGTTCGCGACGCCGCGCTTGATGCCCTCGGCCAGACGCTCGGGGTTCGTGACGAACAGGTCGTCTCCGACGAGCTGGACCTTCGAGCCCAGAGCGTCGGTGAGGTGCTTCCAGCTGTCCCAGTCGTCCTCGGCCAGGGCGTCCTCGATCGTGACGATCGGGAAGTCGTTGACCAGACCCACGTAGTACTCCGTGAGCGCGGCGGCGTCCCAGTCCTTGTTGTCGAGGCGGTAGACGCCGTCCTTGAAGAACTCGGTCGCGGCGACGTCGAGACCCAGCGCGATGTCGGTACCGGGGGTGAAGCCGGCCTTCTCGATCGCCTTGACCAGGAAGTCGAGGCCCTCGCGGTTGCTGGGCAGGTCGGGGGCGAAGCCGCCCTCGTCGCCGAGACCGGTCGCGTAGCCCGCGGCCTTCAGCTCGGCGCGCAGGACGTGGTACGTCTCGACGCCCCAGCGCAGCGCCTCGGAGTAGGTCTCTGCACCGACCGGCGCGAGGAAGAACTCCTGCATGTCGATGCCGTTGTCGGCGTGCTCGCCGCCGTTGATGACGTTGAACAGCGGAACGGGCAGCACGTGCGCGTTGGGTCCGCCCAGGTAGCGGAACAGGGGCAGGTCGGCCGAGTCGGCCGCCGCCTTGGCGACCGCGAGGCTCACGCCGAGGATGGCGTTCGCGCCGACGCGCTTCTTGTTCTCGGTGCCGTCGACCTCGTTGAGGATCTCGTCGACGATGCGCTGCTCGCTCGCCTCGACGCCCTCGAGCGCCGGTCCGAGCTCGTCGATGACTGCCTCGACGGCCTTGCGCACGCCCTTGCCGCCGTAGCGGCCCTTGTCTCCGTCGCGCAGCTCGTACGCCTCGAAGGCGCCCGTGGATGCCCCGGACGGGACGGCAGCGCGCTGGACGATGCCGTCGTCGAGCAGCACCTCCACCTCCACGGTCGGGTTACCGCGCGAGTCAAGAATCTCGCGTGCGCCTACAGCCTCGATCAGTGCCACTGATGTGCTCCTTGTTCAGGGGAAAGGTGTGTGTGGAGCGTCGTCGATCCGCGCTCAGTCTAGCTCGCCCCCGCCACGCGCCCCGTGTCCGTTCCGACGCTGTTCAGACGACGAGCGCGATGGCCACGCCGTCCCAGCCCTTGACACCGACGGTCTGCAGTGCCGTCGCGTCGAAGCGCGGGTCCTCCCCCAGCATCCGCAATCCCGCGCGGGTGCCGATCACCTTCGAGTCGGTCGAGTCCTCGCGCACGATCTCTCCCTCGCGCCCGATGTTGTCCAGCACGATCACCGTGCCGGGGTGGCCCAGCTTCGCCGCCCAATCGAGGTAGACGGTGTTCGACTCCTTGTCGGCGTCGATGAACACCAGGTCGAATCCCCCGACCAGCGTCGGGAGCACGTCGGCGCCCCGGCCGATGCGGATGTCGACGCGATCGCCCACCCCGGCGGCGTCGATGCTGGCCCGCGCCACCACGGCGTTCTCGGCCTCGGCCTCGATCGAGACGACGCGCCCGTCCGGGCCCACGGCCTGGGCGAGCCAGATCGTCGAATACCCGCCGAGCGTGCCGATCTCGAGCACCCGGCGCGCGCCGCTCAGGCGGGCCAGCAGATGCAGGAGCTTGCCGCTGACCGGGGCGACCTCGATCTCGGGGAGACCCGCCGCACGCTGCGCCTCGAGGGCATGCTCGAGGGCGGGGTCGTGACCGACGAGCGTGTCGGAGAGGAAGGCGTCGGCGTCGGCCCAGGCGGCGGGAGTGGATTCCATGGGCCTCAGCCAACCGCGGGCATCCGCGAGCGTCAAGGGGTTCGCGTGGTCAGGAGCGGGGCGCCGAGAGCAACCGTCCCTGTGCGCCGGCGAGCTCGGGCTGCTTGCGGAACTGCCCCGTCAGCATGAGCACGACGACGACCACGGCGATCACGATCCACGCCGCCACCCCCAGGGGACCTGCGAGGGCGAGATCGGGCTGGGTCGCCGCGAAGATCACGATCATGCCGCCGGCGGCGTTCAGGGAGCCGTGCGCGATCACCGCGGGCCAGACCGAGGCGGACCGCAGGCGCAGCCATCCGAACAGCACGCCCCAGGCCACACATCCGCCGATCATGAACAGCACGCCGGTGATGTCGGTGCGCCCGAAGTTGTAGCCGAGCAGGATCACCGGGCTGTGCCAGACGCCCCAGATCGCGCCGCTGATCAGCAGCGCGGGCCAGGTGCCGAGCGGACGCAGGGCAGGGACGAGCCAGCCGCGCCAGCCCAGCTCCTCCCCGAAGGCGGGGATCGCGTTGATCAGGGCGCCCAGCGGGATCGACGCGATCTGCGCGAGCACGATGAGCTCGATCGGCGGCGCGGCGACCCCCGCGGGCAGCAGAGCCTCCAGCTGCGCCGCGAACGTGGCGAAGGTGAGATCGAGCTGAACGACGCCGAGGGCGGTGGCCACCAGGATGCCGAGCGCGACGAGCACCGGCGGGACGAGCCAGGCCAGCACGATCATCCAGACCACCCGCTTGGCAGGGCGCAGCGGCCAGAGTCCGAGGAAACGGAGCCGTTCTCCCTTCGCGGGGACCCCCAGGGCGACCATCACCACGATCGCCGCGATGGCCGGCGTGAACATCATGATCGGCAGGATGACGGCCGTGAGGGGTTCGGCCAGACCGTCGCCGAGCCACAGCGGCAGGCTGACGAGCCAGGCCAGGGCGCAGGCCAGCACCGTGAAGGCGATGATCGCGCCCCACGCGACTCGGTTCGAGGACGAAGCGTTCGGGTACGTCATGGGTCTCACCCTTTCTCTCGTGCGGAGGTCGCTCGGGCCGCGGTCGCCAGGACCGATGCCGCCGTCTCGGCGTCGTCGATCGTGACCACGAACCGCCGTCCATCCGTCCGTGTGACCTCGAGCGCGTCGCCCGCCCGCAGGACCACTCCGGAGCGGCCGTCGAGACCGTGACGCAATCCCCAGCCCCCGAAATCGCCGAAGGGGCTGACGGTGACCGCGCGCACGGCGGTGACCTCGGACGCCGGGATCTCGATCGTGGGCCAGCCGGCCGCCGACCGCACGCGCAGTCCGTTCGGGCCGATGCGCACGCGGAAGACGAGCGTCACGAGGAACGCGACGAGCAGGAGCACCGCCGTCGCGACGAGGATCGCGGACGCCCAGGCATCCGCCGTCCCCGTACCGATCAGCACCGTGTCGAGCGCGAAGACGAACACCACCAGACCGCCGAGGATGCCCCGGCCGGCGCGGGAGACGGTCGCGGTCCCGATCCAGATCACCCGTTCGGAGGGCGCGAGCCCCAGCGCGTCAGCCGGGGCGGTGGCCCCGGAAGGCGCGGGGCGGACGGAAGGCTGCGCGAACCAGCCGATCGCGGTGAGGGCGAGCAGGGTCGAGAATCCCGCGAACGCCGCGGGGCCGCCGACGTTCGGGGCATCCACCGCCTGCTCCACACCGCGCTGGGCGCCGACCGCGGCGAGCGCCGCGACCGACATCAGCCCGGCCAGACCGAGGTTCAGTGCGCCCAGGAAGCGGGCGGTCACCGACCACGGCGAGCGCGGGTGGCCGGGCGAGCTCGCCCCGGCAGGGCCGTCGTCTTCCGGACGGTGCGCGAACCGCACCAGGAGGGCGGAGGCCAGGACCATGCCACCGCCGAGACCTGCCTGGATGGCGAGGAAGGTCCAGCCGGGTGCGAAACCGTCGACCCGATCGCCCGCCCAGTGGATGGCGGCCGGTTCGGGGATCTGCGGGAGCCACGCGGCGATGACGAGGGCGGACACCGCGATCACGAGGAGCGGGACGATGACCCCGACCCAGAGGAACGCGACGCGGGCTCGACGGATGTCGGTGGTCATGGGGAGATCTCCTTCACGAGAGCGGCGAGCGAGGCGGGTGGGAGGCCGAGTGCCGCGGCCCGGGCGACCAGGGCGCGGATGTCGTCGGTGAGTTCGGCGAGCGGCCCGACGGAGGCGGCGACCACAGCCCCTCTGCCGCGGCGCAGATCGACGAGGCCCTCGTCGCGCAACTGCTGGTAGGCGTGCAGGACCGTGTGCAGGTTGATGTCGAGGGTCTCGGCCACCTCGCGGGCGGACGGCAGGCGGTCGCCCGCCGCGAGCCGACCCGCGACGATGTCGGCGCGCACCGACGCGGCGACCTGTTCGTAGAGCGGCCGCGCACTGTCGACATCGATCCGGATCAGCATCTCGCCTCCCTCCCGCTTCTTTTATAAGTTCTACTAAAACTATAACAAATGAAAGCGACGTTCTCCCGCGTCGGCGGCTACCCGCCGTTCATCGGTGCATGCCACGATGAGGGGGTGCCGCTCGCCCGACGACTGACCCTGAACGACGCCGTGGCGATCGGTCTCGGTTCGATGATCGGCGCCGGCGTCTTCTCGGTGTGGGGTCCGGCCATCGGCGTCGCCGGCAGCGGTGTGCTGGCCGCCCTCGCCATCGCCGCCGTCGTGGCCTACTGCAACGCCACCGCATCCGCCCAGCTTGCCGCGGCCCACCCCGTGGCCGGCGGCACCTACGCCTACGCGCGGGCGGAGATCGGTCCCTGGTGGGGGTACATCGCCGGGTGGAGCTTCATCGTCGGGAAGATCGCGAGCTGCGCGGCCATGTCGATGACCTTCGCCGCCTACGCCGCCCCCGCGGGATGGCAGCCGCTCGTCGCCGCCGTCGCGGTCGCCGCCCTCGCGACCGTGAACTGCTTCGGGGTCACCCGCACGGCCCTGCTCACCCGCATCCTGGTCGTGGGCTCACTGCTCGGCCTCGCCCTGGTCGTCGCGCTCGGCCTCTCCGGCGCCTCCACCGCATCCCCCGCTCCCCTGCCCGACGTCACCGCCTACGGCGTGCTGCAGGGAGCGGGGTTGCTGTTCTTCGCCTTCGCCGGCTACGCGCGCATCGCCACCATGGGCGAGGAGGTCGTCGATCCCGCGCGCACGATCCCGCGAGCGATCGTGTTCGCCCTCGCGGGCGCAGCCGTCGTCTACACGCTCGTCGGCATCACGGTGGTACTCGTGCTCGGGGCGAGCGCCACGACCAGCGCCGCCCCGCTCGCCGAGGTCATGGACGTGGTCGGCTGGCCTGCACTGGCCCCGGTGGTGCGCATCGCCGCGGCCGCCGCCTCGCTCGGCGCCCTGCTCGCGCTGCTCACGGGGATCGGCCGCACGACGCTCGCCATGTCCCGCGAGGGCGACGTGCCGCGGTTCTTCGCCCGGATCGACGAACGCTGGCAGGTGCCTCGCCGGGCGGAGGTGACGATCGCGCTGCTGGTCATCGTGATCGTGCTGCTCGCCGACCTCCGCGACGCGATCGGCTTCTCGTCCTTCGGGGTGCTGCTGTACTACCTCATCGCGAACGCGGCGGCGTTCCGGCAGCACGGCGCCGCCCGGCGGTACCCGCGCTGGCTGCAGGTCGTCGGGGCGCTCGGCTGCCTGCTGCTCGTGAACACCCTGCCGATCGGGGCCTCGCTCGTCGGCACGGCGGTGGTCGTGGTCGGCGTGCTCGCGCGCCTCATCCGCCTGCGCGTGCCGCGTCGACGCGCCTGAGGGCGCGCGTGGCGGCCCTCGTCACGGCGGGCAGCAACGCCTCCGCCGTGCGGCGATAACCGAGCGCGCTGGGGTGGAAGCGATCGAGGCTGAACATCTCCTCCGGTGCGTCGAAGAACAGCGGTCCGACCGACCGGCGAAGGTCGACCGGCTCGGCACCCGCGTGACGCGCGGTCTCGGCCTGCACATCGGCGAGGCGTCGCGACAGGCTCGACGCCAGGCGACGCAGCGGTTGCGGCACGGCGCGCAGCGCACCGAGGTCGGGGCAGGTGCCGACCACCACTTCGGCGCCGCGCTCGCGCAGTCGCCGGATCGCGTCGTTCAGGTGGCTCGCCGACACCGAGACGGGCAGGCGGTGGGTGACATCGTTGCCGCCCACCACGATCACCGCGACGTGGGGACGGCAGTCCTCGGGCAGCGCGTCGAGCTGGCGGGCGAGATCCGGGGACTCGGAGCCGACCATCGCGGCGGTGCGCAGACGCACGGGTCGATGCATCCGCTGTCCGAGGCCCTTCGCGAGGCGTCCGCCGAGCGTCTCCTTGCGTCGGGCAGCGCCGAGACCCGCCGCGAGCGAGTCGCCGAGCAGCAGCAGGTCGATCGGCTCACCCTCCAGGGCAGGGCGCCAGACGCGATCGGCGTCGAGTGATTCCTCCCCCAGCGGCTTGCCGATCCTGCGCCGGGCGATCGCCGCCTGCCTCGCCAGCAGCGTCTTCGCGCCGACCAGCATGCCTGTGATCGCGACGATCCCTCCGGCGACGACCACGTGTGCGCGTCCCATGCCCCGATTCGACAGCCTCGGCGTGAACGTCGAGTGAACGGGATCCGATTCGGTGCTGTGTGCTCGTGCCGTGCGCTCGTGCCGCGCGCGCCGCATGCAGGAGGATGTGCGGGATGCAGGGCGAAACGCCGCCGAATGCTCCTGCATCCGGAGAACACTCCTGCAGATCGCGCGCCTCACGCTGCCGTTCAGGCGACGGATGCTCAGGCGAGGGGCTTGACCTCGGGGGCGGCTCCCCCGGCCGAGACCGTCGCGAAGCCGGTGTAGCCGTCGGCGGAGGCGCGTTCGAGCAGCGCCTTGAGGTTCTTGGTGCGCCGCTCCAACCGCACCCGCGCGCCCGATGCGATCAGCGCCGTCTTGTGGGCGACGAGCTCGGCCACCGGCACGTCGGCGTCGTGGATCAGGACAATCGCCTGCGCGTCGGTGTCGGGGCCCGTCGAGACCAGATCGACCAGCCGCTCGAAGCCGAGCGAGAATCCGACCGCCGGCACCTGCTGGCCGAGGAAGCGGCCGATCATGCCGTCGTACCGACCGCCGCCGCCGAGCGAGTAGTCGACCGAGGGGTGCGCGAGCTCGAAGATCGTGCCCGTGTAGTAACCCATGCCGCGCACGAGGAACGGATCGAACACCAGCGGGATGTCGGTCGACGCGCGACCGGCGGCGACCGCCTCGCCGATGCCGACGAGGTGGGCGACGATGTCGTCGGGCGCCCCCTCGGGCAGGGCCTTGCGGATCTGACGCTCACCGTAGACGTTGTACTCCAGGGTCTGCGGACGACGCAGGAAGGCCTCGAACGCATCGACGGCAGCGGGGGTGGCCGCACGACCGCGCAGCTCGGCAGCCACACCGTCGGGGCCGATCTTGTCGAGCTTGTCGATGGTGATGAGCACGCCGGGTCGCTCGTCCGCGGTGAAACCGAAGCTGTCGAGCATCCAGTCCAGGGCGCGGCGGTCGTTGATGCGCACGGTCGCCCCTTCGAGGCCGAGGGCATCGACCGCGTCCAGCGACGCCACCAGGAGCTCGGCCTCGGCGCGCGCCGAGTCGTCGCCCATGATGTCGATGTCGCACTGCACGAACTGGCGGTAGCGCCCCTTCTGCGGGCGTTCGGCCCGCCAGACGGCGCCGATCTGGATCGAGCGGAACACGGCGGGCAGCTGGCCGCGGTTGCTGGCGTAGAAGCGGGCGAGCGGCACCGTGAGGTCGTAACGCAGCCCCAGATCGGACAGGGCTGCCGGGTCGTCGGCACCGGCGCGGATCGCGTCGGCGTCGAGACCGCGGCGGAGCACGTTGTAGGCGAGCTTCTCGTTGTCGCCGCCGATGCCGGCGTGCAGCCGCGAGTACTCCTCGACGACGGGAGTCTCGATCTCGTCGAATCCGTGGGCGAGGTAGCGCTCGCGGATGACGGCGAGCACGCGCTCGCGTCGAGCCTTGTCGGACGGGAGGATGTCGCGCATGCCGCGCGGCGGGTTCACAGTGGCCACGACTCCATCTTTCCAGGTCCGCCCGCCCGCGCGCGCGGTCAGGGTGCGGCTTCGGCCGCGTGCACCTCGTCCTCGAGACCGCGGAGCCGTTCGCGCAGCGCCCGCTCGGCGTCCCACCCCGCCGTCCGCGCCTGCACGACGAGCGCCAGCAGCGCCTCTCCGAGCTCCTCCTCCGACGCGGGAGCGCGCGAGACGGAAGCGGGCACGGCGGGCATCACCCCGACACCGGCCGCGCGACCGACGATCTTCTGCGCCAGGGCGAGAGCAGGCATCCCTCGCGGCACGCCGTCGAGGACGCTGCGGCGCGTGCGCTTCTCGGCCGCCTTGGCCGCGTTCCAGTGCACCAGGACCTCGTCGGCCGTGGCGGCGCTCTCCCCGGCGAAGACGTGCGGATGCCGGCGCACCATCTTCTCGTCGAGCGTCCGGGCCACGTCGTCGATGTCGAAGGGGTCCTCGGGGTCCTGCGCCGCGATCGCCGAATGGAACAGCACCTGCCAGAGCAGATCGCCCAGCTCCTCCCGCAGGTCGGCACGCGTGCCCCCCTCGACCGCGTCGATCACCTCGTGCGACTCCTCGATCAGGTACGGCACCAGGTCGCGATGGGTGATCCGCTGCGACCACACGCACCTCTCCCGCACGGCGCGCATCGTGTCGGCGACGGCGCGCAGCGGGTCGACGGCATCCGCGCTCTCCGCTGGGGACGACATGGTTCCTCCTTCGACGACGCGGCACCACCGCTCGGAGGTGCCGCTCGCCCCATGCTAGGTCGTCACCGTCGGTCACACCTCGTCATGCGTTCACCCGGTCGCGCCGACCCGGGATACGCTCGAACGGTGACCCCCGAACACACCTTCCCCGAGCCCACCAACACCGAGGCGATCCGCGTGATCGGCCGTTTCGAAGCCGGTCGCGGTATTCCGGATGCGATGCGCTCCGACGTCCGCATGCTCGGCGGCCTGCTGGGTCAGGTCCTGCGCGAGGCCGGCGGCGACGATCTGTTCGACGACGTCGAGCGCCTGCGTCTCGCGACGATCCAGGCCTACGACGAGGAGACCCCGGACGCGTTCGAACGGGCGGCCTCCATCGCCGAATCGTTCACCGTGGGCCGCGCGGACGAGGTCGCACGCGCCTTCACCTGCTACTTCCACCTCGTGAACCTCGCGGAGGAGCACCAGCGCGTGCGCGTGCTGCGCGAGCGCGCGGGACAGCCCGGACGGGAGGATGCTGCCGACACGGTCGCCACCGCCTACGCCCGCCTGCAGCGCGAGGTCGGCGACGACGAAGCCCGGCGTCGCCTCGACGGCCTGCGTTTCCACCCCGTGTTCACCGCACACCCGACCGAGGCGCGCCGCCGCGCCGTATCGTCGAGCATCCGTCGTCTGTCGGAGCTCCTCACCCAGCACGACGCGGCGAGCGACGAGGGCGCCGAGGCGCACCGCGCCCAGCGACGGATGCTGGAGGAGATCGACACGCTCTGGCGCACGGCGCCGCTGCGGTCGCAGAAGCCGTCCCCCACCGACGAGGTGCGCACCGTCATGGGCGTGTTCGACGAGACGCTCTTCACCACCGTCCCGCATGTCTACCGCCGCATCGACGACGCCCTGCGCGGAGAGGCCTCGGGATCCAGCGCCCCGGTCGTCCCCGCCTTCGTGCGCGTCGGCTCCTGGGTCGGCGGCGACCGCGACGGCAACCCCTTCGTCACGGCCTCCGTGACGCGCGAGGCGTCGGACATCGCCGCCGACCACGTCCTGCGCGGGCTCGAGCGCGCGCTCGAGCGCATCGGACGCGCTCTCACGCTCGACGCGGAGGGCACCCCGCCCAGCACCCGGGTGCAGGCGCTCTGGGAGCGCTTCGCCGCGGCCGAGCCGGTCGCAGCCGGCGAGCTCGCGGCGCGCTCCCCGGAGGAGCCGCACCGTCGAGTCCTCCTCGCGCTCGCACGCCGGGTCGCCGCCACGCGTGCTCGCGAGAGTGCCAACGCGTACGCCCGTCCGGAGGAACTGCTCGAAGACCTGCGCGCGGTGCAGTCCTCACTCGCGGCGAGCGGTGCCAAGCGTCACGCCTTCGGCGGGGTCCAGCACCTGATCTGGCAGGTCGAGACCTACGGCTTCCACCTCACCGAACTCGAGGTGCGCCAGCACTCGCAGGTGCACGCCAAGGCTCTGGCCGAGATCGAGAGCGGCGAGCCGGTCAGCGCGCAGACCGAGGAGGTGCTCGAGCTGTTCCGCGTGATCGCCGACATCCAGCGCGACCGCGGTCTGCGGGCGGCCGGTCGCTACGTGGTGTCGTTCACCCAGGCGGCATCCGATCTCGCGAACGTGTACCGCCTCGCCGCGCACGCGCTCGGCGACCAGGCACCGGTGCTCGACGTCGTGCCGCTGTTCGAGACTTTCGCCGATCTGCAGGCCGCACCCGAGATCCTCGCCGAGGCCGTGATCTTCCCCGAGTTCCGGGCGCGCATGGCCGAGACCGGCAACCGGCTCGAGGTCATGCTCGGGTACTCCGACTCCTCGAAGGACGTCGGTCCCGTCGCCGCGAACCTCGCCCTGTACGAGGCGCAGGAGAAGATCGCGCTCTGGGCCAAGGACGCCGACATCGAACTGACCCTGTTCCACGGTCGCGGCGGCGCCCTGGGCCGGGGTGGCGGACCCGCGAACTCCGCGATCCTCGCGCAGCCGCCGCACTCGGTCGACGGCCGGTTCAAGCTCACGGAGCAGGGCGAGGTGATCTTCGCGCGCTACGGCGAGCCCGCCATCGCGATGCGCCACATCGACCAGGTCGCCGCGGCGACCCTGCTGGCCTCCTCCCCCTCCGTCGAGGAGCGCACGAGCAGCGCCGCCGCCCGCTACGCCGAGGTGGCCTCGATCATGGACGCCTCGTCCCGGGAGCGCTTCTTCTCCCTGGTGAAGGCGGAGGGCTTCGCCCCGTGGTTCGCGACGGTCACCCCGCTGGAGGAGATCGGTCTGCTCGCGCTGGGGTCCCGACCCGCTCGTCGCGGCCTCTCGGTGGAATCGCTCGAGGATCTCCGCGCCATCCCGTGGGTGTTCGCGTGGACCCAGGCCCGGATCAACCTGGCCGGCTGGTTCGGACTCGGCACGGCCCTGCAGGCCGTCGGCGATGAGGACCTGCTGATCGAGGCGTATCGCGAATGGCCGCTGCTGCGCACCATGATCGACAACGTCGCGATGAGCCTGGCGAAGACCGACGAGCGCATCGCCCGGCAGTACCTGGCGCTCGGCGACCGTGACGACCTCGCGGCTCTCGTGCTCGACGAACTCGCGCTCACCCGGGAATGGGTCATCCGCCTGACCGGCGGAGAGGGCCTGCTCGTCAACAAGCCGGTGCTGCAGCGTGCGGTGCAGCTGCGCAGCCCGTACGTGGATGCGCTGTCGCTCCTGCAGCTCCGCGCGCTCCGAGCGCTCCGCTCCGCCGCGAGCGAGGACGCCACCGGATCGGGCGCGGACGCCGAGCAGCAGCGACTGCTGCTGCTGTCGGTCAGCGGCGTCGCCGCCGGCCTGCAGAACACCGGGTGACCCCGGGGCGGCGCCCGCGACCCCGGGCGATAGAGTGAAATATTGCGCTCATCCGGCGCCGCATCCTGCGACACGATCGCCTGCCCCTCGTTTCCCTTCAGAGAGCCTTCTTCGCGTGACCGCAACGACTTCCGCCGATTTCCATCCCCTCGCCGCCGCCGTGCAGCCCGTCTTCGACACCGTGCTGTCGCGCAGCCCGCACGAACCGGAGTTCCACCAGGCCGTGCACGAGGTGCTGTCCTCGATCGCCCCGGTGCTCGAGCGGCGACCGGAGTTCGTCGACGGCGGGATCCTCGAACGCCTTGTCGAACCCGAGCGGCAGATCCTGTTCCGCGTGCCGTGGGTCGACGACGCGGGCCGGCTGCAGGTCAACCGCGGCTACCGCATCCAGTTCTCCTCCGTCCTCGGCCCCTACAAGGGCGGACTGCGGTTCCACCCCTCGGTGAACCTGTCGATCATCAAGTTCCTCGGCTTCGAGCAGATCTTCAAGAACGCCCTCACCGGGCAGGGCATCGGCGGCGGCAAGGGCGGGTCGGACTTCGACCCGCACGGCAGGTCCGACGCCGAGGTCATGCGCTTCTGCCAGTCGTTCATGAACGAGCTGTACCGCCACCTGGGCGAGCACACCGATGTCCCCGCGGGCGACATCGGCGTGGGCGGGCGCGAGATCGGCTATCTCTTCGGGCAGTACCGCAAGGTCACCAACCGTCACGAGTCGGGCATGTTCACCGGCAAGGGCACGGGCTGGGGCGGTGCGGAGGTGCGCACGGAGGCGACCGGCTACGGCGCCGTGTTCTTCGCGCAGGAGATGCTCGCGGTGCACGACGACTCCCTCGCCGGCAAGCGCGTCGGCATCTCGGGCTCGGGCAACGTGGCCATCTACGCCATCCAGAAGGCGACGCAGCTCGGCGCGACCCCCGTCACTGCTTCGGACTCGTCGGGCTACGTCGTCGACGACGCCGGCATCGACCTCGATCTGCTGCGCCAGCTCAAGGAGGTCGAGCGCGCCCGCATCGTCGAGTACGCGAACCGTCGGCCGAGCGCGCGGTTCGTCGAGGGCGGCAGCGTGTGGGAGGTGCCGGTCGACATCGCGGTGCCCTCCGCCACGCAGAACGAGGTCACCCTCGCCGACGCCGAGGCCCTGATCGCAGGCGGCGTGCGCGCGGTGTCGGAGGGGGCCAACATGCCCTGCGTCCCCGCGGCCGTCGACGCGTTCCAGAGCGCGGGGGTGCTCTTCGCCCCCGGGAAGGCGGCGAACGCCGGCGGTGTCGCGACCTCGGCCCTGGAGATGAGCCAGAACGCCTCGCGCCAGCGCTGGAGCTTCGGCGACAGCGAGAACAAGCTGCGCGAGATCATGTCGGACATCCACGCCGCCGCCTTCGAGGCCGCCGAGCGTCACGACGTCGCGGGAGACTACGTCGCCGGCGCCAACATCGCCGGCTTCGAGCGGGTCGCCGCCGCGATGCTCGCCCAGGGCGTCATCTGACCGTCGGCCGCTGACCGGCCGCCCCTGTCCAGGAGAAGAGCCGCCCCCGTCCGGGAGGCGGCTCTTCCGTGTGCGCGGCGCGTCGTCAGCGCTCGTCGGCCGGCACCGGGACGACCTTGTTGTATCCGGTCACCGCCTGGTTCTCGTCGAAGGCGACCACCTTGTGCCGGAAGCCCTTCGTGATGACGGCGAGATAGACCAGACCGATCGCGGTCCACACCAGTCCGCCGCGCAGGGCGTCCTCGTGCAGGTTCACCCACAGCAGTCCCGTGAGCAGCATGCCGATTCCCGGCATCACGATGAAGCTGAAGATCTCGCCCGGGGTCTTGCGGCGCCCCTGGCGGACCGCGAACCAGGCGATCACCGAGATGTTCACGAACGTGAAGGCGATGAGGGCACCGAAGTTGATCCACGCGGCGATCAGCTCGAGCGTGAACGGGATCGCGAGGAGGGAGATCGCCCCGACCAGCACGATGTTGAACGTGGGCGTGTGCGTGCGCGGGTTGATGTAGCCGAACGCCTTCTGCGGCAGCACGTTGTTGCGCCCCATCACCAGCAGCATGCGCGACACCGAGGCGTGGGAGGCCAACCCCGAGGCGAGCGTCGCACAGAAGCCCGCCGCCGTCAGCACCGCCATGAGCACGGGGCCGCCGACCAGGTTGCCGATGATGGGCAGGGTGGAGTCCTCGACGAACTGCATGTCGCCGTCGGGGGCGAACTCGTTCCAGTCCGGGAAGCGCAGCTGCGACAGGTAGCCGGCGATCAGGAAGATCGCGCCGCCCAGCATCACCGTCAACAGGATCGCCTTCGGCATGATCTTCGGGTCCTTGGCCTCCTCCGCATACATGGTGACGGCGTCGAAGCCGATGAAGGAGAAGCACACGATCGTGGCGCCCATCAGCACCGCACTCATGGTGGCGCCGTCGTGCAGGAACGGAGCGACCGAGGCGATGGTCCCCGCGCCCTCGCCGCGCATCAGCTGAGCGACGACCAGCACCACGAACACGGCCATCACGACGATCGAGAAGACCAGCAGGATCATGTTGAGGTTCGAGGTGCCGCGCATGGTCATGTAGATGATGCTCGTGACGACGATGCAGTACAGCACGACCCAGATCCAGCCCGGGATCTCGGGGAAGAGTGCTTCCAGGTAGCTCCGGATGATGAGGCAGTTGACCATCGGCAGTAGGACGTAGTCGATGAGCGAGGTCCAGCCGACCATGAAGCCGAGGTTGGGGTGGATCGACTCCCGCACGTAGGTGTAGGCCGATCCGGCGCTGGGGATCGCGCTCGAGATCTTGCCGTAGCTGATCGCGGTGAAGACCATGACCACGAGCGCCGCCAGATAGGCGGCCGGCACCACGTTGTCGGTGTCGCGCGCGACCATGCCGAAGGTGTCGAAGACGACGGTGGGCGTCATGTAGCCGAGGCCGAGACCGACGATCGCCCACAGTCCGAGGTTGCGTTTCAGGGTTCCGCCGCCCTGGGCGAGCGGCTTCGTCTTGGTGGCCATGTGTACTCCTCGAGGAACAGCGCATGGGTCGGACTTCGGGGCGTCCGACGCTGAGGATCAGTATGGACCCGAGGTATTCCTCAGCGCGACCCCCATTCCTGATACGAAATACGCATTTAACAATCGAAAAGGGAACGGGATTCGAAGAAGACCCCGCGGAGGCTACCACCCGGTGTCGAGCACCCGATCCAGCATCGCGACCACGTGATCCGCGCTCTCCGCGGTGAGGCAGAGCGGCGGCTTGATCTTCAGCACGTTGGAGCGCTCCGAGGCCGTCAGCACGATCACCCCGAGTTCGCGCAGCCGTTCGCAGATCGCCGCCGCCTCGGCGGCGGCCGGCTCCAGAGTCTCCCGGTCGCGCACGAGCTCCACGCCGAGATACAGCCCCTCGCCGTGGACGACGCCGATCAGCGGATGCCGCCGCTCCACCTCGCGCAATCCCTCGGCGAGGCGGCGTCCGATCGCCGCGGCGTTGCGCTGCAGATCGTCCTCGACCATCGCATCGAGCACCGCGATGCCGACCCGGCAGCTGAGCGAGCTGCCGCCCGCGGAGGAGAAGAACTGGCCCTGCGACGAGAGCGCGTCGGCGATGCGGCGCGACGTGATCACCCCGCCGATCGGGAAGCCGTTGCCCATCGGCTTCGCGATCGTGACGATGTCAGGGACGACGCCGGCGAGCTCGAACCCCCAGAACGCGGATCCGAGGCGCCCGAACCCGACCTGCACCTCGTCGGCGATGCACACTCCTCCCGCCGCACGCACCCGCGCGTAGGCCCCGGCGAGGTACCCCGGCGGCAGCACCACGCCTCCGGCGTTGCCCAGCAGCGACTCGCACAGGAACGCGGCGATCTCGCGCCCCTCGCCGGTGAGCCCGGCGATGTCGGCGTCGAGATCGGCGAGATAGGCGGCGGCGGTGTCGTCGCCGCGATGGGTGCCGCGGAACGCGTTCGGGACGTCCGCGACATGCACCCAGTCGGGGCGCGTGGCCAAGGCGTGGGGATTGTCATAGGCGCTCGTGGTGACGGCATCGCTGGCCATGGTCCAGCCGTGATACGCCTCGCGGAGCGCGACGACCGTACGCCGGCCGGTCGCCGCCTGCGCGAGTCGGAGTGCGAGGTCCACGGCCTCCGACCCGCTATTGACCAGCAGCACCGTGTCGAGATCGCTCCCGGACGGCATCAGCGCCAGCAGGCGTTCGCTGTACTCGGCCAGGTCACGGAACAGGAACCGCGAGTTGGTGGCGAGCGTGCGCAGCTGCCGGTGCGCGGCGTCGGCGACCTTCGGATGGGCGTGCCCGAGACCGGCGACGTTGTTGACCATGTCGACGTAGGTGCGGGCGGTCGTGTCGATCAGGTGATGCCGCCAGCCACGCTCGATCTGCGGCGGATGCGTGTAGTAGCGCTCCTGGGCGGCGGCGAAGATCCGTCCGCGCCGCTCCAGCTCCTCCGCCGCACCATCCGCCTGCGCGCGCGAGGGCAGCCCGAGCAGGGGCGCCGGATCGGCGGTGAGGCGGCTCCATGCCGGAACCCGGTCCGGCGTCACGAGCGCCGCACCGTCCTCGGGGGTCGGCGCGTCGTCGCGGCGGATCCCGACGGTCAGACGCCGGGGTTCGAACGATGCGGCGAGCCAGCCGATCGTCTCGGCGGCGCTCACGGGGCGTTCACGACGTTCCTGCGCGTCGAGCCCGTCGATCTCCAGAGTCCAGTCCGGGCCTGATTCCGATCCTGCCCGATCCAGGACGAGGCGCAGGAGTCCGCCCCGCTGCGTCGCTCGACCCGGCGCGGGAGCGGTCACCCGCACGCGCGGTCCGGGCGGGAAGTGCATCTCGCACACGGCCGGCCAGGTCGCCGCCGGATCCGCGGCGTCCACGCGGGCGCGCGTCAGCCGGAAGACTCCGTACGGGACGACGGCGACGGCGGCGCCGGTCTGCATCGCATCGGCGATCAGTCCCTGTTCCCCGGTGTCCTCGAGCCAGCGTCCGGCGTCCAGGCCGGCGGACTCGACGCCGGGGTCGATCACGAGCACCCGACCGGTGACGTCGGGCAAGAGCCCCGCGAGCGGCGGGGCATCCGCGGGAGTCGGGGCCGCGATGAACTCCGGCGCCGCGATGCCGACCGTATCGAGCACGTGCTCGGTCATCTCGACCAGCGGCAGCAGGGTCGCGGCATCGAAGATCGCCTGCTCGCCCGCGATCCGCTCCCGGGCATAGTCGTTCGCGCCGTCGATCTCGAGCTGACGCCAACCGCTCGCCACGAGCAGAGCAGCCCGCAGCACCAGCAGCGGCCAGACCGCCCGGGCCTCCGCCTCGCTGAGCGGGGCATCGCGATGGAAGGCGGCGACGGTCGCCAGGACGCGCAGGGGGCGTTCCGGCTCGTGGTGCAGCATCGACGAGGCGCACACCGCGAGCTCCGCGACGCGCCAGCCGAACCCGAGGTCGCCGAGATCGAGAACCATGTGGGGGTGCAGACGAGAGTCCGCGCCCCGCTCCCCCATCACGTTGTCGTCGGTCAGGTCGCCGTGGATCGCCTGCACGGGGAGAGCGTCGGCGAGCGGGGCGAGCGCCGCGGCCGCCTCGTCGGACGCCCGGAGCACACGCGCGCGCAACCCGGCATCGGCGATCGCCGGGGCGAGCGCCTCGGTCTGCGCGTGCGCGACCCGCATGTCCCACATCTGTGCGCGCTCCAGCCCCGGATGCCGCAGCGAGGCGAGCGCGTTCACCGACGCGGCGGCGAGCGCTCCGAACTCGGCCAGCACGACGGGGGCGAGATAGCCCGCATCCACCAGGGGCTCCCCCGGGGCGAACGCACTGCGCCGCGCCGCGAATCCGTTCCAGCGCTGCGTGAGGGCGCCGTCGAGTCCGGGCAGGACAGCCGGCACGCTCACGCCGGCCTCGCGGTACGCGTCGAGGGCGGCGTGCTGGGCGTCGCGTTCCTCGTCACGGAACACCGCGTTGTCGATGCGCAGCACGCTGCGCGCCCCGTCATCCGCCGTCAGCAGGAAGTTGCGGTCCTGGTTGCTGCCCAGCTCCTCCGCGGTCGCCGTGATCCCGTAGCACTCGAGGGCGATGCGGGCCGCATCGGTCGTGCTCACCTCGGGTCGGACAAGCCCCGATCCCTCCCTCATGCGCGGTGCTGCCGGGTGTGTCCGTCGCCCAGGGGCACGTCGTACGCGTGGCGCGCGAGCGAGCTTCCGTAGCGCTCGGTCAGCTGCACCATGAGATCGGGCGTGTCCCGGTCGACGCCGAACACGTGGCCGGGGAAGTCGAGGTCCGGCTGTGCGGCGGCGATCTCGTCCTCGCGATCCGGCGAGAGCAGTCGTACCGGATCACCGACGGCCACCCAGCCGATCGGCACCACCGTCCCCTCCGGCAGCACCGCCCGACGCAGCACGATCGCGTTGACGCGCACCTCGCAGCGCGGTCCGATCAGCGCCCCGTTGAACAGCCGTGAACCGGACGCCAGGAACACTTCCTCGCCGACCGTGGCTCCGGCGATGCTCGACAGCGTCCCGATCAGGGTGTGGGGCCCGATGTGCACCGCGTTCGCGGCGGTCGCCCGGATCAGCGCATTCTCCATCACGATGACATGCTCGCCGAGGGTGATCGGTCCGCCCTCGGCCGTGATCACGGCTCCGTGCAGGATCTGGCACCCCGCGCCGATCTCGACGTCGCCGGAGATCACGGCGGTGGGAGCGACGACGGCGGTGTCATGGATCCGGGGCCGAGCCCCGAGGTGCTCGTACAACATGACGTCAGGATAGCGGGCGGCAGGCGCTCCGCGACCCCGGATCTCGACCGGCGCAGCGCGCTTCTGCGGGGTCTACAGTTTGGTCGCGGCGCGTCGTCGGAGCATCCCGACCACGAGGGTCACCAGGAACAGCACGATCCCGAGCACGGCGAGCCACAGCAGGCCCTCGACGACGAAGCCGAGCACGGCGATCCCGGCCCACGCCAGGAGCAGGATGATCAGCAGAATCCACATGGGGACAGCATGCTCCTGTTTCCCGTGACGCGCACCCCGTTGACCGGCACCCGGAGGTGGGCTACCGGATCCGCGCCGTCATCCGGCCTTCACCGGTTCGGGGAAGATCGCGGTGAACAGCTGGTTCACCCACTCCAGCAGCGCCTCATCGGGCAGGGGTTCGAGCCCGACACCGACCGCCGCCGGCACCGTGGGCATCGGCACGACCATGGCCTCCCCGCTCGCCACGATCTTCGCCTTCGGATACAGCCGCTGCAGTCGCACCTTGATGGAGTCCTCGAGGTGGGCCGGCGCGATGCGCAGGTTCGATCCCATCACCACGACGTCGGTCAGCCCGGCACGAGCCGCGCGCCGGCGGAGACGCGCCACGGCGAGGAGCCCCTCCACCTCTTCCGGCGGTGTGCCGTAGCGGTCGGTGAGCTCCTCGATCACGAGGTCGAGTGCGTCGTCCTTCGCGGTCGCCGCCGAGGCCGCCGACAGCTTCTGGTACGCCTCGAGGCGCAGGCGCTCGCTGTCGATGTAGTACTCCGGGATGCGGGCGTCGAGGGGCAGCTCGAGCCGCAGCTCCTGTCCCGTCTCGACCTCGTCACCGCGGAACGTCGCGACCGCTTCGCCGATCATGCGCAGGTAGAGGTCGAACCCGACGCCGGCGATGTGCCCGGCCTGCTCCGCGCCCAGCATGTTGCCCGCACCGCGCAGCTCGAGATCTTTCAGGGCGACCTGCATGCCCGAGCCGAGCTCGTTGTTGACGGCGATCGTCTGCAGACGGTCGGCCGCGGTCTCGCTGAGCGGCTTCATCTCGTCGTACAGGAAATACGCGTAGGCGCGCTCGCGCCCGCGGCCCACCCGACCGCGCAGCTGATGCAGCTGGCTGAGGCCGTACTTGTCGGCGCGATCGATGATGATCGTGTTGGCGTTGGCGATGTCGAGCCCGGTCTCGATGATGGTGGTCGAGACCAGGACGTCGAACTTGCGCTCCCAGAAGTCGTCGACGACCTGCTCCAGCTGATGCTCGCCCATCTGCCCGTGCGCCACGGCGATCCGCGCCTCGGGGACGAGCTCGGCGAGTTCGCTCGCGACCCGCTGGATGGACTGCACGCGGTTGTGCACGAAGAAGATCTGCCCCTCGCGGAGGATCTCGCGACGGATCGCGGCCGCCATCTGCTTGTCGCTGCGGGGCCCGACGAACGACAGGATCGGATGCCGGTCCTCCGGGGGCGTCGCGAGGGTCGACATCTCGCGGATGCCGGTGACCGCCATCTCGAGCGTGCGCGGGATCGGCGTGGCGCTCATCGCGAGGATGTCGACGTTCGTCTTCAGCTTCTTGAGCGTGTCCTTGTGCTCGACCCCGAACCGCTGCTCTTCGTCGATGATCATCAGTCCGAGGTCCTTGAACAGGACCCCCTCGGTGAGGATGCGGTGCGTGCCGATCACCATGTCGACGGATCCCTCGAGGAGGCCCTGCAGCGTGAGCCGGACCTCCTTGTCGGTCTGGAACCGGGACAGCGCGCGCACCTTCACCGGGAACCCCGCGAACCGCTCGGTGAAGGTCTCCATGTGCTGCTTGACGAGCAGCGTCGTCGGCACGAGCATCGCGACCTGCTTGCCGTCCTGGATCGCCTTGAACGCCGCGCGCACCGCGACCTCGGTCTTCCCGAAGCCGACATCGCCGCTGAGCAGCCGGTCCATCGGGATCGGCCGCTCCATGTCGGCCTTGATCTCGTCGATGGTCTGCAGCTGGTCGGGCGTCTCCGCGAACGGGAACGCCTCCTCCAGCTCGCGCTGCCAGGGGGTGTCGGGGCCGAAGGCGTGGCCCTTGGCGCTCATCCGCGCCGAGTACAGCTTCACGAGCTCGACCGCGATGTCGCGCACGGCCTTGCGCGCCTTGCCCTTGGCCTGCGCCCAGTCGCTGCCGCCCATCTTCGACAGGGTCGGGGCCTCGCCGCCGACGTACTTCGAGAGCAGGTCGAGCTGATCCGTGGGCACGTAGAGCTTGTCGCCGGGGTAGCCGCGCTTGGACGGCGCGTACTCGAGCACGAGGTAGTCGCGGATCGACTTGGTCGCGTTGCGGCCGCCCGTCGACACCTCGCGCTTGGTCATCTCGACGAAACGACCGATGCCGTGCGTGCCGTGCACGACGAAGTCGCCCGGCTTGAGCTGCAGCGGATCGACGACGTTCTTGCGGCGGGAGGCGAGCTTCTTGACGACGCGCTGGTCGCCGCCGATCGTGCGGCCGTAGAACTCGTTGTCGGTGAGCACCGCGAGCCGGGCCTCGGCGACCTGGAACCCCGCCTCGACCGAACCGCACACGAGGGTGGCGATGCCGTGCTCGGGTGCCTCGGTGAGCTCCTCCACGATGCGGGCGGCGATGCCGCGGTCGGCGAGCACATCCCGCGCGCGGTCGACGAGCCCCTGACCGGTCGCGATCACCACGACCCGCCAGCCGTCGGCGAGGCGCGTCTCGACGAACGAGATCGCCCCGTCGACGTTCCCGTGGAACGAGGGGATGACGGTCGCATCGAGGTTCGTGGCATCCGCATCGCCCTCGCCCAGGCCCGCGCCGAAGGGGCTGAGCCGCCACCACACGCCTCCACGGTCGCGCACGACCTCGCGCAGCCGCGCGATCGTGAGGAAGTCGCCGGCGCCGAGATCGATCGGTGCCGATGCGCCCGAGGTCGCCGCGCTCCAGGCGGCGTCGAGGAACTCGCGGTTCGTCTCGCCGAGGATGATCGCACGGGCCGAGGAGCGCTCGGGGTCGACGACGGCCGTGGCGGTGCCGGCCGGCATGTATTCGACCAGCGACTTCAGCGGGCCCGACACCGCGGGCAGCAGGGACTCCATGCCCTCGACGGGGATGCCCTCCGCCATCTTCTCGAGCATGCCCGCGATGGCCGGGAAGCCGCTGATCAGGGCACGCGCACGGTCGCGCACGTCGGCGGTGAGCAACAGCTCGCGGCTCGGCGGCAGGTCGACCCCGTCGACATCACCGGGGAGCGAGCGCTGGTCGGCCACCGAGAACGCGCGGATCTGATCGATCTCGTCGCCGAAGAACTCGACGCGGTAGGGGTGCTCGGAAACAGGGGGGAACACGTCGAGGATGCCGCCGCGCACCGCGAACTCGCCGCGACGCGAGACCATGTCGACGCGGGAGTACGCGCGCTCGACGAGCTGCTCGGCGACCGTGTCGAGCTCGTTGCCGCGGCTGCCGGTGCGCAACTCGAGCGGGGTGATCTCGCCGAGGTTGCCCGCGATCGGCTGCAGCGCGGCGCGCACGGAGGCGACGACCACGAGCGGGCGCTCCTCGGACCACTCGGCGATGCGGCGCAGCGTCTGCAGGCGCTGGCCGACGGTGTCGGGGCTCGGGCTCAGCCGTTCGTGCGGCAGCGTCTCCCAGGCGGGGAAGGTGAGGATCTCGGCATCCGGCAGGTACGCGCCGAGCGCCTGCGCCACGCTCTCGGCTCGGCGGCCGGTCGGCGCGACGGCGAGCAGGGCCGCCGGATGCCCCGCGGCGCTGCGCTTGGCGAGCAGACCGGCGAGCGTCGGGGCGTCGAGTCCGTCGACCAACCCGAGGTCGGCATCGGTCTGCGCCCAGCCCAGGGCGTCTCGATACAGGGTCGCCTCTTCCAAGGCGCGCAGAATCCCGGGAACAGTCACCGGACAAGCTTAGACGCGGCATCCGACATCGCAGCGCGCCGTGGAGCCCGCCGCACACCGCCTGCCGCGCCCGTATCGTGACCGCATGGAGAAAGCGACACTTCAGACCGCACGACTCGTCCTGTCCGCACCGACGGACGCCGACATCGACGCCATCACGCGGGCGTGCCAGGATCCGGAGATCCCGCGGTGGACGACGGTGCCCCACCCCTACGCCCGGCAGGATGCCGCCGACTTCGTGCGCCTCGTGGACGAGTGGTGGGCGGACGGGAGCCAGACCGTCTGGGCGATGCGCGCAGGCTCCGAGCTGGTCGGGATGATCGGGCTGCACCACATCACGGCGCACGCCACCGGCGGTGACGCCGAGCTCGGGTTCTGGGTCGCGGCGGAGGCCCGCGGGTCGGGCTACCTCGTCGAAGCCGCGCGCCCGGTGCTCGACTGGGGCTTCCATGAACTCGGCCTCGTCCGCGTCCGCTGGCGGGCCGTCGCAGGCAACGTCCCCTCGGCCCGGGCCGCCCGCGCGCTCGGCTTCCGCTACGAGGGACTGCAGCGACAGGCGCTGACGAGCCCTCGGGGCCGCGACGACGGATGGTCCGCGGGTCTCCTCGCCGCCGACGACCGCACCCCCGTCGACTGGCCCGTGCTCTGACGGCATCCTCTCCTCCTGCCCTCCCCCTCTTCCTCTTCCTCTCTTGCTCTCCCCGCCTGCTCGTCGAGCCACCCCTTTGTGTGCGACCCACCCCTTTTTGTGCAGGCACAAAGGGGCCGTTCGCACAGAAGGGGGTGGGTCGTCAGTGGAGGGTGAGGGGGAGTCTGCAAGCAGGGTGTGTGGGAAGGGGAAGACGGAGGTGACAGTGTCGGACGGCGGTGACAGGATGGCTCCATGCCCGAGATGCCGGAGGTCCAGGGGCTCGTCGCCTTCCTCGGCGAGCGCGCCGTCGGTCGCACCATCACGCGCGCCAGCGTCGCGGCGATCGCGGCGCTGAAGACGTACGATCCCCCGATCTCCGCGCTGCACGGCGCGACGATCACGGCGTCGGCACGTCTGGGCAAGTTCGTCGTGCTGTCGTGCGGCGACGACCTGCACCTCGTGTTCCACCTGGCGAAGGCCGGCTGGCTGCGCTGGTACGAGACCCTGCCCACGACCCTCATCAAGCCGGGCAAGTCGCCGATCGCGTTGCGCATCGCCCTCGACGACGGCAGCGGCTTCGACCTCACCGAGGCGGGCTCCAAGAAGTCGCTCGCGGTCTCCGTGGTCCGCGACGTGCAGGAGGTGCCGGGCATCGCGCGACTCGGGCCCGACCCCCTCGACGCCTCCTTCACCCGCGACACCTTCGCGGGGCTGCTGGAGGATCGGCGGATGCAGATCAAGGGCCTGTTGCGCGATCAGGCCGTGATCGCGGGCATCGGCAACGCCTACTCCGACGAGATCCTGCACGCCGCGAAGATGTCGCCCTACGCCGTCGCCGCGAAGCTCGACGACGCCGAGGTCGACCGTCTGTTCGCCGCGATGCAGCACACGCTGACGGATGCCGTGGCCGCGGCCTCGGGCAAGCCCCCGGCCGACCTGAAGGATGCCAAGCGCCGTGGTATACAGGTGCACGCCCGCCGCGGGGAGACGTGCCCGGTCTGCGGCGACACGGTGCGCAGCGTGTTCTTCGCCGACAGGTCGCTGGAGTACTGCCCCACCTGCCAGACCGGCGGCAAGGTCCTGGCCGACCGTCGGCTCTCACGACTGCTCAAGTGAGGCGGTGCCGGGCGCCGGGGCCCGACATCGGTCAGCGCTGAGGCGGCGGCATCACCGAGGCGCGGTCGACGAAGCGGGTGCTCAGGGTGTGCAGCCGGGCCGGACCCGACTCGCCGTCGATCGCCGCGAACAGCACCTCGGCCGCGCGAGCGCCGAGCGCCAGGGTCGGTTGCTCGATCATGGTGAGCGGCGGCTCCATGACGGCGGCCCACGAGCTGTCGTCGAAGCCGATGAGGGAGACGTCGGCTCCGACGCGGAGACCGCTCGCCCGCAGCGCGCGCAGCGATCCCGTCATCGCGTCGTTCTCCGTGCAGAACAGTGCGGTGGGCGGTGCGTCGAGCGCGAGCATGCGCGACACCTCGGCCTGGGCGTGCTCCTCGTTCTTCGCGCCGACCATCACGAGGTCGGCATCGAACACGATGCCTTCGTCGTCGAGGGCATCGAGATACCCCTGCAGGCGCTCTCCGTCGGTCCAGAGGTTCCGGGAGGCGACGTCGATGAGGTCTCGGCGGCGGCGCGGCCGCTCGTCGACCGGCGGACCCCACACGAATCCGATCCGGCGGTGCCCGGCCTCCAGCAGGCGCGCGACGGCCTCGCGGGCCGAGGCGCGGTTGTCGATGACCACGGCGTCGAGCGCGAGTCCGGGCACGGCACGGTCGACCAGCACCACCGGGATGTCCCGCGACCGCGCCTGCTCGATATGTCCGGCGGACGCCGCGTCGAGAGCCGCCGATGCGACGATGATGCCGTCGACCCGCTTGTCGATGAGCACGTTCGTCGCCGCGATCTCCTCGTCGAGGTCTTCATGCGTGCTCAGCACGAGCGTCTCGAAGCCGCGCGCCCGCGAGGCGTCGGAGATGCCGCGCACGACGGCGCCGAAGAACGGATTCGCGATGTCGGCGACGATCACGCCGAGGGTCTTGCTCACGCCGGTCGACATGCTGCGCGCCAGGGCGTTCGCCCGGTAGCCCAGGCGCTCGGCGGCCGCGAGCACGCGCTCGCGCAGCTCGGGGCTCACGTAGCCGTAGCCGCCCAGCGTGCGGGCGGCCGTGGACCGGCCCACCCCCGCCGCCTCCGCGACTTCGGAGATGGTGGGAGGGACGGAGCGTTCGGAGGTCATCGCCCTCGCCCCTTTCCGCATCAGACGTTCACCACATGCTAGCCGGGACCGGGTCCCCGCTCCGGCGCCCGCGCGCGAACGCTCCCTCGACGAGGCACTGGTCGTGCGCGGCATCCGCTCCGGCTTCGAGGGCGGCCTGGAGGGCGGATTCCGACGGCGCCGACTCGCGTCGCCAGCCGGAGGCGTGCAGATCGACGAGGAATCCCGCGAGGAACGCATCGCCGCAGCCCATCGTGTCGACGAGCCTCTCGGCGTCGGTGAGCAGCCGCGCCGACGCCGTGCGCCGCACTCGACCGTCGGTGACGAGCGCGCCGTCGGTCCCCCGCGTGCCGAGCGCCAGCCGAGCGCCGTGCGCCACCGCGTGATCGAGCAGAGCGAAGGCGGCACCCTCGTCGAGGCCGGCGCAGGACAGCAGCACCAGGTCGGCGTGGGGCGCGACGCGCTCGAGATACGCCGAGGTGCGGAACTCCGTCTCGCTGGAGAGATCGAAGGTGACGAGCGTGTCGTGTCGGCGGAGCCGTGGCAGCTGCGACTCGGTGCGCGAGTAGACGCTCGAGTGCACGAGGTCGAATCCGGCCGCGTACGCCTCTCTCTCGTCGTCGAGATCGATCGGGTCGGTCACCGTCACTCCCCCGCCGTTCCAGCCGAGGAACACGCGCTCGCCCTCGTCCACCCGCAGCGAGGAGACACCGGATTCGCCGGCGCGGATGACGCTGTGCGCCGTGCCGACACCGGCATCCTCGATCGCGGCGCGGAGGAAGACGCCGGCGTCATCGTCGCCGAACACCCCGAGATAGTCCGCATCCGCGCCGAGTCGATGCGCGTACACGGCGACGTTGACGGCATTGCCTCCCGGGTAGTCGACACCACGATCGAGGAACCGGTCGACGATGTTGTCGCCGAAGCCGAGTACGCGCATGTCCTGCTCGCCTCTCGTCTCAGTAGTCCATGACGCGGTAGTACCGGCGCAGGTCGAGGGAGTGCTCGCGCACACGCTCGAGGTGCTTGCTCACCCGGCCCATGACCGTGTCCAGCACGATCGGCGCGATCAGAGCCCGGTTCTCCGCGCTGAAGCCCTCCAGCGCGTAGTCCCGGGTGTCGAAGACGGTGACATCCTTCGAGATGCGCTTGCTGAACGCCTCCGCGCGATCGGTGAGAGGGCGCGTGCTGTCCTCGCCCTGGAAGATGAGCACGGAGGTGTCCTCTTCGAGCAGTTCGAGGGATCCGTGGAAGAACTCCGCGCTGTGCACCCGCGTGGTGCGCAGCCACTGCATCTCCTCCAGGATGCACATCGAGTACAGGTACGCGAAGGACCAGAGGGGTCCCCCACCGATGAGGAAGTAGTAGTCGGTGTCGGCGTGCGCCTCGGCGAAGGCCGCGGCGACGGGCTCCGCCTGCTCGGCGGCGGCGACCAGAGCGTCGGGAAGGTTCACCAGCTCGTCGGCCAGCGAGGTGTATCCGTCGAAGTCGCCGCGCTGGTGGAGCAGTCGTCCGACGAGGAGAAGCAGCTGCATGTCGAACGGCCAGGTCTTGGGCTCGGAGATCAGGGCGTGGTCGACGCCCGTCGCGATGGGCGAGTCGGCGTGACCGGTGAAGGCGACGGTCGTCGCTCCGGCCGCCTTCACGAACTGAATCGCGTTCACGACGTCCTCCGTCGTCCCGGTGACGGAGGTGACGACGACGGCGGTCCGCTCGCTCAGCGACGCGTCGCCGGCGACCACCAGCTCGGCCGCGATCGCGGTGCGCACAGGCAGGGTCGACCGCTCCCGCGCCAGCAGTTCGTACGGCCACATCTGGCTGTAGGTGCCACCGGCGCCCACGAGCATCACGTTGTCGATGCCCTTCGCGAGCAGCTGGTCGACCAGCTCCTCGATCTGCGGGCGCAGTGCGACCGCGCTGGCGATCTGGGTCCGGAAGGCGGTCTCGTCGAAGCCGAGCATCATTGATCCTTTCGCGGGGGAGGCCGAGGCCTGCCCGAGTGGGTGTGGTACCGGTGTCAGGTGGAAGTCATGGTGACACATCGGAGGCGAGGTCGTCAAACATCATTGATATTCCGGTCTTCTGAGGCGAGATCATGAGATTTCTCTCTGGTCCGCTGGTACCGGTGTCAGCTTTTCGCTACACTCACTCGACAAGGCACGCACCGAAGTTCCAACGGCGGATCGGTGACCGCGACTCCCGCGGCCCTCGGTCCGCCCCCTCAGAGAGGCAGACCATGCGCACGTCACGCACATTTCCGATCGCCACCGCCGTCGCGGCGTCCGCGCTCGTCCTCGCCGGTTGCGCGGGCGGCACGCCGCAGCCCCCCGCTGCGGACATCACTGCCGATCCCGTCTACGAGGGCACCCTGTCGATCCTCACGAAGTTCGGCGGAGCGCCGCTCGAGACCTACTTCGAGGATCTCGCCGCGGCCTACGAGGCCGAGCACCCCGACGTCGAGATCGAGCTGATCCAGGAGACCGATCAGTCGGTCAAGGACAAGACGAAGACCCTCACGGCATCCCAGGCGCTGCCCGACATCTACTTCACCTGGACCGGCGACTGGGCCCAGAACTTCATCGACGGGGGCCTCGCCGCCGACCTCACCGAGGTGATCGCCCCCGGCACGGAGTGGGGCGACCGCTTCGGGGAGGCATCGCTGTCCGCCTTCCGGTACGACGACAAGTTCTACGGTGTCCCCCTCTACAACAACGGCAAGTTCATGGGCTACAGCAGGTCGGCATTCGACGCCGCGGGCATCGAGGTGCCCACATCGCTGGAGGAGCTCATCGACGCGTGCGGGCCGCTGCGTGACGCGGGATACGAGCCGATCGCGTTCGGCAACAAGGACGGATGGCCGGCCCTGCACTACCTGCAGCAGCTGTTCGCCTACAACGTGCCCGGTGACGTGCTGCAGGCGGATTTCGACCCGGAGACGGCGGAGTGGAGCGACCCCGGCTACATCGCCGCCCTCGAGCAGTTCGACACCCTGGTGACCGAGTGCACCGACAGCGGCCAGGGCACGAACGGCGTGCTCTACACCACGGCTCAGGAGGCACTCGCCGGCGGTCGCGCGGCGATGTACTTCCAGGAGATCCTCGAGTTCGACACCGTCACGGCCGAGGGCTCGACGCTCACCACCGACGACTTCGGCATCTTCCCGCTGCCGGCTCCCGAGGGTGCGCCCGGTGACACCTCCGCCATCGAGGGATCACCCGAGGGGTATCTGATCAACGCCAGGTCGCCGCAGGCGGCCCTCGCGGTCGACTTCATGAAGTTCGTCACCGATCCGGAGAACGCCACCGTGCTCTCCTCTCCCCCGTACGGCCAGCCGAGCACCGTGGTGGGTGCCGTGACCGAGGAGACCTCGAGCGCTGCGGTGTTCGAAGGCATCACCGCGGTCAACGAGGCATCGCAGATCGTCGTCTGGCTCGACACGGTGACGGTGCCCGAGGTGGCCGACGCCTGGCTCGCCGGAGGCGAAGCCATCATCAGCGGCTCCACCACTCCCGAGGAGGTGCTCGAGAGTGTCCGCGCCGCCAACGACTCCGCGCGGTGACACGACGTCGGGGCCGGGCTTCCGCCTGCCCCCGACCGTGACCGAGGCGATCACGACCGGCCGCGGCGCCGGGCGACCGGGCAGCCGATCGCGCCGTTCCGGTCTTCGGCGCCTCGCCGGCCTGGCCTGGGTGGTGCCGGCGGTCGTCGTGCTCGCGGTGTTCGTGTACCTCCCGCTGGCGCAGAACATCGCGTTCTCGACGCAGGAGTGGGACATCTACTCCGGGGTCACCGAGTTCGTCGGCCTCGCCAACTACGAGAAGCTCGTGAGCGACCCGGTCTTCTGGACGGCCCTCGGCAACAACGTGCTCTACGCCGTGCTGTCGATCCTGTTCCAGGTCGCCGGAGCGCTCGTGCTCGCGGCCATGATCGAGAGCCTGCGCAGCATCGGCTGGCGCAAGGTACTGCGCGCGATCTACTTCGTGCCGTCGGCGATCTCCCTCACGGTCGCCGGCCTGCTGTTCTACTTCATCTACGAGCCCAATCTGGGTCTGCTGAATCATCTCCTCGATGCGCTCGGGCTCGGCGCACTCGCCCAGCCGTGGCTCGGGCAGGAGTCCACCGCCATGGTCGCCATCATCGCGATGAGCCAGTGGCAGGGCTTCGGCTACTCGACCCTGCTGTTCGCCGTCGCGATCCAGCGCATCCCGTCGGAGCTGTACGAGGCCGCCGCGCTGGACGGCATCGGACCGGTGCGACGGTTCTTCCACGTCACGATGCCGCTCGTGCGCGAGATGACCGGCCTCATGATCATCGTCACCATCTCGGGCGCCTTCCAGGTGTTCAACGAGGTCATGGTGATGACCAGCGGCGGACCGAACAATTCGACGCAGGTGCTGTCGACCTGGCTGTACCGCAGCGGATTCGTCCGCAACGACTTCGGCTATGCCGCCGCCATCGCCACGGTGATCTTCGTGGTGACTCTGCTGATCGCACTCGCGCAGCTCTGGTACACACGACGCAGAAGGGTGGAGTTCTGATGACCCGCACCGGATTCCTCGGCGCGATCACCCGCGTGTTCCTGTGGGCGTTCCTGCTCGCGCTCGTGGTGGTCGTCGTCTATCCCCTGCTGTGGATGGTGATGAACGGGTTCAAGTCGAACGCCGAGCTCTTCGGCAATCCCTTCGCGCTGCCGCTGCAACTCGACTGGGAGAACTACGCGGACGCCTGGAACCGCGGTGTCAGCGACTACCTCACCGCCAGCGTGCTGGTGACGGTGACCTCCACGATCGCCACCGTGTTCATCAGCGCCTGGGCAGCCTACGGCCTGACGCGCGTGCGGATGCCGTTCGGCCGCGTCGCCTCCGGTCTGATCCTCGGGGGCCTGATGCTGGCGCCCGCCGTCGCTCTCGTCCCGCTCGTGCGCATGTTCCAGGCGATGGGGCTGTACAACACGTTCTGGGCGCTGCTCATCCTCTACACCGCGTTCCGCATCCCGTTCACGACGTTCCTCATCCGTGCGTACATGATCGATCTCCCGCGCGAGGTCGACGAGGCGGCCGAGGTCGACGGTGCGAGCCGCTGGACCACCTTCTGGCGCATCACGCTGCCGATGTGCAAGCCGATCATCATCTCGACGGTGATCCTGCACGTGCTGTTCGCGTGGAACGAGTATCTGTTCGCGATGGTGTTCACGAGCGGCACGGGCGTGCAGACGCTTCCCGTCGGTCTCACCAGTCTGATGAGCAAGCACGGAACCGACTATCCGGTCGTCTTCGCCGGCATGGTGATCGCCGCCCTGCCCGTGATCGTGCTGTTCTTCGTCAGCCAGCGCTACTTCATCAAGGGCCTCTCCGAGGGGATCGGCAAGTGAGCGGCCGCCTCCGCTGAGCGGTGGGGCGCCGTGTCCGCGGACGCGCGGCCGGACGCGGAATGAAATGCGTCCGGTCGCGTTGAGTACACTCAGAGCATCGAACGTGCTCCGGGGTCGGTGGGAATCCGAACCGGCGGTGACAGTCCGCGAGCGTCACGGTTCATCCGCGATGCCGATCCGGTGGAATTCCGGGACCGACGGTGATGCGAGGGAGACCTCGCTAGTCCGGAAGGGAGGCAGCACGAGGCGCCGCTGTGCGCGCCTTCTGCCTTCCTCTCCGTTCAGGGAGAATCCCCGGAGCCTCACAGGAGGACGACGGATGGCAGTCAACGGGACGGAGCGCGAGGCCATGAGCCGCGCGCTCGCACTCGCCGCCCGCGGGCCGCGTGGCGTGAATCCCCAGGTCGGCGCCGTCATCCTCTCCCCCGACGGCGACGTTCTCGCCGAGGGGTGGCACCACGGCGCCGGAACCCCGCACGCGGAAGTCGACGCGCTGTCGAAGCTCGCCCCGGGCGAGGCGAAGGGCGCCACGGCGGTGGTCACCCTCGAACCCTGCAACCACACCGGACGCACCGGCCCCTGCTCCGTCGCGCTCCTCGACGCGGGTATCGCGCGTGTCGTCTACGCACTCGACGACCCCGGCGCCGCATCGGGCGGCGGAGCGGAGCGACTGCAGGGCGCGGGCGTGAGCGTCGAAGCCGGAGAGCAGGCGGATGCCGCGCACGCACTCATCGACGGGTGGCTCACGGCGCAGCGTCTCGGGCGCCCGCACATCACCGTCAAGTGGGCGCAGAGCCTCGACGGACGCGCAGCCGCCACCGACGGGTCCAGTCAGTGGATCACCGGACCTGCTGCTCGCGCCGACGTGCACCGCCGCCGCGCCGCCGCCGATGCGATCGCGGTCGGCACGGGCACGGTGCTCGTCGACGATCCCTCCCTCACCGCCCGAGACGGCGATGCCCTGCTGTCGCACCAGCCGATCCCCGTCGTCATTGGATCACGCCCGACGCCGGCGGACGCGGCCGTGCACCGCCACCCGCGCGCACCCCTTTTCTACGACACGCACGAGCTGCCCCAGGTCCTCGCCGATCTGCACGCCCGCGGCATCCAGCGCCTGTTCGTCGAGGGCGGCCCGACCCTGGCCAGCGCGTTCATCGCCGCCGGCCTCGTGGATCAGGTGCTCGCCTATGTCGCGCCGATGCTGCTCGGTGGCGGCCGTCTCGCCCTCACCGATATCGGCGTCGACTCCATCGACCACGCTCTGCTGCTCACCGTCGACGAGTGGGTTCCGCTCGGGGCGGACCTGCTCGCGATCGCGCACCCCACCCACGCATCCCGCACCCCGACGGAAGGAGCCGCCTGATGTTCACCGGAATCATCGAGGAGATCGGCGAGATCACCGCCATCGCTCCGGCCGGCGACGGCTGGCGCCTCACGGTACGGGCGCCCCGCGCCGCCATGGACGCCGTGCACGGCGAATCGATCGCGGTGTCGGGCGTCTGCCTGACGGTCGTCGCGTCGACTCCGGAGACCTTCGACGCGGACGTCATGAAGCAGACCCTCGACGTCGCGGCGCTGGGCGGCGCGACCGTGGGAACCCGCGTCAACATCGAGAAGGCCATGCCCGTGGGTGCGCGCCTGGGCGGACACATCGTGCAGGGCCACGTCGACGGCACCGGCGAGGTGCTCGAGGTGCGCCCCGGCGCACAGTGGAGTGTGCTGCGGATCAGCCTCCCCGACGATCTCGCACCGCTCGTCGTCGACAAGGGATCGATCTCGGTCGACGGCACCTCGCTCACGGTGAGCGCGGTGAGCCCGCCCCCGGGCGCGGGAGGCTCGGACGGCCACTGGTTCGAGATCTCGCTGATCCCCGAGACGCTCGCCGCGACCACGCTCGGGGCCCGCGCGATCGGCGATCGCGTGAACCTGGAGACCGACATCCTCGCCCGCCACGTCGAGCGCCTGCTCGCGTTCCGCACGTACGACGACGCCGCACCGGAAGGAGGCTCACGATGAGCCTTTCCACCATCCCTGAAGCGCTCGACGCTCTGCGCGCCGGGCGCCCCGTCCTGGTCGCCGACGACGAGAACCGCGAGAACGAGGGCGATGTCATCCTCTCCGCCGAGCTCGCCACACCCGAATGGGTCGCCTGGACCGTGCGCTGGTCGTCAGGATTCATCTGCGCTCCGATGCCGACCGACCTCGCCGACAACCTCAACCTGCAGCCCATGGTCGCCGCGAGCGAGGATGCCCGCTCCACCGCGTACACCGTGAGCGTCGATGCCGCCGAGGGCGTCACCACCGGCATCAGCGCACACGACCGCGCCCGCACGCTCAACGTGCTCGCGAACCCCGAGTCCACGGCATCCAGTCTGATCCGCCCCGGTCACGTGCTGCCGCTGCGCGCCGTCGACGGAGGCGTGCGCGAACGCAGCGGACACACCGAGGCCGCGGTCGAGCTGATGCAGCTGGCGGGACTCCGTCCGGTCGGCGCGATCGCCGAGGTCGTGGCGGAGGACGGCAGCATGATGCGCCTCCCCGGGCTGCTCGAGCTGGGTGCCCGCGACGGGGTGCCCGTCATCACGATCGAGCAGCTGATCGCGCACCTGGAGGAGACCGATCCGCAGAGCGGACCGGCCAGCGCGCACCGCGGTCGACGCGTGAGCCTGCGCGCGGATGCGACCGTGCCGACCACGCACGGCACCTTCCGCTTCCTCGCCTACAAGGACCGCGTGACCGGGACCGACCACATCGCGGTCGTATCGGGTGAGATCGGCGAGACCGCCCTGGTGCGCGTGCATTCGGAGTGCCTGACCGGCGAGGCGTTCGGCTCGCTCAAGTGCGAGTGCGGACCGCAGCTCGACGCCGCGCTCGACGCGATCGAGAAGGACGGCGGCGTCGTCATCTACATGCGCGGCCACGAGGGCCGCGGCATCGGTCTGATCAACAAGCTGCGCGCCTACAGCCTGCAGGAGGAGGGCCTCGACACGGTCGACGCCAACCTCGCGCTCGGCCTCCCCGCCGACGCCCGCGAGTACGCGGCCGCCGGCGGCATCCTGAACGATCTGGGTGTGTCGAAGGTGCGCCTGCTCACCAACAACACCGACAAGGTGAATCAGCTGCGCACCCTCGGCCTCGATGTCGTGGAGCAGGTGCCGCTGATCGTCGGCGTCGGGCCGAACAACCACCAGTACCTCGAGACCAAGCGTGACCGGATGGGTCACATCATCGGCGCCGCGGAGCTCGCAGAAGCTCTCGCGGACGGAAAGGACGACGCATGAGCGGCGCAGGAGCACCCCGGACCGAGAAGATCGACGCACGCGGACTGAAGGTCGTCGTCGTCGCCGGCACCTGGCACGATGTCATCACGAACGGCCTGATCGCCGGCGCGGAGCGCGTGCTCGACGCCGCGGATGCCGCCTACCGGATCGTGCGCGTTCCCGGCTCGTTCGAGCTGGCGCTCGCAGCCCAGGCCGCCTTCGCGGGCGGGGCAGACGCCGTGGTCGCGCTCGGCGTGATCGTCCGCGGGGGCACGCCGCACTTCGAGTACGTGTCGGCCGCGACCACCGACGGGCTCACGCGGGTGTCGCTGGACGCCGGCAAGCCGGTGGGCTTCGGCGTGCTCACGCTCGACGACGAGAAGCAGGGCCTGGATCGCGCCGGGCTCGAGGGCTCGCATGAGGACAAGGGGGCCGAAGCCGCGGATGCCGCGCTGCGCACCGCCCTCCTGGTGCGGGAGCTGCGCGGCTGAGGCGAGCCTGGCCTTGCTGGCGGAATGACGGGCGGAATCGTACGGTGAGGGCATGGAGACCCTGCGCCACATAGTGCTCTTCGTCCACCTGATCGGCTTCGCCGTGCTGTTCGGAGCCTGGGCCGTGCAGGCCTTCGGCGGCAAGCGGCAGTTCACGCGCCTGATGAGCATGGGATTGGCCATCGCCGCGGTCGCGGGCCTGGCCCTCGCGGCGCCGTGGGGCATCTCGTACGAGCTGAACTACGTCAAGATCGGCGTCAAGCTCGTCCTGCTGCTCGTGATCGGCGCCCTGCTGGGCATCGGTACCGCGCGGCAGAAGCGCGGGGCCGCCGTGCCGCCGGCGATGTTCTGGCTCGTCGGCATCCTCACGGCAGCCAACGCCGCGATCGCCACGATCTGGCGCTGAGCGTTCAGCGTCGAGGCGGCGGAGCGGTGCTGCCGCGCACCACGAGCTCGGTACCCACGAGAGGCGTCCGCTGCCTCTCACGGCCGTCGAGCTCGGCCAGGAGGGCGTCGACCGCGAAAGCACCGACACGTTCCGGGTGCTGCAGCACGGTCGTCAGCGGAGGCCAGAGCTGCGCGGCATCCGGGAGTCCGTCGAACCCGACGATGCTGACGTCCTCGGGCACCCCGCGTCCGGCCTCGCGGAACGCCCGCAGCACGCCGATGGCCATCTGGTCATTCGCCGCGAAGACCGCGGTCACTCCCTCGATCTCCCGCAGAGCCACACCCGCCTCGTAGCCTGAGGCCGCGCTCCAGTCTCCCGGCAGCGGCTCCGGCACCGGGCGTCCGCCGGCCTCGAGCGTCGACTGCCAGGCCTCACGGCGGCGCTCCGCCGAATAGGACTTCGCCGGACCCGCGACGTGCCACACGGTCTCGTGCCCGAGAGCGAGCAGGTGCTCGGTCGCGAGCCGTGCCCCCTGCGCCTGATCGGTGTCGACGAAGGGATGGTCGGCCGCGCGGTTGGAGTCGACGAACACGACCGGGAGACCGCCGGGGATCTCGATGTCGGCCTCATCCAGCTGATGCGCCTCGATCACGATGATGATGCCGTCGACCGCGTGCTCCTCCAGGCGGCGGAAGGCCCCGACCACGGTATCCCTGGCACTGGACTCCACGGGGATCAGGGTGAGGGCGTAGCCGAGTTGGGCGGCGCGCACGGCGATCGCGTCGAGCGTGCGCTGGTTGCCGTAGGAGCTGAACGAGAACATGACGACGCCGATGGTGCGGAATCGCCCGGATCGCAGCGCTCGGGCCGCGCTGTTCGGACGATAGCCGAGGCGCTGCATCGCATCCTCCACACGGACCCGAGTACCGGCGCCGACGTAGCCCCGCGCGTTCACGACGCGGGAGACCGTCTGTCCGGACACCCCGGCCTCGCGCGCGACGTCCTCCATCGAGGGCTCTCTGCGGCGGGGCGACTGCTCTGTCGAGGGTTCCAGGGTCACAGGGGATCATCCATTCATGTGTTGACGTTGACACACTAGCAACACATCGCATATGTTGACGTTGACACACAGCGCATCGCGCGCCACTACCCGGAGAAGGTCTCGTCGATGACGACTGAAATCATGGCAGCGCCCGTCGCGGCCGCCCCCCGCCGCGAGAAGCGGGACTGGAGAGGATGGGCCTTCGTCGGCCCGTTCATGATCGTGTTCGCACTGGTCTTCCTGACACCGCTCGCCTACGCGCTCTACCTCAGCTTCTTCCAGGAGAAGCTGGTCGGCGGCACCGCGTTCGTCGGCTTCGACAACTACGTCCGCGCCCTCGGCGACGCGCAGTTCTGGGAGGCCTTCGGCCGCGTGCTGCTGTTCCTGGTGGTGCAGGTGCCGATCATGCTGGCCCTCGCGCTGGCCGCCGCGCTCGCCCTCGACAGCGCGCGCCTGCGAGGCGCCTCCTTCTTCCGCATCCTGATCTTCCTGCCGTACGCGGTTCCCGCCGTCGTCGCCGTGCTGATGTGGGGCTACATCTACGGCGACCAGTTCGGTCTGGCCTCCAACGTCAACGACCTCCTCGGCAGCGACCTCATCACGCCGTTCGCCAAGGAATGGATCCTGGTGTCGATCGGCAACATCGTGACGTGGCAGTTCGTCGGCTACAACATGCTGATCTTCTACTCCTCGCTCAAGACGATCCCCACCGACATGTACGAGGCGGCGTCGCTCGACGGCGCGGGTGCCTGGCGCACGATCTTCTCGATCAAGATCCCCTCGGTCCGCGGCGCTCTCGTGATCGCGACGATCTTCTCGATCATCGGCAGCTTCCAGCTCTTCAACGAGCCCAACATCCTGCGCCCCCTGGCCCCGAACGTGATCACGACGTACTTCACCCCCAACATGTACGCGTACAACCTCTCGTTCGCGGGACAGCAGTTCAACTACGCCGCGACGATCGCCATCATCATGGGCATCATCACCGCCGTTATCGCCTACGTCGTGCAACTGCGCGGCTCGAAGTCGGAGGTGCGCTGAGATGGCACTCCCCCTCGCCCGTCCCGCCCGCCGGAGCACCGGCCACCTGACCCCGCGGTCATCGAAGGTGCTGCTGACCGTCATGGTCGTCTACGCGCTGTACACGCTGGTGCCGCTGGTCTGGCTCCTGTTCAGCTCGACCAAGACGCAGTCGGGGCTGTTCAGCTCCTTCGGACTCTGGTTCGCCGACGACTTCGCGTTCTTCGACAACCTGGTCGCGACCTTCGCGTACCGCGACGGCATCTTCCTCCGCTGGCTCGGCAACACGCTGCTGTACGTCGTGGTCGGCGCCGGCGGCGCGACGCTGCTGGCCACCATGGCCGGGTACGGGCTGGCGAAGTACCGCTTCCCCGGGCGTCCCGCCGTGTTCGCGATCGTGCTCGGCGCGGTCGCGGTGCCCGGCACCGCCCTCGCGGTCCCCACGTTCCTGCTGTTCAGCGAACTCGGCCTGACGAACACGCCCTGGGCCGTCATCATCCCGTCCCTGATCAGCCCGTTCGGCCTGTATCTGATCTGGGTGTTCGCGACCGAGTCCATCCCGACCGAGCTCCTGGAGGCCGCCCGCATCGACGGTGCCGGCGAGTTCCGCACCTTCTTCACGATCTCGATGCGGCTGCTCGCCCCGGGGATCGTCACGGTCGCGCTCTTCACGGTCGTCGCGACCTGGAACAACTACTTCCTGCCCCTGATCATGCTGTCCGACCCCGCGTGGTACCCCCTCACGGTCGGCCTCAACCAGTGGAGCTCGCAGGCGATCGGCGCCGGATCCCAGCCGATCTACAACCTCGTGATCATGGGCTCGCTGCTCACGATCATCCCGATCGTCATCGCCTTCCTGCTGCTGCAGCGGTTCTGGCAGTCAGGTCTCACCGCGGGAAGCGTCAAGCAGTAGCTCCTCGCCTCCTCGGCATCACCCCGTCGGTCCGACGCCGGATCGCCACCCCCCGAAAGGACACAGCAATGAAGCACCTTCCTCACCCCGCTGCGCGCCGCACCCTCTCGGTGCTCGCCGTCGGAACCGTGGCCGCCCTGGCCCTGGCCGGCTGCGGAGCCGGCGACTCCGGCGCCGGCAGCGGTGCCGCCGCCGGCGACGGCACGTTCGATCAGGTCGAGGCCGCGCTCGAGAAGGGCGGCGAGATCACGTACTGGTCCTGGACCCCCTCCGCCGAGGCGCAGGCCGAGGCGTTCATGAAGGAGTACCCGAACGTCACGGTCAACGTCGTCAACGCCGGCACGAACAACGACGAGTACACCAAGCTGCAGAACGCGATCAAGGCCGGCTCCGGCGCGCCCGACGTCGTGCAGATCGAGTACTACGCCTTCCCCCAGTTCTCCCTCACCGACGCCTTCACGGACCTCTCGCAGTACGGCTTCGCCGACTTCGAGGACGACTACACGGCCTCGACCTGGAACTCGGTCACAGAGGGCGATGCCATCTACGGCCTGCCGCAGGACTCCGGACCCATGGCGCTGTTCTACAACAAGGCCGTCTTCGACGCGGCCGGTCTCGCCGTGCCGACCACGTGGGACGAGTACTACGAGGCGGCGAAGGCCATCCACGCCGCGAACCCGAACGCCTACATCACGAACGACACCGGTGACGCCGGTTTCGCCACCTCGATGATCTGGCAGGCGGGCGGACAGCCCTTCTCCACCGACGGCACCGACGTGTCGATCGACCTGGAGGACGCAGGGTCGAAGAAGTGGACCGAGAACTGGAACCGTCTCGTCGAGGAAGACCTGATCGCGCCGACCAGCAGCTGGAGCGACGAGTGGTTCCGTGCGCTCGGCGACGGCAGCATCGCCACCCTGGTGATCGGCGCCTGGATGCCGGGCAACCTGATCTCGGGCGCTCCCGACGGTGCCGGTGACTGGCGTGTGGCCCCGATGCCGACCTACGACGGCACCCCCGCGAGCGCCGAGAACGGCGGCGGCGGCCAGGCCGTGACGAAGCAGAGCGAGAACCCCGCCCTCGCGGCCGGGTTCCTGTGGTGGCTGAACAACTCCGAGGACAGCATCTCGCTGTTCATGGAGAGCGGCGGATTCCCGTCGACCACGGCCGAGCTCGCGAGCCCGGAGTTCCTCGCCGACGCCCCCGAGTACTTCGGCGGTCAGAAGATCAACGAGGTCCTCGCGGCCGCCGCGGACGACGTCGTCGAGGGGTGGAACTACCTGCCCTACCAGGTCTACGGCAACAGCATCTTCGGTGACACCGTCGGGCAGTCGTACCAGAACAGCACCGACCTCAACGCGGGTCTGACCACGTGGCAGGACGCCCTGGCCGAGTACGGCAACGCACAGGGCTTCGCCGTCAACAAGTGACCGTGTCGGGGTCGGGCGGGGGCCATCCCCCGTCCGACCCCTGCGCGGTCCGGCCCGACACACTCTCACGGAAAGCACTTCGACTGTGACCTCCTTCTCCCTCGGCGAGACCGACTTCCTCCGCGACGGCCGACCGCACCGGGTGATCTCCGGTGCCCTGCACTACTTCCGCGTGCACCCGGATCAGTGGCAGGACCGCATCCGCAAGGCGCGGCTGATGGGCCTCAACACGATCGAGACGTACGTCGCCTGGAATGCGCATGAACCGCGGCGCGGCGAGTGGGATGCCACGGGATGGAACGATCTGGGCCGCTTCCTCGACCTGGTGCACGCCGAGGGGATGGACGCGATCGTGCGTCCGGGACCGTACATCTGCGCCGAGTGGCACAACGGCGGCCTGCCGACCTGGCTCACCGGCGGAGAGCGCGCGCTGCGCTCCTCCGACCCGGCGTTCCTCGCCGAGGTCAGCACCTACCTGCGCCGCGTCTACGAGATCGTGGCCCCTCGGCAGATCGACCGCGGCGGCCCCGTGGTCCTCGTGCAGATCGAGAACGAGTACGGCGCCTACGGCTCCGACAAGGCATACCTCGAGGCACTGGTCGCGCTCACGAAGGACGCCGGGATCACCGTGCCGCTCACGACCGTCGACCAGCCGCAGGACCGGATGCTCGCCGACGGCAGCCTGCCCGGACTGCACAAGACGGGCTCCTTCGGCTCGCGCAGCGCCGAGCGTCTGGCCACGCTGCGCGCGCACCAGCCGACAGGACCGCTGATGTGCTCGGAGTTCTGGGACGGCTGGTTCGACTGGTGGGGCGGAGTGCACCACACGACCGACGTCGCCGCGGCCGCATCCGACCTCGACGCCCTGCTCGCCGCCGGCGCCTCGGTCAACATCTACATGTTCCACGGCGGTACCAACTTCGGTCTGACGAACGGCGCGAACCACAAGGGACGCTACCTGCCGATCGTGACCTCCTACGACTACGACGCCCCGCTCGACGAGGCCGGGAATCCCACCGAGAAGTTCTTCGCCTTCCGCGACGTCATCGCGAAGTACGCCCCGGTGCCCGCCGAGGTGCCGTCGCACGCCGCCGAGGCTCCGGTGACGACCGTGCCGCTGACGCCGGTCGGCGCGTGGACGGATGCCATGGCATCCACTGCGACCACCGACGCCCCGCTGACCTTCGATGCTCTCGGACACCTGAGCGCGCTGGTGCGCTACGACGTCGCGCTGCCCGAGATGTCCGGCCCCGGTCTGCTGACCATCGACGCCGTGCGCGATCTCGCCTGGGTGCGCGTCGACGGCCAGCCCGTCGGCACCCTCTCCCGCACGCGCCACGACCGGACGCTGCGCATCCCCGCGGGGCGGACGCTGAGCATCCTCGTCGAGGACCAGGGGCGGGTGAACTACGACCAGCGGCTCGGCGAGGAGAAGGGAATCCTCGGCTCCCCCGCGCTCGACGGCGCACCGTTGACGGGGTGGACCTCGACTCCGCTCGACGTCGTCGAGATCGCCCGTGGCGTCGCCACCCGCGCGGATGCCGCACGGCCCTCCTCCGCGCCCACCGCGTGGATCGCGGACGTCAACCTCGACTCCCCCACCGACCTGTATCTCGACACCGCGGCGTGGAGCAAGGGATACGCCTTCGTGAACGGCTTCTTCCTGGGCCGCTACTGGCGCAACGGCCCCCAGCGCACGCTCTTCGTTCCGGCCCCCGCGACGCGCGCGGGCGGGAACAGACTGGTGGTGCTGGAGCTCGAGGACCTGCGGGCGCCGGAGGCGTCCTTCGTCGACGGTCTGCGCCTCGGCGACACCGAGGAGTGAGGCGCCGCGCCGGGTGACCTCTCAGTCCGCGGTGCTCTGCTGCCGGTACAGCAGACCCGAGAGCCGGGAGACGTCGTCGTCCCTGATGCGCTGCCAGTTGCGGCCGCCACGAGCGAACGTGGCACGGACGGCCGCCGGCACGCGGCTCTCCGGCACCGGGGCGGGCAACCAGGCGCAGGGGCGGACATGCACGAGATCGACGGCGGACGCCTCCGCGGCGGCGTCGTAGTGCCAGGAACCGGTCAACCGGCCGAGCCAGGCGAGACCGTCGACGTCGCGCGTCCACACGAACGCGCCGTCCGGAGCATCCGCGAACCGCTCGAGGCGTCGCGCCGTGCGCTCGTCGAATCGCGCGTCGACCGCGGCGAGCGCCTCGGTGAGCGCGGGCGGAGGGGCGTCCAGTCGGCCGCCGATCCCGCAGAGGCCGAGCGCGAGCGCCCGCTCCACCGCGCCGCCCGGCGGCACGCGGTCGTCACGGGAGCGCATCGGGGCGCGGTACACGGGTGGTCCGTGTCGGGGATCGCCGTTCGGCGTCACGAGAGCGGCACCAGGGTGGCGTCGATGCCACGGCCGTCGATCTCGACCGTCATCATCGTGTGCACCGGCTGACGCCGGCGGTCCGTGGGAGAGCCGGGGTTCAACAGGCGCATCCCCGCGGTCGACACCGAATCCCAGGGGATGTGGGAGTGCCCGAAGACGAGGAGGTCGGTCTCGGGGAACTGCGCGTCCATGCGGTGCTCGCGCCGCGCCGCCTGTCCGGTCTCGTGGATCACCGCGACGCGCACGTCCTCCACGGTGAACCGGGCGATCTCCGGGAGCCGGGCGCGCAGCTCCGCACCGTCGTTGTTGCCGTACACGCCCTGGAGGACCCGCGCCCGCGAGGCGAGCAGTTCGAGCGTCGGGAGGTCGACCCAGTCGCCCGCGTGCACCACGACATCGGCCTCGTCGATCGCGCTCAGCACCGCGTCCGGCAACGTCCGCGCGCGTTTCGGCACGTGCGTGTCGGCGAGCAGCAGCAGCCTCGTCGTCATGTGTCTCCCTCTCGCCTGCCCGTCGGGCATCGGCCTCGACTCTACGCACCCGAGCAGGGGGCGCCGGGAAGTGCGCACGGCGCACCCAGGCAACTCCCAGGAAGGCGTAAACTCACCCGGGTGCCTGGGAGAACCAGGGCCTGAATCGGAGGACATCCCTTGAGTACCACCACTGCGCCGGCCAATCCGCGCTCGCGTGTCATCACCGCGAGCCTGGTCGGCACCACGATCGAGTTCTACGACTTCTACGCGTATGCGACGGCCGCTGTGCTCGTGTTCCCCGCGCTGTTCTTCCCCACGGGGAACGACACCACCTCCCTGCTCTCGTCGTTCGCCGTGTTCGGTGCCGCGATGGTCGCCCGCCCGATCGGCGCGGTCGTCTTCGGCCACTTCGGCGACAAGTTCGGTCGCAAGGCCACGCTGGTCGCCTCGCTCCTCACGATGGGCATCGCGACGTTCGCGATCGGACTCCTGCCCACGTTCCAGGACATCGGCTGGTGGGCTGCGCTGCTCCTGCTGATCCTGCGTCTCGCGCAGGGCTTCGCGCTCGGCGGCGAGTGGTCGGGGGCCGCACTGGTCGCCACCGAGAACGCGCCGAAGGGCAAGCGCGCCTGGTACGGCACCTTCCCGCAGCTGGGCGCACCGCTCGGGTTCATCATCGCCAACCTGCTGTTCCTCGTCATCAACTGGCTGCTGCCGCACGCCGACAGCCCGATCCTGAAGTCCGAGGCGTTCCTGTCATGGGGATGGCGCATCCCCTTCCTGTTCTCGGCCGTGATGGTGATCGTCGGGCTCTGGGTGCGGCTCAAGCTCGTCGAGTCCGACACGTTCAAGAAGGCCGAGAAGACCGGCACGATCCGCAAGCTCCCGCTCGCGACCGTGTTCCGGTACCACTGGAAGCAGCTGATCCTCGGCACGTTCATCATGCTGGCGACGTACGTGCTGTTCTATCTGATGACGAACTTCACCCTCGCCTACGGCACCAAGGCCTCCTCGCTCGAGACGGCATCCGCCGCCGCGCAGGCCGCTGCAGAGGCCGCCGGAACGGACTTCGACGCCTCCGCCTTCGCCGCGCAGTTCTACCCCGGCCTCGGCTTCGGGTACACCGACTTCGTGCTCATGCAGATCATCGGTGTCGTGTTCTTCGGCATCTTCACGCTGCTGTCGGGCCCGATCGCCGACAGGATCGGCCGCCGCACACTGCTGCTCTGGGTCACCGGGCTCATCATCGTGTTCGGTCTGACCTTCAACACGTTCCTGCTGCCGACGGTCGACCCGAAGTTCAGCGGTGCCCTTGTGCAGGCGTTCCTCGTGTTCGGGTTCCTTCTGATGGGGGCGACCTTCGGCCCGATGGGTGCACTGCTGCCGGAGCTGTTCCCGACGAACGTCCGCTACACGGGCTCGGCGATCTCGTACAACGTCTCCTCGATCCTCGGAGCCGCGGTCGCCCCGCTGATCGCGGTGGCGCTGTGGGAGCTGGGCGACGGCGAGCCGTGGCTCGTCGGCCTGTACCTGTCGGCGATGGGCGTGCTGACCTTCATCGCCCTGCTGCTGAGCACGGAGACCAAGGACGTCGACTACGAAGACGACCTCGGCGTCGCCGCGAAGGCGTAGCCGGAGCATCCGATCACAGATCGTCGATCGTCGATCACCGGAAGGCACCCGCTTCCTCCGAGGCGGGTGCCTTCCTGGGTGTCAGGAGCGTGCGGTCGGCGAGCGTTCTACCAGGAACTCCTCGATCGCCGCGATCGTCGCCGCGTTGTCGCGATGCAGGATGCCGCGGATGCCGACGACTGCAGCTCCCTCGATGGGTGCCGTGTTGTCGTCGATGAAGAACACCTGCTCCGGCGCAGCACCGAGCCGTTCCAGCGCACGGAGGTAGGCCTGCGGCTCCGGCTTGTTCACGCCCTGTTCGTGGCTGTAGCAGATCGGGTCGAAGATCGTCGAGAATCCGAAGCGGCGCTCTTCCTCCTCGCGGGCGCCGTCGACCGAGTTCGACAGGATGGCGGTGCTCGCGCGTCCGCGCAGGGAACGTGCGTACGCGATCAGCTCGGTGTTGCCGGTGCCGCAGTAGGCGTCCCAGAAATCCGCACGCATCGTGACGCGGTCGGTCTCCCCGAGCTCGAGAGCCGTGGCGAGCCTGTCCCAGAATTCGTTCTGGGTGCCGACCGTCACATCGATCGCGGGCAGCTCCGCGCCCTCGACGCGCGCGTCGAACTCCGTCCGCGGGAGCCCGCTGCGGACGCACCAACGCTGCCACCACTGCTCCTGCCAGGTGTCGTCATCGACCAGCTCGAGCACGCCCCCGACGTCGAACAGGATCCATTTCGCGTCGTTCATCCGGTCACCCTAGGACAGAGTCCTGGGAGTCAGGCTTCGGGGAGTCAGGGTTCGGGGAGTCAGGGTTCTGGGAGTCAGGGTTCTGGGAGTCAGCGTCAGAACTGCGCGGTCAGCGTCCGGGTCTCGCCGTCGAGCGTCATGATGCCGCCGTAGGGCAGGATCCACTGCGGGCGCGTGTGGCCGAACGGCGGGCCGATGCACACCACGGCCTCGGGGTTGTAGCGGTCGACGGCATCGATCACCGCATCCCGCTGCGCGTCGCGCAGGGCGCGGGCCTCGTCGGGCGACGGCTGGAACTCGAAGTCACTCACCGGGGGCCGGGCGACCACGATGCCGGAGACGGCCGAGAGCACCCCGCGCTCCCCCAGTCCGCGGAGCCACCGGGCCACCCAGCTCGCGGACGGACGCTCCTCGCTGGTCTCGAGCAGCAGGATGCCGCCGGTGAGATCGGCGACGGGTGGTAGCAGGTCGGCGAGCGCGAGGGAGTCGATGACCTCGAGGCATCCGCCCCAGGTGCGCCCCTCGACCCGTCGCTCCGGGCCGGACCAGGTCCACGGCTCGGTCGCGGTACGGATGCCGAACTCGGTCAGCGCGCGAGGATCGTCCCAGCGCCGACCCACATCCTCGGACTCCCCTGGTTCCGTGATCTCGACCGTGCCCCCGTCGATCAGCGCCGCCCGGAGCGAACGGAGGTGCACATCGTCGACGCCGGGCCCGGGGCCCAGGTGCACGGCGGTCGATCCGCCGTAGTACCCGCGGATGCCGAGCGACCACAGCCAGTTCAGGATGTTCGTGTTGTCGCTGTACCCGAGGAAGGGCTTGGGATCGGCGAGCGCGAGGGCCGAGTCGAGGTGCGGCACGACGAGGATCTGGTCGTCGCCGCCGATCGTCGCGAGGATGGCCCGGATGCTCGGGTCGGCGAAGGCCGCGTTGACATCGGCCGCGCGCGCTGCGGGGCTCGCGTCGAGCAGCCGCGTCGTCGGATACTCGACCGGCACGAGACCCGTGAAGGCGCGGAGGCGGCGCATGGCCTGCTCGTGCAGTTCCGGCGCCACGGCAGGCGCGGCGAACGCCGGGGAGAGCACGGCGACGCGGTCGCCGGCATGGAGTCTCGGTGCGGTCAGCATCCCTCCAGTCTGGCGCAGGGCGCCGGCCCCTGTTCTCTTCCCTCCGCCGCCCGACTGCGGAGGAGATCCAGGTTGCGGAGGACCGATGCCGCGCAAACCTCCTCCCGAACCGGGATCTCCTCCCCACGCGCATCGATACCGCGAGTCACGCGAGAACGCCACGGACCGGCGTCCGATCCCCTCCGCAGGAAGTACGGTCGTAGTACCCCCTTTTTCTCAGAACGAGGTCACCCATGTCCCGCACGGCGACTCCCCGCCGACGCGGACGCGGCGCGCAGCAGGACGGTCCGCGCGCCACGTTCCGCCAGCTCCTCCCCTTTCTGTTCGAGCACAAGCCCACGCTGATCGTGGTCGCGGTGCTCAGCGTCGTCGGCGCGGCCACCTCGCTCGTGCAGCCGCTGCTGGTGGGGCAGGTCATCGAAGCCGTGCAGTCGGAGGGCACCATCACGCTCCTGGTGTGGCTGCTCGTGGGCTTCGTGATCGCCTCGTCGATCATCTCCGGCTTCCAGCACTACCTGCTGCAGCGCACCGGCACCGCCGTGGTGCTGTCCAGCCGCCGTCAGCTGATCGCCCGCATCCTGCACCTGCCGACCTCGGAGTTCGACGCGCGTCGCACGGGCGACCTCGTCTCGCGGGTGGGCACCGACACGACGCTGCTCTATGCGGTGCTGACGCAGGGACTCGCGGATGCCGTCGGCAACGTCGTGCTGTTCCTCGGAGCCCTCATCGCGATGCTCGTGATCGACCCGATCCTGCTGCTGCTGATCGTGATCGTGATCGGGGTGTCGGTGGTCGTGGTCGTCGCGCTCAGCGGGCGCATCCGCACGGCGTCGACCGCCCAGCAGGAGAAGGTCGGCGAGCTGGCCTCCGGAGTCGAGCGCGCGGTGGGGTCGATCCGCACGATCCGCGCCTCGGGTGCCGCCGAGCGCGAGACCGCCGCCGTGTCGGGACTGGCGACCGAGGCCTACGGGATCGGCGTCCGGATCGCGAAGATCTCCTCACTCGTCGTGCCGATCGCGGGCATCGCGCTGCAGCTCTCCCTGCTCGTGGTGCTGGGCGTGGGCGGATTCCGTGTCGCCGCGGGCGCGATCACGATCGCCTCCCTGATCGCCTTCATCATGTTCCTGTTCCTGCTGGTGATGCCCCTGGCCTCGACGTTCGGCGCGATCACCTCGGTGAATCAGGCCCTCGGCGCCCTCGGCCGCATCCAGGAGGTCCTCGACCTGCCGACCGAGACGCAGCGCGATGCCGAGATCGCCGCCCGCATCACCCGCGACGATCCCGATCCGGACGCTCCGGCCCTGGAGTTCCGCGACGTGCACTTCCGCTATCCCGAGAACGTGGTCGCCGCCCGCCGGGCCGCCGCGAAGGAGGCGCAGAACGTGCTCGCCGACGCGCACCTCGAGAAGACGGATGCCGAGGCCGCTCCGGTCGCCGACGAGCACGACGTCCTGCGCGGCGTGTCCTTCGCCGTCCCGCGGGGCGCCCGCGTGGCGCTGGTCGGACCGAGCGGGGCGGGCAAGAGCACGATCCTGTCGCTCGTCGAGCGCTTCTACGACCCCACCGGCGGCTCGATCCGCCTGTACGGGCACGATGCCCGCACCTACCCGCGCGACGAGCTGCGCGCCCAGTTCGGGTACGTGGAGCAGGACGCCCCGACGCTCGCCGGAACGCTCGCCGACAACCTGCGCCTCGCCGCCCCCTCCGCCACCGACGCGGAGTGCGAGCAGGTGCTGCGGGCCGTGAACCTCGGTGACGTGCTCGAGCGGAGCCCGCTCGGCCTGGAAGCACCGGTCGGGGAAGACGGCGTGATGCTGTCGGGCGGCGAGCGCCAGCGTCTCGCGATCGCGCGCGCCCTGCTCACCGACGCCCCCATCCTGCTGCTCGACGAATCGACATCGTCGCTCGACGGCGTGAACGAGCAGCGGATGAGGGAGGCGATCGACGCGGTCTCGACCGACCGCACACTGATCGTGATCGCGCACCGGCTCTCGACCGTGGTCGACAGCGACCTGATCGTCGTGCTGCAGAACGGCGAGGTCGTCGGCCAGGGCACGCACGCCGAGCTCGTCGTGTCGACTCCGCTCTACCGAGATCTCGCGCGGCACCAGCTGCTGGCGTAGCGGGACGCACGCCGCGGCCATGCGCCGTCGCTCGCGCAGACGGCACAACGCGAAGGCGGGATGCCGGAGACCACTCAGCCATGGGTTCGTCTCTGACTTCCCGCCTTCGCGGGTTCGGGGGGCACGTCGGCGCGGAGCCGTCCTGCCCGGAGGGAAGGTGCCGACTCCCCCGAGTCGGCACCGGTCTGTGGGGCGGCGGGGCTAGGCCTTCGCCAGCCGGTACCGCAGCGAGGCGAGCTCGCTGCGCAGCGCCGCGGGGACCTTGTCGCCGAAGGTGTCGTAGAACGCCTCCGTCAGATCCGCCTCGGTCTTCCAGGCCTCGGCGTCGACGGAGAAGAGCTCCTCCAGGTCGGCCGCGGGGATGTCGAGTCCGTCGAGGTTGAGGTCCGACGTGACGGGCAGACGTCCGATCGGGCTGTCGACGGCCGGCACGTCGCCCGCGACCCGGCGGATGATCCAGTCGACGACACGCGAGTTGTCGCCGAATCCGGGCCACAGGAAGCGGCCGTCGTCACCGCGGCGGAACCAGTTCACCTGGAAGATGCGCGGCGCGCGGTCGAAGCGCAGGCCCCGACCGACCTTGAGCCAGTGCGCGAAGTAGTCCGCCATGTTGTAGCCGCAGAACGGCAGCATCGCGAACGGGTCGCGGCGCAGCTCGCCGAGGGTTCCTTCGGCTGCGGCCGTGCGCTCGGACGAGATGTTCGAGCCGAGGAAGACGCCGTGGGTCCAGTCGGTCGCCTCCACCACGAGCGGCACGTTGCTCGCACGGCGTCCGCCGAACAGGATGACGTCCAGCGGCACCGCCTGCTCCCAGTCCTCGGAGATCTGCGGGCACTGCGCGGCCGACACCGTGAAGCGGGAGTTGGGGTGCGCGGCGGGACGGCCGGAGTCGGGCGTCCACGGGTTGCCCTCCCAGTCGATCAGGTTCGCGGGGGCCGTGTCGGTCAGCCCCTCCCACCACACGTCGCCGTCGGGGCGGAGAGCGACGTTCGTGAAGATCGTGTTGCCCCACAGCGTCTCGACCGCGGTGACGTTGGTCGACTCGCCGGTGCCCGGCGCGACGCCGAAGAACCCGGCCTCGGGATTGATCGCCCACATCCGGCCGTCCTCGCCGGGACGGATCCACGCGATGTCGTCGCCGAGGGTCTCGACCTTCCAGCCGGGGATCGTCGGGCGCAGCATCGCGAGGTTCGTCTTGCCGCAGGCCGACGGGAACGCGGCGGCGACGTGGTAGGCCTTGCCCTTCGGGTCGATCACGCGGATGAGGAGCATGTGCTCGGCGAGCCACCCCTCGTCGCGGGCGATCACCGAGGCGATACGCAGGGCGAAGCACTTCTTGGCGAGGATGGCGTTGCCGCCGTAGCCGGAGCCGAAGGAGTAGACCTCGAGCGTCTCCGGGAAGTGGACGATGTACTTGTCGTCGTTGCACGGCCATTCGACATCGGCCTGACCGGCCGCGAGAGGCGCACCGACCGAATGCACGGTCTTCACCCACGGGGCACCGTCGGCGATGCGGCGCGTGACGGCATCGCCGACGCGGGTCATGATGCCGATGGATGCCACGGCGTAGGCGCTGTCGGTGATCTGGACGCCGATGTGCGAGAGCGGCCCACCGACCGGGCCCATCGAGAACGGCACGACGTACATCGTGCGGCCGCGCATGGAGCCGGCGAAGATCTCGTCCATCTTCCGGTGCATGTCGGCGGGATCGGCCCAGTTGTTCGTGGGACCGGCATCCTCCTCGCGCTGCGAGGCGATGAAGGTGCGGCCCTCCGTGCGGGCGACGTCGCTGGGGTGCGACCGGGCGAGGTAGGAACCGGGCCGCCACTCGGGGTTCAGCTTGATGAGCTTGCCCTCGGCCACCAGGCCGCGCAGGAGCCAGTCGTTCTCGGCCGCCGACCCGTCGACCCAGTGCACGGAGTCCGGCTGGGTGAGGGTGCGGATCTCGTCGACCCAGGCGGCCAGCTCCGCCATCGCGGGAGTGTCGTAGCTCGGCGCCGCACCGAACGTGCGCACGGCGGCGACGGGAGAGGTGCGAGGGGCGAAGACTTCGGCGATGGCCACGATGGTGCTCCTTCGATGTGTGGGGCGTTGAGTCCATCTTCTTCCGGGTTTGGGGAGTCTTTCGGCCAAATCGGCGGATAAGAAACGCAGTTCTTTCGCTAAGCTCAAACTATGGCTCCTTCCGGCATCCACCTCACGACTCTCGGCCACCGCATCCGGCATCACCGGCTCCAGAACGGGTTCACCCTCGACGAGCTCGGTGCGCTGGTCGGCGTGGCCGGCTCACAGCTCAGCCTGATCGAGAACGGCAAGCGCGAACCCAAGCTCTCGCTGCTGCAGGCGATCGCGCAGGCGACGAGCACCGAGGTCACCGACCTGATCTCCGGTGAGCCGCCGAACCGCCGCGCGGCGCTGGAGATCGAGCTCGAGCGGGCGCAGGAGAGCCCCGTCTTCCGGCAGCTCGGCGTCGCCCCCGTGCGGGTGACGAAGGGCATGAGCGACGAGACGATCGAATCGCTGCTGGGACTGCACCACGAGCTGCAGCGCCGCGAACGCGAGGCGATCGCCACCCCCGAGGAGGCGCGCCGCGCGAACACCGAGCTGCGGTTGCGCATGCGGGCGCAGCACAACTACCTCGGCGACATCGACAAGCTCGCCGAGAAGCATCTGCGCTCGGCGGGGCACGTGCAGGGAGCGCTCACGCATCGCACGGTGAGCATCATGGCCGAGAAGCTCGGGTTCGAGCTGATCTACGTCAACGACCTCCCGCACTCCACCCGCTCGGTCACCGACCTCGAGAACGGTCGCATCTATCTGCCACCCGCGTCGATCCCCGGCGGACACGGGCTCCGGTCGATGGCGCTGCAGGCGATGGCGCACCGGATCCTCGGACACACGCCGCCCACCGACTATGCGGACTTCCTGCAGCAGCGGCTCGAGATCAACTACTTCGCGGCATCCTGTCTGATGCCCGAGGCCGCCGCGGTGGCCTTCCTGCAGCAGGCGAAGAAGGATCGCAACCTGGCCGTCGAGGACTTCCGCGACGCCTTCGGGGTGACGCATGAGGCCGCCGGCATGCGCATGACCAACCTGATGACCCAGCATCTGGGCATGTCGCTGCACTTCCTGCGCGTCGACGTCACCGGCGCGATCACCCGGGTCTACGAGAACGACGATCTGCCGCTGCCCATGGACGTCACCGGTGCGGTCGAGGGCCAGCGCGTGTGCCGGAAGTTCCAGGCGCGCGCGGCGTTCACACAGCAGAACCGCACCACGGAGCACCACCAGTACACCGATACGCCGTCGGGGACGTTCTGGTGCTCCACGCAGACCGGTTCGTCGCGTGACGGCGAGTTCTCGATCACGGTGGGAGTGCCCTTCGACGACGCCCGGTGGTGGCGCGGGCGCGAGACGAACGACCGAGCCGTCTCGACCTGCCCGGACGAGGCCTGCTGCCGCCGACCGTCGGCCGAGCTGCAGGACCGGTGGAGCGGACGCGCGTGGCCGAGCGCCCGCGTGCACACGCACATGTTCTCGCCGCTCCCCCGGGGCGCGTTCCCCGGGGTCGACGACAACGAGGTCTACAACTTCCTCGGACGGCACGCCGACGAGTGAGGCGCCTGCGGGGCGGACGGTGCAGCCGCCGGTTCCGTTGACCTCGGCCGATCTCAGCCGTCGAGGAACCGGCGGAAGCGCGTGAGAGCGGTACCCACCGCGTCGGGGTCGGGGGCATCGGCATCGGCATCGGCATCGGCATCGGCATCGGGCTGGAAGTACTCCGGCGGCGCGTCTCGCGCGACGCTCGCGGGGCTCCAGCATCCGACCGCACGCCCCTCGGACAGCAGGATCGGGCGCACCATGCCGTTCTTGCCGGGGCCGACCGTGGCGAGGTGCGCGGGCGGGCAGACCGCGGAGCGATCGGCGTAGGAGATGTAGTACTCGTCGAAGGCGCCGAGGGCGTGCACGGACGCCGCGCGTGGAGACCGTCGCGGTCGCTCGGCGCACACGAAGACGCCGCTCTCGACCTCGACCAGGCGCGCGGACGCTCGCTCCGCCGCCTCACGGGAGAGACCGAGCGTCAGCCCCGACCACCAGGCGAAATCCGCGACACCGGCCGGGCCGTGACCGGCGATGTAGCGCACGAACAGCTCGGCGAGCGGGTCCTCAGGGCGCGCATGATCACGGATGTGATCGTCGACGAGCACGAAACGCTGCTCGCGGGTCACGCCGTCGCGCGCGACGACCGGCCCCTGACAGAGCAGCCCGTCGATCGTCAGGGTGAAGAGCAGATGGAGCCCGCGCTGCCCGCGCGGGTCGATGCCGATTCCGTCGAGGATCTCGAAGACCTCCGCTCGCGTGCATCCGCCGTCGCGCAGCGCCGGGATGAGGGCGGATGCCGCGGCGGCGACCATCGCGTCGTCGATTCCGAGGTCGCGGTGCCGTCCGGCCGCCTGCTGCCGCTGCCTCTCCGCCGTGACCGACAGGATCCAGCCGAGGTCGCGCGCGGGAACCGTGTGCAGCGTGCCCCGCATGGTCCAGGCCCGCACGAGATCACCGCGGTCGAAGGCGCGGTCGAGGGACCGGAGCGTGGGCTGACCCGTCGTGCGCACGGCGAGCGCCCACCGTCCGGCGGTGAAGTCCTGGCTCTGCACCGCGAGCATGTGGCTCGCGGCCTCCGTCACGGTGCGCGCCGGCGCGGTGAGCCGGTGCGACCGCAGACGCTCGGACAGCAGAGTCGTGCTCTTCATGCCCCCATCATGCCCTCCCCTTCCCCCCGCCTCCCCGTGCCGACCGGCCCCTCTGTGCACGACCCGGCCCTCTTTGTGCGTTCACAAAGGGGTGGCTCGCACAAAGAGGGGCCGGTCGGCGAGGAGGACGGCGGAACGAGGGGTCAGGCGTGCAGCGTCACCTCGCGACGCGCGGGGAGCACGACGGGGTGGGAGCCCGCCATCACCTCGAGCACACGGATGACCTGGCACGAGTAGCCGTACTCGTTGTCGTACCAGACGTAGAGCACCACGTCGCGATCGTTCGCGATGGTCGCGAGACCGTCCACGATGCCGGCGCGGTGCGAACCGACGAAGTCCGTCGACACGACCTCGGGGCTCTCGACGTAGTCGATCTGCTGACGGAGCTTCGAGTGCAGCGACACCCGCCGCAGGTAGTCGTTGAGCTCATCCCGGTCCGCTGCACGCTCCAGGCTCAGGTGCAGCACCGCGAGCGAGACGTCGGGCGTGGGCACCCGGATCGCCGACCCGGTGAGCTTGCCCTCGAGCTCCGGCAGCGCGCGGGCGACGGCCTTCGCGGCTCCGGTCTCGGTGATGACCATGTTCAGCACGGCCGAGCGCCCTCGGCGGTCGCCGCTGTGGAAGTTGTCGATCAGGTTCTGGTCGTTCGTGAACGAGTGCACGGTCTCGACGTGGCCGCGCACGATGCCGTACGCCTCGTCGATCGCCTTCAGCACGGGCGTGATGGCGTTCGTGGTGCAGGAGGCCGCGGTGATGATGCGATCGTCCGGCGTGATGGTGTCGTCGTTGATGCCGTGCACGATGTTCTTCAGCGTGCCCTTGCCCGGAGCCGTCAGCAGCACCCGGGCGACGCCCGGCGCCTCCAGGTGGCGACGAAGGCCCTCCTCGTCCCGCCAGCGCCCGGTGTTGTCGACCACGATGGCGTCGCGGATCCCGTACGCCGTGTAGTCGACGGATGCCGGGTCGTTCGAGTAGATCACCGGGATGCGGGTGCCGTTCGCGATCAGCTGCTCCGCCTCCTCGTCGACCGTCACCGAACCGGCGAAGCGCCCGTGCACGGAGTCGCGCAGCAGGAGCGATGCCCGCTTGATCAGGTCGTTCTCGGAGCCGCGGCGCACCACGATCGCCCGCAGGCGCAGTCCGCTGCCCCCGCCGGTGTGGGCGATCAGGATGCGCGCGAGCAGGCGCCCGATCCGACCGAATCCGTAGAGCACGACATCCGTCGGTGCCGCGGCGACCGCATCGATCGCGGGCGCGAGCACCTCCTCCAGATACGCGTCGAGCGGCAGCTCGCTCTCGGCATGCCCCTCGGCGAGGCGGGCCACGTCGAGCGACGACGCACCGGGGGCGAGCTCATGGATCGCCTCCAGCACCGCGAGGGTGTCATCGAGCGGCAGCTGCTCGTGGCCGAGCTGGGCGACGCGCTCGTGCACCTCGACGAGTCCGGTCGCCGAGAGTCCGAGAAGTCGATGTCCGTGCAGCGAGGTGACCACGTCGCGCTCGCGCTTGAGGGCGCCGATCAGCGGGATCATCCGCTCGGCCAGTTCCTCTTTCGCGGTCCAGTCGTCGTGGGGTGCGGGGGTGACGTTCATCTGCGTCCTTGCATTGTGAGCGCGCGCCGAGGAGTCGCCGGCGCGCGAGGTTGCCGGGTGAGCTTCGGGGGATGCCTCCAGGGTACGCGCCCCGGGCGACGGCTTCGAATCAGGCCCGCGCCCGTTCACCGACAGGACAGGGAATCGTGCGAGCATCCGACACGTTGTCTCTCCCGGACACCCTCGAAAGGCGACCGCATGCCCTCCCCGCCCCGCCGCTCGGCCGGCCGCTCACGCCGTGCCTCCCCCTGGCCTCCCCTCCTGCTGGCGATCGCGCTCGAGGTGACGGCGACGCTGTCCCTGCGCGCGGCCGAGGGTGTGACGCATCCCCTCTGGCTCATCCCCGTCGTGATCGGCTACTCGTCGTCGCTGTGGCTGCTCTCGATCGTGCTGGATCGCGGGATGCCGGTCGGCGTCGCGTACGGCATCTGGTCGGCGATCGGGGTCGTGCTCACGGCGATTCTCGGCACCGTCCTGTTCGGCGAGCTGCTCGGCCCCGTGCAGCTCGTCGGCGTCGGGGTCATCGTGGTGGGCGTGCTGCTGGTCGAGCTGGGATCGCACGCGCGCCCGTCGAGCACGTCGACCGCGTCGGCCGCATCGACCGAGGCCGTCGCATGACCTGGCTGCTGCTCGCCCTCGCGATCGCGAGCGAGGTCACCGCGACGCTCAGTCTCCGTGCATCCGAGGGGCTGCGGCGTCGGCGGTGGATCCCGGTGATCGTGGTCGGCTATCTCGCCGCGTTCACGCTGCTCGGGACGATCCTCGCGCTGGGGATGCCGGTCGGCGTCGCCTACGGCATCTGGGCCGCCGCCGGGGTCGCCGTGACCGCGGTGCTCGGACGTGTGATCTTCAAGGACCACTTCTCCCTGCTGATGGGCGTCGGCGTCGCCCTCATCGCCACCGGAGTCGCGCTGATCGAGTTCGGCGGGCACTGAGGCAGGCGCTGAGAGCCCGGCACCGCGAGGCAACCCGACGCTGAGAGGCAGGCGCTCGCTCAGAACTGCGCCGAGAACGCCCCGTCGCTCTTGAGCAGCTGACCGGAGATCCATCGGCCCTCGTCCGAGACGAGGAACTCGACCACGGCGGCGATGTCGGTCGGGCGGCCCAGACGGCCGAGCGGCGTCATCTCGCTGAGGCCGGTGCGCGTCTCGTCGTCCATCCATCCGGTGTCGATCGGACCGGGATTGAGCACATTGGCCGAGATGCCGCGCGGGCCGAGCTCGCGCGCCGCCGAGATCACGAGCCGGTCGAGCGCCCCCTTCGAGGCGCCGTACGGCAGATTGCCGGTCACATGATCGCTCGTGAGCGCCAGGACGGCTCCCCCGTCGTCGCCGATCTGACGCGCGAAGGCCGCGATCAGCAGCAGGCTCGCCCGGGCGTTCACGGCGACGTGCCGGTCGAAGCTCTCGGCGGTCGTGTCGAGGATGCCGGACTCCACATCGTGCGCGTGGCTCAGGATGAGCGCCGAGATCGTGCCGTGCCGGCGGGCGACCTCGGAGATCAGCGCCTCCGGTCCCTCCGGCGTCGAGAGATCGGCGGGATGATCCGCGTCGTGCAGATCGCTGGTGACGACGGTCCAGCCGGCGGCGCGCAACCGCGGGACGATGCCGGCGGCGATGCTGTTCGCCCGCGCGGCGCCGGTGATGAGAGCGAGAGGCATCCGGCCACGGTACCGGAGGACCCGGGCGTCTCCCGTCAGGACAGCGCGGCGATCGCGTTGCGCAGGATGCCGTCGGCGTCGCGCAGCGCGAAGGCGGCGGACTCGGCGTCCGCACCCGTCATGACCATGAGCAGGGCGAGCTTCACGGAGCCCTCGGCCTCTTCCAGCGCCGCCGACGCCTCGTCGACATCGACGCCGGTCAACTGCGCCACCGTGCGGATCGATCGCGCGTGCAGCTTCTCGTTCGTCGCGAGCAGGTCGACCATCACGCCCTGATACGTCTTACCCAGCTTGATCATGGACAGCGTGGTGAGCATGTTCACGACGAGCTTCTGCGCCGTGCCGGACTTCAGTCGCGTCGAGCCGGAGATGAACTCGGGGCCGGTCACGACCTCGATCGCGATCTCGGCCGCGGCACCGATCGCGGACGACGCGTTCGAGGCGATCGCGACCGTCAGAGCGCCGAGACCACGCGCATAGTCGAGGCCGCCGATGACATAGGGCGTGCGACCGGAGGCGGAGATCCCCACCACCGTGTCGAGGGACGACAGACCGAGGTCGCGCAGCGACGTCTCGGCAGCCTCGCCGTCGTCTTCGGCGTTCTCGACGGCCGAGCGGATGGCGGTCTCTCCCCCCGCGATGAGTCCGACCACGAGCGACGGGTCGGTGCCGAAGGTGGGCGGGCACTCGCTCGCATCGAGCACGCCGATGCGGCCGGCGGTGCCGGCGCCGATGTAGATGAGGCGGCCGCCGCGGCGGAACCGCTCGGTGATGCCGTCGACCGCCGCCGCGATCTCGGGGGCGCATTCGGCCACCGCGACGGGGACCCGCACGTCCTCCGCGTTCATGCGCCGCACGAGTTCGACGGTGTCGAGGAGGTCGAGGTCGCCGCGCTCGGTGGTCGAGGCCTCCGTGTCGAGGCTCGAGAGCACGGAGAGGAGTTCGGTCAGTCGGGTCTCATTCGGCACGGTGCACGAACCTTTCGTGGGGAAGATCGGAGTGGCGGGCGAGCAGCAGGGCCCCGTCGAGGGCGCTGCCCGCTGCCGGGATGCTGTGGCGGCCGGCGGCCTTCAGCGCGCGGGCGAGCGTGTCGTGGAAGCCACGATGGTCGGTGAGCCCGCCGTGCACGACGACGTCGAGTGTGCGCGTCGACGCGGCGACCGCGGATGCCGTGAGCAGGCGCGTGGCCTCGCGAGCGATCTCCACGGCCACCGGATCGCCGTCGGCGGCGGCGTCGAGCACCAGCGGCGCGAGCGTCGCGAGCCGTCGCGGCAGAGGTTCGGGCTGCGCGAGCCAGCCCACGATGTCGGATGCCGCGCCGATGCGCTCCTCGATCGCCTCGCTCAGCACCGTGCCGCCGCCGAGGCCGGCGGAATGGCGGAGCACGGCGCGCAGCGCTTCTCGTCCGAGCCAGGAGCCGCTTCCGAAGTCGCCGAGCTCCGGACCCCAGCCGTCGACCAGTCGCGCACCGTCGTCGTCGATGCCGAGCGCGGCAGCGCCCGTTCCGGCGATCAGCAGCACGCCCGCACCGCCGTTCAGGGCTCCCGCGTGGGCGGTCACGACGTCGGAGGCGACGGCCACTCGGGCGCCGGTCTCCGCCGCAAGGGCGTCGGCGAGCTGCTGGGCGGCGACGGGAGCGGTCCAGGCGCCGGCCGCACCGACGCCGAGCAGGTCGATCGAAGAACCGTCAGCGGGCAGCAGCGGTACGATCGCGGCCAGGGCGTCTTCGACGCCTGAGCGGGCCGCGAGGCCCGGGGCGCCGATGCCGTCGGCCGCGTACGCGCCTGCAACGACCCGGCACCGCGATTTACCGAGGTCCACAGCGACGGCTCGGACAGAAGAACTCATGAAAATAGTGTACGCATTGATCGGCGTACATGAAACAATTATTCAGATGCGGGTCGACGCTGAACACCTGCGCACCGAGGGAGAGCAATGAGCATCCAGACGACCATCGCGACGGCCGCTGAGACGCTCCCACCGTCCCTCGCCCGGATCGCCCGCGTCATCAGCGACGATCCGACGACAGCGGTCGAGAGCACCATCTCCGAACTCGCCGCACTGTGCGAGACCTCGGTCGCCTCGGTCGTGCGGTTCTGCCGCGTGATCGGTCTGCGCGGCTACGCCGCGCTGCGCATGGCCCTCGCCGCCGAGCTCGGGCGCGAGTCGGTGCAGTTCAGCGCGCCGGCCGGATTCGGCTCCGAGATCGCGGTGGGTGATTCGCTCCGCGACGCCGCCGGGAAGATCGCCGCACTCGAACTCCTCGCCATCGAGGAGACGGTCGGCAACCTCGACTACGACACACTGGCCACGGCTGTCGATGCGATCGACGACGCGCACCGCATCCTGCTGTTCGGTGTCGGGGCGAGCCGGCTCGTCGCGGACGACCTGGGTCACAAGCTGCTGCGCATCGGACGGACGGCGATCGTGCTGTCGGACGCGCACGAGGCGAGCGCCGCGGCCGCCCTGAGCACACCGAAGGCTGTCGCGATCGGCTTCTCGAACTCCGGCACCACTCTCGAGACGTTGCGCTTCCTGCAGGCTGCCCGCGCTGCCGGGACGGCGACGATCGCCGTCACCAGCACCGTCGGCTCCCCCGTCGCGGACACCGCTGATCACCTCCTGCTCACGCACGCACGCGAGCCGCGCTTCCGCGCCGGAGCCATGGTGAGCCGGATCGCGCAGCTCGCCGTGGTCGACTGCATCTTCGTCGGCGTCGCGCAGCGCCGCCACGCGCACACCGTGCACGCGCTGCAGCGCACCGCGGATGCCGCCAGGGCGCTGCGTTCGGAGTGAAGGCGGACGACGCCGCTCCGGCGTGATCGGCGGCCCCTGTCCGTCGGGTTAGCCTGGTCGGGTGACCGAGACCCTCCACGCCCGCGCCGTCCTGCTCGACATGGACGGCACCCTCGTCGACTCGACCTCCGTCGTGGAGCGGCTCTGGCTCGCTTGGGCGGAGCCCCACGGCATCGACCCGGCGACGGTGCTGCGGGTCGTGCACGGGCGACAGGGCCATCAGAGCATGGCGATCATGCTGCCCGAGCGCGACCACGCCATCAATCTCCGGGAGAACGAGATGATGCTGGCGAACGAGTCGAGCGACGTCGAGGGCGTCGTCGCGATCCCCGGTGCCGATGTCCTGCTGGACGCGCTCGCCCCCTTCCCGCACGCCGTCGTCACGTCCGCGAACATCGCGCTGATGACCGCACGGATGCAGGCCGCCGGTCTCACGGTCCCCGATCTCGCGGTCACGGCGGAGAGCGTCTCGGCGTCGAAGCCCGACCCGGAGGGATTCCTGCTGGGCGCCCGCCTGCTGGGTATCGATCCGGCGGAATGCATCGTTTTCGAGGACTCCGGCGCCGGCATCCAGGCCGGTCTCGCCGCCGGCATGCGCGTGATCGGCGTGGGACCGCACGCCGCGGCGCACCAGCCCACGGTCACCGTCGACGATCTCACCCAGGTCAGCATCGCTCCCACCGCGGAGGGTTTCGCGCTCACCGTCCGCTGACCGGAAAGGTTCCGCGGCGCTCCGAGCGGATCACGTCCGGATACGATGAGCCGATGCGACGCTTTCCCGCCTCGGTCTACGGCATCGGTGAGGAACCCGATCCTCGATTCTCGATGGCGAACGAGCGGACGTTCCTCGCCTGGACACGCACCGCGCTGGCATTGATCGCCGGAGGCGTCGCCCTCGAGGTGCTCGGACTCGATCTCCACCCCGGATTCCGACTCGCGGCATCATTGCTCCTCATCGTCGCGGGGACGATCTTCGCGCCGCTCGCGTGGGTGGAGTGGATGCGCGCCGAACGGGCATTGCGCCAGTCGAGGCCGTTGCCGAGCGCCTCCTCCGCCGTGTTCCTCATGGTGGTCGTCGTCGCCGTCGGGCTCCTCGTCGTCGCCGGCGTGCTGTGGCGATGAGCGAGCGGGCGCTGTTCGATCCCGGGCTGCAGCCGGAGCGCACCGAGCTGGCGTGGAGACGCACGGCTCTGGCCATCGCGATCGGTTCCCTGCTCTCGCTGCGCGTCCTGCCCCTTGCGCTTCCGCCGGCGCACGAAGCCTGGGGGTTCGCTCCCGGGCTCGTCGGTCTTCTCGCGGCGGGCGGAGTGTGGCTCGCCGCGCGACGCCGCCAGGTGCGGGTGAGCGACGTCCTGACCGGGCCCTCGCCGGGAACCGGGTTCCCGGGCGCGAGCCTGATGCTCGTGCTGACCGTGCTCGGGGTCGGGTTCGGGGCAGTGGCGCTGGTGTTCGTGGCGCTCTCGGTGCAGCCTTCGGGCATCTGACATGCCGACGCAGCACTGCGTCACTATCCGGTGAGGGTGGTGGGGAGCAGGGGGCGGGGTGTGCGCCATCGTCGGGCGGGGTCCCACCACGCCGGGCCGCGCACCAGCGGGGTCCCGTTGGTCATGCGGATCTCCCACCCGGAAGTGTCGAGGGTGCGGTGATGGTGCCAACACAACGCGACACCGTTGTCGGTATGGGTGGGTCCACCGCGGGAGTGTTCGTCGACGTGATGGATCTCACACCACGACGCGGGGACATGACACCCGGGGATGAGACATTCCTTGTCCCGGAGGGTGATCGCCCGTCTCTGGTGGACGGTGAAGATGCGGTCGGTGACCCCGATCCCGATGATGCGGCCGTCCGGGTCGAACAGCACCCGCTGTACCGTGCCTCCGCATGCGGTGTGCGCGGCGGTGGCGACGGAGACCGGAGTGTCGATGCCGTCGACGTGCGCCCATCCGCGCCCGGTGGCGTAGTCCTCTGCCGTCACGGACACGGTCAACGTGGGCGCGGCGCCGCCGAGTCGGGGCATGTCGTCGTGCCGCGCCGCGATTCCGAGCGCCGCGGCGAGAGCGTCGTGCTGTTTCTGCGGCCGGGTGCGGGTATCGATCATCCCGCCGTCGTCACCCGACGGAAGGGTGACGTCGTCGTCGAACTTGTCCGCACCGAATCCGTCACCGGTTACGACTGCTTCGTCGTCTGACGGGGTGAACTGCACACCCGGAAGGGGTGGTCCGTCGACTTTCGGGTTCAAGTACGCGTCCCAGATCCGCTGCATCTGCGCCGCGACTTCGGGGAGCAGGTCGCCGTGCAACGGGATCAGTCCGTCCTTCTCCCGCCCGAACCGCACACCACGCCCCCGCATCGCGGTCTCCGCGGAGGGCTTCGCACCATCGGGGTCGAGGTAGGCCATGATCACCCGGGCGAACAACCGCAGGTCTCCCGGTGTCGCCGGAGGGGCGGAATCAGCAGCGTCCTCACCGTCGACGGCACCCTCGCCGTCGCCGTCCGCCGCAGTCATCCCGCGCGCCAGGTCCGCCAACTGCGCGTCCGCCTGCACCCGCTCCTCGACGGTGATCCGCCGCCCCGCACTGAGGATCGGCCCCGTGGCGGCCGCGAACCCGGAGACCCCGATCACGCCATCCATGAGCGCCTCCCGCAGCGCCGGGAACAACGCCGGCTGCCACCCGCCGGTCGAGAAGTTCAACTCCCGGTGCACCCCGGCGGCGACCTTCAGCACCCGTGCCGCTTCCCGCCCGTCCACGCGCAGAACCCGCTGCAGCAGCTCGTTCATCGTCGCGCAGCCGAACAGCCCGCAGAACCCCGGAGTTCCCGACCCGGCCGGAATCGACGGGACCGTCGCGACGGTCTCCACCACCACCGCATCCACGAGCCGCTGCAGCTCACCCGCCTGCCGCAACAGCTCCATCTTCTCGGCATCCGACAGGACGGCGATCGCATCGGTGGGCACACGACCACGGCCGTTCACGACCGTATCGATGATCCCCGCAGCACTGTTCATACCCCACAGTCAACCCCCGACCACCGACATTCCGACCTTGAAAACCGCAGATCACGGCGGTATTCCGGTACTCCAACCGACCCGGCCCTTCATGCGCCGAACGGCCCCTTTCCGTCCACGACAAGACCGCACACGGGCGCGAACAACCCACGCCTCACACCTGCGTGAAGTCCTCGAAGATCAGAATCGTGCGGGTCGAGCGGATCGACGGGATCGCCTGGATGTCCTCGAGCACGATGCGGCGCAGGTCGCGGGCATCGCTCGCGCGGACGAGCAGGATCACGTCGTAATCCCCGCCCACCAGCGCCATGTGCTCGATCTCCGGAATCGCCCGCAGACGCGCACTCACGTCCTGCCACGTCGCCTGCTCGATCGCCAGGGTCACGTACGCACTGGCGTGATGTCCGAGCAGCACGGGGTCGGTGCGCACGGTGTACCCCGTGATGATGCCGGCATCCGTCAGCCTCTTGATGCGCGCGTGCGCACCGGCGCGGGAGATGTGCACGGCGTCGGCGATCGCGGTCATGGAGGACCGGGCATCACGTCGCAGCTCCCGCAGGATCGCATGGTCGATCTCGTCGATCATGGTCATGGCCACCCCTTCGTCACGTCCCCGAATTCTGTCACTTCGACACCGAATGCGGCAATCGGGCGACATTCGTCCAGCATCCGCCGACATCTGTTGGACGAGTGACGATCCCGCGGCAAGCTGTCCTCATCGAGTTCGGCAAGGAGGGCGAACAGATGGAACACACCGACCTGCTCCCCCGCGACACCCCGGTGCGTCTGATCGGCGAAGACGGCGTCGCCGTCGCCGACGCGGACTATCCGATGCCCGAGGCGGACGCACTGCTGCGCGCCTACCGCGGGCTCGTCGAGGGACGACGCATCAACGACCAGGCCGGGGCGCTCGTCCGGCAGGGCCGGCTCGCCGTCTATCCGTCGTCGCACGGGCAGGAGGCCTGCCAGGTCGCGGCGTCGCTGGTGCTCGGCGACGGCGACTGGCTCTTCCCCACCTACCGCGATTCGGTGGCGGTGATCGCCCGAGGCGTCGCGCCGGCCGACGCGCTGGTGCTGCTCAAGGGCGACTGGCACTCCGGATACGATCCGCACACGCACCGCGTCGCCCCGCAGACCACGCCGCTCGCCACCCAGTTGCTCCACGCGGTCGGCTTCGCCCAGGCGGCCGTGCACCGCGGTGAGGACACCGTGGTCATGGCTCTGTGCGGCGACGGCGCCACGAGCGAGGGCGACTTCCACGAGGCCCTGAACTTCGCGGCGGTGTTCCATGTGCCCGTCGTGTTCTTCGTGCAGAACAACGAGTTCGCGATCTCAGTTCCGCTCTCCCGGCAGACCGCGGCGCCCTCCCTCGCCCACAAGGCGATCGGCTACGGGATGCCCGGGCAGCGCGTCGACGGGAACGACGTGGCAGCTGTGCTATCCGTGCTGGGCGAGGCCGTCGCCCGCGCGCGATCAGGAGGCGGTCCCACACTCGTCGAGGCGCACACCTACCGGATGCAGGCGCACACCAACGCCGACGACGACACCCGCTACCGCGAGCGCGCCGAGGTGCAGACCTGGGAGGCGCGGGATCCGCTGCGGAGGATGCGCGCCCATCTGACGACCGCCGGGATGCTCGACGCCGATGCCGAGGAGCGATTCGCCACCGGCGCCGAGGAGATCGCGACCGCCATGCGCGCCGCGTTGAACACCGACACGGACCTCGACCCCGAGGATCTGTTCCGCTTCGTGACCGCCACGCGCTCCCCGCAGCGCGCCGAGCAGTGGGAGTTGCTGCGCGGCGAGATCGAACGAGCCGAGCCCGCGACCACCGGAGGTGCCGCATGACCATCGCCCACGATCACCTGCTGCACGGGACGACGACCACGCAGCGCGACGTGACGACCATGAGCATGGCGGCGGCGCTGAACCTCGCCCTCGCCGATGCGATCGAGGCCGACCCCGACGTCGTCGTCTTCGGCGAGGACGTCGGCGCGCTCGGCGGGGTCTTCCGCATCACCGACGGCCTCACCGCACGCTTCGGCGAAGCACGCTGCTTCGACACCCCGTTGGCCGAGGCCGGCATCATCGGCACGGCGGTCGGCATGGCGATGAACGGCCTGCGCCCGGTGGTCGAGATGCAGTTCGACGCCTTCGCGCTTCCGGCTTTCGAGCAGATCGTCAGCCACGTCGCGAAGCTCGGCAATCGCACCCGCGGAAGCATGCGGATGCCGCTCGTGATCCGCATCCCCTTCGGCGGCGGCATCGGCGGCGTGGAGCACCACTGCGACTCGTCGGAGGCCTACTACGCCCACACCCCCGGGCTCACGGTCGTCAGCCCCTCCACGCCGCAGGACGCGTACTCGCTGCTGCGTGCCGCGATCTCCTCCCCCGATCCGGTGATCTTCCTCGAGCCGAAGAAGCTCTACTGGACCAAGGGCGAGGTCGACACCGCGGTCGCGGCTGAGATCGGGACGGCACGCATCGCGCGCGACGGCACGGATGTCACGCTGCTCGCCTACGGCGCTTCCGTCCCGCTGGCGCTCGAAGTCGCCGAGGCTGCGGCCGTCGAGGGCCGCAGCGTGCAGGTGGTGGATGTGCGCTCCCTCTCCCCCTTCGACGACGAGACCGTCACCGCTGCCGTGCGATCGACCGGGCGCGCCGTCGTGATCGCCGAGGCGCCGGGATACGTCTCCGTGGCCTCGGAGATCCAGGCGCGGGTGTTCGAGCGCTGCTTCGAGTTCCTCGCCGCGCCCGTGCGGCGGGTGACGGGCTTCGATGTGCCCTACGCACCGCCCAAGCTGGAGCACTGGTACCTGCCCGACGTCGACCGCGTGCTCGACGCGATCGACACGCTGCACTGGAGCGAAGACGAATGAGCACCGGCCCGACGAACGACACGACGCAGGTGTTCCGGCTTCCCGACCTCGGTGAGGGCCTGACCGAGGCAGGGCTCGTGCAGTGGCTGGTCGCCGTCGGCGACACCATCACGACGGATCAGCCGATCGCCGAGGTGGAGACCGCGAAGAGCGTGGTCGAGCTGCCGTCGCCCTTCGCAGGCGTCGTGCGTGCCCTGCACGGCACCGCCGGCGACACGATCGACGTCGGCGCCCCGGTGCTGGAGGTCGGCGAGTCGGCGGCATCGCCCGCGTCGTCGGACGCGGCGTCGACGCCGTCCGCATCACCGGACACCGCGTCCCCCGGCTCGGCCTCGGGCGATCTCGAACGCGAGTCCTACCGCGAAGAGGAACGCGCGGGATCCGGGAACGTCCTGATCGGGTACGGCACGAAGGAGCGCTCCGCCCGGGGGCGACGTCGTCGTCCGGTCACGGCGGCTGCGTCCCGGGAGGCACCCGCTCCGGCGGCGCCACCCGCACCCGCACCTGCACCCTCCCCCTCAGCCGCACCCGCACCCGAGGCTCCCCGCGGACCCGTCGCCGTGCGCTCGCCGCTCGTGCGGCGTCTCGCGCGCGACCTCGGCCTCGACGTCCGCACGATCGTCGCCACCGGAGCGGACGGCGCGATCACGCGTGCGGATGTCCTCCGCACCGCGGTGGACAGCGCCGTCGACGGCGCCGCGGCGCAGCACCGGGACACCGCGGCGGTCGCCCCACCGGTCGACGGCGAATCCGTCGACGGCCTCACAGTGCGGGCACGCGAGCGCCTGTCTCCCCTGCGCAGAGCGGTCAGCGCCACGCTCACCCGCAGCCGCTCGGAGATCCCCGAGGCGACGGTGTGGGTCGACGTGGATGCGACCGAACTCTGGACCCTGCGCACCCGCATGGCACCCGAGGGCACCAGGGCTCCCTCGATCACGGCACTGATCGCCCGCTTCGTGCTCATCGCCCTGGAGGATCACCCCGTGCTCGCCTCGCGCCTGAGCGAGAGCGCGGACGAATTGATCTCCTTCGACGGCGTGAACCTCGGCGTCGCCGCCGACACCGCGCGCGGACTGATGGTCCCCGTGATCCCGCGCGCGCACGACCTCCGCATCGAGCAGCTCGACGAGGCCCTGCGAGAGCTCGCATCCTCGGCGCGTGCCGGATCCCTGCCACCCGAACGACTGCGCGGTTCGACCTTCACCCTGAACAACTACGGCGGACTCGGCGTCGACGGCTCGGCCGCGATCATCAATCACCCCGACGTCGCGATCCTCGGCATCGGCCGCATCATCGAGCGCCCCTGGGTGATCGACGGCGCGATCGTGGCCCGGCGCATCGTGCAGCTCTCCCTCGTCTTCGACCACCGGGTCTGCGACGGCGGGTACGCGGCGTCGTTCCTGCGCCGCGTGACCGAGCTCATCGAGCATCCGCTCCGCGCGTTCGGACGCGTCTGAGGCGATCGCCCTCGATTCCGACGCCCCGGATGCGCTACGCTCGGCAATTACTGACCGATCATTCGGTTATGCAACAGGGGGATGCTCCGCATCCTCTCCCCACAGGATCAGAACAACGGAGTTCTCATGACGTCAGCCGTCTCCGACCAGCCGCGAACCGGGCGGATGCCCGCCGAGGAGCGACGAGTGCTCGCGAGCACCCTCGTCGGAACCTCGATCGAGTGGTACGACTTCTTCATCTACGCGCAGGCCGCAGGACTCGTCCTCGCCCCGCTCTTCCTCGCACCGATCGCCGAGGAGAACCGCGGCTTCGCCCAGGTGCTCTCCTTCGCGACGATCGGCATCTCGTTCCTGTTCCGCCCCCTGGGCGCGATCGTCGCGGGTCACCTCGGTGACAAGCTGGGACGCAAGAAGATGCTCGTCTTCACGCTCATCATGATGGGGCTCTCGACCTCGCTGATCGGTGTCCTCCCCACGTATGCGGCGATCGGCGTGGCGGCTCCGATCCTGCTCATCCTGCTGCGTATCCTGCAGGGCTTCTCCGCGGGCGGCGAGTGGGGCGGTGCGGCCCTGATGGCCGTCGAGCACGCACCGCGCGGACGGCGCGGCCTGTTCGGTGCGTTTCCGCAGATCGGCGTCCCGATCGGCATGATCCTCGCGACGTTCACCCTGTGGGCGCTGACGAGCTCGATGTCTCCCGAGGCCTTCCTCGAGTGGGGCTGGCGCATCCCCTTCCTGCTGTCGATCGTGCTGATCGGCGTCGGCTACGTGATCCGTCGCGCGGTCGACGAGAGCCCGATCTTCGAAGACCTGGTGCGTCGCCGCAAGGAGGCCTCCGCACCGCTCAAGCGGCTGTTCCAGAAGAACACCAAGCAGGTCATCCTCACGGCGGTCATCTTCATCGCGAACAACGCCGCGGGCTACCTGCTCATCGCCTTCTTCGCGACCTACGCCGTCACCGCGCTCGGCATGGAGCGCCCTCCCGTGCTGCTCGCGACGACGCTGGCATCCTTCGGCTGGCTCGCCTTCACGCTGTGGGGCGGCCATCTGTCCGACCGCCTCGGCCGGATCCGCACGTTCCAGATCGGGTACGTCGCGCTCGCCGTGTGGGCGGTGCCGATGTGGTTCCTGATCGACACCGCGAACATCCTCTGGTACTTCGTGGCGCTGTTCGTGATGACGTTCGCGCTGGGGCTCTCCTACGGACCGCAGGCCGCGCTCTACGCGGAGATGTTCCCGGCGAACGTGCGGTACTCGGGGGTGTCGATCGGGTACGCCCTCGGCGCCATCCTCGGCGGCGCGTTCGCACCGATGATCGCCGAAGCGCTGATGAACCAGTTCCAGGCGTCGTGGACCATCGGGCTGTACATCGCCGTGGCGGCCGTGATCTCGCTCATCGGCGTCTCGATGGTCAAGGAGACCAAGGACGTCGACCTGACGGTCTGACCGATCACCCGGCACCGCCCGACCGTCACGACAACGCAGTCAGGAGATCCGCATGACCGAGGCCTACCTCGTGGGAGGCACCCGCACCCCGGTCGGACGCTACGGCGGGGCACTCGCCTCCGTGCGACCGGACGACCTCGCCGCCGTCGTCGTCGGTGAGGCGCTCCGGCGCGCGGGCATCGATCCCGGGCACGTCGAGATCGACGAGGTGATCCTCGGCGCCGCGAACCAGGCCGGGGAGGACAACCGCAACGTCGCTCGGATGGCGGTGCTGCTGGCCGGCCTCCCCGACAGCGTTCCGGGCATCACGGTGAATCGACTGTGCGCCTCCGGGATGTCGGCGGTCACGATGGCGGCGCAGGCGATCCGCGCCGGAGACGCCGACGTCATCATCGCCGGCGGCGTCGAGTCGATGACGCGCGCCCCCTGGGTGCAGGCCAAGCCGGAGAAGGCGTGGGCGAAGCCGGGGGCCGCCTTCGACACCTCGATCGGCTGGCGGTTCCCGAACCCCCGCCTTCTCGCCCGCGACAAGGCGACCTTCACGATGCCGGAGACCGCGGAGGAGGTCGCCCGCCTCGACGGCATCAGCCGGGAGGAGGCGGACGCCTTCGCCGTGCGATCCCAGCAGCGCGCCGCCGCAGCCATCGCGGCAGGACGTTTCGCGGCGGAGATCGTCGGCGTACGGGTGGGCTCCGACGAGATCCTGGTCGACGAGGGGCCGCGGCCCGACACCACGCGGGAAGCGCTCGCGCGCCTGCGCCCGGTGGTCGCCGGCGGCAGCGTGGTGACCGCCGGCAACTCCAGCGCACTCAACGACGGCGCCTCCGCGATCGTCGTCGCGAGCGCGGAGGCCGTGGAACGCTACGGCCTCGTGCCGCGGGCGCGGATCGTGGTGGGCACGAGCGCGGGACTCGCCCCGGAGATCATGGGACTCGGCCCCGTCCCCGCGACGGAGAAGGCGCTGCGCCGGGCCGGTCTCACGATCGACGACATCGGATCCGTCGAGCTGAACGAGGCGTTCGCGACCCAGTCGATCGCCTGCATCCGGCGACTCGGGCTCGACGAGGCGAGGGTCAACGCCGACGGCGGCGCGATCGCGCTCGGTCATCCGCTCGGCTCCTCCGGCTCCCGCCTGCTGGTCACGCTGCTCGGGCGCATGGAGCGCGAGGGTTCGCGTTACGGCCTCGCGACCCTGTGCGTCGGTGTCGGCCAGGGTGCGGCGATGATCCTGGAGAAGGTGTGATGTCCCGGGATCCGTCGACCACCGAGACGTCTCTGCGCATCGAGTGGGGCGCGGATCGCGTGGTCGCGACGATCGATCGCCCCCACAAGCGCAACGCGATCGACCAGACGATGATCGACGCACTGCACCTGCTCTGCGCCGAACTCGAGGAGACGCCACGAACGGTGATCCTCACGGGCGCCGGAGGCGTCTTCGCCGCGGGTGCCGACATCGCCGAGCTGCGCGAGCGACGAGCCGCCGATGCGCGACGGGGCATCAACGCGAACGCCTTCGTGCGCCTCGCCGAACTGCCGATGCCGGTCATCGCGGCGATCGACGGGTATGCGCTCGGCGGCGGCGCCGAACTCGCCTACGCGGCCGACATCCGCATCGCCACACCCTCGCTCGCGATCGGCAACCCCGAGACGGGCCTGGGCATCCTCGCCGCGGCCGGAGCCAGCTGGCGGCTGAAGGAGATCGTCGGCGACGCCCGGGCGATCGAACTGCTGCTGACCGGGCGCACGGTGAAGGCCGAGGAGGCTCTGCGCATCGGACTCGTCTCCGCGATCCATGAACCCGCCGACCTGCTGCCCGCGGCGCACGCGATCGCCGATCGCATCGCGCGCAACGACCGGGCGGCCACGATCGCCACCAAGCGCGTGTTCCGCGCGCCCCGCCACCAGCACCCCGCGGTCGATCAGGAGGCGCAGGCCGAGCTGTTCGAGAGCCCGGAGAAGTTCCGGCGGATGACCGACTTCCTCGAGCGGAGAGATCGATGAGCGACCGCACCCCCACCACCCCCGCGCATATCGGAGTGCTGGGCGGCGGGCGCATGGGCGCCGGCATCGCGCACGCGTTCCTGCTGGCGGGCTCCCGCGTCACCGTCGTCGAACGCGACGCGGAAGCCGCGGCCGCCGCATCGACGCGCGTGCTCGAATCGGTCGACGCCTCGCTCGCCCGCGGCACGGCCACCGAGCCGGTCGAGGCCTATCGCGCACGCTTCGAGACGGGCACGGACGCCGCGCTCTTCGCCCCATGCGCGCTCGTGATCGAGGCGGTGCCGGAGGACCTCTCCCTCAAGATCGACGCGCTCACCCGCGTGGAGGCGCAGATCGCCCCCGACGCCGTGCTCGCGTCCAACACCTCCTCGATCTCGATCGATGAGCTCGCCGCGGTGCTCGCACACCCCGCCCGCTTCGTCGGCATGCACTTCTTCAACCCGGTGCCCGCCTCCACGCTCGTCGAGATCGTCCGCGGGGCGGCCACCGCTCCCGCGCTCACCGACGCCGCCCGTGGATGGGTCGAGGCGCTCGGCAAGACGCCGATCGTCGTCGCGGACGCCCCGGGTTTCGCCTCCTCGCGTCTGGGACTCGCGATCGGCCTCGAGGCGATCCGGATGCTCGAGGAGGGCGTCGCCTCCGCGGCCGACATCGACGCCGCCATGACCCTGGGCTACAAGCATCCGGTCGGCCCCCTGCGCACCACCGACATCGTAGGCCTCGACGTGCGGCTGGGCATCGCCGAGTATCTCGCCGCGCACCTCGGGGACCGCTTCGAGCCCCCCGCGCTGCTGCGCCGTCTCGTCGCCGAGGGTCACCTGGGTCGAAAGAGCGGACGCGGCTTCTATGAATGGAACGCCTCAGGAAGGGAACAGACATGACCGAGATCCTCCCCAGCTATGTGCAGGGGTCCTGGTGGGTGCCCGCGTCGGCGGCGGACGCCACCGAGGTCCGCGACGCGTCGACCGGAGACATCGTCGCCCGCGTCTCGACGGAGGGCATCGATCTGGCCGCCGCCCTGGAGTTCGCCCGGAGCACCGGCCAGGCCTCCCTCGGGGAACTCACGTTCCACCAGCGCGCCGTGCTGCTCAAGAAGCTCGCCCTCGCCCTCACCGAGCGCAAGGCCGAGCTGTACGAGATCTCCAGCCGCACCGGCGCCACCACCCAGGACTCGTGGGTCGACATCGACGGCGGCATCGGCGTGCTGTTCGCTTACTCCGGCAAGGGGCGACGCGAGATGCCGAACGCGAAGGTGTACGTCGACGGACAGGTCGAGAACCTCTCCAAGGACGGCTCCTTCCTGGGGCGCCATATCTACACACGGCTGCCCGGGGTCGCCGTGCAGATCAACGCCTTCAACTTCCCCGTCTGGGGCTCGCTGGAGAAGTTCGCGCCCGCATTCCTCGCCGGGGTGCCCACGATCGTGAAGCCCGCGACCCCGACCGGCTATCTCGCCGAGGCCATGGTGCGCATGATGGTGGAGTCCGACCTGCTCCCCGCGGGCTCCCTGCAACTCGTCTCCGGCAGTGTGCCCGGACTGTTCGACGAGCTGCGGTTGGGCGACCTCGTGGCCTTCACCGGATCGGCGTCCACGGCGGAACGCCTGCGCTCCCACGACTCCGTGCAGACCGGAGGAGTGCGCTTCACGAGCGAGACCGACTCCATCAACGCTTCGGTCCTGGGGACGGATGCCGTGCGCGGCACTCCCGAGTTCGACGCCTACGTGAAGCAGCTCGTGGCGGAGATGACCAGCAAGGCCGGACAGAAGTGCACCGCCATCCGGCGGGCGATCGTGCCGGATGCCGCCGTCGATGACGTGATCGACGCCGTGCGTGCCCGGCTCGACCAGCGCGTCGTGCTCGGCGACCCGCGGGCCGAGGGCGTCACGATGGGTCCGCTCGCCTCGACCGCGCAGCGCGACGAGGTGCTGCGCCAGGTCGAGCGGCTGCGGGCCGGAGGAGGCGAGCTCGTGATCGGCTCCCCCGACGCCCCGGCCGTCCGTCACGGCGACGGCAGCGAGGGGCCGGCTCCCGACGGGGCCTTCGTCGCGCCGATGCTGCTGCGGTTCGCGGATCCGGAGAGCGCGGCCGTCAACGAGATCGAGGCGTTCGGACCGGTCTCGAGCATCGTGGGGTACGGCTCGCTCGCACAGGCGAGTGCGCTCGTCGCCCGCGGCGGCGGGTCGCTCGTGACCAGCGTGGCCACGCATGATCCCGAGGTCGCCGTCGCCCTCGCCACGGGGATCGCGGCCTTCAACGGACGACTGCTGTTCCTCGACCGCGACGACGCCCGCAGCTCGACGGGCCACGGCTCCCCGCTCCCCAATCTCGTGCACGGCGGCCCCGGCCGCGCGGGCGGAGGCGAGGAGCTCGGCGGCATCCGCGCGGTGCTGCACCACATGCAGCGCACCGCCGTGCAGGGATCCCCCGAGATGATGACGGCCCTGACCGGTGTCTGGCATCAGGGGGCTGCCGCGCGGCCGTACGCGGAGAGCGGTGCGGTGCACCCGTTCCGCAAGTCGCTCGCCGAACTGCACATCGGCGATCAGGTCGCCAGCGGCTCCCGCACCGTGACGCTCGACGACATCGAGACGTTCGCGACGTTCACCGGCGACACCTTCTACGCGCACATGGATGAGGAATCGGCGGCCGCCAACCCCTTCTTCCCCGGTCGCGTCGCGCACGGCTACCTGCTGGTGTCGTGGGCGGCGGGCCTCTTCGTGGAACCGGCTCCCGGGCCGGTGCTCGCGAACTCGGGCCTGGAGAACCTGCGCTTCCTCACGCCCGTCTCGCCCGGAGACTCGATCCGCGTGGAGCTGACGGCGAAGCAGATCACGCCGCGCGAGACCGACGAATACGGCGAGGTGCGCTGGGACACCGTGCTGAAGAACCAGCACGACGACATCGTCGCGACCTACGACGTGCTGACGCTCGTGTCGAAGGAGCAGGCCGCCGCCTAGCGACGGCTCACGACTGCCGGCGTCGGGTCAGACGGCCGCGGCGTCGGCAGTACCGTCAGCAGTGTCGTCGACGGCGCGCCGGCGAAGACCGTCGAGGGCGATCGCGACGACGTCGTCCGCGAGCCGGTCGGCGCTCTCGCGTCCACCCGGCCGGTACCACTCCACGATCGAGTTGATCATGCCGAACGCGAGACGGGCGACGACGCTGGCGTCGATGTCGGTCCGCAGCGCGCCCTCGGCCTGTGCCTCGGACACGAGCGCCGTGATCCGCCGGTCGAACGCCCGACGACGGGTGAGCGCCTGACGCTCCACCTCGGTGTTCCCGCGCACGCGCAGCAGCAGCGTGACCGCGGGCAGCTGCGCGACCAGCACGTGGACGGCGCCGCGCAGCACATGTTCGAGACGATCGGCCGCGCTCCCTGCGCGGTGTCCCTCGGCGGACTCCGCCGGATGCCGGACAGGGAGCGGGTCCTCGACGACGGCCTCGAGGCCGCTCAGGGCGGTGTCCAGAGCGCGAGCGAGGATCTCGTCCTTGGACCCGAAGTGGTGATAGATCGCCGACTTCGACAGACCGAGACGCTCGGCGAGCATCCCGATCGACGTCGCGTCGTATCCGTACTCGTTGAACGCCGCGACCGCGACGGCGAGGATTCCCTGCTGGTCGTACCCCGGGCGGCCCCGCCGCGTGCTCTGCATCTCGGACATCACCCCCAGTGTCGCATCTCGCCGTGCTCTCGCAGCCCACCGCGGCGTCGGGTCTCACCGCAGGTCGTACACCCGCTTGTATTTCCCTTCGCTCCGGGGCAGCGAGCCCGGTTCCTCCAACTGCACCGCGACCGTCGAGCCGATGTGCACCTTGATCCGCTGCACCAGCACCGCGGCCGCGCTCTGACAGGTCTCGATCGACAGCTCGGGATGACGCTCGATGCGCACCGTCAGCGCGTCCAGACGTCCGTCCTTCGACAGTTCGAGGACGAAATGCGGCGTGAGGTGCTCGATGCCGAGCACCAGCTCCTCGATCTGCGTCGGGAAGAGGTTCACACCCCGCAGGATGATCATGTCGTCGTTGCGCCCGGTGATCTTCTCCATCCGTCGCATCCCGGGGCGCGCCGTGCCGGGCAGGAGCCGGGTGAGGTCGCGCGTGCGGTAGCGGATGACCGGGAACGCCTCCTTGGTGAGAGACGTGAACACCAGTTCGCCCAGCTCGCCGTCGGGCACGGCGGCGAGCGTCTCACCGTCGATGACCTCGGGCAGGAAGTGGTCCTCCCACAGGTGCGGGCCGTCCTTGGTCTCCAGGCACTCGCTGCCGACGCCCGGGCCCATGACCTCGCTGAGTCCGTAGATGTCGAGCGCGTCGATCCCGAGGCGGTGTTCGAGTTCGCGGCGCATCTCGTTCGTCCACGGCTCGGCTCCGAGCACCGCGACCTTCAGCGATGTGGAGCGGGGATCGATCCCCTGCGCGACCATCGCGTCGGCGATCGTGAGCAGGTAGCTCGGCGTGCACAGGATGGCATCGGGCTCGAAGTCGCGGATGAGCTGCACCTGACGCGCGGTCTGACCCCCCGACATCGGGATGACGGTGGCGCCGAGCGCCTCGATGCCCGCATGCGCGCCCAGGCCGCCCGTGAACAGCCCGTACCCGTAGGCGTTGTGCACCTTCATCCCTCGGCGGATGCCGGCCGCACGCAGCGACCGAGCGACGAGCGTCCCCCAGCGGTCGAGGTCGCCGCGGGTGTAGCCGACGACGGTCGGGCGCCCTGTGGTGCCGCTGGACGCATGGATCCGCGCCACGTCGGACATCGGCACCGCGAACATGCCGAACGGATAGGTCTCGCGCAGGTCGGCCTTGGTCGTGAACGGCAGCCTCCGGACGTCGGCGAGCGTGCGGATGTCGTCCGGATGCACTCCCGCCTCGTCGAACTTGCGGGTGTACAGCGGCACGTTCGCGTAGGCATGGTGCACCGTCCACTGCAGGCGCTCGAGCTGGAGCGATTCGATCTCGCCCCTCGTCATCCGCTCTTCCGCATCGAGCTCGGACGCGGCGGGGGGCCGGACACGGGAGGGGGCTGCGGTCGTCATCGACACGGGATTCTCCATCAGGCTCATGGCGCGGTCAGAGGGTCTGTCCGGTGATCCGGGAGCGACCGCGGAACTCGGCGACCGGATCGCCCTGTTCGTCGGCCACGGTGACGTCGTAGATGCCGGAGCGGCCGGACAGCGACCGCCGCACCGCTGTCGCCGTCAACGTCTGGCCGGACACGGTCGGCTTGAGGAAGGAGATGTCGGCACCGGCGGCGACCGTCACCCGATCGTCCTCGTTGCAGGCGATGGCGAAGGCCGTGTCGGCGAGGGCGAAGACGAAGCCGCCGTGCGTGATGTGGAAGCCGTTGGTCATGTCCTCGCGCACACGCATCGACACCACGGCGTGACCGGGATCGTCGCGTTCGACCACGAGACCCAGCGAGGCCGAGGCGCGATCGCGCTCCATCATGGCCCGGTTCGGGCGCACGGCATCCGGCGCCTGCGTCGTCGCTTCCGTCATCGTCGACCTCCTCGTCGCGGGGACGCCGCAACGGCGTCCGACGCGCTAATACTAACTGAACGATCGGTTAGTATTAAAGGGTTCCGCGGAAGGTGTACTCACGACGGAGCGTTGCGTCCTCCGCCGTGATCCCCACGATCATCGCGCCGTCCTCGGCGACCTCGCGGTCCGTGTGGAACAGGATCACCCGCCCGTCGCGCGTCGCGACCTCGTAGGAATACAGCCCGGCCGACACGATGCGGACGGCCGTTCCCTGCGGGAAGGCCGCGACGGCGCTCGTCACCGGGTCACCGACACCGACGCCTCCTGCGCGAGGAAGGACGCTGCCGTCCGGCGGCGCCTCTCCGTACAGCCCGATCACGCCGGCGCGGAGGGTGGCGACGGCGCTGCCGTTCTCCTCCGGCGTCACCGTGAGGCGTGTGCTGCCCTCCGGGGAGGTGAGCTGCGATTCCCCGATCCCGGTGTCCACGATCTCCGCGCCTGGCGCAGCCGCGAGAACGTCGTCGAGCTCCTCACCGACGCGCAGCGGCCCGATGCCGTCGAAGCCGATCTCCCAGGCGCTCCACGGCGCGGCCGGATCCACATCGGGCATGTCCTCCTCGGCGGCCGGAGGGGTCGCCGTCAGCTCTTCGACGAGGCGGTCTCGGGCCTGCGCGACGCGATCGCTCAGCAGGTCTGCGGCAGCGGCGTCGTCGAGCGCCGGCTCCCCCGCGAACGGCTGCCAGAACTCGACCAGCACGTTGCCCACGGACGCGATCCCGAAATACGTGTTCCCCTGGTCGTCCGCTCCCGCATCCTGCGAGAATCGGAGCGCGCCGGCCATGGCTCGCACGCCGTCGCCGCCGTCGACCACGGTGTGCGCATATGACGACGCCTGCCCGTCGATCGAGAAGTCCGAACAGGCCCCCGCCGCGGCCGCATAGTCATCCATGCGATTCTGCGCCTGCGCCTCGTCGGCGAACTGCAGCACACGCAGCACCCCGTCTCGCTGGTCTCCGGCCGCGCCGGTCCAGGCCACGGTGCGCGCGCCGATCGAGCCCAGTGACGCCTCGGTGAGGAAGACCGTGCAGATCTCCGGCTGCAGCACGGAGCCGAATCCGTCGGAGACCTGCACCAGCGACGCGTCGGGCTCGGCGATGTCGGCGGAGCCGGGGATCGTGGTGGCGATCTCGTCCGCCGTGAGGAGGAACCAGTCCAGCTCGTCGCCCACGAAGTGCAACGGCCCGGCGTACGGTTCCGGGGCGGGAGTCTCGGGTGCGGCCGTCGCCGTCTCGGTCGCCGCAGGCTCCGGCTCGGGGGCACACGCCGAGAGGACGAGGATCGAGGCGGCGACCACCGCACCGACCAGGATCGTGATCGACGGACGCGATCGCGGCATGTCACCCTCCCACGGAACTCGGGCGTCGCCCATCGACGCGCTCGGGTGCGAGCCTAGGCCCGCGGGCCCCTCGCCGCGAGCGCTCACCCCGGATGCGCCGCGGCGACCGCTGCACGCGCCTCGCCCGCGGTGGAAGCCGCGACCGCCGCCTGCGCGGCCCGACGGCAATCGTCCGCCGTCATCGCCCTGAGGGCCGCGGCCACACGGCCGAGCGCGCGCGGTGTCATCGACAGCGAGGTGACCCCGAGCCCCACGAGCACCGGCGCGAGCGCCGGGTCGCCGCCCGCTTCCCCGCACACCCCCACCGGTTTGCCCGCCGCACGACCGGCCTCGCCGACCATGCCGATCAATCGCAGCACCGCCGGCTGCCACGGATCGTTCAGATCTCCCAGCTCGCTGAGCAGACGGTCCGCCGCGAGCGTGTACTGGGCCAGGTCGTTCGTGCCGAGGCTGACGAAGTCGACGATCTCGAACAGCTCCGGCGCGAGGAGCGCGGCCGAGGGCGTCTCGATCATGATGCCCACGCGTGCCAGCCCCGCGGTCCGACAGCGCCGCGCGAACTCCCGCGCCTCCTCGACGGTCGCCACCATCGGCGCCATGACCTCCACGAGCGCCGACTCCGCCTCCGCGGCGAGGGCGAGCGCGCGCAGTTGGTCGTCGAGCAGCTCGGGACGGTGGCGAGCGATACGCAGACCGCGCACACCGAGGGCGGGATTGTCCTCGTGCGCCGCGTTCGCGAAGGGCAGGGGCTTGTCGCTCCCCGCGTCGAGCGTGCGCACCACCACCTTGCGCCCGGGGAAGGCGGCGAGCACCCCGCGGTACGCGGACACCTGCTCGTCGATGCCGGGCGCGTCTTCGCGGTCCAGGAAGCAGAACTCCGTCCGGAACAACCCGACCCCCTCGGCGTGCGCGGCCGAGGCGGCCTCCGCATCCGCTGCTCCCCCGACGTTCCCCGACAGGGGCACCGGACCGCCGTCCGCGAGCACCCCGGTTCCGTCGAAGGCGAGCACGGTCGCCGCGGCCGTCACCTCCGCGATGCGTGACGGGGACGGGTCGACGTCGACGGAGCCGCGGTCGCCGTCGATCAGGACCATCGTGTCCGGTGGGATGCGGGTCGCCCCGGACACGCCGACGACGGCGGGGAGACCGAGCGAGCGAGCGATGATGGCCGTGTGCGACGTCGGCCCTCCCTGTTCGGTGACGAGGCCGACGCAGTGCCCGCCCTCGAGCGCCGCCGTGTCGGCGGGGGCGAGGTCGGTCGCGACCAGCACGAACGGCTCCTCCCGTTCCGGCGCTCCGGGCAACGCCGTCCCCTGGATCTCGGCGACGATCCGATCGCGGACGTCGCGGATGTCGGCCGCGCGTTCGGCCGTGCGCCCGCCGAGCCGTCGCAGCGCCTCGCTCTGAGCGCCCGCCGTCTCCCACACCGCGCGTGCGGCGCTGCGGCCCTGCGTGCGAACCAGCGCCGTGGCGTCGGATACCAGCTCCGGGTCGGAGGCGAGCAGTCGCGATGCCTCGAGGATCGCTCGCGCCTCTCCGGTCGCCTCCGCGCTCCGGGACAGCAGCTGATCGGCGACCACTCCGACCGCACGTCCGATCGCGGCGGCCTCGTCTGCGCGATCATCCGGCGGGATCACCGTCGACGCCGCGGGCTCGGGAAGCGGTGGTGCGAGACGCACGACGGGCGCCGCGACCTGACCGGGACTCACCCCGCGCCCGCGCAGCACCGCACCGGGAGCGATCGCTGCCGACGCTGCCGCCGGGCCGGCAGGGGCTTCGGCGGGCAGCGGCACCGGAGCAGGCGCATCCGGGCTCGCGGCGTCCGGCGACGCATCCGAGCTCGATGCCTCCATCCCCTCGCCGAAGCCGTCCGCGAAGAGCGTCGCGATCCGCTCCAGGGCGGCATCCGCCTCCGGGCCCCGCGCGGTCAGCTCGACCTCGTCCCCCGCGCGTGCGCCGAGAGTCAGCAGCCGCGTCAGGCTCGCGGCCGATGCGTCCGGGCCGTCGGGCAGACGACGCAGCCGGATCTCCGCCCCCGCCGCGGTCCGGGCGATCAGCGCGGCAGGCCGCGCGTGGATGCCGAGCGGGTTGCGCACCCGGACGACGCGGGTGACCGCGGGGCCGGCGTCGATCGTCGCATCGGGTACTCCCCCGCGCCCTGACGACTCCGGCACGGACGTCCCCGGATCCGGCTCCCCGGCAGGCTCTGATCCCGGCGTCGCGAGCTGGCCCTCTTTCGCCCCCAGCGCGGCGCCGGCCTCCGCCGCCACGGCAGCGAGCGTTCCTCCCGCCGCCGCCGACACCACCGCGGCGAGGAGGCCCTCGACGAACGGCGCGGGCGCCAGCGTCACCGGCACCTCGCTCGCACGCAGCTCCAGCGCGAACTCGGCGCTCAGCACGGCGGATCCCAGGTCCATCAGCACGAGCACCCCGTCGCAGTCCGCGGCGAGTTCGTCGATCGCGCTCGCGACCGCCACGGCGTCCGTGCCGAGGATCGGTGCACCCTCGGCATCCGTGCCCGCTCCCGCGGCGACCGTCACGCGCACGCCTCCGCCGGGGACCATCTGCAGGGCAAGCTCCAGCGCCGCCTCCCCGAGCCGAGCACTGTGGGAGACGGCGACGATCCCGATCATCCGGGGCTGCCGGAGAGCGCTGCGGAGAGCGTGTCGAACAGGATCGCCGTCGAGGCCGCCCCGGGGTCGAGGTGCCCGGCGCTGCGCTCTCCGAGGTAGCTTGCGCGGCCCTTGCGCGCCACGAGGGGTTCGGTCGCATCACGCCCGGCGGCCGCGGCCTCCGCGGCCTTCCGCGCCGAAGCCGGCAGGTCCTGCCCCTCGGCGATCGCCGCGTCGAACGCGTCGACGGCCGGCGCCATCGCGTCGAACATCGTCTTGTCGCCGGCTTCCGCCTTGCCGCGGGCGACGATGCCGTCGAGCCCCGCGCGCAGCGCCCCGGCGAGTCCGGCGGCATCGAGTTCGGTCACCGCCCCGGCGGACATCCCCATCCGCAGGAAGAACGTGCCGTAGAGCGGACCGCTGGCACCTCCCACCGAGCTCACGAGCGTCATGCCGACCGTCTTGAGCAGCTCGTCCGCCGTGGCCGGCACTCCCGCGCCGAGCTTCTCGCTCACGGCACTCATGCCGCGCGCCATGTTCGCGCCGTGGTCGGCGTCGCCGATCGCGGAGTCGAGTTCCGTGAGCCACTCGCGATTCTCCGCCATGGCCGCACCGAACCGAGAGACCCAGTCGGCCAGAAGAGCGGTGTCGACGGCCGCCATCAGGCGCCCCACCGCAGTCCGGCCGTGTTCACGGGGGCGTCCCACAGGCGCAGCAGCTCGTCGTCGGCCTTGAGCACCGTGACCGAGCACCCGGCCATGTCGAGCGAGGTGATGTAGTTGCCCACGAGGTTGCGGGAGATCTGCACGCCCGCCTTCTCCAGCAGAGCGGCGACCTCGGCATACATCAGGTAGAGCTCGATGAGAGGCGTCGCGCCCATCCCGTTCACCATCACGATCGCGGGCCCCGCGAAGTCCAGGTCGGCGAGGATCGGCTCGACCAGCTGTCGCGCGATGTCGGCTGCCGGTGCGAGGGGCTCACGATGGCGGCCCGGTTCGCCGTGGATGCCGATGCCGATCTCCATCTGGTCGTCGGGGAGGTCGAAGGTCGGCTTGCCCGCGGCCGGCACCGTGCAGCTCGTCAGAGCCATGCCCATCGATCGGCCCTGACCGTTGATGCGCTTCGCGAGCTCGACGACCGCAGCGAGGTCCTGCCCCTCTTCGGCTGCCGCGCCCACCAGCTTCTCCAGGAGCACCGTCAGTCCGACACCGCGGCGGCCCGCGGTGTACAGCGAGTCCTGCACGGCGACGTCGTCATCGACCACGACCGTGCCGACCTCGATGCCGTCCATCGCGGCGAGTTCGGCCGCCATCTCGAAGTTCAGCACGTCTCCGGTGTAGTTCTTCACGATGTGCAGCACACCTGCGCCGCGATCCACCGCCTTGGTCGCCGCCTGCACGCGATCCGGCGTCGGCGAGGTGAACACCTGCCCCGCGACCGCGGCATCCAGCATCCCGACGCCGACGAACCCGCCGTGCAGCGGCTCGTGTCCGGACCCTCCTCCCGAGACGACCGCGACCTTGCCCTGCGCCTTGGGCGTCGCGCGGGTGATCACGTGCGTCTCCAGATCGACGGACAGCTCGGGGTGAGCGAGAGCCACGCCCTTCAGGGATTCGACCAGTACGTCCTCCGGGGCGTTGATGAGCTTTTTCATCGTGCGATCTCCTTCGATCCTTGATGTCTCGCGATCTCGCCGCGAAATTCCGAAAGCAATTCGTTAATGTCGAATATGCTCGGGACCGCTCGGGTTGTCAAGATCGTTCCGGAACACCGGAACGACGATCCGGCTCGACGATGAATCGGACGATGAAGGGATGCCCGTGATCCAGGCGATCGACCGCGCGGCGAAGATCCTCGAACTGCTCCAGGGCGCCCGCCATCTGGGCATCACCGATCTGGCCGCCGCACTCAGCCTCCCGCCCTCCACGGTGCACGGCATCGTGAAGTCGCTGCGCTCGCACGGGCTCGTCGCCAAGGAACGCGGCGGCCAGCGCTACATGCTCGGACCCACGCTGCTGCGCCTCAGCAACGTCTATCTCGACACCCTCGACGTGCGCGCCCGCGCGATGCGGTGGACGCAGGACCTCGCGCGCCGCACCGACCTCTCGGTGAGGCTCGGCGCCCCGCACTTCACCGATGTGCTCGTCATCCACCACAACCTCCGCCCCGACGACAGTCAGCAGATGCTCGAGACCGGGGTGGCGATCCCCGCTCACGCGTCCGCGATGGGCAAGGTGCTGCTCGCCTACGACCTCGGCTTTCAGCGGAGCGTCTTCGAGCTGCCGCTGCGCAGTCTCACCGGCGACACGGTCACCGACATCGCGCGACTGACTCTCGAGTTCCCCGCGATCGTCGAACGCGGCAGCGCACGCGAGTCCGACGAGGCCGTGCTGGGCGAATCCTCGCTCGCCGCGCCCATCGCCGACGCGTCGAACGACATCGTCGCGGCGGTGGCGGTCGTGATGCCGACCTCGCAGGCACCGGCATCGGACGCGGTCGTCCACGCCCTGCGCGAGACCGCGCGCAACATCTCCCGCGAACTCGGCGCGACCGCGTGGCCTCCGCGCGTCGCCCCCGCCGAGGACTGAACGGGGCGCGCGATCGGGCCGCGTGATTCAGCCGCGAGCGGCGAGCGCGAACGGGAGCACGCCCGTGGCCCCCGCCCGACGGAGCACTCGTGCGGCGACCGTCATGGTCCACCGACTGTCGACCAGGTCGTCGACGAGCAGCACCGGGCCGGCCGGCACGTCGAGGTGCTGGGCGCGGAAGCGGTCCCAGACGCCGGCGAGCCGGAAGACGCTGTTCCCGCCCGCCTGTCCGGTGGGGCCGCCGTCCACGGCGTCGAGCGCCCCGAGGTAGGGCAGTCGCCCGATCTCAGCCAGGCCGCGGGCGAGGGAGTCGACCCGCAGCGGATACGAGCGCGAGGGCATCGCGACGACCGCGACCGGGCGCTCGGCCCAGCCCCAGCCGGCCAGCACCCGCACGCATCCGTCGAGCACCTGCGGCGTGACGGCCGCGTCGGGCGCTCCCGCGGCGAACAGCTCGCGCAGGGTGTTGCCCCACCCCAGGTCGGTGAGGCGGGCGAGCGCGCGTCCCTCGGCGGCCTGCTCCTCGACACCGATGCGTCCCTTGACCGGCACGTTCAACCGGTCGGCTCCGGTCGGCCACGCCCGACGCGGCTCGATCGGCACCCCCACCCGGTCGAGCGACGCGGCGGCGTGCGTGCTCGCGGCCGCTCCGATCTCGGTCGGGAACCACGCCCCCGCACAGTTGTCGCACCGCCCGCAGGGGGCGGCCGTGTCGTCGTCGAGCGACCGCTGCAGGAACTCCATGCGGCATCCGTCGGTCTGCTCGTAGTCGATCATGTGCTTCTGCTCGGCGAGGCGCTCGGCGGCGATGCGCGCGTAGCGCTCGGCATCGTAGCTCCAGGGCTGGCCGGTCGCGACCCATCCGCCCTGCACACGCCGGACCGCGCCGTCGACGTCGAGCACCTTGAGCAGCAGCTCCAGCGGCGTGCGGCGGATGTCGACCATCGCCTCGAGCGCGGGCGTCGAGACCGGCGCATCGCCGAGCGCCCCGATCACCCGCTCCGCCCGCTCCCTGTCCGGCATCGACGCGGTCGCGAAATAGTGCCAGATCTCGCGGTCCTCGACTCCGGGCAGGAGCAGCACGTCGGCGCTCTCGCTCGCACGCCCCGCTCGGCCGACCTGCTGGTAGTAGGCGACCGGCGACGAGGGAGCACCGAGGTGCAGCACGAACCCGAGATCGGGCTTGTCGAACCCCATGCCCAGCGCACTGGTGGCGATGAGCGCCTTCACCTCGTTGCGCTTGAGCATGCCCTCCGACTCGGCGCGCTCCTCCGTGTCGGTCTGGCCGGTGTACGCCCGCACGTCGTGCCCGCGCTCGCGCAGCAGGCGGGCGGTGTCGACGGCCGCGGCGACGGTCAGCGTGTAGATGATGCCGGAGCCGGGGAGCTCGTCGAGGTGGCTGAGCAGCCAGGCCAGGCGGCTCGCCGAGTCGCGCAGGCGCAGCACGCCCATACGCAGGGAGGTGCGGGCCAGCGGGCCGCGGATCGTGAGCACGGGCTGCGCGCCGCCCGCGGTCCCCGCGTCGTCGTGCAGGCTCTCCAACTGCTCGGCCACATCCGCCACCACGCGGCTGTTCGCCGTGGCCGTGGTCGCCAGCACCGGCACGTCGGCGGGCATCTGCGCGATGAGGTCGCGCAGCCGACGGTAGTCGGGGCGGAAGTCGTGCCCCCAGTCGCTGATGCAGTGCGCCTCGTCGACCACGAGCATGCCGATGCGGCGCACGAGGGCGGGCAGCTGCTGCTCGCGGAACGCGGGGTTGTTGAGGCGTTCGGGCGAGACCAGCAGCACGTCGACCTCGTCGCGCTCGAGCTGCGCCAGCACCTCGGTCCACTCGTGCGCGTTGGTGGAGTTGATCGCGACCGCTCGCACCCCGGCGCGTTCGGCGGCGGAGATCTGATCGCGCATGAGTGCCAGCAGCGGCGACACGAGCACGGTCGGGCCTGCTCCCTGCCGCCGCAGCAGCAGCGTGGCGACGAAGTAGACCGCGGACTTGCCCCACCCGGTGCGCTGCACCACGAGGGCACGGCGCCGACCCTCGACCAGGGCCTCGATCGCCTCGTACTGCCCGTCGTGGAAGTCGGCGTCGGGGCGCCCGACGAGTTCGCGCAGGGCGCCGAGCGCGGACGTGCGCGGGTCAGAGGGAGAGACGGAGGTCATGTCCCCACTCTGCCTCACGCGTCCGACACCGCGATCCGCTGATCCACAGGTTCGCCGACCCTCGACTCGGATCACGTCGTCTAGCGTGGAGGGGTGATCACCCGAGAACTCGCTGTCGCCCTGCGTGATGCCGGCCTGTCGTGGCATCCGGCCGAAGGAGACCGCTTCCAGCTGGACCTCCCCGACGACGTGGAGCTCGAGGCGGAAGCCGACGTCTTCACGGTCAGTGAGATGACGATCGAGGCGCGGCAGACTCCGGCCGGCACCGATCTGGCGTTCAACGGCACCACCGAGTGGGCGCTCGATGCCGTGACCCTCGCGGACGCCGTGTGGCTTCCCCGGGAGGATCAGCTCCGCGACCTCCTCCGTGCGACCTTCCGCTCTCTCACCCGCCTTCCCGATGCCTTCGTCGTGGAGGTCGAGATCGCCGGCGAGACGCTGCGCTTCGAGCATCCGGACCCCTCCGAGGCCTACGGCCGAGCGCTGTACGACCTCATCTCGCGCTCGCACTGAGTCCCTCGCCCCGCACCGGCGCTGAGCCTCCCGTCTTGCGCGCCGCGGACCGTCGTGTGAGAATTACCTAACGAGCGGTCAGTAAAGCGGATCGCCTATCGAGGAGTCGATGATGACCAGCCCCGCAGACCTCAGCCTCGTCGAGGGCGAGCAGTCCCCCGAGGAGCGCCTGTTCGACGAGCTCATCGCGAACGAGCAGCGCATCGAACCGCGCGACTGGATGCCCGAGGCGTATCGCAAGACCCTGATCCGACAGATCTCCCAGCACGCGCACTCGGAGATCATCGGCATGCAGCCGGAGGGCAACTGGATCACGCGCGCGCCGAGCCTCAAGCGCAAGGCGATCCTGATGGCGAAGGTGCAGGACGAGGCGGGTCACGGCCTGTATCTCTACTCCGCCGCGCAGACCCTCGGCATCGCCCGCGACGAGATGATGGACCAGCTCATCAGCGGCAAGGCCAAGTACTCGTCGATCTTCAACTACCCCACCCCCACCTGGGCCGACATGGGCGCGATCGGGTGGCTCGTCGACGGTGCCGCGATCGTCAACCAGGTGCCGCTGTGCCGCGCGTCGTACGGTCCCTACGGGCGTGCGATGGTGCGCGTCTGCAAGGAGGAGTCCTTCCATCAGCGCCAGGGGTTCGAGATCCTGCTCAGCCTCATGCAGGGCACCGAGGAGCAGCGGCAGATGGCGCAGGACGCCGTGAACCGCTGGTACTGGCCGAGCCTGGCCATGTTCGGCCCGCCCGATGACCAGTCGCCGAACTCCGCGCAGTCCATGAAGTGGAAGATCAAGCGCTTCTCGAACGACGACCTGCGCCAGCGCTTCGTCGGGATGCTGGTGCCGCAGGCCGAGATCCTCGGCATCACGCTGCCCGACCCCGAGCTGCGGCTCGACAGCGAGACCGGCGAATACGTGATCGGCGAGATCGACTGGGACGAGTTCTTCGAGGTGGTGCGCGGCAACGGTCCCTGCAACGCCGAGCGGCTCGAGCGTCGCCGCACGGCGCACGAGGAGGGCGCCTGGGTGCGCGAGGCCGCGGCCGAGTACGCCCGCAAGCAGTCCCTCCGCCGGGCTCAGGGACCGGTCGGGAGCGTGGCGTGATGGCGACCCCGGGTTCCGACGAGCGCGAACCCTGGCCCCTGTGGGAGGTGTTCGTGCGGGCGAACCGCGGACTGAGCCACGTGCACGTCGGCTCGTTGCACGCCCCGGACGCCGACATGGCGATCCGCAATGCCCGCGATCTCTACACGCGGCGCGGTGAGGGCGTGTCGATCTGGGCCGTCCCGGCGGACGCCATCACCACGAGCGACCCCGACGCCAAGGGCGCCTACTTCGAGAGCCCCGCCGGCAAGAACTACCGGCACGCCGTGTACTACACGGCATCCGAGGGGGTGCCTCACCTGTGACCGCCGCCGCCCCTCAGAACGCCGACGTGCGCGCGGACGTGCACGGCGACGTCTCGGTCGACGAGCTCCGCCTCGCGCAGGAGCTCTCCGGAACGGGCGCCGCAGCGGCATCCGCCGACATCGCCGAGTACGCGCTCCGTCTCGGCGACGACGCGCTCATCCTGTCGCAGCAGCTCGGTGCGTGGATCTCCCGTGCCCCCGAGCTCGAGGAGGACGTCGCGCTCGGCAACATCGCCCTCGACCTGCTCGGCCACGCCCGCTCCTTCCTGCACTACGCCGGTTCCTACGACGGACGCAGTGAGGACGACCTCGCGTTCTTCCGCGATGAGCCGGACTTCCGCTGCGCGTGGATCGTGCAGCAGCCGAACGGCGACTTCGCGCAGACCATCGCCCGCCAGTTCGTCGTCTCGACCTTCCTGTTCGAGCTCTACTCCGCGCTGCGCGCCAGCAGCGACGAGACCTTCGCCGCGATCGCCGAGAAGGCGCTCAAGGAGGTCGACTACCACCGCGATCATGCCGTGCAGTGGATGCTGCGCCTCGCCGGGGGCACGGAGGAGTCGCGCGAGCGGATCATCCGGGCGAACCGCGACGTGTGGCCGTACGTCGACGAACTGTTCCGCGACGACGACCTCATCGAACGCCTCGGCGACGCCGCCGTGCGGCCCTCGAGCCTGCGCGCGGGCTTCGACGGCGTCGTCGACACGGTGTTCGCCGACGCCGAGCTGTCCGTCCCCGCGGTGGTCGCGTCCTCCGCGGGCGGACGCCAGGGGGCCCACGCCTCCCCGCTCGGGCATCTGCTGGCCGAGATGCAGGTGCTCGCACGCCGGCATCCGGGGGCATCGTGGTGACCCGCGCGTCGCGCCCCCTGAGCGAGGATGCCGCCGACGACCCGGCCGGGACCCGGGCCTGGCGCATCGCCGCCGCCGTTCCCGATCCCGAGGTGCCGGTGCTCACGATCGAGGATCTCGGTGTGCTGCGATCCGTCGTGGTCGACGGCGACCGCGTGCAGGTCGACATCACTCCGACCTACAGCGGATGCCCCGCGATGGACACGATCCGCGACGACGTGATCCTGTCACTGACCGCGGCGGGCTTCGCCGATGTCGATGTGCGCCTCGTGCTCTCTCCCGCCTGGACGACCGACTGGATGTCGGATGCCGGGAAGCAGAAGCTGACGGAGTACGGCATCGCCCCGCCGTCGGGACGCGCGGCCGTCTCGACCGGCCCCATCCGTCTGGCGATCAGCGTGCGCTGCCCTCGCTGCGGCTCGCTCGACACCCGCGAGGTCTCCCGCTTCGGCTCGACGTCCTGCAAGTCCCTGTTCGAGTGCCGGGCCTGCCTGGAACCCTTCGACCACTTCAAGGTGCACTGAGATGCCGCTGTTCCGCTCCGCCCCGACCGCCGCTCCGGCATCCGCTCCGCCGCGCCGGGCCGGCGAGCGCACCCGCGCGCGGTTCCACACCCTCACGGTCGAGGACGTGCGACCGCTCACGGCCGACGCGGTCGAGGTCACCTTCACGGTGCCCGCCGCCCTCGCCGATGACTACGACCACCTGCCCGGTCAGTACGTCGCGCTGCGCACCACGCTCGACGGCACGGAGGTGCGCCGCTCGTACTCGCTCTGCCGTGCGCCGGAGCACCGCGGCGACGGTCTCGACACGCGGCTCAGCGTGGCCGTGAAGCGCGACGAGGGCGGGCTGTTCTCGACGTGGGCGCAGACCGGACTGCATCCGGGATTCCGCATCGACGTGATGAGCCCGCAGGGCACCTTCACCTCGGGTCTCGACGACCTCGACCATCGGCATCTCGTCGGCATCGCGGCCGGTTCCGGGATCACCCCGCTCATGGCCCTCGCCCACACGGTGCTGTCGCGCTCCGAGACCTCGCGGTTCACGCTGCTCTACACCAACCGCTCGGCGCTCGACGTGATGTTCCTCGACGATCTCGCCGACCTGAAGGACCGCTATCCGACCCGCGTCACCCTGCATCATGTGCTGTCGCGCGAGCAGCGCACCGCGCCCGTGCTCTCGGGGCGCATCGACGAGGAGAAGCTGCGCACGATCCTCGGCGCGCTGATCGATCCGACCGACGTCGACGAGTGGTTCCTGTGCGGCCCGCTCGCGCTGGTCGACCTGTGCCGCGAGGTGCTCGCCGATGTCGGCGTGGCGCGTGAGCACATCCGCTTCGAGCTGTTCACCACGGGTGACGAGCCGGTGCGCGCGGCGCGGCCCGTGGAGGTGCGCGCGGGGGCGAGGACGTTCCGCATCGAGGTCACTCTCGACGGTGTCTCCTCGACCGTGGAGAGCCCGGTCGACGCGCACGAGTCGGTGCTGAACGCGGCGCTGCGGGTGCGCCCGGATGCGCCGTTCGCGTGCGCCGGCGGGGTGTGCGGCACGTGTCGCGCCCGCGTGCTGGACGGCAGCGTCTCGATGACCGAGAACTACGCGCTGGAACCCGACGAACTCGCGCGCGGCTACGTGCTCACCTGCCAGTCCCACCCCACGAGCGACCGCGTCGTCGTCGACTACGACGTGTGATCGGATCGAGAGGATCCCCATGATCGACCTCCGCATCGCCGACGACGTCGCGCACATCACGCTGAATGCCCCGGCCACGCTGAACGCGCTCGACGAGCAGGCGCTGCACGGCCTGGACGCCGCCTACGCCGAGGCGGAGGCGGCCGAGGTCCGCGCGCTGATGCTGCGCGGCGAGGGCCGGGCCTTCTGCGCCGGGCGCGACATCTCGGGCGTCGATCCCCGCGACGACGACGTGATCGGCTACCTCGGCGGACTCGTCACACCGTTGCTGCAACGCATGTCGCGGTTCCCCGCGCCGACGTTCGCGGTCGCGCACGGCGCCTGCCTCGGCGTCGGGCTCGGGCTGCTGATCGCCACCGACGTCGTCTACGTGGCGGAGTCCGCCAAGATCGGCTCGCCGTTCGCCGCACTCGGGGCGACCCTCGACTCCGGGGGCCACGCGCTCTTCCTGGACCGGCTGGGCGCCCACAAGACGCTCGACCTCATCTACACGGGACGCCTGATGAGCGGGTCGGAGGCCGTGGCATCCGGACTCTTCTCCCGCGTCTTCCCCGACGACGAGGTCGTCGCCGCGACCACGGATGCCGCGGCTGCCGCTGCCCGCGGGGCGACCGCCGCCTTCCGCGCGAGCAAGGAGCTCGTGGCACGCATCCGCGACGAGCGGCTGGCGCTGTGGGAGTCGATCGATCTCGAGAACGCGGCGCAGGCCGCACTCTGCGACACCGACGACTACCGCGAGGGCTTCGCCGCCTTCCAGGAGAAGCGGAAGCCGCGGTTCCGCGGGGTGTGACGCCCTCAGCACCATCCCTCCTCGGCGATGTCGGTGCCGGGTGGGAGAATTCGGGAATGCTGCTGTCGGAGCTCGTCACCACGACCGAAGAGGTCACCGCCACGTCGTCGCGTCTCGCGAAGATCGACATCCTCGCGCGCCTGGTGCGCGATGCGGCGCCGGACGAGATCCTCCCCCTCACCGGTCTGCTGCTCGCCCACCCGCGCCAGGGTCGGCTCGGCGTCGGCTGGCGCGGGATCTCCGCCCTCGAGGTCTCCCCCGCAGACACGCCGACGCTGAGCATCGCCGACGTCGATGCCGCCCTGACGGCTCTGGCGTCGGCGCTCGGCTCCGGCTCCGCGGCCGTGCGCACCGGACTGCTCTCCGATCTCGCGCACCGCGCCACCGCGACGGAGTGGGACTTCCTGGTCCGCGCGATGCTCGGCGAGCTGCGCACGGGTGCACTCGGCGGCGTGCTGCTCGACGCGATCGCCCGCGCGGCGGATCGCCCCGTCGCCGTCGTCCGCCGAGCCGCGATGCTCTCGGGCGACCTCGGTGAGACGGCGCGCATCGCCCTCACCGCCTCTGCCGAAGAACTCGATGCCGTCGGCCTGCGGGTGGGGCGCCCGGTGCTGCCGATGCTGGCCGGCACCGCGTCGACGGCGGCAGCGGCCGTCACGGAGACCGGTGAGGCATCCGTGGAGTTCAAGCTCGACGGCGCGCGCATCCAGGTGCACCGGCACGGCGAGGAGGTCGGCGTGTACACGCGCTCCCTCGCCGACATCACGCACCGCGTGCCCGAGATCATCGAGATCGTGCGCGGTCTCCCCGCCGACGACCTGATCCTCGACGGCGAGACGCTGTCCCTCGACGAAGACGGCGGGCCCCGCCCGTTCCAGGAGACCATGTCGCGCTTCGGCGCCGATGCGTCGCGCGACCTCGTGCTGCGGCCCTGGTTCTTCGACGTCCTGCACGTCGACGGACGCGATCTGCTCGACGAGCCGCTCTCGACCCGTCTCGCCGAACTCGAGCGCGTGGCCGGAGACTGGCGGATGCCGGGCATCGTCACGGCCGACGCGGAGGCCGCCGAGCAACTGTCGCGCGAGGCTCTCGCCGCCGGACACGAGGGCGTCGTCGTGAAGGCGATCGACTCGCCCTACGCCGCCGGACGGCGCGGCAAGTCCTGGATCAAGGTGAAGCCGGTGCTGACCTACGACCTGGTCGTCCTGGGTGCGGAGTGGGGCTCGGGGCGCCGGCAGGGCTGGCTGTCGAACCTGCACCTCGGCGCCCTCGACCCCGAGGGCGAATTCGGCGAACCCGGCGGCCACGTCATGGTGGGCAAGACCTTCAAGGGACTCACCGACGCGCTGCTGCGCTGGCAGACCGAGACGTTCCCCGAGTTCGAGACCCGGAGGACGCAGAACACCGTCTTCCTGCGCCCGGAGATCGTCGTCGAGATCGCGATCGACGGCGTGCAGCGCTCCCCCCGGTATCCGGGCGGGATCGCCCTGCGTTTCGCTCGGGTGAAGGGCTACCGCTCCGACAAGACCGCGGCGGGGGCCGACACGATCCAGACACTGCGCGCGCTGCTGCGGGCCTGAGCCCGCACAGGGGGCTCAGGCGGCACAGGCAGCGCAGGCGCCTCACGCCGACGGCGTGAGGCCCTCATCCTCCTCGCGCACCGTGCCCTGGAACGACCACGGGAAGTCGATCCAGAGGTCGGTGTCCTTCCAGGAGTAGTCGGGCTGGATGATGGTCGACGGCTTGGTGTAGATCGTCACCGAGCGCACCTCGGCGCCCTTGTCCTGCAACAGCTGCACCGCGAGCGCCAGCGTGCGCCCCGAGTCGGCGACGTCGTCGACCAGCAACACGCGTCGCCCGTCCAGGTAGGCCATGTCGAGCTCCGGGGGGAGCACCTCGGGAGCGTCGAGCACCGTGCCGATGCCGGTGTAGAACTCGACGTTGATCGCGCCGCAGTTCTTGGCACCCAGCCCGTACGCGATCGCCCCGGCCGGGAGGAGTCCCCCGCGCGCGATCGCCACCACGACCTCGGGCTGGAAGCCGCTGTCGAGGATCGTGCGCGCGAGCGCGCGGGTCGCCGCGCCGAAGCCGTCCCAGGTGAGCGTCTCGCGCTCGATCGTCGTATCCGTCATCCGGTCATTCTCCTGCATCGCCGCCCTGCCTGGCCTTCCTGCATCGCCTTCCTGCATCGCCGCGTCAGTCGAGACGGGTGACCTCGACCGAGACGAACAGCTCCGACACGCTGGGCCCGGCGTACACGCCGCGCAGGGGCGCCACGTCGGAGTAGTCGCGACCGTGCCCCACGTAGACGTGGGATTCGGCGATCTCCGCGAGGTTGGTGGGGTCGTAGCCGTGCCACTCCCCCGAGTACCACTCGACCCAGGCGTGCGACTCTCCGATCACCGGTTGACCGACCGGGGCGGTCGGGTCGGGATGCAGGTAGCCCGAGACGTAGCGCGCGGGGATCCCCACCCCGCGCAGCACTCCGATGGCGACGTGGGCGATGTCCTGGCAGACGCCGGAGCGCGCCTGCCACGCGTCGCGTGCCGTCGAGTTCACCCCGGTGACGCCGCTCTGATACTCCATGGCCTCACCGATCGTGCGGCAGATGTCGAGCGCCGTCTCATCGATCGACGCGCCCCGCGCACGGGCGGTCACCGCGAGCTCGCGCAGCTCGGCATCCGGCGCGGTGGCCGGGGTCTGCACGACGCACTCGGCCAGCGACAGCGACAGCGGGATGCGCGCCGCGAGCTCGTCCCAGCCGAGGCTCCCCGCCATCTGCGGGACGGCGCGCACATCCACGACGCTCGTGGCGGTGACCGACAGCAGCCGGTGCGGAGTCAGGACCTCGAACGTCGACACCCGGGTGTCCCAGTAGTCGGCGTAGGAGTGCTGCGTCGCGGTCGGGGAGATCTCCAGGCCGGCCTGCAGCACGAACTGCCCCTCACGCGCATGCGGCAGCATCCGTGCCTCGTTGTAGGAGGCGGTCGCGGGCTCCTCGTACCGATACCCCGTGCGATGCACGATCCGCAGGCGGCTCACAGCGCCTCCCCGATCCACACCGGCATCGCGATGGAGGGGAAGTAGCGTTCTCTGATCGCATCGCTGGCCATCGACATCCCCGCCTGCACCTCTTCCATGCTCTCCGACAGCCGCTGCACGATGTCGCCGACCGGACGATACTCGAGCTCGGAGCGCATCCGCCCCAGCACCCGATGTGCGCGGTCGGGCGTGCCGAACGCTCCGGCCGGATCGATCCCTCGCAGGCACTCCTCCGCCTGGAGGACGCTGGCGAGCACCGACCGCGGGAAGAGCTTGTCCACGAGCAGGAACTCGACAGCGGAGGCAGCCGTCGGCACCGCCCGGTGGCTGCGCAGATGTGCTTCGTAGGCCCCGCAGCTGCGCAGCAACGTGGTCCAGCTCGGCCCGCCGACATCCGTCAGCGACCTCGTCGCCAGCAGCCGCGCCGTCATGTCCGCCCGTTCGATCGACCGACCGAGCACGAAGAACTGCCAGGCCTCATCGCGGCTCGTCGAGGAGTCGACCACGCCGAAGGCCAGAGCGGATCGATCCCGGACCCACCGGAAGAACGGGTGCGTCTTGTCCGAGGCGACCCAGCGCGGCATCCGCGCATTCGACTCGTTGAGGGTCTCCCAGAGGTCGGTCGAGATGATCTCCCGCGCGCGGCGGGCGTTCTCCCGGGCGGCGGCGATCGAGTGCGCGATCGACGCCGAGTGCTCGCGGTCGAGGGCGAGCAGGCGCACCACGTCGTCGCGGCCGACGGCGCTGTCGTCGTCGACCGTCGCGCCCATGACGGACAGCAGCGCGCGACAGGCGGTGTCCTCCTCGACCCAGGGGTCTTCGAGCAGCAGCTGCAGGTGTACGTCGAGGATGCGCGCGGTGCCGTCGGCGCGCTCGACGTACCGCCCGATCCAGAAGAGCGCCTCGGCGATGCGGCTCAGCATGTCCCCTCCCCCGTCCCCGCCTGCTGCTGTTGCTGCTGTTGCTGTTGCTGCTGCTGCTGCTGGTGATGGCGCGTCTCGACGTCCTCGTCCTGCGGCGACGAGAGGAACGGCGGGTTCGGCTCCTCCCGCGGCGAGACGACCGTGATGGCGCCGGTGGCGAGCGAGACCTCGTCGGATGCCGGATCGGAGTCCCCGTCGAGCGTGGTCATGGGGCCGGTGAACAGCGAGGGGTCGAGCACCCAGGTGTCTTTCGAGCCGCCGCCCTGACTCGAGTTCACCACGAGCTGTCCCTCGGGCAGGGCGACCCGGGTGAGTCCGCCGGGAAGCACCCAGATGTCCTGGCCGTCGTTCACCGCGAAGGGACGCAGATCGACGTGGCGAGGACGGAAGCCGTCCTCCACGAGGGTCGGGATCGTCGACAGCTGCACGACGGGCTGGGCGATCCAGCCCCGAGGGTCTGCCCGCAGGCTGGCGCGGAGGGCGTCGAGCGTCGCGCGCGAGGCATCCGGTCCGACGACCAGCCCCTTCCCTCCGGATCCGTCCACCGGCTTCACGACGAGCTCGTCGAGGCGGTCGAGCACCTCCTCCAGCGCCCCCGGGTCTTCCAGCCGCCAGGTGTCGACGTTGGGCAGCACGGGGTCCTCCCCGAGGTAATAGCGGATGAGGTCGGGAACGTAGGTGTACACGAGCTTGTCGTCGGCGACGCCGTTGCCGATCGCGTTCGCGAGCGTGACGTTGCCGAGTCGGGCCGCGAGCATCAGGCCGGGGGCTCCCAGCACGGAATCGGGCCGGAAGTGCTGGGGGTCGAGGAACTCGTCGTCGACCCGTCGGTAGATGACGTCGACACGGGTCGGGCCCGCCGTGGTGTGCATCCAGACGCGACCGCCGGAGCAGAACAGATCGCGGCCCTCCACGAGTTCGATCCCCATCATGCGGGCCAGGAGGGTGTGCTCGTAGTACGCGGAGTTGTAGACGCCCGGGGTCAGCACGACCACGGTCGGATCGTCGACACCGGCCGGGGCCGCCGCGCGCAGTGCCTGCAGCAGGCGCCCGGGGTAGTCGACGACCGGCCGCACGCGCAGGCTCGTGAACAGCTCGGGGAGCGTCTGGGCCATGATCCGACGGTTCGCGAGCACATAGCTGACGCCGCTCGGCACGCGCACGTTGTCCTCGAGCACCCGCCAGGCGCCCTTCTCGTCGCGGATCACGTCGATCCCGGCCACGTGGATGCGCACCCCGTTCGCCCCCACGATCCCGGCCGCCTGCCGATGGAAATGCGACGACGAGCTGATCAGCGATGCCGGGATCACGCCATCGCGCACGGCGAGCTGGGGACCGTAGACGTCGGCCAGGAAGGCCTCCAGGGCGCGCACCCGCTGCTTCACCCCGGATTCGACATCGGTCCAGTCGTCCGCGGCGATCACGCGCGGGACCACGTCGAGCGGGAAGGGGCGCTCTTCGCCGGCGAAGTCGAAGGTCACGCCCTGGGCGAGGTACGAGCTCGCGAGAGCATCCGTCCGCGCTCTCAGCTCCGCATCGTCCATCCCGGCGAGGGCGGGATACATGTCCTTGTAGGGCAGCCGCACGTCGATCCCGCCCGGCCGGGCGTCCGCCGGGAACATCTCGTCCCAGGGTTCCGGGCCGCGTCGCCGCGCCGAGCGTCGAGAGGTGTATCCGCCGAACAACGAGTCCATCTGCGCATACTTCCGTGACCGGATTTCGATGATGTTTCGCCGGGAAGACGACGCGGCGACAGCGCCGCCCCGCCAGTACACTGAGGAGGTCCGGCCTCTCCGCGCCGGTGCCCGAAAAAGGGGCACGAAGTTCTCCGCATCGATGCGCGAGCGAGACACATACGGATCCTCTGGTTCTCCGTCCCTGTCTCGAAAGGCTCTCGCATGCCCACCGTCTCCGCGCACGTCGCCCTCACCCTCGCCCAGCACATCGACGCGGTCTTCGGCGTGATGGGCAACGGCAACGCCTATTTCCTCGACGCGATCGAGACGCAGACCGAGGCGGTCTTCACCGCGGTCCGCCACGAACAGGGCGCGGTCGTCGCCGCGGACGCGCACTTCCGTGCGTCGGGCCGCATCGCCGCCGGAACGTCGACGTACGGGGCAGGCTTCACGAACACGCTGACCGCGCTGGCCGAGGCCGTGCAGGCGCACGTGCCCCTCGTGCTCGTGGTGGGCGACGAGCCGACCTCCGGCCCCCGCCCCTGGGACGTCGACCAGATCGCCCTCGCCTCCGCCGTCGGCGCCCGCACCTATACCGTCGGGCGCGCGGATGCCGCGGCCACCACCGTGATCGCGATCGAGCACGCGCTGACCTACCGCGTGCCGGTCGTCCTGGCGATCCCCTACGACGTGGCGGCGCTCGAGGCCGGGCCCGTGCCGGAGGCCCCCGCGCCGCGGCTCCCCGCCCCACTCGCACCGCGCGGCGAGTTCGCCGACGGCATGCTCGACGAGATCGCCGCCGCGCTCGCTCAGGCGCAGCGCCCGTTCCTGCTGGCCGGACGCGGCGCGTGGCTCGCCGGGGCGAGTGCGGCGCTCGGCGCCCTCGCCGAGGCGACGGGCGCGCTGACGGCATCCTCCGCCCTGGGTCGCGGGGTCTTCCCCGATGACCGCTACGACCTCGGCGTCACCGGCGGCTTCGGCGCGGACGGCGCCATGGAGCTCGTGCGCACCGCCGACGTGGCCGTCGTGTTCGGCGCCTCGCTCAACCAGTTCACGATGCGCTTCGGCGAGCTGTTCGCGCCCGGCACGCGCGTGTTCCAGATCGACATCGCGCCGGCGGCGACGCACGCGCACGTCGGCGGATTCGTGCGCGCCGACGCCCGCATCGCGGCGGAAGGACTGGTGGCCCGGATCGCGACCCGCTCATCTCTTCCCTGGCGCGAGAGCGTCGACGTGGCCGCCGCCCGCGCGTACGCCCCGGGCGACGAGCTCGCCCCCGACGGCCGCGTGGATCCGCGCTCTGCGGCCCGTCGCATCGCCGCGCTGCTGCCGGAGGACCGCGTGGTCGTGTCCGACGGGGGCCACTTCATCGGCTGGGCGAACATGTACTGGCCGGTGGCGGCGCCCGATCGCATGATGATGATCGGCACGGCGTTCCAGTCGATCGGACAGGGCTGGCCGAGCGTCGTCGGTGCGGCGCTCGCGCGCCGGGACTCCACGATCGTGCTGACCTCCGGCGACGGCGGGGGGCTGATGGCGATCGCCGACCTCGAGTCCGCGGTGCGGGCGGCAGGCGGTCGCGGGTTGGCCGTGATCTGGAACGACGCCGCCTATGGTGCCGAGATCAACCTCTACGGGCTGAAGGGCCTCGCGCAGGGGCCGATGCGCATCCCCGAGGTCGACTTCGCGGCGTTCGGTGCCGCCGTGGGCGCCGAGGGCGTCGTCGTGCGTGCGCTCGGTGACCTCGACCGGCTCGGCGAATGGGCCGCGGAGGATGCCGCGACCCGGCGGTTCCTGGTGCTCGATCTGCGCATCTCGGGCGACGTGATCGCGCCGTACCAGCAGGAGATCATCCGCGTGAACTCCTGACGGAGGGCGTGCGGCTCTTTCCGGGGCGGGAGGAGCGGCGCCGACGCATCGTCCGCGTCGGCGCCACTCCGCCCTCTGACTCCGCGGCTCAGCCGAACCGGCGCCGACGGATCACGAGCAGCCCGGCACCCGCGGTCAGGAGCAGGAGCGCCGCGACCACGAGCGGCATGCTGTCCGCGCCGGTCGTCGCCAGGCCGCCGTCATTCCCTGTGCCGGTGCCGGTGCCGTCCGTGCCGGTGCCGGGAGATGTGCCCCCGCCTCCGGACGTGTCGTCCGGGTCACCGGTTCCCGGCTGCTCGACCACGGGCAACGCGGTCACCGCGAGGGCGGCCTCGGTCTCCCGGCCGGATCGGTCGATCACGACGATGCGATGCGCACCCGCCGGCGTCGCGGCCGGAACGGTCACGGAGGTGCGGAACGCGCCCGCGGCATCCGCGGTCACCGTCCCCACCTGCACGGGAGTGGAGCGAAGCTCGATCGTGAGTCCCGCGTCCGGGGTGAAGCCGCTCCCCGACACGGTGACGCTGCCGCCCGCCACCACGGACGCGGTGTCCAGCGCGACCGTCGCGGGTTCGGGCTCCGTCTCCGCGCAGCCGTCGGCGCAGATGTGGAAGTTCGCGAGCACCGCCTTGTGGTCCGAAGGCCAGACGGCATCCGGGGTGAGGATCTCGTCCGCGCTGTCGTCGACGACGCGCTCGTTGCGCACGATCGTCGACTGCGGTCCGACGACCGAGGCACCGTCGATCGACAACCGCTCGTCCGGCGTCGCGAAGATGTAGTCGATGCGGTCGCGCTCATCCGCCTCGGGTGCCCAGGTGAGGGTCGAGGTCGGGAACAGCGCGTTGTCCGACGGCCAGGTGAAGCCGGGGTTCGCGGCCGGGTCGGGGTGCACGGTGCGGAAGGCGTCGACCAGTCCCCCGTCGAGCAGCGTCTGCGTCGTCTGCCAGGGGATCACGACACCGTTGTGGTCGAAGAGATCGGCGGTCGCCTCGGTCCAGTCCTGCGAGGGCGGCTCGTTGAAGTCCCCGCCGACGATCGCGAGCCGGCCCGCGGCCCGCTCGGTCGCGATATCGGCGACCAGTTCGGCCGCGGTCGCGGGACGCCCGGATTCCACGTTCGCGGCGAGGATCGAGTCGACGTCGGTGACCGGGGCGTCGAGCTTGTCCCACGTGTTCCAGCCGGGAGGCCAGTCGCCGTGGATCTCGCCGCCGTAGCCGCGCGGCAGGTAGGTCGTGTACCAGCGGTACTCCAGGTGACCGCCGTAGACGACGACCTCGGAGCCGTTCACGTCGATGACGGCCTTCGACCACCACTTCCCGACCGTGTCCGTGGACAGGATCGGATAGCGCGAGACGATGCCGGTGTCCGTGGCGATCAAGTGGTCGTATCCGAGCAGCGCCGCGACCTGCGCCGGGGCCTGTCCCACCTCGGGGAGGAAAGTGACGTCGGCGTCGGTCTCCTGGATGATGTCGGCGATCTGCTGCGCGCCGTCGGCGACCTGGGTTCCCCCGTGCCAGACGTTGAACGTGAGCACGTTCAGGCTGCTGACCCCGTCGACCTCGGGCTTGGGTTCGGCCGGCGGCCGAGGCGGCTCCATGCCCTCGCCGGTGATCGCGAGGTCGATCGGGCCGGCGAGCACGGTGTAGCCGTCGTCTTCGAGCAGATAGACGTCATAGTCGCCCGGGTCGACGGTCGCGGTGTTCCGGGTCCATCCCTCACGGTCGGAGGGGCCCCAGCGGAGTTCGCCGCTCGCCTCCGGCACGTAGCGCCAGTCGAGGGACGCCGGACCACCGGGAGTCGCACCGTCGCGGTAGATGCCGACCCAGTTGCGGTCGTGGACCGCGTCACCGGCGTCGAAGGTGATCGACACCGTCTCGTCGCTGCGGATGCTGGCGGTGTCGAGCGACAGTGCGGAGTCGGCCGCGTGGGCGGGCGGAGCGATGAGGAGGCCGGCGAGGGCGGCGCCCGCACCGAGAAGGGCGAGAAGCCCTCTCCGTGGTCGGCGGGAGGGGGAGGTCATGAACAGCGGTCCTTTCGAGAGCGGGGATGCCTCGGGAGAGTAGGAGCGACGGATGACCGGTTCGTGGCGCAGGGGTGAACGCGGTGCGGGTGGGGCGGACGGAGGGCGGTTACGTGCCGGGGTCGTGGGGTGGGCGGGCGAGGGGATGGCGTCATTGGTGGGGGTGTTGTGTGCGCAGAAAGGGGTGGTTCGACACTCTTCGGGCCGGGTGGATTGGAGTATTGGAATACTGCGTTGAACTGGGCTTTTCGGGGTCTGAATGTCGGTGGTCGGGGGTTGACTGTGGGGTATGAACAGTGCTGCGGGGATCATCGATCAGGTCGTGACAGGCCGTGGTCGTGTGCCCACGGACGCGATCGCGGCCCTGTCGGATGCCGAGAAGATGGAGTTGCTGCGGCAGGCGGGTGAGCTCCAGCGGCTCGTGGATGCGGTGGTGGTCGAGACGGTCGCGACGGTGCCGTCGATTCCGGCCGGGTCGGGAACTCCGGGGTTCTGCGGGCTGTTCGGCTGCGCGACCATGAACGAGCTGCTCCAACGGGTGCTGCGCGTGGACGGGCGGGAAGCGGCACGAGTGGTGAAGGTCGCCGCCGGGGTGCACCGGGAGCTGAACTTCTCCACGGGTGGGTGGCAGCCGGCGTTGTTCCCGGCGCTGCGGGAGGCGCTCATGGATGGCGTGATCGGGGTGTCGGGGTTCGCGGCCGCGACGGGGCCGATTCTGACGGCGGGGCGACGGATCACCGTCGAGGAACGGGTGCAGGCGGACGCGCAGTTGGCGGACCTGGCCCGCGGGATGGGTGCGGCGGACGGCGGCGACGACGCCGTTGGTAAGGATGCCGTCGATGGCGACGTCGCCCCGCCGGCGACCCCGGAAGACCTGCGACTGTTCGCCCGCGTGATCATGGCGTACCTCGACCCGGACGGCGCGAAACCCTTCACGGAGACCGCGATGCGGGGCCGCGGAGTGCGATTCGGGCGGGAGAAGAACGGCCTCATCCCGCTCCACGGCGACCTGCTCCCGGAAGTCGCCGCGCAGATGCAACGGATCTGGGACGCCTACCTGAACCCGAAAGTCGACGGACCACCCCTCCCGGGTGTGCAGTTCACGCCCTCAGACGACGAAGGCGACGCCTCGGACAACGACCGGTTCGGTGCGGACAAGTTCGAGGACGACGTCACCCTTCCGTCGGGTGACGACGGCGGGATGATCGACACCCGCACCCGGCCGCAGAAACAGCACGACGCCCTCGCGGCGGCGCTCGGAATCGCGGCGCGGCACGACGATATGCCCCGTCTCGGCGGCGCCGCACCGACACTGACCGTGTCCGTGACGGCGGAGGATTACGCGACCGGGCGCGGTTGGGCGCACGTCGACGGCATCGACACTCCAGTGCCGGTTTCCACCGCCGCACACACCGCATGCGGCGGGACCGTGCAACGGGTGCTGTTCGACCCCGACGGCCGCATCATCGGAATCGGAGTCACCGACCGCATCTTCACCATCCACCAGAGACGAGCCATCACCCTCCGCGACAAAGAGTGCCTCATCCCCGGATGTCACGTCCCCGCATCCTGGTGCGAGATCCACCACGTCGACGAACACGCCCGCGGCGGACCCACCCACACCGACAACGGTGTCGCGTTGTGTTGGCACCATCACCGCACCCTCGACACTTCCGGGTGGGAGATCCGCATGACCAACGGGACCCCGCTGGTGCGCGGCCCGGCGTGGTGGGACCCCGCCCGACGATGGCGCACACCCCGCCCCCTGCTCCCCACCACCCTCACCGGCTGAACCCCACCGCGCCCACCCCGCGATCGCAGCATCCCCGCGATCGCCTGACAGACTCGGGGGATGGCGGGCTTTCATCACGTGGAGTTGTGGGTGTCGAGCGTGCACGAGATCCACACGGACTGGCGCTGGCTGCTCACGCATCTGGGCTTCTCGCTACACAGCGAATGGGAAGAAGGTGAGTCCTGGGTTGCTGACGGCGGCTATCTCACCCTCGTGGTCTCACCGAACCTCTCCGACCCTGTGCACGACCGCCGTCGCGCCGGACTCAACCACCTGGCGTTCCGTGCACGGACGCGCACCGAGGTCGACGCACTCGTCACCAGCGCGCCCGCCCACGGCTGGCGACCGCTCTATCAGGAGCGGTATCCGCATGCCGGCGGGCCGGACCACTACGCCTGTTGGCTGGAGAACGACACCGGATTCAAAGTGGAGATCGTCGCGGATGACGGCTGACACCGACGACGCGCACGATCCGGGGAATCAGGAGTCGTAGCTCGGCAGCTCCTGCAGCGTCCAGGTGTTGCCATCGGGGTCGGCGAACGTGACGAACCGGCCCCAACCCTGCTCGTCGACGCCCTCAGCCTCCACGCCCAGACCGCGCAAGTGCGCGAGTGCCTCGTCGGCATCCGGCACCACGACCTGGATCGTGTTCTGCTGCCCCGGCTCCAGGCGGATGCCGAGACCCGTCCCGAAGGCGATCGAACAGGCCGACCCGGGTGGCGTGAACTGCACGAAGCGCAGCCCCTCCATGGGCGTCTGATCATGATCGGCATGGAAGCCGATCTTCGAGTAGAAGTCCTTCGCCCGGTCGACATCCGACACCGGCACGAAGATGAGCTCGATCTTCCAGTCCATCACGCACTCCTCCTGGTGGGCGCCGTCGCCCCTCCGCGCTCACGGTACGCCGGAGCACCGACATCTCACCACCCTGTGCCGCTTCGACACCGTGCCGCCGCCACGTCAGGAGGAGGTCACGGCGTCGGGAGGAGGCTCGCCCGCGAATCCTCCGCCCCACGGCGCGAACTCCGCCCCCACGGCACACCCGCCGACCCGCGGCCCACGGCACACCCGCCGACCCGCGGCATCAGGATGCCGGCAACAGCGCGCCTTCCAGGAACTCCGCGAGCTCGATCGTGTCGCTCAACGGCAGGACGGCCGCGACGTACTGGTCCGGGCGCACGACGACGACCACTCCGTCGCGTGACAGATCGCGCGCGGCGAAGATGTCCGTCTCCGTCCACTTGCTGGGCCCGGCCGCGTACACCTTCTCCCAGTCGGTCAGCCCCAGCGGGCCCGACTGCGGTCGGAACAGCGCCGGAGCCGACGTGACCTCGAGCTCCTCGAACGGTTGCTGGTACACAGCCTTGACGTCGAACACCGCATCCGCGTCCGCATCCACCGGGGTGAACCGCGCGAACAGCGGCTCCGCCTCTGCGGCCCACGCCGCGAGGACCTCGCCCGAGCGGTCGCCGAACGCGTACACACGCCAGCGTCCGTCGGCCTTCGCGTGATGCCCGAGGTGGATGACGTTGCCATCGCCGACCCGCACCACCTCGGCCGACTTGAAACGCTTGCCGAGCGGGAATCCACCCGCCAGCGCCTGATGCGCGTCGGAGCCGGTGATCATCGACGGCGTGTACTGGGTCATGAACCCCGAGGGGAACTCCGCGGTGGCGAGGTAGTAGGTCGCGAGCTCGTTCGGGTCGGAGATCTCCTCCGGCTTCCGCGCCATCAACGAGGACCACTCCCGATCGAAGTCGATCAGCTGCTGCGCGACCGGTCGCCGCTCCGCTCCGTACGTCGACAGGAGGGTGTCGGGTGCCCGTCCGGTGAGCACGGAACCGAGCTTCCATCCGAGGTTGAAGCCATCCTGCATCGAGACGTTCATGCCCTGCCCGGCCTTGGCGCTGTGCGTGTGACAGGCGTCGCCGGTGAGGAAGACGCGCGGGGTGCGGTCCGAGTCCTGCGGCACGTCGTCGAATCCGTCCGTGACCCGATGCCCGACCTCGTAGACGCTGTGCCAGGCGATCTCCTTCACCTCGAGCGTGTACGGGTGCAGGATCTCATTGGCCTTGCGGATGACGTCCTCGATCGGGGTCTGTCGCACCCGCCGGTCGTCGCCCGCGGGGACCTCGCCGAGATCGACATAGACCCGGCTGAGGTAGCCGCCCTCGCGGGGGATGTGCAGGATGTTGCCGGCCTGCGAGTTGATCGCGCACTTGGTGCGCCAGTCCGGGAAGTCCGTGTTCACCAGGACGTCCATGACACCCCAGGCGTGCGCGGCACTCGCCCCCACGTGTGTGCGGCCGATGGCCTGACGCACGCCGCTGCGCGCGCCGTCGCAGCCGACGACGTACTTCGCCCGCAGGGTGCGCTCCTGGCCGGCGTACTCCCCCGCGACCTGCCGCACGCGCACCTCGACCGGATACTCGCCCTCCTCCCGCACCGTCAGCCCGAGGAACTCGACCCCGTAGTCGGGCGCGATGCGCGCGGGTCCGTCGGCGGCGGCCTCGGCGAAGTAGTCGAGCACCCGCGCCTGGTTCACGATCAGGTGCGGGAACTCGCAGATGTCGTACGCGTAGTCCGCGGTGCGCGAGGTCCGTACGATGTTCCGCGGGTTCTGGGGGTCGGGGCCCCAGAAGTTCATCCAGCCGATGTTGTAGGCCTCGGCCATGATGCGCTCGGCGAACCCGAACGCCTGGAAGGTCTCGACGCTGCGCGGCTGGATGCCGTCGGCCTGCCCGAGGACCAGCCGCCCCTCACGCCGCTCGATGAGTCGCGTCGTGACCTCGGGGTACTGCGACATCTGCGCCGCGAGGAGCATGCCGGCCGGCCCGGAGCCCACGATCAGCACGTCGACGGTGTCGGGGAGGCCGTCCGGGCGATCGAGCCCGACCCCGGCGGCGTTCTGCACGCGCGGGTCTCCGGACACGTAGCCGTGGTGGTGGAACTGCATCGTCATCGATTCCTTCCGTGAGCTCTCATCATGCGCCCCGTCAGGCCTTCGCGAGGCCGCGGATCGGGCTGACCGACTGCTCGTCCTCGTGGTCCGGTCCGAGCGGGATCCCGGAGCGGTCGCGCAGCAGCAGCGTCGCGACGAGGCCGAGCAGCGTCATCCCGGCGAGGTACCACGTGACGGCCTGGGTCGAGCCGGTCGCCTGCACGATCGCGGTCGCGATGGTCGGCGCGAACGCACCACCGGCGATCGCACCGATCGCGTACGAGATCGAGACGCCCGAGAAGCGGATGCTGGCCGGGAACAGCTCGGTGTACAGCGCCGCCTGCGGGCCGTACGTGAAACCGAGGCCGATCGTCAGGATCGCGAGACCGGCGAACAGCAGACCGATCTGGCCGGTGTTGACGAGCGGGAAGAGCGTGAACACACCCACCAGCTGGAGGACCCAGCCGATGATGTACGTCGTGCGACGCCCGATGCGGTCGGACACCCACCCGGCGAGAAGCGTCGTGATCAGCCAGGTCACGGCGGAGCCCGCGACGGCCCAGAGCACAGCCCCGCGCTCGAGCCCGATCGGACCCTCGGGGTTCGTGGCGTAGTTCTGGATGTACCCGCCCGTGGTCATGTAGCCGACGGCGTTGTTGCCCGCGAACACGAGGGCGGCGATGATCACGAGAAGCGCGTGCTTGCGGAACAGCTGCACGATCGGCATGCGCGCCTTCTCCTTGCGCGCGGCGAGCTCCGTGAACACCGGGCTCTCCTCCACCTTGCGGCGCACGTAGTAGCCGACGAGGATCAGCACGACGCTCAGCAGGAACGGCACACGCCAGCCCCACTCGAGGAACTGGTCGCCCGGGGCCACGACGGTCATGATCGCCATGACTCCGGAGGCGAGCAGGAGTCCGAGCGGCACGCCGATCTGCGGCGAGGCGCCGAAGATGCCGCGCTTGGTGCGCGGGGCGTGCTCGACGGCCATCAGGACCGCGCCGCCCCACTCGCCACCCGCCGAGATGCCCTGCAGGATGCGCAGGAGCACGAGCATGATCGGCGCGGCGATGCCGATCGCCTCGTATGTGGGCAGGACGCCGATGAGAGCGGTGGCCGCACCCATCAGGATCAGGGTCCACATCAGCACGGTCTTGCGTCCGAGCTTGTCTCCGTAGTGACCGGCGAGGAAGGCGCCGAGCGGACGGAACAGGAAGCTGACACCGACGGTCGCGAAGGCGATCAGCGCGCTGTTGGCGCCCAGCGGCTCGAAGAACAGCTGTCCGAACACCAGCCCGACCGCGGTGGCGTAGATGAAGAAGTCGTACCACTCGACGGTGGTTCCGACGACGGTGGCGAACACCACACGGCGACGATCGATCGCGGAGGCGATGGTTCCGGTGGGGGTGAATCCCACCTGTGACTGCCCGCTCATGGGGTGTCTCCTTCTGTCTGTGACTGCACTGTCACGGCCTGCGAGGGATCGAGATCCGATGCTTGCCGGGGGTTGAAGCGATGATATATGATTTCGAATACGACGCACAAGGCGTCGACGACAGCGCGAGGAGGCGCCCCGTGACGGATACCATCGCCCGCCCCGGCAAGATCATCGCGATCCATCTGAGCTACGCCTCCCGCGCCGATCAACGAGGACGACGCCCCGCTGCTCCCTCCTACTTCTTCAAGCCGGCGAGTTCCGTCGCATCCACCGGCGGCACCGTCGAGCGCCCCGCGGGCACCGAGCTGCTGGCCTTCGAGGGCGAGATCGCCCTCGTGATCGGCACCGCGGCCCGTCGCGTGAGCCTCGCCGACGCCTGGGCGCACGTCGCCGCCGTCACGGCGTCGAACGACCTCGGGCTGTACGACCTCCGAGCGAACGACAAGGGCTCCAACGTCCGGTCCAAGGGCGGCGACGGCTACACCCCGCTCGGCCCGAGGCTGATCGACGCCCGCAGCGTCGACCCGACGGCGCTGCGCGTGCGCGCCTGGGTCAACGGCGAGCTGCGCCAGGACGACACCACCGCGGGGATGATCTTCCCGCTGGCCCAGCTCGTCGCCGACCTCTCGCAGCACTTCACGCTCGAGCCGGGGGACGTGATCCTCACCGGCACTCCCGCCGGCTCCTCCGTCATCGTGCCCGGTGACGTGGTCGAGATCGAGGTGGATGCGCCGGATGCCGAAGGCGCCCCCACGTCAGGCCGCCTGGTCACCACCGTCACCCAGGGCGAGGCCCCCTTCGACGGCGAGCTCGGATCACTCCCCGCGGTCGACGATCTGCAGCGCGCCGAAGCCTGGGGCTCGCGGGAAGCGGCCGGCCTGCCCGCGGATGCCGTGGATCCTGCCCCCGCGCCGGCACCGGATCCCGCCCCCGCCCCCGCGTCCGAAGCGGGTGACGGCCGACTGTCCCCCGAGCTGCGCGCGGCGCTGCTCGAGGCACCGACGGCGGGACTCTCCGCCCAGCTGCGCAAGCGCGGCCACCTGGCGTGCTTCATCGACGGCGTCTCCGCGAACATCCCCGGCACCAAGATCGTGGGCACCGCCAAGACGCTGCGGTTCGTGCCGTTCCGGGAAGACCTCTTCGCCCGCCACGGCGGAGGCTACAACGCCCAGAAGCGCGCGTTCGACGCCGTGGACGAGGGCGAGATCATCGTGATCGAAGCGCGCGGCGATGCCACCACCGGCACGCTCGGCGACATCCTCGCCCTCCGTGCCCTGACCCGTGGCGCCGCCGGCGTGGTCACCGACGGCGGGGTGCGCGACTTCGCGGCGGTCGCCGAGATCGGGCTCCCGGTGTTCTCGCAGGGTGCCCACCCCTCGGTGCTCGGGCGCAAGCACGTGCCGTGGGACGTCGACGTCACGATCGCGTGCGGCGGCGCCGCCGTGCAGCCCGGAGACATCATCGTCGGGGACAGCGACGGCGTGATCGTCATCCCGCCGTCGCTCGCCCGGGAGGTCGCGGATGCCGCGGTCGCCCAGGAGATCGAGGACGCCTGGATCGCGGAGCAGGTCGCGGCGGGCCACCCGGTGGACGGCCTCTTCCCGATGAACGCGGAATGGCGCGCGCGATACGAGCACCATCGCTCCGCGAGCGCGGAGCGGTCGTGAGCACCGTGGCCACCACGAGCAAGTCGGAGCAGGCTTACACCTGGATCCGCTCCCGCATCTCCAGCCACACCTTCGGTCCGGGCTACCGGCTCGTGCTCGGATCGCTCGCGGAAGAGCTCGGCATGAGTGTCGTTCCGGTCCGCGAGGCGATCCGCCGGCTCGAAGCCGAGGGTCTGGTCACCTTCGAACGCAACGTCGGCGCTCGCGTGACCCTGGTCGACGAGAGCGAGTACGCCCACACCATGGAGACGCTCGGTCTCGTGGAGGGGGCGGCGACCGCGCTGTCCGCTCCCTTCCTCGACGCCGGCGCTCTCGACGCCGCCGCCGAGGTCAACGAGCGGATGACCCGCATGCTGGGCGATCTCGACGCCCACGCCTTCACCGAGCTGAACCGCCGCTTCCACTCGGTGCTGTTCGAGCCGTGCCCGAACCCGCACCTGCTCGATCTCGTGCACCGCGGCTGGTCGCGGCTCTCCGGCATCCGCGATTCGACGTTCGCCTACGTCCCCGGCCGCGCACAGCACTCCGTCGAGGAGCACACCCAGATCCTGCAGCTGATCCGCGACGGCGCCGACCCGCTCGAGATCGAGCTCGCCGCCCGCAACCACCGCCTCCGCACGAGGGATGCCTTCCTCGACGCGCTCCACGCCCGTTCCCACAGACTCCATGGAGAAGCATCATGACCGACTCGCGCATCCCCGCCGATCTTCCTGACCACATCCAGCACTACATCGACGGCGCCTTCGTCGACTCGGTCGACGGCGACACCTTCGACGTGCTCGACCCGGTGACCAACCGGACCTACACGACCGCGGCCGCCGGCAAGAAGGCCGACATCGACCGCGCCGTCGCCGCGGCGGCCCGCGCCTTCACCGAGGGCCCCTGGCCGCGCATGCTCCCCCGCGAGCGCTCCCGCGTGCTGCACCGGATCGCCGACATCGTGGAATCCCGCGATGCACGGCTGGCCGAGCTCGAGTCGTTCGACTCCGGCCTGCCGATCACGCAGGCGCTCGGTCAGGCCCGTCGCGCCGCCGAGAACTTCCGCTTCTTCGCCGACCTGATCGTGGCGCAGTCGGATGACGCGTTCAAGGTGCCGGGGCGCCAGATGAACTACGTCAATCGCAAGCCCATCGGCGTCGCCGGGCTCATCACGCCGTGGAACACGCCCTTCATGCTCGAGTCCTGGAAGCTCGGCCCGGCGCTCGCGACCGGCAACACCGTGGTGCTCAAGCCCGCCGAGTTCACGCCGCTGTCGGCCTCCCTCTGGGCCGGCATCTTCGAAGAGGCCGGACTCCCCCAGGGCGTCTTCAACCTCGTGAACGGTCTCGGTGAGGACGCCGGCGACGCCCTGGTGAAGCACCCCGACGTGCCGCTGATCTCGTTCACGGGTGAGAGCTCGACCGGCCAGCTCATCTTCGGCAACGCGGCTCCGTTCCTCAAGGGGCTGTCGATGGAACTCGGTGGCAAGTCTCCTGCCGTGGTCTTCGCCGACGCCGACCTCGACGCCGCGGTCGATGCCACGATCTTCGGTGTCTTCTCGCTCAACGGCGAGCGCTGCACCGCAGGGTCCCGCATCCTGGTCGAGCGCTCGATCTACGAGGAGTTCGTGGAGCGCTACGCCGCGCAGGCGAAGCGCGTGAAGGTCGGTTATCCGCACGACCCGGCGACCGAGGTCGGCGCGCTGGTGCACCCGGAGCACTACGACAAGGTCATGAGCTACGTCGAGATCGGCAGGAGCGAGGGCCGGCTCGTCGCCGGGGGCGGACGCCCCGAGGGCTTCCCCGAGGGCAACTTCGTCGCCCCGACCGTGTTCGCCGACGTCTCCCCCGATGCCCGGATCTTCCAGGAGGAGATCTTCGGACCGGTCGTCGCGATCACCCCGTTCGACTCGGATGAGGAAGCGCTGTCGCTCGCGAACAACACGAAGTACGGGCTCGCCGCCTACATCTGGACCAACGACCTCACGCGCGCGCACAACTTCTCGCAGTCCGTCGAGGCGGGCATGGTGTGGCTGAACAGCAACAACGTGCGCGATCTGCGCACCCCGTTCGGCGGCGTGAAGGCCTCGGGGCTCGGGCACGAGGGCGGCTACCGCTCGATCGACTTCTACACCGACCAGCAGAGCGTGCACATCACGCTCGGCGGCGCGCACAATCCGACCTTCGGCAAGAACTGACACTGCCCGCTCTGATCTGCAAGGACGCTGACATGACCGACCGCGAAGACATGACCCTGACCTCCGCCGGATACTACGTCTCGCAGGAGGCGCCGATCCGCACCGACAACCCGGTGGCCACGCCGACGAGCCTGCCGCCCGACATCCTGCGCTGCGCCTACATGGAGCTCGTCGTGACGGATCTGGCGGCCTCCCGCCAGTTCTACGTCGACGTCCTCGGCCTGTACGTGACCGAGGAGGACGATCAGGCGATCTACCTGCGCTCGACCGAGGAGTTCATCCACCACAACCTCGTGCTCCGTGTCGGCCCGGTCGCCGCGGTCGCGGCGTTCTCGTACCGGGTGCGCACCCCGGAAGACCTCGATCGCGCCGTGGAGTTCTACACCGAGCTGGGCTGCGACGTCCGGCGTGCACCCGAGGGGTTCGTGAAGGGCGTCGGCGATTCGGTGCGGGTGGTCGACCCGCTCGGCTTCCCGGTCGAGTTCTTCCACCGGTCCGATCACGTCGAGCGGATGTCATGGCGGTACGACCTGCACATCCCCGGCGAGCTCGTGCGCCTCGACCACTTCAACCAGGTCACCCCCGACGTCCCGCGGGCCGTGAAGTTCATGCAGGACCTCGGCTTCCGCGTCACGGAGGACATCCAGGACGACGAGGGCACCGTGTACGCCGCGTGGATGCGCCGCAAGCCCACCGTGCACGACACCGCCATGACGGGCGGCGACGGACCCCGCATGCACCACGTGTGCTTCGCGACCCACGAGAAGCACAACATCCTCGCGATCTGCGACAAGCTCGGCGCCCTCCGGCGGTCCGATGCGATCGAACGCGGTCCCGGCCGCCACGGCGTCTCGAACGCGTTCTATCTCTACCTCCGCGACCCCGACGGACACCGGGTCGAGGTCTACACGCAGGACTACTACACGGGCGACCCGGACAACCCGGTGATCACGTGGGACGTGCACGACAACCAGCGGCGGGACTGGTGGGGCAACCCCGTGGTTCCCTCCTGGTACACCGACGCCTCGCTCGTGCTCGATCTCGACGGAGACCCGCAGCCGGTCGTCGCCCGCACCGACAGCTCCGAGATGGCCGTGACGATCGGGGCCGACGGCTTCTCGTACACCCGCGCCGATGAGGGCGAGAAGAAGCTGGGCAACCAGCTCTAGAGAGGAAGACGGATGCTGTCCGCAGACACCATCGCGCAGATCGCGGCCGAACTCGCCGAAGCCGACCGCGCCCACTCCGTGATCCCGCGCATCACCGCACGCCACCCCGAGGCGACCGTCGAGGACTCCTACGCGATCCAGGGCGTCTGGCGTGACACGCAGATCGCCGCAGGCCGCCGACTCGTCGGACGCAAGATCGGGCTGACCTCCAGGGCGATGCAGCAGGCGACCGGCATCACCGAGCCCGACTACGGCGTCATGTTCGACGACACCGTGTACGCGTCCGGCGCCGAGATCCCGGTCGACCACTTCTCCAACGTCCGCATCGAGGTCGAGCTCGCCTTCGTGCTGAAGCACCCCCTCGCGGGGCCGGACTGCACGCTCGACGACGCCCTCGCCGCGATCGACTACGCGGTCCCGGCCCTCGAGGTGCTGAACTCGCACATCGAGCTCGAGGGGCGCACGATCGTCGACACCATCAGCGACAACGCCGCCTACGGGGCGATGGTGCTGGGCGATGTGCACCGCCGCCCGGACGAGATCGACCTGCGCTGGGTCCCCGGCGTGCTGTCGCGCAACGGCGAGATCGAGGAGACCGGGGTCGCCGCCGGGGTGCTCGGGCATCCGGCGACCGGGGTCGCCTGGCTCGCGAACAAGTTCCACCAGCACGGCGCGCGTCTGGAGGCGGGCGAGATCATCCTGGCAGGATCGTTCACACGCCCGATGTGGGTGTCGCGCGGCGACGAGGTGCTGTGCGATTACGGACCGATGGGAACGATCGCATGCCGCTTCATCTAGCCCCCTCCTTCCGCGAGAGGCTCACCGACTCCGAGCGCGCGCTGATCGGGATGTGGGCGTGCTCCGGCAGCTCGCTGGTGACCGAGGTCGCCGCCGGCTCCGGACTCGACTGGCTCCTGATCGACATGGAGCACTCGGCGAACACGCTCGAGTCGGTGCTCGTGCAGCTGCAGGTCGTCGCCGCCTACCCGATCACCCCGGTCGTGCGGGTGGCGTCGAACGACGCGGTCGCGATCAAGCAGGTCCTCGACCTCGGCGCGCAGAACCTGATCGTGCCCATGGTGTCCTCCGCGGACGAGGCCCGGGCCGCGGTCGCCGCCACCCGGTATCCGCCGGAGGGGGTGCGCGGAGTCGGCAGCGCGCTGGCTCGCAGCGCGCGCTGGAACCGGGTGGACCGGTACCTGCAGGAGTCCGCCGCGCACACGTCCCTCACGGTGCAGATCGAGACCTCCGCCGGCGTGGCCGCGGCATCCGAGATCGCCGCGGTCGACGGCGTGGATGCCGTGTTCGTCGGCCCGTCCGACCTCTCGGCCTCGATGGGACTGCTCGGACGGCAGACCCACCCCGATGTCGTGACGGCGGTCGAGCGCGTGTTCGCCGCGGTGACCGAGGCCGGGAAGCCCGTCGGCGTCAACGCCTTCGATCCGGCCGCCGCCGACGCCTACCTCGCCGCCGGTGCGCGCTTCGTGGCCGTCGGTGCCGATGTGGCCCTGCTCGCCCGCGCCTCCGAGGCACTGGCAGCTCGCTTCCTCCCGGACGGCGACGCCGGGCGCGCCAGCTACTGAACGACGCGCCTCGGGCCGGTGGCGGATTCATAGCAACCCGGGCGAAACTGTACGCATGACCTTCGCCGCGCTCCAGCCCCTCGCCGACCGTGCCGCCCTGTACACCGCACTCCGTCAGGAGGCCCTGTCGGCTGCGGCCGATGCTCTGGGCGAGCACCGCTGGGATGCCGACATGGCGGCCGGCACCCTCACCTTCACGGCGAACGCCGATCCCTCGCGCCAGCTGGTCGCCCGGGCGCACCTGATCGCGACGATCGCGCCGGGTCCCCGGTCGATGCTCTGGGCCTGGGCGCACCCGCAGGGAGACCCGCAGGGTGTCGCCGCCCAGCTGCGGGCCTACGGGGCCGAGCACGGCATCGCCGAGCTCACGAGCCCCGAGGTCCCCTTCCCCGCCGACTCCCCCGCCGACGACGGCTGGATCGCGCAGGCCGCGCACACGGTCGGCGGCGTCGCGGTCGAGCTCAGCGGTCGCGCTCCCTCCTACTCGGCACCCGTCGGGGGCGGCACCCGTGCGGTGTTCCTGCTCGACGCCCCGCTCGCCCCGCTCACGGTGGCGGATGCCGTCGTCGCGCTGCCGCGCGTGCTCTCCGGCCTCTCCCTCGCCGACGCCCGGACGTCGGTGTGGGACCTCGCCCGGCTCGCGAACTGGACCCTGACCTGGACCGACGAGGCGTTCTCGGGCGCCACGGTGGTCGACGCCTCGGGCTCCGCGACCTTCCGCTTCGACGAGCAGGCCCGCATCTCCGGCATCGAGAGCACGCTCGCGCCGCAGGCCTGACCGGCACCCCGCAGCCCCGGACAGAGAGAGGCGTCCGATCCTCGGGATCGGACGCCTCTCTCTGTGCGCGCGTTCGCGGCGGCAGCGGGTCAGAGCCGCTCGGCCGCCTCCACGACGTTCGTCATGAGCAGGGCGACGGTCATCGGCCCCACCCCGCCCGGGTTGGGCGAGAGGAATCCGGCGACCTCCGCCACATCCGGGTGCACGTCGCCGAAGACCAGGCTCTTGCCCGTCTCGGGGTCGGTCTCCCGCGTGACTCCGACATCGAGCACGGCCGCGCCGGGCTTGACGTCCTCCGCACGGATCAGGTGCTTCACCCCGGCGGCGGCGACGATCACGTCGGCCTCTCGCAGGTAACGGGGCATGTCGACGGTGCCGGTGTGCGTGAGCGTGACCGTCGCGTTGAGGTCACGACGCGTGAGCAGCAGACCGATCGAGCGACCGATCGTCACCCCGCGTCCGACCACGACGACGTGCTTTCCCCGCAGGTCGTAGCCGTTGCGCAGCAGGAGCTCGATCACGCCCCGCGGGGTGCACGGAAGCGGCGTGTGGATCGGGCTGTTGACGTTCAGCACGAGCCGGCCCAGGTTGGTCGGGTGCAGGCCGTCCGCATCCTTCGCCGGGTCGATGCGCTCGAGGATCGCGTCGGTGTCGAGGTGCTTCGGCAGCGGCAGCTGCACGATGTACCCGTGGCACTCGGGATCGGCGTTGAGCTCGTCGATCAGCGCCTCCACCGCGGCCTGGGTGGCGTCGGCGGGCAGCTCGCGCTGGATCGAGTTCATCCCGATCGCCTCGGACTGCCGATGCTTCATGCCCACGTAGAGCTGCGACGCCGGGTCGGCGCCCACCAGCACGGTCGCGATGCCGGGCGTCACGCCCTTCGCCTTCAGGGCGGCGACGCGCTCGGTCAGCTCCGCGCGGATCGCGGCGGACGCCGCCTTCCCGTCGAGGACGACAGCGGTCACTGCTGCAGGTCCGGGTAGAGCGGGAAGCCGGCGGCGAGCGCGTCGACCCGCGCGCGGAGAGCCTCGACGTCGGCGCCGGGCAGCAGGGCCAGCGCGATGATGTCGGCGACCTCGGTGAACTCGGCGTCGCCGAAACCGCGGGTCGCGAGCGCCGGCGTGCCGATGCGCAGACCCGAGGTGACCATCGGGGGACGCGGGTCGTTGGGCACGGCGTTGCGGTTCACGGTGATGTGGATGTCATGCAGCAGATCCTCGGCCTGCTTGCCGTCGACCTCGGCGTCGCGCAGGTCGACCAGCACCAGGTGCACCTCGGTGCCGCCCGAACGCACGGCGATGCCGGCATCCGCGACGTCCTGCTGCGAGAGCCGGTCGGCGATGATCGCCGCGCCGCGCAGCACGCGCTCCTGCCGTTCCTTGAACTCGGGGGTCGCCGCGAGCTTGAACGCGGTCGCCTTGGCGGCGATCACGTGCATGAGCGGCCCGCCCTGCTGGCCCGGGAACACGGCGGAGTTGATCTTCTTCGCCAGATCCGCGTCGTTGGTCAGGATGAAGCCCGAGCGCGGGCCGCCGATGGTCTTGTGCACGGTCGACGAGACCACGTGCGCGTGCGGCACGGGGTTCGGGTGCAGACCGGCGGCGACGAGACCGGCGAAGTGCGCCATGTCGACCCAGAGCAGCGCACCGACCTCGTCGGCGATCGCGCGGAACGCCGCGAAGTCGAGCGTGCGGGGGTAGGCGGACCAGCCCGCGATGATGACCTTCGGCTTGTGCTCGATGGCGAGGCGACGCACCTCGTCCATGTCGATCGTGGAGGTCTCGGGGTTCACGCCGTACGCGACGATGTTGTAGAGACGGCCGGAGAAGTTGATCTTCATGCCGTGCGTGAGGTGGCCGCCCTGGTCGAGCGACAGCCCGAGCAGCGTGTCGCCCGGACGCGCGATGGCGTGCAGCACGGCGGCGTTCGCGGATGCGCCGGAGTGGGGCTGCACGTTGGCGAACTCCGAGCCGAACAGGCTCTTGGCGCGCGAGATGGCGAGCTCCTCGGCGACGTCGACCTCTTCGCAGCCGCCGTAGTAGCGGCGGCCCGGGTAGCCCTCCGCATACTTGTTCGTGAGCACCGAGCCCTGCGACTGCAGGATCGAGACGGGAACGAAGTTCTCGGACGCGATCATCTCGAGGAAGGTCTGCTGGCGCTTCAGCTCGCGGTCCAGGACCTGGGCGATCTCGGGATCGACCTCGGAAAGCGGGGCGTGGAAGTAACGATCGGTCATGATGACATGCTCCTCTGACGACGGATTCGAAGGGTGTACCAATCGGCCCAGGCGCGCGGTCGAATTCCGTGTTCAGTCGCTCCCCGGTGGTAGTCCACCCAGACGCCAGTCGCGACGGTTACGAGCATAGCGGATTCCTCCTGTGGCTCTCGCCTTCCCCGGGGTAGGTTTTGTTTATGGTCCTTCCCCATTCCCTTCCTCTGGTCCCCCTCCCCGCCGTCGCCGACGCCGGAGAAGGACGGATGCCGATCGGCGCGACGTCGCGCGTGCTCGGCGTCTCCCCTCTCGTGGCAGAGCTGAGCGATCGCATCGCGGCACGCACGGGCATCCGGCTCGCGTCGACGATCGACGGGGAGCCGACCGCGGGCGACATCGTGCTGCGCCTCGACCCCGCCGTCGGACCCGCCGAGGGCTACCGTCTGCGCGTCGCCGAGCACGTCGAGATCGTCGGCGCCGATGAGGCCGGTCTCTTCTACGGCGTGCAGACCCTCCGGCAACTGCTCCGCGAGTCCGACGACGGCTGGGCGATCCTCCACGCCGAGATCGAGGACAGCCCGCGCTTCTCGCACCGCGGCGTCATGCTCGACGTCACGCGTCACTTCTTCGACGTGGACGAGGTCAAGAAGTTCATTGACGCCACGAGCGCGCTCAAGCTGAATCGCCTGCACCTGCACCTCAGCGACGACCAGGGCTGGCGCGTGCAGATCGATTCCTGGCCGCTGCTGACCGAACGCGCGTCCGCGACCGCGGCAGGAGGAGACCCGGGCGGCTTCTACACGAAGGACGACTATCGCGAACTGGTCGCCTACGCCGCCGCGCACCACATGGTCCTGATCCCCGAGATCGATCTGCCGGGGCACACGCACGCGATCGGGCTCGCCTATCCCGAGCTCGTCGAGGCGCCGGTGCTGAACGACGCGCTGCTCGCCGATGCCGAGCGCCTGAACCAGGCCCTGCCCGTCGCGGGAGAGCCCTACCTCGGCTGGGGCGTCGGTCACTCGAGCGTCCGCATCCACGAGGAGCGCACGTACGACTTCGTGCGCGACGTCGTGCGCGAGCTGGCCGAGATGACTCCGGGGCCGTACCTGCACATCGGCGGCGACGAATCGCTCGGCACCCCGCAGGCGGACTTCGATCTCTTCGTGGCACGCGCGACGCAGATCGTCGTCGAGGCGGGGAAGGTCCCGATCGCCTGGCACGAGGTCGGCGCCGCCGCGGGGATCGCCCGCGGCACCGTCGGGCAGTACTGGGGCATGAAGGTCCCGATGGGCTCGCACGCCGAAGAGGCGGCCCGCTTCGTCGAACGCGGCGGATCCCTCATCATGTCGGCCGCCGACGCCGCCTACCTCGACATGAAGTACACCCCCGAGTTCCTCCTCGGCCTGACCTGGGCCGCCGTGGTCGATGTGCGCGCGTCGTACGACTGGGAGCCGACCGCCGTCCTCGACGTGCCCGATACCGCGATCCTCGGCATCGAGGCGCCCCTGTGGTCGGAGACGACGCGCACCCTGCGCGACGTCGAGCAGCTCGTGTTCCCCCGCGCTGCCGCGCAGGCCGAGATCGCGTGGTCGGCGCAGGAGGCTCCCGGGCGCACCTGGGACGCGTTCCGCGAGCGGCTCGGATCACTGGCCCCGCTGTGGAAGGCTGAATCGATCGACTTCCACCCCGCCGACGATGTTCCCTGGAGCGAGCGATGACCGTGCATTCTTCCGAACGCGGATCCCTGGTGATCCACTCCGCCCGCCTGATCGACGGCGGCGGGATCACCGACGACGCCTGGCTGCGGATCGAGGCCGGTCGGGTGACCGCCCACGGCACGGGTGCGGACTGGACGCCCGCCGACGACGTCGTGGACGCCGCGGCGGTCGCAGGACCCGGCGCGATCCTCACTCCCGGCTTCATCGACATCCACGGGCACGGAGGCGCCGGCGTCTCGTTCGACGACGGCGCCGAGGCGATCCGCACCGCGCGTGCGCTGCATCGCGCGCACGGCACCACGCGGGCCGTCGTGTCGCTCGTGACCGCGAGTGTGGACGACCTCGCTCGCAGCGTGTCCCTGATCGCGGATCTGATGCGGACGGATGCCGACATCCTCGGCTCGCACCTGGAGGGACCGTTCCTCGACCCGGGGCACCACGGCGCGCACGAGCCCACGCTCCTCCGGGAGCCGGTCGCCGCCGACGTGGCACGTCTGCTCGACGCCGGGAGGGGCACGATCCGCCAGGTCACGATCGCCCCCGAACTGCCCGGTGGACTCGACGCCATCCGTCAGATCGTCGCCTCGGGCGCCGCCGCGGCCGTCGGGCACACCGACGCCGACGCCGCGACCGCCCGTGCCGCGTTCGCGGCCGGAGCGTCGATCCTCACGCATGCGTTCAACGCGATGCCCGGCATCCATCACCGCGCCCCCGGCCCCGTGCTCGCGGCGGCGGCGGATCATCGGGTGGTGCTCGAGGGCATCGCCGACGACGTGCACCTCGACCCGCAGGTGATCGCGCTGCTGTTCGCCGCAGCGCCCGGGCGGGTGGCGCTGGTCACCGACGCGATGGCGGCCGCGGGCAGCGCCGACGGTCACTACGACCTCGGGGCCGTGAGCGTGACCGTCACGAACGGGATCGCCCGCGCGGATGACACGGGCTCGATCGCCGGGTCCACCCTGACGCAGGACGTCGCCCTGGCGCGCGCGGTGAGTGCCGGCGTTCCCCTGGCGGAGGCGGTGCGTGCGTTGACCGAGACGCCGGCGCGGGCCATCGGTGTCGATTCCGAGATCGGCGGTCTGACCCCGGGGCGCATCGGCGATGCCGTGCTGCTGGATGAGGAGCTGCGCGTCGTCCGCGTATGGCTGGGAGGGCGCCTCTCCGTGTGAGAGGCCCGTCCGCTGATCGCGTGACGACGCGCAGCTCTGCGCTCTCCGGTCCCTTCGACCGCGCCGGGGGCCACCGTTCCCCAGGATTGGTGGCCCCGCTTCGCGGTCGGAGTGAGGGGCCGAGAACTCCTCCCCCGAGGCTCCCGACCCGCCCAGCCGGTGCGGTCTCCCGACACCGGCGCCTGAATCTCGCCCCCCGGTGAGTTTCGTCTGGCTGTCTCCATGTGATGAGACGAGCTTCTGCCCGATTCATTACGCGAACCTCGGAGGTTTTTTGAAGATTCTCCGCCCCGGTGCGCGAAAGTAGCTTGGGAACAGGGATTATCTGCTTCGAAGAGATTCGGAGACTTCCTCAGAGGGGTGGTTCTGCGGGACGATCCGCGTCAGAATGAACGAGGCGCGTGATGAAACGCCCTTCCGCGCGTCTCTCTTGAGAGGGCACGCACGCGCCCCGAATCCCGACGCTTGCGCTTCCCGAGACAGATGGACCCCTGTGCACCACGCCACCTCCCCGAACGACGAGCCGATCGCTGACGCCGATCTGATCCTCCGCACCCGCTCCGGCGACACGGAGGCATTCGGGGAACTCTGGCGACGCCACTACGTCTCGGGAATGGCGGTGGCCCGCTCGGTGACATCGTCGATCGACCCCGACGACCTCGTGCAGGAGTCGTACACGCGCATCTACCAGGCGATCGTCAAGGGCGGCGGCCCGAACGGTTCCTTCCGCGCCTATCTGTTCACCAGCATCCGCAACACGGCCGCGGCCTGGGGACGATCGCGTCGCGACTCCGCGATCGACGAGCTCGACTCGATCGCCGACCCGGACAGCAGCGAGCAGGCGGCGAACGAAGCCCTCGATCGCAGCCTCACCGCCCAGGCGTTCCGCAGCCTCCCCTCCCGCTGGCAGGAGGTGCTCTGGTACACCGAGATCGAGCAGATGAGGCCCCAGGAGGTCGCGCCCCTGCTGGGCATGAAGTCCGGCGCCGTCTCGCAGCTGGCGTTCCGTGCCCGCGAGGGGCTGCGAGAAGCGTGGATCCAGGCGCACCTGCGCAGCGCCGCCCCCGGCTCCGAGTGCCAGTGGACCATCGAGCACCTCGGCGCATACTCCCGAGGCAACCTCAGCACGCGCGACCACAAGCGCCTCGAACTCCACCTGGACGAGTGTGCGCGATGCATGATCGTCGCGGCTGAGGCCAAGGACGTCTCGATGCGGCTCGGCCTCGTGCTGCTGCCTCTCGTGCTCGGCATCGGCGGCTCCGCCGGATATCTCGCCTCGCTGCAGTCCGGCGGCGTGCCCGTGATGGCCGCCGCCGCGGCACCCGTCGCGATCCCGGCCGCGGTGTTCGCGGGGGCTCCCGATGCGGCCGCGTCTGCCGCTGTCGGTGGTGGCGCGATGACCGCTGCCGGATCGAGCGCCAGCGGAGGTGCGGGCGCCGGCGGCGCGGGTGCGGCCACGGGAGGAGCGGCCGGCGGTGTCTTCACCGGCATCGGCGCTCTCGTCGGCGCCGGATCGGCGGCGGTCCTGGTGGCCGGAGTCGTCGCGGCGGCGACCATCGTCCCCGGTCTCATCGACCCCCGCCCCTCCTCGGTGCCCAGCGCCGGAGATGCGGACTCGTCGTCGATCACTTCGGAGATCTCTCCGGATGAGTCGATGAACAGCGACCAGTCGATCGTCATCGAGATCCCCGCACCCTCACCGCGCCCCGAGCCGGAGAAGAAGACCGTCCCGCCCGCCGACGACGCGGAGGAAACGGATGCGGAGTCGGTCGGTCCGCTCGTCGACGAGCGCCCGACCCCGCCGATCGTGGTCCCGCCGGTCATCGCCCCTCCCGTCGATCCCGTCGATCCGGTCGATCCGGTCGATCCTGTCGATCCTGTCGATCCGGTCGATCCCGTCGACCCCGTCGACCCCGTCGACCCCGTCGACCCCGTCGACCCCGTCGACCCCGTCGACCCCGTCGATCCTGTCGACCCGGTCGACCCCGTCGACCCCTCGGTCCCGACCGAGGCGCCGACCTGGGGTGCGGCGACGATCACGCTCGACCTGAACCTGGTGCTTCACTACAGCGTGCCCGTCCAGGGTCTGCCCGGCGCGACGATCGAGGCCTTCATCGGCTCCGGCGGGCGCGGCAGCACGGTCACGCTCGATGAGAACGGCGCCGGCGTCGTCGACCTGCGACCCACGGCCCTCCAGCACCTGTTGGGCACGGCGAGTGTCACGTTCCGCTACGTGCTCGAATCCGGCCCCGGACCGTCGGGCGAGACCACACTCGGCGCCCTCGCCCAGGGCACGCTCATCGAGCTGCCCAGCGACGAGACCGCCCTGGGCGACGAGAGCGCCCTGGGCGACGAGAGCGATCCTGCGGTCGACATGGCCGTCGTCGAAGAGACCGCGCCCGCCGCGGAGACTGTGCCCGCCGCGGAGACCGCACCCGTCGAAGAGACTGCGCCCGTCGAACAGACTGCGCCCGTCGAAGAAGCCGTACCCGCCGAGGAGACCGCACCTGTCGCCGACCCGGCGCCCCCGGTGGAGGTCGCCCCTGCGTCCGAGACCGAGGTGACGGACCCGCTCGCGACCGAGCAGCCTGCCCCGCTCGACGCGGACGATGGGCTCGCGAGCGCCGAATAGACTGGTGCCATGTCCTCGGATCCCGCTCCCGTCCCCGGCGTCGCGCGTCCGGTCATCACCGTCCTCGACGTCGTCCGCGCCATCATCCTGGTGATCGCCATCGGCTCCCTCGCCGTGTGGGGGTTCCTGACGTGGGAGTTCCCCTGGAACATCGTGGCGGGCATCGGCGCGCCGGTCGTCGTCCTGCTGGTCTGGGCGCTCTTCCTGTCCCCGCGTCCCGTCCTGCGCGTGCACCCGTTCCTGCGCGCCGCGGTCGAACTGTTCATCTACGCCGGCGTCACCATCGCCTGGTGGTCGATGGACCAGGCCCTGATCGGCTCGGCATTCGGCCTCGTCGCCATCGCCACCGGCGTCATCTCCGGGCGACGCGCACTGTCATGACCGCCCTGGCGCAGCTCCAGGCAGCCCTCGGCCCCCTCGTGGACGTCGATCCCGTCGCCCTGGACGCTGCCAGAGCCGACCGTTCCGGTCACGCCGCACAGGGCTCGCCGATCGCCATCGTGCACGCCGAGACCGTCGCGCAGGTGCAGGAGACGCTGCGCATCGCGACGGCGACCCGCACCCCCGTGGTCGTCCGCGGAGCGGGAACCGGGCTCGCGGGTGCCGCGAACGCGGGAGAGGGTGAGATCGTGCTGTCGACCGCGCGCATGACCGCCCTCATCGAGGTGCGCGCCGATGATCTGCTCGCGGTGGTCGAACCCGGCATCCTGAACGCCGACCTGAACCGGCAGCTCGCCGGGCACGGCGTGTGGTGGGCCCCCGATCCGGCCAGCCGGGACATCTCGACCGTGGGCGGCAACATCGCCACCGGCGCCGGCGGACTGCTGTGCGCCAAATACGGTGTCGTGCGCGACGCCGTCCTCGGCGTCGATCTCGTGCTCGCCGACGGGCGCCTGGTGCACCTCGGTCATCGCAGCGTGAAAGGCGTCACCGGGCTCGACCTCACCTCGCTCGTGATCGGCTCGGAGGGCACGCTCGGCGTGATCGTGGGAGCCACCCTGAAGCTGCGTCGTCTCATCGAGGGGCCCGTCTGCACGATCACGGCGATCTTCTCCGATGTCCGCACCGCGGCTGCGGCCTCCGCGGCCGTCACCGCCTCCGGCGTGCAGCCCGCGATCATGGAGCTGATGGATGCCGCGAGCCTCGCCGCCGTGCATGCGCTGCTCGCGCTGCCGGCACCGGTCGCGGGCGTCGCACAGCTGACGATCCAGACCGACGGCCCCGCCGCCGTGGCCGAGGCGGAGACGATCGCCGCGGTGCTGCGCGCGCACGCAGGCGCGACGACGCTCACGCACGACCCCGTCGAGGGCGAACGGCTGCTCGCGATCCGGCGCTCCATGCACGCGGCGATGGCCTCGCTGGGAACGACGCTGATCGAAGACGTCGCGGTGCCGCGCAGCGCGATGCCGGCCATGTTCGACGAGATCGCCCGCATCGAGCGCGACTACGACCTCGTGATCCCCACGGTCGCGCATGCCGGCGACGGGAACCTGCACCCGAACTTCATCTTCGAGGGCAGCGAGACCCCGGCCCACGTCTGGGCGGCGGCCGACGAGATGTTCCGCGCCGCGATCCGGCTGGGCGGCACCCTCACGGGAGAACACGGCATCGGTGTGCTGAAGAGGCGCTGGCTGGCCGATGAGCTCGGCGACGCGCAGTGGGAGCTGCAGCGGGAGATCACGCGCGTGTTCGACCCCCTCGGCATCCTGAACCCCGGCAAGGTCTTCCTCCCCGACGCGGAAACGCATGCCTGACATCCACGTGAGCGCGGCCGTGATCGTCGACGCGGCCGACCGCGTCCTGGTGGTGCGCAAGCAGGGCACGGTGCGGTTCATGCAGCCGGGGGGCAAGCCCGAAGCCGACGAGACCGCCGTACAGACCCTGATCCGCGAACTCGAGGAGGAGCTCGGGCTGCGTCTGCCCGAGAGCGCCCTCACGCCACTCGGCACGTTCGTCTCCGCTGCCGCCAACGAGCCGGGGCACCGCGTGGTCGCCGCCGCCTTCTCGGCCACGATCGATCCGGCCGCGGTGACGGTTCAGGCCGAACTGGCCGAACTGCGGTGGATCACTCCGGCCGACGTCGGCACCCTGCCGCTCGCGCCGCTGAGCGTCGAGCATCTGCTGCCGCTCGCCTGGCCCGCGCTGCACCGCTGACCATGACTCAGAGGTGACGACGGCTCAGAGCGGGGGACGGTTCAGATCCCCTGCCAGGCCGGCTTGTTCGCGAAGGTGTACCGGTAGTAGTCGGCGAGCTTCAGCTTCGAGGCCGCGGCCTCGTCGACGACGACCGTCGCATGGGGGTGCAGCTGGATCGCCGAGCCCGGGAGGATCGCCGCGAGCGGCCCCTCGACGGCATCGGCCACCGCCTGCGCCTTGCCCGCGCCGAACGCCAGAAGCACGAGGTGACGGGCCCGCAGGATCGTGCCGAGCCCCTGCGTGATGCAGTGGCGCGGGACGTCGTCGATGGAGTCGAAGAAGCGCGCGTTGTCCTCGCGCGTCTGCTCGGTGAGCGTCTTCACCCGCGTCTGCGACGCGAACGACGATCCGGGTTCGTTGAATCCGATGTGGCCGTCGGTGCCGATGCCGAGGATCTGCAGGTCGACACCCCCGGCCGCGGCGATCGCGGCCTCGTAGTCGCTGCCCGCGCGCTGGATCGTCTCCAGCGCGCCGTTGGGCACCTGGATGCGCTGCGGGTCGAGCCCCAGCGGCTCGATGACCTCGCGGGTGATGACCGACCGGTAGCTCTCGGGATGCTCCGGAGCGAGCCCCACGTATTCGTCGAGCGCGAAACCGCGCACCTGGGAGAGATCACGGCCCGCCAGCTCGCGGCGCAGCGCCTGGTAGACCGACAGCGGGGTCGATCCCGTCGCGAGGCCCAGCACGGCGTCCGGACGCTGCGCGATGAGTTCCGCGATCTCGGTGGCGACCAGGGAACCGGCGGCTTCCGCGTTCTCGACGATGACGACCTCAGCCATGGGGGACGATCTCCTTCTCGGTGATGGAAGCGCCGACGAGTGCGGCGCCGAAAGCGGCAGCGGGTGAGCCGGACGCGAGCATCTCGATCCTCTCATCCAGGCGCAGGGAACGCATGAACGGTGACGCCTCCGCGTCGGTGAGCAGCGAGCGGCGGATGCCGGCCTCGAGCCGGTCGCCGAGCGCCGTGAGGCCCCCGCCGATGATCACGGTCTCCACGTCGGCGGACAGCACGAGCACGCGCACGGCGGCGGCGGCTCCGCGATGGAGGTCGTCGCGCAGGGCGAGCGCCATCCGATCACCCGCCTCGGCGGCGTCGAGGATGTCCTTCACCGGGAGAGCGCCGGGGCGGTCCCAGGCCCGCGCGAGAGCGCCCCCGCCGCAGAAGGTCTCGATGCAACCGCGCTGACCGCAGCCGCAGAGTCTCCCGTTCGGGTCGACCGAGATGTGCCCCACCTCTCCCGCGGTACCCCGTGCCCCGCGCCAGATCCGGCCGTCGACGACGATGCCCGCCGCCACGCCGGTGCCGAGGTTGAGGTAGGCCATGGAGCCCGTCATCCCGCGGAGGGCCGCCGCGCCCAGCGCCGCCGCCTTCACATCGTTCTCGACGCGGAAGGGCACCCCGAGCGCACGCTGCGCCTGCACGGCGAGGTCGAGCGACTCGACGCCGAGGTTCACCGCGTGCAGCACCCGTCCGGAATCGGCGTCGACCAGACCGGGGATGCCGATCCCGACCGAGCGGACCTCCGACAGGGCGATGCCGGTCTCGTCCGCGAGCGCCGAGACCGCCAGGACGATGCTCTCGACCACGGCGTCCTCACCCCAGCCCGTCGGTCGCCGCAGCCGGCCCAGGATGTCACCGGACGGGGACACGGCGACCGCGTCGATCTTGGTGCCGCCGACGTCCAGGCCCACGCGAATGTGCCGACCGTCGAGGTCGGCGAAGTGTGCATCCGTCATCGGATGCCGCCCCCGGCGCCGGTCAGGGCCGCGCTCACGAGACACCCAGCTGTGCGGAGAGCACCATGACGGCGGCGCCGCGGAGCACGATGTCCTCCTGCGCGGTGAGACGGATGAGCGTGTCCTCGAACACGCCCTCCAGCGTCCTGGCGTGGAGGGTCTCGATCGCGGAGTCGATCAGGATGCCGTCGAGCAGATCCGCAGGACCCGAGACGACGACCTCGGACAGGTCGAGGGCGGCGACGATCGGGGCGATCGCGATGCCCATCCGGGTGCCGGCGTCGCGGAGGATCGCATCGCGCGACGCGGGCTCGGCCGCGAGGGCCGCGCGCAGCCGGCTCACGCTGAGCCAGGCTTCGAGGCAGCCGTCCTTCCCGCAGGCGCACCGCGGTCCGCCGTCGGTGCCGACGACGACGTGACCGATCTCCCCCGCGGCGAATCGGCTGCCCAGCAGGGGCTGGCTGCCGGTGATGAGCCCGGCACCCACGCCTCGACCGATCTTGATCAGCATGAAGTCGGCCTTGGCGTCGCCGAAGGTGTACTCCGCGAGCACCGCGGCGTTGGCGTCGTTGCGCGCGAGCACGGGAAGATCCAGCTCGGCGCCGAGCTTCGCCTCGAGCGGGAAGTTGGTCCAGCCCAGGTTGGGCGAGCTGAGCACGAGCCCGTCCGGCCGCACGACGCCCGGGGTGCCGATGCCGACGCCGAGCAGGGGCCGCGTGGATGCCGCGACGAGCTGTCGGGCGAGATCGAGCGCGGCGGCGTAGACGCCCTCCCCCGCGGCTTCGGCGGGGCGCGCCACCTCACGGCGCTCGAGCACGTCGCCGTCGAGGCTGAGGACCGCCCCGATGAACGCGGTGGGTCCGGACAGGTCCAGACCGATGATCTGATGGCCCACGCGATCGATGTCGATCAGGATCGGGGGCTTCCCGGGTCCGACCGTCTCGCGGACTCCCATCTCGATCACGATGCCGTCCGCGATGAACTCGGCGACGAGGTCGGAGATGGTGACGCGGGTCAGACCGGTCTCGCGGGAGAGATCCGCGCGGCTCATCGCCCCCGCGTGATACAGCGTCTGCAGCACGAGCGCGCGGTTGTGTCCGCGGGCGTGCTCGGGAAGGACCTTCGCGCGGGAGCGCAGATGACGCCCTGGCCCGAAGGCGTGGTTGTTCCCTCCGACGTACGCTGCCGTCATGGCGGGACGCGATGGATCCGAAGCGGACATGTTTGTTAGTAGACCTTACGAACCAGGTTTGTGCAACTTCCCTCGCGCGGGGCGCAAGGAGGGTTACCGAAACGTTACTTTTACTGCGGTGCCGGATCTGCCGCGTCGGCGGCCCGTCTGACGAGCCGCTCCACCAGTCCCGCGACGATCTCCTCGCGCGCCCGGATCGTCATCGGCTTGCCGGCCACCCCGGGGCGGCGCTGATCCGGAGTCGGTCCGTCGAGGGGACGATACCGCACCCCGGACGCCGCGAGTCGGATGAGGTGGGTCGGCAGACGCCGGGCGAAGTCCGGGTAGTCCCCCGCCTCCCCTCCGGCCCACAGCCGTTCGGCGATCGCCGCGAGCCGCGGGAACATCGCGAAGTCGACCCGCTCCCTCGTCGGCAGGTGCTCGGTCCAGACGTTGGCCTGACCCCCGACAGCGCCCTCGGGGACCCGCAGCGAATAGGCGCGTTCGATCGTCAGCGGCGGCCCGACCCGCACGGGCTCGTCCGGTGAGTCGGACTGCGCGTAGTCGAGGTACACCTCGAGATCGGGGCATGCGATCACCGGGATGCCGCGGCGCAGCGCCTCCTGCATCGCGACCGGGCCCCGCCAGGCGAGGATCCGCATCCCCTCCGGCACATCCCCCTCGAGCACCTCGTCCCACGCGAGTGCGGTGCGGCCTCGGGCGCGGACGTGCGCGGCGAAGTGCGCCGTGAACCACGGCTGCACGTCGTGCGGCGTCTCGAGACCGAGCTCATGCATCCGCTCCTGCGCCGCCGGGCTCTCGGCCCACTCGGTCACCGGCACCTCGTCGCCGCCGATGCCGATCCACTCCGCGTCGAAGATGTCGCACAGCGCATCGATCGCGGCCCGCCCGAACGCGAGCGACGTCTCGGTGGGCGCCAGCGTCCGCGGGTTGACCCCGAACCGTTCCCACGGCGTCGTGACCGGGGCCCCCACATCGGTGTTGCCGAGCTCGGGATAGGCCGCCAACGCCGCCTGGATGTGTCCGGGCAGCTCGACCTCGGGCACCACCGTCACGAAACGCTCGGCCGCGTACTCGACCAGAGCACCGAGCTCCGCGGTCGTGTAGTACCCCTCGTGCACTCCCGGTTCCACGGTGGCCCGCGTGCCGTGCCCGAGCTGGGTGGCAGGCCGGCGCGCGCCGACCTCGGTGAGCCGCGGGAAGCCCGGCACCTCGAAACGCCAGCCCTGGTCATCGGTGAGGTGCAGGTGCAGCACGTTCAGATGATGGTCGGCCAGGAGGTCGATCAGTCGGCGGATGTCGTCGACGGGACGAAAATGACGCGCGACGTCGAGCATCGTGCCGCGCCAGGCGTGGGCGGGCGAACCGTGCCAGACGCCCGCGGGCAGCAGCGCGGCCTCGGCATCCGGCGAGCGCAGCTGGCGCAGGGTCGTGGCGCCGCGGAACACGCCGGCGGCGGTCGCACCGACGATCTCGACGGCATCGCTCGCGACCGTGATCCGGAACGCCTCGGCACCGATACGACCCGATGCCGCGGCGTCTTCGCCGATCCGCTCGTCCACGCGGAGACGGATGACCGGCTGTGCGGGCTCGACCGACGCCCCCGCGCCGAGGCGTGCCGCGATGCCGGCGAGTTCCGCGGGAGCGTCGACGGGGGTGTGCACGGTCCAGGGGAAGCAGGGCGCCGCGGGGTCGATGCGCGACTCGATCAGCGGCAGCGTCGCACGGTGCGGCACCGGTGGCATGCGCAGTGCGCGGCCGGGGGTTCGTCCGGTGGTTTCCCCGTCCGACACCACGGGCACGCCGCCGACCAGCACCTCGATCACTCCGACCGGCGGGGTGAGTGGCGCTTCGAACGTGGCGCCCGCGGCGATCGTATGCGGGTCGAACAGGACCAGGTCCGCCGTGGCGCCCGTGCGGATCACACCGCGGGGCGCGTCGCCGCGGTCGAGTCCCAGTCGCGCCGCCGGCGTGCCGGACAGGTGACGCACTGCCTCTTCCAGGCTGAGGATGCCGAGCTCGCGCACGTAGTGTCCGAGATAGCGCGGGAAGGTGCCTCGCCCGCGGGGGTGCGGGCGTGCGCCGATCAGGATGCCGTCGCTGCCGGCGGTGTGTCGCGGGTGGCGCATGATCTCGCGGACGTTGTCCTCATCGCCGATGTGCATCAGGATGCCGGTGGCCCCGGCGTCGGCGATGATCGTGTCGATCACGATGTCGACGGCTGCCCGGCCGCTGCTCTCGGCGATCTCGGCCACCGTGCGACCGATCAGTCCGGCGAGCTCGGGTCGCGCGGTGCCGGAGATCTGGATGGCGCTCCAGTCGGCGCGTTCGCCGTGGAAGCCGTCGCAGCCGATGTCCTCGAGCTCGGCCCGCACGCGCTCGCGCCCCTCGGCATCGAGCTCCGCGAGCACGCGGACGAGGTCGCCGCTCTCGGCGAGACGGCTCGGCAGGAGTGCGGAGAGAGTCGTGGCCCCCGGGAGGTATGGGTATGTGTCGAGCGTCACGTCGACCCCGTCCGCGAGCGCCTCGTCCACGAGTGCGAGGAGCTCCCCGGCACGCCCGCGGTTGGGCGCGAAGTTCATGGTGGCGTGCGTCAGGTGGATCGGGCATCCCGTCCGGCGGCCGATGTCGAGCGCCTCGCGGTAGGCGTCCAGCGCGCCGCCGCCGTAGCTGCGGGTGTGCGGCGACCAGTAGCCGCCGCGCTCGGCGACGACCCTGCACAGCGCCTCGAGCTCGGCCGTGTCGGCGTACATGCCCGGGGTGTAGGTCAGACCGCTCGACATGCCGAACGCTCCGGCGTCGAGCGCGGCTCCGAGCAGCTCCGACATGCGGGCGATCTCGGCGGGTGTCGCCGGCCGATTCTGATGGCCTACGACCATCATGCGCAGGTTGCCCTGAGGTACGAGCACGGCGGAGTTCCCGACCGCGACCGTGTCGATCGCCTGCAGCAGATCATCCATGGTGCGCCACGGTGCGGACGGCGGCAGGCCGTTCCATCCCGCGATCTGCGCGGGGATGACGGCCGCGGTCGCGTCGTCGAGCGGTGCGTAGCCGAGACCGTCCTGGCCGAGGACCTCGGTGGTGACGCCTTGACGGATCTTGGCGGTGTGCGCGGCGCCGCTGAGCACGGCGAGCTCGCTGTGCGCGTGCATGTCGATGAACCCGGGAGCCAGCACCAGACCGCGGGCGTCGATCTCGACCGTCCCCTCCGGGAGATCCCCCTGCTCGGCGCCTGCTTCACCGGCAGCGTCTAGCCGGTGGATCGCGACGATCCGTGCGCCCTCCACGGCGACGTCGGCCTCGTACCGAGGCGCCCCGGTGCCGTCGACCACGCTCGCTCCGCGGTAGAGGCGCACGAGCCCGCCGGCCGCCTTCTCGGCGCTCAGAAGCATGTCGCCACCGCCCCGATCACCCGCGGATCATCGGCGTCGGGGTCGTCGATCACCGCGACGACGCGCCACTTGTCGAAGGCCGTGCACGGATGCGAGAGGCCCAGCCGCACGACGTCGCCGACCGCGACCGTCGCGTCCGCGGCGAGCCGTAGGAACGCGTGCTGATCGTTGAGCGCGGTGATCTCCCCCGCCACGGACTGCGGCGTGGGCAGGTCGATGTCGAACGGCACGTCGCGCCGACCGGCGTCGAGCAGAGCCAGATCGTCTTCCGGATGCGACAGCACCCTCGACCAGGCGTGCATGGCCGAGCGCAGCGGCGCCGTGCCGGCCACCGGACCGAACGGCGACATGCGGGAGTAGAAGCCGTCATCGTGGATCTGGAAGGCACCCGAGCGCAGCACGACGTCCGCGGACTCCCGGTGCGGAGCCAGCACCGCGGCGACGCGATCGGGGAAGGAACTGCCGCCGGCGCTGAGCACGGGACGTGCCCCCGCGGGATAGGTCAGGCGGTGGTGGAGCTCCACGAGCGTCCCCAGGTAGGCATCGACCGCGGCAGTGGACGCGGACGCGCGATCGGGACCGAACGGCCCCTCATAGCCGGCGACGCCGGCCAGACGCAGTCCGGCCGCGTCCGCGATCGCTTCCGCGATGCGCTCCCCTTCCTCGATCGTGCGCGCTCCCGTGCGTCCGTGCGCCCCGCCGAGTTCGACCAGGATCTCCAGGGGGCGTTCGGCCTCGCCCAGGGCCCCCGCGAGGATCTCGACCGTCGCGACGGAGTCGGCCCAGCACAGGATCCGCAGGGCCGGCTCCGCGGACAGCAGCGCTCCGAGATGGGCGGCGGCTGACGCGTCGGTCACCGCGTTCGCGATCAGGACCGTGCGCACCCCGGCCGCCACGGCGACCTCGGCCTGCCACGGGGTCGCGACCGAGATCCCCCATGCGCCGGCGTCGAGCAGGCGCTGCCACAGCGCGGGGGCCATCGTCGTCTTGCCGTGCGGCGCGAGCAGCACTCCCTGCGCACGAGCCCAGGCGAACACGGTCTCCTCGTTGTGCGTGAGCGCGGCCTCGTGCACCGTGAGCACGGGCGTCGACAGGTCGGAGAGCCGCAGGCCGGCGCCCGCCACGTCGGAGAGCCGGAGCCCGGCCGCGCGCGCCGGGAACCCCTTCGCCCAGGGGCCGAGCACGGGGTCGGGGATTTGTAGAGGCATCTAACAAGGCTACTAGGCTGGCCTCATGACTGCGAAGATCCGCGTTTCGACCGACGCCGCCCCCGCTCCCGCTCACACGTTCTCCCAGGGTATCCGCAAGGGGCCGTTCGTGCAGGTGTCGGGTCAGGGTCCCGTCGACCCGGCGACGAACGAGTACCTGTTCCCCGGCGATGTCGCCGCCCAGACGACCCGCACTCTCGAGAACGTCAAGGCGATCGTCGAGGCCTCCGGCGCGACCTTCGATGACGTCGTGATGCTGCGCGTCTACCTCACCAAGCGCGAGGACTTCGCCATCATGAACGACGCCTATGGCGCTTTCGTGACCGCCCACACCACCACCGATGTGCTGCCCTCCCGCACCACGGTCTTCACGGGCCTCCCCCGCGAGGAGATGCTGGTGGAGATCGACGGCATCGCGATCATCGACTGACACCGTCCCGCCCAGGGGTCGGGAGCCGCGGCCGGAGGCCGGCGGCGCCCGGCCGCCCCAGGACCGTTGCCTCCCCGTTACCTCCCATCCCGTACCATTGTCAAATAGGACACGTTTGATGACCGGGGGGTGAGTGCGTGACCGATCTGATTTCCGCGCAGAACGCGAGTACCGAGCCGATCGGCGAGACCCGCACCACCGCGATGCCGTCGTCAGACGAGACCTCCTCCGCGCAGCCGCCCACCGGCGAGCAGCCGCTGGCCTGGGCGCCGATCGAGCCCACGCCCAGGAAGCGTCGTCTGGGTCTGTGGATCGGGCTCGGACTGGGCGTGGTCGCGCTGGGTGCCGGCACCGCCTCGCTGTTCCTGATCGCTCCCGGCACCTCGGTCGCCGGAATCCCCGTGGGATGGATGACGCCGGGCGCAGCCGCCGAGGCCGTCGACGCGCACCTGGCGTCGACCGAGATCACCCTCACCGGCGCGGGAGGAGACGTCGTCCTCTCCGGCGCCGACCTGGGCGCCGCGATCGACGCGGAGACACTGACCGAGACCGCGTTCGCGGAGCGCCCGATGTGGAACCTCAGCACATGGATGGGCGAGCCCGTCCCCGGCGAGATCACGCTCGACCCCGCGCTCGCGACCGAGGCCCTCCGTGCCGCGGTACCCGGCAGCTACGTCGATCCCGTGGATGCCGGCGTCGTCTTCGACGCCGCGACGCTCGCCTACACGGTGACCCCGTCCGTGACCGGCACGGGCATCGACGTCGACGATCTCACGACCGCGATCAGCGCCGCCGTCGCGGACGGGGCGACCGCGCTCGAGTACCCCGGCGGACCCGCCGAGGCCCCTGCCGCGATCTCCGACGCCGACGCGGCCGCCATGGCCGCCTCCATGAACACGATGCTGACGACCATCGGCTTCTACGTCGGTGACGAGCGCACGGTCCCGGTCGCGCCCGCGCTGGCGGCGACCTGGCTGTCTGTGGTCGACGACGACGGGCAGCTGCGCATCGCCGCCGACGCCTCCGTCATCCAGCCCACCGTCGACGGTCTCGCCGCGGTCGTCGACCGCGCCGCCGTCAACGAGACCAACATCGTCGACTCCGCGGGAACCGTGCTCCGACAGGAGCAGGTCGGCGCGAACGGACGCGCCCTCGGCGACACCTCGGATGTCGCCGCCGACTTCGCCCAGCAGCTCGAGGCCGGCGACGGGGTCTTCGCCCTCGAGGTCGCCGAGACGCCCTTCGAGGTCGTCTCCCTGGCGCGCCGTATCGAGATCGATCTCGGCTCGCAGCGCGCGTACCTGTTCGAGAACGGCTCCGTCGTGCAGTCCTGGGCCGTCTCGACCGGCCTGCCCGGCACGCTGACGCCGACCGGCAACTTCAAGGTCTTCGCCCACACGGCCATGCAGGACATGGGCTGCTACCCCGGGGCTCCGTACTGCACCGAGGACGTGCCCTGGATCACCTGGTTCACGACCAACATCGGCTTCCACGGCACGTACTGGCACAACAACTACGGCACGCGCATGAGCCACGGCTGCGTGAACCTGCCCATCGACCTCGCGAAGTACGTCTACGACTGGTCGCCCGTCGGCCTCGAGGTCGCGGTCTACAACTGATCCTCCGGGCAGCCGACACCGGGTCGCCAGCCCTTTTCGTGTCGGCAGCCGACACCGAGTCGCCGTCCGTCGCCGCGTCACGAACGACGAAGGGGCGGATGCCGCAGCATCCGCCCCTTCGTGGTCTCCGACCGCGGCTCAGCCGAGGGCGTCGATGATCCCGTTCAGCGTCGCCGACGGACGCATGGCGGCCTCGACCAGCGCGGCATCCGGGCGGTAGTAGCCGCCGATGTCGACCGGCGAACCCTGCACCGCGTTCAGCTCCGACACGATCTTCTGCTCGTTCGCTTCCAGGTCGGCCGCGATCGGGGCGAAGGATGCGGCGAGTTCGGCATCCGCCGTCTGCTTCGCGAGCTCCTGCGCCCAGTACAGGCCGAGGTAGAAGTGGCTGCCTCGGTTGTCGATGGTGCCCAGCGCACGCCCCGGTGAACGGTCCTCTTCGAGGAACGTGCCGGTCGCGGCGTCGAGGGTCTGCGCGAGCACGCGGGCCTTCTCGTTGCCGGTGCGGTCGGCGAAGTGCTCGAGCGAGGCCGCCAGCGCGAAGAACTCGCCCAGCGAATCCCACCGGAGGTAGTTCTGCTCCACCAGCTGCTGCACGTGCTTGGGCGCGGATCCGCCGGCACCGGTCTCGAACAGTCCACCACCGGCGAGCAGCGGCACGATCGAGAGCATCTTGGCGCTCGTGCCGACCTCGAGGATCGGGAACAGGTCGGTCAGATAGTCGCGCAGGACGTTGCCGGTGACGGAGATGGTGTCGAGACCGTGACGCAGACGCGCGAGCGTGTAGCGGGTGGCCTCCTCCGGCGCGAGGATCGTGAGAGTGAGACCGTGCGTGTCGAGCAGCGCCAGCCCCTGGTGCACCTTCGCGATGATCTGCGCATCGTGCGAGCGGTTGGCGTCGAGCCAGAACACGGCGGGGACACCCGACGCACGCGCACGCGTGACGGCCAGCTTGACCCAGTCCATGACCGCGATGTGCTTGGTCTGCGTCGCGCGCCAGATGTCGCCGGCGCCGACCTCGTGCTCGATGAGCGCGTTGCCCTCGCTGTCGAGCACCTGCACGACGCCCGCCGCGGGGATCTCGAACGTCTTGTCGTGGCTGCCGTACTCCTCGGCGGCCTGGGCCATCAGCCCGACGTTCGGCACCGTACCGATCGTGGTGGGATCGAGCGGGCCGTTCGCGATCACGTCGTCGATCACGGCCTGGTAGACGCCTGCGTACGAGGAGTCGGGGATGACGGCGATCGTGTCGTCCTCTCCGCCGTCCTGGCCCCACAGCTTGCCGCCGTTGCGAACGAGCGCCGGCATCGAGGCGTCGACGATCACGTCGCTGGGCACATGGAGGTTGGTGATCCCCTTGTCCGAGTTCACGTACGAGAGCCGCGGGCCCTCCGCGATCGCCCGGTCGAACGCGGCCGCGATCTCGTCTCCACCGGAGATGCCGGAGAGACCGGCGAGGATCGATCCGAGCCCGTCGTTCGGGGTGAGACCGGCCGCGGCGAGCTGGTCGCCGTACTGCGCGAACACGTCGGCGAAGAACACCCGGACCACATGTCCGAAGATGATCGGGTCACTGACCTTCATCATCGTGGCCTTCAGGTGCACCGAGTACAGCACGTCGTCCGCCTTCGCCTGCTGCAGCGTCTCGGCGAGGAACGCGTCGAGGGCCGAAGCCGACAGGAAGGTGGCATCGATGATCTCGCGCGGGAGGACCTTGAGCCCCTCCTTCAGCACCGTGACGGTGCCGTCGGTCGCGGTGTGACGGATGCTGAGCACGTCGTCGCTCGCGGCGACCCAGGACTTCTCGTTCGCCTTGAAGTCATCGTGGCCGAGCGTCGCGACGCGCGTCTTGGACCCCGCGGGGAAGGGCTTGTTGCGGTGCGGGTGCTTCTTGGCGTAGTTCTTGACCGCCAGCGGCGCTCGACGGTCGCTGTTGCCCTCGCGCAGCACGGGGTTCACGGCGGAGCCCTTGATGCGGTCGTAGCGCGCGCGGATGTCCTTCTCCTCGAGCGTCGAGGGCTCGTCGGGGAACGACGGGATGTCGAAGCCGTGCTGCTGGAGCTCGGCGATCGCCGCCTTCAGCTGCGGGATCGATGCCGAGATGTTCGGCAGCTTGATGATGTTCGCCTCGGGGAGCGTGGCGAGTCCGCCGAGCTCGGCGAGGGAGTCCCCCACCTGCTGCTCCGGGTCGAGCTTCTGCGGGAATGCCGCCAGGATGCGGCCGGCCAGCGAGATGTCCCGAGTCTCGAAATCAATGCCCGCCTGCCCGCCGTAGGCCTGGATGATCGGCAGGAACGAGGCGGTGGCGAGCGCCGGTGCCTCGTCTGTGTAGGTGTAGATGATGGCGTCGTCGGTCACCGGGAGGTTCTCCGTTCACGAGGTCGATTTGTCTCGATACCAAGATACCTGAGGACCCTCCGCCCGCGTTGCGCACCGGATTCCGGTGCGCCTTCGGGGCGACACCCCGGCCCACCGCGGGGAAAATCTGCGTCGCGATGCGTGTGCGCTCGCGCGGGAGGCGTTAGCCTGGGGGCATGTCCGAACTGCGCATGGTCGAACTCTCCGCTGCGACGATCGTCGCCGTGAACAACCTGTCGCTCAAGCCCGGACAGGAGCAGTTCCTCGCCCCGGTCTCCTACGGCATCGCGGCGACCGTCATCAACCCGCAGACCTCCTGGCAGCGCGTCGTGCTCGACGGCGACGACGTCGTCGGCTTCGTCAGCGCGAACTTCGACGACGAGGCCCCGGAGGAGCACTTCCGCTCCGTGCTGTGGCGCATCAACGTCGACGCCGAGGGCCAGGGTCGCGGCGTCGGCCGCTTCGCGGTGGAGAGCCTGCTCGACGAAGCCCGCCGTCGCGGCGTCGATCACCTCAACGTCATCTACGAAGCCGGTGACGACGGACCGGAAGCCTTCTTCCTGCGGGTCGGTTTCACTCCGGTCGGCGAGACCGAGTACTCCGAGGTCATCGCCCAGATCCGCGTCGACTCCTAGGCCGGCGGCGGGGTCTCGAATCCCCTCCCCCATCGAGGCTCCGTCGCCCTCCTCGGGATTTCGTTGCTCCTTGGAACAAAATAGTGGCGACCCGCATTAGGGTGTGATCATGTCTTCTCTGTCGACCTGGTCGTGGCCGGCGCTTCACGACGCGCAACGCAGCGTGCTCCTGGAAGTCCTCGTGCATGGGTCGCGGTCGCGCGCCGACCTGACTCAGCGCACCGGGATGTCCCGGGCATCGCTCTCCCGGCTCTCGCACGATCTGATCGACCTCGGATTCGTCATCGAAGGCGAGGTTCAGGCGCGACCGGGCCGAGGACGCCCCTCGGAGACGCTCCACGTCCGACCTGATGCCGCCCAGTTCGCGGGGATCAAGCTCACGGGCGATGCCCTCTATGCGGCCGTCATCGATCTCTCCGCCACGGTCATCGACACCGTCGAGCATCCCCTGCCTTCCCGAGAGGTCGACGATGTGGTCGAGCTGATCGGAACGGTGCTCGAGGAGATGCGAGCGCGTCACGCCCGCATCTCCGCGGTGGGGGTCTGCCTGGCCGGAGACGTCGTGGGTGTGGAAGGACAGCGTCGCATCGTCGGCTCGCACTTCCTGGGATGGGAGAACGTACCGCTCGCCGACCTGGTCCGCGCCCGCACCGGGTTGCCGACCGAGATCAGCAACGACGTGCAGTCGCTCACGGCGGCGCACCACTGGTTCGGCGCCGGCAGAGGCATGAGCTCGCTGGCCCTCATCGGTCTCGGAGCCGGCATCGGCGCCGGTCTCGTGGTCGGAGACCAACCGATTCGCGGCGCGCACGGGCATCCCGGCAAAGTCGGACATCTGCGCGTGTCCGACCGAGGGCCGACCTGTGACCGCGGGCATGTCGGCTGCGTCTCCGCGTTCGTCACGATTCCCGCCATCGAGCGGCACGCCGGAGGCACTCCGTTCGACGAGGTCGTGAGCAAAGCCCTCGACGGACAGCCGGCATGCCTGGAGGTCATTTCCGGGGCCGTGCGGGCTCTCGGCGTCGTGATCGCCGACCTCATCTGCATCGTGGACGTCGAGAAGGTCATCCTCACGGGCGAAGGGCTGCCCCTCGCCGCGGAGTTCCCCGAGATGCTCGCGGTCGCGATCAGAGAATCGCTCGACCCCGCAGCCGAAGTGCCGCCCGTGCACCTCCAGCCCTTTCAGTTCGCAGACTATGCCTGGGCGGGGGCCGTGAGCGCCATCCGCCTCGTGCTCTGATACCGAGGACCCCGTGATCGCCGCACCCCGCCCCGCCCTCCGACCGTCATCCCTTCTGTTCGGCGGCGACTACAGCCCCGAACAATGGCCGGAGGCCCTGTGGGCCGACGATGTGGCACTGATGCGAGAAGCCGGCGTCAACACCGTGACGCTCGGCGTCTTCTCGTGGGGACTGCTCGAAGTGGACGACGACCGCTGGGACTGGGGGTGGTTCGATCGCATCATCGACCTGCTGTCCGAGGCGGCCATCGGGATCGATCTCGCGACGCCCACCGCGTCGCCGCCGATCTGGCTGCACCGCGATCACCCCGACATCCTCCCGATGGACCGCCGGGGCCTTCGATACCATCAGGGCGGCCGCCTGCAGTGGTGCCCGAGCCATCCGGTGTGGCGCCGATATGCGAGCCGGGTCGTCGAGCGCCTGGGCGAACGCTACGGTGACCATCCTTCCGTCATGATGTGGCACGTCAGCAACGAGCTCGGGGGCGGCAACCGACGTTGCTACTGCGATCACTCCGCCCGAGCGTTCCGGGCCTGGCTGGAGCACCGCTATGAGCGGGTCGACGCGATGAACGCGGCGTGGGGCACCGCGTTCTGGGGGCACCGGTACCGGGGCTTCGACGACGTCATCCCTCCCTTGGACAGCGAGTCGCAACAGAACCCGTCTCTGCTCCTCGATTTCGACCGCTTCAGCTCGGACGCCTTGCTCGAGCACTACCGACTCGAGCGAGACACGCTGCGACACATGGGAGTCCGTACACCGATCACGACCAACCTGATGGTGGCGCCGCACGGCAGCGTCGCGGATTACGCCGCCTGGACGGATGAGCTCGATGTCGTCGCGATCGATCACTACACGACGGCGGCGGACCCGCATCGGGAACGGGAGCTCGCCTTCGTCGCCTCCCGCACCCGGGGACTCGACCCCGCACGACCCTGGCTCGTGATGGAGCACTCGACTTCGGCGGTGAACTGGCAGCCTCGAAACGTTCCCAAGGCTCCGGGAGAGATGACCAGGAACAGCGTGCAGCACATCGCGCACGGCGCAGACGGCGCTCTCTTCTTCCAGTGGCGTGCCTCCGCCTCCGGGGCTGAGCAGTTCCACTCCGCCATGGTGCCGCACGCCGGCGTCGACACCCGTCAATGGCGGGAGGTGGTCGAGCTCGGCGGTGTGCTCCGCCGCATCAGCGAGACCGTCGGCAGCCTCGTGGAGCGGTCCGACGTCGCGATCATCACCGACGACGTCTCGCTGTGGGCCTGGGACGCCGGACAGAAGCCGTTGCACCACCACCGCCTGCACCACGATGCACTGCGATGGTTCGACGCCCTCGCGGCCCGCGGGCTGGGCCCCGACGTGGTGCCACCGCGCGCCGATCTGCACGGACGGAAGCTCATCGTCGTGCCCTCGCTCTACCTGGTCGATGAGGAGACGTCCGCCCGGATCTCGGCAGCGGCGGAGGCCGGCGCCACCGTCGTGGTCGGCCCGCTCTCCGGCATCGTCGACGCCGACAGCCGCGTACGTCTGGGCGGATATCCCGGCGCCTTCCGCGATCTCCTCGGGGTGGTCGGCGAGGAGCTGGTACCGCTACTCGACGGACAGCGCTTGATCCTCTCGTCCGGCGCACAGGTGGCGGACATCTCCGCACGGGTTCGCGCCCCGGACGCCGAGACGGTGTGGGTGCACCGCGGCGGAGATCTCGACGGATCGCCGGCTGTCACGCGACGCATGATCGGGGCTGGAGCCGCCTGGCACGTCGCCGGATTGATCGACGAAGGGTTCGAAGACCTCGTCGATCGCATCGCCGCCGATGCCCGTGTCAGTCGCCGCCTTCCCGGTTCCTCCGACGTCGAGGCCGTGCGCCGAGTGTCGGACGAGACGTCCTGGCTGTTCCTGATCAATCACGGCACGACCGACGCTCTCGTCCCGGCGAACGGCCTCGATCTGGTCTCGGGTCACAACGCCGACGGACGATTCGCTCTGCCCGCCGGCGCCGTGGCCGTGCTCAGAGAGCCACGCGCCTCCTGAGCCACTCGGCCTGCCGCACCCACTGATGGGTCTGGCCACCCTCGTGTCCGTTGAACGGATAGACCGCGATCTCACGATCCGGTGTCGCGAGGTGGTTGTACGCGGCGAAGACACTCGACGGCAGCACGATGCCATCCATGAGGGCCACCGAGAACAATGTGGGGGCGTTGATCCGACGGGCGAAGTTCACCCCGTCGAAGTACGAGAGTGTGCGGAAGACGCGCTCATCCTCATCGCGATGGACCGCCAAGTAGCGAGTGATCTCCATGAACGGCTGGTCGGGCGTGAGCTGCACCGAGCGGCCGAAGTGGCAGAGGAACGGCACATCCGGAAGGATGCCTTGCAGGCCAGGGACCAGACCGCCCACGGCCAGCGCGATCCCGCCGCCCTGGCTCGCGCCGGTCACGGCGACACGCGACGCATCCACGAACGGGAGCGCGCGAACCGCGTCGATGAGTCGAACAGCATCGGTGAAGAGACGTCGGTAGTAATACGTGGCAGGATCACGGATCCCGCGGGTCATGAATCCGGGTACCGCTCCATCCGAGCCATGGGGATCGGGGGTGTCGCCGCCGCTCCCCCATCCACTGCCTTGGCCTCGGGTATCCATCAGCACGTGTACGTAGCCGGCCGCCGCCCACTGGAGTTTCTCGCCCGCCAGCCCGCGACCTCCGTTATAACCGATGTACTCGACCACGGTCGGGCGCGGCTGGTCGCCCTTCGGCCTGGTGACCCAGGCGCGCACGGGCTCTCCCGCATAACCCGGAAATGTCAGATCCTCGATCATGAGCTCGTGGATGGGGGTCTGGGCTGGCAGCAGCTCGACACCCCCACCGGCCGCGCGCGATTCGGCGATCGTCTCCTGCCAGAACTGGTCGAAGTCCTCAGGCTCGGCGACCACCGGCCGGAACTCGCGCAACTCTTCGATGGGCAGATCGGTCAACGGCATGGTTTCTCCTCGGCATACATCCGATCAATTTCGGATAATCACTTGACTTTATGTTTCAGCACGACACAAAATAGCATCAGCAGCCTCCGACTCTGCTTCCTCGGCAACGAAGCCCTCCCGAGTCACTGACATCGCCGTCTGAAAGGAACTATTCCATGACATCGATCCGCCCCCGCACGCGGACTGCGACCCGCTGGGCCGCTGCACTGGTCGCCCCTGCTCTGGCCGTCACGGCTCTCTCCTCGTGCGCGGGCAGCGCCGGGGAACCCAGCGCCGACGATCCCGTCACGATCGACTTCTGGGGCTGGGTACCCGGCCTGGAAGATCTCGTCGCGGAATGGAACGCGGAGAACGAGGGCATCCAGGTGACCTTCCATCGCATGACCGGGGACGACGGCCAGAAGGTCGAGGCCGCAGTCGACGCCGGGCAGGGTCCCGATCTGGTCCAGCTGTCGACCCACGGGCTTCCGGAGTACGTGATCACGGAACGCGTCGTGGACATCACGGACTACGTCGCGGAATACGCAGACGATTACACCCCGGCATCCTGGGCGGCCGTCTCCTTCGATGGGCGCGTGTTCGGAGTTCCGCAGGGCATCGGGCCCGCCGGCACGATGTACCGCACCGACATCTTCGCGGAAAGCGGGCTCGAGTTCCCCGAGACCTGGGACGACTACCTCGAAGCCGCTCGGGCGTTGAAGGCCGCGAATCCCGATGTGCGGATCGCCAACATCTCACCCGGCGAGATCGGTCAGTGGGCCCAGGAGATCCAGCAGGCCGAGAGCAGCTGGTACGGCATCGAGGGTGACTCGTGGACTCTGGGCGTGAACGATGAGGGCAGCAAGCTCGTCGCCGAGCGCTGGCAGACCCTGCTCGATGAGGACCTCGTCACGACCGAGCTCATGTGGACCCCGGAGTACTGGGCACTCGTGAACAGCGGGAAGATCGCCACCATCTCCTACGCCGCTTGGTTCCCCAGCATCCTCGCCGAGAATGCTGCCGACCTCGAGGGGAAGTGGGGCGTCGCGGCGATGCCCAAGAACGCCGGCTCCGAGAACTCGGGGGACTCCGGCGGTGCTGCCGTCGTCGTGTTGAAGAACACGAAGAACGCCGAAGCCGCGGCGACCTTCGCCGCCTGGCTCAATGGCTCGGATGAGACGCAGGAAGCACTGATCACGGTCGGTGGACTCTTCCCCTCCACTCAGAACGGACTCGATTCGCCGGCCCTGCTGCAGGAATCCGACTTCTTCGCCGGGCAGGTCATCAACGAGGTCTTCATCGACTCCGCACGGCAGACTCCTGACACCTGGGTCGAGGGTCCGAACTACGGCACCATTCAGACAGCCCTTCTCGACGAGTTCGCCAAGGTCGTCGCCGGCCAGCAGACCTTCAGCGAAGCCCTCGACATCGCTCAGGCCGCCGGAATCGCAGACCTCACGTCGCGCGGTCTCAGCGTGACGGAGTGATCTCCCCGTGACCACGCCCTCCGCCTCGATTTCCCGGCGTCGGTTCTCCGGCGCCGGGAAGCCCTGGGTCCCGTACGCGTTCATCGCGCCGTTCGTTGTCCTGTTCCTCGTCTTCCTCGTCGCCCCGATCGTCGTCGGCATCGTGAACAGCCTCTTCTCCCGCCGCTCGACCGGCCTGGGGTTCGGCGGTTCCACGATCGATTTCGTGGGCATCGACAACTTCGCCCGTGCGCTCGCCGACACCGACTTCCTTCTCGGCTTCCCGAAGGTGCTGCTCTACGGTGCGATCCAGGTGCCGGTCATGATGATCATCGCCGCGGGCCTCGCCCTGCTCTTCGACACCGCCTTCGTCAAGGCGAAGCGCTTCTTCCAGTTCGCCGTCTTCCTCCCCTATGCCGTGCCCAGCGTGATCGCCGCTCTGCTCTGGGGATTCCTCTACCAGCCGTCCGTGAGCCCGATCCTGCAACTGCTCTCATCGCTGGGTATCCGAGCCGACCTCCTCGCCCCCGGAACCGTCTGGTGGGCGATCGGGAACATCAACCTGTGGTCCCTGATCGGCATCAACATGATCATCCTCTTCGCAGCGCTGCAATCAGTGCCGCGGGAGATGTACGAAGCCGCCCGCATCGACGGCGCCGGCGAGGTGCGCACCGCGATGCAGATCAAGCTCCCGATGATCGCGCCCGCGCTGCTGCTCACCACGCTCTCTTCCGTGATCGGCACTCTGCAGCTCTTCAACGAACCGCAGGTGCTGCAGTCGATCACCTCCAACATCCCCAGCGACTTCACTCCGAACATGGCGGTTTACGCCGCATCGACGCTCGGCAAGGACCCGAATCTCTCCTCCGCGATGGCCGTGATCCTGGGACTCGCGACGCTCGTCGTCTCGCTCGTCCTGCTCGCGGCGAATCGCCGAACCACGAAGGCGGCATCCGATGGCATCTGACACGCTCACGCCGGAGGCCCAGTTGCACACGCGGGCGGTGGTGACGGGCGGCGCGCAGGCCCGGCGGCGGACCACCTTCGTGAACGGGGACAGGGTGCACCGCGGTTGGATGGTTCTCGTCACCGCCGTGATGGTGATCATCGCCGCCTATTTCCTGATCCCCGTCGTCTGGCTCGTGATCGCGTCGACCAAGTCGACCGGCGACCTGTTCTCGACGCCGGGCTTCGCCTTCGCCGACTGGCATCTCTGGGAGAACCTCGCCGCTCTGAGCTCCTACGATGACGGCATCTTCTGGCGATGGAGCCTGAACTCGATCATCTACAGCGTCATCGGATCCGCGTTCACCACGCTGGTCTGCGCGGTCACCGGATACGCGCTCGCGGTCTACCGCTTCCGCGGACGCAGCACGCTGGTCGCCGTGGTGCTCGGGAGCCTGCTCGTGCCGGGAACCGTGATCGCCCAGCCCACGTACGTCCTCCTGGTCGGCATGGGGCTCAACAACACTTACCTCGGGCTGCTTCTGCCCGCGCTCGTCTATCCCTTCGGGGTGCTCCTCTGCTTCATCTACGCGCAGTCCTCCGTGCCGATCGAACTCATCGAGGCTGCCCGTCTGGACGGCGCCGGTGAGTTCCGGATCTTCGGCACGATCGGCCTGAGGCTGATGTCGACGGGCATGGTCACCGTCCTGCTGTTCGCATTCCTCGGAAGCTGGAACAGCTACATCCTCCCCCTGCTCGTGCTCACCGACTCCTCCCTGATGCCCCTCACCGTCGGGCTCACAGGCTGGAGCCAGGCCTCGATCACGATTCCAGGCCTCCAGATCCTGACCGTGGTGGGATCGCTCGTCTCGATCATCCCGATCGCGATCGTGTTCCTCTCATTGCAGCGCTTCTGGCGGGCAGGGCTCACCGCGGGAAGCGTGCGCGGCTGACACATGAGTTCGATCCGACTGACCGGCGCCGCCCGGACCTGGCTGGAGTGCCTTCCCCTCGGGGACGGCCGCATGGGCGTCATGACCGATGGAGGTGTGACGCGCACGACCCTGCATCTGAACGACGCGGGAGCATGGTCGGGGTCACCCGACAGCGAAGGGGTGGACGGGTTCCCCGACTCGCTCGCCTGCGCCCGCCTGCTCTCCGACGCCAGAGCGGCGATCGATGCGGGCGATCCGGTCGCGGCAGAATCGCCTCTGCAGGGGATGCAGACGCGCTACGCCCAGTCCTTCCTGCCTCTCGGCACCGTCGTCGTCGACGTCGCCGAGCCGGAGGGCGGTCCCGTCGAACGTGCGCTGGACCTTCGCTCGGGGGTCCATCGCGCGACGGACGGTCGCCTCCGCACCACGACGTTCCTGGTCGAATCCGAGAGTGTGCTCGTGCACGTGATCTCCGCGCCCGTCTCCGTCACCGTGGCCCTGCACTCGCCGCTGCGCGCGCCCGACGGCGCGGAACCGACGGCGGAGCAGAACGGCGACGCCACCGCCCTCCTGCTCCGATTGCCGAGCGACGTCGCTCCCGGACATGAGCCCGATCTCCCGGCAGCGCGCTGGGACCACGGAAGCGTGGAAGCGGCGGTCGTCTCCCGTGTCGTCCGGCACGCCGACCGGACCATCGTCCTGGTGGCGACCGCGACGACGTTCACCGGTCCGGGAGCACGCCCGCTCGGCACCGCTCAGGATGCGTATGCCGATGCCGTCGCGCGCACGGACCGGGTCGCGACAGGGGATATCGATACGCTGCAGCGCGAGTCCTGCGCCGGAATGCACGCGCTTCTCGATTCCGTGGTTCTGCGCCTCGACGCCCCCTCCGGCACCGAAAGTGAGGAGCACGACACCGCGACACGATTCGCGGCGGCTCGCGCCGATCCTCGCGGCGTGGCGGCAAGCGATCCCGGGCTGGTCGCGCTGCTCTTCGACTTCGGCCGGTACCTGCTCGTCTGCTCGTCCCGGCCCGGCGGCCTCCCGGCCAACCTGCAGGGGCTGTGGAACGCGGACATGCGGCCGCCGTGGGGCAGCGGCTACACGCTCAACATCAATACGGAGATGAACTACTGGGGTGCGCATGTGACGGATCTCTCTTCCCGTGCCGCTCCCCTCACCGATTTCACCATCGCCCTCGCGACGGCGGCGTCCTCGCACACCCGTCGCCTCTACGGTGTCGCGGGGTGGACCGTGCATCACAACACGGACGCCTGGCTCTATGCGACGACCCCGGGTCGCGGTACCGGTGACCCGCGCTGGTCGTTCTGGCCTCTGGGTGGAGCCTGGCTCGCGAGCCAACTGACCGAGTCCTGGAGATTCGGTGCGTCCGCCGCGGAAGAGCTCGCGCGTGTCTGGCCCACGCTGAGGGGGGCGGCGGAGTTCCTGCTCGAGTGGCACCGGGACGGCAGCACCTCACCGGCGACCTCCCCGGAGAACGCCTTCATCACCGGCGGAGGCCGATCGGCATCGCTGGTGCGCACGAGCACGATGGACCTCGCACTCGTACGCACCACCCTCGATCGCACGGTCGAGACGGCCGCGGCCCTCGGCCTCGCAGACGACGCGGTCGCCGCCGCGGCCGCAGAACGGCTGGGGAATCTGCCCTCGCAGCCGACGATCGGCGCCGACGGCGGGATCCTCGAATGGGAATCAGACCGGACGGAGGAAGACCCCCGACATCGACACCTCAGTCCACTGTTCGGACTTTTCCCGGGCGAGGAGGAGTGGGATCCGGCGCACCGTGCCGCCGCGGCCGAGACCCTGAACCGTCGCGGCGACGACTCGAGCGGATGGTCCCTGATGTGGAAGATGGCTCTCTGGGCACGTCTCGGTCGTCCAGATCGGGTCGACGACCTCCTCGCCCTGGCGCTGCGCGATGCCGATGATGCCAGCGGTCCCTGGGCGGGCGGCCTCTACCCGAATCTGTTCGCCGCCCATCCGCCCTTCCAGATCGATGCGAATCTGGGTTTCGTCGGCGCATTCACCGAGGCACTGCTCCAATCACACGACGACATCCGGTTGCTCCCTGCCCTGCCTTCCGCCCTGTCCACGGGCTCGGTGACGGGCCTCGTCGCACGCCCGGGCATCACGGTCGACATCGCGTGGAGGGGCGCGCGGCTCGTCGAGGCGCGACTTCGCGCGCGCCACGACGGCGCGGCCGGCGCCCACCGCGTGCACTGGAACGGCCGCTCGATCGTCGCGCGCATCTCCACGACGCACGAGACCGTGCTCGACCCCCGTTCTTTCCCCACCGAGGAGGTACACCCGTGAGATTCACCGACGGGTTCTGGCAGCTGCGTGAGGGCGTCACCGCTCAGTACGCCCGCGAAGCGCACGACATCGAGGCCGCCGAGGGTCGCCTCATCGTGACCGCCCCGACCAAAGTCATCGAGACCCGAGGCGACACACTCAATCGCCCCGTGCTGACCGTGACCCTGTCTGCCCCGCACGACGGCGTGATCGGGGTGCTGATCGAGCACCACACGGGCGGTCGCGCTCACGAGGGCTTCGATCTCCCCGGTCTCGACGCGGCTTCCCTCGGCGGCATCGCCCGCGTCGATGAGAGTGGCGGAACGCTCACCAGCGGATCACTGCGTGCGACCGTGCGCACGGGAGCAGGATGGTCGCTCTCCTTCGATGACGCGGGTCGTTCGCTGACACGCGCCGAAGAGAAGTCGATCGCGATGATCGACGTCGATCCCTCGGTCGCTCTCGACGGGCAGCTGGAGGATCAGCTGCGCGAGCACCGGGGTGGCGGCTCCCAGCGATATCTGCACCAGCAGCTCTCGCTCGGTGTCGGCGAACTCGTCTACGGTCTCGGTGAGCGATTCGGCCCCCTGGTGAAGAACGGGCAGTCGATCGAGACCTGGAACGCCGACGGCGGCACCTCGAGCGAACAGGCGTACAAGAACGTGCCGTTCTACGTGACGAACCGTGGTTATGGCGTGCTCGTCGATCACCCGGGACATGTGTCTTTCGAAGTGGGCTCGGAGAACGTGGAGCGTGTGCAGTTCGCCGTGGCAGGGGAACGCCTGCAGTACTACGTCATCGCCGGAGCCGGCCCTCGCGAGATCCTCGATCGGTATACCGCGCTCACCGGTCGACCCGCCCTGCCCCCCGCGTGGTCCTTCGGCACGTGGCTGTCGACGAGTTTCACGACCGACTACGACGAGCAGACGGTGTCCTCCTTCATCGACGGCTTCGCCGAGCGCGACCTTCCGCTCTCGGTCTTCCACTTCGACTGCTTCTGGATGCGCGAGTTCAACTGGTGCGATTTCGAGTGGGACCCTCGCGTGTTCCCCGACCCCGCGGGGATGCTGCGGCGCCTGCATGCGAAGAACCTGCACGTGTCGGTGTGGGTGAACCCCTACATCGGGCAGCGCTCGCCGCTCTTCGAGGAAGCCAGGAGCAACGGCTATCTTCTGCATCGCCCCGACGGCGCCGTCTGGCAGTGGGACATGTGGCAGGCGGGCATGGCGATCGTCGACTTCACCAATCCGGCCGCTCGCGCCTGGTACCAGCAGAAGCTGCGCGCCTTGGTCGCTCAGGGCGTCGACACGTTCAAGACCGACTTCGGCGAACGCGTGCCGCTCGATGTCCTCTGGCACGACGGCAGCGCCCCCGAGGGGATGCACAATCGCTTCGCGCAGCTCTACAACGAGGCGGTGTTCGAGGTGCTGCAGGAGCGGGACGGGACCGATGCGGTCGTGTTCGCTCGCTCCGCGACCGTGGGAGGACATCGTTACCCGGTGCATTGGGGAGGAGACAGCGCCTCGACCTTCATCTCGATGGCGGAGACGCTACGCGGGGGGCTATCGCTCGCCTTCGGCGGGTTCGGGTTCTGGAGTCACGACATCGGCGGGTTCGAGGGCACGCCCGACCCGGCGGTGTTCAAGCGCTGGACAGCGTTCGGATTCCTGTCGAGTCACAGTCGCTTCCACGGCTCCCGCTCGTACCGGGTCCCGTGGGCTTTCGACGAGGAGGCCGTCGAAGTGACCCGGATGTTCTCGACGTTGAAGATGCGCCTCATGCCCTACCTGTTCTCGGCGGCTGCCGAGTCCGCCGCCGCCGGAGTGCCGGTGATGCGCCCGATGCAGCTCGCGTTTCCCGACGACCCGGCCGTGGCCTACCTCGACCGGCAGTACATGCTCGGGCCGGACATCCTTGTCGCGCCCGTGTTCACGGAGCAGGGCGACGTGGAGTTCTATCTCCCCGAGGGCGGGTGGACCCATCTGCTCACAGGCGACCGTGTGAGCGGAGGCGGGTGGCGCCGAGAACGGCACGACTTCACGAGTCTTCCGCTCTATGTCCGCGACGGGGCCGTGCTGCCGTGGGGGGCCCGCGATGATCGTCCGGACACGGACTGGCTGGAGGGGCTGACGTTGCGCGTCTTCGGGTCGCCGGAGGATCAGGAGATCCGTGTCACGGACCCATCCGGCAGCTCCGCCACGTATCTGGTGGCATCCCGAGATGGCGGAGTGTCCATCACGACGGATCACCCGTCCGAGTTCGGCATCGCTCGCGGCAACGGACCTGCTATCACGGCCATCGATGGAAAGGCATGGATCACCCGATGACCACCCCCCTTCCCCCCGCCGACGACTACCGAGGATCCGGTCTCGTCCTCCCCGCGGACTTCACCTTCGGTTCGGCGACGGCCTCGTACCAGATCGAGGGCGCCGCCGCCGAGGACGGCCGCACGCCGTCGATCTGGGACACGTTCAGCAAGACCCCGGGCCGCGTCTGGAACGGCGACACCGGCGACGTGGCGTGCGACCACTACCACCGCACCGAGGAGGACCTCGATCTGATGGCGGAGCTCGGGCTCGAGGCCTACCGCTTCTCGATCGCCTGGCCGCGCATCGTCCCCGAGGCCACCGGCGACGTCAATCAAGCCGGCATCGACTTCTACTCGCGGCTCGTCGACGGGTTGCTCGAGCGCGGCATCCGCCCGGTCGCGACGCTGTACCACTGGGATCTGCCGCAGTACCTCGAGGATGCCGGAGGCTGGACCTCGCGCGCGACGACCGACGCCTTCGAGCGGTACGCGGAGATCATGGGGCATGCACTCGGCGATCGGGTGCACACCTGGACCACGCTCAACGAGCCCTGGTGCTCGGCGTACCTCGGCTACGGACAGGGCGGTCACGCACCGGGACGGCACGAGCCGGCATCCGCGCTCGCCGCCGTGCATCACCTCAATCTCGCGCATGGCCGTGCCGTGCAGGCGCTCCGTGCGACGTCCACGGGCGACCCCGACTACTCCGTCACGTTGAACTTCCATGTGCTGCGCGGACAGGGCGACGGCGCCGCCGAAGCCGTTCGTCGTATCGACGCGCTCGCGAATCGGGCGTTCACGGATCCGCTCCTGCGCGGTGAGTATCCGGCGGATCTGCTGGCGGACACCGCCTCCGTGACCGACTGGGGCTTCGTGCGCGAGGGCGATCTCACCGAGATCCACCAGCAGATCGATGTGCTGGGCGTGAACTACTACTCCACCGCGACCGTGCGGCTCTGGGACGGCGTCTCGGAGAAGCAGCAGAACGACGGGCACAAGGGCGCCGCGGGCGGCACCGCGTGGCCGGGCAGCGACCAGGTCGTGGAGTTCGTCGCACAGCCGGGTCCGTATACGGCCATGGGCTGGAACATCGCCCCCGAGGGACTCGAGGAGCTGCTCGTGTCGCTCTCGGAGCGGTTCCCCGAGCAGCCGCTCATGGTGACCGAGAACGGCGCGGCCTTCGACGACACGGTCGCGGACGACGGTTCGATACCCGACCCGGAGCGCACCGACTATCTCCGGCGGCACTTCACGGCCGCGCACCGTGCGCTCGCCCGCGGCGTCGATCTGCGCGGGTACTTCGTGTGGTCGCTGTTGGACAACTTCGAGTGGGGATACGGCTACGCCAAGCGGTTCGGGATCGTGCGTGTCGACTTCGACACACTCGAGCGCACCGTCAAGGACTCCGGTCTCTGGTACCGCGAACTGGTGCGCACCCGGACGATCGAGGGCTGACCCGAGGAGCGCCGGCGCTACCGCGTGTCGCGCGGGGGCTCGGGATCCTTCCGCCCGCGCTTCGTCCACGTGCTGAGAGCGGATGCCGCCATCCCCGCAGCGCGATCCAGGGCTGCGGCGGAGCGCGTCAGGGCGTCCTGCGCCGCGTCCTGCCATCCGGGCGCCCCCGAGATCTCCCCGGCCGTGACGCGCGCCGAGTGCTCGGCGACGTCGAGGGCACGGGCGAGCTGGGCCACGGCGTCCCGATAGGCCGCGAACTCCGCCGGGGTCGGCCGGTCGCCGGCCTCGCGCCGCAGGTCGGTCGCACGACCCGCCGCGCGCAGATAGGCGGCCGTCGCGGGCTGCTTCACGTCGGTCATGCCGGGATAGGCGATCTGCCACGCGGGGTCGGTCTCGTACTGCATCCACCGCACCACGATCGCGTCGTGCTCGGAGCGCAGCCGGTCGAGCGGCCGCGGGGCGGAGGCGGAGGGGATGGCCGCGCGGGCGGCCGTCAGTCGGGCGTTCCGGGCCTTGATGTCGGCGATCGCCGCCTTGACGTCTCGCTCGGCGTCGCGCAGCATGCGCCGTGCGCTCGCGACCTGCTCGGGGGACGCCCGACGGGCCGCACGTTCGGCCGAGACGTGCGCGACGTCGGCCTTCGCGATCTTCACCGCGGCACGCTTCTCAGCGATCCCCGCACGCGCGATGCGGAGGTCGTGCCGGGCCGCGTCGACCGCGAGACGGCGTCCGCTCGACCTCGCGCGATGACGCAGGCCGATCGCCCCGGCCGTGACGCCGCCGACGGCGACGGGCGCGATCCACCACAACTCGACGGCGAGCGACAACGGATCCATACGTCGATGCTACCCAGCCCGCGATCCGCCCGCTCCGGTGTCCGGGGCAGGATGTCCTGACCCGGACGTCCCGCCCCGACCCGTCGCGACCTAGACCAGGGTCTCCTGCCACGCGGCGTGCAGCTGCGCGAACTTGCCCGTGCCGCTGATGAGTGCCGCGGGGGTGTCGTCCTCGATGATCTTCCCGTGCTCCATCACGAGCACGCGGTCCGCGATGGCGACGGTCGACAGCCGGTGCGCGATGATGATCGCCGTACGGTCGGCCAGCAGCGTCTGCAGGGCGTCCTGGATCAGCCGCTCCGAAGGGATGTCGAGCGAGGCGGTGGCCTCGTCGAGGATCAGCACCGCCGGGTCAGCGAGGAAGGCGCGGGCGAACGAGATCAGCTGACGCTGCCCCGCCGACACGCGACCGCCGCGCTTGTTGACGTCGGAGTCGTAGCCGTCGGGCAGCGCCGAGATGAACTCGTCCGCGCCGACCGCCCTGGCCGCCGCCCGGATCTCCTCCATCGTCGCGTCGGGCTTGCCGAGCGCGATGTTGTCGGCGACCGTGCCGCTGAACAGGTAGGCCTCCTGCGTCACCATCACGATGGCGCGGCGCAGATCCTTGGGGTGCAGGGAGCGCAGATCGACGTCGTCGAGGGTGACATGCCCGGCGGAGGGATCGTAGAACCGCGAGATGAGCTTGGCCAACGTGGACTTGCCGGCGCCGGTCGTGCCCACGAGGGCGATCGTCTGCCCGGCCGGGATGTCGAGCGAGAAGTTCGGCAGGATCGTCTTGTCGCCCGAGTATCCGAAGGTCACCTCGTCGAAGCGGACGTGTCCCTGCGCCTCCCACAGGTCGACCGGCTTCTCGGGGTCCGGAACCGTCGGGACCTCCTCCAGCACTCCCGACACCTTCTCCAGCGCCGCCGTGGCGGACTGGTAGGAGTTCAGGAACATCGCGATCTCCTGCATCGGAGCGAAGAAGTTGCGCACGTAGAGCACGGCCGACAGCAGCACGCCCACGGTGAGCGCGTCGGTCGAGACGCGGATGCCGCCCCAGAGGACGACGAGCCCGAGCGTCAACGCGGCGACGCCCATGAGTCCCGGCTCGAACGTGCCGAACAGCAGCATCGAGCGACGGTTCACATCGCGGTACTCCCCCGCGACGCCCTGGAACGTCACGTCGTTGCGCGGCTCCTTGCGGAACGCCTTGACCGCGCGGATGCCCGTCATGGTCTCGACGAACTGCACGATCACCTTGGCGCTGATCACGCGCGACTCGCGGTACACCAGCTGCGAGCGCGAGTAGAACCAGCGCATCAGGAGCACCAGCGGCACGCCGGCCAGCGCCAGGATCACGCCGGACTGCCAGTCCCAGATCAGCAGGGCGATGAACGTGAAGGCTCCGAAGAGCACGCCCGAGACGAGGTTGTTGAGCCCGCCGTCGAGCAGCTCGCGGATCGAGTCCAGGTCGCTGGTCTGACGCGAGATGATGCGACCCGACGTGTACGACTCGTGGAACTCGAGGCTCAGCCGCTGGGTGTGCAGGAAGATGCGCTTGCGGAGGTCGATCAGGATCGCCTGCGTGATGCGTGCCGCGATGATCACGTACCACGCGATCAGGGCGGCTGCCGCAGCGCCCGCGAGCAGGTAGATCCCGCCGATCATGAACGTCGGCATCCAGTCCGCCTGCTCCAGCACCGCCGGGAGGGCCCGATCGATGCCGATGCTGATCAGGATCGGGCCGGCCACCTGCAGCGCGGTCGACAGGACCAGCACCACGGCGGCGACGATGACCTGCGGGCGCAGCGGACGGATCAGCGACCCGAGCAGGCGCAGCGAACGGCGACGGATCGCCCTGCTCTCCTCGCGGGTGTAGGTGGAGCGGTCCTCGTCCTGGGTTCCGGTGATCGCGGAGCTCATGCCTGGACCTCCCTCTCGGTGACTCGTGCGTCGTCGTCGGTGGCGCCGTCTGCTTCGTCGGTTGCGGAGCCTGACGACGCATCGCGGATGATGGGGATCGCCCCGGTCCGCGCCGCCTCCTCCGCTTCGAGGCTGGAGATGACGTGGCGGTAGTGGCGGCTCGTGCGCAGCAGCTCGCTGTGCGTGCCGACCGCGGTGATGCGGCCGGCCTCGAGCAGCGCGACGCGGTCGGCGAGCGCCACGGTCGAGGGGCGGTGCGCGACGATCATGGCCGTGGTCTCGGCGAGCACGCGGCGCAGGGCTTCCTCCACCAGAGCCTCGGTGTCGACGTCGAGCGCCGACAGCGGATCGTCGAGCACGAGGACCTTCGGTGCCGCCGCCACGGCGCGGGCGAGCGCGAGTCGCTGGCGCTGACCGCCGGAGAGGCTGAGCCCCTCCTCGCCGATGATCGTCTCGACGCCCTCCGGCAGCGCCTCGACGAAGGAGGCCTGGGCGACCTCGAGCGCCTCGCGCAGCACGAGTTCCGCCTCCGGGCTGTGCACGTCGAGCTCGGCGCGTCCGAGCAGCACGTTCTCGCGGACGGATGCCGAGAACAGCGTGGCGTCCTCGAAGGCCATGGCGATGTGTCGGCGCAGCTCCGCCAGCGGCAGATCGCGCACGTCGACACCGTCGAGAGTGACCCGACCTCCGGTGACGTCGTAGAGACGTGTGGGAAGCGTGGTGAGGGTGGTCTTGCCGCTTCCGGTCAGGCCGACCAGCGCCATCGTCTCACCGGGACGCAGCACCAGGTCGATGCCGTCGAGCAGATCGCGTTCGTGCGCGCCGGCATCCTGATAGCGGAAGTGCGCGTTCTCGAAGGCGAGCTCACCGCGCGGTTCCGCGATGTGCACGGGGTTCTCCGGGTCGGTGATCGCGTTCGTCTCCGAGAAGATGTCGAACACGCGGTCGGTGGCCGTGCGGGCATCGAGCATGAACGAGAACAGGAAGCCGATCGATTCGATCGGCCACCGCAGCACGACGGCCATCGCGAAGAACGCGAACAGCTGCGCCTCGTCGATCTGGCCCTGCGAGATCAGCCAGATGCCGGACATCAGGCTGAGGCCGAACGCGATCTGCGGCATGAGGTCGAGCCAGAACCAGATCGACGCGACCGCACCGGCCTTGCTCATCTCGGTCTCGCGCAGCGTCTCGGCCTGACGGCTGAAGCGACGCAGGGCGTGCGAGCCCCGACCGAACGCCTTCAGCACGCGGATGCCGTGCACGCTCTCCTCGACGCTGGTCGCGAGGTCGCCGGCCTGATCCTGGCTGCGACGGGTCAGCGCCCCGTAGCGCTTCTCGAACAGGTATCCGCGCACCCACAGCGGGATCGCGGTCACCAGGAAGATGGTGCCGAGCAGCCAGTGCCAGCGGAACAGCAGCACGGATCCGATGACGATCGTGAGCACGTTCACGACCAGCAGCACGAGACCGAAGGCGAGCCAGCGGCGGATCAGGCCGATGTCCTGCATCATGCGGCTCAGGAGCTGCCCCGACTGCCACCGGTCATGGAACGAGACCGGCAGCGCCTGCAGGCGCGAGTAGAGCGTCGTGCGCATCTGGTACTCGACCTCGGTGGCCGGATTCAGCACGAACTGACGTCGGAGCCACACCATCACGGCCTCGCCGAGAGCGAGGGCGAAGACGATCAGCGCGCCGACGACGATCGCGCTGATCTCGCCGGAGCGCACGGGACCGGCCATGATCTGCTCGAGGACGATCGGGATCATCAGGGCGATGATCGCGGCGATGAGCGCGCTGGCGGCACCGCCGGCGAGTCGCCAGATGACCGGCTTGACGAAGGGCTTGAGCCGCCACAGCGCGGCAGGGGTGGACAGGGGCGCGGTGTTCTGCGGGGAAGGCGAGGAAGACATGTCTCTCAGATGAGTTTCGTATGGAAAGCGGTTACTGACGGGGCCGGGCGCAGGAACGGGCTCTCGGAGCCCGGCGTCCGGTGACGAGATGACGGGTGGTGGCTCTAGCGGAGCGGTCGCGCCGGGTGGGTGCCGAGAGCCGCGATCTGCACAGAGGCGATCGATGTCATGGTGTCCTCCTCAGGGGCTCGGCGTCGTCGTCCGGTCGGTGCGACAGCCCACCAGCCTATGTCTGTGAACCAGCTGGGTGCAAGAGTCATTCCCGATCGGCGTGTCCGAATGCGCGGCCTCCCCGGGCACCTCCCCCGAGGGCCGGGCCGAGCGGAGTGCGGTCCCTAGCCCCGCGCGGCGGACTCGCGGGCCAGGAGGCGCTCCTTGACACCGAGGCCCCAGGCGAACCCGCCGAGGGTTCCGTCCGTGCGCAGCACGCGGTGACACGGCACGAACAGGGCCGGGGCGTTGCGCGCGCAGATCGACGCGGCCGCCCGCACCGCCCGCGGGTTGCCGAGCCGAGCGGCGAACGAGGAGTAGGTCAGCGGCTCTCCCGGCGCGATCCCGCGCAGCGCAGTCCAGCCGGTCAGCTGCAGCGGGGTGCCGGTCTGAGCCACCGCGACCGAGTCGATCGCCGTGACATCACCGGCGTAGTACGCGGCGACGGCGTCCGCGGCCTCGGTCTCCGTCTCGCGCACATCCGCCGGGCGCCGTGCGGCGGGCAGGCGACCGAGCACGGTCTCGGCATCGGCGGTCCAGCCCGAGGAGAGCACGCGCTGACGGTCATCGGTCAGGATCGTGAACGGCCCGTCCGGCGTGTCCACGGTCTGGATCAGCGCGGTCGTCAGCATCAACGCGGTCATGAGTTCTCCTTCGAGGTCGAGCCGGGCTCGATGATCGGTCGGCGGCGGGCGGCCGCAGGGCGGCGCACCGGAGCGGCACGCCAGAGGTGCGCGGTCAGGTAGCTGCGCCAGGGCGCGGTGCGCTCGGCCCAGGCGGTCAGCGGGGCGGGGTCACCCGGGAGGCCGGAGGCGGCGGCTCCCGCGCGCATCGCGACATCGCCCGGCAGCAGGATGTCGGGATCGCCGAGCACCCGCATGCGCACGTAGTCGGCGGTCCACGGCCCCACTCCCGGCAGCGCGAGCAGGGCCGCGCGCTGCGCGGGCCCGTCGTCGCCGACGCTGAGCGTGAGCGAGCCGTCGGCGAGCGCGGCCGCTGCCCCGGTGATCGCGCGGATGCGGGCGGCCGGACCGCGCAGCACCTCGGGTCCGTGCGCCGCGATGGCGTCCATGGTCGGGAACAGGAGTCCGTCTTCGGTCCGCTCCCCCAGTGCCTCGGCGAGCGCCGACAGCGCCATACGGGCGGCCACCACGGTGATCTGCTGGCCGACCATCGCGCGGATCAGCATCTCGTGGGGGTCGGCGGATCCCGGCACCCGGATGCCGGGGGTCTGCGCGACGAGCGGTGCGAGCTCCGGGTGCGCCGACAGCGCTTCGTCGATCGCCTGCGGATCGGCGTCGAGGTCGAAAAGGCGCCGCACCGTCGAGACCAACGGCGCGAGGTCGGCGAGCTGGGTGACGCGAGCGCGCAGGTGCAGGCGCTCGGCGGCGTCCTGTCGCACCTCGAACCATGCCGGGCCGCCGGACATCCGCAGGTGTCGCGCGAAGGAGGTCGGCGTGGTCTCCTCGACGCCGGGCAGGGCACGCGCCTGCATCCACGCGAAGATACCGCCGGCATCGAGCGGACCCCGATAGGGCAGCACCAGATCGATGGTGCCCGGCACCACGGATGCGTCGGTTCGGCGCCGTGCTCTGAGCTCGCCGGGGGCGAGGCCGAACACCTGGCGGATCGTCTCATTGCCCTGGCGGATGCTGGCGAACCCCGCAGCGTAGGTGACGTCGGAGATGGGCATGTCGGTGCCGACGAGCAGCATGCGGGCCGTATGGGCACGGTGCGCCCGGGCGAGGGCGAGCGGGCCTGCGCCCAGCTCGCCGGCGAGCAGCCGCGTGAGGTGCCGGGGCGAGTAGCCGAGTCGGGCGGCCAGTCCCGGCACCCCCTCGCGCTCCACCACTCCCGAGGAGATCAGCCGCATGGCGCGCGCCGCGGTGTCGCCCCGCACGTCCCACGCCGGGGAGCCGGGCGCGGCCTCGGGGAGGCAGCGTTTGCAGGCGCGGTATCCGGCCTCGTGCGCGGCCGCACTGGTCGGATAGAAGGTGACGTTCTGCGGCTTCGGCGTGCGCGCGGGGCAGCTCGGCCGGCAGTAGATGCCGGTGGAGCTGACCGCGGTGACGAACTGGCCGTCGAAGCGGGTGTCCCGCGCGCTGATCGCGCGGTACCGCTCGTCGAAGTCGGTCACGGGGAGGCTCATGCCTCCACTCTGCCACGCACCGCCGACTCGAACTGGCGGAAATCGGACATCGCGGTGGCGCCTCCCCGTGCAGGACTCGGGGACCGGTGCCTCAGTGGAAGAAGTGCCGCTCTCCCGTGAAGAACATCGTCACGCCGGCCTTGCGCGCCGCATCGATGACCTCGCCGTCGCGCACCGAACCGCCGGGCTGCACGATCGCGGTGACACCCGCGTCGATCAGCACCTGCGCACCGTCCGCGAACGGGAAGAACGCGTCGGACGAGGCCACGGATCCGGCGGCCCGGTCTCCTGCGCGCTCGACCGCGAGACGGCAGGAGTCGACGCGGTTGACCTGGCCCATGCCGACGCCGACCGTGGCGTTGTCCTTCGCGAGCACGATCGCGTTCGACTTCACCGCGCGGCAGGCCTTCCACGCGAAGATGAGGTTCTCCATCTCCGCGTCGCTCGGACGCTCGCCCGAGACGAGCTCCCAGTCCTTGGCCACCGAGACGATGTCGTCGGGGAACCGGTCCGCGTCCTGCAGCAGCAGACCGCCCGAGACGAGGCGCACGTCCATCCGCTCCTGCTGCCAGTCCTCCGGCAGCTGGAGCAGACGCAGGTTCTTCTTCGCCTTGAACACCTCGAGCGCGGCCGGTTCGAACGAGGGGGCGACGATGACCTCGGTGAAGATGTCCTTGAGGTTCTCGGCCATCTTCAACGTGACCGTGCCGTTCGCGGCGATGACTCCGCCGTACGCCGAGACCGGATCGCACTCGTGGGCGCGCAGGTGCGCGCTGGCGATCGGGTCGAGCGCGTTCGGGGCGGTGGTGGCGATGCCGCACGGGTTCGCGTGCTTGATGATCGCGACGGCCGGCTTGATCATGTCGTAGGCGGCGCGCAGCGCGGCATCCGCGTCGACGTAGTTGTTGTACGACATCTCCTTGCCCTGGAGCTGGGTGGCCTGCGCGATGCCGTGCCCGCCGGCGCGCGTGTAGATCGCTCCGCGCTGATGCGAGTTCTCGCCGTAGCGCAGCGTCGCGAGCCGCTCCGCCTGGATCGTCAGGTGGGCGGGCAGATCACCGCCCGCGTTGAGCGTGCCCTCGGCGAACCAGGAGGCGACGGCGGTGTCGTAGGCCGCGGTGTGCGCGAACGCGCGGGCGGCGAGCTCGCGGCGCTGCGACAGCGTGGTGCCGCCGTCGGCGATCGCGGAGACGACGGCGGGGTACGACTGGGGCGAGACCACGATCGCGACGTTGGCGTGGTTCTTGGCGGCCGCGCGCACCATCGCCGGACCGCCGATGTCGATCTGCTCCACCACGTCGTCGCCCTCGGCGCCGGACGCGACCGTCTCCACGAACGGGTACAGGTTGACCACGACGAGATCGAAGGGGGTGATGTCGAGCTCGGCGAGCTGACGCTCGTGCTCCTCGAGGCGCAGATCGGCGAGCAGACCGCCGTGGATCTTGGGGTGCAGAGTCTTCACGCGACCGTCGAGCATCTCGGCGACGCCGGTGACCGCGGCGACGTCGGTCACCTCGAATCCCCCGTCCCGGATGGTCGCGGCCGTCGAGCCGGTCGAGACGATCTCCGCTCCCGCATCGGCGAGCGCCGCGGCGAGCGTGAGCAGCTCGGTCTTGTCGCTCACGGAGACGAGCGCGCGGCGGATCGGCACCGTGTCGCGATCGCGGTAGAGCGAGTGGTCGTGGCGGGGGCCGGCCATGAGGGGCTCCTTCGTGCGTGAGAGGTGAGGCGTACGGATCGGTGGGTCAGGAAGCGGGGGTCAGGGCGAGCTCGCCGGTGGCGATCGCGCGGACGACGTCGATCAGCAGGCGGCGTTCGACGGGCTTGATGCGCTCGTGCAGGCTGTGCTCGGTGTCGCCGCCGAGGATGGGCACTCGCTCCTGCGCGAGGATCGGACCGGTGTCGACGCCGTCATCGACGACGATGACGCTCGCGCCGGTCTGCGTGGCTCCGGAGGACAACGCATCGCGGACTCCGTGGGCGCCGGGGAACTCCGGGAGGAAGGCCGGATGCGTGTTGATCAGACGCGGAGAGTACCGGGCGACCAGCGACGGGGGGAGCAGACGCATGAGCCCGCTGAGCACCACGAGATCCGGCGTCCAGACGTCGAGCTGACGCCCGAGCTCCTCTCCCCACGCCTCGCGACTGTCGTGCTCGTGCCACGGGACGGTGAAACTGGGGATGCCGAACTCCTCGGCGTGGGCCAGCCCGTCGGCCTCGCGGTCCGCGCCGACCACGACGACCCGCGCAGGGAAATCGGGATGACGAGCGGCCTCGAGGAGGGCGCGAAGATTCGAGCCGGTGCCCGAGATGAGAACGGCGACCGTGAGCACGCGCCCAGTCTACCGGGGCACGGCACGTCGTTTCGTCGGCGGCCGCGCGCGGCCGGAGCTCAGTCGCGGCGTTCGCTCGGAGGACGGAAGCGGTCCGCGTCGAGCGGCGCCGTGTCATCCAGCCCCGCCGCGTCGATCCCCGCCGCTGCCCCGCGCGCGCGGTCCGGCGCCGACATCTCGGCGTTCCAGCGATCGAGACGTTCCTCGGCCAGCTCGTCGCGATTGCGGGGCGCCAGCAGGAGGATCGCGGCACCGAGCAGCACCTCGCCGCCCAGGGCGAGCGCGAACGGCAGGGGCGCGGGCCCGACCTCCGCCAGCCTCCCCGGCCCCATCGAGCCGTGCACGAACACCGCGGAGAGCGCGGCGACCCCGGCCGTGACCGCTCCGATCCCGACCGCGATGAGTGCGCGAGGACCCATCGTCAAGGGCGTCCCCTCCCACACCAGACGCGAGCGGACCGCCCACCCGGCGACCGCTCCGGCCGCGATCGGGATCAGGATGACGATCAGCATCCACATCGAGCTGTTCTCGGGCAGCAGTCCCAGGATCGGGATGCCGGGGACCACTCCGAGCTGCGTGCCGGCCGGCGAGACGGCCGTGCCGACCCCGACGGCGAAACCGGGCCCGGCGAACCACGACACCGCCCAGACCACCAGGGTGGGCAGGTAGACGAACTGTCCGAGCGCCAGGATCACAGCACCGAGCGCATCCACGCGCGACGACTGGAAGAGTGCGACGACCTCTCCCCCGCGCACGAGGGTCATCACCGCGATCGCCGATGCCCCGGCGCCGAGGAGTGCGGTCACCGTGAACGCGGTCCCCCGCACGATCGCGGCGGGTACCGGACCCCAGTCTCCCCAGGAGTCGACGATGTCATGCCCGCGGTCCACGAGGCCGCCGTCACCGTCCTCCCAGGCGATGCGCACCGCTCCGATGATCGCGCCGACGAGGTACGCCGCTGCCGGGGCGATGATCGCGAGCACCGGAGACGTGCCTGCGGCCTCCACCCACGACGTGAACGCGACGGCTGCACTGATCGCGGCGAACACGACCGAGCCGGAGAGGACTCCGGTCAGCCACGCGCCGGACTTCGCGGCGCGGGTGCCGGAACGCGCGGCGAACAGCACCGTGAAGAGGAGGAACGCCAGCGGAGTGATCGACACCGTGAACGTCGCGGCGGCCGGCGGGATCGCGAGGGCCACGAGCAGTTCGGGCGGGATCACGACGTCGATCGGAACGCCGTGACCGAACGCCCACAGCGTGCCGGTGAGCGGCCAGAGCGCTCCCCAGTCGGCGGTGATGCCGAACGCCAGCGTCCACAGCAGCGTCAGGGGCGCGAGCAGCACGACGAGACCGACTGCCGCCGCGATGGCGGCGTCGATGGCGGCGAGAAGCGCGACGAGGAGGCGTTGCATAGCGATTCGAGACTACGACGAGAACCCGCTCACCCCCTGCGGGCGCGCGCGGGGCGGGCGACACGATAACGTCTTCTCCGGAGGTTCCCCCGATGACAACTGCCCCGTCCCCTGTCCGCCCCGACGCCGAGCCCAAGAACGCTCTCGATCGCTTCTTCGAGATCAGCAGACGCGGATCCACCGTCGGTACCGAGATCCGAGGCGGACTGGTGACCTTCGTCACCATGGCGTACATCGTGATCCTCAACCCGATCATCCTCACCGGCGCCGCCGATGTCGACGGCACGACGCTGGACTTCAGCGCCGTCGGCGCCGCGACCGCCCTGACCGCGGGTGTCATGACGATCCTGTTCGGTCTCGTCACGCGCCTCCCCTTCGGCTTCGCCGCAGGCCTCGGCATCAACGCCTTCGTGGCCTTCTCCGTCGTGGGTCAGATCACCTGGGCCGAGGCCATGGCGCTCGTGATGATCAACGGCATCGTGATCGTGCTGCTGGCGGCCACCGGGCTGCGCAAGCTGATCTTCGACGCCGTGCCCTTCCAGTTGAAGATCGCGATCACGGTCGGCATCGGCTTCTTCATCGCGTTCATCGGCTTCGTGAACTCCGGTTTCGTCACCGCGACCGGCGCGGCGTCTCCGCCGGTCGGGCTCGGCGTCGCCGGCTCGATCGCGACGGTTCCCACCGTGCTGTTCGTCGCGACGCTGGTGCTCACCGGCATCCTCGTGGCCCGCAAGGTCAAGGGCGGCCTCCTGATCGGCCTGGTCACCGGCACCGTGCTCGCGGTGATCGTCGAGGCGATCTGGCACCTCGGCCCGCAGGTCGGCGCCGACGGCGAACTGAACCCCGGCGGCTGGAGCCTCACCGTCCCCACCCTGACGGGATCTCCCGTCAGCCTGCCGGATCTGAGCCTGATCGGCGCCGTCGACTTCGGGTTCGACTTCTCGAAGGTCAGCCTCGTCGCCCTCGTGATGATCGTCTTCACCCTGGTGTTCTCGAACTTCTTCGACGCCATGGGCACCATGACCGGTCTCGCGAAGGAAGCCGGTCTCGCGAACGAGAAGGGCGACTTCCCCCGGATCAAGTCGGCGCTCATCGTGGAGGGCGTCGGAGCGATCGCCGGTGGTGCGACGTCGTCATCGTCGAGCACCGTGTTCATCGAGTCCGGTGCGGGCATCGGCGAAGGAGCCCGCACGGGACTCGCCAACGTGGTCACCGGCGGGATCTTCCTGCTGGCGATGTTCCTCACCCCGCTCACCTCGATCGTCCCGACCGAGATCGCGGCGGCGGCGCTGGTCATCGTCGGAGCCATGATGATGGCGCAGATCAAGTACATCGATCTGGGCGACTTCAGCGTGCTGCTGCCGGTGTTCCTCACGGTGACGGTGATGCCGCTGACCTATTCGATCGCCAACGGCATCGGAGCCGGCTTCGTGAGCTGGGTGCTCGTGCAGTCCCTGTCGGGCAAGGCCAAGCAGATCAGTCCACTGCTGTGGGCCGTCGCCGCCGGGTTCGTGCTGTTCTTCGCACGCGGTCCGATCGAGGCGCTGTTCGGCGTCGGGATCTGACACACGGATTCACGAGAGGGGCGGATGCTGCGGCATCCGCCCCTTCTTCGTGCCTGTCCCGTGCGGCGTTCAGCGTCGTCATCCGGGCATGAAAGAAGGCCCCAGAGTGGAGTCCGGGGCCTTCTCTTCGATCCTAACGCAGATCAGAGCGCTTCGACACTTCGACGCGTCGCTGTGCTCCTCGCTCAGCTACCGGTCGGAGTCGCTCCGCGACTAGAGCGATTCGATCAGTGCGCGCATCAGGTCGGCCGTCTCGGACGGCGTCTTGCCGACCTTGACGCCGGCGGCCTCGAGGGCCTCCTTCTTCGCCTGCGCGGTACCGGCGGAACCGGAGACGATCGCGCCCGCGTGCCCCATGGTCTTGCCCTCGGGAGCCGTGAAGCCCGCGACGTAGCCGACGACCGGCTTGGTGACGTGCGCCTTGATGTACTCGGCCGCGCGCTCCTCGGCGTCTCCGCCGATCTCGCCGATCATGACGATCGCCTTCGTCTCGGGGTCGGCCTCGAACGCGGCGAGCGCATCGATGTGCGTCGTGCCGATGACCGGGTCGCCGCCGATGCCGATGGCGGTCGAGAAGCCCAGGTCGCGCAGCTCGAACATCATCTGGTAGGTCAGGGTGCCCGACTTCGACACGAGGCCGATCGGTCCCTTGCCGGTGATGTTCGCGGGGGTGATGCCCACGAGCGCCTCACCCGGGGTGATGATGCCGGGGCAGTTCGGGCCGATGATGCGCGTCTTGTTGCCCTTGCTCTGGGCGTACGCCCATGCCTCGGCCGAGTCGCCGACGGGAACGCCCTCGGTGATCACGACGAGCAGCGGGATCTCGGCATCGATGGCCTCGATCATCGCGTCCTTCGTGAAGGCGCCGGGGACGAAGGCGATCGACACGTCGGCGCCGGTCTCCTTCATGGCCTCGGCGACCGAGGCGAAGACGGGCAGCTCGACGGCGTTGCCGTCCTTGTCGGTGTGCGAGACCGTGGTGCCGGCCTTGCGGGCGTTCACGCCTCCCACGACCTGGGTTCCGGCCTTCAGCATGAGCGCCGTGTGCTTGGTGCCCTCGCCGCCGGTGATGCCCTGGACGATGACCTTGGAGTCCTTGTTGAGGTAGATCGACATTCTCTTAGTCCTTAAATTCCGGTCCCTGAGCCCGACGAAGGGTCAGGCGTTGGCGAGCTCGGCGGCCTTGTCGGCGCCCTCGTCCATGGTGGCGGCCAGGGTGACGAGCGGGTGCGCATACTCGGCGAGGATCGCGCGACCCTCGTCGACGCGGTTGCCGTCGAGGCGGACGACGAGCGGCTTGGACGCCGTGGCGCCCAGCGTCTCGAGGGCGCCCTTGATGCCGTTGGCGACGGCGTCGCACGCCGTGATGCCACCGAAGACGTTGACGAACACGCTCTTGACCTGCGGGTCGCCGAGGATGACGTCGAGGCCGGCGGCCATGACCTCGGCCGAGGCTCCGCCGCCGATGTCGAGGAAGTTCGCCGGCTTCACGCCGTCGTGCTTCTCGCCGGCGTACGCGACGACGTCGAGCGTCGACATGACCAGCCCTGCACCGTTTCCGATGATGCCGACCTCGCCGTCGAGCTTCACGTAGTTCAGACCGGCGGCCTTGGCCTTGGCCTCGAGCGGGTCGGCGGCGTCCTTGTCCTCGAGCGCCTCGTGCTCGGGGTGACGGATCTCGGAGGCGTTCTCGTCGAGCGTGACCTTGCCGTCGAGCGCGATGATGTCACCCTCTTCGGTGAGGACGAGCGGGTTGACCTCGACGAGCGTGGCATCCTCGCCCTTGTAGACGTCGTAGAGCGTGACGAAGACGTCGGAGACCTTCTCGATGAGCTCGTCGGGGAAGTTCGCCGCACGAGCGATCTCGACGGCCTTCTCCTTGTCGATGCCCGTGAGCGGGTTGACCTCGATGCGCGCGAGCGCTTCGGGACGCTCGACGGCGAGCTCCTCGATCTCCATGCCGCCCTCGACCGAGCAGAGGCTCAGGTAGGAGCGGTTGGCGCGGTCGAGCAGCACGGAGAAGTAGAACTCCTCGGCGATGCGGGCGCCCTGGGCCACCATGACGCGCTTGACGACGTGGCCCTTGATGTCGAGGCCGAGGATGGCCTTCGCGGCTTCGTAGGCCTCGTCGGGGGTCTTGGCGACCTTGACGCCGCCCGCCTTGCCACGGCCGCCGGTCTTCACCTGGGCCTTGACGACGACCACTCCACCGATCTTCTCGGCGGCCGCCCTCACCTCTTCCGGGGTGTCCGCGACGATGCCGGCGAGAACCGGCACTCCGTACTTTTCGAAAACGTCTCGTGCCTGGTACTCGTACAGATCCACTGTGGTTCCTTCACTGGGCTGCTGTCTGGTAATTCTCTCGATGTCGAGACATCGACCAGTCCCCCAGCCTACTACCTCGGCGTCGACGTTCTTCCTGCCCCTGCGCCCCGCGCGCGGCGAGGTCTAGGCTTTCGCCCATGCACGAATCCGCAGAACTGCGCACCGGCGTCGTGGCCGCCGCGCTCGAGCTCTTCGCCACCCAGGGCTTCGACCAGACCTCCGTGGAACAGATCGCGAAGGCGGCGGGAGTCTCGCGGTCGACCTTCTTCCGCCAGTTCGGCGGCAAGGAGGACGTGGTCTTCGCCGATCACGAAGCCCTGCTGAACCGGCTGCGGGAGTTCCTCGCCGAGGGGCACGACGACCCCTGGGGCGCGGTGTGCGCGGCATCCGAGTCGGTCTTCTCGCATTTCGCGAACGATCCGGAGCTCGCCCGGCGCCGCTACCAGATCGTGCGCGAGGTGCCGGTGCTGCGCGAGCGCGAGATCATCACGGTGTTCCGGTACGAGCGGCTGTTCGACGAGTACCTGCGCGGCGCGCTCCCCGGAATCGATCCTCTGGATGCCGTCGCCTTCGCCGCCCTCGTGACCGCCGTGCACAACCATGTGCTGCGGCAGCTGCTGCGCGGCACGAAGAAGGTGCCGCTGTCGACCCTGCAGTCCGCGTTGGCCGATGTCCGGCGCCGCTACGGCGTCGCCGCGGAGACCCCGCCGAGCGCTCCGGATGACGTCGTGGTCGCGGTCTTCCCGCGCTCGATGCCGGTCGCGGAGATCACCCGCCGCCTGCGCAGCCAGCTCGACTGAGCACTGCTTAGCCGTGCGGCGTGCGTCCCGGCGCGCCGCGACGCACGTCCTGCTGCGTCAGGTGGTGGAACCGAGTATCGAGGCGTACGATACCTGGTGTCATCGAAGGAGTCTCCATGAGCAGCGAAGCCCTCCCGTTCCCCGGCGAGCGCGTCTCGTCGTACGACGTCACCGGACGTCGGGACAGCGACTACTACGCGGTGTTCAGCGACATCCCCGCCCCTGACCGCGCCGTCTGGGATCGGGCGAAGGCCTACATCGACGAGGTCGGCCCGCAGATGGCGGATGCCTGGGATCGCGCGGAGTATCCCCTCCACGCCGCCCGACGCATGGGCGAGCTGGATCTGGTGGTCGACGGCATCGAGCACCCGGGCCTGACCCGTCTGTCCCCTCTGGCGGCGGGGCTCGTGAACATGGAGATCTCCCGGGGGGACGGCTCGCTCGGCACGATCCTCGCCGTGCAGGGCGGCCTCGCACTGCGCACGCTCGCCCTGTTCGGCTCGTCCGCTCAGCAGGAGCGCTGGCTCGCGGCACTGGCCGATGCCTCGGTCCTCGGCTCCTTCGCGCTCACCGAGCCGGACCACGGCTCGGACTCCGTCTCGCTCGAGACCACGGCGCGGCGCGACGGCGAGAGCTGGGTCATCCGCGGCACCAAGAAGTGGATCGGCAACGGCGCCTCCGGCGGCATCACCTTCGTGTGGGCGCGGGTGGACGACGAGACCGCCGACGAGCACGGTGCCGTGCGGTGCTTCCTCGTCGAGCAGGACACTCCCGGGTACACCGGCACGGTCATCCGCGGCAAGGCCTCGCTCCGCGCGATCCATCAGGCGCACATCGTGCTCGACGACGTGCGCGTGCCGCTCGACGCCGTGCTGCCCGGCACCCACAGCTTCAAGGACGCCTCGGTCGTGCTGTACGCCACGCGCTCCGGCGTCGCGTGGTCGGCGCTCGGCCATGCCACCGCCTGCTACGAGGCCGCGCTCTCGTACGCCCAGCAGCGGGTGCAGTTCGGCAAACCGCTCGCGAAGTTCCAGATGGTGCAGGAGCGCCTCACCCACATGCTCGAGGATCTCACCGCCATGCAGCTCTACTGCCGGCGGATGGCCGACCTGGAGACCGCGGGTGCGCTGCGACCCACCCAGGCGTCACTGGCGAAGTTCCACAACACCCGAGCCGCCCGCCGCATCGCGTCGACCGCCCGCGACCTGCTGGGGGGCAACGGCATCCTGCTCGAGAACGGCGTCATGCAGCACATGGCCGACATCGAGGCCATCCACACCTACGAGGGCACCGAGAGCGTGCAGGCGCTGCTGCTCGGTCGCGACATCACCGGGATGAGCGCCTTCGCCTGAGCAGGGCACCGCGCACTCAGTCGCAGCCGCAGCCTCCGGAAGGCGTCTTCACCATGAAGCACACGTCGCACACGCCGTAGTCGCGCTCCTCGACCGGTTTGGACCCCTTCTCGACCCGAGGCGCGGAGACGCGCGGAGTCGTGGCGCGCTTCGCCGCGCGGGCGGGAGCCAACGGGATGAACTCGCTCGGGTGGCTGACGTAGAAGTACGGCGCCCGCCCCTCGCTCGGCTGCAGGCGCAGCGGCGTCGCGCCCACGATCAGCCGCTCGTCCTCGGTGAAGCCGTTGGTGTACGTTCGGCCGATGTGCAGGGCCGCACCCTCACCGCGACGGATCGCCTCGATGTAGCGGCCGCGGTCGATGAACGAGGAGATGCCGACGGCATCCACGATCGCGGTGATGAACGCGTGGTTCGACGGATCGATGCGGTGCGCGCGCAACGCTTCCGGGAGTGAACGGTATGGACGGGAGGTGCCTGCGGGGGTCGGCCCCTGTACTTCTTTCATCCCCTCCAGGATCGCACGTCCAGAGACCCGGTCCGGCCGTTCTCCGTATTCCTGCGTGCAAGACTGGGGGCATGGCACGTGCAACCGTGATCGGCTCCGGCCCGAACGGCCTCGCAGCGGGGGTCTCCCTCGCTCGCGCCGGCTACCGGGTCCGCGTCCTCGAAGCCGCCGACAGCCTCGGCGGCGGCGTCCGCACGGCCGAGTCCACCCTCTCCGGCTTCCGTCACGACGTGTGCTCCACCGTGCATCCGGCCGCCGTGGTGTCCCCGTTCTTCCGCGCGTTCGGGCTCGCCGACCGCATCGACTGGGTCCGACCCGAGATCGCGTACGCACACCCGCTCGACGGCGGTCGCGCGGCGATCGCCTGGAACGACATCGAGCGCACGGCGGCAGGCCTCGGGATCGACCGGAACGCCTGGCTCTCCCGGCTGCGTCCGCTGAGCACCCACGTCGACGGACTCGTCGACTTCACGAACAACCAGCTCCTGCGCCTGCCGCACGACCCGCTCACCGCGGCACGCTATGCGATCCGGATGCTGGATCAGGGCACTCCCCTCGCCCGACACTCATTCCTCACCGATGGGGCGGCCGCGCTCATGGCGGGCGTGGTGGCGCACGCCAACGCGCCTCAGCCGACGTTGGCCGGAGCAGCCGCCGGGATGCTCCTCGGCGCGCTCGCCCACGACGGCGGGTGGCCGTACCCCCGCGGCGGGTCGCAGCGGATCGCCGATGCGATGATCGCCGACATCGAGGCCCACGGCGGCACCTTCGAGACCGGGATCCGCGTGACCGATCTCGCCAGTCTCGACGCGGGCGATGCCCGACGCGGCGACCTGGTCATGCTCGACACGACGCCCCGGCTCGCCCTCACGCACCCGGACGTGCCGGCGGGGTACGAACACGCCGTCACCCGGTTCCGCTACGGTGCCGCGGCGGCGAAAGTCGACTTCGCGCTCGACGGCCCCGTGCCGTGGACGAACCCCGAGGTCCGCCAGGCCGCGACCGTGCACGTCGGGGGGACCCAGGCCGAGATCTGGGCGAGCGAGAACGCCGTCGCCGCAGGACGCGTGAGCGAGCGTCCGTACGTGCTCGCGGTGCAGCCCTCCGTGCACGACGACTCGCGCGCTCCCGCGGGCAAGGCCGTGCTGTGGGCCTACATCCATGTGCCGAACGGGTCGGATCTCGACCCGACCGAGCTCATCACGGCGCAGATCGAGCGTTTCGCACCCGGCTTCCGCGACCGGATCCTGGCGCATCACGCGGTCCCGGCTTCCTCGCGCGAGGCGGTCAACCCGGCCGAGATCGGCGGGGACATCTCCGGCGGCGTGTTCGACATGCGGCAGGCTCTGCGCCGACCGGTGCTGTCGACCGCCCCGTGGCGCACGCCCATGCGCGGGGTGTATCTCGCCTCCGCCTCCGCCCCTCCCGGCCCCGCCGTGAACGGCATGGCCGGCTGGCACGCCGCGCGAGTGGCTCTCGCGGATGCCGGCACCCCGATGTCCCTCGCCGACCTGTTCGGCTGAGCAGACCCGCCCCGCACGCGTTGCGCCCTTCCGCGGCGCCCGCCCGGCGGCCAGGATGGGACCATGCCCTACGACATCCCCGCCCCGATGCTCGCGAAGGCGGCAGCCGCGGTCCCCGACCCTGCGAGGACGACGGGCGGGCTGCTGTACGAACCCAAGTGGGACGGTTTCCGCGGCCTCATCTCCTGGGACGGTGAGACCGTGGAGATCGGTTCCCGCGGAGCGAAACCGCTCACCCGCTACTTCCCCGAGCTCGTCGACGCGGTTCCTCAGCTGCTCCCCGGACCGTGCCTGCTCGACGGCGAGATCGTGGTCGCGACCGGACCCTTCGGGCGGCAACGGCTCGACTGGGAGGCTCTGAGTCAGCGCATCCATCCCGCGGCCTCACGCGTGACGAAGCTCGCCGCCGAGACACCGGCGATGTTCATCGCGTTCGACCTGCTCGCGATCGGCGACGACGACCTGCTCGGTGCCCCGTTCCAGGATCGCCGCGCGCGACTGGAGACCCTGATGTCGGGCGTCGCGCATCCGCTGCACATCACCCGCACCACCCGCGACCGCGATGCCGCCGTCCGGTGGCTGGCGGAGTTCGAGGGCGCGGGGCTCGACGGCGTCGTCGCGAAGCCTCTCGACCAGCCCTACGCCCCGGGCAAGCGCACCCTGATCAAGATCAAGCACGCGCGAACGGCCGATGTGGTCGCCCTCGGGTACCGCGTGCACAAGTCGGGGTCGGGCGTGGGGTCGCTGCTCGTCGGTCTCCACGACGAGGACGGCGTGCTGCGCCAGGTGGGCGGGGTCGCCGCCTGGAGCGATGTGCGCCGTCAGGAGCTCGTCGCGGAACTCGCGCCGCTGGTCGAACGCGACGACGAGGGCGCGGTCGTCACCGGTGCCGGCGAGCGATCGCGATTCTCGGGTTCGAAGGACGTGTCCTTCGTGCGACTGCGACCCGAGCGCGTGCTCGAGGTGCGCTACGACCAGCTCGAGGGCGCCCGATTCCGCCACACCGTGCAGTTCGCGCGCTGGCGCCCGGACCGCGAGGCCCGCTCCTGCACCTACGGTCAGCTCGACACGGTCACCGGCTACGACCTCGCCGACGTCCTGGGCTGAACCGGATCAGCCGTCTGCGGCGGGCGACCCGTCGGCATCCCAGTTCGCGGCGACCTTCTTGCTGGGCTGCACGCGCGGCGGCTCCCCGGGCATCTTGGGGAACTCCGGAGGGAAGGGCAACTCGCCGAGCCCCTCGGCGACGTCGCGCTCCCACCAGGCGAGCAGCGTGTCGATGCGCCCCGGGGCATCCTGCATGTGCGCCCACGGGTCGCCGACGTCGGAGAGGCGCTGCGGGAGGCTGCGCACCGTGAACGAGGCAGGATCGAGGCCGTCGAGCTCCTCCCAGTGCACCGGGGTCGACACGGTCGCGGCGGGGAGCGCGCGCGGGCTGTAGGCGCCGGCCATGGTGCGGTCGCGGTTCGCCTGGTTGAAGTCGACGAAGATCCGCTCCCCTCGCTCCTCCTTCCACCAGTTCGTGGTGACCTGCGTCGGCATCCGGCGCTCCAGCTCTCGCCCGGCCGCGATCACCGCATGGCGCACGTCGAGGAACTCGTGAGCGGGCTCGATCGGCGCGAAGATGTGCAGGCCGCGGTTGCCGCTCGTCTTGGCGAAGGCTTCCAGTCCGGCCTCGCGCAGCACCTCGCGCAACGCATGGGCTGCCCTGACGGCATCCGCGAAGTCCGTGCCCGGCTGCGGATCGAGGTCGATGCGCAGCTCGATCGGGTTGTCGGCGTCGGTCGCGAGCGAGGCCCACGGGTGGAAGACGATCGTGTTCATCTGCACGGCCCACACGATCGCGCTCGGTCGGTTCAGCACGATCTGCGGATGCTGCCGCCCGCTGTTGTAGGTCACGGTCACGGCGTCGACGAAGTCGGGGGTGCCCTTCGGAGGATTCTTCGAGAAGAAGCCCTCGGCCCGGGGACCGGCAGCGGGCCCGATGCCGTCGCGGAACCGTTCGAGGGACACCGGACGGTTGCCGTTGGCCGCGAGGAACGGGGTGGCGACGGTCTGCACGTAGTCAGCCAGCTCCGCCTTCGTGATGCCGACGTCGGGCCAGATCACCCGGTTCGGACTCGACAGCGCCACGTCACGGTCCTGATCGGAGTCGGCGACGGTCAGGGTCACACGTTCGGAGGCCATGCTCCGACCCTAGGCCGCGGCCGCGCGACGGGGAACCCCCCGTGAGCTCACTCCCCCAGGTCGACCGCGAGCACCAGGACGGGCGCGAGCGCGGCCCGATCGACGAGGATCGAGGGACCCGCGGCGTCGACGATGACCCCGGCCATCTCGGCGTGACTCGAGATGACCTTCGCGAGCTGCTCCGGAGTGAACGGCAGCGGGCGGTCTCCACGCCCGAGAGCGATCACCTCGAGCGGGTGGGAGAAGAGCTGAAGGAACCGCTTGCCGTCGGCGGTCTGCGACTCCGCGATCCCCACCTGGCCGCTGCCGGTGCCGTCATTCACGGCCACCCACATCCGCGTGGACGCCAGCGCTTCGCCGACCTTCTTCGGGGTGTCCTGCGCGCGGGGCGCGGCGAGGAGCGACTTCACGCGCATGTCGACATCGGCCTGCTCGAGCGTCTTCTCCAGCAGTTCGGTGGGGAAGATCACCCGGTGCGGAGCCGAGGCGTTGTCGACGATGAGGCCCGCGAAGTCTCCGGAGACGACCTGCTGCAGCACCGACGTGACCGGCTGTGCGACAGCGGAGGTCGCCGCGGGGTCGGACTCCAGCTTCACGGAGTCGCGGACCGCGGCTGCCGAGCTGAAGGCGAGCATGAACTGGCGATCGTCGTCGCGCACGACCGCGACCGAGAGGGGCTTGCCCTCGCTGATCTGCGCCCGAGCATCACCGTTGACGCGGATGTACAGGTGTCCCTGCAGCGCCTGCCGCATGACCCCGAGAAGCTGTTCGTTCGTCGCGCCCGCTTCGATCTGGGCGAGCGCCTCCCGCAACAGGACGTTGTCCTTCATGCCGGCGACGGTCTCCGTCTGCTCCGGCGGCAGCACGGGCGCGAGGGGCAGGCGGCGTGCCTCCGGGTCGGCCGGGACCGTCGGGGCGACAGGCTGAGCCGGTCGGGGAGGCGTGATCGACGGACTGGCCGACGTGGGCTTCTCGTCCGCGTCCGGCAGGGTGACCGCGGGGCCGGCGGCGGCACCGACTCCCCGGAACGCCTGCACGGAGATCCCGATGGTGGGCACGGCGGTCTCGGTCTCTGCGGTCTCGGACGCCGCCGTCTCGGACGCCGCCGTCTCGGACGCGTCGTCGTCGGATGCCGCGGTGTCGGCCGCGCCCGTGGCGGCGGGCTCCGCGGGCGCCGCCGTCTCGGTCACCGGCGCCGCGAGGGACGACCCGTCATCGGTCGCGGACACATCGGCGGAAGCGACAGCATCGTCGTCGGACTTCTTGCGGCGAGAGAAGAGGGCCATATCTGCCAGCCTAACCCGCCGCCGGGCGCGGATCACGCGGGAGAGATCTTCTCGATGGGTGCCACCTTGATGAGCAGCTTCTTCTGCCCCGCCGAGTCGAAGCGCACGTGCGCGATGCGTTTGGCACCCTCTCCGGTCACGGCGTCCACACGTCCCTCACCGAAGTCGGAATGCCGGATGCGGTCGCCCGCGGTGAGTTCGAGGTCGCCGTTGTCGCGCATCTTGGCGGTGACGCGATTCGGGAACTTGTCCATCGCGGTCGACAGCGGGCGCAGCGAGTCTCCGCCCGACAGCGGCTTCACGCCGAAGCGGTCGCCCGATCCCGAACCGGATCCGCCGTAGCCACCCGATCGGCGGGCATTGAGAGCCCGGGACTGCGTGCCACCGCGGGAGTTCACATCACCGGGCGACTGGCGCCAGTCGATCAGCGCGGCGGGGATCTCCTGCAGGAACCGGCTCGGCATCGCGACGGTGACCTCGCCGAACTGCGCCCGGGTCATCGCGAGCGAGAGATGCAGCCGCTTGCGTGCGCGGGTGATGCCCACGTAGAACAACCGGCGCTCCTCCTGCGGTCCCCCGGGCTCGCCCGCCGAGATGCGGTGCGGGATGAGGTCTTCCTCGACGCCCGTGACGAAGACCGCGTCGTACTCCAGTCCCTTCGCGGTGTGCATCGTCATGAGCGACACGGTGCCGGATTCGTCGTCGAGGTCGTCGGCGTCGGAGACGAGGGTGACCTCCGTGAGGAAGTCGACGATCGTCCCCTCCGGGTTGTTGCGGGCGAAGTCGCGGGTGACCGCGACGAACTCGTCGAGGTTCTCGACCCGCGCCTCGTCCTGCGGATCGCGGCTCGCGCGCAGGGCGTCGAGGTAGCCGCTCTTCGACAGCAGCAGGCTCAGTCCCTCCGCCACCGAGGTGGGCGGGGGCAGCTCCCCGGACGCGGGCAGCAGGATCTCGGTCGCCTCGGCCAGCACGGCATCAAGATGCGCGATCGCGGCCTGGATCTTGGGCCCGAAGCCCAGTTGGGTGGAGTTGGCCAGAGCATCGCGGAAGCTGATGCCGTGCTCCTCCGCGAAGCGCGCGATCGCGGTCTCGGTGACGTCTCCGATGCCACGGCGCGGCTTGTTCAGGATGCGACGCACCGACATCTCGTCGGCGGGATTCGCGACGGCCACGAGATACGCCAGGGCGTCCTTGATCTCGGCGCGCTCGTAGAACTTGGTGCCGCCCATGATCTTGTACGGCACGGCGGAGCGGATGAAGATCTCCTCCAGCGCGCGCGACTGCGAGTTCGTGCGGTAGAACACCGCCATCTCGGAGTACGCCATGCCGGCGCGGTGCAGCGCCTCGACCTCGTCGGCGACGAACTGGGCTTCGTCGTGCTGCGAGTAGCCGGTGAAGCCGATGATCCGATCGCCGTCGCCGCGGTCGCTCCAGAGCTTCTTGTCCTTGCGGTCGAAGTTGTTGCCGATCACCGCGTTCGCGGCCGAGAGGATGTTCTGGGTGGAGCGGTAGTTCTGCTCGAGAAGCACCACGCGTGCACCCGGGAAGTCGCGCTCGAACTCGCTGATGTTGCGGATGTCCGCCCCGCGGAAGGCGTAGATCGACTGGTCGGAATCGCCGACCACCGTGAGCGAGGCCCCTGCGGTGTCCTCCGCGGCCGGAGCGGGGTCGGGCTCGAAGATCATCATGCCGTTGGAGGCATACGGGTCGGGCGCGGAGCCCGATGCCGCCCCCGAGACGGGGCGGGTGAGCTCGTGGATCAACGCGTACTGCGCGTGGTTGGTGTCCTGGTACTCGTCGACGAGGATGTGGCGGAAGCGCCGTCGGTACGTGTCGGCGACCTGCGGGAAGGCGCGGAACAGATACACGGTCTGCCCGATCAGGTCGTCGAAGTCGAACGCGTTGGCCTTGCGGAGCTGTCGCTGGTAGTCGGCGAACAGCTCGACGAAGATGCGCTCCGCCGGATCGGACATGTTCGCGTCGCGCGCGTAGGACTCGGCATCCGACAGCTCGTTCTTGAGCTTCGAGATCCGCGACTGGACCGCGCCGGGGGTCAGCCCGTAGGCGTCGGCCTCGTGTTCCTTGACCAGGCGCTTGATGAGCGCCCGGGAATCACCGGAGTCGTAGATCGTGAAGGTCTTGGTGAAGCCGAACTGCTCGGCCTCACGGCGCAGGATGCGTACACAGGCCGAGTGGAAGGTCGAGATCCACATCCCGCGGGCGACGTCTCCGACCAGGCCGGCCACGCGCTCGCGCATCTCGCCGGCGGCCTTGTTGGTGAAGGTGATCGCGAGGATCTGGCTCGGCCAGGCCTCGCGCTTGCGCAGCAGGGAGGCGATGCGGCGGGTCAGCACGCTGGTCTTCCCCGAACCGGCACCCGCGACGATGAGCAGGGCGGGGCCGCGGTATGTGACGGCTTCGAGCTGCTGGGGGTTGAGTCCGGCGAGGAGCTCGTCCTGACCCTCGGCCCCTGAGGAGCGAGGGCCGACGGTTCCGGGGACGATGAGAGGGGCTTCGGTCATGGCCTTACGAGTCTAGGCGGCGGCACCGACACGGCGGCACGGATCGGACGCGCGGAGGGGCGGAGGAGACGAGCTCCCCCGCCCCTCGCAGGACCGATCCGGATCAGACCTCGCGCCGGCGGGCCCGGAGAGCGATGCCGCCGGCCGCCAGGAGCAGCAGGGCGATCACCGCTGCGGCCACCGGCAGCTCGGAGCCCGTGGTGGCGAGGGAACCGTCGCCGGCGCCGTCGCCCGTCGAGCCGTCTCCGGCCGAGCCGTCTCCTCCGCCCCCGTCGGCCGGCGGGGGCGTGGTGTCGTCGGGGTCCTCGGCATCGACGCCCGGGAGGGTGCCGACCCGGAGCGCCTCCGACGCGAAGCCGTCCGCGAACCACCACACCGGCCGCTGTCCGTCGACCGAGAGCGAGGCGGGGGCCGTGGCGAAGCCCTCGTTGTTGATGTCGGGCATCCCGGCCGGCCGATCGTGCTGCACGATCGCGGGCTGCGCGGTGCCGTTCAGGGTGATCTCGGCGGAGCGTCCGCCGCAGCCGTCGTCGCACACCGCCCAGAGGACGCCGCGCACGCTGTCGTGGTCCAGCGCCATCACGCCCGCGAGTCCGGGATCGATCTCCGAGACGAGGGTGGCGCCGCCGTCCGCGCCGAGGGCGAAGGCGTACACGTGCCCGCCGTCCTCGACCGCGACGAGGAACAGTCCGTCGCCGTGACCGGGATGCGAGGCCGGGTCGTACGCGGCACCCGTGGTGTCGTCGAACAGCGCACCGGCGAGCGCGGCATCCGGCACCCACTGCACCGCCTCCATGCCGAGGTTCGCACCGACGGCCGGCAGCAGCGCGGTGAGATCCCACTCCTGCTGCGCGACGAGGTCGCCCGCCGCGGCATCCGGATCGACCTTCAGCAGGATGTTCTGGTTGACGCCCTTGGCGCTGTTGTCGCGCTCCGAGGCGACGTAGACGAACCCGTCGCCGTCGACCGTGATGCCCTCGGTGTCCGGGCCTGCCGCGCCGGGATCCGCGGCATCCTTCGCGAAACGCACGCGCTTGCCGTCCGCCCAGCCGTCCACCAGGGCGACCGAGCCGTCGGCCTCCGCCGCGAGCTTCCAGATGCGCCCCTCGCCGTTGTCGACCGCCCACAGGAACGCGCCGTCGGCGGTCTCCTGCACGTCGAGACCCGAGCTGTCCTCCAGGAACATCGGGACGTCGTCGAGCACGCGCACCTCGGCAGAGCCGGGCCACGGCGTGACCTCGACCTCCCCGATGCACACGTTGGGTGCTCCCCTGGTCGATTCCGCCGTCGCCGCGAACGCGCCGGTCGTGTCGGGGCACCGCCCCCAGGTGGGGGACGCGTGGCCCTCGCCCCAGGTGGTCTCGTCGATCAGCAGGTCGCCGTCGAACAGGCGCACCGCGTCGCCCCCGCCGAGCCCGAATCCGAGCGCTTCGCGGTCGATCACGAGGTGGCCGCCTGCCGCGATGCGCGTGCCGGCCGGGATCGTGTAGGCGTGGGTGTCGTCGTCGTCCTTCACGATCACGCCCGCGACGTCGAGCTCGCTCGCGGTCGGATTGACCAGTTCGATCCAGTCATCGGGCGATCCGCCGTCGGACTCGACCTCGTTGATCCGCACCGGGTTGCCGCAGGCGTTGCGCAGCCCCTGGGTGGAGACGGCGATGTCGACGAACTCCCCGATGCCGTCCGCGCAGCGTGCCAGGACGCCGGCCGCGTGCGCCGTGTAGACGTGCTCGGCCACGGTGGTGCCGTCGGCATCGCGGATCGTCACGGTGTCGCCGTTGCCGAGACCGAACACGAAGTTCGTCGGCTGGTCGAACACGAAGTAGGCGCCGGGTGCCAGGGTCGTGCCGGCCGGCAGCGGTGTGGTCTCGTTCGCGTGGCCGTTCGGGTCGGCGTCCATCACGGTCCAGCCCGACAGGTCGACGGCCGTCGTCCCGGTGTTCATGACCTCCACCCAGTCCGTGGCGTCGCCGTTCGACTCGATCTCGTTGATCACGACCGAGGGCAGCACGCAGGAGTTCGTCGCCCCCGGCGTGGCGTAGGCGAGCACGAGATCGCCGACGCCGTCGGGGCAGCGCGCCAGCGTCGCCGCGGCGGTGTCGCCGTCGATCGCGGCATGCCCGTTCCACGGCTGCGTGTCGTCGATCGGCGCACCGGTCGTGTCGAAGAGGCGGATGCGGTCAGCGCTGCCGATGCCGATCGGATCGCGGAACGCCGTCTCGACCCCGTCGACCAGACCGATCGTCCCTTCCTCCACGAGCAGGTACTCCCCCGCGGCGATGGTCGTCCCCGGGAGGAACTGCCAGCGGTGGTCGTCGGAGTTGTCGCGGATCTCGTAGCCGGAGATGTCCAGCTCCGCCGTCCCCGGGTTGTGGAACTCCACCCAGTCGGCGGGCTGCGAGTCGACCTCGTTGATGCGCAGGGACCCCGCCACGGGTGCGATCGAGCAGTCGTTCGCGCCCCCGGGCGTCGCCGCCGTCGCGGGCGCCCAGTCACCGGTCCCGTCGGGGCAGCGTGCCCAGACCGAGAGCGGCGCCGTGTTCTCGTAGGCGTGGGCGTCGACGACGGCGCCGCTCGGGTCGTACAGCACGACCTCATCGCCCTTGCCGAGTCCGAAGTCGAAGTCGACATCCTTCACGAGCACGAGGAACGCCCCGGGGGCCAGGCTCGTGCCGGCCGGAGCCTGCCCGAAGACGTCTCGCTTCTCGTCGGAGATCGTCCAGCCGTCGAGCGCGACCGTCTCGGTACCGGCGTTGAAGATCTCGACCTGATCGGCGAGGCCCGTCTGCGCGTCGTCGTAGACGATCTCGTTCAGGACCAGTGTCGACGCAGCGAGCGGCGCGACGACCTCGGTGGGGGCGGCAGGGGCCGCCGAGGAGACGGCGGGGGCAGCCGAGGCGGCAGCGGGGGCGGCGAGCAGGGCGGCAGCGCTGAGAGCGCAGACCACCGTGACCGAGACCCCGCGGTGCAGGCGGGACATGGAACTCCTGATCGGGTACGCGGACGGGTACCCGATCAGACCATCGATGTCGGATGGCCGCGCCCGGTCTCCCGGATGGACTCGCGGTGAACGCGCGGTTGCCGTTGCACGTTCCCCGTCCCGTCCGGGTGTCTCAGGCGATGCGCGTTCCCGGCGGCAGCCGTCGGGCCGGAGTGCGCGTGCGCGACCAGGCGCCGGCGAACAGCCCGCCGGCGATCACGATCTGCACACCGAGTCCGACGAACCAGCTCGGCACGGTGGAGTCCAGCACCTCGCGGGGCGTCGGAGTCGTCGTCCCCTCCGTGGAGCATTCGTCCCAGCGCTGCTCGACCGGCGGCAACTGGGCGCTGCGGACTCCCAGCTTGATCTGACCGAACAGGTCGACCGGGTAGCCCTCGGGCGAGAACTCGGTCGGCGTCGCATCCGCGAGCACCACGAACGGGTTCGCGGCGAGCGCCCACCACACGTAGTCGAACCGCGGGACCTCGTAGGTGTAGGTCTGCCAGTTCTCGCAGTCGACGTTGCCCGCCGCGTCGTAGGGTCGGCTGTAGTTGGTCGCCTCGCTGCGCACGGCCAGACCGCCCAGGGCGAACGCGATCAGGGTGCCCAGCACGAGCCCCGCGACCACGAGATAGGTACTGGCGACGGAGAAGAGCGGTCGAGCGATCAGCCCGCTGAGCCCGACACCGATCGCCGCGACGATGACGATCTCGACGGCCAGCACCAGCAGTGACACCAGCAGCACGAGGGCATCCGCCCCGCCGCCCAGCAGCGAGATCGCGAGGAACGGCAGCGCGACCAGGAGGAAGGCCCCGCCCGTGGCGATCGCCGCGAGAAGCTTGCCGAGCATGATGTCGCCGGTCGTGGCAGTCGTCACCTGGATCGCCGCGAGCGTCGCCGCGTCCCGATCGCCGTTGATCGCATTGCCGCTCAGCGTCGGCGACACGAGCACGACCAGCAGCAGCACCATGTTGACGACGATCGAGTAGACACCGGCGCCGACGAAGTCACCCCAGGAGTAGACGGCGAACGCGAGCACGGTCACGCCGATCAGCACGACGACGAAGACGCCGAGCAGCACGTACCAGCCGACGCTGCGCAGCCGCTGCGTCAGTTCGAGACGGGCGATCGTGGTGATGTGCGAGATGCTCATGCGTCGGCCTCCGTCGCCGTCGTGGGGCCGGGCGGCGGGGGCGGGGGCGTTCCCTGGCCCGGGGCCGCTGCCGGGGAAGGAGCGAACGGCGCGGCATGCTGCCGCAGGTTCAGGAAGGTGTGCTCGAGATCGCTCTGCGCCGGGGCGAACTCCGACACCGGCAGCCCGGCCTCGATCAGTCGGCGCAGGGCATGCACGGCCGCATCCTCGTTCTGCATGCCGATCAGCAGGTCACCCCGATCAGCACCCAGCACGTCGGGGCTCACCCCGAGCGCGGTCGCGACCTGCCAGGCATCGGCACTCGACCGCGCGGCCGTGGCTCCGGCCAGCCGGAGTCGCCAGGGCCGCACCGACGCCTGCGCCGGTGCGGCATCGACCACGGAACCGGCCACCATGAACACGGCATCGTCGGCGACCTCCTCCAGCTCGGACAGGATGTGGCTGGAGATCAGGACCGTGCGGCCCTCCGCGGCGAATCGACGCAGCAGCACGCGCAGATGCACGCGCGCCTCGGGATCGAGACCGGATGCGGGCTCGTCGAGCAGGAGCACCCGGGGGTCGTGCACGAGGGCGCGCGCGAGGCCCAGCTTCTGCTTCTGCCCGCGGGAGAGCACGCGGGCCGGGGAATCGGCGAGGTCGCTGAGCTCGACGAGCGCGAGCAGCTCGGAGGCCCGCGTGGCGGCGTCGGCCGCGGGGATGCCGTAGAGCCGCGCCGTTGTCGCGATCGTCTCGCGGGCGGTGAGCGAGGGCCAGGCGCCGAGAGCGTCGGGCATCCAGCCCAGCAGGCGGCGGGCGGCGAGGGGGTCCTCGACGGGGTCGACGTCTCCGATTCGGATGCTGCCGGTGTCAGGCGCGAGCAGGGAGGCGAGCATCAGCAGGAGCGTGGTCTTGCCCGCACCGTTGGGTCCGATGAGTCCCGTGACCCGGCCCGCCTCGGCCCGGAACGTCGCGGAACGCACCGCCTGGACCGTTCCGAACGATCTGCTGACGGCGTCGACGATGATTCCACTCATGCGGTCAGTCTGGCATCCGCGTGCGGCCTTCCCCGGGACCTCGGAGAAGATCTCCAGCCGGATCGCCCGCGGGGTGACATGATCGGGGCATGCGCACGATCCTCAACATCATCTGGGTCATCCTCGCCGGATGGGCCCTCTTCCTCGGCTACATGCTGGCTGGCGTGCTGCTGTGCATCCCGATCGTCACGATCCCCTGGGCCATCGCCTCGTTCCGCATCGCACGCTACGCGATCTGGCCGTTCGGTCGCGAGGTCGTGAGCCGGCCCACGTCCGGGGTGGGATCGTTCCTCGGCAACGTGCTCTGGGTCGTCCTCGCGGGCTGGTGGCTGGCGATCGGTCACATCGTGTCGGGACTGGCCCTGTGCCTCACCATCATCGGCATCCCCCTGGGCATCGCCGACTTCAAGATGGTGCCGGTCTCGCTGGCCCCCCTGGGCAAGGAGATCGTCTCGACGCGCAAGGGCGCGTTCGACCGCACGCTCTGACCGACCCCGTTCAGCGGCGGAAGAACTCCACGCCGAGATCGGGGTGGTCGACGAACACCCCGTCGACACCGGTGTCGCGGATCACGGCCCACTCCGCCTCGTAGTCGCCGTATTCGTCCGCGCCCCCGTCTGCCCGGAACTCCGGGGCGAGGAACGCGTTCTCCGGGCGGCACGTCCACGTGAAGACCTGCAGCCCTCTGGCGTGCGCGTCGGGCACGATCGTGTTGTCGCGCGTCAGCAGCATCTTCTTGCTCACGCTGACGCCGTCGACACGGCCGATGAGGCCGTCGAGGCCCTGCGCGGTCACGGTCGCCTTGTACGACGGAGCCTTCCTGCCCTGCGCGACCAGCAGGTCGTACGGCCGGCCGGCCGCCTCGATCAGATAGATGTACGACGCCGCGATGCCGGTGGCCTGCAGCTGCGCCAGGACGGTCGACTCGAACGACTCGATCACGAGAGGCCGGCGGCCGTCGTGCCATCCGGCGGCCCGGAGGTCGCGCTCGATCAAAGGAACGAGGTCGAGGCCGATGCTCGCGAAGTACGTGGCGTGCTTGACCTCCAGCACCACGCCGATCTCGCGCCCGTGCTCGAGCGAGCCGGCGCGCACGAGGTCGAGCAGGTCGGTGAGCCGAAGGATGCCCTGGGCGCCGTCGAAGCTCGCGCTCGTCGCCCGCACCTCGGGCAGCCGCTCCCGACCGCGCAGCACCGAGAGCTCCGCCCACGTGAAGTCCTCCGTGAACCAACCGGTGAGCGTCTGTCCGTCGACGCGCTTGGTCGTCCTGCGGTCGGCGAATTCCGGATGCCGGGCGACGTCGGTCGTGCCCGAGATCTCGTTCTCGTGGCGGACCACGAGCACCCCGTCCTTCGTGGCGACGATGTCGGGCTCGACCGCGTCCACGCCCATCGCGAAGGCGAGCTCGTAGGAGGAGCGGCTGTGCTCCGGTCGATAGCCGGGGGCTCCGCGGTGGCCGATCACGAGCGGCGATTTCCTGGGCACGCTCACAGCGTAGAACACCCCCCTGACGGGCCCACCCGAGTATCGTTGTACCAAGCGACCTATGACCCCCTTCGGAGTGAGGCCCACCATGAGCAATTTCGCATTCAACAACCCGGCGTTCCAGCAGCAGGATCCGCGGAACGTCGCGACCTACCCGGGCGGACCCCAGGCTGCTCAGAGTGCGCAGGCCGCCTCCGTCCAGCACGGGGCGATGGACGCCGCCGCCAATGCGCAGCTGGAGGGCATGTACGCCGCTCCTCCGGCCGGCGCGATCGAGACCGACCGCATGTCGGTCGAGGACACGGTGTGGAAGACGGCGGGTCTGTTCGCCATCCTCCTCGTCACGGCGGCCGTCGGCTGGGTCTGGACCCTCGGCGGCACTCGTCTCGACCCGACCCAGGGCGTCACGATGATGCCGATGCTGGTCGGCGCCCTCGCCGGCTTCGTGCTCGCGATGGTCATCACCTTCACGTCGCGCAAGAAGGTGCGCCCCGCGCTGATCTTCGCCTACGCCGCTTTCGAGGGTCTCTTCATCGGCGGCATCTCGGCGTTCTTCGAGGTCATGTGGCCCGGCATCGTCCTGCAGGCCACCCTCGCGACGGTCTCGGTCGTCGGCGTGACGCTCGCCCTCTTCGCGAGCGGCAAGATCCGCGCCTCCAAGAAGGCCACCAAGATCTTCATGATCGCCATGGTCGGCTACCTCGTGTTCTCGCTGCTGAACCTGGTCCTGATGTGGACCGGAGTGCTTCCCGCCGGCCAGGCGTTCGGCCTGTACAGCGCCGAGATCATGGGCATCCCGCTCGGCCTCATCATCGGCGTGCTCGTGGTCATCATGGCCGCGTACTCGCTGGTGCTCGACTTCGACCAGATCCAGCAGGGCGTCCGCAACGGCGCTCCCCGCAAGTTCGGCTGGATGGGTGCCTTCGGCATCATGGTCACGGTCGTCTGGCTCTACGTCGAGATCCTGCGCATGATCGCGATCGTCCGCGGCAGCAACTGACGCACGACGCTCGTCGAGAGGCCCGTCTCCGTTTCGGAGGCGGGCCTCTTGCCATATGCGGGGGTCTTGGCGCAAGGGGATGCGCGAATCGTGATTTCCCGGGATAGTGGTCTCTCGGATCCTCGGCACCCCGGGAGTCCTCCACAGCACACTAGGAGCAGACCATGAGTTTCCTCGGATTCCTTCTTCTCGGCCTGATCGCCGGCGCCATCGCCAAGCTCATCCTCCCCGGCAAGCAGGGTGGCGGATGGTTCATCACGCTGCTGCTCGGCGTCGTCGGCGCACTGCTCGGCGGCTGGCTCGGCAGCCTCATCCTCAACCGTCCCCTCACCGAGTTCTGGGACCTGGGCACCTGGCTGCTCGCGATCGGCGGCTCGATCATCGTGCTGCTGGTCTACGGCCTGATCGTGGGTCGCAAGGGCAGCCGCGCCCGCAGCTGACGCATCGCGTCCCGGAGCCCGTCCTCATCCTCAGCCCTGCTGAGCGATGAGGACGGGCTCTTCTCATCCTCCCTGCGCCTTGCTCTCGAGCAGGGCGCGCTCCCGGTCGTTGCGGGTGAGGCCCGCCGCCACCGCGAACTCTCTTCGTGCCTCCTCCTCGCGCCCGAGCCGGAGAAGCAGCTCGCCGCGGGTCGCCGGCAACAGGTGGTAGCCGCGGAGGGCCCCGGTCGCCGAGAGCTCGTCGATGATGCGCAGGGCGGATGCCGGCCCGGTCGCCATCGCGACCGCCGCCGCCCGGTTCAGCTCGACCACGGGTGACGGTGCGATGCGGCCCAGAGCCTCGTAGAGCAGCACGATGCGGTCCCAGTCGGTGTCGTCGACGGACGACGCGAGTGCATGGCACTCCGCGATCGCGGCCTGCAGCGCGTACGCGGCGCGGCCGCGTCCACACGCGTCGGCCCGTGCCAGGGCAGCACGGCCCCGGACGATGCGACTGCGGTCCCACCGTCGGCGGTCCTGATCGGCGAGCAGCACCGGATTCCCCCGCGCATCGGTGCGCGCCGGGAAGCGCGCTGCCGTGAGCTCCATGAGAGCGAGCAGCCCGTGGGCCTCCGGCTCTCCCGGCACCAGCGCGACCAGCACACGCGCGAGGCGGATGGCCTCCTCGCTCAGCTCCGGGCGCATCCATTCGGATCCGCTGCTGGCGGCGTGCCCTTCGTTGAAGATCAGGTACAGCACGCCGAGGATGGCGCTCAGACGCGCCGCCTGCTCGTCGCGCGGGGGCAGCTCGAACGGTGCGTTCGCGGCGGCGAGCGTCTTCTTGGCGCGGACGATCCGCTGCTGCACCGTGGCTGCGGGCACCAGGAAAGCGCGGGCGATCTCTTCGCTCGACAGGCCGCCGACCACCCGCAGGGTGAGGGCGACCTGCGCTTCCCGGGAGAGCACAGGGTGGCACGCGATGAAGATCAGCCGGAGCACGTCGTCGTCGACGGCATCCGGGTCCCACGGAGCATCCGGCGCCTCGCCCTGTGCGCGCTCGAGGTCATGGGCGATCACGGCGATCCGATCGTCGAGACGTTCGCGCCGACGCCACCCGTCGACGGCCTTGCGCTTCGCCACCGCGGTCAGCCAGGCAGCCGCGTTGCGGGGCACACCGTCGACCGGCCACTGCCGCAGGGCGTCGACCACAGCCTCCTGGGCGAGGTCCTCGGCGAGCGAGAAGTCGCCGACCAGTCGCGTGAGCGTGCCGACGATACGCGCGGACTCGATGCGCCACACCGCGGCGACGGCGCGCTCCGCCGACGCGTGATCGGGGGCGGAACGCGCCGTGTCGCCTCCCGCAGGGGCGCCGGTCATGTCAGCGCTGCGCGCGCTGCGCCTGCTCGTCGCGCCAGCCCGCTTCCTTCTCCACCCACTCGTTGTCAGCCGGGAAGTCGGAGGCGTCGGTCACGCGGCGCACTTCCAGGAAGGATCCCTTGCCCAGCGGAGCGCGCCGCGCCCACTCCGCGGCCTCCTCGCGGCTCGACACCTCGAGGATCCAGAAGCCGTTGAACAGCTCCTTCGTCTCCCCGTAGGGACCGTCGGTGATGAGCGGTGCCTCGGCGCCGAAGTCGACGACGAAACCTTCGGCGGCATCCGAGAGTCCTTCGCCCGCGACGAGGACCCCCGCCTTCATCATGGATTCGTTGTACTTCCCCATGGCCTCGATGACCTGCTCGAACGGCATCTCCTTGTACGCGTCGACGGCCTCGTCGGTCGCTCGCATGATGAGCATGTACTTCATGGTCTTCTCCTTGATCCGGGGTCGGCGTCTCGACCCTCTCACTGAAGACGTCGAACGGGAATGGGGAAGATCGACATTCCCGCGGTTTTTTTCCGGAGGCGAGGATCGAGGTCAGCGGCGCGGGGGGCGCGCGACCGCGTCGGAGATCACGGCCGTGAGCGCGGCGAGCGACCGCGCGGGACTCCAGGCCGCGGCGACCGCGGGGGCCTCGGCGCTCAGACGTCCGCGCAGCGTATCGTCGGCGAGCACGCGGCGCAGCGCCTCCGCGAGGGCGTCCTCGTCGCCGTAGGGCACCAGCACACCACCGCCCTGCTCCAGCACGTCGCGGATACCGTAGCGGGCGTCGTAGGCGATGACCGGCGTGCCGTGCAGCAGCGCCTCCACGATCGACAGCGGCTGGCCCTCGAACGCGGTCGCGGTGACGACGACGGATGCCCGGTCGAGCACGCGCCCCGGGTCGTCGGTGTAGCCCGCGAGGTCGATGCGATCCCCCGCACCGAGGTCGGCGATCAACGCGGCGAGACGCTCCTGCTCCGGTCCCCCACCCCAGATCTCCATGCGCGTGTCCGGTACGCCTGCGGCGAGGAACGCCCGGATCGCCTGATCGACGCGCTTGCCCGCCGCCAGTCGACCGAGCACCACGACGAGGCCCGGTTCGCGGAGGTCATCGCGACGCTCCACGGCAGGGATCGGGTTCGGCACGACCTCGTGCTGCGACGCCGCACCGAAGCGCGCCACCACGTCGTCGCGCTGCGTGGCGGTCGGCCAGATCACGGCGTCGAAGCGGTCGGCGAGGCCGAGCCACCGCGTCCAGAGGGAGTTCATCGGAGCATCCGCGGTGTACGGCGCCTCGAGGTGGATCGTGTGGATCGTATGGAGGATGCGCACGCGCGGGTCCGACCAGCCGACGATGAGTTCACCGAGCTGCCGGGACTCGCAGATCACCACGATCGGGCGCTCCCCCAGGTCGGCGACGACGTGCTGCAGCCAGGCGCGGTAGAGACCCCCGAAGCCGGGAACGGCGCCCACGGGTTCCCCGTCGGCATCGTGGATCAGCACGGGCGCCGTGCTGAGGTGCCAGTCCGGATCGCCCGCGATCACGGGCAGAGCGACGAACGGTCGTCCCTGCGCATCCGTGATCGTGCGGTACTCGATGCCGTCCTCGGCACGCAGAGCCGGGTCGGCGGCGGCGCGCAGCCAGGCGGCGGCACCCCCGTCGTCGGCACGGGCCTCGTCGAAGAGGTTGCGCAGGCGCGAGGGATCGGCCAATGCCTCCCGCTCGGCGAAGGTCGCTCGGTGCGCGGCGTGCGCCTCGAGCGTCCCCGGGTCGAAGGTCAGCAGCTGCGGTCCACGCCCCTCGCCCACACCGGCTCCCGCGAGCTGGCGTGCGCGCGCGAGCGTCGCGATCGTATACCCGCCGTCGAGCCCCGGGATCAGGCGGCTCGACAGCACGAGGTACTCGGCATCCGGCAGCACGGGCTCGCGCTCGTCAGCAGACACCGACACCGCTCACTCCCACTCGATGGTCCCCGGCGGCTTCGACGTCACGTCCAGCACGACGCGGTTGACGTCGCGCACGCCGTTCGTGATGCGGTTCGAGATCTTGGAGAGCACGTCATACGGCAGACGCGTCCAGTCGGCGGTCATGGCGTCCTCGCTGGACACCGGACGCAACACGATCGGGTGACCGTACGTGCGTCCGTCGCCCTGCACACCGACCGAGCGCACGTCGGCGAGGAGCACGACCGGGCACTGCCAGATCTCCTGATCGAGGCCGGCCTTCGTGAGCTCGTCGCGCGCGATCGCGTCGGCTTCGCGCAGGATGTCGAGGCGGTCCTGCGTGACCTCGCCGATGATGCGGATGCCGAGGCCGGGGCCGGGGAACGGCTGCCGTCCCACGATCGCCTCGGGGATGCCGAGCTCGCGACCGATCGCCCGGACCTCGTCCTTGAACAGGGCGCGCAGGGGCTCGATCAGCTCGAAGTCGAGGTCATCGGGGAGGCCGCCCACGTTGTGGTGCGACTTGATGTTCGCGGTGCCGGCGCCGCCGCCGGACTCCACGACGTCCGGATACAGCGTGCCCTGCACGAGGAACTTCACCGGAGCGCTGCCCGATGCCTTGGCCTCGGCGACCAGGTCGAGCTGCACCTTCTCGAACGCGCGGATGAACTCCCGCCCGATGATCTTGCGCTTCTCCTCGGGGTCGGTGACACCCTTCAGGTGGCCGAGGAAGGTGTCTGCGGCGTCGACCGTGATCAGACGCACGCCGGTGGACTCGACGTAGTCCTTCTCGACCTGCTCGCGCTCGCCCTTGCGCAGGAGCCCGTGGTCGACGAAGACCGCCGTGAGCTGGTCGCCGATCGCCTTGTGCACGAGAGCCGTGGACACCGCGGAGTCCACGCCGCCGGAGAGCGCGGAGATCACCCGGGCGTCGCCGACCTGCTCGCGGATCCGCTCGACCTGCTCGGCGATCACGTTGTCGCTGTTCCAGTCGGAAGCGAGACCGGCACCCTTGTGCAGGAAGTTCTCGAGCACCTGCTGGCCGTGGTCGGAGTGCTTGACCTCGGGGTGCCACTGCACCCCGTAGAAGCCGCGCTCCTCGTTCGCGAAGGCGGCGACCTTGGTGGCCTCCGTCGTCGCGAGCACGTCGAAGCCCTCGGGTGCCGTGGCGACCTGGTCGCCGTGGCTCATCCACACGTTCTGCGCCGCGGGCTGTCCACCCAGCAGCGTGCCGCCGTCACCCGTGATCACGGCGTCGGTGGCGCCGTACTCTCGCAGCCCGGTGTGGGCGACCTCGCCCCCGAGGGTCTGTGCCATGTACTGGAATCCGTAGCAGATGCCGAGCGTGGGCACTCCGAGCTCGAAGACCGCGGGGTCGAGGCGCGGCGCACCCTCCTCGTACACCGACGAGGGCCCGCCGGAGAGGATGATGGCCACCGGGTTCTTGGCGGCGATCTCCGCGGCGGTGGCGGTGTGCGGCACGATCTCGCTGTACACGCCCGCCTCGCGGACGCGACGGGCGATCAGCTGCGCGTACTGCGCGCCGAAATCGACGACGAGCGCAGGACGCTGCTGGGTCTCGGACTGTTCGGTCAACGGACACCTTCCGGGGCGGGGGCGGAGGCCGCTGCGGCCTCCCTGGTGGCGAGATAGGTCTTGACTTCGCGGGCGACGATGGACTCCATGAAGAAGGAGAGCAGCGGGATGACGCCGCCGAGCGCGAGCAGGATGAACCGCGGGAACGGCCAGCGCATCAGGCTCCACATCCGGAAGCACGCGAACAGGTACACGACGTAGAACCAGCCGTGGGCGACCAGGATGAACAGCGACAGGTTGAACCCGTCACCGAGCGAGGTCATCTCGCAGGAGTTCGTCATCGGGGCGAAGAGCGACCACCACTGGCAGTCGGGGCCTGCGAGGACGCCGGCGAACCAGAGCGCTCCTCCGGACCCCCCGACGAAGAGCTCGAGGTGGATCGGCGTGTACTTGAGCACCATCTCGGCGAGCAGCAGGAGCAGCATGACTCCGGTGATGATCGACGCGATCTGGTAGAACTTCAGCGCACCGCGGATCGCCGGAAAGCTGGCGACTTTCGGTTCGGGCATGCGACCAGTCTAGCCGCCGCGAGAATGCCCTGAATGAGCGTCGCGGGCCTCACGCGGAGGCGTCCGGCGCCGAGCGGGAGTGAGCCCGGTCACGACTCCGGCGGACGGGCGATCAGCAGCTCGCCGCCGCCGTGCACCCCGAGGCCTCCCGCACTCGCCGGCACCAGCAGCGTCGAACCGGCGTCGAACCGCTCCCCCGCGATCTCGACCGTGCCGTCCGCGACCACCACGATCGAGAAGCCCGGTTCGATCCTGGCCTCGCCCTCGACCGGGAGCCGGTGCAGACGGAAGTATTCGTCGGCCTCGCTCGGGAACACCGATCCCGACGGCGGGGCCGTCTGCACGATGCCGCGCATGTCGGCGTCGCTGCGCCCGCGGGTGTTCACGGCGGTGAGGGCGAGGTCGAAGCCGAGTCCCAGATGACCGAGCCCGGGACCGTCGATCGCGAATCCCTCCCACTCGAGCAGGATCGACAGGTCCTCCGGCTGCTGCAGCTCGAGCAGCAGCACTCCGGCCCCGATCGCGTGCAGCTCCCCCGGCGGCACCCAGACGACGTCGCCGGGGGCGACCTCGACCTCGTGCAGGAGCGCGAGCAGTTCGTCGACGGCCTGTTCCTCGACGAGTCCGGCCAGCCGGGCCGGGTCGATGTCGCGCTGGAGGCCGACATGCACCGTGCCGCCCTCCAGGATGTACCAGGCCTCGGCCTTGCCGTGCGCGCGGCCGAGGTGCGACGCGGCGAAGTCGTCGTGCGGGTGGGCATGCACCGGGAGTCGCTGCCCCGCATCGAGGATCTTGACCAGCAGTCGGATGTCGGCGCCCCAGCGGTCCGCGTGAGCGGTCCCGAGCCAGGCGACGGGGTCGGCTTCGACCGCGTCCCGCAGGAGGCGTCCGTCGGGGAGCGTGCTCAGGCCGAGCGACTGCTCGCCGCGGATCGTGGTGGTCGAGGCCACCCAGTCCTCCGGCACGCGTTCGGCGGCGCCGCTCTCGCCCCGGAAGGCGTCGAGGCGCGCGCCGCCGCGGTAGAAGCGCTCGGGCGGTCGGTTCGAGGAGAGTCGGATCGGGTTCATCTCGCCGGTCCTTCCTGCGCGTGCGCGGGGGCGGGCACGCGGGCGTGCAGCGGTCGGGGGGCGTGGGCGGAGAGGAAGCCGCCGACGAAGCTGTCGCCGAGCCCGATCGTGGTCGGGCGGGCGACATCGAGCGCGAAGGCGGGCACCCCGACGGCATCCGGCAGCGCGGCCTCGACAGCGGCCACGAGTGCCGCGCCGCCCCGGTGCCGGGCCATGCCCGCGGTCGCCTCCGCCTCGGCCGCGGTGAATCCGTCGCCCAGGCGGTAGCGGGTCGCGGCCACACGCACCGCGCTCTCGAGGGCCTCCCGATGACGCGCGGCATCCGCACCGACCACGATCGCCCAGTGCCGGGTGTGCACGACGAGCGCCGGAGTGGGGATGAGCGCGCGGACGTCGTCCAGCGCCGCGATCACATCGCCCGCGTCGAGCAGGTTCACGGAGCGTCCGAGGTACTCCTGGAGCTCGTCCTCGTTCATGCCGTACACGTCGATGCGCGACAGCAGGCGCGCCCGCACGGTCTCGGCGAAGGCCCGCGTGTAGAAGCCCGCGTCCTCGTAGTACACCAGCGCATCCGCCGGCAGTCGCCGCATCGCGACCAGGATCTCCTCGAGACGCCGCTCCAGGAGGGCGTGGTCCTGCATCGTGTTGAACCCCGAGATCAGGAACGCCGAGGCGTGGGCGAGCGCGTCGGGCAGCCCCGCGGCGAGCGCCATCTCCCGGTTCGGAGGGTCGTTCGCGAAGATCAGCCGATTCGCCCCCGGCGAGACGATGTCACCGTCGAGCAGGCGCACCCGCGCGCCCACCGGGTACTGCACGATCATGTGCGGATCGAGCGTGTCGCGAGTCGCCGAGGAGAGGATCGTGATGCCGGCCGGCAGCAGCCGGCGGACGTTGTCGTCGATGCTCACCAGGTGCTGCACGCTGGGGATGCCGAGGCTGTCGAGCACGAGACCGGCCCGCACCCCGGTGCCGCCGAGGGTCACGTCGTACGCGAAGTGCGAGGCGAACCCCTCGACGACCTCGGAGGAGGCGACGAAGCGCTCGGCCCCGGTGCCGGCCGCGACGAACGCCAGGATCGTCACCAGGAGGGAGCGCTCATCGGTGATCGGCGCCGAGGGGGTCAGCTCGTGCCGCCGCACGCGGTGCTCATGCGCCAGTCGGTCGAGCACCACGGCATCCCACCGCAGTTCGAAATCGACCGTGCCGCCGAGCCCGAGCACGAGCTGCCTCTCCCCGTCGCCGATCATCCGTCGATCGTCCTCCCCGTCGAATCCTCGCTTCTCAGTACAGCTCGGCCTTGCCGTCGGCACCGAAGAGTCTGATCTTCTCAGCTGCGGTGACCTTCATGGCTGCGATCGGCTCCGGCTGGATCGCGTTCGGCTCGCGCAGACGCTCGTCGGTGCCGAGGATCTCGCGCATGCGGTTGTGGTACGACACCTTGATGTCGCTCGAGATGTTGATCTTGTTGACGCCCAGTTCGACCGCGCGGCGCAGCTCGGAGTCGGGGTTCGACGATCCTCCGTGCAGCACGAGCGGGATGCCGACGGCCGCCTTGATCTGCTCGAGCAGATCATGACGCAGCTCCGGGTTCTTCTCGGCCGGGTAGAGACCGTGCGAGGTGCCGATCGCGATCGCCAGGCTGTCGACGCCGGTCTCCTGCACGAAGCGCACCGCGTCGTCCGGGTTCGTGTAGATGATCTCGGCGGCGCCGGACTCGCCGTAGCTGTCGTTCGCGCCGATCGTGCCGAGCTCGCCCTCCACCTGCACGCCCACCGCGTGCGCCGCCTCGACGACCTTGCGCGTCAGGGCGACGTTCTCATCGAACGGCAGCAGAGAGGCGTCGATCATGACGGAGGTGAATCCCGCCTGGATCGCGACGATCATCTGCTCGTAGGTGCCGCCGTGATCCCAGTGGATCGCCACCGGCACGCTCGCGCGGTGCGCCCGCGAGTGCATCGCCGCGATCAGGTCCGTCGTGATGTGAGAGACCTCGTCGGGGTGGATCGCGATGATGACCGGTGCGGCCAGCTCCTCGCTGATGTCGATGATGCCGTTGAACATCGCCCAGTCGCTGATGTTGAACGCGGGGATCGCGAAGTTGTGCGTGTTCGCGACATCGAGGATGGATTTGCCGGTGTAGAGCACGTGATTTCTCCTGTTTCGTGGTGGTCGAAGTCTGGGGTGACGGATGTCAGCTCTTCACCGAGCCGGCCGTGAGACCGCTGATGAAGTAGCGCTGGAAGAAGAGGAAGAGGATGAGCACCGGGATCGAGCCGAGCACGCTCATCGCCATGATCTGGTTCCACTCGTAGGAGTGCTGACCCATCAGGAGCTGGATGCCGATCGGCACCGTGCGCATGTCGATCGTGCGGGTGAGCGTCAGCGCGAACAGGTACTCGTTCCAGGCGATCATGAACGTGTAGATGCCGACCGACACGATGCCGGGGATCGAGATCGGCACGAGGATGCGCCACAGGGCGGTCATCGACCCCGCCCCGTCGACGCGGACGGCCTCGTCGAGCTCCTTCGGCAGGGTGTTGAAGTAGCCGGTCATCATGATGATCGCGTAGGGCAGCGTGAACACCATGTAGGTGAGGATCAGGCCCAGGTACGAGTTGTAGAGCCCGAGGGCGACCATGAGCCCGAAGTACGGGATCAGCAGCGTGATGGGCGGGACCGCCTGCACGCTCACGATCACGACGTTGAGGATGCGCTTGCCTCGGAACTCGAAGCGGCTGAAGGCGTAGGCGGCCTGGATCGCGACGATCAGGGTGAGGATCGTCACCGCCCCGGCGACGACGTAGCTGTTGAGGAAGAACCTCATCGTCTCGGGGTTGGTGAAGATCGCGATGTACGCGTCGAACGAGAACGTGTCGGTGATCAGACGCGGGGGCAGCTCGAAGATCTGCGTGTTCGACTTGAACGAGCTCGACAGCATCCACAGCACCGGGCCGGCGGCGAACACCGCACCCAGGATCAGGCCGATCGTGACGCCGGTCTTGGCGGCGATGCGCTGGTTCTTGACGGTGAGAGCCATGATCAGTCCCTCGCTTTCTGGTGCCGCACGTAGAACACGGCCAGCACCATCGACATGAGGAGGACCAGCACGGCGGAGGTCGCCGCGAGCGAGAAGTCGTACTTGGCGAAGGCCAGCTTGTAGGTGAACGTGCTGAGCACCTCGGTGACGTCGATCGGCCCTCCGCCTGTCGTCATCCAGATCAGCGCGAACTGCTGCGAGGTCCAGATGAGGTCGAGCAGCACGAGGCTGACGATGATCGGGCGCAGCTGCGGGATCGTGACGTTCCAGAACCTCTGGATCGCACCGGCGCCGTCCACGGTCGCCGCCTCGTTCAACTCGTTCGGGATGCCCTGGAGGCCTGCCAGCAGGCTCACCATGAAGAAGGGGTAGCCGGCCCAGATGTTGATGAAGATGATGGTGCCGAGGGCGAGCTGGGGCGAGGCCAGCCACTCGATGTCGGTGTTGAGCAGGAAGTTGATGACGCCGTTCGGGGCGAGCAGCATCCGCCACAGGACCGCGATCACGGCGACCGTGAAGAGCCACGGCAGGACGTAGAGTGCCCGGAAGATCGACCGGGCGAAGCCGCCGAGCAGCGGGCTGTTCAGCATCATGGCGAAGCCGAGGCCCAGCACCAGGTGCGCCACGACGCTCGCGACGGTGAAGAGGATCGTGTTGCCGGTGGCCTTCCAGAAACCCGGGTCGGAGAGGATCTCCACGTAGTTCGCGATGCCGACGAACTCCGGCGACTTGTTCAGGATCACGTTGTCCTGGAACGAGTAGCCGATCACCATGACGATCGGGACGATCATCAGCACGAACAGCAGGATGATCGTGGGCGAGAGGAAGGCGTACGACTCGGTGGTCTTGCGCAGCTGACGGCGTCTGCGCGACAGCGAGACTCCGGTGACGATCACCTCGGTGTCGTCGTGGGTTCTGAGGCTCATGGGAACCGGTGCTCCTAGGTTGGTCGGGTGCCGCATCGCATCCGCGATGCGGCACCCCGTTCATGCGGGGAGACGGGTGATCAGAACTCCGCCGCCCAGGCCTCCTGCGCCTTCTTCAGCGCGTCGTCGATCGACTGCTGTCCGTCGAAGGCCGCTTGCAGCTGCTCGCCGAGCAGACGCATGAGCTCCTCTGCCACGGGCAGTCCGGTGAACTCGTTCGCCGGGTATCCCGCCTGGTAGATCTCGAACGCCTTCTTGAACAGCTCGTCGTCGTTCACGAAGTCGGGCACCGACTGGGAGTTGCCGGGGAACGCCTTCGCCATGGTCGACAGCTCGGAGTTGGTGTCCTCGCTCATCAGGAACTCGACGAGCTTGAACGCGGCTTCCTTGTGCTCGGAGTTCTCCGCGACACCGATGCCCCACGATGCGTAGGGGATGCCGCGTTCGCCGTCGTAGCCGTCTTCCGCGGGCAGCGCCGAGATCGAGAACTTCAGATCGGGATTCGTCTCGCGGATCAGGTTGATGTGGGCGAGTGTGTCGATCATCATGCCGACACGGCCGTTCGCGAACTCCTCGACCTTGTCCTGCTCCTTCATCGTGAACGAGCCGGAGGCGATCACGCCGTCGTCCCAGAGACCGCCGATGTACTCGACCGCCGAGGTCACGTCGGCGTTCGTCAGGTCGGGCTGACCGTCCTTCAGCATGGATCCGCCGGATGCCCAGACCCACGACATCACGTCGTTCTGCACGCCGTTGGGCGCCTCGAGCGAGAGCGGGAGGACCCAGCCGGAGGCGTCGCCGCCGAGGGCGGAGATCTGTGCCGCGGCGTCCGCGAACTCGCTGCGCGTGGTCGGAGGGGCGGCGACTCCCGCCTCTTCCAGCAGGGTGTCGTTCGTGAACATCGGGTAGACGAAGTTCACGACCGGGATCATGTAGGTGCTGCCGTCGACCTGGATCTGGCTCGCCAGCTCGCTGTCGTCGTAGTCGTACTCCTCCATGAGCGCGGTCAGGTCGGCGATGACGCCCTGCGAGGCGAAGTCGTTGACCCAGGCACCGTCGAGGCCGACCACGTCGGGCATGGTGCCGGATGCCGCACCGGCGAAGAGCTGCTCCTTGGTGGAGGCGTACGGGCCGCTCACCAGATCGACGGTGATGTCCGGGTTCGCCTCCTCGAACTTGTCGATGAGTGCGCGGAATTCGCCGTCGGGAAGCTCAGGCTCCCACCACTGCGCGAATTCGATCGTCACGTTGCCTTCGCTGTCGCCGCCGTCGGCCGACGGGCTGGAGGTGCACCCAGCCACCGCCAGCAGGGAAACGGCTGCGGTCGCGGCTCCGACGAGCGTGAGGGTGCGTCGCTGCCCTCGTCCCACTGTGATCATCACTTCTCCTCTTCGAGATCGTGCCGCACAACGCGCTTCAATGCTTGTTCATGCGGTTTTGAGCAATGTTATGCCGACATCTGCAGAAACGTCAAGCAGTATTCGCGATGAAACCAGACCGTTATCTGCGAACTCCTGCGTCCTGACGCGGATCATGGGGCCTCCGGCACATTGTGCGGCTTTCTGCGCATGTATGCGGTGTTGTTCGGGATCTTGTGCTAAAGATGTCTGCATGGATGCTTCAGCAACGGCACAACGACGTCGCCTCCCCGCCGGACGGAAAGCGGATCTCGCCTCCTACGTCGAGCAGACCGGTCAGGTCACCGTCAGCGATCTGGCCGAGCACTTCAGCGTCTCGATCGACACCATCCGACGTGATCTGGATCAGCTCGACCGCGAAGGCGTGCTCGTGCGCACGCACGGGGGCGCGGTCAGCGCCGCGAGCGGTCCGCTCAAAGACCGTGCACTCGATGTGCGCATGCGCGTGCAGACCGAGGAGAAGGAACGCATCGCTCGCATCGCGGCCGGACTCGTCGAGGACGGTTCCGTGATCATGCTGAACGCCGGCACGACCACTCTCGCCGTGGCCCGGGCATTGCGCAATCACCAGGACCTGACGATCGCGACCAACAATCTGCGCATCCCGGCCGAGATCGCGCCGTCCGCGTTCCGCGACCTCTACGTCTTCGGCGGAGCCGTCCGCTCGATCACCCAGGCGACGACGGGGCCCGTGACGTTCACGATGACCCCGGGCGGGCCGGAGGTCGACATCCGCTGCGATCTGGCTCTGATCGGTGTCGGCGCCGTGGACGAGGGCGGCTATTCGGCATCCAACCTCGGCGATGCCGCCATGATGTCGGAGATGATGCAGCGGGCCGAGCGCACCGCGATCCTGGCGGACTCCTCGAAGGTCGGGCGCCGATTCTTCGCACAGATCGCCCAGCTGGAGCGGGCGGACTACCTGATCACCGACGCTCCCCCGCCGCCGAGCGTCGCCGCGGCCCTCGCGCAGGCCGATGTGCAGGTGCTCACGCCCTAGCGCCCGCGTCGCGACGAAGTCGCGTCCGATGACATGACGAGGGCCGCCGGGATCTCTCCCGACGGCCCTCGTCGCGTCATCCGCGCCGCCGGGTCACCACCACCCGGTCAGCAGATCCCAGAGCCAGTCGAGGATCGACCCGATGATGCCGCCGGCCTTGGTGACCGTGACGGTGGCCGTCGCTGCGTCCCCGTCGTTCTGCGAGACCGCGACCGTGTACTTGCCGGCCTTGGTGCTCTTGGGCACGGTCACGGAGGTGGTGAAGTCACCCTCTGCCGTGACCTGCACCGTGCCGACGTCGATCGGGGCGCCCTTCTTCGGTCGCAGCTGCACCGCGACCGTCTCGCCGGGCTGGTATCCCTCACCGGTGATGACCAGCTTCTTGCCGGCCGCCACCTTCGAGGAGCCCAGGTCGATGCTGCCGGCGAAGGCGGCCTCGCCACTGATCGTGAACGGCACCTGCACGGTCGTGCCGGTTGCGGCGACAGCGACGGTGAGCTGCTGCTCGCCGAACACACCGGACGGAACCGTGAAGGTCAGGCTCGCACGCCCCGCCTCATCCGTGGTGTCGACCACGGCGGGGTCGACGACCCCGGTCGCGAGCTGCGTGCCGCCCAGGGAGAGCGTCACCTCGCCCGGAGCCGGCTCCCCCGCGCTGAACGCGAGCGACGACAGCGCCACCGTGACCTGATCGCCGGCCGTGTAGCCGTCGGCGTCGGCCGCACTGACGGTGACTCCCACCGCACGCTGGGCCTGGTCGGGCGTCGCCGTCTTGTTGGCGTCGAACCAGTCGACCATGGACTGCAGGTCGATCTTGCCCGTGTCGCGCTTGTCCGCGCCCTGAGCGAGGGTGGCGAAGTTGTCGCCGCCCGCCGCCAGGAACGAGTTCGCCGCGACGGTGTAGCTTGCGGTCGCATCGACGGGTGTTCCGTCGAGCGTGATCCCGGTGATGCGCGCGCCCGGGGCCGCGGCGGGGTCGTAGGTGTACACGAGCCCCTCCGAGACGCCGAGCTTCAGGAACGGCCGCGCCGAACCCGCAGGCTGCCACTGCTCCTCCAGCACGCTCTTCAGCTGCGCCCCGGTGAGCGTCATCGTCACGAGCGTGTTGGCGAACGGCTGCACCGTGGCGGCCTCGCGGTACGTGACGTTGCCCGCGGGGTCGGATGCGCCGGAGGAGGCGTACGTGAGGTTCGCACGGATGCCGCCCGGGTTCATCAGGGCGATGTCGGCGCCCGTCGACCACTTCTGCACGTCGGCGACGAAGTTGCCGATCGTGGACTCGCCCCCGCGGTTCTCCGAGCCGTTCGTCTGGCGAGCGCGGTTGAAGTCGGCGGTGATGTCCCCGACCTTGATCGCACCGAGCACATCCGCGTCGGCCTTCGCTTTCGCGACGATGTCCGCGACCTCCGGCACCGCCGGGTAGAGCGGCTTGCCCGCAGCCGTGAGGGGCTTGATCTCGTTGGTGATCGAGAGGAGCTCCTTCGTCGTCGGGTCGACCTGCAGGTTCATCAGGCCCAGGTTCTCGCCGTACTGCCCCGCCGAGACGACGGGGCGACCGTCGATGACGTGGTTGTACGCGAGGTGGGTGTGCGCCGAGACGATGGCGTCGACGTCCTGATCGACGCCGTACACGATCTCGCCCAGCGGGGAGTCTTCCGTGATGCTGGAGAGCTCCGCGCTCGACGCGCCCTCGTGCACCAGGAGGATGACCACGTCGGCCTCGCCGTTGGAGGCGTCGCCGTCGCGCAGATCGTCGGCGACCGCGTTCACGGAGTCGACGATGCTGCGGACCTCGAGGTCGGCGATGCCGTCGGGCGACACGAGAGAGTCGAGGTCTTCCGTGACGGCGCCGACGAAGCCGACCTTCACTCCGTCGAGCTCCTTCACCCAGGCCGGGGCGAGCGCCGGCTCACCGGTCTCGGTCAGGAACACGTTCGAGGAGATGTACTCCCAGTCCGCGCGATCCTGCACGCGGTCGCGCAGGTCCTCCCAGCCCTGGTCGAACTCGTGGTTGCCGGCCGCGCTCACATCGAGACCGGCCGCGTTCAGCGCATCGATCGTCGGGTTGTCGTCGTTGATGAACGACGTGAACGTCGACGCGCCGATCAGGTCGCCGGCACCGGCGAAGATCGTGTTCGGGTTCTCCGCACGGAACTGCTGCACGGCACCGGCGACGACCGCGGCCCCCGCGGCAGCACCGTCGGCTTCGATGCGTCCGTGGAAGTCGTTGATCGTGACGACGTCGATGCTCACCGGCGGGATCTCCGAGGAGACGCCGACGATGATCGGGTCGTGGTCGCTGGACCGGTACGGCGTTCCGGCCTCCGTGGCACCGAACGCGTAGCCGCGATCGCTCCACTCGGGAGAGTTGATGGTCCAGACACCGGCACCCGTGATGGAGGCGCTCAGCGAGGGCGAGGCGATCACGTGGTCGAGCGAGCCCAGCTCACCGTCGAACGTGTAGGTGTACTCGCCGTCGGTCGTGTCGGCCACCAGGTCGCTCCACCCGTTCGAGGTGAAGACATCGATCGGGTCTTCCTCGCTGTAGGCGTTGAAGTCGCCGATCAGCAGCATGTCGCTGCTGCCGGTCGTCTCCTCGAGCTCCTCCGTGAAGGCCAGGATCGCCTGCGCCTGAGCGACACGATCGGCGTTGAAGAAGCCCTGGCCGTCGGCCGGCTCCGCCCCCGCGCCCTGCGGCGGGGACTTGGACTTCAGGTGGTTCGCGACGACCGTCACGACCCGTCCGTCGATGTCGAACGCCTGTGCGATCGGCTCGCGCGCGTTGTCCCAGACCGTCTCATCCGTGACCGTGGCGCTGTCGCCGACCGTCGTGACCGCATCCTTCTTGTAGATGATCGCGTTCGTGATGAAGTCGGTCGTCGCCGCGTCGTTCAGTGCATCAGGGGTGGGCACGTAGTCCCACACGTCGCTGCCGGCGTCGGCGTTGAGTCCGTCGACCAGGTCGGCCAGCGCCGAGTCGATCGGCTCGCCGAGCTTCACCGAGTTCTCGATCTCCATCAGGGAGACGATCTCGGCGTCGAGCCCGTTGATCGCCGCGACGATCTTCGACTTCTGGATGGCGAACTGCGCGGCCGTCGAGGCACCGCGAGCGTCGGAGTTCTCCGACTTCAGGGTCGTGAAGTAGTTGTACACGTTGAACGACGCGACCTGCGCATCGCCGCCGACCTCGGGGGCCGACTCGGTGCGGGGGTTGGTCGGGTCGAAGGCGACCGTGAGCTCGGCCGGGGAGGAGTCGTCGATGGGGATCGTCGGCTGCAGGCGCCAGTCGTCGAAGCCCCACTGCAGCACGTAGCCCTCATCGCTGAAGTCGACCGTGTCGCCGTTGCGCACGACCGCGTCCTTCGTGAAGTAGGGCTGCTCGCCCGGGTGCCCGTTGTTGGTGACCTGGAGCGACCAGCCGTCGTCCAGCAGCACCCGGTTCGCCCGGTTCGCGGCGGCGATCGCGGAGGCGGCGTCGCCGGGGCGCGTCGTCTCCGTGCTCTTGACGTTGAGCTCGGCCCCGGCGTTCAGCCACAGGGTGCCGAAGTTGTAGAGCTGGTGGCTCGAGGCGAGGCGATAGGTGCCCGACGGAGCCACGTACATGTTCTCGTACTGCTCGCGGTCGCCTCCGAGCACGGTGTCGGGCAGCGGGGTGAGCGCCGGAACGCCGACGCCGGTGGACAGGACCTCGACGTCGGTCACCGCGCCGGGGTTCAGCTGCGTCTGACCGAAGTACTCGCTCACCGAGCCGGTCACCGAGACGAGGTCGCCGATCGCGACGGTCGGGGCCAGCGCGTTCAGGAAGACGAAGACGCCGTCGGAGGCTCCGGGCGTCGCGTCGGCCTCTCCACCGGATCCCTGGGTCTGGATCACGATGCCCTTGTAGCCGCCGGTGCGGTAGTCGGCCGTGACGACACCCTCGACCCGGACGGTCTGCCCGCTCAACGGCGAGACGTCGGTCGTGCCCTGGACCTCGGCGATCGTCGCCGTCGTGGGCTCGGTCGGATCCGTGGGATCGGTCGGATCCGTGGGGTCGGTCGGATCGGTCGCACCCGAGCTCTGCGGGGTGATCGTCGCCGAGAGCGTGAAGTCCGCGCTGTTGTCGTCGGTGTCGGCCCCGCCGGTGCGGTTGAGCGACTTGACGTCGGTGTTGCCCGTGGGCGAGGTCGCGGCCGCCGTCTCGAACGTGTTCGAGGTGCCATAGCCGAGCAGATCGATCACGCCGTCGGCGCCCACCGTCGAACCGGGGGTCAGCGCGACCGCCGCCGTGCCCTCGACGAGCGCGAGGGTGCCGTTGGTGCCGCTCGGGGTCAGCGTGCTGACCGCGTCGGGGGCCGGGAGCTCGGCGCCGTTGGTGCCGTTGCTGTTGCCCTGCACGAGATAGAAGCCCCCGGCGGGGATCACGCCGGTGAGCGGGGCGACGCCGTTGAACGACCCCGTCCCCGTCGCCGAGCGGTACTGCAGCGACATGCCGTCGAGGGTGATCGGCTGCGACGTGGGGTTGTGCAGTTCGACGAACTTGTTCCGGAACGCCGCACCGGCGCTTCCGCCCGAGAGGTATGCCTCGTTGATCACCACCCCCGTGCCTGCGGTGTCGGCGATCACGGGCGCGGAGGTCAGCGAGCCGAAGCCCAGTGCTGCCACGCAGGTCACGGCGAGAGCGCCGAGGCGCCGCCTGTTCGAACGGTGCGAGACGGGGGCCATGCGGGCCCCGTCCTCGGGAGCGGACATCATCGGTGCTGTCTCCTCTGTCGGTGTCGCGACATCTCTCAGGAATCTGTCACGGCGCGAACTGAGATCTTTCAGCCCGCACACATGTTGCGAGCTTACGGAGCGGCTCCGACATCCTCAACGGTGTTTGCCGATTGGTCACCGAGCGCTCATCGGATCGTGGGCGAGGGTCGGAGATCGCCCACAATCCGAGCAGACATCTGCGCACGGCACCCTGCGCAGACGCGCACCGGATCACACGGATGCGGGCTCGGCGTCCTCGAACTCCTCGACCTCGCGCTCCCAGGCGTCCTTCGCCAGGCGGTACCAGAGGTAGAACGCGAAGCCCGCGAAGATCGCCCACTCGGCGGCGTAGAACACGTTCAGCCAGTTCACCGGCGAGAGCTCGTCCGGGGCGGGCGAATCGATGTCGACGAGACCCGCGGAAGCGGTGGTGGAAGCGAGATACGGGCGGTAGACGTCGAGCTGCTCGGTGTCGTGCCAGCGACTGAGCAGTGCTGCCGGCGACATGCGGTCCATGCGTTCGGGCTCCGTGCGCGGCGGCACCGAAGGACCTTCGTCCGAGATGATGCGGCCGGTGATCGTCACCTCGGCGCCGTCCGCGCCGTCGTTCAGCTCCGCGGCTGCCGCCCGCGCGGTCTCCAGGTCGGGCGCCCACCCGACGGCCACGGCGATCGAGGTGCGCTCGGCGACGCGCAGCTGTCCGGTGACCCAGTACCCCTCCACCTCGTCGTTGAAGCGGTGGGAGACGACCAGGAAGTCATCGGCGACCCACACGCCCGCGGTCTCGACGCGCTGACCGACCAACGGCTCCGGCAGGTACTCGCCGGGGGCGAGCGTCTCCGCGAGCGGCTGCACCTGCTCGGTCACTCCCGCGGGCGGCGGATCCGTCTCGATCGCGCGTTCGAGCTGCCACTGGCCGAGCCACGCGAACAGGCCGGCCACGACCAGACACAGCAGCAGCATGCCGATCCATCGCCCGCGGAGCATGACCTCGCGCAGGGTCGGCGGGAACAGCTGGGGGGAGGTCACGGTCGTGCGCGCGCCCGTCAGGCCTCGTAGGGCGCCAGGACGACCTCGACGCGCTGGAACTCCTTGAGGTCGGAGTATCCCGTGGTCGCCATCGACTTGCGCAGTGCACCGATCAGGTTGGCCGTGCCGTCGGCGACGGGCGCAGGACCGTAGAGGATCTCCTCGAGCGTGCCGATGCCGCCGACGCGCACCCGGTGGCCGCGGGGCAGCTTCGGGTGGTGGGCCTCCGGCCCCCAGTGGAACCCCTGTCCCGGTGCATCGGTGGCGCGGGCGAGGGCGACGCCGAGCATCACCGCATCCGCCCCCATGGCAAGCGCCTTCACGATGTCGCCGGACGTGCCGACGCCGCCGTCGGCGATCACGTGCACGTAGCGTCCGCCCGACTCGTCGAGGTAGTCGCGACGGGCGGCGGCGACGTCGGAGACGGCCGTCGCCATCGGCGCGTGGATCCCGAGCGTGGCCCGGGTGGTGGAGGCCGCTCCCCCGCCGAAGCCGACGAGGACGCCGGCGGCGCCGGTGCGCATCAGATGCAGGGCGGCGGTGTAGGTGGCCGCACCGCCGACGATCACCGGCACGTCGAGGTCGTAGATGAACTTCTTGAGATTCAGGGGCTCGGCGACGCTCGAGACGTGCTCGGCCGAAACGGTGGTGCCGCGGATCACGAAGAGGTCGACACCGGCGGCGGCCACCGTGTCGTAGTACTCCTGCGTGCGCTGCGGGGTGAGGGATCCGGCCACCGTCACGCCGGCTTCGCGCACCTCCGCCAGTCGGCGCGTGATGAGCTCGGGCTTGATCGGCTCGGAGTACAGCTCCTGCATCCGCACCGTCGCCTGGTGCTCGTCGAGACCCGCGATCTCCGCGAGCAGCGGCTCGGGGTCTTCGTACCGGGTCCACAGGCCCTCGAGGTCGAGGACGCCGAGACCGCCGAGCTTGCCCAGCATGATGGCGGTCTGCGGGCTCACGACGGAGTCCATCGGCGCACCGAGCACCGGGATGTCGAAGCCGAAGGCGTCGATCGTCCACGAGGTCGACACGTCCTCCGGGTTGCGCGTGCGCCGCGAGGGCACCACCGCGATGTCGTCGAACGTGTACGCGCGGCGTGCGCGCTTTCCTCGGCCGAGCTCGATCTCCATGGTCACCCGTCCAGCCTACCCGGGCGTCGGGGGCGGTGATGGCTGGGAGACTGGATGCGACTCAGGAGGCAGCGTGAAGACGGAGACCGTGGACATCGCGATCGTCGGCGGTGGCGTGATGGGGCTGGCGACGGCCTGGGAGCTGACGCGCCGTGGACACCGTCCGGTGGTGTTCGAGCGTTTCGCCCGCGGCCACCACGAGGGCGCGTCCCACGGCGCCACCCGCAACTTCAACAACGCGTACACCGAGGAGCACTACCTCGACCTCCTCGGACGCTCCCGTGCGGGGTGGGATGCGCTCGGCGCGGTGGGCGACGAACCGCTGCTGCGCCTGCACGGACTGGTCTCGCACGGTGCGATCGACACGGTCGCCGTGCACGACGCTCTCGCGGCGCACGGCATCCTCGCAGAGCCGCTGACAGCGGCGGAGGCCGCGCGCCGCTGGCCCGGGATGCGCTTCGACGGCGATGTGCTGTGGTCGGCGGACGCCGGCGTCGTGCGGGCCGCCGATGCCCTGCGCGAGCTCGAGCGGCGCATCATCGCGGGCGGCGGAGAGGTGCGCTGGAACACGCCGGTGGCCCACATCGGCGAAGACCCCGCGGGTGCGGTGGCGCAGCTCGCCGACGGCACCCGGGTGCATGCCGAGACGCTCGTCGCGACGGCCGGCGCCTGGACGCACGCGTTGCTCTCCCGCCTCGGCCTGCCCCGGCTGACGGTCACCGAGGAGACGCCGGCGCATTTCGCGATCCGGACGGATGCCGCATGGCCCTCGTTCAACCACTTCGTGGGGCTTCCCGAGCACCCCGCCACGGTGTACGGCATGCCGACGCCGGGAGAAGGCGTGAAGGTCGGCTTCCATCGGGCGGGCGACGAGGTCGATCCGGATGCGCGGCCGCACCACCCCACGCACCAGGCGGCGCTGAGAGACTACGTACGCGAGTGGATGCCGGGGCTCGACGCCGACAGCGCCGTGCCGATCAGCTGCACCTACACCTCCACGGACGACGGCACGTTCGTGCTCGACCGCCGCGGGCGGATCGTCGTCGGCGCCGGGTTCTCGGGCCACGGCTTCAAGTTCGCGACCGGGGTCGGCGCGGTCCTCGCCGAGCTGGCGATCGATCCGGGCGCCCGCGCCGCCGACCCGTTCCGGCTGCCCTGAGCGGGGCTCCCGTCCCGCCTCACTCCGACAGGCCGAGAGCGGTCAGCACCTCCGTGCGCGGCGCCGCGGGCAGCGTGAACCGGAACTCGGTCCCCACGCCCTCTTCGCTCGTGACGTCCATCGTGCCGCCGTGCGCGATCACGATGGCCCGGGTGATCGTCAGACCGAGGCCCACGCCGGGGACGGCGTTGCGGGTGGCCGTCGAGGCGCGGAAGAAGCGGGTGAACAGCATCCCCTGTTCGTCCTCGGGGATGCCGATGCCCGTGTCGCGCACCGCGAACTCCACTCCGCCGTCGATCGTGCGCACAGAGGCCGTGACGCTGCCCCCGGCGGGCGTGAACTTGATCGCGTTGGAGAGCAGGTTGTCGATCGCCTGGCCGATGCGCCCGCCGTCGACGAGCAGTCGCACCGCACTCTCGGGGACCTCGGCCGTGATCGTGATGCCCTCGCGCTGCGCGTGCGGCCCCGCGGAGGTCACCGCCGACCGCACGATCTCGGCCACGTCGACATCCGCGCGATCGAGCGGGAACCTCCCCGACTCCACCTGGGCGGTGAAGAGCAAGTCGCCGACGAGGTTGAGCAGACGCTGGGCGTTGCGCTCGATGATGCCGACGAACTCCTGCTGGTCGGCGGTGAGGGGCTGTCCCGGGTCGTTCTGCAGCAGGTCGAGGAAGCCGATGATCGCGCTCAGCGGCGTCCGCAGCTCGTGCGAGATCATGCCGACGAACTCGTCCTTCATGCGGGCGACCTCGACAGCCCGACTCTCGTCGGTGACCACGAGCAGGTAGCCCTGCTGCGCGCCGGAGGCGTCGAGATGAGGGTTGACCGTCACCCGCGCCGGTACCGAGGTGCCGCCCGCCGTGACGACGTCGATGTCGCGCTCGACGTTCTGCTCGTCGTCCGCCCCCGCGAACAACGCCCGGAGCCCGGGCGGGAGGTCCGTCTCGACGCCGTTCAGCGCCGTCGGCGCGCACTCCGCCGCCAGGGCGGACAGCGAGGCGTCGGCGAAGAAGCGGTCGACCCGGACATCGGCCACCGCCTCGGCGTACGAGAGCCCGAGCAGGCGCTCGGAACCGGGGTTCCAGGCGGTGATCCGTCCGCTCAGGTCGGTCGCGATGACCGCCTGCGCGGTGATGGATGCCCAGAGACCCTCGTACGATTCCACGAGCGACCGGTACTGGTGCTCCTTCTCGCGCAGCTGCACGATCATCGCGACGTTGTCGCCGAGCGCCGCCGTGCGCTGGGCCACCAGTTCCTCGGCCTGCTCCGCACGCACCCGTTGCTGGCGCGAGAGCTCGTTGACGACCGCGGCCATCGCCGAGAACACGAGGGGGCCGATGACACCGCGCAGCCAGACGACAGCCGTGTCCGGGGGGCTCACGACATACGGCATGAGCAACGCGACCGAGGTGAGGGCGCCCACCAGGAACACGAAGCGCAGCCCGGGCGCGGCGGCGAGCCACACCACCGGGAGCAGCACGAGCGAGGAGAAGATCGACGCGGCTCCCCCGGTGCCCGCGCGGAACAGACCCAGCCCCAGGATGTCGATCATCGGGATCATGAGCACGACCCAGCCGCTGTACACGCGCATCAGCGTGAGCGCGGCGGCCTGCACGGTCGCGCCCAGCACCAGCGCCAGGCCGGCGAGAGCCGAGAGTCCCTCGGTGAAGGCCAGATCGGGGTTCAGCCAGGCGATGAGGGCCGCGAGCACGATGGCGATCGCCGTGGGCGCCTGCTTCATGAGCGGACTGGGATCGTCGAACAGCTGATACCACCGGTTCTCGGCGCGATCGAGCGGAGTCGCCGCGTTCATCGCCGTACCCCCGCGAGCGCTCGATGCAGCGCCGCGCCGGTCAGGGGCTTGGGCAGCGCGGCGTCGGCGGGCGGGTAGTCCACGGCGTCCAGCACCGAGCTGACCACCACGAAGCAGTCGGGGAAGCGCGCCCGCAGCAGAAGGATGCACTCCGAACCGGACATCCCGGGCAGCAGCAGATCGACCACCGCGACGCACGGATCGATCTCGGAGAACGCCGCGACGGCCCCCTCCGCATCCGCCACCGCGAACACGTCGAACCCCTCGCGGTCGAGGTAGCGGTGCAGCAGCGCGCTCTGGTCAGCACTGTCCTCGACGATCAGGGCGAGCGGCCGCGCGGTCACCGCAGCAACAGCTCTCGCACGACCACGACGGCCGCGACGATCACCAGCGCGATCAGCGCCTGCGGGACGAGTCGTCGCTCGCGGCCCAGGTCGGCGGCGATCTCCTCGACCTCGTCATCATGCGATGGTGCGTCGGTCATGAGTCGACCCGTCCGATCTTCTCGGTCTTGATCCAGGAGGCATCGGCTCGACGCCACTCCTTGACGTAGGAATCGGCGGTGATGGCGCACAGCAGGGAGCCGTAGCCGCAGACGTAGAGCAGGAGACCAGCGAAGAACCTCCCGGCGGGGAGGGGCTCCACCGCGCGGGCGAGCCAGATGCCGAGCATCGAGATCGGGCCCCAGAGATAGAAGATCGCGGCCCAGGTGAAGCGGGTCTCGTCCGTCAGCGAGAGTCCCAGTTGCGCCAGGCCGTCCTCGAACAGCCAGGGGAACAGGGCGATCGCCATCAGCAGCAGAGCCCCGAGCCCGGGGAACATCAGCGCCTCGCGCCAGGACTGCCGCCCGATCCGCCGGTCGAGCTGCACCGCGTACAGCATCGAGAACAGGTAGATGCAGGCCGCGGAGATCCACATGAAGCGGAAGACGAACTCGGCGATCTCGCTGTGCAGGATCAGCAGCACCAGCATCGCGGCGGCGGCGAGCACCATGAACGCCGGCAGGAGCAGGATCGTGAACCAGGCCAGGCCGAAGGCGAAACTGCCGAGGTTGTGGACGCGGCTCGGACGGAACCAGAGCTTGCGGTAGATGGAGGTGAGCTGCACGTTGCCCCGCGCCCAACGCAGGCGCTGCTTCCACAGGCTGTCGATCGTGCGGGGTTCCTCGGCGAGCACCACGGCGTGCGGCTCGAAGACCATCCGGCGCCCCTTGAGCTGACCTTCGAAGGTCGTCATGGTGTCCTCCGCGAGGGTGCCGGTGGGGATCCGCCCGCCGATCGCCTCGAGGTTCGCCCGCGAGTGCAGCTGCGCCCCACCCGCGAGGCAGGCGATCGCTCCCGCGACGTTCTGCGTCCGCCGGGCGGAGAGCTGCCCGATCACATATTCGATCGCGATGAATCGGGTGAGGTAGTTGCGGTCGCGACTGCCTTCGGCGATGTAGGCCGTGACCGCTCCCACCCTGTCGTCGGCGAGGTGCCGGCTGAGCTTGCGCAGCGAATCGCGCGCGAAGATCACGTCGGCGTCCATGATCAGCACGGCTTCGGTCCACTCGTCGGCGAGCACGATGTCCAGCCCGTGGTTCAGGGTGTGCGCCTTGCCCTGACCTCCGACCTCGCGGCGCAGATGGTGCACACGGCCGGGGTGGGCCGCCATCTTCGCGGCCAGGAGCTCGGGGGTGTCGTCCGTCGAGGCATCGTCGACCACGAACACGCGCAGGCGGTCGGCGGGATACTCCAGCTGCAGCAGCCGTTCGATCGCCGGACCGATCACCATGCCCTCGTTCCAGGACGGGATCAGCACCGCGATGCGCGGGTGGTACGGGGCCGCCTTGCCGTAGTGGTTGCGGAACGCGTGCAGGGGCAGCGTCAGGAACTGCAGCCCGGTGTTGACCACCGGGAGCGTCCCGACGAAGACGCACAGGAGCAGGAAGACGACCAGAGCGGTCTCCAGCCACGTGAGATCCGCCATCAGGATCCTCCGCCGGTGGCGAGCAGTTCGGGCACGCGCGTGTACCGCCCCACATCGGAGGCGACGTGGCTGTCGGTGGACGCGACGATCTCGGCGCCCGCCGCCCGGAGCGCGCGCAGGGTCTGCGGTTCGGGGCATCCCCACTTCTCGTTCACTTCGACGAGGGTGTCGGATGCCGCGGCGGCGCGCGCCCAGGCCTCCAGGCGCTGTGCGCCCAGCGCGTCCTCGGCGAGACCGATCTTGGGCAAGATCGAGAAGCAGTGCGCGAGCTGATTCCCCGGGTACCGCTGCATCGACGCGATCAGCGAGGAGAGTAGCTGATCCAGCACGTCGTCCGGAGCCCATCCTGCGGCGATGCGCTCCCGCACGGCCGTCGGACCGAGCGGTCCCTCGCTGCCGGGGAACTGGTGGTCGGCGATCAGGATGCGGTCGATGCCGTCCGGCAGCGCCGGGATGTCGAGCTCCCCGGTGGTCGAGAGGATCTTGGCCTCGACGCCCGTGAGGACCGTCAGTCCGTCCGGCACGTCGAGCGCGCGCACAGCGGCGAGGTAGTCCGGCACCCACGTCGTGCTCTGCCGCACGTGGTCGACGAGCCGAAGCGTGGTGAGTCCGACCGCGGCGGCCGCGGCGACGTTCTCCGCGAGCGTGGAGACCGCGTCGTCCGAGAACGTCGAGTGGACGTGGTGGTCGCCACGCAGCACCGCGTCGCTCATGATTCCTCCTGATGCCCCGCATGCGCGGAGACCAGCACGTCCTCGATCTCGACGATGACGTCTTCCAGGAAGCGCACGGAGGCCACTTCGCGGAACGGCACCTTGGCCGGCAGTTCGCGCCCCAGGAACAGATCGACCACGAGGGACGGGATGTCGACCCCTGCCGCGATCGTCAGCGGGAGAGCCCCGGGGAACCGTGGGTTGATCTCGAGCAGCACGGCGCGACCGGAGCGATCGCGACGCAGCTGCACGTTCGCGACACCGACCAGGCCGATGGCCTGCGCGAGCGACGAGGCGGTGGTCTCCAGTTCCGGATCGCGCACGGTCCGCCCGGCGATCGCGACGCCCGAGTCCACACGCGCCCGGGTGCGCGGGACGGCGGCGACGACGGTGCCCTGCGCATCGGCGATGACGTCGACGGAGTACTCCTCCCCCGGAAGGTACTCCTGCACGATCAGCCCCTCGTCCGTGGGAAGGGCCTCGAGGGCGGCACGATCCGGCACCAGACGCACGCCGCGGCTGCCGGCGCCCTGCCGCGGCTTCGCGAAGACCGGGAACTCCCAGTCGACGGCGAGCGCGTCGGGGCCGGCGAGCACCGTACGCGGAGCGTAGCCGGTGGCGGCGCAGCGCTCCGCCAGCGTGAGCTTGTCGAGTGCGGCGTGCAGGGTCTCCGCCGAGGGGGCGGCCAGGACGGCCGGTGCGAGCTCGGCGCGCCGACTCGCCAGCGCGACGAGTTCGACGTCCACGGTCGAGATCACGAGATCGAGGGCGTCCGCCTCGACCAGCCGGGCGAGCGCGGACACGAAGCCGTCATCGCGACCGGGCGGGACGAGACGACGCCGGTCGGCGGGGACGAGATAGAGGCCCGCGGCCCAGCCGTCCATGTCGGCGGCGAACACGGCCAGATCGGACCGCTGCAGCAGCGATCGGATCACGGCGACTCCCGCCGGTCCCCCGGCGCCGGTCACGAGCACTCGCTGTGTCATCAGTTCTCCCGTTTCGTGAGCTCATGGGCACCGACGAACTCCGCGGTCTCGCGCACCACTTCCAAGGGCTCGACGGCGACGCCGCCGCCGAACCGCGACCAGTAGCGCGCGGTGGCGCTGACGAAATCCGGCTCGAGGTAATCCCTGCTCGCGGTCTGCGAGTGGAAGCACGCCAGCAGCCGCAGCTTCTCCGGCAGATAGTCATCGATCCGCACGAAGCGGGTCGGTCGGTAGTCGATCGTCGACGAGGGACTCTGGTAGCACGCCACGGTGCCGACGCGACGGGTCGCCGCGATCGTGGCCTCGCTGACCGCGCGATGGTCCTGGTGCCGGTCATGCTGCGAGTGCGTGTAGACGATGGTCGGCTGGATCTCCCGCACGACCTCCTCGATCAGGCGGATGGTCGTTCCGCCTCCGGAGATCTCCGTGTCGACGAGGTCCTTCACGAACAGCCGGGCGCCGAGGAGCTCGGCGGCCGCGAGCGACTCGTTCTGCCTGCTGTCGGCGTCGCCGCCGCGCGAGCCGCGGGAGAGGGTGAGGATCGTGATGTCGTCGTTCGCCTGCGCGTGAGCCGCGAGCAGACCGCCGACGCCGATCTCGACGTCGTCCGGATGCGCGCCGATCGCGAGCACGACGTTCTTCGGGCGGCTCTCTTCGCGGCGCCGCGCCTCCTCCACGAGACGGGTCACCGATTCCACGAGTCGGGCGTTGTCGAGCGGCTTGGTCAGGAACTCGTCCGCCTGCGCGCGCAACGCCGACACCGCGTACTCCACCGAGACGTGCGCGGTCATCACGATCACCGGCACCGTCGGCACCGTGCGGCGCAGTTCGGCGAGCAGCTCGAGCCCGTTGAGACCGGGCATCTCGATGTCGGTGACGACGATGTCCGGTCGGACCGCGGCGACGCGCTCGATCGCGCTGCGACCGTCGGCGGCGACGTCGACGAGGCAGCCGGCGCGCCTTTCGAGCACGGTCTTCACGAGCAGGGCGACGTCCGGGTCGTCATCGACGACGAGAACGCGTGGCGCATCCTGGGGCATGTGTTCAGCTCTCCTTGGGGAGGTTCCCTGTCGGAGGCGAGGCCTGCGCTGAGTTCTCGATGCCCTTCAACACCGGGAGCTCGGAGGGAAAGTCGAGCGGGGTTTTTCTAAATACTGGCATACCGGTTACCGGTTCAGCCGCCCACGGCTCCGCGCGCCACGGGCGCACCGCCCACGGCGGCGGGCGCTCAGCCCGCGATACGCCGATCCGCGCCCGCTTCCTCGGATGCCGCCCGCGACGCGCGCTTCTGCTCCTGGAAGACACGGATGGCCTCGTAGCGCTCGGCGGAGCGCGCCCGACGCTTCTCCGCCTCCTCCTCCCGCACCTTCGGGGGCGCCGTCGTGACCAGGTCGTCGACGAGCTGACGCGTCGCGCGGGCGATCTCGGCCACCGCACGATCGAAGACCTCGCGGTTGGCCCTCGAGGGTGTGGTCGTGCCGGCGATCTTGCGCACGAACTGCAGGGCAGCGTCGTGGCACTCCTCGTCGGTCGCGGCCGGTGCGAAGTTGTTCAGCGGAACGATGTTGCGGCACATGCCGACCAGGGTAGGCCGATCCGAGCCACTCCTCCAGAGCCCCCGGGGGACTACTTCTTGTAGTTGGGCGCCTCGACGACGATCTGCACGTCGTGCGGGTGGGATTCCTTGAGACCGGCGGAGGTGATGCGCACGAACTTGCCGCGCTCCTTCAGCTCGTCGATCGTGCGGGCCCCGACGTAGAACATGGACTGACGCAGCCCGCCGACGAGCTGGTAGGCGACGGCCGCGAGCGGGCCGCGGTACGGCACCTGGCCCTCGATGCCCTCGGGGATGAGCTTGTCGTCGCTGGGCACATCGGCCTGGAAGTAGCGGTCCTTGGAGTACGAGGTCTGCTTGCCGCGGGTCTGCATCGCTCCGAGCGACCCCATGCCGCGGTACTGCTTGAACTGCTTCCCGGACTGGAAGACGATCTCGCCCGGCGACTCGTCGGTGCCGGCGAGCAGCGAGCCCAGCATCACGGCATCCGCCCCCGCCACCAGCGCCTTGGCGATGTCGCCCGAATACTGCAGGCCGCCGTCGGCGATCACCGGCACACCGGCCGGTCGTGCGGCGAGGGATGCCTCGTAGACCGCGGTGACCTGGGGCACACCGACACCGGCCACGACGCGCGTGGTGCAGATCGAGCCGGGACCGACGCCGACCTTGACGGCATCCACGCCCGCGTCGACGAGCGCCTGGGCGCCCTCTCGCGTCGCGACGTTGCCGCCGATGACGTCGATGTGCGCGAAGGACTCGTCGGCCTTCAGCCGGCGCACCAGCTCGATCACACCCTGGGACTGACCGTTGGCCGTGTCGACCACGAGCACGTCGACGCCCGCATCGCGCAGCGCCTCGGCGCGCTCCCACGCATCGCCGAAGAAGCCGATCGCCGCGCCCACCCGGAGCCGGCCCTGGTCGTCCTTGGTCGCGAGGGGGTACTTCTCGCTCTTGTCGAAGTCCTTGATGGTGATGAGACCTGCGAGCTTGCCGTCGTCGTCGATCAGGGGCAGCTTCTCGACGCGGTGCTTCGCGAACAGCGCGATGACCTCGCCGGCAGCGACGCCCACGGGCGCGGTCACGAGGTTCTCCGACGTCATGACGTCCTTGACGAACGTGGTCTGCCGCTCGAAGCCCGAGACGAACCGCATGTCGCGGTTGGTGATGATGCCCACTAGGCGTCCGTCGGGGTCGACGACGGGGAGACCCGAGATGCGGTACTGCGAGCACAGCGCGTCGACCTCTTCGACGGTGGCGTCGGGGTTCGTCGTGATCGGGTCGGTGATCATGCCGGACTCGCTGCGCTTCACGCGGTCGACCTGCGACGCCTGGTCGGCGATCGAGAGGTTGCGGTGCAGGATGCCGATGCCGCCCTCACGGGCCATGGCGATCGCCATCCGGGCTTCCGTGACGGTGTCCATGGCGCTGGAGAGCAGGGGCGTCGCGACGGAGATACGGCGGGTGACGCGCGACGAGGTGTCGGCCTCGCTGGGGATCACGTCGGTGTGCCCGGGAAGAAGAAGCACGTCGTCGTAGGTGAGTCCGACGAAACCGAAGGGGTCGTGCTGTTCCATGGGGGCTCCTCCTGCGCGGTGCGCGCGATTCCGAGTACGTGTGAGTCGGTCGACGTCGTCCGATACGAGCCGAAACCCGTATGGAGATTCTAAGCGAGACACGCCCCAGAACATTCCCGGAGGCTCTACGCTGAAGCATCGACCGAACACCCGAGCATCGCCGCCATCACGAGCGAGTCGAGAACCCTGCGCCTCGTCTCGGTGCTGTTCGAAACACGGTCGTCATATTACGCTCGTAGTGTCGTGCATCAACGCAGATGCACAGCAACCCGAACAGGAGACTCTGTGAGTCCGACTAACGCAGCCGTGAGGCGCGTCACCCCCTGGGCGACGGCACTCATCGGCGCGCTGCTGGCGATGGTGGTGGTGCTCTTCGGAGCACCCAGCGGGGCGCACGCCGCCGCACCCGACACCCCCGGCGGCGACCAGGAGCAGACCGACTTCTACTTCGCCGGCGTCATCACGCTCGACGGCGAGCCGGTGCCCGATGTCACCGTCGCCGTCGACGGCGGCGGCTTCGACGCCGAGACCGTGACGGATGCCGAGGGCAAGTGGCGGTTGTACGTGCCGGAGAAGGACACGTTCACGCTGACGGTCGACGAGTCGACCCTGCCCGAAGGAGTCATCGTCGAAGGCTCCTCCGCCTCGCAGGAGGTGGAGTTCGGGCTGACCGGATCGAAGGTCGTCAACCTCTTCCTCGGCGAAGGCGTCCGGGAGACGACCTCCTTCGTCGATCAGCTCGTGGAACGACTCATCAACGGCCTCAACTTCGGACTCCTGCTCGCTCTCGCCGCGATCGGCGTCTCGCTGATCTACGGCACGACGGGTCTCACGAACTTCGCGCACGCCGAGATGGTCACCTTCGGTGCCGTGATGGCCATCATCGTCGGCTCGACGCTCGCCGTGCCGATGTGGCTCACGATCCCGATCGTCATCGTCATCGGTGCGGTGTTCGGCTGGGCGCTCGACGCCGGCCTGTGGCGACCGCTGCGGCACAAGGGCATCGGCATCGTGCCTCTCATGATCGTCAGCATCGGCCTGTCGCTCGCGATCCGCTACACGTTCCAGTTCTTCATGGGAGGCGCGACCTCGCAGCTTCCCGGAGCGGACTCGACGAAGATCCCCCTGTTCGGCGCGGTGTCCCTCTCCCCGGTGAGCCTGATGTCGATGGGATTGAGCATCGTGGTGCTCATCGGCGTCGCGTTCTGGTTGCTGAAGACGCGTGTCGGCAAGGCGACTCGCGCCATCTCCGACAATCCCGGTCTCGCCGCGGCGTCCGGAATCAATGTCGACAGGGTCGTGCGCATCGTCTGGATGCTGTCCGCATCGTTGGCTGCCCTCGGCGGCATCCTCTGGGGCTATTTCCGCCCCGGAGTGCGCTGGGACATGGGCGTCCACATCCTGCTGCTGATCTTCGCGGCCGTGACCCTCGGCGGTCTGGGCACCGCCTTCGGCGCCCTCGTCGGAGCCCTGATCGTCGGAATCCTCGTCGAGGTCTCCACGCTCTGGATCCCCTCGGATCTGAAGTACGCCGGCGCACTCGCCGTGCTCATCCTCATCCTGCTGGTACGGCCCCAGGGCATCCTGGGCCGCAAAGAGAGACTCGGTTAGGAGGCGACCATGGATTGGGGAGGAATTCTCAACAACACGGCCGGCTGGCTGTTCAGCCCGACGACCATCGCCTATGCCCTCGCGGCGACGGGCCTCGCGGTGCACTTCGGCTATGCGGGACTGCTGAACTTCGGTGTGGCGGGTTTCATGGCCATCGGCGCGTACAGCTACGCGATCTCGATCCTGAGCTTCGGGCTGCCCTGGTGGCTCGGCATCCTCATCGGGATGCTGATGGCGGTCGTCTTCGCTGTCATCCTCGGCATCCCGACACTGCGGCTGCGTGCCGACTATCTGGCGATCGTGACGATCGCGGCGGCCGAGATCGTGCGCCTGATGTTCACCACGACGGTGTTCGACGAGTTCACGAACTCCGCTGACGGGCTCGGCGGGTATCACGCCGGATTCCGGGCGGCGAACCCGTTCCCCGAAGGCACGTACGGCTTCGGGCCGTGGACGTACACCGCCCAGGAGCTCTGGGTCCGCGTCTTCGGCGTCATCCTGCTCGCGATCGCCGTGTTCATGGTCTGGTCCCTGATGCGCAGCCCGTGGGGTCGTGTGCTCAAGGGCATCCGCGAGGACGAGGATGCCGTGCGCTCGCTCGGCAAGAACGTGTTCGCGTTCAAGATGCAGGCGCTCATGCTCGGTGGCATCTTCGGTGCTCTGGGCGGGGTCGTCTTCGCACTCCCGTCCGCCGTGATCCCGGGTACGTACACCACGAGCCTCACGTTCTTCGTCTGGACCATCCTGCTGTTGGGCGGCGCGGCCACCGTGTTCGGTCCGGTGGTCGGATCGGTCATCTTCTGGGTCATCATGGCGTTCCTGGACAGCGTGCTCCCCGCGCTCGCCGCTCAGGGCATCCTGCCGATCACGCCCATCCAAGCGGGTACTCTGCGGTTCATCTTCGTCGGCATCGCCCTGATGCTCCTCGTGATCTTCCGTCCGCAGGGGATCCTCGGCAACAAGAGGGAGCTGACCTTTGTCAAATAGCAGCGCGACGCCTGACGACGCGTCGGCGGCCGATGTGCCGCCGACGACGGGAAGCATCGCCCGCCCGAAGACGGCCGGTCTCGCGAAAGGCGATGCCGTGCCCGGTGTGCCCAAGGTCGACCCGATCATCGTCGCCGACAACGTCACCCGGCGCTTCGGCGGCCTGACGGCGGTCGATGTCGAGCACCTCGAGATCCCCCGCGGCGCGATCACCGCTCTCATCGGCCCCAACGGTGCCGGCAAGACGACCCTGTTCAACCTGCTCTGCGGCTTCGACAAGCCGCAGAGCGGTACCTGGAGCTTCGACGGGAAGCAGCTCAGCGGCATCCCGTCGTTCAAGGTGGCGAAGATGGGCCAGGTGCGCACGTTCCAGCTCACCAAGGCTCTGTCACTGCTCACGGTCCTCGAGAACATGAAGCTCGGCGCCACGGGTCAGACGGGAGAGCGGTTCTGGACGAGCATGCTCCCCTTCACCTGGCGCGCGAAGGAGGACGCGATCGAGGAGAAGGCCCGCGAGCTCCTCGCGCGCTTCAAGCTCGACACCAAGGAGTCCGATTACGCGGCATCTCTCTCCGGCGGGCAGCGCAAGCTGCTCGAGATGGCCAGGGCGCTGATGAGCGATCCGACCCTGGTGCTGCTCGACGAGCCCATGGCCGGCGTCAACCCCGCACTGACGCAGTCACTGCTCGACCACATCCTGGATCTGAAGGACCTGGGCATGACGGTGCTGTTCGTCGAGCACGACATGCACATGGTCCGCCATATCGCCGACTGGGTCGTCGTGATGGCGGAGGGACGAATCGTCGCCGAGGGACCGCCGGATCAGGTCATGCACGACCAGGCCGTCATCGATGCCTATCTCGGCGCCCACCAGGACGTCGATCTCGGCGTGGTGACCGGACGCGTCGAAGGCGAGCTCGACACGTCGGCCATCGCGATGCTCGACGAGATCCGCGAGGAAGAGGCGGAGCACCTGAACCCTGAGGAGAACAGCCGATGAGTGCTGCGAAGACCGACCCGGCTGTCGCCGGCGAAGCGGCCAAGACCGACCGCGTCGTGGTGCAGGTGACCGACCTGGATGCCGGTTACCTCCCCGGCATCAACATCATCAACGGCGCCAACCTCACCGCCCACAAGGGCGAGCTCATCGGCATCATCGGACCGAACGGTGCGGGGAAGTCGACGCTGCTGAAATCCATCTTCGGAATGGTGAAGGTGCGCGCCGGCGAGATCACCGTCAACGGCGAGAGCATCGTGGGACTCAACTCCGACCGTCTCGTCCAGCGCGGTGTCGGGTTCGTCCCGCAGACGAACAACGTCTTCCCCTCGCTGACCATCGAGGAGAACCTCCAGATGGGCGTGTATCAGCGCCCGAAGGCGTACGACGAGCGTCTGGAGTTCGTGACGAGCATCTTCGCCGAGCTCGGCCAGCGCCTCAAGCAGCGAGCAGGGTCTCTCTCGGGCGGTGAGCGTCAGATGGTGGCCATGGGCCGTGCTCTCATGATGGATCCGGCCGTCCTGCTGCTCGATGAGCCGAGCGCCGGACTCTCGCCCGTTCGTCAGGACGATGCGTTCATCCGCGTCTCCGACATCAACAAGGCGGGCGTCACCACGATCATGGTGGAGCAGAACGCCCGACGCTGCCTTCAGATCTGCGACCGTGGCTACGTGCTCGACCAGGGCCGCGTGGCCTACGAGGGCAGCGGACGCGACCTGCTGAACGACCCGAAGGTGATCGGGCTGTACCTCGGCACCCTGGGTCAGGACGACTGACCGCCTGCGGCACCACCGGCAGGAACACGAATGAGGGGCCCCGGCGAATGCCGGGGCCCCTCATCTGTGCGTCAGCGGATCAGTTGATGCGCGTGTGCATGTTGTCGGCACCGTACTCGAAGACACCGATGGTGGCTTCCGTCGGGTCTCCCGCGTCGTCGAATGCGACGCCGCCGGAGTAGCCGTCGTAGTCGGCCGTCCCGCCGTCGAGGATGATGTCGGCGCAGTCGGCGAACGTCTCGCACTTCTCGCCCTCGCCGGCACCGCCGGAGACTTCCTGCAGCTTTCCGGCGATGTCCGCGGAGTCCGTGGAGTTCGCGGCCAGCGCTGCCAGAGCGAGGAGGACGACGGCGTCGTACGACTCACCGGCGTAGTTGAGATCGGCGAGCTCTTCGCCGCTCTGCTCCATCCACTGCGCGTTCAGGCGCTCGAGGAAGTCGTCGGCGAGCACCGGTCCCGGCTGCGTGCCCTTCGATCCCTCGATCGAGACGGGCATGTCGGCACCCCACTGCGAGGTGTTGCCGTCGACGAAGTAGAACTTCGATCCGTCGAACCCGCTGTTGATGAACGACGGGACGATGGTGGCCGTCTCCTCGAACCCGATGACGGCGATCGCGTCGGGGCTCTGGGCGAGGATGGACGACACCTGCGCGCTGAAGTTCGTGTCTCCGGCGTTGTACGACTCGCTCGCGACGACCTCGCCACCGGTGGCGGTGAACGTCTCCGACAGGGACGCCTCGAGGCCGGTGCCGTACGCATCGTTGAGGTACAGGATGCCGAGGGCCTGGTGACCGTCCTCGGCGACCAGGTTGCCGAGGACCTCGCCCTGGAGCAGGTCGCTGGGCGCGGTGCGCCAGTACAGGCCGTTGTCATCCCAGTCCGTGAAGTCCGGCGAGGTGTTCGCCGGCGAGAACGTGATGACGCCCGCACCGACCGCCTGGTCGAGGAAGAGCTTGGTCACACCCGAGGACGCCGCGCCGATCAGAGCCTGGACGTCATTGCCCAGCAGACGCGGAACGGTGGTCTCGTATGCCTTGTTGTCGGGGTCGCCCGAGTCGCCGTACTCGACCTCGATGGTGATGCCCTTGGCTGCTTCGTTGATCTCAGCGGTGGCGAGGCCGACACCGGCTTCCTCGGGCGGGCCGAGGAACGCGAGGGCACCGGTCTGCGGGAGGACCGTGCCGATGCTGAGGGTGAGTTCGCTCCGCTCTTCGGCCGCAGGTGCCTCCGACTCCGTCGGCGTCGCGCCATTGCTGCAACCTGCGAGGACGATTGCGCTGGCGCTGAAGGCTGCGAGGCCCCCGAGGATCTTGCGCGCACGCGAGCTGGTGAAGACGCTCATGCTGCTCCTTGCTATTCGTGAGGCGGGACGACACATACGTGGTCCCGGTTGCACTAAACGTATAGCGGCTGACGTCCGTGGAATGTTTCGATGCGTTAACGGTGTGAAACAGAGCGGTCACGAATCGATAACACCGGAGCGGGGGTCCGTACGGCTGTTCAGATGAGCTCCGGCACGACTCGTCGGCCTCGACGTCCGGCGAGCAGCAGGTCGACCACGAAGACCGCGATCGCGATCCAGACGATGATGAAGCCCGCCCAGCGCTCGGTCGGCATCGGCTCGTGCAGCACGACCACCCCGATGAGGAACTGCATCACGGGCGTGACGAACTGGATCATCCCGATCACCGTCAGGTCGATCCGGCGGGCACCCGCGGCGAACAGCAGCAACGGCACCGCTGTGGCCACCCCCGCGAAGGCGAGCAGCAGCGCATGCCATCCGCCGTTCGCCCCCATCGTGAGACCGGACGGGGTCTGGGCGACCAGGATCAGCTGCACGGCCGCGATCGGGATCAGCCAGAACGACTCCAGCGTGAGCCCGCTGACGGCGTCGACCGCCGGGCCGATCTGCTTCTTGATCAGCCCGTACAGCCCGAACGACGCCGTCAGGGTGAGCGCGATCCACGGAAACGCGCGATAGGCGACGACGATCACGATCACGGCGATCGCGGCGATCGCGATCGCCGCGCCCTGCAGTCGCCGGATGCGCTCCTTCAGCACGAACACGCCGAGCAGGACGGTCGTGATGGGGTTGATGAAGTAGCCGAGGCTCGTCTCGACCACGTGTCCGGTGAGCGTGCCGATCACGAAGACCTGCCAGTTGACGTAGATCAGCACGCCGGCCAGCGCGGTCCACCCGAGCAGTCTCGGCTGCCGGATGATGGCCCCCAGCGCAGCCCACCCCCGCAGGACGGTGAGCAGCACGAGGCAGAACACGAAGGAGAGCAGGACACGCCATCCGACGATCTCCCACGGGCCGGTCGGCACCAGCAGGAGGAAGTAGAGCGGGAGCACTCCCCAGAGCAGGTATGCCCCTCCGGCGTAGGCGACTCCGGCGGACTGCGTGGCACGACGGGTCGACTCGGAGATCACCGGTCAACCCTATGCCCGGCCGGACCGGCCGGGGTCGGGTGAGCGCCTGCAGACGCAGGAAGGGCCCGGATGCACGAAGCATCCGGGCCCTTCCGAGAACCTGGGTTCAGGAGATCAGCGAACGACGACCGCCAGGACGTCGCGAGCGGACAGGACGAGGAACTCGTCTGCACCGAACTTGACCTCGGTGCCGCCGTACTTGCTGTACAGGACACGGTCGCCCACGGCGACGTCGATCGGAACGCGGTTGCCGTTGTCGTCGATGCGGCCGGGGCCGACAGCCACGACCTCGCCCTCCTGGGGCTTCTCCTTGGCGGTGTCGGGGATGACCAGGCCACTCGCGGTGGTCTGCTCGGCCTCGACCTGCTGGATGACGATGCGGTCCTCGAGCGGCTTGATGGAAACCGACACGGTCTACCTCTTCTTTCTTGACGCTGACACGAAAGACTTGTTCGCACTCTCAACCCGAGAGTGCTAATCCAGTCTATGCGCTCCGCTGGCACTCATGCAATGCGAGTGCCAATCGTGAGCCGGTGCGCCGTAGGCTGAGGGGGTGGAGATGTCCGAGTTGCGAGCCCTGCTGACCCCCGACGGACTCGCGCTGCTGGACAGCATCGAACCGATCGCCTCGACCGGCGAGGTCGCCCGCGCCGTGTCCCGGCTGAGAGCGGCGGGCCACGCGCCCGAACTCGTCAGCGCCGTCGTCGGGCAGGCCGCCCTGCGCGCCCGCGCGACCGCGAAGTTCGGTCCCTTCGGCGCGCGGATGCTGTTCACCCGCGCCGGTCTCGAGCAGGCCACCCGGCTGAACGTCGCCGCCCGTCATGCGCAGCGCATCCGACAGGCCGGGATCACGAGCGTGGCCGACCTCGGATGCGGGATCGGCGGCGACGCCCTCGCTTTCGCCGGAGCCGGACTCGGCGTGCTCGCCGTCGACGCCGACGAGGTGACGGCCGCGATCGCCGCCTACAACCTCGCGCCGTTCGCGCAGCCCGACGCCGGGGAGTCCGCCGTCGTCGTGCAGCACGCCGCCGCGGAGCAGACCTCGCTCGAGGGATACGAGGCCGTGTGGATGGATCCCGCTCGACGCACCTCCGGACACAGCGAGACCCGTCGCGTCTCCGCCGACGACTACTCCCCCTCGCTCGACTGGGCCTTCGCGCTCGCCGCCCGCACGCCGGCGGGGATCAAGCTCGGCCCCGCCCACGATCGGGAGGCGCTTCCCGCCGATGCCGAGGCCCAGTGGGTGAGCGCCGACGGCAGCGTGGTCGAACTCGTGCTCTGGACGGGCGCGCTCGCGCGCTCCGGCGTGCGCCGTGCAGCTCTCGTGATCCGCGGCGAGCGCTCGCACGAGATGACCGCCGGCGCGGACGCCGAGGACGCCCCTGTGCGCGAGCTGGGCGCGTTCGTGCACGAGCCGGACGGCGCCGTGATCCGCGCGCGGCTCATCGGGGACGTCGCGCGGAGCCTGGAGGCCGGGATGCTCGATCCCCGGATCGCCTACCTCACCTCGGATGCCGCGCTCACCAGTCCGTTCGTGCAGTCGTTCCGCGTACGGGAGACCCTGCCGGCGAACCCGAAGGCGATCAGCGCGGCCCTGAAGGGCGCCGGGATCGGCACCCTCGAGATCAAGAAGCGCGGTGTCGACGTCGATCCCGCCGCGTTCCGCACGAAGCTCACGCTCCGCGGCGATGCCTCGGCGACCCTGATCCTCACCCGGGTCGGAACGCGTCGCCTGGCGATCCTGGCCGACCGGGTGCCGGCGGCCTCCTGACCCCCGGCGCTCAGCTGTCGGGAGCGGGGTCCGGCGTGGGCACGACGGGGTCCCCGTCCTCGCCGCCGACCTCGAGGCCTTCGCTGTATTCGCTGAAGGTCACACTCCCCGGCGCCGGGTCGCGGGTGATGACGAGGTAAGGCGTCTGCCCGATCGTGTAGGCGACCTGGATGGACCAGGCCTCCGTGCCCGAGGGGTCGCTGTCGGCGAAGACCAGCATGCCGACCCCCTCCTGGGTCGCGACCTCGACGGGCTGGCACTGCATCTGCGCCTGCATGGCGTCGACGATCAGACACGTCTCCGTGCGGTTCTCCCACGACCGGTCCATCAGCCAGACGGGCTCGTCGAGAAACGTGCCGACGATGGTCAGATTCATCACATCGTGCTCGGACAACAGCTCCGAGGCCCGGGAACGCTCCTCTCCGCCGAACTGCCAGAGGAAGGCGTCGGCCCTCTGCGTCCAGCGCTGGATCGACACCATCGGCTCTCCGGTCGTCGAGAACACCAGCACGGCGCTCACCCCGACGCCCTCGGAGCTCTCCGCCCCCTCGTCCGCCGGCACGGTGACGCTCGCCGAGAGCGCGAAATCTTGCGCGTCGGCCGCCGACAGGCACTGCTGGCCCGAGATCTCGTCCACATCGAGGACGAGACACGCCTGCTCGCCGCCGTCCGTGGTGCCGTACCAGACGAGCGCCCCCTCGTCGTCCTGACCGATGGCGCGCAGGCTGCCCTCGTCGTACGTCCGCTTCTCCGACAGCTCGATCCGGCGCTGCTGCTGTTCCGCGGTCAGCACGATGCCGTCGTCGGGCCGGCCGAAGAGCGCCCACCCCGCCGCGAGTCCGACCGCGAGCAGCAGGGCGGATGCGGCGGCCACGACCAGGGCGTGCCGCCGCAGATCGGCGATCGCCGCACGAACGGGGCGCGCGGGCGCATCCTCGGGCGGCAGATCGTCTGCGGAGGGAGCATCATCCGCGGAGGGCCCCGGGGAGTGCTGCTCGCGGTTCACCGCGACGTGCACCTCGTCCGAGGGGAACGATTCGAGGAAGTCGTCGGCGGGGTCGGACGAGGTGGCGGCTGCCGCGGCGGGCGCGGACGGCGCGGCGCGGCGGATGCTCCGACGCTCGAGCTCCTGCAACCGGCGCGCCTCGGTGTCCGTCAGTCCGCCGTCACGCCCGTACGCCTTGCGCTGGAGCGCCTGCCGCTCGGAGCTTTCACTGTCGTACGCCATCATCCACACTCTCGCTCGTGGTGATCGTGAGCTGCGGGCCCGGACCCGACGTCTCGGTCCAGACCACACCCGTCGTCAGGTCCGTCCGTTCGTCGGTCCGCTCCACGGTCAGATCCTGCTCCGCGTCCGTCGTGCACTGCGCCCAGGACTGCAGCGGCAACACGGAGTACACCAGACACCGGCTGCCGTCGTCGATGCGCACCGCCCTCCAGATCGGATTGTCGCCGTCGTACCCCACGATCTGCACCGACGACCGGCGGAAGCCGTCGCCCACGAGGGCGGCGGCGAAGCGCTCCTCGTCCGGGCTCCCGTAGGACGTCGCCAGCCCCTCGATGTCGGTGTCATAACGGAAGAGACGCAGCGACACCGCCGGGTCGCCACGGAGCGACAGCAGCATCTCGCCGGTGATCCGCCCCGCCTTCTGCTCACCGACACGCGTGAGCGTCAGGGACAGTCCGCTCTGCTGCACGAGTTCCGTCGGCCGACAGGATGCGCCGGCGCTGTCCCTGTTCCCGATGAGCATGCAGGTCGCCCCGCCCCCGTGCTTCGTCGCGCCCCAGACCACGACATCCTCCTGAACGGACACCGCATGCAGCGATCCCGGGTCATACCCCGCATCGCGCGAGAGATCGTCCTGCCACTCCTCCTGATCGGGGGTGAGCACGATCGGCGCGCTCGTGGCGGACGGCACCGCGACCGGCCTGAGGCCGACCGCGATGCCCACACCGACCGCCACGCCGACGATCAGCGCGGCCACCGTCACGCCCACGAGCAGGCGACGCTGTCGCCCGGCAGGTGGGGACACGTCATGCGGGTGCAGCGAGGAAGCGGGTTCCCCCGGCGCCGATCCGACGCCCTCGGCCCGCGCGGGCTCCGCGGCGTGCGGAGCAGCACCGGTCGGCGCGTCCGGCCGTGGACGGGCGGCGGCGGGCGACGTCGCCCCGCGTCGAGTCACGAGCTCGTGCAGCCGAGCTGCCTCGGCGGCGCTCAGCCCGCCGTCGCGTCCGTACGCACGCGCTTGCAGGGCCCGCAGTTCGTCCGGCTCGTCGGCAGGGCGCATGGTGTCACCCGAGCCCCTCGAACTGCAGCCCGGCCCAGACCAGCCACACCGCGCTGTACAGCGTCGCGCAGAGCCCGAGCACGAGCGCCCAACGGGCGATCGACCGGCTCTCGACCGGGCGACGCAGCGAGATGATGGCGGCGATCACCGCGACGATCGCGAGCGGGATGCCCCAGCCGACGAAGAACGACGCGCCCAGTGCCACGATCGCGGCAAGCAGCGCCCAGGGGGCCAGCCGCGTGTCGTCGACGGTCGACACGGCGGCGGTGGGCGCCCACTCCGCCTCTCCTGCCGCATCGAGATCGGGACCCGTGGCGCGCACCGGCTCGACGGCGACCGGTCCGGTCGGCAGTGTCGTGTAGCCGTCGCGGCGAGCCCCGGGCAGGCGTGCCGCTCCCGCGGGCCGTTCGACCTCCCCGCTGGGCTGCTCGATACGCGTGGGCGTGGCGGCGGCATCCGGGGCCAGCGGCGCCGCCGCGTCGCCGCCCGGCCTTCCCGAGCGCGGGTCGTGCGGTGCGTCGGTCACGAGACCACCGCCTCCGCGATCTGGATCTCGGTCACGGGCAGCGTGGAGTCGGCGCCGAACGCGAGCGTCGACGGGCGCCGTCCTGAGGCGATCAGCTCCGCGGCGAGCGCCGCGATCATGGCCCCGTTGTCGGTGCAGAGCGACAGCGGGGGGATGCGTACGGTCACGCCCGCGGCGTCGGCCCTGGCCAGCGCCACCTCGCGCAGGCGGCGGTTCGCGATCACTCCGCCCCCGAGCAGCAGCCGGGGCACGCCCAGGTCAGCACAGGCGGCGAGCGCCTTGGTCACGAGCACGTCGACGACGGCCTCCCGGAAGCTCGCGGCGACGTCCGCGACCGGCACGTCGACGCCCTCGGCCTCGCAGCGCTCCACCCAGCGGGCGACCGCGGTCTTGAGGCCCGAGAAGGAGAAGTCGTAGCGGTGCTTCGCGAGATCGGACGCGCGCGAGAGACCGCGGGGGAACCGGATGGCGTCGGGGTCGCCGTCGAGCGCGGCACGGTCGATCTCGGGCCCTCCCGGATACGGGAGGGACAGCAGACGGGCGACCTTGTCGAAGGCTTCTCCTGCGGCGTCGTCCATCGTCTCGCCGAGCAGCTCGACGTCGGTCGTGAGGTCGCGCACGTGCAGCAGCGACGTGTGCCCACCCGAGACCAGCAACGCGATCGTGGGGTACTCCAGCGGCGCCGAGTCGGCCGTCAGGATGTCGGCTGCGATGTGGCCGACGAGGTGGTTCACGGCGTAGAGCGGCTTGTCGAGCGAGACCGCCAACCCCTTGGCCGCGCCCACTCCGACCATGAGTGCTCCCGCGAGCCCGGGACCGCTCGTGACCGCCACGGCATCCAGCTCGTCGAGCCGCACCCCCGCTTCCGCGAGTGCCGCGTCGATCGAGGGTTGCAGGGCTTCCAGGTGCGCGCGTGCCGCGACCTCGGGCACGACCCCGCCGTAGCGCGCGTGCTCGTCCATGCTGGAGGCGATCGTGTTCGACAGCAGCGTGCGGCCGCGGACGATCCCGATCCCGGTCTCGTCGCAACTCGTCTCGATGCCGAGCACCAGCGGCTCGCTCATGCGCTCGCCTCCTTCTCCGGTTCGGCCGGCGTCTTCTGCGGACGTGCCGCGGCGCGGTCGCGCAGATCGACGCGCATCACGATCGCATCCACGTCATCCGGCTGATAGTAGTGCGGACGGCGTCCGATCTCCTCGAAGCCCTCCGAGAGGTACAGGCCTTCCGCTGCGGGGTTGTCGGCCCGCACCTCCAGGAACACCTCCCGGGCCCCTCGATCGCGCGCGATGTCGAGCAGGGCGCGCAGCAGGGCCCGCCCGCGTCCCGCCCCCCGGTGCTCGGCGAGGAACGCGATGGTCTGGATGTCGGCGTCCGCGCCGCCCTGCAGGGCACGCACACCGCCGTATCCCACGATCGCTCCGTCCTGCTCGTCGACGAGGTAGCGGCCGTGCGGGCTCACGATCTCCGCCGCCATCCCCTCCGGGCTCCAGGCGTCGGTCGGGAAGGAGCGGTTCTCGATCAGCATGATGGCGTCGAGGTCGGCCGGCGCCGCCGGGCGCAGCGTCATCGCCCGACCTTCTTCGGAGCGCCGGGCAGCGTCACGTCGGGGTGCCGCAGATACAGCGGCTCCTCCCCCGTGAGCGTGCGACCGGCCGCGATCGCCCGGGCGCCGACTCGGGCGAGGTCCCGTGCCGACAGCGACACGACGTCGATGCGAGGCAGCCCGCCCAGGTGCGTCTCGGCGTCGGCGTGCCGGACCAGCACGGTGTCGGCGACGATGCGCGGAATGCCGTCGGCATCCGTCCCCTCGAACACGGTGACCGCCACCTCGCGCCGTCGGGCATCCGTCACGATCGCGAAGGACCCGGTGAGACCGTCCGTCTCGATCGCCGAGAGAGCCGCCGCGAGGTGGCTGGGGACGGGCACGACCGGGATGCCGCGGCCGAGAGCGAAGGCGCGGGCGGCGGCGATCCCGATCCGCAGTCCCGTGAACGGCCCGGGACCCATGCCCGCCACGACGTGCGTGATCTCCGCGCGAGCGCCTTCGCCCGGCCCGGACTCGGAGACCACCTGAGCGAGCAGATCGCCGATGACCTCGGCATGCCCCAGGGGGTTCGCGGTGCCGGCGTCGGCCCGCGGCGCTCCGTCCGCGTCGATGACGGCGACGGCTGTTCCGAGAGAGGTGTCGACAGCGAGGATCACTCTCCCAGGGTAGTCGTGCGCGGCCCCGTCAGCCCGGCGATCCGCTCTCGACGCGGGCGATCGTGACGATGCGCGGGGCGTCCGCGTCGAGCTCCGACGGATCGATCTCTTCGCCGTCGTTGCCGACCGGGCGCTCGAGCTCGATGTCCCACCAGACGTCGGCGAGGTCCTCCGCCATCCCTCGCCCCCACTCCACCACGACCACCGAACGGCCGAGGTCGAGATCGAGATCGTCCAGCTCGGCCGCAGAGCCCAGCCGATACGCGTCGACGTGCACGAGCGGGGCGCGGCCCACGAGCGAGGGATGCGTGCGGGCGATCACGAACGTGGGGCTCTGCACCGGTCCGCGCACCCCCAGCCCCTCGGCGAGTCCGCGGGTGAACGTGGTCTTCCCCGCCCCGAGCGGTCCGGTGAGCACGATGAGATCACCCGCCTCCAACTGCTCCCCGATGCGGGCGCCGAGCTGTTCCATCGCCTCCGAGGTCGCGATCTCGGAGCGGCCGAGGAACACCGGGTCGATGCTCATGCGGACCGCCGCGGCACGCGCGCGCCGATGCGCGTGACGATGTCGTAGTTGATGGTGCCCGCGGCATCCGCCCAGTCCGACGCGGACGGCAGCCCGAGGGTCGGATCGCCGAACAGCACGACCTCGTCGCCGATCGACACCGGGGTGTCGCCCACGTCGACCACGAACTGGTCCATCGCGATCCGTCCGACATTGGTGAATCGACGACCGCCGATGGAGACCGGCAGACGACCGGAGGCGTGCCGGGGCACGCCGTCGGCGTAGCCGAGCGGCACGAGCACGAGCGTGGTGTCGCGGTCGGTGCGGTGGTCGTAGCCGTACGAGACCCCGGTGCCCGCCGGCACCCGACGGACCGCGGCGATCGCGCCGCGCAGGGTCATCGCCGGGCGCAGGCCCAACTCCGCCGAGGTGCGGTCGTCGAAGGGTGAGAGTCCGTAGATGCCGACGCCGACGCGGACGGCGTCGAGGCGCATCTCCGGGTGATCGATCGCGGCGGCGGTGGCGGCGATGTGGCGGATCTCGGGTCGGACGCCGAGGGAGGCCGCGGCGGCGACGCCCTCGGCGAACTTCGCCGAGGCGGCGCGGTCGTCGTCGAGCGAGGTGTTGGAGAGATGGCTGAACAATCCGACGACGCGCAGACGTCCGATACGCTCCAGCCGTGCGGCTTCGGCGAGCACGCGGCCCCAGTCCGCCGGGGCGATTCCGTTGCGCGAGAGGCCGGTCTCGAGCTTGAGGTGCACACCCACCGGACGGTCGACCGAGGCGACGGCGGAGGCGGCCTCCAGCTGATCGAACGACGAGATGCCGAGCTCGATGTTCTCGGCGGCGGCCTGCTCGAACCGCTCTCCGGGCGCGTGCAGCCAGGCGAGGATCGGGGCGTGCACTCCCTGTCGGCGCAGCGCGAGCGCTTCGCCGATCTCGGCGACACCGAGACGCGTGGCGCCGCCTGCGAGCGCAGCGACGGCGGCGGTCGCGGCGCCGTGCCCGTAGCCGTCGGCCTTCACCACGGCGATGACGTCGACACCCGTCAGACGCCGGAAGTGACGCACGTTGTCGGCGACGGCATCCATGTCGATCGTGGCTTCGCGGAACGGGATCGTCACAGCGGTGCTCCTTCGGCGACGACGAACGCGGTGGCGAGCCCCGCATCGTGGGACAGCGTGAGGTGCAGGGCGAGGATCCCGCGCTCCTCCACCACGGCAGCGGTCGAGCCCGAGAGCACGAAGTGCGGGCGGCCGGACGGTTCGGAGGCGATCTCGATCTCGTTCCAGTGCACACCGTCCGATCCGCCCAAGGCCTTGATCAGGGCCTCCTTGGCGGCGTAGCGGGCAGCGAGCGACGACAGGCGCAGCGTGCGCTCGGCCGGAGCGAACAGCCGCTCGCGCAGGCGCGGGGTGCGCTCGAGGGTCCGCTCGAATCGCGGGATGTCCACGAGGTCGATGCCGGTCCCGATGATCACCGCTCAAGCCTACTCGCGCTGCCTCCCCCGCCCTCCCTCGCCGAGCGGCCCCTCTTTGGTCGACCGGCCCCCTTGTGTGCGTTCACAAAGGGGTGGGTCGCGCAGAAAGGGGCCGGTCGGCGAGAAGAGAGAAGAGACGAGGGAAGGGGCTTACTCGACGGTGACGGACTTCGCGAGGTTGCGCGGCTGGTCGACGTCGAGTCCCTTGGCCGTCGCGAGCGCCATCGCGAAGATCTGCAGCGGCACGACCGCGAGGAGCGGCTCGAACAGCGCCCCGGCCAGCGGGATGTGGATGACCTCGTCGGCGAACGGCAGCACCGCGGCGTCACCCTCTTCGGCGATGACGATCACCCGAGCGCCGCGGGCGCGGATCTCCTGGATGTTCGAGACCACCTTCGAGTGCACGAGCGCCGAGTGACGCGGCGAGGGCACCAGCACGAACACGGGCTGGCCGGGCTCGATGAGCGCGATGGGACCGTGCTTGAGCTCGCCGGCGGCGAAGCCCTCGGCATGGATGTAGGAGATCTCCTTGAGCTTGAGCGCACCCTCGAGGGCGATCGGGAAGCCCACGTGGCGGCCGAGGAAGAGCACCGATCGGGTGTCCGCCATCCACCCGGCGAGCTGGGTGACGTGCTCCTGCTCGCTCTCGAGCACCTTCGCGATCTTCTCGGGGAGTCCGAGGAGCTCCTCGACGTCGCTCGAGGCGTCGGCGAGGGCTCCGCGCACGCGACCCATGTGCAGGCCGAGCAGCAGCAGCGCGGTGATCTGCGCCGAGAACGCCTTGGTCGACGCGACGGCGACCTCGGGTCCGGCGTGCGTGTAGACGACCGCGTCGGACTCGCGCGGGATCGTCGCACCCTGCGTGTTGCAGATGGAGAGCGTGCGGGCTCCCCGCTCGCGGGCGTACTTGACGGCCATGAGGGTGTCCATGGTCTCACCGGACTGGCTGATCGAGACCACGAGCGTGTCCTCGCCGATCACCGGGTCGCGGTAACGGAATTCGTGCGCGAGCTCGACGTCGACCGCGACGCGCGCCCACTGCTCGATCGCGTACTTGCCGACGAGCGCCGCGTAGGATGCCGTGCCGCATGCCGTGATGATGACGCGGGTGATCCCGGTGAAGAGCTCGTCGAGGCCGTCGAGCTCGGGGATGACGACCTGGCCGTCCCGCACGCGGCCGCGGATCGTGTTCGCGACCGCCTCGGGCTGCTCGGAGACCTCCTTGGCCATGAAGCTCGACCATCCGCCCTTCTCGGCGGCGGCGGAATCCCACGACACCTCGAAGGCCTCCGCTTCGACGGGGTTCCCGTCGAAGTCGGTCACCGACACGTTCGAGGGGGTGATCGAGACGATCTGGTCCTGCCCGATCGCGAGGGCCTTGCGGGCGTGCTCCACGAAGGCCGCGACATCGGACCCGAGGAAGTTCTCGCCCTCGCCCAGTCCGATCACGAGCGGGGAGTTGCGACGGGCGCCGACGACGAGGCCCGGGTGGTCCTGGTGCATCGCGAGGAGGGTGAACGCGCCCTCGAGTCGGTTCACGATGCTGCGGAAGGCGAGCTGCAGGTCGCCGCCGTTGCCGGCGTACTCCCGACCGAGGAGCGCGGCGGCGACCTCGGTGTCGGTCTCGCTGCGGAACTCGACGCCCTCGGCGAGGAGCTCGGTACGCAGCGCGGAGAAGTTCTCGATGATCCCGTTGTGGATCACCGCGAGCTTGTCGTCATCCGCGAGATGCGGGTGCGCGTTGACGTCGGTCGGACCGCCGTGCGTCGCCCAGCGGGTGTGTCCGATGCCGGTCGCGCCGTCGGGCAGCGGGGCATCCGCGAGGGAATCGCGCAGCATGGCGAGCTTGCCCGCCTTCTTGCGCATCCCGAGGGTGCCGTCTCCGTCGATGACGGCGACGCCTGCGGAGTCATATCCGCGATACTCCAACCGGGCCAGGCCGGCGAGAAGGACTTCCTGGCTGGGGCGCGGGCCCACGTATCCGACGATTCCACACATGGGATCAAAGATAAGCCGCTTTTTTTGAGAGTCGTCCGAACAATATGCCGGATGGCACCGCTGCCCGTCGGACGCCGCGAGCTAGAGCTTGCGCAGCAGCACGGTCTCGACGTTGTGGTCGGCGCCCTTGCGCAGCACCAGCCGCGCACGATGCTTCGTGGGCATCACGTTCTCGACGAGGTTCGGCATGTTGATCTCGTTCCAGTACCCGAGGGCTGTGGTGATCGCCTCGTCATCCGTCAGGTGCGCGAACACGTTGAAGTACGACGAAGGATTGCTGAACGCGCCCTGGCGCAGCGCGAGGAAGCGATCGACGTACCACTTCTCGATGTGGGCGGTGTCCGCGTCGACGAAGATCGTGAAATCGAACAGGTCGCTCACGGCCACGTCGTTCGGCGCGGCCGGCGGCTGCAGCACGTTCAGTCCCTCCACGATCACCACGTCGGGTCGGCGCACCACCACATGGGCGTCGGGCACGATGTCGTATCGCATGTGCGAGTAGAAGGGAGCCCGCACCTCGGGGGCGCCACTCTTGACCTCAGTGAGGAACTCGATGAGCGCGCGTCGGTCGTACGACTCCGGGAACCCCTTGCGATCCATCAGACCGCGGCGTTCGAGCTCGGCGTTCGAGTGCAGGAAGCCGTCGGTCGTGACCAGCTCCACACGCGGGGTGCCGGGCCACCGGCTCATCAGCTCGCGCAGGAGCCGCGCGATCGTCGACTTGCCCACGGCGACCGATCCGGCGACACCAACGACGAACGGCGTGGTGGTGTCGTCTTCCTGGAGGAACGAGCTCGTCGCGGCTCCCAGACGCTTCGTCGCGGTCGCGTACAGGCTCAGCAGACGGCTGAGCGGCAGATACACCTCGCGGACCTCGGTCAGGCTGAGGCGATCGCCGATGCCGCGCACTTCCACGACCTCCGTCTCGCTGAGCGGCTGGTCGAGGTCGGCGGCGAGCTTCGCCCATTCCGCGCGACCGATCTCACGATACGGAGACAGCGGCGGCGTGGGGTCGGCGGTGGTCACGCGTCCATCGTATCGGCGCACGTCCTCCGCGAGACGCGGAGCGGTAGTGTCATCCCGTGCGCCTGGGAGTCCTCGACATCGGATCGAACACCGTCCATATGCTCGCCGCCGACGTCCGCCCCGGCGGCCGGCCGCTGGCGACGACGAGCAACCGCACGGTGCTGCGCCTGATGCGGTATCTCACGCCCGACGGCGCGATCGCCGAGGAGGGGGTGCGTGCGCTCGAGGACGCCGTGACCCAGGCCCGGGGCGTGGCCGAGAACGAGAACGTCGACGCGCTGCTGGCGACGGCGACCAGCGCCGTGCGCGATGCGCGCAACGGCGCCGAGGTGATCGCCCGCATCGAGGCCGCGCTCGGGCAACCGCTGCAGGTGCTCGACGGCGAGACGGAGGCCGAGCTGACGTTCCTCGCGGTTCGTCGCTGGTTCGGCTGGTCGGCGGGACAGCTGCTGCTGCTCGACATCGGCGGCGGCTCGCTGGAGATCGCCGCGGGAGCCGAGGAGCTGCCGGATGCCGCGGCATCCGTCCCTCTCGGTGCCGGGCGCATGACGGTGCGGTTCCTGCCGAACGACCCGCCGGGAGAAGACGACGTCGAGCAGCTGCGGGTCCACGCGACCGAGACGCTCCGGGCCGTGCTCCCCCGATTCGCCGCGCTCCCCCGCCCCGACCACGTGGTGGGCTCGTCCAAAGCCATCCGCTCCCTCGCCCGGCTCGTCGGCTACCCGGCGCCGGGCTGGTCGGGAAGCGAACGGATGCTGCTTCCGCGGGAGTCGCTCGGGTCCTGGATCCCGCGGCTCGCCCGCCTGCCCGCCTCGGCGCGGCAGGAGCTGCCCGGCATCACGCCCGACCGCACCTTCCAGATCGTCGCGGCGGCGGTCGCGCTGCACACGGCGATGACGGTGCTGGAGGTCGAGGAGCTCGAGGTCTCCCCGTGGGCACTGCGCGAAGGCGTCCTGCTGCGGTACATCGAGCAGGTGAACGGGAGCGGCGAGCGCCCCTGAGCCGGCCTCGGCGGCCTCGCTGCACGGGGACCGAACACCCAGCCTCGCCCCGTAGGCTCGCCCCATGCCCGCGCCCCGCATCCCGACGCTCGCCGTCATCGCCCGCGTGCTGCTGGTCCCGTACGCGATCGGGTTGGCGCTCATCGTCTGGCTGCCGGCGTCCATCGCCGGGCGGGTGACAGGCATCGCCTTCCGAATCGCCCGATACGCGTCGGAGAACTTCGGCATCGCCCTGTCGACCAGCTACACCGTGTTCGAGTTCCTCGCGAACATCGCCCTCTTCGTTCCGTTCGGGCTGCTGCTCGCGGCCGCGTGGCCGCGCACGAGCCCGTGGATGGTGATCCTGATCGGGTACGCGGTCAGCGCGACGATCGAGCTGGTGCAGACGCTGCTGCCCAGCCGCTACCCGACGCTGTCCGACGTGATCGCGAACACCCTCGGAACGATCATCGGATGCGTTGCGGCGCGCCTGGCGCTGCGCCTGTCCCCGACTCATCGCCGGTTCCGAGCCTCTACGGTGGGAGCATGAGCTTCCCCTTCTCCGACGGACCTCCGCCCGGTGTCAGCCGCCGCGAGTGGCGCGAGCGGACGGAGACTGCCTCCGCACCGAGCGCCCCGGCGACGGATGCCGCAGCGCCCCTCGCCGGTCTCCTCGGCGACACCGCCCCGACGGCGAAGACCAACGCTCCGCCCACGATCCTCACGGTCTGTACGGGGAACATCTGCCGCTCTCCGCTCGCCGAGGTCCTGCTGCGGGCGCGGCTCGAACCGCTGGGCGTCCGCGTGCACAGCGCGGGAACGCATGCGCTGGTGGCCCACGGCATGACCGAGCAGGCGCAGGAGATCGCCGTGCGCTCGGGCGCCGATGCCGCAGCCGCCGCCGGCCACGCGGCGCGGTACCTCGTGGAACCGCTGCTGACGGAATCCGATCTGGTGCTCACCATGGCACGGGAGCATCGGTCGCACGTCGTGCAGATGATGCCGAGCCGCCTCCGTCAGACCTTCACCGCGCGTGAGTTCGCCCGGCTCGCGGCCACCGTCACCGATGACGATGTCCGCGCCGCCGCCGACGCCGCGGGCGACGACCCCCGCGCACGCCTCGCGGCCGCGCTGCGTCTCCTGGGTGATCAGCGCGGCCTCTCCCTCGCCGCCGCCGAGGACGACGATGTGATCGATCCGTACCGCCGTTCGCAGACGACGTACGAGACCTCGGCCGCTCAGCTGATCCCCGCGATCGACGAGGTCGAGCGGGTCGTCCGCGCCGCACTCGCCTGACCGCCAACCGGCATATCGCATACTCGCGCGGGCGCCGTGGCCCCGTATGCTCTTTCTCAATGCCTTCCCGTGTGTCGATTCTCGGGATATGTGAGGGGAATCACAGGTGGAACTGACCGACTACTTCCGTATTCTGCGCGCGCACTGGATCGTGATCCTCGTGGCGACCGTCCTCGGCGCCGGGGCCGCGTTCGGATGGAGCGCGATGCAGCCTCGGGTCTACGCGGCCGACACGACCGGGATCGTCACGGCGGTCGGCGGAGACGGCACCTCCGGGAGCGCGCTCGTCGGCAACCAGCTCGCCCAGAGCCGCGTGAAGTCCTACCTGAACCTCGGCTCCTGGCGCGCGGTCGCCGAGAACGCGATCGACGATCTCGGACTCGACGCGACGCCCGAGTCGCTCGTCTCACGCGTCACGGTGACGAACCCCACCGACACCACCGCGCTCAAGGTGACGGCGACCGGCACGACCCCGGAGACGGCACAGGCTCTGGCGGAAGCGTGGATGCGCGGCATGTCCGTCGAGATCGAGAAGCTCGAGGGCGGCACCGAGACGACTCCCGCTGCCGTGAGCCTGATCGTCGGAGACTCGGCCCGTCTTCCCACCTCCCCCTCCTCCCCCAACACGCGCCTGAACCTCATCATCGGCGCGCTGGCCGGCCTCGCCCTGGGGCTCGTCTACGCCGTCGTGCGTCACACGGTCGACCGCCGCATCCGGCACCCGCGTGACATCGAGCGCGAGACCGGGGTCTCCGTGATCGGCACGCTGCCCCTGGAGAAGGCGATGGAGGGCGAGCGCCAGATCATCGACTTCTCGCTCGACACGCAGCACGGGGTCTCGCATCACACGATCGAATCGATGCGCGAACTCCGCACCAACCTGCAGTTCATCGACGTCGACAATCCACCGCGGATCATCGTCGTGACGAGCTCGGTGCCCGGTGACGGCAAGTCGACCGTCGCCGTGAACCTCGCGTCGAGCCTCGCGGCTGCCGGGCAGTGGGCGATCCTGATCGACTGCGACCTGCGCCGCCCGGTCGTGGCCGACATCTTCGGCATGTCGCGTGACGTCGGACTGACCGACATCCTCGCCGGCCGTGCCGAGCTGCAGGACGTCGCGCACCGCCCGAACAAGGACGTCCCCCTCGCGGTGCTGGGTGCCGGCCGCATCCCGCCGAATCCGAGCGAGCTGCTCGGCTCGCATCGCATGCAGGACTTCCTGGCGGAGATCAGCAAGAGCGCGATCGTCGTGCTCGACTCCCCGCCCGTGCTTCCGGTGACGGATGCCGCCGTGCTCGCCGCGAACGCCGACGGCGTGCTGGTGGTGGTCTCTTCCGGCAAGACCACCTTCGACATGCTGCAGCGGGCGATCCACAGCATCCAGCGCACCAAGGGCCGCGTGCTCGGCGTCGTGCTCAACAAGGTGCCCCGCAAGGGCGCCGAGTCGGCGTACTACGGGCGCGAGTACTACGGCGCCTACGAGCGCTACGGTCGCGATGCCGAGGACGAGGCGACGAGCGCCCCGACGACCGAGGCCGATTCCGAGCCGGGTGTCCGCCGACGCGGCGCTCAGGTCTGAGCGGGAGCGCGCTCCAGCAGTCCCGCCGCGGACAGCTCCTGCACCGCGGCCTCGACGGTCCGCGTCGCGTCGATGCCTTCGGGCGTGCCGTGCTCGGCGACCACCGCCGCGACGATCCGTTCGAGCGTGACCCCCTGCGCGGCGGCCCAGACGGTCGGTCCGATGCCGTCGAGCACCCGCAGCGTCGTCCCGACGTCGGAGCGCTGCAGCACGGCGACACGTCCGTCGCCGAGGTCGAGTTCATCGACCACGGCAGCGCGACGATAGCCCGCCGGCTCCGTCGTGTCGACGACCGCGCGCGCGGGGGGTGCGCCCACCTGGACGGCGGCCGTCTCGGCGCGCAGCAACGCGGCGATCGTCGCATCGATCGTCGCGACCTCCCGGTAGCGCAGCCTGACCGCCCCACCGGTCGCGGACAGAATCGCGTGGATGAGATGCAGCGGTGCCTGCGCATCGCCGAGGTAGCTGGACTGCGGCGCCAACTCCTCGAGCGCCGTCACCACGTCGAGCTCCTCGAGCTCCGGCGCGTCCGGGCCGTCGGCGCTGCGCTGCAGGACCACGATCTTCGCCACGCGCAGCGTCGCGGGCACCGGGCGCGCGCCGTCGATGCCGGACAGGGCGATCTGCACCTTGTGCTCCGCGTCGTCCTGGATGACCGACAGCGGCTTGCGGTAGGCGATGACACCGCCGTGGGCATCGATGCCGACCGTCTCATCACTGATGTAGGCGTAGCGCTGCGCGAGATGACGGGCCGCCGTCGTCTTCCCGGTTCCCGACGGGGCGCTCAGCACCACCACGTTGCCGTGCTCGTCGGCGAGTCCGGCCGCGTGCACCATCCACAGCGCCTCGCCCTTGCGGTGCGCCAGGGCCTGCAGCGTCACGTCGGTGGACAGCATGGCGAGCGCCGCATCGTCGGACAGGTCCGCACGATCCGAGGCCACGGCGTCGGCTGATCGCGCGCCCTCATACAGGGCGTCGGCCCACGCGGCGTGCGCCCGATCCTGGAACGACGCGTCGCGGCGGGAGACATCGACTTCGATCACGGCGCCGACCGCGCTCACGAGAAAACGCTCAGGCATGTACGTAGCCTAGCCAGCATCCGCACAGCCTCCGGCGCGCTTTCGGCCCCTGCGCACAATCCGCGCAACAGCGCACAATGCGCGCAGAGTTAACGCGCATTGCGCGCTCTTCATGCATTCGATGCAGAAGTGCGTTCCGCCGCCATAGCGTGTGTGCCACGGAGAAGCTCCTGGGGGATGCCGAAGACGTTCGCGTCGTTTCACCGTGTACGTGAACCATGCCTGCCCCGAACAGGAGAACCCCGACATGAGCAAGAAAGCCCAGGCCAGTGGGCCGATCTGACCGCGCCTCGACGGGACGCAGGCGCCTCTCGGGACTCTCGGACCACCCGGACGCCGTGCGCCGCGGGGACACCGTCGTGGTCGGATATATAGCCCGCGACATAGGCCTCGGACGATATCGACCGATATACACACGGCGAGCAACACAACGCGCAGCGGCGGGACTGTAGCCTTGCGATCAACGGCATTCGCGCTGCGAGTCGAGGGGGCCTCGGTACCAGTCGGTTGTCTCGTCACGCACTGGAACCGGGTAGGAGGAACTCGTGAACCATGCAAAAGCCCGGTTGATCGACGACTGTGATCTCTCACAGCACGGGATCAGCCGGACCGGCGATCGCGCCATGATCCAGTCGCGCGAGCGGGCATCCGGCGCCGTCCTGATGCTCACTCTCAGCGGCTCGTCGACGGAGCTCCTGATCGACACGGCGACCGCCTACCCCGACCACTCCGTCTTCGCGTTCGTGGAAGCGGAGGCCATGTGGGCGAGGGCCGACGGAGAGCCCTGGGTCGAGACCGGAAGCGGCCTGGTGATCGCGCCCAACGGGATCGCCAGACGCTTGCGCTGGTCGGGCGCGTGGCGCTTCGTCTCCGCGATCGTGCCACGTGCGGCCATCGCGTCGTTCGTGCCCGCGTTGCCGCCCGGAGCGACCGTGTACCCCGATCGCCGTCTGCTGGACACCTCGATGCAGCTCTTCGTGAGCAACCTGCTCGAGGCCGAGGGCCGCGCGTCGGCCATCGAGCAGTACGCCATCGAGCAGCTCGTGATGGAGATGAGCGGCGCTCTCCTGCTCGATCGCATGGGCGCGGTCACGGGTCAGGGCTCGCCGCACGAGGTGCTGCGCGATCGGGCCATCGCGGTGATCGCTCAGCAGTGCGGCGACCCGTCGCTGAACCCCGTGCGGGTCGCGCGGGAAGTGCAGTCGTCGTTGCGACAGCTGCAGCTGGTGTTCTCGGAGGCCGGTTGCACGGTCGCCGGCGAGATCCGCCGGCATCGGGCGCGTCTCGCGCACTCTCTGCTCGTCGACAGCCGGTACGACGTGCTGAGCATCGAGCAGATCTCACAGCGCGCTGGATTCCACTCTCCGATGAGCCTGCGTCGGGCTCTCGACGAGGCTTTCCAGACGACGCCCCGCGCGCTCCGCGCCGGCCGTCAGAGCTGACCCCGAACCTCTCTCAACGCACGCTGCGCGCAGGATCAGCGCACAGTGCGCGGACTTCGCCGCAACCCCTCAGATGGCCCTCTTCTGCGCCATAGCTTGACTCTCGAACGAGGCTCCTGGGGGATGCAGACGAACGTGTCGCCTCTTCATGACACGCGGGAAACCGCACATGCATCTAGAGGGAGACACTCGAATGACCGAAGAAGTCCAGAAGAACAAGGGCCTGTCCCGCCGCGCCGTCGTGAAGGGTGCCGCCTGGTCGGTCCCCGTCATCGCGGCCGCCGTCGCGACGCCGTTCGCCGCCGCCTCCGTCGCGGGTGCCGACCTGGTGCCATCGCTGGCCGGTCCGCTCACGCTCAGCCTCACGGCGCTGGGGCTGCCGGTCGCCACGATCAACACCCCGAACACGCTCACGATCACCAACCTCACCGCGACGCCGTCGACCGCCGGCAACACGGTCAACCTCGTGTTCCCGTCATCGCTCCTGACGCTGAACATCACGGGCACGGGCATCTCGCTGCTCGGCAGCGACGGCAACTACACGATCACGCTGCCGTCAATCCCGGCGAACGGCTCCCTGACCATCGGCCTCGGGACCGTGCTGGACTCCCTGCTGAACCTCAGCGTCCTCACGGGTCTGCTCGGCGGAGGCACCCCGCAGATGGTCGCGACCGTTGCCGGCGACGCCGTCACGAGCAACAACACCGCGGCGTCCAACCTCGGCGTCACCGTGCTCTGACGATCGGGCAGCGAGAAGGGGAGCGCATCACGGCGCGCTCCCCTTCTCCGCTTCCACCCGGCGCCCTCATCCGCTCTCACCCGGAGTGTTGACGACATGACCGCGTTCTCCGTGCCGCTGGCACTGTTCCTCGCCGCGGTCTTCGCAGTGAGCGCTGTGGGCAAACTCCTCTCGTCCGATCGTGGCCGCGCGGGATTCGACGCCCTCCGCATCCGGGTCGCGAGTCCGAACATCGCCGCCACCTCTCTCATCGTCGTCGAGGCGATCGTCGCGATCTCACTCGTCGCGACCGCAGGCTGGGTCTTCGTGGCGGCATCTGCGGCGTCCGTCGCCTTGACCGCCGCTCTCCTGTTCGTGGTGCTGCGCGCACACCGACTCGGCTCCTCAGATCAGTGCGGATGCTTCGGCGACTGGCTCCCCACGACGATCGGTCCTCGACTGATCGCTCGCGACGCCGTGCTCCTGGTGATCGCGGTCGCCGTCTTCGCCACGGCGTTCCTCGCCCACGCCCTGTTCGGGGTGCCGGTCGGGGTACCGCATGCCCTGATCGCCGGGCCCGGTTCGGTCACCGCCTTCGGGGCCCTGCTCGCTCTCGTCCTGACCGCCTTGGCCACCTGGTCGATCGCCCGCGCCTCGGTCGGGGCGTCCGGCAGCGCACCGATCGCGTATGGTGGCGGTGCTGTCGTGGTGCCCGGCTCCGGCCAGGTCGTCGACGTGCTGGCACCGGGTATGCGCGCACGCCTGATCCTGTTCGTCTCCCCCGGATGCCACGCGTGCGCGACGGTTCTCGCACGCCTGAACGAGGTGCAGGCGGAGGTCGACGCCCTGACCGACGTCTACGTCGTCCAGCGGGTGGTGCACGGACCGATCCTGGCGAGCGTCGATCACGGGGTACCCGAGACCGCGCATCTCGCACTCGACGTGGGCGGCTCCCTCGGTGCCACCCTGGCGCTCGGCGCCGGACGGCCGGTGGCGGCCCTGATCGGCGCCGACGGCACTCAGGCCGGGCCGCTCGCGCTCGGAGGCGCCGAGGCCACGGCGCTCATCGACAGCATCGTCTCGCTCGTCGAGACGCCGACCTCGTGAGCGCGCACAGGGCGGTCGTCAGCGTCGGACGCCGCGCCAGGTCTTGCGCCGACCGGTCACCAGGCCCAGGAGCCATTCGACGGGGCCCGTGCCGATGAATCGCCACCAGAGCCAGCCGATCAGGATCATCCCCGGCACGACGATCACCCACCCCGAATACACGTTCACGCTCGGTCGGCCGCTGTCGACGTTCCACCACGCGATCACGGCGACATGCAGGAGATAGAGGCTGAGCGCCAGTTGGCCGCAGGCGCGGACGGGCACGAACACGGCATCCCAGAATCGGCGGAGGCCGTCGCGCCGCGCCGTCGCGGCGAGGACCACCAGGACGTAGACCCCGAAGACCAGTCCGATGTCGTGCAGCGTGTCGAGGTAGTCGCCCGACCGCACGTCGAACGTCACCAGACGGAGCGCAGCGAGCCACACGCCGTAGGCGACCACGGCCGTGACCCCGAGGCCGAGCAGGACCCGGTCCCTCCGAAAGCCGTGTCGAAGCAGCAGCGCGCCCAGCAGGAAGAAGGGCAGCAGGTTCACGATCCGGTAGGAGTTCCCGAGGAAGAGGATCTCGGCCAGGTCGCGCACCGGGGACGGCTGCGCGGAGGCCATGGCCAGCGCGCTCCTCGCCCACCGCAGCAGAGGGTCGCTGACCAGGAACAGCGCCACCGTGACCACGAGCAGCGCGCGGGTGCGCAGAAGCAGCAGAGGCACGCCGATCAGAAGCAGCACCCCGAGGTACGCCAGGATCACGGCCACCCAGGAACCCCAGGTCACCATCCAGAAGCCGAGAGCCACCAGGATGAGGGCGCGGATCCCCTGCTGCAGCAGCGTCGTTCCCACGCGTTCGGTGCGGTTCCACACGATCTGCGCCGAGATGCCCATCACCAGCGCGAAGAGCGGCGAGGCCAGGGAGTTCAACTGCGCGACGGGGAACTGCACCAGCAGGGGGACGTTCGGGAGGAACGGTGCCGCATGAGCGAAGAGCATGGCGATGATGGCGATGCCCCGCAGCACGTCGGGCACCGGCAGACGCTGCGGTGCGGATCGGCGAGTACGGGCCGCTGCGGTCGTCGTCACGTGCGATTCTCCTCCGTGGTCGCCCCAGCGCCTGAAGGTAGTCTGGCAGTTCACGAGGGATTCACACCGCATCTGGAGCCGAATCGATGAGCGAAGCAGCCGCCCGCCCGCGATGGCGCCGGGTCACCGGGAGCGTGTGGTTCCAGCTCGTGCTCGCGTTCGCGGTCGTCGGCCTGCTGCTGACCTTCGTCGCGAAGCCCTATGCGGTGCCCAGCGAGTCGATGCAGGGCACTCTGGAGCCGGGCGACCGCCTGCTCGTGAACCGGCTCGCCTACGTGGGCTCCGAACCCGCGACCGGCGACATCGTCGTGTTCGACGCGGATGAGACCTGGGGCGAACATGCCGCCGGCGACGGCAATGCGCTCAAGAGCGTCGCCCGGTGGCTCGGCGAGGTGACCGGCTTCGGCCCTTCCGGCCCGCACACGCTGGTGAAGCGGGTGATCGCCGGTCCGGGGCAGACCGTCGAATGCTGCAGCGACGAGGGCGCGCTCATGATCCACGGGCAGCCCCTCGACGAACCCTACGTCTTCAACGACCCCGCTTTCGTCCCCGGGGAGCTCGACTGCACGACCACGCCGATCTCCGACCGCTGCTTCGCCGCGGTGACCCTTCCCGAGGACTCCTACCTCGTGCTGGGCGACAACCGGGGCAACTCCGCTGATTCGGCGATCGGCTGCCGCCGGCTCGAGACCGGGGACGACGGATGCTGGCGCTGGATGAAGCGCGACGACGTCGTCGGCAAGGTCGGGGTCATCCTCTGGCCGGTGGGACGCTGGGCGATTCCGTAACGGTCAGCGGCTCGATGTGCCCGAATGCGCCGATGAGCCCAACCGATGCGAAGGTTTCAATCGTTGCTCGCCGGCTTCGATGCCGTGCTCGATGGGCATCTCCACGAGCGTGTGCGCGCCGGGAGCCGCGAGCTTCAGTGCTGCATCCTCGTGGAGGCTAGTTGCTGCGCGACGACTGCGCTGTCGATGCCCGCATTAATCAGCGACTCACTGTCAGGCAGAACATCCGGGCGTTCGGCGACACCATACGATTCCCTGCCGGGGTCTGCAGTGGCCACCAAGCGGCCCTTCCCTCCGAGCGAAGCGCGGCGACGCTGCACTCCAGGTCGTTGGCGCTGAGCGAGGGGTGCACTGGGAGAGACGACCTCGCGGCCTGAATCAGCAAACTGGGCAGCAACGAGAAGGGCCAATCTTGCCAAGGGCCACTACACCTGTACGCACGATTTCCTCCCTGTGGCAAATGTGCGCCGCCCAGAGTGACGATCTCACGATCACGCAACCGCATAGAAGCGACGACCTTCGATTCTTCTCGACCTGTCGGCGCCATCCGCAAACTCATCAGTCGCGCCGCAGGAAGGTCACACCGGCCCGGAGGAGTCGGTACAGACGCGCCACCGAGCGCCCGAACCAGGTGGTGCCAGGCATTTCACCCGCGGCCTTGAGCACTTCTGCACTCGGCCAAAGCAGCCGGCCGATAACGACGAGGCGCAAATGAAGAGGCACAGTGGCAAGAGCTCGCATGTGCCGGCGCGGGGCAGACGCAGTGAGCCGCCAGGTCCAGTCGGCCGGGGGCCGGGCATCCGGGTAGGATCGCGCAAGTTCGGGAAAGGCGAGCCTCAGCGACGGTTCGAGCGCGTAGACGGCGTTCAGACGCTCAGCCATGTCGATCGCGCCAGCACCGGCTTGACCAAGTGCGTGCGCCGCTTCGCGGTGATCTGAGTCGCGAGCAGGGGTCCCGATGAATGGGCGGACGCTGTGGAGCGCCGCGATGATGCCGTGGAGCTCGTGTCGAGGAGTTGCGCACACCGTGCTCGCGAAGACTCTCGGTTCCGTTTCGGCGAGTGCCAGCTCGAAGGCGTCAGTCATTGCCAGATCGATGCCGGGGTATCTGGTGTGCACATCGATCGAGCATCCCCATTCCCCCGCCTCCAGGGTCAGAGAGTGCGTGACTCCGGTGCCGGTGAACGGCGAGAAGAGCGGAGTCCATCCCCAGCTCCTCATTGCTTCAGCCAGCCGCACATCGTCGCCCGGCCTCACCCAGCAGTCGACATCACCCGAGTGCTCGCGCTCCCGCAGACCCTGAGCGTGCAGCGTCGGACCTTTGATGAAGAACACGTCGATCGCATGGGCCCGCGCGACCCGAGCAATGAGCGCGTAGACGAGCTCGTGCAGGGGAGACACGAGCCATGGAGCCGTCAACTGTGAGACTCGTGCTTCAGTGTCTTCGTCCCGCGAGGCGAGGCCCATCTGCTCAAGCGTCGCGAGCACCTCGAGCGTCTCGCTGTCCACTTCACGATCGTCGACGGGATCGTCGAGGAGGGAGAGCCACACCTCGGCTCCTTGGCCCATCAGGAACACTGGGACCCCCGGCTGCACGGGCACCACGACAATCTCGAAGCCCTGGTCCTCGAACGCACTCTCGCGGAGATCCAAAGCTCCGAACGCGACTGCTGTCCACATCGGCACCTCCCAATTGTGTCAGTTGATCGAGGTTTGCAACTCCGCGTTCCCGGAGCAGTCTCGTCCTACTTGCACCCTGGAGCGTCGATAGTGACAGGAGTGGCCCGAACCATCGGTGTGTGTCGCACGGCGACCGGACCTAAGCCGTCGGCGCTCGCACCGTCGGAGCCCACCATGTTGACGACGAACGTCGACGTAGTGACCGGTGGCGTCAGCGCACTGATGCGCACTGCATCTCGACCCAGGTGCGTGGTGTGCGCGATCGCTGGGTGTTCGTTCCCATCGAGCGTCCAACTCTCGATCCTCGCTCCGACGGGGGCGTACACGATGAAGTCCGTCGCAATGTCCCCAGGGTTGTAGTACGGGCCGGTGATGTACAAGGGCAGACCGCCGGCGTCTTCTCGACTGATCGAGTTGGCGAAGGCGACGGTCGTCGTCCATGTCGGAGGGCCGTCTGCAGAGCACTGATCGGTAGATACGGTGACCGAGGCGTCGACGTAGTAGTCCATCTTCGATCCCGTCGTGTCGTTGAAGAAGACGCCAATCGTCGTCTCGTCCTCGTTGTCGCGAGGCAAAACTCCCGCGGTCGGCGACGTGTCGAGCAACTCCTGAGCGTTCGCGTCCGCCGTCCAGATCTTTATGCGCCCCTCATCAGCAGAACGAGTCAACGCGTTCACCAACGCGACAGGGTCCGCGGAGCCCTGAGTCAATGCCGCGAAGACGGTGGCGCTCGCACCTGCGAAGAACACATTCGATTCCACGCCCGTCGGATAGTCGAAATACGCGGTGTTGAGAAGCAATGCCACTGCATTCTCGCTGGTGAGCGTCTCGCCCGTGGGCAAGGGCAGTGGGCCGGTCGCGGTGAGCATATAGCTGAGCGCCACCGGGTCCACGGAGATCACGCCATCGATCTGATCGTTGAATCGATCCGCCCACCAGGCCTTGGCCAGCGCAGCACTGGTCGGGAAGTTCGGCGTGGCACTCAGATTGGCGATCCACCGCCCGATGGTGTCCGAATACAGTGCTTCAGTCTCCGCATCGAGCGGCGTGATCGGCTCAGGAAGCGCAATCTCGAAGTCCGTCGCTGCCGCCTCGTTCGCGATCGTCAGCCCGCCATTCTCCACTCGGATGAGGATGAATGATCCGGGTCCGCCCCCTCCCGCACGCGCCTCAGCATTCCCCTGGAACATCAGCAGGTAGTTTCGTGGTCCGTCAGCCCCGAGCGCCTCAGGCAGCACAGACAGTACGCCCTGGGCTGGGCCGATGACGTCTTTAAGCTTCTGGAGCGAGGACTCGATGTCGGTGACTCCTCCGTCGACCTGCTCGATCAGCGCACTACGGTCGAGCTCACGGACGGAATCCAAAGACGAGGTGACCGCGCGATCGATGCTGTCCACGGTCTCGGAGAGCCCCTGCAACGTCGCGAGATCGATGCGACCCTGAACCGGCTTCAGCGCGTTCAGATCAAGGGTGCTGGCTGGAGTCAGCACGTCATCGCCGAGGCGCACCGCAATCTCCGTGACGAGGTGCACCGCGCGCAGATTCTCAGTCAGCGGGAGCGGGATTCCAGACGCGAATTCCCACAACCGCCCGCTTGTCGCCGCCTGTGCCTGCGCCGCCTCTGCGATGAAGGACTGCGTCGCGGCGGCCGAGGCGTCCGTATCAGATGCCAGCAATGCCGTCTGAGCTTCCCCGGCGAACGGCAGAGCCGCGACGAGGTGCTCCCGCGCGGTCTGCGCTTGCGTGTACAGCCGCTGTCCTGCCCACACGGTGAGGGCGATAGCGAGAACGAGCAGGAGGGTTATCGACCCTACCCAGATCCAGATGCGCCGCCTACGCCTTAGTTGCTGTGGCGGCTCAAGGAGCGCCTGGTCGGCCTGGTGACGCAGTTCGCGTCGCGTGGGTACCGGAATATTGGATTCTGACATCGGCTCTATCGTCGCATGTCGCGGGGCTCATCGGGAAAGTAGATGAGCTACCGACCACGCTGGCGCAACGCCGACACGATTGCGACGAATGCGCGGCGACGCACCAGCAGCCACAGGATCATCAGAATCGCCGCGGCCGCAGCGGAGTACCAGCCGTTTTGCGCCCACGCATCGCGCCCAACGACGACGATAACGAGAGTCGTCGCGATAACACCGACGATGGTGAACGCTTCGCCCGCCCATTTCATGCTGTAACTGCGCCAGGCAATTGCAAGTGGCACTACGGCGATAGCCGTTGTTCCAATCGCAAACCCGAGCGGGACGGCGATCTCATTGCCTGTCGGGATCATCAACAGCCACACGCTGATACCCAACACCGCCCCACCGACACTAGACCCTGCTGAGATCGCCATGCCGCGATTCGACGAGGCTGTGAGCGCGCTCACGGCTGGCACCGCGATCGTGCTGATGACGATCGCGGGAAGTATGAACAGCATGATCCAGGCGGTCTTGGGGAATTTGTTCCCCCAAAGCAGATGTACCAACAACTCAGACGTAACCGCTATGGGTATGAAAGCAGTGAGCATCATCGTGGTCACCAGGGAGGTCACACTTTCGAGTCTTTGCCTCACGGCTCCTTCTGGAGCGATTCCGTGGGTCGCAGCAAGTGCCGGAAACAAGACAGCGCCTAAAGCCGCCGCGATCACCCCCAGCGGCGTGGTCATCGTCAGGGCTGCTGAATACTGCCCGACATACGATAACCCTTCCACAAGCCCGGCGACGAGCACTGCTCCCTGGCCGAAGCCGGTACTGGCCAATGTCCCTGCGACTGCGAACGCGATAAAGGCCCGGATCTCTCTCGACAGGCCTCGGTCGAGTCGGGGAACACGTCGGCGAGGCCAGGATAGAAAAGTAAAGATGAGGTTCAACAGGATAAGTGGGGCAATCACCCAAACGTTGCGCACGCCAATCAGAAGCAGCAGCACCGTAGATCCGGCACTAACCAGTCCAATCGATACGCTCCAGGCTGCGAGACGGCCCCCTTCTCCGCCCCCGAAATGCAAGCCCTCGATGAACGCGCGACCAGCGACCGCCATCACCATGAGTCCGCTCAGCAGCGCAACCGACACCGTTCCGTGACCGCTCAGAACAACGATCGCCGCTACCACGAGGGCTGCCGCGACTGAGGCCACGACGACTCGTCGGGCAAGGTGAGTCGCCACAGTTCCTGCAAGCCTACGTTGCCCCCCAGCACCCAACTTCGAAACATATCGGCTAGCGGCACCACCTGCTGGGTACGCGAGCGCTGCGATCGACGCGCCGGAAACTACCGTTTGCGTGAGCCCCAGCAGTGCGCTTCCTCCTAGTCGCCCGATGGCGACATTCACAACCAAAGTCGCGATTCCGGGAGCCAATCTACTTAGGAGTGCGAACGCTCCTTTCCGACCTAGCCCGTCGGTTGTTGGTTTGTTGTACTCCGGGCGAGAGAACATACTCGACACGATCACCGCACCTTACTTTTCTGTCGCCGAGCGTGGGGCCGCGTACGCCCCTGCACGTTCCGCCGAGCTACGGTCACACAAGTCTCCCCGGATACACTAGCGATGCACCGGCCATCCGCGCCCGTGGCGAGACCCTCAGCCCGCGAAGGACCCGTTGTGAATCGAACCCTCTCGATCGGCCCCCTGAACTCGGCATCCCAGGGGAGCGCATGGTCGACGGCGCTGCGGGCCCGCACCGCGAATGAAGCGTTCACGATGGCGTTCGACGGAAGACTGGCGAGGGCGCTGCGAGATCGCCGTGTCAACGATCTCTCCGATCGCTCAATCCCGCATTACCGACTTTCACCCGCCTGGTGGCGCAGGTTCCGCGTCGAATCCGTGCTCGCTGCCGGAACGCATCATCTCAACGAAAGCAACATGCCGCTCGTAGGTAACCCGTCTCTATCGAGATTCGCGGATGAAGCTGCGGGCTACGAACGGCTAGGGGTGGCGGCAGCCGTGGTGTTCCACGGCAGCGATGCTCGCGATCCGCGACTCAGCGTCGAGCTTAATGAGCATTCCTTTTTTCGTGACGCCGACCCTGCGTGGGCGAAGCAGTTGGGGGATCAGGCCCGTCGCAATAGAGAATCAGTGAGGGACGTGGGACTCGATACCTTCGTAACGACGCCGGACATGCTTCAGCATGTGGACGGGGCAAGGTTCTTGCCCATCAGCCTCTCGTTACGCGGGTGGAAGTGCAAAAATCCGCCACTCGAACGCGCTGTCCCCCGAGTACTTCATCGCCCGAGCGGGCGATCGGCGGTCACCAAGGGCACTTCATACATCGAGAGTGTCCTGAACTCGCTCGAAACGCGCGGTTTGATAGAGGTTTGCCGCACAGACGTAGTGCCTCACACGGAGATGCCTGCTCTGCTGAACGGTGTCGACGTGGTCATCGACCAGATTCAGACAGGCGCATACGGAGTCGTCGCCATCGAGGCGATGGCTGCCGGTCGGGTTGTCGTGGGCGGCGTCTCGGAGCAGACGAGAAGCGTGATGGGCGACAATATTCCCGTCATCGACGCGAACCCTCAAACCTTGGCGGCAGTTTTGGATGACATTCTCGGCGAGCGAGAACGCTTTCGAGATCTTGCTGCTACCGGGCCTGCATTCGTGCGCAAATGGCACGACGGACGCGCAGCTGCCTCGGCGTTGGACACATGGCTCACGAACACGATCGTCGCGCCCTCGCCGGGTTAGACTTCATGAGCGTTGACGCCATGGCTGATGAGCCAGGCCATCGTGCGACTACCAAGCGTGGAGAGGACCGCATGGAACGGGTGAGCCTGCGGGAGCCGTCCCATTCCACACTCCCCACGCCGACGCGCTTGGGGAGTAACGGTGTAGAGCGGGCAATGTTCTTTGTCCTGCCCACGCTCTCGGCGCTTGGTCCGCTGTTCCCGCTGTTTGGGAGCGTCTTTGCGTTCAGAGCAGCGACGTTGGTGCTTCTCCTCGGCGTTCTGTTCAGAAAGATCTCCCGGCCTGAAGCGCTCGCACGCATGTCGTCGCGTCTACGAGCATCCACTTGGATGCTCCTCCTCTTCGGCACCATCGCCGCCGTGGTGCTAAGTGCCGCGCATGGGATTGATGGATACGCGGCATCAGAGCTGAACTCGAGTTTCTTTGGCGCACTGCTTCTTATCGGAGTACTTCTCGCGAGGGTCGACACGTCCCTCATTCGCGCGTTGTTCCTCGGCTGGATAGTGGCCGTTTCCGTCACCGGCGGGCTAGCGCTGCTCGAAATGCAGACAGGTTGGCGCGCTAGTAACTACTTCGCAAACCGTGATGCCGAGACAGTGCTCACGGACCCCGGACTCGCGAGCTCGTTTGGCAACCCCAACGACTTCGCCTATTTCCTGCTCATTGCGTTTTTGATTCTGGTCGCCAGCTTCGCTGTCGTGCGGAGCAAGTTGCTCGGACTAGTAGTAATAGCCTACCTTCTGGTCATCGCATTCCTGACTCAGCGCACGGAGTCGACGCTGGGATTCGCCGTTCTGGCTATCATCCTGCTAACCCTGGTACTTGCGCGCTTCCCGCTCGTCGCCGCCATCGTCTCCCCCGCGCTGGCTGGTATCGCGCTCTTCGTAATTAATTCTCCAGGGGGTATCTCGGGCGTCTTCGGAGGCGATGCGTCACCAGCGAACTTGTTCGACGAGGGGCAAACGGGAGCGGTACGCCTGAATCTGCTCATCAACGGCACCCGATTCGCGTTTGAAAGCGGATTCCTGGGCCTAGGTCCGGGTGGCTACGAGACCCGCACGGCGCAGGGGTATCCAGGAGACTTGGATACGAAGGGGATCCTGAGCCCGCACAGCGCGCTGATGGAGATCCTGAGCCAGTATGGAATCTTCGTTTTCGTCGCGGTCGCGATAGTGATCGTCTGGATCGCACGTATCGGATGGCGATCGTTTAACAATCACTCCAAATCGCGAGGTTCGAGACTTTCGGGACTCGTTCTCTTGATGTTCGCGCTACTCTCGCCATTGATGACCGTAATGGCGAGTTCGAGTCTCGAGCCCTCATACTCTTGGATGGCCTTCGCATCGATTTTGTCGATTGCGATTTGGCTCGATACCCAGCCGGAAGAAGGAGCTTCTGCAGTCAGCGACGCAAACTACGCTCGTCACGTCGGTGTGCCTATGACCCGACGTCCGCCAGCGCGATGATCGTCTCGGGCTCTGGGTAGGTAATGAGAACCGCGTCCCGACGCCCGTAGAACACGAACCGACTGCCAGCTGCGACAGCGCTCGCCCCGGCGGCAATCGCCTCAGCGAAGTGACTATCACCGGCCGCTCCGCCGAGAGCGATCACCGGCACACGAACCGCATTCGAAACCAGTCGCAGCGCGTCGAGGTCATAACCTAACCGCGTCCCCTCACGGTCCACGGCCGAGACGATAATCTCGCCGACACCGAGTTCGACGACGCGGCGTGCCAGCGTCTCAATGTCGTCGTATTCGGTGCGGGCCCCTGAGTCGCTTAGCGCGATGAGCGCGCCGTCCTGAGCACGTCGGATATCGAGGCTCGCCACGATGCTCTGTGACCCCAGGTCGCTCGCCATGGCTGTGACCGCATCCGGCTCGCGGAACAGAGCGGAGTTGACGATGACCTTCTCCATACCGAGCCCCACGAGCGCCCTGGCCTGGGCCGGCGTGCGCACTCCCCCGCCGTACGCCACCGGCATGAAAGCCTCGGAGGCGATGTCCGACAGCAGATCGTAGGCGGGTTCGCGCCGGGCTCGGCTGGCTGCGAGGTCGATCACGACGAGCTCGTCGACCTGCTTCTCGTTGAAGATCTTCACGGCATTGATCGGATCGCCGAGATACCGAGGACTCTGGTACCGGGTCGTCTTGACGAGCCAGCCGCCTTCGTCAATCTGAAGGACGGGGATCACGCGGGGGCCGATCATGACGCACTCCACTGGTCTAGCATCTGCATGCCGAAGGCGTGGCTCTTCTCCGGATGGAACTGCGCGCCTGTCACATTCTCACGGGTCACCATCGAGGTGAAGGTCCCTCCGTACTGGCTTCGAGCCAGTTCATCCCTCTCGTCCGCGACGACGACCCGGTAGGAGTGCACGAAATAGAACCGGTGCGCCTGTGACAAGCCTTCAACGAGTGGAGCAGGCTTTCGCACATCGAGCTGATTCCAGCCCATATGCGGGACCCGAAGTCCCGCGGAGTCGTCGAACCTGATGCTCTGCCCTGGAATCAAGCCCAGCCCCTTCGACGTGCCCTCTTCGCTCGAGTCGAGGAGCAACTGCATACCGAGACAGATTCCGAGGAGGGGGCGCCCGGTCCGGGCCTGTGCGCGGATCGCATCATCGAAGCCTCTTGAACGGAGTTTCTCCGTTGCGACGTCGAACGATCCAACCCCGGGGAGCAGCAATCGATCAGCCTCGGCGATTCGATCAGGGTCGGATGAAAGCTCGGCCGTCCTACCGATGCGTCGGAACATGTTTACCAGCGAGCCGATGTTTCCGACCCCGTAGTCCACGATCGTGATCATCCTGCGCTCTTCTCCATCGATGTGGTGCACTCCGCCAACAGATCATCCAGGCGCGCCGCCAGTGCCCGGTAGTCATAGTTCTCAATCACGTGCGCCCTGGCGTTTGCCGACCATCGCGACCTTTCGGACTCGACGCTCGGTGACGCCATCTCGATCATCGCAGCGCTCAGCCCCTCGGCGTCATCCGCCGGCACGACTATTCCAGCATCCGCCTCGGCGACCAGGTTGTTGCGAGCGCTACTGGCTATCACGATCGGCCGGGCGGAGGCCGCGTAGTCGAACAGCTTGTTCATACTGACCCCGTAGCGATAGACGTCGAGATCCAGCACGTTGATGACCAAGGCGTCGGCGCCGGTGATCATCGCGGGCACCCGTTCCTTCGGCACAGGTGCGGCGAAGGCGACACGTTCGCCGTGTGACGACAGCGTGGCATGCTGCTCGAGCGCTGCCCGCTCGGCTCCGTCCCCGACGATCGTCAGGCGTATGCGTGCATCGGTCTCGGCTGCCGTCAGGAAACCGTCGATGATGGCCCGGACCCCGTTCGCCCGTCCCACCGAGCCCAGATACATGTACACGAAATGGTCTGTGTTCGGTTTGGCGACACCCTCAAAGTCATCGGCATCGGTGCCGTTCGAGATCCAAACGACCTTCTCTGCAGGCACACCTTGCGCGATCAGGTACTCCGAGGCGAAAGGAAGCAGTGTGATGATCGCAGTCGCCCGCGCGCACAAAGCGCGCTCGAGCCGCCTCATTAGCCACGTGACCGGTCCGTGCTCGGGGAGCTTCCCCATGTCGATGAGCGTCTGCGGCCAGAGGTCGCGTATCTCGAACACGAATGGCACCCTGGCTCGTCGAGCAAGCACGGATGCGGCCCAGGCGGCGAGCGGGTGTACCGTACTTCCGACCACGATATCGGGGCGTTCGAGGTCTCGGATGCTCGAAGGCCGAAGCAGCGCAGCCGTGAAGATGATCATGTTGCGCAGGCGCGCCAAGCCGCCTCGGTACTCCGGGGTATGGAGGAACCGAAACCTCACGCCGTCGCGGACACGATCCGTCGTCTTGCTGTCTGGGTCGATGCCGCGACGACGACGACCGGAGGGATGCTCTGTGCTCGCGGCGAACAGGACGGGTGTCCAGCCTCGAGCGGCGAGCCCACGGGCAAGCGAGAAGTGTCGAGAACCTGAAGGGGTCTCCTGCGGATCCGTCGCGTAGTGGTTCACGATCCAGACGGTCTTCACGCGACCCCCATCACTCGACGATATTCTTCGAGCATCCGATCGGACTCACGGTTCCAGTCAGGCAGCGTGACGGACTCGATCGCTGCCCGGCCCGCCGTGATCTGATCTGCCGTCAGCTCGTCCATCGCCGTCGCCAGGGACTCCGAAGTCCCACCGACCTTCCACTGAGATTCGTTTGAGCTGAGCAGACGGTCCACCTCGACAAGATCGGTGTAGAAGAACGGTACGCCGGCCATCGAGTATTCGAGCGCCTTGTTAGGAAGGGAGAGCGCGTACGACAGGCAAGTCGACTCGATGAGGCAGAGTCCAACATCACCGCCGGCGACTGTGTCGACCACAGCGTCCGCTGCCACCCGCTCGTGCAGGTGAATGTTCGGGTACTTTTCGACGTAGCTCTGCACCAGATCAGAGAGCGAGCCGCTGCCGATGAACACGATGTGGTCTCCGGATGCTGCCCGCGCCGCGAACACGTCGAGAATCTCGGGTATGAACCGGTGCGCAACGATGTTCCCGACGTGCACATACACGCGGCAGGAATCTTCGATGCCGTACTTGGCGCGGAGGTTCGCGGAACGCTGGCCCCCGCTTGTCGTCGGCGCATTCCGCACCGAGGTCACCCGGACGCCGGGATATGCGCGTCGATACCACTCTGCGATCGAATCATTGACCACCAGCACGGCGTCGCACCTGCGGATGAACAACCGTTCGATGACTCGAAAAACCTTGCCCTGGAGTCCGCCCGATGTCGAGGTCTCCGTCTCGAGCTCATGCGTGTCGTAGATGAGCACGGCACGGTGCTTCCGCGCAATCGCGTAGCTCACTGGCAGCACGGCGACGGAATGTGCGTTCACCGCACTCACGGGGCGCGTTCGCCACGCTCTGTACACCCGGAATGACCAAGTGAGCTGTTCGCGAATGCGGCCGACGAAGGAGCGCGGGCGTTGATCCGATGGCACGCCGATCCGCTCGATCGAGCGATGCTCGTCCAGCACATCAACGTCGGGAAGACCCTCCGCACGCTGGCCGACGACGACGAGACGGTCGAAGAGTCCCGCATCGGCGACGGCGGCGGTCTGACGGAAGATCCGGCTCTCGTTGACGATCGGAGCGGGATAGATGTGGAGGTTCACCGTGTAGCTCATCTCGGATACAGCCCCAGTTTACGGAGCCGGTTGACGAGTCCTCGGAGAAACTGGACGAACCCGTACGAGTTCCGATACGCCCGGTAGCTGGAGGGCTTGGACTGCACGATCTCTGCCAACTGGTCAGGACTTAGCGACAATTTCTTCCGAAGGAGGATCTCGTCCTCAGACCGAAGACGTTGGCTGTAGTCGCTATTTTGAACCGCAGCGAGCGCATCATCGCGCGTGATCTGGCCGGAGTTGATGAGATCGCTGTAGTGTCCGCGGCGTTTGTCGATCTGGAACTTCTCGGGCAGGTAGTAACCCTGGACCCAGCGAGTGAATATGGACTCGTAGTGCTTGCCTTCGTAGGGCACCCAGCCCAACTCTGAGACGAGGTCGTTCATAGCATTCGACTTGTCGTATTCGAGGTAGTTGAGGATCGACACGATTCGCACGCGGCGAACAAACGTGGTCCATGCGAGCGTTACGAATCCGAAATGCGGGTAGGTGCGTAACGGCACTCGCCCAAAGCGTCGGTGCACATCTTTGAGATACCGCCAGTCCGAGTGTCCGTAGGACCAGGAAGGCACGCTGATGGATTCCGTCGCGAAGTTCATCCCAGAGATGATGAAGCGAATGCCGTGCTCACGCGCGATGCGCCACAGTGTGGCCTGGATCGCGTGGTCGCTCGGAATGTCTGCGTCCGGCGTTGAAGCTCGGAGGAAGGATCGTTGAAGATCGTAGAACTCATCCAGTCGAAGCACCTCGGTGTGCAGATCGATGTCGAGTACACGGAGCAATCGCTCGATGTTGAGCACGGCGAGCGCTGAGTTCCAACCATTGTCGACGTGCACGGCGAGCGGACGCAGACCTAGCTGTTTCACCTGAAGGGCGACGTAGGTGCTGTCGACACCACCGCTGACTCCGATGATGCAGTCGTATGGTTTCCCCTGACCCGCGCGCGAGATCGCGTCCACCACCTGCGCGAGCTTGGCAGGTCGCTGCTCGACAGGCACGATACGAGACTCCAGGAGTGCGTCGTAGCGGATGCAATGATTGCAGACCCCATCGACGACGACAATATCTGGGTCCACCGTTGAGTTCATGATGCACCGAGTGCATTCGCGTACGGTCATCGAGCAGGAACACCTTTCACTGTCATGCCGGACGGCACGTCCTTCGTCACGCACGCCGCCGCGCCCACGATCGCATCCGAACCGACTGTGAGCCCCTGCAGCACGACCGAACCGGCTCCGAGGAGCGTGCCCGTCTCGACCACGACGTTGCCGGAGACGATCGCGCCGGGGTTCACCGACACGCAATCCGCGAGGGAGGCGTCGTGCCCGATGACGCACGCCGGGTTGAGATGCACGTGATCGCCGAGGGTCACGTTGGTCGAGACCTGCACACCCGAGGCGATGACGACACCCTCCCCGATGCTCGCCTGCGTGCCGATGACGGCGCGGGGATGGATCAGCGTCTTCGCACGCAGCCCCGCGGCGGCGAACCGCCGCGCGACGAGGGAGCGGATGCCCGGCGAGCCGATCGCGACGACGAAGCGCTCGTCACCCGTCGCGGTGGGCAGCCAGTCGTCTTCCGTGCCGAGGTAGGCGATTCCGCGCGCGCCGAGCCGGCCGAGGTCATCCTGACGCGGCCCCGCATCCACGACGCCGACCAGGTGCAGGGGCTCCCCCGCGTCGATGAGCGCCTCGATCACATCGAGCGTCTCGCGTCCGAAGCCCCCGGCTCCGACCACCACGATCCGTTCAGCCATCTGCTTCTCCGAACTTCCGCATCGTCACATGCCCCTCCGCGCTGATTCCCTCGCGCGCGACAACGGACCGAACGGTGTCCTTGAGGATCCGTGCATCCAGGGCGAGGCTCCGGGCGTCGACGTACTGCACGTCGAGCGCGAAGCGCTGCTCCCACTCCACGGTGTTGCGTCCGTTCACCTGGGCGAGGCCGGTGATGCCGGGCCTTACCTCGTGGCGGCGGCTCTGCTCGGGCGTGTAGCGCGGCAGATACTCGACGAGGAGCGGTCGCGGACCGACGACGCTCATGTCGCCGTGCAGCACGTTCCACAGCGAGGGCAACTCATCCAGGCTCGTGGAGCGCAGGATGCGGCCGAAGCGCGTGAGGCGCTGTTCGTCGGTGACCCATCCGCGGGACTCATCCACACTGCGCATCGAGCGGAACTTGTACAGCCGGAAGATGCGGCCACCCCGGCCGGGCCGAGGTTGGGTGAAAAGCACCGGGCTGCCGAGGTTGACCCGCACGACGAGCGCGGTGATCACGATCACGGGGCTGAGGACGACGAGACCGACGGCCGCTGCCGCGGCATCGAGCGCGCGCTTGAGCGCGTCATAGGGGCGTCGTGCCGGCCGCTTCATCTCAGCGCCCATCGAGGAAGGCGGCGATCGCCGACCGGACGCGCTCGCGCTGCTCCGTCGTGAGCGCCGAGCCGCTCGGCAACGTGAGACCGCGTGCGAACAACGACTCGGATGCTCCGGTGATGACACCGCGGGACCCGGCGAACACGGGCTGCAGATGCATCGGCTTCCACAGCGGGCGGCTCTCGATGTCGTCGGTGGCGAGCACGGCGGCGAGCTCCTGCGGCTGCCACCCGGTGACCTCGGGATCCACGAGGATCGAGGTCAGCCAGACGTTGTCGTCGTGATCGCCCGCCGCGCCGAAGACCTCGACGCCGGCGACATCGGCGAACAGCTCCTTGTAGAGCTCGCGCACCTCACGGCGTCGCGCGATCATGCTGTCGAGGCGCTGCAGCTGCGCGCGTCCGAGAGCCGCGAGCAGGTTGCTCATGCGGTAGTTGTAGCCGATGTCGGTGTGCTCGTAGTGCACGACCGGCTGCCGGGCCTGGGTGGCGAGGTAGCGGACGTGCCGGGCGATCGCGGGGTCATCGGTGAGCAGCATCCCGCCACCCGACGTGGTCATGATCTTGTTGCCGTTGAACGAGACGATCGACGCACGGCCGAAGCTGCCGGCGGCTCGTCCGCGGTGGCTCGCGCCCAGCGACTCCGCGGCATCCGAGAGCACCGGCACGTCGTACTCGGCCGCAGCCTCGAGGATCGCGGTGTAGGCGACCGCCTTGCCCAGCAGATCGACCGGCACGATCGCCGCCACGCGCTCCCCCGCGGCGTGCAACTGCTGCAGCGCCTGGCGCAGCAGCTGCGGGTCCATGTTTCCCGTCGCCGGATCGGCGTCGATGAAGTACGGCTCGGCGCCGGTGTAGACGATCGCATTGGTGGTGGCGGCGAAAGTCATGGTCGAGGTCAGCACGATGTCACCCGGCTCGACGCCGAGCGTCAGCAGGCCGAGATGCAGCGCCGCGGTCCCTGAGCTCAGCGCGACGCCGTGGGCGACGCCGACGCGCTCGGCCAGTTCGCGCTCGAAGGCGTCGACATCAGGGCCGAGAGGGGCGATCCAGCCGGAGCGCATCGCGGCGAGGACCGCGTTCTCCTCGAGCTCGCCGACGTCCGGGGAGGACATGTAGATCCGTGCGGTCACTTCTTGTACTCCGTGGTGTCCAGCCGGATGGGCTCGATGATGGCGGTGTCGTTGTCGCGCGGCACCGACAGCATCCGCGCCTCCCAGCCGGCCTTGTCGAGGCGTTCGGGTGAGATGGGATCGGCGCGCGTGTGCGACACCTTCGGGTGGAAGGGCCGTTCGAGGTTCTCGCTCGAGCCGACCAGCACCTCGTGCAGCTTCTCGCCGTGGCGCAGCCCCGTGAACACGATCTCGATGTTCTTGCCCGACATCGCGATCATGCGCTTGGCGACCTCGAGGATCGACACCGGCTCTCCCATGTCGAGGATGAGCACCTCACCCGGGCGGCCGATGCCGCCCGCCTGGATCACGAGCTGGCAGGCCTCGGGGATCGTCATGAAGTACCGCGTGACGTCGGGGTGCGTGACGGTGATCGGCCCACCCCCCTCGATCAGCGTCTGGAAGGTCGGGAGCATGGATCCGCGGCTGCCGATCACGTTGCCGAAGCGCACCGAGAGGTAGCGCATCCCGGTCTCCTCGCTCGCCCAGGCTGTGAGCTTCTCGGCCACGCGCTTGGAGTGTCCGAGCACGCTGGTCGGGTTCGCGGCCTTGTCGGTGGAGATGTTGACGAAGGTGTCGACGCCGACCTCGCGCGCGGCCGTGAGCACGTTGAGGGTGCCGAGCACGTTCGTCTTCCAGGCCTCGTCGGGGTACTGCTCGAGCATCGGCAGGTGCTTCAGCGCCGCGGCATGGAACACGACCTCGGGTCGGCGTTCCGCGAAGATGCTGCGCAGCGTGTCCTCATCGCGGATGTCGGCGAGCACGACGTCCTTCGAGTCGAGCAGTCCGTGGCCGAGCGTGCCGAGCTGCGCCATCTGCAGGCCCGTCTCGTCGCGGTCGAGCATGATCAGGTCGCTCGGACCGAACTTGGCGAGCTGGCGGCAGAGCTCCGAGCCGATCGACCCTCCCGCGCCCGTCACGAGCACGCGGCGCCCGGTGACATAGCCGGCGATGAGCTCGACGTTCGTGTCGACGGGATGACGGCCGATGAGGTCTTCGATGCTGATGTCGCGCAGGTCGATCGCCGACTGCGCACCCGACATGAGGTTGGTGAGCGTCGGGGTGATCCGCACGCGGAGCCCGGCGGCCGCGGCGTCGTCGGTGAGGCGGCGCAGCAGCGTGCTGTCGGCTCCGCCGATCGCGATCACGATGGTCGTCGCGCCGGTGTCCTGCGCGGCGGCTGCGATCTCGCTGGTGCGTCCGATCACGGGAACGCCGCGCAACCGGAGATTCTTCTTGGCGGGGTCGTCGTCGAGGATGCCGACCGCGCGGAGCGGCGAGGTCGGGTCGGTCGTCATCTGGTGCAGCAGCACGTCACCCACGTAGCCGGCTCCCACGATGAGGGCGGGCTCAGCCTCGGCACCGGGCTTGCGTCGTCGCTCGATGACGAGGCGGGCGATGTAGCGCACGCCGAACATGAGCAGGAGCACGAACGGGAAGGCCAGGATCACGGTGCCACGGGGCAGCCCCACGAAGGGACCGACGACCATCACGAGCGCGGTGAGGACCGCGGCCTGCACGACCACGGCGATGCCGAGCGCTCTCACCTCATCGAAGGATCCGTAACTGAATCGTCCTCGGTAGAGGGCGAGGTAGTAGCCGACGACGACCTGACCGGCCGCGGCGAGCGCCGCCAGCGAGGCCATGCTGATCCACCCTCGCGCGGTGGGCTCGAACTCGAAGCGCAGCACGACGGCGACGACGATCCCGACGATCCAGGCACCGCTGTCCACGATGGCGGCGGTGAGTCGCCGCCGTCGTTGCCAGACCGACACGTCGTCTTCTCGTTTCCAACCCGATGACACTTTTCCCCCCGGCACACGCGTGAGCGTGCGTCCTCCCGCCCGGTCTGGGGCCCGGCGGGAGCGGTCGTAGTCTGCGACACAACCAATGTATTGGTTCCATCGTGACACACCGATCGCGTCCGGAATGCTGGGATGCCGGAATTTCCGCGAGGGGGCGGACCGAGTCGGCCCCCGCGGTTCCGTCCGAGACCACGTGCGCTCTCTCGAGGCGAGGGAGACCGGGAGCGGGAATCAGGCCCCGTCACCCTGGTCGGGCTCGGTGGGCGCGGTCGGGTCCTCCGGCGGCGTCGGCTCCTCGGTGACGGGATCGGTCGGCTGCTCGGTCTGCGTGTCGTCGTACCGGCGCTGATCCTCGACCCGCTGGCGCTCGGCCTCCTCGGCAGCCCGCCTCTTGTCGTCGCGCACGGCCCGCACCGCGTCGCGATATCCCTCCAGGGCCGCCGCTCCGGCCGCCGTGGTCAGGTCGGCCGAGCCCACCGCCGTCGATGCGGTCGACAGGGCGTCGCGCAGGCTCTGCTCCGCGAATGGCGCGTCGTCGAGCACCGCCTGCGTGCTCGCACTCACACTCGCCCGGAAGGCACTGACGCCGGCCGCGAAGGTGGCCGTCGCGCCTTCGAGACTCTGCCGCGTGGAGCGCACCTCGGCGCTCGCATCGTCGACGAGCGCCGCGCGCGCCTGCACCTCGTCGATCGCGGCCGCGACGCTGGCGAGCGATTCCTCGTCGACCGGCGGGGCTGTCCATGCCGGGAGAGCCTCCGGAACGGTGATCGCCTCGAGAGCCACCTGGTACTGCGTCGCCGCCGACGCGGCCGCCTCGAAGACCGCGGGCTCGACGAAGGGCTGCTCCTCCTCGGTGGGGACGAGGGCGGCGAGACCGGTCTCGAACGTCTGCGCGGCCGACGCCCCGGCGGCGATCTGCTCCTCGATGCGCACGTGGGAGGCGGTGAGGCCGAGCTCGGCGGAGGTGAGGGCGTCCTGGTCGGACCGCAGCAGGGCGGTGGCGTCTCCGGTCGGGCTGGCGTTGGCGGCCTGCACCACCGCGAAACTCGACGCGACGGACACGGCCACGACCGCCGCAGCGCCGGCGAGCGTGCTGACCCAGTCGATGCGACGACGAGAGCGGCGGACCGACGAGGGCGCGGAGCTGGCCGGCATCGGTGCACGGTTCGCGGCCGCCGCTTCCACCATCGCCACCAGTCGCGGCAGATCGTGGCCGACGTCGTCCGCCCCCCTGCTCATCCGAGGGCGCCCGACGAGAGCCTCGAGCCCGCTCGGGGTCGCGTCAGCCTTAGGTTGCGGCAGCCGAGAGCGGTCACGCGTCTTGTCCAAGTCGAAGATCTCATCGTGCGCCATGTGTGCATCCCCCGGGTTCCCGTCGCGCCGCGCGTGGGCACACTGCAATATACCGGCGATGCGAACAGGTAGTGTCGTGAGCGGATTCGGCGATCGCCGGAGGATCTGACGTCGTGAGGGGCCATGAAAATCCAGCTGTCGCTGCGCGCGCTGAGACACAATCTGGTGCTCATCGTGTCCCTGACGCTCATCGGACTCTCGCTGGGCGTGCTGCACGCCCTCACCACTCCGACCCGGTACACGACCACCGCCGACGTCTTCGTGATCGGTCAGGCGCAGGGCGCGACCGGAACGCCGACCACCGCAGAACTCAATCTCGCACGCACCTACGCGGTCCAGGCGGTGAGCAGCTACGTCACGATCATCCCGAGCGCTCTGGTGCTGCAGCCCGTGATCGACGACCTGGGTCTGACAGAGACCGCCGTCGAACTCGCGAGCCGGGTCTCGGCCTCCGCCGCCCCCGCCTCCACGACCATCTCCATCACCGTCGACGATGCCCAGCCGGGACGCGCAGCCCGCATCGCGAACGCCGTCGCCGACAGTTTCGCGACCGTCGTCGCCGAAGACCTCGAGCGCCCCGCGGAGGGTCTCGCCAGCATCGTGCGCATCGACGTGATCCAGCCTGCCTCGGTCCCCAGCGCGGCCTCCGCCCCCAACCCTCCGGCATCCCTCGTGGCCGGCGGCGTGCTCGGGCTCGCGGTCGGCATCCTGCTCGCCGTCCTGCGCACGACGCTCGACGCCCGCGTGCGCTCGACCGAAGACGCCGTCGAGGCGACAGGGGCGCCCCTGCTGGGGACGACGTCGTTCGACAGATCCGCCGGCGCTCGTCCACTGATCGTCACCGGCGGCGGCGGCGATCCGCGCGCCGAGGCCTACCGGGCGCTCCGCACGAGCGTGCAGTTCCTGGCTCCGTCCGGCGAGACCCCCACCTATGTCGTGACGAGCGCGGGCCCCGGCGAGGGGAAGTCGACCATGGTCGCCAACCTCGCCATCGCCTTCGCGGAGTCCGGCGCCAAGGTCGCGCTGATCGATGCCGATCTTCGTCTTCCCCGTCTGGCCGACTACTTCGGGGTCGAGGGCGGTGTCGGTCTCACGGAGGTGCTCGCCGGACGCGTCTCGACGGCCGACGCGATGCAGCGCTGGGGTCGCGGCACCCTCTTCTTGCTGCCCTCGGGAACGGTGCCCCCGAACCCGGCCGAGCTGCTGGGATCGTCGGAGATGGCCCGGCTGCTCGGAGACCTGCGAGAAGCGTTCGACATCGTCCTGATCGATGCCCCGCCGGTCGTCCTGGTCACAGACGCCGCCGTGATCGCTCGTCGCGCGTCCGGAGCGATCCTCGTCACCGCCGTCGACAAGGCGGTGGTCCCCCGCGTGCGCAACGCCGTCACCCACATCGAGAACGTCGGCGCCCGCGTGCTGGGCACCGTCGTGACGATGCTTCCGACCCGCGGCCCCGACCGCGCCCTGGCGGCTGCCTACGGCGCCGGCGCCGACTGACACGACTCCGACGCCTTCGAGCGTCCGACAGACACTGATCCGAGTCGCGCCCCGCGCGCGGCGACTACCAGAGGGAATCATCACGTGGAACTCCGCGACTACATCCGCATCCTGCAGAAGAACTGGATCGTCGTCCTCGTCCTGCTCCTGGTCGGACTCGCAGGCGGAGCGGCCTACGCGTCCCTGCAGGCGCCGAAGTACGTCGCCTCGACGCAGCTGTACGTCTCCGTACGCACCGAAGGCGCGGCGACCGGCGATCTGGTGCAGGGCACGACCTTCGCGCGACAGATGGTCACGAGCTACGTCGACACGATCGGCACGGCCCTGGTGCTGGACCCCGTGATCGAAGAGCTCGGGCTCGACCTCACGTCGCGCCAGTTGGCGGGCAAGATCTCCGCCAGCACGCCGCTCAACACCGTCATGATCAACGTCACCGTCACCGACACCGATCCCGAGCGCGCCGCGCAGATCGCCGACCAGACCGCGATCAGCTTCACCGATGCGGTGCAGAACACGCTCGAGCGGCCCGCCGTCGAAGGCGGCGTCAGCCCCGTGAACGTCACCGTGACCAACCCGGCCGCGGTGCCCACGGCGCCCTCCAGCCCGAACGTCCCGCTGCTGGTCATCATCGGTGGCCTGCTCGGCCTCGCTGCGGGTCTCGGGTTCGCGGTGCTGCGGACCGTCCTCGACACCCGCATCCACACCCTGCACGACCTCGAGGTCATCACCGATCGACCGCTGCTGGGTGGGATCGCCTTCGACCCGGAGGCGACCAAGCGCCCGCTCATCGTGCACGTCGACCCCCGCAGCCCGCGCGCGGAGTCCTTCCGCACGCTGCGCACCAACCTGCAGTTCCTCGACGTCGACGCCGAGACGCGGGCCTTCGTGATCTCCAGCTCCGGCCCGGGCGAGGGCAAGTCGACGACCACCGCGAACCTCGCGATCGCGCTCGCCGAGACCGGTGCCCGCGTCGCGTTGATCGACGGCGACCTGCGTCTGCCGCGCATCGCGGACTACATGGCGATGGAGGGCGGCGTCGGTCTGACGAACGTGCTGATCGGGCAGGTCCCGCTCTCGGAGGCGCTGCGCAAGTGGGGCACGAACGAGCTCTACGTGCTGCCCAGCGGGCCGGTGCCGCCGAACCCGAGCGAGCTGCTCGGCTCGACCGCGATGGACACCGTGCTCGCCACGCTCTCCGAGTACTTCGACTACATCCTGATCGACGCACCTCCACTGCTGCTCGTCACGGATGCCGCGGTGATCGGCAAGAAGTCGAGCGGCCTCATCCTCGCCGCGGCCTCGGGGAAGACCCGCAAGCCCGAGCTGCAGGGGGCGATCCGGACGCTCACGACGGCGGGCGTCGACCTGCTCGGTCTGGTCATCACGATGCTCCCGACCAAGGGTCCGGACAGCTACGGCTACGGCGCGTACACCTACGGGTCGACGCACGAACTCGGCGGCGAACCGGGCACGCGCGCCTCGCGCAAGGCCGCGAAGCGTCGCGCGTCCGCCTGAGCGCGATCGCGCTCAGGCGGCGGGTCGGGGTGCGGGTGAGCGGAAAACGATCAGGTGGTACAGCACGAACCGCAGCGCCACCACGATCACGATGCTCACCAGGTTGACCACGTTCACCGCGATCGGTCCCGGGGTTCGGCCGAGCACCCCCTCCGCCATGCCGACGCCGATCCAGACGAGCCCCGCGCCGATGGCGGTGCAGATGGCGTTCGTGAGCACGAAGAGCACGAGTTCCGACACGCGTCCTCGGCGGTCGCGGTGCCGGAACGTCCACTCGCGGTTGCCGATGTACGCGTTCACGAGGGCGACCAACGACGCCACGATCTTCGCCGAGACGACATCCCATCCCCACACGAAGACGAGGAGGTTGAAGACACCGATCTCGATCAGCGTGCTCAGCCCCCCGACGACGAGGAAACGGCTGCCCAGGCTGGCGAGACGCCGCAATCGAGAGGTGTGAGTCATGACTCGACTAGAGTACTGGGTGCGTATGCCCCCATCGAACGCGCCATCTTCTGAGGAACAAGTGCCGATCACCCATCTCGCCATCGTGATGCCCGCCTTCAACGAGGTCGAGGGGATCAACGGCTTCATCGACGAGATCAGGGATGCCGTGGCGCCTCTCGCGGACCGCGTCTCCTTCCACATCGCCGACGATCGCTCCACCGACGGAACGGCGGCGGTCTTCGACGGCGCCGACGACGTGTCCGTGCACGTGCAGGCGCAGAACCGCGGACACGGACCGACCGCGCTGGCGGCCTATCGTGCGGGCCTCGACTCCCACCCCGACGTGCTCGTGCACGTCGACGGCGACGGCCAGTTCCACGGAGCCGACTTCCCGCGTCTCATCTCCGCTCTCGTGCGCGAAGACGCCGACGTCGTGCACGGCGTTCGCGACGGCCGCACCGACCCCTGGTACCGCACGGTGCTCACGGCCGCTGTGGGCGTGCTCATCGCGACCACGGCAGGACGCCGCATCCCCGACGTGAACACCCCGCTGCGGGCCTACCGACCCGACGCTCTCCGTGTCCTGATCGACGCACTCCCCGCCGAGGCGACCGTGCCGCACGTGCACTTCTCCCTGGCCGAGGCGCGCGCCGGATTCACCGTCCGTTACCTGCGCGTCGCCAGCATCCCCCGGCGCGGATCCTCCACGACCGGCACCATGTGGGGCCGCGCTGCCGGCGCCGGCCTTCCGCCGAAGCGACTCCGACAGTTCGTGCGGTCCGCGCTCGGCGAAGCATGGCAGCTGTCGCTGCGCCCCTCTGCTCCGCTGCGCGACGTGCGTCGACCGGAGCCGCTCGGCCGATGACTCGAGCCCGCACGGTCGTCTTCTGGGTGCTCGCGGCAGCACTCGTGGTCGGACACGTGATCGTGGCCTGGCACAGCCTGTTCGTCTGGCGCCTGTGGGAGGACGAGGCGTTCAACCTCACGGTGCCGCGGAATCTGCTCGACGGCCTCGGCTACGCCAGTGACGGCGCGTTGTCGGGGTCGACCATCACCCCCTTCGACCCCCGTATCTCCACGGGACCGGTCGTCCTGCTTCCGGTCGCCGCCGTGCTCGCGACCGGCGCCGACCTGGTGATCGGCGCACGCCTCATCCCCCTCGCCTACTGGGCTCTGCTCCTGGTCGGTCTCGCGATCCTCGGTCGGCGGATCGGCGGCCGATGGGCGGCTCTGGCTGCCGTGACGGTGCCGCTCGCCTTCACCACGAGCGCGGGCGTCTCCCCCATCCAGGGGCCTGCAGACCTGCTCGGCGAGATCCCCGCAGCCGCGCTGCTCGTCTGGGCTCTGATCGTGCTTCCGCGCCGCGCCTGGCTCGCCGGTCTTCTCGTCGGCCTCGCGGTTCAGGCCAAGCTCATCGCGCTCCTCGCGCTGCCGGGATTCGCCATCGCCCTCTGGGTGCTCGCCGAGGGTCGCGGCTGGGCGCGGGTCCGCGACGCGCTGCGCCGCGCATGGCTGCCGCTCGTCGGCGTCGGAATCCCCACGCTGCTCTTCGAGCTGAGCGCGCTCCTCTCGCTCGGCGGTGGTGCCTACGTCCAGCATCTGCGCGACCTCGTCCGCTTCGTCCGCAGCGGCGGGCAGGGCGCGTCCACGACCGTCGGTGAGAAGCTGGCCACACTCGCGGACTCCTGGTCGGTCCCTCCGCTGGTCGCCCTGGTCGCCGCGCTGCTGACGGTCGCACTCGTGACGGCCGGACTCCTGGCCGTTCGACGCGATCCTCAGCGGAGCGATCACCGCGCGACGATCGCCGTGCTCACGGTCGCCGGAGTCGGCACCGTGACCTTCGTGGCGTGGTGGGCCACGGCCTCCCAGCTTCCCCTCTGGGTCCGTCACCCCGCGGTCGGCCTCTTCGCCTTCGCGCCCGTGCTCGCCGCCGGGGCGATCTGGGCCGTCCGGCGACTGCCTGCCGCACGCGTGTCCGGACGTGTCGCCACGGCAGCCGCCGTGATCGTCGCGATCATCATCGGAACCGGGGCGGTCGTCCACACGGCGTCGAGCTATGCACCGCGCGGGCAAACGCTCGACCGTCAGCGTGCGGCGGTGGCTCCGCTCACCGAGTGGGTCGACGCGACGGGCACGACCTGGTTGGCCGCCGAACCCTGGGGCGCGGCCGTATCGGCCATCGTCCTGACGGGAGCGCACGTGGGCCTCTTCGATGCCCCGGCGATGACCGGGACGCCCCGTCTCACCGGGCAGGACTGCGCCACCGAGACACTGGCCGAGGGCGGCTACCGCATCTGCGCCGCGCCCTGACCCGCGGGTCGGGTTCGCGAGCGCCACGGCGGACACGCTCTGACGACGGGAACGGCCGGGTGCTGATCCACGATCAGCACCCGGCCGTTCCTCGAAGTGGGCTCAGCTCAGAGCGCGAGGCGCTCCCGCACGACATCCACGAGTCGGTCGGCGTACTTCTGGGCGGACTCCGCATCCGCGGCCTCGACCATCACCCGCACGAGCGCCTCGGTACCGGACTTGCGCAGCAGCACACGACCCGTGTCGCCGAGTTCGGCCTCGACGGCACGGACGGCCTCCTGGACGGCCTCGTCGTCGGCGACGCGGTCCTTGTCGACCCCGCGCACGTTGATGAGCACCTGCGGGTACACCGTCATGACGGCGGCGAGTTCGGCGATCGTCTTGCTCTGGCGAGCCATCTCGGCCACCAGATGCAGGCCGGTCAGCAGACCGTCGCCGGTGGTCGCGTACTCGCTCATGATCACGTGGCCGGACTGCTCGCCGCCGAGCGCGTAGCCGCCCCGGTCCATGTCTTCCAGCACGTAGCGGTCGCCGACCGCGGTCTGACGCACGGTGATGCCGTGCTCGCGCATCGCGACGTGCAGGCCGAGGTTGCTCATCACGGTCGCGACCAGGGTGTCGTCGGTCAGATGACCGCGCTCCTTCATCGAGACCGCGAGGATCGCCATGATCTGGTCGCCGTCGATGACCTTGCCCTGCGCGTCGACCGCCAGGCACCGGTCGGCGTCGCCGTCGTGGGCGATGCCGATGTCGGCCCCCAGACGCACGACCGCCTCCGCGAGGTTGTCGAGGTGGGTCGATCCGACGCCGTCGTTGATGTTGAGCCCGTCGGGCTCGGCGCCGATCACGGTCACCTCCGCGCCGGCGTCGCGGAACGTCTCCGGAGACACCCCCGATGCGGCGCCGTGCGCGCAGTCGAGAACCACGTGGATCCCCGCGAGACGGTTCGGCAGCGAGCCGAGCAGATGCACGACGTACCGGTCCTCCGCGTCGGAGAACCGATCGATGCGGCCCACTCCGGCCCCGGTCGGACGCAGCATCTCGCCGGACATGGCGTCCTCGATGCGCTGTTCCACGACATCGGGCAGCTTGACGCCGCCCCGGGCGAAGATCTTGATCCCGTTGTCGGGTGCGGCGTTGTGCGAGGCCGAGATCATCACGCCGAAGTCGGCATCGCGATCGGCGACCAGGAACGCCAGCGCCGGCGTCGGGATGACGCCCGCTTCGAGCACGTCGACGCCGGAGGAGGCGAGCCCGGCAGAGACGGCAGCGGTCAGGAAGTGCCCGGAGACGCGAGGGTCACGGGCGACGACGGCGAGGAGCCGCTTGCCTTCGGCCTTGCGGGACTCCGCAGTACGGCCCTGGCCCAGGACGACAGCAGTCGCCTGGGCCAGGGTGAGCGCGAGGTCGGCGGTGAGGATGCCATTGGCAAGCCCTCGCACGCCGTCCGTGCCAAAGATCGGCATCGGAGCAGTGGACCTTAACGCTTCGAGTACTGAGGCGCCTTGCGGGCCTTCTTGAGTCCAGCCTTCTTGCGCTCCTTGACGCGAGCGTCGCGGGAGAGGAAGCCGGCCTTCTTCAGCGCCGCGCGGTTGTTCTCCTCATCGATCCCGTTCAGCGAACGAGCGATGCCGAGACGCAGGGCGCCGGCCTGACCCGAGGGGCCACCACCGGAGATGCGCGCGATGACGTCGTAGCCGCCGGCGAGGTTCAGGATGGTGAACGGGTCGTTGATCAGCTGCTGGTGCAGCTTGTTCGGGAAGTAGTCCTCGATCGTCCGGCCGTTGACCGTGATCGTGCCGGAGCCGGGGACCAGACGCACGCGGGCGATGGCCTGCTTACGACGGCCGACCGCGGCACCCGGGACGTTCAGCACGGGGCGGGGAGCCGCCTCGACTGCATCGGTCTCGGGGGTCGAGGTCGAGAAGCTCTGGGGGGTTTCGGTGGTGTCCTGGATGTCAGCCACGAGTATGTCCTTAAGTCTTTACGGCGCTTACTGGGCGACCTGGTCGAGGGTGTACGTCTGCGGCTGCTGAGCCGCGTGCGGGTGCTCGGCACCGACGTAGACCTTGAGCTTCGTCAGCTGCTGACGGCCCAGGCTGTTCTTGGGGAGCATGCCACGGATGGCCTTCTCCACAGCGCGGACCGGGTTCTTCTCGAGAAGCTCGGCGTAGGTGACCGACTTCAGGCCGCCCGGGTAGCCCGAGTGGCGGTAGGCCAGCTTCTTCTGGAGCTTCTGACCGGTGAGCGCGACCTTGTCGGCGTTCACGATGATGACGAAGTCACCCGAGTCGATGTGGTTGGCGAAGGTCGGCTTGTGCTTGCCACGCAGGAGCGTAGCGGCGTGCGAAGCCAGGCGGCCGAGAACGACGTCGGTGGCGTCGATGACGACCCAATCGCGCTGGACTTCGCCAGCCTTCGGGGTATAAGTGCGCGTCACGATAGTGCTGCTTTCTTGTGTCGAACGGAGAAGTTCGTGAATCCCACTCCGGGGTGGTTCTTCCCGGAGGGAGGAACACGCCAGTGGAGGGCTCACGTTCGGACGATGACCGGGACCCGCGAACGGGAACGGCACCAAAGAGACAGCATACGCCACAGGGAGCGATTCCCCCAAATGCGGACGCACCCGCCGGCCCCCTCCTGGCGCGGAGTCAGTCCGGCTGGGCGGTCACGAGGATCGGGCGGTGATCGCTCGATGCCTGCGGGAGCGTCGTGACGCCGTCGACGCGGAACCCCACCGAGGTCGCGAAGTCGTAGTGCCCGCGGAACACGCGGTAGCGGGTGTAGGTGTGATCGTCGCTGAGCGTGAGCGCGTAGCCGTGGTCGCGGACCGCCTGCCCGAGGTTCTCCTTGAACACGGGGTAGTTGTAGTCGCCGACCATCAACTGCGGCAGGCCCTCCCCCAGCGCGGCGAGGGCGGTCAACGCGGCCCTGATCTGGTGGCGACGCAGCGAGTTGAGGGCCGTCAGGGGCGCCGCGTGGAACGATGCCACCACGATCTCCCGACCGTCGTCGATGTCGCGCAGGCGGGCACCGAGCACACGCTCGTGCGCCGGCTTGAGCATCCTGTCGTGCAGGGATTTCTTGAGCTCGATGGCTCGGATCTGCTGCAGCTGGTACGTGTTGGTCCGGTAGTACAGAGCCAGACCGAGCCGGTTGCCCTGCGTGGCATCGGCGAGCGCGAGCTCGCCGATGCGCTCGGGAAGCCCCTGCACATCGCACTCCTGCAGACACAGGATGTCGGGATCGTGCTGGGCCACGAGCGCGACGAGTTCGGTCGCCGCACGGTGCTTGCGCAGGTTGTAGGAGATGACCTTCATGACTGATCCCACGCTACTCGCCCGACCTGTGGACCGGCTTCGCCTCACCGACCATCGCCCCAACGGATCCCCAGGACGCCCGGTCCGAACCGGTGGCGCGACGCATGCACCGCTCCACCTCTGACCGTGCGGCGCATCACGGTGTCGCCCGCGTCGCTCTCGACGTACTCCTCGCACCAACCAGGGAGCGCGTCCGGCGGGAACCGCACCCAGATCAGGGTCTCGCGTGCGGCACGCGAGGTGGCATGCCACACGGAGCGTCGCGGAGGGCATCCGGGCGGAAAGGTCTCGGCGTACTCGATGATGGTGGTCTCGCCGGTCGCGATCGGTTCGTCGAGCACGATCACCGCTCCGGAGAGCATCCGCCCCGGGTGCAGGTACTCGCGATCGACACGACCCCCGACGACGTCGGAGATCACGGGGACGACGTCCGTCTCCTCCGGGGCGACATCGATCAGCGGCAGTTCGACGATGGTTCCCCGCGTCGCCTGGACCAGCGCACGGGTGACGACCCGTTCGACGGCCCCGTCACGGCCGACCTGCGCCGTCATGTGGGTGGAGAGGTCGCGCAGAGAGTCCTGAGGCGCGGATCGCAATGCGGCGATCGTCTCGGCCAGCTCCCGCTGCTCCTGCTCCCCCTCGAAGGGGAGCCGGGCCGGGGCGACGGGGCCGAGACGCGTGGAAGGCCCGAGGAGGCGGGTGAGATGCCCGGACGCGAGCCCCAGCCGATCCTCCAGTCCCTCGACGACGCTCATCGAGAGGGCGCCCTCCGGTCGACGCGCCCCCGACCGCCAGTAGCTCAGCGTCGCGATCGACACGGGATTGCCGTCCGACGCCAGCAACGACTGCACGCGGGAAAGGGTGAGGCCCCGCTCGGCGATCGCTTCTCGGAGGGCCGTCGCGAAGGCGTTGCTGTTCTCTGCCGGTGGTTCCATCTCGCAGTCCCCCGTTCGTCGGTGAAGGCGGTCGCTGAGGGTCAGCATACGCGCGGCTCCGCGGCGCACCCGTCAGCGGAGGGCGGGCTACTCGTGCGTGGCGTCGCGGCGAGCGCGGGTCTGCTCGGCGCGGACGGCGAGCAGGTCATCGGCCGGGTAGCCGACCTCCGTGAGCATCAGTCCGCGTGCCGCCATCACCCGGAACTCGCTCGTGCGCACCCGCGCATCCCGCAGCGCCGCGACGTCGCCGACGTCCAGGCGCGCGTTCCCCACCTCCACGCATGCTCCGACGAGCGCGCGCACCATGCTGTGGCAGAACGCGTCGGCCTTGACCTCGGCGACCAGGACGCCCTTCTCATCGCGCTCCCAGCGGTAGTCGAGGAGTGTCCGGATGGTCGTGGCCATCTCGCGCGGCTTGCAGTACGCCGCGAAGTCGTGGAGACCGATGAGGGTCCGGGCAGCGGCATCCATCGCCTCGACGTCGAGCGCGCCCCGCACGACCGTGGTGTCGAACCGGCGGAGCGGGTCGAAGCCCGCCCCCTGGTCGGCCACGCGGTAGCGATACCGTCGCCAGACCGCGGAGAAACGCGCATCGAACCCGTCCGGGGCGATCGACGAGCGGGTGACCGTGACGTCGGAGTACGTGCCGAGCACACCGCGCAGGCGGCCGGCGAGTGTCGCCGCAGGATCCTGCGGCGCGCGGCTCCGGCGTGCCTCGATGCGCGCCCACTGCACGTCGTCGAGATCGACGTGCGCGACCTGACCGCTCGCGTGCACGCCCGCATCCGTGCGCCCGGCCACCACCAGCCGCACGTCGGACCCGACGATGCGACCGAGAGCCGCCTCCAGGGTGCCCTGCACCGTCCGCAATGTGGGCTGGACGGCCCATCCGCGGAAATGGGTACCGTCGTAGGCGATGTCGAGCCGGATGCGCACGGCACAAGTCTAGGTCGCGACCATCCGGGTCAGATTCCTCCGTCGATCGAGCGGATCGTGACACTCGGCTCGTCCGGCACCATGACCTGGGTGTCGCGGTTCAGGCTCTCGCCGCGGAAGAAGCGCTTGCTCCGCGGGAACGCGTACCAGACGAACATCAGCACGAGTCCGAATGCGAGCGAGCCGATGCCGATCACGAACGTGCCCCCGATGCCGAACAGCACGGTGTAGCCGTAGTCCACGTCCCACATGTCGATCGCCGACTGCACGAACGCGTACGTCAGCATGAGGGCGCCGAGCAACGGGAACAGCCCCTTGAAGAAGAAGTCCCGCGCCGAGCGGAAGATGTCGGCCCGGAAGAACCAGACGCAGGCGAAGCCGGTGATCGCGTAGTAGAACGCGATCGCCAACCCGAGCGACAGGATCGAGTCCTGCAGGATGTTGTCGCTGATCAGCGTCATGCCCACGTAGTAGAGGGAGGCCACGACGCCCATCACGATCGTCGAGAACGACGGCGTCTTGTACGTCGGGTGCACGTCCTTGAACTTCGCGGGGAGCGCCCGGTACACCCCCATCGCGAGCGTGCCGCGCGCGGTCGGGAGGATCGTCGTCTGCGTCGAGGAGATGGCCGAGATGATGACCGCGACCACGAGGACCCAGCCGAACGGTCCGAGCAGCCCGTCCTTGATCGCCAGGAAGAAGTCGTCGGCGTTGGCCTCGTTGCCCAGTCCCGTCCCGGTCTCACCCAGGCCGGCGTACATCATGGCGGCGATCGTGACGGCGACGTACGTGAACAGGAGGATCACGGTGGTCAGCAGTGCCGCGCGGCCGGGGATGCGCTTCGGATCCTTGGTCTCCTCGTTCAGGGCGAGACAGGTGTCCCAGCCCCAGTAGATGAAGAGCGCGAGCAGGATCGCCTCGATGAAGCCCGAGTAGTCGGTGAACGCGAAGGGGTTCATCCACTCCCAGTCGAAGGGAGTCGGGTTCGGCGCGTCACCGGTGGTGAACTGCCAGATCGCCGCCACCACGAAGATCGCGAGTGCGAGGTACTGGATGCCGAGCAGGATGTTCTGGATCCGCTCCCCGATCTCGACACCGCGCCAGCTCACCCAGGTCATCGAGGCGATGAAGAACACCGCGACGAGGATGATGCGCCAGTCGTTGTTCTCCAGGTCGAAGCCGATCAGGGACCAGAAGTAGACCGAGGCGATCTGGGCGAGGTTCGCCAGCACGACCATGCCGGCCACGGCGACACCCCAGCCGCCCATCCAGCCCACCCACGGCCCGAAGGCCTTGGTCCCCCAGGTGAACGTCGTGCCGCAGTCGGGCACGGCGTTGTTCAGCTCGCGATAGGCGAAGGCGATGAGCAGCATCGGGATGAAGGCGATGATGAACGCGATGGGCGCCTGCGCGCCGACGGCGAGAACGACGAAACCGAGCGTCGCGACCAGCGAGTACACCGGAGCGGTGGACGCCAGACCGATGACGGTCGATCCCCAGAGTCCGAGTGTGCCGGTCGCCAGGCCTTTGCCGTCGGGACGTTCCAGGCGGATGGGCGTGGTAGCTGACATGTTCAGAACAGTAGGGCTACTACGGTATCGAGTCAATCGTTTTCTTCGAACAACCGATTCCGTTCCTGGATCAATCCGAGGCGACGGAATCCGCAGATCGGTCGCGTCCGAGCATCCCATCGGCATGGTCGGCGACCCACTCCATCAGGGGCAGCATCCGCTCCATCAGATCGCGTCCCAGCGGCGTGAGGCTGTACTCGACGTGCGGGGGCACCGTGGGGAACGACTCCCGGTGCACGAGTCCGTCGTCGGCGAGGGTGCGCAGGGTCGACGCCAGCATCTTCTCGCTGATGCCGTCGACCTCCCGACGCAGCACTCCCCAGCGGCGCGTGCCGTCGGACAGAGCGGACAGGACCAGCACGCCCCACTTGCTCATGATGTGGTCGAGCACCACCCGGGTGCCGCATCCCTGCTCGAAGACCAGAGGAGAGGAGGCCTTGATCTGCGCAAAACTCACCGTCATGTAGGTACCTTACGTCAAAGTGGGTACCCACCACGTGGAATGCTTCTCCGCCTCCGCACGGTTGCCGATGAGGTCACCTACGAAAGGACCCTCATGACCATCCTCGTCACCGGCGCCACCGGACACCTCGGTCGCCTCATCATCGACAGCCTGCTCGAGCGCGGCACGTCTCCGCAGTCGATCGTGGCCGGAGTTCGCGACATCGCCAAGGCCACCGAGCTGCACGACCGAGGCGTGAGGATCGCGGTCGTCGACTACGACCGCCCCGAGACGCTCCCCGCCGCCCTCGACGGCGTCGATACCGTGATGCTGGTCTCCGGCTCGGAGGTCGGTCGCCGCGTCCCGCAGCACGCCGCGGTGATCGAGGCGGCGGCGGCCGCCGGCGTCACGAAGCTCGTGTACACCAGCGCGCCGAAGGCCCCCACCAGCGCCCTCGTACTGGCGCCGGAGCACAAGGCGACGGAAGAGCTCATCGCCGCGTCCGGCCTCCCCGCGGTGATCCTGCGCAACAACTGGTACACCGAGAACTACGCCGCCGACCTGGCGCGCGCCGCGCAGACCGGCACGCTCGCGGCCGGTGTCGGTGAGGGCCGCGTCGCCTCGGCCAGCCGGGAGGACTTCGCGGAGGCCGCTGCCGTCGTCCTGCTCGAGGACGGACACGTCGGCGAGGCGTACGAACTCGGCGGAGACGTGGCCTGGAACTACAGCGACCTCGTCGCCGCCATGACCGAGGTCACCGGACGGCCCGTGGCGTATCAGCCGCTCTCCGCCGAGGAGCAGCGGGCGGCGCTCGAGACCGCCGGTCTCGATGCCGGGACCGCCGGGTTCGTCGTCGCCCTCGACGCCGGCATCCGCGAGGGCGCTCTCGCCGACACCGACGGAACACTCTCACGCCTCATCGGTCGCCCGACCACGCCGCTCATCGACGGCCTGCGCGCGGTTTCCTGAGCCGACCGCGATCGCGGCAGACAAGACAGAAGGTGCCGTCCTCCTCCCGCGGAGGACGGCACCTTCTGCGCCTTCATCAGCGCGAGGTCACGAAGCCTCGCGCGATTGCACATAGACCACGGTGAGCGTGATGCTCTCCCGCGGCACGCCCCGAGCGGCGAGGAGCTCATCGATCGCCGCATGCGTCTTGCGCAGGGTGTCGGCGGCGCTCGCCGTGAAGTCGATACCGATGGCCGCCGTCACGGCCACCCCTCGATCACCGCGCGCGACGGCGATGAGCGGCTCGTCGTCGCTCCGCACCCCGAGCGCGACCGCGCCGGCGCCGATCGCGTTCGAGACCAGGGATCCGGCCCGGTAGACCGAGCGCACGCCCGGCGTCGCCCGCACGGTGGCCTCGATCTCGGCGGCGAGCGCCTCCCCCGGCTCCGTCGCCATCAGTTCTGCTCCGTCCATGACGACACCTCCTGGATGTCTCGGATCACGATGTCGATCGTGACGATGTTCAACTCGGTGTGCGCCTGCAGGCGCGTGTCGACCTCGGTGCGCAGATGATCGGCGAGCTTCACGATCGACTCGCCGTACAACGCACTCGCGTCGATGTGGATGCCGATCGGGGTTCCGGGAACGGTCACGTCGCCGTCGAGACGGCATCGGCCCACCAGCAACCCGGGCACCGCGTTCTCCGCCGACCGGATCAGGCCACGCACGGCACCCTCGGTGATCCCGAGATCGATGTCGGGCGTCTCGGAGGCGAACGGGATCCGTCGGCCGGCGCGGGCGTCCAGCGCGATACCGTCCAGGATGCGCTCGACCCAGCTCGCGTCGACCTCGGGAGATTCCGCGGCATCCGCATCGATCAGCTGCCCGCCCAGTCCCCCGAGCCGTTCGAGCGCATCGAGGGCCAGCTGGCATCCCGGCGACTGCTCGATCGAGGGGTCGAGCGGTTGCCGACCGGATTCCAGATAGTCGGTGAGCTCTTCGAGTGTGTGGCCGTCGAGGTCGGTCGGTTCCAGACTCAGCCGGCGCAGCTCGGGGATTTCGTGGTCATCAGTCATCGCCACTCCTCCATCCGTACGATCATGTATTTTCGCGCACGGGCCAGCAGGCCGCGTGCGGTGCTTGCGGAGATGCCGAGCTCGTCAGCGATCTCGTCATAGGAATAGCCGCCCATCTCCCGCAGCACCCAGCACTCGCGCTGCGCGTTCGGGAGCTCCTGCAGCGCCGCACCGAGAGCGGCGACTCCCGCGCGTGCCTCGACGACCTGCGCGGGCGAGGTGTTCAGCGGAGCGGGGCGCTCCATGTCGTCGATGTCGAGCACCGGGCGGAGAGCGCGGATGCGATCGACGGCCTTGCGGCTGACGATCCTCATCAACCAGCTCTTCACCTTGGACGGGTCGTCGAGTTCGCTGAATCGCTGCCACGCGGTGATGAACGCCTCCTGCACGATGTCGTCGACATCGGACGTCGCGTTGAGCATCCGCCGGGTGTAGGCCCGCATCATCGGCGTGTACCGGCGGACGAGGACCGCGAACGCGGCGACGTCGCCGTCCATGGCGCGCCCCGCGACGATCCGATCGTCCGCCTGTTCCAGGACGCTCTGAAACCGTTCAGTCACTTCCCCACTCCCTCACTCGTCCCCCCAGGAGATTCGGAGCGGATGAGCCACCGGATGGCGCGGCGTCCCCGGAGGGGCGGCACGCCATCCTGCGGTGCATCCACATCGTCCGCCTCAGCGGGTCCTCACGCCTTCTTCGAGCCGCGTCCACGGATCACGCCGTAGATGAGCAGCACGATGAGCGAGCCGCCGATGGCGAGGAGCCACGACGAGATCGAGAAGAACTCGTCGACCCGCACGTTGAAGAGCAGTCCGCCCAGCCAACCGCCGAGCATGGCTCCGACGACGCCGAGGAGCAGGGTGATCAGCCAGCCGCCGCCCTGCTTGCCGGGAAGGAGGGCCTTGGCGATCGCGCCGGCGATCAGGCCGAGGAGGAGAAAGGCGAGAAAACTCATAGCAGTGTCCTGTCGAGAGTGGGAGGGGAACGGGATCAGCTGACGCGGGTGTCGGCAACGACCTCGACGACCTCGTCGTCGGTGTCGTCGTCGCCCGGGATGTGCACGTCGTTGATCGTCACGTTGATCTCGACGACCTCCTTGCCGACCAGCTCGACCAGGGCGCGGTCGACCGACTCGCGCACGTCATCGGCGACCTTCTGCAGCGAGACCGGGTACTCCGCGACGATCGTCACGTCGACCGCGATCTGCGTCTCGCCGACCTCGACGCGGATCCCCTGCGTCAGGTCCGTGGTGTTGAGGGCGTCGCGGATCGCACCGACCATGCGCGCGGCGCCTCCGCCGAGAGCGTGCACGCCGCTCACCTCGCGGGCGGCGATCCCGGCGATCTTCGCGATGACGCCGTCCTCGATGATCGTCGTCCCGACAGCGGTCTTGCGCGACTGTCCTGCAGAGACCTGAACCGGGGTGACATCGGTCGGGTTTGCCATGGTGAGCTCCTTCGTCGGTGTGTCCGCCTCCACCTCGGGATGCGGGTCGCACGTTCGCGACACTACTAAGACGGTGACACCGGGCGAAACGTCACAAAACAGTGGAAATCCACTTCCGCACCCGCGGGAGCCCGTCCTCGTCAGGCACTCACCGCATGCATGTGGCGGGTCTCGTCGAGACGAGGAGCGTCCGGCCGCAGGCGGCGATCGGCGAGGTCGATCCCGCCGGAGGTGTTCGCCGCCTCCATCATCGACGCCAGCAGCGGGCGTTGCAGGTCCACGCCCTCCTCCACGGCGAACTGGATCGGGATGGCGGAATGGATCCAGAGAGTGGCCCGGGCCTTCCCCGCCGTCGGAATCGTGAGCGCGAAGGACTCGCCGCGACGGAGCTTGGTGATGGTGACCGTGCGGAGATGCGCGAGCACGTCATCGTCGATCTCGATCGGTGCGGTGCTGTTGGCGTACGTGAGCTGTCCCATGATCCACTCCCTGCAGATTTCCCTTGTAAAACTAGATTACTAGTTTAACTAGCTAAATGGGAATCGTGGAAAACGGCGCCGCGCCCGACGCGTGCGCAGGGCCGACGATTACGGAAGGTCGGCGATCTCTTCGGACAACCGGCGCAGGAAGCGCGTCACGGCCTCCAGGTGCTCGGCACTGAACTCGTCGGCCAGCCCCTCGACGCGGCGCGCGAGATCATCGGTCGGCGAATGCAGATCGCGCAGTGAGGGACGCAACACCTTGGACCGCGCATCCTCGGGATGCGGGGCGACCACGATCTGTCCGCGCTCCTGCAGCCGGCGGATCAGGCTCGTGATGGCCGCCGTGCTCACGGCGAGGTGGCTTGCAAGGCCGCCGGGGGTGACAGGAGCATCCGCCGGGGCCGATGCGATGAAGCGCATCGCCGCACGGTCGGTGTCGTTCGGAACGCGCATCGCCGCGAGACGTCGTGACAGCTGCGCCTCCGCTCGCCGCAGCTCCTCGACACCCCTGACGAGATCCGCGGGCGAGGTCTTCGTGTCATTCAGCATGCCGGCCACCACCCTCTCTCCCCTCCATGCTACTCGACCGCCAAGTAACCAGATGGGCTAGCGAAAAACCGGCGCCTCGACCGGAGGCGGGAATGCGAAGATAGAGGAAGGTCCGCGGTCGCGAAAGGACGCCATGGCTGAGCCACTCACCCTTCAGGACGCCGGGTACGTCCTGTACACCGACATGCTGGCCCGTCTCCACGAGCGCTACCCCGAGGTTCCGCTGCGTCGTCTCGAGCAGATCATCAGTGCCGAGAACGACGCCATCACGGGCGGGGTGCTGCGCATCGTCCCCGCGGAGGTCGAAGAGGGCTCGAGTGAGATGCTCCTGCGCGAGCAGTGCCTCGCGCAGGAGGACGGAGAGGTGGCGTGATGCAGAAGCCGGAAGAGTTCTCCCGATCGGGATACTGGTACCCCGACGGCGAGAGGGCCAGCACGGTCGATGTGCTGAACATGCTCCGTCGCTACCGCGGCGCCGAGACCGCGATGCGGGCACGCACGCGCGCCTCCATGGGCATGAACGAGACCGACCTGCTGGCGCTGCGCTTCCTGCTGCGCGAGCAGAAGGCGGAACGGATCGTGCGACCGATCGACATCGCCCGCACCCTGAACATCTCGACCGCCTCCACGACGACGCTCATCGACCGACTGGAACGGGGCGGCCACGTCCGCCGCGAAGCACACCCCACCGATCGCCGCGCCGGCGTCGTCGTGCCGACGGTCAGCAGCGACGAAGAGGTGAAGTCGACGCTCGGCGCGATGCATCGACGCATGCTCGCGCTCGTCGATGAGCTGTCCGACCAGGAGCGGGCCATCGTCACCCACTTCCTCGCCGGCATGACCTCGGCGATCGAGGAGGCCTCCGACCTCGATCAGGAGTTGCGCGAGGTCATCCGCTCGCACGAGGAGTCCGACGGCGCGCGCGACTGAACCGCGCCGATCAGGCGTTCTCGGTGCGCTCGGGGAAGAGCTCGTCGAGGTCGAGGTCCGGGTTCTCGTCCTGTCCCTCCACCAGCTCCACCGCCTCCTCCGGCGTCTGCACGCTCGGCATCGCTCCGGGCAGCGGGCGGCGGGCGGATTCCTTGAGCACGACGGTCGCGATCACTCCCGCGATCGACGTGCCGATCACGTAGAACGCCGGCGTGAGCGCCGATCCGGTGAGTTGCACGAGCGCCTCCATCACGAACGGGGCCGTACCGGCGAACAGCGCCACCGCCAGGTTGTAGGAGATGCCCATCCCGCCGTAGCGCGACGAGGTCGGGAAGAGCGCGGGAAGCGATGAGGCGAGATTGGCGACGTAGAACGTCACCGGGAACGCGAGCAGCATCAGCCCGAGCAGCGTCGACCAGATCTCCCCGTGCATCATGAACAGGAACGCCGGGACCGCCAGCACGATCGCCGAGATCGACCCGATGAACAGGACCCGGCGGCGACCGATGCGATCGGAGAGCCTGCCCGCGAGCGGAATGCACAGCGCCATGACGACGAGGACCGGCAGTGTGAGAAGCGTTCCGTGCACCTCGTCGTACCCCAGGGTTCCGGTGAGGTAGGTCGGCATGTACGACGTGAGCGCATAGCCGACCGTGTTGGCCGCCGCCACCAGGACGAACGCCGTGAGCAGTTCGCGCCAGTAGGCACGGACGAGGGCGATGACACCCTTCGGTGCATCGACCGCCTGCTGGGCGTCATCGGCGGCGCGCTGAGCCGTCGCCTGCGCCTCCTGGAACGCCGGGGTGTCCTCGATCTTGAGGCGGAAGTAGATCGCGATCAGGCCGAGCGGAAGGGCGACGAGGAACGGGATGCGCCAGGCGAAGCCCTGCATGACCTCGGCCGAGAGGGTCAACTGCAGGATCGAGACGAAGGCCGCACCCACGGCGAATCCCATGTAGGACCCGAGGTCGAGCAACGAGGCGTAGAAGCCGCGGCGCCTGTCCGGGGCGTACTCGGTGATGAAGGTGGTCGCACCGGCGTACTCTCCGCCGGTCGAGAATCCCTGCACGAGCTTGAGCACGATGAGCAGGATGGGGGCCCAGAAACCGATCACCGAGAAGTCGGGCAGGATGCCGATCAGGAAGGTCGCGGCCGCCATCATGATCAGCGTGAAGGCCAGCACGCGCTGGCGGCCCATCCGATCGCCGAGCTGTCCGAGAACGACGCCGCCGAGGGGTCGCGCGATGAAGGTCACGGCGAAGACCCCGAGCGAGAACAGCGCCTGCGCGCCCGCGGAGGCGTCCGGGAGGAATGCGCGTCCGATGATCACGGCGAGATAGCCGTAGATACCGATGTCGTACCACTCCATCAGGTTGCCGACCACGGTGCCGGCGACGGCACGACGGAGCATCGGCCGGTCCACGACGGTCACGTCGTCGACCGTGAGACGGCGGGGCTCGTGCCGAGACGGCAGCACGCGCTGCACGATCCGGCGCCAGAAGGACTCGTTGCGAAGGGGGTCGGACATCTGCTTCTCCTGTGACTGCGACCGTGCCGGGACAGACTTCGGGGAGGCGGTGATTCTCCCGCCTCCCCGAAGGTTCTGCTGTTCGGCTCTTTACTTGAAGGCGTCCTTGACGTTCTCGCCGGCCTTCTTGACGTCGGCCTTGGCCTGGTCGGCCTTGCCCTCGGCCTCGAGCCTCTCGTTACCGGTCACCTTGCCAGCAGTCTCCTTCGCCTTGCCGGCGACGTCCTCTGCGGCGTTCTTGATCTTGTCATCGAGTCCCATGGGGGGCTCCTTTCTCTAGCGGTGGTCGAAGAGGAAGGGGATGCGGAGCAGACTCCGGAGGCGCCGGCGCACACCGAAACGCTCCAGGCCCGAGTCGAGCCCGACCGCGTGACGCGCCGGGAGCGGTGAGAGCTCGACCCGCACGGTCGGCGCGGGCCTCGCCGTCGCGGACCGTGGCGCGACGAAGGCCGCAGGTGTCGTCACTGTGATGTCGCTCATCGCCTCCTCCTTCGCTAAAAAGATTACTAGACGAACTAGATAAATGGAAACCGTGGCATACCGGTCCGGACCCCGTCGTGGGAACAGGGATGACGAGCAAACCCTCATGTCGCACCTGAACCCTTACCTGGGAATAGCCTGAATGTAACCCTGTCTGTTTGCTGTGAACTGTTAGCTTGAGCCGATATATTCCATTCATCAATACGGGGGATTTAAACGTGAGATCACAACACCGTCGGTGGCTTACCACTGCGGCCGCGACTGTCGGCGCTTGTGCGTTGACCTTGGGTGGTGCGGTTCTTCCCGCCGCCGCCGAAGACACGTCGAGCGAAGCGACGACCATCAACGCCGGCGTGGACAAGTACGAGCTCGCCGCTGCGAACAGCGCGAGCACGGTGGAGGACGTCAAGCGACTCGAGGCCTCCGGGTCCATCGCGGTCTCCGACAACGGCTTCGTCCTGCACATCGACGACGCGCAGGATGGCGCACCGATCTCGATGCGCAATCTCCGCGCTGCCCCGTCGGGTGCAGCCATCCCGGGCGACCCCGCCGGTGGCTCGCGTCCGGGAGCCCCCGTCACCGTCTACCTGGACTTCGACGGTGAGGTGCTCGAGGGAACCAACTGGAACCTCCTCGCCGAGAACCCGTCCCTGAACTTCGTGGCCGCCGCGTCGGCCGACGGAGGCTTCCGCGCCCAGGTGTGGGCCGCGGTCGCCGAGGACTTCGCGCCCTTCAACGTGAACGTCACCACGACGCGTCCCAGCGACGCCGCGCTCTACAAGACGTCGGCCGACGACAACGAGTACGCCTCGCACGTCATCATCACCGACTCGTACGACGAGGTCCTCCCCGCTGCAGCCAACACCTCGGGCCTCGCCTGGGGCGGCGGCGCCGGCTCCGACTTCCTCACCGGCGCCCTGGTCTTCACCAACGGCGTCGGCGGCGGCAACACGGCCGCCGCGTCGGCGAAGAGCGTCGCTGACACGGCGTCGCACGAGGCGGCGCACAACTTCGGTCTGGAGCACGACGGCATCGCCGACTCCCCGACCGGCGAGTACTACTACCCGACGGCCGGCGTCTGGGGCCCGATCATGGGCGCCACCTACGACGTGCCGCTGAGCCAGTGGTCGAACGGCAGCTACGCCGGCGCGACCAACGACCAGGATGACCTGGCGACGATCACCGATCGCGGCGCTGCTCGCGCGATCTTCACCGGCGCCACGACTCCCGACGGCACCCCGTACACCGGCTCGGTCTGCGCCGTCCCGCCGGCGGACCCGAACAACCCCCAGCCGGGTGACGAGTTCTACGTTCCCAACGGCAACGTCTGCGACGGAACCGGCGCGGCTCTCACGCTCTCGTTCACCTACACGGACCGTGCTGATGCTGCCTCCGACACGGTCGGCAACACCATCGCCGACGCGTCCACGCTCGACAACGCCGCCGGCACCTTCGCCGGGGCCGGGGTCATCCTGAACGCTGCCGATGTCGACGTGTTCCGCGTCACGACCAACGGTGGCCCGCTCACCGCCACGGTCGAGGTCGCGGACATCGCGCCGAACCTCGACGCAAAGCTCACCCTCACCAACGCCGCCGGCGATGTTCTCGTCGAGAACGACCCGGCATCGAGCGCGGTCTCGGCAGACGTCGCCGCCGGCCTGAACGCGTCCGTGACCACAGAGGTCGCCAAGGGCACGTACTACCTCTGGGTCGACGGCGTCGGCGCGGGAGACCCCACCACGGCCACCCCCGCGAACGCGAACGGCTACACCGACTACGGCAGCCTCGGAAACTACACGATCACGGGCGCTGCGGTTCCCGGTATCGCCGAGCAGCCCATCGTGATCGAGACGCCGGCTGACGGCGCAACGGTCGCGGGCGGCTCCGACGTCGCGGTGACCGGAACGGCGACGCCGGAGGCGACGGTCGACCTGTCCATCGCCGGCACGGTCGTCGACAGCGTCACGGTCGACGGAGACGGCGCCTGGACGGCGAACGCCACGGCGAACGCCTACGGCAACACCGTGATCACCGCTTCGCAGACGGTCGACGGTGCTCCGGTGCCCGAGACCGACTCGGTCACGGTGACCGCTCCGGTCACCGCCCCGGTGATCGTCGCTCCGGCGGCCGACTCCACCACGGAGGACAGCACCCCGACCATCAGCGGCACCGGTATCGCCGGCGCCACCGTGACGGTCGCGGTCGTCCACGCCGACGGCACCACGGTCTTCGCCACGACGACCGTGGACGCCGACGGGGCCTGGGAGCTGGCCGTGCCGAGTGAGCTCGCCAACGGCACTTACGCGGTGTCGGCCAACCAGGCGATCAACGACGTCACCTCCTCCACCACCAGCCCGATCTCCTTCACGGTGAGCGCGGCGACCACCGGCGGCGGCGGAGACGACGGCACCGGTACCGGTACGGGTGACGACGATCTCGCGACCACGGGTGGCGACTTCTCCGGAATGCTCTTCACGGCCCTGGCCGCATCGGTCCTCGTGATCGGTGGAGGCGCCGCAGCCTTCGGTCTGCGTCAGCGTCGGAAGCAGCTGCAGGAGAGCTGATCTCTGAAACGGACATGAGAATGTTCTGATCGTGTGGGGCGGGAATCACGGAAGTGATTTCCGCCCCACACTCATGTGAGGAGGATGACAGGGTGGACGACGTGATCGAAGACAGGGACCGCCTCCGATGGGGCCGCATCGCCGTCCTCGCCGGGGCCGGGCTCCTGGTCGTCGCGGCGCTCGTGTTCGGGCTGACACAGCTCGTCACCGGCGCCCCCGAGACGTCTCCCTCACCGTCGCCGTCCTCGCCGTCGGCGACGCCGACCTCCACGCCCACCCAGAACACCGACGACGAGGACGATGACGTGCCCGGAATGAGCTCCGACTTCAGCCCCCTGCTTCCCGAGGCCATGAACGGTCAGGAAGCGATCGATGCCCTGGGCGACAGGATCGAGACTGCGGCGAAGCGCAACGGCAAGACCGTGGAAGAGCTGGAAGAGCTTCTGCTGCGCGACACGACCGCGCACATCTCCCCCAACGGCTACCTCGTCTATCTCGACGACTTCGGCGGCAACGGCTGAGGGCTCCGCGGAGGCATCTGCGCGCGCTCGGCACAGGCGATTCGCCCACCTGCACCGGACGGCCTTCCGCGCAACCCCCTCCGCGCACGGGAGATGTGCGCGTACCGTCGGCGGATGAGCGACTCACGAACCGTCACACGGACCCGTGTCGCCATCGACGGCACCGAGTACCTGCTGAGCCCTGGACAGGACCTCATCGACTTCATGACGAGGGTCGAGAACGCTGCGCGCGGAGGAGGCGCCTTCGTCCACTTCAGCGCCGGAAACCTCTTCATGAGCGCGCTGATCACTGCGACGAGCCGCGTCACGATCATGGTCGACGTGGCGTACTCCCCCGCTCCCCCGTTCGACTTCTCCGATGACACGCACATCGATTGGTCGCGCGGTGGCGAGTAGCTGCGGCGCCCCCGCATGTGCGTCTGTGCGCCGTCGCCGGTAGTGTCAGAGGGATGAACTCGCAGACGATGGTCAGAACCGAGATCGCGATCAACGGGTCGAGTGTCTTCCTCGCCCAGGAGCAGAACGTCGACGACGTGAAGCGTCGCATGGAAGCGGCCGTGCAGGCCGGCGGCGCGTTCGTCGACTTCGTGGTCGTCGGCAATCGCAGTGTCAGCGTGCTCGTCGGCCCGCACACGCAGATCACCATCTCGGTCGCGACCGTGGTGTTCGATCCCCGCGACACGGGCGACGAGGCGCAGCCGTTCGGCGGCTTCTACGATCTGTGAGCTGAACAGCGACAGATCTCTCACACATCCCCGCGTCGCGCAATGCCCTGTGCCGTGTTCTGCGACCGGGGTTAGTGTCGCCGTATGAGCGAATGGCGAGAGCGCGAACACCAGACCATGGTGAGGACAGCCGTCGAAGTGAACGGCGTGAGTGTCTTCCTCGCTCAGGATCAGGATCTGGACGCCCTCAAGGAGCGGTTCCAGGAAGCCGCTCGCACGTCGGGCACGTTCGTCGATCTTGTGGAGGTCGGCAACCGGGCGGTGAGTGTGCTCGTCTCCTCGAACACCACGGTCGTGATCTCGCGTTCGACGGTGCCGTACGACCCCCGCGACACCGGAGATGACTCGAGTCCCTTCGTCGACTTCCTCCACGACTTCTGAGGTCCCTCCCCGGCCGTCTCGCGCACCCTCTCCCCGACGAAAGCAGCCATCCATGGGCACGTTCATCTACGAGGGCGGCCCCAAGGTCGATCTGGAGGATCGTGCGCTCATGCACCTCCAACTCGTCATCACGGCGAAGCTGCGGCGCGGCGAACCGTTCTGCTTCACCTGGCGCGAGGACATGAGCATCGGGGGCGGTCGTACGACCGTGTGGCTCCACGCGGAGAGCTCGCTCGTGTTCAAGCTCGACGGAAGTCGGCATGCCGCGATCAATCGCGCGTGGGTGGATGCTCTCGCCTTCACCTCGAACTCGCCGGGCGGGCTCTACCTCGTGCACGAGCCCGCAGAGAGTGCGTCCGACGGCGCGGCCGTCGGTGCGTGACCCCGCGCGCCCGCCGCCGGTCGCGTGGCGGCGCGTGGATGCAGAAAAACCCCGGCGGGCCGGGGTTTCATTCTGTAGCAGGAGCGGGGCTTGAACCCGCGACCTCACGATTATGAGTCGTGCGCTCTAACCAGCTGAGCTACCCTGCCGCGAGGCATCCGTCCGCGTGAGAAGAATGCTGCGAGCCCCGAGTCAGGATTGAACTGACGACCCCTTCCTTACCATGGAAGTGCTCTACCACTGAGCTATCGGGGCGTGCTGCCCCTGTCGGGGCAACCGTACGAGAATACCATCACAGTGGCGTCCTCAGGAAATCGAGCCGATCAGTACGAGTACCGACCTGCGTTCTCCCGCAGCCAGGGCAGCGGGTCGATGGTCGTGCCGTTCACGATGAGCTCGAAGTGCAGGTGGGCGCCGTAGGAGCGCCCGGTGTTGCCGGTCTTCCCGACGACGGTTCCGACCTTCACCGTGTCGCCTGCACTGACCTGCAGGGACCCGTACTGCATGTGCGAGTAGTGGCTGGTGATGACCTGACCGTCGATGATGTGGTCGATGTACACGGTGACGCCGTAGGCGCCGCCCTGCTCCGTGGCGATGCGGACGGTGCCGTCGGCGATCGCCTGGATGGGAGCTCCGTCACCGGGCACGAAGTCGATGCCCTCGTGGAGCCGACCGCTGCGCATGCCGTAGCCGTAGCTCATTCCGACGCCGACCATGAACGGCCACTGGATCGCCGCTTCCGCGTCGTTCGTGAAGATCTCGTTGGAGTAGTTGATGCCCTGCTCGGCGGCGACCTCGACCAGAGAGATCGTGCTGAAGTCGTCTCCGCGGGCGAGCGTCTCGCTCTGCACATCGGACGGAGCGATGAAGGCCTGGATCTCACCGTCGGCCGCCGTGCTCTTCTCGTCAGCCGACGTGGCGACGAGCGAGGTCGCGGCGACGGAGGTGCCCTGGGCTGCGGCGACGGCCTCGGCCGGCAGCGTCATCGAGACGGCGAGCAGACCGGCGAGGCTCATCACGCCGACGGTTGCGCCGAGGGTGAGGAACTTCCGCGATCCGCGAGGACGACGGGAGGCGACGTGAGAGACGTCGATGCGCCCGTCGCCGGCCGCCGAGGAGGCGGCAGCGGTCGCAGCCACGCCCACCGTGCCCACAGGGCCGGTGCTGGTGCGGAAGGCGCGGGAGGCCCGCTCGAACGCGTCGGTTCCCGTGTCGGTCGTCGCGGAGTCGAAGGAAGCGGCGTCGGCCCGGAACGGAGACGTCGGCGTCTCGACATTCTCGGACAGCACTTCGGCGGGGGTGGGGATGCGGGGAGCCGACGGCGGGGAGACCTCGTCGACCGGAGCGGCCGACGTCGCGGACAGGTCGAGCGTCATGCGTTCGCGCACTGCCCGTCGGGACAGAGGAGCGGCAGCGGGTGCGGCGACGGCGGGTGAGGCGGCGTGCTCTGCGGAGACGGATGCCGTCGTTCCCGCCGCGGCAGCCACGAAGGCTGCGGTGCGGAGTCGGCTGGTACGGCGCGTGGGCGCAGCGTCAGCCTGGGATTCTTCGAGGGGCAAAGGTTTTTCTCTCGGGTCGCGCGTCAAAATCGGGGGGAATCGGTCTGTCTCCACGTTCGGGGCGTGAAGATAACGATCGCATAAACCCTACCTCGTAGAGCCTGAGAATGCCATGTACCGATCATGCCATCGTACCGACGAGCGAGCGGAGGCGCTCATGCACGTCGGGCCCTCCCGCGATCAGCATCGGACGCGCGGAGTCGACGTCGGTCCGCGAGACCACTCCCCCGGCCTCCTGCACGAGAAGAGCGCCCGCGGCGTGGTCCCAGGGCTTGAGCCCGCGCTCGAAATATCCGTCCAGCCTTCCGGCGGCGACGTAGGCGAGGTCGAGCGCGGCCGCGCCCATCCGTCGGAGATCACGGGCCATGGGCATCACGCGACGCACGGTGGCGATGTCACCGTCATGCGTCGCCGGGTCGTAGCCGAACCCGGTGCCCAGCAAGGCGCCGGCGGGCGTCTCGGTGTTCACCGCGAGGCGGATGCCGTCGCACCATGCCCCCTCACCTCGCACGGCGGTGAACAGCTCGTCGAAAGCCGGGGCGCAGACCGCAGCGGCCACGGCCTCCCACGTCTCCGGGTCGGGCTCGCCTCTCACGACCGCGATGCTCACGTTGTAGGAGGGGATTCCATACGCGTAGTTCACCGTGCCGTCGATCGGGTCGACGACCCAGGTGAGACGCTCGGCACCCGTCGCGGCGCCTGAGCCTGGCTCTGCGCCCGACTCCTCGCCGAGGAAACCGTCGCCGGGCCGTGCCGACTTCAGCCGGCCGCGGATGAAATCCTCGACCTCGCGGTCGGCCTCGGTGACGATGTCGGCCAGAGTGGTCTTGGTCGCCGCCAGCGACACACCTTCACTGCGACGTCGACGCGCGAGCTCTCCTGCCTCCAGGGCGATCTCGGCGGCGAGCCGGCCGAGGTCGATCTCGAGCGTCACTGCGGGGGCTGCGGGGCCGTGGGAGGCGCGGGAGGAAAGGCATGGCCTCCGGGCGCGGGAGCCGCAGGAGCGGGAGGCACCGGCGGCGCGGGTGTGGTCGGCCGTGCGTCGTAAGAGGTCGGTGCGGGCGGCGGTGTCGGGGGCGACGGGGAGGCGGCGACGGGGAACGAGGCACTCGGTGTGCTCGGGAGCTGTTGCTGCTGCGGGGCGACCGACGGATATCCCGTGTAGTACGCGTTCCAGTCGGGCGTCGCGTCCGGCAACGCCGGCAGCGGAGTGCGCCCGTCGGCGTACGTCGGCCAGGACGGCGCCGCGGCGGTGACGCGGGGAGCCGCCGGCTTCTTGGGCGCGAACAGCGCGTTCAGAAGCGGGACGAGCGTGGTGCCGACAGCCGCGAGGATCGTGAGTGCCACCACGATGCGCCAGTACAGCTCGCTGTAGTCGAAGACGTAGGTGAAGGTGAGGAAGAAGATCAGCAGGGCCACGAGAGCGCCCAGGAACACGATGGTCGCGATGTAGATGATGCGCGTGAACGTGGTGCGGTGCCGCTGCGCCGCCGGGGTGAACAGACGCACGTGCAGCAGAGCGAGCTGCAGGATTCCCACCACGAGCAGCAACTGGAAGAAGCGCTCCGCTCCGCCGCCGAAGTATCCGCCCTCCTCGGGGAGCCAGATCTTGACCGCACCGACGAGGAGCGCGACGATCCAGGTGACCATGCTGGCGAGAGCCAGCCAGTCGGGACGGTTCGGCGCCAGCCCCGCCTCGAGGATCGCGATGCCGGCGAAGGCCGCGAGCAGCAGGATCGTGAGGAAGGCCCGCCCGATGAGTCCGTCCTGATCTCCGATCAACACCCAGACGACACAGACCAGCGCGGCGGCGATGAGCGCCCCGATCGCGATCCAGATGGCCCCTCTGATGAGCAGGGATGTATTGGTCTTCTCGGTTGTCGCGACCTGGGGCTGAGACATGGCGGTCCTCTCGTGGAGCGGCGTTGCCCTCATCCTCCCACGCGCGGGACCGGATGCCGGGGAGCCGGACGATCCCGTGGAGACTTCTCCGCCGACTCGCATCGGTGGAGAGAGAGTCAGACGCCCTTCTTGGCCGACGCGGCCGCGAAGGCGGAGATGCGCGCCTGCGCATCGGGGGTGCCCATCGCCGCGCCGATCGAGCGGGCCTCCTCGCTCAGCTGCTCCGCGAACGTCCGAGCGGGCTGCGAGCGCACCAGGCGCTTGGCCTGCCCGTATGCGTCGGCCGCGCCGGCGAGCCAGAATCGAGCGATCTCCTCGCCTCGCGCACGCACGAGAGCGGCCTCGCTCGCGGCGTCGTCTCCGGCGACCACCTCGGCGACCAGCCCCCAGTCCTGAGCCTCCTGAGCACTCAACAGCCGGTCCTGCAGCACCAGCTGGAGTGCCCGGCGCTGACCGACGGCGTGCGCCAGCTGGGCCGAGACGGACAGGTCGGGGGTGAGGCCGATGTTGGCGTAGAGGCTGCCGAGGCGGGAGCGGGACCCCACCACGGCGTAGTCGCTGCAGAGCAGGATGCCGAGCCCGCCGCCCGCCGTGGTGCCGTGAGCCGCGGCGACGACAGGCACGGCGGACTCGGTGAGCGAACGGATGCCGGCGTTGATCACCTCGGCGAGTGCCGTGATGTCGGAGGGACCTCCCATGGACGTCGCCATGTCGATCACATCCCCGCCGGCGCAGAAGGCCGGACCGGAGGCGTCGATCAGGATGGCCTTCACATCCGCACGCGACGTGGCCTCGGCGGTGGCATCGCGCCACGCGTGCGCGAGATCGGCGTTGAACGCGTTGAGTCGCTCCGGACGGTTCAGCGTGAGCCGAGCCATCCCCTCATCGATCGAGAACAGGATGGCATCGTTCATGGCTTCTCCTTCGAGCGCAGACGGGTGCGTCCAGCGTAACCTCCGCGCGCATCACTCCCAGACGCGAGCGATGAACCTCTCCATGCGCCGCCTGGTGCCGTCGATGCGGAAATCGATCTGGCCCGCCGTGCGCACCTCGTTCGGCCTCAGCGGATGCGCCAGCCGCACGTTCTCATGGCAGGAGAGATCGGCGCAGATGTAGGTGCCCACGGAATCGCCCCGGCGTCCGGCATCACCCGCGCGACGAGCGGAGAACAGCGTCACCTGGTTGCCCGTCTGCATCGTGTGGCAGATGTTGCACATGCCTGAACGACCGCGTCCCGGTCCGGAGGCACGCACCACGACGCCCGTCACGACACCCTCGTGCTGCACCAGGACGTAGCCCCGATCGCCGGCGTGCGGGTCGCGCCAGGCGTAGAAGTCGCGGTAGTCCCAGTCGATCAGCACGAAGTCGTGCGGCATCGCCATGATGCGCATCTCGTCGGCATCCGCGTTCACGAACGACGCCCGTACGTCGGTCTCGGTCAGCGCTCGCATCCGTCCAGTCTATGAAACTCCGGCGAGCGCGGGCCGATGCGCGGCCGGATCGCGCCCGCGTCAGGAGGCGTCGAATGTCGCCGTGGCGACCGGGCCGAACTCGCCGGTCTGCGCATCCATGTATCGGACGCGGACCGTGTGACGCCCCGGAGGAACCGCGAGGTTCTCCTGCCACACCCCGCTGGAGGGCACCGACACCGGCTCCGGCGGGACCACTCCGACGATCTCACGCTGCACCACGGAGAAGCTCTGCGCTGAGATGACCAGGGTCATGCACGATGCGAGGACGTACCCCCCGTCCGCGGGATGGCTGACGAGGGGCGGAGGCGCGGTCTCGAAGAACATCTCCCCGCTCGGCGGCGAGACCCGGTCGCCGACGACCTGCACGGCCTGGATCGCGTGTCGCCCGCTCGCGCCGTCGACCACCGGCGCCGTCCACCGCCCGAACTCATCCGCTGCGCCAGCCCCGACGATGTATCCCTGCTCGTCGATGAGCAAGATCGATGCGCCGGGGCGGGCATCGCCGCCGCTGGCCCGGGGGTAGAAGCGGGGGTCGCTCTGTGTGAGCGCTGCCGCGAGCGCAGGCGGTGCCTCGCCGTCATCCGTCGGCGTCGTGGGGAAGGTGGTGATCCAGGACGTCTCCTCGTCCGAGGTGTCGCCTTCGGAGTCCTCCACCTCCACGACGTCCTCCGGCGGTGTGATCACTTCAGGGGCAACACGCCGTGTCTCGACGGGGGCAACCGGTTCCGCCGGCGCAGGAGACACCGGGGCCGCCGGCGGGGCAGGATCCGGAAGCGGGGTCGCCTCCGCATCCGGCGTGGGGACAAGGGTCCGCACGACCGATGTGGGAGCGGGCGTCGGCAGTGCCGCCGAGGAGAACGCGGACGGCGGATACCACGGCGCCGTCTCCGCCGGTGTGACCACGGGTTGCGCGGTCACGATCACCACGGTCACGATTCCGAGAACCGCCGTGACGGCGGCGGCGATGAGGCCGGCTCCACCCAGTGCCGCGGGTGCGGCAAGCGCGGCCGGTGCGGCCGGTGCCGCCAGTGCGCCGGACGTGCCCAGTGCGCCGGATGTCCCCGACGCGACCATCGTCGCCGACGCCCCTCCGCCGGATGCCGAGGCCGCCCCCGCAGCGAGCGCCAGCGGCAGCGGAGGAGCCGTGAGCGTGGTCGTGTAGCCCGCAGCGCCGGCGACACCCGCGACGAGAGGGAGAAGGGAGAGGATCAGTGACGACGCGTGCCGGGCCTCCTCGTGTGCCGATCGACAGCTCGCGCAGACGCTCAGATGGGCCTCGACGGCCGTGGCCGATCGTCGCGACGCCCGCCGACGGGTGTAGGCGCCGAGCTCCCGAATCGTCGCCGCGCATTCGGGCGAGCTCGCCGTGGCGAGATGCGCAGAGACCCAGGCGTCGCGCAGGCCCCGCTTCGCCCGGAGGAGGAGGGCGGACACCGCGTTCGCCGGAATACCGAGGTACGTCCCGATCGTGGCGACCTTGAGCTGATCCACCTCGCTGTACCAGAGCACTTCCTGCCACCGCACCGGGAGAGAGTGGAACGCGTCGAGTGTCACGCTGCGTTCGAAATCCTCGACGGCCGCGACCTCCCCGTTCGCCGTGTCGGAGCCGTGCCAGTGGAAGTCGGTGTCGATGAGCACGACCTCGCGCACGTGGAGCGACCGGCCGATGTTCCGCACCGTCATGGTGATGTACGGGCGGAACGCGCGGGCGGGGCCTCCCCCGGAGCGGATGGCTCCGAGCACCTTCGTGAAGGCCTCGGACACGAGGTCGTCCGCGTCGAGGAGCGTGAAGGTGCGCGCGACGCCGTAGGCCGCACCGGCGTGCCGGCGCCACAGCGTCGCATACGCCCGGGTGTCACCCGCGCGCACGAGTTCGACCAGCTGCTGGTCCGCAGCATCGTCGAGGTGCTCGACCCCCGGTGATGCAGAGGTTTCATCCATACGCAGGCTCCTGAGCGAGCCTCACCCTGTCGGGTCAGAGCGAGAGCACCCGTTCGATCGGGCAACGGAAGACGAGCAGTCCGAAAACCCCAGTTGACACATTCGCTCGGCGCCGTCGCAACCGCGACAGCGTCCCCTCCGAGCGATGAGACGCACATCTGCCTGCATCATACGGGACCGGGTGAAACGAAGAAGTCCCCGAGAAACTCGGGGACTTCTTCGCGGTGGTGGTGGCGAGTGAGGGATTCGAACCCCCGAATGCTGAGCAGTCTGATTTACAGTCAGATCCCTTTGGCCGCTTGGGTAACTCGCCAGAGCGCACCCGTCCGACTTGGACAGCCAACCGGGGGCACGAAAGATAATCATACCCGTCAGAGGCAGGCGCATGAAATCGAGCCGTCAGCTGCCGTTCACGCCTCGCCCGGCGTCGGCGAGCGACTCCGGCGTGCGCAGCAATCCGCCCTCCGCGCGGCACGTCGCCGCCGCGATGTCCATCGCGCGCTCCAGCAGGGCACGCCACTCGTCCTGCGCGGTCGGAACCGCACGGACCAGTCCCGCGGCGACCGCGGCGAGGGTCGCATCACCGGCGCCCACCGTGTCGATGATCGGCCCCGGTAGCGTGGAGATGGGTGCCGTCACCACGCCGGCACCGGCATCGACCGCCGCGCCCTCGGCCCCCGCGGTGGCGAGGACCGCTGCGGCACCCAGGGCGCGCAGGCGCTCGCGCAGCGCATCGAGATCACCGTCGTACAGGATCGTGGCGTCATCGGCCCCGACCTTCACGATCACCGACCGGGCCGCGACGCGCTCGAAGCCGCGCACGAACTCGGCGCGATCGCTCAGCATCCCCGTGCGCGGATTGGGATCGACCGCCACCCTCGCGTCCGCGAGCGCCTCGACGAGCGCATCGACCTCATCGGGAACATCGAAGGGGAAGCAGCTGATCGCGACCAGCCCGGCATCCGCGATCGCCTGCACGGCTTCCGGCGAATAGCGGATGCTGCGCGACTGCGCAGCCTCGTTGAACACGTACTGCGGTTCGCCGCTCGCCGCGCGCTGCACGATGGCCCGGGACGAGCCTCGCGGCGCCGCGCTCGCGATCAACCGCACCCCGTGATCTGCGAGGTAACGGCGGATGTGCGCGCCCGGTGCGTCGTCGCCGACCATGGCGATGAGGGTGGTGTCGACGCCCAGGCGACGCAGCCCGACCGCCACGTTCAGCGCGGCACCGCCGACCAGCTCGCGCACTCCCGCCGCATCGCGGATCTCGTCGATCAGAGCGTCACCGATGACGACCACGGATCCGGACGGAGAAATCTCTGTACTCACCCGCCGAGAGTACCGCGCCCTGACCTCCCGAGGCGCACGGCGATCCGCGCCCCGCGATCTCTCCGGGAGCAGTACCGTGTGCGCATGAACGCTCGCGTCCTGGTCGTTGCCGCCCTGCTGTGCCTCACCGGCGCGCTCACCGCGTGCGGATCGATGTCCGACAGCCCGAGCGCACGGCCCTCCGCGAGCGATGCGGCGTCCGAGACGTCCTCCCCTGACGCCACTCCCGCACCGTCCACCAGCCCGACGCCCACGGCGACCCCCGTCGCGCTGCCGACCGACTGCCGCGCCATCCTGTCGGAGCCCGTGCTGGCCCAGCTGGAGGGAGTCCCCCTCAACGATGCGGCCTTCGGGCCCTCCGGCGTGGGCGCCGACGGCACCCTCACCTGCATCTGGGCAGACCCCGCCGCCGACACCACGGCGCTTCGAACCACGATCTCAGCGATGAACCGCGGCCCGGCTCTCGACATGCTCAACGCGCTGGCGGACACCGAGGGGTTCTCCTGCTTCACCCCCGACGGCGGCACGCGCTGCGAGAAGACCTGGCCGAACCCGCAGTACCCGGTGACGGACGGGCGGACCCTGTTCTGGCGCGACGACGTGCTGATCGACACGCAGTACTCGAACCTGGCGCCCGACGGCTACACCTCGAGCATCATCGCGCACCTCTTCGGGTAGCCCCCGGCATCCGTTCGGGCGGACATCTCCCTGATCGGCGGAGGTCTGCGCCGAATCCCTCCTCCCCCGCGGAGTTCTCCTCCCTACGCGGAGAGGGAGAGGGCGACGGAGACACGAAGAAGGCCCCGGGCGATCGCCCGGGGCCTTCTCTCACTCAGTCACACCTCAGTTGTAGGTACCGGGGGTGATGTCGTCCGTCGAGAACGCGTCGAAGTCGACGTAACCGAAGTCGCCGTCGGCGTACGCACCGTCGGATGCGAAGATCCGGTTCGGGTAGCGCTCGCTCTTGGCCTCTTCCGTCGCCTCGACCGTGACGTCGCGGTAGCGCGAGAGTCCCGTTCCGGCAGGGATGAGCTTTCCGATGATGACGTTCTCCTTGAGACCGACCAGCGGGTCGCGCTTGCCCTCCATGGCGGCCTGCGTGAGCACGCGGGTCGTCTCCTGGAAGGAAGCGGCCGACAGCCACGACTCGGTCGCGAGCGACGCCTTCGTGATACCCATCAGCTCCGGTCGACCGGACGCGGGGCGCTTGCCCTCTGCCACGGTCTCGCGGTTGATCGACTGGTAGCGCTTCAGGTCGACCATCTCACCCGGCAGCAGGTTCGTGTCGGCGTGATCGACGACCGTGACCTTGCGGAGCATCTGACGGACGATGACCTCGATGTGCTTGTCGTGGATCGGCACACCCTGCGAGCGGTACACGCCCTGGACGCCGCCGACGAGGTAACGCTGCACCTCGCGCGCACCCATGACACGCATGATCTCCTTGGGGTCGAGCGTGCCCACCAGGATCGGCTGACCGACCGTGACGTGCTGGCCGTCTTCCACGAGGAGCGTCGCACGCTTCAGCACCGGGTAGATCACTGCCTCGTCGCCGCTGTCGGGCGTGAGGATGACCTTCTTGCCCTTGTCGGTCTCGTCGATCGTGATCCGGCCGTCGGCCTCGGCGATCGGGGACGCACCCTTGGGGGTACGAGCCTCGAACAGCTCCTGCACGCGGGGAAGACCCTGCGTGATGTCGTCCGCCGATGCCGAACCACCCGTGTGGAAGGTACGCATCGTCAGCTGGGTACCGGGCTCACCGATCGACTGGGCCGCGATGATGCCGACGGCCTCACCGATGTCGACCGTCTTGCCGGTCGCGAGCGAGCGGCCGTAGCACTGCGCGCACACACCAACAGCGGAGTCGCAGGTCAGGACCGAGCGCACCTTGATGGTCTCGACACCCAGACCGACGAGCTTGTCGATCAGCACGTCTCCCACGTCGTCGTGCGCAGAGGCGAGGATCTCGCCCTTGCTGTCGACCACATCGGAGGCCAGCGTACGAGCGAACACCGAGTTCTCGACGTTCGCGTCGCGGACCAGCTCACCCTGCGAGTTCGGCGAGGCGATCGGGAGCTCGAGGCCCTTCGACGTGCCGCAGTCCTCTTCGCGGATGATGACGTCCTGCGAGACATCCACCAGACGACGGGTCAGGTAACCCGAGTCGGCGGTACGCAGAGCGGTGTCGGCGAGACCCTTACGGGTACCGTGCGTCGCGATGAAGTACTCCGCCACCGACAGTCCCTCGCGGTACGAGGAGATGATCGGACGCGGGATGATCTCACCCTTGGGGTTGTTCACCAGACCACGCATACCGGCGATGTTCCGGATCTGCAGCCAGTTACCACGAGCACCCGACGACACCATGCGGTTGATGGTGTTGTCCTCGGGGAAGTTGGCCTTCATGGCCGCCTGCACCTCGTCGGTCGCCTCGGTCCAGATCTTGATGAGCTCCTGGCGACGCTCGGTGTCGGTGGTCAGACCCTTCTCGTACTGGGACTGGACCTTCGCGGCCTGCTTCTCGTAGCCCGCGACGATCTCCGCCTTGTTCGGCGGGGTCAGGATGTCGCTCAGGGCGACGGTCACACCGGAGCGCGTGGCCCAGTAGAAGCCGGCGTCCTTGATGCGGTCCAGCGAGGCAGCGGTCTCGACCTTGGGGTATTCCTCGGCGAGCTTGTTGACGATCTGCGACAGCTTGTTCTTGTCCGCCTGCTCGCGGACGAACGGGTAGCCCTTCGGCAGCGTGTCGTTGAAGATCGCCTGACCCAGCGAGGCGTCGACGAGACCGTGACGCTCGTAGCCCTCGGGAGCTTCGCCCTCGAGGAACGTCAGACCGGGGATGCGGATGCGGACCTTGGCCTGCAGGTCCAGGGTTCCCTCGTCCTTCGCCAGGATCGCCTCACCCACGGAACCGAAGGCACGGCCCTCGCCGGCTGCGCCCGCCTTGACCGTGGTCAGGTGGTGCAGGCCGATGATCATGTCCTGCGAAGGCAGGGTGACCGGACGTCCGTCCGACGGCTTCAGGATGTTGTTCGAGGCGAGCATCAGCACGCGGGCCTCGGCCTGAGCCTCGACCGAGAGCGGCAGGTGCACAGCCATCTGGTCGCCGTCGAAGTCGGCGTTGAACGCCGCGCAGACGAGCGGGTGCAGCTGGATGGCCTTGCCCTCGACGAGCTGAGGCTCGAACGCCTGGATGCCGAGACGGTGCAGGGTGGGTGCACGGTTCAGCAGCACGGGGCGCTCGCGGATGATCTCCTCGAGCACGTCCCAGACCTCGGGACGCGTGCGCTCGACGGCGCGCTTGGCCGCCTTGATGTTCTGCGAGTGACCGAGGTCGATCAGGCGCTTGATCACGAACGGCTTGAAGAGCTCCAGAGCCATCTGCTTGGGCAGACCGCACTGGTGAAGCTTCAGCTGCGGGCCGACGATGATGACCGAACGGCCCGAGTAGTCGACGCGCTTGCCGAGCAGGTTCTGACGGAAACGACCCTGCTTGCCCTTGAGCATGTCGCTGAGCGACTTCAGGGCGCGGTTGCCGGTACCGGTGACCGGGCGACCACGGCGGCCGTTGTCGAACAGTGCGTCGACGGCCTCCTGCAGCATCCGCTTCTCGTTGTTGACGATGATCTCGGGGGCACCGAGGTCGATCAGACGACGAAGACGGTTGTTGCGGTTGATCACACGACGGTAGAGGTCGTTGAGGTCGGAGGTCGCGAAGCGGCCACCGTCGAGCTGCACCATCGGGCGCAGCTCCGGCGGGATCACCGGGACGACGTCCAGCACCATGGCGGCCGGGCTCATGCCGGTCTCCAGAAAGGAGCTGACGACCTTCAGGCGCTTGATCGCGCGGATCTTGCGCTGACCCTTGCCCTCGGAGATCTGCAGGCGCAGGTTCTCGGCTTCGCCCGCGAGGTCGAAGGCCGCGAGGCGACGCTGGATCGACTCGGCGCCCATGTAGGCCTCGAAGTACTGACCGAAGCGGTCCTGCAGCTCGTGGAAGACGTCGTCCTCGGGACGGAGTGCGCCGACCTCGAGCGTGCGGAAGTCCTCCCACACGCGCTCGAGCTTGGCGATCGCCTCGTCGGCACCCTTGCGGGTCAGCGACATCTCCTTCTCGGCGGCGTCCTTGACCTTCTTCTTGGCGTCGGCCTTGGCACCCTCGGCCTCGAGAGCAGCGAGCTCCTCCTCGAGACGCGCGAGGCGCTCCGCGATCTTCGCGTCGCGACGGTCGCCGAGCGTCTTCAGCTCGAGACGGATGTTGTTCTCCTGCGTGCCCAGGTCGCGGTGACGAGCTTCCTCATCGACCGAGATGACCATGTAGGCGGCGAAGTAGATGACCTTCTCGAGGTCCTTCGGCGCCATGTCGAGCAGGTAGCCCAGACGCGAGGGAACACCCTTGAAGTACCAGATGTGGGTGACGGGAGCGGCGAGCTCGATGTGACCCATGCGCTCGCGACGGACGGAGCTCTTGGTGACCTCCACGCCGCAGCGCTCGCAGACGATGCCCTTGAAGCGGACACGCTTGTACTTGCCGCAGGCACACTCCCAGTCACGGGACGGTCCGAAGATCTGCTCTCCGAAGAGACCGTCCTTCTCCGGCTTCAGTGTGCGGTAGTTGATGGTTTCAGGCTTCTTGACCTCGCCGAAGGACCAGGCGCGGATGTGATCCGCGGTTGCCAGGCCGATGCGAAGCTCATCGAAGGTGTTTGACTCGAGCACTAATTCTCCTGTGTCGGAATTCTTCTGAGGAAATCGGGGAGGGAGGGCCGCCGCGGAGACCGCGGCGGCCCGCACCTTAGATCTCGTCGATCGAGGCGGCCTCGAAGCGGCTGGAGATGTTGATTCCGAGCTCTTCCGCCGCGCGGAAGGCCTCGTCATCGGTGTCACGCAGGTTGACGAGCGTGCCGTCTGCCGAGAGGACCTCGACGTTCAGGCAGAGCGACTGCATCTCCTTCATGAGCACCTTGAAGGACTCGGGGATGCCGGGCTCCTGGATGTTCTCGCCCTTGACGATCGCCTCGTACACCTTGACGCGGCCGAGGATGTCGTCGGACTTGATCGTGAGGAGCTCCTGCAGTGCGTAAGCGGCGCCGTAGGCCTCGAGAGCCCACACCTCCATCTCACCGAAGCGCTGACCACCGAACTGTGCCTTACCACCGAGCGGCTGCTGGGTGATCATCGAGTACGGGCCGGTCGAGCGGGCGTGGATCTTGTCGTCGACCAGGTGGTGCAGCTTCAGGATGTACATGTAGCCCACCGAGATCGGCGCCGGGAACGGCTCACCCGAACGGCCGTCGAAGAGCTGCGTCTTCCCGGTCGAGTCGATGAGGCGGACACCGTCGCGCGTCGGGGTGGTCACGTCGAGGAGACCGGCGATCTCCTCCTCGCTCGCACCGTCGAACACCGGGGTGGCGACCTTCGTGCCGGGAGCGGCCTCGAAAGCCTGCTCCGGCAGACGGGAAGCCCATTCCGGCGTGCCCTCGACCTTCCAGCCCTGCTTCGCGATCCACCCGAGGTGGGTCTCGAGGACCTGGCCGAAGTTCATTCGACCCGGGATGCCGAGCGGGTTCAGCACGATGTCGACCGGGGTTCCGTCCGCGAGGAACGGCATGTCCTCGATCGGGAGGATCTTGGCGATGACACCCTTGTTGCCGTGACGGCCGGCGAGCTTGTCGCCCTCGGTGATCTTGCGCTTCTGGGCGATGTAGACCACGACGCGGCGGTTGACGCCGGAGCCGAGCTCGTCATCGCCGTCCTCGGCGTTGAACTCCTTGACCGCGATGATCGTGCCCTGCTCGCCGTGAGGCACCTTCAGGGACGTGTCGCGGACCTCGCGGCTCTTCTCGTTGAAGATCGCGCGGAGCAGGCGCTCCTCGGCCGACAGCTCGGTCTCGCCCTTCGGCGTGACCTTGCCGACGAGGATGTCGCCGGGGCGGACCTCGGCGCCGATGCGGATGATGCCGCGCTCGTCGAGGTCCTTCAGCAGCTCCGGGCTGACGTTGGGGAGGTCACGGGTGATCTCCTCCTTGCCGAGCTTCGTGTCGCGCGCGTCGACCTCGTACTCCTCGATGTGGATCGAGGAGAGGGTGTCGTCCTTCACCAGGTCCTGGCTGAGGATGATCGCGTCCTCGAAGTTGTAGCCTTCCCACGTCATGAACGCGACGAGGAGGTTCTTTCCGAGCGCGAGCTCGCCGTTCTCGGTGGCGGGACCATCGGCGATGACCTCGCCGACCTCGACCCGCTCGCCCTCGTTGACGACGACCTTCTGGTTGTACGACGTGCCCTGGTTGGAGCGGTCGAACTTGCGCAGGTGGTACTCCTGCGTTCCGCCCTCGTCGAGCATGACGACGACGCGGTCCGCGGAGACCTCGGAGACGACACCGGCCTTCTCGGCGGTGAGCACGTCACCGGCGTCGATGGCCGTGTAGCCCTCCATACCGGTTCCGACGAGCGGCGAGTCGCTGCGCAGCAGCGGCACAGCCTGACGCTGCATGTTGGCACCCATGAGGGCGCGCTGTGCGTCGTCGTGCTCGAGGAAGGGCACCAGCGAGGTCGCGACCGACACCATCTGGCGCGGGGAGACGTCGATGTAGCCGATCTCCTCCGGCAGGAACAGGTCGACCTCGCCGCTGCCGCCCTTGGGGCGGGCCAGGACGTGGCTCTCGCGGAAGCGACCCTTGGCATCGAGCGGGGCGTTGGCCTGCGCGATGTTGAAGTCGACCTCTTCGGAAGCCGTGAGGTAGTCGATGTGCTCGGTGACCACGCCACCCTCGACCTTGCGGTACGGGGTCTCGATGAAACCGAACGAGTTGATGCGCGCGAAGGTCGCGAGAGCACCGATCAGACCGATGTTCGGGCCTTCCGGGGTCTCGATCGGGCACATGCGGCCGTAGTGCGACGGGTGGACGTCACGGACCTCGACGCCGGCGCGGTCGCGGGAGAGACCACCCGGGCCGAGCGCGGAGAGACGACGCTTGTTCGTCAGACCCGCGAGCGGGTTGTTCTGGTCCATGAACTGCGACAGCTGCGACGTTCCGAAGAACTCCTTGATCGCGGCGACGACGGGGCGCACGTTGATCAGGGTCTGCGGCGTGATGGCCTCGATGTCCTGCGTGGTCATGCGCTCGCGGACGACGCGCTCCATGCGAGACAGACCGGTGCGGACCTGGTTCTGGATCAGCTCGCCGACCGCGCGGATGCGACGGTTGCCGAAGTTGTCGATGTCGTCGGTCGCGAGACGGATCTCGGCCTTCTTGCCCGAGCGGATGCCGGAGAAGGTCTCCTCGGTGCCCGCGTGCAGACGCACCAGGTACTTGATCGTCGCGACGATGTCCTCGACGGTCAGCACCGACGAGGTCAGCGGCTGGTCGAGACCGAGCTTCTGGTTGATCTTGTAACGACCCACCTTGGCGAGGTCGTAGCGCTTCGGGTTGAAGTAGAAGTTGTCCAGCAGCGCGCGGGCGGCCTCGGCGGCGACCTGCTCGCCCGGACGCAGCTTGCGGTAGATGTCGCGGAGCGCGTCTTCCTTGGTGACGATCGTGTCCTTCGCGAGCGTCTCCTCGATGGAGGTGTAGCCGGCGAACTCGGCGAGGATCTCCTCGCTGGTCATGCCCAGCGCCTTGAGGAAGACCGTGACGGACTGCTTGCGCTTGCGGTCGACGCGCACGCCGACCTGGTCGCGCTTGTCGATCTCGAACTCGAGCCAGGCACCGCGGCTCGGGATCACGCGGGCCGACACGATGTCCTTGTCGGACGTCTTGTCGGGCGTCTTGTCGAAGTAGACACCGGGAGAGCGCACCAGCTGCGAGACGACGACGCGCTCGGAGCCGTTGATGATGAACGTTCCCTTGTCGGTCTGCAGGGGGAAGTCGCCCATGAACACCGTCTGGGTCTTGATCTCGCCCGTGAGGTGGTTCATGAACTCGGCCTCGACGTACAGCGGAGCCGCGTACGTCTTGCCGCGCTCCTTGCACTCCTCGATCGAGTACTTCTCCGGCTCGAGGTAGGGGTTCGTGAACGACAGCTGCATCGTTTCGCCGAGGTCCTCGATCGGTGAGATCTCCTCGAAGATCTCGCCGAGGCCGCTGTTCTCGTTCACGTCGGTGCGGCCGGCCTTCTTCGCCTCGGCAACGCGCGCCTTCCAGGCGTCGTTGCCGACCAGCCAACCGAAGGACTCGGTCTGCAGTGCGAGAAGGTCAGGGACCGTCAGCGTGTCGGAGATCTTGGCGAACGAGAGGCGGGAAGCTCCGCGTCCGTTCTTAGTGGTGGTGGATGTGGATGCGTTGCGAGCAGCAGCCAAGGGAATAACCTCCGTGAGCCCCGCAGGGCTTCTCGATTCCTTTGTCGTCAGGTGGAGTGTGCGCTCGAGAACTCAACGAATGCCGACCACCATATGAGGGCAGGGTGAAGCGAGCGCAACTACCAACTATACGGGCGAATCCACGACATGGCAAGCTCAGTACTTGACCGATGTCGGATGCTGCGGTAAAAGCATCCGACACCGGTCACGACGAGGGCGATCAGGATGCGATGTTGAGCTCGTTCCCGGGGATCGAGGCCAGCAGCCGACGCGTGTACGGGTCGCGCGGATTCGTGAAGATCTCCTCCGAGGAGGCTGCCTCCACGAGCGCGCCGTCCTTCATGACGCAGACGTAGTCGCTGATCAACCGCACCACCGCGAGGTCGTGCGAGATGAACAGGTAGCTCAGGCCGTATTCCTGCTGCAGGTCTCCCAGCAGTGTGAGGATCTGGTCCTGCACCAGCACGTCCAGCGCCGACACCGGCTCATCGCACACGATCAGGTCGGGCGACAGGGCGAGCGCCCGGGCGATCGCGACGCGCTGACGCTGACCGCCGGAGAGCTCCGACGGGTAGCGACGCAGCATCGACTGCGGCAGGGCGACGTCGTCGAGCAGCTGACGCACGCGCTTCCGCCGCTCGGCCGCGCTCCCCCGCTTGTAGAAGTCGAGCGGCTCCGCGATCAGGCGCTCGATCGTGAACATCGGGTTCAGGCTCGAATACGGATCCTGGAAGATCGGCTGCACCCGCTGCCGGAAATCGCGGGTCTCCGCCTTGGTCAACGAGGCCACGTCCTTGCCCTCGAAGCGGATCAGCCCGCTGGTGGGCTCGACCACCTTCAGCAGCATGCGCGCCGTGGTCGTCTTGCCCGACCCCGACTCCCCCACGATCGCGACCGTCTCGCCGCGAGGGATCGCGAGCGACACGTCGTCGACCGCGACGAAGTCCTCCTTCTGGCCGCGGACCGGGAACACCTTCGTGAGGTGCTCGAACTCCACGATGTTGTCGACCGGCTTCTCCGCGACCGGTGCGGCGTCGGCGGCATCCGCCTCCGCCCGCTCGGTCACCCGGAACGCGGCCGGCTGCAGTCGGGCGACGGCCACCGACGGGGCCGCCTGGACGAGCGACTGCGTGTACGGATGCTGGGGATCCTCCAGGATCTGGCGGGCCGAACCCTGCTCCACGACCTTGCCCCGGTGCATCACGATCACCCGTTCCGCGCGCTCCGCCGCCAGCCCGAGATCGTGCGTGATCAGCAGCACTGCGGTGCCCAGCTCGCGCGTCATCGCCCCGATCTGATCGAGGATGGTCTGCTGCACCGTGACGTCGAGCGCACTGGTGGGCTCGTCGGCGATCAGCAGACGCGGCTTGCACGCGAGTCCGATCGCGATCAGCGCCCGCTGCCGCATGCCGCCGGAGAACTCGTGCGGGTACTGCTTGGCCCGCCGAGCCGGATCGGGCAGCCCGGCCGCCGTGAGCGCCTCGACCACCTTCTCCTGCACGTTCTGCCGCGTGGCGAGGCCGTGCGCGAGCAGCGTCTCGGCGACCTGGGTCCCGATCTTCGCGACCGGGTTGAGGTTCGACATCGGGTCCTGCGGCACGAGCCCGATGTCACGCCCGCGGATGCCGCGCAGCTCGTGCTCTGAGGCGCGAGTGATCTCGCGTCCGTCGAGGCGGATGCTCCCCGAGGCGATGCGTCCGCCTCCGGCGAGCAGGCCGATGATGGCCATCGCGGTGGTCGACTTGCCGGAACCCGACTCCCCGACGATCGCGACGGTCTGGCCCGCCGCGATCTCGAGATCCACGCCTTCGACCGCGTGCACGACGCCGTCCATCGTGGCGAAGTCGACGGCCAGGCCCTGCACCGACAGCAGCGGGGAGTCGGACATCTGATTCTCCTTCGTGGCGTTCATCGTGCCCTCGTCCTGGGGTCCATGGCTTCGCGCAGCGCCTCACCGAACAGCGTGAAGCCGAGTGCGGTGATGGCGATGCAGACGCCGGGGAGGAACGCGAGCCAGGGCGCGATCGCCAGCTCCGCCTGCGCGTAGGTGAGCATGCGCCCCCACTCCGCCGTCTCGGGCCGGCCGCCGCCGAGTCCGAGGAACGACAGCGCGGCGGCATCGATCACGGCGGTGGCGAGCGTCAGGGTGCCCTGCACGATCACCGGACCGATCGCGTTGGGGAGCACGTGCGACATCGTGATCTGCCCTCGGCCCAGACCCAGGGTCTGCGCCGACAGCACGTAGTCGCTCGAGCGCTGCTGCAGCATGGAGGCGCGCAGCAGTCGGGCGAAGATCGGCACCTGCGAGGCGCCGATCGCGATCATCACCGCGAACGGCGTCTGACCCAGGATCGCCGCGATCGACACCGCGAGCAGCAGGTTCGGGACCGACAGGATGATGTCGACGATGCGCATGATGAGCGTGTCGACCCAGCCGCCGAACGTGCCGGCGAGCAGCCCGAGGATCATTCCGCCGACGAGGCCGAGGGCGGTCGAGATGACACCGACGAGCAGCGACGCCTGCGCACCCCAGATGAGCTTGGACAGCACATCACCGCCGAACCGGTCGAGGCCGAGCGGGAACTGCGCGAGTTCGCCCGGACCGGGGATGTAGGTCGGGGTGATGAACTTCGCCCCGGGCAGAGCGGTCTCGGGATACGGGGCGAGGATCGGCGCGAGCACCGCGACGAGCAGGAACAGCAGCACGATGGCGGCGCCGATCCAGGCGGTCGGGTTGCGGCGGAGACGGCGGAAGACGTCGCGCCAGAATCCGCCGGGCCCCTCCTTGAGGGTGGACTGGGCGATGGCGACGGTGTCGATGATGCCGCCGCCCTGGGCGGGAGGAAGTGCGACGCTCATGACGCGGCCTCCGTTCGCATGTCGATGAGACGCATCACTGCACCCTCACTCTCGGGTCGATGAAGCTGTAGGACACATCGACCGCGAGGTTGATGAGCGCGTAGGCGATCGCGATGAAGATGATGAAGCCCTGCAGCACCGGGAAGTCGCGTGTGAAGATCGCCCGGGCGAGGAACGATCCGATACCGGGGAAGGCGAACACGGTCTCCGTGAGCACCGCCCCGGAGATCAGCAGACCGGTCTGCAGACCGATCGTCGTGATCACGGGCAGCATGGCGTTGCGCAGGATGAAGCGGCTGCGCAGCGTCGACGCACCGACACCCTTGGCGCGTCCGGTGCGCACGTAGTCGGCGTTCTGCACCTCCAGGACGCTGGCCCTGGTGATGCGGACGATGATCGCGAGCGGGATGGTGCCGAGCGCGAGCGCCGGCAGCACGAGATGCAGGATCGCGTCCCACGAGGCGTCGAATTCGCCGGTGATGATGCCGTCCCACACGTAGAAGCCCGTGGGATGGGTCGCGTCGATCCGCGGATTCTGCCGACCGTCGGACGGCAGCCAGCCCAGCTGCACCGCGAAGATGTATTTCAGGATGAACGCGAGGAAGAACACCGGGATGGTGATGCCGACGAGGCTCAGCACCACGGAGGCGTGATCGGTGAACTTGCCGTGGCGCCGTGCCGCCCAGTAGCCGAGGGGGACGCCGACGCCGACCGCGAAGATCAGCGCGAGGACGCTCAGCTCGAGAGTCGCCGGGAAGCGGCGGAAGAACTCCTCCACCACCGGACGGTTGGTCTGGATCGAGGTTCCGAAGTCTCCCTGCAGGAGACGTCCGACCCAGATGAAGTACTGCTCCAGGAGCGGCTTGTTGAAGCCGTAGAGCTCGTTGACTCGGGCGATGGCCTCGGGGGTCGCCTTCTCGCCGAGAAGTGCGACGGCCGGACCGCCGGGAAGGGCCCTGACCCAGGCGAACAGCAGGATGCTGAGGCCGATCAGGGTGGGGATGAGGAACAGCAGTCGCCTGCCGATGGTGCGCAGCAAAAGATCTCCGTCGATCGCGGGCGGCACCCTTCGTCTCGCTTCGCTCGCTCAGGGACCGGGAACCGGACCTGCGCTCAGACCGGAGACCGGACCTCCCCGCTCGGGGACCGGAAGGCCGGTCCCCGAGCGAGGAGCGAAGCGACGAGACGAGGGGTGTCGCGTCGGTCAGGGCTACTTGGTGAGGACGATGTCCGTGAAGACCTCGTCGTTGACCGGGCTGGCCGGGTAGCTCTCCACGCGCGAGTCGAACGCGAGAGTCGGAGCCGGGTGCGCGAGCGGGACACCGGGGATGAACTGCGCCACATCCTCGTTGATCTCCTCGTACAGCGCGGTCTGCTCCTCGAGGTTCGAGACGCCGCGCGCCTCGTTCAGCTTCTGGAACAGTTCCGGGTTGTCGAAGCCCCACTCGGAGCTCTGCTGACCGAAGAACACGCCGACGAAGTTGTCGGTGTCGTTGTAGTCACCGGTCCAGCCGAGCAGGTGGATGCCGTGATCCGCGGTGCCGGTGGTGCGGTCGAGGTACTCGACCCATTCCTCCGAGACCGGGGTGGTCTCCACGCCGACCTCCGCCAGCTGCGTCGACAGCACCGTGAAGATCTGCTCGGGGTCCGGCATGTACGGACGCGAGACGTTGACCGGGTAGTTGAAGTCCAGCTTCAGCGGGTTCGCCTCGGTGTAGCCGGCCTCGGCGAGGAGCGACTTGGCCTTCTCCTGGTCGAACTCGTACGTCGTGACGTCCGCGTTGTAGCCGTTGACGACCTCGGGAACGAACTCGATCGCCTTCTCCGTTCCCTCCGGCAGCACCTGCGTGATCAGGGCGTCCTTGTCGATCGCGTAGGACAGTGCCTCGCGCACCTTCGGGTCCTGCAGCTCCGGGATCGCCTGGTTGAAGGCGAGGTAGAGGATCGTGAACGGAGGCCGGGAGACCATCGTGAACCCGTCGTCCTCGAGAGCCTTGGTGTCGGCGGGGCCGACGAGGTCGTAGCCGTCGATCGAGCCGGACTCGAGCGCCTGGCGGCGCGCGGTCGGGTCGTCGATCGTGCGGAAGATGATCTCATCGATCTGGCCGGCGTCGCCCCAGTAGTCCTCGTAGGCCGTGAGCGTGACCTGCTCGCCCGGTGCCCACTCGTCGAACATGTACGGCCCGGTGCCGACCGGGTGACCCATCGCGTACTCCGAGAGCACCGGGGCCTCCGCGGAGCCGCTGACGTCGTCCGCGCCGAACTCCTGCAGCGCCGACGGGCTCTGCATCGAGAAGGACGGCAGCGACAGGGAGGCCACGAAGCCGGCGAACGGCTTGTTCAGCTCGATGGTGACCGAGGCCTCACCGTCCGGCGTGCAGGACTTGTACACGGCGTCGGCCGGGTTCGAGGCGTAGCCCTTGAAGAGCTTGTTGTAGTAGTAGCCGAAGGCCTCGGACGCGGCCAGACCGGTCCAGTTGAACCAGCGGTCGAAGTTGACGCAGACGGCTTCGGCGTTGAACGGCGTGCCGTCGTGGAAGGTCACTCCCTCCTTCAGCGCGAACGTGTGGGACATGCCGTCCTCCGACGACTCCCAGCTCTCGGCGAGGAGCGGTGCGGGGTCGGCGGTGCCGGGTTCGGTGCCGACGAGGCCCTCGAACATCTGGCGGGAGACGCGGAACGACTCGCCGTCCTGCGCGAACGCGGGGTCGAGGCTGGCCGGGTCGGAGGAGGCCGCGAAGACGAACGTGCCGTCCACGTCACCGGACGCCTCTCCCGAGTCGTTGTCTCGATCACTGGCGACGCATCCCGCCAGGACGAGCGCTGCGAGTGTCGCTCCGGTTATGGCGATGAGACCTCGCCGACGCGTGACTGACTGGTGCATTGTGTGACCTTCCCTGTCGGGCGCTTCTTTGCGCGTGCCCGAAGCCGTTGCGCCTCGGGTCACGGTGATGCCTCGACGCTACCCAGCGGATCCACAGATACCAAACACATCCATGTTTCGATCCGGTATCGACGTCGAACGCCTCGAGGACGTCCGGTAATGTCCGAAGAGTGCCGGACTCCGCCCCGATCGCCGTCTGTGTCGGCGAGGGCCTCATCTCCCTGGTGGCCGCCTCCGCGGGCCCGCTCGAGGACTGCCGGAGCTTCCACCGCTCTCTCGCCGGCGCCGAGTGGAACACCGCCATCGCGCTCGCCTCCGCCGGCATCCGCACGGCCGTCGTCTCCCGCATCGGCGACGACGGCTTCGGCCGGTTCCTGCTCGCCGAGCTGCGCCGGCACGCGGTCGACACCTCCGCCGTGGAGGTCGATCCGGATGCCCCCACGGGCCTGTACGTGAAGGAACTCGTCCCGCGCGCCGACGGAGCGGTCGACGGCCGGATGCACTACTACCGTGCGGGATCCGCCGCTTCTGCGATGTCCCCCGAGTCTCTCGCCGCCCCGGCGGCGGCCGCCCTGCTGGACTCCGCGGCGCTCGTGCACACCTCGGGCATCACTCCCGCCCTGTCACCCTCCGCCCGCGCCGCACAGGACAGGCTCTTCGACGCTCGACCCGCGGGCCGTCTGCTCAGCTTCGACCTCAGCTGGCGTCCCGCGCTGTGGCGCGGTCGCGAGCCCGAGGGGAAGGCGGTGCTGACGGCGCTCGCCGGCCGCGCGGACATCGTCTTCTGCACGCGCCCCGACGCCGAGGCCGTGCTCGGGACCTCCGACCCGGCAGCGCTCCGCGCCCTCCTCCCCGACCCCCGCCGCCTCGTGATCACCGACGTGCAGGGGGCGGTGGCCTTCGACGGCTCAGAGCGCGCCACGAGCGAGGCCCCCGCCGCGCCCCTCGTGGAGTCCATCGGGGCGGCCGATGCCTTCGCCGCCGGGTTCCTCGCCGGCATCCTCACCGGACTCTCCCTGACAGGAAGCCTCGCGCGCGCCCAGCGCATCGCCCTCCGAGCGCTCACGAGCACCCGGGATCACATCGGCTGAACCCCGCGGCCCCGGGGGCTTCTCCGGGTCAGCCCTCGATGCGCGGCTGGGAGCGCGAGCGCACCACCGCCGCGTCGTGCGTGCGCTGCAGCGGCACCACGACGGGCTCGCCCCGATGCTGCACCACGCGGACGAACAGCACGTCGACCAGGGCGAGCTGCGCGATACGACTCGACATCGCCCCCATCCGGAACGGCGACTCATGCGCGTACGTGAGCAGCACGACATCCGCCGCCAGCGCGAGCGCCGACTCCGCCACACTCGTGACCGCGACCGAGAGCGCACCGGCATCGCGGGCCACCTCGAGGGCGCGCACGGTCTCGAGCGTCTCACCGCTGTGAGAGAAGGCGATCGCGACGTCGTCTCCGCTGCGCAGCGCGGCGGTGGTCAGCGCGAGATGCGGATCGGCGAAATGCGCCACCGAGCAGCCGATGCGCGCGAGCTTGAGGAGCAGGTCCTGCGCCGTCAGCGCCGATGCCGCCTGCCCGAAGAGGTCGATGTGCCCGGCTTTCACCACGGCCCGGGCGACCCGGTCGAGCGCCGCGGCATCCAGCCCGAGGGCCGTCCGCTCGATCGCGTCGATCTCCTGCGCCGCGAGCTTGGCCGCGATCGCCATCGGCTCGTCGTCGGGATCGATCGCCGTGGTGTCGAGACCGAACCGCGCCTGCTGCGCCTGCTCGAGCGTGACGGTTCGCGCGACGGCGACCCGCAGCTCGCGATACCCGCTGTAGCCGAGCGACTGCGCGAAACGCGCCACGGTCGACAACGAGGTGTGGCACAGCTTCGCCAGATCGTTGATCGCCAGATCGATCACCAGGGTGGGGTCGGCGAGGATGGTCTCCGCGACGCGCGCCTCGGCGGCGCTCAGCCGAGAGACCGAGCGTCGCACCAGTGCGAGTACGTCTGCATCCACTGCCGGCCCCGATTCAGCCTGTTCTGCCCAGCAGCAGTCTCTCGCGCGCGACCTCCGCGCCCACGCGACTCGCCGCAGCGACCTCCACGGTCGGCAGCGGCAGCGGCGTCCGGACCGGCAGCCCGACGTTCACGACGACCGCGTGCGGGTCGCGGGCAGCCGCGCGTTCGACCAGTGCGCGCTGAGCGGCATCGGTGTCGGGCCGGTCGATCAGGATCACGGTGGTTCCCGGCTCGGCGATCATCTCGTCGAGCACGCGGTCCTGGTCCGCGATGCCCGCGCTCGCGACATCCAGCCGCGCCTGTCGCGCGTCACCCGCGAGCGCACGGGCGACGTAGCCGGCCGCGCTGTCCACCGCGAGCGTCGAACGCCGCCGCGCATCGATCACGGGCAGAGCGGAGGACGCCTCGGGGAGCTCCCCCGTCACCGAGACCATGCGGCGCAGGATCGATGCGGCGTCGAAGTCGGAGAAGGTGTCCGTGACCGCGGCGGCGTCGGACGCCCGCCGTTTCTCGGCGAGAGCGGCCACGCGTCCGGCGGCCTCTTCGACGCGCTCACGGGAGAGCGAACCGTCGCGGAGTGCTGCGACGATCCCGTCGCGCGCGGCGAGGAAGTCGCGTCGATCCTGGTCCGGCGCCGCGGCGTCGCCCGGGTTCGTCGGGTTGCCGATGCAGAGCAGATCGGCGCCGGCGGCCAGGGCCAGTGCCGCTCCCCCGCCGATGCCGACGGTCTCGCGGATCGCGGCCATGTCGAGTGCATCCGTGATGATCACACCGTCGAAGCCCTCGTCGCGCAGGATGCCCAGCACCCGAGGGTTCAGGGTCGCCGGAGCCTCGCCCCAGGCGGGGACGACGATGTGCGCCGTCATGATCGCGTCGACGCCGGCCTCGATCGCCGCCCGGAAGGGCTCGACGTGCACGCGTTCGTACTCCTCGATGCCGAGGGCGATCTCCGGCAGCGCGTGATGCGAGTCCGTGTGCGTGTCGCCATGACCGGGGAAGTGCTTGACGCAGGCCGCGACCCCGCCGTCCTGGATGCCGTCGATCGTCGCGACCGCGTGACGCGTCACCAGGTCGCTGTCGGCGCCGTACGCGCGTACCCCGATCACCGGGTTGCGCGGGTCGGTGTTGACGTCGGCGACGGGGCCGAGCGCCACGTTGGCGCCGACTGCGGCGAGGCGACGCGCGAGCTCGGCGCCCGTCCGCTCCGTCGCTGCGACGTCGTCGAGCAGTCCGAGCTGTGCCGCTCCCGGGACCGTCGACCCCTCGGCCGCCTCGAGTCGGGTGACGCTGCCGCCCTCCTCGTCGACGCCGATCAGCGCGTGTGGATTGGCGGCGCGGATCGAGGCGCTCAGCGCGGGCAGACCGTCGCCGATGTTCTGGGCGAAGTACACCACCCCGGCGAGGCCGTCCTCGAGCTCGTCGAGCAGCCAGGCCGGCGCCTCGGTGCCCAAGAACCCGGGCCAGAGCACGCCGTTCGCGAGACGCGCGAGGTCGTCGCTCATCCCTTCACGGCTCCCGCCACCATGCCGGCGGACAGGCGACGCTGCACGATGATGAAGAAGATCATGACCGGGAGCGTGATGATCGTGGAGGCGGCCATGATGCTGCCCCAGTCGTTCGCGAACAGACCGAAGAAGGACTTCAGGCCGATCGAGACCGTGTACTGATCGGTCTCCGCTCCCAGAATGGTCATGGCGAAGATGAACTCGTTCCACGCCGTGATGAAGCTGAAGATGCTCGTCGCGACGAGGCCCGGCATCACCAGGGGCAGCAGGATCGAGCGGAACATCCGCCACCAGCTGGCTCCGTCGATGTAGGCGGCCTCCTCCAGCTCCACGGGCACCGCGGCGACGAAGCCGCGCAGCATCCAGATGCCGAACGCCAGCGACAGCGCGATGTAGACGACCATGAGTCCGAGGATGCTGTTGAGCAGTCCGAGGCTCTTGACCTGGAGGAAGAGCGGGATCACGAGCGCCTCGAGCGGCACCATCTGCACCACGAGGATCATCATGAGCACCGTGGTGCGGAGCTTGAACCGGAAGCGTGCGACGGCGACGGCTGCCAGAAGGCAGACCAGGGCGCTGACGAGCACGGTGACGAGCGCGACGATCGCGGAGTTGCGGAGGAACGTGCCGAAGCCGCCCTCCGTGAGCACGAAGGCGAAGTTGTCGAACGTGAACTCCTGCGGCAGGAGCGACTGCCCGCCGCTCGAGGCCTTGGCGTCGAAGGCGCTGGCCACCATCCAGTAGACGGGGAAGAGCGTGAAGATCAGGACCGCGGCGACCGCGATGCCGATGCCGATCCGCGATCGGAGAGACGCACGGGGGTTCACAGCTCGTCCTCCTTCATGAGCGAACGGATGTAGACGATCGTGATGCCGATCAGCACGAGCGTCAGCAGCACGGCCAGGGCCGCACCGAAGCCGTACCGGTTCTGTCCGAAGGACTCCACGTACGACCAGACGCCGAGGTTCAGCACGGAGCGGTTGCCGCCCCCGCCGCCGGGCATCAGGTAGACCTGCGCGAAGACCTTGAAGTCCCAGATCGTGGACAGGATGATGACCACCGTGAAGACGGGCTTGAGCGTCGGGAAGATGATCTTCCAGAAGCGGCGCCACGCACCGGCGCCGTCGAGTGCCGCCGCTTCGAGCATCTCCTTGGAGACGCCGAGGAGGCCGGCGAGGACCGTGATCGCCACGAACGGGAAGCCGTGGTGCACGACGTTGAGGAGCACGATGGCGTAGAACGACCACTGGTTGGTGAACCAGTTGACCGAGCCGTCCATCAGCCCGAGGTCCTTGAGGACCGAGTTGAAGATGCCGCGATCGGCATCGAAGATGAAGGTCCAGACGTAGGTGCCGGTCACGGCGGGCATGGCCCACGCGACCATGATGCAGCTGGAGACGATGGTGCGCCAGACGATGCCGAGGCGGGCGAGGAGCAGCGCCACGAGCGTGCCGACCGCGACCGTGACGAACACGGCGACGACCGCGAACCCGACGGTGTTCGGGAGCACCACCGTCCACAGGATCGGGTTGGTGAGCGCCTCGACGTAGTTCTGGAAGCCGATCCAGTTGCTTTCACCGGTGTTGATCTCGCGCAGACCGTAGTCCTGCAGCGAATAGATGAAGACCTGGACCAGCGGCCAGAGCATGAGCACCGCGAGGATGATCAGCCCGGGGGCGAGAAGAAGCCAAGGGCGGGCCGTGACGAGCGAGAATCCCCGCTTGCGCGGCCGGCCGCCGGCCACGGAGGCGGAGGTGGACTCCGCCTTCGTGACCGGCAGTGGCGCTTGCACCATCGACATGGAAGGGAGGCGTCCTTACTGGTTGAGCAGCTGGGTCATCTCGGCAGCGGCGTCCTTCGTCGCCGTGGCGACGTCCTTCTGTCCGCTGAGGATGGCCTGCATCATGGAGTTGGTCGTCTTCTTCGCCTGCACGGCGCCGAAGTTCGGGGTGACCGGGACGGATGCTCCGCCGTCGACCATCTGCTCGGCGAACGGGGCGATGAGCGGGTCGGTCGAGGCGAGGGCCTCTTCCATCGCGGACTGGACGCCCGGGAAGTAGCCGGTCTCGTTGGACCACTTCTCGGCGAACTCGCCCGTGGTCATGAGCTGGACGAACTCCCACGCCAGGTCGGCGTTCTTCGTCGTGTTGAAGACCGAGAGGTGCGATCCGCCGAGGACGGAGGGCGCGATGCCGCCGTCTTCGCCGGGGATGACCGCCGCGCCGATCTTGCCCTCGAGCTCGGGGTTCGCCTCGATGAGCGTCTTCGGGGTCCACGAGCCGGAGAGCATCATGGCGACGTTGCCCTGCGTGAACGCGTCACGGAGGTCGGTCTCCTTCCACGTGGTCGCGCCGGCGGAGGAGAAGCCGTGCTCCGTGGCCAGGCCGGTGTAGAACTCGATGCCGGCCTGCGACTCGGTGCTGTCGAGCTCGCTGGTCCAGGTGTCGCCATCCTGCGTGGCGATCTCGCCACCGGCGCCCCAGACCCACGGGTACACCTGGAACTCGGCGTCACCGGCGACCGGGAACGGCAGCATGTCGGGCTTCGCGGCCTTGATGGCCTCGCCCGCGGCGACGATGTCGTCCCACGTCTTCGGAGCCTCGAGGCCGAGCTCCTCGAAGACGTCGGCGCGGTAGACGATCGAGCGCACACCGGCGTACCACGGCATGCCGTAGAGGGCGTCGTCGTAGGTGCCGGCGACGGCCAGACCCTCGACGAGGTCGTCACGAAGACCGTCTTCCGCGTCGACGTACTCGTCGAGCGGCTCGAGCGCGCCGGCGTCGGCGAACTCGGCGGTCCAGGTGGTGCCGGTCTCGGCGATATCGGGAGTGGTGCCACCGGCGATCGAGGTCACGAAGCGGTCGTGCGCGTCAGCCCACTGGATCTCCTCGATGGTGACCGTGGCTCCGGTCTCCTCTTCGAAGGCCGTGGAGACCTCGTCGTAGAAGGCCGTGGCGTCGGGGTTGGTGCCCTTCATGATCCAGACGGTGAGCTCCTGGCCCTCTCCGTCGGTGCTGCCGGTGTCGCTGCCGCCACCCGCGCAGGCGGCGAGACCGAGCGTGGCCACGGCGCCGAGCGCCACGACCGGAAGAATGCGCTTGTGCATCAGGAAGATCTCCTCTTTGAAATGTGACTGTGCGGGCATCGGGTGCTCGCCGGTATGGAAAAGTATTTACGACTAACTAATTATCTGCAAGTTCTTCTCACAATCGTCACACTCTCGTGACAACTCTTTCCATGGGTAGGCTCGCGACCATGAGCCGCAGTCACCGACGCGACGATCGCACCCCGGTCGGTCGTCACGCGAGCGCTTCGCCGCGTCGTCGCACCTCGTCCTTCCTCCGCGCCCTGGGCATCGGCCTGGCGGTCGTCCTCGTCTCCGCCATCGGCGTCGGCGCCTTCGTCGTCACCGATCTCCTGAACCGCGTCGGAGAAGACGCCGTCACGCTCGAGGGCGCACCTGAGGTCGAGCCGCCGTCGATCGACGCCTACCCCGGCGAGTTCAGCCTGCTCCTCATCGGCACCGACGAATGCGGCGAGGTCTCGACGAGCATGCTCGGGGAGAGATGCTCCGAGGCCGACGGTTCCGTGCTCAACGACGTGAATCTCCTGGTGCACGTCTCGGCGGAGCCCCGCAACGTCACCGTGGTCTCCTTCCCGCGCGACCTGATGCTCGAGACGCCGGAGTGCACGCTCCCGGACGGCACCGTCGTCTCGGCGACGAGCAAGACGCAGATCAACGCCGTCTACCAGCGCGCAGGACTCTCCTGCGTCGCCAGGACCCTCACCGATCTCACCGACATCCCGATCCCGTTCGCCGCGAAGATCGGCTTCGACGGGGTGATGGAGGTCACCGACACCATCGGGGGCGTCGAGGTGTGCATCGGCGGCGACGGCATCCGCGACGGGCAGACCGGCATCGATTGGCCGCCCGGAACGCGCACCGTGTCGGGACCCGAGGCGCTCCAGTTCATCCGGACCCGCCACGGCGTCGGCGACGGCAGCGACCTCGCGCGCATCTCGAACCAGCAGCAGTACATGTCGCGCCTCGTCAAGAAGATCCTGAGCGAGGAGGTGCTCACGGATCCGGGCACCGTGCTCGGGCTGGCGAACACGATCGCCGACAACATCGAGCCGAGCGACGAGCTGGCCAATCCGATCCGTCTGGCCCAGCTGGCGCTGACGATCAAGGACGTGCCGTTCTCCGAGTTCGTGTTCCTGCAGTACCCGGTGTTCGTCGACCCGGACGACGAGGACAGGAGAGTCCCCGACCTCGATGCCGCCGCGACCGTCTGGGACGCGCTGCGTGCGGGGCAGTCCCTGCAGCTCACCGGCGACGTCACGAACAACGGCGGCGTGGAGCTGGTCGAACCTGCCCCCGTCGACACCGGACAGCCCGTGACGACGGAGACGCCGTCGGCCGAGGAACCGCAGGCGCGCGCCACCCTCTCCCCCAACATCTCGGGGCAGACCGCCGCCCAGGAGACCTGCGCGAACGGCAAGCAGGACTGACGGTCGGACCCACGGCGTAGGCTCGACCGCATGGGCCGGACGCGATCACGGGATGCCGAGCATCCGCAGACCCGGCTGGACCACGGCGGCATCGCCCGCGTCGTCCCGTCCGACTTCACGAGCGGCTTCGAGCTCGTCGTCGACGACACCCCGCAGTCGCACGTCGATCTCGACGACCCGACGCACCTGCACTTCGAGTACATCGTGCGCATGGGGGCGGTCGTCGATCAGCTCCCCTCCGGTCCGCTCACCGCGGTGCACCTGGGGGCCGGCGCGCTCACGATCCCGCGCTACATCGATGCCACCCGTCCCGGTTCGCGTCAGCAGGTCATCGAGCTCGAGGCGCCCCTGGTGCAGCTCGTGCGGGAGCACCTCCCCCTGCCCCAGGGTGCGCCCATCCGCATCCGCATCGGCGACGCCCGGGAGGGAGTGCGCCGGCTGCCCGGGGCGCTGGTCGGCAGCTGCGATCTCGTCGTCTCCGACGTGTACTCGGGGGCCCAGACGCCCGCGCATCTGACGAGCATCGAGTTCTACCGCGAGCTCGCAGCGCTGCTCGGGCCGGCCGGCGTCCTCCTGGTGAACGTGGCCGACGGACCAGGGCTGGCGTTCGCCCGGCGCCAGGTCGCGACCATCGCCGAGGTGCTGCCCGAGATCGGCGTCCTCGCCGACACGCAGGTGCTCAAGGGGCGCCGCTTCGGCAACCTGGTGATCGCGGCATCGGCCGCCCCGCTGCCGACCGAGTGGCTGCCCCGTCTGCTCGCCGCGGGCCCGCATCCCGCCAAGATCGCGCAGGGCGCCGAGGTGCAGGCGTTCACGCAGGGCGCCCGAGTCGTGACGGATGCGGATGCGGTCGCCTCCCCTCGTCCGGATGCCTCACTTTTCCTGCGCTGACGCGCGCCCTCCCCGCGCCGGGGCACGTCCGCAGGATGCGTTCGGGTGGCGGTATGCCGGGTCGCGGGCGCGCCGCCTCGTCGTGCGCCGGACGGACAGGCAGACTGGACGAGGTGCCGTGGCAGGAGGAGTGCAATGAGTTTCATCCGGGGATACGACCGGGACGACCTGCGTGAGCTGGTCGACCTCGAGGAATGCGCCGCGCGGCTCGCGGAGATCGAGAACCAGCGCAGCCTGCCCTCGCTCCTGGAACGCGTCTGGCTGCTGAAGGTGCTCGGTCGGCTCGACGAGGCCCTCACGCTCGCCGACGAGGCCGTCCGCCAGGCCCGCATGGCAGGAACACGCAAGGACGTCCTGCGCTCGCGGGTCCTGCACGCGACGATCCTGCAGTACCGCGGCGCACACGCGGCAGCCGAGCAGGAACTCGCGACCTGCGCCGACGAGGCCGAGGGGCAGGGCTGGATCTCGATCGCAGCCTTCGCGCATCACCATCACGGCAAGAACGCCTATGACGCCGGCGACTACGACACGGCTCGCGAGAGCTTCAAGCGCTCGCTCTTCCTGCGACGCGAGGCGGGCGCCGCCGACCGTGATCTCGAGGTCGTGCTGCTGGCGATCGAGGCGGCGGAGCGCCGCCGGACCGAACAGCTCGTCGCCGGCTGAGCCGACCCGCCTCCTCGCGCCGGTGTCGGCGGCATGGCTTAGCCTGATTCCATGGCGGATCTAGACCGTGTGCGCATCTGGGGCGAGGCGCTCATCCGGATGCACCTCGACCCCAGCTGGTCCTTCGGCTTCGACAATGCCAAGCGTCGAGCCGGGCAGTGCGACTACACGAAGAAGCGCATCTCGGTGTCGCGCTACCTCGCCGCGCGGTTCGAAGACGACGAGATCCACCAGGTCCTCCTGCACGAGGTCGCCCACGCTCTCGCGGGTCACGAGGCCGCCCACGGAGCGACGTGGAAGCGTACCGCTCGCGACCTCGGCTACGTCGGGGGCACCACGCATCACGGCGAGACCGCCGTCGAACTGGCGCCGTGGGTCGGTCAATGCCCCGCCGGACATGTCACATACCGGCATCGGCGCCCGACGCGCGCCACCTCGTGCGCGCGGTGCTCGCGGTCGTTCGACCCGCGACACGTGTTCGCGTGGGAGCGACGCGAGATCACCCGTGACACGCGCCTCTCCGCACAGATGCCGCGCTGAACCCGCGGGTTCAGTCCCGGGTCTCGTCCGACTGCCCGGACGGAGTGTGCGGGACGTCGTCGGCGGAAGTCTCATCGGCGGGGCCGACCGCCTCGACGCGCCCTGAGCGATCGGCATCAGCGAACCCGTCAGCATCCGTGGCATCCGTGGCATCCGTGGCATCCTGCGAGGCGGGCGTCACCGCGCGGCGACGGCGCAGCAGGGCGGTGACGGCCCGCCAGCCGATCAGCAGCACTCCGAGGGTGAGCGTCGCGACGATGATGAACGGCACCTGCGCGGTGTCGCCGCTCGCGATGCGCAGCAGCAGACCACCCATCACGGTGATCACCCAGACCACCAGACCCCAGAGCACCGACCACGGCCGGCGCGGACGCCCCGGGAGCAGCGCCGCGACCAGGTGGCCCAGCAGCAGCGCGACCAGGAACGGCCAGGCGGTGAGCAGGAACCCGGCGGGATCCTCCTCGTGCGACGCCCGGCCGATCACCGCGAACACGAGCACGAGCACGACATCGACGATCACCGCGGGAACGAACCTCATGTCCCGACCCTACGCGCGCTTCCCGCGCACTCCTGGTTGGCGGGGTGGCGTGCCGCGGGGCGCCGTCAGACGAAGGGGAGGAACCGGCGGTCGTCGAACCTCGGCACGACCGCCACGGCGTCGAGCCGTGCGGCGGTCGCGACGGAGCCGGCGTCCTCGGCCTCCTGGCCCGATCCGCTCGCGGAGAGGAGGTGCCCCAGTGCTCTCCGCAACGCCCGGAAGCCCTCGGCCGCGACCGCTGCATCCGGGGCGGTGTGATCGATCCCGAGGTCGGTCAACGCGGCGATGATCGCTCCGGCCCCGAGCTGATCCTCCACGGTGAAGCGCACGTCGTTCGAGGCGTCGCGCGCGCCCGTCGCGATCAGGGCCACCGAAGTGCGCGCCTGCCGCTGCTCCTGGATGACCTGCACGGCCCGCGCGACGGCGCTCGCGTTGCGGATGCTGCCGATGAGCACCACGGCACCGCCGGCAGCGGCGGTCACCGCGATGGCCGGAGCGACGGCATCCGACGACCACTCCGCCGCCTGCGACAGGTCGACCTCGCCGCCGGCCGCGACGGCGTCGACCACAGCGGTCGAGAAGTGCAGCACGTCGACGATCACGACCACGTCGGCATCCGCCAGACGCTCGAGTCCCGCGAGACCCCAGTCGAGGCGGACCTGATACGTGGACTGATCGAACGGCGAGGGCATCCGTCCAGCCTAGACGCGCACCCGCACCCTCCGAAGAGCGAGGGGCGGGTGCGCGGGCGCTCAGTCCGCGGCGAGCGCCTCCACCGGAGCGATGCGAGTGGCCAGGCGCGTGGGGGTCGCCGCGGCGATGAGCGTGAGCAGCGCCGTGGCCACGACGATCACCACGACGGGGATCCACGGGATCTGCGGCGCGACGAGTCCGGCCGGCGTGTAGTCGGGAAGCGTGGGGACCGAGCCCAGCACGGACTGCGCGGCGATCCAGCCGTAGACGATGCCCAGGACGAGTCCGGTGAGGGTCGCCGCGACCGTGATGTGCGTCGCCTCCAGCAGCACCATGCGACGCACCTGGCGATTGGAGAGCCCGATCGAGCGGAGCAGCCCGAGCTCGCGACGCCGCTGCACGACGCCGATCGTGAGCAGATTCACCAGTCCGACGGCGGCGATCACCGCGGACACCGCGACCAGGACCATCATGATCGAGGCGAAGGCGTCGAACGGGGCGAAGAACTCATCCGGCACGTCGCCGGTCTGGTTCATCATCAGCCTCTTGGCGGACTCGAGCGCCACCGCGAACATCGTCACGAGCGTGACGCCCATGACCACGCCGATCGCCATCCGCGAGGACCGCTCCGGGTACCGCAGCGCGTTCTCGGCAGCCAGGCGCGCGGTCGCGCTGGATCCGAACATCCGACCGACCAGGCGCAGCACCGGCGGCATGAACAGGACGGATCCGAGCGCGAGACCCGTGAACGAGAGCACTCCTCCGAGGAACGCCACCACGACCCCGAGAGGGGTGATCAGTCCGATCACGACGCCGCCGGCGAGGAGCGCGGCGCCCGTGATCAGCAGCACCCAGGCGCCGACGTGACGCCCCGCCCGCCCGGTCAGGTCGTCGTGGGTGCGCTCGACCGCGCCGCCGATCGCCTGCAGAGGGGTGACCGCGAGCACACGCCGGGATCCGATCCACGCGGCGAGCCAGGTCGTCAGCGCGACTCCGACGGCGGGCAGCGTGAGGAACGGCTGTGCGAGGGTGAACCCGGCGGGGTCGTTCGCGAGCAACGCCGAGCCGACCTGGACGCCGAGTGCCGAGATCAGCAGTCCGGCGATCACGCCGAGACCGGCGCCGATCACGCCCACGATCAGCCCCTGCTTCCCGACCTCCGCGCGTTGCGATCGCGCCGTCGCCCCGATCAGGCGCAGGAGGGCGATCTGCCGCGTGCGGCCCGCGATGATCGTCGAGAACGTGTTCGCGGTCACGATCGCCGCGACGTACATCGCCACGGCGGTCAGCAGCACCGACAGCAATCCGACCACGATGGCCAGCGTCTCGCTGTCGCCGATGAAGGGATCCGCCTGGAGTGTCGCGCCGATGTAGGCCGTCATCTCGACGAGCAGCACGCCGAACGCGGACGAGAGGGCGGCGACGAGGATGCTCGCTCCCATGCCGCGCTCTCGGAGCCAGCCCCACCGGGGCCCGGTCGCCGCCGTCTGCGGGACGACCGTCGCGAGGGCGGGGGCGACGGCGGTCATGCCGCCACCTCAGCCGCGAGCATGTAGGCGGAGATCTGCTCGGCGCTCTGACGCGGGTGATCGGCGACGATGCGACCATCCCCCAGGTACAGCACCCGGTCCGCGAAGCTGGCGGCGATCGCATCATGCGTGACCATCGCGATCGACTGCCCGTGCTCGCGGCTCGCCGCGGCCAGCAGCTGCAGCACCTCGCGGCCCGTCTTCGAGTCGAGGTTGCCCGTGGGCTCGTCGGCGAACACCAGGTCGGGGCCCGTCGCGAGAGCCCGCGCGATCGCCACCCGCTGCTGCTGTCCGCCGGAGAGTTCGTGCGGTCGGTGGCGCAGACGGCTGCCCAGGCCGAGCGTTTCGATCAGCCCGTCGATCCTGGCCCGTTCGATCGCACTCGGACGGCGGCCGTCGAGCTCGAACGGCAGCATGATGTTGCCGAGCGCGTCGAGCGTCGGCACGAGGTTGAACGCCTGGAACACGAAGCCGACGCGACGACGGCGCAGGATCGTGAGGTCGAGGTCGCCGAGACCCGTGATCTCGGTGTCGCCGATCCACGCGCGTCCCGCGGACGGGGTGTCGAGTCCGGCCATGATGTGCATGAGCGTGGACTTGCCCGAGCCGGAGGGGCCCATGATCGCGGTGAACTGCCCGCGGCGGATGCCGACGCTGATGTCGTCGAGCGCATGGACGGTGCCCTCGCCCGATCCGTAGGTCTTCGTGAGGTGCTGGACGCGGGCGGCGAGCCCGAGGTCGGTGGTCGTGATCTCCATGTCATCGACGCTACGGAGACGCGCTCTCCTGCGCGTCGCCCGCCCGGAGCATCCGCCTACATCGCAAGGATGATCCCGCCGCCCGCGCTCGCACCGACCCCTCTCGCCGACCCGGCCCTTTCTGTGCGAGCGGCCCCTGTGAATGCGTCCACAAGGGGCCGGGTCGACCACAGAGGGCCGGGTCGGCAGCGCGGCAGGGTCGGCAGCGCGGCCGGGGCGAGAAGACGGTCAGGCGAGGCCGTGCTCGAACGCGAACACCACGAGCTGCACGCGGTCGCGCAGAGCGAGCTTCGCCAGGATGCGGCTGATGTGCGTCTTGACGGTCGCCTCGCTGAGGAACTCGCGCGACGCGATCTCACCGTTCGACAGGCCCCGCGCCGCGAGGGCGAAGATCTCCTTCTCGCGCTCGGTGAGCGAGGCATACGCCGACGGGACGGGCTTCGGCGCTTCCGCGAAGTGTGCGAACAGCTCGCGCGTGGCGGAGGCGGCGATCACGCTCGACCCGGCGTGCACGGTGCGGATCGCGGCGAGGAGGAACTCCGGGTCGGCGTCCTTGAGCAGGAAGCCGCTGGCCCCCTGGCGGATGGCCCGCGCGGCCGCCTCGTCGAGATCGAACGTCGTCAGCATGACGATCCGCGGCGGGTCCGGCTGCGCGAGGATCTCGGCGGTCGCGGCGAGGCCGTCCATCACCGGCATCCGGATGTCCATCAGCACGACGTCCGGGTGTGCGGCAGCCACCACGGTGAGCGCCTCGCGTCCGTCGCCCGCTTCGCCGACCACCTCGAGGTCGGGCTGCGAGGCGACCAGCATGCGGATGCCGGCACGGAACAACGCCTGATCGTCGACGAGGACGACTCTGATCATGCGGAGGGACTCCCTGTTCGTGAATGGTTCATCCGGGGACGACGGCGTGCGACGACGGACCGATCGGGAGCGTCGCGTGCACGACGAACTGCGTGCCTCGGCGCTCCGCCTGAAGAGTACCGCCCATGAGCTGAGCGCGCTCGCGCATGCCGATCAGCCCGTGTCCGCCCGCGCCCGTCGTCGATCCGTGCCGGATCGTGTTGGTCACCCGCACCTCGACCCGCTCCGGCAACCAGGCCAGGTGCACGTCGACGGCGCCCTCTCCGTGCCGGATCGCGTTCGTGAGCGCCTCCTGGAGGATGCGGTACACGGCGAGCTGGATCGCCCCGGGCGGCTCCCCCGGCGGCATCGGATCGACCGTGATGCGCGGCTCGATGCCCGCCTGACGCACCTGCGCGAACAGCGCCTCCAGATCCGCGAGCGTCGGCTGCGGCCCATCGCCCTGACGGTGCCGGAGCTGCGTGAGGAGCATGCGCACATCGGAGAGCGCACCCCGCGCGGTCTGCGCGATCGTCCCCAGCGCCTCGGTGGCGAGCTCGGGTTTCGCCGCCACGGCATAGCGCGCACCGTCGGCCTGGGCGATCACCACCGCGAGCGAGTGCGCGACGACGTCATGCATGTCGCGGGCGATCCGCACCCGCTCCTGCTCCTCGGCCGTGCGCATCTCGGCCTGAGCCCGCGCGACCTGCGTCGCCCGGCCGCTGACGATCACGCGCCACAGCAGACCGGCTCCCCACGACATGACCATCGCGAGGAGGAACACCGACCCCAGCAGCGCCGCGATCGTCACGGCACGCATCGCGCTGGCGGCATCCGTCAGCAGCTCCCCCGAGAAGGCGAGGCCGAAGTACACGCCTCCGATCACGCCGCCGGCGACCGCGGAGATCCCGCCGATCCACAGCAGACGCCTGCTCCCCCACGCGGCTGTCGCGAACAGGACCACGAGGATGCCGAGATCGTAGGCCGACGGCGGAAGCCCCATCGACATCTGGAGCACCGCCCCGAACCACGCGATCCCGAGCGCCAGCGTGGGTGACAGGCGCGCGATCGCGGCGCCGCCCCACAGGATCACGCCGACGACGATGTACGCGACCGTCGCCATGGCGGAGTCGGTGACCCAGACGCTCAGTCCGGTGACCCCGGTGACGAGGGTCAGAGCCGAGGTGAGGGCGAACCCGACCACCGCGCCGATGATGTCGGCGACGAGCCAGGCGCGGGAGATGGGACGGATCACTCCTTCACGCTACGCGAGCCGTCCACGCCCGGCGTCCGTCTGCGGATGTAGTTGCTCCGGCGCCGTTCCGCGGCTCAGACGCGGCAGAGGATCTCGCCGTGCGGCACGAGGTACCAGCCGTCGCCGTCCTCGGCCCAGCGCATCCACGCCGCGCTGATCTCCTCGAGCTCCCGTCGCGACGCCATCCCGCCGCTGACGAGTTGGTGCGCGAGGGCGGATTCGAGGATGCGGTCGGCCCACATCCCGCCCCACCACCGGCGCTGCTCGGGCGAGGCGTAGCACCAGGTGGATGCCGTGGCGGTGACATCCGAGAATCCGGCGGCGCGCGCCCAGGAGAGCAGCCGCCGTCCGGCATCCGGTTCTCCCCCGTTCGCCCGTGCCGCCGCGCGGTACAGCGCGAGCCAGCGATCGAGCTCGGGGAGCACCGGGAACCAGTGGAAGCCGGCGTAGTCCGCATCGCGCGCGGCGACGATCCCGCCCGGCACGGTGACGCGGCGCATCTCCCGCAGCGCCTGCACCGGATCGGCGACATGCTGCAGCACCTGATGCGCGTGCACCACGTCGAAGCTGTCGTCGGCGAAGCTCAGGGCATGCACGTCCTCGATCGAGAAGTCGAGGTTGCTCAGCGCCCGGTCGGCCGCGAGATCGCGCGACAGCGACAGCGCCTCGGCGCTGATCTCGGTCGCCGTGACATGCGCCACGATGCCGGCGAAGTCCGCCGTGATCGTGCCCGGCCCGGCGCCCACGTCGAGCAGACGCGTGGTCGGCAGGAGGTGCGGTCGAAGGTACTCCGCGGAATTCGCGATGTCGCGGGTGTTGTGCGAGCGGAGGACGGATTCGTGATGTCCGTGCGTGTACGTGGCCATGCCTCAGTCTGACAGCCCACGCCTCCCTCTCGCCGACCGGCCCCTCTCTGTGCGAGCCACCCCTCTATGAACATCCGCAGAGGGCCGGGTCGCACAGAAGGGGGTGGCTCAGCGCCGAGAGGAGGGGGCAGTGCGAGGGGTCAGCGCAGCTCGGCGACGGCGGCGCGGATCGCCTCGCCGTCGGGTTTTCCGGATGCCCGCATCGGAAGCTCGTCGACGAGGATCAGTCGCGCGGGCCTGGCGTGCTTTCCCAGCTCGGCCTCGACCGCGTCGCGCGCGTGCACCAGCTGATCGGTCTCGCTCCGCCGCAGTGCCGCGCCCCGGGCCGCCACGATCACGGATGCCTCACCCCACCGTTCGTCGTCGACGCCCACCACGACGGCATCATGCAGACCCGGCACCTGTCGCACGACGCGTTCGACCAGGTCGAGAGAGATGTTGATGCCGCCGGACACGATCACGTTGTCGGCGCGCCCCTGTACCCGCACCACCCCGTCATGGACGAGGCCGAGATCACCGGTGCGGTACCAGCGCAGTCCGTGGTCGTCGCGCACGAAGGTGCGGTCCGTCAGTGCCTGGTCCCCGAGATAACCGTCGGCCAGTTGGGGGCCGGCGATGCGCAGCTCGCCGTCCACGACTCGCACCGCGACCCGATCGAGCGGCACGCCGTCGTACACGCAGCCCCCCGCGGTCTCGGTCGAGCCGTAGGTGCGCACGAGGCGGATGCCGAGATCGGACGCCCGCTCGCGCAGCGGCTCCGGGAGCGCCTGCCCGCCGACCAGGATGGCGCGATACGCCCCCAGCGCCCCCCGCACGGCGGTGTCGTCCGCGGCATCGAGCAGCGTCGAGAGCTGCGCGGGGACGAGCGCGGTGTAGAGCTCGGGGAGGGTTCCTCCCGCCCCGGCTGCCGGGCGCAGCATCGACAGCGTGGCCTCCGCGAAGGAGCGCGGCGAGAAGCGGCCCGCGAGCGCGACCGGCGCGGTGCCGGCGACCAGAGACCGCACGAGCACCTGCAGGCCCGCCACGTAGCCCGCGGGAAGCGCGAGCAGCCAGCGACCGCTGCCGATCCGCTCCGCCGTGGCCTCCGCACCGGCTCGCAGCGCCTCGGCGCTGAGCACGACCCGTTTCGGGATGCCGGTCGACCCCGAGGTCGCGATCACGGCCGCCGTACCGTCGGGCACCTGCTCGGCGGCGCCGTCGATCATCCCGAGCCCGAGGGCCGGGCCGCCGCTGAGGGCCCCGCGCAACGCGTCCTGCAGCGCGACCGGATCGTCGGCGTCCGTCGGGATCAGGGAGACCATGCGCGTGCTCTCAGTAGTGCCAGGGGAACGACGACCAGTCGGGCTCGCGCTTCTCGAGGAAGGAGTCCCGCCCCTCCACAGCCTCATCGGTGCCGTAGGCGAGGCGCGTGGCCTCGCCGGCGAACACCTGCTGGCCGACGAGCCCGTCGTCGACCGCGTTGAACGCGAACTTCAGCATGCGGATCGCGGTGGGCGACTTGGTGAGGACGGTACGCGCCATCGCCAGCGCCTCGCGCTCGAGCTCGGCATGCGGCACGACGCGGTTCACCGCTCCCGCCTCATACGCGCGCTGCGCGGAGTACTCCTCCGCGAGGAAGAACACCTCGCGGGCGAACTTCTGGCCGGTCTGGCGGGCCATGTACGCAGAGCCGTAGCCGGCGTCGAAGCTGCCGACGTCGGCGTCCGTCTGCTTGAACTTCCCGTGCTCCGCGGAGGCGATCGTGAGGTCGCACACCACGTGCAGCGAGTGCCCGCCGCCCGCGGCCCATCCCGGCACCACGGCGATGACGACCTTGGGCATGAAGCGGATCAGCCGCTGCACCTCCAGGATGTGCAACCGCCCGCCGCGCGCCGGATCCTGCACCGCGGTCTCCGACTCGGAGTACTTGTAGCCGTCGCGCCCGCGGATGCGCTGGTCCCCGCCGGAGCAGAACGCCCAGCCGCCGTCTTTGGGGCTGGGGCCGTTGCCCGTCAGCAGCACCGCGCCGATGTGCGAGTCCTGGCGGGCGATGTCGAGGGCACGGTAGAGCTCGTCGACCGTGTGCGGGCGGAAGGCGTTGCGCACGTCGGGCCGGTTGAAGGCGATCCGCGCGACGCCGCCGTCGGTCGAGACGTGCGCGGTGATGTCGGTGTACTCCTCCGCCCCGGGCGCGAGCCGCCACTGGTCGGCGTCGAACAGGTCGGAGACGAATGTGCTGGTCACGTCATCCACCCTATTCCTGCGGACGCCTCAGAGCAGGGTGTGGACGACTCGCCAGGGGCGGGGATGCCGTGCCGCGGCGCGCACGGAGCAGAATGGGGCCATGCTCCCCTCCCTCGCAGACCTGCTCGATTCGGCCCGCGTCGTCGCGCTGCCGATGCACACGCGCTTCCGCGGCGTCGACACCCGCGAAGCCCTGCTCTTCGAGGGACCGGAGGGTTGGGCGGAGTTCTCCCCGTTCACGGAGTACGACGATGCCGAGGCCGCGACGTGGCTCGCCGCCGCGATCGACTTCGCGTGGAGCCCGCAGCCCGCGCCGCTGCGCGAGCGGATCGGCGTCAATGCCACGATCCCCGCGATCGAGGCAGCGCGCGTCGCGGAGGTGCTCGAGCGGTTCCCGGGATGTCGGACCGCCAAGGTGAAGGTCGCGGAACCCGGACAGTCGCTGGCCGACGATGTCGCGCGGGTGCGCGCCGTGCGCGAGGTCATGGGACCGGAGGGCCGCATCCGCATCGACGCGAACGGCTTCTGGAACGTCGACGAGGCCGAGCACGCGGTGCATGCGCTGGGCGAGTACGACCTCGAGTACGTCGAGCAGCCGTGCGCCACGGTGCCGGAGCTCGCCGATCTGCGCCGACGGATCAAGTACATGGGCATCCCCGTCGCCGCGGACGAGAGCGTGCGCAAGTCGGCCGATCCCCTCGCGGTCGCTCGGGCGCGGGCCGCCGACCTCCTGGTGATCAAGGCGCAGCCGCTGGGCGGGGTCACCCGGGCGCTGCAGATCATCACGGCCGCCGGGCTCCCGGTCGTCGTGTCCAGTGCGCTCGACACCGCCGTCGGTCTCTCCCAGGGCGCCGCATTGGCCGCCGCGCTCCCCGATCTCTCCTTCGACTGCGGCCTGGGGACGTCATCGCTGTTCCTCGACGACGTCGCCGACATCCGCCCGCACGACGGCAGCATCTCCGCCGCCCGGGTGACCCCGGACGGCGACGCGCTGCACCGGCTCGCCGCCCCGGACGAGCGGCGCGAGTGGTGGGTGGCGCGTCTCGCGCGCTGCCACTACGAGCTCAGCACCCGGGAGAGCTGACTCCCCCACCGGCTCCGTCGACGATCAGCTGCACCAGGCGGCCGAGCTCGTCGCTGCCGAAGTGGCGGAGCCCCTCGTCGTCCTGCCCCTCCATGGCGCCACGGACGGTCATGCCCTCCCAGACGATCATGAGCATGCGGGCCGCGACGTCGGCCGGCAGGCGCAGCTCGAGCGGCCCGGCCTCGACGATGTCCTCGATGATCCGGGCGATGCTCGCGACCATCTCGCGCTCCTGCGCCAGGTAGGCGATGCCGAACGCGGGGTCGCGCAGGGCGCGGATGCGGATCTCGCTCATCAGCATCACACCGAGGCGGTCGTCACCGCCGAGCTCCATCACCTGTCGGACGATGTCGACGGGATCGCAGCCCGCGGCGAGCGCGCCGTCCGCGGTCATCTCCTCGACTCGCGTGCGCACGGCGTTGAGGCGCACTTCGGCCACGCTGGCCGTGAGCATCAGGAAGAGCTCGTCCTTGGACTCGAAGTTGGAGTAGAAGGCCCCACGGGTGAAGCCGGCGCGTTCGCAGACCTCTTCGACGGAGGCGCCGTCGAGACCGACCTCCGCGAAGACCTGCGCGGCCGCCTCGAGGAGCCGCGCGCGGGTGTTCTCGCGACTGCGGGGAGCGGGTGTCGTCATCGAAACCTCCTGGCCCTTCACTCTCGCACGATTCACACCCCGCACACAGGCTGTGGCGGGTGGATGACTTTACGATACATCTATGTATTGGATACACCTGTGTATCCGCACGACATCCCCCGGAGGAACGCGTGTCCACTCTCCTGTCTTCGCTCGGTCGCTGGTCCTTCCGGCACCCGTGGCGGGTTCTCGTCTCCTGGCTCCTCGCTCTCGGCCTCGCGGGGGCGGGTGCCCTCGTGCTCGGCGCCGGCACCGACAACTCGTTCTCGATCCCGGGGACCGAGTCGCAGGCCGGACTCGAGCAGCTCTCCCGCTCCTTCCCCCAGGTGAGCGGCACGAGCGCGCAGATCATCGTGGTCGCCGCCGACGGCGACTCCGTCATGGACGACCCCTACCGCGACGACATCGAGGCCGCGGTGGACGAGCTGGGAGATCTCGACGGCGTGCTCGCCGCGAACTCGCCGTATGACGAGATGGTCAACGGCATGATCAACGACGACGAGACGGCGGCGATCGTGCGCCTGCAGTTCGACGGCGAGTCGACCGATGTCTCGGAGGAGACGAAGGACGCGCTGCGCTCGGTGTCGGATGCCCTCGCCGAGGAGCTCCCGTCGGGGGCTCGCACCGCGCTCGGCGGCGACCTGTTCGCCACCTCGATCCCGGGGCTGACGCTCACGGAGGCCGTCGGACTCGTGATCGCGCTCCTCGTGCTGATCGTGACGTTCCGCTCCTTCGTGGTGGCCGGCCTCCCCCTGCTCACCGCGGTGCTCGGTGTCGGCATATCGATGGCGGGCATCTTCGCCGCGACCGCGTTCGCCACGGTCTCCTCCACGACCCCGCTCCTGGCGCTGATGCTCGGCCTGGCCGTCGGCATCGACTACGCGCTGTTCATCATGGCCCGGCACCAGGACCAGGTCCGTGAGGGCGTCGATCCCGAAGAGTCCGCCTCCCGCGCCGTGGGCACCGCCGGATCCGCCGTCGTCTTCGCCGGTGTCACGGTGCTGATCGCCCTGATCGGCCTGGGCTTCGCCGGCATCCCGTTCCTGACGACCATGGGCATCGCCGCCTCCGTGGCGGTGGCCATCGCCGTGGCCATCGCGGTCACGCTGACCCCCGCGCTGCTCGGCTTCATGAAGGGCCGGGTCGTCGGCCGCCCGAAGCGCGAGCGCAAGGCCCGCAAGGGCAAGCCCGCCCCGGCGCCGCGCCGCGGCTTCAGCGAGCGCTGGGTCGGCGGCGTGACCCGACACCCGATCCTGGTCTCGGCCGCTGTCGTGCTCGGCCTCGGCATCGTCGCCGTGCCCGCCCTCAGCCTGAACCTCGCTCTGCCCAACGCCGGGGTCCTGCCCGAGTCCTCCGAGGCACGCCAGAGCTACGACCTGGTCGGCGAGGAGTTCGGCCCCGGGTTCAACGGCCCGCTGATCCTCACCGGCACGATCGTCACCTCCACCGACCCGCTCGGGCTGATGGAAGACCTCGGCGATGCCGTCGCCGACATCCCCGGCGTGAAGGAGGTCGCCCTCGCCACCCCGAACGAGACCGCCGACACCGGCATCGTCCAGATCGTGCCCGAGACGGCGCCGGACGACCCGGCGACCGCCGATCTCGTCCGCGAGCTGCGCTCCCACCACGACGAGTGGCTCGACGAGTTCGGGATCGACCTCAAGGTCACGGGCTTCACGGCCGTCGGCATCGACATCTCCGACCAGCTCGGCAATGCGCTGCTGCCCTTCGGCATCTTCGTGATCGGGCTCTCGCTGATCCTGCTCACGATCGTGTTCCGCTCTCTCTGGGTGCCGATCACCGCCGCCCTCGGCTACCTGCTCTCGATCGTCGCCGCTTTCGGCGTGGTCGGCGCGGTGTTCGAGTGGGGCTGGTTCGCCGATGCCCTGCACGTCGCGAAGGTCGGCCCCATCATCAGCTTCATGCCGATCATCCTGATGGGGGTGCTGTTCGGCCTGGCGATGGACTATCAGGTGTTCCTGGTGTCCCGCATGCGCGAGGACTTCGTGCACGACAAGGCCCTTCGACAGGGTGAGGGATCGCAGGGCGTGGATCGCGCCACCCGTCGCGCGGCGGCCCTGCGCGCGGTGCGCAGCGGCTTCACGGGCTCGGCCAAGGTCGTCACCGCCGCCGGACTGATCATGTTCGCGGTGTTCGTGGCGTTCGTCCCCGAGGGCGACTCCTCGCTCAAACCGATCGCCCTCGGCCTCGCGGCCGGCATCGCGATCGACGCGTTCCTGGTACGCATGACCCTGATCCCCGCACTGATGGCGATCCTCGGCGAGCGCGCCTGGCAGCTGCCCGCGTGGTTGGAGAAGATCCTGCCGAGCGTCGACATCGAAGGAGAGGCCGTCGAGCGCGAACGTCACCTCGCCTCCTGGCCCGGTGACGACTCCGTGATCGCCGCCGACGAGCTGTCCCTCGGCGCCGATGCCCCGGTGATGGCCGGAGCCTCGTTCCGCGTCGCCCCCGGCGGAGCTCTCATCGCCACCGGGAACGACGGCCGGGTCCGCCGCGCGCTCGCGCTGACGGTGGCCGGGCGCATCCCCGCAGACGAGGGCCGACTCCGGGTCGCCGGGCATCTGCTCCCCGGCCGGGCCGCCTGGGTGCGGGCACACGTGGGCTGCGTGCTGATCGACGACGCGGATGCCGCGCTGCTCGACCTCGAGGAATCCCTGCGCGGCCGATCCGCGGTCGTCGTGATCGACGGCATCGACCGTCTCGCCGGCGGGCAGCGCGACCAGGCCGCCGCGATGCTGCGCGACGCGGCGGCATCACGCCCCCTCGCGGTGTTCGCCACCGCCTCCGACGCCGCGGCGGCCCGCTCCCTCCTCGCGGAGGCCGGTTGGTCCTCCGCCGACGTCATCGACACCGGAACGGCCCGCCGTTCGTCCGAACACTCCACCGAGGTGACCGCATGACCCTCCCCATCGAGCGCGCACGCTCCCGCAAGCCCATCACGTGGCTGACCATCCTCGGCATCCTGCTGCTGCCCGCCGCCGTCGGGGGCGTCCTCGTCGCGGCACTGCAGGACCCGACCGAGCGTCTGGACTCGATGACGGCCGCGATCGTCAACCTCGACGAGCCGGTCACGATCGACGACCAGGTGACCCCGCTCGGGCGACAGCTCGCCTCCGGACTCGTCGAGGGTTCGGACGACTTCGACTCGAACCTCACCTGGGTGATCTCGAACGAGGACGACGCCGCGGAGGGGCTGGCCGACGGCTCCTACCAGGCGGTCATCACGATCCCGGAGAGCTTCTCGGCCGCTGCCACGTCCTCCGGCCAGGCGATCGCCGACGGCGGGGGCGACCCGGAGCAGGCGACCATCCGGGTGACGACGCCGGAAGACGGACTCGTGGCCGACGACCTCATCACCGGCCAGATCGCGAACGTCGCCGCGTCGACGCTCGGCACCATGCTCTCCGAGGCGACGACCGAGAACATCCTCGTCGGTTTCACGACCATCGGCGATCAGATCGGTGAGGCCGCCGACGGGGCGGTCGACCTCGCGACCGGCGCACGCAGTGCCGCGGACGGGGCCGCCGAGATCCCCGACGGCGCCACGCAGCTGGCCTCCGGGGCTGCAGACCTCGGCTCCGGTGCCTCCTCCCTCGCGTCGGGACTCGACACCATCGCCGCGAACACGCGCGACGCCGCGTCCGGCGCGGGCACGCTCGGTGCCGGCCTGACCGACGGCGGCACGCAGCTGCAGAACAACGTCGGGGACGTCACGCAGCTCGTGGGGGCGGTGCAGTCGGGTGCCGGAGCGGCACAGGATGCCGCGACGAAGACCGGCTCGCTGGCACAGGAGCTCGGTGCGCTGGCGGCGCAGTGCGTGCCCGCCACGTCCTCCCAGGCCACCTGCGATGCGATCGCCGCTGCCGCCGCCGACGCGGTCTCGGCCGCGACAGCCGCGGGCACCGCCTCCGGCATCCTGAACGCTCCGGAGGTGGCGGGTGGCGTCGCCGCCATCCCGGGCACGTTCGGCACGCTCGCGTCGACCCTCACGCAGGCCGGAGACGGCGCCACGGAACTCGCGGGCGGACTGAACCAGCTCGCGAGCCAGGGCATCGACCAGTCGGCCGCCGGAGCGCGCGCCCTCGCCTCGGGTGCGACGCAGCTCTCCGACGGCGCCACCGCGCTCGCGGACGGCACGACCGAGCTGGCCACCGGACTCGACACGCTCGCCTCCGGCACGGGCGAACTCGCCGGCGGCCTGCGCACCGCCGCCGATTCGCTCCCCTCGTTCAGCGACTCCGAGTCGACCTCCCTCGCCTCGGTGATCGCCGACCCGGTGTCGACGGACTCCTCGACGACGACCCTCTTCGGACCGACCGCGATCCCCCTGCTCGCCGCCGTGGTGCTGTGGTTCGGCGGGCTGGCGTCCTTCATCGTGATGCGCGCGCACACCGCGCGCACCCTCACCTCGCGCCGCTCCTCGGCCGGCCTCACTCTGCGGGCGTTCGCTCCCGCCGCCCTGATCGGCGCCGGACAGGGCCTGCTGCTGTCGGTGATCGTGCAGTTCGTGGCCAGTTACGACGTCGCCGCGTGGTGGACCTTCGCCGGGACCGCCGTGCTCACCGGCGTCGTGTTCGCCGCCGTGAACCAGGCCCTGGTGGCCGTCTTCGGCGGCATCGGCCGCTGGGTCAGCGCCGTGGTCGGTGTGCTCGCGGTGGCGACCGGGCTGATCTCGACGGTGCCCGGCTGGCTGTCGACCCTCGGCGGCGCGCTGCCGACCGCCCCCGCGTTCACCGGTCTCATCGCCGGGAACGGTGCGGCCGTGGCGGCTCTCGTCGTCTGGGGCGTGCTGTCGATCGTGGCGACGACCCTGGCGGTCGCGGTGCGCCGGACGACCTCCACGAAGGCGGTGCTCGCGACGGCCTGACCGCGGGATGCCGTCGGCGCACCTACGATCAAGAGATGCGCCACCCCTTCATGACGTCTCCCGACCAGCTCGCCGCACTCGAGGGACAGCAGTACCTCGTGCTGCGTCCGGAGCGCGCCGTGGCGGACATCTACCGCGCCGAACAGCGCACGGCACTCACCCGCGCGGCCGTGCCGGTCCCGCACCCGAATGCCGCGCACGTCACGCTCCGGGCCTTCCAGGAGCCGGAGCGCCGCGAGGAGCTGGCGGCGTTCCTGCGAGAATGGGCGGCCGCCCAGCAGCCGATCGATGTGGCCGCCGAGGCGGTCGACGTGTTCCCCGCTCCCTGGCAGGTCGTGCTCCTGCGACTCACCCGGAGCGCGACCCTGGTCTCGGCGTACACCAGTCTGAGCAATGCTCTCGAGACCACGGACTTCCGACGGGTCGACGAGCGCACCGTCGCGGACTGGACGTTCCACGTCTCGCTGATCTACGCGAAGACGATCGCCCCGGCCAAGTGGACCGAGCTGTCGCACTCGTCCCGCCGGTCACTCGGATCACGGCCGGCCGAGCGCATCGCCGAGCTCGAACTGGTGTCGTACCACGACGGCACCGAGCACGCCGAGGTCATCCCGATGCGGCCGCACGTTCGCGCCTGATCCCGCGGCGGACCTGCAGGTGCGCAGGATCCTTGCCGAGGGCTGCGGGCCGCGCCCGGGTTCAGGAGATGCCGGAGTAGGCGTGCAGACCCTTGAAGAAGACGTTCACGATCGTGAAGTTGAACATGACCGCCGAGAACCCCACGATGGCGAGCCACGCCGAGGGGTTGCCGCGCCATCCGCGGGTCGCCCGCGCGTGGATGTACCCCGCGTAGAGCACCCAGATCACGAAGGTCCAGGTCTCCTTGACGTCGAAGCCCCAGAAGCGGCTCCAGGCGTAGTACGCCCAGATGGACCCGGCGATCAGGGTGAACGTCCACAGGATGAAGCCGATGATCGTGAAGCGGTAGGCCATGCTCTCCAGGCGCTCCGCCGTGGGGAAGGTCCGCAGGAAGCCGGGGCCGGCCTTCTCCGCCCCCTCCTTCACGAGACGCTCGCGGCGGGACTGCATGAGCTGGATGACCGACAGGGCGAACGCGAGGGCGAAGAACGCGGTTCCGAGCGACGCGACGAACACGTGGATGACGAGCCAGACGCTCTTGAGCGGGTCCATGAGCGGTGAGACGTCGACATAGAAGTTCGTCGAGGACAGCCCCAGGAGCACCACGACCAGACCGGTGATGAACGTGCCGAGGAAGCGCAGGTCCATGCGCGTGAGCACGATCAGGTACACCGCGATGATCAGGAGCGTCCCGATCATCGCGAACTCGTAGAGGTTCGCCCACGGCACGCGTCCCGCCGCGATGCCGCGTGTCAGCGTGGCGCCGAGGTGGAAGAGGAAGGCCAGCACCGTCAGCGAGGTGCCGATGCGCGCCATGACGAAGCGCGGAGGCCGGGCATCCGACGAGACCCCCGATGCGGCGCCGGCCGTGGCCCCACCGCGCGCACCGACCGAGGCGCCGACCAGTTCGCGAGCCGTCTGCGAGTCCGCGGACAGCTGCGAGCGACGCGCGAGGTCGAAGGCGTAGGCCACGAAGGCCGCGGCGTAGACCGCGATCGCCGTCCACAGCAGGATCGGCGAGATCACGTTGAGGTCGAACATGGTGTCAGTCTACTTTCGGGGTGTCGGAGGCCGGGCGGTCGGAGGCCTCGCTGTCGGGTGCCGAGCTGTCGGGCGCAGCGTCGTCGGGCGCCGGAGCGGCGGTCGTCGTGCCGTCGGCGTCGAGAAGTCGGGCATGCCCGGCGACGAGGTCGTCGAGCGCGAGGGCGATCGTCGGGTCCTCGCCGCGGGCGAGACCGGCGTATTCGAGCGCGACCCCGTCGTCGCCGGCGGTCGCCTTGACCCACATGCGGCGGCGGGGAACGAACAGCGCCAGCATGAGCCCGCCGAGGGCGAGCAGCGCGAAGGCGAGCACCCACGGTCCGGAGTCATCGCGGTGGATCTGCAGCGAGGCGAAGCGCTTGACCGTCTGCGAGGCATCGGTCGCGCCCGCCGGCGACTCATCCTCGAAGGTCACCGTGCCCATGCCGTTCGGCAGGTCGGCGGTCTCGCCGGGGGCGAGTTCGATCGATTCGACGTCGGTCGTCCGTCCGGTCAGCTTGGTCAGATCGGTGGTGTCGAGCACGTACACCGACCGCGGCGTGCCGTCGTTGATGCCGAGGTCGCCCGAGTACACGTCGAGCGTCAGAGTGGGGTTCGTCAGCGCCCCGTAGGCCGAGAAGAAGGCCCCGCTCTCGAGCACGCCCGTCGTCGGGTAGAAGAAGCCCAGCAGTCCGAGCTGCTCGGGGAGCCCGTCGGTGACCTTGATGACGCCGAGCGACGTCATCTGCGTGTCCTGCGGCAGGAAGGGGATGCTGTTGGTGAACACCACATCGCCGGCCGCGTTGCGCACCGTGATGGTGGGGGCGTAGCCGTTGCCGAGCAGGAAGACCGCGTCATCGGCCACGCTGAGCGGCTCGTTGACCTTGACCGCACCGGTGCGCTCCTCGCCGTTCTCGTTCACGGTGACGTTGGCCGAGAAGTCTCCGGCCTGGCCGGAACCCGCCTCACCGAAGGGCTGGTACGTCACGTCGAAGCTGTCGAGCCGCATCGAGTAGGGAGCGAGCGCATCGTCGCCGACGAATCGTCCACGGTTCATGGAGTCGTAGTCGACGAGCGTGTTCGCGAACGTCTCGCCCTCGACCAGCACGCGCTGACCCGTGTACGAGAAGCCGCCGCCGATGCCGACCGTGATCAGCACGCCCACCAGTGCGAGGTGGAACAGCAGATTGCCGGTCTCGCGCCAGTAGCCGCGCTCGGCTGAGACGGAGAAGGTGCGGCCCCGGTCATAGCGCTCCACGCGGTAGCCGAGCGCCTTGAGCTGGCTCGTCGCGATGTCCACGGAGGTGGACGCTGCGGCCTCGGCGTCGCGCGCGGACGCGTCGGCGGGCACGCGCCGCACGGAGCGGAAGTCCTCGAGCCGCTGCAGGCGGGCGGGCGTGCGGGGAGGGCGCGCCCTGAGCGCCTTCGCGTGGTGACGGATGCGCGGGATCACGCATCCGACGAGCGAGGCGAACAGCAGCAGGTAGATCGCCGAGAACCACGGGGAGAGGTAGACGTCGAACAGCTTCAGACCGTCGAGGATCGGGAAGAGATCGGGGTTGTCGCGCTCCCACTGGCTGACACCGTTGGGGTCGGCCATGCGCTGCGGGAAGATCGACCCCGGTATCGCCGCGATCGCCAGCACGAGCAGCAGCACGAGGGCCGTGCGCATCGACGTGAGCTGGCGCCAGCCCCAGCGCAGCCAGCCGACGAGGCCGAGGCGCGGCTGGGCGATGGTGTCGTCGCCGTCGACGTGATCCGAGGGCCGGAGCGGATCGCTGCTGTCGTGGGGCTGGGAGGTCACGTCGTCCTTGATGGTCGAGCCTGCGTTCTTGTTCTCAGAGCGGGAGGAGGACACTGCTCATCACCGCCGTCAGTCGGGACATGATGTCGGTCCACAGCCCGGTCAGCATCAGGATGCCGAGGAGGATCAGCAGCACGCCTCCGATGATGTTCACGATGCGGATGTGCCGACGAAGGAAGCCGACCGTCTTCGTCGCCCAGCCGAAGCCGAGCGCGACGAGCAGGAAGGGGATGCCGAGTCCGAGCGAGTAGGCCAGCCCGAGGAAGCCCGCGCGCACCGGGTCGCCCGCGTTGAACGACAGCGCGAAGATCGCCGTGAGGGTCGGGCCGAGGCAGGGCGCCCAGCCGATGCCGAGCGCGATGCCCAGCAGCGGCGCACCGAGCACGCCGTACTTCGGATCGATGTGGAAGCGGAGCTCGCGCTGCGCGAACCCGAACAGCCCGAGGAAGACCAGTCCCATGAGGATGATGACCGCACCGAGCACGCGCGTGATCAGCTCGCCCCACTGGATCATGAAGACGTTCGCCGCACCGCCCAGCGCCGTGATCGCGACGAAGACGATGCTGAAGCCGAGGATGAACAGCAGCACGCCGAGGACCAGGCGCCCTCGCCCGGGACCGGCGGCATCCGCTCCGGCGACGGCGCCCTTCGGCGCGCGCGGCGTGACCGCACCGCCCAGGAAACCGAGGTATCCCGGCACGAGAGGCAGCACGCACGGCGAGAGGAAGGAGATCAGCCCGGCGAGCATCGCGACCGGGATCGCCAACCACAGGGTGCTGGAGCCGATGATGACGTCGACGTTCACCGCGCGCCCGCCGTGATCACGGTGACTCCGCGAGCGCGTCCTTGACGAGCGTGGAGAGGATGGAGGTGCCGTCGATCGGTCCGATGATCCGCGCGGCCACACGACCCTGCTTGTCGAGCACGAGAGTGGTCGGCGTCGCGGCGATGGGCACGGCCTCCGCGAACGCGAGCTTGGCCTCGGCCGTGTCGACATCGATCAGGCTCGGGTACGTGATGGCGAACTCGTCGGAGAAGGAGCGCGCGGTGTCGGCCTGATCACGGGTGTTGATACCGACGAAGGACACGCCCTGGTCGCGGTACTCCTGCCAGACGCTCTCCAGGTCGCCGGCCTCGAGACGGCATGGCGCACATCCGGCATACCAGAAGTTGACCACGGTGACCTGTCCGGCGAGGTCCGCGCTGTCGAAGTCCTCGCCGTTCTCGGTGACGCCGCCGAACTCGACGGGCTCGCCGCGTTCGGCGACCGGGATCTCGGAGATCGCGCCGTCGGCGGCGATGTAGCCCGTGTTCTCCCCGCTCAGGAAGGACTGGCTGACGGGATCGGGAGCGCAGGCGCTCAGACCGATCGCGACGACCGCGGCGAGCGCAGCACCGAGCGCACGGCGCGAGCGCCGGGTGCGGGTGGAGCGGCCGTCGCGGGGCGGAAGCCCGTCGACAGGCTCGGAGACCCAGAGAGCAGGAGGCACGATTCCCAGTTTACGCGCGGCTTCCTATGCATAGGCCCGATGCGGAGGCCGCCCGCCCGGAGGCCTTCAGAGCCGCGCGAGCACGTCCGCGACGCTCGCTCGGAAGCGCGGACACGTGGCGATGTCGTGTGAGCGGCACCGCATCGCGTGCTCGGTCATCTCGCGCGAGAGCCGCATCTCCTGCATCCGGCGATCCAGGTCGTCGAGGTGCGCCTGCAGCACCACGTGCCGCCCCGCACTCCCGTCGTCGAGGAGCACCGCGATCTGCTCGAGACTCATGCCGGCCGCCTTGCTGCGCTGGATCACCGCGATGCGGACGACCTCGTCCTCCCCGTACCGGCGCCGCCCCGCGTCGTCGCGCGCCGGCCGCAGCAGCCCGACCGCCTCCCAGTGCCGGAGTACGTTGGTGGGGAGATCGAAGCGCGCGGCGATATCGCCCACGGACCAGGGATGACCGGAACTTGACTTCATGTTGACATGAAGTCACAGACTGAGACCGCACGCAACCCCGTCGGTCGAAAGGACCCTCCATGTATGACGCGATCGTGATCGGCGCCGGCCCCGCCGGCCTGCAGGCCGCCCTGACGCTCGGGCGGATGCACCGCTCGACCCTGCTGCTCGATTCCGGGGAGTACCGCAACGGCATGGTGCCGCACATGCACAACGTGATCGGCAACGACGGCACACCGCCGGCGGAGTTCCGGGCCACCGCCCGCACCCAGCTCGCCGCCTACGCCGACGTCGAGATCCGCCGCACCACCGTCGAGAACGTGGCCGGCGTGGAGGGCGACTTCGTCGTCTCGCTGCTCGACGGGTCGTCGGCGTCGGCCAGGACGGTGATCCTCGCGACCGGCGTGGTCGACGAGCTTCCCGAGGTCGAGGGGTTGGCAGCGCTGTGGGGCACGCGCGCCTTCGCCTGCCCCTTCTGCGACGGACACGAGCACGCCGGCCTCCCCATCGCCCTGCTCGTGCGGGGCGGCGCCGCCCGCGCGCAGCACCTGATCGGCCTGCTGGGGCGCATCGTGAGCGACATCACCGTGGTGCCGATCGGCGAGGCCTTCACGGCGGAGGAGCGCGCCTCGCTGAAAGAGCGGGGAACCCTCGTCAGCGGAACGCCCGTGGACTCGGTCTCCGCAGAAGGGACCGGCGTCCGCGTGCGCACGGCCGATGCCGAGCACGATGTCGCGGGGGTCTTCGTCGCCGCGGGAGCGATGCGTCAGCGCGCCCCCTTCGCCGCCCAGCTGGACCTGCACATGCTCGAATCCGGCGCGATCGAGATCGACGACTTCGGCCGCACCTCGACCCCCGGCGTGTACGCGGCGGGAGACCTCGCGCACCGCGCCTCGTTGCCCGGCCCCCTGGCCGCGGTGATGATGGCCGCAACGGCCGGCCAGTTCGCGGCCATCGGAGTCATCCAGTCACTGCTCGCCGCCGAGCACTGAGCCGGACGCTGCTCAGACCGCGCCCACGTCGACCGCGCCGTCCACCTCCGCCGGGGCGGCATAGGCGACCTCGCGCCACACATCGCCGACGCGTTCGAACGAGGTCACGCTCGACAGCGCGCAGCGCCGGGTGCGCGGGTCATGCTGCAACGGCAGACCCGCAACCCGGAGGTGCGTGATCCAGATCGGCGCCTGATGCGACACCATGACCACGTCTCCGGCGCTCTGCCCCGGGCCCGTCGCCGCATCCCACGCCTCATCCATGGCGCCGAGCATCCGCTCCGCGATCGAGGTGTACGGCTCACCCCAGCTCGGCACCGAGGGCTGCCGCAGGTGCCACCAGTTGAGGGGATTCAGCAGCGATCGCCGCATCTGCGTGCCCTCGAACACGTTCGTCGGCTCGATGACCCGGATGTCGATCTCGGGGACCAGGTCGAAGCGCTGCGCGAACGGCTCGGCCGACTCCTGCGCCCTCTCCAGCGGCGAGGAGTAGAGAGCGACGACCGGACGCCCCAGACCGCCGACGTGATCCGCCGCGGCCTGCGCCATCCGTTTCCCGGCTTTGCTGAGGTGGAAGTCCGGGAGGCGCCCGTAGAGCACACGGCGCGGGTTGTGCACCTCTCCGTGGCGGACGAGGTGCAATCGCGTCGCCGTCATCCTCAGGCCCTGGAGTACCGCGCGTCGCCGAAGCCGAGGATCAGGTAGCCGATGTAGGGGAAGACGAACAGCAGGAAGAACGAGAACAGCCCGCCCTTGCCGAATCGCTCACCGAGCTTGATCGCGACGATGATGCCGAAGACGATGTTGACGATCGGGATCAGGTACAGCAGCGCGAACCACCCGGACATGCCGGCGATGCGCACCAGGAAGATGACGTTGACGATCGGGATGATCGCGAAGATGCCGGGCTGGCCTGCCTTCGTGAACACCTTCCACAGTCCGATCACGACCGCGACGTAGAAGACGAGGGCGATCAGACCGGAGGTGCCGGAGAAGATCGATGCGTACAGGTCGGAGATGCCGTTGGAGTCCATGGTGCGCCTTTCGTTCGTGGCGATCCTACTGACGATCGCCCTCCCGCCGCGGGAACGACGCCGATCGGGCACGATCGGCCCCCGTAGAATGGGCGGGCTCCCCATTTCCCAGATCAGAAGGAATACTCCGTGCTTCGCACCCACTCGGCAGGCTCACTGCGAGCCGAGCACATCGGTCAGACCGTCACCCTCACGGGCTGGGTCGATCGTCGTCGTGACCACGGAGGAGTCGCCTTCATCGATCTGCGGGATGCCTCGGGCATCGCCCAGGTCGTCATCCGCGACGAGGAGATCGCGCACCCGCTGCGCAACGAATTCGTCCTGAAGGTCACCGGCGAGGTCTCGCAGCGACCGGCGGGCAACGCGAACCCCAACCTCCCCACCGGCGAGGTCGAGCTGATCGCCGCCGAGGTCGAGGTGCTCAACGAGTCCGCTCCGCTGCCCTTCCAGGTGTCCACGGCGGTCGCCGAGACCGAGACGGTCGGGGAAGAGGCGCGCCTCAAGTACCGCTACCTCGACCTGCGCCGCCCGGCCCAGGCATCCGCTCTGCGCCTGCGCTCGAACGTCTACAAGGCGATCCGCGACGTGCTGCACGCCGAGGACTTCACCGAGGTCGAGACGCCGACCCTCACGCGCTCGACGCCCGAGGGCGCCCGCGACTTCCTGGTGCCGGCTCGCCTGAGCCCCGGCAGCTGGTACGCCCTGCCGCAGTCGCCGCAGCTGTTCAAGCAGCTGCTCATGGTCGGCGGTGTCGAGAAGTACTTCCAGATCGCCCGCTGCTACCGCGACGAGGACTTCCGCGCCGACCGTCAGCCCGAGTTCACGCAGCTCGACATCGAGATGAGCTTCGTCGACCAGGAAGACGTCATCACGCTGATGGAGTCGCTCATCGCCGCGATGTGGTCGACCATCGACGTCGAGGTGTCGCTGCCGCTGCCGCGCATCACGTATGCCGAGGCCATGGCCAAGTACGGCTCCGACAAGCCCGACCTGCGCTTCGGCCTCGAGCTCGTCGAGGCGACTGAGTACTTCGCCGACACCCCCTTCCGCGTGTTCCAGGCCGAGTACGTCGGTGCGGTGCGGATGCCCGGTGGCGCGAGCCAGCCGCGCAAGCAGCTCGACGCGTGGCAGGACTGGGCCAAGCAGCGCGGCGCCCGCGGCCTCGCCTACGTGCTCTTCAACGAGGACGGCTCGCTCGGCGGCCCTGCTGCCAAGAACCTCTCCGAGGCGGAGCAGGCCGGACTCGCGGAACTCGTCGGAGCCGAAGCCGGCGACTGCGTGTTCTTCGCCGCGGGTTCCGCCAAGGACAGCCGTGCGCTGCTCGGTGCCGCCCGCGTCGAGATCGGTCGCCGTCTCGGCTACCTGAACCCCGACGAGTTCGCCTTCACCTGGGTCGTCGACGCTCCGATGTTCGAGCCCGCCGCCGACGCGGTGGCCTCGGGCGACGTGGCCGTCGGTGCGGGGGCCTGGACGGCCGTGCACCACGCGTTCACGGGACCGAAGCCGGAGTTCGCCGACACGTTCGACACCGACCCGGGCTCGGCACTCGCCTACGCGTACGACATCGTGTGCAACGGCTCGGAGCTTGGCGGCGGCTCGATCCGTATCCACCGCGAAGACGTGCAGAAGCGCGTGTTCGAGGTCATGGGCATCAGCGAGGAGCAGGCCGACGAGCAGTTCGGCTTCCTGCTCGACGCGTTCAAGTTCGGCGCCCCGCCGCACGGCGGGATCGCACTCGGCATGGACCGCGTCATGCAGCACCTGACCAAGACCGACTCGATCCGCGAGGTCATCGCGTTCCCGAAGTCGGGAAACGGCTTCGACCCGCTGACCTCGGCTCCCGCGCCGATCACCGACGCACAGCGCGCCGAAGCCGGCGTCGACTTCGAGCCCGAGGACGACGAGGCCTGATCCGCGCCCGTCCGATCTGACGAGACCCCGTGCTGTCCGCCGTACGGGGTCTCGTCATGTGCGGATCCTTCGGCCGTGTGCGCTCCGCTCGGACGGATCCCGGGAATCCGGCCGCGCGAACCGCACGAAGCCGAGGAAGCGCACGGCCGAAGGGAGCGCACGGCCGAGGAACCACGGTCGAGGACGCGCTCAGCCGAGCAGTGCGAGCGCCGGCAGGATGTTCTCATTCCAGACGTCGACGCCGAGCTTGCCGATCAGCCCGATCACGACGACGAGGAACACCACCCGGATGAAGGTGGTGCCGCGCGCGATCGCCATGCGCGAGCCGAGGTAGCTGCCCGCGACGTTCGCGACGGCGAGGATGCCGCCGAGCAGCCAGAGCACCGAGCCGTGCGGGATGAACAGCAGCAGGGCGCCGGCGTTGGTGGCGAAGTTCACGATCTTGGCCTTGGCGCTCGCCTGCAGGAAGTCGTAGCCCATCAGTGCGACGAGGGTGATGACGAGGAACGTGCCGGTGCCCGGGCCGATCATGCCGTCGTAGAAGCCGATGCCGAGCCCGGCGGCCCCGGCCATGACGTGATGCCGCCGGCCCTGGAACCTCAGCTTCGTCGCGGCACCCAGCTGCGGTCGGAACGCGGTGAACAGCGCCACCGCGAGCAGAGCGACGACGATGATCGGCTTGAACGCGGCCGGCGGGAGGATGGTGGCGACCGCGGCTCCCCCGAACGATCCGACCAGAGCGATCACCGCCATCGGCACCGCGGTGCGGATGTCGGGTCTCGCGCGCCGGTAGTAGGTGACGCTGCTCGTGGCGGTGCCGAAGACCGAGGCGAACTTGTTCGTCGCGAGAGCCTGCACGGGGGCGATCCCCGGGATCAGCAGCAGCACGGGGAGCTGCAGCAACCCGCCTCCCCCGACCACGGCGTCGATCCAGCCGGCGCCGAAGGCCGCGAGGATCACCAGCAGCAGCAGGCCCCAGGTGAGCTGCTCGAGCCCGAGCACTGCGCCGATATCCATCCCGCCAGAATGCCAGATGCGCACCACCCCGGCCGACGCGCCCCGACGTTCACGATTCAGGACAAGGGGTCGCGTTCGGGGCGGCAGACGCCCGATCCTCGCGACTCCGGCGCGATCGTGCGGAATGGTTAACTGGTCGGCTGACAGACTGGGGTCATGCTCGACGCTCTGCCCCTCCCCCACGCGTTCGACTCCCGCGTCGGTCGCGCCCTGCTCCGCCGCGCGACGAGAGCGGACGCGGATGCCGTGATCGCGCTGCTCGCCGACGACCCGATCAGCGCGGCGCGGGGCGACGTGGCATCCGACGCCGACCGCCCCGCCTACACGGCCGCCCTCGACGAGATCGTGGCCGAACCCTCGAATGATCTGCTCGTCGTGGAGCTCGATGGCGCGATCGTGGGCACCCTGCAGCTCACCTCCATCCCCGGCATGGCCCGACGCGGCGCGCGTCGCCTGCTCGTCGAGGCCGTGCGGGTGCGCAGCGACCTGCGCTCGTCCGGCATCGGCTCGACCGTGATGCGCTGGGTCGGTGACGACGCCGCCCCCGCCCTCGGCGCGGCGATGGTGCAGCTCACCTCGGATGCGGCCCGCACCGAGGCGCACCGCTTCTACGAGCGGCTGGGGTACGTCGGCTCCCACCGGGGCTTCAAGCTCACCCTCCCCGGCTGAGTCCGCGGCGTCGAGACGCCACGCACCGGATACCGCGCGTTCACTCGATCCGCGATGACCGGTAACCCGCGGCCCATAGCCTCCTCTCGCACCCCCGCACCGGCGCTCGCCGGTCACCCGAGAGGAATCACATGGCTCGCATCACCCGCCGCGCGCGCTTCGGCGCCGGCATCGCCCTGGCCGCCACGGCCGCACTCGCCCTGTCCGGCTGCGCCTCCGCCGCCGACGCCGCCCCGGCCGACGGCGGAGAGACCGTCGACGCGGCGACCGCGACCTCCGTCGCCGACTTCGGTACGTTCGCCGATCTCGAGGCGGCCGCCAAGGAGGAGGGCGCGCTCAACGTCATCGCTCTTCCCCGTGACTGGGCCAACTACGGCGAGATCCTCGACCTCTTCGCCGAGCGGTACCCCGAGATCACGATCAACGAGGCCTCCCCGGATGTCTCGAGCGCCGAGGAGATCCAGGCCGCCGAGACGAACAAGGGCCTCGACACCGCACCCGACGTGTTCGACATCGGCTTGACCGTCGCCCTGCAGAACACCGACTACTTCGCGCCCTACAAGGTGCAGACCTGGGACGACATCCCCGAAGAGCTCAAGGAGCCGACGGGCCTCTTCGTCGGCGACTACGGCGGGTACATGTCGATCGGCTACGACTCGTCGAAGTTCGATGCACCGTCCGAGCTCGCCGACCTCCTGTCGGCCGACTACAAGGGAGCTGTCGCGATCAACGGCGACCCGACCCAGGCCGGTGCGGCCTTCGCCGCCGTCGGACTCGCGACCGTCCAGTCCGAGGGGACCCTCGACGACTTCCAGCCCGGGATCGACTTCTTCTCCGAGCTGCAGAAGGCGGGCAACCTCCTCAAGGTCGACGTCACGACGGCGACGGTCGCAAGTGGCGAGACCCCCGTGGTCTTCGACTGGGACTACCTGAACGCCTCGCACAAGGCCGACAACGAGAACTGGGAGGTCGTCGTGCTCGACGGCACCGGGTACGCCGGCTACTACAACCAGGCCGTCAACATCGACGCCCCGCACCCGGCCGCCGCCCGCCTGTGGCAGGAGTTCCTCTACAGCGACGACGTGCAGAACCTGTGGCTGGGGGGCGGCGCCCGCCCGGCTCGCATGGAGGCCATGACGGATGCCGGCACGATCGACGCCGACCTCGCGTCCGCACTCCCCGAGGTGCCGGAGGACACGGTCGTCCCGACCGAGGAGCAGAGCACGAAGGCCGGCACGCTGCTCGGCGAGAAGTGGGCAGCGGCGGTCCAGTGACCACTCTCACCACACCGGGGGTGGATGCCGCGGCATCCACCCCCGCCTCCCCCGCCGGGTCCTCGCACAGCGCGAGGGCCCGGCGGTCCGCACCGTCCTGGGCCTGGCTCGGACTCGTCCCCTTCGCCGCCTACGTTCTGCTGTTCCTCGCCGTGCCGACGATCCTCGCGATCGGCTCGGGCCTGTTCACCGAGGAGGGCGATCTCACCTGGACCAACATGTCGGCCCTCGCCGACCCGGTGGTCCTGACGACGTTCGCCAACTCGGCCGGGCTGTCGTTGCTCACCGCCGTCGTCGGGGCGATCGTCGGCGCTCTGGTCTGCTACGCGTTGCTGGGGCTGGATCCGGAGGGCCGCACCCGGTCGACCGTCGATGCGGCCGCGGGCGTTCTCGCCCAGTTCGGCGGCGTCATGCTCGCCTTCGCCTTCATCGCGACGATCGGCCTGCAGGGAGTCATCACGGTCTTCCTCGAGGAGCAGTTCGGGATCAGGCTCTTCGAGAACGGCGCCTGGATCTACGAGATGCCCGGTCTCTACCTGCCGTACTTCTATTTCCAGATCCCTCTGATGGTGATCACGTTCATGCCGGCTCTCGCCGCACTGAAGCCGCAGTGGACCAAGGCGAACCTCACCCTCGGCGGCACGCGCACGAGCTTCTGGCTGCGCATCGGCCTCCCCGTGCTCGCCCCGTCCTTCCTCGCCAGCCTGCTGCTGCTGTTCGCCAACGCGTTCTCGTCGTACGCCACCGCTGCGGCACTGTCCAGCCAGGGATCGCAGATCGTCCCGCTGCAGATCCGCACCGCCCTCACGAGCGAGACCGTGCTGGGCCGCGAGAACCTCGCCGGCGCGCTCGCGTTCGGCATGATCGTCGTGGTCGGAGTCGTCATGGCGCTGTACTCCCTCATCCAGCGCCGGGCAGCGAGGTGGCAGGCATGATCCGTCTGGGTCCCTCCGTCGCCACCCGCTGGATCATCGGTGTCGTCGTCGGCGCCTTCTTCCTGATCCCGCTCGTCTCCACCTTCCTCTACACGCTGCGCGACCCCGCCGGCGGCCTGTCGTTCGTCCGGTGGGCGGCAGTGTTCGACCCCGCCACGTCGGCAGCGCTCAAGCCGATCTGGACCGGCCTCGGCAACTCCCTGGTACTCGCACTGGTCACGGTTCTGATCGTGCTGTTCCTGCTGGCCCCGACCATGATCCTCATGAACCTGCGCTTCCCGAAGCTGCGGCCGTTCTTCGAGTTCGTCGTGCTGTTGCCGATCTCGATCCCGGCGATCGTGCTCGTGGTCGGGCTCGCCCCGATCTACCTCCAGATCGGTCGCACCCTGGGCACGGGCACGTGGACACTGGCTTTCGCCTACGGCATCACCGTGCTGCCCTTCGCGTACCGGTCGATCCAGGCGTCCATCGACGCGGCCGACATGAAGACGCTCGCGGAAGCCGCCCGGTCGCTCGGCGCGAGCTGGCCGACCGTCGTCTTCCGGGTGCTCGCGCCGAATCTGCGTCAGGGTCTGCTCGCGTCGTCGCTGATCTCGATCGCTGTCGTCCTGGGCGAATTCACCATCGCGTCCCTGCTGAACCGGCCCGTGTTCCAGACAGCGCTGGTGGTCGTGCAGAAACAGGACGCCTACGCGCCCGCGATCTTCACCCTGCTGGCCCTGCTGTTCTGCTTCCTTCTCCTCCTCCTCATCGGCCGCGTCGCCCGCGGCACCGGAAAGGCCCGCTCGTGACCCTCGAACACGCACTCCGCCGCACGGCCGACAACCTGTTGCTCGCCGAGGCCGGTGAGGGAACCCGCGTCGAGCTCCGCGGCATCGTCAAGAGCTACGCGGGCACCCGCGTACTCCACGGCGTCGACCTCGACATCGCTCCCGGTGAGTTCGTCTCCCTGCTGGGTCCGTCCGGCTGCGGCAAGACCACACTGCTCCGTGTCCTCGCCGGGCTCGAGGTCGCCGACGAGGGCGCCGTGCTGCTCGGCGGCGGGGACGTGTCGCGCGTGCCCACGAACAAGCGCGACATCGGGATGGTCTTCCAGTCGTACTCGCTGTTCCCGCACCTGCGGGTCGCCGACAACACGGCATTCGGACTGCGGCGTCGCGGGGTCGGGAAGACCGAAGCGGCGAAGCGCGCCCTCGACGCCCTCGCACTCGTCGGACTGACCGACTTCGCGGACCGATTCCCGCACCAGCTCTCCGGCGGTCAGCAGCAGCGTGTGGCGCTCGCGCGCGCGCTGGTCACCGAACCGAAGGTCCTGCTGCTCGACGAGCCGCTCTCCGCCCTCGACGCCAAGGTGCGCGTGCAGTTGCGCGACGAGATCCGCCGCATCCAGTTGCGCCTCGGCATCACGACCGTGTTCGTGACGCACGACCAGGAGGAGGCTCTGGCCGTCTCCGACCGGATCGCCGTCATGAACTCGGGTCGCATCGAGCAGATCGGCTCGCCGGAAGAGCTGTACACGACCCCCTCCACGGCCGGTGTCGCGGCGTTCGTCGGACTCTCGAGCATCGTCTCGGGAGTCGGCGAGGGCGATCACGTCATGGTGTGGGGACAACGGCTGCCCCTGCAGACCCCGGCCGAGGGTCCGGTCGACGTGTATCTGCGCCCCGAGAACGTGTACTTCGCCTCCGAGGCGGATGCCGCCACGGATGCGCTCGTCGAGGAGAGCACCTTCCTCGGAAGCATGCGCCGCACACTGGTGCGCACGGAGTCCGGAGACCTCGTGCGGGTGCAGCACGCGCCCGGCATCCGCCCGGCCTTCGGAGATCGCGTGCGCATCGCGGTCTCGCCCGAACCCGTGGCGGTGCACCCGCGCGGCTGAGATCACTCTTCCCCTGATGTGGGGCTGGGGCTACCGTGAGCCTCGAGGGGCCCGACTCCTCGATCCGTCAGAGAAAGGACGCCTCATGGCAGGCACGTTCGAGCTGTACACCGACGCCTCCGGCGAGTACCGCTTCCGTCTGAAGGCCGGCAACGGCGAGGTCATCGCGATCAGCGAGGGCTACTCCTCCAAGTCCGGCGCCCTCAGCGGGATCGAGTCCGTCCGGCGAAACGCCCCCGATGCCGAGGTCGTCGAGGCCTGACACCGCCGAGATCCCGGTCGTCGAGCGAGGAGCACAGCGGCGAGACGAAAGCCTCACGTTCTGCGGAACATGAGGCGTTTCGTCCCGCTGTGCCCGCTCACCGAGCGGCGGTCGCTACAGCACGCGGGAGAGGAAGTCCTTCGTGCGCTGGTTCTGGGGGTTGCCGAGCACCTCGCGCGGGTCGCCCTCTTCGACGATGTGGCCGCCGTCCATGAAGATGAGCCGCGAACCCACCTCGCGCGCGAAGCCCATCTCGTGGGTCACGACGAGCATCGTCATCCCCTCGTCGGCGAGAGTGCGCATGACCTGCAGCACCTCTCCCACCAGTTCGGGGTCGAGGGCCGAGGTCGGCTCGTCGAACAGCATCATGTCGGGGTTCATGCAGAGCGCCCGGGCGATCGCCACGCGCTGCTGCTGTCCGCCGGAGAGGTGCCCGGGGAAGGCATCCGCCTTCTCGGACAGGCCCACGCGGGCCAGCATCTCGTGCGCGATGCGTTCGGCCTCGGCCTTCGCGCGCTTCTTCACGCGCTGCTGCGCGATCATGAGGTTGCCCATCACATCGAGGTGCGGGAACAGGTTGAAGCTCTGGAACACCATCCCGATGCGCGTCCGCACGCGGTCGATGTCGACGTCGGGATCGGTGATGTCGATCCCCTCGATCAGCACCTTGCCGCCCGTGGGCTCCTCCAGCAGGTTGATGGAGCGCAGCAGCGTCGACTTGCCCGATCCGGAGGGACCGATCACGCAGACCACCTCGCCGGCGGTGACGGTGAGGTCGATGCCCTTGAGCACCTCGTTGTCGCCGAAGCTCTTCACGAGCCCCTGCAGGTCGATCGCGGGGGCGTGGACATCAATCAGGTCGGTGATCATCGCTGCTTCGCCATCCGTCGTTCCAGCCACGCACTGAAGCGTGTGAGGGGGATCGTCACGATCAGGTACAGGATCGCCGCCATGATCAGCGGCGTCGCGTTGGTGTTCTGGGTCGCCGCATCCCGAGCGAAGTTGGTGAGCTCCTTCGACCAGATGAACGTGCCGGCGACGAAGAGCAGCGAGGTGTCCTTCAGCAGCAGTACGAATTCATTGGTCAGCGGCGGGATGATGATGCGGAATCCCTGGGGGACGATGATCCAGAACGTGGTCTTCATCGGTGACATCCCGAGCGAACGCGCCGCCTCGGTCTGCCCCTTGGGAACCGCCTGGATGCCGGCCCGGATGGTCTCCGCCATGTACGCCGAGGCCACGAGGATGAGGCCGACCAGGCCGAGCACGACCGGCCCGCCCAGGTCACGACCCGAGATCCCCAGGGCGATCGGCAGGATGAAGGCGACGCCGAAGATCGTCAGGATCGCGGGAAGCCCGCGGAAAAGCTCGATCCACGCCGTCGCGATCCACCGGAAGGGTCCGATGGACGACAGCTTCAGCAGCGCCAGCACGATACCGAGCAGCAGCCCGGCGACGAACGCGACGGCGGTGAACCACAGCGTGTTCACGAGCGCGGTTGTGATGATCCCGGGGAACATCTTCGCCGCGATCTCCGGGTTGAAGAACAGCGGACCGATCTTCGCCCAGTCGGTGCTGACCGCCGCCCAGACGACGATGGCGATCAGCACCGCATAGACGATGTACCGGTAGAGCTTGCTCTTCGTGGTGCGCCTCAACGCCATTGTCAAGGTCTCCCTGTCCTACGCTGCTCGCCGATTACTTCGCGGTGAAGTAGTTGTCGTAGATCGTCTGGTAGTCGCCGCTGTCCTGCAGCTCCTTCAGCGCACCGTTGATCGCCTCGCGCAGCTCGTCCTTCTCGCCCTTGGCGAAGGCGAAGCCGTAGGACTCGGCGGTGTCGTAGGTCTCGACGATCTCGTAGGCGGAGTCGGCCTTCTCGTGCTCGAGGTTCACCGGCTGGTCCTGCAGGATCGCATCGATCTGACCCGCCTGCATGGCCGGCCACAGCTCGCCGTCGGAGGGGTACTGCACGAGCTCGGCACCCGTCGCGTTCGCGGTCGCGTAGCTCTCGCCCGTGGTGCCCTGCTGCACGCCGACGTTCTTGCCGTCGAGGTCGTCGATCGACTCGATGCCCGAGTCGGTGCGCACGAGGAGCGACTGCAGCGAGTCGTAGTACGGGTCGGAGAAGTCGATGTTCGCCTTGCGCTCATCCGTGATCGTCATGGCGGATGCGCCCACGTCGCAGGTGCCCGCGGCGAGAGTGGTGCCCGACTGCAGCGCGTCGAAGCCGACGTCCTGCACGGAGAGCCCCAGGTCGAGCTTCTTGGCGATCGCGTCGAGCAGGTCGATGTCGAAGCCGGTGTACCCGGTGCCGTTGTCCCCGCCCTCGAACTCGAAGGGAGCGTAGGGGATGTCGGAGCAGACCGTGAGCGTTCCCGCCTCGACCAGGCCGTACTCGTCGCCCGCTGCCGGCTCGCCGCTGTCGGAGCCGCCCGAAGAGCCGGCACAGCCGGAGAGGACGAGAGTGGCGGTCGCCGCGAGCGCGAGCCCGGCGAAGATGGTGCGACGCTGCATGACAGCTCCTATGAGACGTGGGTGGATGCCCGGGGGAACGTAGGAGTTCATCTAAACATGCGGCCTGTCGCCGCGACCGACGAGTTCCCCGTCTGGCGGATCACATTTGTGTTGCAAGTGAGTCTGGTCGAGTCGTACCGCGGGATCAGACCTCGAAGTCGACGCCGGCCCGTGACGAGACCACCGAGCGGACGAAGTCCACGACCTCGAGGTGCGCCGGGTGCACCTGGTACTCCTCGAGCGCCTCCAGTGACGCGAAATCGGCGACCAGCGTGACATCCCAGTTCGCTTCCGGGTAGGCCACGTTGACGCCCGCGCTGATCGCGAGGATCTGCGGGATGTGCGCCTGCAGCGCGGTGAGACGCCGGACGACCTCGGCCGCCTGCGCCTGGCGCTCGGCGGCGTCCTCAGTGGCGAGCTTCCAGCTCACGACATGGCGAATGGTCATCGGATCTCCTTGGTGTCATCGAGCGCGACGGAGCGGACAGCCGCTTCGAGGGCATCGCGCAAGCGGTGGGGCGAGACGCGCCAGTGCGCGTGGAACTCGCCGTCGATGAGGACGACCGGGATCTTCTCCCACCACAGGTCGGCGAGTGCGGGGTCGTCGTGGATGGACGCCTCGACGATCTCGATCTGCTCGGCGGCGGCGTCCGGCAGTTCGGCGACCACGGCATCGATCACCTCGGATGCGACGGCGCAGAGGTGGCAGTCGGGCTTCCCGATGAGCGTGAGCGTGGTCACGCCGAGGGCGTCTCCAGTTCGCGGCCCTGGGCCACCCATTCGCTCGTGCCGCCCTCGACGTTCGTCGCGTCGTATCCGCGGGCCTCGAGCGCCTCGACGACGCGCGCCGAGCGTCCGCCCAGGTGGCAGATCACGTCGAAGGACTCGCTCGGGAGCTCGTCCAGGCGGTTGCCGATCTCGGACATCGGGATGTTGATCGCCCCCGGTACATGACCGCCGGCGAACTCCTCGGTCTCACGGACGTCGATGAGCGGTGTGGCGGAGCGGTCGGCGAGCTCGGAGACGGTGATCGACTTCATGTCGTCCTCACGGTGTGGCGGGTGCGGGAAGGGCCGGAGACACAAAGCGCCCGTCCGAAGACAGGCGCTCGTGTGTCGTTGCTTTACTTCTTGTTGCGACGCTGGTGGCGAGTCTTACGAAGCAGCTTGCGGTGCTTCTTCTTCGCCATGCGCTTGCGGCGCTTCTTGATGACAGAACCCACGGAAACCTCACTAAGTCAGCGGCTGGGCGTCGCGTGAAATCGGACACCCGGGTACGAGCATGGAAAAAATGCCTCGGATCAGTCTAGCAAACCGCGGGACCTCGGCGGACATCACCGGGGAGCGCGGTCTCCAGGACTCAGCCGACGTCGGCGATCGGGCGCTGGAGGGCGTCCGCGACGGCCGACTCGGGCACGCGGTAACTGCGGCCGAAGCGGATGGCGGGCAGATCGCCGGAGTGCACGAGTCGATAGACGGTCATCTTCGACACGCGCATGATCGCGGCGACCTCGGCCACGGTCAGGAACCGGACTTCAGGAACTTCGGGCATCCCACGTACCCCTTTCTCAATGTGCACACTCTATGGGGTAGCTGGGACAGCTGTAAACCCGTGGGGCGTCTGTGGTCTGTGGGACTCGAGTGATCAGGCCCCGAGGCGCTTGAGCGCCGTCGCGACCACGTGCTTGGCCGATGCCGCGGCACGGCCGACGGCCTCGGCCGCGTGCGTGGCACTCTCGTGAAGAGGGAGCGTCGGGTACTGGATGTCAGGGGCGTCGTCACCGTACGCGTCCATCAGGAACGGGACGAGCCAGTCGTCGACCGCCTCGAGCGGCTCGACGGCGAGGCTGTAGAAGCGACGCTGGCCGTCCTCCCGCACCGAGACGAGCTCGGCATCGCGCAAGACCTTCAGGTGCTTCGACACGGTGGGCTGGCTGATGCCGAGGTCGGCGACGATGTGGCTGACGCTGGTGCCCGCATCTCCTTCGGTGGTGCGCCGCAGCAGAAGCTGGAGGATGTCGCGCCTCGTACCGTCTGCGATCACGTCGAAGATGTCCGTCATGAAGTTCAGGGTAGTCGCCCCTGGCACGGAGTACCATGACGAAGGCTCGGCCGACGGCGCCGCGCGTCCGCCGAGGGCGGTTCTGGAAGCACGGAGGGGGATGCGATGTCGGGCTTCGTGTCGACGTCGTCCTCGCGCGGCGTGTGGCGAGATCTGGCCTCCCGCGTCAAGCATCTGGTCACCTCCTCCCCCTCACGCTTCGCGATCGTCATCTTCGCCTCGCTCATCCTGGTGTTCACGGGGCTCCTGTCCCTGCCGATCGCCTCCGCCTCGCGCACCGTCACACCGCTGAGCGACGCCCTCTTCACCGCCGTGTCGACGATCTGCGTGACGGGCCTCGCGACGGTCGACATGGCGACCCACTGGTCGCCGTTCGGGCACGTGCTCATCTTCATCGGCGTGAACATCGGCGGAATGGGCGTGCTCACGCTGGCGTCGTTGATGGGCCTCGTGATCTCGAAGCGGCTCGGTCTGCGCGCGAAGCTGATGGCCGCCGGCGACACGAACCCCCTGCGCGCGCACGGCGGTGTCGTCAACGAGAGCCAGACCGTGCGACTGGGCGAGGTCGGACAGCTGCTCACCACCGTCGCCCTGTCGACCCTCCTCATCGAGGGCATCGTCGCGGTGCTGCTGTACCCGGGCCTCGTGATGGCAGGGATCGACCCCATCACCGCGCTGTGGGAGGCGCCCTTCTACGCGGCGATGTCGTTCACCAACACCGGCTTCACCCCGAACGCCGGCGGCGTCACCATCTTCGCCGACGACTACTTCGTCCTTTCCGTGCTGATGGCGAGCGTCTTCCTGGGCAGCATCGGCTTCCCGGTGATCTACACGCTCGCCAAGCACGTGTGGCACGTGAAGCGCTGGTCGCTGCACACCAAGCTCACGCTCGTCACCACCGTGCTGCTGTTCGTGCTCGGCGCAGCGGTGTTCCTCGTGCTGGAGTACAACAACCCCAAGACCTTCGGCTCGATGGATGCCGTCGACACCACGTTCCAAGCCTTCTTCCTCTCGGCGATGACCCGCTCCGGGGGCTTCAGCGTGATCGAGATCGCCGACCTGAACGGTTCATCTCTGGTCGCCGCGAGCATGCTGATGTTCGTGGGCGGCGGGTCGGCGTCGACTGCCGGCGGCATCAAGGTCACGACCCTCGCCGTGCTCGCGATCGCGGTGTGGTCGGAGGCGAAGGGTCGCCAGTCGGTCGAGGTCTTCGGCCGTCGCATCCCCAGCGATGTGCAGCGTGTCGCCCTCAGCGTCGTCGCGTGGGGCGCGACGATCGTCGCCCTCTCGACCATCACGATCGCTCAGATCACCAAAGCCGACATCAGTTTCGTGCTCTTCGACGTGATCTCCGCGTTCGGCACCGTCGGGCTGAGCACCGGTCTCACGGCGGAGCTCCCGGATTCCGCGACCTATGTCCTGGCCGCGACGATCTTCATGGGCCGCATTGGTACAGTGACACTCGCCGCGGCGATCGCGGCGACCTCTCGATCGCAGTATTACTCACTTCCCGTGGAAAGGCCGATCGTTGGTTGAAGTACTCCGCAGCGACGCTCCCGTACTCGTCATCGGCCTCGGCCGATTCGGCGCGGCCTGCGCCGGGGAACTCGATCGTCTCGAGCGCGAAGTGCTCGCGATCGACGGCAACCTCGGGCTCGTGCAGAAGTGGTCGGATCGCGTCACGCACACCGTGCAGGCAGACGCGAAGAACATCGACGCGCTGCGCCAGATCGGCGCCCAGGACTTCCAGGTCGCCGTCGTCGCCGTCGGCTCCTCCATCGAGGCCTCGGTGCTCATCACCGCGAACCTGGTCGACCTCAAGGTGCCGCAGATCTGGGCGAAGGCCGTCTCCCAGTCGCACGGCAAGATCCTCGCCCGCGTCGGCGCGAACCACGTCATCTACCCCGAGCGGGAGGCCGGTGAGCGCGTCGCCCACCTCGTGAGCGGGCGGATGCTCGACTTCATCCGCTTCGACGACGACTTCGTGCTGGCCAAGATGTACCCGCCGAAGTTCATCCGGGGAGTCGGCCTGAACGAATCCGGCGTGCGCACGAAGTACCGCGTCACCGTGGTCGGCGTGAAGAGCCCGGGCAAGCCCTTCCGCTACGCCGAGGCGAACACGATCGTCACCAACCACGACCTCATCATCGTGTCGGGCACCAACAGCGACATCGAACGGTTCGCCGCACTCGACCGCTGAGTCCGCTCCCTCACCGGGTGCCCGCGGCTCAGGCGTCGATGTCGAGCGTGAGCTCGACCGTGTCCTCGACCGCGACGCCCTCTCGGTCCTGCAGCAGCTTCTTGACGGGGACGATGTAGCCGCCGTCCTTGGGCCACAGGGCCGTCGTCACGGTGGTGTCGCCGATCGTGACGGATGCCGGGATCATCCCCCAGCCATACGTCACGACGGACGCGATCTCGTGGATCATCTCGCTCTCGGCCGGCGGCACCGTGACGAAGTGGTACGGCGCGGGGCCGCGCCAGTACCAGATCTCGCCCGTGATCCGCAGCCGCATGGCTCAGGCTCCCGCGGCGAGCTCCTCGGCCCGCGCGAGCGCGGCGGCCGTGGCATCGGCGAACGTCCGATCGAGCCGTGCCTGCTGCAGCACGGCGACCGCACGCTCGGTGGTCCCCTTCGGGCTCGTCACCCGGCGCCGCAGTTCGGCGGGGTCGACGTCCGAGGCATCGAGGAGTGCGGTGGCACCGATGAAGGTCTGCTCGACCATGAGACGAGCATCGGACTCGTCGAAGCCCCTCTCGACAGCGGCCTTCGTGAGCTCCTCCATCAGGAGGAAGACATACGCGGGACCGGATCCGGAGATGGTCGAGAGCGCGTCGATCTGTGATTCCGGAACCTCGATGACAGCGCCGACGGTCTCGAATAGCCGGCGGACGAGCGCGAGGTCGTCCGCACTCGCGGCGGGACCCGCGGCGAGACCCGTGACACCCTTGCGCACCGTCGCCGGCGTGTTCGGCATGGAGCGGATGACGCGCGCGCCGTCGCCGAGCTCCCGGGCGAAGGTCTGCAGCGTGACACCGGCGGCAAGGCTCACCACGATCGTGTCGGGCGCGAGACGCGGGGCGATCTCGCGCAGCAGTTCCGGCACCATCGCCGGCTTCACGCCGACCAGCACGATGCGTGCGGATGCCGCGGCATCCGCACTGCCGGAGGGCTGGGACTCGAGCGCGATGCTGGTGACACCGTCGAGATCGGCGAGGTCGTCGGCTTTCTGCTGCGTGCGGTTGGTGGCGACGATGCCGCCGTCCACGCGAATGCCGGAGGCGACGACACCGCGGAGGATCGCCCCTCCCATCGAGCCGGCACCGAGGAACGCGAGGGCGGGAAGCGAGTCGACCATGTCGTCATCCTACGGCGGGCGCACCGGGATTCCGGTGGCCGGCGGTCTTAGAATCGGGGCATGAGTGCATCCGGAGGCAACAAGGCCATCGTCGCGGCGTTCCTGGCGAACATGGGCATCGCGCTGGCGAAGTTCCTCGCCTGGGCCCTCTCCGGATCCGCCTCGATGCTCGCGGAGGCGATCCACTCCGTGGCCGACTCCGGCAATCAGCTCCTGCTGCTGCTGGGCGGCCGCAAAGCGCGGCGCGAAGCCGATCGCTCCCACCCCTTCGGCTACGGTCGCGAGCGCTACGTGTACGCGTTCGTCGTCTCGATCATCCTGTTCTCGGTCGGTGGTCTGTTCGCGATCTACGAGGCGATCGACAAACTCACCAACCCGCACGAGATCGATCGCACGTGGTGGTGGCTTCCGCTCGTGGTGCTGGCGGTCGCTATCGGACTGGAGTCGTTCTCGCTGAGCACCGCCGTGCGAGAGAGCAACCTCGTTCGTGACAAGGGGCAGTCATGGGTGTCCTTCGTGCGCCGCGCGAAGGCACCGGAGCTTCCGGTCGTGCTGCTCGAAGACGTGGGGGCGCTGACCGGACTGACCTTCGCTCTGCTCGGCTTCGGGCTGACCCTGATCACCGGGAACCCGGTCTTCGACGCGCTCGGCACCCTGATGATCGGCATCCTGCTCGTGATGATCGCGATCGTGCTGGGGATCGAGACCAAGAGCCTGCTGGTCGGGGAGGGCGCGACCGTCGGCGATCACGACCGGATCGTCGACGCCATCAACGCGGGGCCCGAGGTCGAGAAGCTCATCCACATCAAGACCCTGTATCTGGGACCGGATGAGCTGCTCGTGGCCGCCAAGGTCGCGCTCACCTCGGACAAGTCGGTGCGCGAGGCCGCAGACGACATCGACGAGATCGAGGCCCGCATCCGCGAGGCCGTGCCGGTCGCCCGCGTCGTCTACATCGAGCCGGATGTGTACCGGCCGGCGATCGACCCCGAACCTCCGACCGACGTTTTCGTCCTCAAGTCCTCGGACTGAGCAGGGGAATACCCCTGTCGTTCAGCGCCGGTCGGCGAAGAACGCGCGCAGCAGGGCGGTCGCGGCATCCGCCTCGACCCCGCCGACGACCTCGGCACGGTAGGGCAGTCGCCGGTCGCGCAGGACGTCGTACATCGACCCCGCGGCGCCGGCCTTGTCGTCCCATGCACCGAACACGACCCGGCCGATGCGGGCCTGCAGGATCGCCCCGGCGCACATGATGCAGGGTTCGAGGGTCACGACGAGCGTGTGCCCCTCCAGGTTCCAGGAGCCGAGGGATGCCGCAGCGGCCCGCAGCGCCTCGACCTCGGCGTGGCCGGTGGGGTCGTGGGTCTCCTCGCGGGTGTTGCGCCCCTCGCCCACGATGCGTCCCGTTCGGTCCAGGACGACCGCACCGACCGGGATCTCGTTCGCCGACGCCGCCTCCGACGCCAGGGCGAGTGCGCGGCGCATCGCGGAGGCATCGGATGCGGTCATGGGTCGAGCCTACGACCGCATCCGATGTCGTGTCGGACCGTGCGGCGCATTAGCCTGTATCCATGCGTGTTCACGTCGCCGACCACCCCCTCATCACCCACAAGCTCTCGGTGCTGCGCGATGCGCGTACGCCGTCGCCCGTCTTCCGTCAGTTGACCGAAGAACTGGTGACCCTCCTCGCGTACGAGGCGACCCGCAACGTCAAGGTCAGCCCCATCGAGATCACCACCCCCGTGACGACCACGATGGGCGTGAAGATCTCCGAGCCGCGGCCGATCGTCGTCCCGATCCTGCGCGCGGGTCTCGGCATGCTCGAGGGGCTCGTCACGTTGCTGCCCACCGCGGAGGTCGGCTTCCTCGGCATGGTCCGCGATGAGGAGACCTTCGAGCCGAAGACGTACGCGGAGCGCCTTCCCGACGATCTGAGCGACCGCCAGTGCTTCGCGATCGACCCCATGCTCGCCACCGGCGGCTCCCTCGCCGCGGCCATCCAGTTCCTCTTCGACCGGGGAGCCAGAGACGTCACCGCGATCTGCCTGCTCGGCACCCCGGAGGGCGTCGCGGCGATCGAGGCCATGGCGGGCGACCGCGATGTCACCCTCGTGCTCGGCGCGCTCGACGAGCGTCTGAACGAGAAGGGCTACATCGTCCCCGGTCTCGGTGACGCGGGCGATCGCCTGTACGGCACGGTCTGATCTCGCGGGCTCAGTCGAGCCGAAGGCGATACGCGCGCTCGTCGCCGTACTGCGTGAACCCGGCGCGGGTGAGGATCGGTGCCGAGGTCGTGACGCGCCCCTTGACGAGGGCAGTCGATGCTCCCCATTCCGCACTCACCCGGAGTCGTTCCGCGAGAACCGCGCGGTAAGCCCCGCCGCCGCGTGCGCGCTCGAGCGTGGCGGCACCCCACAGGCGCGCGAAGCCATCGATGACGGTGCAGCCACCCGTGCTCACCGGATCGCCGCCGAGTCGCCCGAGCACACGGAATCCCGCGCCCGTGGTCAGGCCCGTCTCGATCTCGGCGAGCTCGTCGCGCAGCCCCTGCGCGTCGAGGGGCTCCTGCTGCCAGACCGGCACGTTGATCGCGTCGACCTCGCGCACCTGCTCGAGGGTGCGGACGACCTCGGCGTCCGCCGTCGGCGGCACCTCGACCGACGCACCCTCGATCCCGAGCGCGAACACCGTCACCGTGTCGATGTGCGCCGCACCGCGTCGACGCAGCTCGTCTTCGAGGTCGGGACCGTCTGACGGGTTCGTCCAGAAGGTGAGCGTGGCCTCGCCCCAGGCTCGGGTCCGCGCGATCGCGTGGTCCAGGACATCGGCGGCCGTGCGGTCAGACCGGACCTGCGAGCCGCGCACGCCTCCGCCGAAGCGGGCGGGATAGCGCACGAGTTGCAGCTCACCTCCTTCGTGTCCACCGTCGCGAGGCACCCAGAACCACGCCGCGGCGGCGCGGAGGATCTCTTCGGTGGAGTGCACGTCGGACTCAGTCCACGACCCCGACGAGGCGCGCGAAGGCGCTCAGCCGGGCGACGCCCTCCGGCGTGTACGGCAGGTCGTCGAGCAGAGCGGGCGAATGGATCAGGTAGGCCACGCACTGCGCCCGCGAGATGGCCACGTTGAGTCGGTTCTGCAGCAGCAGGAACTCCGGCCCCCGCGGCGCATCACGGCCGCTCGATGCGGCGAGCGAGGTGATCGACACGACCGCCTCCTTGCCCTGGAAGTTGTCGACGGTCCCCACCGGGACGTCCGGGTATCCGGCCGTGGACAGCGCATCGAGCACCAACTGGCGCTGCGCGTTGTACGGGGTGACCACGATGATGTCGCTCTGCGTCAGCTCTCGGGTGGTCAGGGGCTCATCGTTGTCGGTGAACGCCCGGCCGACGAGGTCGCCGACCAGCCGCACGACCTCGGCGGCCTCCTCCGGCGACTGCGTCGAGTTGCCACGGTGACGCAGCGGCACGATGTGCAGACCCGGGTCGACACCGTGCACCGCGCGCCGCTCGGTGCCGGGCGCCGACGCGAGCTTCCCGGCGTACGAGAGCCGTGACACAGGTGCCGCGATCGCGGGATGCATCCGCCAGGACCGCGCGAGGAAGTACCCGTATTCGGGGCGCACCACCGCATCGCCGTCCATGACCCACCCCAGTGCCGAGGTGTCGACCGGCTCCGGGTGGGCGCCCTGGCTGACCTGTGGCAGCTGCTGCGGATCGCCGAGCAGGAGCAGTCGCTTCGCCCCGGCCGCGACGGCGATCGTGGAGGCGAGCGAGAACTGTCCCGCCTCGTCGATCACCAGCAGGTCCAGACCGTCGCGGTCGACGCGCGACGTGTTGCTGAAGTCCCAGGCCGTGCCGCCGACCACGGCCCCCTCGTCGCGATGCTCGGCGAGGAAGGACGCCATGCCGCTCTTCGGAATGACCGTGTACGGGGGGTCGGCGGCCGGGTCCTTGGGAGCCTTGCCGACCTGACCGGGCGGCACCCCGTCGGCGACGATGCGCCCGAGCAGGGTCTCGATGATCGCGTGCGACTGCGCGACGACCCCGATCGTGAACCCGTGTTCGGCGACGAGCCGCGCGATCACACGAGATCCCGTGAAGGTCTTGCCGGTGCCGGGCGGGCCCTGCACGGCGAGATAACTGCGATCCAGGTCGAGGACGGCGCGCACGATCGCGTCGATCACGTCGTCGCCGGCGGGCGGGATCGCGCCGCCGGAGAGAGTCCGCGGCGGAACCCGGCGCAGGATGTCCGTCGCGGCGTCTTCGGGGAACGAGGGGGCCGCCGCGTGCACGGAGTCCGCCCACTCGTCGATCGCGCCCTGCAGCGAGACGACGCGCGGTGGCGCCGCCGGAGTCAGCGCGAGCGGAATCTCCTCCCAGGTCTGTCCCTGGATCGCCGTCTCGGTCACGAGGTATCCGTCGTCGAGCACCTCGGCCACCGTGACCGTGTGCGGTACATGCACGGCCCGAGACGGCACCTCGATGTCGAACGGAGCGGGTGCCTCGTAGAGCGCGAAGGGCTGCGCACCGACGCCCAGCGTCGTTCCCGGAGACACCTCGCCGCGGATCTCGACGTCTCGCGACATCACGCGTCGCCCCTCCGCGACGCTCCAGTCCCGGCTCACCACGGAGGAGGGTCGATCGATGCGCACCACGTCGCGCGTGCCGTCCCACATCGTGACGGGCTCCCGGAGCCGCTGGAAGTGCGAGACCCAGAAGCTCTTCGCCTCGCGCGGGAAGTAGTCGATCGCGGCGGCGGCGATGCGATGCACCTGGCCGTCGTCTCCGGCCTCGACCGCTGCCTCGGCATCCGCGAGCAGGGCGACCGACCGGGGCGACGGTTCGTACACGACATCGTCCGCGGCATCCGGCGGCGCGGGGTTCACGCCCTCGCGACGTGCGATCTCGATCAGCCAGTTGCGCAGCCGCCTGGTCGACACGCAGTCGTACCGGTTGTAGTCGGCGAGGTCGGCGAGCACGGCGTCGGCATCGGCCTGCTGCCCGGCTGCCGCGAACTCGCGTGCGGCGACGTACTGCACGATCGAGTCGTCGCCCTTCTGCACATCGCTCGTGCGGACGTCGTCGCCCATGTACAGGGGTTCGAGCTTCTTGATCGAGTAGGAGCGCGATCCGACTCGCACCGTGCGCAGGACCAGAGGGTAGAGATCGACGAACACGCCCTCGCGCAACAGCCGATCTACTTCTGCCTCGCGCACGCCGTGATGTGCGGCCATCGCGACCAGGTGGGCGGTCTCATACGGGGCGTAGTGGTAGATGTGCATGCCCGGATGCGCCGCTCTGCGCAGCTTCACGAAGTCGAGGAACGCCTCGAGGGCTCGCCTCTCATCGGCGAAGGTGTGCGCCCACAGCGCCGAGTACTGATCATCGTTGTCGACCCAGCCGAAGAGGTAGTCGATTCCCCAGTGCGCCTCGCCGTCGGGCGACGGCTCGGTGTACAGCGGATCGCCCTCGAAGTCGAAGAAGATGTCGCCGAGGCTGGGTACCGGCAACGTGTGGATGGCCGCCGCATAGTGCACGTCGTACGCGGGCACGCCCTCGGCATCCGCGCGCAGCTGCACCCGTGCCTGTGCGCGGAGCGTCGCGAACGAGTCGGCGTTCATGCCCTGTGGCGCCTCGATCGCCGATGCGAGCGCGTCGATCGTCTCGATGCCGGCGGCACGCAGCCGCGCGCGCTGCACCGGCCGCATGCGTGCGACCATCAGCAGGTCGCGATGCGCGATCACCTCTTCCTCGCAGGTGGCGCAGCGCCCGCAGGCGACGACGTCGAGGTCGCCACGACCGTCGCCCCACGCGAGCGGCGCACCGCTCGCCGCCTGCTCGATGCCGCGGTCGGCGATGAGGGCGCGCAGGCGCGACCTGCGGACGTGGAAGAGCGGCAACAGGTCGTCGACCGCGTGCGTGCTGATCGAGCCGTCGCCGAGGATGAGGTCGACCTCGTCGGATCTCGGGATGCCGAGGCGATCGAGCTGATCGACATATGCCGCGAGCTGCATGAGAGCGGTGACCCGCGCCTTTCGGGCGAGCTTGGAGTCCTGCACGCGCCAGCGGCCGTCGTCGTCTCGTCGGAGGAAGTCCGCGAAGCCGACGAACTCCTCGGTCGCGAAAGCAGCCTGGAACACGACGAGAGCATCGGAGCCCAGGGCTTCGATCGTCTCGGCGACCGCGGCGGACAGGGCCTCGGCATCGACCGACGACACCTTCTCGATCTGATGCACGCGCTCGTCACCGAGGTCGTCCACGTACCGAGCCAGGACGTTGCGTTCATGCACGTCGCCCAGCAGCGCAGCCCGCGCGAGCGTGGCGTCCTCCGGCTCCTCGACCGCCGGCACCCTGCCCAGCTTCGCGTCGATCGCGCGGCACCACGCGAACTCGCATTCGGCGGCCGCCTTGAGGTCGCTCGCGCTCCAGATCACGCGCCGCGCCTGAGTGTCGATCCGCACTGTGCTCCCATCGATCGGATGCTTCGACCCTAGCCGCGGCATCCGACACTCAGGCGCTCCGCCCGCGCCGATGACGCGCCCCGCGCGTGTCCGTCGAGCGACTCAGGCGCAGGTGCGCGTCCGTCGTATGGTCAGCGCCACCAGCTGTCGTCCGGCGTCACCGGGAGGTTGCGCTTGTGCTGCGTCGCGAGGTACTTGGCCTCGATACGTCCGGCGACTTCCGGATCGACCTCACGGCCTTCCAGGAAATCGTCGATCTGCTCGTAGGTGAGACCCAGTTCGTCCTCGTCCGCTCGACCCGGCTGCCCGTCGAGCAGGTCGGCGGTCGGCACCTTGAAGGCGAGACGGTCCGGAGCGCCGAGCACCTGGAGCAGCGCACGTCCCTGACGTTTGCTCAGTCCGGACAGCGGCAGGATGTCGGCCGCCCCGTCGCCGAACTTCGTGTAGAAGCCGGTGACGGCCTCGGCCGCGTGGTCGGTGCCGATCACGAGCTGGCTACCGTGACCTGCCAGCGCATACTGCGTCACCATTCGCACCCGTGCTTTGATGTTGCCGCGGTTGAAGTCGCTGATGTCGCTGGTCACCGCGAACTCGATGTCCTCCTCGACGCCGTCGACGCCGTTCTGGATGTTCACCTCGACGGATTCGTCGGCCGCGATGAACGCGAGCGCGGCCTTCGCGTCGTCGGCGTCGTGCTGCACGCGGTACGGCAGGCGCACGGCGAGAAAGGTCGCCGCACCGCCCTCCGCGCGCACCCGCTCGACCGCGAGCTGCGCGAGTCGTCCGGCCAGCGTCGAGTCCTGCCCGCCGGAGATGCCGAGCACGAAGCCCTTCGCACCGCTGGCTCGCAGGTAGTCGGCGAGGAACTGCACGCGGCGCTCCACCTCGGCTGCGGGGTCGATCTCGGCCGAGACGCCGAGCGCTTCAGAGATCTGCTTCTGCAGGGACACGTGATCCTCCGGTCTTCTCGACGCCAGTATCCTCCCCCAGTGTTACATCGGGATGACACCGCCCGCACGCGCGCGGGCTTCGCACCACCGGAACGACCTGGCAGGATGGCGAGGTGAAACTTCTCGTCGCAGCCATGGCATCCGAACTCGAAGCGTTCCCGGAGGAGCTCGACGGATTCGATCAGCTCGTCACCGGCGAGGGCAAGATGCAGGCCACCTACGCCCTCACCCGCGCCCTCGACGCCAAGGAGTACACGGAGGTCGTCGTCGTCGGAACGGCCGGCGGCATCGACCCGAACCTCGAAGCGGTCGTGCACGAGATCGGGAGCGCGCTGCAGCACGACGTCTTCGACCTCGACGGCGTCCCCGGTCAGCACGTCTCGCTGCCCGCTCGTGTGTCGACCGGGCGCGAGGGCGTGCTGATCGCCACCGGCGACAGCTTCGTCGGCGATGCAGGGATCACGGCCGTCATCCGGCCCTCCGGAGCAGGACTGGTCGACATGGAGACGTACGCCTACATCTGGGTCGCGGAGAAGTTCGGGGTGCCGATCCGCGCCTTCCGGGCCATCTCCGACCGGGCCGAGGACGGCGCCCTCGTCGACTTCCGCGCGGCGATCGCCCGCTGCAGCGTCCAGTTGCGTGAGGTCATCCGCCGGGAGTACGGCGTCTGACCTGACCGCCGCTCCGACCGTCGAGCGCGCTGATGGTCAGCGCGCTTCGATGACGCTCGGCCCCTCGGGCGTCGCCCGCACCCGCAGCTGCGCGGGGATCTGTTCCTGCATCGCCTCGACATGACTGATCACGCCGACCGTGCGCCCCCCCTGTCGCAGCTCGTCGAGGGTGCGCATCGCGACATCGAGGGTGTCGCCGTCGAGCGAACCGAAGCCTTCATCGATGAACAGCGTGTCGAGTCGGATGCCGCCCGCCCGCGCGGTGACGACCTCGGCGAGGCCGAGCGCGAGGGCGAGAGAGCTCAGGAAGGTCTCGCCCCCGGAGAGCGACTGCGCGGGTCTACTCTGTCCGGTGAACGCGTCGAAGACGACGATCCCGAGACCGGAAGCCGCGCCCCGTGCGGCGAGCGCGTCGGAATGCTGCAGCTGGTATCGCCCGGTCGACATGTCGCCGAGTCGGCGGTTGGCGGCCTCGACGATCTCCTCGAGCTCGGCGGCGAGCACGAAGGTCTCGAGCGTCATCTTCCGCGTGTTCGCCCCGCGGCCGGCGATGGTGTCGGCCAGACCCCGGATCGTCTCGAACGCGGCGGACTCCTCTGCGGTACGCGCGTGCTCCGACGCGGCAGAGTCGATCAGCCCGCTGAGCCGCTCCGCGGTGCCCGCTGCGCGCGCCGCCTCGTCGAGCGCTGCCGTCCATGCCGCGCGGGCGGTGGCGGCGGCGAGTTCGACCGGCGCGAGATCGATGAGCTCGTCCGGCAGCATCCGGAGTTCGAGGTCGAGCAGGATCGCACGCTCCTTCTCGCGGCGCACGACGTGCTCGGTGATCCGCGCATCGAGCGCCACCTGGGAGGCTTCGGAGCGAAGAGCTCCCTCTGCCGCCGCCGGGTCGGCGAACACGGATGCCGCGAGTGCCTCCTGCTGCTCCCTCTCCGCGTCCCGCACGGCGGTTCCGCGGCGCGCATGCTCGGCGATCGCGTCGGCGAGGACGCGCGCGGCCGTCACCTGGACCGTCGATGCCGCCAGTCGCTCCGCAACACTGGACGCGTCTCCGCGGGCCTCGGCGATCGCCGCCTCCGCGTCGGCGTTGCGCTGAATCAGAAGCGCGCGCTTCTCGCGGGCCGAGACCAGCTCGGCCGTGTCTGCGACGTGCGCGGTCTCGAGCTGCTGTGTCCGCGCCACGAGCTCCTGCAGTCTCGCGTCGAGCACGCGCTGACGTTCCGCGGCGGCGATGCTCTCCGCGTGCGCCGTCCTGGCCGCGTCGCGCTCGGCGGCCGCCTGGTCGGTGGTGCGACCGTCCGCACGAGCGACCGCGGCGGCGAGCTCGGCACGCACGGTCGATGCCGACGCCGTGGCGGCGCGTTCCCGCTCGGCCGCCTCATCGCGGACGCGCTCGGCGCCGGCGATGTCTTCTGCGGAGACCGGGTCGGTGTGCGGTGCGGGTGCGGGGTGCTCATGCGCGCCGCATACCGGGCAGGCTGCCCCGTCGGAGAGCCCCGATGCCAGCTCTCCGGCGAACCCGTCGAGTCGTCGCGCACGGAGGCTCGCGAGGATGTTCTGTGCGTCGGCGTGCGCGGTGGTGGCCTCGGCGAGGGCGCGTTCTGCGGCCTGCTGAGCCGCTTCGAGCCGCGCGGCCTCCTGGCTCGCGGCCCAGCGCGCCTCGGCCGCGTTCGTCGCCGCGAGAAGGTCCGGTGCCCGGTCGGCAGCTCGCCGTGCCTCGTCGCGCGCCGCGGTGAGTTCTGCGAGCTCGGCCGGAGCCGCCGCGCGTGCGATCTCGGCCACCTCGATCCGAGCCTCCACCGCGACGATGTCGGCGTCGGCACGCTGCAGCTCGGCGCGGAGCGTCGGCGCCTCCTCTTCCAGAACACGTGCCCGCTGCCACGCGCCGATCTCCGCGGTGCGCTGAGCGACCCAGTCGTCGAGGTCGTCGGTCGTGATGCCGAACACGTCCCAGGCGGATCGAGCGGTCTGCAACGCTTCAGCCGCGTCGGCGAAGGCGCGGCGGGCTCGTGCGGCCGCATGGATGGGCCCCCGGAGGATCTCCGCCGAGCGCGCGTTCGCCAGTTCGTCGCGAGCCTCCGAGATCTGCGGTTCCTGGTCATCGAGCAGCTGGAGCGCCGTGCGGGCGCGCTCGCGCTCCGCCTGGTCGCGGCGCTCCTCGCGCGCGGCGGCGAGTGCGGTGTCTGCCGCGGCCGAGCGCTTCTCGGCCTCGTCGCGCTCGAACGCCCGTCCCTCCGCGCGGTAGTCCGCTCGGGCCCGGGCCCGGCGGAGCTCGGCGAGACGCTCATCGGTCGACGGCGTGCGGCCGGGGGCCACAGCATCCGGCTCCTGTTCCGACGCCGCCGAGTCCTCGGCATCACCCGTGAGATCCGCGCTGCGGACGAGCCGCTCGGCTTCCTCGAGTCGGGCCGTGACCGTCGCGGTCCTCGCGCCGAGCGACTGCTCCGCGGCGCGTCGGCGCTCGTCGAAGCGCGCCTGCACGTCTTCGAACCGCTGCGTGCCGAACAGTCGACGCAGGAGCGTCTGGCGATCCTTGCTGTTCGCGAGCAGGAATTCGGAGAACCGGTTCTGCGCCAGCAGGATCACCTGCAGGAACTGCTCCCTGCTGAGCTGGAGGATCTCATCGAGGTCGTTCGCCACGTCGACCGCACGAGCGGAACGGCCGACCCAACCCGCATCCGTCCACTCGTCGAGCCCGACGGCCGCGGCCTGCTTCGTCAGCCCCCCTCCGCGCTTGGCGGGGCGCAGGTATTCCGGCGACCGCGTGACCCGGAAGCGACCGGTCGGGGTGCTGAATTCGACCACGACCTCCGACAGGTCATCGGGGCCGGAGTGGTCGCTGCGCAGCCGCTTCTCCCCGCCGTCGTACCGGGGAACACCGCCGTAGAGCCCGAAGCACACCGCGTCGAGGATGCTCGACTTTCCGGCCCCGGTGCGCCCCGCGATCAGGAAGATCCCGTCATCCGCGAAGGCATCGAAGTCGACGACCTGGCGCGACCGGAACGGGCCGAAGCCCTCGACCTCCAGACGGTGCAGCCTCATCAGACGAGGGCGTCTGCGCGCACACGCTCGTCGAGCACCTCGCGGATCAGCGCGGTCTCGGTCTCGGTCGCTCCGTGTCCGGCGCGCACGTGCTCGAGGAAGGCCTCGACCCGCTCGACGTCCGTCACCGCGGCTCGCAGACGCTGCGCGTACGAGCGCTGCTCCTTCTCGGGGGTCGCCACCGGTTGGTGCTGCACCATGGCGCAGAACGGGTAGCTCTCGCGGAGTCGACGCATCGGCTCGGTCTGCGGCAGGGCATCGGTGTAGATCGCGCACACCCAATCCGCGGAGTGCATCACGACGTTCTCGGAGGCGAGGATCTCGTCGAGCGTGCCGGTCAATGTCACGAGGCGTCGCGGCACGGGCAGGTCGAGCCAGTCGACCGCGGCGAGGCCGCCGGCGTCGAGGTCGATGAGCCACGAACCGCGCGGCTTGTGCTGCTCGCCGAAGCTGTAGTGCAGCGGTGCCCCCGCATAGCGGACGCGCTCGCTGAGCTGCTGCCGGCCGTGGATGTGGCCGAGCGCCACATAGTCGGGGCCGTCGAACACGCCGAGCGGCACGACGTCGAGCCCTCCCTGACGGACTTCGCGCTCCAGTCCTGCCGTGGCGTCGACGCCGGCAGCGAAGCAGTGCGCGATCGCCACCGAACGCCCCGGGTTCTCGCTCATGCCGGCACGGACGAGCTGCATCGCGTGAGCCATGGTCTGTGCCTGTGTGCGCAGCTGCCGGCCGTCGGAGTCGCCCTCCGGCCAGTGCTGACGCACGATCGCCGGCTCGAGGTAGGGGATTCCGAAGAACTGCACCGGACCGTCGACGTCGTCGACGGTCACCGGGGTGCCGATCGCGAGCGGGTCGGTGAGCACGTGGATGCCCTCGCGCAGGAGTCGAGCCTGGAACCCGAGTCGGGCGGCGGAGTCGTGGTTGCCACTCGTCACGATCACGGTGGCGCCGGTTCCGTGCAGCGCGACGAGGGCGTCGCCGAGCAGCGTGTACGCCGCCGCGGACGGCGTGGCCGAGTCGAACACGTCGCCGGCGACGATCACGACATCGACAGCGTTCTCGCGAACCTGCTCGGTGAGCGCTCCGAGCACCTCGGACAGCGCGTTCATGGTCGATGAGCCATGGAAGGTGCGGCCGATGTGCCAGTCGGAGGTGTGCAGGATGCGCATACTCACACGGTACGAACGACCACCGACATTCGGCCCCAGGCGTGCCGCAGCATCCGTTCCCGACTGCCGAATCAGCCGGGAACGCCCTGTCCGGGAGCGGAAGATCCCCTGACCCACCCTCGTCATGACGATCGACACGTGGTGATGCCTGGTGCGCTGTGCGCTTTCACCGGTGCGGTGTGCGGGGCTGCGCGATGCGAGATCCGGGCTGCCCTCCGCCCTCCGGTTGTGCCGGGAAATGCCCCTCCCGGCTGGGGGTGTGCCCGCTTCGTCGTGACTACCGACTTCCGCTCCGCTCCGCTCCGTCAGTCCTTCAGATCGTGGAGCCAGTTCGCCTGCTGGATCCGGTTGTCGAGCTCGCGCAACTCCTGCGCGACCGCATCGGCCCTCGTGCGCAGCTCCGCGACCGGAAGCGCGGAGATCTTCCGCAGCTCCGACCTCATCTGGCGCGCGAAGCTGTCGTTCGATCCGGATGCCGCGGCGGCGGCATCGGCCAGCAGGGAGTGCTGCAGACGCAGCACATCGCGCGCGGCGAGCGCATCCGTCATCGTGCCGTCCGCCCCGAGGTCGAGCCGCGCGTTCGTGGCGTTGATCCGCCGGATCAGGTCGCGCAGCTGCTCGAGATCGGCATCGGCGTCGACGAGCAGGGCTGCGGCGTCCTCGGCGGGCTCCTCGCCCTCCTGGTAACGCGCGTTGGCGGTGATGCGAGCGCGCAGCTGCTCGATGCGGCGCTGCAGATCGGCTCGGGCGGTCAGGGCCTCTGCGAGTTTCATGCGTTCATCCTGACAGTGCCGGCGCGTGTAACACGACGTCACACGCGCATCCGGTCATCGAGTCCGCAGCAGGTGCGCGTGCTCGGGATGCGCGCTGAACCAGTCCGCGACGTACCAGCACACGGCGTCGACCTTGCGATCACCTCGGGCGAGCAGGTCCGCGACCGCACCGGCGGTGACCGTCCCCGCATAGCCGTGACCGCGAAAAGTCGGGATCGTGAAGGCTCGCGTGAGAGCGACGGTGCTCCCGTCGTCACGGTAGTCCAGCACGCTGACCACCTTTCCGTCACGGGTCAGGGTGTACCGCGAAGCATCCTTCTCATCGGTCAGCAGGAAGCCGTCGGCGAGCGTCGAAGTCGTCATCTCTCCACGGTACGCCCGCCGCACGCGGGTGTCGCCGTTTTGACACGGGCCGACATGATCGGACATAATCCCCCCATGACCACCAACGCACGCCCTTTGTCCGCCCAGGAGGCGAACGGGACTGCCGGGATGATGATGCCCGGTCGCGTTGGCATGTGTTGCCGAATGTGTAGCTGAACGACCAGCCACCCCGCACGACCCGTGAATCGCGATCTGTGATCACCGGGTCTCCGAGCATCCACCCTTTGCTCGCCCTCCGGCCCCGCCCGGTCATTCCTGCAACGCATCAGAGCCCCGCCGGCTCATACGTCCAGAGGACTTCATCATCATGTCGAACACCGCACTTCTCGAGCGTCCCACTGCCACCGCCGTGATCAACACCACCCCGCAGCCCGAGCCCACGGCTCCGCTCTCCGGCGCCACCGCCGACCTCCCCGCCGTCCGCTCGCCGCGCGGCTTCGCCCTCTACGTCGGGCTCGACGAGATCAAGGCTGCGGAAGCCGGCGTGAGCCTCCCGCTCCTCGTCGACGCCCTGCGCCGCACTCTCGCCGAGCTCGCTCCCGGCGCCGAGACGCACGCCACGGTCGCCCTCGCCCCGCACGGCTCCGGCGGTCGCGACCTCGACGTCGTGCGCCTCGCCCTGCAGGAGCCCGGCGCGATCGCCCGGACCAAGGCCGCGGCCGAGGAAGAGGTCGCCGATGTCGAGGGCGGCGTCGTCGTCGACATCTCGCGCAAGCGCGTGCTGATCGACGGAGAATCCGCCGCCTTCACCTACAAGGAGTTCGAGCTGCTGCAGTACCTCGTGCTCCGCGAGGGCCGCACGATCGAGCGCTCGGAACTCGTCTCCGCGCTCTGGCAGGCGCAGGACGACGAGACGCCCGGCGAACGGACAATCGATGTGCACGTGCGCCGCCTGCGCGCCAAGCTCGGCCGCTACGAGGACATCGTGCGGACGGTGCGAGGCATCGGCTACCGGTTCGACCGGCACGCCGACGTCGTGATCCGCTACGGTCACGGCACCCCCTCCCCCGACCGGTTCTGATCGCGGGGAGCCCCCTGTCGGACACCCGACGTAGGGTGGGCGCATGACGATGACCACGGATGCCGGAGCGGCCGATGCCGTGACTCCCGGGGCTCCGCGGGAGACCGTCTACCGTCCGTCTCATCCGCTCGATCTCCTCCGGACGGTGGGGATGCTCCGCCGCGGGCGGAACGACCCGACCACGGTCATCGACGGCGGCGTCATCTGGCGGGCGCTCCGCACGCCGGCCGGCCTGGCCACGCTGGCGCTGCGAGCGGTCGGCGACGAGGTCCGCGCCTCGGCGTGGGGACCCGGAGCCGGAGAGGCGCTCGAGCGGGTGCCGCGGCTCTGCGGCTCCGACGACGACCCCTTCGGTTTCGACGCCTCCCTGCATCCGCTCATCGCCGACGCCGCGCGCCGCAATCCCGGCCTGCGGCTCGCGCGCACCGATGAGGTGTTCGACGCGCTCGCCTGCGCGATCCTCGAGCAGAAGGTGACGGGCATGCAGGCGTTCGGCGCCTGGCGCTTCCTGGTCTCCCGTTTCGGGGAACGAGCGCCCGGTCCGGCCCCGCGCCCCCTGTTCGCCGCGCCCCCGGCCTCCGTCTGGCGTCTCATCCCGTCGTGGAAGTGGCAGCGCGCCGGAGTCGAGCCTCCGCAGTCGCGGACCATCGTGCGCGCAGCGCAGCGGGGCGACAGCATCGAGCGCGCCCTGCGCTCCGCGGCGACCGGCGACGAGCGCGATCGCGTGCTGACGAGCCTTCCCGGCATCGGGGTGTGGACGTCGGCCGAGACCCGCATCCGCGCGCTCGGCGACCCGGATGCCGTCAGCGTCGGCGACTACCATCTGGCCCACCAGGTCGGCTACGCGCTCACCGGCACACGCACCGATGACGACGGGATGATCGCGCTCCTCGAGCCCTGGGCGGGACACCGTCAGCGGGTCGTGCGACTGATCTACGCCAGCGGAGTGATGGAGCCGCGGCGCGGCCCGCGTCTGGCCCCGGAAGACCACCGCGACCGCTGATGCCTGCTCGCGCAGAGCACGGCCTAGGCTGAGAGCATGAACGCTCGCCGCCGCACCGGTCTCCGCCTGATCGTCACCGTCGGGCTGCTCGTACTCGGCGTGGTCGTCGGACTGATCCTGCAGAACGTCTGGCTGGGCGTGGTCCTCGCGGCGATCGTCTGGCTCGGGTGGTTCCTGGGCTACGAATCGCGGCGCGGACACAACGCCGGCGTGAACGACGAGGACAACGGCGTCGAGCTCTGACCCCGCGGTCGACGCCGAGGTCGGCACCGGAGCCCGACCAGGCTCAGTAGTACACCGCCATCGGGCCGGTCGGCCCTGGGACGACCCGGACCGGGGTCTCGAAGACGCGCGTCAGCACCTCGTCGGTCATGATCTGCTCCGGCGGACCGAACTCCACCACGGCTCCGTCCTTCATCGCGCAGATGTGGTCGGCATAGTGACCGGCGAAGTTGATGTCATGCAGCACGATCACGATCGTGCGCCCGAGCTCCTCGGCGGCCCGACGCAGATGCTGCATCATCTGCACCGCGTGGCGCATGTCGAGGTTGTTCAGCGGCTCGTCGAGCAGCACGAACTCGGTGTCCTGCGCGAGCACCATCGCGACGTACGCGCGTTGACGCTGCCCACCGGAGAGCTCGTCGAGATAGCGGGACTCGAGCGGCCCGAGGTCGAGGAAGTCGATCGCCCGGCTCACCACGGCCTCGTCGGCGCGGGTCAGTCGTCCGCGCGAATGCGGGAACCGGCCGAAGCCGACGAGCTGGCGCACCGTGAGCCGGGTCACGAAGTGGTTCTCCTGCCGCAGGATCGAGACGATCTTCGCGAGGTCGGCGGAGCGGGTCGAGGCGACGTCGTACCCGGCGATCTCGATCGATCCGGCATCCATCCCGTTCAATCGGCCGATCATGGTCAGGAGCGTCGACTTGCCCGCACCGTTGGGGCCGATCAACGCGGTGATGCCGCCGGCCGGGATCTCCAGGTCGACCGGACCGATCGCGACCTCGCTGCTGTAGTCACGGCGCACGCCGTCGAGTGCGATCACAGTCGCCCCTTCCTGAGGATGACGATGAGGAACACCACACCGCCGACGAGTTCGATGAGGATCGACACCATGCCCTGCGCGTAGAAGACGTTCTTCATCACGAACGAGGCACCGGCGAGGATCGAGAATGCGGTGAGGACCGCCACGGGGAAGATCAGTCGGTGGTCGTGGGTGTCGGCGAACTGATAGGCCAGCGTGGCGACGAGGAATCCGAGAAAGGTCATCGGTCCCACGAGAGCGGTCGATGTCGCCATGAGCACCGCGACGAGGAACAGCACGATCATCAGCTCTCGGCGATGGTCGAGACCGAGCGATCGCGCGGCGTCCGGACCGAGAGACATCAGGTTGAGCCGCCGCGCCCGCATCCAGATCAGACCGGACGCGCCGACGCAGAGCGGGATGGCCAACGGCAGATAGGAGGGGTCCGCGTTCGAGACGTTGCCGAACAGACGAGCGGCCAGCACATCGAACTCGCTCGGTGTCAGCAGGCGCTGCATGAACGTGGAGATCGCACCGAGTCCTCCGCCGATGATGATGCCCACCAGCAGCATGATCTGAAGATTGCCGTACCGACCAGAGAGCAGCCAGCCGTACAGCGCCATGGCGAGGCCCACCATGATCGCGATCTGCAGCCCGAACTGCCCCACTCCCTGGATCGCCACGAGCCCGGCGACGCCGAACAGATACACGGTCGTGGTCTGCACGACACGGTACAGCGACTCGAAGCCCATGATCGACGGGGTGATGATGCGGTTGTTCGCGATCGTCTGGAAGGAGACGGTCGCCACGGCCTGGGCGACCGCCACGACGGCCATCACCGCGACGTTGGTCGTGCGATGCTTCGCGATGCGCCAGAACCCGTCACTACCGAAGGGCATCGGGTTGTCCCAGAGCAGGACACCGGCGCCGGACACGAGAGAGGTGACGGCCAGGACGCCGAGCACCACGAGGTATCGGCGCCGCGCGCGCCCGCTCACGAACGCTCCGGACGAGCGGCGGTCGGGGCTGCTCAGGCCGCTCGCGTCGGCCTCGATCGCCGCCCTAGCCACGACGGCGCTGCCGGAGCAGGAGGAGGACGAAGACGACCGCGCCGACGATGCCCAGGATGAGGGAGACCGGGATCTCGAACGGCATGATGATGGTCCTTCCGATGATGTCGCAGACCGTCACGATCGCGATGCCGAGCAGGCACACCCACGGCAGGTTGCTGCGCAGATCGTCGCCTCGGATCATCGCGACGATGTTCGGCACGATGAGCCCGAGGAACGGCAGATTGCCGACGACCACCGTGACCACGCCGGTCGCGATCGCGATCAGGACGGTGCCCAGCAGGATGATCCGGTTGTAGTCCACGCCGACGTTCGTGGCGATCTCCTCGCCGAGTCCGGCGATCGTCAGCCGATCCGCGACCAGGAAGACGACCACCGCCACCACCGCGACGATCCAGAGCATCTCGTACTGTCCGCGCAGCACCGCGGTGAAGCTGCTGGCGAACCACACGCCCAGGTTCTGCAGCGAATCGGTCGCGAGGGCGAGATAGGTCGACACGGCACCGATGACCGCACCGAGCATGATGCCGATGATCGGGACGATGAGGGACGATGCGAGCGACACCCGGCGGAGGAAGGCGAAGAACACCATGGTGCCGACGAACGCGGCGATCACGGCGCCGAGCATCCGCAGCGGGATCGAGGGCTGCGGCACGAGCACCATCACGGTGAGAAGTCCGAGGCCCGCCCATTCGGTCGTGCCCGTGGTGGTGGGTTCGACGAAGCGGTTCTGCGTGAGGAGCTGCATCACGAGGCCCGACATGGCCATGGCCGCGCCCGCGAGCACGAGCGCGATCGTGCGCGGGACGCGGGTGATCTGGAACATCTCGCCGCCGTCGGCGGCACCGGCGATGTCGTAGACGCCCGTGAAGAGGGAGACGACGAGGAGCGCGGCGACGGCGAGCACGCCGAGCAGCAGCTTCACGTCGAACAGCCGACCCGCCGTGCGGATCGGCTCGCGAGGAACAGTGGTGGTGTCCATGAGAGGTGAGGCGGCCTCCGGAGCTCTCCGGAGGCCGCCGACGTGTCGCCGGGTCAGGCGCTCTTCTCGAGCGCGTCGGCGAGGTCGGTGAAGAACTCCGTGTAGGTCTGGATGCCCTCGTTCAGGTAGGTGTCGGTGGGCAGGTAGACGATCTGGTCCTGTGCGACCGCGGTGACGCCCGCGAGCGCTTCCGAGCTCTCGAGGATCTCGGCCGCCTGCACGTAGTCGGGGGTCTCGTCCGCGAACACGGCATCGCGATCGAGCACGAGCATCCAGTCGGGGTTCGCCGAGGCGATCGCCTCCACCGAGATCTCATCGCCCTGGTGGTCCTCACTCGCATCCTCCACCTCGAGGGCGGGGGTGAGACCGAGGATGTCGTAGACCGGTCCGAGCGAGCGACCGACGGTCGGAGCGAGGTAGCCGATCGCGCCGCCCGACGTGTTGACGGCCATGACGGTGTCGGCGTCGTCGTAGGCGGCCCTCGCACGCTCGATGGCGGCCTCGAAGTCGTCGACCAGCTTCTTCGCCTCCTCCTGCTTGCCGAAGATCTCCCCGAGCACCGTGGTCTGCCGGATGAGCTCCGCGTCGAAGGACTCCCCCTCGCGGGGCTCGAGGTCGATGATGGTCGCATCGGGAACGAGGTCGGTGATGGCGGCGTTGTGCTGCGTGAATCGCTGTCCGCTGATGATGAGGTCGGGTTCGACGGCGACGATCGCCTCGAGATCGGGTTCGCTGTGCAGACCGATGTCGATGATCGCGTCATCGTCGACGTACGAGACGGTCTCGGGCATCAGGGAGACCGCAGCCGCCGAGAGATCGACGCCCCAGTCGGAGAGCGTCTGGAAGGTGCGGTTGTCGAGGGCCACGACGGATGCCGGCGGCGTGGCGATCTCGTGCTCGCCGGAGTTGTCCTCGATGGTCACGGTCGACGCGGCGGGCGCGGACTCGGCGTCATCGGCACTGCCGGAGGCGCATCCGGCGAGGGCGAGGAGACCGACGAGACTGGCGCTCGTGGCGGTGAGGGTTCTGGGCATGGACATGGAGAGGCTCCTGTTCTGCGGGGGGGGTGTCGCGCTCCGACGGCGCCGGCGTGGAGCGAAGTAAGGGCATGCTTACCTCGCTCCAACATAGGTTAGCCTTACTTTATGAGTGAGATGCAAATCGGATTCTCCATCGAGCGCCGCGGACTCGATCTGCGCTTCCGCATGGCCGCGTTGACCGCCCGCGAATGGCTCGCCCCGGGCTACGTGCGCGTCCGCCTCTCCGGCACGGATCTCGCGGGTTTCGACTCCCCCGGCTCCGACGACCACATGCGACTGTTCTTCCCGACCGGGCCGGTGTCTTCCGTGGAGGAGCTGCGCGCGGCACCGAGCCGCGAGTACACGCCGCTCGCCTGGGGCGAGGACTGGCTCGACGTCGAGTTCGCTGTCCACGGCGACGCCGGAGTCGCTGCACCGTGGGCGGCGACGGCGCCGCTCGGCTCCCCGATCGGCGTCGGCGGCCCCCGCGGTTCGGCCGTCCTGGTCGGCGCTCCCTCCTCCTGGTTCCTGGTGGGCGACGAGACGGCGATCCCCGCCATCCGCCGTTTCGCCGCCCTCATTCCGGCGCAGGCGACGGCGCGCATCGTGATCGAGGTCGCCTCGGCCGGGCATGAGGTCGAGATCGACGCTCCCGTCGAGGTCGCGTGGCTGCACCGCGGTGACGCGCCGTCCGGGTCCGCGCAGATCGCATTCCTCGACGGCCTCACCGACGACGACACCCGCGGCGACGACCCCTTCGTCTTCATCGCCGCGGAGCAGTCGATCGTCAAGTCGGGCCGAGCACTCCTCGAGCGCTGGGGCGTGGACACGGCGAAGGCCGTCGTGAAGGGGTACTGGAAGCGCGACGAAGCGGAGTACCACGCTCCGCACTAGTGCCGCTTGCGCGCTCCTGGAAGACTGACCGCATGGCTCTCCTCGATCACCTGGGCATCACCGTCGCCGACCTCGAGCGCGGCCGAGCGCAGTTCCATCCGGTCCTCACCGCGCTGGGCTATCGGAGCGGCGGCGAGGACGACCACTCGATCTCGTGGAACAACGGCGACGAGACCGAGATCATCCTCTACGCGTGGGATGAGACCTCCGAACCGCACCGGCACGGTCGGATCGGGTGGCAGCACCTCGCGTTCGCGATGGACTCCCGCGACGCGGTCGATCGACTGCATGCCGTCGCGCGGGAGGCCGGGTGGTCCGCCGTGCGCGCCCCGAAGGAGTACCCCCGCTACACCGACCGCTACTACGCGTCGTTCGTCGAGGACGCCGACGGCATCCGCATCGAGTTCATGCACAACCCGCCGCGCGATCCCGCGTGACTGCCTGAACGCCCGCTCCGACACCACGGATTCGAAGCTCGCAGGACTCGACCTCGAGGTGCACGCGCTCATGTCGCACACCGTCGGCGACGATCGCGACGGAGCGCGGCCCTCGGCAGTCGGGTCAGAGGATCGGCGCGACCTCGGCCTCGACCGTGCGATCGGTGAACGCCGTCTTGGGCACGAACACCAGCGCGACCGCGGCGACGAGTGCTGTCACGCCGCACACGATCCATACCGTGAAGTATCCGGCGAGCGACCCCGCAGTCCCCTCGGCTCCACCGGCCGTGGTGGCGACACCGTGGAGGAGCGCGATACCGAACACGCAGGAGGCGATCGCGCCACCGACCGTCTTGACCGAGTTCGTCAGTCCGGTGGCGACTCCGGTCTGCGACGCCGGCGCGGCGGACGCGGCGGCGGCGGGCAGCGCGGCGACGAGAGCACCGGATCCGAGCCCGACGATCACCATGTTGGTGACGACCTGCGCGTAGGTGTCGTGGTTCGGCAGGAACAGCAGGAAGCCGAGCCCGACCAGGACGGACGCCCCCATGAGAGTGAGACGCGGAGAGAGCCGGCGGGCGAACATCGGGAACGTCAGCGCACCCCCGATCATCGCGATCAGATAGACGCCGATGATGAGCGAGGTCGCGAACCCGGTCGTGCCGAGACCGTATCCGTAGACCGCCGGGTCGGTACGGGCGAAGGTCGACAGCGGAGCCTGCGCGCCCAGCACGCTGACTCCGAAGAGACCGGCGGTGAGGAAGACCGGGCCGAGGGCGGGCGAGCGGAACATGCGCACGTCGATGAGCGGATCGACGTGGCGGAGTTCCCACAGCACGAAGGGGATGACGAGCAGGAGTCCGAGGAGCACTACCGCCCACGACCAGGGGTTGACGAGTCCGCCTTCGAGACGCAGCAGGCTGAGCCCGCCCGTGAAGCACACGAGTGCGAGGGAGATGAGGATGAGGCCGACCGTGTCGAACACGCCCCCGGCCGGCTCCGGCGACTCCTTCACCCCGAGCAGGATCACGAAGAAGCAGACCACGATCAGGACGGCGGGCACCAGCAGCACCATGGTCAGCGGCAGGGCGTCGATCAGCGCGCCGCCCACGAGAGCACCGATGATCGCGCCACCCTCCAGCGCCGCGACCAGGAGCCCGGCGGCCTTGGCGGTGATCGTCGACCGGCCCTCCATCCGCCGGGAGCGCGACCAGATCAGGGCGATCTCGAGCGGCAGCCAGACCACGTAGAAGCCCATCAGCGCCCACGCCACGAGGAACACCTCGAACGAATCGGTGAACGGCAGGACCAGGGCGGCCGCCGCCGTGAGCGCGGTCGAGATGAGCAGCATCCGCTTGTGACCGACCATGTCGCCGAGCTTCGCGAACGCCGGGACGACCAACGCGGAAAGCATGAGCTGGGCCCCCTCGAGCCAGTTCACGTCCGCGTCGTGGATGCCGAGGTGCCGTGCGATGTCGGAGAGCATCGGGGTGTAGTACCCCTGCAGGACACCGCTCGTGAACTCGACGAAGGCGAGGTACCCGACGACGGCCGCGAGGGTTCCCAGTGTCCGCGTGCGCGTCATCGCGTCTCCTGCTCATCGCTCGGCCCCTGAGCAGTTCGAGGGGCGGGTGAGATCACCCTATAGCCGTTCGAGAAGGGCGCGATGGAATCGCTCCCCGCGCTCCAGCGCGACCACCTCGACGTTCTCGTCGACACCGTGGATGGACGCGCGCTGCGCATTCGACATCTCGAGCGGAGCGAAGCGGTACACCGCGGGCGAGAAGCGGTGGAAGTGCCGCGAATCGGTCGCCGCCATCATCACGTACGGCACCGCCGGAACCCCGGGATGCGACACGGCGAGCGCGTCGGCGAGCAGCGCGAACTGCGCGTTCTCGGTCGACGACTCCGGGGACGGCTCGCTCGCCTCGATCACCTCGACGGAGACGAGCGGGTCGCGGATGCGCCGACGCACGCGCAGCACGGTGCGCTGCGTGGTCTCGCCCAGCGCGATCCGCAGGTTCACGGTGGCAGATGCCTGCGAGGGCAGCACGTTGGCCGCGGTGCCGCCGGACTGCAGGGTCGGGGCCACCGTGGTGCGGACGAGCGCCGCCGGCTCCCCACCGAGCAGGGCGAACAGCCGGGCGGTCAGCAGAGGCGCGGAGCCGAGCAGACGCAGCAGGTACCGCGCGGGCGCCGGGGTCTGATCAGCCAGCCGCGAGAGCATGCGCAGCACGGCGGTCGAGGCCCGCGGGCGGAACGTGGTGGGGCCGAGCCGGTCGACCGCACGGGCGATCCGGCGGACGGCGGTCAGCGACGGCGGCGCGGAGGCGTGCCCGCCCTCGCCCCGTGCCGTCAGCCGCACGGTCAGGACGCCCTTCTCGCCGACGCCGATCATCGCGGCACGGCCGGGAACGAACGGCAGCGGCGCATCGACCACCGCACCGCCCTCGTCGACAACGAGCCACGGCACGATCCCGCGCCCGCGCAGCACCGCCGCGATCTCCTGGGCGGCGTGGCCGTAGGTCTCCTCGTTGCCGCCGAACGACAGGTACACGTCGCGCGCCGGCACGAATCCGTCGGCCAGCAGGTTCTCGACCGCCTCCATCACCACGATCAACGGACCCTTGTCGTCGAGGGAACCGCGTCCGTAGACGATGCCGTCGGCGATCACCCCGGCGAACGGCGGGTACGTCCAGGCATCGCTCTCGTCGACCGGCACCACATCGAAATGCGCCATCAGCACGAGCGGACCGTCCGAGGCCGCACCGCGCCCCCGCCAATGGAAGAGCAGACCGAGATCGGTGTGCCGCTCGAGCGACAGCTCCGCGTGGATGCGTGGGTAGAGCTCGGCGAGCAGGGCGACGAAAGCCTCGAACGGCTCGGCGCCGCGCTGCTCACGCTCCGCCGAGACCGTCGGCAGTCGGATCATGCGGGAGAGCCGCTCGTCGATACCGGGGCGCACGGTGGGTGAGGTCACGGTCGTCATCGTAGCGAGGGTGGGTGGGCGGGTTCGAGGTCCCGCCAGGAGGACAATGGAGCGGTGAGCCTGTTCGCCTTCGCCCCGTCCCCGGGGCCGCGCTGGCCGCTCGCCACTCAGGCGGCGCTCGGTATCGCGGTGCCGATCGCGGTGATGACGCTGCTCGGAGAGGCGTCGCTCGGATACGTCGCGGCCTCCGGGGCCTTCACGGTCCTGTTCGCCGGTTCCGCCGCGGTCGTCGACCGGGCACGGGTTCTGCCCTTCGTCGCCGCGGGACTCCTGGCATCCGCCGCACTGGGCGCGCTGACCGCCGGCGACGACCTGCTCGCCGGCATCGGTGTCGTCGTGGTCGCCGTCGTGAGCGCGGCGCTGTCGTTCGGGTTCCGCCTGGGACCGCCCGGACCGCTGTTCTTCGTACTCGTCTTCGGGCTGTCCGGCCACGTGCTCGACACCGGCGCGATCAGCCCGGTCCGCTACCTCGCGGCACTCGCGTCCGGATGCCTCTTCTCCTACCTCGTCGCGATGACGCCGCTCGTGCTCGCCCGCACCCGCGCCACCAGGGCGCGGCCGCTGCGCGAACTCCTGCCCGGCCCCGCCCTGACCGCCGACTCCCGGCTGCTGCTGCTCCGGGTGGCGATCGTCGCGGTGCTCGGCGTCCTGCTCGGCATCGTGATCGACCCCGAGCGCACCTACTGGATCGTGGGCTCCGGCATCGCGGTGATCGGCGTCGCTGCGGCGCGCCGAGCGGCACTGCACCGAGGCATGCACCGGATGCTGGGCACCGTCCTCGGCGCCGGACTCTACCTCGTCCTCTCCCTGCTGCATCCGGGCGGGCTGTGGCTCGCGGTTCTGCTCGGCGCGCTGCAGTTCACGATCGAGCTCGTCGTCGTGCGCAACTACGCCCTGGCCCTCGTGTTCATCACGCCTCTGGTGCTGCTGCTGACGGGAGCGGCGACCGGATCCATCGGTTCGACCGACATCGCGATCGAACGCATCATCGACACGGTCGTGGGGGCCGCGCTCGGTGCGGCCTCCGGGATCCTGCACCCCCGGCCGGGGAACAGCCGGCCGTAGGAGCCGGTTGCACCCGACGAGACGCGGGCGCGTCCGGGAAGGCTCCGATGGAACTGACGCTGGTCACCTCGTCGTTCTGCGGCGCGTGCGCGCGCACGCGTGCGGTGCTGAGCGACGCCGTCCGTTTCCTGCCCGATGCGACGATCACCGAGATCGACGTCGCTCGCGACCCCGAGCGGGCGGAGGAGCTCGACATCCGCTTCACGCCCACCGTCATCATCCGCGATGACGCCGGGGCCGTCGTGTTCCGCGCCGAGGGCGTGCCGACCGTTCCCCAGGTGCTGACAGCGGCCGTCAGGGCGCTTCCCGACTGACCGTCGCCGGCGCCCCGGAACCCCTTGCGGCGCCGGTGCCCCCGGCGCAGAATGAGCGTGCGCGGCCGCGCCCGGCGGCCCCTCCAGGAGCACTCATGGCGAACCTCAACCCGTACCTCTCCTTCCGCGACGATGCCCGCCAGGCCCTGGAGTTCTACCAGGGTGTGCTGGGCGGTGAGCTCGAGATCACCGAGTTCGGGGCGTTCCCCGACATGGTGCAGGACGCGAGCCAGCACGACCTCGTCATGCACGGCCAGCTCACCACACCCGACGGCCTGGTGCTGATGGCGTCGGACACGCCGAACGGCATGCCCTACCAGGCGCCGCAGGGCTTCTCCGTGTCATTGAGCGGCAACACCCAGGCCCGCACGCGGGAGATCTGGGATCTCCTCGCCGACGGCGGAACCGTGACGATGCCGCTCGAGGTGCCGCCGTGGGGCGGCACGTTCGGCATGCTCGTCGACCGCTTCGGAATCGCCTGGATGCTGCACGGCGACCCGGAGTGAGGCCTCCGACCGCGTCTAGGCCTGCGGGCGCAGGGCGTGCGCCGCGATGAACGACCGGAGCACGTGCTCGTCGTCGGCCATCTCGGTCACGTGCTGCGGAGCATCGAGCATCTGCCGGAGCTCCGGCGAGTAGTCGAGCTCGACACCGATCGCCTCGTGGATCGTCTCGGCGAACTTCTGCGGCTTCGCGGTCTCGAGCACGAGCATCGGCACGCCTGCTTCGAGATTCTCGCGCGCGACCTTGACGCCGTCCGCCGTGTGCGGGTCGATGGTCTCCCCGACCGTCTCGTACACCGAGCGGATCGTCGCGAGACGGTCGTCATGCGTGCTGGTGCCGCTGATGATGCCGAACTCGCCGGCGAACCGCGACTGCTCCTGCGTGAAGTCCACGAAGCCCTGCTCGTCGAGCTCGTGCCAGGCGGAGACGACGCGCTGCGGATCACGGTCGACGAGCTCGAAGATGAAGCGCTCGAGGTTCGACGCCTTCGAGATGTCCATGGACGGGCTCGACGTCGCGAGCGTCTGGGCGGCGCTGCGCGGGCGGTAGATGCCGGTGCGGAAGAACTCGTCCAGCACGTTGTTCTCGTTCGCGGCCAGCACGAGGCGTCGGATGGGCAGCCCCATCTGCTTCGCGAAGAATCCGGAGAGGATGTTCCCGAAGTTCCCCGACGGCACGGTGAACGACACCTCGGTGGGTCCGTCGGCGTCCGTCGCCCGCAGCCAGGCCCAGAAGTAGTACACCGTCTGCGCGGTGATGCGCGCGAGGTTGATCGAGTTCACGGCGCCGAGGTGCTGCGAGCGCTTGAACTCGAGGTCTCCGGCGAGGTGCTTGACGAGGTTCTGGCAGTCGTCGAAGACGCCCTCGATCGCGATGTTGTGGACGTTGTCCTCGGCGAGCGAGAACATCTGCGCGCGCTGGAACGTGCTCATCCTCCCTTGCGGGGACAGCATGAACACCGACACCCGATCCTTGCCCCGGAGGGCGTGCTCGGCGGCGGAGCCGGTGTCGCCCGAGGTCGCTCCGAGGATGTTGAGGACCGAGTCCTTGCGCTCCAGGATGTACTCGAGCACCTGCCCGAGGAACTGCATCGCCATGTCCTTGAACGCGAGCGTCGGCCCTTCGGACAGGCCCACCAGCGTGATGCCGTCGCCGATCGAGCGCAGCGGTACGACGCTCTCCGGGAACGGCGCGTACGCGGCCTCCGTCATCCGGGCGAGGTCCTCCCGAGGGATGTCGGTGGCGAAGAGCCCCAGGACCTCGGTCGCGAGCTGCGGGTAGGTCAGCGCACGCCAGCGCTCCAGCGTCTCCGCGCTCACGGTCGGCATCTCGGCGGGGACCGCGAGCCCGCCGTCGGGCGCGAGGCCCTCCAACAGCGTCTCGCTGAACGGCTGCGGCGTCATGCCGCCGCGGGTGGAGATGAACTGCACGTTGGCTCCTCGGATCGGGACTCGGCGTCCTTCATTCTCTCAGGCCCGGATGCCCGCGGTTGACGAGATGACGGATGCCGGGAGTCGTCACCGGCGGTGTCAGATCCAGCCGCGCTCCTCGGCGACCACGACCGCCTGCTGTCGGGTGCCGACGGCGAGCTTGCCCAGGATCGTCGAGATGTGGTTGCGCACGGTGCCGGGCGCGAGCGCCAGCGCCTTCGCGATCTGTCCGGTCGTCTCCCCGCGCCGTCCGGCACGCAGGACGTCGAGCTCTCGACCGGTCAGCGGCGAGCGCTCGTCGCTGAGGGCATCCGCCGCGATCTCCGGATCGACGTAGCGCCCTCCGGCGGCGACCCGGCGGATCACCGCGGCGACCTCGTCGGCTCCGCGCGACTTCGGCAGGAACCCGGAGACCCCCGACGCCAGCGCGCGGCGCAGCACCCCGGGTCGCGCGTGGCGGGTCACCACGACGCAGCGCGTCGCGATGGCCCGCTGGAGCTTCTCGGCGACCTGCACGCCGTCCAGACCGGGCATCTCGAGATCGAGCAGGCAGACATCGGGCAGCAGTCGCAGCGCCTCGGCGACCGCCTGGTCCCCGTCGGCGCACTCGGCGACGACCTCGATGTCGTCCTCCAGCCGCAGCAGCGCGGCGAGGGCCGAGCGGATCATTCCCTCATCATCGGCCAGCAGCACACGGATCATCGCGCCCCCTCCCGGGAGTCGGGAACGGTGACCGTCACGACGAACTCCTCCGGACTCCGCGCGACGTCGATCGTTCCGTCCGCCTCCGCGATCCGGCGCCGGATGCCGTCGAGCCCGGAGCCGTCCGCGCGCGGTTCTGCCCCGGCGATCACATCGTTGGCGATCAGATAGCACCACCCGCCGTCCGCCCGTCGGAGCTCGAGTCGGGCGCGACGTCCGCCGCCGTGCCGCAGCACGTTCGTGGTCGTCTCCCGGATCACGGGGCCGAGGTCGGATGCCGGGGCGAGGTCGGCATCCGGGGCGATGTCGGACTCGACGCTCAGGCCGGCCGCCGTGAGCAGGTCGCGGGCGTTCGCGAGCTCGTCGCCGAGCGGAACCGAGCGGAACCGGGTCGCCAGGTCGCGTGTGCCCTGGCGCGCGTCATCGACGCTCGCGCGCGCCGCCCGGAGCTGCTGCAGCGCGGCATCCGGGTCGCGACTCATGAGTCGCTCGGCGAGTTCGAGCTGCAGCGCGATCACCTGCAGATGATGCCCCTGCAGATCGTGCACATCGGTGGCCACACGCAGCCGCTCCTGCGTCGCCGCGAGGCGCGCCTCGGACGCCCGGGCACGGTCGAGCGCGTTCAGCACGTCCCACCACCAGAGGGAGCTCACGCTCATCGCGGGCAGCAACGCGGTGTAGGCGACGGGCAACCACCAGGCCAGGCCCGTCCCGAAGATCCCCCGGGAGACGTCGACCACGCTGAGCACCGCGAGCACGAGGGTGCCCGCGATCACGACGCGGTAGCGGACCCCGCGCTGCCAGTTGAGGAGCACCAGCGACTGGATCGCGGGCATCAGGGCGATCTGCCAGCTCTCCACGAGCACCCCGGCCACCGCGCCGTAGACGACAGCCACGAGCATCGGTCCGCCCAGGCGTCGCCAGGCCACGCCGGGCTCGGCATCCAGCCGGTGACGGTAGTCGTTGAGCAGCGGCACGGTCGACGCCGCCCAGAGGACGCCCCCCGCGCCCACCACGACCGCGGCGGCGTCCGACGCTCCCGATGCCAGAGCCAGCGACACCCAGGCCACGGTCATCATGACCTCGAACAGCAGGACCGCCGAGACGGTGTACCACCACGTCGCCGTGATGCCTCGCGACAACTGGCGCGCACCCGGGCCCGGATCCACCGACACATCCACGATTCCGCTGCTCACGAGCACCACGATACGGGCGTGACACTTGTCACGCAGGGACCGTGCAGGATGCCCGGCATCCGGTGACAGTCCGGCACTGGTCCCCCGAGGCGTGAGCCGATGGACTGGAGGCATCACGACGGACATCCCGTCGACATCGACCTCCAGGAGCATGACCATGAACCTGATCGACACCTTCCAGAACCTCGTGGCCCAGGTGCCCGAGCTCGTCCAGCCGCTGATCGTCGCGCTCGCCGGGGCGATCCCCTTCATCGAGGGAGAGGGTGCGGCCTCGATCGGCATCATCGGCGGCATCCACCCCGTCGTCGCTGCGATCGCGGCGATCGTCGGCAACTTCGCCTGCGTCGCGATCCTCGTGCTCGCCAGCTCCGGTGCCCGACGGGCGATCGTCTCGCGGTCTCGCGTGCGCCAGAGCGTCGCGTCCGACGGCTCGATCATCGACGAGTCCGTCGTGTCGGATGAGTCGGGTCGCAAGGCCGCGCGCCGCGAGAAGTTCCAGCGCGCGTTCACCCGTTACGGCGTGCCCGGGGTGAGCCTGCTCGGCCCGCTCCTGCTGCCGACGCACTTCACCGCGACGATGCTCGCCGCCGCCGGCGTGAGCAAGGCGCGGGTGCTGTTCTGGCAGGCTCTCGCGATCATCGGATGGACCACGGTCGTCACGGTGATCATCGCGACCGCGGTCTCCGTCATCCGCTGACGTCGCCCCCTGGCCTCGCTTCCGGAATGGTCAGCATGCGCTGTATAGTCAGCGTATGCTGACCATTTCCTCGCGTCTCGACGTCATGAACCGGTGGGGGCGGGCGATGGCCGACCCGACCCGGTCGCGCATCCTCCTCGCCCTCCTGCAGGCCCCCGGCTACCCGGCGCAGCTCGCCGCCGAGCTCGACCTCACCCGGTCGAACGTCTCGAACCACCTCGCCTGCCTGCGCGGATGCGGCCTCATCGTCGCCGAGCCCGAGGGCCGTCAGACCCGCTACGAGCTGGCGGACCCGCACATCGGGGCGGCGCTGGGCGCGCTGCTCGAGGCGACCTCCGCCGTGGACGAGAACGAGCCCTGCCGGGATCCGGCGTGCGCGGTGACCGGATGCTGCGACCCGGCGGCCGGCGCATGAGCACCGAGAGCGCGGTGTCACCGGCTCGGCGCACGACGCTGCACCGCCGCATCCGCCTGATCGTCGCGATCACGATCGGCTACAACCTGATCGAGGCGGTCATCGCGCTCACGGCGGGGTCGATCGCCTCCTCCGTGGCGCTGATCGGATTCGGGCTCGATTCCACGATCGAGGTGCTCTCGGCGGCGGCGGTCGCCTGGCAGTTCACGCGCCGCGATCCCGAACGCTGGGAGAAGCCGACCCTGCGGGTGATCGCGATCGCCTTCTTCGCCCTCGCCACCTACGTCACGGCGTCGTCGGTGTTCGCGCTCCTGACCGCCGAGCGCCCCCAGCACAGCGCCGTCGGCATCGGGCTGGCGGCGGTCAGCGTCGTCGTCATGCCGTTCCTGTCGTACGCCGAGCGGCGCGCCGGGCGCGAGATCGGGTCGGCCACGGCGGTCGCCGACTCGATGCAGACGCTCATCTGCACCTATCTGTCGGCTGCCGTGCTCGTCGGACTCGTGCTGAACTCGGCATTCGGCTGGTGGTGGGCGGATGCCGTGGCCGCTCTCGTGATCGCCGCGTTCGCGCTGCGCGAGGGGGTCGAGGCGTGGAAGGGCGATGCCTGCGCGACCTCGGTGGGCATGATCCTCGAGAGCGAGGAAGACCACGACCCGCACCACCACCACCACGACCACGACCACGACCACGCGGGCGACCGGTCGCACTGAGGGCGGAGGCCGCGCGGACACCTGACACAATGGAGCTGTGCACCAGTCCAGGAAGCCCGCGGTCCTTCGGGGCTTCGCGGCATCCTCCGTGGCGATCTTCGCGGCGCTGGCCGGTCACGTCTCCGCCGGAGGTGCGATGCCCGGCGGACTCGGCATCGTCGTCCCGTGGATGCTCTCGTTCATGGTGTGCGTGCTCCTGGCCGGCCGGAGACTCTCCGCGATCCGCCTGAGCATCTCGGTCGCCGTGAGCCAGTTCCTCTTCCACGTGCTCTTCGTGCTCGGGGCGATCACCCCCGCAGGCTCTGCGGCTCCGCACGTGCACGGCGCCCCGCTCGTGCTTCCCGTCGCGGCCACCGGCATCCCCGAGACCCTCGCCACCGGCGGCATGATGTGGTTCGGCCACGCCATCGCCGCCCTCGCGACCATCATCGCCCTGCACCGCGGCGAGCGCCTGCTGCTCGCCCTGCGCGACCTCGCCCAGCAGAGCGTCCGCTGGCTGCAGCGCCGGGTCGATGCCGTCCTCGCCCCGCACAGTCCCCGTCCGGCGCCGCGTCCGACTCTCCGTGTGGAGATCGCGGTCCTGCGCAGCGCCGCCCTCCTCTCCCCCCTGCGCGGACGCGCCCCGCCTCGGCACGCGACGGTCTGATCCCCATCTCCCCCGGCCCCTGGCCGGGTGGCGATCTGCTCCTGCGCGCCGCTGATCGGCGCCGGGAGATCCGTACGCACGCACGGCGTCGGTCGTCGACGCCCGTCGAGAGGTCTGTCCCATGTCCCCTGTCCGCAGAATCGCCGTGGGTCTGGCGGTGGCGGCTGTCGCGGTCTTCGCGGTCGCCGCGCCTGCATCGGCCCACGACTCGCTCGTCCACAGCACCCCCGGAGCCGAAGAGCGCCTGGATGCCGCGCCGGAGAACATCGTCCTGACGTTCTCCGGCGAGCTCCTGGTGCTCGGCGACTCCACGCTCGGCGCGGTCGTCCTCGTGATGGACGAGGCCGGCCGGGACTGGGCGACCGGCGACGTCGAGGTCAGTGGCAACGCGGTCACGGCCAGCGTCGAGGAGGGCATGCCGGACGCCGGGTACCAGGTGCGCTGGCAGGTCGTCTCGGAAGACGGTCACCCGATCTCGGGCATCGTGCCCTTCACGATCGGGGATGCCGCTCCTCTGGCATCCCCGAGCGCGACCGGCGGCGGTTCGGCATCCGGTGCCGACGCGGATGATGCCGCCGGCGCAGGCCCCGGCACCGGAGATGCGGACGCCGACAGCGCACAGGATCAGACCACCACGGACTCCCCGGGCATCCCCCGGGTGCTCCTCATCGGTGCGGGCGGAGCGGCTCTCGCTGCCGCCGCCTTCGCCGTCTACCGAATCCTCCGCCGTCCCCGCACGGCCCCCGCAGTGCCGGACACCGGCGATGCTGCGGAAGAACAGCTCTGAAAGGCAATCTCGTGAACACCACGACACACACCACCCCCTCCCGTCCGACCGCGAAGCGGGGCCGGGTGACCCCGACCCGCTTCGCGTCCCTGATCGCCGTCTCGATGCTCGCGCTCAGCGGCTGCGCGGCGACCGGCGCAGCGGCCCCCACCGCGTCGGCTCCGGCCGGCGACACCGTCACGATCGAGGACGGCTGGGTGAAGTCGGCGGATGAGGGCATGTCCGCCGCGTTCGGCACGCTCGTCAACGACGGCGACCAGGATGTCACGGTCGTCTCGGCCGAGTCCCCCGCCTCGAGCATGCTCGAACTCCACGAGACGGTCGAGAACGAGGCCGGCGAGATGATCATGCGCGAGATCGAGGGAGGCTTCGTCATCCCCGCGGGTGGCTCGATCGCCCTGGAGCCCGGAGCCGATCACCTCATGCTGATGGACCTCACAGGACCGCTGCAGGCCGGGGACACCGTCTCGGTGACCCTGACCTTCTCGGACGACTCGACCTACGAGTTCGAGGCGCCGGTGAAGGACTACTCGGGCGCGAACGAGAACTACGAAGACGGCGGCGACGAGCACGAAGGCATGGATCACTGATGCCGGCGCCCGCTGAGGGCGCGCGCACCGAACGCACCGGGTCGACCCGGCGGCAGTTCCTCCTCGGAGGGGCTGTCGCCGGTGTCGGCGCGGCTGCGGCGATCGGTGTCGACCACGCGCTCACTCGTCCCGCGGCATCCGCCGCCCCCGCGGTCCCCATGAACGGTGAGGAGACCGTACCGTTCTTCGGCGCGCATCAGGCCGGGATCGACACCGCGGCGCAGGCCCACGGACAGTTCCTGGCCCTCGACCTGCTCAGCACCGCGGATCGGGAGGGGCTGACCCGACTGATGCGGATCCTCTCGGACGACGCCGCCCGGCTCACGCAGGGGAAGCCGGCCCTGGCCGACTCCGAGCCGGAGCTCGCGCTCGCGCCCGCCCGCCTGACGATCACGTTCGGGTTCGGGCCGGGGCTCGTCGCCCGCGCCGCGGGATCCACCCCGGCGTGGCTCGCCCCGCTCCCCGCCTTCTCGATCGACCGGCTGCAGCCCGAGTTCAGCGACGGCGACCTGCTGCTGCAGATCGCCGGCGACGATCCGCTGACGGTGGCGCACGCGGCACGGATGCTGCTCAAGGACGCCCGCAGCTTCGCGACGCTGCGCTGGAGCCAGACCGGTTTCCGCCGCGCCTACGGCACCGAACGACCGGGCACGACCATGCGCAACCTGTTCGGGCAGGTGGACGGCACCACGAATCCGCAGCCGGGTACGGAAGACTTCGACGCCGTCGTCTGGGCGGGCGAGGGCTGGATGGCCGGAGGGACCGGTGCGGTGATCCGCCGCATCCGGATGGATCTCGACAAGTGGGATCGCCTCGACAGGGGCGGTCGTGAGGCCTCGGTCGGACGCACCATGGCGAACGGCGCACCGCTGACCGGAACGGAGGAGTTCGACGAGCCGGACTTCGAGGCCACCACCGCCGTGGGGTTCCCGGTGATCGCGCCGTTCGCGCACATCCGCCGGGCGCGCGGAGACGATTCCGCGCGGATCTTCCGCCGCGGCTACAACTATGACGAGCGCCCTTCCGGGGCGGGCGTCTCGGAGTCCGGGCTGCTCTTCGTCTCCTTCCAGGCCGACATCGACCGCCAGTTCACCCCGATGCAGAAGCGGCTCTCCGAGCTCGACCTGCTCAACGAGTGGACGACGCCGATCGGGTCGGCCGTCTTCGCGATCCCTCCCGGCTGCGTCGAGGGCGGATTCATCGGCGAGACGCTGCTCACGGGCGGGGGCGCGGCATGACCGTCGTGTCCCCCGCGCCGCAGAGAGACCCGGATGCCCGACCCTCCCCCGGGCCTCGACGGGGCTGGTTCGGGGCGCTCCTGCTGCGCCTGCACTTCTTCGCCGGGATCCTGGTCGGTCCCTTCATCCTGATCGCCGCGGTGAGCGGGGCGCTCTACGCGCTCACCCCCCAGCTCGAGCAGGTGGTCTATGCGCACGAGCTGCATGCCCCCGTGACCGAGGAGCGTCTGCCTCTCGCCGCGCAGATCGAGGTCGCCGAGGACTACATCGGTGGGGAGGCCGTGCTGTCGGCGGTGCGCCCCGCGCCCGAGCCCGGCGACACGACGCGGGTGATGTTCGCCCAGGAGGGGCTCGGGGCGAGCGAGTCGCGGGCGGTGTTCGTCGATCCGGGGACGGGCGAGATCCGCGGCGATCTGACCGTGTACGGAACCAGCGGCGCCCTGCCGCTGCGCATCTGGGTCGACAATCTGCATCGCAACCTGCACCTCGGCGACGTCGGGCGTCACTACAGCGAGCTCGCGGCATCCTGGCTCGGGATCGTCGCCCTCGCGGGACTGGCGCTGTGGATCATCCGGGTGCGCCGCGCGCGGGTGAAACGTGACTTCGTGCGTCCGAACCGCGCCCACCGCGGGTACCGGCGGATCTTCGGGTGGCACAGCTCGCTCGGGATCTGGGTGCTGCTGGGTGCGCTGTTCCTCTCGGCGACGGGGATCACCTGGTCGCAGTACGCCGGAGCGAACGTGTCGAACCTGCGGGCCGCGCTCGACTGGAGCACGCCGGCCCTGAACACGACGCTGGGTGATCAGGACGATGCGTCCGCGGACGAGCACGCGGGGCATCACGGCCCGGCGTCCGCCCCGACCGGCGCGGCGAACCCGGCCACGTTCGACGCTGTCCTCGCGATCGCGCAGCGGACGAACGTGAACACGGGTCTCGTCGAGATCACACCCCCCGCCGAGCCGGGCAGCGCCTGGGTGGTGCGCGAGATCAAGGCGTCGTTCCCGACCGAGGTCGACACGGTCGCGATCGACGGCACGACCCTGGAGGTGGTCGACCGCGTCGATTTCGCCGACTACTCGCTTCCCGCGAAGCTCGCGCGCTGGGGCATCGATCTGCACATGGGCGCGTTGTTCGGCCTCGCGAGTCAGATCGTGATGTTCCTGGTCGCCTCCACGATCGCCGCGATGGTGGTCCTGGGGTATCTGATGTGGGGCAAGCGACGCCCGACGGGCGATCCCCGACGCCCGGTCGGCGCGGCTCCGCGTCGGGGCGCCCTGGGCGGGGCGCCGTGGTGGGGCCTCGGGGCCGTGGCCGTCGGAGCGGTGCTGGTCGCGCTGTGGCTGCCGCTCGTCGGGTGGACGCTGCTCGGATTCGTCGTGCTCGACACTCTGCTCGGGTGGCGTGCCTCGCGCTCCCGCTCCTCCCGCTCGCGCATGCCGCGTTCCTGACCGCCTCCCCCGCCGCGTCGAGCCACCCCCTTCTGTGCAAGCCACCCCTTTGTGGCGACATATAAGGGGGCGGTTCGCGCACAAGGGGGTGGCTCGGCAGGAGTTAGGTTGAGGGGATGAACGCCTCCGCCGACCTGCACGGCCGCACGATCCTGGTCACGGGGGCCAATGCCGGGATCGGCTACTGGTGCGTGGAACAGCTCGCGGCACGCGGCGCGCGCGTGCTGCTCGGATGCCGGTCGGAGAAGCGAGCATCCACAGCGGTGTCCGCCGTCCGCACGCAGGTACCCGATGCCGACCTCGCCGTCGTCCCGCTCGACCTCGGCTCACTGGCGAGTGTCGCCGCCGCGGCATCCGGCATCCACGAGCGCGTCGATGCGGTCATCTGCAACGCGGGCGTCAAGGCCGCCGATCATGCGGCACGCACCCTCGACGGGCTCGATCTGATGGTGGGAACCAACGCCCTCGGACACTTCGCACTGATCGCACACCTCGATCGCACGCTGGCGTCGGACGCCCGCGTCGTGGCGGTGGGCTCGCTGGCGCACCGCTTCGCCCGCATCGACCCGGCGACGCTCACCGCTCCCTGGCGCGGTCCGTCGCTGCGCCAGTACGGACGCTCGAAGGCCGCGCTGATGTCGTTCGCGTTCGAGCTCGATCGCCGCTGGTCCGGCTCTGCGCGGTCCGCGGTGTCGGCGCACCCCGGTTACGCGGTCGATCCGCTCACACCGCCGCGGGCGGGCGCGGTGTCGGTTTCCGCCCCGATCCGCGCCCTCGCGTCCACCACCCGCGCGCTCGTCCAGGGGAAGGACGGCGGCGCCCTGCCGATCGTGCATGCCGCCGTGCACCCGGACGTCCAGGGTGGCGACTACTGGGGACCCGGCGGCCTGCTGGAGTTCCGCGGTGCGCCGCGACGCGTCAGGGCATCGGATCACGTGCGCGCGCCCGATGTCGGTGCCGCGCTGTGGGACGCGGCCGAGACCGCCACGGGCGTGTCGTTCTCGCCCTGACCCGCGACCGGCTCAGTCCTCGCTGACGGCGGCGGCGGGGACGACCCGCACCCGTGCGATGCGCCGACGATCGAGTTCGACGACTTGGATGGTCGCGCCGTCCACCTCGATCGTGTCTCCGACGGCACCGAGCCGACCGAGCTGCTCCGTCACGAAGCCCGCGATGGTGTCGGACGAACCACGGGGCAGCTCCAGCCCCGTCGCCTCCTCGAAGTCCTGCAGGTTCAATCGTCCGTCGAGGTCGCCGCCGGGCGACTCGAGCACGGCGGTGTCGTACTCGTCGAAGATCTCACCCACGACCTCTTCCACGAGGTCCTCGAGTGTGACGAGACCGTCGGTCCCGCCGTACTCGTCGACGACGACCGCGATGTGGTGACCGTCGGCGCGCATCCGGGTGAGCGTCGGCAGCACCCGCGCCGTGGACGGGATGTACGGGATCGGGCGCACCAGCGCGTCGAGCGGACGCTCCGGCTCCGCCGCGAACACCTCGAACAGATCGCGCACATGCACGAATCCGGTGATGTCGTCGATCGACTTGTCCGAGACCGGGTACCGCGAGAACGGGAGCTCGCGCACCTGCGCGATGGCCTCCGCCACGGTCGACGTCTCATCCAGCGCGACGACCTCCGGACGCGGGCGCATGACCTCGCTGATCTGACGTCCGCGCAGCGACAGGACATCGTCGAGGATGCGGCGCTCGTCGTCGGGGAGTCCCTGATGCGTGGCGACGATGTCGCGCACCTCTTCGTCGGTGAGCTCGTCGGAGGTCTTGTTCGGGTCCCCGCCGAGCAGACGCACGAGCGTGTTCGTCGAGATCGACAGCAGCCAGATCACCGGGCGCATGATCGTCGCGAACCCGTTGAGCGCGGGAGCCACCGCGTAGGCGAACTGCGCATTGCGCTGGATCGCGAGCCGCTTCGGCACCAGCTCGCCCAGCACGAGCGAGAGGTAGGCGATGATGAGCGTCAGCACGAGCGTGGCGATCGTCAACGCCAGCGGCGGCGCGATCCCCCACGATTCCAGCACCGGAGCCAGCGACGGCGCGATCGAGGTCGCTCCGTACGCGGCGGAGGCGAAGCCGGCCACCGTGACGCCGATCTGCACCGCCGAGAGGAACGTGTTGGGGTTGCGGGCGAGGGCGGCGACCTTCATGCCGCGCCGGCCGCGCAGGCTGATCGCGTTGAGCTGACTCTCACGGAGCGTGACGAGCGCCATCTCGGTCGCCGCGAACACGCCACCGATCAGCACGAACACGAAGACGAGAGCGATGTTCCAGAAGAGGTCGCCCATCAGCGGCTGACCTGCGTCGAAGCGGGGTGAGCGCCCGGGGTGAACCGGGCGCTCGTACTGTCGGAGTCCGAAAAGTCAGAACAGTGATGCGCGCTCACGAGAGCTCCTTGTCGTCGCGGGCGGCGCCGGCGCCGGCGGGAACACTGTCCGGTGCCCGACGTGTCTTGAGGAGGCTGGCCACGGTCGCGATCGCGATAGTGGCGGCGATGAACAGCAGCGAGAACCAGATCGGGATCTCGGGAGCCCACAGCATCGGCTCGCCGCCGTTGATGAACGGCAGCTCGTTGACGTGCATCGCGTGCAGCACGAGCTTGACGCCGATGAAGGCGAGGATCACCGCGAGGCCCTGCGCCAGGTAGACCAGACGCTCCAGGAGCCCGCCGATGAGGAAGTACAGCTGACGCAGACCCATCAGGGCGAAGGCGTTGGCGGTGAAGACGATGTACGCCTGATCGGTGAGGCCGTAGATCGCGGGGATGGAGTCGACGGCGAAGACGAGGTCGATGAAGCCGATCGCGATGATCGTGAGCAGCATCGGGGTGACGAAACGCTTCCCGTTCTTGACCACGGTGAGCTTGTCGCCGTTGTACTCGTCGCTCACCGGCAGGTGGCGGCGGACGAAGGTCATGAAGCGGCCGTTGGCCGGGTTGCTCTCGTGGTTGCTGAACGCCTGACGGTAGGCGAGGACGAGCAGCAGCGCGCCGAAAAGGTAGAAGATCCAGGAGAAGTTCTCGATGAGCGTGGCGCCGACCGCGATGAAGATCCCGCGGAGGATCAGCGCGATGACGATGCCGATCATCAGCACCTTCTGCTGATACTTCTTCGGCACCGCGAACCCGGTCATCACGATCAGGAACACGAAGAGGTTGTCGATCGACAGCGCCTTCTCGGTCAGGTAGCCGGCGAAGTACTCTCCGCCGTACGTCCACCCGGAGACGACGCCGATGCCGACGCCGAACAGCAGCGCGAGGCTGATGTAGAAGATCGACCAGCGGGCGGACTCGCCGATGCTGGGCTCGTGCGGCGTGCGCACGTGTGCGAAGAACTCGTACACGAAGAACGCGATGGTGACCGCGATCGTGATGATCCAGATGAGGGGGGTAACGTCCACGTCAGGCTCCAGGGGTCGGCGTAGCGGAAAGCAGCGCCAAAGTCTCCCCCATTCCCGAGATCAGGAACCGATGGCCCGGGATGCGACTGCATCCGTAATGACGAAACCACCGTGTCGGAGTACTCCCCTTGGTCCGTCCAGTGTACGGGATGCGCAGGGGCACTTCCTGCAGAGACCCCAGGAACAGGGGCGGGACGACGCGCGGTGCGGGCCCCGCGTTCAGTCGATCGCGCCGGACACCGCCACGATGTGCGCACCCTTGCGCACCGCGCGCTGCACCGTCGTCGGGTCGGCGTCGCGTTCCAGCAGACGCCAGGGGCGGGCGGCGATGTCGGCTCCACCGGCCGCGCACGCCAGTCGCGCGAGCGGGGCGAGCACCGCCCAGAAGCCCCGCGGCGGCTGCATGTCGACGACGCACGCACGGGCCTTCGGTCGCAGCGCCGCCGTCGCGCGGCGCCAGGCCTCCTCACGCCCGGTGATGACACTGAGCGAGTACGTCGCGAGAAGCGCGTCGGCGTGGGCGCCCCTCTCCCCCGGCGCGGCCGCGAGCACGTCTTCGATGTGCTCCGCGCGGAGCTCGGCGGCATCCGCCCGGAGCAGCCGGACGCGATCGGCCCAGCCTTCACGATCCACGCGCCGCTGCGCCATCGCGAGCATGTCGGGGCTCCGGTCGATCCCGATCACGAGCCCGGTGGGCCCCACGGCGTCGACGAGCGCGGGGAAGTTCAGGCCGGTTCCGCAGCCGAGGTCGATCACGACGCTGCCGGCATCCGGCGCGAGCAGGGCGATCCCCGCCCGCCGTCCCGCGCGGTACACCCACCGTTCGCCGGAGAGGATGTCGTACCACCGCGCCCCGACACCGTATCGACGCAGCATGCCCACCATCCGACCTCCCGCTCCGCGTCCACTCTAGGCTCTTAGCCATGAACACATCCCGCCGCAGACCGGCTCGCCCTCTCACCGCGTCGGAGGCGGCACGCTCCCCCTGGGATCTGCTCGTCATCGGTGCGGGCAGCGCCGGCCTCGTGGGCGCACGCACGGCCGCGGCGCTCGGGGCGCGGGTGCTGCTCGTGGAGGCCGAGAGGTTCGGCGGGGAATGTCTGCACACCGGATGCGTGCCCTCCAAGGCGCTCATCGCGGCCGCGGCGACCGCGCATGCCGCACGGCACGGGGCGAGCGTCGGCGTGCACGCCGGGGAGGTCCGCGTCGACTTCGCGGCCGTCATGGCGCACGTGCGGGAGGCCATCCGCCGCATCGAGCCGGTCGACTCCCCCGAAGCGCTCGCGAGCGACGGCGTGCACACCCTCGCCGGCCGCGTCCGCTTCGAGGGACCACGCTCCGCCGTCGTGGACGGCCGACGCATCGAGTTCCGCGACGCGCTGATCGCCACCGGCAGCGCGCCCGTGCTGCCGACGACCGAGGGCGCGACGCGCATCGACATGCTGACGAACGAGACGTTCTGGGATCTCGACGAGCTGCCCGCCCGTCTCCTCATCGTGGGCGGCGGCGCCATCGGCTGCGAACTGGCCCAGGCCATGGCGCGTCTGGGCAGCACCGTGACGCTCGTGCACCGGGGAGCGCGTCTGCTGCCGAAGGAGGATGCCGCGGCGAGCGCCGTGGTGCTGGCCGCTCTCCGCGCCGACGGAGTCGACGTGCATCTCGGCACCGAGGTGACCGCGTTCGCCTCGGACGGGACCGAGAGCGCGCCCGCCCGCTCCGGCACCGCCCGTCTGCGCGGCGGCGTCGAGATCCCGTTCGATCGGATGCTCGCCGCGCTCGGCCGCCACGTCGAGGCGGACTCTCTCGGGCTGGATGCCGCCGGAGTCCGTCGCGACGAGAACGGCGCGGTCGCGGTGGACCGCAGCCTGCGCACGTCGAATCCGCGCGTGCGGGCCGCGGGAGACGCCACCCCTCTGCCACGCTTCACGCACACGGCGGGCATGTACGGCAGCGTGGCCGCCACGAACGCCGTCCTCGGACTCTCCCGCAAGATCGACGTCGACGTCGTCCCGCGCGTCACCTTCACCTCGCCCGAGGTGGGGGCCGTGGGTGTGGCGCCGGCGGACGCCCGCAACCGCGGCATGCGGGTGATCGTGCAGCAGCACGAGCACGTCGACCGCGCGATCGCCGACGGCCACACCGACGGGTACACGAGCATCGTGGTGGACCGCCGCGGCCGGGTCGTGGGCACGACGATCGTCGGCCCCCGCGCCGGAGAGTCCCTCGCCGAGTACACGACCGCGGTGAAGACCCGCATGAGCGTGCGGACGCTCGCAACGACCATGCACGCCTATCCGACCTATTCGGATGCCGGGTGGAACGCCGTCGTGAAGGAGGCGCAGCGCGGCCTGCGCGGTGGTGTCGTGGCGCGCGCGATCCGGCTCCTGTCGGCAGTGCACCGTCGGCGGACCTGACCCCGCCGCGGAGCCGTGACCGTGCGGCGCGGGCTCAGCGCAGGCTGCGGTAGCCGACGATGATGCGCTGCACGGCGCTGAGCGCGACGAACAGCGCCCACACGAGCGCGATCTGCCAGGCCCAGAACGGCAGGAGCAGCCAGAGCGCGTGCACGACGATCGTCTCCGTGCCCTCGGCGATGCGGCCGAGGAACGACAGCGAGCGCCCGTCGTCGAGCGTGCGACCAGCGCGCTCCGCGATCGAGGAGAACGCCAGGAACGCCGTGCCGTTGACGTAGTACACCAGCAGCACGAGCAGGAACGGCCACCACGGGGCGTCGAACTGCGCGGTCGCCCCGAACGCCACCCCCACGACGGTGGCGCCGTAGACGACGAAGTCGGCCGTGATGTCGAGGAAGCCGCCCGCGTGCGAGGGCACGGCGGGTGCACCCTGCTCCCGAGCGCGCCGTTGACGACGCCGGGCCAACGTGCCGTCGAGTCCGTCGGCCACACGGGACACCAGCCAGAGCACCACGGCGATCGCCCACAGCTGCAGCGCGGCGGCGACCGCCGAGGCGACACCGAGCGCGAGTCCCAGCACCGTCAGCCGGTCGGGGGTGATGCCCGGTCGGTCGATCGCCGCCGCGACGGCCTCGAGGGGGCGCGCGAGCACAGCGCGCAACGACCGATCAAGCATCGCCGGCCTCTGCCGTGGGAGTCGCGGATCCGACCGTCCCCGGGGCGCCGCGACGCCGCAGGATCGTCGCCGCCACGACCCCTCCGAGTGCGAGGACGCCGAGCACCCCGAGAGCCACCCAGAACGGGGTGCCCAGCTCGAAGCCGAAGGCCCCGAGGGCGACATACGCCGCCGATCCGGGGATGATGCCGAGCGCCGTGCCGAGGGCGTAGTCGCGCCGGCGCACCGCGGTGAGGCCCGCTCCGTAGTTGATCAGCGTGAACGGGATGACGGGTACCAGTCGCGCCCCGAGGACCGCGAGCAGGCCGCGATGCGCCAGGGCCGCGTCGAGCCGCGCGACGCGTGCGCCCGTGAGCCTCTCGACCGCCTCTCTTCCGAGCGCGCGGCCGATCACGAACGACGCCGCCGCTCCCAGCAGCGCGCCGATGTAGACGAGGGCCAGTGCGAACCAGAAGCCCCACACGAGACCGGCCGCGATCGTGAGCAGATTCTTGGGCACCGGCGTCAGCGTGAGGGCGGCGTACCCGAGCACGAAGAGCACGGCGCCACCGGCTCCGAGTCCGGACGCCCAGTCCCGCACCGCCTGCAGATCGGTCGGCGCGAAGAGAAAACCAACCGTTCCGACGAGGGCGACGAACAGAAGGAGCAGAAGCAGACGGGTCACCGCCCGACGCTTCGAGGGTGCGGCGCTGACACGCGACTCACCTGCGTCCACAGCATCCCCTCCGACCTCCTATAGCCTAGTCCGGCGCGTCGCAGCCCGGTCGACGATCCCGAAATGAGGACCCCATGAAGAACCCCGGACGCCGCCGTCGACAGGCTGTCGCGCTCGCACTGACGTTGCCTTTGGTGGCACTCAGCGCCTGCGCCGCGCCCGACACGAGCGGATCGAGCACCTACGACGACTGGGACAGCGTCCTCGCCGACGCGAAGGGCCAGACCGTGCAGCTGTGGATGTACGGCGGTGACGACCAGGGCAACGCCTACGTCGACGACATCCTGGCCCCCGCGGTCGCCGAGTACGGCGTCACGCTCGAGCGCGTGCCCGTCACCGACACCGGCGACGCCCTGAACCGCGTGTTCACGGAGCTGCAGGCGGGGCGCTCCGACGGCACGGTCGACCTGATCTGGGTGAACGGCGACAACTTCCGCACCGGCAAGGAAGCCGATGCGTGGCTGTGCGGTTGGACCGACCTGCTCCCCTCGATGGCCGGCACCGACCCTGAGGATCCGCTGCTGCAGTCCGATTTCGGCACCCCCGTCGACGGCTGCGAGGCCCCCTGGCACAAGGCGCAGTTCACGCTCGCCTACAACGCCGAGGCGATCCCCGACCCCCCCACCACGCTGGAAGGCGTGCTGGAATGGGCCGAGGCGAACCCCGGCCGCTTCACCTACCCGGCACCGCCGGACTTCACCGGATCGGTCTTCGTGCGCGAGGTGCTCGCGAGCGTCTCCGGCGGCGCGGACGAGGTGTCGACGCAGTACAGCGACGAGGCCTTCGACGAGCTGACCCCGGCCCTCTACGACCGGCTGAACGAGATCGCCCCCAGCCTGTGGCGCGGTGGCGACACGTACCCGGCGAACGAGGCGGAGCTCGGACAGCTCTTCGCCGACCGTCAGATCGACATCACGATGACCTACGGTCCGGCGACGCTCACCGATCTCGTCGCCGACGGCACCTACCCGCCCGGAACCACCGTGCTCCCGCTCGAGGACGGCACGGTCGGCAACGCCAGCTTCCTCGGTCTGCCGGCGAACTCCGACTCGATCGCCGGCGCGATGGTCGTCGCCGATGTCGCGCTCTCGGTGGAGCAGCAGGTCGCCAAGGCGCGGCCCGACGTCTGGGGCCAGTTCACCGTGCTCGACATCGACGGCCTGTCGGATGCCGATCGCGCGCTGTTCGACGCTCTCCCCGACTCCCCCGTGGTCCCCGGCTTCGAGGTGCTGTCCCGCGGCGCCCACGCCGAGCTCGCCGCCGAGTGGGTGCCCGAACTCGACGAGGGCTGGCGCACCGGCGTCCTCAGCCGATGAGCTTCGCGCCGGTCGCCCGCCGACCCGGCAGCGGCCGCCAGCGTCTGCGGGGAGTGCTGCTCGTGCTCCCCGCAGCGCTGGTGACGCTGCTGGTCGTCGGCGGCGGCATCGGCGCGACCCTTCTCCAGGCGCTCGGCCTCATGCCCATCGCGGGCCCGATGACCCCCGGTGTCGACGCCTTCCTCGCCCACCCCGACGACCTCGCCGCCGCGACGGGCGTCTCGCTCGCCGTCGCGACGGTCTCCACGCTGATCGCGGTCGTGGTGGGCACCTCCGCCGCGGTGGTGATCGTGTCCGGTCGGGCCGGGAGCCGTCTGATCGCGGCGCTCGGCGCCACCACCGTCACTGTTCCCCATCTCGTGGGTGCCGCGACCATCGGCCTGCTGCTGTCCGACGCGGGCGTGCTCCCGCGACTGCTCGGCATTCCGCCCGAGGCGTGGGCGCCCTGGGTGGGTGGGCCGCTGTGGGGCGCCGCGATCGCCGAGTTCGCGTGGAAGGAATCGGCCTTCGTGGCCCTCGTGGTCACCGGCACGCTCGCGACCCGGATCGCGACCTACGACGAGACGGCCGCCCTGCTCGGCGCCGGCAGGTGGCGGCGCTTCCGCCACGTCCTGCTGCCGCTGACCGCACCGTCCATCGTGATCTGCGCCGCGATCAGCTTCGTCTACGCCCTGGGGTCCTACGAGGTCTCCTGGCTGCTCGGGCGCACCTACCCCGAACCGCTGCCCGTGCTCGCGGTGCGCCTCTTCCAGGGCGTCTCGCTCGCCTCCCGTCCCGAAGCCGCTGCGGTCGCACTCGTCACGTGCGCGATCTCGCTCGCCGCCGTGGCCGGCACCTTCGCGGTGCTCCGACGCACGGCCGTCTGGAGATGACCTCATGACCTCCAGCACCCTGACCACACCCCGCGGCCCCGGCCGGGTCATCCGCATCGCGCTGACGGCCGCCCTGCTGGTGTGGTTCGCGCTGCCCTTCCTCCCCCTCCTGCTCTGGTCGTTCGCCGACGGCTGGTCCTACCCCTCGGCGCTGCCGACCGCGTGGGGGTTCCAGGGCGTCGAGGACGCCATCGGCTTCGGCCTCGTGCCGGCGTTCGGTCGATCGGTCGTGCTCGGCCTCGTGGTCGCCGCGATCGCCACTCCGCTGGGCGCTCTGGCCGCGCGCGCACTGACCTTCGGCGCCGTGCCCTTTCCCCGGGCGTTCTCGGCCGTGCTGCTCGCCCCCATCGCCCTCCCTCCGTTCGCCGCGGTGCTCGGGGTCAACGTGCTCCTGCTGCGGGCGTACGTCCCGCCCGTCGTCGGTGTGGTCGTGGTGCTCGTGGTGATGGCACTGCCGTACACCGCCTTCGTGATGCGGGCCGCGTACGGTGCGTACGACCTCTCCTACGAGGAGGAGGCGCGGCTGCTCGGTGCGGGCGCCGGCCAGGTCCTGCGCCGTGTGCAGTTGCCGATGATCGCCCCGGCTCTCGCGCGCGCCGCGTTCCTGGCGTTCCTCGTCGCGTGGAGCGACTACATCGTGACCGTGATCGTCGGCGGGGGCGAACTCGTCACGCTTCCGCTCGTGGTCGCCGGCGCCGCAGCCGGTGTGGGCAACGACGCGGCGGTCGCGGTGATGTCGCTGGGAGCGGTCATCCCCCCGGTGGTCCTCCTGCTCGTCCTGCTGACCCTGCGCGGCTCCGGGAAGCCCTCCTCCCGACGGCGGGCCTCCCCGTCGGTCCCCTCGCCCGCCCCCTCGACCTCTGGAGCATCCGCGTGAGCGCCGCCCTCGTCCTCGACGGACTCGACAAGAGATTCCCCGACTCCCCCACCCCGGCCCTGCACGGGTTCTCGCTCACCGTGGCCGCGGGCACCTGCACGGCCGTGCTGGGTCCGAGCGGTTCGGGCAAGAGCACCCTGCTGCGGATCATCGCCGGGCTGGAGGATCCGGATGCCGGGGCCGTGCGCATCGGCGGCACGGATGTCGCGGGGGTCGCCGCGGAACGGCGCGGCGTGGGCATGGTCTTCCAGCGCTCGCTGCTGTTCCCGCACCTCACGGTGCTCGACAACGTCGCCTTCTCCGATCGCGTCTCGGGCATGAGCCGCATCGCAGCCCGCTCCCGCGCGGCGGACTACCTCGACATGGTGCAGCTGGGCGGATTCGGCGACCGCCGGGTGGGCGAGCTGTCGGGCGGACAGGAGCAGCGCGTCGCGATCGCGCGTGCCCTCGCCGCCGAGCCGGCCGTGCTCCTGCTCGACGAGCCCTTCAGCGCTCTCGACCCCGCCCTGCGCAGCGACATGCACGATCTGCTCGAGGCGGTGCGCGAGAGCGTGGCGCCCACGATCGTCCTCGTCACGCACGACCGCGACGAAGCCGCCCGGGCCTCCGATCGCATCGCCCTGCTCGAGCACGGTGTGCTCCTGCACGAGGGGACCGTGCTCGAGGCGTACCGTCGCCCGCAGAACCTCCGAGCCGCGCAGCTGATGGGCGGACGCAACGAGATTCCCGGTGAGGTCCGCGACGGGCACCACCACAGCGAGATGGGGGCGGTGCCGGTGAGGCCGGAGATCGCCGACGGACCCGGGATCCTGCTGATCCGTCAGGAGGACGTGGCGATCCTCGACCACGGGGGCACGCCCTCGGGATCGGCGATCTGCGGTGTCGTCGAATCGGTCCGCGTGGCCGGTGCGCGCTCGGAGGTCGTCGTCCGTTGCGGGGACGCGCGACTGCACGCGGAGGCGCCGCCCACGCAGCGTCGTCAGGTCGGGGACCGCGTCGTGCTGGTACTGCCGGCCGAGGCCGTGCAGGTCGTCACGGGCTGACCCGGCGGTCGAGCCGCCGGGTCACCCCGCGCGGCTCAACTCGTGGCGCGGGCCGAACCGGTCTCGCGCACGCCGGTGAGACCGGACGGGCGTGCGATGACCTGCGGCTCGGCGCCGTCGCGCACCGAGGGCAGCGGGAGCAGACGGCGCAGCTCGATGTTCTCGATCGGGTCGAGGACCGAGTGCTGCACGCACGCGGGGACCAGACGGCCGTCCTCCGGGTGCGCCATGGCGTACATGCACGAGCCGAGGCGCTCCTGCGTCTCCAGCAGCAGCGGGTCCTCGGCGACGATGCCCTGCTCCATGAGCTTCCAGGCGGGGTCGACCTGCTCGGCGTCCATGAAGTTGTGGACGACGAAGGTCTTGAACGACACCTTGCCGCGACGAGCTTCGCGCAGCACGCGGCGCAGTCCACCGGCGCGACGCAGCACGCGGCGCGCGAGTCCGACCAGCGGCGGGAGGTCTCCGGGGTGCGCGGCGAGCGCCCGCACGACCTTGACCACGAGGACGGGCTTCGGGATGCCGCCGAAGATCATGCCGCCGAAGTGGTCGAGGAAGCGATCGCGGGCGGCGATGTCCTTGGGCTCTTCGGGATCGAGCAGCGCGGCGAAACCGCCGCCCACGCGCACGCCCACCGTGGAGCGGTTGCAGCGGGGGTCGCCGAACTGGGTCGCCTGCCAGGGCAGCTTGTGCCCGGCGCCCTTCTCGATGCGGTCCCACACGGCGTCGATCGTGACCTCGCCGAAGTCCTCGCGCCACCGACGGTCGTCGCCGATGAAGGCCGCGGGCTGGAACGACATCATGTCGAAGGGCATCTCGAGCACGTCGCGGGTGACCTGCTCGACCTCGTCGACGTTCGAGGGCGTGACCGTCATGTTGTGCGCGAGGTAGCTGTCGACGCCGTGGTCGCGCTTGAGGTCGATGAACATCTGCGTGAACTTCTCCCGGAACGGGTTCAGCTCGGCTTCGCTGTGCGGACGCACGGCGCCGCGACGACCGCGCATGAGCGAGTCGAAGTGGGCGGCGAAGGAGACCTTGTCGAAGCGCGGCTTGCGGTCCTGGTCGAGCACGAGGTCGAGCAGGTAGTCGTACTCGAAGTCGCCGTGCGTCATGGACATCGGCTCGCGCCCCACTGCGCGCATCGCGAGGAGGGACTGCGCGTGGTCCTCGGCGGAGAGGAGGCTGACCTCGCCGCCGATCAGCTGCGCGTGCGCCCGCGGCCCGCGGATCTGGCGGAGGTACTGCATCTGGCGTGCCACGTTGTCGACCGTGTGATCGCCGTCGATCCGCACCTTGTTGGCGTCGGCCGAGTGGTAGCACGGCGAACAGGTGAGATTGCACTTGGGGAAGACGCCGTGGGTGCCCTCACAGCCCACCGCGCAGCGGCCGAGCAGCTGGTTGGGCGTCTTGACGTGGTCCGGCAGCTGCTCCCAGCGCAGATCGAGTGCGCGTCGCGTCTCCGGATGGATCGGCCGAGTGTCGAGCTCGATCTGCTTGAGCGTCGTGACGATTCCCATGGCTTCCTTTCGACCCGCGTGCGGCGTCCTGCCGGCGATGGGTGTGGTTCTGAGGATAGTTCGTCACCGGCGGCGACACGGATTGGTGCGACTTGGTGCCGCGGCGCGTCGCGCCGAGCGGAGGGGGGTGCGTGCGCGCAGCGCTTCCCGCGTGTCCCCCCTCGACCTAGGCTGACGGGATGACGGATGAGCGGGACGAGGGGCCGTTCTTCCACGGCACCAAGGCAGACCTGCGGGTCGGCGACCTGCTGACGGCGGGGTTCCGGTCGAACTATCGGCCGGAGGTCGTGATGAACCACATCTACTTCACGGCCCTGCACGACGGGGCCGGGCTCGCGGCAGAGCTGGCCGCGGGCGACGGCGCGCCGCGGGTCTACGAGGTCGAGCCCACCGGACCCTTCGAGAGCGACCCGAACGTCACGGACAAGAAGTTCCCGGGCAATCCGACACGGTCGTACCGCAGCGCCGCGCCCGTCCGGGTCGTCCGTGAGGTCCTCGACTGGACGCGCCTGTCGCCCGAGGCCCTCGCGATCTGGCGGGAGCGGCTGGCCACGATCCGCGAGCACGGCGAGATCATCAACTAGCGGGACGCGCCACGCCGGCGACGGCGAGTACCCGCTCGGCGGCCCGCACCATCGCGATGTCGATGAACGTCCCGTCCTCCAGCAGGAACGCACCGGATCCGTCGGCAGCGGCCGCGCGCACGCGGTCGACGATGCGGCGCGCCCGCTCGATGTCGGCCGCATCGGGCAGGAACGCGCCGCGGATCACCGCGATCTGACGCGGATGCACCGCGGTGCGACCGGCGAATCCCAGGGCACGACCTGCTCGACAACTCGCCTCGAGGCCCGACAGGTCGGCCACGTCGGCATGCACGGCCATCAGCGGAGCCGGAAGGCCCGCGGCCGCGGCGGCGTTCACGATCCGACTCCGCGACCAGGTCAGTCCCACCTCTCCCCCCGGGCCCGCCGGCACGCCGAGTTCGGCGCGCAGATCGGCCTCTCCGGTCGCGATCGAGGCGACCCCCGAGCGCGCGATCTCGAATGCGCGCTCGATCGACAGTGCCGACTCGAGCAGCGCGTGCACGGAGCGTCCCGGGAGTGCGCCACGCACCGCCGCGACGTCATCGGGCGATCGCGTCTTGGGAAGCCGCACCCCGAACTCCGACGGAAGGGCGGCGACGGCGGCCAGATCGGCGTCATGCCAGGTCGATCCCTTCGCGTTGACGCGGATCTGCACGACCGGCGCGCGCTCTCCCCGCGCGCGCCAGGCCGCGGCGACGTCGGCCAGCGCCGCTCGTGCCGTCTCCTTCCGCGCTGCGACGACGGCGTCCTCGAGATCGATGATGACGGCATCCGCTCCGGCATCCAGGGCCTTCTCGAAGCGCTCCGGTCGATCGGCCGGCGCGTACAGGGCGACGATGACGGGCTTGGTCATCCGATGCTCCCCTCCTCGCGCAGGGCGATGAGCTCGCCGGGGCTGTACCCCAGCTCGCTCAGCACGGCGTCGGTGTCGGCACCGTGCGCGCGCCCGGTGAAGGCGATGGTCGCGTCGTCTCGGGACAGGCGGAACAGCGGCCCCTGCATCGCCATGTCGCCGAGGTCGTCGTCGTGGATCCGGTGGATGGTGCCGAGCGCGGTGAACTGCGGGTCGGCGACGATGTCGGACGGGTCGTAGATCGGCGCGATGGCGGCTTCGGCCCGCTCGAACGCGGCGAGGACCTCGTCGCGGGAGTGCCGGCCGATCCAGCCGCCGACGGCCTCGTCGAGGACGTCGGCGTGCTCGGCACGCCCCGCGCCCGACGCGAACCACGGCTCCTCGGCGAACTCCGGGCGCCCCACCAGGGCGACCACACGCTCCGCGATCGACTGCGCGCTGGTCGACACCGCGACCCACGAGCCGTCCGCCGTGCGATAGGCGTTGCGCGGCGCGTTGTTCACGGAGCGATTGCCCGTGCGCGGCTGCACGGTTCCGAGCTGATCCCACCGGGTGATCTGCGGGCCGAGCATGGCGAGGATCGGCTCGATGATCGCGACGTCGATCTCCTGACCCACCCCGTCGCGATCCCGGGCGTGCAGGGCGACCATGATGGCGTATGCCGTGGCGAGGGAGGCGACGCCGTCGGCGAGGCCGAACGGAGGCAGCGTCGGCGGACCGTCCGGCTCTCCCGTCGACGAGGCGAACCCGCTCATCGCCTCCGCGAGCGTGCCGAAGCCGGGGCGTCGCCGGTACGGTCCGATCTGACCGAACCCGGTGACGCGCGCGAGGATCAGCCCCGGGTTCTCCTTCGACAGCGCGGCATGGTCCAGTCCCCAACGCTCGAGCGTCCCGGGTCGGAAGTTCTCGATCACGACATCCGCCGTGCGCGCGAGACGCAGGAACGCCTCGCGTCCCCCGTCGGTGTGCAGATCGATCGCCACGGTCTGCTTGTTCCGGCCCAGGGTCTTCCACCACAGGTTCTGGCCGTTCTTGCTCGGTCCGTGGCCTCGCGCGGGATCCGGCCGGTCAGGATGCTCGACCTTGATGACCTCGGCCCCCATGTCGCCCAGGTGCATCGCCGCCATCGGACCGGCGAACAGCGTCGACGCATCCACGACCCGGAGTCCGTCCAGCGCGCTCATCCCGCGACCTCGCGGCAGACACGGAATCCGATCGAGGGAGATGCGTCCTGGCCGAGGCCGGGGAGCAGCAGCTTGGCGCTGAACTCCGGCGGCTTCACGCCGCCGTCGAAGTACCAGTCCGATCCGTCGCTGCGGTGCGCGCTGCCGCCCTTGAGCATGACGAAGCGCGTGCGGCCGTCGGAATGCTCCGACTCGGTCCAGTTCCAGACCTCGGGAGCGCGCCGGACGAACCCCGCCCGCCCCGCGGCGAGCTGCCATTCGTCTTCGGTCGGGAGCCGGCCCCCGGCCCACGCCGCGTACTGACGTGCGCGGGCGAAGGTCATGCCGGTGGCGGGGCGGTCGGGGTCGCGCACCACCGCGACCTCGCCGATCGCGTCGAGGAAACGGGCGTACTCCGCCTCGCTGACCTCCGCGGCGTCGACCTGCACCGACCGGGGAAGCGTCACCGAGCGCTCGAGCGTGCGCTGGTCGTGCAGACGGGGAGGGAGCGGCTTCCATTCGTCGACGTAGGGGGCGCCGTCGTACATCCCGGTCTCGCGCATGCGGAAACGGACCGTGAGCGTGTACTCCCCGGCGGGCACGGCCACGGGGTCGGAGGCCGGAGCCGCGGACGCGACCGGCCCGTCCCACGGCGGAGCCGCACGGCGGACCGCACGGCGGTGCGGGAAGGAGGCGTCCCCGACGGCGATCCGTGCGCTGAGGCGCTCCTGCACTTCGGCCATCTCCGCGGGGGCGGCCACGCCGTCCGGGATTCGCACCGCGGCGGCGATCCCGCCGGCCGGAACGGTGATCGCCTCGCCCGCGTCCCCCGGGTGCAGCGCCGACCACCGATCCCCGGAGGGGCGGAACACGGCGTCGTCGTCCGAGGTGTTGGCGAGGAGGAGCAGGGTCGTGCCGTCGAGCTCGAACGCCGAGGCGACGATCGCTCCGTCCTGGACGGCCAGCGGCGTCCATTCCCCCTCGACCAACCAGCGGTGGAATCCGCGCAGCACGGGGAGCATCCGGCGCAGCGTCGCGGCATCCCGGGGGTTCCACCCGACCCAGGCGCCGAACACGACCTCCCACACCATGACGCCCACGCCGTTGAGCCAGGCCGAACGCAGCTCGGCGGCGTGGTCGCGATGCCACCGCCGGATGTGATGCTGCATGTGACGCCGTTCGAACCAGCGCGCGCGGAGCACGCCGGGGGTCTCGGAGTCGGCGAACCACTGCGCCCAGGACAGCGTGTGGTCGGCGATGCGCTCGGTGGCGAGCTTCGATTCGCCCTCCAGGCCGATCCCTGGGCGGGCGGCATCCAGCGCCGAGACGAGCTCGGGGTCGGCCTTCTTGAGCGTGTCGAGGAACACGCCGTCGGCGCCGAGACGCTGCACCGTCGCGGCGAGCTCGGCGGCGTCCTCCCCCGCGCGACGGGTGCCGGTGTCCCACGGGTTGTAGTCGAGGAAGACGGCGACCCCGGCCGCCCGGAGTTCCGCGGCGACATCGGCGAGTCCCGGCACGTCGTAGAAGTCCCACTGATTGCGGTCGTCGATGCCGATCACCGGGTAGGCGTGCCACAGCACGACGCCGTCGAGACCGCCGAAGCGTTCGCGGGCGTCGTCGAGGAACCGCCCGGGCGTGAACCGTTGCGCCTCGAAGTCGAAGAACAGCTCGTCCCACAGCCAGACCTGCGCCACCGTGAAGCACCGGCTGGCCCAGCGCGATGGCGGATCGTCGTACCGGGTGGGTGCTCCGTGGCGCTGCCGGGCGCCGCCGCGCCACGCCGTGAGCTGCTCCCGCCATCGCACGGCGTCCGCCGGGTCACTCGGTGCCGCGAAGATCTTGCCGTCGTCGAGAGCCTGAGCGATCGCGCCGGTCGTGACGTCGGCGTCGAGCGGGATCCGGGTCGGCAGGTCCAGCTCCCGCGGCTGCAGCGGATCGAAGCCGCCGCTCATGCCGCCGGCTCCGAGAGTCGGCGTGTGCGCGCGGCGAGATCGCGGATGGACCTCTCGCCACCACCGGGCATCGACGTCGCGATGCTGTCGCGCAGTGGGGACGTCCAGGCGTCGTCGATGCCGTCGGGGCCGAGCAGACCGCCGACGACCGAACCGACCGTGGCTCCCACGGAATCGGTGTCCCACCCGCCGGAAACCGCGAACGCGACCGCCGCACCGAAGTCGTCGCCGTACGCCTGGAGCGCGCAGGCCGCGAGCGCGGCGTTGTTGAGGGTGTGCACCCAGTGCATGTCGGCGAATTCGGCGTGGAGCCGATCGAGCGCCCCCTCGGAGGACAGCGCCCCCGCGGCGAGCTCTCGTCCCCGGTCACGGCCGAACCGCACGGCGGCAGCGAGACGGGAGGCCGGCGGCACGACCGTGTCCGCGGCATCCAGGACCTCGTCGACGGTGGCCGCGACGAGCGATGCGGAGCAGAGCGCGGCGGCCCACATCGCACCGTACAGGCCGTTGCGGGTATGGCTGAGGCGGGCATCGGTCCACGCCGATGCGGCCGCGGCGCGCGCGTCGCCCGGGTGGGCCCAGCCGTGCACGTCGGCCCGGATCAGGGCCCCGATCCACTCCCGGAACGGGTTGAGGTGCGTGGCGGTCTCGGGCACGGGTCGGGCATCGAGGATGTTCCGGTACGCGGCACGCTCCGCGGTGAAGACCCGACCGGCCGGGAGTGCAGCCAACCAGGCCTGCGCCACGTCGTCCGTGGTCAGGTCGTCGCCGTGGGCCTCGAGCATCGCGAGCGCGAGGATCGGGAAGTTGAGATCGTCGTCCTCCGGCATCCCGTCGATGTTCTCGAGCAGTGAGGTCGGCGCCGACCGGCGGTTCCACGGCCACCGCTCGGCGACATCGGTCGGAAGACCGACGGCGGTGAAGTAGCGCTGGATCGGCCAGTTCCCGGTGGCACGGGCGATCGCCTCGATACCCTCGCGGGGGATCTTCTCGACCGGCTTGCCGAGCAGGCAGCCGGCGGCCCGGCCGAGCCACGCACCGTGGACGCGGTCGAACGATGCGGACGCGGCGGCTGTGCGACCGGCGGGAAGCAGCGCGACGATGTCCTCCCACTCGTCCGGCTCCTGCACGGACGGCGTCTGCAGGACCTGCAGCTCGTCCAGCACTCCGCGCGCGAGCAACCGCAACTCCGCGGATGCCGCCTCCACGCTCGCCCCGGACGGTGCGAGCAGCGTCGACCCTCCGGCATCCGTCCACCTCTGCTCGATCGCGGCGAGATCGTCCTCCGCCACGCCCTGTTCGCGCAGCGCGGCGAACTCGGCCGGAACCAGATCCTCGGGCTGGGCCCAGGTCAGTCTCACGCCATCGCCTCCTGCCCGAGCAGTCCGGCGATCGTGGTGGCGCGCTGCGCGGCCCGGTCGGCGTCGAGGCGGGCGATGTCGCGCACGACCTCGGTCATGGCGGACACCACGCCGTCGAGATCGAGTCGACTGGCGGTGGTGACGCCGGTCACCCACTCGGCCGGAACCGCCTCCGCTCCGTGCAGGCCGCCGCAGATCGCCCCGGCCATCGTCGCGATCGAATCGGAGTCGCGACCGTAGTTGACGGCGTCGAGCACCGCCGCGCGCAGATCGCCGTCGCGGGCCACGACGAAGCCGAGAGCGACGGGAAGCTCCTCGATCGACTTCGTGCGCGAGGGAAGGCGCGCATCCATCGCCGGGGCCCGGTACTGCTCCCCCACGGTGTCGAAGGGCGCGACGGCCGCACGCACGACCTGCGCCAGATCCCGCGGGTCGTCGGAACCTCCACCGGCGAGGAAGGCATCGACGGCGTCGAACACCGCACGGATCGCGGCAGCGGTGCCGTCGTGGGCGACGTCGAGCACGGCGGCGCGCACGGCGGCGACGGTGGCCCCGGGCGCGGCGGATGCCGCCACGGCCGCGGCGAAGACGCCCGCCGCCTCACGCCCGTACGACGACTGGTGCGCCCCCGCGATGTCGATCGCCTCGGCGTACGCGCCCCGATGGTCGCCGATGTGCACGAGTCCGACGGGCGCCATGTACATCGTCGCTCCGCAGTTGACGATGTTGCCGACTCCCGCCTCGCGGGGGTCGGCGTGACCGTAGTGCAGCTTCGCCACGATCCACTTCTCCGCGAGGAACACCCGCTGCAGGATGAGAGCGTCGTCTTCCAGTTCGGGGATCCACCGCCGCTCACCGATCATCAACGGCACCAGATCGGCCGCGACGTCGTATGCGTCGAGATGCCTCCGCCGCTTCGCGTAGACCTCCACGAGCGCGTGGGTCATCAGGGTGTCGTCCGTGACGTGACCGTCGCCCTTGTGGTACGGCGCGATCGGGCGCGCGGTCTTCCAATCGGCCAGGAACGGGCCGACGATGCCCTCGACCCGACCGCCGTGCCGTTCCTCGATCTGTTCCGGGGTCCACCCCTCGGTCGCCCCTCCCAGCGCGTCTCCCACGGCGGCGCCGGCGAGCACCCCGGCCACTCGATCCTGCAACACGAACATTCCCACTCCTTCTTGCCTCGACGGTCGACGGGGGCCGAGGGCGGACGATGCGTCCGCCCTCGGCCTGCCGGTCAACCGGCGATGTCGGTCCAGCCGTCGGACAGCTGCGTCGCCAGCTCGTCGCTGGTGATCTGGTCGGCCAGGTACTGCTGGAAGGCCGGCGTCGCGATGGTGTCCTTCCACTCGGTGTACTTCTCCACCTTGAGGAAGGGCGGACCCACGAGCCCTTCGCCCGAGGCCAGCACCTGCGTCCACGCCGGGTTGTCGGCGGCCAGCGTCTCGACCTCGGCACGCGCCGAGCCCGACGACGGGATCAGGGCGTCCGCGTAGGCGATCTGCGCGAGGTTGTCGCCGCTGAGGAAGAAGTTCAGGAACTGCGCCGATTCCTCCACGTACTCGGAGTCGATGTTCACCGAGTAGGTCTGCGGGTTCGCGGCCTGGACGGCTCCTTCCGATCCTTCGAGCGGCGGGAGCGCCACCCAGTTGAAGCCCTCCGGGGCGTCGTTGGCGATGTTCGTCGCCTGGAACGAGCCCTGCACGGTCATCGCGACCTTTCCGCCGTAGAACGACGCGAGCACGTCCGACCCCGACTGCGTCAGGGACGTGGGTTCGATGGACTTGTCGGTGTACGCCATCTCGTGGATCCGCTCCGGCACGGCGAGCTCGTTCTCGCCGACCTCGATGGAGGCATCGGTGCCCTCGCCGGAGAAGTAGCCTCCGTCGAAGCCGAGCGAGAGGCTCATCACGGTCGCGGTCGGTGAGGCCAGGCCCCAGCCGAGACCGTAGGTGTCGCCCGTGGTGGTCGCCGCGGCGATCTCCTGGAGCTGGTCCCACGTCATCGTGTCTCCGGTGGGGATCTCCACGCCGGCCGCTTCCAGCAGATCCGCGTTGGCGAAGGCCATGTACGACTGGAGCGTCGACGGATAGGCGATGATCTGATCGTCCTGGGTGACGGACTCCCAGATGCCGTCGGAGATGTCGGCCTTCAGGTCCTCGTCGATGAGATCCGTCAGGTCGGCGAGGTAGCCGTCGGCAGCGAACGAGCTGATCGAGCTCGCCTCGAAGTGGATGATGTCGGGGGCCGTGCCACCGGTGAACTGCGTGATGAGCTTGTCGAAGGTCCCGTCCCATCCGGCCTGGATGATCTCGACCTGGATGTCGGGGTTGTCCGCGTTCCACTCGTCGACGATGGATTTCACCGCCGCCTGCGTCGCTGGTTGGTCCGACAGCGACTGGAACTGGATCGTGACGGCGCCGTCACCCCCGTCCGATCCGCTGTTCGCGCTGCCCTGTGCGCAACCGCTCAGGGCGAGGACGGCGACGCCCGCGAAAGCGATGGCGCCGATGCCTCGGATGCTGTTCATGATGCTCGCCTTTCTCCATGTGATTTCTCGTGATGCCCGGTCTGCGATGACCGTGTGGGGTGAGTCTCGGGGGCGGGTCAGCCCTTGACGGCACCGGCGAGCATGCCGCCGGTGAGCTTCTTCTGCAGGATGCCGAAGATGATGAGCGACGGGATCGTCGCGAGGATGGCGCCGGCGGCCAGTGGCCCCAGCTGTGTCTGGCCCTCGGCGCCCAGGAAGGAGCGCAGGGCGATCGGGAGCGTGTAGAGCTCGGGGCTCTGCAGCAGCACCAGCGCGAGGAAGAACTCGTTCCAGGCCGACACGAAGGTGAACATCGCGGTGGCCACCAGTCCGGGGGCGAGCAGCGGGAGGATGATCGTGCGCAGGATCGTGATCCGGGAGGCGCCGTCCATCTCTCCGGCCTCCTCCAGCTCGGTGGGGATCGCCGCGACGTAGCCCTGCAGCATCCACAGCGTGAACGGCAACGTGAAGGTGACGTACACGAGGATCAGCCCGAACAGGGTGTCGTTCAGGTTGATCGAGCGCAGCACGAGGAACAGCGGGATGATGATGAGGATCGTCGGGAAGACCTGGCTGGTGAGGATCCAGACGGTCCCGGCCGCGCGGAGCCGGCCCTTGAGTCGCGCGAGCGCGTAGGCCATCGGCATCGACAGCAGCACCGTGATGACCATGGTCGCGACCGACACCAGGAGAGAGTTCCCGGCGGCCGTGATGAGGTTCTGCCGTTCGAGCGCGGAGCTGTAGTTGCTGAAGTCCCACTCCGCGGGCAGCAGGTTCACGGCGAGCGAATTGAGCTCTCCGGTGGATTTGAACGACGCGGACAGCAGCCACAGCAGGGGGAATCCGAGGAAGAGCAGGAATGCGGCGAGGGCCGCGTACATCAGCACGGTCCCCCACCAGGGGCGCCGGGCGATCATGCGCGTGCCCCTCTCGTCTGACGGAACTGATTGATCAGGTACAGCGACAGGATCAGCAGGATCGCGACGACGAGCACATCACCCATGGCCGAGGCGTATCCGATCTCCCTGTTGCGGAAGGCCTCGAGGTAGGTGAACAGCGGCGGGATCATGGTGCGTCCGCCGGGTCCTCCCTCGGTCAGGACGTAGATCAGCCCGAAGGAGTTGAACTGCCAGATGAAATCGAGGGCGGTCACCGCGATGATGACGGGGCGCAGTGCCGGCAGCGTGATGTGCCAGAAGCGACGGAACACTCCGGCGCCGTCGACGGCCGCCGCCTCGTGCTGCTCGGCCGAGATCGACTGCATCCCGGCCAGCAGGAGCACGGTCGTCTGCGGGATACCGGCCCACACGCCCACCACGATCACCGCGGGGAGGGCCGTCGAGAAGTCGCCGAGCCAGTTGACGCCGGGGATGCCGACCGCCTCGAGCACACCGTTGAGGGGCCCCGAGTTGGGGTTGTAGATCATCCGCCAGACGATCGCGATGACCACGGGCGGCATCGCCCAGGGGATGAGCGCGAGGATGCGGGTGAGCCCCTTGAGCCGCAGGTCGCTGTTCAGCAGCAGGGCGAGTCCCATCGCGCACACGAGTGTCAGGAGGGCGACGGAGCCGGCCCAGACGATTCCGATGCCGAACGATCCCCAGAAGCGGTGATCGCCGAGCAGCTCGATGAAGTTGCCGAAGCCGATGAACTCGATCTCCGCGTTCCGCTTGAGCGTGGCGTTGGTGAACCCGAGCGCTACTCCGCTGACGAGGGGGATGACGGAGAAGATGATGATCGGCAGGAGCGCCGGCACCACGAGGGCGATGGCCTCCTTGCGCTGCGCACGGGCCCGATGCCCGAGCTTCTTCGTCGTCCGAGCGCCCGTGCGCCCGATCTTCGTGGCGTGCGTCGGGGAGGTCTTCGGAGTGTCGATGCTCATCCGGCGGCCCTCGTGTCCTCGGTGTCCGCGTCGCCGACGCGTCCGACTCCGTGCAGCTGGGCGAACGAGGAGGAGCCGCGCACCACGAGCGAGGGAGCGACGGTGACCGTGTGCGCCGCGCGGGCGGGTTCGCTGATCCGCGCCAGCAGCAGGTCGGCGGCGACCCGTCCGCGTTCCTCGGCCCCGAGGTCGACGCTGGTCAGGCCGGGCCGCACGACTCCGGCGAGCTCGGTGTTGTCCACGCCGGTGACGGCGACGTCGTCGGGGACGACGAGCCCGAGGTCTTCGGCGGCACGGAGCGCGCCGATGCCGATCAGATCGTTGGCGGCCACGATCGCATCCGGCCGGCGGTCCGCGCTCAGAGCGTCGAGCGCGGCGGTGTATCCGGCGGCGATCGTGAAGTCGAGCGCGTCGACGCTGCGCGTCGCGACGAGCGGATGCGCGGATGCCGCGGCGGCGAATCCCTCCCGGCGATAGGTACCGGGGGTGGTGTCGGCGGGGCCGTTCACGAAGGCGATGTCGCGGCGGCCTTCCGCGACCAGATGATCCACGATGAGTCGCATCGCCGTGAGCGAGTCGGCGCGCACCGTGTCGAGCCCGGCGTTGTCGGGGAGCCGCCCGAGGACCACGACCGGCACGGGCGTCGCCGTCAGCGCGGCGAGCAGCTCGTCGGTGACCCGGAGCGGCGAGAGGATCATGCCGTCGACGTAGCCGCGTCCGAGGTCGCGGACGACGTCGACGGACGACGACGACGTGCCGGTGGAGGAGAGCACCAGGCGATATCCGGACGCGGAGACCACGCGCTCGATCGCGGTCATCATCTCCACGTAGACCGGGTTGCCGATGTCGGCGACCGCGTAGGCGAGCTGATCCGTGCGCCCCCGCTTGAGGGACTGCGCGGTCGCGTCGGCGACGTAGCCGAGGGTCGCTGCCGCTTCTCGGACCTTGGCGATCGTCTCGGCGCTGGCGATCTGACCGTTCAGCGCACGCGAGGCCGAGGCGATGGAGACGCCGGCGAGCGCCGCGACCTGCGTGATGGTGACTCGTGCCACGAGCGCCTCTCCTTCGAGTGCTGTAAACGTTTCCAACGTGTACATGACGATGCCATCGAGAGGCGTCGCTGTCAAGAGGGGCGAAGTCGCCGTTCGCGGGTCAGCGCAACTGTGCGAACCGCTCGACGTTCCTGGTCGGCCCGACCACGAGCACCGTGTCGCCGTCGTGCAACACGGTGGCCGCCTCGGCGTTGCGCCAGTCGCCACCGCCGGAGCGATAGGCCGCGACCGTGATCCCGTGCGTGCTGCGCACCGCTCCCTCCGACAGCGTGACGCCGTGCAGGTGGCTCGGCGCGACCGTCTTCACCATCGCGTAGCCGGGATCGATCTCGAGGTAGTCCGCGGCGGCACCCCGCACGAGATGCGCGACACGGCGCCCCATGTCCTTCTCGGGGTAGATCACGCGGTGCACGCCGAGCTGCTCGAGGACCGCGCCGTGCTGCTCGTCGACCGCCTTGGCCCAGATGACCGGGACCTTCAGCTGGAGCAGGAGCGAGGCCGTGAGGATGGATGCCGTGATGTCGTTGCCGATGGCGACGACGACACGGTCGAACTCCCCCACCGCGAGCTGCTGCAGCACGTCGAGGCGCGTCGAATCCGCTCGGACGACCTGCGTGAGCTCGCCGTTGAGCGACTGCACGATGTCTTCATCCGAATCGATGCCCAGCACCTCCGTGCCCGAGGCGATCAGCTCGAGCGCGAGCGAGGTGCCGAATCGTCCGAGGCCGATCACCGCGACGGAGTCGGCCTCCGCGATGCGTCGGGCGTCCTGTGCGAAGGAGAGGAACTTGGCCATGGGTGGTCCTTTCGAGGGACGGTCGGGACGGAGATCGATCAGCCGATCGCCGGACGCTCTTTGGGCAGCTCGTACGCCGTCTGGCGCTCGCGAAGCGCGAGAGCCGATCCCAGGGTCAGCGGCCCGAGGCGCCCGAGGAACATCAGCAGCACCAGGATCAGTTGGGCCGCCGCGGGGAGCCCGGCCGTGATCCCGGTGGACATCCCGACGGTGCCGAACGCGGACACGACTTCGAAGAGCACCTGGTCGAGATCGAGGTCGGTCATGGCGAGGATGGCGACGACTCCCGACATGACCGCGGCGAGTGCGACGATGACGACCGTGATCGCCTCACGGTGCACCGCGCGCGAGAGCCGCTTGCCGAACACGTTCACGGCGACGCCGCCGCGCAGCTCGGTCCACATGATGAAGAACAGCACCGCGAAGGTGGTGACCTTGATGCCGCCGGCCGTGCCGGCGGGGCCGCCTCCGATGAACATCAGGACATCGGTGACGAGCCACGTCTCGTCGTGCATCTGGGCGACATCGACGGAGTTGAACCCCGCCGTCCGGGACTGCACGGAATGGAAGAATCCGGCGAGCACGCGGGACGCGGGGTCGAGCGCGCCCAGGGTTCCCTGGTTATCCCACTCGACCACGACCACGAACACCGTCCCGAGGGCGAGCAGCGCGAGCGTGGCCACGAGCACGATCCGGGTGTTCATGGACCAGTGCAGCGGCCGCCGGAACTCCTTGCGCAGCTGCCGGAGCACGGGGAATCCCAGCCCGCCCAGGATGATCGCCGCGCACACCGGGATGCACACCCACGGGTCCGACACGAAGCCCATCAGGCTGTCGGTGTACAGCGCGAAGCCGGCGTTGTTGAAGGACGAGACGGAGTGGAACACCGCATGCCACGCCGCCCGCCCCGGGTCGTACCCGTAGCCGGTGAGGAAACGGACGAACAGCAGCACCGCGACGACCACCTCGATCGCGAGCGTGGTGATCAGGATGCCCGTGGCCGTGCGCTTCATGTCGCCGACACCGGCGGACTTGGTCTCGGTGCCCGCGAACATGCGCGACCGCACGCTGAGTCGCCGCGCCAGGGCGAAGCCGACCAGCGCCGCGAACAGCATGATCCCCAGTCCGCCGACCTGGATCAGCAGGAGGATCACGAGCTTCCCGAAGGGACTCCAGTACGTCGCCGTGTCGACCACGACCAGTCCGGTCACGCACACCGCCGAGGTGGAGGTGAAGAGCGCCTCCACGAAGCCCGTCCACCCGCCGTGCCGCGACGAGAGCGGCAGCATCAGCAGCACCGTGCCGATCAGGATCGCCGTGCCGAAACCGGCGGCGATGGCCTGCGCGGGAGCGAACCCGCGCCGCCGCGACAGACGTCGCGCAGGGGCGGAGAGGATCGACACGAGACCTGAGGCTACTCCCTCCGGCGACAGGTCTCATCACCGGATGACGCCGGTGGTGTCAGACGAGCTCGCTCACCAGCTGCTCGATGCGCGCGCGGATGTCGTCGCGGATCGGGCGGACCGCGTCGATGCCCTGGCCGGCCGGGTCGTCGAGCTTCCAGTCCTCGTAGCGCTTGCCGGGGAAGAACGGGCACGCGTCGCCGCAGCCCATCGTGATCACGACGTCCGAGGCCTGCACGGCCTCGGTCGTGAGCACCTTGGGCTGCTCGGCGGTGATGTCGATCCCGAGTTCCGCCATGGCCTCCACCGCGGTCGGGTTGATCTGGTCGGCGGGCATCGATCCGGCCGACCGGACCTCGACGCGGTCGCCCGCGATGTCGCGGAGGAACCCGGCGGCCATCTGGGAGCGTCCGGCGTTGTGCACGCAGACGAAGAGAACGGAGGGCTTGGTGGTCGTATCGGTCATGGGAACTCCTGATTCGATGTCTGGTCGAGGGTGGTCGGGTCGGGTCGGGGAAGCCCGGGCTCAGGGCAGGAGGTCGTCGACGAGCACGCGCACGCGGGCGGCGATGTCGTCGCGGATGGCCTCGACGCCTGCGCGCGAGGCGAGGGCGGGATCGCCGACCGCCCAGTCGTCGTAGCGCACACCGGGGATGATCGGGCAGACATCGCCGCAGCCCATCGTGATGACGACGTCGGCGGCGCGCACGGCGTCGTCGGTCAGCGGCTTCGGGAAGCGCTCCGCGGCGGCGTCGCCCTCGATCTCCGCGAGCAGCGATCGCACGTGGGGGTGGATGACATCGGCCGGGCTCGACCCTGCGGAGCGCGCGGTCACCCGACCGCCGGCGAGGTGGTTGACGAGTGCGGCAGCGAGCTGCGAGCGGCCGGCATTGGCCACGCAGACGAACAGGACCTGGGGCACCGAGGCGTCATGGTCGCGAGTGAGGTCGCTGAGGCGCTGACGCGCGAAGCGCTCCGTGAGCGGCACGAGCGCCGAGGTCACCCGCGCGGTGCGGGCGAGCGCCGTGTACGACTCGCGCACGATCGAGAGCACGACATCCGGGTCGAGCGAGGAGACCTCCGCGGCGAGCTCCTCCGCCAGACGGGTGATCCGCGCATCGAAGTCCGGACGGAGTCCCTCCTCCGGCTGGTCGCTCCAGGGCTCGGCGACCGTCGCCGGGGCGAAGGAGTCGAGGAGCGCCGTGACCGCCGCGCGGCGGTTCGGGTTGATGCGGTACCAGACCCAGGTGCCGCGTCGCTCCGCCATCAGCACATCGACGTCCTTCAGCACCTTCAGGTGATGGGAGACCGTGGGCTGGGAGACCTCGGCCAGCTCGGCGAGATCGCAGACGCACGACTCGCCGCGCGGATCCGAGGCGATCGCCGACAGCATCCGGAGCCGCAGCGGATCCGACAGCGCCTTGAGCGTGGACGCCACCGAAGACGCGGCCTCGACGCCGATGGCGTGGGTCGTGACGGGATTGCAGGTGTCACCCTGTGTGGTCGGTGCGGCGTTCATCACGGCATCCTCTCAGCGGTGTACGGGTCGGTGTGGAACCAGCGTCGGGCGGCCCAGAGCGAGACGTAGACGAGTCCGACCAGGACGGGAACCTCGATCAGCGGGCCCACCACCCCGGCGAGAGCCTGACCCGATGCCGCGCCGAAGGTGCCGATGGCCACCGCGATCGCGAGTTCGAAGTTGTTCCCCGCCGCGGTGAAGGCCAGGGTCGACGATCGCGCGTAGCCGAGCCCCAGCGCCTTGCCGGTGAAGAGCCCGATGAACCACATCACGAAGAAGTACACCAGAAGAGGGACGGCGATGCGCGCGACGTCCCACGGACGGCTCGTCACCTGCTCTCCCTGCAGCGCGAACAGCAGGACGATCGTGAACAGCAGACCGTAGAGCGCCCACGGACCGATTCGGGGGAGGAAGCTCTCCTCGTACCAGTCGCGGCCGCGGGCGCGCTCGCCGATGAACCGGGAGGCGAAACCCGCGACGAGGGGGATCCCGAGGAAGATCAGCACGTTGAGGGCGATCTGCCAGACGGACACGTCGAGACCCTGCGAGTCGAGGCCGATCCACCCGGGGAGCACCGTGAGGTAGAACCAGCCCAGCAACGAGAAGGCGACGACCTGGAAGACCGAGTTGATGGCGACGAGCACGGCCGCGGCCTCCCGGTCGCCGCAGGCGAGATCGTTCCAGATGACGACCATCGCGATGCAGCGCGCGAGGCCGACGATGATCAGGCCGGTGCGGTATTCGGGAAGATCCGGGAGGAACGTCCAGGCGAGGGCGAACATCAGCGCCGGCCCGACGAGCCAGTTGAGCGCCAGCGACGAGAAGAGGAGCTTCCTGTCGCCGGTGACGGCGGCGACCCTGTCGTACCGGACCTTCGCGAGCACCGGGTACATCATCACCAGCAGACCCAGAGCGATCGGCACCGAGATGCCGCCGATCTCGAGCCGTGCCAGGAGTTCGGAGACGGCGGGGATGAAGCGCCCGACGACGATGCCCCCGACCATCGCGAGGCCGATCCAGAGGGGCAGCCAGCGGTCGAGGGTCGAGAGGCGGCGGGCCGTCGGGGCGGCGGCCTGCACGGTGGCGGTGCTCACGCGAAGACCTCCACGGCCGAGGTCAGCGGTTCGGACGCCGACACGGACACGACCTCGGCGAGGGCCGCGAGGTGGTGCTGCGCGTCCTGCGCGGCGGCGCATCCGGTCCCCGCGGCGGTGATGGCCTGCCGATACGTGTGGTCGACGAGATCGCCGGCCGCGAAGACCCCCGGCACGCTCGTACGGGTGGAGGGGTGGTCGACGAGCACGTAGCCCTCGGCATCGGTGTCGACGAGGCCCGCCACGATCTCGGAGCGCGGGTCGTGGCCGATCGCCACGAACACGCCCGTGGCGGGGAGCTGCCGCTCGACCCCGGACACGGTGTCGCGCAGTGTGACGGCTTCGAGCTTCTCGGCGCCGACGAGGCCCGCGACCTCGCTGTTCCAGGCGACCTCGATCTTCGGGTGGGCGAGCACGCGCTCCGCCATGATCTTCGAGGCGCGGAACTCGTCCCGACGGTGCACGACGGTGACCTTCGATGCGAACCGGGTGAGGAAGAGCGCCTCCTCCATCGCGGAGTCGCCCCCTCCGACGACGACGATCTCCTGCTCGCGGAAGAAGAACCCGTCGCAGGTGGCGCACCACGACACGCCCCGCCCGGTGAGCCGGTCCTCGTCGGACAGTCCGAGCTTGCGATAGGCGGATCCCATGGTGAGGATCACAGCGCGGGCCCGGAACGTCTCACCCGCCCCGGTCTCGATCGTCTTGATCGCGCCCTCGAGGTCGACGCGGACGGCGTCGTCCAACAGGATGCGCGCGCCGAAGCGCTCGGCCTGAGCGCGCATCGACTCCATCAGTTCCGGCCCCTGCACGCCGTCGACGAAGCCGGGGAAGTTCTCGACCTCGGTCGTCGTCATCAGAGCGCCGCCCGCGGTCACGGAACCGGCGAGGACGACGGGCGCGAGACCGGCGCGCGCGGCGTACACGGCTGCGGTGTATCCCGCGGGACCGGAACCGATGATGACCAGCTCGACATCTTGAATCGACATGTGTCTATATTGACAGATTTCGATCCAAGAGACAAGCTCAGCCCCCGACGGTGACGGGTCGCGCCCCGATCTGCAGCACGGACGGCGCCGCACAGCATCCGGTGGCCGCCTCGTCGAAGTCCCCCGCGCCTCCGCAGACCCCGGTGTCGGGGAGCTCGAGCTCGTTGCGCTGCGAGCCCGCCACGTCGCCGGCGAGATGCGCGGTCACGCTCCGCACCTGCTCGAACCCGGTCAGCGCCAGGAACGTCGGAGCACGGCCGTAGCTCTTGGCCCCGACGATGAAGAAGTCCTGCTCGGGCTGCACGAGCTCGCGCGCGCCCGTCGCCCCGATCGAGCCGCAGGAGTGGATGTTCGGATCGATCTGCGCGGCGATCCCGGCGACCGCCTGGAGCGAGGAGTCGAGGTCGATGCGGATCTCGGACAGGATGCTCGTGTCGGGGCGGAAACCCGTGAGCGCGAACACGTGTGCGACGCCGGAGACCTCGGCGCCGTTCTCCGCGACGATCGTCAGCCCCGCCTCCTCCTGCCGGAACTCCGCCACGCGGAAGCCGGTGACGACCTCGACGACGCCCGATTCGATGACGGAACGCGCCCGCCCGCCCAGCGCCGCCCGCTCGGCGAGCTCGTCGCCCGCTCCCCCGCCGAACACGTTCGCGGTGGTCCCGCGGCGCAGCAGCCAGGTCACACGGGTCCCCGGCACCCGGCGCGCGATCTCGCTGAGCCGCAGGACGGCGTGCGTGGCGGAGTGACCCGCGCCGATGACCACGAGGTGCCGACCGCCGCACGGGGACACGTCATCGGGGATGCGGTACGAGATCCGGGAGGCCGCCGCCGCCTCCCCCTGGGCGGGGAGCCCGTCCGCGCCGGCGGGGTTCGGGTGCATCCAGGTGCCGCTGGCATCGATCACGGCACGCGCGGCGATCCGTCCTTCCTGCCCGTCGCGGTCGAGCGTGTGCACCAGGAAGGGCTGGCCCCGGCGACCGCTGTCGACCGTGAGGTCCCGCCCCCGGCGCGCGACGCCGGTGACCGTGGTGGAGAAGCGCACACGCTCGCCCAGCGCCGCGGCGAGCGGCGCGAGGTAGCCGCTGATCCATTCCGCTCCGGTGGGATACCCGGCGGACGGGGCCGCCCATCCGGTCGGCTCGAGCAGGCGCCGCGCCGCGGTGTCCGTCAGTTCCGGCCATCCCGAGAAGAGCCGCACGTGGCCCCACTCGGCCACCGCCGCGGCGGGACCGTCGCCGCGCTCGACCACGATCGTGTCGACGCCCCGCTCGGTCAGATGGGCGGCGGCGGCGAGACCCTGCGGGCCCGCTCCGATGACGACGACAGGAAGCTCGGACATCACATCTCCTCGGATCGAGAAACTTCGATACGATCACCCTGATTCATCTATTGACGATTGTCAATACGTGCCATGATGGGTCCATGACCCTTCCCGTGACCATCGAGGCCGCCACCGCCTGCGGCGTCCCGCGCGTCACCGGCGTGATCACGGCGGACGACGCCGAGCGCGTCGCGCGCGTGTTCAAGGCTCTCGGCGATCCGACGCGCGTGCGACTGCTGTCGCTCATCGCCGCCGCCGAAGGGGGTGAGGCCTGCATCTGCGACCTCACCGCGCCCGTGGGCCTCTCACAGGGAACCGTGTCCCACCACATGAAGCTGCTCACCGAGGCCGGACTGGTCACGCGCGAGCAGCGCGGCAAGTGGGCGTTCTTCACCGTCGCCGCGGGCGCGCTCGACGCCGCGGCCGACGCACTCCGTTCGGTGTGACCCCACCCCACCGCGGGCTCAGCGCGGTCTGACCACGCGTGGGACCAGGGCGACGAGCAGCACCATCGCCAGCAGCTCGACGAGCGTCTGCGTGACCACGATCAGCGGCGTCAGCGCGGAGGCCGGTGGCAGCGCGAGGGCGATCGGGAGCACCACGAGCGAGTTCCTCGTCACGCCGCTGAACGCGAGTGCCCGCGTGCCCGCGACGTCGAGCCGCAGCGCCCGTCCGAGCGCGACGCCGATGGGCGCGAGCACGACGACGAAGACGATGAAGAGGGGGATCGCGATGAGCACCTCCGCGGCCGCTCGGCCGACGGCCGCGATCTGCGAGGCGACGACGACCGCGAGGGTCAGCATCATCAACGGCACCATGCCCGCCGCCATCAGCGACTCCGCAGCCCGCGCCGCACGCACGCGGCGTGACAGGACCTGCGTGATCACCGCGAGCGCGAGCGGAGCGACGATGAGCGCCAGGAACGCCTCCAGGAACGGTCGCACCTCGAAGGAGTCCCGCACGCCGGGACCGGCCATGAGCCACAGGAAGAGGGGCAGGAGCAGGATCTGAGCGACCATCAGCACCGGCGTCACCGCCAGAAGCCGCTCGCGCGCACCGCCCGCGAGACCGGCGAACACGATCACGTAGTCGACGCAGGGCGTGAGCAGCACCAGGAGCACCCCCACCAGCACGGCCTGCTGATCCGCGACGAACCGGCTGAGCGCGAAGACCACCAGCGGCACCACGACGAAGTTCAGCCCGAGCACGGCGACGAGGAACCGTCCGTCTCTTGCCGCCCCCGCGATCGCGCGAAACGGCACGGCGAGGAACGTCGCGTACAGCAGCCCCGCCAGCACGGGCGTGATGCCGACCTCGAGCCGGGAGGCTCCCGGGAGCAGGATCCCGACCAGGACGCCGACGAGGATCGCCGCGAGATACAGCAGCACCTGCCGCCGATCCCACCACGCCACGATGTTCGCCATGGGGCCAGCATGGCGGGATCGGAGACGGATCCGCGAATCGGAATGACGACGGATAGGGTGGTCGGATGCCTTCTCTGCCCATCGCCCCGCACGAACTCTGGCGGGGTATCCGCTCGAATGCTCGCAGCGATGTGCTCGGCGGGGCCCTGCTGCTCGGGGCCACCGTGCTCGCGCTCCTGCTCGCCAACAGCCCCGCGGCTCCCTGGTACGAATCCGTGCGCGATTTCACGTTCGGCATCCCCGCCCTGCACCTCGACCTCAGCGTCGGCACCTGGGCGGCCGACGGGCTGCTCGCGATCTTCTTCTTCGTCGTGGGTCTCGAGCTCAAGGAGGAGTTCGTCACCGGGCGGCTGCGCGACCCGCGGCAGGCCATCCTGCCGATCGCCGCGGCGGCGGGCGGCGTGGCGGTGCCCGCCCTCATCTTCGTCCTGGTGAATCTGAACAACGGAGCGGATGCGCTGCGCGGATGGGCGATCCCCGCCGCGACCGACATCGCCTTCGCCGTGGCGGTGATCGCTGTGGTCGGCAAGTTCCTCCCCCCGGCTCTCCGGGTGTTCCTCCTGACGCTCGCCATCATCGACGACCTCATCGCGATCACGATCATCGCAACGTTCTACACCGAGACGATCCAGTTCCCCTGGCTCATCCTCGCGCTGCTGCCGCTGGCCGGTTTCGCGTTCCTGGTGCAGAAGGGCGTGCGCGCCTGGTGGATCCTGATCCCGCTCGCCGTCGCGGTCTGGGTCTGCATCCACTCCGCCGGTGTCCACGCGACCGTCGCCGGAGTCCTGCTCGGCTTCGTCGTGCCGGTCATCCCCACCGAGCGCGCACGGGTGCGCGCCGGGGAAGACGCGCAGGGAACACCGCTGTACGACGGCATGGCGCCGCACTTCGCCGACCGTTGGGGCGTCGTCGCGACGCTGTTCGCCGTCCCCGTCTTCGCCTTCTTCGCCGCAGGTGTGACGGTCGGCGGTGTCGAGGGGCTCACCTCCGCCCTGGCCGACCCGATCACGATCGGCATCATGCTCGGTCTCGTGGCCGGCAAGCCCATCGGCATCCTCGCCACCACCTTCCTGCTCACCCGGCTGCCGGGCCTGCGGCTGGACAAGACGCTCGCCTGGGCCGACCTCACGGGCATGGCCTTCCTCGCCGGCATCGGCTTCACCGTGTCGCTGCTGGTCGGCGAACTCGCGTACGGGGCGAGTTCGGTCGCCGACGAGCACGTGAAGATCGGCGTCCTGCTGGGTTCTCTCATCGCGGCGCTCATCGGCGGCGTGATGCTGGGCATCCGGAACGCCCGCGCCCGGGCGGCCACGCTCAGCCGCTGAGCGCCCCGCCGACCATCGCCGCGATCGCCGACGGGATCGTCTGGCTCATCGACGACGCCGCGAGGGGCCCCGCACCTCCCTTCATCGTCGGGGGAGGCGCGATCCGGACCTCACCGAGAGCGCCCCGCCGATGACGATCAGCAGCGCCGCGGCGAGCAGCGCGAACCACATCGGCGCCGACCCCGTGGTGGCGAGCCCCGAGGGCACCGGCACCGCGGGGGGAGCGACAGAGGGCACGCTCACGGTCGACGGTGGCGATTCGACCGGCGTACCGGAGGGGGGAACGCCCGTCGCCGTGGCCGCGTTCACGAGCCGGTCCTCCTCCAGATCGGCGCGGGTGACGACATACGTCGCCGTGAACGTGGCCGATGCCCCCGGCGCGAGCGACTCGACGGAGGCCGGCGTGGTCGGACCGAGCTTCCCCGAGCCGGTGAACGCGCCCTCCTCGACGACGACATCCGTCAGGGTCGTGCTCCCCGTGTTCGTCACGAGGAACGAGTACGTCAGTTCCTCACCGACGGTGGCGATGCTCGGGCGATCGGCCGACTTCACCACGGTCAGTCCCGGCGCGGGGATCGACGGGATCTCGACCGTCGACGGCGGCGACACGAGGGGAGGACCGGTCGGCGGGACCCCTGTCGAGGTGGCCGTGTTCACCGTGGTGCCGCGGTCGATATCGGCCTGCGTCATCGTGTACGTCGCGGTGAACGTCGTCGACGCCCCCGGCGCGAGCGAGGCGACCGCGGAAGGAGTGATCGCCCCCAGCTCACCCGAGCCGGTGAACGCGCCCTCATCGATCGCGACGTCCGTCAGCGTGGTCCTGCCCGTGTTCGTCACGAGGAACGAGTACGTCACCTCGTCACCGACCCCGGCGGTCTGCCCGCCGTCCGGCGCGACGGACTTCACCAGGGCGAGGTCCGAGATCGGGTGCGTGGTGCACGCCGAAGAGGCCGGCTCACAGGTGGTCGGCGGGGTCGTTCCCGTCGGCACGACGTGGTTCGTGAGCTGATGGTCGCCGGTCGCGGGATCGGCGATGCGCACCGCGTACGTGATGGTGGACTGCTCCCCCGCCGGGATGATGCCGCTCACGCGGAATCCGCCCCCGGTGATCAGGTCGATCGTGAGGTCTGTGCCGGCGGACACGATCGGCTCGCTCGCGAGCGTCGCGTCGTCGAGGACGCCGGCGAGGTCGTCCGTGTGGTCCACCTCGGCCGGAGCCGTGCCGTTCGCGTTGGACAGGGTCACCGTGTACGTGACCGTCTGGCCGAGTGCCACCGCCGTCCCACTCGCCGGATCGGCGGACTTCGCGATCGTGAGCTCGGAACACAAGCCGCTGTCCTGCTGCGACGTCGCCCCGTAGAAGGGCAGCCCCGTCGACGCGATCGTCGTGATGGCGGCCGGCTCCGTCGACGCGGTCGTCGGGACCGTCGAGATCTCGTGGATGTCCCCGCCCGATCCCGCCAGGTAGATGCGCCCGCCGCTCTGCGCGGCGCCGAAGACCTCGGGGATCGTGCCGACCTGCGTCAGGGAGAAGTCGGGGGCGATACGGAAGAGCGCGTCGCTCGTGGGTCCGTCCCCGACGGCGAGGATGTCACCGTCGGGGAGAGAGAGGAAGTCTCCCGAGGAGCCGAAGCCCGCCGGAAACGACGCCGGGTACGGCGTGGCGTCTCCGGTGGCAGGGTCGATCCGGTGGATCTGCTGCGCCGTGGCCCCTCCCATCCGGGCCGCGCCGGTGAGGAGAGAGCCGTCGGCCAGGGCGGTCAGCGCGTTGACGTAGTAGTTGGCGGTCGGAAGGCCCGTCACCGGGATCGCCGCTGTCTCCGCGCCGGTCGCCAGGTCGATCGTGTACAGGACCGGCGGCGCGCCGGGGAAGATTCCGTACAGAGTGAGCCCGTCGGACGAGAAGGCGATGTCCGTGTACGAGCGCACCGTCGGGATGCTCGATACGAGTTCTCCGGTCGTGGTGTAGCGATCGATCTGATCGACCGCCCCACCGGTGTTCGCGTAGATGACTCCCGGCGGGCAGATCGGCATGGCCTGCGCCGTCTGCGCGGGACCGGACACGGTCAGGATCGCTGCGAATGACGCGAACAGCGCGAGAAGCGCACCCCGGCGCTTCCGTCGCTGATCGTTCGGATGTGCACCCACGGCACGCGCACTGCTGTTCATTTTTCCTTCCCTGGCGGACGAAGCGGGTGATTCGTCTGCCGAGGCTTCCCCACGCGCGCGTGAGTCGATGAAGCGCTCTTTCATCAAACGATTGTGGCTTCAACACTCGTGCACGGTCGGCGGAGATCCGCGTCAGGGAGCGAACTTCCCCCGATTGTGGGGGCCTTCTCGCGCGATGCCTGTGCGATCGAGCACTCTCGCGAGGGCGCTCACAGATCGAGGAAATCGACCGCGTTCTCCTGCCGGCGCCGCGCGGCGAACCACAGGCCGAAGGCGATGAGCAGCGCGCCGACGAGACCGCCACCGATCCACACCGCACCTCCCGTGATCGCGAGCCCCGGGGGCAGCACGGTCGTCGACGTGATGCACTCCGGTGCGGGCGCGTCGTCCGGGCAGCTCGCGCCGGACTCGTCGGGAGTGACCACCACGTTGCGCAGCTGTCCGACCTCGCGAAGCGTGACGGAGTAGGTGATCACGATCGTCTCGCCGATGTCCAGCGCTCCCTGCCAGGAAAGCGTCGGCCGGTCGTAGACCGCGCCGTTCGTCGCGTCCTGGTTGTAGGACGCGATCGCGAGCGCCGGGGTGAGATCGTCGGTGAACGACGCCGGCGCGTCATCCGTATACGCCACCCGGCCTGTGTTGGTGACCGTGATCGTGTAGGTGAGGCGGTCGCCGACCACCGCCCTGTCGTTGGAGACCGTCTTGCTCACCGCGTACGTCGCGACCCGCGTCTCGGCGACGCAATCGTCGTCGTCGGCGCAGACACCGCCGCGGCCGTCGGGGTCCACCGTGTTGCGCAGGACGAGGTCACCGGTCGCCGGTTGATCCACCGTGACGGAGTAGGTGACCGTGATCGACGCGCCGATGTCGAGCGCCCCCGACCAGGTCAGGGTCGATCCGGAGAGCGTCGCGCCGTTCGAGGCATCGCCGTTGTAGGTCGCGTCATCCAGCACCGCGGACAAGTCGTCGGAGAACGATGCCGGGTCGCCGTCGAGGTACGCGACCTCGCCGGTGTTGGTGACCGTGATCCAGTACGTCACGACACCCCCGAGCACGGCACTGTCCGCATCACTGCCCTTCACCACGCGGTACGACCCGATCGGCGTGTCGGTGACGCACCCGATCTCTCCGCATTCCCCGCCGGGCGCAGAGGGCATGACCAGGTTCCGCAGCGCGAAGTCTCCCGTCACCGAAGCGTCGACCGTCACGGAGTAGCTGACCGTCACGACCTCGCCGACATCGAGCGGCCCGGACCAGGTGAGCGTCGCGCCGGAGACCGATCCGCCGAGCCCGACGTCTCCGTTGTACGCGGCGTCGTCCAGCACGCGAGAGAGGTCATCCGTGAACGATGCGGGCTCGTCCGCGGTGTAGGCGACTTCTCCCGTGTTCGTCACCGTGATCGTGTAGCCGACGACATCGCCGGGCAGCGCCGTTGCCGCGCTCGCCTGCTTCTCCACGGTGAACGAGCCGGACAGGACGTCGACGACGCAGGCGGGATCCGTTGCTCCCGGTGCACAGTTGCCGCCGGCCCCCGGCGGCGTCTCGACGAGGTTCACGAGGCTCCGGTCACCCGTCGCCGGATCGTTCACCGTCACCGAGTAGGTGATCGTGGCGGTCTCGCCGATCGCGAGGGGGCCCGTCCACGACAGGCGAGGAGCCTCGTAGGTGGTTCTCCCCCCACCGCTGCTGGCGGCATCGCCGTTGTAGGTGGCGTCATCGATGACCTCGGACATGTCGTCGGAGAACACGGCCGGGAGGGCGTCGGTGTAGGCCACCTGACCGGTGTTCGTCACGGTGACGGTGTACACGATCGTGTCACCGGGGGTGACACCGGTGCTGTCGGCGGACTTGACGACCCGGAAGGAGCCGACCGGAGTCTCGGTCCGGCACTCGCCCCCGCAGGAGCCACCGGGGCCGTCCGCGGTCACGACGTTGCGAAGCACGAAATCGCCCGTGATCGGATCGCCGACCGTCACGGAGTAGGTGATCTCGACGAATTCCCCGGCGAGGAGAGCTCCCGACCACTCCAGAGTGCTGCCTCCGACCATCGCCCCCGCGGAGGCGTCCTCGTTGTAGACGGCGTCATCGAGCACGCCCGACAGATCGTCGGAGAACGATGCGGGCTCCGCATCCGTGTAATCGACCTGGCCGGTGTTCGTCACCGTGATCGTGTATCTGATGACCTCGCCCGGCAGCGCCGTCCGGGCATCCGCGGATTTGGCGACAGTGAACGAGGACACCGGCGTCTCCACGCTGCAACCGTCATCGGCGTCGCACACGCCGCCCGGCGACGTCGGCACGACTGCATTGCGGAGGACTCCGTCTCCGGTGCGCGGGTCGTTGACCGTGACGGAGTACGTGATCGCCACCGAGTCTCCGGGTGCGAGGGGCCCGGCCCAGGTGAGCCGACCGCCGCTCACCGTTCCGCCGGCGCTCACATCGCCGTTGTACGTCGCATCGTCGAGAACCCCCGAGAGGTCGTCGGCGAAGGTCGCAGCCGCGGCGTCGGTGAGATCGACCTGGCCGGTGTTCGTCACCGTCACGGTGTACGTCACCACATCGCCGGGGGCCGCGTTCTCGACATCCGCCGCCTTGGACACGGAGTACCCCTGGATCGGGGTCGCCGTGCACTGCGCGGTCGCCGGATCGCACGTCTCGGCAGGCGTCGTGCCGGGCGCGACCAGGTAGTTGCTCGCGCGACTGTCGCCCCGGTCGGCCGCCGGCTTCACCGTGACCGTGTAGCGGATCTGGGCCGTCTGGCCGGCCGGCAGCGTTCCACGCAGGGCGAGGATGTCATCCGTGGGTCCGTCGACGGTCACCGACGCGGTGTCGGATTCGGGCGCCGCGTTCAGCGTCGCGTCGTCGAGGACGTCGGTGAGGTCGTCGTCGCGGTCGACATCGACCTCGGTGGCGCCGGTGTTGACCACTGTGACCGTGTAGGTGAGCTCGGTGCCCGCCGTGACCGGGGATTCGGATGCATCGACCGTCTTCGTGTACGTCACCCCGGAGATCGGGTTGCGGGTGCAGTCGGGCAGGTCCGGGTCGGCGGGATCGCACTCCGGGTCTGCCGGTGGCGTCTCGCCCGGCGCCAGGAGGAAGTTCGAGGCGATGCTGTCTCCACGATCCGCGTCAGGCCGCACGGTCACGGTGTAGCGGACGGTGTACAGCGCGCCGGCGGGGATGGAGCCGGTGATGACGATCCGCTCACCGTCGCGCACGATCGTGAGTCCGTCAGCGGAGGTCGGCTCGACGGTCACCTCCGCGTCGTCGAGGACGTGGGTGAGATCGTCGACGGCATCCAGGTCTGCGGGCGCCTGTCCGTCATTCTCGAAGGAGAGCGTGTACGTGATCGTGGACCCGGCCACGAGGGGACTCGATGACGGATCGGCGGTCTTCCCCTGGCGCAGGCCCGCGCCCGGCGTGGTGACACTCGCACAGGGTGCGGCGCCGGGCGCGGCCAGATCGTCGGGCACGCAGGCGCGGTTCGTCAGCGTCGTGTCGCCGTCGGCGGTGTAGGTGACGGAGTAGCTGATCGTCGCCGTCTCCCCCGCGGCGAGCGGTCCGCTCCAGGAGATCGTGCTGCCGCTGCGGTCGACCGTGCCGACGGTCGCCGTGAGCGATCCATCGTCGAACGTCGCGTCGTCGAGGACGTCGCTCAGATCATCACCGGCCGTCGCCGGAGCGGTGGACGTGTAGTCGCCGGGGCCGTCGTTGGTCACCACGATCGTGTAGACGACCTGGTCACCGACAGCAGGCAGGGTCGCCTGATCGGCGGACTTCTCCACCGACAGTCGCGGGAGCGGCTGGCTGGTGGTCGCGCACGGCTCGCCCGAGACCGGGTCGGCGCCATCGACGGGTGCGGCACAGGCCGGGGCTGCAGGATCGGCGGGGTCGTCCGGGATCCACGAGACGTTGCGCAGCGACCCGTCTCCTGCGGACCCGAGGGTGACGCTGTAGGTCAGGGAGACGGAGTCGCCCGCGACGAGGGCGCCGGACCAGGAGAGCAGCGGCGAGGCGAACGACGGCTCCGCCCCGATCGACGCTTCCGCGTCGTCGTTGAAGGTCGCGTCGTCGAGGACGCCGGAGAGGTCGTCGAAGACGACGGCGGGATTCGACGCGGTGTAGTCCTGGTTTCCCGTGTTCGTCGCGGTGACGGTGTACTCGACCACATCGCCCGGCCGCGAGTCCGCCGTCGCGGTCGAGGTCTTCTCGATCGTGAGCTCCGGCTCGCTGAAGAACTCGACGGTGGCACACTGCGGCAGGTTCATGCCGACGACGTTCGAGATGTTCGCCGCGCAGTTCTGATACCTCGCGGGCGACGGCTGGGAAGGGGTGGGGCTGCTGGAGGTCACGTCGACGGTGATCGTGCACGATCTCTGCCCCACGGCGAGGACGCCGTTCGTGATCGCGATGGTGCCCGACCCGGCGGACGTCGCGCGGTTCGCGACACACGATCCGCCGAGATTCGGTGTGGGAGCGACGACGAGCCCGGCCGGGAGATCGTCGGTGAAGGCCCATCCGCTCTTCGCGGCGAGCTCGCTCGTGTTGGTCACCGTCAAGGTCAGCGTCGACACCCCGCCCACGGGAACGGACGTCGGAGCGAACGACTTGTCGAGCTGCGGGGTCACGTCGAGGACGCGGATGTTGTCGAAGGCGTGATCGTTTCCGTTGGTCTGCGCCTGCTCGTTGCGCATGACGATCCCGAACGTGGTTCCCGTCATGAGCATCGAACCGTTCGCGGCGAAGGTGCCGGAGCGGACCGTGATCCCGTCGATCGTGCGCGTCGTTCCCTGCGGCGACGTGCACGGGTTGATCGCGGATGACGACACGGCCTGCTCGACGTTGTTCGCGTCCTTGAGGTAGAACCTCAGCAGCGGCTGGGCCAGATTGCACGCCTGAGCGGCGGCGTCCACCGAGAAGGTGACGAAGCGATTGGACACGGGAAGACTCAGGTTGGCGTTGGTGGCGAACTCGCGCTGGTTGTTCGGGACCACGGTGCCGTCCTGCGAGAACAGATCATTGTTCGCGAATCCGGAGCTGTTGCTCGAGACCGCGCGGTTCGATGCAGGAGTCTGCGGAGAGCTCAGGTACCCGAGAGCACTGGCCATCGCCCGGACAGCCACCCAGTTGGTGCTGCGGTTGTTGCAGTACCCGGTCGGCTGCGCCGCATCGCCGTAGGCGAGGATGAAGCCGTTGCAGCGCATGGCGCGCAGCCAGTAGGAGTCAGCCCCGTAGGTCGCGCCGCTCTCGCCGACGTAGGTCTCGATCTCCTGCACACCCGTGCCGTTCTCGAAATCCTCGAGATACACCTCGACCGGAGCGGATGGTGTTCCCGGCGTTCCCGGCGCCGCGACGGCGGAGTCCTCGACGGAGGGCGTCAGCACCCCGACGGCGACCAGCAGGCTGGCCGTGATCACGGCGACGGTGAGCGCCGCGCCGCGTCGGACGAACTGAGCACGGACCATCTGATGCCTCCCCGGGAGCCGGGCCGGAATCCTCCGACCTCCACTCGATACGACTGGTGCTTCGCGGTCTGTCCGCGAACGCGTGCCGACCGGTCCACTCGTATCGGATGCCAGAGGCGTTTCACCGCCCTGTCCCCAGCCAGGCGGGCCCACACTATTGCGGTCCTCGAGGATGTCGCACATTCCGGGTGCCGACAGCTCCTTGACCTAGGGGTTCATCAAGCGCGGAGGCATCGATCGGCGGAAGACCACGTATAGTTCTTCGCCGCATCGGCATCCGTCTCGCGCGGCGAGGAGGGGTCCGCGGGTGCATCCGTCGGCCCTCCCCGCCTCGCCGTCAGCCCTGCCGCCCCTTGAAGCGCGGATTGAGCTTGTTGATCACGAACACCTTTCCGCGACGACGCACGACCTGAGCGCCCGGCTGATTCTTCAGCGACTTGAGCGATGCACGCACCTTCATGACAGACTCTTTATTGATAATCCTTCTCATTAACAGACTAGGGTGGGCAGGAGATCCCGTCAAAAGAAGGAGAGCAGGTCGATCGTGGAGAGCAGCAGTCCGCTCGTCGTCGTCGGAGTGTGCGTGCCCGAGAGGCGGGCCTATGCCGCCCGGCTCGCACGAGCGATCGACGGACATCTCATCCCGCTGGTCGAGCGGACGTCGCCGGGAGGCCCTCAGCCTCTCGCGCTGTCATCCGAGCACCCCTCGGTGGCGCGGAGAGCGTCGGGCATCGTGGCCGACGTCGCGAGCGAGCTCGACCTCCCGCACCTCGGCCTGGCGAACGACCCGCACTCCTCCGTCATCTGCGTCGTCGACGCGGTGCACCTGGCGGATGACCTCCGCGACGGCGCACCGCTCATGCAGACGGTGGGCGAGGCCGACGACCGGGGCGACTTCGGGTCGAGGGCACGTCGCGCGGTGTCCTACCTGGAGGCCGCGACGCTGATCTGCTTCGTGAACTGGGGATCGACCCCGACCGCCGAACTCTCCCTGTCGATGGCGCTCGTCTCGCACCTCAACCCCGCCGCCCGCGTCCGGCTCTCCCGAGGACCCGCGGAGGACCTCCGTGCGCTGCGCGCATCACGGCCGCCGTCACCCCCGCTGCTCGAGCGCGCGGGATGGGTGCATGCACTCAACGACGAGCACGATCCGCACATGACCGATCTTCGGGTCACCACGCTGCGCTACGAGCAGCCGCGCCCGTTCCACCCCGGCAGGCTCATCGACACGCTGAACGACATCGACTCCGGCCGACTCGGCACGGTGCTCCGGTCGGCCGGGTTCTGCCGTCTCGCCACGCGCGCCGGCGTTCTCGCCCGCTGGGACCAGGTCGGTTCGGCGATCTGGATCGACCCTCTCTCCTCCGAGCTGGAGGCCGCGACGACCGCGCAGGACCTCGCCTTCACCGGACTCGACCTCGATCGACGCGGGATCCGGGATGCCCTCGACGCCGCAGCCGTGACCGACGACGAACTCACGGCCGGGCCCGACGCCTGGTGCCGGTTCCCCGACCACCTCCCCGCCTGGCCCGTGATCGTCGAGGAGTCTCCGTGAGCGATCAGGCGTCGATGCAGACACGCCCCTCGCTCAAGGGAACCAGGAATCCCGCATCGGCGATGACCCGGGGATCATGCGAGACGCAGACGACGGCGCGCCCCCGCACCGCCTCGGCACGCAGCACCTCTCGGATGCGGAGTCCGCTCGCCGCATCCAGGCCCGTCGTCGGCTCGTCGAGCAGCAGCAGGCCGGCATCCCGCGCCAATCCCTGCGCGAGAAGAGCCCGTTGCTGCTGGCCGCCCGAGAGCGTCGCGAACGGGTGTCGCGCCAGCGCCGTGATGTCCAGGCGCTCCATCGAGCGGTCGACGAGCGCGCGCGCCGCAGCATCCGCTCGACGCCACAGTCCCAACCGGCCCCACGTTCCGACGTTCACGATGTCTTCGACCGATACCGGGAGGCCCGGCGGGATCGCCGCGCGCTGGGGCACGAAGGCGACGGTACCGCTGACGCTCCGCACCCCGGCATGCTCCCGCGTCCCGGCGAGGACCTCGAGCAGCGTCGACTTCCCCGCGCCGTTCGGACCGGTGATGACGGTCACGGTCGCCGACGGAACCTCGACGTCGACGGCCGACAGCGCCGCGCGACCGTCGAAGGAGACCTGGATGCCGGTCAGGCGCGCAGCCACCGCGCGGAGGGAAGGGACGCGATTCATGACTTCAGTTTATGAGTTTGATAATCGTTCTCAAAAACGTCTAGGCTCGCTCCTCGTGACCGTGCATCCGATCGCCCTCCTCGATCCGTTCTCCCTCGACTTCCTCCAGCGCGGGATGCTCGGTGGCGCACTGGTCGCGATCCTCTGCGCCGTCGTCGGCACGTGGGTCGTCATCCGCGGCATGGCGTTCCTCGGCGAAGCCCTCGCACACGGCATGCTCCCGGGGGTCGCTCTCGCCACCGTGCTCTCGCTGCCCGTCCTGGTGGGCGGCGCGCTCAGCGCCATCGCCATGAGCCTGGGGATCGGCGCGCTGCAGCGTCGCGCCCGCCTCTCGTACGACACCAGCATCGGCCTGCTGTTCGTGTCGATGCTGGCGGTGGGGGTCATCATCATCTCCCACTCCGGCAGCTTCGCGACCGATGCGACCGCGATCCTGTTCGGCGACATCCTCGCGATCAGCTCCGGCGACCTCGTCCTGCTCGCCGCGGCCACCGCCACCGGGCTGATCCTCGCCGCTCTCTTCCACCGCTCGTTCGTGGCGCTGTCCCTCGACGCGCGCATCGCCGCGGTCCTCGGGCTGCGTCCGCGGACCGCGCAGGCCGTACTGGTCGGTCTCGTCACGCTCGCCGTCGTGGCGTCGTATCAGGCCGTCGGTTCGATGCTCGTCGTGGGGCTGCTGCTCGCCCCCGCGGTCGCTGCCGGGCACTGGACCACCCGCATCCCGAGTCGCATGGCGGTGGCCGCGGCCGTCGGCGTGGCCGCGGTCTTCCTCGGCCTCCTCGTCTCCTGGTACGCCGCGACCGCGGCCGGAGCCTCCGTCGCGGCATCGGCGATCCTGCTCGCCCTGCTCTCCTGGGCAGTACGCGCGACCCTCACCTCTCTCGGGACTCGGACGCCGCGCGTCTGAACTCCCCCGTCGCGACGACGCGACCCTTCGCACGACACACGACAAGGAAGGTTCCTGTGCGCTCTCGCATCGCCCTCTTCGCCCTCGCGGGCACCCTCACCGCTGCCCTGACGCTGTCGCTGTCCGCCTGCGGAACCACGCCCGCCGATCCGGACCCGTCGAGCGATTCCACCGCGGACGGGCACGGTGCGATCGCCGGAGCCGAGGAACTGGCCGAGCCGCAGCTCGGTCTCACCTCGATCGACCGGGCCGGCGCCGTCACCCACCTGGACCTGCTCGACGAGAGCGTCACCGACATCGGCGAGATCGCGGCGCCGACGGCCGTCACGACCGACGGGCGCTACCTGTTCGCGCAGACCGCCGAGGGCATCGAGATCGTCGACAGCGGCGTGTGGACCTGGGACCACGTCGACCACTTCCACTACTACCGGGCCGCGCCCGCGCTGCTCGGTGCGGTGGCCGGCTCCGGCGACGCCACGATCGCCACCACGAATCTCTCCACCACGGGCGGCACCGGGGTGTCCTTCGCCGGCTCCGGCGACGCCGTCCTGCTCGACACCCAGGCGCTGTCGAAAGGCGAGATCCGCGAGCAGTTCCGCATCGAACGCGAACCGCACGCCGGACTCGTCGTCCCGGTCGGCTCGTTCGCCCTGGTCACCGAGGCGTCCGCCGGGGTCGGGACGCGTGTCGTCGGCTACACGTCCGACGGGGAGCCCACAGACCTCGATGAGCCGTGCGCCGCTCCGGCCGGCACGATCACGACGCGCGTCGGCGCGGTGATCGGATGCGAGGGCGGGGCCCTCCTCGCGCATGTCGACGGCGAGGAGCTGCAGGTGGAGCACATCCCCTATCCCGCCGGGACGAGCGCGCCCGCCGCGCGATCGTTCGACAACCGCGAGGGACGTCCCACGGTCGCCGGCCTCGCGGGCACGGAGGGCATCTGGCTCCTGAACACGCGCGAGCGGTCCTGGACCCTGCTCCCCGCCCCCGCCCCGCTCGTGCATGTGACCGCTGTCGACGACGAGGACGGGCATCTGCTCGCACTCGCTCAGGACGGTCGCGTCCTCGTGCTCGACGACGAGACGGGCGCGGTGATCGCGGAGACCCCGCCGCTGGTGGCGGAGTCGCTCGCCGCAGGCGCGACCCCCGCGCTCATCGCCGATCAGCATCGCGCGTACCTGAGCGCGCCGGCCGAACACGCCCTCCACGAGATCGATTACGCGGATGCCGCGCGCGTCGCCCGCACCTTCGACACGACCACCGAACCGGCGTTCGTCGCCGAGACAGGACGCTGACATGCGCTCGGCACGCCTCGTCGCGACCCTCACCCTCGCCGCGCTCACGACGGGCGGCCTCACCGCCTGCACGACCGCGGATGATTCGCGCCCGACCATCGTGGTCTCGACCAACATCCTCGGCGACGTCGTCGAAGAACTGGTCGGCGATCAGGCGCAGGTCGTCACCCTCATGAAGCCGAATGCCGATCCGCACTCCTTCGAGATCTCCGCGCAGGATGCCGCGACCCTGCGCGGGGCGGACCTGCTGGTGTCGAACGGGCTCGGGCTCGAGGAGGGACTGCAGCAGCACCTCGACGCCGCCGCCTCCGATGAGGTGCCGATGTTCGTCGCCGGCGACGTGATCGACGTCCTCGACTACAGCGAGGGCGATGCCGAGGGGATGCCGGACTCCCACTTCTGGACGGATCCCGGACGCATGATCGACGTCGTCGACGCGATCGCCCCGGTGCTCGCCGACATCGACGGGATCGACGCCGCGACGCTGGACGTCGCCGTCGACGCCTATCGGGACGAGCTGCGCGCGGTGGACGCGGAGATGTCCGAGGCGTTCGCCGCCATCCCCGAGAGCCGCCGCGCACTGGTCACCAACCATCATGTCTTCGGCTACCTGGCCCAGCGCTTCGACTTCGACATCGTCGGCGCCGTGATCCCGGGCGGTACGACACTCGCGGCGCCCTCGGCATCCGATCTCGCCGACCTCGTCGACGCGATCGAGGAGACCGGCGTGCCCGCGATCTTCGCCGAGTCGTCGTCGCCCGATCGCCTCGTCCAGGCGCTGGCGAGCGAGGCGAACGTACAGATCGACGTCATCGAGCTGTACACCGAGTCCCTCACCGGGCCCGATGAGGGCGCCCCCGACTACCTGACCATGATGCGCGTCAACACCGAACGCATCACCACCGGTCTCACCCCGTGAGACCTCACCACAGAGAAAGAGGCATGCCCATGCGCACCTCCCCCCTGCGCCGCGCGTTGATCAGCGCGGCGGCCATCGGCGCCGTCGTCACCCTGGCGTCGTGCTCGACGGCCGGCGACTCGACCGCCCCGGCGTCCAGCCCGGACGACGCCGGCTCCCCGTCCGCCGCCAGCGCCCGCGTCGCGGTCGCCTATGAGGGCGGCATCCTCGTCCTCGACGGCGAGACGCTCGACACCGTCGCCGACTTCGATGCGGAGCCCTTCACGCGGCTCAACCCGGCCGGCGACGGCCGGCACGTCATGGTCACCATGAGCGAGGGCTTCCAGGTTCTCGACACGGCCGCCGGAACCTCGGACGAGCCCGAGCTCACCGAAACGATCTTCGAGGCCGACACCCCGGGGCACGTCGTGCGGCATGCCGACAAGACCGTGCTCTACGCCGACGGCACGAGCGACACCACGATCTTCGACACGGCGGATCTGGCGAGCGCCGACGGCCTTCCCGAGGTCGAGACCATCGCCGGCGTCGAGGCGCACCACGGCGTCTCGGTCGTGCTCGAGGACGGCACGTTCCTCACCACCGTCGGCAACGCCGACGGCCGCAACGGCATCGTCGCAAAGGATGCCGAGGGCGCCGAGATCGCGTCGTCGGACCAGTGCCCCGGCGTGCACGGCGAGGGAACCGCGAAGGACGAGGCCGTGGTCTTCGGCTGCGAGAACGGCGCGCTGATCTACCAGGACGGCGAGATCACCAAGGTCGACGCGCCCGATCAGCCGTACGGACGCATGGGCAACGCCTACGTCAGCGAGACCAGCCCGATCGTCGTCGGAGACTACAAGGACGACATCGACGCGGAGGGCTACCTGCTCAGCGCCGTGACGCTCATCGACACCGAGGCCAAGACGCTCGAGGTCGTCGATCTGCCGGAGGGTGTCGAGTACACCTTCCGTGACGTGGTGCGCGGACCGGAGGACCTCGCCTACATCCTCAGCAGCGACGGAGCGATCCACGTTCTCGACCCGGAGTCCGGTGAGATCACCGACAGCTTCCCCGTCGTCGAAGCGTGGGAGGGACCGGCCGACTGGCAGGACGCCCACCCTGCCATCGTCGTCGCCGGGAACATCGCCTACGTCACGGAGCCCGCAGCGGACAGCGTGCACGCCGTCGACCTCACCACCGGTGAGGTGCTCGCGAGCACCGAGCTCGACGTGACTCCGAACGAGATCGCGCCCGCCGCCGGCTGAGATCCGTCCACAGGAAGGGCCGGGGCGATTCGCCCCGGCCCTTCTCCGTTCCCCGCGTCAGACCTCGCGAGCGGTCACTGCGGGGCGGCGGACGCGGGAAGGATCTCGCGGAGCAGATCGTCGAGGGTGACGACCCCGACCAGCCGGTCGCCGGCGACCACGGTGGCCAGTTGCACGCGCGCCCGTCGCATCCGCGCCAGGGCGTCGTATGCCGACGTCTCCGGCGAGACGACGAGCGCATCGCGGGCGATGTCCGACGCGAGCGAGCCCGGCGACGCGTCGAGGGTGTCGCGCACGTGAGCGACACGTGAGGTCGCTCCGGACCCCACGAGGATGCGGAGGTGGCTCGACGACGCCGCGGCTGCCTGGAGCTCGGCGACGGTCGCACCGTCCGGGACCGCGGTCGGGATGCGGTCGGTCCGGACGATGTCGCCGACGGTGATCGTGCTGAGCGCGATCGCCTGAGCGATGGGTGCCGAGTACTTCTCCTCGAGGGTGCCGGCAGCGCGCGAGTGCGCGACGAGTTCGCGGATCGTGTCGGCGTCCTGACCTCCCGCGGCCGCTTTCTCCACGGGTTCCACGCCGGATGCCTTCACGAGCCGGTTCGCGATGTGGTTGATCCACAGCAGGAACGGTCGCAGCGGCCACGTCAACGCGCGAGCGAGGATGCTCGTCGCCTTGGCCGCCACCTCGGGGTGCGCGATCGCCCACGACTTCGGGGCCATCTCGCCGATCACGAGGTGCAGGAACGTCACGACGATCAGGGCGAGCATGAACGCGATGACGTCGGCGAGGATGTAGGGAAGCCCCCACTGCTCGAACACCGGCGCCAGCGCGTAGTCGATCGCCGGCTTGGTGACCGCACCGAGCAGGAACGTGCAGGCCGTGATGCCCAGTTGCGCGAACGCCAGCATCACCGTGAGCTCGTTCATCCCGCGCAGTGCCGCCCGAGCGGACGCGCTGGTGTCGGCCTCCTCCTCGAGGCGGTGTCGTCGGGCGGCGAGGAGCGCGAACTCGACGATCACGAAGAACGCACTCGCGACGATCAGCGCCGTCGTGATGATCGCCACGGTCCAGCCGTTCATCGAGCCGCTCCTTCGTCGTCCCGGTCCGCGTCCGTGGTCGACGCGACCTCCTCCGCGGGGTCGATGTCGTCGAGGTTCCGCTCCTGCAACCGCATCGCCACACGCGACGGGACCAGGCGCGCGACCTCGGTGACCTCGACATCGAGCCAGCGTTCGATCCGCAGCCCCTGGACCGTCTCCGACGCCCGCTCGAGCAGATCGAGCCGGACCCGGGAACCGACCGGCAGCAGGTCGCCATGCGCGCTGACGACCAGACCGGCGATGGTCTCCGCATCATCCCGCGGCAGGTCGTGGCCGATGAGACGCTCGACCTCGTCGAGGTGCACGTCCCCGGGGAGGGACCAGTGGTTCTCGCCCTCGTTCACGACCTCGTGGATGTCGGTGTCGTGCTCGTCCGAGATCTCGCCGATGACTTCCTCGGTGAGGTCTTCGATCGTGAGGATGCCGTCGAAGTTGCCGTACTCGTCCACGACGCACGCCAGCTCGTTCCGGGTCTGCCGCATCCGGTCGAGCGCCACCGGCAGCTGCATCGTGGTGGGGAGCACGACGGCCGCTCGCATGACGCTCGACACGGGGGCGTCGTCGGCGGGCTGCAGACGGAGCAGGTCGATGAGCTCGACCACCCCGACGGGGTAGTCCTCATCCCCGACGACCGGGTAGCGGGTGTGTCCCGTGGCCATGAGAGTCCGCACTTCGCCCACTGTCGTGTCGGGTGAGATCGAGTCCGCACGGGAGCGCGGCACCATCGCGTGCTCCACATCACGCTGCGGGAAGTCCAGGATCCGGTCGATGATCATCGACAGATCGTCCGGGAGGTCACCGCTCACGCGGGACTCCTCGATGATGGCCTCCAGGTCCCGCGCCGTCGCGCTCTCGTCGACGTCTTCGAGCGGCTCGATCCGCAACAGTCGCAGCAGGGCGTTGGCCGCCTTGTCGAACACGGTGATGAGCCACCCGAAGAGCATCAGGTAGAGGCGCGTCGGCATCGCCAGCGCGCGTGCCAGAGGTTCCGGGTTCGCGATGGCGAGGTTCTTCGGGTAGAGCTCACCGAAGATCATCGTCACGATGGTCGCCAGCAGCAGCGCGCCGATCGTTCCGATGAGCACGGAGATCGCCGGGTCCACGCCGACGCCGCCCAGAAGCGTGCCGATCGATCGGCCGATCAGCGGCTCGGCGACGTAGCCGATGAGCAGACCCGTGACCGTGATGCCGAGCTGCGCACCCGACAGCATGAACGAGGTGCGCTTGGTGATCGCCAGCACTCGCCGCGCCTGGGCGTCGCCCTTCTCCGCTTTCGCGGACATCCGGGATCGGTCCACGGACATGTACGCGAACTCCTGCGCGACGAAGAAGCCGCAGGCCGCGATGATCGCCAATGTCAGCAGGATGCCGACGAGCAGCGTCAGGACTGCTTCCAGCATCCGATCTCACCCCCTCTCGAAGAGAAGGGGTCGGGATATCGACCCTCCTGGTCGGTGGAGGCACGACGATGGCTCACGGGTGTTCTTTCTCGTAGGGCACAGGTGGGCATGCTGAGCTTATCTCGGCGACCGCGTCCTCCTCTGGGAATCCGCCGGTCGCAGCGCGAGAGACGCGCGGAACGGGGTGGGTGAGGCCGAGTCGGGCGTCAGCGACGATCAGGCCGGCCGGTTGTTCGCGCGCTCACGCGCCGGCCATCGGAACTGCTGGACGAATCCGGCGATCCGCGTCGAGCGCGTCAGGAGGACGAACAGCCCGTATCCGATCATCCCGCCCAGGATGTTCGTCAGCCAGTCGTTGATGTCCGCGAGGTGTCCGCCGTGTGCCAGCCGCGAGGTGGCCATCTGCGTCAGCTCGATGGCGAGGCTCGCACCGGCGACGATCGCCAATGCCTTCCACCAGCGCGGGCGCGCGGTGAGCAGAGGGACGAGTCCGCCGAGCGGGATGAACACCGCGACGTTGATGAGAGCGTCCTCGAGCCCGTAGTCGGCGAACGGCACGAGGTAGAGCGGGAACGGGCGCGGCCCGTCATAGAACCCCGTCCCGACGCGGAGGAAGATCGGGAAGACCGTGTTGGCGAGCACCCCGCCCGCGTAGACCGCGAGGACCGCGGCCACACTCGCCCGGGCAAGCGTGACGCGTCCGCGGGAGCGGAGGACCCCGAGGAGCACGAGGAAGATCACGACTCCGAACGGGATCACGATCGGGAGCATGGGCACTTCGACGAACTTCATTCACTGCTTCCGGAGACTGCATGGTGCGGTGCAAAAGCACCGCAGCGATCGTACCGGGATCGGGAACTGCAAGAACGCCCCGCACGACGGTCCGATCTCACCGGAGTCGTCACGAGTGGAGACACGGGAGACACGGATCTCCGCAGAAGATCTCGCCCACGCAGAGGCGACTCCGTCGCACTGGCTGGGCGTCGATACCGAACGCTTCCTCGAGACCCGGTCCTCGAAACTTTCGTGACCAAACCGTTGCATTCGTTATCCGGCCGTTATACAGTGATCACACGGTGAATGTTTGCTGTGGCACTCACCGCATGTGATTGCAGGACACTCTTGGTGCAAGGGACAAGGGCCGGCCGGAAGCCTCTCCGACCGGCCCTTACTGTTCGCACTATTCTGTGAGGATGACCGATCGCAAGCTCGCCCTGGAAGCCTGGGAGAGCCTGTTCCGCGCGCAGCACGAACTGTTCACGGAGATGCTGGCCGACTTCGAGCACAGCGAACTCGCCCAGGCCGAGTACGACGTGCTGCTCACCGTCACGCGCTCGCCCGACATGGTCGCCCGGCTGCGTGACGTCACGGCGAACATGCTGATCAGTCAGCCCAGCGTCTCCCGCCTGGTGGATCGCATGGTGTCGCGCGGACTCATCGCCAAGTGCCCCGACCCGGACGACGGGCGCGGCTCCCTGATCCGCGCGACGGAGGCCGGGGCCCGCACGTTCCGCTCCCTCGCCACCGTGCACGGCCGGTCGATCGCCGAGCGGATGTCGCGGCTCGACGACGCCGAACTGCGCACCCTCCGCGACCTCGCCGAGAAGCTCCGCCAGGGCTGAGCACCTCTGCCCGCTCCGCCCGCCCCGGCTATCTGGCAGGGTGGAGCCTGACGGCGTGCACCACGGCGCGCCAGACCGCCCCCTCGGGGGGAACCAGGGAGGTCATCCATGGAGATCGCCGGAGCTGTCGGCATTCTCGTCATCGTCGGGGCAGCGATCATCGCCGTCATCGTCATCCTGCTCATCCTGCTGCTGTTCGCGCGCAGCTGGATCAAGGTGGCTCGGGCCGACGAGGCCCTCGTCATCTCGGGCCGCAAACAGAAGGTGCAACGCGCGGTCATCGGGGCCGACGGATCGAGCCGCGATGAGATGTCGGAATCGCCCGTCACCGTCATCGTCAACGGCAAGTCGCTCGTCAACCCGATCACGCAGCGGCACGAGATCATCTCGCTGCGCTCGCGCCAGGTGTCGCTCAACGCCGAGGCCCAGTCGCTCGACAGCGTCACGCTGAACGTCGACGGCGTCGCGATCGTGAAGATCGGCTCCGACCCCATCCTGGTGCGCCGCGCCGCCGAGCGTTTCGCCTCGCAGGACAAGGCCATCGAGCAGTTCACCACGGAGCAGCTCGAGGGTGCCCTCCGCGGCATCGTCGCCACCCTCTCGGTCGTGGAGCTCATGCGCGAGCGCAAGAAGTTCTCCGATCAGATCGCCGCCGACGTCTCGCAGGAGCTGGCCGAACAGGGCCTGATCCTCGACTCGTTCCAGATCAAGGGGATCACCGACAAGGTCGGCTACATCCAGTCCCTGGGTGCCCCCGAGATCCAGGCGAAGCGCCAGTCCGCGGAGATCTCGCAGACCAACGCCGACCGTGCGATCAACCAGAAGAACATCGCGAACCAGGAAGCCAACCTGATCGAGCAGACCGCGCTCGACACGAACACGGCCAACTCCAACGCCGGCATCGGCCGCGCCCGGGCCGAAGCCGAGCAGGCCGAGAACCTCGCCCGTGAGCAGGCGCAGCAGGCCGTTCTCCAGCAGCAGGCCGAGAACCGGCAGGCGCAGCTGGATGCCGACGTCAAGCGCGTCGCGGATGCACAGCGGTACGAGGCCGAGACCCGCGCGCAGGCCGAGCTGTACACACGCGAGCGTGCGGCCGAGGCGGCTGCGATCGAGCAGGTCAAGCAGGCCGAGGCCCGCACCCGCATCGCGGAGCAGCAGGCTCAGGCCGACAAGGCCCGCGCCGACGGTGAGGCCGCGGCCGCGGTCGCGAGTGCCACCGGTGAAGCGGATGCCCTGCGCTCGAAGGCGGAGGCCGAGGCTCACGCCCGACGCCTGCAGTCCGCCGCCGAGGCCGAGGCGATCCGCGCCGAGGGTGACGCGCGTGCCGCCGCGCTCGAGGCGGAGGCCAAGGCCATCGCGTCGAACCAGGACGCGTTCCTGTCGCAGCGGGTGCTCGAAGTCCTGCCGTCGATCATGGCGGAGTTCGCGAAGGGCTACTCCGCGATCGGCAACGTGTCGATCATCGGCGGCTCCGGAGAGGACGGCGCATCGAGCGTCGTCGGCGCCGACAACGCCATCGCGATGCGATCGGTGTTCGACAGCGTGCATTCCGCGACCGGGCTCGACCTGGCCGGCATCATCCAGGGACAGGCCGTCGGCCGTGGCATCGGCGAGGGCGTGGCTGCGGCCACTGCTCCCGCCCCCGCCAAGACCCGGGTGTCGAAGCCGACCACTCCCCCGCCGCCGCCCGCGGCGCCCTCGCCCAGCGACGAGTAATCCAGGGAGCACAGCGGATGCCGCGACCGATCCGGTCGCGGCATCCGTCGTATGCGGGCCCCTGCGACCGGGCAGACTGGGGGCATGCCACCCGCCGCCTTCGACATCGACGCGATCGGCGCGGGCCTCTCGTTCGCGGCCGCGATCGACGAGCTCTCGGCGGCACTCGGCACGAGTTCGTCCGCGGTGGTGAGTGCCCCTCCCGGCACGGGAAAGACCACGCTCGTGCCGCCGCTGCTCGCCTCGCGCCTCCCCGGTCGCGTGATCGTGACCCAGCCGCGTCGCGTCGCCGCCCGAGCCGCCGCGCGCCGGCTCGCCCACCTCGACGGCTCGCCGCTCGGCACGCGCGTCGGGTTCACGGTCCGCGGCGAGCGCGTGGTGGGACGGGAGACGCGGGTCGAGTTCGTCACGGCCGGTGTGCTGCTGCGTCGCCTGCTGGACGACCCCGGCCTCACCGGCGTGGATGCGGTGATCATCGACGAGGTCCACGAGCGCGCGCTCGAGACCGACCTCCTCATCGGGTTGCTGTCGGAAGTGCGCGAGCTGCGTGACGACCTCGTGCTGATCGCCATGTCGGCGACCCTCGACGCGGCGCGGATCGCCGATGTCCTCGGCACGGACGATCAGCCCGCTCCGATCATCGACCACGACGTCCCCGCCTTCCCGCTGACCGAGCACTGGGCCCCGAGTCCCGCACCGCGTCTCGACGAGCGGGGCGTCACCCGCGCGTTCCTCGACCACGTCGCCCGGACCACGGCATCCGCCGCCGGGCAGCTGATCAGCGACGATCCGGCGGCCGACGTTCTCGTCTTCGCGCCGGGCGCCCGCGAGGTGTCCGAGATCGCACGCCGCCTCCGTGACGCGACCTCCGCGTTCGATGTGCGGGAGCTGCACGGCCGGATGCCCGCGTCCGAGCAGGATGCCGTGATCCGGGGGCGCCGACCGGACGACCCGCCCCGCATCATCGTCACGACTTCGCTCGCGGAGTCCTCCCTCACGGTGCCGGGCGTGCGGCTGGTGGTCGACACCTGCCTGGCCCGGTCTCCGCAGCGCGACGCTGCCCGCGGGATGACGGGACTCGTGACCGCCGCGGCCTCCCGCTCGTCGTGCGTGCAGCGTGCCGGCCGCGCCACCCGCCAGGGCCCGGGGACCGTCGTCCGCTGCGTCGACGCGCGCACCTACGCTTCCGCTCCCGCTCGCCCGGCCCCCGAGATCGCATCGAGCGACCTCGCGGATGCCGCCCTGCTGCTCGCCTGCTGGGGCGCACCGGGTGGCGACGGTCTGCGGCTGATCGATCCGCTGCCCGCCGACAGCCTCGCGGAGGCGGTCACGGTTCTGCGTGCCCTCGGGGCGATCGACGACGAGGGTCGCGCGACCTCCGAGGGCCGTGCCCTGGCGCGCATCCCGACCGATCCGCGGCTGGCCCGTGCGCTGCGTGTCGGGGCACCGGTGGTGGGCGCCCGGCTCGCCGCCGAGGTCGTCGCGCTCGTGGGCGGCGACATGCGTATCGCGGACTCCGACGTCGCGCAGGCGCTCATCGCGCTCCGCGGCGGGCGGACACCGGATGCGCGTCGGTGGCGCAGCGAGGCGGATCGCCTCGAGCGCATGATCCCCTCGACTCCGGCCGTGCGCTCAGACCTCGACGGGGTCGGCCTCGTGATCGCCTCGGCATTCCCCGAACGGGTCGCGCACCGCGTGGACCGGAGCGCCGGCGGCGCGACGTTCCTGTTGGCGTCCGGAACCCGCGCCGGAGTCACCGGTCCGCTGGCGGCACTCGAGTGGTTGGCGATCGCCGATGTCGCCCGCGCATCCGGCCGCGCCTCAGCCGGCTCCGGCGCGATCGTCCGCGCGGCGGCGGCGCTCACCGAGGCCCAGATGGGGCAGGCGGCGAGCCACCTCCGCACCGACCGGGTCGAGGCGGAGTTCGTGGGAGGTCGCGTCCAGGCACGCCGTGAACGCCGGGTGGGCGCGATCCTGCAGGCCTCGGCACCGGTGCGCGCGTCGGCGGACGAGGGGCGGGATGCCGTGCGCCGCGCGCTTCGACGTCAGGGTCTGGCCCTGTTCACCTGGTCCGCGACCGCCGCCGAGCTGCGGAGCCGCCTGGCGCTGCTGCACCGGGAGCTGGGATCGCCCTGGCCCGACGTCTCGGATGCCGGGCTCCTCGCCGCCCTCGATGAATGGCTCGCGCCGGAGCTCGACGCCCTCGCGGGCGGCACCCCCGTGTCACGAGTGGACCTGTCGTCCGCGCTGCGCCGATTGCTGCCCTGGCCCGAAGCGGTCCGCCTCGACGAGCTCGTGCCGGAGCGGCTCGAGGTGCCCAGCGGGTCCCGCGTCCGCATCGTCTACCCCTCCCCGGACGACCCGGACTCCCGCCCCGTCGTCGCCGTGAAGCTGCAGGAGTGCTTCGGGTGGGCCGAGACTCCCCGGCTCGTCGACGGCCGCGTGCCCGTGCTCTTCCACCTGCTCTCGCCCGCTGGGCGCCCCCTCGCCGTCACGGACGACCTCACCTCGTTCTGGTCCGGACCGTATGCCCACGTGCGCGCCGAGATGCGGGGCCGCTACCCCAAGCATCCGTGGCCCGAAGACCCCTGGGCCGCCGTGCCGACCCGTCACACGAAGGGCCGCGCCGCGCGGTGAGTCCGACCGGGCGTTCATGATTCAGTCAGTTCGGCGCCGTCGTCCTCGGAACCGGGGTGTTCAGCCCGATTCGGCCACATCCATCCTGAATTGTGAACGCCGAACCATGGTGAGCGCCCTCACGGCGTCCGCCGGCGCAGCGTCAGCGACGCCAGCACCAGGGCACCGATCGCGAACGACACCACGATCAGGAGCGGACCGAACACGTCCCACCCTTCCGCTCCGGTCGCAACGGCGTTGATCGTGTCGATCGCGTGGCTCAACGGAAGCCAGTCGGAGATCGCGTGCAGGACGTCCGGCATCTGGTCGCGCGGCATGAACAGTCCACCCAGGAGGATCTGTGGGAACACCAGCAGCGGCATGAACTGCACCGCCTGGAATTCTGTCTGTGCGAAGGCGCTCGCGAGCAGTCCGAGCGCGGTGCCGAGCAGCGCATCGACGACCGCGACGAGTCCCAATTGCCAGAGCGGCCCGTCGACGTCGAGCCCGCAGACCCCCACCGCGAATGCCACCGTGATCGCCGCCTGCACGACCGCCATCGCCCCGAACGCCAGCGCGTAGCCCGCGACGAAATCGGCTTTGCCCAGCGGCGTCGTCATCAGTCGCTCGAGAGTGCCGGATCTGCGCTCACGCAGCGTCGTGATCGAGGTGATCAGGAACATCACGATGAACGGGAACAGCGCCAGGATCGCCCCTCCGACGCGGTCGAACACGCCATCCTGGTCGCTGAAGAGCCAGGCGAAGAGCCCGACCAGGAGACTCGGTGCGACGAGCATGAGCGCGATCGATCGCGGATCGTGCCGCAGCTGGGTCAGCACGCGGTGCGCCGTCGCCAGCGTCCGCCCGCCGTTCACGATCTCGGCTCCGCGGTGGGATCGTCGTGGTGCCGCGCCCCGCGACGGGCGCGCCTCGACGCCCGTGTCACCCCTGGCCCCCTGGTCTGGTCCCGCGCGATCACCGCGAGGAACGCGGCATCAGGGTCGTCGGCGCCGGTGTCCTCCAGCAGTGCGCTCGGGGTGGTGTCGGCGATGATCCGCCCTTCGCGCAGGAGCAGCAGCCGATCGCAGCGGAGCGCTTCGTCCATCACATGGCTCGAGACGATCAGGGTGACGCCGCGGTTTGCGAGCGCGCGGAAGAGCTCCCACAGTTCGGCACGGAGCACGGGGTCCAACCCGACCGTCGGCTCGTCGAGCACGACCAGCTCCGGCGCGCCGATCAACGCCACCGCCAGCGAGACCCGGCTGGCCTGCCCTCCGCTGAGCGAGTCGACCAGCTGATCGGCCTGCGCACCCAGGCCGACCTCGGCGATCACGCGCTCCACGTCCCGCGCCGGTGCCTTCAGCAGTGCCCCGAAGTAGCGGAGGTTCTGGCGCACACTCATGTCTGCGTAGACGGAAGCGCCCTGCGTGCCGTACGCCACGCGAGTGCGCAGGGGCGAGGACCCGCCCGGCTCGCCGAGCACGGTGACCGTTCCCGACCCGAGGCGCTGCACGCCCACGATCGAGCGGATCAGCGTGCTCTTGCCGGATCCGGATGGTCCGAGCAGTCCCGTGATCTGCCCGCGCGGGATCACGAGATCGATGCCGCCGAACACCTCGGACGCGCCTCGGCTCACGCGCAGCCGAGAGATGTCGACCGCCGGCTCGCTCATCGGGTGCGCTCCAGTCTCCAGTGCGGCGGGGACGAACCGGCGTCGACGCGGGACAATCCGCGGCCCGCCCCCGGCGGCTCCCCCCGCAGGTCGGCCGCGATGTCGTCGAGCACCGGCGTCGACATCGCGAAATAGCCGTGCCCGAGGAAGGTGTCGTCCACGGCCGACACATCGATCGTCGTCATCCCCGCCATCGTGGTGACCGGCGGGAGGAGCCCCACGCGGTCGACGCCGTGCAGGAACCTCGACAGGCCGAGCGCTCGGTCGGAGGTCGAGGCGTACGAGGTGATCGATTCGCACACCGACCGGTAGAAGGCCGAGCGCTGACGCAGGATGTCGGGGTCCATGTCGGCCGCCGCCAGATAGAGGCGTTCGATCGCCGCTCCGGAGCCCCCGAGGCGCTCCATCGCCCAGGACAGCACGCGGTTGCCCATCGAATGCACGAGCATGTCGATCTGTTCGACACCGGACGCGCGCAGGTGACCGACGAATTCGACGAACAGCTCCCACGCGGATTCTGCCTGGGAGAGATCCGGGATGTACTCGATCTCGGATGCCCGGGACGGCCAGCTGAAGGCGGTGACCACGCCGTCGACGTCGAGGTCGACCGCCAGCTGCGCCGCGCAGATGATCGCCGCCTCGAACGACGAGTTGTACCCGTGGACGTACACCAGCGCTCGCCGGGAGCCGGCGCCGTCCAGTCGCTCCCTCAGGACGCCGTCGAAGTCGTCGCCGTGCAGCACGGTCTTCTGCAGCTTCAGGGCATCGTCGCGGAAGTCCAGCCGCAGCACCTTCTGCCACCACGGCGAGCCGTCCGATCCGCGTCGATGAGCAGACGGCACCGACACATGGCACTGCCCGAGAAGCAGCGTCGGGGACCGCTCGGGGCCGAACTCCGAGGTCGTGCCCGCGCGCAGCGACCGCGTGGTGCCGAACCAGACCTCGACCGTCTCGGGCCCCTGCCTCTCCGGCCTGGAATCCGGCTCCACCTGCCATGCCGCGCTGAGGTCGAGATCCTCGTACTCGCGCAGCGCCGTGGTCGGCGTGGGCAGCAGCGGGGTCGGTGGCACGGCGGGCGCCACATCGGGGAACGCGATCGCGCTCTCCTGCAGAAGGGCCCGGAGATCGGCGACCGACGTCCACACGGTCGTCGCCCGAGCCGCGGACGTGGGTGCCTGATACCCGAGCACGTCGCCCCAGCGATCTCCTTCGATCACGTGCGCGTACCAGGGGGCGCGGTCGACATCCTCGCGCGGCCCTCCGCCCAGGGAAGCCGCGCCGGCCGCCGCCCGCCGCAGCGACGCGGAGATCGCGCGGAGATCCCGCACCCGCCCGGCGTCACCGCGCAGCGCCTGGGTCTCCGCGGTGCGCGCGAAAGCCTGGACCGTGATCAGCGCCCGCGAGAGCGTCTCGTCCGGGCGGAGATCGCGACGCGCCCAGAGCTCCCCCAGCGGGAAGGCCAGCTGCAGGTTGGCGTCGCTGACCCGCGGTCGACGGCACGCCGACAGCACGTATTCGACGATCGCGCGCGCCGTGCGCAGGAGCGCGGTGAGCGGGGCATCCGAAGCGGCGTCGGCGAAACCGCCCGCCGTGGAATCCGCCCCCGATGCCGGCAGACGGCGCACGGACGCCATCGCCGTGTCGACCAGCTCGAGGTAGTTCTCGGTCCGCTCGTCCATGAGCCCTCCCGTGGTTCCCCGCCCCTCTTCAGGTCATGCTAGCGACGGCGGAGCACCGGGGATAGACACGGCGAGCGCGGAGGTCTAGCGTCACAGGTATCGCCGGGGGGACCGAGTCATCGAGGGAGATGATCGCGTGGGACTGGTGGACAAGATCAGGCAGCTGTGGCGCCGTGAGACGACGCAGGTGGTGCACGGCTGGGTCGGCCTCGTCGACGGCGTCGCCGAGGCACCCGATGAGATCCCGCCCAGCGAGCGCTACGTCGAACTCGTGGCCGCCGGCTTCGGGCTGCGGTTCGCGCAGGAGCGAGCGGCCGGCCGCAGTCCGGTGTTCGCCAGCGCGGTCACCTGGCAGAGCCCGAGCGGGGAGGTGCTGCACATCAGCAAGACCCTCAGCGACGAGGATTTCGAATCGATCGGCGCGGGGGGAGCCTTCGTGACCATCCATTCGCAGGTCCCGCTGACGACCTTGCTGCCACTCGGCGCGAGCAACGTCGAATACACCGTGGGGCTTCTGTCGGCCCCCGGGGATTCCCTGTTCGCCGGCGTCGCCGCCTTCCTCTCGAACGTCGCCGATCTGACCCAGCGCACCGAGCTCACCGCGGTCGGCGCGGTGGCGGACAAGGTGGCGACCGGACTGGACACCATCCTGGGGAACGACAAGATCACGGGCCGCCTCGGCCTCCACGGCGCCGTGCTGGCGTCCGAACCTCGCGCCGGGTACTACGTGGTCACCTCGCTCCCCTCCGCACCTCCGCTGCTCGATCACCTGACCGTGATCGACGGTCGACTCAGGTTCTTCTCGGAAGGAGTCTGGGGCGACCCCGCGGGGTTCGACTACCTGCTGCTCCGCGTGGCGCTGCGGGGCTCGCAACCGGATCGATGGCGCGACCTCGAATCCGTCGCCGGGCCATGGAAGGCGGCCGAGGAGAAGCTGGCCCAGGCCACCACGGCGCAGGCCGTCACCGAGGCGGGCGTCGCGTTCAAGCTGGCGGTCGCCCAGGCCCGCAACGATCCGAACCTCGCGGTCGGCGATCGTGATCTCGCCGCCGAGGAGATCCGCGCGCACTGGGAGCGCAGCTCGCGGGACGCCTTCGGCCCGGGCTCCGTCGGCGCCTCCGGGTTCGTCGACGGTGCCGACGCCGCCGCTCTCCTCGAGCTTGCCCGCTCCATCGGCGACGCGGCGGCGGTCTGACCGTGTACCGGCGTGACCGGACCCTCGCCGCCGAGATCCTCGGCCACCCGCGCGACCGCCACAGGGAGGCGATGATCACGGGGTACGTCGAGGAAGCGGAGAAGATCGCGCACCGGGCACCGAGCGTGTGGTCGGACGATCCGCCGGGCGCCGAGCAGACCCTGCACGTCGTCGAGGGCGACCTTCTCCTCGACGATGACGAGCTCGTCGTCTACGCCGCACGGAACGCCGAGCGACCGCTGATCCCCAGCGCCCCCCTGGGCGACTCCGGACTGGTCGGATTCGAGACCGCGGGCCAGGCCACCCGCTGGGATGACGGCGTCGTGCTGCGCTACAGCGTGATGCGGCAGTCGTTCCTCCGCGAGACGGACTACCGTGTCGCGGTCCGGAACCTCCGACGGGCGGCGAGCGACTGGGAGCGGGTGTGCGGGGTGCGCTTCGAGCACGTCGACCGGTTCGACGGCCACCCCGACTACGCGCGACCCGCACCCGAGATCCATGACGACCTGGTCTTCACCGCGCGATTCCAGGATCAGGAAGGCCGACTCATCGCTGCCGCGTTCTTCCCGACCCAGCCTCCCCCGCGGCGCAAGGTGATCTTCGACGCCTCGTACTTCCGTCCCGGTCTGCGGTTCAACCGGGTCGGCGTGCTGCGTCACGAACTCGGGCACGTGCTCGGCTTCCGCCACGAGCACATCCGCACCGGCGCGCCCGCCGTCTGCCCCGGGGACGACGAGAGCGTCACGCTCTTCCCCTTCGGGGAGTACGACCCGAAGTCGGTGATGCACTACTTCTGCGGCGGCGTGGGGAATCCTCGTCTGAGCTTCAGCGCCGGAGACCGGAAGGGTGCGCAGCTTCTCTACGGACCGCCGCTCACCTCGCCCTGACGCTCACTCTCGATGATGTCGCTTCCGCCGAGCGGTCCCTTTCTGTGCGAACGGCCCCCTTGTGAACGCAAATAAGGGGTGGCTCGCGCAGAAAGGGGCCGGTCGGCACCCGGAGTGAGGGGGCGAGCGCTCAGCACTCGATGACGTTGACCGCCAGGCCGCCCTCGCTCGTCTCCTTGTACTTCGTCGACATGTCGATCCCGGTCTGACGCATCGTCTCGACGACCGCATCGAGGGACACGTAGTGGCTGCCGTCGCCGCGCAGGGCCAGTCGCGCCGCGGTGACGGCGGTGGACGCCGCGATCGCGTTGCGCTCGATGCAGGGGATCTGCACGAGCCCGCCGATCGGGTCGCACGTGAGTCCGAGGTGGTGCTCCATGGCGATCTCGGCGGCGTTCTCGATCTGCCGGTTCGTGCCGCCCATCACGGCGGTGAGCCCGCCGGCCGCCATCGCGCACGCGGATCCGACCTCGGCCTGGCATCCACCCTCCGCACCGGAGATCGACGCATTGGCCTTGAACAGCGAGCCCAGCGCGGTCGCGGTCAGCAGGAAACGACGGATGCCGCGGCGGCGGTTCGCCTCCGCGGTCTGCTCGCTGTCGAGCCCGGCGTCCGCACCCGCGGCGAGCGCGCCCGCATCGGGGCCGAACCCGAGAAGTGCGCTGCCGACGAGCTCGCCGTAGGGGGTGACGGCGTTGCCCGCCCCGAGCCCCGAGTCGGCCAGGAAACGCCACCAGTACATCGCCACGGCCGGCAGGATGCCGGCGGCGCCGTTCGTCGGTGCGGTGACCACGCGTCCGCCCGCCGCGTTCTCCTCGTTGACGGCGAGCGCGAATGCCCCCAGCCACTCACCGGGAAGCTCGCGGTGACCCTCGGATTCGACGGCTTCCAACTGCCCGCGGATCAGACCGGCCCGCCGCTTCACCTGCAGGAAACCCGGCAGCACACCGTCGGCATGCAGCCCCGCGTCGACGCATCCCGCCATGGCATCCCAGATCGCGTCGAGTCCCTCCGCGACCTCTTCCTCGCTGCGCAGCGACGACTCGTTGAGCCGTGCGACCTCCGCGATCGACAGTCCGCGTTCGTCGCAGAGCGCGAGCAGCGACGCGGCATCGGCGTAGGCATAGGGGAATCCGGCCGTGGCGAGCGCCTCCCCCTCGCCCTCTCGGCGGATGAATCCCCCGCCGACCGAGTAGTACGTCTCCTCCGCGACCGTCGTGCCGTCGTGCGCCCACGCCGTGATCGTCATCGCGTTCGGGTGTCCCGGGAGCCGGGTCCGCGGAGCGAACACGATGTCGTCCTTCACGAACGGCACCGCATGTTCGCCGCCGAGAAGCAGTTCGCCTCCCGGCGGGAAGGCCGTCCAGGCGGATCGCACCTCGGCGGGATCGCAGGTCTCCGGGGAGAGTCCGCGGAGGCCCGCGACGACGGCATCCGGAGTGCCGTGCCCGATACCGGTCGCTCCGAGAGACCCGAACAGCGTGCTGCCGAGGCGGGCGACGCGCGCCAGCGATCCCTCGGCGTGCAGCCGCTGCACGAAGTCGAGCGCCGCGCGCATCGGACCGACGGTATGGGAGCTCGAAGGCCCCACTCCGATGGAGAAGAGGTCGAAAGCCGAGACGTACGCAGTCACGCCTCCAGGCTACGCCGCATCGCCCTCGTTCGGTTCATCGTGGTTAACCAGATTCGCGACGGGGCGCTCGTCCCGATGACGTCAAGCCCCTTCTGCCGACCGGTCGGGGACGACATCCTGGGGGGACACATCGCGAAAGGGTCGATCATGACGAACACCACCCCGGACCAGGAATCCACCCCGGACCAGGAATCCGCTCCCGTGCAGGACACCGCCCCCGAGCAGGCCGAGACTCCTGAACAGGCCGAGACTCCTGAACAGGCCGAGTCGCCCGAGGACGCCGACGCGCAGGAGGTCCCGAGCACGGAGGAGCTGGAAGAGCCCAGCACCGAGAAGGCGCCCGGCGAAGAGCCGAAGGCTCCGAAGCGCGACGAGGCCGAGCCGGATCATGAGGCGGTCGGCATCGGGATCGTCGGTCAGCCGCAGATCGATGAGGACGCCGCGGCCGGGAGCTGATGCCCGCCCCCGGCCCACGGGTCGGAGGGGTTACTCGAGGAGCTTGCCGTCGGCATCGACCTCACGCATGAGTTCCGCGATCTCCGCGGGGATCTCGGGGATCTCCTCTCGGGTCACCCCGGCGGTCGGCGACCAGACGAGGTTGACCTGCAGCGCGGGGTCCATCTCGGGATAGTCGCTGCGGTTGTGGCATCCGCGAGTCTCCCGGCGCTCGAGCGCGGCTTCCATCGTGGCGCGCGCCGCGAGCACGGAGGCCTTGAGGTCGAAGGCGTGTGCGAGGTCCTGGAACCCCGCGATGTCGGGATGGATGCCGATGTCGGCCATCCGCTCCTCGATGCGGTCCAGTTCGGCCAGTCCGCGGAGCAGGCCCTCCTCATCGCGCACGACGCCCGCGTGCTCGGTCATCGTGTTGCGGATCGCGCGCTGTAGAGCGCGCACGTTCTCGCGCCCGTCCGCGGCGAGCAGGTCGGCGATCTCGGTCCGCGCCTGCGCGACGGCCTCGGCCGAGCGCCGCTGCGCATCGAGTCCGGCCGCGTGATCCATGGCCGCCTGTCCCGCCCAGACGGTTCGCCCCGTGCAGGCCGCTGGATGCCTCGCCGATCGCGTACAGCCCCTCGACGTCGGTCTGGTGATCGTCCGGCCGCACCCAGACACCGCCCATCGAGTAGTGCGCCGTGGGGGCGATCTCGATCGGATCGGTCGTGATGTCGAGCATCTGCAGCTCCATCATCGTCTGATAGACGCGGGGCAGCCGGGTCATGATCGTCTCGCGCGGCAGGTGTGAGACGTCGAGCCAGACGCCGCCGTTCGCGGTGCCACGTCCCTCCTTGATCTCGGTGTACGCCGCGAGGGCGACGCGGTCGCGGGTCGACAGCTCCATCCGCTCCGGGTCGTACTTCGCCATGAACCGTTCGCCCAGCGCATTGCGCAGCACTCCTCCCTCGCCGCGCGCGGCCTCCGAGATGAGCGTGCCCGCGGCGTTCTCGGGTTCGATGATCCCGGAGGGGTGGAACTGCACGAGCTCGGGGTCACGCAGACGCGCCCCCGCCTCCACCGCCAGACGGAAGGAGTCGCCGGTGTTCTCGTCGCGGCGGGAGGACGTGCGACGCCAGATGCGGTTGTGACCGCCGGCGGCGAGGATCACCGAATCGGCGTGGATCAGGTAGCGGGTGCCGTCGGACTGGTCGAACCCGTATGCCCCGAAGATCACGTTGTCGCGCACGAGCAGGCGGGTGATGTAGACGTGGTCGAGGATCGGCACCTCGAGCTGCTCGGCGCGGCGCACGAGCGTGCGCTGGATCTCGAGCCCGGTGTAGTCGCCGGCGAACGCCGTGCGGCGGAAAGTGTGCGCTCCGAAGAAACGCTGCGAGATGCGGCCGTCGTCCTCCCTCGCGAAGTCCATGCCCCAGCGCTCGAGATCGCGGATGCCGCGCTCGGCCCCCTGGGTCACGATCTCGACCGTGTGCGGGTTCGCGAGCAGGTAGCTCTCCTTGATGGTGTCCGCGGCGTGCTGCTGCCAGCTGTCGTCTTCGTCCATCGTGCCGAGGGCGGCGTTGATGCCTCCGGCGGCGAGCGAGGTGTGGGCATCCTGTCGGGGTCGCTTGCCGACGGCGAGGACGTCGATGCCGCGTTCGGCGACCTCGATCGCCGCGCGCAGCCCGGAGCCGCCGGTGCCGATGACGAGGACCGTGGTGGAGATCTGGCGTTCGCGTGTACTCATACGTCCGACGCTAATCAGGGGAAACTGATAACTCCAATGCATAGTTCGAGTGCTGTCCATGCGAGTAGGCTATGACCATGAACCTCGAGCAATTGCGCGGGTTCGTCGAGGTCGCCCGCCTCGGCCACTTCACCCGCGCCTCCGAGCACCTGCATCTCGCCCAGCCGTCGCTGAGTCGACAGATCTCGACCCTGGAGCGCGAGCTCGGCACCGAGCTGTTCCACCGCGCCCGCGGCCACATCGCGCTCACCGCCGCCGGGGAGACGCTGCTCCCCCGCGCTCAGCGGATGCTCGCCGAGGCCGAGGCGATCCGCGAGGAGATGGACGAGCTCGCGGGTCTGCGCCGCGGACGCGTACGCCTCGGGGCTCCGCCGACCCTGTGCATCAGCCTCGTCGCGGAGGCGATCGGCGTGTTCCGCTCGGCGCACGCCGGCGTCGACCTCGAACTCACGGAGGCGGGTTCGCGCACGCTGGTGGAGCAGCTCGCGATCGGCGCCCTCGACATCGCCCTCGTGACGACCGCCGAGGGGCAGGCGCCGACCGGAGTGAGCCTCACCCGCACCGACCTCCTCGCAGAGGAGCTGGTCGTGGTGTCCTCGGCCGCGCAGCCTCCCGTCACGGCCGCGGCATCCGTCGAACTCGCCGAGCTGGCCGAGCTGCCGCTGATCACGTTCGACGAGAGCTACGAGCTCCGGGCCACGACGGATGCCGCCTTCCGCGCGGCGGGGCTGTCTCCCCGCCCCGTGCTCGCCGGCGCCGAGATGGATGCGGTGCTGCGCTTCGTGGAACGCGGCATCGGTGTCGCGGTCGTCCCCGCCATGGTGCTGCTCGATCGCCCCGGCCTGCGCTCGGTACGGCTCGCGCATCCGATGATGAGCCGGACCGTGAGCCTCGCGCACCGCTCCGACGTCACTCCCGCCGTCGCGGTCGCCGCGATGCGCCGGGTGATCATGGCGACCGCGGTCGAGGTCGCCCGCCGTGACGCCGCGATCACGAACCTGATCCCCGCCACCGCCCGGTGATCGGCCGGAAAGGCATCCCGGAGCGTCCGTGCGGATGCGTGTCCGACCGCGCACCGAGGAGTCGGATGCGTTCGTCGGGCCGAACACCGCGCGAACGTCAGCCCTCGCTCGACAGGCGCGGTCGCGAGAACGACGGCAGTCGACGACCCTCCCGCGCCGAGGCGCACCACGCGAAGAACCGCTTCCACGACATGTCCCGCACGAAGACGAGATCGAGAGCGATCATCGCGATCGAGAACGGCCACAATCCGAGGAACAGGCCGATACCCAGATGCATGACCATGATGACGATCAGAGCGGCGTCGCGCGTCGGTCTCCACAGCAGCAGGACGGGAAACAGCAACTGCACCCAGAGGGAGACCCAGGACCCCACCATCACGAGCGGGGTGGATTGCCATGCCGCCGAACTGAGCTCCGGGAAGACCTGGAAGACGTCGAGCTGCAGCGCGTAGTAGAGAGCACTGCCCTGCAACCATTCATCGCCCATGAGCTTGAAGATCGCGGAGTTCACGTAGATCAACAAGACCTGGTACGAGCACAGGAGCACGGCCGTATTGTGAGCGGCGACGCGCGCCCATTCTGGAATCCGGCTCGTCACGGCCACGGGATAGATCGAGGCGGTGCCCCGATACTGACGTATGGACGAATCGATCGACCAGTGCGCGGAGAGGTTGGCCACGATGCAGAACAGCAGCACGAGCCGGATGACGACGTCGCCGCCGTTCGTCAGGAAGACGCTGTTGGTCGAAAGGGCGAGCCAGTAGAACAGCAGCAGGGGCGTGACGAGTCGGGTTGCGAAACCGAGGATGAAGAGGATCGCGAGGGTGACGAGGATGCCATAGCTGAGATCGAACATCAGCGGATCATCCTTCGGGAACACCGCCCGAAGGAACTCCGGGTAGCCGCGGCGGTCTACGGCTGGATCGACCCACGCCGATCCGGCGCCCCACAGGTAACGCCGGTCCGCTGCGCTCGTGACGAGAGACCAGAGGATCGCCGTTCCGATCAAGATGCGCAACGCTGACATGCTGTACGTTGCCTGCTCGACGCCCGCCACCCACTCGACCAGGCGATGGGGCGGGGCGCGGCGGGGATCGCGCGCTGTCCGCGGCGCCGGATTCACGATCCATCACCGTATCGTTCGATGACCTCTTCGAAGGCAGCGAGCGCGTCTTCACGAACCCGATCGTCCGCCTGCCGCCACCCGAACCGCGTGACAGTCGGTTCGTGCTGTGGGACGTCATCGAACCGTCGGTCGAAATCGTTCGGCCGTTCCCGGTAGACCTCCCACCGGACACGAACGATCTCCTCGTCGAAAGCCGCGGTCGCAAAGTACGTCGCGTACTCCTTCAGCATGAAGTCATACCGAAGCGACTCGAGCACGTCCCCACGATTGTCTGCGAGCGACGTCAGGCGATCGATCAGCTGCTCCGCCGGAATCCCCCGGTAGCCGCCGTCGAACCTCTCGATGAAGGTGTCCTGCACCACCGCCTTCTGCTCCGCGCTCAGATCGCCGAAACGCGCCATGTAGGAGGAGAGTGCGTTCCACGAGAGCTTCTGGATGCGCGACGGAAGGACATTGCCGGTGACCGCGCGGAACTCCACGGCAGTCACGTTGATCCACGTGCTCTTGACGAGGCGCCCCTCCTCATCACGCCACTGCGCCTGCACCCGGAGCTGCGGGTTGGACTTGGAGATGTGAGGCGCGAACACATTCCATTTCTGCGTGAGATAAGGACTCGCCGCCGATGTCAGGCCTGAGAACGCCGTCGTGATCGGACTCGGCCGCGTGACGATCAGGAGCGACACGAACACATACGTGATCACCACGAGCAGTGAGACTGCCGTCGCGATCACCCGGCCGCTGACGCCCCCCTGCATCACGCCCCGGGCATCGTGCCCTGCCTGCTCGGTCAGGACTGGCGCCCGGGGCGATTTCGCCGGACCAGCAGCAGCACACTTCCGACGGTCAGCAGCGCCGCACCCACCGGCAGCAGCCCCCACCCGTCGAATCCTGTCGCCGGGAGGTCGCCGTCGGTATCAGCATCGGCAGCGCCGTCCGCACCATCGGCATCGACAGCGCCGTCCGCACCATCGGCATCGACAGCGGCGTCCACATCGACAGCGGCGTCCACATCGACAGCGGCGTCCACGTCGACCGAGCCATCCGCGTCTACCGCGCCGTCGACATCCACCGCTCCATCGGTCGCATCAGTATCGACCGCGCCGTCGACCGAGCCGTCCACGCCATCGACATCGCCGTCGACCGAGCCGTCCACGCCATCGACATCCACCGCACCATCGACATCCACCGCACCATCGACATCCACCGCGCCATCGGCATCCGCGTCCGCATCAGCATCCGGGTCGTCGCATCGCGGGTCCACGAAGACGTTGTTGTCGAGTGTGACTGCTCCGTTGATGGCGAGAGCTCGCCCTTCGACCGTGGTGCCCGAGACGACGGTGACGGATGTGAGCGCCATGATCGTGCCGACGAAGTCGGTGTCCGTTCCCAGCGTGGCAGAGCTTCCGACCTGCCAGAACACGTTGCAGGCCTGAGCCTGATTGACCAGGACCACGGAGCTGTCCGTGGCCGTGGTGAGCGTCGAGCCGATCTGGAACAGCCACACCGAGGACGGGTCGTTCTGAGCGTCGAGAGTGAGCGCCCCGGTGAGTCCCGCCGACGTCTGGGCGGTATAGACACCGGGGACCAGTGACTGACCGCCGAGGTCGGCGGTGATGTCGAAGTCGGAGGGCTGGCCGGCAGCCGAGCCGTAGGCCGAGGTCAGGTCGACCTGCGCTTGCAATGCAGCGGCGTCCGCGGAGTGGATCACGGAGGGCGGGACGACGATTCCGGGCGGGAAACCCGTGATCGCCGTGCCGGGAGCCACACCGAGGTCGCCGTTCAGGACGCTGTTCCCGGTGTTCGTGACGGTCGATCCCGCCAACACCACGTACGATTCTGCGGTCTCGAGATTGACGGCGGTGGCCGCCTGTGCGCTCGGCAAACCGATCCACAGAGCTGCCACGGTCAGGGCGACGACGCCGCCCGCCGCAACGGGCCCGCGCCTGAGGAGCAGGGCTTTCGATCGGCCGGGCTCTGATGTCGTCCGAGTATTCACATGTCCGCCTATCGTCGTGAAGAACAGAAAAGCAGACAGCCCCAGGTGCGCTATCCTCACGCTAACCCACGGCGATAACCGCGTCAATGATCACGCAGCGGATGCGAGGGCACCCGGCGGACACCGCTCCGACTCACGCCGGGGTGCATCTAACGAAGAAGACCCGGCCTGGATGTGGATCCCGGCCGGGTCTTTCTGTGATGTGCGCCCGAAGGGACTCGAACCCCTAACCTTCTGATCCGTAGTCAGATGCTCTATCCATTGAGCTACGGGCGCTCCGACCCGCTCAGCGGGCCGTGGAACAGCCTACAACAGACGCGACGGGAAAGCGAAACGACGCGTCAGCCGTCGGCATCCGCCGACTTCTGCTTCTTGGTGCGCTTGGACTTGGCCCGCTGGAGCGAGGACAGAGCCTGCAGATCCACGAGCCGGAGCGCCTGCATCCGCGCCTCGCGCATGCGGTCGTAGTCGGGATCCTGGTCGGGGCGCATCCCCTCCACCCGCAGTCGACGGTCGAGGTTGTGCCGCACATCCGACCACGCGGCCTCACGGGCCTCCTCGACGATCACGCCGAGCTTCTCGGAGTCCTGCATCACCTCGCGCAGCTTGGCGGCGACGCCCGCGGACTGCTTGGCCCGACGCCGCAGATTGCGCACATCCCGGTCGCGGTAGTCGTGCGTGCCCGACGGATCGGAGTGCCGTCCACGAGCCCTCTTGCGCAAGGCGGTGACGTTGGCCGCGGCCTCTTCCGACTCCTCGGCCATCGCCCGGAGAGCCTCACGCGCATCCGCGATGTACTTCTCGGTGTCGTAGACCCCGTTCTGGGCGATCGTGCCGATCAGGATGTGATTCTTCACCGCCAGGCGCGCCGCAGCCGTCGCGATCGCAACGCCCTCTGCGATGGCATCCGCCGTACGTCCCACACGAACCTCCCCTTCGAGCGTACCGGTATCGCTCGCGCAAGACGTGGGGAAGAATGGGCGCATCGGGTACTCCGCGCCCGACCCGAGCATGTGGAGACGGGGTGCGGTGACTCGCGCCTCACGAAGGAGGATGCCCGATGCGCCTCGATCTCGCAGGCAGCACGACGGTGATCACCGGCGCGGCCAGCGGTATGGGCGCAGCCGTCGCCCGTCAGCTCGCGGAGGCCGGAACCCATCTCGCTCTGGTCGACCAGAACGCCCCCGCACTCGCCACGCTCGCGGCGGAGCTGCGCACGACCACGACCACGCACATCGTCGATCTCCGCGACGATGAGGCGGTCTTCGAGGTCGCCGCCCGGATCACGGCAGCGCACCCGCGGATCAACGCACTCATCACGTGCGCGGGGTCGTCGATGCTCGGCACCCTCGACCAGCTGACGATGGAGGAGATGCGCTGGCTCACCGACGTGAACGTATGGGGGACGGTGTCGATCACGAAGGCACTGCTGCCCGCGTTGCGCCAGGCGCCGGCCGCGCATATCACCCACCTGGCGAGCGTCTACGCCCTGGCCGCTCCCGCCGGCCGCATCCCGTACGCACTGACGAAGTTCGCGGTGCGCGCCTTCTCGGAATCACTCCGGCACGAGCTCGAGGGGACGACCGTCACGGTCGGCGCCGTGTACCCCGCCGGCGTGCGCACCGGCATCATCCTGCACGGACGCTACGCCGCGGCCGTCGACCCCGCCGTCGCGGCGCGTGCCGCATCCGCGCAGGCCGCGATGTACCACACGGAACCCGCGGACGCCGCGGCGCGCATCATCCGGGCGACCACCCGCCGACGCGCGCGCACCATGATCGGGCGGGAGGCCCGGCTGGTCGATCTGCTCGTCCGTCTGGCGCCTGCCGCGTACTGGCGGGTGATGCGCGGCCCGCTGCGGGATGCCGTCGACACGACCACGCCGGCCCGCTGACCCCGCGGGATCCGGCTGCCCCTCAGCGCACCGCCCCGACCCAGATGCCCGAGGCCCACGCCTGCTGATCGCCGGTGCAGCTCTGGTTGCCGGGGTATCCGCGCACCACGGCCATGCAGTTGGCGAGGAACTCCGGATCTCCCCCGAACATCGACGCATACGACCCGGATGCGTTCAGGGAACCCCAGACCTGGAACTGGTAGATGTGCGCCAGTTCGTGCGCCATGGCCCAGTTCAGGCGGTCCGCGGTCCACCCTGCCACGTCGGCGCGGTACTTGATGTAACCGTTGCTGTTGGCGCACGCGGGGGCGGTGCCCCCGGCGCACGACGCCGACTCGTACAGTCCGACCCCGCCGCCGCCCACGAGATCGAGCGCGGCCCGCACGCGGGCGTAGCCGTCGGGTCCGCTCGAGGAGAACGCAGGTCCGCCCGGTCCCGCGGTGCGCACGATCTGCGCGGCCTGCCACGTCGCGACCTCCTCGCCGACCTTCGCCGTGAGGGCGTGCACGGTCGCGGTCGCATTCGTGACGATCTGCGGGTCGGCATGCTCGGCCAGCACCGTCTGCTGCGCGGAGACGGCGGCGGCGAGATGTGCGGCGGTGTCGACCTTGTCGGTCGCGGTCGTCATGGCCGTGCGCAGCGCCGCGATCTCGGCGAGGAATGCCGGGCGCGCCTCGAGCACGGTGGCTCGATCCGCGGTGTCCTCCTCGGCGCGCTCCACCGCACCGCGCAGGTGATCGGTGCGCTGCAGCGCCGTGCGCGTGGTGTCGGCGAGAGCGGTCAACTCGGCCACGGCCGTGGCGCGTTCAGCCTCGAGTCCCTCCGCTCGGGCGACGATCCCGGCGGACAGGAGGACGCTGATCGCGATCGTCACCGACAGGGTGCGCCGCATCACGGGAGGAATCCCGTGGCGTCGGCGATCGCGGCATCCTGCTCGGCGATCCGGGTGCGCAGGCTCGTGAGCGCACCGGCGAGATCGAGATTCCGCTCCCGCGTCTCGGCGAGTCGTTCCTCGGTCTGCGTCAGCTGCAGGCGGACGGCGTCCAGCGACGCCTGACGCTCCTGGTCCGCGACGACGACGAGCACAGCGCCACCCACCAGCAGCAGGCTTCCGACGGCGACAGCAAGACCCCGCATCTCGCTCCCCAGGACAACGTGGCGTTTTCCGGAACGGTTCCGGTAGGCCCAATATATAGAACGGTGGCCACCCGGGCGCCCCCTGCCGGCACCGGACGGCGGGCAGAGCCCCCCTTACCGAGGGCTCTCAGGCCGAGGCGTTGCCGCTCTGCAGACGACGGACCGCGCCCTCACGACCACGCGCCATGTGCTGCGGGACCAGGACGCGGATGGCGTCGACGTCGCGCGCCGCGATCGCCTCGAGGATGATCCGGTGCTCCTCGGCCATGGCGGGAAGGTCGTCATGCTGCCCGAACAGCCAGCGCAGACGCGTGAGGAACACGCTGATCAGCTCCGTCAGCATGTCGTTTCCCGCCAGGTCGCCCGCGATCTCGTGGAATGCCGCGGCCGCTCGGCGCGCGCTCTCGACATCCCCGTCCCGCGCCGCCTCGGACTCGGCTTCGTAGGCCGCGCGAAGCCGAGCGAGACCCTCCTCGTCGTGCCGTTCGGTGGCGAAGACGAAGACCAGCGTCTCGATCGACTCGCGCACTTCGGCGAAGTCGCGGATGTCGCGGTGGGTGAACTGCCGCACCACGGCCCACGACCGGGGACGGGCGACGACCACGCCCTCGTTGACGAGCGCCCGGATCGCTTCGCGCACGGGCAGCCGTGACACGTGCAGTTCTGCGGCGATGTCGCGCTCGATCAGCCGCGACCCGGGGGCGCGACGGCCGAGGAGGATGTCATCGCGCAGAATGCGCGTCACCCTGACCGACTCGAGTTCGCCGGCCGCTCCCGCCTGCGTCATGACGGCATTCTCGCACTCGGCGTGAAAGATCCGCAATTTGGTATGCCACCGTGGGGCCGAGGCGCGGCCCCACGGTCAGCGCTCACGGCAGACGGTTCGCGATCGCGAGATTCGCCTCGAGCTCGGCGGCGTTCTGCCGCACGACGTAGGCGGGCCGGTCGCGCTCGACGCGCCACGACTCACTCAGCGGTCCCACGTTCACGGTGTCGAACCCGAGCTCGTCGTAGAACTTCGTCGCGAAGGCGACGGCCTCCGCGTCGTCACCGGCGGTCGCGAGCGCCCGACGGTTCTCGGTCCCGGCGGGCGAGCCGTCGGTGGTGATGTCGGCCGCCGGGATGTGGTTGAACGCCTTGGCGATCTTCGAGGTGGGCAGGTGCTGCTGCACCATCTCGGATGTCGTGGTCTCGCCCTTGTCGAGCGCCTCGATGTGGCCGTCGCGCTCGAAGTAGTAGTTGTTGGTGTCCAGCACGATCTTGCCCGCGAGCGGTTCGACGGGGACCTGATCGAGCGCGTGCAGCGGAACGGTCACCATGACGACGTCGCCCGCTGCTCCCGCCTCGGCGGGCGTCGCCGCCCGGGCCTTCGGGCCGAGCTCCGCGATCAGCGTGTCGAGCGTCTCCGGGCCGCGCGAGTTCGAGATCACGACGTCGTAGCCCTGCGCGACGGCCGCGCGCGCGACCTGGGAGCCGATGTGTCCTGCACCGATGATTCCGAGAGTAGTCATGTGTCTGACCAACGCCGCGCTGGGAGGAGTATTCCCCGCCGCGCCGCGCTCAGGCCGACTTGCGCAGCGCGTCTTCCGCCGCGACCCACGCGAGCATGGCGCACTTCACGCGCGCCACGTAGCGCGAGACCCCGCCGAGCGCCGCGGCGTCGCCGAGCAGCTCCTCGTCGGGTTCGATCTTGCCCCGGGAACGCATGGCATCCCGGAATGCGGCGATCCGGACCTCGAGGTCGGCGACCGAGAGTCCCTCCGCGAGTTCGGCGAGCAGCGACGCCGACGCCTGCGAGATCGCGCAGCCGTGACCCTCCCATGCGATGGTTTCGACCGAGCCGTCGGCCGCACGGTGCACCTGCAGCGTCACCTCGTCGCCGCATGTGGGATTCACCTGGTGCGACTGCGCCGCGATCTCGCCGCGCAGTCCGAACCCGTGTGGGGTGCGGGAGTGGTCGAGGATGAGCTCCTGGTACAGGTTCTGCAGGTCACCGGATGTCATGCGCGCACTCCGAAGAAGTCGATGGCCGCGGCGACGCCGTCGATCACGGCCTCCACCTCGTCCTGTGTCGTGTAGAGATAGGTGCTCGCCCTGGTCGACGAGGTGACGCCGAGCCGGCGATGCAGCGGTTGGGCGCAGTGGTGACCGACGCGCACCGCGATGCCGCGGTCGTCGAGGAACTGTCCCATGTCGTGCGAGTGGATGCCGGCGACGTCGAAGCTCGCCAGCCCCACGCGGGGCAGGTCGATACCGGCACCGAGCACCCGCACGCCGTCGATCGCCTGGAGCCCGTCGACGAGACGACGACCGAACGCGGCTTCGTGCGCGGCGATGCGGGGCATGCCGACCGCGCTCAGATAGTCGACCGCCGTGGCGAGGGCGATCGACTGGGAGACGCGCTGGGTGCCCGCTTCGAAGCGCTGCGGCGGCGGGAGGTATTCGGCGTGCGTGGTGGTGACCGTGGTGATCATCGATCCGCCCGTGAGGAACGGGGGCATGACCTCGAGCAGCTCGCGGCGTCCGTAGAGCGCGCCGATGCCGGTCGGGCCGAGCATCTTGTGTCCCGAGAGCACCGCGAAGTCGATATCGAGCGCGTGCACATCGAGTGGGAGGTGCGGGGCCGACTGGCAGGCGTCGAGCAGCACGAGCGCACCGACCGCGCGCGCGAGAGCGATGAGCTGCTCGACCGGGTTGATCACCCCGAGCACGTTCGAGACATGGGTGACCGCGACGATCCGTGTGCGTTCGGAGATGAGCCGCGCGGCCTCGTCCATCCGCAGCGCGCCGTCATCGTCGAGCGGGATCACCCGGAGTGTCGCACCGGTGCGCGCGGCGAGCTCCTGCCACGGGATGAGGTTCGCGTGGTGCTCCATCTCGGTGGTGACGATCTCGTCGCCCTCGCGCAGACGCAATCGTTCGGCGTCGGCTCCCCCGCGTCCGAGCGAGGCGTTCGAGAGCGAGTAGGCGACCAGATTGATGGCCTCGGTCGCGTTGGAGGTCCACACGATCTCGTCGTCGTCGGCGCCGAGGAAGCGGGCGAGTGTGGCGCGGGCGTCTTCGAACAGCTCGGTGGCCTCGGCCGCGAGCGTGTGTGCTCCGCGGTGCACGGCGGAGTTCAGGGTGCTCGCGAACTCGCGCTCGGCGTCGAGCACCGCGAACGGTCGCTGCGACGTCGCCCCGGAATCGAGGTACGCGAGCGGGTGTCCGCTGACCTGGGTCTGCAGGATCGGGAAGTCCGCGCGGAGACGCCGGACCTCGTCCTCGCTCAGCGGGGCGCGCACGTCGGCGAGGGGGGGAAGAGCTCATCCTTCTAGCTTCTCACCTGACGGCGCGGGCCGGGTCACCACTCCGACGAGCGGTGACCGGCCCGCGGCGGCTCAGGAGAGGGCGGGTCCGACCACGGCGGCGGCATCCGGGGGCACGGTCACCCGGCCCGATGCGTGCGCCACGGACTCCGTCGACAGGAGCACCGCGGCATCCGAGGCGACGTCGAAGTCGAGCGGGGCGGCCGTGAGGTTGATCAGCACCGCGCACGCGCCGCGATCGATGCGGTATCCGCGGGCGTCCGGCGCCTCACCGGCGGGCGCGACCGTGACGACGGTGTGGCTCATGTCGGGGTCCGTGAACTCCGCGCGGTCGCGCCGCAACGCGATCAGGTCGCGGTGGAGGGCGAGCAGACGCGCGTGCGCGGGGTCCTCGACCTCCGTCCAGTCCAGGTGTGAGCGCTCGAACGTCTGCGGATCCTGAGGGTCGGGGACCTGTGCCGGGTCCCACCCCATCGCGGCGAACTCGGCGATGCGGCCCTCTGCGGTCGCGCGCCCGAGTTCGGGCTCCGGATGCGAGGTGAAGAACTGCCAGGGCGTCGAGGCGCCCCATTCCTCGCCCATGAACAGCATCGGCGTGCCCGGTGCGGTCAGCGTGAGCACGGCGGTCACCGCGAGGCGCTCCGGCGAGAGCGTGGCGGAGAGCCTGTCGCCGGCCGCGCGGTTGCCGATCTGGTCGTGATCCTGCGCGAAGGTCACCAGACGCCAGCTCGGAACCGCCGCGGGAATCGGAGCACCGTGCGTCCGGCCGCGGAACGACGAGAACGTGCCGTCGTGGAAGAACCCGTGCTCCGCGACCTTGGCCACGGCATCCGGTGAGGCGAAGTCGGCGTAGTAGCCGGCCACCTCGCCCGTGACGGCGACGTGCGTGGCGTGATGCCAGTCGTCGGACCACTGCGCGGTGAGACCGTAGCCCCCGGCCTCGCGCGGCAGGATCAGCGTCGGGTCGTTCATGTCGGACTCGGCGATCAGGCTGAGCGGGCGGTTCAGCTGGGCCGACAGTGCATCGGACCGCTCGGCCAGCTCCTGCAGGATGTGCGTCGGACTGTCGTCCTTCAGCGCGTGCACCGCGTCGAGGCGCAGCCCGTCGACGTGGAAGTCGCGCATCCACCGCAGAGCGTTCTCGACGATGTACGCACGGATGGCCGGTGCATCGAGGTCGATCGAGTCGCCCCAGGTGTTGCGGTCGCCCTCGCGGAAGTACGGGCCGAACTCCGGCAGGTAGTTGCCGCTGGGTCCGAGGTGGTTGTACACGACGTCCTGGATCACCGCGAGGCCGCGGGCGTGCGCGGCATCCACGAAGCGCTGGTAGGCCGCCGGGCCCCCGTACCCCTCATGCACGGTGTACCAGAGCACCCCGTCGTATCCCCAGTTCCATCGGCCGTTGAAGCCGTTGACGGGCAGGAGCTCGACGTGCGTGATGCCGAGCTCCACGAGGTGATCGAGCCGGTCGATCGCGCTGTCGAGCGTGCCCTCGGGAGTGTAGGTGCCGATGTGCAGCTCGTAGATCACGGCGCCGGCGAGCGGGCGGCCCGTCCATGCGGAGTCCTGCCACGCGTGCGCGTCGACGTCGAAGGCGGCGGATGCCGCATGCACCCCGTCCGGCTGTCGCGGCGACCGGGGGTCGGGGCGCAGCTCCTCGCTGTCTCCCAGCAGGAAACCGTAGCGCTCCCCGTCGGCGAGCGTGAGGTCGGCGCGCCACCAGCCGGCCCCGAGCGGGTGGTCGGCCGCAGGGCGGAGCTCGTGGTCATCGGCCGTCGCTCCCTCCGCGGTGAGCCGTCGTACTCGCACGCGCTCCGCGCGCGGCGCCCACACCTCGATCATCGTGCCTCCACCAGCAGAGCGACCGGGTAGGTCGACAGGAGTTCCGCGAGCCGGACCGGCCCCGGTTCGATGCGGCGACCCGTGAGCACGTCGACCGCGGCGATGTCCGGGCGCACGAGCTGCGTGTCGTCCCATCCCCCCCGCGCCGCGAGTGCGACGGGAAGCCGTGTCGCGACGGCCGTCACGCCGCCCCGGTCGACGGCGACCACGTGCCCGGATGCCGCGCCCACGGCGACGCCGGGTCGGTACACCGTGAACAGCTCGGGGTGGTCGCGGCGCAGACGCAGCGCGCGCGAGGTGACGAGCATCTTCGCCAGACCGGAATCGTCGATCTGCGGAAGGACCCCGCGCGCGACGTCACGGTCGAGCGTCTGCAGCAGGCGCGCCCGCTCGGCGAAATCGACCGGGCGGCGGTTGTCCGGGTCGACGAGCGAGTGATCCCAGAGCTCGGTGCCCTGGTACACGTCGGGAACGCCGGGCCCGGTGATCTGCAGCAGCTTCGCCGACAAAGAGTTCGAGCGCCCGTGCGCGTCGATCTCGGCGACGAAACGCGATATCACGCTGCTCGCGGCGCCGTTCGCGGCCTCGGCGAAGGCCGAGAGACCCTTCTCGAACTCGGCATCCGGATGCTGCCAGTGCGTCGACTCCGAAGCCTCGCGCGCGGCCTTCTCGGCATACGCGAGCAGCCGATCGGACGCGATCGGCCAGGCACCCACCGCGGCCTGCCAGAGCAAGGCGTCGAGCGGACCGTGCCCGGTGGACGAGATCGCGCGCAACTCGCCGAGCACCTCGGCCCAGCGCTCCGGAACCTCCGACAGCACGCTGAGTCGGGCGCGCACATCCTCCGAGCGCTTCGTGTCATGCGTCGAGAGCGTGGTCATCGAGTGCGGCCAGGAGGCCAGTCGCGCCTGCTGCGCCGCGTGGAACTCCTCGGCGGTGAGCGCCGCGATGGACGGGTCGGCGCCCACCTCGGTCAGTGTGCCCAGACGCGTGGAGCGGTAGAACGCCGTATCCTCGACGCCCTTGGCCATCACCGCGCCGCTGGTCTGCTCGAAGCGCTGGGCGACCTCGTTCTTCGGGTCGGTGAGCAGCGGCTCGAGCTCGTCGAAGGTCGCGGCCAGCTCCGGTCGGCGTCGACGGGCGTCGGCGAACGCGTGATCGAGATGCGCGCGACCCGCGGGCAGGTACGAGCGGTAGACCGGGAAGCAGGTCACCAGTTCCGCCAGCGCGTCGTCGGCGTCCACGACGCCGAACGGCAGCGTGCGCACCAGGCGCCGCACCTCGGACTGCAGGAGTTCGTCCGCGATCATCCGCTTGGTGGAGTGGATCAGATCCTGCCACGACAGCGCCTCGGGAAGACCCGTGTCGGTGCGCAGTCGGGCATCGAGCCGGGTGAGCGACTCCACGCCGTCGGCGTCGATGAGCAGCCGATCGATCTCGGCAAGAGCGTCGTAACCCGTCGTGCCGTCGGTGCGCCACCAGGAGGGCAGCGCCTCCCCCGGTTCGAGGATCTTCTCCACCAGCGTGTACGCACCCCCGGTCGCATCCGAGAGCTGCTCGAGGTAGGCGCCGGGATCCGCCAGGCCGTCCGGGTGGTCGACGCGGAGTCCATCCGCGAGCCCCTCCGTGATCCAGCGGACGATCTCCTCGTGCGACTCGGCGAACACATCCGGCAGTTCCACGCGGATGCCGGCGAGCTCGACCACCGCGAAGAAGCGGCGATAGTTGAGCGCTGCGTTCTGGTCCTGCCAGAACCGCAGGTCGTAGTGCTGGGCGGCCAGCAGCGCCGGAAGGTCACCGGCGAGCTCCCCGGTGCCCGGGGCGAGCGGCAGCACGTGGTCGAAGTACGACAGGGTGCCGTCCGGCGCATCGGCCGACGGCGTCGTGTCCACGACGAGGTCGCCGCTCGCGATCACGGCATCCGGTTCGGCTCCGAGGATCGGCAGACGCACCCGGTCGCCGCCGAAGCGCCAATCGACGTCGAACGCGACCGCATGCCGAGACCCGCGGCCGAGGCGCAACAGGTCCCACCACCAGGGATTCTCGCGCGGCACCGCGACCCCCACATGATTCGGCACGATGTCGATCAGGATGCCGAGATCCTGCGCGCGCGCCGCTGCGGCGAAGCGCCGGAGGCCCTCCTCACCGCCGCGGCTCTCGTCGATGCGCGAATGATCGACCACGTCGTAGCCGTGGTCCGACCCCGGCGTCGCCGCCAGCAGCGGCGACAGGTACGCCCACGACGCCCCCAGCTCCGCCAGGTAGGGCGTCACCGCGGCGGCATCGTCGAGCGTGAAACCCGAGCGGATCTGCAGACGATACGTCGAGAGAGGTCGCCGGGTCATGCGCGGTGCTCGGGGGTGGGCGCGGGGGCCGCGGGCACGGACTGCTCGTTCTGCACCCGCAGCGAGGCGTTCACGGAGTCATCCGTGTCGACCTCGACCGTGTCGACCTCCGACAGGACGACGAGCGACTTCGCGTCGATCGGGAGCACGGCGCTCGCGGCGAGCGCGGTGTCGTTCCCCCGCTCCCCGGCGGTGTCGACCATGATCTGCCAGTTCGCGCCGTGACGCTGATCCGGCAGGGTCAGCTCGACGGGCTCATCGCCGCTGTTGAAGTAGACGAGGAAGTTGACGTCCGTCACCGGCTGCCCGCGCAGGTCGCGCTCGCGGATGCCGTGGCCGTTGAGGAACATGCCGACCGCCAAACCGAATCCCGAGTCCCAGTCCTCCGGCGCCATCGGCACCGCATCCGGTCGGAGCCAGACGACATCGGGAACCCGCTCGCCGTCTTCTGCCCGCACCGGGCGACCGTTGAAGAAGCGGCTGCGACGGAACGTGGGGTGCGTCCGGCGCAGTCGGCTCACAGCGGCCGTGAACTCGATGAGCGGGTGATCCGCCGACTCCCAGTCCACCCATGTGATCTCGTTGTCCTGGGCGTAGCCGTTGTTGTTGCCGCCCTGGGTGCGCCCGAGCTCGTCGCCGTGCGCGATCATCGGCACGCCCTGCGACAGCAGCAGCGTCGCGAGGAAGTTGCGCTGCTGGCGCGCCCGGGCCCGGTTGATGCTCTCGTCGTCGGTCGGACCCTCCACTCCCATGTTGGAGGAGCGGTTGTGCGATTCGCCGTCGTTGTTGTCCTCGCCGTTGGCCTCGTTGTGCTTCTCGTTGTACGACACGAGGTCGCGCAGCGTGAATCCGTCGTGCGCCGTGACGAAGTTGATGGAGGCGACGGGTCGCCGCCCGGAGTGCTCGTACAGGTCGGCCGAACCGGTCAGACGCGAGGCGAACTCACCCAGTGCCTGCGGCTCGCCGCGCCAGAAGTCGCGCACGGTGTCGCGGTACTTGCCGTTCCATTCGGTCCACTGCGGCGGGAAGTTGCCCACCTGGTAGCCGCCGGGGCCGACGTCCCACGGCTCGGCGATGAGCTTCACCTGCGAGACCACCGGATCCTGCTGCACGAGCTCGAAGAACGTCGCCAACTTGTCGACGTCGTAGAACTCACGGGCGAGCGTGGAGGCGAGGTCGAAGCGGAATCCGTCGACGTGCATCTCGGTGACCCAGTAGCGCAGCGAGTCCATGATGAGCTGCAGCGCGTGGGGGCTGCCGGCGTTGAGGCTGTTTCCCGTGCCGGTGTAGTCGGTGTAGTACCGACGGTCCTCCTCGAGGCGGTAGTACGCCTCGTTGTCGATGCCGCGCATCGACAGGGTCGGGCCCAGGTGGTTGCCCTCGGCCGTGTGGTTGTAGACCACGTCGAGGATGACCTCGATGCCGGCGGCATGCAGCGCGCGCACCATCGCCTTGAACTCCTGCACCTGCTGGCCGTGCTGGCCGCTGGAGGCGTACTGGCTGTGCGGAGCGAAGAACGCGAGGGTGTTGTAGCCCCAGTAGTTCGACAGGTCCTTCTCCTGGAGCGTCGAGTCGTGCACGAACTGGTGCACGGGCATGAGCTCGATCGCCGTGATGCCCAGGCGCACGAGGTGCTCGATGATCGCGGGGTGCGCGATGCCGGCGTACGTGCCACGGAGTTCCTCCGGGACGTCGGGGTGGCTGACCGTGAGCCCCTTCACGTGCGCCTCGTAGATCACGGTCTGCGCGTACGGGATCTTGGGGAGGCGGTCGCCGGCCCACTCGAAGAACGGGTTGATGACCACGCCCTTCACCATCGCCGCAGCCGAGTCCTCGTCGTTGCGGGAATCGGGGTCGCCGAAGTCGTAGCCGAACAGCGACTGCCCCCACACGATCTCCCCCGAGACGGCCTTGGCGTAGGGGTCGAGCACGAGCTTGTTGGCGTTGAACCGCTTGCCCTCGGCGGGCTCGGCAGGACCGTGCACGCGGTAGCCGTAGAGCTGTCCCGGCTGCACGGAGGGCAGGAAGCCGTGCCAGACGAAGGCGTCGAACTCGGTCAGCGGCACGCGCTCCTCGTTGCCCTCGTCGTCGAACAGGCACAGCTCGACGCGCTCGGCGCCTTCACTGAACAGGGCGAAGTTGGTTCCCTGGCCGTCGAAGGTCGCTCCCAGCGGGTAGGGCGATCCGGGCCACACCTCGTGGCTCACAGCGCGCGCTTCGTTCGACGGGACTGCGACGCCCGGTCGAGGACCGTCTGCACGGCCTCGTGGAAGTCATGGACCTGGGCGATCTCCTCGGAGTTGCGGTACGGGTCACCTGCGTAGCAGACGAAGACCGGCGACACCCATTCGACGAAACCGACGGGGCCATCCTGGATCACGACGTAGCGGTCGAGATCGACACGCTCGTATACGGACTCGGGCGGTGAGACCTGCTCTGCGGGAGCGTCTTCCGTGCCGGCCGATTCGAAGTCAGGAGCAGTGGGGGCTTTCGCAGACAAGAGAACTCCTTTTTTTCTTTTAGTAGTCATGACGATAAGCGCGCGAACGAAAAAGGTGAATGGTGTTGCCAGAATGGACACCCAACGGCTACCATCGATGGCCCGTCGCGCGACGGGTACGTGGCCGAGATCACGGTCCACTCGGTCCACATGCGGCTCCCTCTCGGTGACGTGGCGGCGACCGAGGTCGGCGACCTCGTCTCGACCACGGTGGTCCTCGTCAGCGAGGACCAGGATGCCGAGGACCGGTTCTGGAGCGAGGCCTGATGAGCAGGGTGCGCGCGCTCACGCCGGCCGGATCACCGGCTGCCGCAGGATCGTGCGCCGCTTCGCGGGCTCCACGCGGCGGAAGTCGCTGAAGTAGATCTCGTGATGCATCCCGCGCATCGCGAGCCCGTTCTCGGGGATGAAGCGGTGATGCATCTCGTCGAGCACCGGACCCTCGTCATCGAAGGCTCCGCGGTGCAGCGTCTGCACGCAGAGACCCTCGTCGAGCGTCTCCAGCCGCACCGTGCTCAGGCTCGGCGAGGCGTTCTTCTTCGCAGACGCGGCGGTCTTCGCGCGTGCGAACATCTCGGGGGTGATGGGGGCGGGCACCATGATCATGAGCGTCCACCGCCAGGCGCTCTTGTCGCGGCGCACCGTGAAGACGTCCATGTCCGGCGCGTGCCACAGCCCCTCGAGCGGCATCACGACGGTGTCGAGACCGAGTTCGGCGCGAGGAACTTGAGGGCGTAGGCCACGGGGTACAGGGCCGTGACGGCATCGGCGAAGGCGGTCGCGGTGTTCGGGTCGCCGGCACCGTCGACCATCAGGTACTGCATCCGCGGCACGTCGACCAGGCGGAACTCGCCGTGCTTCGCCCGGTAGGCATCGAGCGTCTTCTTCAGGTCGATCGCCATGCGGCGCCTCCTCGATCGTGCGCCTCAGTGTGCCAGAGGACGCGACGAGATCGGCTCACGGCGGAGAATCCGCGCCGCCGCAGGCCCCTACGGCGCCGCCGTCCCGCCCCTCATCGCCGACCTGCGGATCCTTGAAGCGCTCGATGCCGTCGGCACTCGTGCACGCGGCCGGCGGCCCGGAGCCTGAATCCGCTCAGTGATCCGAAGCCGCACGATCCGACCGCTTCCGTCCGGGCCTCCCCGATCACAGCGCGATCTCAGGTATGTGAAAGGCGTCGGCCTATTCTCGACAGTGGGGACGACTTCTGGGGAAGGCTTGTCATGAAGGTGAATGATGCGATCGCCGGCGCACCACTGGGGGCGCCTGCGCTGTCCGATGCCGAGAACCCGTTCCTTCATCCGGATCTCCTGCAGGATGCGCAGATCACGCTCATCGTCGTCGACGTGCTGGCGGGGACCGTCGGCATCCTGCTCGAGCTCCGACAGGCGCCGCATGTCCGCGCGAACACCGGCCTGATCCGGGTGACCGGGGTCGCACAGCAGAACTGGATCTGCACCGCGGTCGCGAACGAGTTCACGGCCTGGTCGATCACCGGGGCGACGGTGCACGCCGCCCCGAAGGAGTTCCAGCTGGCCGCCCAGTGTCTGCCCACCGGCATGCTGCGCGTGATCGGCACCGCGGCCGAGTTCATCCTGCTCGACGCCGGGACCCTCGATGTCGCCCCACCCGACTACCGCGCCGACTCCCGTACACTCATCCGCTTCGGCGTCGCCGATCAGAACACGGACTGCGAGGTCGTCGGCGTCGCCCGATCGAATCGAGTCGCCGTCGTCTGACCTCGCGGCCGTCCCCCCTCAGCGGGGGAAGGCGGCGAGCGCCTCATCGATGAGGTCGAGCCCCCGCGTGGCCTCCTCCGCCGTGATCACGCACGGCGGCACGACGTGCAGTCGGTTGTCGGCGAAGAACGGCAGCAGACCCCGGGAGAGCAGGTCGCTCTTGAGCGCTCCGACCGAGGCGGCGGCGAGCGGCGCACGCGTGTCGCGGTCCTCGACGAGCTCGACCGCCCAGAACACCCCGCTGCCGCGCACCTCGCCGATCAGTTCGTGCCTCTCGGCGAGTTGCGCGAGACGCGGGCCGATGACCTCCGCGCCGACGCGGCGGGCGTTCTCGACGACGCCCTCCTCGCGCATGGCGCCGATCGTCGCGACCACGCTGGCCGCGGCGAGGGGGTGGCCGGAGTAGGTGAGGCCGCCGGGGAACACGCGCGCGTCGAAGTGGTGCGCGATCTCGGACGGGATGATGACGCCGCCGATCGGCACGTACCCCGAGTTCACGCCCTTCGCGAAGGTGATCAGATCGGGGCGCACCTCGAAGGCGTCCAGCGCGAGCCACTGCCCCGTGCGTCCGAATCCCGCCATCACCTCGTCGAGGATGAGCAGGATGCCGTAGCGATCGGCGATGGCGCGCACGCCTGCGAGGTAACCCGGAGGCGGGGTGAGGATGCCGGCTGTGCCGGGGATCGTCTCGAGCAGGATCGCGGCGATGCTGTCGGGCCCCTCGGCCTGCACCACTCGCTCCAGGTGATGCAGTGCGCGGGCGGACTCCTCCTCGGGGGTCGTGGCCCAGAACTCCGAGCGGTACAGGTAGGGACCGAAGAAGTGGACGTGTCCCCGCGCGTACTCGTTGGGGACACGGCGCCAGTCCCCCGTCGCGACGACCGCGGCGCCCGTGTTGCCGTGATACGAGCGGTAGGTCGAGAGGATCTTGTCGCGCCCGGTGAACAGTCGCGCCATCCGGATCGCGTTCTCGTTCGCGTCGGCCCCGCCGTTGGTGAAGAACACCTTCTCGAAGCCCTCGGGGGCGATGTCGACGATCAGTCGCGCCGCTTCCGCCCGTACCGCGTTGGCGTGGGCGGGAGCGACGGTCGTGAGCACTTCGGCCTGCGCCTGGATCGCCGCGACGACCTTGGGGTGCTGGTGACCGATGTTGACGTTCACGAGCTGGCTGGAGAAGTCGAGGTAGTGCGTGCCGTCGGCATCCCACACGGTGGTTCCGCGTCCGCCGGCGAGAGCCAGCGGCGCGAGCGTGCCCTGTGCCGACCATGAGTGGAAGACGCGCGAGGTGTCGGCGTCGGACACCTCGGCGCTCGTGAGCAGGGAAGTGGCGGGAGGGGTGTTCGACATGGAGGTCCTTCTGTCCGGTCGGCGGCGTACGCCGATCCTCCCAGCGCACTCCCTCCTCACCAAGAGACAATCCGTACACCACGAACCGCCTTGACGGACAGAACGGCAATACGTGAGGATGCGAAGATGCCTGCCACCCTCCGCGCCCTGATCGATGACGACCGGTTCGGCCTCCGCGCGATCGGCGATGTCGATGACGCGGTGCTCGTTCACCCGTTGCTGTGGGCGCACAGCTCCGACCTGCCCGACCCCACTCCGTGGATCAGTGCGGGTGGCCTCCTGCTGACCGATGGGGCGCAGTTCCGCGCACCCGAGCCGACGCCCGCCGACCCCTATGTGCAGCGCCTGGTCGCGCACGGCGTGCTCGCCCTCGGCTTCGCGACGGGCATCGTGCACGAGCGTCTTCCGGCGGCGCTCGTCGCGGCGGCCGCGGCGCACGGGCTGCCGCTGTTCGAGGTGCCGCGTCGCACTCCGTTCATGGGCATCATCCGCTTCGTGTCGGATGCCGTGGCCGACGAGGACCGGCAGATGCTCGAGAAGTCGCTGCGCGCACAGCGCTCGGTCGCCCGCGCCGCCCTCCGCCCGGACGGGCTCGCGGAGATCCTGCGCGAGCTCGAGCGGAACCTGGAGTGCTGGGTGGCTCTGTTCGACGCCTCGGGAGCGCGGGTGCGGGTTCCGACGCGACGCGGGATCCCGGAGTCGACCGCCCCCGAGGTCGAGGCCGCGGTCGCACGGATGCTGATCCGGGGACGGACAGCGGCGGAGCGCCTGAGCCTCGCCCACGCCGGAGAGGTCACGCTGCAGACTCTCGGCCAGAAGGGGGAGCTGCGCGGCATCCTCGCGGTCGGGACCGGAACAGGCGCGCTCGATCGCGCCAGGGCCGACCTGGTCGACGCCGTCATCGCGCTCGCGAGCATCGCGCTCGAACAGAGCCGCACGCTCGACGAGGCGCGGCGCCGCCTGCGCACGGGCGTGCTCGAGCTGCTGGTCGCCGGCATCACCGGCGTCGCCCAGCGCACGGTCGCGCATCTGTGGGGGCCGCTGCCCGCCGACCCGATCCGCATCGGCCATCTCGCCCCGGTGCAGGATGACGACGGCGGGGCGCAGAACCTGCGCTCGGCCCTGGAGCTGCTCGCCGGCGACCGGCAGGGCGCGCTGTTCTTCGCCGAGCAGGACACGGCGATCGTGACGATCACCCCGGCCGACGACCGCGATGAGCTGCTCGCCCTGCTCTCCCGGCACCGCACCCTCGCCGGGTTCTCGGCGTCGACGACGTGGGACCACGTCGCCGGCGCGGTGTCGGAAGCCCGTTCCGCGCTCACCCGATCCACGCCGACGCGGCCCGTCAACGACTTCGACGATCTCGCGCACGACGGGCTCCTCGGGCATCTCGAGCACACACGCGCACACGACATCGCGCGTCGGATGCTGCTGCCGCTGACCGACCCCGCGGCTCCGGCGGACCTGCGCCGCACCCTCGAGGTCTGGCTGGAGCACAACGGCGCCTGGGACCCCGCGGCGAAGGCTCTCGGCATCCATCGGCACACGCTGCGCGCCCGTGTCGACACCGCCAGCGTGCTGCTGCGGCTCGATCTGTCGACCTTCGCCGCCCGCGCGGAGGTCTGGTCCGCTCTGCAGCTCACGCGTTCTCTCCCCTGACCCCTTCCCTGACCTGCCGAGCCACCCCCTTATGTGCGACCCGGCCCCTTATTACGGTTCACAAGGGGGTGGTTCGCACACAAGGGGGTGGCTCGGCCACGCAGCAGAAGGCAGAAGCCAGAACCCAGAGCGCGAGCGTCAGGAGTTCTGGGGGAAGCCGAGGTTGATGCCGCCGTTGTCGGAGTCGGCGCGTGCGGCAGGGTCGATCCAGCGCGCGGTGACGGCCTTCTCGCGCGTGAAGAAGTCGAAACCGTGCCGGCCGTAGGCTTTCGCATCGCCGAACAGCGACTTCTTCCAGCCGCCGAAGGAGTGGTACGCCACAGGCACCGGAATCGGCACGTTGATGCCGATCATGCCGACCTGCACCTCGCTCTGGAAGCGGCGCGCGGCACCGCCGTCGTTGGTGAAGATCGCGGTGCCGTTGCCGAACGCGCCCGAGTTGATCAGCGCCAGCCCCTCGTCGTAGGACGCGACCCGCACGACCGACAGCACCGGTCCGAAGATCTCCTCGGTATAGGCCCGCGACGTCGTCGGGATCGCATCGATCAGCGTGGGCCCGAAGAAGAATCCGTCCTCGCGTCCATCGACCGTGAAGCCACGCCCGTCGACGACGATCCGCGCGCCGTCCGCCTCGGCGATGTCGACGTAGCTCGACACCTTGTCACGGTGCACATCGGTGATCAGCGGTCCCATGTCAGGCTCCACGCCGTCGACGCCCGCACCGTCGCCGATCGTCAGCGCAGCGATGCGCTCCGTGATCTTGGCGATCAGCTCATCCGCGACCGGCTCGACCGCGAGGACCACGCTGATCGCCATGCACCGCTCGCCCGCGGCGCCGAAGCCCGCATTGACCGCCTGATCGGCGACGAGGTCGAGATCGGCGTCCGGCAGCACCAGCATGTGGTTCTTCGCGCCGCCCAGCGCCTGCACCCGCTTGCCGTTGCGGGATGCCGTCTCGTAGATGTACTGGGCGATCGGGGTCGAGCCGACGAAGCTGATCGACTGCACCACCGGCGACTCCAGGAGCCCGTCGACCGCGAGCTTGTCGCCCTGCAGCACCGTGAAGACGCCGTCCGGAAGGCCGGCCTCCTTCCATGCCCGCGCCAACCACAGCGCGGCGGAGGGGTCCTTCTCCGAGGGCTTGAGGACCACCGCGTTGCCGCCGGCGATCGCGATCGGCACGAACCACAGCGGCACCATGACGGGGAAGTTGAAAGGCGAGATGACGCCGACCACGCCGAGCGGCTGCTTCAGCGAATACACGTCGACGCCGGAGGACGCGTTCTCGCTGAACTCCCCCTTGAGGAAGTGCGGGAAGCCCGTGGCGAGCTCGACGACCTCCTGTCCGCGGAGGATCTCGCCCATCGCGTCGGAGACGACCTTGCCGTGCTCGGCGGTGATCAGTTCGGCCAGCTCTCCCTTGCGGGCGTTCAGGATCTCCCGGAACGCGAACATCACGGATTGCCGTTTCGCGATCGAGTAGGCGGACCAGACACGGAAACCGGCGTCTGCGGAGGCGATCGCCTCGTCGATCTCGGCCTGGTCGGCCAGGGCGACGTGCGCCTGCACGACACCCGTCGCCGGGTTGTAGACCGGAGCCGTCCGGCCCGAGGAGGAGGAGCGCGGGGCGCCGTCGATCCAGTGCGCGATGACGGGAACGGATGCGTCGGAGAGGGTCATGGCATCAGTAAAGCAAGCGGCGACGCGGGAGGTGGTGCCAGTGCGTCCATCCCGGCGCCGTGAGTTCGACAGACGGGCAGATCCGGTCGTCGCGACCGGATCTGCCCGTCAGCGTCAGAGCTCGACGGGTGCCGACGGTTCGGCGTCGTCCATCTCGGGGTGCTTCGCCAGGTTCACGATCCCGGCGATCAGCCCGCCCCAGACCGTGACCATGGCGATGATCATCATGACGATGGCGGTGGGGGTCATGCGCCTGCTCCCTTCTGCGTGGATGACTGGATCTGCACGGCACCGGTCTCGGCATCCGGCTCGTAGTCCTCGTCGAGGAGGAACTCGTCGTACTCCGGGTCGTCCTTCGCGTGCGAACGTCCGCTCCAGGGCAGCAGCGACAACAGCATCGCGAAGACCACCAGCGCGATGACCATCCCCCAGCCGAACACGCCGAGGAACCACACGGGGTAGCCGCTGTAGGGCTCGGAGATCTTGGTGATGAGCTCCGTGACGAGCAGGTAGCCCAGCACCACCGGGGCGAGCACCCCGATCGCGATCTTCCAGATGCGGCCGACGCGGAAGCTGGAGCGCCGGTTGAGGTGCTCCTGCAGCGTCGGCAGCTTGTGGAGCATCCACGCCACGACGACGACCGCGACCAGCGCCACTGCCATGATGCCGAAGGCGTTGACGAAGGCGTCGGCCGTGTCGAGCACCGAGAGCGCCGTGGTGGTGGAGAAGAGTGCCATCGAGATGACCGCCAGCGGGATCGAGACCGTGAGCGTGGTGCGCAGGCGACCCCAGCCGAGCTTGTCCTGCAGAGCGGCGACGACCACTTCGAGGATCGAGATGAGCGAGGTGATCCCGGCGAAGACCAGCGCCCCGAAGAACAGCACGCCGATGATCGATCCACCGGTCGCCTGCGACACGATGGTCGGGAAGGCGACGAAGGCGAGGCCGATGCCCGAGGTGGCGACGCCCGCGACGTCGGTGGCCTGCGCCTGCGCCATGAATCCCAGGGCGGCGAACACCCCGATGCCGGCAAGGATCTCGAAGCCGGAGTTGGCGAAGGCGACGACCAGGCCGGAGCCGGTGAGGTCGGTCTTGCGCTTCAGATACGAGGAGTAGGTCACCATGATGCCGAACGCGACCGACAGGGAGAAGAAGATGTGGCCGTACGCGGACGCCCAGACACCCGGGTCGGCGAGGGCCTCCCAGTTCGGGGTGAAGAACGCGTTGAGTCCGTCCATGGCGCCGGGCAGGAACAGCGACTGCACGACCAGTACCGCGAACATGAGCGTCAGCAGGGGCATCAGGATCATGTTGGCCTTGCCGATGCCGCGCTTCACCCCGAGCGCCATGATGCCGATCACGACCAGCCAGACCCCGATCAGCGGGATCCCCACCTGCGGCACGAAGTCGGTGGAGACTCCGACCTCCGCGACGTCCGCCGACTTCAGGAAGTCGGTGAAGAAGAAGCCCTCCTCATTGCCCGCTCCCCAGGTGAGCTGGGCGGAGAACCACGTGTACATCGCGGCCCAGGCGACGATCACGGCGTAGTACACCGCGATCACGACGCAGATCAGCACCTGCCACCACCCGAGCGGCTCAGCCGCGCGGTGCAGGCGACGGAAGGCCAACGGCGCGGAGCCGCGGAACCGGTGGCCGATCGCGTAGTCGAAGAACAGCAGCGGGATGCCGGCGGTCAGCAGCGCGCACAGGTACGGGATGAGGAACGCCCCGCCGCCGCCCTCGTAGGCGACGTAGGGGAAGCGCCAGATGTTCCCGAGTCCGACGGCGGAACCGATCGCCGAGAGGATGAAGACGTTCCGCGACCCGAAGGCTTCGCGTTTCGGGGTCTGCGTCGTTGCGGTTGCCATGCCCGAGACCCTACCGGAATCAGTGCGGCGAGCGGAGGACACGCGGTGGGGCGAGAGGCGTGCGCGGCAGCCACGCGACCACGCCGAGCAGGGCGACGACGAGGATCAGCTGGACCGCGCCGGTGGTGAAGTAGATCACCTGCAGCCACGACATCCCTCGGATCATGCCGGTCTCGACGAAGATCCAGATCAGCATCCCGAAGCCGGACACCGCCGACCACAGCAGGGCGGACTCCCGGCGCACCAGGAGCAGCCCCAGCGCGAGGAGCTGACTGCCCCCGACGACCAGGAGCAGGATGATCCCCGGCCACAGGAAGCTCGTGAACGGCCCCTCGGCCAGGAAGGATGCCGGCATCCCCATCCCATCGGTCGCGAGCATCGCGATCCCGCCGCCCACGGCGGAGAGCGCGTTGAATCCCGTCACGGCGACCAGCGCCCAGAACACCACGGATCTCAGACGTGCGTCCCGCCGGGCGGCACCCCGTTCCCCGTGACGTGCAGCACGCGAATCGTCCATGTCGGCCATGCTCGCCGGTGCCGTGCGTCACGGACCAGAGGCGAAGGTCCTGCGGTGAGACCGGGGCGCATCGACGGACGGACCGGGTTCCGTCCGATGCCCCCACACATATCGGTGGACAGCCCCGGCTCCCGCGCGCATAATCAGAGCACAGGACATGGCCCAGCGAAGGAGCACCCCATGAGCGAGTCGAACGAACCCTCCGAACTGTTCACCTCCGCCTCCGGACCCAGCGGCGCGTCGATCACCGACTGGACGGATCTCGGACGCGAGATGTGGGCCTACCTCACCGGCCGCGGGGCCGCCGTGAACTACACGTTCGACGACATGACCGTCGAGGTGCCCCGCGACATCGGACCGGATGCACCCCGGGCGACCTGGAAGTTCAACGGCACGCTCCGTGTGACGACCAGCGACAGCGCGTCGCCGGGCTCCGGTTCCTCGGTCTGACCGAAGCCGACCCCGATGATCCGCCTCGACATCGACCTGCACGTCGAACAGGTCGGACCGGACGACGACACCCCGACGACGTTCCACGTGCACGCCGCCGGGAACGAGGTCGTCGTCACCCTCGATGACACCGCGCTGCTCGCCGGGATGGGACGACACGATCTCGCCCAGCTCGCACCCCTCGCCGACGGCCTGGCCCGTCGAGGGATCAGTGTGCGCGTGGAGGGACCGAAAGGCACCCTGGTCCGCCTCGGAGATGTGAAATCCGGCCCCGTCGGCCGGTTGGTCGCCGGCTCCCCGCACATCAAGCTCGGCCATCTGACCGCGCTGATGGCCGACATGCGCCGCACCGATCGAGGCGGCGTCCGACTCGCCGTGCCCCCGTCGACGCTGTTCCCGCTCGTCCCCACACTGGTCCGGCACGTCCGCCGACGCGTGACGACGACGCACTACCTGCCCGGTTCCGGGCGCCCTCGCCTGATCTTCGCCGTCGGATCCGGCGACTGGAACGGCAGCAGGCCTCGCGAATTCGATCTCCTGCCCGGGCGGACGACGATCGGCTCCGGTCCCGACGCCGACCTGCGCCTGGAGGGACTGGAGGCGCTGCACGCCGAGATCCGTCACAACGAGGACGACGAGTACGTGCTGTACCCGTTCGCGCCGACCGGGGGCGGTCGACCGAATCTTCCGCGCAGCACGGACAACGCCCGGATCCTGCGAACCGGCTCCCGGATCGAGATGGGGCCGTGGCGGCTGGCGTACTACCGCGAGGAGTTCGCCGACCACGGGCGTCCGCACGGCGGGCGTCAGGGCGGGGAGTACGCCTTCCAGAAGCAGCAGCCCGTGCGGCCATACGGCTCCGGCGAACTGGGCTGACGCCGCCCGGAGGGGGACGAGAGGGCTCGCGCCTCGGAGCGCCATGCGACAGCATGGAACGATGTCCCTTCGTCTGAGAATCGCCTCGTCCACGGTCCCGCTCGCGGCCCTCGCCCTGCTGGCGGGCTGCTCCTTCGCGTCGCCGCAGCTCGCGGTCCTCGACACCGATCGGGTCGCCGCGGACGAGCTCCCGACACTCGTCGACGGGGATTACGAGCCGGTGGACGAGTCATCGAGCCGCGCGGTCGGAGAGTACGAGGGTGTCTCACTGTGGGTCGCGCGGGGCACGGAGTCGCCCGTCTGTCTGATCGCTGTGGCCGCCGCTGACGACTGGATCATCGGATGCGGTGGGGCCCCGGTCCGCGTCGGCGGTGGCGATCACACGTTCGAGCTCCGTGCCGACGGAGTACCCGCGCCCGACGGGATGACGCGCGTGTCAGACAACGTGTACGCGCAGTGAAACGTCGCGATGAATAAAACGCTGATCAGGACTTCTACTGCGGAGACGAGGGGATTTGAACCCCTGGTCCCCGTGAGGGGACTCCACCTTAGCAGGGTGGTGCACTCGGCCGGACTATGCGACGTCTCCAGGCATCCGACCCGAAAGCACGGATGCACATAGCCATCATAACGGGTCGTCGGAGCCGTGACGAACCGGGACCGATCAGCCCGCGGTGGACTGCCGCACGATCAGCTCCGGCCGGAAGCGCACGCTGCGCTCGTAGTCGCCGTCGGGGTCGCTGATAGAGCGCAGCAGCAGCTCGACCGCGGTGCGGCCGATCAGCCGGGCCGGCTGCCGGATGGAGCTCAGCGGCACCACCGCGGCCGCGGCGAAGTCGATGTCGTCGTACCCGATGAGCGCGATGTCTTCCGGAACCCGCAGGGCTCGCGACATCGCCAGCGCCTGCAGCAGCCCGACCGCCAGAAGGTCGTTGGCGGCGAAGATCGCCTCGGGGCGGGCGCTCTCCGCCCGACCCGCGATCTCCTCGCCGGCCGCTCGACCGTGCAGCACGGTGAGCGCCGGCATCCGGATCACCTCCAGCGTGGCTCCCGCGACCGCATCGACGGCACGCTGCGCCCCCTCGAGGCGATGCGCGACCTGCGCGATCGAGCCGGGGCCGCCGACGAAGGCGAGCCGTCGCCGCCCGATCTCCAGCAGGTGCTGCGCCGCCAGGAACCCGCCCTCGACGTCGTCGACCGACACCGAGCAGAACGCCGACCCGGCGACCTCGTGGTCGACCAGCACGACCGGGACCCCCGCGGCCTGCATGCCCACCAGCTTGTCGATGTCGTCGGAGGCGGGCGTGATGAGCACGCCGTTCACGCGCTGCTCGCGGAAGAGCGCCAGGTAGTCGTCCTCGCGCGCCGGGTCCTCGTCGCTGTTTCCGAGGAGGACCGCGAGCATGGCGTCGTCGGCACGCGCCTCGGCTCCCCGCGCGACGTCGGCGAAGAACGGGTTCCCGGCATCCGGCACGACCAGGCCGATGCTGCGACTGCGTCCGGCCCGCAGCTGTCGAGCGGCGTCGTTGCGCACGAAACCGAGCCGCGCGATCGCCGCCTGCACCCGGGCCACGGTCGCCGGCGAGACCTTCTCCGGCTGGTTCAGCACGTTCGACACGGTCCCCACCGAGACCCCCGCCGCCGAGGCGACGTCCCGCACACTCACTGCCACTGCTGCTCCTCGTCGCATCCGGATGCTGTCCGAGAGTGTACGTCACCCGGTACGTGGACTCCGCGCGGGGGTCCTCGTCGCGCTTGACAGGGCGTCGCGCCGCGATCTATCGTTGTGGCGAGCTTGAAACGATTCAAAAAGGAATGGTGAAGATGATCGAGGAGAGATCGCAATGACGCGCGTCGCCTTCCAGTTGCAGGTGCGGCCCGAGATGCTCGACGAGTACCTCGCCCGGCACTCCCCCGTGAGACCCGAGATGCTCGCGGAGATCGCCGCAGCCGGGCGGCGAAACTACACGCTGTTCCTCGGGGACGCCGGACGGCTGATCGGCTACTACGAGACCGACGACGATGCCGCCGCTCAGGCGTACCTCGCGGCCTCCCCGATCGCCGCGCGGTGGGAGACCGAGATGACGCCGTTCTTCCTCGACCTCGACGGCCGTCCCGATCAGGCCGCGACCACGCTCACCGAGGTCTTCCACCTCGAGGACCAACTCGCCGCCGAGCGCGGAACCACACCGGACATCGACGAAAGCAGCGCCCCGTGAGCATCCTCACCCCCGACATCCTGTCCGCCCTCGAGCAGCAGAGCATCGAGCTCCCGAGCTGGGCGTTCGGCAATTCCGGCACCCGCTTCAAGGTGTTCGGTACGCCCGGCACGCCGCGGGACCCGTGGGAGAAGATCGCGGATGCCGCACAGGTGCACGCCCACACCGCACTCGCCCCGAGTGTGGCGCTGCACATCCCGTGGGACGTCGTCGACTCGTACTCCGACCTTCGCGCGTACGCGGAAGACCTCGGGGTCGCCCTCGGCACCGTCAACTCGAACACCTTCCAGGACGACGACTACAAGTTCGGCGCCCTGACGCACGAGGACTCCGCGATCCGCCGGAAGGCGATCGACCACCACCTCGCGTGCATCGACGTGATGGATGCGACCGGCAGCCGTGACCTGAAGATCTGGCTCGCCGAAGGCTCGAACTATCCCGGGCAGGCCGACCTGCGCGGCCGCCAGGACCGTCTGCAGGACTCCCTGCAGACGATCTACGCGCGGCTCGGCGACGACCAGCGGCTCGTGCTCGAGTACAAGTTCTTCGAGCCGGCGTTCTACCACACCGATGTTCCGGACTGGGGAACCTCCTACGCGCAGGTGAGCGCTCTCGGCGACAAGGCGATGGTGTGCCTCGACACCGGCCACCACGCTCCTGGCACGAACATCGAGTTCATCGTCATGCAGCTGCTGCGCCTGGGCAAGCTCGGGTCCTTCGACTTCAACTCGCGCTTCTACGCCGACGACGACCTGATCGTGGGAGCCGCCGACCCGTTCCAGCTCTTCCGCATCCTGTTCGAGGTCGTCCGCGGCGGCGGGCTGAACAACCCCGACGTCGCGTTCATGCTCGACCAGTGCCACAACGTCGAGGAGAAGATCCCGGGTCAGATCCGCTCGGTGCTGAACGTGCAGGAGATGACGGCCCGCGCGCTGCTGGTCGATCGCGACGCCCTCACCGCGGCGCAGCGGGCCGGAGATGTGCTCGCCGCCCACGCGGTCTTCATGGACGCCTTCTACACGGACGTGCGTCCGGCTCTCGCCGACTGGCGCGTGTCGCGCGGGCTGGCCGCCGACCCCCTGGCTGCCTACGCGGCGTCCGGCTACGCGGAGAGGATCGCCGCCGACCGCGTCGGCGGCGTGCAGGCCGGCTGGGGCGCCTGACGCCATGGGCGCCGTCGAGATCGCCGACCGACTGCTGGTCGGACCGCACGGGGCGCTCCGGATCCGCCTGTATTCGCCGCCCGCTCCGTCGCGCCACGGACTCGTCTGGGCGCACGGCGGCGGCTTCGCCGGAGGCGACCTCGACATGCCGGAAGCCGACGGGGTGAGCCGCGCCTTCGCCGCGCGCGGCATCACCGTCGCGTCGGTCGAGTACCGCCTCGCTCCGTCGCCGGGGCGTGCCGGGGTGCACTACCCGATCGCCTCCGAGGAAGTCGAGTTCGCCTACCTCTGGGCGCGATCTGCAGGACTCGTCGACGGCCCCTGGTGTCTCGGCGGGGCGAGCGCCGGCGGCAACCTCGCGGCCGGAGCCATCCTCCGCCTCGTCCGCACCGGCGGCCCGGTTCCCGCTCTCGCCGTCCTGGCCTATCCGACGCTGCAGGCCGTGCAGGACGCCCCCGACGCCGCTCTGCGTGCGCTGCTCGACGCCGAACCCGATGCCGACCGATTCCGGCCGGCGGCGGTGCGCGGCATGTACGAGAACTACCTGGGTGGCCCGCTCGACGGTGCCGACATCTTCGCGATCCCCGGTACGGCGACGAGCACCGAGCTGACCGGATTCCCTCCGACCACCATCATCGACAGCGAGGCCGATGAGCTGCGGGTCTCCGCGGAGTCCTTCGCCCGCACCCTGCGCGCCGCCGGCGTCGAGGTCGACATCGACGTCGAACCCGGTACCCAGCACGGACACCTGAACCGGCCGGAGGCGCCCGCCGCGGCCGCGTCTATCGGCCGCTTCGCCGCCCGCATCCTCGCCCTCCCGCTCCCCGCGCGGGCCGCGCACGAATGACCCTCCTCTCGCTCAGACCGACCCAAGGACTCACATGACGAACCCCACCGCCGCCGCGCTCATCGAGCGGTCGAACCGTCTCGGCGCCGACCCGAAGAACACGAACTACGCCGGGGGCAACACCTCGGCGAAGGGCACCGAGATCGATCCGGTCACGGGGCAGCCCGTCGAGCTGCTCTGGGTCAAGGGGTCCGGGGGCGACCTCGGCACCCTGACGGAGAGCGGCCTCGCGGTGCTGCGCCTCGACCGCATGCGCGCGCTCGTGGACGTGTATCCGGGCCTGGACCGCGAGGACGAGATGGTCGCGGCGTTCGACTACTGCCTGCACGGCAAGGGCGGGGCCGCTCCGTCGATCGACACCGCGATGCACGGTCTGGTGGATGCCGCGCACGTCGACCACCTGCATCCGGACTCGGGCATCGCGATCGCCACCGCCGCGGACGGCGAGGAGCTGACCGCGAAGATCTTCGGGGACAAGGTCGTGTGGGTGCCCTGGCGCCGCCCGGGCTTCCAGCTCGGACTCGACATCGCCGCGATCAAGAAGGCAAACCCGCAGGCGATCGGCTGCATCCTCGGCGGGCACGGGATCACGGCCTGGGGTGACACCTCCGAGGACGCGGAGGCGAACTCGCTGTGGATCCTCGAGACGGCGTCCGCGTACATCGAGGCGAACGGAACCACCGACCCGTTCGGCGGTGTGCGCGCCGGCTTCGCGGCGCTTCCCGAGACCGAGCGACGCGCCCGTGCCGCCGCCCTCGCCCCGACCATCCGCGGTATCGCCTCGCAGGACAGGGCGATGATCGGCCACTTCACCGACTCCGACGTCGTGCTCGACTTCCTCGCCTCGGAGCGCGCCCCCGAGCTCGCGGCGCTCGGCACGAGCTGCCCCGACCACTTCCTGCGCACCAAGGTGAAGCCGCTCATCCTCGACCTGCCGGTCACGGCATCCGCCGACGAGCAGATCGCGCGACTGCACGAGCTCCACGCCGAGTACCGCGACGACTACCAGGCCTACTACGACGCGCACGCGACGGCCGAGTCGCCCGCGATCCGCGGCGCCGACCCCCTCATCGTGCTCGTGCCCGGCATCGGCATGTTCTCGTACGGCGCGAACAAGCAGACGGCCCGCGTCGCCGGGGAGTTCTACGTGAACGCGATCAACGTGATGCGCGGCGCCGAGGCGCTGTCGACGTACTCCCCCATCTCCGACGCCGAGAAGTTCCGCATCGAGTACTGGGCGCTCGAAGAGGCCAAGCTGCTGCGCATGCCGAAGCCCAAGTCGCACCAGGGGCGCATCGCGTTCGTGACCGGCGCCGCCAGCGGCATCGGCAAGGCCACCGCCACGCGTCTCGCGGCGGAGGGCGCGTGCGTCGTGATCGCCGACCTCGATCTCGCGAAGGCGCAGGCCGCCGCGGCCGAGCTCGGGAACACCGACGTCGCGATCGGCGTCGCGGCGAACGTCGCCGACGCGGATGCCATCCAGGCCGCGCTGAACGACGCCGTGCTCGCATTCGGCGGTGTCGACCTCGTCGTCAACAACGCGGGCCTGTCACTGTCGAAGCCGCTGCTCGAGACCACCGAGAAGGACTGGGACCTGCAGCACGACGTCATGGCCAAGGGGTCGTTCCTGGTGTCGAAGGCGGCAGCCCGCGTGCTGATCGACCAGAAGCTCGGCGGCGACATCATCTACATCTCGTCGAAGAACTCCGTCTTCGCCGGCCCCAACAACATCGCCTACTCCGCCACGAAAGCCGACCAGGCGCACCAGGTGCGGTTGCTCGCGGTCGAGCTCGGCGAGCACGGCATCCGCGTCAACGGGATCAACCCCGACGGCGTCGTGCGCGGCTCCGGCATCTTCGCCTCCGGCTGGGGCGCCAACCGCGCGGCCACCTACGGCGTCGCGGAGGAGGACCTCGGTCAGTACTACGCGAACCGGACGATCCTCGGGCGCGAGGTCGTGCCGGAGAACGTGGCGGATGCGGTGTTCGTGCTGACCGGTCCCGAACTCAGCCGCACGACCGGTCTGCACATCCCCGTCGACTCCGGCGTCGCCGCCGCCTTCCTGCGATGACCGAGCCGAGGGCGGTCGCCGCGGTCGACCTCGGCGCCACGAGCGGGCGGGTCATGATCGGGCGGATCGGGCAGGGGGTGCTGCAGCTGGAGCTCGTATCGCGGTTCGCGAACGGACCGGTCTCACGTCCCGACGGGCTGCACTGGGATTTCGATGCCCTCCGTGCGCACGTCCTCGACGGGCTCGCCGAAGCCGTCCGACGCGAACCGCGGATCGAGAGCATCGGGATCGACTCCTGGGCCGTCGACTACGGCCTGATCCGCGACGGTCGACTGCAGGCCGAGCCGTTCCACTATCGCGACGACCGCTCCGACCGCGGGGTCGCCGAGGTGCACGAGATCGTCCCGTTCGCCGAGCTCTACGCCCGCAACGGGCTGCAGTTCCTGCCGTTCAACACGCTCTACCAGTACCGCGTCGATGACCGTCTGGCAGAGGTCGACGCCGCCCTGCTGATCCCCGACCTGCTCGCCTTCCTCCTCACCGGCAACAGCGTGGCCGAGCGCACCAACGCCTCGACCACGGGCCTGCTCGACGTGCACTCCGGCGCATGGGACACCGAGCTGGCATCGCGTCTCGACATCCCGATCACCGCGCTGCCTCCGCTCGTCGACCCCGGCGCGGTGATCGGCACGCTTCGGCCCGAGATCGCCGCCCGCGTGGGCGCCCACCTCCCCGTGATCGCCGTCGGCTCCCACGACACCGCCTCGGCGGTCGCGGCCGTGCCGCTGTCCTCACCGAACGCGGCGTACATCTCCTGCGGCACGTGGGGACTGGTCGGTGTGGAGCTCGCCGAGCCCGTGCTCACCGCTGCCGCCCGCGACGCGAACTTCACCCATGAGCGCGGTGTCGACGGGCGCTACCGCTTCCTGCACAACGTGACAGGGCTGTGGTTGCTGAGCGAGACCGTGCGCGCGTGGGAGGCCGATGACGGTGTTCCTCTCGATCTGCCCGCACTGCTCGCCGCGGCGTCCGAGGTCACCGGCGACATCCCGATCTTCGACGCCGACGACGAGTCGCTCGCCGCGCCCGGCGACATGCCGCGGCGCATCGCCGCGGTGCTGACCGCCGGTGGCGCCGAACCGCCGGCGTCTCGGGCCGCCGTCGCCCGCAGCATCGTCGAATCGATCGCCGCGGCCTTCGCGGACGCCGTGCAGACGGCATCCGCGCTCACGGGACGCGCGCTCGACGTCGTGCACCTCGTCGGGGGCGGATCACTCAACCGGCTGCTGTGCCAGGCCACCGCCGATCGCACCGGACTCCCGGTGCTCGCGGGGCCGGTCGAAGCCACCGCGCTCGGCAACGTGCTGGTGCAGGCGCGCGCGCTCGGCGCCGCCCCCGGCACGCTCGAGGATCTGCGCGCGCTGGTCGCCGCCACCCATGCTCCCGTGCGCTTCGCACCACGGGGACAGCGTGTCGGCTCCTAGCGGACGTTGCCGTTCGAGCAGGTCTGCTGCGCCGCGGAGTTGCCCTTGATCGAATCCGGCAGGGCCACGACGTTCTCGGGAGTCGCGGTCGGGTCAGGGGTGACCTCTTCGGTCGGCGTCGTGGGCTCTTCCACGACCACACCGTCGTTGCTGGTGTTCTCGTGCGTGATCTGCAGCTGCGCGTTCGCCTCGAGCGCGTCCCACAGGGCGGTCGCGGCTTCCTCGTTCGGCACCACCTTGTTCGGGTTCTCGAAGTCGGCACCGGTGGGGTACTGCACGAACACGATGTCCTCGAAGGGGATCTCCTTGACCGCGAGCGCGATCTGCACGATCGTCATCGGGTTGTTGGCGAGAGAGGTGCTGGCCTCGAGGTTGCTCAGAGCCGTGTTGGCGAGCTTGAGCATGACGGGGACGTTGCCGAGCACCTCACCGCTGATGAGCTTGCGGGAGAGGCTCGACATGTACTGCTGCTGGTTGCCGATGCGCCCGAGGTCGCTGCCGTCGCCGACGCCGTGACGCGTGCGGAGGAACTGCAGCGCCTGCAGCCCCTGGACGTTGTGCGTCCCTGCCTCCATGTCGAGACCCGTGTAGCGGTCCCGGATCGGGTTCGCCAGGCACACGTCGACGCCGCCGATCGCGTTCGTGATCTCGATCACGCCGCCGAAGGTGACGGATGCCGCGAACTGCACCTCTTGGCCGCTCAGAGCCGAGATCGTCTGCACCACGCAGTTCAGACCGCCGTCCGTGTAGGCGACGTTCAGAGGCTGCTTGCTCATCGCCGAATGGACATTGCCCTCGTCGTCGGTGCACTCGGGGATCGGCACCATGAGGTCGCGCGGGAAGCTCACCACGGTGATGCGGCGCGGCTCGTCGGAGACGTGCACCAGGAGGTTCACATCGTTGAGGGAACCCTCGGAGTCGCTGCCGCTGCACCGATCGCCGAAGAGGGAGGCGTACTTCTCCTCGCAGGTGTCGACTCCCGTCAGCACCATGTTGAAGCCGCCCTCGTACTCGCTGATGTCGGGCGGAACGGCCTCCTGGCCCTCCAGCTCGACCGCGTTCGCGGAAACGGTGCTCGACAGGTCGTAGACCACGTAGGCCGCCACCCCGAAACCGCTCACCAGCACCACGGCCAGGCCGATGGCGATGAACTTCAGAAGCTGGCTGACGGGACTCGGCGTGGAGAGCTGGCCGTGCCGGGCGATGGTACGCCGTCGGGTCTTCTCGGTCACACGGTGGCCTTTCGATTCAGCAGACGATGCGGGGTCGCCGTGCTCGCATTTGCGGAGGGTGTGGGATTCGAACCCACGAGACATCTCTGCCCACTGGTTTTCAAGACCAGCTCCATCGGCCGCTCGGACAACCCTCCCGACAGACGAATCTGCCGACAACGCGTGAGTCTAGCCGAGTTCTATTCTCCCGCGTGCACCTGGGCGGGCGCTGGAAGCGTGTTCAACGCCCGCGCGAGACCGCCGTCCACGACGTCGCTCGTGACCTCGGAGGCGGCCTCTCGGACGACGTCGGGAGCCTGTCCCATCGCGACCGCACGACCCCCGAGCGATCGTGCCCATCCGAACATCCCGATGTCGTTCCGGCCGTCTCCCGCCACGAGCACCCGCTCGCCCGCGAGACCGAGTTCGGTGCGCACCTGCTCGAGAGCAGTGCCCTTGTCGACGCCCTGCGGCGCGATGTCGAGCCACGCGGTCCAGCCGATCGCGTACGAGACCTCGTTGAGTCCGGCGTCGGCCACCAGCCGGTGGAAGTCCTCCTCGTCGTGACCGGGCGAGACCACCACGATGCGCGACACCGGGGCCGCACCGAGCTCGTCGAAGTCGACGCGGCGGCCGCCGTCGAGGGTCCAGTCATCCAGCTGCTCCGTGAAGAGGCGCTGCCCCGAGGCGAGCTCGACCATGTAGCGGGCCTGGGGCAGGCGCTCCTGCAGCAGGGTCAGCACGGGGCGCGGGTCGAAGGTCTCGACATTCCAGCGTTCCCAGTCGTCACCGACGCGGCGCATCGTCACGGCCCCGTTCGAGCACACGACGTAGTCGGCGGTCAGCCCGAGCTCCTCGACGTAACGGCGCGTGGCCATCCAGCTGCGGCCGGTCGCGATCGTCACCACGTGTCCGGCGTCACGCACCCGGGCCACGGCCTCGGGAACGCCCGGGCTCATGGTCTCGTCCTGCAGCAGGATCGTGCCGTCGACGTCGAGCCCGACGAGCCAGGGCGCGCTCATGCGTCCGTCTCCGTCGCCGCGTCGGCCCCGTCGGGCCCCGCCGCCCAACCGACGGGACGGATGATCTCCAGCCCACCCAGATAGGGGCGCAGCACCTCCGGCACGCGCACCGAGCCGTCGGCCTGCTGATGGGTCTCGAGCAGTGCCACGATCCATCGGGTCGTGGCGAGAGTGCCGTTCAACGTCGCGACGTGCTGCGTCTTCGCCGCGCCGGACGGAGCCTCCCCGGCGCCGGGCGCGGGGACGGGGCGATGCCGCACGTCCAGGCGGCGCGCCTGGAACGTCGTGCAGTTCGAGGTGGAGGTGAGCTCGCGGAACGCGCCCTGCGTCGGCACCCAGGCCTCGATGTCGTATTTGCGTGCGGCGCTGGAGCCGAGGTCTCCCGCCGCCACGTCGATCACGCGGTACGCGAGTCCGAGTTCGGTGAGCATCTCCTCCTGCAGCGCGACGAGTCGCAGGTGCTCCGCCTCGGCGTCCTCGGCGTCCGTGTAGACGAACATCTCGAGCTTGTTGAACTGGTGCACACGGATGATGCCGCGGGTGTCCTTGCCGTGCGAGCCTGCCTCACGCCGGTAGCAGGTCGACCAGCCCGCATAGCGGAGGGCGCCCTGGGTCAGATCGACGATCTCGTCCTTGTGGTAGCCGGCCAGAGCGACCTCGCTCGTGCCCACCAGGTACAGGTCGTCGTCCTTGTCGAGGTGGTAGACCTCGTCGGCGTGCTCGCCGAGGAAGCCGGTCCCCTGCATGATCTCGGGACGCACCAGCGTGGGCGTGATCATCGGCACGAAGTCGTGCTGCAGCGCCTTGTCGAGGGCCATGTTCATCAGCGCGATCTCCAGCCGCGCTCCGATGCCGCGCAGGAAGTAGAAGCGCGCGCCCGACACCTTCGCGCCGCGCTCCATGTCGATCGCGCCGAGGATCTCGCCGAGCTCGAGGTGATCGCGCGGTGCGAAGTCGAAGTCGGGAACGTCGCCGACACGGCGCAGCTCCACGAAGTCGGCCTCTCCTCCGGCAGGTACGCCGTCGATCACGACGTTCTCGATGCGGGCGAGCGCGGCGGCCGCGGCATCCGAGGCCTCGCCGGCGACCTGCTGCGCCTGCTTCACGCGATCGGCGAGCTGCTTCGCCTGGGCGACGAGGGCGGCCTTCTCCTCCTTGGGCGCCTTGGCGACCTGCTTGCCGAAGGCGTTCTGCTCGGCACGCAGCTCCTCGAAGGCCGTGAGTGCCGCCCGGCGCGATCGATCGGCCTCGAGTGCGACGTCGACGGATGCCTGGTCGTTGCCACGGGCGGCCTGTGAACGGCGGACGATCTCCGGGTTGTCGCGGAGCAGTGCGAGGTCGATCATGACCCAAGTCTAGAGCGCGCCACCTGCCCGCCCGCCGTGCTCGGGTGCGGCATCGCCCCCGCGATCCCGCGCATCGCGAGCGGTCGGGCGCGGGCGGCGGCGGGTTTAGAGTAGCGCCATGACGACCCCTGCCTCCCGACGCCAGGCAGCTCTCGTCTACAACCCGATCAAGGTCGATGAGAAGCGGTTGCGCACGACCGTGCGGGACATGAGCCGTGAGGCCGGGTGGGAGCATCCGGCCTTCTACACGACGACGATCGACGACGCCGGCCAGGCGGCGACAGCGGCCGCCCTCGCGCGGGGGGTCGACGTGGTGCTGGTGGCGGGAGGCGACGGCACGGTGCGTGCGGTGTCCGAGGCCATCGCGAACACGGGGGTGCCGCTCGCGATCCTCCCCAGCGGCACCGGCAACCTCCTCGCCCGCAACCTGGGCCTGCCGCTCGGCGATGCGGCGCCGATGATCCGCGCGGCGCTCGGCGACACCCGGCACGCGATCGACCTCGGGTGGGCACGGATCGCCCGCACCGACGGCACCGAGTCCGAACACGCGTTCGTCGTGCTCGCCGGCATCGGGCTGGACGCGGACATGATCGCCAACACGCGTTCCGACCTGAAGAAGTCGGTCGGCTGGATCGCCTACGTCGACGGCGCCGCCCGTTCTCTGGCGACGGCCAAGCCGTTCCGCGCCGTGTATCAGGTCGACGACGGGCGCCTGCATTCGACGAAGGTGCACAGCATCCTGTTCGCGAACTGCGGCACGCTCCCCGCCGGCATCGCATTGATCCCCGAGGCGTCGGTCGCGGACGGCACGCTCGATGTGGCGGTGATCCAACCCGCCGGCATGCTCGGCTGGCTGGGCGTCTGGCGCAAGATCTGGTGGGACAACTCGGTGCTCCGGCGGTTCCGCGCCGGTCGCCGCGTGCTCGAGCGCCGGGGGAAGGATGCCTCGGTGCACTACTTCCGCGGACTGGCGGCCGAGGCGGCCGCCTCGCAGCCCGTCCCGATCGAACTCGACGGGGACGAGTTCGGCGAGGGCCAGCGCATCATCTGCCGTATCGACCCCGGAGCACTTCTGCTGGCGCTGCCCGAGGGACACCCCATCGACCTGTTCTGAGCGGGTCCGGCCCGGGTCTCGCGGTCAGCCCACCTGGAGCGTGCCGTCGAGGCCGCCGCCGACCAGCGTCAGGGTGAACGGCACGTCGTCGTCGACGACGTCGTCCCCGAAGTCGAGGACGGTCGCCCGCGGCGCCATGTCCATGGTGCAGATCTGCTCGTCATCGGTGACGAAGGTCACCATCCCCGCGGTTGCCGAGGCCTCCAGCGACTCGACCACCGGTGCGCAGCCGGAGGAGCCCCAGCTGAGGAGCACCAGACCGCCGTCGTCGAACCACGCCGCCGACGGTGTGCCGGAGTCCAACCCCGACGTCCCGGTGGCCTGGGGATCGCCGTCGAGCTCGACGTCATCCCGGAGATCGCCGTAGGTCACCTGCAGCGTGATCTCGGCGGTGGGATCCACGCCCGCCGGAAGCTCGCCGAGGCTCGCCCGGGGCACCAGATCCTTCGTGCACGCGGCCGCCTCCCCGTCATCGCCCTCCGGGTCGACGAGAGTCACGGTGACCGTCTGTCCGTCTGCGGAGACCTCACCGACCTGCGGCACGCAGGTCGACGACCCGGTGGTGATCACGGCGAACATCACGCCGTCGTCGAGGAGTGCGCCCTCGATGTCATCCGCGTCGTCGTCCGTTGCGGCCTCGCTGCCGGCGCTCGGAGCGGAGGAGCTGGTCGGGGCACCCGAACCGGGCGTACCGGTGCAGCCGACGATGAGCAGTCCTGCCGCGATGATGCCGGCGGCCGACGTGAGAAGACGCAGCGGGGAATCCATGCTCCCAGGGTAGCCGCGGGCTCGACCCGCCGCACCCGCGACTCGTGTCACGCGGACTCGCGCCACACCACCTCGCACTCCAGGATGCGCCCCTCCGCCGGCGGCTTCTCCCCGCGCAACTGCGCCAGGACGGATTCGGCGGCCGCACGGCCCAGACCGTTCGCCGACTGCCGCATGGTGGAGAGCGGAGGGTCGCAGCGGAGCGCCCACGAACTGTCGTCGAAGCCGACGATGCCGACGTCGCGCGGAACGTTCCGGCCCGCGGCCTCGAGCACGTCCATGGCTCCGGCGGCGACCGCATCACTCGCGGCGAAGACGCCGTCGATGTCGGGGCATGCCGCCAGGAGAGCGCGCATGCCCTCCTGTCCGTCGGCGTAGGAGTACAGGGGTACGCGCTGCACCAGCTGCGGGTCGAAGTCGTTGCCGCGGGCATCGATGAAGCCGGCGAGGCGATCGGCGCCGGAATCGCGGTCCAGCGCCGCGGCGATCATGCCGATGCGCTTCCGACCGGTGGCGGCGAGGCGGCGGGTGATCTCCCGCGCGGCGCTCCGGTTGTCGATCGCGACGTAGGCCGCATCGCCGATGTCATGCGGGTGGCCGACGAAGGACGCGGGGATGCCCAGCTCGGCGACGGCCTTCGTGATGGGGTCGCCTTCGCGCGCAGAGACGATGATCACGCCGTCGATGAGACCGCCGGTCAGATAGCGCGCGAGCCGGTCGATGTCACGGCTCGAGTCGGCGATCAGGCAGGAGAGCTGGTAGTCGGCCTCGGAGAGGGCAGCGTTGGCGCCGAGCAGGATCGCGCCGATGTTGGGGTCTTCGATGAAGAGCGAATGCGGCTCGTGCACGATCAGGCCGATCGCCTGCGTCTGCTGCATCACGAGGCTGCGCGCTGCGCGGTTGGGGACGAAGCCGACCTTGGCGATCGCGGCCTCGATCGCCTCGCGGGCCTCGGAGGAGACATAGGGCTGCCCGTTCAGCACGCGGCTGACGGTTCCCCGAGACACCCCGGCCTCGGTCGCGACGTCCTTGACGGTCGCCCGATGCTTACGCTCGCTGTTCATCAGGGTCCATCGTATGTGCACGCGCACATGCCACGCGTGGCAGTTGACAGCGAGATCGCGGTTTGCTTACTCTGTACACGTTCACAGATACTCAGTGCGGAGATCAGACGCTCGGAGCTGTGCACGTTCACAGAACCGAGGAGAGCATGACCACCCCCGCCCGGCCCTTCACCCACGACGGCATCGCCTTCGGCTGCGACTACAACCCCGAGCAGTGGACGCCCGAGGTGTGGACCGAGGACATCGCCCTGATGCAGGAGATCGGCGTCGACCTGGTCGCGATCAACATCTTCGGGTGGGCGCACATCGAACCGCGGGCGGGCGAGTACGACTTCGCCCGCCTCGACGACATCATCGCGCGCCTGCATGGCGCCGGCATCCGGGTCAACCTCGGCACCGGAACCGCCTCCCCTCCCGCCTGGCTCACCACCGCGCACCCCGAGATCCTCCCGATGGTGGAGGACGGCACGCGCCGTTTCCCCGGCGGCCGCCAGGCGTTCTGCCCCAGCTCCGCGACCTATCGGAGCGCGGCGCTCGCCCTCGTGGAGCAGGTGGCGCTGCGCTACGGCGATCACCCCGCCGTCGAGCTGTGGCACGTGTCGAACGAGCTCGGGTGCCACAACGCCCTGTGCTACTGCGACGAGAGCGCCGAGGCGTTCCGGCACTGGCTCCGGGGACGCTATGACGACATCGCGGCGCTCAACACCGCCTGGGGCACATCGTTCTGGAGCCAGACCTACCGCGACTGGTCCGAGGTCCTTCCGCCGCGCGCCACCCTGTCGCTGCGCAACCCCGGCCAGATGCTGGACTTCCACCGCTTCAGCTCCGACCAGCTGCTCGACCACTACCGAGCGGAGGCCGACGTGATCCGGCCGCTGAGCACGCGCCCGATCACCACCAACTTCATGGTGACGACGCACATCGAGAACCTCGACTACTGGTCGTGGGCCGGCGACATGGACGTGATCGCCAACGACCACTATCTCGATCATCGGCTCGCCGACCCGACGGCCGAGCTCGCCTTCAACGCCGACCTCACGCGCGGACTCGCGCAGGGCGCCCCGTGGCTGCTCATGGAGCACTCCACCGGCGCCGTCAACTGGCAGCCCCTGAACCTGCCCAAGAGCGAGGGCGAGATGCTGCGGAACTCCCTCACCCACGTCGCGCGCGGCGCCGACGGCGTCTGCTTCTTCCAGTGGCGCGCCTCGGTGCAGGGCAGCGAGAAGTTCCACTCCGCGATGCTCCCCCATGCCGGCACCGACTCGGCCGTCTGGCGCGAGGTCGCCGACCTCGGCGGCGTCATCGCACGGCTCGCCGACGTCGCCGGATCGCGCGTCGAGGCCGAGGCCGCCCTCGTCTTCTCGTGGGAGTCCTGGTGGGCGATGAGCACGGATGCCCGCCCGAGTCACGCGCTCGGCTACCTGGACCAGGTGCACGCCGCGCACAAGGCGCTGCACGATCTCGGCATCACCGTCGACATCGTGCCCCCGGGCGCCGACCTCAGCGGCTACCGCCTGGTCGTCGTTCCCGCGCTGCATCTGGTGAGCACGGCGGATGCCGCGGTCATCACCGACTGGATCGACGCCGGCGGCACCGCGCTGATCACCTTCGCGAGCGGAACGGTCGACGAGCAGGATCGCGTCTACACGGGCGGCTACACCGGACCGTTCCGTGACGCCCTGGGCGTGCGGATCGAGGAGTTCGCCCCGGTCGCCCCCGGCACCACGATCACGCTGAGCGACGGCACGACCGCGAGCCTGTGGTCGGAGCGCGGGCGCGCCACCTCCGCCGAGGTCATCGCGACCTTCGCGGGCGGCGCGGCCGACGGCTCCCCCGCCATCACCCGGCACGTCTGGGGTCGGGGCACCGCGTGGTACCTCGCCACACTCCCGGACGCCGAGGGCTATCGTGCGCTGATGGAGCGTCTCGTCGACGAGGTCGGGCTCACCCCTCCGGCATCCGTCCGCGGCGACCTCGCCGCACTCGAGCTCGTGCGGCGCCGGGGCACCGACCACACCTACCTGTTCGTCATCAACCACGGCTCGGCCGAGGTCGAGGTCGACGCCGAGGGTGTCGACCTCGTCACCACCACCGCGGTGCACGGACACGTGGTCGTGCCCGCCGGAGCCGTGCGCATCATCCGAGAGGAGGCGATCGCATGACCGCCACAGAACTGCTCGTCACCGAGGGCCGGAGGAAGAGGCAGCGACCAGAGCGCCGGGCCACGCCGCACAAGGGGGCGATCGCCTTCTTCGCGGCCCCGTTCGGCATCCTGTTCCTGCTGTTCTACCTGGTGCCGATCGGGTACGCCGTCTACCAGTCGATGCTGGTCGTCGAGCGCGAGGGCACCTATGGACAGCCGCAGGAGGTCTTCGGCGGCCTGACCCAGTACGCGAACGTGTTCTCGAATGCCCCGTTCTGGGAGTCCGTGGGACGTGTGCTGCTGTTCGGTGTGGTGCAGGTGCCCGTGATGCTGGGCCTGGCTCTGCTGTTCGCGCTGCTCCTCGACTCTCCCGTCCTGAAGGGTAAGAAGTTCTTCCGGCTCGCCTTCTTCGCGCCCTACGCCGTTCCCGGCGTGATCGCGGCGATCATGTGGGGCTTCCTTTACTCGCCCAACCTGTCGCCGTTCACCGACGTCACCCGGGCGATCGACTTCCTCTCCCCCGAGTTCGTGCTGTGGTCGATCGCCAACGTCGTCACCTGGGTCTTCGTCGGCTACAACATGCTGATCATCTACTCGGCGCTCCTCGCGATCCCCGCCGAGGTGTATGAGGCCGCGCGCCTCGACGGGGCCGGTCAGATCCGCATCGCCTGGTCGATCAAGATCCCGATGGTCGCCCCCGCCCTGGTGCTCACGACCGTGTTCTCCATCATCGGCACCTTCCAGCTGCTCGCCGAACCGCAGGTGTTCCGCTCGTTCAGCGCCGCGGTGTCGAGCACGTTCACCCCCAACATGACCATCTACGCGACCAACTCGATTCCCAACACGAACCTCGCGGCGGCCTTCTCGGTCGTGCTCGCTCTCGCGACGTTCGTCCTGTCGTTCACCTTCCTCAAGGTGTCCCAGCGGAAGGCGGAGCAATGAGCATGCTCACTCTGAAGCGCGGCGCGACCGCCGACGACCTCACCCCGGCACGCGGACCCCGCGAGAGCTTCCTCTCCCGAGGCGCGGCACTGCTGATCATGGGGGTCTTCACCCTCTACTTCCTCACGCCGATCTGGTGGCTGTTCATCGCCTCGACCAAGGACCGCGGCGACCTGCTGACCACGGCCCCGCTGTGGTTCGCCGACTGGAACCTGTTCGAGAACATCGGCGCCCTGATCAGCTATGACGGCGGCATCTACCTGCGCTGGATCATGAACAGTCTCGGCTACGCCGGTCTCGGCGCCCTGCTCGCGACGGTGTTCGCCGGCATGTGCGGCTACGCCCTCGCGAAATACCGGTTCCCCGGTCGCGAGCTGCTGTTCAACGTCGTGCTGGGCGGTGTGCTCGTGCCGGCGACCGCGCTCGCGCTGCCGCTGTTCCTGCTGTTCAGCCAGGTGAATCTCACGAACACCTTCTGGGCTGTGCTGCTGCCGAGCATCGTCAGCCCGTTCGGGGTGTACCTGACGCGCATCTTCGCGGCGGCGTCCGTGCCCGACGAGCTGATCGAGGCCGCGCGCCTCGACGGAGCCGGCGAGGTGCGCACGTTCTTCACGGTGTCGGTGCGCCTGATGACCCCCGCGCTGATCACCGTGTTCCTGTTCCAGTTCGTCACCATCTGGAACAACTTCTTCCTGCCGCTGATCATGCTGCGCAGCCAGGAGCTGTTCCCGATCACCTACGGCCTGTTCGCCTGGAACACCCAGCTCAACCAGATCCCGGAGCTGCGCACCTACGTGCTCGTCGGGTCGTTCCTGTCGATCATCCCGCTCATCATCGCGTTCCTGATGCTGCAGCGGTTCTGGCAGAGCGGCCTCGGAAACGGCTCCGTGAAGTGACCCCCGCCGCCGTTCCTGCGGCGGTCTCCCTGAAAACCCGAACCACCCACCGAAAGAGGAAGATCATGCAGCACACCACGAGGGCAGTCGCCACCGGCGTCGCACTGCTCAGCGCGATCGCGCTGGCGGGATGCACGGCAGGCAGCGGATCCGGCGACGGCGCGGATGCCGCGGCCTGCACCCCCGCCGACGGAGACGTCACACTCGAGTTCACCTCCTGGATCCCCGGCATCGAAGACGTCGTCGCGCAGTGGAACGAGGAGAACCCCGAGATCCAGGTCAAGGTCCAGACGGGCCCGAACGGCAACTCCGGTACGTACCAGAGCTTCTTCAGCCAGCTGAAGGCCGGCAACGCTCCCGACCTCGGACAGATCGAGTACGACGCCCTGTCGAGCTTCCTCGTGCAGGACGGCCTCGAGAACCTCGCCGCGTGCGAGGACGTGGTGGCGGCCGAGTCCCAGTTCATCCCCTGGACCTGGGGGCAGGTCACGCTCGGCACCGCCGACGGCGTCTACGGCATCCCGCAGGACTCGGGCCCCATGGCCCTGTTCTACCGCTCCGACCTGTTCGAGCAGAACGGCATCGACGTCCCGACGACGTGGGAGGAGTACAAGGAGGCGGCCGTCAAGGTGCGCGCCGCCGGTGGGTACATCACCAACTTCTCCACCGCCGACATCAACCAGTTCGCCGGCCTCGTCTGGCAGGACAACGGCGACTGGTTCACGAACGACGGCGACGCGTGGACGGTCGACATGACCGGTGACGCGACCACGAAGGTGGCCGAGTACTGGCAGGAACTGCTCGACGAGGACCTCGTCTCCACCTACCCGGCCTGGACCGAGGAGTGGAACAACGCCTACAACTCGGGCGAGGTGTGGTCGTGGAACTCCGCTGTCTGGGGCGCCAACTCGATCTCGAGCGGTGCTCCCGACACCGCAGGCAACTGGTCGGTCGCCGCATCCCCGCAGTGGGAAGAGGGCGGCAAGAGCGCCGGCAACTGGGGCGGCTCGTCGATCGCCGTCTTCAAGGGCACGGATCACCTGTACGAGGCCACGAAGTTCGCGCTGTGGCTGAACACCTCCGACGAGGCGCTGACCGCGCTCAACACCTCGGCGAACATCTACCCCGCGACCACCGACGGACTCGGACTCGCCTCGCTGCAGGAGGGCGTCGACTTCTACGGCGGTCAGGTCATCTACGACGTCTTCGCCGAGGCTGCGGCCCAGGTCAACCCCGACTTCGTGTGGGGTCCGACCATGACGCAGACCTACGCGGACGTCTCCGACGGCTTCCAGAAGGCCGTCACCGGTCAGGGCACGCTGCTGGATTCGCTGACGGCGGCTCAGGAATCGACCATCGAGACGCTCAAGGCGCAGGCGATCCCCGTCGCCGAGTAGTCCCCGCGTCGATGCCGCGGGAGTCAGCCTCGAGCCGACTCCCGCGGCATCGTCGTCTCCGGAATGATTCCCCGGCGACCGCTCACTGCAGGGCGGAGGTCAGCCGCGCGAGGTTGTCGAGGACGGTCGAGCGCAGCGGCTGCCGCTGCCACTCCTCGAGAGTGAGCTCCCGGCTGAGCGAACGGTATCGGTCCTCCACCTCGCGCATCTCGGCGACGAACTCCTCGCCGCGGACGAGCATCGACACCTCGAGATTCAGACCGAAGGAGCGCATGTCCATGTTGCTCGACCCGATCACGGCGACCTCGTCATCGATCGTGAGGCTCTTGGTGTGCAGGATGTACGGCTTGCGGTACATCCAGATGCGCACTCCCGCCGTGAGCAGCACCTCGTAGTAGCTGCGCTGGGCGTGGTAGACCATGGCCTGATCGCCCTCTTCCGAGACGAACAGCTCGACCTCGACTCCGCGGTCCACCGCCGCCGTGACCGCCAGCAGGAGAGCCTCGTCGGGCACGAAGTACGGGCTCACGATCATGATGCGCTTCTTGGCCGCGTACAGCAGAGCCAGGAACAGCCGCAGATTGTTCTCGACATCGAAGCCGGGGCCCGAGGGCACGACCTGGCAGTCGAGGTCTCCCGAGCCGATGTCGGCGTGACGGATGTCGATGCCCTCCAGGACCGTGTCGGTCTCGCTGTACCAGTCCGCGACGAAGATGGCGTTCACGCTCAGGACCACGGGGCCGTCCAGGCGCACCATGAGGTCGACCCAGTGCAGTCCGCGCTTGATGTTCTTCGGCAGGTTGTAGGTCGAGTCCGTCACGTTCTGCGAGCCGAGGAAGGCGACCTTTCCGTCGACGACCAGGAGCTTGCGGTGGTTGCGCAGGTCGGGGCGCTGCATATGGCCGCGCAAGGGCAGGACGGGGAGCATCAACCGCCAGTCGGCCCCCATGGCGTCCAGCCGGCGGAGGGTGTCGCGGTAGCGCGGCTTCCGAAGGTTGGCCCAGTGGTCGAGCAGCACCCGCACCTCGACGCCGCGGGCGGCGACCTCCTCCATGGCGCGGAAGAAGTTGTCGGTCGCGGCATCCGCCTGCAGGATGTAGAACTCGATGTGCACGTACTGCTGCGCGCCGCGGATCTCCTCGGCCATCGCATCGAGCGACTCCTGGTAGTCCGGGATCAGGTGAGCGCCGTTGTCGCCGGACAGCGGCAGAGCCCCGAGCTTCTGGTTCATCTGGACGATCGGTCCGAACCAGTTCGGCGCGTGCGGCCGCAGAGTGCCGAAGTGCAGGTGCTCGCTGGCCTCCGCGATGTACTCGTTGATCTGATCCTGCTTGCGACGTCGCGCGCGCGGGAGCCGAGGGTTTCCGATCAGCAGGAAGAGGAAGACGCCGATGAAGGGGATGAAGAACACAGCGAGCAACCAGGCCATCGCGGCCGTCGGACGCCGGTTGCGCGGGATCACGATGATCGCGGTGATGCGGATCGCGACGTCGAGCAGCAGGAGGAAGGCGGCGATCAACCATGCCACGGTCTCCGGCGTCATGGTGTCCCCTCACTGATTCCGCGCCGATCGGCGCGGATGCGCACCCTCGCCCGGGCGTTGGCTACACAGTAGCCGATGGCGTCGACGTCGCTCAGGAGCGGGGAGGGAGGCCCCGCGCAGCGCGCTCCTCGGCCTCGATCTGCGCGTGCACCTTGCGCTCCGTGCGATCGAACCGGAGGATGCCGCGCACGACCATGAAGAACACGATGCTGACACCGATGGTCGGCAACAGCGACCACGCCACTGCGAGCCAGAAGTTCTCCATGCCTCCATCGTACGCGCCCGCAGGACCGCACTCTTCGTCCCCTGAGGCGAATGCACGGCGGATGCATCCACACCCCGCCCTTTCGCCGCCGTCAGCCCCCGAGAACGGCGACACTCGCTCCATGACCACAGTTCTCCGAGCTTCCGACTCCGCCGCCTTCCTCCGCATCGTCCCGGCCCTGGCGGGCTTCACCCCACGCCGCAGCATCGTGCTGCTCCCCTTCCGCGGAAGCCGCACGCACGGCGCGATGCGCCTCGACCTCCCCCGACCCGAGGTCGATCTCACCCGGTTCGCCGACGCCGCGATCGGACTGGCGGCGCGCGTCGACGGCACGGACGCGATCGCCGCGGTCGTATACACCGACGACCGCCCCGAGCTCACACCCGACGGGCTGGTCCTCCCCCTGGCGGTCGCCGTCGATGAGCTGCTCGGTCGCGCCGAGGAAGCGGGCCTGCGCATTGTCGACGCGCTGTGCGTGACCCCCGTCGGCTGGTCGAGCTATCTCGTCGACGATCCGCAGGTGGGGGTGCTCGACACCGGATCTCCTGCCCCCGAGGTGCCGGGGCTCGGCGACGTCACCGGTGACCAGCTCGCCGGCACGGCTCTGCCGCACGCCGACCGTACCCTCCGGGAGCGCGTCGCCCGGGCGCTGCGCGACATCGGCGCGGCGCTCGATGCGGACTCCCCCGCGCCATCCGCGCGGCCGGAGAATCCGGATGCTCTGGCGGCGATCGCCGCCCTCGACGACATCCCCGCGTTCTTCGAGTCGCTGCTCGACCGTCCGGAGCAGACCCCGGCCTTCGCGACCACCGCACTGCTGTGGTGCCTGGAGCGCCCGGTCTTCCGCGACGTCGCGATCGCGCAGTGGGCGACCGACATCGACGGCGGGATCCGCACCCTCGATGCGCAGTTCGCCTTCGCGCGCGAGGGGCGCATGATCTCCGATGATCTGGGAGCGGTGTTCCTCGGCACGGGCCCCGCCCCGGATGCTGATCGACTCCGGGTCGCCCTCATGATCGTGCGGCATGCCGCGGCGGTCGCGCCCCGACGGATGCGGCGTGGGCCGCTCACCGTCGCCGCATGGCTCTCGTGGGCGCTCGGTCGTGCGAGTCACGCCGCGCACTATCTCGACCTCGTGCGCGCGATCGATCCGCAGTACGGCCTCGCGGCTCTGATCCGCACACTGCTCGACGCCGCGGTACTGCCGGAGTGGGCGTTCCGCGGGATCGCCCACTCCGACAGGGAGACGGCGACCGACGCGGGCGCGGCTACTTGACCAGCGGGAAGAGGATGGTCTCGCGGATACCGAGTCCGGTGATCGCCATGATCAGGCGATCGATACCCATCCCCATGCCACCGGACGGCGGCATGCCGTGCTCGAGAGCGCGCAGGAACTCCTCGTCGATCGGCATGGCCTCGACATCACCTCGGGCGGCGAGCTTCGACTGCTCCACGAAGCGTTCGCGCTGGATCACCGGGTCGACGAGCTCGGAGTATCCCGTGGCCAGTTCGAAGCCACGGATGTACAGGTCCCACTTCTCGACCACACCGGCGATCGAGCGATGCTCGCGCACGAGCGGGGAGGTGTCGACGGGGAAGTCCATCACGAACGTGGGGCGCACCAGATCGCCCTTCACGAAGTGCTCCCAGAGCTCCTCGACGAGTTTGCCGTGGGTCGCCTGGGGCGGAAGATCGACGTCGTTGGCCTCGGCGAAGGCGATCAGATCGTCGACCGAGTCCTGCGGCGTGACGGTCCGACCGGATGCCGCCGAGAGCGACTCGTACATCGAGATGCGATCCCACTCCCCGCCCAGGTCGTACTCCGTGCCGTCGGCCCACGTCACCGTGGTGGAACCGGCCACGGCGAGCGCCGCCTTCTGCACGAGCTCCTGCGTGAGGCCGGCCATCTGGTGGTAGTCGCCATAGGCCTGATACGCCTCGAGCATCGCGAACTCGGGGCTGTGTGTGGAGTCGGCGCCCTCGTTGCGGAAGTTGCGGTTGATCTCGTAGACCCGCTCGATGCCGCCGACCACGGCGCGCTTGAGGTAGAGCTCGGGGGCGATGCGCAGGTAGAGCTCGGTGTCGAAGGCGTTGGAGTGGGTGACGAAGGGCCGGGCCGAGGCACCGCCGTGCTGCACCTGCAGCATGGGCGTCTCGACTTCGAGGTAGTCGTGCGAGGAGAAGGTCGCGCGCAGGCTCGCGTTCACGGCGGCACGTGCCCGCACGGTGGAGCGCGCCTGCTCGCGCACGATCAGATCGAGGTAGCGGCTGCGCACGCGGCCCTCCTCGCTCAGTTCGGCATAGGCGTTCGGCAGCGGGAGGATGGCCTTCGCCGCGATCTCCCAGGAGTCGGCCATGATCGACAGTTCGCCCCGGCGGCTCGAGATCACCTCGCCGTGCACGAACACGTGGTCGCCGAGGTCGACGTATTCCTTCCAGTCGGCCAGCGACTCCTCGCCCACGTTCGCCAACGAGATCATGGCCTGGATGCGGGAGCCGTCGCCGGCCTGGAGCGTCGCGAAGCAGAGCTTCCCGGTGTTGCGGCTGAACACCACCCGGCCGGCGACACCGACGATCAGGCCGGTCTCGTCCCCGGGCTCGAGGTGCGCGTGCTCGGCACGGAGAGCGGGGATCGCGTGCGTCACCGGCACGCTCACCGGGAACGCGCCACCACCGGCATCCGTCCGCTTCTGGATCAGGCGCTCGCGCTTCGCGAGACGCACCGCCTTCTGCTCGTGGATGTCATCGTCACCGCCGGCTGCGGGGTCGGTCGTGGTCTGCGCGGGCGCGGCGGACGCATCAGTCATGTGCGGGGCTCCTTGGAAGTCGATTCCAGTTTACCGAGGCGGGGGCGCTTGCCCGTCGGCCCCGGCTCGATAGCCTCGAAGAATGGCCTCCCCACGGATCGTCCGCATGCTCGCCGCCCTCGCGCTCGCCGCCGTCGGGTTCCTGGGCCCCGCCGCTGCCGCCGTCGCAGCCCCCGCTTCCTCGCCCGCGGCGGAGGGCGCCGCCGACGCCGGCACGGTCCTGCCTGCCGCTGCCGGCATCGCCGCGGACGTCGTCGCCGACGTCGATGACTTCTCCTACGCGTCGTGGGATGCCCGCTACGACCTGGGTCTCGATGCGGAGGGGCGCGCGCAGCTGAAGGTCACCGAGACGCTCGTCGCGCGGTTCCCCGACGTCGACCAGAATCGTGGCATCGTCCGCGGCCTGCCCAGCACCTACGAAGGGGCGCGCATCGACACCAGGGTCGTGTCGGTCACCGACGCCGACGGCGCCGAGATCCCCTACGAGACCGAGACCGATGACGGCGTGCTGTTCATCCTCACCGGCACCGACGACTACCTGCAGGGTCTGACGACGTATGTGATCGAGTACACGATGCGCGATGTGATCCTCGCGGCCGACACCGGTGTCGACGAGTTCTACTGGGATCTGCTCCCCCTCGACAGCACCCAGCCGATCGACAGCTTCCGCGCCGACATCGTCCTCGATCCGGCGTTGAGCGACCGCCTCACCGGCTCCGCACGCTGCTACACCGGCTTCTCCGGCTCCACCGACGAGTGCGACCTGCAGGGGCCGCGGACCGAGGGCGACTCCGCGGTCTTCCGCGTCGAGTCCGGCCCGCGTGCCGCCGGTGAGGGAGTGACCATCGCGATCGGATTCGAGGCGGGCACCGCGACGCCGGCCCCCGCGCGGCAGCCGAATCCGGTCACCGACGTCGTGCCCGGAGCCGCCGCGATCGGCGCGATCGGTCTCGCGGTCGGCGGATGCGTCGCGGTGTCGGTGTCCGCGCGACGCCGACGCGTCGCCGACGGCATCGTGGTGGCACAGTACGACGTGCCCGATCGGATGCCTCCGCTCCTCGCCGCCGCGCTCATCCCGGGGGCGAAGGACCCGGTGCCTGCGGAGATCGTGCATCTCGCGGTGCGCGGCACCCTGCGCATCGAAGAGGGAGACGACACCGAGCGCCACCGCCTGCGCCGCCTGCCCGGGACGCGCATCCCCGACCAGCTCGACGTCGAGGCCCTCGACGCGCTGTTCGTCGGCGCAGACGCCTCCGGCGTGGTGGACCTCCCCGCGTCGAGCGAGGCTTTCGCCGGACGGATGTCGGCTCTGGTGCGCAGCGGCACCGAGACCGCCGCGGCGCAGGGATTCACGACACGGGCGCGTTCGCGCGGTGCCATGATCCTGCAGGGCATCGCGATCGCCCTCACGCTCGCCGGCCTCGGGCTGGGCCTGTGGGGAGTGATCAGCGGTCGCACCTCGGCCACCCCGGCGATGGTCGCGATCTCGATCGGCGCGGTCGCCGTCCTCCTGACGAGCTTCTACGTCTTCGCGAAGCACACCGTGCTCACGGTGGAGGGCGCGCGCGAGCTGGAGTACCTGAAGGGCGTCGAGGAGTTCATCCGTGTGGCCGAGGCCGACCGGCTGCGGATGCTGCAGTCCTACCGCGGAGCCGAGCGCCGTCAGGACGGCAGTGCGAACGTGATCGTGCTGTACGAGCGGCTGCTCCCCTACGCCATGCTGTTCGGGCTCGAAGACGAGTGGGGCGGCGTCCTCGAATCCGCGTACTCGCAGGAGCACCGCGGCGCCGGCTGGATCGGCGACCCCACGTCTCCGTACCTGCGGACGCAGCTCGCCGCCTTCGCACTGACGTCGCACGCCGCGGCGACGTACTCGGCACCCTCGACCGGCAGCTCCTCGAGCGCGGGGGGCTCGTTCGGCGGCGGATTCTCCGGCGGCGGTGGGGGCGGCGGCTTCTCGGGAGGACGCTGAGCCGCGCCGATCTCCGAGCAGTCCCGCCGATCTCAGAGCAGCCGCGCCGATCTCAGGACAGCGGCGGTGGGGTGGATGCCGTGCGGAGCGCGTGCTCGACGGTCGACTGCACGAGCGCGGAGAGGTAGCCGCCGGGATTCTCGACTCCGATCTCGCGGAGCCGGGCCGTGGACTGACCGATGATCGACCGGGAGAAGTCGGCGGCGGTCTGGACCGCATCGGCGTAGACCCCTCGATCCTGCTCGGCGATGACGACCGGTTCGCAGCCCATCTCGACCGCGAGCGCCTGCGCGATCGGCAGCACCGCGGCCGGCGCCGTGACCGCGGCGAAGCTGGCCGGCAACTGCCGGAGATCGATCGAGGTCCCCGTGAACGTGATCGCCGGATGCACGGCGAGCGGGATCGCTCCGCGCTCTGCCGCCGGACGCAGCACCTCGACCCCGTACGCGGGGTCGGTGTGCAGTACGAGTTGCCCCACCTGCCACCCGCCCAGCTCGGCGATCCCCGTGACGAGCGAGGGCAGCTCCGTGTGCGGGACCGCCAGGACGACCAGCTCCGCCCTTCGCACGATCTCGAGTGCGTCCAGCACGGGCACGTTCGGCAGCACCGCGGAGACGCGCTCGTCGTCGGACCCGCTGGTGATCCCGACGATCGCGTGCCCCGCTCCACCGAGGGCGGCTCCGATCACCGGACCGACGCGGCCCGCGCCGATGATGCCGACGCCGAGGCGTCCATCGCGCACCATCCGATCAGTCCTCCGTGGGAGGCGCGACCGGACGCGCCGAGCGACGGGTCAGCGGAGGATCCGTCGGCTCCACCACCGGAGGAGCAGGCGGATTCGCCGGAGGCGGCGCCGATGACACAGGCGGCGCAGGAGGCGCAGGCTGCGACACGGGCGGCGCCGGCGGGGCGGGAGGTGCCGGCTCCGACACGGGCGGCGCCGGCGGCGCGGGCGGCGCGGGCTGCGACACGGGCGGCGCCGGAGGCGGGCTGACGGGCGGCGCGAACGGCGCCGGAGGCGCAGTCGGTGCGGGAGGGGCAGCCGGTGCGGGAGGCGCCGGCTGGCTCACCGGAGACGCGGAAGGAGCCGGAGCGCCCGATGGCGCGGGGGGCGCGAAGCGCACGTCCGGCGACGGCGCCGTGGCGGCGTGCTCGCTCCACCGGTGTGTGGTGTCGCGCAGGGCGGCGGCGGCCGCCGCGCGGCTGACTCCGTCGAGAAGCGTGAGCGCATCGTCCCGCTCGAGACCGGAGAGCAGACCGGTGATCGGCCCGGGGGCGGTGTGCACCTGCGCACCCGAGACCCGCTGCATCCGATCGATCGGCCCCTGGCTGAGCGACACGCCCTGCAGACGCGCGAGCGGGAACACCGCGAGCTTGCGCCACACCACGCCCCGTCGCAGAAGCAACCCGAATTCGGTGAGCAGGAATCCGTGCCGCTTCCAGGAGACCGGACGACGCCACCGGGCACGCCGCGGCATCGAGCGATAAGGATCTCCCTCGATCGGACCGAGCACGCCCTGCTCCCAGATCACCGGGATGTCGGCGGCCGGCACGTCGGGGAGGATCAGACCGAGAACGCGCTCGACGTCGGCACGCTTTCCGACCGGCAGCACGATGTTGAACTGCTGCGCGGTTCCCGACTGCTGCTGCGTGATGCTCTTGCCGCTCATGCGGTTGATCTTGATGGTCCACCAGCCGAACGGACGCCACAGCAGGGACTGCGACACCTCGACCGCGAAGATGCGGCCGGGCGGCAGAGTCTCGGTGACGGTGGTGAACAGGCCGTAGGTGATGCGCACGCCGTCCGGGGTGGGCGCGATCGAGTAGCGCAGCGACTTCGAGATCTGCGCCCAGGTGATACCGACCGTCGCGACGACGAGCGGGATGCCCATGCCGAGCCCGATACCGAGCAGGATCACGCCGCCCTCGGGGTCGCCGTCGGCGAGGATGCCCCATGCCGCACTGCCCAGCGCGACCGCGAAGATCACGCCGAAGAACAGCAGCCACAGCACGCCGGCGATCAGCTGCGAGCCGACGAGACGGCCGGTGGGGATCTTGACGACGCTCTCGGGCGCGACGTCCTCGAGGTCGACTCCGGTGATCAGTCCGGTGACCCCGTCGTTCATGGAGCCGACGAGCTGCGCGCGCGCACCGGGGGCACCCGGCTCGACCGGCATCCCGGCGGCGGGCCCGGACGCGGATCCGGCGCCACCCTGTCGCGCAGCACGCGCACCCGATGCCAGTCGCAGGATCGACGTGCGCACCGATTCGGCGCGGGAGGTCGCGAGGTATTCGAGTTCCACGTTCGCGTCGTTGCCGGCACCGACGACTTCGAGCTTGGCGAGGCCGATGATGCGCGCGGGGAACGGACGCGTGAGGTTGACGCCCTGCACCCGATCCAGCGGAGCACGCCGGTGCGAGCGGAACACGATGCCCTTGCGCACCTCGACGTGGTCGCCGGTGATGCGGAACTGGTGGAACCGCCAGACCACCCAGAAGATGAGCACCAGCACGAGCACGAGCGCGAGCACTCCGAGCAGCACGATCAGGATCAGGTTGTTCTCGAGGACCCAGTCGACGGGATCCCCGCTCGTGTAGTCGCCGTAGTGCGCCTCGGGCGAGAACAGGTCGACCACCCAGGCGATGACCCGGTCGCGCATGTTGGCGATCAGGATTCCGGCGATGATGATGAGCGCCAGCCCGCCCTTGAACAGCGGGGTGAGCGGATGCATCCGGTGCCACTCGCCGTCGGCGAGGGAGTTCGACGAATCGCCGCGAGGCTCGGACGTCTGCGGCGCCGGGGCCTGCGGTCCCGGGTTCTGCGGCGCCGGGGTCTGCGACGACGACGGGGCGACGGGGAACTGCGGCTCGCTCACAGGCCGGTCCGACGGGTCTCGGCCACTTCGATGAGCGTGTCGCGCAGCGCCTCCGCTGCCTGCTGCGTGAGCCCGGGGATCTGCACGCCGGTCGTCGCGGCCGCCGTGACCATCTTCAGCTGCGACACCCCGAACGCGCGGTCGAGGGGGCCCTGCGTGATGTCGACGAGCTGCATCCGTCCGTACGGCACCGCGATCATGCGCTGCCACAGGATGCCCTTGCGGAAGACGATGTCGTCGGCGCGCAGCATGTACCCGATCGCCTTCGCCTGGCGGGGAAGGATGATGAGCGTGAGCAGGGTGATCACGATGATGACCCCGGCAGGGATCCACACCCAGTCCTGCTCCCACGCGATGTTGAGCACGACGGCGGCGGCGACGACCACCGCGAGGAAGATCGCGTTCTGCACGAACTGCGACACCACGTAGCGCGGTGAGATCTGGTGCCAGGTGCCGTCGAGTTCGAGCCGCCCCTCGCGCCGCGACGTGCGCAGCTGGGTGTACGTCCCCTGGTCCAGCGCGTCGAGGTCAGTGCCCTCCGCGGGGTTCAGGGGCGAGGTCTCGGGGTTCTGAGTCATCAGGATCCTTTGGCAGAGTGCAGAACTGTTCCGCGATGAGAGCGGCGATCACGAGCACGATCGCACTTGCGATCAGAGCCAGCATCGCCACAGTCGACCCTACCGGGGGATCGATGGGGCGCGACAGGAGGAACACCAGCAGCCCCGCACCCAGGCCGGCCATGATCGCGCCGAGCAGGCTCGACGCGCGCGCGAGCGTGGCGGCACGCAGTGCACGGAACGGATCGATGCGGATGCCCGATCGCACGCTGTGCCGCACCGGCCACGCGACGCCCAGGGCGGCGGCGGCGATCAGCAGCAACAGCACCGGAAGCAGCAGCGACGGAGTGAACGTCGCCCGACCGCTCGCCGTGAGGACGTGGTCCAGAAGGTATCCGCCGCCCGTGCCGAGCAGCGCGAGGACGACGAGCAGGCCCAACGACGTGCGCTTCATGCCTCGCCTCGCGCACGCAGCGCGTCCGCCAGAGCGGCGACGCGGCCGTGTCCGAGCAGTTCCGCCTCGGGGTCCAGGTCGAGCCAGGGCTCCAGGACGAACAGCCGCTCTGCCGCGCGCGGATGCGGCAGCTGCAGGCGGGGCTCGTCCGACACGACGTCGCCGTAGGCGATCAGGTCGAGATCCAGGGTGCGGTCCCCCCAGCGCACGTGCCGCTCCCGCCCGTTCTCGTCCTCGATCGCGTGCAGCATCCCGAGCAGGATCTCCGGAGCCAGGCGCGTGGTCACCAGCGCGACCGCGTTGACATATCCCGGCGCCGCGGGATCCGGTCCGTCCGGGCGCAGGGCGACCGTCTCGAACAGTGCGGAGAGTCGCACATCGCTCACCAGCGGCAGGCGCGCGATGCGTTCGGCGGCGTGGCGGATCGTCTGCTCACGGTCGCCCAGATTCGCGCCGAGGGCGATCACGGCCGCGGTCGGGGCCCGCCCGGGTCGCGCCGGCGGGACATCCGGCGGGATGGTCAGGTTCCGACTCATATCCGGATGTCCTCGAGCGGTGCGGCCTGACGGGACCGATGCACCGTCACCGCGACATCGGAGAACGACAGCGGAATCGGGGCGTGCGGCTTGTGCACGGTCACCACGACGAACTGCACGCGATCGTCCGCGAGAGCGACGTCGGCGATGCGCGATGCCAGCGTCTCGATCAGGTTGACCGGCTCCCCGGACACGACCTCCGCCACCTTCTCGGCGAGTTCGCCGTAGTGCACGGTGTCGGCGACGTCGTCCGAGCTCGCGGCCTGCTCCAGCGAGAGCGACAGCCGCAGATCGATCGTGAACTCCTGGCCGTTCTCGCGCTCATGGTCGTGGACACCGTGACGTCCGAAGACGGTGAGTCCGGTCAGGGCGATCTCATCGAGGGGGTGCATCCCCCTAGCGTACGGGGGGCCGCCCGCCGACGCTCGGCCGCGCACGAGCCGGGGGTCTGCTCAGCGTCCGTGCCAGGCGTGGGCGATGGCGAGGGCATCCCGCGTGGCGGCGACGTCGTGCACGCGCACGGCCCACACTCCGACCGTCGCGGCGAGAGCGCTCGTGACCGCTGTGGCCAGATCCCGCCGCGCTTCCGAGATGTCGGGCTCGGCATGCGCTCCCCGCAGGGTCTCTGCGAGGAACCGCTTGCGTGAGGTGCCGACGAGCACGCGTGGTCCCAGTGCGACGATCTCCTCGAGTCCGCGCAGCACGTCCCAGTTCTGCGCGCCGGTCTTGGCGAAGCCGATGCCCGGGTCGACGATCAGGCGCGAGGGGGCGATGCCCGCCGCTGCCGCCTCTCCGATGCGCTCCTGCAGCTCGCCCGCGACTTCCCGCGGCGCGCGCCGGTACTCGGCGTGCGCGTACATGTCGTCGGAGAACCCGCGCCAGTGCCCGATCACGAAGTCCGCTCCCGATTCGGCCACCGCGGCGCGCATCTCCGGATCTCCCAGGCCTCCCGAGACGTCGTTCACGATGCGCGCACCGGCGCGGACCGCCGCGACGGCGGTCGAGGCGTTGAGGGTGTCGATGCTCACCGGCGCCCCGGCCGCGACGAGCTGCTCGATCACGGGGATCACGCGCTGCTGCTCGGCCGCCGCGCCGACGCGCTCCGCGCCGGGCCTCGTGGATTCCCCGCCGATGTCGAGCACCGTCGCACCGTCGGCGCGCAGCCGCAGGCCGTGGGCCACCGCACGGTCGACCTCGAGATACCGGCCGCCGTCGCTGAACGAGTCGGGAGTGACGTTGACGATGCCCCAGATACCCGTCACGAGGCGGACCCGCCCGGGAGGGCGACGCCGGACGGCAGGGCGATCAGACTGATGAGCTCGGCGCGCGCGACGGGATCGGTGTATTCCCCGCGTGCGGCGATCGTGAGGGTCGAGGCCTCGGGCTGGCGTCCGCCGCGCAGCGTGACGCAGCCGTGGGCGGCGTCGAGCACGACCAGGACCCCGCGGGTGTCGAGGTGCTCGGCGACGGTGTCGGCGATCTGCTCGCCCAGGCGCTCCTGCACCTGGGGGCGCGACGCGAGGATCTCGACGACGCGCACGAGCGCGCCCAGCCCCACGACCTGCTCCCCGGGGAGGTAGGCCAGGTGCGCGCGGCCGGCGAACGGCAGGAGGTGATGCTCGCACACCGAACGGAACCGTATGTCGCGCAGCAGCACCGCCCCGGAGGGCAGCGTGTCGGGAGCGGGGCCGCGGGTCACACTGATGGTCCGGGCGAGGGGTGCCGCGGCATCCTCTCCCACTCCCGAGAAGAACTCGGAGTAGAGCTCACCCATCCGGGTCGGCGTCTGCTTGAGACCCGGGCGGTCCGGATCCTCGCCGATCGCCTCGAGCAGTTCCCGCGTCAGCCTCTCGACGCGCGCCCGGTCGACGGCCACGCTCAGGCCGTCGCTGGTCGTGCCTGGCCGGCTCCCGCCGATCCCGGCTGGGTGCGCGGAGCCGCGGTCGGGGCCTCGACCGACGCCACCAGGGAGACATCCTTCTTCGGCACCTCGATCGGCGGACGCTCGGACACCGGACGGTCCTCACTCGACAGCCACAGCGGCCGCTCGGGGAGCTTCTTGATCTCGGTGAAGATCTCCGCGATCTGGTTGTGGTCGAGCGTCTCCTCCTCCAGCAGCGCCAGAGCGAGCCGGTCGAGGATGTCGCGGTTCGCGCTGATGACCTCGTACGCCTCGTTGTGCGCTTGCTCGATGAGCGCGCGCACCTCGGCATCGACCCGCTCGGCGACCTTCTCGGAGTACTCGCGTCCGCGGCCCATGTCGCGGCCGGCGAAGGGCTCGCCGCCCTCACTGCCGAGCTTGATCGGCCCCACCTGCGTGGTCATGCCGTATTCGATGACCATCTTGCGGGCGATCGAGGTCGCCTTCTCGATGTCGTTCGAGGCGCCGGTGGTCGGATCGTGGAAGATGATCTCCTCCGCGACGCGTCCGCCCATGGCGTAGGTCAGCTGGTCCTGCAGCTCGTTGCGGGTGATGGAGTACTTGTCGTCGAGCGGCAGCACCATCGTGTAGCCGAGCGCCTTGCCGCGGGGAAGGATCGTGATCTTGGTCACAGGGTCGGTGTAGTTCATCGCCGCCGCCGCGAGCGCGTGTCCGCCCTCGTGGTAGGCCGTGATGAGCTTCTCCTTGTCGCGCATGACGCGGGTGCGGCGCTGCGGTCCGGCGATCACTCGGTCGATGGCCTCGTCGAGGGCGCGGTTGTCGACCAGCTGCGCGTTCGAGCGCGCGGTCAGGAGCGCGGCCTCGTTGAGGACGTTGGCGAGGTCGGCGCCGGTGAACCCGGGAGTCTTGCGGGCGACGACCTCGAGGTCGACGCTCTGCGCGAGGGGCTTTCCCTTGCTGTGCACCTCGAGGATCTTCTGGCGTCCCTTGAGGTCGGGGGCGTCGACGCCGATCTGCCGGTCGAAGCGACCGGGACGCAGCAGCGCGGGGTCGAGGATGTCCGGACGGTTCGTCGCCGCGATCACGATGACGTTCGCGTTCGGGTCGAAGCCGTCCATCTCGACCAGCATCTGGTTGAGGGTCTGCTCGCGCTCGTCGTTGCCGCCACCCATGCCAGCGCCGCGATGACGACCGACGGCGTCGATCTCGTCGATGAAGATGATGGCGGGAGAGTTCTCCTTGGCCTGACCGAACAGATCACGCACGCGGGAGGCACCCACACCGACGAACATCTCGACGAAGTCGGAACCCGAGATCGAGTAGAAGGGGGCACCCGCTTCGCCCGCGACGGCGCGGGCGAGCAGCGTCTTGCCCGTTCCGGGAGGGCCGTAGAGCAGCACGCCCTTCGGGATGCGGGCACCGATCGCCTGGAACTTCGCGGGGTCCTGCAGGAACTCCTTGATCTCATGGAGCTCTTCGATCGCCTCGTCGGCTCCGGCCACATCGGCGAAGGTGACGGTCGGCGTCTCCTTGCTGACGAGCTTGGCCTTCGACTTGCCGAACTGCATGACCTTGCCTCCGCCGCCCTGCATCGACGACAGCAGCCACCAGAACAGCAGGCCGAGCAGCACGAGAGGGAGCAGCAGCGAGAGGAATCCGTCGAACCACGTGGCACGGGGGACGGCGTCGTCGAAGCCGTCCTTCGGGTCGGCCGCGTTGATCGCGGTCACGACCTCGTCCGCGCGGGCCTCGACGTAGTAGAACTGGACGTTCTCCGAGCCCTCGAACGCCTTCGACAGGGTCATGTCGACGCGCTGGTCGCCGTCGGTGGTGACCACCTCGCTGACCGTGTCTCCCGAGAGCAGCTCCAGACCCTGCTGGGTGGTGATCTGCTTCGGGGCCCCGAGGTTCGAGATCAGCAGGAAGCCGCCGAACAGCAGCAGACCGATCAGCGCCACGTAGATCAGGGGATTCCTGGTGATCTTCTTCACATTCATGATCCGATCAGCGTATCGCGCGGGCCCTAGGCCCCCGCTGTGCGTTCACCCACGGCGTAGCCCTCGCGCGGCAGATCCGGCGCGGGGGTCGTCGGGCGTCGCGGCAGGTCAGGAATACACGTGCGGGGCGAGCACCGCGACGTCGCGCAGATTGCGGTAGCGCTCGTTGTAGTCCAGTCCGTACCCGACCACGAAATCGGTCGGGATGTCGAAGCCGACGTAGCGGCAGTCGATCTCGACCTTCGCGGCCTCGGGCTTGCGCAGCAGGGCGAGCACCTCGATCGACTCGGCACCGCGCGATCCGAAGTTCTCCAGCAGCCAGCTCAGGGTGAGACCGGAATCGATGATGTCCTCGACTATCAGCACATGCTTGCCGTTCAGGTCGGAGTCGAGGTCCTTGCGGATCTGCACCACACCGCTCGACTTCGTGCTGGCGCCGTAGCTCGACACGGCCATCCAGTCCATGGGGGCGTGGAAGGGCAGCGCCCTCGCGAAGTCCGCCATGACCATGACCGCACCCTTGAGCACGCCGACGAGAAGAAGGTCCTTGCCTTCGTAGTCCGCGGCGACCTGCGTCGCGAGCTCGTCGAGCTTCGCGAGGATCTCCTCCTCTGTCACGAGGATCTGGGCAAGGTCATCCTGGATTTCCGCGGCACGCATGCATCGATTTTAGGTGACATGGCCGGCGGTGTCGTCCCGCCGGCCATCGATCCTCCTACGAGGCTCCCCCACGTCGCGGCATCGGCACTACTCTGAGCGGTGAAACGGGTCTGAGCGGTGAAAAGGACTCGTGCCCACCGACGGAAGGATTCCCATGCCCCTCGACGACATCCTCGCGAAGGCACCCATCGATGACATCGCGGCGAAGCTCGGCGTCTCCCCCGCGGTCGCCAGGGACGCGGTCGAGCAGGGCGGCGCGGTCCTGCTGGGCGGTCTCGCCAAGAACGCCGAGACCGAATCGGGGTCGGCTGCGATCCAGAACGCATTGAAGAAGCACAAGGGCGCGACGGGCGCGACCCGCGTCGACGACATCGATCAGGCCGACGGCGGCAAGATCGTGTCGCACATCCTCGGCGCGGATGAGCAGAAGGTGACCTCCACCCTGACCGAGTCGAAGGCCACGGCCGGCATCGACTTCGGCAAGCTGCTGCCCATCCTCGCTCCGATCGTGATGGGTCTCATCGCCAACGCGACCTCCGGGAAGTCCGACACGGCGGATGGCGGCGGAAAGAGCTCGGGAGGGATCGGCGACCTGATCGGCGGCATCCTCGGAGGCGGCGGATCAGGAGGTTCCGGGGGCTCCGGAATCGACCTCGGCGGTCTGCTCGGCGGCCTCTTCGGCGGCAAGAAGTAGGCCTCAGCCGCAGCGCCGCGGTGGGGGCGGCGGTCAGTCGCGAGCGGCGAACACGATCCGTCCGCCGCGACGAACCGCGGAGCACCCGGGGAGATCGATCGGCCCCTGCCCCGTCCAGTCGGTGCAGAGTCGAGCGACCTCGAGGGTCTGCGCGCGCGTGAGGCTGACTCCGAACTCGCTGTCGACGACGAGGCGGATGATGCGGTTGCGCAGCGCCGCCGGGTTGGCCGCGAGCGCCGCCACGCTGACCGAGATGCCCGCCTCGGCGTGCTCGACGATGTCCTCGATCGTCTCGTGGATCATCTCGTCGAAGGCCTCGGCGTCTTCGCGCAGCTGCTCGGCCGTGCGCGCGAGGGCCTCGGCGATCCCCGGCCCCAGCTCGGACTCCAGCACCGGCAGCACCCGGTCGCGCACCCGCACGCGGGCGAAGCGGTCGTCGCGATTGTGGGGGTCGTTCCAGGGCTCGAGTCCGGATGCCGCGCAGAACGCCTGCGTGGTCTCGCGTCGAACGCTCAGCAACGGACGGATCCAGCGGATGCCTTCACCGTCGTCGCGCGACGGCGCCATCCCCTGCAGGCTCGCCGCCCCGGAACCACGAGCGAGACCGAGCAGCACGGTCTCCGCCTGATCGTCGAGCGTATGCCCGAGCAGCACCGCGACGGCTCCGGCATCCGCCGCCGCCTCGCGCAACGCCTGATACCGGGCGTCACGGGCGGCCGCCTCGGGCCCTCCGGTGCCGTCGACCTCGACCCGCGCCACCCGGGCGGTGAGCCCGAGCGCCGACGCCGTTGCTGCCGCGCGGGCGGCGGTGTCGGCCGAGCCCTCCTGCAGACCGTGATCGATCGTCACCGAGACGGCCCGGAGCCCGCGTCGGGGCGCCTCGAAGGCGGTCGCCGCGGCGAGCGCGAGGGAGTCCGCTCCTCCGGACACCGCGACGAGGACGGTCGCATCTGCGGGAAGGTCGGTCAGGGACGACCGGATGGCACGGCGGATCTCGGCGATGGCGGGAGAGAGGGAGGGCACACCTCCACGGTAGGACACACGCTCTCCCGGGCGCGCGTCCAGCGCCTGGAGATCCTGACCGGTCCGGGCACAGCGGTCTAGTCTGGCGCCGTGGCAGATCGCAGCAGCAGGACACCGCCTTTCACGACCGAACGGTTCACGGCCTTCGCAGACGCCGTCGTGGCGATCGCCATGACTCTGCTGATCCTCCCGCTGCTGGAAGCCGTGTCCGAGGCCGGCTCCCAGGGGCTGAGCACCGGGGAGTTCCTCGCCGAGAACACGGGACAGCTGTTCAGCTTCGCGCTGAGCTTCCTGCTGATCGCGAACTTCTGGATGGAGCACCACCGGCAGTACACCGAGGTGACCGCGATCACTCCGGCGCTGCTGTGGATCAACATCGCCTGGATGGCGACCATCGTGTGGCTCCCCGTACCGACAGCGATGCTCGGGCAGATGGACTCCGATCCCCTGCAGGAGACGATCTACATCGGCACGCTGATCCTGACGCAGGTCACCACTCTCGCCGCCAAGCTGTACCTGCTGCGGCATCCTGCGCTCACCTCGGCGTCGCGGTCGCTGTTCCGCGAGGGCGTCGCGGGCGACCTCGCCGCCATCATCCTCTTCGCGGTGGCGCTCGCGGTCGCTGTCAGCATCGGAGAGAACGGCTACTTCGCGCTGCTCGTGCTGCTGCTCACGGGAGTGCTGGCGCGCCTCCTCTCCCGTCTCTGGATGCGACTCGCGCCCGGACGCCGGGATGACTCGACCGCACCAGGGGCGCGACATGATGACCCGGGCAGTTCCGGCACGCGCGGGTAGGCTGGTCCGCGGCATCCAACCGAACCTTTCCTGAGGAGCACACGCATGGGCGCACACGACGCCGTCATCGAGATCCCGCGCGGCAGCCGCGTGAAGTACGAGGTCGACCACGAGACCGGACGAGTGCACCTCGACCGCGTGCTCTACACGACCTTCGGCTACCCGGCCGACTACGGCTACTTCGACAACACGCTCGGCGAGGACGGTGACCCGCTCGACGTGCTCGTGCTGCTCGACCACGCCATCTACCCCGGTGTCATCGTCGAGGTGCGCCCGGTCGCGGTGCTGAAGATGAGCGACGAGGCCGGCGGAGACGACAAGCTCGTCGCCGTGCTGGCGAAGGACCCCCGCTGGGCCCACATCCAGGACATCGGCGACCTCGCCGAGTACACGAAGAAGGAGATCGAGCACTTCTTCGAGCACTACAAGGACCTCGAGCCCAACAAGTGGGTCAAGGTCGACGCGTGGGGCGACGCCGCAGAGGCGCAGCGCATCCTCGACGAGGCGATCGTGCGCGCGGGCGAACAGGGTCACTGACCCTCGACCCGGCGGGTGCATCAGCCCGGACGACGAAGACCCCCGGTACCGCTCAGCGGCCGGGGGTCTTCTCTGTCCGGGGACAGGATGCTCAGATGGAGATGCCCCGGGCACCCATGAAGTCGGCGGGGTTGGTGTAGCGGCCGTTGATGTACACCTCGAAGTGGAGGTGGCAACCGAAGGAGCCGCCCGTGTTGCCGGCGTACGCGATGACCTGGCCCGCATTCACCCACTGGCCGTTGCGCACGGCGAATCCGCCCTGCTTGATGTGCGCGTAGCCGGTGGCGATGCCGTTGCCGTGCTGGATGCGCACGTAGTTGCCGTAGCCGCCGTTGTAGAACGCCGCATCGACGGTGCCGGACTGGGCGGCGTAGATGGCCGCACCGCAGCCGTTGGCGAGGTCGATGCCGTAGTGCCAGCTGGATGAGCAGCCGTTCGAGTTGCACTGCTGCGAGCGGGGTCCGTATCCGGAGCTGCGCGAGCCGCCGTGCGGGCGACGCCAGCCGCCGCTCCCGGCATTGCCGCCACCGCCACCGCCGCCACCCCCGCCGCCGTCGTTGCCGGCGGCGTTTTTCTCGGCTTCGGCTCGGGCGGCTGCCTCACGGCGCTTGCGTTCCTTCTCGGCGGCGATGACACCGGCCTGGTAGCCGGCCACGGTCGTGGCGGTCGTGTCCTTCAGCGCGGCGAGCTGTGCCTGCATGGTCGCGAGGTTCGCCGACTGCTCGTCCAGAGCGGCCTGGGCGGCGTCGGCGGCTTGCTGCGCGGCGACCATCTTCTGCTCGGCGATCTGCTGCAGACGATCGCGCTCCGTGCGGGCGACGACGGCCTGGTCGCTCAGCGACTGGGCGGAGTTGCGCGCCGCGACGGCGTCGTCGTACACCGTCTGGTTGTACTCGAGGAGCTTGTCCATCGTGCCGAGGCGCGACAGCAGCTCGTCGGCGTTGTTGGCCGATCCGGCGAAGAACAGTTCGAGGGAGGTGTCGTCGCCGCCGTTGCGGTACAGCTGCGCGGCGACCTGTCCGGCCTTGCGCGCCGATTCGGTGGCCAGCGCGGACTGCTCATCGGCCTTGGCCTGCAGTTCGTCAGCGCGGGCGATCGCGGCGAAGTACTCCTGCTGGGCGGCGTAGTACTCGTTGGAGGCGACCTCGGCGGCGGCCTGTGTCTCGGCGACCTTCTGGGTCAGGGACTGGATGAGGCCCTCGATGCGCGAGACCTCGGCGGCCTTGGCCGCTTCGTTGCCCTTGGCGCGCTGCACGTCGTCCCAGCTCGGGTACGTGGCGGCATAGGCGGCGGAGACACCGGACGTGACGCCGAAGGCGCTCAGGGCGACGACACCGAGGGCGCCGAAACCGAGGGCGCCACGACGCGTGATGCCCTTCTTCTGAAATGCACTGCTCTCTTGAGGAGTGGGAGCGCACCCGCACCCCGCGGAGGCAGCTTCTACCGCGCCCGCTGTGGTCTGGTCGTTCACACGACCCCTTTCGCCGGTTTCACAAATGCCACAGTAACAACAACATTCACATCAGCAACAGTGCTGAGGCACGATGGAAGCACGGTGGTCGTGACTCCATCGTCCTCCTCCGACCACCTCCTCGAGGCACGCCGCGCCCTCGATTCGCGATTTGCTCCAGACTTCGCTTATGCTTGAGCGTCGGCAAGGAAGTCCCCCCGGGGATCGACTCCGGCCCCATCGTTTAGCGGCCTAGGACGCCGCCCTTTCACGGCGGTAGCACGGGTTCGAATCCCGTTGGGGTCACTCTTCCGATATAATTGAAAAACGTATGGCCCTGTAGCGCAGTTGGTTAGCGTGCCGCCCTGTCACGGCGGAGGTCGCGGGTTCAAGTCCCGTCAGGGTCGCTCCGGTTCGTCGGGCTCTTTCTTCGGAGAGGGCCCTTCGTCTAGGATGCGACAGGTTCGCCGGTCGCACGGCTCTGTAGCTCAGTTGGTAGAGCGCACGACTGAAAATCGTGAGGTCACGGGATCGACGCCCGTCGGAGCCACAGGGTGATCATTACAATCACCTTAGAAACCCTCGCCTAGCTTCTACATGGCGGGGGTTTTGCTTTGCCCTGGTGAGGGCTGGATTCTCGGCCTGAATCATCGCGCACACCGCTGTCGCCGGCGCTCAGGTCCACCCCGAGCACCGGCGACGCGTCGCGGTGGTCAGCTCTCGGAGCGATCGCCCTCATCCGCAGGCACCCGCCGACGGCGACCGAACACCGGCTCGACCGCCGCGAGCTCCTCCGCGGTCGCGATCCGGAACGCACCGGCGGCCTCCGTCTGCACTTCCTGACGCCCCTGCCCGCGGGTCGCGCGGAGGCTGGCGATGATGGAGATCGCGATGACGGTGGCGACGACCGCGAGGCTGACCGTGGTCGGGATGTAGAGGACATCGAGGAGGAGCATCTTGATGCCCACCCAGATCAGCACGAACGCGAGCCCGATCTTGAGGTAGATGAACCGGTGGATGAGGTCGGCGAGGAGGAAGTACATCGCCCGCAACCCGAGGATCGCGAACGCATTGGCCGTGAAGACCAGGAAGGGTTCGCTGGTGACGGCGAAGATCGCGGGGATGGAGTCGACGGCGAAGATGATGTCGGTGACCTCCACCAGCACGAGCACCGCCAGCAGCGGCGTCGCGACGACGATGCCGGCTCTGCGGATCAGGAACTTCTGCCCGTGGTACGCGTCGGTCATCGGCACGAGACGGCGGAACAGCCGGAGGATGCGGGACTTCTCCGGGTGCACGTGGTCGTTGCGGGAGCGGAACATGCGCCACCCGGTGTAGATCAGGAACGCGGCGAACACGTACAGGATCCAGGAGAAGTTCTCGATCAGCGCGGCTCCGGCGGCGATGAAGATCCCGCGGAAGATCAGCGCACCGAGCACACCGAGGAACAGCACCCGGTGCTGGTACTCGCGAGGCACGGCGAACGCGGCGAAGATGATCGCCCACACGAACACGTTGTCGACCGCGAGGGACTTCTCGATCAGGTACCCGGCGAAGTACTGCTGCCCGAATTCTGCGCCCCACAGCGACCACACCAGCACGCCGAAGGCCACCCCGAGGGCGACCCACACGATCGACCAGACGGCCGCCTCTCGGACGGCGATCACATGGGCTCTGCGGTGTGCGATCAGGTCGACGGCGAGCATCACCAGGATCACACCCAGGACAGCGAACCAGGCCCACAACGGAACGTTCATGACAAAGACCTCCACGATGATTCGTGAAGGTCTCATCGGCCTCTCGGCCCTGCGCACCGGATCCCGCGGCGGGAACGTACTGACGGCGCGGAGCGAGGATTACTCCCCTTCTGAAAGATAGTGAACCGGAGGGGTGCGCTCGTCGTCAAGACGCTCCTGCTGAGCGATCCCTGTGAGCCCCTCGCCTGTCACTCGGCCGCCGTCTCCCGGATCGTGAATAATCGGGATCACGATGACTGACACCGCTTCACCGTCCCGCCGGATCGAGCTCACCCTGCACCGCCCCTGGTTCGCGCTGTACGCCGGGGTCCGGCCGACGGTCGTGATCGACGGACGGGGTCAGCCCGCCCAGTGGGGACTCGGCACCTGGCAGGTCTCCGCCACGCAGCCCGAGACGATCGGCGTCTTCCTCTTCAACCGCCTGTGGCGCTTCGGGCAGGCCGAGGTCACCCTCGACCCGGAGCACGCCCCGGCGCTCGAGTATCGCGCCCCTGCACTCCCGTTCCTGCCCGGCCGCTTCCGTTCGGACGGCTGACACGACGAGCGCGCCACCTCACCGGAACACGGTGAGGTGGCGCGCTGTGCATCGGGCGTCCGGCGTCGACTCAGGCGGTCGCGCGCGCGGCCTCGAGGGACGGGTAGTCGGTGTAGCCCTCCCCGGTCCGGCCGTAGAAGAGCTGCGGGCGGGCGTCGTTCAGCTCGGCATCCTGGCGCCAGCGCTCCACGAGGTCGGGGTTCGCGATGACCGCACGACCGACGGCGACGGCCTCCGCCCACCCCTCGGACACGAGGGTCTCCGCCTCGTCGCGGCTCGTCGGCTCGGCGAAGCCCGAGTTGATGATCAACGGGGCACCGACGGCCCGGCGGATGTGCTGCACGAGCTCGCCGGTCGGGGAGGCGTTGAGGATGTCGACGAAGGCGAGGCCGAGAGGAGCGAGTCCTTCGGCGAGCGCCGAGTACGTGGCACGGGCATCCGCGTCGTCCTCTTCCAGCACACCCTGGATGTTGTGCTGGGGCGAGAGCCGGATGCCGGTGCGATCCGCCCCGACCGCGGCGACGACGGCCTCCGTGACCTCGATCGCGAATCGCGCCCGGTTCTCGGGCGATCCGCCGTACCGGTCCTCACGGATGTTGGAGACCGGTGAGAGGAACTCGTGCACGAGGTACCCGTTCGCTCCGTGCACCTCGACTCCGTCCAGGCCCGCCGCGATCGCGTTCCGTGCGGCCTGGGCGAACTGCTCGATCACCTGCGGGATCTCCTCCGCGGTCAACGCGTGCGCGACCGGCATGGCGGACTTCCCCTCGGGCGTGTGCGTCTCGCCGGGAGCGGCGAGCGCGCTCGGCGCCACGACCCGCGACTCACCCGAGATCGCCGGGTGCGACACGCGACCACCGTGCATGAGCTGCATCACGATCGTCCCGCCGGCCTCGTGCACGGCGTCGGCGATCCGACGCCATCCGTCGATCTGCGCGGGCGTCACGATGCCGGGCTGTCCGGGGTACGACTTGCCCTCCGCGGCAGGCCACGTTCCCTCGGTGAGGATGAGCCCCTGCCCGGCACGCTGGCGGTAGTACTCCACCATCGTCTCGGTGGGCACGCCGTCATCATCGGCCCGCGTGCGGGTGAGGGGCGCCATGACGACACGGTTGGACAGGGACAGAGCACCGAAGGTGGCCGGTTCGAAAAGAGTCACAGAGGGAGTAAGCCGTCCGTGGGGCCTGATATTCCCTCGTCCGCTGCGTCACATTGTCGAAACGGTGCCTCCGGACTAGGCAGACGCGGCTGCGGCCGGTACCGTTCCCCTTGCACGTCATCGGGTGCAGACGAGGCTGGGGCCTCGGCATATGACAGCGATGACAGGAGGTGAAGCCCGGGGTTGGCGGACATCATGACTGACGATGATCTTCGCAAGATCAAAGCCGACGCCCTCCGCGACGCCGCGGAGGGTTTCCGACGTGTCTCCGCCTCCGGCACCGACCCGGAGCTCAACGACCTCCTCGCGTCCCTGCTGGAGGATCGTGCGGCTCGCGTCGCGTCCGGCGAGGACGATCACACCGGCATCGGACGAGACGCCGACGAATGGCCGCCCGAGATCTCCGAGACGGAGGGACTCGATCCCCGCCAACCGTGATCCCGGGCGATGCGCCTCACTCGATCTGGAAGAACGCGTCCCAACCCGGTCCGATCAGTGACGCAGGTCCCACCGATCCGGTCCCGGTGCCGGCGTAGAGGAAGATCTCCCCGGATGCCCCCCGACCGATGAGATCGGTTCGGCCGTCGCCGTTGTAGTCCACGCCACCCGTCAGCGCGGTGATGCCGGACCAGTCCCCCGGAACCACCCGCCGTGATCCGAAGGAACCGTTGAGCCCGGGGTAGAAATACATCACGCCTGCGGTGTCGACGGCCATGAGGTCGCCGATCCCGTCACCGGTGAAGTCTCCGCCGACGAGGAAGCGCATGTTCTGCCATCCGCCGCCGAGCGTCGCGTGCGGGGCCACCAGACCACCGGCGCCGTTCCCCCGGTACACCGTGAGAGTGCCGCTCGATGAGACACCCAGCACATCCTGCCTGCCGTCGCCGTTGTAGTCGGCGCCCGAGGTGACGTGGAGGAGCGAGGACCAGCCTGATCCGATGACCTGGTGCACACCGAAGCCTCCGGTGGGACTGCCCCCGTAGAACTCGAGGGCGCCGTCGGTGCGGACCGCGAGCATGTCTCCGAGCCCGTCGGTGTTCAGGTCCGCGTGAGTGAGGTGCTTGTGGGCGCCCCACGCCGAGGCGATGATCGTCGGCGTGCCGAAGCGCCCCGTGCCGGTGCCGGGGTAGTGCAGGAGGTCACTGTCCCCTGCGACGGCGAGCAGGTCGGCCTTGCCGTCGGCGGTGTAGTCCGCGGAGAGCACCGCCGCGTTGCGCGGGAGGCCCAGCCCCGGGAGGTAGAGAGGGATGAAATTGCCGCGCGTCACGTTCGACAGGCAGGTGAAGCCGTTGTTGACGGCGGTGTACACCGCACCGTTGCGACGCACCTCGAAGTGCAGGTGATAGGCCGAGGTGGCGCCCGTCTTGCCGATCACGCCGATCTGCTGCCCCCGCTTCACCGGGGTGCCCGGCGCGTAGATCCCGGCACCCGCCATGTGCGCGTAGCGCGTGACGTAGCCGCCCGCATGCTCGATGTCGGTGTAGTTGCCGTAGCCGGCGTTCGAGGTCCGCAGCTTGATCACACCGTCGTAGGCGGCCAGGATGGGCGTCCCGCCCGGACCGGTGATGTCGATCCCGTCGTGCGCACGGTAGTTGCTGCGGCACCCGTCGCCGACCTTCGACTGGATGTTCCCGGATGCCGGGTACACCATCTGGCCGTCCGTCGCGGCGACCGCCGGCGACCCCGGTGCGACCGTGGGTGCGACCGCTCCGACGAGCATCGCGATCACGGCGACGACGATGCCAAAGCGGGCACGGCGTGACCGTGTCGATCGCTTCATCTCTCGAGTTCCCTCTTACTCGGTCGGCCCCAAGGACACTCGTCCATCCGCTGTCACCGTATCAGCGCGTCAGACCGCGCCGATACCTCCGGGCGTGGCGCGCCCCGCAGACCCGCTGAGCGCGCGGCAGGGAGCCGATGCGTCGGCCGATCGAGGGGCCCGTGCTGGTGTAGCGTTTGCGCATGGGCAGGCTCCGATACGACGGCACTTCCGATCCGATCCTCATCGAGGACGAGACGCTCGCGCACCTCAAGATCGTGATCGCCACGAAGCTGCGCCGTCAGGAGAGCTTCATGATGACCTGGCGCCCGGTCAGCGACGGCCCCGACCGTCGCGCGACGGTCTGGATCCACCCCTCCATCCCGCTGCAGTTCGGCTACGACGCGGAAGAGACGCCCCAGGTCGACGCCAAGCTCATCGCCGAGATGATGCGCGTCCTGAACGCGACGGGCGAACTCGTGCTCGATCACCTGATCGCCCCGGCCTGATCCTGCCCCACCCGACCTGATCCAGCCCACGGAAACCGGGGAAGAATCTCACAGCCTTCGCAACTAGGCTGTGATCGCATCGCGCACGTCCCGATCGCGGCAGGTCGGAATCGCGAGGCGCCTCCCTTCACGACATCTCCGGTCCACGTGTTCGCTCTCGTCCGCATCGCACTCGGGAGCGAGTCCCTCGACGTGGCCACGCCAGAAAGGCACGAACCATGAGCGAATCCTCCGGACACGCCGATCGCGATGGTCAGCGCTCCCCCGACTTCTTCGACCAGCTGATCGAGACCAACCCGCAGGACGATTCGACGTTCACGATCGGATTCCGCGGCTACGACAAGGCGGAGGTCGACGCCGCCCTGGCGACCCTGCGCGCCCGTCTCCAGCAGGCGAACGCGGAACTCGCCGATGCCGAAGACCGCCACTCGTCGACGGTGGAGTCGATCCGCGACGAGGAGCGCCGGGCGCGGGAGGCCCTCGAGAGCGAGCTGACCGCCACCAAGGTGCAGGTCTCGGACGCCGAGCAGCAGATCACCACTCTCACCTCGGAGCTCGTCGACGCCCCCACCCCGGATGGCAAGGAGGCGCCGTCGCGCCAGCAGTTCGAAGCGATCCTGCGGGTCGCCGAGGAGCAGGCGAACGTCCTGATCCAGAATGCCGCGGTGCAGGCGGACCGTCTGATGGCCGCAGCCCACGACGAGGTCGCCACCCGACGCAGCGAGGCGGAGGCGGAGGCGCAGCGCATCACCGCGCAGGCCCAGCGCGACGCCGACCAGGTGCGCCTCAAGATGGAGACCGAATACACCGCGCACGAGGCGCGCATCGATCGCGAGGCCAGCCACGCCGCCGAGAAGGTCAACCAGGCCGCACAGGAGGCCACGGCGATCCGCACCGAGGCCGAGAAGGGCGCCGCCGCACTCCGCTCGCTCGTCACACGTGAGACCACCCAGCTGCGCAGCGACGCCGAGCGCGACGTGCGCGACATGAACGCCCGCGTGCTCGAATTCGAGGAGACGCTCACGCGGCGTCAGGACGACGCGCAGCAGGAGTTCCTCGTGCTGCACAACCAGGCGGTCGCGCACGCGGAGCGGATCACCGCGGACGCGAACGAGCAGGTGACGGCGTCGCTGGAGCACGCGCAGCGCATCTCGGCCAAAGCCGAGGACTATGAGCGCCTCATGCGCAGCCAGTCCCAGTCGCTCGAGGCCGACGCGCAGGTGCGCGCCCGCGAGATCCTCGAGCGTGCGCGGGTGAAGTCGCAGAAGATCGTCGACTCCGTCACCAACCACACCTCTGCCGTGCTGCGCGACGCAGAAGACCGCACCCGTCAGTTGCGGTGGCAGCAGCAGCAGCTCACCAGCTTCATGGCCGAGGTGCGCGAACTCATCCGCCCCGACGGGATCTTCTCGAACGAGGCTCCCCAGGCGGCCGCGGCATCCGGCACCGCGGACGAGGCCGAGCTCGAGGACGACGGCACCGACCACATCGCGCCCTCCGAGGAGTTCCTCGGCGACGAGGTGCTCGAGGACGAGGCGATCGGCGACGACGCACCGCTCGAGAAGATCACGATCGACGTGGTCGAGACCGGGAAGTCCTCGCAGCGCTGAGCGAGACGGACCCTGACGGGGGCGCGTGCGGGAGATCCGCACGCGCCCCCGTCGTCTCTCCGGGAGGCATCGGGTCACCGAATCCGGAGATTCCTCGTGGGATCGCTACCCCTCGCCGGTCACGACCGGCAAGCTGGGGTCATGACAGAGAGCGTGATCGCGGTCCGCGACCTCCGCAAGGACTACGACGGCCACCCGGTCGTCGACGGAATCAGCTTCGACATCGCCCGGGGGGAGACGTTCGCTCTGCTCGGGCCCAACGGCGCAGGCAAGTCGACGACCATCGAGATCCTCGAGGGCTACCGGCATCGCACGTCCGGAGACGTCCGGGTGCTGGGTGTCGACCCGCAGCGCGGCGGCCTCGACTGGCGGGCGCGCATGGGCATCGTGCTGCAGTCGACCGGCGAGGCCGGCACGTTCACGGTGCGCGAGATGCTGAAGGAGTTCGCGGGCTACTACCCGAATCCGCGCGACGTGGACGAGGTGATCGCCTCCGTCGGACTCGAGGAGAAGCAGCGGACGCGGGCCGGTCGGCTCTCCGGTGGTCAGCAGCGGCGCCTGGATGTCGCGCTCGGCATCATCGGCCGCCCGGAGCTGCTGTTCCTCGACGAGCCGACCACCGGCTTCGACCCCGAGGCGCGGCGGCAGTTCTGGGACCTGATCCGCTCGCTCAAGGCCGAGGGCACCAGCATCCTGCTCACGACCCACTATCTCGACGAGGCTGCCCAGCTCGGCGACCGTGCCGCGGTGATCGTCGGGGGCGTGATCGCGGCGATCGGCAGGATCGACGAGCTGGGCGGCGCCGAATCGCGCGTCCCCCTCGTCCGCTGGCGGGATGCCGGCGGCGTGCTGCAGCAGGAGCGCACCACAGCCCCGGGCGCACTCGTCGCCGCCCTGCACCGCGACGGCGGGGAACCGCGCGATCTCGAGGTGCTCCGGCCGACGCTCGAGGACATCTACATCGAGCTGATCCGCGAGGTGGAGGCGGTATGAGCACCACGACCCGGACGGCGCCCCCGAAGAGCGCGCACTTCGGCATCGCCCGCACCGTCCGACTCGGCGTCCGCCGGATCGCCTTCGAGCTTCGGCAGTACTTCCGCGCCGGCGATCAGGTCTTCTTCACCTTCCTCTTCCCCACACTGATGTACGTGGTGTTCGCCACGATCTTCACGGGAGAGGTCGGTCAGGGCCCCGACGCCGTGAGCATGGCGACGTACTATCTGCCGGGACTCGTCGCCGGCGGCATCCTGCTCTCCGGCGTCCAGGGCCCGGCGCTCGAGATCGCCATGGAGAAGAGCGACGGCACGCTCAAGCGTCTGGGCGGGGCACCGATCTCGCCCGTGACCTACTTCATCGGCAAGATGGGCGAGGTGTTCGTGACGGCGATCCTGCAGATCGCCCTGCTCATCGTGGTCGCCGTGGTCGTGTACGGGGTCGAACTGCCGACGGATGTCGCGGTCTGGGGCCGCTTCGCCTGGATCTTCGCCCTCGGGCTGATCACCTGCACGCTGCTCGGCATCGCGCTGTCGGCGGTGCCGCGCTCGGGGAAGTCGTCCGCCGCGGTCGTGATCCCGATCGTGCTGCTGATCCAGTTCGTCTCCGGCGTGTACATCGCGTTCTCGATGCTTCCGGAGTGGCTGCAGAACGCGGCGGGCATCCTGCCGGTGAAGTGGATCGCTCAGGGGATGCGGTCGGTGTTCCTTCCCGACTCGTTCCAGAGCGTGGAGACCGGCGGCTCCTGGGACATCCCGCTCATCGCGCTGATGCTCGCCGTGTGGCTCGTCGTCGGTCTCGTGCTCAGCAGACTCACGTTCCGGTGGATCCGCCGCGACGGTTGAACCGCGCGGGATCCACCGGACCGGAAGAGCCTACGGACGACCGAACTTGGCGACGGCCGGGCAGTCGAACGGATCGGCACCGGCGGACAGACCCACCCGGTTCAGGTACTCGATCACGATCATGTACGAGCGGCCGAGGCTCGTCTCGGTGTAGGGCACGTCGTTCGAGGCGCAGTAGTCGCGGACGATCTCGCGCGCCTTGGCCAGGTGCGGCCGCGGCATGCTCGGGAAGAGGTGGTGCTCGACCTGGTAGTTCAGGCCACCCATGAGCCAGGTCGTCCACCATCCACCGCTGATGTTGCGGGAGGTGCGGACCTGCTTGGTGAAGAAGTCGAGACGGGCGCTGGGATCGATGATCGGCATGCCCTTGTGGTTCGGGGCGAAGGCCGCGCCCATGTAGACGCCGAAGACGGCGAACTGCACGCCCAGGAAGGCGAACGCCATGCCGAGCGGGAGCATCATGAAAACGGGGACGAGGAGCAGGGCGAAGCGGGCCGCGATGATGCTGAGCTCGATCCAGCGGCCCTTGACGTTCTTGGTGGTCAGCAGGTACTTCAGACCGAGGAAGTGGAGGTTCAGTCCCTCGAGCGTGAGCAGCGGGAAGAAGAACCAGCCCTGCTTGCGCGTGATCAGCTTGATCAGGCCCTTCGCCTTGGCGGCGTCCTCTTCGAGGAAGGAGATCGTGTCGACCTCGATGTCCGGGTCCTTGCCGACCTGGTTCGGGTTGCCGTGGTGCTTGGTGTGCTTCGAGTCCCACCACGAGTAGCTCATGCCGATGCTGGCGATCACGATGCGGGCGAGCTTGAAGTTCGCCGGCCCCGTGGTCAGGATCTGACGGTGCGCTGCCTCGTGCCCGAGGAACGCGATCTGCGTGAGCACGATGCCGAGGCCTGCCGCGATGAGCAGCTGGAACCAGCTGTCGCCGAGCAGGATGAATCCGGTGATCAATCCACCGAGGGCGATCGCGATACCGCCCGCGACCAGGGCGTAGAACCATCGGGCGCGGCGGAGGAGGCCGGTCTCCTTGACCACCTGCGACACCTGCTTGTATGCCTGCGCCATCGGAGGGAACTCGGCGTTCCCGGAATAGGTCTGACGAATCGGTCCCAGCGTTGCCGCGGTCGTTTCGATCTGCGTGACGGAGATGATGATCTCCTCTCGATCAGAGCCCTTGAGCCTTGGAAGCCGAAAGGCGGATCGCCCATCGCTTACCTCAAGATAGCCCGCGTCTCATGCAGCGCGGGGAATACTTCGGGGGGCCTTGACGGGTGCGGAATCGTCTGAGTCGGGCGTCACGCCCGGGCGTGCCGCGGACGTCGGTGCAGAGCACGCGCGGATGCCGAGGGGAAGCTGCGACGGCGGCGCCCCGAGGCGTGCGCGCCCTCGAGCGCCTGCCGCGCGTCGTCGAGACTGTCGAACGTGCCGAGGTCGGTTCCGTGGTTGTCGTGGACGAGGTGCGCGGCACCGTCGTACTCGACGAAACCGGCGAACTCGCCGTCGCGGGTCGCGACGTGCACATCGGCGTCGGCCTGCTTCCAGGACAACGGATCGGTCGGGGGGAAAGTGGTGATGCTCATGGTGATACTCATTGCTGTGTGACGGGCGCACGGGGGCGCTCCGCAGATCGTGGATCAGGGCGGATACCGCGCGCATCGATGTGCGTGGTCCTGGATGGCCCTGAACAGTGGCGACGTGGCGGCCCAGAGGGGCGAAACACACACGCTGCGTCGACAAGCATAGCAGGTCTCGCCCCGCCCCTCTCCGGACCTTCGCCGGCACCCCGTCAGTTCGCCGGTGGACGGCCCCCGCCCGCCGCACCGGCGGCGGGAGCCGTCGCGGTGTCCACCCCGACGGCGAGCGCGGCGACATAACCGGTGCCGACATCGCCCGTCACGGTCGCGAGCTGGCGTTCCCCCGAGTCCTCGCCGAACACGTTGTCGCTCGCGAGCGTGATGCCGCTGAGGTTGCGGGCCGAGCCGTCGTAGCGCGCGTCCGCGTAGACGGTCGCGCAGTCGGCCTCCGGGAGCGCGAGCTGCGACGTCGCGATCGCGTTGTCCGCGTCGGTGATCGACGCGGCATCGGGGAACACCTCGAAGTGGATGTGGGGCCACCGGCCGGAATAGCACCCGGGGAAGATCGACGTGAACGAGACCCGCCCCTCGGCATCCGCCACCTGCACGCCGCGCAGGTAGGTGACGTTCTCGAGTCCCGAGGAGTACATCGAGTACGCCCCCTGCGCCGTGCAGTGCCAGGCATAGACCGCCACGCCGGCGAAGGGGATCCCGCCGTTGGCCAGGTCGATGATCTGCAGGTCGACGCGCAGCGGTACTCCCTCGGCGGTGGCCCCGCCGTCGATCGACGAGCGGATGTCGGTGCGCACGATGCCGGAGTCCTCGAGCACGTCCGGGCCGTTCGAGCCGTCGCCCGGATACGGACCGGCCGTCTCATCGGGGATCTCCGCGGTCCCGGTCGTGGGTGTGGTCGCGGCGGCGGAGGGGGAGGCGGTCGGGGTCGCGGTCGTTCCGCCGCCGGACGCGGCCGGAGTGCAGGCGGCGAGGACGAAGGTGCCGAGCCCCAGACCGGCGAGCCCGAGCACACCGCGCCTGCTGACCACGGTGCGGATGTCGAAGGCCGCCCCCTGGTCGACGACCTCCTCATCGGCTCGGTCGAGGAGACGCCCCTCGTAGGCGGGACCGTCGGGGGTCGGGGTCGGCTGCGGGATCCTGCTCATGGGGTGTCCTCTCGTTCGGAATGACCCCACCTTCGCGCGGTCGCCGATCGGAGAGCCCTGCGCGGCCTATGCCTTCGCTATGCGAGGGCAGGCTCGCTCCTCCGCACCGGAGGGCGAAGGATGAGGACCACCACCACGGCGACGAGGATCACGGCCGTGAGCGTGACGGGGATCGGAAGCACCGGATCGAGCAGCACCAGGACCGCACCGAGAGGGACCGCCGTGTTCACCACGCGATCCGCGTTCGCCCTGATCGCGATCCACCAGATCCCGAGGAGGAAGACGGCGATCGGCATCGTGACCATGAAGGATGCCGCGACGCTCGACAGATGACTGACGCCGGTGAGCACATCGATCTCGACCTCGATGCCCGCCGAGAACGCGGCGGCGCCCGCGAAGACGAAGTAGTGCCCGTATCCGTAGCGCAACGAGCGTCGGAAGGTCGTGACCACGCGGTGGTGCGGAGGCCAGAAGTAGATCCACCACAGGGACGCCGTGACCAGGAGGGTGAGCACGGAGATCGCGATGAGCGGCCCGAGGGACGCCACCTCGTGGAGGGCGTCGATGATCGCGTTGGCCGACGCCAGCAGGCTCTCCCCCAGCACGATCAGGGTGAACAGCCCGTACCGCTCGGTGATGTGATGGGGATGCCAGGGCGTCCGACGTCGGTGCTCCGCGAACACCGGCACGCTGACCTCGAGCAGCACGCACAGCACGAAGGCGACGATCTGCGCGGGGCCGACGGGCACCAGGAGGAAGAGGATCCACAGGATCTGCACGCCGGCGATCCCGAACGCGTAGCGTCGCGTGACGCCCCTGAGCTCACCCGCGGACCGCGAGGCGCGGAGCCATTGCGCGATCATCGCGGCTCTCATCACGACGTAGCCGACCACGAGAAGCGCGAAGTCGCCGTGCTCGAACGCGTTCGGGATGCCGGCCGCCAGCACCAGGACTCCGCCCATCTGCACGATCGTGGTGAGCCGATAGAGCCAGTCGTCCGTGTCGAAGGCGGTGGCGAACCAGGTGAAGTTCATCCACGCCCACCAGATCGCGAAGAAGATCATCGCGTAGGACACCACCCCGTGGATGATGTCGCCGTGGCTGAGGGCGTGGTGCAGCTGACCCGATGCGATGCTCACCGCGACGACGAACACGAGGTCGAAGAACAGCTCCAGCGGGCTGGCGGTGCGGTGCGGCTGGGCCGGATCCCGCGGGACCATGCGGGTCAACGGGAAGCGTGCGGGCGATGCGGGGGCGTTCACGGCGCCAGGATAGTCCCGCGCGCGCCGGCGGAAACGGGCACGGAGAAATCTTTGCTCCATTCTCCGAAGTTATCTTCCGGGATCGACCGGGGTCCGCTATGCTTTCGCTTGTCTGCAGTGTCCGCTGTCAGCACCCGCCGTGTGGGACGGCGATCGCAAGTCCGTGATGTGGGATCACGGAAGTGGCAGCGGAAACCCGAGGGGTCGGGAATGCAGACGGATGCCGTGAGCGTTCGTTCGCGGTCTGGGGATCATCTGGGGAACACATGTCGCACTGGGGAATTCTGCGTACATCAACGGCTTTCGGGGCCGGGGCATGACCTCCGTCGAGGATGCCCTGAGCATCACTCGCACGGGAACCGGCTTCAAGCCGGTCGCCGCACCGAGAGCCACTAAGTCGGTGACGCGCACCGTGGTCACGCCGCGCGCGTCCGCGACGCTGGAACGACGCCGTCAGTGGGAACGTCGCTATCGGATGCGACTGCGAATCACGGATGCCGCGGTCATCCTGTTCGCGGTCGGTCTGACCGCCGCGGTCCAGCTGATCAGCGGGGTCGCTCCTGCCGAGGCACTTCGCGGCGGGATCCCCCTCGCCGCCGTGTGGTTCCTCATGCTCAGTGCACTGCACACGCGGGACGCCGCGCTGTTCCGTGCGAGCGCAACCGAGTACCGCGGCGTCGTGCACGCCAGCGGTCTCGCATTCGGGGCGATCGCGATCCTCGCGGTCCTCCTGAAATGGGAGTCGATGCAACTGACGCTGCTGCTGGGGCTGCCGCTCGGAGTGCTCACTCTCCTCGTGACCCGCTGGGTTTGGCGCCACTGGCTCCAGACCCAGCGCGGCCACGGCCGGTTCGCCTCACGCACTCTCGTCGTCGGAAACCGCGACGACGTCGAGTACGTGGTGCGGACCCTCCACCCCATCGGCGCCTCGGGCTACCAGGTGGTCGGTGCGACCCTTCTCGACGGCAATGCGCGCGAGATCGAGATCGGCGGCGCCACCTTCCCGGTCCTCGGCAACGTGAACACGGTCTCCGGTGTCGCCTCGGAACTCGGCGCCGACACGATCATCGTCGCGAGCCGTCCGGAGGGCGACCCGGAGTTCGTCAAGCGACTGAGCTGGCAGCTCGAGGGAACCGCCGCCGAGCTCGTGCTCTCCAGCCGTCTCACCGACGTCGCGGGGCCCCGCATCTCCTTCGCCCCTGTCGAAGGGCTCCCCCTGATCCAGGTGCAGATCCCGCGGTACGAGGGCGGTCAGCACGTGCTGAAGCGCGCGCTCGACGTCGCTGTCGCCACCGTGGCACTGATCCCGATCGCGCTGATCGCTCCCGTGCTCGCGCTGCTCATCAAGCTCGACTCGCCCGGACCCGTCTTCTTCTTCCAGGAGCGCGTGGGCCGCGACGGCCAACGGTTCAAGATGGTCAAGTTCCGCTCCATGAAGACCGACGCCGAGCAGCAGCTCGCGGCGCTCAAGGAGCAGAATCAGGGCGCCGGTCTGCTGTTCAAGATGAAGGACGACCCCCGTATCACGCGCATCGGCCGGGTCCTGCGGAAGCTGTCGCTCGACGAACTGCCGCAGTTCTGGAACGTGCTGATCGGCAACATGAGCGTCGTGGGCCCGCGTCCGCCGCTGCCCAGCGAGGTCACCGCCTACGACGGCACCGTCTTCCGCCGGCTCTACATCAAGCCCGGGATCACGGGCCTCTGGCAGGTCTCCGGACGCAGCGACCTCTCGTGGGACGAGAGCGTCCGCCTCGACCTGCGCTACGTCGAGAACTGGTCGGTCATGAACGATCTGCAGATCATGTGGCGCACCGCGAAGGTCATGGTGCAGCCCAGCGGGGCATACTGAACGGATGAGCACCAAGAAGCCACTCACCATCGCGATGGTGGGGACCCGAGGAGTGCCCGCCGCCTACGGAGGCTTCGAGACGGCGATCGAGGAGGTCGGGCGCCGCCTGGCCGACCGCGGCCACGACGTCGTCGTCTACACCCGCGGCTCCGAGCGCCGCGAGAAGGAGTACCTCGGCATGCGGGTGGTGCACCTCCCGGCGATCCCCGTCAAGCAGATCGAGACTCTGAGCCACACCGGACTGTCGACGCTGCATCTTCTGTTCCGTCGGCGTCCGGACGCGACATTCGTCTTCAACGCCGCCAACTCCCCCTTCCTCCCCCTGCTGCGCCTCCGACGTGCGCGGGTGGCGCTGCACATGGACGGTCTGGAGTGGCGGCGATCGAAGTGGGGCCCCCGCGGCAAGGCGTACTACCGGTGGGCCGAGCAGTTCGGAGTGCGCACGGCCGACGCGCTGATCGCCGACGCGCCGGGGATCGCCGACTACTACCGCCACCAGTTCGACGTACCGACCGAGATGATCCGCTACGGCGCGCCGATCCTGGACTCCGTCGCCGAGGGGCGCATCGAGGAACTCGGCGTCACCCCCGCGGGCTATCACCTGGTGGTGGCGCGCTTCGAGCCGGAGAACCACGTCCTCGAGATCGTCGAAGGGTACCGGCGCAGCGCAGCGACCCTGCCGCTGGTCGTGGTGGGCTCGGCCCCGTACAGCAGTGAGTACACCCGGCAGATCCAGGACGCCGCGGCGGGGGACGACCGCATCCACCTGGTCGGCGGGATCTACGACCAGGAACTCCTCGACGCGCTCTACTTCCACGCCCTGACCTACGATCACGGGCACTCGGTGGGCGGGACGAACCCGTCTCTTCTCCGCGCCATGGGCGCCGGGACCGCGGTGATCGCGTTCGACGTGGCCTTCAACCGCGAAGTGCTGGACGACGAGGGGTGGTTCTTCTCCACACCCGCGGAGGTCTCCTCCGCGTTCGAGCAGGCGGAGACGGACGCCGACCGCACCCGAGCGCTGGGAGCGCGCGCACGCGATCGCGCCCGCGCGGCATTCCGCTGGGACGACGTGGCAGACGCCTACGAGAGGCTCGCCCGATCGTTGACCGCACGCGTCAGCATCCACCGTGCTGCCCGGCGAGCCCGGCGGCACACGCAGGAGTGGTGAATCCCGCCGCTCACGAGTCCGGTGCGAGTGCCCGGGTCAGGCGGAGCGCGAGTTCGCGCGTGTCGTCCGCGGCCCGCTCCAGGGCCTTGCGGTGAGTGCGGGCGCCGAGATGGTGGACATCGGCGACGTCCAGCGGATGCTCGGGCTGCCGCTGCCAGGGAAGCGATCGTCGCGTCGGAAGATCGAGAGTGCCCCGCCGGGAGTCCAGCGTCTCCGCGTAGGCAGCCAGTGACTCCGCCGAGACGATCGGCTGCTCACCGAGCAGGAGCGCCTCGCGCAACGTGAAAGCGCGGGAGCGGGCGCTCGGACTCATCCGGACGATCGACGAGCGCTCCGCGAGCGATGCGGCCACGACCAGATCCGCCGCATCGAGGGCGTCGTTCGTCAACGGCGTGGAGAGATGCCCCAGAGCGGGAGGGATGACGGCCACGGCGTACCGGCACGCACGTCGACCGGGCGATGCCTCGGTCCCCGCCGAGGAGACCGTCCACACGCTCGCGCCCGGACCGATCTGCGCCTCGAACACCGAGGCCATGAGCGGCGAACGGCAGATGTTCTGCGCACAGACGAACAGCACCTGTCGGGTCATCCCGGCTCTCCTCCCGCACGGATCTGTGCGGGCGCGGGCCGCGAGGGTTACCTCCGGGCCGCGTCGACACGGTAAGAATGATTCTATATGTCGCCGATCGGCTCGCGCCGTGGCCTCGACACCGAGAGAACGGGGGACGTCGTGCGCGTGCTCATCGTCCACCCCGGAGCCGAACTCTACGGCGCCGATCGCGTGATGCTGGAGTCCGCTGCCGGCCTCGCCGCGGCCGGGCACGCTGTCGTGGTCGCACTCCCGGAACAGGGTCCGCTGGTGGCGGCTCTCGAGGCCCATGGCGTGACCGTGGTCGTGCAGAGCATGTTCGTCCTGCGCAAGCAGTTGCTCCGCCCGCGCCGCTGGCCGGCGCTGGTGTCGTCGGCCGTCGGCGGACTCCTCGCCTCCTGGCGGTTGATCTCCCGCCACCGCCCCGAGGCCGCCTACGTGAGCACCGTCGTCCTGCCGCAGTGGCCGGCGCTGTTGCGTCTCCGCCGCGTCAGGACCATCACTCACGTGCACGAGGCCGAAGCGAATACGCCGTGGGCCATGCGCGCCTTCCTGTACAGCCCCCAGCTCTGGGCGCACACCGTCATCGCGAACAGCGGCTTCACCGCCGAGCTCCTGCACCGATCCCTGCCGGCGCTGCGCCGGAAGACCACCGTCGTCCTCAACCCGGTGCCGGGTCCCCCCGCCGCGACTTCCCCCCGCGCGCATCTGGACACCGTGCGCATCGGGTTCGTCGGCCGGCTGTCCCCTCGGAAGGCGCCCGATGTCGTCGTCAGCGCGCTCGCCGTGCTGCGCGACCGCGGCCGTGACGCGCGGCTCACGATCGTCGGCGACGTCTTCCGTGGCTACGAGTGGTACGCCGCCGAACTCGCGGCGCAGATCGCCACGGAGGACTTGACGAGCCGGGTGACCTCGCACGGCTATGCGACCGATGTGTGGCCGCACGTCGCGGACTGCGACGTGATGGTGGTCCCCTCGCGCACGGACGAGTCCTTCGGCAACACCGCCGTCGAGTCCGTCCTCGCCGAGCGGCCGGTCATCGTGAGCGATCTGACCGGTCTGCGCGAGGCGGTCGGCGAGTATCCGACGGCGCGGGTCGTTCCGCCCGGTGACGCCGAGGCGGTCGCCGATGCCATCCAGGGGATCGTGGACGACTGGGACGATGTCGTCCGGCAGACCGCAGACGCCGCGGCCGCCGCCGCCGCCCGTCATTCCGTCACGAGGTACCGACGAATCATCGCGAAAACGGTGGAGAGCGCGCGCGGAGTGACACACTCGGAGTTCACGGCGGATTGACGGCAGTGAACAGGGGAGAATGGTCAATGGTCGAGCATCTCGGACTCTGAGGCCGGACGCTCGATCCTTGGGGAGGAACAACATGTCACTGCAGGACTACCTCGACGCCCTGCGTCGACAGTGGATCGTCATCGTCGCGCTCACGATCATCGGTGCGGGGGCGGCGTTCGGCTATTCGCGCACCCTCCCACCCGAGTACAGCTCGACGGCGGCGGTCATGGTGATCCCGCAGCGCGGCGACAGCACGAACGAGCTCGTGCAGGGGTCGAGCTACGTGCAGAGCCTCGTGCAGACCTATGCGGTGCTCGCCTCGTCGCCCCGGGTCCTCTCCCCCGTCATCGACGACCTCGGGCTGGAGGAGACCGCGACCCAGCTCGCCAATCGTGTCACCGTGGTGAACACCCTGAACACCGTCGTGATCGAGATCTCCGTCACCGACGACGACAAGGAACGGGCGCAGGAGACCACCGCCGCCATCACCGACTCGCTGATCGAAGCCGTCGCGGATGTGTCGCCGAGCGACGCGACCGGCCAACCGGCTGTGCGCTTGGAGACGATCGCGCCGGCGCGCATGCCGCAGGCGCCGATCGGCCCCAACACGCGCCTGCTCACGCTCATCGGCGCAGCGCTCGGCTTCGCCCTCAGCGTCGCGTACGCGCTCATCCGTCGCGCGCTCGGCACCAGGGTCGCGGAGCGCGGCGACATCGCATCGGTCACCGATGCCCCCGTGATCGGGGAGATCGTCGCCTGGCGACGCAACTACACCGTGCTGTCGACCATGCTCCGCAGCCGTGACAGCCGCGCGGCCGAGTCGTTCCGCGCGCTGGCGGCGAACCTCAAGTACGTCGCCGTCGATCGCGAGCTGCAGGTGGTCATGATGACATCGTCCGCCCCCCACGAGGGCAAGTCCTCCGTGAGCATCGGGCTGGCTGCCGCTCTCGCCGAATCGAACCACGACGTGCTGGTCATCGACGCGGATCTGCGCCGGTCCTCCGTCGCCGCGCAGCTGCAGCTCGAGGGCGCCGTCGGCGTCACCTCGATCCTGGTCGGCGAGGCGACGTTCGACGAGGCCGTCCAGCACGCGAAATCCATGAACATCGACATCATCGCGGGGGGATCGCCTGCCCCGAACCCGGGTCAGCTGATCACATCGCACCGCCTGCGCGAGCTCGTCGCGGAGGCACGCGAACGCTACGAGTACGTGATCATCGACAGTGCGCCGGCGCTCGTCGTGTCGGACGCCCTGTGGCTCGCGGATCTGTCCGACGGCGTGCTCGTCGTGGCCCGCTCGGGGAAGACCCGCCGCAAGCAGGTCAGCGCCGTGCTCTCCGCTCTCAAGTCGACACACAAGGACGTCATCGGCATCGTGCTCAACGCGGTCAAACGCAAGGAGCGCGGACCGTACTACGTTCCGGAGACACCGCCGCGCCGTCTCTCACGGGCGGCGAAGCGCACGAACACCCGCGCTGAGGGAAATCCAGGCGAGCCCGCCCGCGAAGACGCATGAGCGTCCTGTTCGCCCTCGCAGCGCGGGCCGTCTCGATGGCGATCTCGCTCGTCTGCGGGGTGCTGACGGTCCGGCTCATCATCGGCGACGCCGGCGTGGAGTACTACGCGCTGTACACGCTCGTCGCGTCCTTGCCCGGCCTGATCGCGTTCTCCGACCTCGGATCGGGGGCCGTGCTGGTGAACAGCATCGCGGTGAGCGACACTCCCCGCGAGGATCGTGTGATCCGTGCGCAGCTCACCACCGTCGGCCGCATCATGGTCGGTTTCGCGGGTTCCGGCATGGTCGTCAACGCGATCCTCTACCTCTCCGGTGGATGGCGCGCGGTGCTCGGCGACGCCGGCACGATCCCGGGCGCCGACCTGGCCGCGTTCGTCTCGCTGACCGTCTTCTGTCTCGGCATCCCGCTCGGCATCTGGCAGCGTGTGCTGCTCGGGCTGCACAAGAACCACTGGATCATCCTCATCCAGGCAGCACAGGGGCCCCTCAACCTGCTTCTCGTGTGGCTCCTGGTCTCCTTCGCTCCGCCGTCCGTGGGCGCGTTCCTCGCGCTGTCGTCCATGGTGTCCGGGTTCGTGGTCGCCGCCGCCGGTTTCGGGGTCGCGCTCGGCGCGCTCTCGCCGCTGCTCCGCCGTGCGATGAGAGACCTCCCGCGGGTGCGCGCCGTGCCCGGGGTCCGCGTCATGCACATCGGCTGGCCGATGCTGGTCCAGCTGATCTCCGCGCCCCTGTCCGTCGCCTCGCTGCGGTACATCCTCGCGCAGTCGGGGACCACTCACGAGGTCGCCGAGTACGGTGCCGTCGGTCAGGTCTTCTTCGCGATCAACGGTGTCGTGGCAGCCGGTGGCCTGGCGCTCTGGCCGCTGTTCACCCGCTCCCGTTCCCGCGGGACACTCACCCGGGGCCCCTACGCGATCGCCGCCCTGTTCGCCGCCGGGGCGGCCGTGATCTGTGCGCTCGTCTGGGCGGTGTCTCCCTGGCTGTTCGGATTCATCACCAACGACTCGCTCGAGGTCTCCGGCGCGACCGTGGTCGCCTTCGGTCTCATGGTGGTCTGCCAGGCTGCGCTCTATCCGCTCGGCATGTTCCTCATGGATGAGGCGGGCATCCGTTTCCAGATGATCCCGGTCGCCCTGATGACGGTCTCCACGATCGCGCTCGCCCTGCTGGTCACGCCGACACTGGGTGCCGCGGGTCCGGTGCTCGCGAACGCGGCCTCCGTCCTGGTCTTCCAGGTGCTCCCGTTCGCGGTCTACATCGCGCGACATCGCGACCGCCTGATGGGCGCCTCCCCCGCTCCTGAGGACGGCACGACATGAAGATCCTCGCGGCGCTGATCTGCGTGATCCTCGCCGCACGGATCACCGTGGTGCAGGGCGTGACCGCGGGCATCATCGTGAGCATCCTGCTGCTCCCGGTCTGGGCGGTGACCCTGTGGCGGCACCGCGGCGGGTCGGCCATCGTCACGCTCGGCGGCCTGGCCATCATCAGCGGGGTGGTGCTGACGGACTTCTTCGCGGTGGATCACCCGACCAGTGAATCGCTGGTGCAGCAGAACAGCTTCTCGCTCCTCAGCGTGATCGGCGGGATCGGCGTGGTGGTGTGGGTGCGCGGCCTCCTCGGCAACGCCGCCACGGCCCTCTGGTACGGCGTCGGGCTCCTGGTCGGCGTCGTGTTCCACGGCCTCGACACCGACAACATCTGGAAGTTCGACCTCTCCGTCCCGGCCACCGTGATCGTGCTGGCCCTGTGCATGATGAGTCGCCGGCCGTGGGTCGAGATGATCGCACTGCTGCTGCTCGCGGTGGTCTCCGCGCTGAACGACTCCCGGTCCGCCGGATCCATGCTCCTGGTCGCTGCGGCGCTCGTCGTCTGGCAGGCGCTGGGCTCGCGCCTGTCCAAGAGCTCGACGACGGTGCGAACACTCGCCGTGTTCGGATTCACCGCCGTGATCGGCTATGCCGCGCTGCAGGCCTTCATCCTGGAAGGGTGGTTCGGCAAGGCCGCAGCGGTCCGATCCGAGGAGCAGATCGCCCAGTCCGGTTCGCTCCTGCTGGGTGGACGTCCGGAGCTGGGGGCATCCACCGAGCTCATCGCCGCGAACCCGTTCGGATTGGGGTCGGGAACTCTGGCGAACGGCGTCGACCTGCTGATCGCCAAGACCGGCATGGCGCGGCTCAACTACGATCCGAACAACGGCTATGTCGAGAAGTACATGTTCGGCAACGGCTTCGAAGTGCACTCGATGCTCGGCGACCTGTGGATCCGCTTCGGGATCTTCGGCGCCGCAGTCCTCGTGGTCGCACTCGTGATCATCGCACTCGGCACAGCCGGTCAGGTGGCGACCCGCCAGGCGAGCGGTCTGATGATCTTCCTCGCGATCCAGGTCTTCTGGGACTCCCTGTTCGCGCCGCTCTTCTCCACCTCGATCTCGACCCTCGTGCTGGGAGTCGCGCTCGCGATGGTCCCGCGAACGCCGCGGAAGCGGTCAGCCTCCGAGGATGCCGCGTTCGTGAGCTTCGAGCGCTGACCGAACTCCCCTCGGGGCGACGGAACCCGCGCACCGGAAGCGACGGTGCCGGGAACGACGGTGCCGGGAACGACGATGCCGGGAGCCCGCTGTCGCGAGCCCCCGGCATGTGTCGTCTCTGAGAGGACGTCTCAGGGCTTGACGACCGTCAGGTCATCCCACCGGAAGACGGTCGTCGGCAACGTGGATGCCGAGGAGACCGTGTTCATCAGGCCGACCGTTCCGGCTGCCTGCATGGCCGCCGTGGTGTCGGTGGCGGTGATCTGCCAGTTCGCCGGTTCGGCGTCCGTCGCGACCCAGACCTTCGCACCCAGGGTGGTCGGGTTCGTCCCGGTGACCGAGAGCGCGACGTTCAGCACCGTTCCCGGCGTGTAGGTGAACGCGGGCATCAGGTACGAGCCCAGCGACACCTCATCGCGGAGGACGTACAGACGGACGCCGCCGCCGACCTCGAACCGCACGCGGGTCGAGTAATTGGATGCTCCGACCTGACGGCCGATGACGGTCGCCGTCGCCGCGCCTCCGGCGACGACCGCGTCGCTCGACAGCGACACCCGGAGCACCGCATCGGTGCCCGAGACGCCGGTCAGACGCGCGATCCTGGTCGACGACGGCGTCAGGGTAGCGACGCCCTTGCCGTCGGCGACACTGTAGGCCGCCGCGCCGTTCTGGAGGGTCCAGGCACCCCCGACGTCCGCGGAACCCCAGCTCCCGGCGGCCAGCGTCCGCGCGAACGCGTCCGCCGCCAGCGAGGCAGCGACCGGCGGTGCGGTCACCGTGACCTGCTTCGTGAGGGAGGTGGTGGCACCGGTGTTGTCGGTGACCGTGAGGACCACGTCGAACGTCCCCGCCGCGGCGTAGGTGTGCGAGGCCGTCGCGCCGGTGGCCGTGCCCCCGTCACCGAACGTCCAGGCATACGACTGGATCGTGCCGTCGGCGTCGGTCGAGGCCGACCCGTCCACCGATACGGCGAGGCCGGTCGCGGTCGGCGTGAACGCCGCCACCGGAGCCTGGTTCGGCGCCGGCGCCACCGTGACGTCGGTCGACTTCGTCGCGACACCGCCGCGGTCGTCCGTCACGGTGAGCTTGACCGTGTAGGTGCCCGCCGCTGCGTAGGAGTGCGAGGCCGTCGCGCCGGTGGCCGTGCCCCCGTCACCGAACGTCCAGGCGTACGACTGGATCGTGCCGTCGGAGTCGGTGGAGGCCGCAGCGTCGACCGAGACCTTGAGCCCCGCGGCCGTCGGCGTGAACGCCGCGGTCGGAAGCTGGTTGGCCGCCGTCGGCGCGGTCGGGTCGACCACGTCGAACGAGCGCAGGCTCATCGTCGCGTTCGGTGTGGCCGAGGTGCCGCCCAGGTAGGCCGACAAGCCCACCGAGCCGGCGACCTGGAGAGCCGCCGTGGAATCGGTACCCGAGAGCTGCCACGTGGCCGGTTCCGCATCCGCGGTGCGCCAGACCTTGGCCCGGACGGTGGTCGGCGAGGTTCCCGTGACCTGCAGACGGACCGAGAGCTCGGTGCCCGCCGTGTAGGTGCCGGGCACCACGTACGAGGCTCCGATCGCGTTCTCGCCGCGCAAGATGTAGAGCCGCATCGTGTTCCCGGCCTCGAAACGCACCCGGGCGGAGTAGTTGTCCGTGGCGACCTTGCGGCCGAACATCGTCCACGAGTATCCGGGACCCGTCCGGTCGACAGAGAACCTGGCCGTCGTGTCGGTGTTCTTCGAGGAGACCGCGTTGAGCATCGCACCACGAGTGTCGTAGATGTTCGTCACGATCCGACCGGCCGATCCGTTCGCCGAGAAGCTCGCAGCCCCTCCGGACGTGGTCCACGCGCCACCCTGATCCGCCGTTCCCCACCCGGAGGCGACGGTGCGCTGGAACTTGTCGCTCGCCAGCACCGTGAACTTCGGCGGCTCGACCGCAGTGACCTGCTTCGATGCCGTCGCCGTGCCACCGCGGTTGTCGGTGACCGTGACGGTGATCGTGTAGGCACCGCCCGCGGCATAGTCGTGGGTCGTCGTGGGCGTCGTGGTCGTGACCGTGGTCGCGTCACCGAAGTCCCAGGCGTAGGAGACGATCTGACCGTCGGAATCCGCGGATGCCGAGGCGTCCACCGAAGCCGTGAGGTTGGCGATCGTCGCCGTGAGCGCGGCCGTCGGCGCCACGTTCGGCGCCAGTTCGGCCGTCACCTGCTTCGTCGTGGTCGCGCTGCCGCCGCGATCATCGGTCACGGTCAGGGTGACCGTGTACTCGCCCGGCGTCGTGTAGGCGTGCGTCAGCGTCTTGCCGGTTCCCACCGAGCCGTCGCCGAATGCCCACGAGTAGGTCGCCAGGGTGCCGTCGGAGTCGGTGGACGCCGAGGCATCGACCGCGACGCTCATGTGCGTCGTCACGGCGTCGAACGCGGCGGTGGGCAGCACGTTGGCAGCCTGCACCGTGATCGGCTGGGTGATCGACGCCTTGCCGCCCCGGTCGTCGGTCACCGTGAGCTTCACGTCGTACGTCCCGCCGGCGGCGTAGGTGTGCGCGGCGGTCGGCCCGTCGGTCGATGTCCCTCCGTCACCGAACTCCCACCGGTACGACGCGATCGTGCCGTCAGGGTCGACCGAGGTCGAGGCGTCGAACGCGACGTCGAGGTCCGTCGGGATCCCGCTGAAGGCGGCCGTCGGGGACTCGTTCACCGAGCCGAAGGCACCGAGCTGGTAGTGCTCGTCGACCTGGGCAGCGGTGAGCGGGGTGCTGTAGACCGCGACCTCGTCGATGGTTCCGGTGAAGGTGGTCGCACCTCCCCAGCCGTTGTCGTTGCCCACGCGCCAGTACCCGTTGTAGGTCTGAGCGACCGTGTTGGGGTTGGTCCCCAGCAGATCACCGTCGACGTAGAAGGCCATGCCTTCGCCCGAGAGCTGCCCGACGACGTGGTGCCACTGCCCGTTGTTGAACGACTCGGTGGTGCTCACGAGGTTCTGCGAACCGTTGTACACGCCGAAGTTCAGCTTGCCGTCCGGCGTCATGTAGATGTGCCGGTCGTTGCTGCTGCTCAGGCCCGTGTTGCTGTTGCCGAAGCCGACGATCTTCCCGCCGGCCGTGGTCGTGGTCCTGAACCAGGCCTCGACCGAGAACACCTGCGGGTTGACGTACTGCTTCGTGCCCGCCAGGCGCACCGTCGTGGTGCCCGTCGTCGGCGCCCATCGAACGGCGGTGCCGGATGTGCCTTCCAGCGCACCCGTCTGGCCCTTCACGAGCACGCTCGTGCTTCCGGTGTAGGTGCCACTCGACGCGTTGAGACCCGCGTCCGCCGCTGTCGTCGCGCTGCCGGTCTCGTCGAGGCGCCAGAACAGCGTCGGGTCGAGGTCGAACACCGCCTTGCCGTAGCTGTCGGCGGGAGCCGCCGGGATCGACGACGCGCGCCCGCTGGCGACCCAGTGCTCGTCGACCTCGGCGCGGGTGAGCGCCCGATCGTAGATCGCCACGTTCGAGATCGCGCCGTTCAGGAAACCGCTGGTCCCGGCGCTGGGCCAGGAGCCGACGGTGTCGCCGCCGACCCTCCAGTAACCGGTGTACGCCTGCGCCGACGTGGTGTCGGTGCGCTCACCGATCTTGACGCCGTCGATGTAGAGCACCTGTCCGGCCGGACTCAGGGATGCCGCGACATGGTGCCACTGATCATCGTTGAAGCCGGTGCCGCTGGTGATCGTCCGCGTCGCTCCGGGATACACACCGAAGGTGACGCGTCCCGAGTTGTCGAGGTAGACATGGCGGTCGTAGCTCGACGAGTTGCCGGTGGCGGAGGAGCCGAAGCCCACGATCTTGCCGCCGCGCGTGCTGCTGGTCTTGAACCAGGCCTCGACGGTGAAGGTCTGCGGCCCGGTGATCGAGGTCGCGGTGCGGGCACCGGACGCGGATGTTCCGGTGAACGAGGTCGCGGACGTCGTCGCCGTCGTGTTCGGCCCGGTCGCTCCGCGCGTCGCTCCGGCGACCACGAGGTCGTTGCCTCCGGCCCAGTCGTACCCGGCGGTGCCGGTCGCCTCGCCCAGCGGCCAGTAGTCCACGGCACCCGCGGCGAGCACTGTCTCGTCGTACGCGGTCGACACGCCCTCCGCGGCGGTGGTCACGGGCGTCCAGTCGCCCTGCGTGCTGTTCCCGAAGGAATCGATCGCCTTGACGCGGTAGCTGTAGGTGGTGCCCGGGACGGCCGTCTTGTCGCGATAGGTCATCGCGGGGCGCGTCCAGAAGTTCGAGAGCTCATCGGTCTCGTAGATGGGCGTCGCCATGCCCTTGTCCTGACGGAAGACCTGGTAGTGCAGGCTCTGGTTGTCGCGGTCGTAGTTCGCGCTCCACGAGAGCCGGTTCACGCCGGTCTGGACGGACGCGGCGCTGAGAGTCCACGCACCACCCTGGACCTGGGGTCCCTGCTTGTTCGGTGCGACGTTCTTCTTCGCAAACCGGACGATGCCCTGCTGCGATGCGCCGTTCACCTTGAGGAACTCGCCTCCCACGAGCAGGTAGTCGCCGGCGGAGCTGACCTGCCAGGGCCCCTGGTACTGACCCGTGTAGTTTCCGGGCACGTACTCGGGGTACCACTGCAGCAGCGAACCCGCGGGCTGCCCTGCGAAGTTGCGGTAGCCCTGGGTGTCGTTGGTGATCAGCTGACCGCTCGCGGTCTTGGAGAAGGCGAGCGAGTGCTTGTACGACCGGGGGTTCGTCTCGGGGAACCCGTTGACGTTGCCGCAGTAGTGCGGGTGACCCACGACATAGATCGCGTCGCCCACTGGAGCGACGTCATAGCTGTCGCCGTGGCAGTCCTCCATCCACTGCAGGCTGCCGTCGCTCCAGTTCGCGCGGAACGCTCCTTCGAAGCCGTCCTGCGAGGTTCCGCCGTAGTCGAAGCCCGTGCCGTAGACGCTGTCGCCGTCGGACGACAGGGAGTACATGGCCGCCACCGTGCCGGCGTTGCGGAGCACGCTGTTCATCGCCCAGGGAAGCAGGGTGCCGTCGTTGGCGTCGAGCGCGGTGATGCCCCGGCCGGGGTTGCTCGAGCCGTTCACGGAGGTGAACGATCCGGCGATGACGACCTTGGAGCGGTCCGGGGAGATGACGACGCCCTTCGCGCCGTAGCCGCCCTGAACGTCGGCGTTGAAGCCGGTGACCGCACCCGTCGACGACGACACGGCCGCGACCTTCGTGCGCTGCGTGCCGTTGATCGTCGTGAACTCACCGGCGAGGTAGACGGTGGAGTCGGTGAGTGCGATCGAGTCGATGCGGCCGTTGGCCTCCGGGGCCCACGACGTGATGAGCGCACCGGTGGCGGTGTCGAACGCCGCGATGCGGTAGCGCCATGCGCCGGCTGCCTGCGAGAACATTCCCGCGACGTAGAGGCGGGACCCGTCTGCCGACTTCTTGATGTCGAGGACCGTGCCGTTGGTGCCCGGGTTCCACGAGGTGATGAGCGCCCCCGTGGTCAGGTTGTAGGCGAGCAGGTTCGCTCGCGGAGTCTCGTTGGTCCCGGCAGCGGCACCCGCCGGTCGCGCCTTGGCGAAGCTTCCCCCGACGTAGACGGTGTTCCCGACGACTTCCTGCGCGTACACGACACCGTCGATCTGCACGGTGGGCAAGGCATCGGCGGCGAAGGTCTCCGGCGTACCGGCCACAGGAGTCGTGTCTGCGACGGCGGCGACGGGAACGGTGAGCGCTCCGATCGTCAGAGCGAGTGCCGTGGCGATCGCCCCGGCTGCTGTGATCCCGCGCGAACGAGTGCTGCGCTTTTCAGCCGCGCCGACGCGGCGTCCCCAATTGAAGTGCACGTTGTTCTCCCCAGAGTTCTGCACTGCGCACGCCGAAGCCACGCATTAATGAAGGCCGTCCCCCATAGACGACCTTTCCCCTGCGCTGATCCTAGGGGAAACGGGTCAGATCGGCAAGGTGCAGTCCACGGTCCGCGACACGCCGCCGACGGAGCTCAGCCGACGTCGCCGCGGAAGACGAACGCGGGCTGACCGGCCCGGTAGTCCAGCGTCACGGTGACATCGCCGCGCTCGCCCTCGGGGATGCTGTAGACGTAGACGCCTTCCGCCGACTCGCCGACGTCGAGCGTTCCCTCGAACGGCGCGGCTCCGGGCTTCACGAGGCCTCCGGCGGGAGTCTTGGCCGCACCGATGTAGGCGTTGACCGCGATGAGCCCCAGATCGAGGGGTGCATCCGTGTCGTTCGTCAGCCGCAGCGTGAACTGGACGGCCGGACCTGCGATCTCCCCGGCCTGCACGGCCTCACCCTCGACCGCCTTCATCGCCGCGATCTCCGCGACGAGACCGTCGCCGTTGTCGGCCGGCTCGTCGGGCGCCACGGGAGCCAGCTCCGGCATCGTGCCCGGGGTCTCCGAGGGATCGGGGGTCGGGGCACCGGTCGGGTCGTCGCCGCCGGCGGACGCGGTGGCGGACGGTGAGGGGCTGCCCTCGGGGGCACCGTCGTCCGAAGAGCCGGCAGTGACGGCCGCGTAAACGATGGCGGCGATCACCAGCACGCCCACCACGGCGAGCACGATCCACAGCCACGTCTTCCGCCCGGCGCTCCGCGTCGATCCGTCCGCTTCTCCGACCATGGTCGACCCTCCCCACCCCACGCCGTCGGGATGTCGACGGATGCCGCGATCCTACCGGACCGCCCGGTGGCCCGTCGGGGGACGCCCTGCCGCACCGCGGGCGATGCGACGTCCGTCGCGCCACCCGCGCCACACCGCGCTCACGGGGCGCCAGGGGCGCAGGAGCTGGCGCCGGCCGCCGCGCAGCAGCACCTCCCGAGCGGCCGCACGCGAGCTCGCATCCCACCGGTGAACCGTGTCGGCGTCCAGGAGCTTGTGCGCCAGCAGCATGCGGTTGCGCACGTTGTAGTAGTAGTACAGGGGCGACTTGGCGTGCATGTCCGGATCGCCGATGCCCTGGGTCCCGCCCTCGTCGTGCACCGCCTTCGCGTCCTCGACGAGGAGCAGCCTGCCCCCGGCATCCTCCACCCGCAGGGAGAAGTCGACGTCTTCCCAGTAGAGGAAGTAGTCCTCGTCGAACCCGCCGACCGCGATCCACGCGGCGTCGTTGATCATGAGTGCGGCGCCCGTGAGCCAGCGACGCACCCGCGCGTGCGGATGGCGCTCCGCCCAGGCGCGGCCGTGCGTGGCGCCGTCGTCGAGGTCGAGCACGTGACCCGCCGACCAGATCCGTCCGGCACCGTCCTCGATCAGGGGAGCCGCGACCACCTTCTCGTCGACGTCGACGGAGTCCAGGAGCAGATGCACGGCGGCGGCATCGATCGACGCGTCGGGATTGATCAGCAGGTGTCGGGTCCGACCGTCGGCGCGGGCGGCGTCCACGCCTCTGTTGACGCCGGCGCCGAAGCCGAGGTTCTCGGTCTGCAGCAGCGCGACCCAGCGTTCACGCTCCGCGAGCGCCTGGATGGTGCGGGCCTCGTCCGCCGTCGACCGGTTGTCGACGACGTACACCCGGGCGGCAGGAAGATCTCGGCTCGCCGCGACGAGATTCCTCTCGAGGAGTGCGGAGGATCCGTAGTTCACGACGATGATCGCCAGCGCCGACTCATCCGCCATTCTGCGCCCCGGTTCCCAGACGACGCATCGCGCGGAACCAGCGCACCGCTGCCAGGAGGCAGAAGGCGGCGGCGGCGGCGAAGAAGAACGCGTACGCGACCGTGAAGACGCTCGCCCACCCCCACAGCACGTACACGAAGCAGACGATCCCGTAGTCGACCGGCAGCAGGATGATCGAACGGAGCGCTCCGCCACCGCCGTCCTGTGCCGAGGAGGCGATGCCCTTGGAGGACTTCAGCAGGTCGTTCAGGATCATGCCGAAGAACGTCGCGGTGGCGACGACCGCGAAGGCCAGCGGTACCAGGAGGTACACCGGCGGCACATCCGTGAATCGATACAGCCCGACGGCGGTCGCGATCGGCAGCGAGACGATCTTGATCGCATCGATGAAGTGGTCCAGCCACTCGCCGGCGAGGGAGCCGCCGCCGCGCAGCCGCGCGACCTGACCGTCCGCGGAATCGAGGGCGTAGCCGACGGCGAGCAGGAGCCAGACGATCAGCCCCGTCCACCAGACGGGAGCCACGAAAGCGAGCACGAGGATGCCGGAGAACGTGAAGACCGCGCTGACCGCGGTGACCCCGTTCGGGGACAGCCCGAGACGGTGGGCGATGGCGGCGAACACCCGTCCGACCGGACGGTTCACGTACACGCTGTACGCCGGCGCTCCCTTGGCGCGCCCCTTCTGCGCCGTCGACAGGCGTCGCATCGAATCCGCAAAACTCTCCGTGGCCATTCGGCGCGTCCCCTCGTCGAACCCCGCAGGAAAGGGCCCTCATCCACCAGATAGAGTATGCCTTGCCGAGGGGGCACGCATCTGGGGAGCGTCGCTGACGCCGCGGCGAAGGGGAGGACCACTGCAATGACCCTCGTCGACCCTCCGAACGGAGAACATCGGCCTCGCGTCCTGATCAGCGCTTACGCCTGCGGTCCCGACCAGGGCCCGGAGGCATCCGCCGGCTGGGCCCTCGCCCGGGCCGCGGCCGAGACCGGCGATGTCTGGATCCTCACCCGCGAGCGTTTTCGCGATTCGCTCGCGTCGGCGCTGGCCGCATCACCCGAGCTCGCCGCCCGGGTGACGGTCGTGCACATCGACCTCCCCGCCCGCGTGATGCGCTGGAAGAGGCGCGGCTGGGACCTCTACTGGTACTACGCGCTGTGGCAGCGCCTGGCGGGCAGGACCGCGGCACGTCTGCACGCCGAGGTCGGGTTCGACGTCGCGCACCACGTCAGCTTCGCGAACGACTGGCTGCCGTGCGGCATCGCCCGGCTCGACGTGCCGGTCGTCTGGGGTCCGGTCGGCGGCGCCAGTCGTGTGCCGATCTCCGCGCTGAGCCGCTGGCTGGGCGTGCGCGGCACCGTGACCGAACTCGCGCGCACGGCGCTCACCGCCCTCCCCCGCGCGATCTGGGGAGACTCGACGGCCCGCCGGGCCGCTCTCGTGGTCGCCCAGAATCCCGATGTCGCCCGGCGGTTCCACCGGGCGCGGAACGTCGTGGTCGAGCCGAACGCGGCCTTCGCCGAGGAGATCCCGCCCCATCGCGGGAGCGAGACGGGGAAGACGGCCGTCTTCGCCGGTCGCCTTCTGGCGTGGAAGGGGGCGGCCCTCGCGATCGATGCGATCTCGCGGCCCGCGGCGGACGGATGGCGACTCCTGATCCTCGGCGAGGGCTACGAGCGGGCGCGCCTGCAACGACTCGCGCGGAAGCTCGGCGTGGCCGACCGCGTCGATTTCCGCGGGCACCTCCCCCGCGCCGAGACGCTCGCGACCCTCGCCGCGGCCGATGCGCTGCTCTTCCCGTCGATGCACGACCAGGCCGGGTGGATCGTGGGCGAGGCGAGCGCGATGGGGCTCCCCGTGGTCTGCCTCGACCTCGGCGGGCCGCCCACCCTCGCCGACGTGAACGCTCGTGTCGTGTCGGCGACGGCTCCCGGCCTGCCCGACCGGCTCGCAGAAGCGCTGCGGGATTCGTCCGACGAGCCGGGTCGTGCGCACCGGCGGTGGGCGGAGGACCGCCTGCCCGCGATCGTCGGCTCCTGGTACGCCACGGCCAGGAGCGGCCGACGGCGTCCCCTCGTCGTGATGGAATCGCTCACCCGCCTCCGTCCGACGACCAACCCGTACCTCGTGCAGCTCTGCGAGGCGCTCGAGCGCACGCCGGGCATCGAGCTGTCGTTCTTCAGCTGGAAGCGCGCCCTCCTCGGACGTCTCGACGTGCTCCACGTGCACTGGCCGGAGCTCCTCGTCGGCGGTCACCGCCTGTCCGGCCGGATCGCCCGGCGCGTGCTCACCGCGCTCTTCCTGCTGAGGGCACGCCTGACGAAGGTCGCCATCGTCCGGACGCTGCACAACCTCGAGCGCCCCTCGGACATGGCGCGCATCGATCTCCTGCTGCTGGATGCCGTGGATCGCCTGACCACGCTGACGATCACGCTCAACGACGACACTCCGCTCCCGGCGGGACAGCCGCGACGGACGATCCTCCATGGCCACTACCGCGACTGGTTCGCACCGCACCCGACGCCCGCCGCGATCGACGGGCGGATGGGCTACGTCGGACTGGTGCGCCGCTACAAGGGAGTCGAGCAACTGATCGACGCCTTCCGCACGCTGGACGCCGAGGGCTCGAGCCTCTCGGTCGCCGGACGCCCGTCGACCGACGAGCTGGCTGCCGAGCTGACGGCCCTCGCCGCCGACGACGACCGCATCGATTTCCACTTCCGCTTCCTGGACGATGCCGAGCTGGTGGCCCGGATGTCCGAGGCCCAGATCGTGGTCCTGCCGTACCGGCATATGCACAACTCCGGCACGGCGCTGGCCGCCCTGTCGGTGGCCCGCCCGATCCTCGTTCCCGACAACGAGGTCAACCGGGCGCTCGCGGTCGAGGTCGGCGAGCAGTGGGTGCACCTGTTCGACGGCGAGCTCACCGACGCCGATCTGTCCCGCGTGCGCACCGCGATCGCGGCCGGCCTCGAGGGGGCACCCGACCTCTCGCAGCGCGACTGGTCGACGGTGGGAGCCGCGCACTCCGCTGCCTTCCACGCTGCGGCCGCCCAGCGGCGGGCCGGGCGGTGACCGACGGAATCCGGATCGCCGTGGCGATCCCGACGTACCGTCGACCGGCACGTCTGCGCAGCCTCCTGGCGGTGCTCCCGCTGCGTTTCGCCGAGCTCGAGGCGAGCGATGTCGTGGAGGTCTTCGTCATCGACAACGACCCGGACGGCAGCGCCCGGGACGTGTCCGCCGCGCCGCCGTCGGGGGTCCGGGTGACATACGCACCGGAGCCGACGCCCGGGATCGCGGCCGCCCGCCAGCATGCGCTCGAGGTGACCGCGGACTTCGACCTCCTGGCGTTCATCGACGACGACGAGGTCCCCCGTCCCCTCTGGCTGCGCGCGCTCGTCGACACCTGGCGCCGCACGGGCGCAGCCGCCGTGGCCGGCCACGTGCAGACCGACTTCCCGGTGGGGACCGACCCCTGGGTGCTGGCGTCCGGCCTGTTCGCGCGTCCGCTCCGAGGCGACGGCGAGCTGCTTCCGGCGGCGGGGGCCGGAAACCTCCTGCTCGATCTCGCGCAGGTCCGCGCGGCGGGCATCGCCTTCGATTCGTCCCTCGGCCTCTCCGGCGGCGAGGACACCCTGTTCACGCGCGCGATCGTCCGCGCCGGCGGCCACGTCGTCGCGTGCCCGGCATCGGTCGCCGAGGACTCGCTCGAGGAGGGGCGGGCCACACGCCGTTTCGCCCTGGCACGCGCGCGGCACCACGGGCAGACCCAGTCGGTGATCGATCTGCGCCTGGCTCACTCCCCCGCGAGCAGAGGGGTCGCGCGGGTGCGGAACATGCTCAAGGGCGTCGTCTGGATCGCGCGGGGCATCCGCAAGAGCATCGTCGGGAAGATGTCGCGATCCCTCGCGCACCGAGCCCGCGGGGCGCGGGATGTGCAGCGGGGAATCGGGCTCATCCAGGGCGTGTTCGGCGCCGCCGCTCCCGAGTACGCCCGCGAAGGCGTCCGTCCACGACCCGGTCTCCGACGGGCGGGGGCCGTGCTGCGTCGCGCTGCGCGCACCCTGTCGCCGGTGTTCCGCTCCGTCGTCGGTGTGCGGACCGCCCGACCGGTCGTCGTCCTCACCCTCGACGACGGGCCGGATCCGGAGTGGACCCCTCGGATCCTCGACGAACTGTCGCGCCGGGGAGCGACGGCCACGTTTTTCGTGCTGCTCACCCGCACGCGCGCGCACCCCGAGCTGGTCCGCCGGATCGTGGCGGAGGGCCACGAGGTGGCACTGCACGGCGCCGACCACCGACGACTGACGTCGTACCCCCGTTCAGCCGCGTCGCGGATGCTGCGCGACGCACGCGCGGAGCTCGAGGCCTCGGCCGGTGTTCCGATCCGCTGGTACCGTCCGCCGTACGGCGCCCTGTCCCCGTCGCGGTGGTGGGCCGTGCGTCGCTCCGGGATGATGCCGGTGCTCTGGACCACCAGTGTCCTCGACGGTCGCGATGCGGAGCACGGGGAGCGGATCTCGCGGGCGACCTCCGGCATCGTCGCGGGGGCGATCGTCCTCGCTCACGACGCGCGTGCCGGGGCGGCGGACGGAGTCGACGACCCCGAGATCACGCCGTTCGACCGAGCGGCGCTGATCTCCGACGTCCTCGACGAGTACGACAGGCGCGGGTTGGCGACGGTCTCACTCACGAACGCTCTGCGCTCGGGCCGGCTGCGCCGACGGATGGTGCTCGTCGGCTGACGACGCCGTTCGGGCATCGTCAGCCGACGAGGTCTAGCGTGCGGTCACGGGTGCATTCGGAGCGCCGAGCGTGCGCGTCTGCAGAGACACGCCCAGCGCGTCCGCCACCTTGCCGGGGAGCGCCACGATGCCCACACCGGGGTTCGCCGCCGTGAGCTTCCACGTGGTGGGATCGACGATCGGTGCGCCCTCGACCAGCACGGACTTCGCATCGTTCCCGGTCAGCGCGCGGAACTCCTCGATCGTCGTGATGCCGCGCGTGCCCTTCGGGCCGTCCGCCCAGCACGCGAAGTTCGCGGGGGACGACGCGGAGGTCCGGTGGTAGAGGTTGGCGTCCTGCGAGATGCCGAACTGCCCGCCGTACCAGGTGGTGGTCAGATCCTGCACCAGCATCGGGCACGCCTGGCCGCCGTAGGAGAGGACGTTGTTCCGCACGATCACGTCGCTCGTGACCCACGGGATCAGCGTGCGGAGGCTCGAGACCTCCTGCCGGCGCTCGTCCTGCATGTACGTGATCGTGCGTCCGTTGCCGACGATGGTGTTGTTCCAGATGTCGACGTCGCCGGAGTCGAAGACGAACACACCGCTGTTGCCGTTGCCGATGATGTAGTTGCCGGCGACGGTCGCGGTCTGGCTGAGCTCGATCTCGAGCCCCTCCCTCCCGTTGCCCTCGAACACGTTGTCGGTGACGGTGAGCTTCGAGCTCGAGACATCGAACCACAGACCGGTGGACCCGACATTGTCGGAGATGATGCTGTCGGAGACGGTGACGTTCGATGCCCGCGACATCTTCACTCCGCCGGCCACCGGGGTGTAGTTGAATCTCGAGGCGTTGTTCCCCGTCACGAGCGAATCCTGCAGGCGGAGATCGTCGGCGTCGTTCACGGCGATGCCCAGCAGGCCGTTCCCGGTGACGGTGAGGTTGCGCAGCGTCTTGTCGTCGTTCCAGACGAACAGCCCGACCGTCGCGTTGTCGCGGATCACCATGTTCTCCAGCGTGAGGTCGTCGACCTCGGCACTGACGGCGCCCAGGAGCGCGACCGTGGTGGCGTAGCGCTGCACGCCGATGCCGCGGAGGGTCGTCCCCTCGCCCTGGACCTTGATGGCCTTCGCGAGCGCGCTCGCCTCGACCAGGCGGCCGCTGGGGTTGGTGCCGACGACGATCTGCTTGGCGTTGCGATCCACGAAGAACGTTCCGGTCGACACCTGCGAACGGCTGCCGACCTGCGTCAGCGGTGCGCCGTCGATCCACAGCTGATCCGGGTGGCCCGCCATCGGGTTCGATCCGTTGACCCACCAGCTCGTCTCGTCCTGGCCCGAGCTGAACGAGACGCGCGAATCGAAGAACGTGCTCCAGGGAGCCGCCCAGGCGCTACCGGACTGCGACCAGCCCGTGACCGGACGCGAACCGTCGAACCACACCGCCTCACCGGGCGCGGACTGGATCGTCAGCTTCTTGAAGAACGGCACGGTGACGCTCTCGCGATAGACACCCTCGCGCAACACCAGCGTGGAACCGCTGGGGGCGGCGTCGATGGCCCGCTGCGCACCCGCGACGGGGCTGGACTTCGTCCCCGATCCGGACGCCCGAGAGCCGTCGGGGACGACGTAGATCGCCCCCGCGGGGGCGGGGTAGGACGAGTCGCCGACAGGGACGGACCCGGCGGTGCCGGTGGAGGCCGGGGGCTCCGGCGTCGTGGGCGGCTCCGGCGTCGTCGGAGGCACCGGGGTCGTCGGAGGCACCGGCGTCGTCGGAGGCACCGGGGTCGTGGGGGTCGTCGGCTCCGGGGTCGGAGTCGTCGGGGTGGTCGGCGGCACGTCCGCTGACTCCACGCTCACGTCATCGACGCGCACGGTCATCGCCGGGTTTCCGGGCGACAGGTAGGTCTGGATCCCGGGGGTGCCCCCGTCCGTCACAGCATCGGCGGAGCCGTCGGTGACGGACATCTGCCAGTCCGGGGTATCGGTGCCGGCGAGCCAGGCGCGCGCACGCACCCTGACCTCGTCGGTGCCCGCGGTGTCGATCTCGACGCGCACCGCCGCACCCGCCGGCACCTCGTCGAGCAGGAGCAGATCCTGCCGGATGACGGTCTGGGTGTCGTTCGCGTCGTATCGGGCGATCGACAGAACGCCGCGCGACCGGGTGTCGAGGCGGAACCGCGCGCCGTAGTATCCGTCATCACCGTTGCGGGTCGTCACGATGGTCGTGGCGCCGTAGCCCGCGGTGGGCACGGCGGAGTAGCGGATCGTCGCACCGACCGTCGCATCGGCCGCCTCCGCCGTCGTGGCGACGTGGATGCTCCTGTTGCCGCCGCGCACGGCGATCGCGCCCGCGTCCTCGGAGACCGAGGCGTCGGAGGCGGGCCGCGAGACGTAATCGTCGCCCCACCCTCCGGTCGAGGATCGCGTGAACGTGTCGGTCCACGTCGGGGAGCCCTCGGCGTCCGGCGCACTCGGATCGGCGGCGGACGCCAGCGCGCTCTGCGGCTGAGATGCCGCAGCGACGGCGGCACCGGCCGGCGACGGGACGGCGAGAGCGCCGATGACGAGAGCGGTGGTCATCGCGATCCAGCGGGATCGAGGGAGGAACGGACGGTTCGACGAGCGCGAGGGCGCGGTCTTGCGGAACGAAGTCATAGGGGGGAGCCGGGGCCTTTTCGTGGGGGATCTTGCTTCTGGCAGCGAACTCAGGCGATCCCTGTGACATCCGTCGCGGTGTCGACCGTCACGGATGCGTCTTGCGGGAACCACACGAGTTCTGGTCCCTCCCCGCTGGGCACCATACCCCATGAAGCTGGAAGACGTCGCGGCGCCGGGGCGGCATCCCCCGGATCCCGCGCCCGGGCCCGGGGTGAGGTGCGCCGCCTCCTCCCCGGCCGTGCCCGGCCCGACCCGCTAGAGTCGAGCGGTACGACTGTGGGGGTCGTGGTGGACGCTTCGGGGGATGCTGTCCGTTCCCTGACGCCACCACGGGCACGACATATTCACGAGGGGGATCATGAAGGGCATCATTCTTGCGGGCGGTTCGGGCACACGTCTGCATCCCATCACGCTCGGCGTCTCGAAGCAGCTGATCCCCGTGTACGACAAGCCGATGGTCTACTACCCGCTGTCGACCCTCATGCTCGCCGGCATCCGCGAGATCCTGATCATCACCACCCCGCACGACGCCGCTCACTTCGAGCGCCTGCTGGGAGACGGGTCGCAGTTCGGCATCACCCTGACCTTCGCGCAGCAGGAGTCCCCCGACGGCCTCGCGCAGGCGTTCACGATCGGCGCCGACTTCATCGGTGATGACAGCGTCGCACTCGTCCTCGGAGACAACCTGCTGTACGGCCCCGGACTCGGCACACAGCTGAAGCGCTTCGCCGACATCGACGGGGGCGCGGTGTTCGCGTACTGGGTGGCCGAGCCGGAGGCGTACGGCGTCGTCTCCTTCGACGGAGAAGGACAGGCCGTCTCGCTCGAGGAGAAGCCGAAGCGACCGCAGAGCAACTACGCCGTCCCCGGCCTGTACTTCTACGACAACGACGTGATCGAGATCGCCAGGAACCTGGCGCCGAGTGCGCGCGGCGAGTACGAGATCACGGATGTCAATCGCGAGTATCTCGATCGCGGCAAGCTCCAGGTCGAAGTCCTTCCGCGCGGCACCGCCTGGCTCGACACGGGAACCTTCGACCAGATGACGGATGCCGCGGACTACGTGCGCACGATGGAGCGCCGCACCGGTATGAAGATCGGGGTGCCGGAGGAGGTGGCCTGGCGACAGGGATTCCTCGACGACGACGAGCTGCGGACCCGTGCGGAGGCGCTCGTGAAGTCCGGCTACGGCTCCTACCTGCTCGCGCTTCTGGAGAGGGGCCACGCATGACCCGCCTGCTCGTGACCGGTGGTGCCGGCTTCATCGGATCGAACTTCGTGCACCATGTCGTCGCGCACACGGATGCGCACGTCACCGTGCTCGACAAGCTCACCTACGCGGGCAACCGGGCGTCGTTGGCGGGTCTCCCCGCCGACCGGGTCGAGTTCGTCCACGGCGACATCGCGGACGCCCCGCTGGTCGACTCGCTGTTCGCGACCGTCGACGCCGTGGTGCACTACGCCGCCGAATCGCACAACGACAACTCCCTGCACGACCCGCGGCCGTTCCTCGACACGAACATCATCGGGACCTACACCCTGCTCGAAGCGGCGCGCCGCCACGGCCGACGCTTCCACCACATCTCCACCGACGAGGTGTACGGCGACCTCGAGCTCGACGACCCGCAGCGGTTCACGGAGGACACGCCGTACAACCCCTCGTCGCCGTACTCGTCGACCAAGGCGGGCAGCGATCTGCTCGTACGCGCCTGGGTCCGCTCCTTCGGGGTGCAGGCGACCATCTCGAACTGCTCGAACAACTACGGGCCGTACCAGCATGTCGAGAAGTTCATCCCGCGTCAGATCACGAACGTGATCCGCGGTATCCGCCCCAAGCTCTACGGCGCGGGCGAGAACGTGCGCGACTGGATCCACGCCGACGACCACTCGTCGGCCGTGCTCACGATCCTGGAGAAGGGCGCGATCGGTGAGACGTACCTGATCGGCGCGGACGGCGAGAAGGACAACAAGTCGGTCGTCGAGCTGATCCTCGCGCAGATGGGGCTCCCCGCCGACGCCTACGACCACGTCACCGATCGCGCCGGCCACGACCTGCGATACGCGATCGACTCCACGAAGCTGCGTAGCGAGCTGGGCTGGCAGCCGCAGTTCTCGGACTTCGAATCGGGGCTGGCATCCACGATCGACTGGTACCGCGCGCACGAGGACTGGTGGGCGCCCTCCAAGGACGCCACGGAATCGTTCTACGCCGGCAAGGGACAGTGATGACCGCGTTCGGAAAGGCGCTCGCGATCTCCGAGACGCCGATCCCGGGTCTGCTCCTCGTCGACCTCCCCGTGCACGGCGACTCGCGGGGCTGGTTCAAGGAGAACTGGCAGCGGGAGAAGATGGTCGCCGCCGGCCTGCCCGATTTCGGGCCGGTCCAGAACAACGTCTCGTTCAACGACGCCGTCGGCACGACGCGCGGGATCCACGCGGAGCCCTGGGACAAGTGGGTGTCCGTGGCGACCGGGAGGATCTTCGGCGCGTGGGTCGATCTGCGCGCCGGGGAGACGTTCGGCACGGTCTTCACGGCCGAGATCGATCCCTCGCGCGCCATCCTGGTGCCGCGCGGCGTCGGGAACTCCTACCAGACGCTCGAGCCGGACACCGCCTACACGTATCTGGTGAACGATCACTGGTCGCCCGATGCCGCCTACTCCTTCCTCAATCTGGCGGATGAGACGGCGGCCATCGCGTGGCCCATCCCCCTGTCGGAGGTCGAGATCTCGGCCAAGGACCTCGCCCATCCTCGCCTCGGGGACGTGACGCCGATCGGTCCGAAGAAGGTCCTGGTGATCGGGGCTGCGGGTCAGCTCGGCCTCGCGTTGCACGCGGAGTTCGGCGATGCCGCGCACATCGAGTACGCGACGCGCGCGACGCTGGACCTCCGCCGCCCCGATCTCGCCTCCGCCCGACGCTGGCGCGAGTACGACGCGATCATCAACGCCGCCGCCTACACGGCGGTCGATCTCGCCGAGACGCCGGAAGGCCGCGAGGAGGCCTGGGCGGCGAACGTGACCGGCGTCGCCGCCCTGGCGCGCATCGCCGCCGAGCACGGCGTCACGCTCCTGCACGTCTCCAGCGACTACGTCTTCGACGGCACGAACACCGAGCCCTACACCGAGACCGATCCGGTGCGACCCCTCGGCGTGTACGGGCAGACGAAGGCGGCGGGCGATGCGGTCGTGAGCACGGTGCCACGCCACTACATCCTGCGCACCTCCTGGGTGATCGGAGAGGGTCGCAACTTCGTCCGCACGATGGCGTCGCTCGCCGCCCGCGGCGTCGCCCCGCGCGTCGTCGGCGATCAGATCGGACGGCTGACCTTCACGGCCGACCTGGCCTCCGCGATCCGTCACCTGCTGACCGTTCGCCCCGTCTCCGGCGTCTACAACGTGACGGGAGGCGGGAGGGCGCAGTCCTGGGCCGACGTCGCCCGCGACGTCTACCGTCTGACCGGCCACGACGAGGCGAGCGTGCAGCCCGTGACCACCGCGGAGTACTTCGCCGACCAGACCGGCCCCGTCGCCCCCCGACCGCGGAACAGCGTGCTGGACCTCAGCCGCATCACCGCGACCGGATGGACGCCGCGCCCGGCGGACGCGGGTCTCGCCCGGTACCTCGCGGCGGCGGCCGCCGAGGCGCCGACCGTCTAGAGTTCTCCCGGCCGCAGCGCCTCGGCGTCGATCGCACGGATCGCGCGGACCGCGGCGGTGTCCGCGTTCGGCTCCGTGCCGGTCTTCGGGCGCCGCGGGGCGTAGACGACGAGCGAGTGGAAGAGGAAGCGGGCGACGAACGCGACGATCAGCGTCAGCCCGGTCGCCAGCACGCTCGAGATGTGCCACGTCTCCACCATCAGCGCCATGACCGGGATGCGGACGGCGGCCTCGACGTTGTTGAACGTGAACGACGTGACGAATCGGGTCCCGAGGGCGCGGGCATCGGTGCGCATGTCCGCGAAGACGAAGCGCTCCTGCAGGATGAAGTTGCCGATGATCGTGGCCTCGGCGCCGATGATCGCGGCCCAGATGTAGGGCACCCCGACCAGGGTGAGCACCCACATGATCCCGAGGTTGGCGAGCGCGCCGATCACACCGATCGTCGCGAAGAGGGACATCTTGCCGAACCGCAGCCGCGCGAGGTGGGCGATGAAGGTCGCGCCCTGCCGCAGACTCGCCTTGGACGTGCCGTGTCGACGCTCCCCGAACTCCATCGGGATCTCGGCGATGCGCAGATCGTTGCGCGCGAGGATCTCGAGCAGCACCTTGAAGCCCTGGGGTCTGAGCGCGGACACGTCGAGGCGTGTGCGGTCCACGAGGAAGAACCCCGTCATGGGATCGGAGCTGCGCGCCAGGCGGATCGGGAACATCGCCCGGGTCAGCCAGGTCGCCGCCCGGGAGACCCCGAAGCGCACGGCGGTGCCCAGTCCACTGGTGTCGCCGCCGCCGACGTACCGCGAGGCGGCGACGAGATCGGCATCGCCCTCGGCATGCCGATCGATCAGCTCGGGGAGCAGCTCGGGGGGATGCTGGAGGTCGCCGTCCATGACGATGCACACGTCACCTGCCGCAGCGGCGAGACCGACCACGACGGCACCGCTGAGCCCGCCGGTGTTCTCGGTGCGATGGATGACGCGGACCGGCAGCGCGGCATCGATCGCGACGCGCGCGACCTCGTCGGCCGTGTCATCGGTGCTGTCGTCGACGAACAGGATCTCCGCGTCGCGCCCGTGCAGAGCAGCGCCCGTTCGGCGCACGAGCTCCGCGACGTTGTCGCGCTCGTTGAAGGTCGGCACGATGACCGTGACCGCTGTCCCCACGCGCCGTCCTCCCGCCCCGATCCGCCTTGTCAGACCCATCGTCGCACGGAGTTCTGTGCGCGCGGAAACCGGGGCCGGCGGCGCCTGCGACGTTCGAGGCTCGCGCGTGTGCCGACTCATCCGCTAGGCTGGGCCGATGCGGCTGTGGGAGTCGCTGGGCGGATGGGGATCCGCCTTCTGGGGAATCACTGATCTGGGGAGATCATGGCTACGCGTATCGGCTATGCCGCTGGGGCTTTCGACCTGTTCCATGTGGGACATCTGAATCTGCTCCGTCACGCCAAACAGCACTGCGACGTTCTGATCGCCGGTGTCGTGAGTGACGAGATGCTGCGTCAGGTGAAGGGCATCGAGCCCGTCATCCCGACGTCGGAGCGCGCGGAGATCGTCCGTCACATCGCGTTCGTCGACGATGTGCACGTCGAGACGAGCCCGTCGAAGATGGACGCGTGGGAAGAGGTGCGGTTCACGCACTTCTTCAAGGGCGACGACTGGCGCGGCACCGAGAAGGGACTGCGCCTCGAGCGCGACTTCTCGGCGGTGGGCGTGGAGGTCGTGTACTTCCCGTACACCGCGCACACCTCCAGCTCGTCGCTGCGGCGCGCGCTGGATGCGATCACGGCGAACGCGAGCATTCCGGCTCTGGCCGCTTCCCGCTGACACCGGGCGCCCGCAGACCGCCTCTTGGTCAGCGCGCGACGCCCAGAAGGCTCCGGGCCATCCTCGCCACATGCGGCGGCGTGTGCGGCCCGAGCCACACGGTCCAGCGCGCCGGCGGCTCTGTACAGGTCCACTCGAGGCACCACGCGTGCACGGCGTTCACCAATCGCTCCCCCGGCGCGTGCGGCCGACGCCCCTCCCCTCGACGCAACCACCTCACCTCGACGCCGTCGGGTGCCTCGAGACGCTGTGTCCGGTCGGAGTCGGCGACCTCGAACACGATGCTGCCCTGCGCGTCCCAGGGCAGTCGGGCGGCGATCGCGGCGATCAGCGCCGCATCGGCCGCGTCTCCGGCGATCAGGAAGGGTCCGTCGAGGTGCTCCCAGTCCGGGTCGCTCAGATGCTCGCATGCACTCATGAGAGACAGCATAGGTAAGGCTGCCCTAACTCGCAATGCATCGTGTGGACGTGGTGGCTCTCGACGTCGTCCCAGCCGGGCACGCTTAGCCTTGTCGTATGACTTCACTCGATGAATCCACGATCACGATGTTCGGCGCCGACTGGTGCCGCGACTGCATCCGCACCAAGAAGCAGCTCGACGAACTCGGCGTCGACTACACCTACATCGACCTCGTCGCCGAGCCGGCCGCGGCCGACGTGGCCAAGGACATCAGCGGCCGTATGAACATCCCGGTGGTCGTCTACCCCGACTCCTCGCACCATGTCGAGCCGTCGAACGCCGACGTCGAGTCGAAGCTGCGCGAGCTCTCCCTGATCTGAGCCCGCGCCGCGTCGCTACACTGGCGCGATGAGCACCGAGGCTCGATCCGAGCGGGCATCCGTCCGTCTTCCCGCGCGCACGGTCGTCCGGTATGCGATCGGATCCGTGGGCACCGGCGGCTACGCCACGCTTCCGGGTCTCGTCCTGACGTACTTCCTCACCGATCATCTCGGGGTCGCTGCGCTGGCGGCGGGCCTGATCGTGACGGCGGCGAAGGTCTGGGATGTGGTGATCGATCCGCTCATCGGCGCGGCTTCCGATCGTCAGCTCGCGCGCACCGGATCCCGCCGCGGCTTCATGGTGATGGGCGCGCTCGCGCTGCCCGTGTTCTTCGTCGCGACGTTCGCGGTGCCGCCGAGCTGGGGGGCCGGTGCCGGGGCGGCCTGCGTGCTGCTGGCGTTCCTCGGTACGGCGACGGCGTTCAGCCTGTTCCAGGTGCCCTACGTCGCGTTGCCCGCTGAGCTGACCGACAGCTACGACGAGCGGACCCGGCTGCTCGGCTGGCGCGTGGTCGTGCTCACCGCGGCGATCCTGCTGTTCGGCGCCGGTGGACCGGCGTTGCGCACCGCCGGCACCGACCGCGTCGCGGGATATCTGATCATGGGCGTGGTGGCCGGGGTCGCCATCGGGATCGGCATGCTCCTCGCGGCGAGGGCGGCGGATGCCACGGGGGCTCGCACCGGACCCTCCGGCTCGCCCGTCGCGCCGACCGCCGGCATCCGCGCGCAGTACGTCGCGGGCTTCCGCGCACTGCGCCGCAGTCGGCCGTTCCGCACGTTGCTCGGCACGTTCCTGCTGCAGGCGCTGGCGACCGGGACCATGCTCGCCGGCGCGCAGTACGTCGCGACGTGGGTGCTGCGTTCGGAGGACGCCGTCACGCTCATCTTCGTGGCACTCGTCGGTCCTGCGCTGCTCGCCGCCCCGGCCTGGACCGCGATCGCCCGCCGCGTGGGCAAGGAGCGCGCGTTCGCGATGGCCAGCATCCTGTTCGCCGCCGCCGCGGCATCCCTCGTTCTCGCCGTCAGCGCCCCCGGTGCGTGGATCTACGCCTCGGTCGCCGTGGCCGGCATCGCCTACGCCGGCCTGCAGTCGCTGCCGATGGCGATGCTCCCCGACGTCATCTCCTACGACGAGCGCACGAGCGGGCCCGGTCAGGCCGGTACCTTCACCGGGATCTGGACGGCGGGCGAGACGGTGGGGTTCGCGGTCGGAGCCACCACGGTGTCGCTCGTGCTCGCCGCGACCGGGTATGTGTCCACGGTCGCGGGGGCCGCCGTCACACAATCGGATGCCGCCGTGACCGGCATCGTGCTGAGCTTCAGCATCCTGCCCGCGGTCCTGATGCTCGCCAGCCTCCTCCCCCTGCACCGCTACCGCCTGCGCCGCACCGACTTCCCCTGAACTCCCTGCGTCTCTCTCGCTGCTTGTCTCCTCGCCGACCGGCCCCTTTCTGCCCGAGCCACCCCCTTATGTGCGTTCACAGAGGGGCCGGTCGCACAGAGAGGGGCCGCTCGGCAGAGAGGAAGAGAGGGAGCTTAAGCTGGGAGCCCGCATCAAGGAGACGCCGATGACTTCCGCGACCACCTCAGCCGCCCCCGCCGCAGCATCCGAGATCGACGACGACGAGCGTGTTCGCCTGGACGCCGCGATCGCCGACCTGAACACGGGCGCCCGCACGTGGTCCGCGCTCGCGCTGTCGCAGCGCGCCACCCTGCTCCGGTCGGTCCGCGCGAGCGTCGCCGCGGCCGCCGAGGACTGGGCGCGTACCGCCGCCGCGTCGAAGGGACTCGACGATGCGCACCCGCTGCGCGGCGAAGAGTGGCTCGGCGGGCCCTACAGCGTGCTCGGCGCCCTCGATGCCCTGATCGAGACGCTGTCCCGCCTCGCCCGAGGGGGTAATCCCCTCGACGGCATCCGGATCGACCGCGCACCCGGCGGGCGCACCCGCGTGCACGCCTTCCCGGTGACGGGGACCGACCGCTTCCTGCTGTCGGGCTACACGGGCGAGGTCTGGCTCGAGCCGGGCATCTCCCCGCGGGCCGCCCGCGCCGCCGCCGGCCTCGCCCAGCGCACCCCGACGGCATCCGGCGGTGCGGGGCTCGTGCTCGGCGCCGGCAACGTCACCTCCATCCCGGTGCTCGACGTGCTGTACGAGCTGCTGGCTCACAATCGCACCGCGCTGCTCAAGGTGAATCCCACGCAGGACCCGCTCGTCCCCGTGTACCTGCGCGCCCTGGCACCGCTGATCGAACCCGGCTTCCTGCGGATCGCGCGGGGAGGCCCCGCGGTCGGGGCCCACCTGACTGCTCATCCGGGCCTCTGCCACGTGCACATCACCGGGTCGGCCGCCACCTTCGACGCGATCGTGTGGGGCCCCTCCACCGGATCACCCGCGCAGAAGGCCGCGGTGACCCGACGACGCAACGAGAACCGACCACTGCTGACCACGCCGATCACGGCCGAGCTGGGCGGCGTGTCACCGATCATCGTCGTGCCCGGCCGGTGGACCGACGCGGATCTCACGTACCACGCCGAGCACATCGCCACGATGCGGCTGCAGAACAGCGGACACAACTGCATCGCCGGTCAGGTCGTGATCCTGTCGTCCGACTGGGATCAGGCCGATGCTTTCCGCGCCGCTCTCCGACGGGCCTATGCGAGCGCCCCGGAGCGCCCCGTCTGGTACCCCGGAGCCGCCCAGCGCATGCACCAGGCCGCCGACACCTACCCGGATGCGCTCATCCTCGGCGACCGCGTGCTGGTGGAGCTCGGCCCCGACGACGACGCGACCGCCCTGCAGAACACGGAGTACTTCGCTCCGGTCCTCGGCGTGGTGTCGGTGCCCGGCGACGGGCAGGCATTCCTCGACGCCGCCGTCACCTACGCGAACGACGAGCTGGAGGGCACGTTGGGCGCGAACCTGCTCATCGATCCCGCGACGGAGCGGTCACTCGGCGCCGGCTTCGAGCGTGCCGTCGCGGCGCTGCGCTACGGCTCGATCGCGATCAACGGATGGACCGCGTTCTCCTTCATCACCCCCACGCTCACCTGGGGCGCGTTCCCCGGCGGCACGCTGGCCGACGTCGGGAGCGGAATCGGCGTCGTGCACAATGCCCTTCTGCTGGACAGTGTCGAGCGCTCGGTCCTGCGGGCGCCCTTCCGCCCTTTCCCGCGTTCTCTGCCGATCCTGAACGGCGGCGGCCGCTTCACGATCCTTCCGAAGCCGCCATGGTTCGTCTCGTCCCGCACCGGCGCACTCGTGAGCGAGGGGCTGACCCGGTTCCGGGCGAGCGGGAGCATCCCGGGTCTCGTGCGCACGCTCGCGCAGGCCCTGCGGGCCTGAACCCGCGGAAGCGCTAGCCCAGTTCGCTCTCGCTCAGGGTGAACGCCTCCGCGCACACGTCGATGTCGTTCTGGTAGCCGTTCGCGAACCAGAACTGACGCTGCTCACTCGATCCGTGGGTCCAGCTCTCGGGATTGACGGCACCCGACTGCTCCTGGATGTTGTCGTCGCCCACCGTCGACGCCGCGTTCAGGGCATCGGTGAGCTCCGCCTCGGTCGGGGCGATCAGATACGGGTCGCCGTCGGCGTCCTGCTGCTCCGTCATCCGTCCGATCCACGCACCCGCGTAGCAGTCGGCCTGCAGTTCCATCCGCACACCGTTGCTGCCGGGGCCGGTGCCGTTGTTCGGGTAGCGCTCCATGTCACCGGTGAGGTTCTGGATGTGGTGGCCCCACTCGTGCCCGACGATGTACAGCTGGGCGAGGTTTCCGGCGGATGCCCCGAACTGCTGCTGCATGAGGGAGAAGAACGTCGGGTCGATGTAGACCGCCTCCTCCGGCGGGCAGTAGAACGGTCCCACCGCGTTGGAGGCCGTGCCGCACCGCGTCGACGTCGCACCGTCGACGACGACCATCGCGGGAGCCCGGTAGGCGGTCACGTTCTCGGTCCAGAAGGCATCGAGCGCGACCTGCGCGCCCGCGAGGCGGCAGTCGACGTCCTCGTTCGCGTCCTGCCCCGTCTTGCAGTCCTCGATCACCGACTCGCCGCTCGATCCCGCTCCGCCGCCGGGAGCCGCGCCGCCACCCAGCAGACCCGTGAGGTCGATGCCGAGGAGGGGGCCGGCGATCAACGCGATGAGGCCCAGCAGGCCGACGCCGGAGCCGCCGACGATGGCAGCGTTGCGCCCCCGGCGGCGGGTCGAGTTGCCGGAGATGTCGGCATCGGGATTGAAGGTCATGAGACCGAGATTACTCCGGACGCCCACCCTCGATGCGACGTAGGCTCGGGTCATGACGACCACGATCACGATCACCGGTGCCGGCGGACAGATCGGCTACGCCCTGCTCTTCCGCATCGCCGCCGGAGACATGCTCGGCCCCGACGAGAAGGTGCGCCTGCGACTGCTCGAGATCCCTCAGGGACTCGGCGCGGCGGAGGGCGCCGCCCTCGAACTGCAGGACGGCGCCTTCGATCTGCTGGAGCACGTGGAGGTGACCGATGACCCGGCGGTGGCCTTCGACGGCGCCGATCTCGCCCTCCTGGTGGGCGCGCGCCCGCGGGGGCCCGGGATGGAGCGCGGCGATCTGCTCGCCGCCAACGCCGGGATCTTCGGTCCGCAGGGTGCCGCGATCGCCGCGCACGCCGCTCCCGGTGTCCGCGTCGCCGTGGTCGGCAATCCGGCCAACACCAACGCGCTCATCGCGGCGGCCTCCGCGGACGGCGTCCCCGCCGAGCGCTTCAGCGCCCTGACGCGTCTGGACGAGAACCGTGCCCGCGCTCAGCTCGCGCAGATCCTCGGGGTTCCCGTCTCGACCGTGCGGCGTGTGCCGATCTGGGGCAACCATTCCGCGACGCAGTTCCCCGACGTCTCGCATGCGACGGTCGGCGGGGCGCCGGTGGCGGAGGCGCTCCGGGCCTTCGTCGACGACGTGCCGGACTGGCTGGAGCACGTCTTCATCCCGCGGGTCGCGAAGCGGGGCGCCGAGATCATCCAGGTACGCGGCTCCTCCTCGGTCGCCTCCGCCGCGAACGCGGCCATCGAGCACGTGCGCGACTGGGTGCGGGGCACCGAGGACTGGACCTCGGCCGCCGTCGTCTCGCACGGCGAATACGGCGTGCCCGCAGGACTCATCTCCTCGTTCCCTGTGCAGGCGATCCGCGGAGAGTGGCGGATCGTCGAAGGCCTCGAGGTCACCGACTGGGCGCGTGCACGCATCGACGCCTCGGTCGCCGAGCTGCTCGACGAGCGGGAGACGGTCCGCGCGCTGGGCCTGCTCTGACGGCCGCGCTCGACGACGCGCACGTCACCACCGCGCAGCACCGGACAGAACGGTGCGCGACAGGGCAGAATGGAGACGGAGGTGCGCGATGAGCGAGACGATCGATCCGATGAAGGCCACAGCATCCGTCGACGATGCCCTGACCAGCCCGTTGCACCTGCCCCACGCGGCGGCGGAATGCCCCAAGTGCTTCACCGAGATGCAGCAGAACCGCGACTGGTGGCTCGCCCGCCCCACCGGTTCCCGCCTGGTCGGACTCGTCGTCGCCCGCGAGGGCATGCCTCCGGTGGTCGAACAGCGTGAGGATCTGACGCGATTCGGCGTGCAGATCGACGGCTTCCGGCATCCGGCCCCCGACATCCTGGAGAGCTGGAGCGACCGCCTCACGCGACTCATCTCGACGCTCCGGCCCGGCGACGTCGTCGTCGTGGCCACGACCGCCGCGCTCGGCCGCGATCCCGAGGAGAGTGCGCGCACCGTCTCGGACCTGCGCCGTCACGGCATCATCGTGAAGGTCCTGAACCACAACGCGCGGCACCTCGCCGACGCGGTGCGCTGACCGAACGGCTCGATCGCGCCGTCAGTCGCTGTCGGAGTCGCTCTGCGTCCGCAGCGTCTCGTCGTCGAGCAGCGGGAGGTCGGCACGCGTGACCACCTGCGACGTCACGGCGTATTCGACGAGGCGGGCGCGGCGATTGGTCGCCAGCTTCCCGGGTCCGCCGCGCAGACCCTGGACCCCCATGCGGTCGAGCTTGTCGCACACGTTGTCGAGTTTGCGGTTGAACTTGCTCATCGTCCAGCCGAGCCGCTGGGCAGCGTCGCTCGAGGACGGCAGCTCGTTCATGCTCACGCCCTCGCGCCGCAGCATGGGCTCGGCGAGCGCGACCATCAGCTGCTTCTGCAGGGCCGTGAAGCTGGCCGGCATGACCGTCGTCTCACCGCTCATCGACGACTCGACCTGTCGGGAGACCTCGTAGGGCGCCTGCTCGGTGTGCAGGCTCAGCTCGTAGGTGAAGGGACCCGCGGTGAAGACGATCACGCTGCGCTCGAAGACGAGGGGCATGCGCGCCCCCGGAGAGAGCCAGGACTGGACCGCCCCGCCGGCGCTCGAGATCGTGGCCGCGAGACGCACACCGATGTTCGCGAGCCACCAGAGTCCGTCGCGATGCTGGAGCTCGAGGAAATGCCGATGCAGATACGGGTTGTCGTCGATCTCGAGATCGCCCTCCCGCCCGATGATGAACGGCCGGTCGACGGGCAGATCGTGCCACTCGCCCGCGAACTCGAGGCGCAATGGCGCCACCTCGCCGTCCGACACGTCGACTCGCTCGAGTTGCGCTGCAGCATCCACCTCAGTCACGAAAATACCCCCCGCGCAACATACTGCCATGGAGGGGACGGAAACCGCTCGCCCAGCGTGCGTTCAGTGCCCGATGACGCCCTGCAGGTCGACGGCCACCTGGATCGACGCGATGGTCTCGCGCTTCTTCAGGTTCTCCACCGTGGCCTGTCCGCCGAGCGACAGCAGCGGCACGAAGATGAAGGACTGGTCGTACGGCAGTTCGCCGTGCGCGGCGACGGCCTTCGGGAAGATGTCCCAGTTCAGCGCCCGGGACAGGTGGGCGGGTCCGCCCCGTCGCACGAGATTGAGGAAGGTGCGCAGCTCGCCGAGTCCGCGCGTACGGCCCTCGCGGTAGAGGATGCCGACGACACCGGTGTCGGGCTCCCAGGTGATCAGATCGCCCAGCCCCGTCACCAGGATGGGGATCGCGATGCCGTCGCCCTGGGTCTTGCCGATGCAGTCCCCCACCTCGGCCTCGTACTGCTTCGGATCGATCACCCGCAGGAACCCCGCCCCGAAGGTGCCGTATCCGTACTTCTCCCAGATCTCCACGAGCTCGTCCGGAACCCGGCCGCGGTACTCCTCGACGATCTGGGCCGGGACGGGCGCGTGCGTGACGAAATCAGCGATCTCCACCATGCTTTCCAACCTATCGGAGGACGACGTTGATCGAGACGTCGTCGAGATTGACGCCGGGGTTCCGGTTCACGAAATCGATGATGGCGTTGTCGATGTCGCCCACACGCGACCGCCACTGCGACCCGAGCGAGGAGTTGATGCGGCTGTCGCCGACACCGGAGATGTCGGTCACGTCACCGCCCGCGATCCCGTCCAGGCGGTGCGTCGCGGCCTGGCCCCTCATCCAGTTCTCGGCCGCCGACACCGCGTCGTCGTAGTCGAGGTTCTCATCGGCATCGAGCAGCTCGTTGATGCGGTTGTCGAGCGCGGCGTCGCGAGCGTTCTGCTGGGCGCGGAGAGAGTCGGAGGTGCGTCCGTTCTCGAGGTAGTCGATGCGGTTCCGCAGCCAGTCTCCGGCCGACATCGACTGCAGCGTGTCCATCTGCTCGGTGTACTGCCGGTTGTACTCGACGGAGTCGTGGTCTCTGTTCCGGTTGAAGCGGCGGAGGCTGACATCGACCGTGCCGTCGTACCGGTCGGTGTCCCTGACCTGGCGGACGACCGTGTCGAGGTGGTCGTTCACGTTGTCGGTCAGCTGGTGCAGCCGGTCCCGGGCGTGCACCCCGCCCTTGAGGGCCGCCTGCTTGAGCTCCCGGATGATGGGCTTGATCGCGCTCATCAGTCATCCCCTCCGAAATCGAGTGCCGAGAACTCCGCGAAGAAGGTCGACGTGATCGTCTGGATGTCGGCCCCATGGACCTTCATCGCCGACTGCGCGTCCTCGAGCGCCGCGAGATCGGCGTAGAACTCGTCCGAGTCGCCCGCGGTCGCCTCGACCATCGGAGCATCGAGGATCGCGTCGATCACGGCAGGAAGGTGTTCGGCGAGCGGCTCGATGGCCATCGGCGCCAGCTGCATCAGCAGCTGCTCCACCGCGATGTCGACCGCCGCGTTCAGCAGCTTCTTCTTGATCAGCAGCATCGGACCGGCCCCGGCCGCCGTGATCGGGTTCGTGAGCATCGCGACGAGCGTGATCAGTGTCGAGGACACGTCGACGATGACCTTCATCTTGAGCGCGAAGATGGCATCGGCGCCCACGTCCATCGCGGTGGCCGCCGGCGGCATGATGTCGATCAGCTTCTGCAGGTTCTGCGAGCGGTTCGTGTTCCAGGCGCCCAGGGTGGCCGGGCCGGTCTGCCCCCGCATCGCCGCCGTGATGTCGCCGTTCATCTTCCGGTCGACCGCCTGGATCGCATCCTCCAGGTCGTTGCCGAGATCGCGCACGAGGACAGATCCTTTGCGGACCTCGTCCTCATCGATATCCGGCCACTCGAATCCGAGCTTCTCCATCACCCAGACGAGTTCGTTCGGCAACATCATTCCCACGGCTCGACCTCCTGCAACGAAGGTACTTTCCGCACGCGGGTCGCACCATGGGTAGCACTTCCCACCGGGCGCCGAGGCGCGAGGTCAGCGCGTCAGGTCGAGTTCCCGCAGCGTGTAGGAGGAGGGCACCGTGTCGGTCGAGAAGTACGCGAAGAACACCTCGGCGGCCTCGTCGGCGGTGAACACCTCGTGCGGGTGCACCGTCGTGCTGTGGCGCCCCTCATCCCATCGGACGACCTCGGTCGGCTCGCCGTCCGGCTCTCCGCCGGGCTTGCCGACCGTGTACTGGTGCGCGACACCCGCATCGTCGACGACACGCATCTCGATGGTGAGCGCCTCTGCCGTCCCCGCGCTCTGCAGGTACTCGTCGGAGAGCGGGATGTCCTCGAGGAGGTCGGCGTCCTCCGGCGCGCGCCAGAGACTGAACGCCCAGAACGAGGTGCCGTTCATCCGGTTCAGGGAGAAACGCAACTGCTCCGGGTAGGGGCGGATGCTGTCGAGCAGGGGGCCTCGACTGAATCCGTTGGACTCCACGACATGGGTACGCCGGCTCATGGCACCCTCTCCAGAATGACTTCGACGATACGGATCGGCCCGACGTTCGGAAGTTGCGCGATCGCGGGCGTCTCTACACTAACCGCTCCGTCGAACAGGTTCTGTGCGGGGTTGCGGCTCGCCGAACCGCTCTTGACCTCGATGCCGGTCCAGGAGCCGTCGGCGTTCTGGAACAGCCCGTCGTAGAAGCGGATCTGGTCGCCCGTGTGGGGGTGCCGCGATGCCACCTGGTCGCGGACGACGTCCACGCCCAACCTGTCGGCGACGTTGTCCAACCCGATCTGCTCCCGGTCGACCCAGGGGCGGTTCTCGCCACCGACGAACCGGCCGCGGTCATCGCGTCCGTCGTTGCGTGCCGGCGGCGCGTCGTCTCCGGGGCGGTCGGTGTGCGGTCGGTTGGGCGAACTCGGCGCGTCGGGCACGCCGTCGGGTGTCTGGTCGATGTCGTGGACACCGTCCTGGTTGCGCCTCTGCTGGCGCTTCAGCAGCCGGGGCACGTCCCCCACCGGGCGCAGGTGCACGGGTGCGTCGTCCAGTGCGCGGATGATCGGGCGGAAGACCTCGTCGCCGATTCTCGTCATCAGTCAGTCCCCCGTGATGTTCAGGCTCGAAAGATCGACCTGCAGCTGGTCGATCAGCGTCTCGATGTCGCCGGCGTGCATCTCGAGATCTTCCTCCGCCGCCTCGAGCGCGGCGAGATCGGCGTAGAACTCGTCGGAGTCTCCCGCGACGGCCTCGACCACCGGCGCATCCAGGGCCGCCATGATCACGCCGGGCAGTTCCTCGGCCAGAGGCTCGATGATCATCGGCAGCACCTGGGTGAGCGCCTGCTCGACGACGATGTCGACGGCGGCGTTCAGGAGCTTCTTCTTGATGATCAGCATCGGTCCCGCTCCGACCGCGGAGATGGGGTTCGTCAGCATGGCGACCAGGGCGATCATCGTCGTCGTCACATCGGCGATGACCTTGATCTTCAGACCGGTGACCACGCCGGCCGCGACCTCCATCCCCGGAGGGACGGGCCCGAGCACGTCGAGCAGCTTCTGCAGGTTCTGCGACCGGTTCGTGTTCCAGGCGGAGACGAACGCCGGGCCGGCCTGCCCCCGCATGGCGGACGCGAGGTCGCCGTTCACCTTGGCATCGACGGCCTGCAGGCGGCCCTCCAGCTCATCGCGGAACGTGCCGATGATCACCGCGCCGCGGCGCACCTCGTCCTCGTCGATATCCGGCCATTCGAAACCCAGCTTCTCCATCACCCAGATCAGCTCGTTCGGCAACATCATCCCCACGGCGACACCTCCTGCACGAACTGTACGTGCGGGGTGCCCCGGTGCACCATGGGCACCTCTTCCCCTCCGGCGTCAGTCGCCGGGGCGGGAGATCTCGATGCTGACGAAGCGGGAGTCGGGCACGACCTTGATCTCGACCGTCGCATCGCCCAGCGACCCGGTCTCGAGGCCGAGGCGCGACTCGAGCTCGGCGTTGCTCAGCCCGTCGAGGTCTCCGGCCTCGCTGGCCGGCGCCAGGAACCGCATGTCACCCTCGCTCGTCTTGCCGTACTTGTCCGGGTCGTCCTGACCGATCGCGTCCTCGTAGAGCTCCTCGAGCACCTGCTTGGGCACGGTACCGGGCACGCCCTTCACCTCGTCGACCACGTCGCCGGGGAGCCGGCGGACATCCTTGCCGAACGACGTTCCGAGATCGCGCATGGCGTTGTAGTCGGGGTCGCGATGCCGCGGGGTCGTTCCGAGCGCATCGACGCCGCGCCGCACGTCCTCACGGATGTCGTAGTCCTTCGCGTGCGAGGTGGGCTTCTTCCCGTCGGAACGGTGCGTCGGCACGTGGTTCGACGAACGCCGGTCGAGACCGCGGATCGCGTCGGCGTCGGCGCGGTGCTTGCCTCCGCGCTTGCGGAACGCTCCGGAGAACCCCTTCTTGAACTCGTGGCCCGCGCCGTCCACGGCATCCACGAGATCGTGCATCAGTTTCTTCAACGTCATGGGTCAGTCCCCCGAGATCTGCAGGTTGGCGATGTCGGCGAGCAGCCGATCGGTGAGCTCCTCCACGTCGGAGGCGTGTGCGTCCATGTCGTCCGCGGCCTGGTCGAGGGCCTCGAGGTCGGCGTAGAACTCGTCGGTGTCGCCGATGGTGCCCTCCACGATCGGTGCGTCGAGAAGTGCCATGACCAGCACGGGCACCTGCTCGGCGAGCGGCTCGATCGCGAGGGGCAGGACCTCGTCGATGACCTTCTCGAGCGTGATCTCCATCGCCATGGAGAAGAGCTTCTTGCGCGCCAGGATGAGCACGGCGGCCCCACCCGCTCCGAAGGGACCCGCTGCCAGCAGCGGGATCAGCTGTGCGAGCGTGATCGTGACGTCGGCGATCACCTTCACCTTCAGCGCGAGCACGATGTCGGCGGCGATGTCGATGCCGACGGCGGCCGGACCGAGCACGTCGAGGAGCTGCTGCACGTTCTCCGAACGGCTGCGGTTCCACCCCGTCACGTGCGCCGTGCCGGTCTCTCCGCGCATCGCAGCGGCCAGCTCGCCGTTGATGCGACGGTCGGCCGTCTGCACGAGCGTCTCCATGTCGTCGCGGTACCCGCGCACATACACGGCAGCCTTGCGCACCTCGTCCTCATCGATGTCGGGCCATTCGAGACCCAGCTTGTCCATGATCCAGATGAGCTCATTCGGCAGCATCATTCCCACTGCGACCACCTCCACCCCTGACGCTAGCGAGCAGCGGGCGGGGTGCGCGATGGGGAGAACAGCCCACCCTCAGCGGGTGGCAGTGCCGAGCGCCGGACGCCCGTGCGCTCAGCGGGGCGGTTTGCCGGGCACGAAGTAGCGCACCGGCGACAGACCGGTGCGCACGACGGCGTCGCCGGCCGCCGTGAGGAACTCGTCCATCGTGGTCACGCTGATCGCCCCCGACGGGTTGGCGACCATCACGTTGTCCACCACGGGCAGCAGCGTCGCCGTGCCCTGGGGCCAGGCGGCGAACGTGAGCGTGACGCCGTCTTCGCGCACGTGGATCTTGGGGTCGGCGATGTGCACGTCCGGACGCTGCAACGCCACCGTCTGCGCCTCGTAGGCGCGCACGCTGAACAGGCGGAGCGCCCGCTGGATGCGCAGCTCGAGGGCGGGGAACCGGTCGAACCAGCGGAACGGGGCCCATCCGTCAGCGGTGAGGACGATCGGGTGGATGCTCACCAGCGGCCCGCCCTCCTCGTACAGGGACTCGGCCAGATCCAGCACGCGTCCGACACCGGCTTCGTCCTCGGCGCCGAGGATCACGAAGCGCTCCCGCGACAGCGCGAACACGACGGGGTCGCCCTCCAGGGGAGCCGCCGCGGCGCGCGCACGATCGACCAGCACGGCGGCGGCGATCGTCTCGTCCTCGACGATGATCACGCCCTCGACCGGATCCGGCAGTGCACCTGCCGAGGCGACCGACGCGGCCACCATGTCGGCGAACGGCCGCGTCGACCCCTCGACCTGGCCCTGGGTGACGGCTGCGCCCGCTTCGTCGAGTCCGACGAACAGCTCGCCGCCGATGTACTCCACGCGCGGATGCGCCGCGCCCGGCGCGGTCAGGGAGAGCACACCGAGCTCGCTCGCACCGTAGACCCGCGGCACCGCGACCACGCCGACGTTCCCGAATGCACCTGTCATGAGCTCTTGCCCTCTCCTCGAGTACTCCCCAGACTATCCGGCCCCGCGGGCGCTCCCTGCGGTCCGCGCACCTGCGCGATCGACCAGCTCAGGTCGATCCCGTCGACGGCTGCGGCCGCACGTCGCTCGATGATCCAGCCCGCCGGCACGAGGTGCACCGCGAGGGCGAGGGTGCCGGCATCCTCCTCGCCGGTCCACACCAGCAGGACCGCGTGATCCGGGCCGTACGCCCAGTAGTCCGCTCGCTCGGCGGCCGCGTCGCGCAACGCCGACACGTACGACCCGACGCTGTCATCGCCGCCGCGGTCCAGGTCGACCCGGATGCCACGCCCCTCGCGGTACTCCAGAGCATCCCCCACGTCCGCGGCCAGCACCGCCATGCGCCGGCGTTCCTCCTGCGTGTCTCGCCCCCCGGCCCGCGGATCGGCCTGTGCGGCGAGCGGCAGGACGCGCGCCGCGCCCCGGTCGATCACGGGGACCCCGAGGTGCGACGGCACACCGGAGAGGACTCCGTCGACCGTCTTCACGATGTCGCCGGAGCCGGCGGACACGCGCCACCCGTCGGCCGGATGCGCGAGCTCGTCACTCGTTCCCGGTGCATCTCCCGCGACGCAGTCGTCGAGACGGGCGAGCGCCGCATCGATGGCCTCGAGCCCGAAGCGGTCCCGTGTCGGCGGCGCGCCGGCCGCGAGCATCGGCTCCCACTCGCCGAAAGCGGGCAGCGCCGATCGGTACTCCGCGAGGGAGACGCCGGAGGCCTCCCGGACATCGTCGTCGCCGATCGGGGAGGCCAGCGTCGCCTCGACCACGCCGTCGGCGGAGATCTGCTGGGTGACCGAGAGGACCTGGGCGTACGGGACGCGCCCCGCCGGGTCGCCGTCCGGGTAGAAGAGGTCGATGATCCGGCGGCAGAGCAGGCCGTCTCCGTCCTCCTCCCAGGTCACCTCACGCAGAGGAGTCCTGCTGTCCGCGTAGTAGGTCACGAGGAAACGGTGCCGCTTCGGCGACACGAGGAGGAACCATGCGGGCGGATTCCCCTCGGGCACCACGCGGATGCTCTGACCCGCGTCGTACCGCTGCCGCGCGTCATCGACATCGAGGTACGGCGGTTCGCCGGACGCCTCGAGACGGCTCAACTCGAACTGCTGCGGGTAGAGCACGCCCGTCATCGCGAGCCCTCGCGGCGACCGAGCCGACGGGACAGTGCGAACGAGGCGGACGTGAGGCTATTCGACATAGAACTGCGTGTAATTTCCGGTTCCCATATCGGAGACGTCGAACACCGCCTCGGGGATGCCCTCCGGGAGGTACCCGCCGGGAATCCACTGCGCGTTCGCCCCGGCCTCGGTGCCCTGCGGCATCCGCAGATTCCCGTTGGTGATGTCCTCGTAGGAGAAGTCGGCACGGACGATGTCGACCGCGTTCCCGTTGCCGTCGACGAAGAAGTTCTCCCCGAGCCCGAGCATGACGCCGAGCCTCTGCGGATCGCCGTTCGCCTGCGTGATGATGGTGTCGATCTCGGAGGTCGGGAACACGAAGGTCGTCCCGTTGTTCCCCGGTCCGTACGTGGCGAGGCTGTCGGCCCGGTAGAAGCGCGTGGCTCCATCGCCGAACTGATCGATGTGCTGCTGGATGTAGTCCGCATCGAGGTACTCGCCCGGGTACGGGCGGTTCTGCCGCCCCGCGTCGACGACACGGTTCGGCGTGTGCCAGGAGTCCGTGCGCCATCCGTCCCGCAGCGACTGCGGCACATCGGTGCCGTCGAGGTCGGTGACCCCGGCGTTGTTGCGATTCTGCTTCTGGCCGTGCTTGCGGAACATCTCCGAGAGCTGCCGCACGTGGATGGGCATGCCGTCGAGCGCGTCCCTGAGCGGCCGGATGACACTGCTTCCGATTCCCATGTCAGTCTCCCCCGATGTTCAGACTCGATAGATCCGACATCAATCGTTCGGTCAGCGTCTCGACGTCGGCGGCGTGCTGCTCCATCTCGCCCTCGGCCTGCTCGAGCGCCTGCAGGTCTGCGTAGAACTCATCGGGATCTCCGGCGACGGCCTCGACGATCGGCGATTCCAGCGCGGCCATGATGACTCCGGGAAGCTCTTCCACGAGCGGCTCGATCACCATCGGCAGCACCTGGTTCAGCACCTGTTCGATCGCGATGTCGACGGCCGCGTTCAGCAGCCTCTTCTTGATCAGCAGCATCGGACCCGCCCCGACCGCGGTGATGGGGTTCGTGAGCATGGCGACCAGGGCGATCATCGTGGTCGTGACGTCGGCGATGACCTTCATCTTGAGGGCGAAGACCGCATCGGCTGCGATGTTGATGCCGGTCGGCGCCGGCCCGAGGATGTCGAGCAGCTTCTCGAGGTTCTGCGAGCGGTTGGCGTTCCATGCCCCCACGTAGGAGGGACCCGCCTGACCCCGCATCGCCTGGGCGAGATCGCCGTTCACCTTGCGGTCCATGGTCTGGATCTTCGTCTCGAGATCGTCGCGGAAGACCCGCACCATCTCGGACCCTCGACGCAGTTCGTCCTCGTCGATATCCGGCCATTCGAAGCCGAGCTTCTCCATGACCCAGATCAGCTCGTTCGGCAACATCATCCCCACGGCTCCACCTCCACAGATGACTCTACGAGGTGCGCGCCACCGACGACGACGGACCGCACGGGTAGGACTGCCCAGGTGGCGGCGCTCACGGCACGACCGCCCATTGCGTGACCCCCGAGGTGAGTGCTCCCGCCGCGCCGTTGCGGGGCGCGATGCCGGTGACGTCCTTGTCGACGATCGTGACCCGGGGGTTCATGGCGAGGGGCAGCGCGACGGCGGCGCGGACGATGCTCGCCTCGATCTGGGCACGCAGTTCCCTGGCCGCGTAGATGTCATCGGTCTGCGCGAGCTGCGCGATCAGGGCATCCCGCTCGGGGTCGGGGTGGCCCGTGATCGAGGACTGCCCCTGGCTCCCCCACTGCGCGGTGAGCTGCGCGGTGCTCTGCGGGACGGCCACCCGGGTGATGACGGCATCCCAGCCTCCCGCCCCGATCGCGGTGTCGAGGTCGTCGCTCGCACAGTCGACCGCGGCCCATCCGGCCTCGCGCGCGGCATCGCGCAGCGCCGCGAACGCCCCGGTGGCGAATTCGCTGGCTCGGTCGTAGAGCACGCACACCTGGGCCCCCGCGGTCACGCCAGCGGCCTCACGTTCCAGCGCCGCATCCTCGCCGGGAGACCCGAGGGCCGTGGCGAACCCCGAGTCCTCGCTCACGATGTCGTAGGCGCGAGAGCCGGGCGCCGACACCATCGACGAGCTCGGCGTGTACGCCGAGGCCCACACGCCGCCGCCGCGCTCGACCAGGGCGCTCGCGGGCACCGCGCGGATGAACGCCGCACGCGCCGTCGCGGAGGTGAAGATGCCCGCGGGCTTCAGCAGCACCGCCCAGACCGTGCCGTCGTTCGAGGTGCTGACCGCGAAGTCCTTGCGCTCGAGCTCGTTGATGCGCTCGCGGTTGACGGTGGCCGGGGCGACCTGCAGCACGTCGAGGGTTCCCCCGATCGATGCGATCGGGTCCTCGCCCGGGGGAACGAGATCGATCTCGGCGACCTGCGGCGTCACGGGGCCGCGGTAGGCCGCGTTCGGGACGAGCGTCACGCTCTGCCCCTGCTCCGCATCCGCGACCTCAGTCACGCGGAACGGACCGCTGGAGATCAGCAGCTCGGCCGGGATCTCGCCGTCGTCCGGGATGTCGAAGCCGGTGTTCCACACCTCGGCGATCGCGGCGAGCGCCTCGGTGTCGTCGTCACGGATGGCGGTGATGACGGCCTGCTTGGCTTCCATCGCGTCGTCCACCCCGAGCGCGAGGCGCCCCACGACGTGCGCAGGCACGGGGACGGTGACGCGTTGCTGCCAGTCGACCACCGGCTGCGGGAAGGTCACCTCGATCGCGCGCGCGAACTCGTCGACGCTCGGCACCGTGAGGCCTTCGCCGCCCGATTCGGCGCCCTCGCCGCGCTCGAGATACCCGGAGCCCGCGGCCCATCCCAGCAGCAGATCGGCGGCGTCGAGGGGGATGTCGTCGGACCACGCGGGTTCGGCCAGGTCGTAGCTCACCGTGAACGGGTCGTCGCTGACGATCGTGATCTCACCGAAGCCCTCATCGGGGACGAACTCCCCGTCGACCAGGTCGCCGAAGTCGGCGCGGATGGTCTCGGCGATGTCGATGTTCCCGGGCGTCGGCGCCGCGGCGGCGTTCGCCGAGGTGAACTCCCCCGTCCACCCCGCGGTGACCTTCGTGCCGGCGATCACGGTCGCGGGCAGCGCCGGGGCGCACGCCGCCAGCCCCACGGCGACCACCACGAGCATCGGTGCCGCCCAGCGACGTCTCCCCCTCATGACGTCGCCGTCACACGAGATCGATGCCGTCGTCGCCCTCGGCCGCCATCTCGCGGAAGGGCTCGCTCTCTTCGCTCTCGAGCCAGGCACGGGCGTGCTCCAGCAGCACGGCAGGGGATTCCTCCGCCTCGGCCGCGGTGCCGAAGGGACCGATCGTGTCCTCCGACGGGCGCTCGTTCGCGCGCTCCACGGACTGGGTCGTCAGGTTGTACCAGTAGGGCTGTCCACCACTCATCAGCTCTGCACTCCGCTCATGTTCCCGATTCTATGCGCCGCCCCCGGCGCCGCACCGACAAAGACAGAGGTCGTGGTGTCGGTCCGAGAACCGTCACCACGACCTCTGCGCGTGCGAGGATCAGCCGCCGGCGAGCTCGGCGTCCTTGTCGCGGATCGAGTCCGCCATGCGGTCGAGCGCCTGAGCCATGTCGTTCACGGCCTCTGCCGCGTCGTCCAGGGAGGCGGTCAGCTCACCGTACGCCGTGGAGTACGCCTCGGAGGCGTTCTCGGTCTTGAAGCCGTCCTGCACCAGGTCATCGATGACGCCCTGCAGCTCCTTCAGCGTGTCGGTGACGCTGCTGCGTCCGTCACGGAGTCGCGCAGCCGCGCCTTCCATCTCGCTATAGGTTGCACCAAAATCATGTCCGGCCATGAGAAACCGCCTCCCGAATTCGTCTTCATCAGGCCGCTTCGGCCTCTTGAGTCGAGGTTAGCCCGTAATGCCACCCCGGCAAACGGGGAGCAGTACCCATGGCACCTCTACCCATCAGTCGGCGGCGTCGCCACGAACGGCATCTGCATGGTGACGGCCCGGCCGGCCTGCACGAAGATCCCTCGGCCGACGGGGAAGTCCGCCCGCTTGACGCGGCCGAACGGAGACTTGAAGATCGCGTCGCCGTCGTAGGTGTCGGGCTTGAGCACGATGCCCTGACGTCCCGTCTTCCATTCCCCGAGCACACCGATGCTGCCGCTCGCGCGGCTGATCTCGGCCTCGCCGATGAGCAGGTGGTCGCTGTTGTTCATGGCCTGCAGGAGAGCGCGCATCGGGCGGTCGGCAGGACCGTCGGCCAGATGCGGGATGTCCTCGATCACGATCATGATGCGGCCGCTGGTCGCATCGCTCACGACCAGCTCCGCCAGCTCCGTGGCGAGATCCTTCGCGTCCTCCGGCTTGGTGGCGGTGCGCACCCAGGGTCGGAAGTCCTTCAGCTCGGCCCGACGGCTGCCGAAGTGGAACATCCGGACGGTCGGGTCGAAGCGCTCCATCGCGACGACGAGCGCCTTCAGGGCGTTCGTGCGTCCGGATGCCGGAGGACCGGAGATCACGAACGATCCGATCGGCTCGAAGCCGTGCGGGGCGAGCGTGTCGTCGGCCACGCCGAACACCGGCATGCCGTCGACCTGCGCCGGCATCTCGTCGACGGGCACCATGGTCGGCAGCGCACCGATCTCGGGGAGATCGCGCACGCCCTCCGCCCGCAGCCGGTCTCCCAGCGCGACGAGGGCCTTGGTCTGCTCGACCACGTTCATCGTGCCCCCGAGCACGGCGATCTGCGCCTCGTGTCCGTCGACGATCGCGCGCCCCGGACCCGACTGGTCGTCGAGCACGTCGCGCGGCGCCCCCAGCAGCATGTACTGGCTCGGATCGCCCATGCGCAGCACCACGCGGCGCGAGATGTTCGCGGCCACCGCGCTGGGCACGGCGTTGCCGCGGTCGGCCGTGATCACGGTGTGCAGACCGAGCGTGCGGCCCTCGCCGAGGATGCGCATGAAGATGCGGTAGAACGGACCACGGCCCGCCGCGACCTCCCAGTCCTTCTTGAACTCGGGGTAGTTGTCGATCAGCAGCAGGATGCGCGGCATCCGCGGGTCGACGAGCTCACGGTACTCCTGGACGTTCGCGGCGCTGGCCGCCGAGAAGGCGGCGGCGCGGCGATCCATCTCGCCGTCCAACGTGCGCAGGAGTCGCTGGATGCGCTCGACGTCTCCGCCGTCGACGACCGATCCGACGTGCGGCAGGGACGACAGCGCCCCCAGCGCCCCGGAGGCGAAGTCGAGGCAGTACACCTGCACGCGACCCAGGTCCGGTCGCATGCCCGCGGCGGTGCCGATGGTCTTCAGCAGGGTGGACTTGCCCGATCCCGAGGTGCCGTAGATCACCAGCGAGCCGTCGCGGTCGGGCAGGAAGACGCCCGCCTGCTGCAGCTGCTTCTCCGGGACGTCCAGGAGCGCGAGCGGGATGCGCGTGTCGCCCTCGTTCGGCAGGTCCTGCAGGTCGACCAGCGGCGAGAGGTCGTCGAGCCACGGCCGCCGGGGCCGCAGGAGCTGCGCCTTGTCGGCCGCGTTGATGAGCGTCGACACGATGCGCTTCTGGTCGTTCGGGCCGAGATCCTCGAGGTGGGAATCCGACTCGGCCGGGCGATCGGGCTCCCATTCGGCACTGGATCCGAAGCGCAGCTCCGCCACCCGCACCTCGGCCGCCGCGGAGTCGTCATCCGCGGTCCAGCCACCCGCGTACGCGGACTGGAAGGGCACCAGACGTCCCGGACCGGTCTTGGCGATCGCGCGGCCCGGGATCGAGGCGGGGAAGGTGGAGGCGATGCCGTCGTCGACGACGTCGCGCGAGTCGGCCTCGTCGGCCATGCGCAGCGCGATGCGCAGGTTGGTGTTGGCCCGCAGGTTGTCCTTGATGACACCGGCGGGGCGCTGCGTGGCCATGATCAGGTGGATGCCGAGGGAGCGACCGCGCTGGGCGATGTCCACGACGCCGTCGACGAACTCGGGCATCTCGGAGGCGAGAGCCGCGAACTCGTCGATCACGAGCACGAGAGCGGGAGGGCACTCCGGATCCTGGCGCTTCTCGAGCTCGAGCAGGTCCTTCGCCTTCTTGCGGTTGAGCAGGTGCTCGCGGTGCTGCAGCTCGGCGCGCAGGCTGGTCAGCGCCCGGCGCACCAGGTGCGGGCTGAGGTCGGTCACGAGCCCCACGCAGTGCGGCAGCTCGACGCAGTCGGCGAACGCCGAGCCGCCCTTGTAGTCGACGAAGAGGAAGGTGACCCGGTCGGGGCTGTGCGCGGCGGCCATGCCCAGCACCCAGGCCTGGAGGAACTCCGACTTGCCGGCACCCGTCGTACCGCCGACGAGGGCGTGCGGGCCCTGCGTGCGCAGGTCCAGGGCCATCGCGTCACTCGGCCCCTGACCGATGATCGCGCGGAGCGTGCCGGACTTCTTCAGCCGCGGACGGGGCGTGGGGCTGCGATCGACGATCGTGTTGTTCTGGCGCCAGCGCTCGATCACGACCTGCGGGTCTTCCGCGATCGCCGGATCGACCAGTTGCAGGAACATGACCGCGCTCGGGATGTCCGAGGAGTCGTGCACCGCGGTGCTGGCGTCGACCACCGGAGCCAGCCGTCGCGCGAGCATCTGCATGTAGGCGTTGGAGACCCCGTCGACGCGCACGTGCTCGAAGTTCTCGCCGTTGCGGACCAGGCCCACCTGCGCGTCCTCCAGCCCGGTCGTGACGTCGATGTAGCTGCGGCACACGGCGGGCAACGACTCGACCGTGGGCGAGACGAACACCGCGTGCACGCCGTGGTCAGCCCCTCGTTCGAGCACGTCGGTGAGCCGCCCACGATCCACGGGGGCGTCGCTCGTCACGAACACGATCACCGACACCGCGGGCGTGCTCTTGTGCTCGGATGCCGCGCGCGCCACATCCGTGCCGTACAGCAGCGGGTTCCAGTCCTCCTTGAAAGGACCGCGGGGCTCGCCGCTGCCGGCCGCGGCGGCCCGCGACACGTACTCCTCCAGCGTGCTCAGGAGCGCCGCACTGGTGGGAGCGGAGTCCGCGAGGGCCATGTCGCGGAAGGGGCTGCGCTCGCTGGAGGTGTGCGGCATCCACTTGAGCCAGTCCAGCTCGGGTGTCCACGTGGAGTCCGTGAAGGCCACGGCGACCAGGTCGTTCGGCGCGTGCAGGCCGAACAGCTGCACGGCGATGCCGCGCATGGCGTCGGCCACCGGCCCCTGCGGACCCGCGATGCCGATGGATCCGGCATCCGCGAAGGTGTCGAACACGGGCACGTCGTCGACGTACTGATAGCGCTCGCGCAACCGGTCGACCCGATCGATGAAGTCGGGCAGGCCGTCGGGCGCCTCGGCATCGTCGATCCTGTTGCGTGCCGGGAGCCGGCAGCTGCCCAGCCGCAGCCCCAGGAAGTTCCAGTGCTCCGGTCTCCTCGTCCACAGCATCGGGCCCAGGCGCATGGCGTGGTCGAAGACCTCGGCCACCGGCGGGGCTTCCGCGTTGCGGGCGCGCTCCTCCTCGGGCTTCCCGTGGAAGAAGTCCTCCTCGAGCTGCTCGTACTGGCGCTCGAAGAGGAGGAACTCGTGGTTCTCGCCCTTCTTGCTCTGCGCCGCCTGGTTGATGATGTTGCCGAACGCCATCAGCGGCGTCATGACGATCATCAGGAGCGAGCGGGGGTTGCCGTTCAGGGCATACAGCGCCATGCCCATCAGGATCGGCGCGATCAGGATCGGCCACGGGAACATGCGCCCGATCTTCTCGGTGGGCAGGCGCGGCACCTTGAACAGGGTGCCGGGGTAGCGCACCTCGACGCGGGGGCTGCGGTTGAACAGCAGGCCGCCGCCGCGTTCGATGATCGGGTCCTCGGTCGCCGAGCCGTCGAAGGAGCGTGCCAGGCGCAGCACGAGCGTGGTGCTCCCGATCACGAACGGCTCGCCCTCCTCGACACGGACGCGCTGCACCGCGACGCCGTCGACGAGCACGCCGTTCGCGGAGTTCAGGTCGACGACCTCGATGTGGGTGCCGACCTCGAGCCGCGCGTGCCGCTTCGAGACCATCGGATCGGCCAGGACGACGTCGTTGCCCGCCTCCCGTCCGAGGAAGACCGGGCCCGCGGCGATCGGGAACTCCTGGCCCGCGAGTGCGCCCGAGGTCGCGAGCAGCACACCCACGACGTCGCGCTGCCCGCCGAAGGTGTAGTCGGGGCCGTAGTTGACGAGGGAGGCCGCGAAGCCGGAGCCGATCGGGGCTTCGCCGATCGGCACGTCGGGCTGCAGCGGGATCAGCCGCTCGCCGGTGGGGGGCGCGACGGCGAGCGTGAGCACATCCCCCTCGGCGACCGGCGTGGACCGCGTCGGATCCGCCGTGGCGACGTGGCGGGCGACGTCGCCCGCGGTCGCGGTGGAGTCCGTCTTGATCACGATGTCGACGGGGTCACCGCCCTGGCGATGCAAGGTCAGCTTGAGCCTCATCGTTCTCCCCCGGTCCCGCGGCGCTCGCCGGCGGTCATCATCAGTCGGTCACCATCGGTCACATCCGGATCACGGCGGCGACGCGGTCGCCCAGCCGGATCATGTCGCCATCCGTCGCCGTCACCGGCGCGCCGGCCGCGGCGCTGTACTCCACACCGTCGCGGATCAGCCCTGACCCGTTCGTGGAGTGGCAGTCGACGACCTCGAGTCCGCCGTCGACGGGACGCACGTGCAGGTGCGTCTTCGAGAGGGAGCGACTGTCGTCGGTCAGCGCGATGGCTCGGGCACCGGCGTGCGCTGTCGCATCGGGGTTGCGCCCGAGGAGCACGGGTTCGTCGATCAGGATGCTCTCGCCCGTGTCGAAGCGGAGTCCGAGGCGCGCGGGCGCCGCGGGTTCGGGCGCGGGCTGCGGGGCAGGCGCCTTCACCACGGCGGGCTGCACAGGAGCGGGTGCGGCCGTCGGCACGGGAGCGGGCGCGGCTGCGGCTGTCGGGACAGGAGCGGCGGGTGCGGGTGCCACGCGAGGGGTCGGCGCGGCGGGCGCGACCGGCCCTGCCGTGGACAGGGCGCCCCCCGCCGGACGCTCGGCGTCGGCGATCCGGTAGCCGCCGAGCACCGGCTTCCCCGCCTCGCCCGGGGAGACGTCCGTCGGAGCGGCCGCCGGCGGCAGCCCCACAGTCGGGCGCTCGTTCGCCTCGTACGGCCGGGCGACGCCGAGCACGCCGGCACTCACCCGGTTGCCCGGGCGGTACTCCGGCTGCGCGCGCGGATCGCGGGGCGTGGCGAGAGAGGGCAGCGCCCCGCGCTCCGGGGTCGGCTCTGCCTTCACGACCTTGCGGGCGACGCGCATCCGCTTCTCGTCGTAGGGATTGAGCCCCTTCCGCACGTCGACGAGCCAGACCTGGGCGAGCTTGTCGTGCAGGCCCCGCCCCCGGCCGTCGGGGTCGAAGGTCGGGGAGAGGAGCAGCACGGCGGGCCCCAGCAGCGGAACGATGCCGGAGACGCCGACGAGGAGGAAGCGCAGGAGCACCGGACCGGCCTTCGGGCGCTCCAGCGTGCGCACGTTCACCGTGCGGATGCCGACGACGGCCTTGCCGATCGTCATCCCCTTCCGCCCGTGCAGGATCCACTGCACCAGGACGAAGACGAGACTGAGCAGCGTCGTGACGGAGGCCATCACGACCGCGAGCACGAAGTCGGGATGATTGATCAGACCGTAGGCCGAGATCGAGCCGGTGGCGAACTTGAGCAGCAGGGGCACGGCGCCGAGCCACAGCGGCAGCTGCAGCACGACCCAGATCGAGGCGTCGATGAGCGCGGCGAGCGCGCGGCGACCGAACGGCGCGCGCAGCAGCCCGAGCGCGGCCGCGTACGCGGGGTCGGGACGCCCGGCGGCGTCGAGACCCTCGATCGCCTGCGCCTTCTCGTCGATCTCCCAGATCATGCCCTCGGATGCCTCCCCGCATTCGTCACGCCGCCTGCGGCTGTGGTCAAGATTACTCAGTGGATGTGTCGTCGAAATACCGGCCGCGGACGCGGTGACGCGCGCGGTCGCCGCGTCAGTCGACGCACCCGCGGACGGGCTCGGAGACGCGCCCGTCGTCGCGTCGCAGCAGGACGTCGATGCAGACGGTGCCGCTCCCGGCGGTGAACTGCGCCTGCGGGACCTCGGTGTTCTGCGGATCGACCGTGCCGGCGACATCGACGACGTTCCAGATGAACGTGTCGCCCTCCTGCGCGCTCGCGTTCACCCAGGAGAAGACGGCCTGGTCGCCCTGACGTGTTCCCGTCAGATCGGTCACCTTCGGCACGAAGTCCGGCACCACATCCTGCGGCTCGGTGGTCTCGGTGGTCTCGGGTTCGGTCTCGATGCCCGAGACCAGCACGTTGAGGCCGACGATCCCGCCGACCACGATCACCACGGCGGCGGCGGCGAGTCCGATCCACAGTCCCTTCCGGCTGCGCGGCGCAGCCGGATCCGTCGTCCCGCCGGCGGGTGCGACCGGCGGCGCCGGCGACGAGGGAGCGGCAGGGGCCGCGGATCCCGGGGAGACCACCATGGGAGGTCGCATGATGGTGCTCGCATCGGCGGATGACGCGGGAGGCGCGGCGGGGACGGGTGCGCGCATCTGGGTCGCGCCGTCGACGGCGTCGGCCCCCTGCGGGGAATCGAAGCGCGGCACTTCGGGGAACACCGTGGCGGCACCCTTGGGCTGTGTGGTCGCCGAAGGACGCGTGAAGGAGCCGAGATCCGGGTCGATGCTGACGATCTCCCGGACGCGCGTGAGACCGTCGTTGTCGTCGTCGAGGTCTTCCGCCGGCGGATGATCGTCGACGATGTCGATGGGGGTGACCGAGTGCGACAGCTCGATCTGCACCTTCTGCAGCGCACGCGCGAACGCGACGGCACTGGGGAAGCGGTCGTCGGGGTTCTTGGCCATCGCGCGGTCGAGCACGCGCTGCAGACTGGCCGGCGAGTCCGGTCGCCCGATGGACGTGAGGGCCGCGCGCTCGATGCGCTCGATCAGATCGGCGCTCGAGTTCCGCTCGCCCGGACGCTCGAACGGCGACCGTCCCGCCAGCAGCGTGTACAGCGTGGCGCCGAGCGCCCAGACATCGGTGCGCGGACCGCTCTGCGGCACTTCGGCGAAGGACTCCGGAGGCGACCACGGGATCGACATCCCGGAAGCCTCCCCCGTCGCGCCGGTGGTCGAGGCGATGCCGAAGTCGGTGAGCGCCGGACGGTTGTACTCGGTGACCAGGATGTTGGCGGGCTTGATGTCGCGGTGCAGCACACCCGCACGGTGCGCGGTCTCGACGGCCCCGGCGACCTGCACGCCGACGCGCAACGCCTCGGCCACCGAGAACGGCTCCTTGCGCGCGCGCAACTGGAGATTGGGACGCGGGCAGTACTCCATCACGAGGTACGGGCGCCCGTCGCCGGCAACGCCGGCCTGGTAGATCGTGACGATCGCGGGATGCGTGGAGAGCATCGCCATCACGTTCGCCTCATCGGCGAACTCCTGTGCCGCGCCGCTCGAGATCCGGTCGGCGAGCAGCACCTTCACGGCGACGCGACGCCGCGGCATCTCCTGCTCATAGAGGAAGACGTCGGCGAAGCCACCCGTGCCGAGCGGTTCCACATACGTGAAGCCGGGCAGCTCAGGCGGCGGAGAGGGACGCCTGTTCACGGGAGGTCCTCGAAGACGACGGTGACCCCGTCGCCGAGGTCGACGACGTCGCTCGAGAGCACGAGCGTCTGCTCTCCCGGGTGCAGCCGCATCGGGTCGGCACCCGGGCGCAGCAGCGTCGAGCCGTTCGTCGTGTGCAGGTCGATCACCACGACGGTGTCCCCCTCGGGGCGGATCTCGAGGTGGCTGCGCGAGATGTCCTGCTGCGGGCTCTCGACCGCGATCAGGTGCGGCATGTTCGCACCGCTGGCCCGCGAGGAACGCGGGCGCCGCCCGATGATGACCGTGCGATCGAGCGTGACGACCTGACCGGTGGAGACCCGGATGCGTCCGGCGACCGCGGCATCCGTCACCGGCAGCACGGCCGTCGGCGCGTCGTTCGCGATCGGAGGCTGCTGACGGAGGCGGCGCAGCTCGGCGGCCGAGATCGTGGCCCCGTCGTGGTCTCCCTCGCCGGGCACGGCAGGAGCAGCGGGCGCGGGCATCGGCGGAACGGGCGGGGCCGCGGCGGAGGGGGCCGCGGCGGAGGGGGCCGAGTGCACGGTGGCACCCCAGAGCTGATCGAAGTCCTCATCGGCGGACAGCGTCTCCCCCGATGCTCCGAGCGTGGCCTCGACCGGGGCGGCCGGGTCGGCGGCCGCGGCGTCTTCCGCGATCTCGTCGAGCGCCTCGGTGACGACCGGGTCCGTCGCGGGCGGGGCGGCGGGCTCGGGCTCGGACCCGGCATCCGTCGATGCCTCGGAGGCGTCGTCGGTTCCGGAGTCGGCGCCGCCCATGACCTCGACGGAGAGGACCGATTCGATCTCGGACTCGAGCTCGCGATCGGGTGCATCGGCCGGCGACGGCACCTCGGCGGAGGGTGCGGCCTCGGCGGGCTCCGGCGCGGGCGCGGCGGGCGCCTCGGCGGACTCCGGGGCGTCCGCGACGTCGGGAAGGTCAGCGGTGACGGGCTGCTGCGCCGCCGGCGCCGCGGCCACCACGACGGGGGTGGGGCCGAGGGTTCCCGCGAGCGGATCGGCATCGCTGGACTCCAGCTCCGCCTGGGCGCCGGCGCTGCGGACCACGCCGCTGTGCACCGGGAGGGCGACGTCGGACTCCGCCTGCTCGACCGTGATCTCGATGCGGCTCGCATCGCTCACGAACCGTTCGCTCCAGGTCGTGACGTCGACGCCGGTCAGCTCCTGCGTGTCGCCGGATGCTCCGTGCACCTGCGCCTGCACGTCACCGCGCAGCGCGATGCGCACGTCGGAGCCCTCCGCCACGGCCGCGACGAACGAGGGCAGCCCGGCGAACGAGCCGCCCGCGCTCGAGGTGAGCACGTCGATCACGGTCGCGAGGGTCTTCTGCTCCGGCATCCGCTCCCAGAGCCGGGTCACCACGTCGCCGGGCACGTCGGGCGGCAGTGCCACCAGCGCCCCCGGGATCACGATGAGGTACCAGTGTCCCGGTCGGTAGATCGTCTGCATCAGCGAACCCCTCCTGCTGTGGATTCACGCGGACGCGTGTCCATGTCGATGTCGGAATCCGTCTCGAGGAGCGTGCCCGGGCGCGAGGCGACCGAGACGGCATCCACGATGACGACGGTGATGTTGTCGCGTCCGCCCGCACTGACCGCGTCATCGACCAGGATGTCGGCGGCCTTCTGCGGGTCGGGGGTGGTCTGCAGCACCTGGTGGATCCGCGCGTCGGACACCTCGGAGGTGAGCCCGTCCGAGCACACCATGATGCGGTCGCCCAGCTCGGCGGGGAACAGCCAGTAGTCGGCATCCCCCGTGCTGCTGGCCCCGATCGCGCGCGTGATGATGTTGCGTCGTCGATCGGTCGCGGCGTCCTCCACCGTGAGCTCGCCGGACTCGATGAGTTCCTGCACGACCGAGTGGTCGACGCTGATCTGCTCCAGCTCGCCGTCGGCCAGGCGATAGGTGCGGGAGTCGCCGATGTTGACCGCGAGCCAGTAGCCCATGCCGTCGACCGAGGCGATCACGACCCCGCTCAGGGTCGTGCCGGCGCGACCGTTGCCCGCGGTCGACAGCTCTTCGACGTGTGCACGGGCCCGCGAGAGCGCGAGCCGCACATCGTCCAGCTCGAGCGATGCCCGGCCGATCGAGCTGGAGAACTCGGCGATGACGGCGGCACTCGCGCGCTCTCCGCCCTCGTGACCGCCCATGCCGTCGGCGACCACGAACACAGGAGCACTGGCGAGATGCGAGTCCTCGTTCAGCGCGCGCCGGAGTCCGGGATGCGTGGCCGATCCCGTCGAGACGATCAGTGCGGGCCTCATGCGTAGCCTCCGACGGTGACGATGCGATCACCGATCTCGATCGCGTCTCCGAGTCGCACCGGCACGCGCTGTCCGGCGGGGCACGCGATGCGCTGGCCGTCGCGGACGAGGGTCATGCCGTTCGTGGAGTGGCGGTCGAGCACCCAGCCCCCGGAGGGCTCGGCGGCGGCCTCGAAGTGGGTCTTGGAGAGCGACAGCGTCTCATCGCGCACGGGGACGATGATGGCGCCCTCCTCCGCGGCGGGATTGCGGCCGAAGATCGTGCGGCGCGACACCGACACCCGGGTGCCGTCGTCCCACGTGAAGACGAGACGGTGACCCGGGATGCTGATCTTCGTGTCCTCGATGTCGTCCGATTCCTGGAGGACGGGTTCCGCGGCAGCGGGTGCGGGGGCCGAGGCGACGGCCGACGCGGGCGCTGCGGGTGCCGGTGCTGCGGGCGCCGGTGCCTCGGGCGTCTGGCGGAGCGTCGCGTCGACGGGAGTCCCGCTCGACGCGGGCGCCGTCGCGCGCGGGGGCGGCGCATCCTGCGTGATGCCGGGGACGAAGGCGATCAGCGAATCCGCGTCCGCGGCGGGCGCGGCCGGAGCCGCCTGCGGTGTCGGCGTCGGAGTCGCGGCGGGCGCGGCGGGCTGCGCCTGGGGAGCGGCCGGCGGCACGTTCGGGGTCGCGGGCCAGGACGCGGGCATCGCCGGTGCGACCGACGGGGGGAAGGCGGGCGCCGGGAACGCGGGAGCCGGGGCCGCGGTGCCGGAAGGCGCCGAGGGGTGCGGGATGCCGGGGATGGCCGGGGCCGCCGCACGGGCGGACGCCGCGGGGTACCCGGGCGTGACCGCCGGGGACGGCGCGGGAGCCGCACTCGCGGCGGATGCCGCGGGCCCCGCCGTGCGCGCGTCGAGCATGAGCGAACCCGCGACCTTGTCGTGCCAGCCCTGGAATCGACCGGAGCCGTCGAACAGCGGCGTGAAGTAGCCGACCACGATCGACCCCGCGAGCCCGAAGATGATGTTGCGCAGCAGTGCGCGCCCGATGCTCAGTGGGACCTCATCGGCGGCCGAGACGAGTCGCAGTCCCTGCGCGCGCATCCCGATCGACCCCTTGCCGGTCTGCATGATCGTGTAGACGACGAACCAGCCGAGCAGCACGAGCGAGACGAGCGGACCGCCGATCGTGAGCGTGGCGAGCATGCCCTCCAGGCCGCCGGCGAGCGTGGCGGCGACGAGCAACCCGCCCCCGAGGACGATCGCGAGTCCGGAGGCGATGAGGGCGTCGATGACGTAGCCGATCGCGCGACGGGAGATCGGCGCGATGTGTGCGACGGCGGGCTGCGTCATGGGGTCTCGCTCTCGGGTGCGGCGGGTGTGCTCGTGGTGCTTCTCTCGATGGTGCCAGGTTCGCGGCGGATGCGCGCGGTCGCGGCATCCCGAAGACCCTGCAGGCCCGACGAGATCGCCGATCCGCCCAGGAGCGACCGCAGGCTCAGACGCGCCTTGGTGCGCTTCCAGAACCCGGCGTCCTTGCCGAGGCCGCCGACGATCGCGTCGACCTCGGTCCAGAACGCCTCGACCTGTTCCGGCGTCGGGTCCGTCGGGCCGAACACCTCGGCGTCGGCGCGGTCCGCGAGCGAGACGACCTGCGGCACCGCGAGCGAGGTGACCACGGCGGTGGCCTCTTCCGTGCGCGTTCCGCCCGGTTGCAACCGGGCGCCGTAGTCGACGGCGCGATCGGTGAGCTCGTCCCAGCCGCCGCTGATGCGGTCGGCCGTGCGTGCCGCCGATCGACGCGCGCGACGCTTGGACGCCTTCCAGGCGCCGATCACGATGAAGGGCGAGGCGAGCAGCGCGATGATCGCGAGCGAGATCCCGCCGATCACGAGGATCGCGCCGATGATGCCGGCGAGATTCAGGCTCTCGTCCTCGGATTCGCGATCATCGGGCAGCGTCGGGGGCAGGTCGACGGGCTCCTGCGGCGGGGGCGGCGGCTGCAGCACCTGCGGCTTGGGGTCGACGCGGGGCTTCGTGTTCTGATCGTTCGGCACCTGGTCCTCGGGGGGCGTGGGGTTGAAGGTCACCCAGCCGATCCCCTCGAAGTTCACCTCGACCCAGGCGTGTACGTCGTCTCCGGTGGCGGTGAACTCCGCCGCCTCCGCGTCCTCCTCGTCGGGGTAGTACCCCAGCACGACGCGGGCCGGGATCTGGAGCTCGCCCGCGAGCAGCGCCATCGCCACCGCGTACTGCTCGTCGTCGCCGATCATCTGATCGCCGCCGATCAGCGTCGAGATGCGCTCGGCGGTGTGTCCGGCGCGCGAGAGCACCTCCCCCTCGAGCCCGTGGCTGAAGAACCCGTCCTCCGAGAGGAAGGTCTCCAGCGCCCTGACCTGATCGATCGCGGTCTCGGCCCCCGAGACCGTCTCCGCGGCGAGCGAGGTCAGCTCTTCCGGAACATTGCTCGGCTTCGGCATCGCGACCTTGCCGAAGGGGACCTCGGCGAGCTGCTCGTCGCTGTAGGCCGCGGGCATGACCGCATCGACCGTGTACTCGTCGCCCGTGGTGAGCTTCGGGGTGGCGACCGCCGTGCCCGTCTCGGTGTTGACGTAGGTGCCGCGACGCAGCTCCTCTGCGCGATCGCCGGTGAAATCGATCTCGGACAGCACCCCGGCGGTCGGCATCCACACCTGGTCGTACGCCTGGATCTCGACCTTGAGCGTGACCGGCACACCCTCCGCCTCGGGCGCCATGTCGGATCGCACGGGCGTGAACGCGCTCGACGACGTGGGGCCGCCGTCGGTGACGTTGAAGACCATGCCGTCGAACTGGTCCATCACGGCGGTGCGGATGCGTGCGCCCTTGGGCAGACCCTGCACCGTGAACAGGTCTTCATCGACCTCGTCGCGCACGTTCTTGCGGAACGACTGCAGGGGGCTGGCGTAGTCGCGGATGTTGAACGGCGGGATGATCACGTCGCGGAAGACGTGGCGCGTCTCGGTCGGCGCGGCGACGGCGTTGGTCGCGACGCCCGCGCCGCCGGCGACCGCGAGCACCGCGACACCCGCGAGCAGGCGACGGGTGCGCATGTGCGAGGCGCGGGAGGGATCGACGTCGCCCACCGAGATGGCGGCGTTCTGCGGCGCCCAGATCTGGCGCAGTGCGAGCCAGGCGATCGAGACCACCGCGAACAGGATGCCCTGCACGAGCGGGAACGCGGGCTCCGGCGTGCCGAGGGCGATCACGAGCATGAGCAGCACGCCCGCGGGGATCAGCGCCCAGGCGACCGAAGCGAAGCGCAGCGCGAACGAGGCCGTGACCGTGGAGACGACGAGCCCCAGCAGGAACGGCACGATCAGGTGGCCGTCGGTGGCCGAGACCGGGGCCACCGTGGTGAGCAGCTGCTTCCACGCCGTCACCGGCCCGACCGCGAGCTTCTGGAGCGTGTCGAGCGAGGGGATGAATCCCGCGATCGCGGTCTGCGGCAGCGCGAGAGCACCGCCGAAGACGAAGTACGCCGCGATCACGAGGCCCGCGATGAGGAGCACGCCCCAGCGACGCCAGAACGCGACGGCGGCGATCGCGAGACCCAGCAGGATGCCTCCGAGCGCTGCAGGGAGGAACGATCCCCCCGCGAAGGTCGGCCAGAAGCCGAGGAGGGCGAGACCCACCAGGAGCAGGGTGGCGCCGAGATCGAGGATCCAGCGACGCAGTGGGAGGACGGCGGATGCCGTCGACGAATCGGTCATGCGAGAACCTTCTGGAGCGCGAGGGGAACCTGATCGAGTGCTCCGACGGTCACGACGTCGGCCTCGCCGATACGGCGCAGCGCCGGCGAGGTGGCGCGGGTGTCGGCGACGACGGCGAGCACGCGGGCACCGTACGGGAGGCGCGAGCAGGCGAGGCGGAGATCGTCCGTCGACACCTGGGAACCGCACACCAGCACGACGACACTCGCGAGCGGCATCTTGGCCGCCACGATCCCGGCGAGCTCGGGGATCCCGCCCTCGCGGGGCTTGCTGTCCTCGAGCCCGGCGAGCGAGTCGAGCAGCTGCTTCCCGGTGCCGGCGGGGAGTTCGCGCCCCTGCACCCGCACGTCGACCCGCTGGGAGTCGCGCAGCGCGCGCAGGCCGATGGACCCTGCCGCCGAGATCGCGAGCTCGAAATCCTGATCCGAGGCGTAGTCCCCGCTGGAGCGCGAGAGCCCGATCACGAAGTGCGAGCGCCGGGTCTCCTCGTACTGGCGCACCATCATGGTGCCCGTGCGGGCGGTCGACTTCCAGTGCACGTGACGCAGATCGTCGCCCGGCTGGTACTCGAGCAGGGCGTGGAACGACACGTCGTCGCGCGAGAGGTCGGTCGCGGGCATCCCCTCGAGGTCGCGCAGGTAGCCCAGCGACTGCCCGTCGAACAGCACGGTCCGCGGGTGCACGAACAGATCGACCGGCTCGTCGCGGCGATGCGCCCGCTCGAAGAGGCCGAGCGGGTCGCCGCGGACCACGCTCACCGGCCCCACCTTCACGACGCCGCGCTTCTGCGTGGGGATCGCGAAGAGCTCCTCGGCCTCGTCTCCGGGGGCGAGGCGTTGGATGCCGAACTCCCCGCGGCCCGATCCCACCGGCAGCACGACGCGCGACGGCAGGATGGCCCGCGCTCCGCGGTTCGCGAGGGTCAGCGCACCCACCGCACGCTCGCCCACCACGACGCGGGTGCGAGCGAGGTCGAGCGACACGTCGTAGGCCGTGCGTCCGATCAGGAACAGAGCGCACAGCGCCACCGTGATCGCGATCACGATCGCCGCGATCGTGAACTCCGACCAGCCGGCGATCTGTCCGAGGATCCAGAAACCGATCGCGAGGCCCATGAGCACCCAGGCCAGCGGACGGATCGCCGAGGCGATCAGCCGGAGGCGCGTCAGGACGCGCGCGCCGAGGAGCGCCGCGATGTCGCGCCATCCGGCATCGCGGTCCGCCGGGGCGGGTGCTGTCTGAAGGGCCTCCGCGGTCATCAGGCGGCGGCTCGGGCCTGGGGTGCCGCGACCGCGTCGAGCACGCGGGCGATCACGGTGTCGCTGCTCGTGCCCGCGAACTCCGCCTCGGCGTCGAGCAGCAGACGGTGCTGCCACACCGGCCGCGCCAGCACCTTGATGTCGTCGGGCAGCACGAAGTGACGTCCGTGGGCGGCCGCCCAGACCTTCGCCATGCGGATCATCGCGATCGCGCCGCGCACCGAGACGCCCAGGCGGATCGCGGAGTCCTCGCGCGTGGCCTCGGACAGCTCCGCCACATAGCGCAGCACCGCGGGCTCCACGTGCACCGAGGCCGCGAGATCGGCCATGTCGGCCACCGCACCGGTCGTGATGATCGCTCCGAGGCCCGCGGAGGGGTTCCGGTCGGACGCGCCGGCCAGGATGCTCTCCGTCACGGCGAGGTCCGGGTACCCGATCGAGGTCTTGATCAGGAAGCGGTCGAGCTGCGCCTCGGGGAGCTTGTACGTGCCGGCCTGCTCGATCGGGTTCTGCGTCGCGATCACCAGGAACGGGCGACCCGCCTCATGCGTGACGCCGTCGACGGTCACCCGCGACTCCTCCATGACCTCGAGGAGGGCCGACTGGGTCTTCGGCGACGCGCGGTTGATCTCGTCCGCCAGCACGATCGAGGCGAAGATCGGACCCTTGTGGAACTCGAACCGATGCGACTGCTGGTCGTAGATCGTGACACCGGTCACGTCGGAGGGCAGCAGGTCGGGCGTGAACTGGATGCGCGCACTGGTGCCCTGCACGGTCGCAGCGAGCGCCTTCGCGAGGCTGGTCTTGCCGGTGCCGGGAGCATCCTCGAGGAGCACGTGGCCCTCGGCGAGCATCGACGCCAGCACGAGCCCGACGATCTCCTTCTTGCCCTGCACCGCCTTGTCGATGTTGTCCACCAACCGACCGAACGTCCCCTGGAACCATGCGGCCTGCTCGGGAGTCATACTCATGTGCTGTTCTTTCTCTCGTGTGTCGTCTGTCGATGCGGGCGAGCGGGGCTACCAGCCGCGTTTCTCGTAGGCCTTGCCGTTGATCTCCACCCAGACGTTCACGCCGGGGTAGCCGAAGTAGCAGTTCAGCTGGGCCGTGTCGTTGGCACCGAGATTCTTGTTGTACGTGCCGGAGCCGATACGACCACGGTCCGAGTGACAGGTGATGTTGTAGTTGCCCGCATTGAAGTCCTTGGTGTTGACCGTGAAGTAGGCACACCCCGACGTGCTGCAGCCGTCCTGGCCCTGCGCGCTCGCTCCACGCGTCACCCACGCTCGCGGGTCGGGCGGATTGTTCGTGGTGGCCGAGTCGGAGGCGACGGGCGACCAGGTGCCGGTCGAGTCCTGGGCACGCACGCGGATGCTGTGGGTCTGGTTGTACCCGTTGCCCAGCGTGCGCGACCCGTTCCTCGCGACGTCCTGCCAGCCGTTGCCGACATCGATCTGCGTGGTGGTGATCGCCCGGCCGTTGTCGGAGCCGCGGGAGTCCCAGCTCACCTCGACGCTGGTGCCGAGGTTCCTGGCGTTCGCGGTCGGGGCCTTCGGAGTGCCGTACGGCGTCTCGGATACACCCGCGGAGGGGCCGCCGGTGTACGTGGTTCCGTCGACCGTCGCCACTCCGCGCACCTCGACCGTGTACCGGGTGCCGTTGGTGAGGCTGCCGATCACGCCGTTGCCCGGCATCCCCTGCCATCCGCCGCCCCCGTTGAGGCGGTACTGGTAGGACACTTCACCCTCGCGGGCACCGTTGCGGGAGCCGGGGTTGAAGGCCACGGTCACCTGACGGTCACCGGGACGTACGGCGGTGATCTGCGGCGGGGACGGCGCGATCACACCGCGGCGCGGCGGCGACATCGCGCTCCACTCGCCCCAGCCGGCCTTGTTGTGCCCGCGGACGCGGTACGTGTACGCGGCCTCGGAGGTCGGCACCACGACGGCCTGGCTGTTCGTGCCCGCGCCGGGGGTCAGGGTGTTGCGCAGGCTCGACCCCTCCCAGATCTCGAGCTGGTATCCGTCGATCGCGTCGCCGTTCGCCGGCGGTGTCGGCCAGTTCACCTGCATCTGGGCCTGCTGGCCCACGGGCTGCAGCTCCGCGGTCGAGGGCGCCCCGCCCGCGAGCGGAGGCCCTGCGGGCACCTCGGACGACGACCAGTTGCTCCAGCTCGACGGCTCCGGTGCACGGTTGTGCGCCTGCACGCGAACCTGGTAGTTGCCGCCGTTCTCCAGCCCCTCCCAGGTGAGGGAGTTGCCCGTGGCCTGCTTCTGCGAGACGCCGGAGGGCGGAGCCGGTGAGATCTCCAGCGTGTACCGCTCCACCGGAGAGCCCGGAGTCGTCGGCGTGGCCCACGCGACCTGCAGCGACTTGTCGCCGAAGACCAGGGTCGGCGGGTTCGGGGTGTCCGGACGGGCGTCCGGGCGTGCGACGGCCGAGGTTCCCGAGGGATCGGAATCGCCCACCCGGTTCGTCGCGGTCACCTGGAAGGTGTACTCGACGTTGTTGGTCAGGCCGTCGAGAGTGCAGGTCGTCGATCCGCACTCCTTCGAGTAGGGGCTTCCCTGCACCGAACGGACGGTGTACTTGGTGATCTCGGCACCGTTGTTCGACGGCGCCCCGTACGAGACGACCACCGTGCGGTCCTGCACGCTCGTCACCGTGGGCGCGCCCGGAGCGTTCGGGACCCCCTGCACGGTGAGCACGATCTGACCCGTGGCCTCGCGGTCGGGGTCTTCCGTCGCGTCCTGGATGCGATAGCGCACGACCAGCGTGCCGACGAAGTCCGCGGTCGGGGTGACCTGCACGTTGTCGCCGTCGAGACTCACGCGTCCGGCGCCGGTCTCGACATCCGCGGTGAGGACCTTGAGCGGCGTCTCCGGGAAGGGGTTGTAGTCGTTCGCGAGCACGGGCACCGAGACGGTCTTGCCCTGATCCGCCTGCGCGATCGTGTCGGTGTTGGCGGCGGGCATCGCGCGGTTCGATGCGGTGACCTGCACCAGCACGTTGCCCTCGACCGGCTCCGTCTCTCCGTCGGTGATCCGCAGCGTCAGCGTCGTCGCCGTGCCCTTCTTGGCGCTCGAGGCGGCCTCCACCGAGAGCTTGTCTCCGTCGATGGTCGCGCTGATGCCCTTGCCCTCGCCGTCGACCAGCGTGTAGCGGTGGTTTCCGGCATCCTCGGGATCGGGGTCGGTCGTGAGCGCGGCGAGGTCGAGCACCGTGGCCGGTTCCCCGGGGGCGACGTTCATCTCGCTGCGGACGAAGGTCGGCTGCTGGTTGTCGGGAGGCAGCACGTTGACCGGGATGCTGAGCGTGGCCTTGCGCCCTTCGGGGTCATCGGGGCCGGTGCCGTCGGTGACCTCGAACGTGAGGGCGTCCTGCCCGAAGTACCCGTCGGCCGAGGTGTAGACGAGCGTGCGCTCGTCCTTGACCAGGTCCGAGCCGTCGGCGTTGATCGCGCTGACCTTGGCGTGCTCGGTGATCACGACGTCGCCGCCGCCGGCGACCGTGACGTACTGCGACAGCGGCACCTCCTTCGTCTCGCCGCTGATGACTTCGAGGGGCTTGGTCGAGGTCAGCGTCGGGCGCAGGCCGTCTTCCGACGGGACGAAGATGAACGCGGAGGCCTGGAGACCGTCCTGATCGGTGAGCGTGTAGCGGATGAGCTGCAGCTCATCGGTCACGGTGACCCGGACCTTGCCGTCCTCGAGCAGTGTGCCGCCCGCGCCGACCTCGACGTCGAGGCGATCGGTGGTGCCGTCGGGGTCCTCGTCGTTCTCGAGGATGGTGAGGTCGGCGGTCAGGGCGCCGTCGACGAGGTCCACGGGCCGCAGCCGGTCGTCGCGCGCGACGGGTGCCTGGAACGGCACGTCCTCATCCACCGTGATCTGCAGCACGGCGGTCGCGGTGGCCCCCCGCGAATCGCTCACGGTGTACTGCAGCGAGGTCTCGAGGGAACGGTTCGGCGCCTCGACCAGCACGCGGTCACCCGAGACCCGTGCCGACAGCCCGTCGATCTCGGGCACCTCCAGGCCGTCCTCGACGAGAGAGACCTTGTCCCCCTCGGGGTCGGAGTCGTTGAGCAGGACGGGCACCGCGATCTCGCGCCCCGGGCGCACCACGACGGCGTCCTTCACGGCGTACGGCGCCTGGTTGAGCTCTTCGGACGGCGCGATGCCGACGCGAACCGTCGCGGTGCCCTCCTTGCCGAGCCGGTCGCGCACGCGGTACTTGAAGACATCCACGCCGGTGGAGTCGTCGAAGGCCTCGTAGGTGAGGTAGTTCTGCGCGATCTCGACGATGCGACCCTTGGTCGGGCTCGTGGACACGTCGACGAGTTCGACCGAGTCGCCGTCGGCGTCGATGCCGTCCAGCGGGACCGCGATGTTGGCCTCACCGCCGCTGAGGGCGCGGGCGACGAGATCGCGCGGGCGCGGAGCGGCATTGGTCTCGGCGTCGACGGGAAGGATCTGGATGGTGACGTATCCGGCCGCCTTCTGCTGCCGCGAGTCCGCCACCTCGTAGGTGAGATAGACGGTCTTGGGCTCGGTGCCGGCCTTGAACCGCACGGCGTCCTGCGAGACGAACGCCTCGCCGTCCTCCGGTTCGACCGTCTCGATCAGCTCGGGTTCGACGTGCATGGCGTCGTCGCTGGGATGCGTGTCGTTGTCGAGGACCGGGATCGTGACCACATCGCCCGCACGGACGGTGGCCGAGTCGGGATTCGCGAGCGGTTGCAGGATCTCGGCGGGGGCGGGGATCGGGACGACCACGACCTCGCCCTCGGCCGACTGATCGCCGTTGGAGATGCGGTACGCGATGCGCACCTGCTCTTCCAGCGTTCCCTGATCGGTGATGCGCAGGGTCTCGTGGTTGAGCACGGAGACCGAGATGCCGAGGTTCGGCTCCACCGACACGGACTGCACCACGAGGATGCCGCCGGCGGGGTCGGTGTCGTTGCTGAGCACGCCGATGAGCACATCGCCGCCGGAGGGCAGCAGCGCCACGTCGCGCACGGCGACCGGGGGGAGGTCCACCTGGTTGGCCTCGGTCACGTCGATGCGCACGAGGCCCTCGCCGTTCTCCGGACCGGCGGTCGCCAGGTACTGCACGTAGTAGACGCCCACGGTCGGGGCCGTGAAGGTGAAGGTCTTGTTCGGGAAGTCCGGAAGCACGGTGGCGCCGGGCACCTCGTCCACGCGGCCGAGGCGCAGGGGCTCGCGCCCGGAGCTGGTGTCGTTCGCGAGGGGTGCGACGATGATCTGCTCCCCGACGCGTGTCACGACGTGGTCGGCGTTGGTCTTCGGCTTGGTCGATCCCGGGGCGCGCACATCCAGGGTGATGGTGGTCGTCGAGACCTCGCCGAAGCCGTCGGCGACCGTCACCTGGACGTCCTTGCGGCCCTGCAGGCTGGCCGTGGCCTTGTAGGTCAGCTGACCGTCGGTGCTGAAATCGACCTCGTCACCGGGCGCGGCGACGACCTCCTTGAGGTAGATGTCGTCGCCGTCCGGATCGATCCAGTCCGGGAGGATGTTGTACGACACCGTGCCGCCGGACTCCACGGTGAGGGACGTCTTCCGCTTCGGCGTCGGGGCGCCGTTCTCGTCGGCGGGGTGCACATCGAGCGTGACGACGGCCGTGTCCTTGCCCCCGCGGCCGTCATCGACCTCGTACTCGAACGTGGAGGTGCCGGTGGCATCCTCGGCGACGGCGATCTGCAGCGATCCGCCGTTGTAGATGGGCTGCACGGTGCCGATGGACGGCTGCTCCCCCGCCATCGCGGCGACCAGGACGTCGCCGTCGGGGTCGTTGTCGTTGTCGATCACCGGGAGCAGAGCCGAGGCTCCGGGACGCACTCCGAACGAGTCGTCCTCCGCCACCGGTGGGGTGTTGATCTCGCTGCGTTCGGGAAGCGTGGTCTCGACGGTCTCCTCCGTCGAGTCCTCCTGGTTCTCCGTCTCGCCCTCCGGCGGAGTCAGATCATTCCAGTTGTCCACCCGCTGCAGACTCTCGTTCGCCAGCCACGCCGCCCCACCGACCGCATCATTCAGGATGATCACATCACGGTTCACACGGAACGTCAGCGTCGCCGCCTCCTCCGCACCCTCCACCGTCGCCACCACATCATTCGCGTCCCCGGCACACTCCCGCATGAACACCGCAGAACCCGCCCACGCCCCATACGTGCACCCCCGCAACCACACCGGCTCCGTCGGCGACCCGTTCCCCCCCGACGACGTCACAGACGGCTCCGCACCATCCATCGGCACCCGCACCAGATCAGAACCCGTCGCCACCGCCACCGCATCCGACTCCGCAGACGCCTTCTGCAACACCGCATCCGCCGCATTCGGAATCTCCGTCCGGAAACCCCCCGGCGTCATCACCACACCCGCCACCGGATCCAACACCACCGGCGTGTCCCCCACCGCCGTGATCGTCGGCTGCTCGGACGCGTCGATCTCACCGATCGATGCCGTGGAGGGGTCGAGCGCCTCTCCCTCGAGCGGATCGACCGGGATCGTCACGACCTCGCCGCGCTCCGTGGACAGCGCGAACACCGTGCCGTCCTGCCCGACCGCGACGTCGCTCTTCTCGCCGAGTTCGGCGACCGGATCCACGGCCTCGATCTCGAAGGAGGCGACCGCGCTCACGGGCATGACCCACAGATCGCCCGACTTCTGGTCGAGGATCGCCGCCGTCTGGTTTCCGAGCGCCACCTTGGCCCCACCGGGGATCGCCGCGGAATCGCCCAGGGACACGCGTGCCGGGTCGACGGTGGTGAGGGTCGAGGAGGTCTCGTCGACCACCAGGATGTTCGCGGCGTCCTGCAGGATGTCGTAGTTCTCCCCCGTCGTGCGGAGGCCGCCGTCGAGAACCGTCGACTCGTGGTTGAAGTGGCCGACCATCAGAGCCGACGTCTTGGTGATCCACACGCCGCCGTCGTTGAGATCGACCTTCGTCGTCGGGAAGCCCTGGTAGTTGATCGCCATCGTCGTGATGGCGATGACCCCGACCGTGATCCCGGCCGCCGACGCGAGCGTCTTCGGGCGCGCACGCATCCACGACAGTGCCTTCATTTCCCGGTCTCCCCCCGGCCTCGCGTGGCGCACGGCGATCAGCAGTGCGCCCACACGGACGACTCTGATCATCCTAATCGGGCGACGGCGAGGCTCAATGGGGAGAGTTGCCCATTCAGGAGCGAATCCCGCCGGCTCCCCCGCCGAAGGGCGCCGCTACCAGTTCGTCCGCTCGTAGTCGGCGCCGTTGATCGTGACCCACACCTGGTAGCCGCGACCGCCGTTGCCGTGGAAGCAGCTGATCTCGATCGAGCCGGACGCGGGGATGTTCCACGACCGGCCTCCTGCGAACCGCGCGCCGCCGCCCGGCGAATCGCTGTTGCAGTACACCTGGTAGGTGCCCGCGGGGAAGTCCTGGGTGTTCACGACGAACTTCGCGCACGTCGGATCGGTGCACTGCCCGGGCTCGTAGACGCTCGCTCCCCGCGTCACCCAGGCGCGCGGCGTGGGCGGCGGACCGGACTGCGCCGAGGCGGCGGCCTCGGGCGTCCACTGCCCGGCGGCATCCTGGGCTCGGACGCGGATGCTGTGGCCCTGGTTGTAGCCGTTGCCGACCGTGGTGCTGCCGGAGATGGCGACCCCCTGCCAGCCGCCGCCGTCGATGCTGATCTCCACCGCGGTGATGTCCCGACCGTTCGGCGATCCGCTCGCGTTCCAGCTCAGCTGCACCTGTGTGGGAAGACCCGTCGCTCCTGCGGCCGGAGCCTGGGGCGCCCCGTACGGGTTGCCGGTGGTCCGGTTCGAGGCGGCGCCCGCGTAGGTCACGCCGTCGACCGACGCGACCCCGCGCACCTCGATGGAGTAGTTCTGTCCGTTGGTGAGGCCGCCGATCGTCCGATCGCCCGGCACCGGCGCCCAGTTGCCGCCGTTGAGGCGGTACTGGTACGCGATCTCCCCCTCGCGAGCACCGTTGCGCGACCCCGCGGTGTAGGCGATCCGCAGCGCGCGATCGCCTTCGGCCTCGACCCGCAGACCGGTGGGAGCGCCGGGCGCGGTCACCCCGCGGCGCGGCGCCGACTGCTCGCTCCACGCTCCCCATCCGGCCTTGTTGTGGGCCCGGACGCGGTACGTGTACGCGGACTCGGACGTCGGCACGACGACCGCCTGGCTGTTCGCCTGCGCACCCGGGGTGACGGTGCGCACCGTGCGGCCGCCCTCCCGCACCTCGAGCTGATAGCCGTCGATCGCGTCGCCGTTGCGATCCGGGGTGCTCCAGTCGACCCGCATCTGGGCCTGGTTGCCGACCGGGGCCAACTCCTGCGTGGTGGGGGCGCTCGCGGCGAGCGGGGGGCCCGCCGGGATCTCGGAGGCCGACCACGCGCTCCAGGTCGACGGCTCCGGTGCGCGGTTGTGCGCCTGCACGCGGACCTGGTAGTTCGAGCCGTTCTCGAGGCCCTCCCACGTGGTCGAGTTGCCGGTGACCTGCTTCTGCGTCACCCCGGAGGGCGGGGCCGGGGAGATCTCGAGCGTGTACCGCTCGACCGGGGATCCCGGGGTGGTCGGGGTCGTCCACGACACCTGCAGCGACTTGTCACCGAAGACGAGCCGCGGCGGGTTCGGGGTGTCCGGACGCGCATCGGGGCGCGCGATCTCCGACGATCCGGAGGGCGGGGATTCCCCGACACGGTTCGTCGCGGTCACCTGGAAGACGTACTCGACGTTGTTGGTGAGGCCGTCGAGCGTGCAGGTGGTCGACTGGCACTCCTTCGCGTACGCACTCCCCTGCACCGACGACACGGTGTAGGTCGTGATGGGGGCGCCGTTGTTCGACGGCGCCGAGTAGGAGACCACGACCGTGCGGTCCTGCACGCTGGTGACCACGGGGGTGCCCGGCGCCGCCGGGACGTCCTGCACGGTCACGACGATCTGGCCGTTCACCTCGCGATCGGCATCCTCCGTCGCGTCCTGGATGCGGTAACGGACCACGAGCGTGCCGACGAAGTTCTGCGCCGGCGTGATCGTCACCTCGCTCGCCGTGAAGGACACCTGGCCGGATCCCGCCTCGGTCACGGCCGAGACGATCGTCAGCGGCGTCTCGGGGAACGGGTTGAAGTCGTTCGCCAGCGCCGGCACGGTGATCGCCGTGCCGGCATCCGCCTCGGGAACCGTGTCGGTGTTGGCTGCCGGCATGGCACGCGTCGACGCGGTCACCACGGCGGTCACCGTGCCCTCGATCGGTTCGGTCTGCCCGTCGGAGATGCGGATGGTCAGCGTGACCGCGGTGCCCTTCTTCGCGTCGGAGGACGCTTCGACGAGCAGCGTGTCGCGATCCTGGATGCGCGCCGAGACGCCGTCGCCCTCGCCGCCGACGAGCGTGTAGGTGTGCTTCCCCTCGTCCTCCGGATCGGGGTCCTCGGTGAGGGCGGCGAGATCGAGTGGCGTGGCATCCTCGCCCGGCGCCACATCCACCTGCCCCTGCAGGAACGTGGGCTGCTGGTTGTCGGGCGGCAGCACGTCGATCGGGATGCTGAGCGTCGCCTTGCGCCCCTCGGGGTCGTCGGGCCCCGTGCCGTCGGTGACCTCGAAGGTCAGCGCGTCGGGCCCGAAGTAGCCGTCCGCCGAGGTGTACACGAGCGTCGTCGCATCCTGCAGGAGGTCAGCGCCGTCGGCGTTGTTCGCACTGATCTTGGCCTTCTCGGTGATCGTCACCGTGCCACCACCGGCGACCGTCACGTAGTCGGCGAGAGGCAGCACCGCGGTCTCGCCGCTCATGACCTCGAGCGGCTTCGTCGACGTGAGGGAGGGACGCAGGCCCGCTTCCGACGGCACGAAGATGAACGCGGAAGCCTGCAACCCGTCGACGTCGGTGAGCGTGTAGCGGATCAACTGCAGCTCGTCCGTGACCGTGACCCGCACGCTGCCGTCGTCCTGCAGGGTGCCCCCGGCGCCGACCTCGACATCGAGGCGCTCCGTGGTGCCGTCGGGGTCCTCGTCGTTCTTCAGGATCTCGATGTCGGCGGACAGGCTGCCGTCCTCGAGATCGACCGGCTGGAGACGATCGTCGCGGGCGATCGGTGCCCGCAGGGGCACGTCGTCGTCGACGGTCACCTGCACGGTCGCGGTCGCGGTGGCTCCGCGCGCATCGACCACCGTGTACTGCAGCGAGGTCTCCATCTCCCGGTCGGGCACCTCGACGAGCACGCGGTCGCCCGACACACGCGCGGTGATGTCGTCGGGAGTCACGAGGCCCTCCGTCACGAGGAACAGCTTGTCGCCCTCAGGGTCGGAGTCGTTCTCGAGCACCGGCACGGCGATCTCGCGTCCGGGCCGCACCACGACGGCATCCTTCACGGCATAGGGCGCCTGGTTGACCTCTTCGGACGGCGCGATGCCGACGCGGATCGTGGCGATGCCCTCTTTTCCGAGCCGGTCGCGCACCCGGTACGTGAACACGTCGATACCAGCGGCGCCGTCGTCGGCCTCGTAGGTGAAGTAGTTCTGCCCGGTCTCGATGACGCGCCCCTTGGCAGGGCTCGAGTCGATCCCGAGCAGCTCGACGGAGTCGCCGTCGACATCGATGCCGTCCAGCGGCACGGCGATGCTCACCTCGCTGCCCGCGAGAGCCCGGGCCACGATGTCCTGCGGGCGCGGGGCGGCATTGGTCTCGGCATCCACCGGGAGGATCTGGATCGTGACGTAGCCGGCGGCCTTCTGCTGGCGCGAGTCCGACACCTCGTACGTGAGATAGACGGTCTTCGCCTCCGGCCCGGCCTTGAAGCGCACGGCGTCCTGCGAGACGAAGGCCTCTCCGTCCTCCGGCTCGATGAACGGCTCGATCAGCTCGGGCTCGACGTGCATCGCGTCATCGCTCGGATGCGTGTCGTTGTCGAGCACGGGGATCGTGACCACGTCGCCCACGCGGACCGTGGCGGAATCGGGGTTCGCGATCGGCGCCAGGATCTCGTCGGGCGCGGGGATCGGGATCACCACGACCTCGCCCTCGGCCGACCGGGATCCGTTCGAGATGCGGTACTTCAGACGCACCTGCTCTTCGAGCGCACCCTGATCCGTGATCCGCAGGGTCTCGTGGTTCAGCACCGACACCGAGATGCCGCTGTTCGGATCGACCGACACCGACTGGACGACGAGGATGCCGCCGGCCGGATCGGTGTCGTTGTTCAGCACGCCCAGCAGCACATCGCCGCCGCGGGGAAGCAGCGCCACATCGCGCACGGCCACCGGAGGAAGGTCGGACTCGGACTCGGGCGTCACATCGACCCGCACCAGCCCTTCGCCGTTCTTGGGGCCGGTCGTGACCTGGTACTGCACGTAGTAGACGCCGGGACTCGGCGCCGTGAACGTGAAGGTCTTGTTCGGGAAGTCCGGGAGGATCGTCGCGCCCGCGGTGTCGAGCACGCGGCTCAACCGCAGCGGTTCGCGACTCGTGCTGGTGTCGTTCGCGAGCGGGGCGATGGTGACCTGCTCACCGGCCCTCGTGACAACATGGTCGGCGTTGGTCTTCGGATTCGTCGAGCCCTGGGGCCGCACGTCGAGGGTGATCGCCGAGGACGACTCGAGGCCGAACGCGTCGGCGACGACGACCTGCACATCCTTGCGGCCCTGCAGGCTGGCCGTGGCCTTGTAGGTCATCTGCCCGTCCTGGCTGAAGTCCACCTCGTCGCCCGGCGCGGGGATGACGTCCTTGAGGTAGATGTCGTCGCCGTCCGGGTCGATCCAGTCCGGGAGGATGTCGTACGAGATCGTGCCGCCGGTCTCGACCGCGAGGGCGGTCTTCCGCTTCGTCGCCGGAGCGTCGTTCTGGTCCTCCTCGTGCACCGAGAGCGTGACGACCGCGGTGTCGGTGCCGCCGCGACCGTCATCGGCCTCGTACGTGAAGCTGGCGGTGCCCGTGGCCTCGTCGTCGACCGTGATCTGCAGGGAGCCGCCGTTGTTGACCGCCTGGATCGTGCCGATCGACGGCTGCTGCTCGACCAGGGTCGCCACGAGCACGTCGCCGTCGGGGTCGTTGTCGTTGTCGAGCACGGGGAGCAGGGTCGTCGCGCCCGGACGCACTCCGTAGGAGTCGTCTTCCGCGATGGGCGGGGTGTTGACGTCGCTGCGTTCGGGAAGCGTGGTCTCGACGGTCTCCTCCGTCGAGTCCTCCTGGTTCTCCGTCTCGCCCTCCGGCGGAGTCAGATCATTCCAGTTGTCCACCCGCTGCAGACTCTCATTCGCCAGCCACGCCGCCCCACCGACCGCATCATTCAGGATGATCACATCACGGTTCACACGGAACGTCAGCGTCGCCGCCTCCTCCGCACCCTCCACCGTCGCCACCACATCATTCGCGTCCCCGGCACACTCCCGCATGAACACCGCAGAACCCGCCCACGCCCCATACGTGCACCCCCGCAACCACACCGGCTCCGTCGGCGACCCGTTCCCCCCCGACGACGTCACAGACGGCTCCGCACCATCCATCGGCACCCGCACCAGATCAGAACCCGTCGCCACCGCCACCGCATCCGACTCCGCAGACGCCTTCTGCAACACCGCATCCGCCGCATTCGGGATCTCCGTCCGGAAACCCCCCGGCGTCATCACCACACCCGCCACCGGATCCAACACCACCGGCGTGTCCCCCACCGCCGTGATCGTCGGTGCGGCGCCCCCGTCGAACTCGCCGACGGCGGCCGTGGAGGACTCGAGCGGGGCCCCCTCGGCGTCGACCGGGATCGTCACGACCTCGCCGCGCTCCGCGGACAGCGCGAAGACGGTGCCGTCCGCGGCCACGACCACATCGGCGTTCTCGCCGAGCTCGGCGACGGGTTCCGCCGCCTCGATCTCGAACGAGGCGATCCCCTGCACCGGGACCACCCAGAGGTCGCCGGACTCGCCGTCGAGGATCGCCGCGGTCCGGTTGCCGAGAGCCACCTGCGCCGTCGAGGGGATCGCGGCGGAGTCGCCCAGCGACACGCGGGCGGGGTCGACCGCGGTCACCGTCGAGGCCCCGTCGTCGACGACGAGCACGGTCGCGGCTTCCTGCAGGATGTCGTAGTTCTCCCCCGTCGTGCGGAGGCCGCCGTCGAGAACCGTCGACTCGTGGTTGAAGTGGCCGACCATCGAGGTCGACGTCTTGGTGATCCAGACCCCGCCGTCGTTCAGGTCGACTTTCGTGGTGGGAAAGCCCTCATAGGTGAACGCCATGGTCGTGATCGCGATCACACCGACCGTCACCGCCGCGGTCGATGCCAGCGTCTTCGGTCGCGCGCGCATCCACGTCAACGCCTTCATACCCGGTTCCCCCCAGGGTCAGCACTCTTCGACTCCCACCGCGGCTCGACGGCCGCTCGGCGCACCCGCCCATCCTAACGGCCGCCGGAATACCGGCCGCCGGAAGAACTCCCCATCTGGCCGTCAGGCGCGCCAGCATCCCTCGATGTGGTCGTCGACCATGCCCGCCGACTGCATGAGGGCGTACATGGTCGTCGGCCCGACGAAGCGGAACCCGCGGCGCCGCAGCTCGGTGCTCATCGCGGTCGACTCGGGCGTGACGGCCGGCACCTCGGCGAACGAGGCGGGGCGCGACGACGAGGGCGGGGGTGCGAACGACCACATCAGGGCGTCGAGTTCTCCCTCGGCCATGTCACGCACCAGGCGGGCGTTGCCGATCGTCGCCAGGATCTTGGCGCGATTGCGGATGATGCCGGCATCCGCCATCAGGCGCTCCACATCCTCGTCCCCGAACTCGGAGACCAGAGCGGGATCGAACCCGCCGAACACCTCCCGGAACCGGGGGCGCTTGCGCAGGATCGTGATCCACGACAGCCCCGCCTGGAACCCCTCGAGGGCCGCTTTCTCGAAGAGCGCGCGGTCGCCGTGCAGCGCCACGCCCCACTCCTCGTCGTGATAGCGCCGGTACTCGACGTCGTCTCCGACCCAGGCGCAGCGCGCACGGTCGTCCGGACCGGTCAGGAGTGAGGTCATGAGAAGACGCTATCGGCCACGGCGGACATCGCCGTGGCCGACAGCGTCGCGGAGTCAGTCCGCCAGGGTCGCGGCGTCGATCACGAAGCGGTACCGCACGTCGGAGGCGAGGACCCGCTCGTAGGCCGCGTTGATCTCGGACGCGGGGATGACCTCGATCTCTGCCCCGATGCCGTGCTCGGCGCAGAAGTCGAGCATCTCCTGGGTCTCCTGGATGCCGCCGATGTTGGAACCGGCGAGCGAGCGGCGGCCACCGATCAGGGACATGACCTGCACGGGAAGCGGCTCGGCCGGTGCGCCGACGCACACCATCGTCCCGCCCACATCGAGCAGGCTCAGGTACGCCCGCAGATCGACCACGGCGCTGACCGTGTTGAGGATCACGTCGAACGAGGAGCGCAGGGCGCGGAACGTCTCCTCATCAGCGGTCGCGTAGTAGTGGTCGGCGCCGAGTCGCAGTCCGTCGTCCTTCTTGTTCAGCGTCTGCGAGAGCACCGTCACCTCGGCGCCCATCGCGTGCGCGATCTGCACGGCCATGTGTCCGAGTCCGCCCAGCCCGACCACGGCGACGCGCGATCCGGGGCCGACGTTCCAGTGCCGCAAGGGCGAGTACGTGGTGATGCCGGCGCACAGCAGCGGCGCGGCGACGTCGAGCGCGAGCGCCTCGGGGATGCGCACCGCGAACTTCTCCGTGACGACGACCTGCTGGGAGTATCCGCCCTGGGTCACGGTGCCGTCACGATCCGGGCTGCCGTAGGTGAACACGGGGCCTTCGCTGCAGAACTGCTCGTCACCGCGCAGGCAGTTGCGACACGTGCCGCAGGAGTTCACGAGGCAGCCGACACCGACGCGGTCGCCGACCTCATGCTTCGAGACCTCGGCGCCCACCGCGGCGACGGTGCCGGCGATCTCGTGCCCGGGAGCGAGCGGGTAGCTCTGCGGGCCCCAGTCGCCGCGCACGGTGTGGATGTCGGAGTGGCAGATGCCGGCGAAGGCGATGTCGATGAGCACGTCGTGCGGGCCGAGTTCGCGACGCTCGATCGTGGTCTTCTCGAGGGGGGCGGCTTCGCTGGGTGCAGCGTAGGCGTTCACGGTGGTCATGGGGGGGTTCTCCCTGCTGTCGATCCTGTGCCGCGTCGGGCGGCGGATCGACGTTACACGGGCTGTCCGTGTACGCGATTCAGCAAGAGCACGGGGGTGATGCCGCGATCCCGCCCCGAACGCGGCCGTTCGGGGCGGGATGACGGGATGGTGAACGCGCCGCGTCAGCGCTTCTTGGCCTTGAGCGCCTTCTCCTGGAGCGGCGCCTCGCCGGAGGCGGCGAGATCGGCGTAGTACGCGCGGGCCTCGTCCTGGCGCTGCTGCTCCGCACCCGAGGCGATCGGGGCACGCACGTGCTCCGGCTCGTAGCCGAAGGCCTCGACCAGGTCGAGGGCGTGCGGGCGCAACCGGGCGCAGAGACGGTCGATGTAGCTCGACACCGCGGCGGCGCGCTGCGTCGACAGGCGCCCGTGGATGAGGTGCCAGGCGAGGTGCTTCTCGATCAGCTGCAGCCCGAACAGGTCGCGCATCCACGTGAGCACCTGCCGGGTGTCGGCGTCGTCGATCGTGTGCACGGCGTCGGTGAACGCCTCCCACTGCAGCAGTTCGCCGTGGGCGCGGGCGGCCTCGATCAGTTCGGCCTGGTTCTCGTTGAACAGGCGAGCACCGAGGGCCTTGTCCTTGGCACCGGGACGCAGGCGCCCCGCGATGTCGGCGACCATCTGCTGCACCCGACCCGCGAGCAGTTCGTGCTGCTGCTCCTCGCGCAGACCGTTCTCGACCGAGCGGGAGACCTGGCCGAGATCGACGAACGCCTGACCCAGCTGACGCAGCCCGGCACCGTGGAACACCTTGCCGGCTGTCATGCCGACCGCGAACTTCGCGAGTGCCGCGGCATCCTTGCCCGTGAACTGCTTGGCGTAGTCGGTCAGCAGGCGCTTGCCGACGAGCTGCAGCAGCACGTTGTTGTCACCCTCGAAGGTGACGTAGATGTCGAGGTCGGCGCGGAGACCGACCAGACGGTTCTCGAACATGAAGCCCGCACCGCCGCAGGCCTCTCGTGCCTCCTGCAGCGTGTCGAGCGCATGCCAGGTGGACAGCGGCTTGAGCGCGGCGGCCAGGGTCTCGAGGTCCTCACGGTCCTCCGGGGTGTCGATGCGTCCCGAGAAGACGCCGTCGAACTTCTGCAGGAACTCGTCGTGCGCGAAGATCTGCGCATACGTGGTCGCGAGGCGGGGCAGCAACCGGCGCTGGTGCTTGCCGTAGTCCATCAGCACGACCTCCTGCCCGTCGACGCCGTCGAACTGACGGCGCTGCGTGGCGTAGGTGATCGCGATGTCGAGCCCGAGGGCGGATGCCCAGCACGCGGCTCCGTCGAGGGAGACGCGGCCCTGCACCAGGGTGCCGAGCATCGTGAAGAAGCGGCGCCCGGGGCTGTCGATGGCGCTCGAGTACGTGCCGTCGGCCGCGACGTCGCCGTAGCGGTTGAGCAGGTTGGTGCGCGGGATGCGCACATGGTCGAAGGACAGGCGCCCGTTGTCGATGCCGTTGAGTCCGCCCTTGAGGCCGTCGTCCTCGCGCCCGATGCCGGGCAGATCGACGCCGTCCTCCCCGCGCAGGGGCACGTAGAAGCAGTGCACGCCGTGGCTCACCCCGTTCGTGATGAGCTGGGCGAACACGGTCGCCGCGACACCGTGCAGGGCGGCGTTGCCGAGGTACTCCTTCGTCGCCCCGCGGAACGGGGTGTGGATCACGAACTCCTCGGTCTCGGGGTCGTAGGTCGCGGTGGTGCCGGCGGAGGCCACATCGGAGCCGTGCCCGATCTCGGTCATCGCGAAGGCGCCGGGGATCGAGAGATCCATCACACCGGGCAGCCACTTCTCGTGGTGCTCCTTCGTGCCCAGCTGCAGGATGGCGGAGCCGAACAGCCCCCACTGCACGCCCGACTTGATCTGCAGACTCGGATCGGCGACCACGAGCTCTTCGAAGCCGGCGATGTTGGCGCCGTTGTCGTCTTCACCCCCGAGGGCGGTCGGGAACGCCCGGTGCACGGCCTTGTTCTGCACCAGGAGGTGGAGCTGGCTCAGCACGCGCTCGCGGTGCTCGTCCTTGCCGAGCTCGTCGTCACGCCAGAAGGCCGAGTCCTTGATCATCTCGCGCGCCTGGCGCCGGGTCTCACCCCACGTGCCCATGAGCAGGTCGTTGACCCGGGACACGTCGATCTGCGGGGTGCGCGATGCGGCCTGTGTCGTCGAAGAGCGGACGGCGGTGTCGACCATGAGGCTTCCTCTCGAGGAGAAGTACGAATGCCTCCATGGTAGGTCTGCCACAAACCATGGCGAAGTCGCCTGTGCGGTTCCTCTAACGTGTTCCCGCCGCACCCCGGCATCCGATTGTCGTCAGCCGACAGGTCGCCCTGAGCAGGACACGGACCGGCTCAGTTCGCGGCGATCACCGCGAGCACGCCCTCACCGTAGGCCTCGCGCTTCTTGGCACCGATGCCCGTGACCCCGTCGAGATCGCCGAGCGAGGCCGGACGATGCTCCGCGAGTGCGCGCAGCGTGGCGTCGCCGAACACGATGTACGCCGGAACCCCCTGCGCCTTCGCGGTCTCGGCCCGCCAGACGCGCAGCGCCTCGAACAGCGGGCGATCGCCCTCGCCGAGGGCATCCGCGGCCGAGGCCTTCCGCACGCGGGGAGAGGACGCCGGGCGTCCGATCGTGTCCTTGCGCAGCGGCACCGCGGTCTCGCCGCGCAGCACCCCCGCCGACTGCTCACCGGGCGCGAGCGTGCCGTAGTCGCCCTGGGCGACCAGGATGCCGCGGGCGAGCAGCTGCCGGACGACGCTCCGCCAGTCCTGGTCGGAGAGATCGGCGCCGATGCCGTAGGTCGCGAGCTTCTCGTGCCCCTGCTGACGGATCCGCTCGGTCGAGGCCCCGCGGAGGATGTCGATCAGATGCCCGGCGCCGAACGACTGATTGCGCTCCCTCTTGAGCCGCACGATGGTCGAGAGCAGCTTCTGCGCGGGAACGAGCCCGTCGAACGTCTCGGTCTCCTCCAGGCACGTGTCGCAGTTGCCGCACGGCTGCGACTCCTGGCCGAAGTAGCCGAGGAGGTTCTGGCGGCGGCATTCGACGGTCTCGCACAGCGCGAGCATCGCGTCGAGGTGCTGGCCCATGCGCATCTTGAAGGTGCGATCACCCGGGCTCTGGTCGATGAGACGGCGCTGCTGCACGACGTCGCCCAGACCGTAGGCCATCCACCCCACCGCCGGCTGACCGTCGCGGCCCGCGCGACCGGTCTCCTGGTAGTACCCCTCGACCGACTTCGGCAGATCGATGTGGGCGACGAACCGCACGTCGGGCTTGTCGATGCCCATGCCGAACGCGATCGTGGCGACCATCACGACACCGTCTTCGCGGAGGAAGCGCGACTGGTTGGCCGCGCGCACCTCGGCGGGGAGACCCGCGTGATACGGCAGGGCATCGAGGCCCTGCGCGGCAAGGTACGTGGCGGTCTGCTCGACCGATTTGCGACTCAGGGCGTAGACGATGCCGGCCGCTCCCGGTTCCTGCGCGCGGATGAAGGCGACCAGCTGCTTGCGCGGGTCGACCTTCGGCACGATGCGGTACTGGATGTTGGGGCGGTCGAAGCTGGCGACGAAGTGCTTCGCGGCATCGAGGCGGAGTCGTTCCGTGAGCTCCTGATGCGTGGCGCGGGTGGCCGTGGCGGTCAGCGCCATGCGCGGCACCCCGGGGAACCGCTCGCCGAGATCGCCGAGCGCGAGGTAGTCGGGGCGGAAGTCGTGGCCCCACTGCGACACGCAGTGCGCCTCGTCGATCGCGATCACGCTCAGCGTGCCGCGCTGCAGCAGGGCCGTGGTCTGCGGGCTCGACAGCCGCTCGGGCGCGACGTAGATGAGGTCGAGCTCGCCCGCGACGTACGCGCGCTCGACCTCGCGTCGCTCGTCGATCGACTGCGTGGAGTTGAGGTAGGCGGCGCTGACGCCGTTGGCGCGCAGCGCGTCGACCTGGTCGTGCATGAGGGCGATGAGCGGGCTGATCACGAGACCGGTGCCCTCTCGCACGAGCGCCGGCACCTGGTACGTGATGCTCTTGCCGCCGCCGGTGGGCATCAGCACGACCGCATCGCCCCCCGCGATCACCTGGTCGACGATCGCGGCCTGGTCGCCGCGGAACTCGTCGTAGCCGAACACGGTGTGCAGGGCCTCGCGCGCGGTCGGGTATCGGCTCGGCGTCGCGGTGCGGGCGGCCGGGGTGCGGGCCGGTCGAGGCGATGCCGACGACACGGGCGTCGTGGGACCGGGGCCCCAGTCGAGCGGCGGTTCGAAGCCGGCGCCCTGCGGCTCCCAGTCCATCGGCTCCGGCGGCTCGGACGGCTCCCATCCGTCGCCGTCGAACGGCTCATCGGCGTAGGGCAGATCCGCGTACGGGTCACGAGGAGTCTGCGGCATCCCTCCAGCGTAACGACCCCCGCCGACCTCGGCGGCTTCTCCACCGATCCGGGACGTCTGCACGGGCGTAGGTTAGGCGGAGACGACCGAAGGGACATCCGATGACCGACATCAGCGTCACCCGCAACGACGAGGCCTCGCGCTACGAGATCCGCTCCGCCGACACGCTCGCCGGGTTCGCGGAGTTCGAGCGGCGCCCGGGAGCCATCCGCTTCACGCACACCGAGGTCGACCCCGCGTTCCAGGGGCAGGGCCTGGCCGGAAAGCTCGCGGCCTTCGCGCTCGTGGATGCCGCGGCGTCCGGCGACGCGATCGTGCCGCTGTGCCCGTACATCGCGCGGTACCTCGAGAAGCACGAGATCGAGGACGCCGAGATCCGCTGGCCGCAGCGCCCCGGGTCGACGACCCCCGACGCCGGATGATCGGCCGGCGGCGCCTCATCCTCGAGCCGCGCGAGGTCCCGCTCGGCGGGGTGCGCGGCATGTCGGTGCTGCGCGCGCTCCCGCACCGCAACCTGCCGACGATCGGCGCCTGGTGCTTCCTCGACCGGTTCGGCCCGGCCGAGACCCGCATGCGCGTCGAGCCCCATCCGCACATCGGGCTGCAGACCGTGACCTGGCCGCTGGTCGGCGAGATCCGGCACCGCGACTCGCTCGGCAGCGATGCCGATCTGCGACGCGGCCAGCTGAACCTGATGACCGCCGGCAACGGGATCTCCCACTCGGAGTACTCGATCGGCGAGGGACCCGTGCCCCTCGACGCCCTGCAGCTCTGGGTCGTGCTGCCCGAGTCCGCGCGCCACGGTGCCGCCGGGTTCGAGCGGCACACCGAACTGCCGGGGCGCACGCTCCCCGCCGACGAGGGAGCCGATGCCGCGGCCACCGTCGTGCTCGGCGAGTACGCCGGGGTGCGCTCCCCCGCCACCGTGCACACGCCGATCGTCGGGGCCGAGATCGTGCTCTCCCCCGGGTCCCGCGTGCACCTGCCGCTGCGCGCCGACTGGGAGCACGCGCTGATGCTCGTCGAGGGCGATGTCGTGGTGGCGGAGCATCCGCTCGACCGCAACGGCCTGCTCTACCTCGGCGACTCCCGCGACACCGTCGAGGTGTCGAGCACCGCGGGGGCGCTGCTGTTCCTGCTCGGCGGAGAGCCCTTCGAGTCCGACATCGTGATGTGGTGGAACTTCGCCGGCCGGACGCACGAGGAGATCGTGACCGCGCGCGCGGAGTGGGAGGCGGCATCCGAGCGGTTCGGTGTCGTGGCGGGACACGACGTGCGCATCCCCGCCCCGCCGCTGCCCGATGTGCGACTCATGCCCCGCGGACGCCGGATCTGACCCGATGGCGACCACGGACATCTTCCCCGGGGCGCTCGCGCCGATGCCGGATGCCACGACATCCACCCTGCTGATCGTGCCGGGCGGTGAACCGTTGCCGCCCGCGCGCTTCGTGGACGGCTTCGAGCCCTTCGTGACGTACGCGCGCGCGGCCGGCGCGGACCCCGCCGTGCTCGCCGCCAACCTCGTCGCGCTGTGGGACTTCGTGGCCGCGCACGTGGATCTCCTCGAGTCCCCGGCGACGGCGGAGGCGGCGGCGCGGTTCTTGGGGAACGCGATCGCCGTGGCGCATCCGGCGGCGACGTGGCGGATGACGAGCGAGCCGGAGGTGGGCACCTCGACCATGTCGATCCCGGTCGCCGGCCTGCTGCGGGGAATCGTGGAGCACCCGGAGCGGCGCGAGCCGTTCCGGGAGATGCTCGCCGCGTGGCCGCAGGCGGACCGAGACGATCAGGAGCTCGCGGCTCTCGCGCACCACGAGGTCGAGGTCGACCTCGTCGTGCCCCCGGTGTCGTTCACGCGTCCGCCCCTCGCGATCCCGGAGTTCGTCGACGACGACGGACAGGTCATCGCCTACGGATCCCGGTGGTCCGGCGGCTCCCCGCCGGAGGACGCCTACTCCCGGGTCTCCCATCCCGAGCGCTTCGCTCCGGTGTTGTCGGTCGTCGATGCGCTGGTCGACCACCTCGAGACCTGGTACACCGTCGACGTCGACCGACGAACCGACGGGCCGGGGACGCACGTCGTGCACCTGCGACCCACGACAGGCGCGGCGATCACCCTCACGGCGACGGCCGAGTCCGTGGAGATCGAAGCCGGAGCCCTGTTCCGCGAACTCGTGCCCGGCTGCACCTGCGACGCCTGCGATGAGACCGCCGAGACCGTGGCCGATCAGCTCGAGGAGACCCTGCTCGCGATCGCCGCCGGCGGGCTCAGGGAAGTGTTCCCCGTCGGGCAACGGCGCTGGCTGCACACGCAGATCCGCACCCCCGACGGCGGCGGCCGGTCGAGCGGCGGAGAGCCCGATCCGTCGCTCCCGCCGGATCGGCTGAACGACGCCGCGGAGACCCTGGAGGGCCTCTCCGACGGCTGGTGGTCGGCCTGGTCGCTCCGCGCCACCCCGCCCTGAGGCGGCTCAGCCGCGCTCGGGCGTGTGCACGCGGTCGAGCGGCACGGTCTGCGCGACGAACGCATCCCGGACCGCGTGTTTTGCCCGGTCGCGCGGCGGGTCCGGGGCCGACGTGCGCCCGTAAACTGGGAGGGTGGCGCGCACCCCTCTCCTGACGACCAGAGTCCTGCTGGTCTGCGCCGCCATCGGGGTCGCGACGGGCATCTTCGGCGGCATCGCCGGGTGGGTGACGATCCCCGTGCTGGCCGGGCCCGCGTTCCTGTACGGGTTGGTCCTCGGCTCCCACGTGCTGCCGGGCATCATCGCGCAGGAAGTGCTGCGCACGCCGCTCGTGGCGTTGGTCACCCATCTGATCGCCGCTCTGGTCGCGAGCGCCTTCAACCCCGCGTGGTCGCTGAGGTTCATCGGCACGGCGCTGCTGTTCGGGGCGATCCAGGAGGGCGTCGCCGCGCTCACCCGCTACCGCGCCTGGGGTGCGTGGCGCTTCTTCGTCTCCGCCGCGGTGATCGGCGTGCTCGTGGCGGTGGTCGTGTTCTTCGCGGCGAACCTGGCCACGCTCGCCCCCTGGGCGCAGATCCTGTACCTGATCGTCTCGGTGCTCGGACCGGTCGCCTGGACGGCCGTCGGACTCGCCATCGGCACCGCACTCACCCGCGCCGGCGTCGCGCGGCGCTGAGCCGGCCGTCGCCGCGGCCGAAGCGGGCGCAGCGACCCGACCGCCGGATGGCGACTCAGGTAAGGCTCAGCTAAATTGGAAGCGTACGATCCACCGAACCGGGGTACCGCCGTGCGCCCACCCGCGCCTCTCCTCCGCGTGCGTGATCTCTCCCTCACCCACGCGGATGCGGCGCACCCTTCTCCCGGTCACGTGACGTTCGACATCGCTCCGGGGGAGGTCGTGCTGCTGCTCGGCCCGTCCGGCTCCGGCAAGTCCACGCTCACGCTCGCCCTGAACGGCCTCATCCCGCACGCGCTTCCGGCCACCATGAGCGGAACGGTCGAGGCCGGCGGGCTCGACACCGCGACCGCGCAGACCGCCGAGCTCTCGACGCGCGTCGCGATGGTGTTCCAGGATCCGGATGCGCAGATCGTCACCGGCACCGTGTACGACGAGGTCGCCTTCGGTCCCGAGAATCTGCTGCTCCCGCTGGAGGAGGTGCACGCCCGCACCGGCGACGCCCTGCGCCGCGTGGGGCTCTGGGAACGTCGGGGCGAGAACCCCGACCGGCTCTCCGGCGGCGGACGGCAGCGGCTCGCGATCGCCTGCGCCCTCGCGATGGAGTCGCCGTTGATCGTGCTCGACGAACCGACCGCCAACCTCGACCCGCGGGGGATCGACGACGTGTACGCCGCCCTCGGCGACGTCATCGCGACCGGCGATCGTGCGATCCTCCTGGTCGAGCACAACCTCGACGCCGCGATGGGCTTCGTCACCCGCACGATCGTGCTCGACCGCGCGGGGACCGTGGCCTTCGACGGACCGGCCTCCGAGATCATCCGCGCGCACGCCGACGAGCTGCGGGAGATGGGCGTGTGGCTGCCCGCGGCCACCCTCGCCGCGCTGCGACTGCGCGACGACGGCATCCTCGATCGCTCCGCCCTCGACCCGCTGCCCCTCACGCCCGACGACCTGACCCGAGCACTGGCAGCGCACCCCGGCGCGCTGCGCGCGAGCATCGCCGCGGGACCGGTCCCCGCGACGACCTCGACCCCGCTCATCCGTGCCCGTGGGCTGACCGTCACCCGGCAACGCACCGAGATCCTGCACGGGATCGATCTCGACATCGAGAGCGGGAGCCTCACGGCGATCGTCGGCGCGAACGGGGCGGGCAAGACCACGTTGATCCAGGCGCTGGCGGGCGTCCTTCCCCCGCCGAAACGCCAGGTCGACGTCGACGGTCTCGACCCGGCCACCGCGTCACCCCGCGAGCTGGCCGCGCGGATCGGCTTCGTGTTCCAGAACCCGGAGCATCAGTTCATCACGCACACCGTGTTCGACGAGCTCGCGCACGGCCTCCGGTTGCGGCGGGTGGCGGATGCCGAGGTCGCCGCGCGCGTCGCGGAGATGCTCGAGCGGTTCGGGCTGACCCCCAAGGCCGCCGTGCATCCGTTCCTGCTCTCCGGTGGGGAGAAGCGCCGGCTCTCGGTGGGCACGGCGCTCCTCACCCGACCCCGGGTGCTCGTGCTCGACGAGCCCACCTTCGGGCAGGATCGCGCCCGCGCCTCCGAGCTCCTCGCCCTGCTGCGCGACCTGCGCGACGAGGGCACGACGATCGTGATCGTGACGCACGACCTGCAGCTGGTCGCCGAGCACACCACGCACACGGTGGTGCTCGCGCAGGGTCGCGTGCACGCGGCGGGCCCCACGGCGGCGCTCTTCCAGGACGAGAGCGTCTTCACCGACGCCGGGCTCCGCCTCCCCGCTCTCCAGCGCGCGCTGGCCGCCCACGCACGGACGGCGGGACCATGAGCTCGGTGCGGACCGACCCGTACGCCCCGCCGGTCGCGACCTCCCGGCGGCAGTTCCTGTACGCGCTGAATCCGCTCGCGAAGATCGCCGCGGTCACCCCCGCCCTCGTGCTGCTCGTGTTCGTGCGCGACCTGGCGACACCGACCGCCTTCCTGCTCCTCGCCTCCGCGCTGATCCTGGTCGGCGCGCGCCTGACCCCGCGCCTCCTGCTGATCCTGCTGCTGGCCGTGCCCGGAGGGATGCTGGCGATCGGGTTCGGCTTCTCGCTGTGGGTGGACGCCGCGCTCGTGAGCGACACCGCCCCCGCGCTGCGGATCGGCGCGTGGACGCTGTTCACCGGGGCGCTGGAGATCGGCGCCGCCACGGCGCTCCGGCTCGGCGCGATCATCACGCTCGCCCTCGTCGGCGGCCTCACCACGACCGGACCGGATCTCGTGCGCGCGAGCGTGCAGCAGCTGCGGGTGCCGTACCGCATCGGCTACACGGCGCTGGCGGCGTTCCGCTTCGTGCCGCGCTTCGGTCAGGAGCTGTCGGTGATCCGCGCCGCCCACCGGGTCCGGGGGCACCACGGCGGACGCGGACCCTTCGCCCGGATCGCCCGCGGCTGGGGGTACATCGTGCCGCTCCTGGCGGGGGCCATCCGGCATGCCGAGCGCGTCGCACTGGCGATGGACTCCCGGGCCTTCGGCGCGTATCCGGACCGCACCGAGCGCCACCTCGTGCCGTTCCGCGCGCGCGACACCGTCTTCATCGGAGCGTGCCTGACGGCATCGGCCGCGATCTTCGCGGCCTTCTTCCCCTGGCAGTTGTCCTGACGCCCGCTGCATCCGTCCCGCTGCATCCGCCGCTGCGGGGTCAGAAAGGCATCCCGAATCGTGAATCGGGATGCGAATCTGACCCCGCGACGCGAAGGGAGGTGTGAAACCGACCCTGCGGGGCTCGCGTCAGCGCTTGCCCGCGATCTGCCGCCCGACGATCTCGCGCATGATCTCGTTCGTGCCGCCGTAGATGCGGTGCACACGGGCGTCGAGGAAGGCGCGGGCGATCGGATACTCGGTGATGTACCCGTAGCCGCCGTGCAGCTGCACCCCCGCGTCGAGCACCTCCCACTCGCGCTCGGTCGCCCAGAACTTCACCTTCGCGGCCTCTTCGGCCGACAGCATCCCCTTCGAGTAGGCGAGCAGCGCACGGTCGATGTAGGCCCAGAGCGCGTCGACCGTCGTCGCCATGTCGGCGATGGTGAAGCGCGTGTTCTGGAAGTCGATGATCCGCTCGCCGAACGCCTCGCGGTCCTTCGTGTAGGTGATCGTCCAGTCGAGGGCCGCCTGGGCCGCCGCGGCTCCGGCGACGCCGATCGACAGACGCTCCAGGGGCAGGTTCATCATCAACTGCACGAAGCCCTTCCCCTCGACGCCGCCGATCAGGTTCTCCTCCGGCACGAACACGTCGCTGAACGACAGCTCGGCGGTGTCGTGTCCCTGGAATCCCATCTTGTGCAGCTTCTTGCCGTGCTCGAAGCCCTCCATGCCGTCTTCGAGCAGCACGAGGCTGAACGCATCCGGCCGGTTGCCCTCGCCGGTCTTCACGAACGTGACGACGAGGTCGGCGGTCGCGCCCGACGAGATGAACGTCTTCGCGCCGTTGACGATGTATCCGCCGTCGACCTTCTTGGCCGTGGTCTTGATGCCGCGCAGGTCGGATCCGGCGCCCGGCTCCGTCATGGCGAGCGCGCCGATGATCTCGCCCGTGGCCATGCGGGGCAGCCACTTCTCCTTCTGCTCCTGCGTGCCCATGTGCACGAGGTACGGCACGGCCAGATCGTCCTGGATGCCGAACGCACCGGCGAGCGATCCCGCTCCCGCCGCGATGACCTCTTCGTTCACGACCGCGCGGAAGCGGTAGTCCTGCAGCATCCCGGCTCCGCCGAACTCCTCCGGCACCGACAGTCCGATGATCCCGGCCTCGCCCGCGGCGAGCATGGTCGCGCGGTCGACTTCCCCGTCGGCGTCCCACTTCTCGATCGTCGCACTCGTCACGTAGCGCTTGACGAAATCCTTGACGAGGTCGCGGAAGGCCTCGTGATCCTCTTCGTAGATGTCGCGTTCCATCGCGTCCTCCTCGACGTCGTGTGCTTCTGGCTCCCGCGATTCTATGTCGCGGGGAGCGCCGAGGGCATGACGTTGTGAGAATGCATCCCACAATCCGTGAGACTCGGTCCCGCGATTGTCGGATGCCGCAAGGTGGCCGCGGACGACCGGATCAGCCCACGTAGTCCGGGGCCGCGGGCAGCGCGAAGAACTCCTCGAGCGTGCGATATCCGCCCTCGTGGTACGCCGCGGCCAGGTCGACGCCGACGTACCGGAGGTGCCACGGCTCCGGCGCGTAACCGGTCACCGGGCTGCCGCCGTCCTCGTAGCGGACCACGAATCCGTACTCCCACGCGTGCTCGGCCACCCAGGCGCTCTGCGCGGTGGCCCCGAAGCCGTCGAGCCCTCCGCACCGCGTGTCGCAGGCGACGACGTCGAGCGCGAGACCCGTCTGGTGCTCGCTGTGACCGGGGCGCGCCGAGCCGACGTCCGCGCCCTCCTGTCCCTGCGCGCGCACGTGCGAGTCGTAGGTCGTGACCTGCAGACCGTACGAGCGGTAGCCGTTGTTCGCCCCCACAGTGCCCGCCCCCGCGGCCTCCGCCGCATCGGCCATCCGCCCCACCGCGACCGCGACGTCGCCGCGCACGAGCCCCGATAGCGTCGTCATCTGCAGCGGCACCTCACCGAGTCCTGCCGGGGTGAAATCGGAGGGCTCGAGGGGGCGCGCCTTGTTCACGACGACCCAGATGCGCGCGGGGTCGCTGAGCGAGATGCAGGGGGCGTTGCCCGCGACGACCGCCGCGCGGAAGCCCTCGCCGCCACCGAATCCGGCGATCACGGCCGCGTCATCGCCCTTCGCGAGGGCGTCCTGCACGCCCGCGCTCGCACACGGATCGGCCGCCGTGGTCGCATCCCGCTGGACGGCGGGAACCTGCAGCACCGCGACCGGCTCCGGCATCGCCGCCGGCGCGGCCGGGGCGAGCGGCGCCCCGGCGAGCGAGAACAGCACGCCGAGCGCGGTGACCGCGATGCCGAGCGGCAGAGCCGGGCCGCGCAAGGGGGAACGCGCGGCCGCATGCTGAGCGTGCGGCAGGGAGGGCATTGCTCCATTGTCTCCCGCGCGACGGGGAAAGCCAGCCCGGTACCGATGTATCGGTGTCCGGGAGCGGGGAGCGTCCACGCTCCGGAATCGTCCATGTCTACGAAATCAGCTTGCATAGCATCCGTTCATATGTTCGAATGAAGCATGCGCTGGCAGGGACAGAAACTCGAAGAGACGGATGCTGCCGCGCTCCCCGGCCTGGAGGAGCGCCGAGGCGTGCTGCGCACCGTCACGACCCCCGAGTTCGCGGGGATGACGTTCCACGAGGTGCTGTCGAAGTCGGCGCTGAATCACGTGCCGGGCGCGTCGCGCATGCCGTTCGCCTGGACGATCAACCCCTACCGCGGATGCAGTCATGCCTGCATCTACTGTTTCGCCCGCGGCACGCACGAGTACCTCGACCTCGACGGGGGCGCCGACTTCGATTCGCAGATCGTGGTGAAGGTCAACGTCGTGGAGGTGCTCGAGAGGGAACTGCGCAAGGGCAGCTGGCAGCATGAGACCGTCGCGCTGGGCACGAACACCGATCCGTATCAGCGGGCCGAGGGGCGCTACGCGCTCATGCCCGGGATCATCGAGACGCTCGCGGCATCCGGCACCCCGATCTCCATCCTCACCAAGGGCACGCTGATCCGCCGCGACATCCCCCTGCTCGTGAAGGCCGCCGAGCGCGTACCGATCGACGTGCAGATGTCGATCGCGATGTACGACGACGCGCTGCAGAAGGCGATCGAGCCCGGCGCCCCGACCACGCAGGCCCGGCTCGACACCGTGCGGGCTTTGGCGGATGCCGGTTTCCGCGTCACCGTGTTCCTGATGCCGATCATGCCCCACATGACCGACTCGGTCGCAGCGATCGACGACGCCCTGACGCGCATCAAGGCGGCGGGCGCCCGCACGGTGATCTACGGGGCCCTGCACCTGCGTGCGGGCGTGAAGCCCTGGTTCATGCAGTGGCTCGGCGAGGCACGCCCCGATCTCGTCTCGTCGTACCGCGGGCTGTACCCCGGTGTCTCCGCCGAAGCCCCGAAGGCGTACCGGCAGTGGCTCGCCAAGCGGGCTCGCCCCCTGATCCGGGCGCACGGCCTCGACGGTCGGCACGAAGACGACTACCCGCAGCGGGGCATCCGCCCCGGCCAGGGACACGTCGAATCGATCTGGCGTCAGGGAACCGTGCAGAGCACCGGCCGCCCGAGCGCGGCCGTCACCTTCCGGACGACGGGATCGGGGGCGGCATCGCCCGCGCAGCCGATGCTGTTCTGAGGACTCGCCTTCCGGTCGGCGAGGACTCCCCGGCCGCGTAGGCTCGGGAGTTATGGCTCTCGGCGCGACAATGCACACCTTCGACGTTCAACTCGCCGACACCGACCGCGGAGTCTACGAGGACTTCTCGCTGCGGGTGGCGCGGCATCCGTCCGAGACCGACGCCTACATGGTGACCCGACTGCTCGCGTACGGCCTCGAGTACACGGAAGGGATCGTGTTCAGCGAGGGCATCTCGCAGACCGACGAGCCCGCGGTACTGGTGCGCGACATGACCGGGGCGATCACGGGGTGGATCGAGATCGGAGCACCCGACGCCGAACGCCTCCACTACGGCAGCCGCCTCGCCGAACGCACGGTCGTGTACACGCACCGCGACCCCGCGAAGGTGATGGCGCCGTGGGCGGGGAAGAAGATCCACCGCTCCGACGCGATCCGCGTCTACAGCTTCGACCCGGGCTTCGTGGATACGGTCGTGCCGCATCTCGCGCGCCGCAACACGCTGACCCTCACCGTGACCGAACAGCAGCTGTACCTCGACCTGAACGGCACCTCGCTGACCTCGTCGATCCTCGAGCACGCGATCGCGTAGCGCGCCCTCCGCGCACCCGCGTCGCCGCCCTCGTCAGAGGCCGGTCGCGTCGTTCCAGGCGTCGACGAACACCTTCTTCTCGCCGTACCCGTTGATCAGATCCGGATGCAGCTTGCCGCGCACGTCGAACGAGAAGGCCGGACGCCCTCGCTCGAGTCCGCGCGGCAGCGCTCCGAACACCTCCGCCTCCTGGTCGCGGATCGCGGCTGCCTTCAGCGCCGCCGCGACGGTCGCCACGTCGGCATCGCGCGTGAGAGTGGCCTCCAGCTTCGAGGGGGTCACGAGCACTTCCCCGAGGATGCCGTCGGTCTCCGCCAGCTGGATCGCGCGCTCGAGGTTCCCGACGTGCCCCGTGTCCCCCGTGCTCAGCGCGCGCAGAGACGTCCCGGGACGATCCGCGTTCTCGACCGTGAACTGCAGCGACCGGTACGGCTGCAGCGTCGCAGGATCGGCGAGCAGCGCCTGCTGCGCATCGATCGCCGTCTGCACATCGGACGTTCGGACGATGAGCACGGCGATGTCGCGGGACCGCTGTTCGACCAGGACGTCGGCGACGCCGGGCATCGGTGCGAGAAGTCGCTCCACCGGGGCCGCGGCGGCTTCGGCTTCCGAGCCGGGAACGAAGATGCCCGTGCTCGGGCCGACGATACCGAAGGGCACGTCGATACCCGATCCGCCCGCGGCCTCCATCACGCTCTGGATCGCCGGCGTCGCCGCGGCGGCTCCGTCCGCCGTACGCATCCGCACGCTGAGCGCGCTCTCCGTCACCCGATACTGCTGGATCTCACCGACGGATGCGGCCGCCTGCACCGCGGCGATCCTCGGCTCCAAGCGGGAGACCTCGCCGTCGATCGTGAGCCGGTCATGCAGATCCGTCAGGTCCACGTGCACCGGTTCGGGGAGCTCCGCGGCAGCGGCGGCATCGACCACCGGTGTCACCAGGGAGCTCGGATCGACCCCGGCAGCCGACACGATCGTCACGAACAGGCCGTCCTCGCTCACTCCGACCGAGCCGTCGTACACGCCCTCGATGCTCTGCAGCGCGGCGACCGCTTCGGCGCGGGCCGTCGACTGCTTCTCGCTGCCGCGGATGCCCCACGACCACGCGGCATCCCGCACCGAGAAGGTCTCGTCGCCATCGGTCGCCGTCTCCGTGATGGCCCAGAGCCGCTCCGTCGTCTCGATCAGCTCGTCCGCGTCGAGCGCGTCGTCGACGGTGATCTCGTAGTGCTCCGGGCTCGACCCCGGCACCAGGTCGACCGACGCGACCGACGGGTCCTTCGCGAGCTCCTCCGCGATGTCGACCTCGGCGGTGCGTGCGCAGCCGGCGAGCCCGGACAGCGCGATCACCCCGCCGAGCAGCAGAGCAGCACCACGAACGATCCCCCGGTTTCGACGCATTCTTCCACCATATGGGGATATCCGGGGGTGCCGCGTGGGCAGGGCTGCCCGTCTCCCCGTTCACAATTCAGTCTGATCGATGCCGAAAGGGCCCAGGACGCGGGGTCCTGGGCCCTTCCGGGTCGTTCTTCCTGAATCGTGAACGGGACGGTCACCCGCCCCACCGCGTCAGGAGGTGAGCTGAGCGGCGGTCGGCATGCGACCCGTGATCTCCTCGATCACGTCGTCGTCGAGCCGAGCGCTCTCGAACGGCGCGTCGATCTCGGCCCTGTCGAGCATCTCGGTCATGCGACGCTGACGCTGACGCGTGATCAGCGTCACGACACGACCCGAACGGCCGGCACGACCGGTGCGTCCCGAGCGATGCAGGTACGTCTTGTACTCGTCGGGAGCGTCGGCCTGGATGACCAGGTCGATGTCGTCGACGTGGATGCCGCGGGCGGCGACGTCGGTCGCGACCAGCACGTTCACGCGACCCGAGGTGAGACGCTCCAGGTTGCGCGTGCGCTTGGCCTGGTTCAGGTCGCCGTGCAGCGACACCGCCGGGATACCCGCGTCGTCGAACTGCTCCGCGAGCATGTCCGCATAGGCGCGGGTGCGGGCGAAGACCAGCGTCTTGCCCGGGCGGTCGACGAGCGAGGTGAGGATGTCGGCCTTGTCGCGGTGCTCGATCACGAGCACACGGTGCTCGATCGTGCTGGAGTCCTGATCCTCTCCGGCAACCTCGAAGACGGCGGGATCGATCAGGAACTCGTCGACGAGGGCGGCGACCTCACGGTCGAGCGTGGCCGAGAACAGCAGCTTCTGGCTGCCCTCCGCGGTGTGGCGCAGGATGCGCTGGACCGGCTCGACGAATCCGAGCTCGCACATGTGGTCGGCCTCGTCGAGCACCGCGATGCGGCAGTCGGAGAGGTCGAGCTTGCCCTGGTTGATCAGGTCCTCGACACGACCGGGCGTGCCGATCACGATGTCGACGCCCTTCTTGAGCGCACCGACCTGACGGCCCTGCGGCACCCCGCCGTAGATCTGCGTGGTGAACAGCCCGACGCTGCGGGCGATCGGCTGGATCGTCCGATCGATCTGCAGCGCGAGCTCGCGCGTCGGAGCGAGGATGATCGCGCGCGGCGAGCGACCGAACTCCCGACGCTTGCCGGCCTGCGACTGCAGCACCCGCTCCACGAGCGGAGCGCCGAAGGCGATCGTCTTGCCCGAGCCGGTGCGGCCGCGGGCGAGGACATCGCGTCCTTCGAGCACGGCCGGGATGCTGGCCGCCTGGATCGCGAACGGCGATGCCGCCCCGAGCCCGGCGAGGGTCTCGACGATGTTGGAGCCCAGACCGAGGTCGCCGAAGCTCACGCCGTCGACCTCGACCGCGGCGACGGACTTCGCCTCGAGACGCTCGTGCACGACGTCTTCGCCGGGCTCGAACTTCTTGGCCGATGCCGACCCCGCGTGCGAGCTCGCCGTCGCGTTCCAGTCGTTGCGGCTCGGGCGCTCGTTGCGGGCCGGGCGTCCGCGGGTGTCGGAGGTAAGCGGACGCACGCGCTCGGTGCGGTACGCGCCACCGGTCGACGGACGCGGGCGGTCGCCACCACGGGCGTCGCGGCTCGGTCGGGCGTCACGGTCGTAGCGCGGGCGCTCGGTGCGGTCGGCGGTGCGGGGGCGCTCATCGCGTCCCCCGTCGAACGAGCGCTGAGTGCGGTCGCGGTCGAAGGCACGGCGGGCGCGGTCCGCGTCGAAGGACCGGTCGCCATCGCGGTTCGGGCGGTCGCCGTAGCCGCGGCTCGGGGCGCCGGCACCGCGGTCGAAGCGCGGGCGGTCGCCGCGATCGAAGCGCGGGGCGCTCCGGTCGTCGCGACGCGAGCTGTCGCCGGAGCGGTGGTCGCCGTCGCGGAAGCCGCGACGCTGATCTCCCGAGGCCGAGGACGGACGCGAGCGGTCGTCGCGGTCGAAGCGCTGTCCGCCCCGCTCATCGCGGTACGTGCCGGGGCCGGTGGGCCGCTGCGACGTGCGGTCATCACGACGCGGACGCTCGTCGCCGCGGTGGTGGGGTGCCTCGCGGCGCCCGGACTCGGCGCGGTTGCGGATGCCGCGTGCCTCGTCGCGACCAGCACGCTCCTGCGCGCTCCACCGCTGCTTGGGGGCGCCGGACTCCGCTTCGGCCGGTCGGTATCCGCGGTGGCCGGCGCTGCGGCTGCCGGGGCGACGGTCGTACCCCGTGGTCGCGGCGGTGCGCCGGTCACCGGCATCCGCACGGCCACCGCGCTCGTCGCGCGCGCCGTCCCGCGACGGGGCGGCGTGGTGACGATCGTGGAAGGAGGTCTTGTTCGCGCCGTATCGCGGCTCGAAGTTGCGGGCGGGTCGCCCGCCCTGGGGCTTCTTGTTCTTGGGCATGGAGTGATCCTTCGTTCTCGCACGAGAACAGCGCTGCGCACACGCGCGCACCCGGAGTCGAACTCAGGGTGCCGGTTGGGAGGAGCCGGGGCCGTTCATGTGATGGTTCATGTGCGTCGATGGACGCTCACCATCGGCCCCTGGACTCACACTTCCTCCATGAGGAACGTCCGCACACCTGCGCGGGTATCCGAAGCCGACCCGGAAAGCCTAGCCGACGCACCTGAGAGAGTGCCCAGCCCCTACGATGACGGAGTGATCCTCGTTTCCCCCACCGGCACCCAGGTCTCCCTCCACCTCGGAGACGTCACCGCGCAGATCGCCCAGGTCGGGGCGTCGCTCCGTGCGCTGCGCGTGGGAGACGTCGACCTGATCCCCCCGTATCCCGATGATGCACCGACCCCCTCGTGCTCCGGTGTCGTGCTCGCGCCCTGGCCGAACCGCATCCGCGACGGCCGCTGGGACGACGAGGGCACGCCTCGCCAGCTCGCGATCACAGAGCCGAAGTTCCACAACGCCAGTCACGGCCTGCTCCGCTTCACGGCGTACGAGGTCGCTCAGACCGACACGTCCGCCGTGCTGCGGGCGAGCATCGTGCCGCAGACCGGCTACCCGTATCTGATCGAGACCACGGTCACCTACACGCTGACCGCCGACGGCATCGAGGTGACGCACACGCTCACCAACCAGTCGCCCGAGGCAGCTCCGGTCGCGCTCGGCGCGCACCCCTTCCTCATGATCGGCGGCGTCGACACGCACGACCTGATGCTGCAGGTCCCGGCCGCGACCGCGATCGAGACCGACGAGCGCATGCTGCCGACCGGCACCCGTCCGGCGGAGACCGCGCTGCGCGAAGGCGTGCGCCTGGGCGACGTCACGCTCGACACGGGCCTCACCGACCTCGTGCGCGATGCCGACGGACTGGTGCGGACCACGGTGGCGGCTCCGGACGGACGCCGCCTCACCCTGTGGCAGGGCGCGGGGTTCGACGTCGTCCAGGCGTTCACGACCACGAAGTATCCGGGGCAGGCGCTCGCACTCGCGATCGAGCCGATGACCGCCCCCGCCGACGCGTTCAACAGCGGCATCGGCGTGCGGCGCCTCGGCCCCGACGAGACCTGGACGCTGCAGTGGGGCATCACCTTCGGCTGATCCGCCGCGGTCACGCGTCGTCCCTGTTCACAATTCAGTCAGAAACCGCGGCGCCGCGGGTGAGATCCCTCGATCTCGCCCCCGGCGCCCCGATCTGACTGAATTGTGAACGGCCGACGCCGCCTACTCCCCGCGCTCGCGCAGCTCCCGGCGCGTGAGCGCGTGCGCGTCGGCATCGTGCACGGCGGAATCGTGCACGGCGGACTCCTCGGCGGCTGCCGGGTCCCCGGCGTCGGCGCGCTTGCGCGCGTGACGTCGCTCCTTCGCGCCCTCGACCAGGTTGTACAGCGTCGGCAGCACGATCAGCGTCAGCACGGTCGAGGAGATCAGTCCACCGATCACCACGATCGCGAGAGGCTGCGAGATGAACCCGCCGTGCCCCGTGATGCCGAGCGCCATCGGCGTCAGCGCGAAGATCGTCGCGAGGGCCGTCATGAGGATCGGACGCAGACGCTTCTCGCCACCGGCCCGCACCGCGTCGATGGTCGAGAGCCCCTTCTCGCGATACTGGTTGACGAGGTCGATCAGCACGATCGCGTTCGTCACCACGATGCCGATGAGCATCAGCACACCGATCAGCGAGGCGACACCGAGCGGCACACCCGTGACGATCTGCAGCAGGATCGCGCCCGTCGCCGCGAACGGCACCGACACGAGCAGCAGCAGCGGCTGACGCAGCGACTTGAACGTCGCCACCATCACCACGTAGACGATCAGGATCGCGGCGAGCATCGCCAGCCCGAGCTGCGAGAACGAGTCGGCCTGCTGCGAGGCGACACCGCCCACCTCGGCGGACGCGCCGTCGGGCAGATCGACCGCGGCGATCGCGGCGGTGACCGATGCCGTCGCGACGGCCAGGTTGTCGGATGCCGGGGGCACGGTGACCGTCGAGGTGCGGCGTCCCTGCTCGGTCGTGATCGAGGTCGGGCCGTTGCGCTGCTCGACCGTCGCGATGTCCTGCAGCTGCACGACGCCGAGCGGCGTGGGGATCGCGAGCGCCTTGAGGGCGTCGACCGTGGTCGGGGGCTCGGGGGCCACGAGGTACACGGTCAGGGCGGTGTCGTCGATCTCGACCGAGCCGAGCTGCTGCGGACGCATCGTGTTCGAGACGATCGATCCGACCGCGACCTCGGAGAGGCCGCGCTGTGCCGCCGCGTCGCGGTCGACGACGACGGCGATGTAGGGCAGCGCTGCGGCCAGGTTGTCGGTCACCTGGCCCACGCCGTCCCGCCCGTCGAGTTCGTCCACGAGCGCGGTGGTCGCGGTCTGCAGGTCGTCGCCGTTCGAGGCCGTGAGCGTGATCTCGATGTCGCTCGATCCGAAGCCGGCGGATGCCGCGACCGCGACATCGCCCACCTCGTCGCCGAGGCCGTCGATGGACTTCTGCACGTCGGCGCGCAGCTGCTCCTGATCGGCGTCGGCGTCGGTCAGCACCGAGTACGTGATGCCCGCGCCGCCGGAGAACGCGTCGCGCAGCGCCGAACCGCTCGAGCCGATCGACGCCTGCACGTTCTCGACGCCGTCGATGTCGAGGAGAGCCTCCTCGACGCTGACGGCCGCATCCGACTTGGTCTGCAGGCTCGCGGTCGGGCCGAGGTCCTGCGTGACGGTGAGGGTGTTCTGGCCGGAGTCGCTGAGGAAGTTCACCTTCATCAGCGGGGCGGCGGCGAGCGTGCCGGCCAGCACCACGACCGCGAGGAGCACGGTCACGACCGAGTGGCGGAGCGTCCAGCCGAGGAGAGGACGGTAGGCGCGCTGCAGTGCCGTGGGCGGAGCATCCTGATGCTCCGGGTCGATCGCGTTCCCCTGTTCGTCGAGGAGCGGCTTGCCGGGGCGGAGGAACCAGTACGCGAGCACCGGCACGATCGTCAGCGAGACCAGCAGCGACGCGACCATGGCGATCGCGACGGTCACCGCGAACGGACGGAACAGCTCGCCGACCAGGTCTCCCACGAAGACGATCGGGAGGAACACCGCGACCGTCGTGATCGTGGATGCCGTGATGGCCATCGCGACCTCGCGCACGGCGAGCCGGATCGCATCCCCCTTGTCGGCATCGCCGACGTAGTGACGCTTGATGTTCTCGATCACCACGATGGAGTCGTCGACCACGCGCCCGATGGCGATCGTGAGCGCGCCGAGCGTGAGGATGTTCAGCGAGTACCCGAACGCCTGCAGGCCGATGAACGTGATGAGCACCGAGGTCGGGATCGAGATCGCCGTCACCAGGGTGGAGCGGACCGACAGCAGGAACACCAGGATCACGAGCACCGCGAAGACGAGTCCGAGCAGGCCCTCCGTCGCGAGGCTCTCGATGGACTGCACGATGAACGGCGCTTGGTCGAAGATCACCGTGAACTCGGCATCCGGGAACGCCTTGCCGACCTCGTCCAGGGCGGCGATGACGCCCTGCGACACCTCGACCGTGTTCGCCGCGGGCAGCTTCGTGATCGAGATCGAGAGGGCGTCCTTGCCGTCGACGCGAGACAGGGAGGTGACCGGATCGGCTTCCTGCACGACCGTCGCGACATCGCCGATGGTCAGCGCGGCGCCGACCAGGGGGAGGGCGGCGATCTCCTCGACCGAGGTGATCTTCGCGCCCGTCTGGACCGTGAGGGTCTGCCCGTTCTCGGTGATGTCGCCACCCGGGAACAGCGTGCCGTTCTGCTGCAGCGCCGACGAGATCGCCTGCGTGCTCTGACCCTCGGCCGCGAGCCTCGCGGTGTCGGGCGTGATGCTGATGCGCTGGCCGACCCCGCCGATGATCTGCGCCGCGTTGACGCCGTCGACGTCTTCGAGCTCGGGGATCGCGACGGTCTCCAGCTGGGCCTGCGCGTTGTCGGCATCCTCGAAACCGGTGACGGCGACCTGAATCACCGGGAAGTCGTCGATCGAGACCGCCAGGACCTGCGGGCTGACGTCTTCGGGAAGCTGACCGGAGATGCGGTTGATCGCCTGCTGGATCTTCTGCTCCGCGGTCGCGAGGTTCGTGCCGTAGGCGAACGTGGCCTGCACGATCGACGCGTTCGTCGTGCTGGTGGCCGTGGTGCCCTCGAGACCGGGAACGCCCTGGATCGCGGCCTCGACCGGGGTGGAGACGTCGTTCTCGACGACCTCGGGGGATGCGCCCGGGTAGCTCGTGGAGACGATGAGGTTCGGCAGCTCGAGCGACGGGATGAGCTCCTGCTTGAGGTTCGTCAGCGCGAGTCCGCCGAACACGGCGGCGACGATCGTGACGAGCGCGATGAGCGCCCGGTTCTTCAGGCTCAGGACGGCGAGATTCGACAAGGCTGTTCCTCGGTTCAGGGTGCGGACGGCGCTGCGGTGCGACCGGAGGTGTTATCAGTCTCGGGCATGCCGAGGATCTGGGTGAGCACGTTCTCGATGAAGGCGCGCTCCAGGGTGGTGTCGCGGATCTGGGTGCTCCACATGACGCCGTCGATGAAGATCATCGCGGCGGTCGCGCGGTCCACTCCGTAGGCGGGCTCCAGGAGGCCGACCAGTTGTTCCGACAGGTGCCGGGCGAGCTCGCGCAGCCGGGGGTCGTGCACCGCGGCGGTCACGACGGCGCGATCGGCCTTCACCGCGCGGGCGTCGTCGAGGCCGTCGCCGATCAGGTCGGCGATCACGGCCGGGGTGGTCCCGCGCTCGGCGAGGGCGATGCGGACGCCGTCGAGCCGGGCGTCCACCTCGTCCGCGAGTGCGCGCAGGGCGGCGGAGCGCAGGTCGTCGAGCGTGTCGAAGTGCTGCGTCGTCGACCCGAGCGGCACGCCGGCGCGGGCGGCGACCATGCGGTGGGTGATGCCGTCGGCCCCGACCTCCACGATCAGTTCCGCGGCGGCAGCGACGATCTCTCGGCGGCGCGCCTCAGGGTCACGTCGTCGACGCGCGTTCTCCCCCATGGTGCCTCCCCGGGACATCCGTACATGTACTTTTGTACATTTCCGGATTGTGAGGATGCTGGGAGACGCTCAGCTCAGAGCACGGAACCGAGCGCCAGCCCGAGGCCCGCCGCGAGCAGGGCGAGCAGCAGCATCCCGATGGCGTTCGCCGCGGCGGCGACCCTCTCGCCGTCCCGCCACAGGGCCACCGTGTCGAGCATGGCGGTGCTGAAGGTCGTGTATCCGCCGAGCAGACCAGCGCCGAGCACGAACGCCGCATCCGGCAGCGCCGCCGTGACGAGCCCGAGGGCGAAGGAGCCGGTGACGTTCACCAGCAGGATCCCCCAGGGGAAGCGCCGACCGGCGAACCGCGCGACACCGAGGTCGGCGAGGTAGCGCAGCACGGCTCCGAGACCGCCGGCGAGCGCGGCTCCGACGAAGAGCAGCGGGGTCATGACACCACCCCGGCGTCGTGTCTCCGCTCGCGGCCCCGACCGAGCCGCAGGCCGAGTGTCGCCGCGACGACTCCGAGCACGAGACTCCCGACCGCATACGCCGCGGCGAGCAGCGGAGCCTCCGCCCAGAGCTCCAGCGTGCCGGTCATGAACGCGCTGTAGGTCGTGAAGCCGCCCAGCACTCCCGTGCCGAGCAGCAGCCGGATCTCGCTCGACGACGGAAGGCGTGCGGCGAGCACGCCGATGAGCAGCGCGCCCCCGACGTTCGCGCTCAGCACGGCCACCGGGAGGCCGCCGTCGTCCGGGACCAGGAGGCCGAGGGCGAGACGCGCCGCGGTGCCGATCGTGCCGCCGAGGGCGACGAGGAGGACGCGGCGGAGGTTCACGTTCGCCACTTTAGCCGCCGATGGCAGTGCAGCCCGGGAAAGTCAAGGCGGTGCGCGCGGAGGGTGCGAGGGCGTTGACTGACGACATGAACCCCCTGTGGAAGACCGATACCGCCCCGCCCGTCGGCTCGCCGTTCGAGGCGGGCGCGCGCCACGACGTCGTGATCGTCGGCGCCGGGCTCACCGGCCTCGCGACCGCCGTGATGCTCACGCGGGCCGGGCTCGACGTCGCCGTGCTCGAGGCCGGCGAGGTGGCGCAGCTCGCCAGCGGCGCCAACACCGGCAAGCTGTCGCTCCTGCAGGGCGCACGACTGGCGGAGATCCGTCGGCATCACTCCGCGGACCTCGTGCGCGCCTACGTCGACGCCAACCGGGAGGGCATGGACTGGCTGACCGCGTTCGCGGATCACGCCGGGGTCCCCTACACGCGCCGCATCGACCACTCCTACGCGCAGAGCGCGAGCGGTGGGGACACGCTGGAGGCCGTGCACTCGGCCGCCCGGGAAGCAGGACTGCCGACGCGTCTGCTCGGCCGCACCGAGCTGCCGCCCACACCGTTCCCGATCTCCGGCGCGGTCGCGCTCGACGACCAGGTGACGATCGATCCGGTGACCGTGACCGCCGCGCTCGCCCAGGAGTTCCTCGCCGCGGGCGGCACCCTGCACACCGGCATCCGCGCCACCGGGGCGCACGCCCTCCCCGACACGCGCGTCGAGACGGCCGAGGGAGCGCTGTTCGCGGAGCACATCGTGATCGCCACCGGCAGTCCGATCCTCGACCGCGGCCTGTACTTCACCAAGATGAGCGGCATGCGGTCGTACTGCGTCTCGTTCCGCGTTCCCGGCGACCTCCCGATGGACACGTTCCTGTCGGTCGACAGCCCCTCGCGCTCGATCCGCCCGGTGTCCGACGCCGACGGCCCCGGCGGCACCGCGCAGCTCATCGTGGGCGGCAACGGGCACCCGGTCGGACGCTCCGACAGCGAGGCCGCCGCGATCGACGATCTCATCTCCTGGACCCGGCAGCACTTCCCGGGCGCCGAGGAGACGCACCGCTGGGCGGCGCAGGACTACCAGTCGCACAACCAGATCCCGTTCGTCGGTGCGATGCCGCGGGGTCTCGGCCGCATCCGCCTGGCCACGGGCTACGCCAAATGGGGGCTGTCGAACGCTCCGGCCGCCGCGCTGCGCCTCACCGCCGAGATCCTCGAGACGAGCTGGCGCGACAAGCCGTCCTGGATGATCGCCCTCGGCACGCGCCTGACCGTGCCGGCCGATCTCGCCACGGGCGCCGTCGAGGGTGCGAAGGTCGGAGCTGCCGCGGCATCCGGCTGGCTCGCCGCGCAGAAGAACCCGGTTCCCGTGCCCCGCCCCGCCGAGGGCGAGGGCGTCGTGGCCACCCGTGCGGGCCTTCCGGTCGCCGTCTCGACGGTGGAGGGCGTCACCCGGGCGGTCAGCGCCGTCTGCCCGCACCTCGGCGGAGTCCTGGAGTGGAACGATGCCGAGTGCACCTGGGACTGCCCCCTGCACGCCTCGCGCTTCGCGGCCGACGGCACCCGCATCGAGGGACCGGCGGTCAAGGACCTGAAGAAGCTGCCCCGCTCCGGCCGCGACTGAGACGCGTCGCGCTCAGTCCGCGGGCGGCGCGAGCGGGGCGTCCCATCCCTGCTGGGGCGTCTCGCAGCTCTCGCGGAACACGTACTGCGAGGCGAGCTTGCGCTGGTGGCTCGACCAGTCGATCGCCGGGCGACGCTGCTCGGGCGGCAGGTAGCCGAGGCGGTAGACGGCCATCAGCTCGAGGTCGTCCGGCACGTGGAGCAGCTTCACGATCTCGTCCCAGCGCCCCGGAACCTCCATGGGGAACGAGATGAACTGGATGCCCATCCCGAGCTCGACCGTGGTGAGCCAGACGTTCTCCATCGCGGCGCCCATGCTGAACACCGAGTAGAACGACGACAGCTGGCCGGGCCGGTACTCGCTGCGATCGAGCATCACGCCCAGCAGCAGCGGGGAGCCGCCGACCAGCTTGTGGTTCTCCTCCCCCAGGGTCTTGGGCACGCCGAACGTGTTCATCAGCTTCTGACCGCGCTTGGTGAACACCTGGCTCGTGAAGGGGCGGAGGGCCGCGGGGAGCTTGTCGAACAGCATCCCGCTGCGCTTCTCCTCCATCTCGGCCTGGCTGAAGCGGAAGTACGGCTTGTACCGTTCGAAGAACGTGCCGTTCGACATGGCCTCGGTCATGCTCTCACCGGAGATCCGGGCGATCTGATCGATCGTGTCGCGGTTCTCGATCACGACGAACCGCCACGGCTGACTGTTCAGCTGCGAGGGGGCGCGTCCGGCCGCCTCGAGCAGGATGCGCTGGTGCTCTTCCGACACCGGGTCGGGCAGGAACGGCCCGTTCGTGGTTTTGCGGCGGCGGATGGCGTCGAGCAGTTCCATGCGTTCACTTCCGGTCGGTGGCGAGGCGCGAGCAGAGGAGGCCCGCGACGATGAAGGGGGCCGCGGCGAGCGCGACGAGCGGATGCCGCCGGCTGTGCGTGCCCAGGTAGGGGATCGCGGCGAGCGGCGCGGCGGCCGGAGCCAGGGCCAGCGCGGCGCGGCGGCTCGCGCGCTTCGGCCTGCCCCAGATCACCGCGGAGAACGCGGCGGCGGAGGCGGCGCACGTGGCGATGTAGATCGCGTGGTGCAGCCAGCGGAAGTCGCGGGTGTCGATGACCCGGGCGGCGACAGCCGACCCGAGGGCGACGTTCGCGGCATAGGCCACGGTCGCCGCCGTGAACAGCGGCGCCGCGTTCGTCCGTCTCCGGCGGTGGGGCATGGCACGACACTACGCCCCGCACCGGCATCCGATCTCGGCCTTGCCGTGGTGTCCCGATCTGTGCAAAGCGCGCCGCCCGCTACAGGGTGCCTTCTGCGTAGATGCGGAGCGCGTCGCGGACGAACTCCGCGCCCTGCGTGCCGCCGGCGGACGTCGCGTAGTTCGCGCCGAAGCGCGGGTCTGCGACGTACATCTCACCGAGTCCGATCACGTACCCCTTGGCGTCGCCACCGGGCGCGGCCGCGGGGGTTCCCGGGATGCCGGTGAGCCACTCGACGTGGCGACGAGCGACGTCCTGAGCCTCGGCGGATGCCGGGTCGATGCCGCTCTCTGCGGCGGCGATCCAATCCCGACCGAGGTCGGAGACGCGCTGCTGCCAGTCGGCACGCTCGGCGTCGGTCATCCCGCGCCACCAGCGGTCGCTGTCGGCGTAGGCCTTGCGACCCCAGCGCTCTTCGACCTCCTCCTTGTACTGGGTGTGGTCGAAACCGTCGAACATGTTCTCTGCCATGAGTTCTTCACCTGCTTTCAATGCGTTGATGGTGTTCTCGACCGACGCGATCTGTCGCGCCAGCCGGTTCTGCTCCTCGCGCAGCAGCGCGAGGTGGGTTTCGAGAGCGGACTCCTCGCTCTGCCGTGGAGTCACCGGGTTCAGCAGCTCGGCGATCTGCGGCAGACCGAGTCCGAGCTCGCGCAGCAGCAGGATGCGCTGCAGGCGCACGAGCGCGGCCTCGTCGTAGTGGCGATAGCCGTTGTGCGCGATGCGCGACGGCGGCAGCAGGCCGACGTCGTCGTAGTGACGCAGCGTTCTGCTGGTCGTGCCCGCGAGTCGGGCGACCTCCTGGATCGACCAATCGCGACCGGTCATCGCGTCCTCCTTCCGTGGATCCGTTCTTCGATAACTCCACGGTAGAAGTTGACGCTACGTCAAGGTCAAGCGAGTTCTCGCGAACGATGTCTCCCGAAACGGCCCGCGGCTCGCTACGGTCGTCACGTGCCCGAATCACCTTCCGCCTCGCATCCCCTCGCTCTCGCTCCCGTGATCGCTCCGCCGAGCACCGCGGACGAGTTCACCAAGCGCTTCCTGCACAACCTCAACTTCGACCGCGGCGTCGCGCTGTCGGCGTCCAGTGCGAACGACCGCTACCTCGCGCTCGCGCACACCGTGCGCGACTACCTGATGGCCCGGTGGCTGGAAGACGTGCGCCACCAGAAGGAGGTGCAGGCCAAGGGCGTCTGCTACCTCTCGGCCGAGTACCTGCTGGGTCGCCAGCTCGACAACAACCTCCTCGCCGCCGATCTCACCGAGGTCGCGAGCGAGGCTCTGGCATCGTGTGGCGTCTCCCTCGACGAGCTGCGTGCGCACGAGGTCGAGCCCGGACTCGGCAACGGCGGGCTCGGACGCCTCGCCGCCTGCTTCATCGACTCGCTCGCCACGATGGCCGTGCCGAGCATCGGCTACGGCATCCGCTACGAGTACGGGATCTTCCGCCAGACGTTCGTCGACGGCCAGCAGGTCGAGCAGCCGGATGCCTGGCTCGCTCTGGGGTCGCCGTGGGAATTCGCCCGACCCGAAGACGCGCAGACGATCGCGTTCGGCGGCCACACCGAGAAATACGACGACGACGGCGTCACCCGCAGCCGCTGGGTCCCCGCATGGAACGTCCAGGCCGTGCCGTACAACTACATGGTCCCCGGATTCCGGAACGGCCGCGTCAACACCCTCCGCCTGTGGAGCGCGGTCGCCACCAGCGCCTTCGACCTGCGCATCTTCAACTCGGGCGACTACGAGGAGGCCGTGCGGGCGCAGACCTTCGCCGAGAACATCTCGAAGGTGCTCTACCCCGAGGACTCCACCCCGCAGGGAAAAGAGCTGCGTCTGCAGCAGCAGTACTTCTTCGTGGCCGCATCCATCCACGACTTCCTCGACAACATGCTCGCCGACGGCTTCGACCTGACGAACCTGCCCGAGCGCGTGATCTTCCAGCTCAACGACACCCACCCCGTGATCGCGGTTCCCGAGTTCATGCGCGTGCTCATCGACGAGAAGCACCTCGAGTGGGATGCCGCCTGGGCCATCACCCAGCAGTGCTTCGCCTACACGTGCCACACCCTGCTCCCGGAAGCGCTCGAGGTGTGGCCCGTCGAGCTGCTCGGCCGCCTGCTGCCCCGGCACCTCGAGATCATCTACCGCATCAACGACGAGTTCCTCGTGGCGGTGCGCGAGCGCTTCGGCGATGACGAGATGCTCGTGCGCGACATGTCCATCATCGCCGAGCATCCGGTCCGCTCGGTGCGCATGGCGTACCTCGCGACGGTCGCCGGAGCCAAGGTCAACGGCGTCGCCGAACTGCACTCGCAGCTGCTCCGCGACAAGGTGCTCCACGACTTCGACACCTTCTTCCCCGGCAAGTTCACGAACGTCACCAACGGGGTGACCCCGCGCCGGTTCCTGCGCCTGGCGAACCCGGAGCTGTCGGCGCTCATCACCTCGGCCATCGGCGACAGCTGGACCACCGACCTCGAACGACTGCGCGAACTCGAGCCGTTCGCCGAGGATGCCGGGTTCCGCGCCGCCTTCGCCGCGGTGAAGGCCGCGAACAAGCGTCGCCTCGGTGCGGTGCTGCACGAGCGGGACGGATTCGACATCAGCGACGGTCACATGCTGGATGTCATGGTCAAGCGGCTGCACGAGTACAAGCGGCAGCTGCTGAAGGTGCTGCACATCGTCACGACCTACGAGGGAGTGATCTCGGGGCGCATCGCCGTGTCGGATGTCGTGCCGCGCACCGCGATCTTCGGGGCGAAGGCTGCCCCCGGATACGCGATGGCGAAGCGCATCATCCATCTGATCAACGCCGTGGGCGAAGTCGTGAACACCGACGCTCGCCTCGAAGGCCGGCTCAAGGTCGTCTTCCCGCCCAACTACAACGTCACGCTCGCCGAGCGCGTGATCCCCGCCGCCGACCTGTCGGAGCAGATCTCCCTCGCCGGCAAGGAGGCCTCGGGCACGGGCAACATGAAGTTCGCCCTGAACGGTGCCCTCACGATCGGCACGGACGACGGCGCGAACGTCGAGATCCGCGAGCTCGTCGGCGATGACAACTTCTACCTGTTCGGGATGAGCGAGCCCGAGGTCGAGGCGCTGAGCACCCGCGGGTACCAGCCCCAGGAGCTGTACCAGGCGGACGAGGGGCTCCGCCGGGCGATCGACCTCATCGCCTCCGGCGCCTTCTCGCAGGGCGACCGTTCGGTGTTCGAACCCGTCGTGTCGAACCTCCTCTACGAGGACCGCTTCATGGTCCTCGCCGACTACGCGTCGTACATCGCCGCCCAGGACAGCGTGGATGCCGCGTACGCCGACCAGGAGGCGTGGACCCGCTCCGCGGTTCTCAACGTCGCCCGCACCGGCTTCTTCTCGTCCGATCGCTCGATCCGCGATTACATCGACCGCATCTGGCACACGCCCCCTCTCGTCTGACGCCGCTCGCCGTGGTGCGCCCGAGAACTTCCTCCCCATATCGAGATATATCGTGTTATGCTCGCCACACACGATATATCGTGTTTCCCAGACACAGGAGAAGCAGACATGACCGAGAAGTGGCTCATCGCCCCGGGCGAGGAACGCGTCATCGACATCGAATCCGCGACCCGGCTCAAGGTGGGCCTCGTCGGCGGCCAGGTCGATGTCATCGCCCATGACGAATCGAACATCCGCATCGAAGTGCACGGCGTCACGACGAAGGATCTCCGCGTGGAGGTCAACGACGGCGAGATCGAGATCGACCACCCGCAGCTGGGATGGGACAACTTCCTCGAAGTCTTCCGCAACTTCGGCTCGGGCGGCCCCCGCGCCGAGGTGAGCGTCGCCGTCCCCCGCGCGATCGCCCTCACCCTCGGGGTCGTCAGCGCCGGAGCCCTCGTCTCCGGCCTGCGCAACGACGCCCGCCTGAACACCGTCTCCGGCGACATCATCGTCGACACCCTCATCGGCGACCTCACGGTGAACTCCGTCTCCGGCGACGTGCAGGTGCGCGGACTGACCGGGTCGATCAACGCCAACAGCGTCTCGGGCGATGTCGCCGTGACCGGCACGATCCGCAAGGCGACGGTCGACATCGTCTCCGGCGCCACCCTCGTGGATGCCGCGGGCGATGTGAACACCATCAGTGTGAACTCGGTCTCGGGCGGCACCACCGTGCGCCTCGACGAGTCGCTCGCCGCGAACTACGTGATCCGCTCGCTCACCGGCCGCCTGCTGATCGACGGCGTCGATCGCAGCACCTCGGGCCCGCGGAACTACACCGGCACCAAGGGCGAGCTCGCGGGTCGCTTCGTCGACCTGCGTGCCAACTCCGTCTCGGGCGGCGTCACGGTCCTGCGCCGGGCACCCGAGTCGATCACGAACGATGCGGAGTGGGAGTCATGAGCCCCGCCGTCTTCTCGCACGGAGACCTGCGCCTCTACCTCCTGTCGCTGCTGGCCGAGGCCCCGCAGCACGGATACGGCATCATCCAGTCGCTGACCGACCGCACCGGGGGCACCTACACGCCCAGCGCCGGGACCATCTACCCGCGACTCGCGAAGCTCGAGGAAGAGGGGCTGGTGTCGAAGACCGTCGACGGCCGCACCACGATCTATGCGATCACCGACGCCGGACGCACCGAGTTGGCCGCGCGCGAGGGAGACCTCGCCGGCATCGAGTCGGGGCTGGCGGATTCCGTCCGCCTCATCGCGAACGAGGTGCGCCAGAGCGTGAAGGACGCGATGAAGAGCCTGCGGGCCGACCTCGCCTCCGCCGAGCAGGGCGAACGGGCCGCGGCGCAGAGCCGCCCGCGGGGAGCATCGGACGACGTCCGGGCGATCAGCCGCGAAGAGCTGCACCGCGCGGATGCCGTGATCAACGCCTTCCGCGCGCGAGTGCGCACCGACCTGCGCACGCACGTGGCTCAGGGCGGGGTGCTGGCACCCTCCGTGGTGTCGGAGCTCGAGGATGCCCTCGACGCGGCGGCCCGCACGATCACGGTCGGGATCTCACCGTCCTGACGCCCGCTCTCGCGGGAGGAGCATCTGTACGGAGCGGGATCCCTACTCCGGCCAGATCTCCTTCTGCGAGTCCGGCACTGACTCTCCGAGCGGGACCACGAGCACCGAGCGGTGCTGGCGATGCGTGAGACGCGCGGCCACGGACCCGGTGAAGAACTCCCGGATCGACTCGCCGATCCCGCGCTTGCGTGTGCCGACCACGATCAGCTGCGCATCGAGCTTGTGCGCGAGCTGCTTGATGGCGAGAGCGGGGTCGCCGATGAGCTGGCGGGCCGTCCACGTGATGCCCGCGTCGTCGAGCACGGCGGCCGCCTGCTTCTGCACGGTCTCGAACTCGGCGGCGCCGGCGTCGAAGTTGATGTCGATCGGGGCGGAGTGCACGTAGCCGTCCGGGTCCTCATAGGTCACGAACCGCGTGACGTCGACATGGGCGACCACGAGCGGCACACCGAGCAGACGCGCGAAGCGCAGCGCCTCGTCGACGACGCGCCGAGGCTGATCCGGTTGCAGGCCGACGATCACGGCCTTCTGCAGTGCGGCGTTCTGTGCGGCCTCATCGGAGGGAGTGGCGGTGTTGTCGGTGTTCTCGGTCATGACGATCGCTCCATTCACCAGCCGGGCCTCGGCCGGTGGCCCTTACCCGCGTGCTATTCTGAATGCTACTCTTACCGGCTGCGCGCCGGTGTCGTGAATGCCTCGGGCCTGTCGCCCGCAGCTTAACTCGTGAGGGGGTCTCGCGCATGGGCCGTGGCCGTCAGAAGGCGAAGCACACAAAGATCGCCCGCGAACTCAAGGCGTACAGTCCGTCGGTGAACTACTCCGCGCTCGAGCGCGAATTGGGGCATCCGACCGACGAAGACGCCTATGTCGACAAGTGGGCAGATGATTATGCCGACGAAGACGAGGACGAACTAGAGAAGGCGTGACCGTCTCCTCACTCGTCGCCCCCGTGTGACCCACGGGGGTTTCGTCGTGTCCCAACATCCGGCAGCTCGTGTGGTCGCGCTGTATCGTCACCCGATCAAAGGGCTGACGCCGCAGTCCGTCGACACGCTCACCGTCCAGGCCGACGGCCGAGTCGCCGGAGACCGCGTGCTGGCGTTCCGCTTCGCCTCCGCTTCGAACCCGGAACAGCGCGACGGCCTCGACCACTGGCCCAAGTCGCACGGACTCTCGCTGCAGGACTTCCCCGCGTTGGCCGCGCTGCGCACGAGCTTCGACGACGCCGCGCACCGGGTGCGCATCGAGCACGGGGGCCGGGTGCTCGTCGACGCGGGTCTCGACGCCGCCGGGCGCGAAGAGCTGACGGATGCCGTCACGGAGTTCGTCCTCGCGACCCCGGAAGGACGGCGCCTCCGGCGGCCGGGACGGCTGCCCCTCGTGCTCGTCGGCGACGGCAGGACCTCGCGATTCCAGGACCGCGCGCGCGGCTACGTCTCCCTGCACGGTGTCGGCAGCACGCGGGCGCTGGGCGACGCGGTCGGCGCACCGGTCGACGACCGCCGCTTCCGCTCCAACATCGTGGTCGACGGCATCGGCCCATGGGAGGAGCTCGACTGGACCGGAGAGGTCCGCGTCGGCGAGGTGCGCCTCCGCACCGCCGGACCGATCGTGCGCTGCCTCGCGACGCATGCCGACCCCGACACCGGCGTGCGCGACATGAAGGTCCTCACGACCCTCACCGGCGCACTGCATCAGACCGAGCCGACGCTCGGGCGGCTCCTGCTCCCGGCGGCGTCTCCCGACGACGACGCCGCGGGGGTCATCCGGCTCGGCGACGAGGTGCTCGCCGGCTGAGCACGACGCCGGGATCCGCTCAGGTCAACGGCAGAGCGGCTCGCACCACCCACTCGTCCCCCTCGATCCCCTGGGCGAACTCGCCCCCGAGCAGCCCGACCCGCTCGGCCAGCCGAGCGGAACCGAAGCCCCCCGAGGGAAGCGGCTCACGCGATCGGTGCGCACGGCGCGGATTGCTGACCTGCACCCAGGCCTCCTCCGCATCCACGCCGACGCGGATGCGCACCGGGCCCGGCCGCCCGTGCTTCATGATGTTCGTGGTGCTCTCGCGGAGCACCCGGGCGAGCGTCCCGTCGACCAATCGAGGGATCGGCTGCGCGAGGTCGGTGGTCACCTCCGGCGTGTATCCCGCGGTGCGCAGCGTGGCGGCCATCTCCGCGAGGGTCGTGTCGAAATCGTCGATCCGCTCCGTCGGTGCCTCCCCCGGTACGGGAGTGATGAGCCGGCGGATGTCCCGCAGCGCCCGTCGGGCCGCATCCCCGATCTCGCGCTGGGTCTGCGCCCGCTGCACCGGGTCGTCCTCGCGCTCCATCAGACGGGCCTGCATCGCGATCGCCGTCAGGTCATGCGCGATGACATCGTGCAACTCGTCGGCGATGAGGAGGCGCTCGTCCCGCCGGAGCTGAGCCATGACGGATGCCTGCTCTCGGAGAGCGGCATCCAGGCGCTGTTCACGACCGCGGGCCGAGCGCAGCAGGATCCCCGCCGCGCCGGCGACGGCGGCGATCAGCAACCCGATGCCCACGAACACCGGCTCCTCGGGCTGCCGGAGGACGATCGCCGCGGCCGTGAGCAGCAGCAGACCCGTGAACGCGACCATCAGGCGTGTCGAGCCCGTCCGGGTCACCAGCCCCGTGGCGACGGCGAGCGCCGCGAATCCCGGACCGCTCCAGTCGAGCAGAAGCGCGGGGACCATGATCGCGGCCAGCGTGGCGACGGCGCTGGAAGGGGAGATCAGGAAGAGGGCGAAGGTCGCCGTGACGGCCAGGTCGAGGAGGATCAGGAATGAGAAGGGCTCGTCGCCGAAGGTGGCGCCCAGCACGGTGGTGAGGAAGGCCCCGGCGATCGCGACGATCAGCACGATGCGCTCGGCGCGGCTCAGCGGGACCGGGGCGTCGGCCCCTCGCAAGGTGCGCGGCGACGCCACGACGGGCCGGAGTGTGCTCATACCGTCGATTATCCCGGTGTCGCGCGCGCCGCCCCGCATCCGGCTTCCGTCCGCGGCGGAGGAGGGCTCCTGCGCGCCGACGATACAATCCATTCGTGGGAGTAATCCGTGTGGCGATCGTCGACGACGACAAGCTCGTCCGTCGGGCGCTGACGGTCTTCCTCGACGAAGCCGATGACATCGAGGTCGTCGGCGAGGCGAGTGACGGCCTCTCCGGCATCACCCTCGTGCAGACGACGCGACCCGACATCGTCCTGCTCGACATGCAGATGCCCCGCATGGGCGGAGTGCAGGCGGCGATCGAGATCACCGCGACCCGTCCGGAGACGCGGGTGCTGGCGATCACCACCTTCGGATCCGTCGACATGATCCTGCCGATGCTGCGCGCCGGCGCCGCCGGGTACCTCCTGAAGGACGCCGAGCCCGAGGCGATCGTCGAGGCCGTCCGCCTGGTGCACGCGGGGGTGGCGGCGCTGTCCCCCGCGATCACCGCCCGCCTGATCGAGACCGCGCAGAACGGCGAGGTCGAGATGACGAAGGAGTTCCCGTCGGGTCACCAGCTCTCCGACCGCGAGCAGGAGGTGCTCGCGCATCTGGCCCTGGGGCATTCCAACGCGGAGATCGCGCGCACCATCCACGTGTCCGAGAGCACGGTCAAGACGCACGTCAGCAACATCATGACGAAGTGGGATGTGAGCAACCGGGTGCAGATCCTCGTCCGTGCGGCGCGCGGCGGACTCGTCCGGTTCCAGTGATCCGCCCACGCGGCTGATCACGGCCGCAGCACGACACGGGCCGCTGTCTCACCACCGGCCGTGGCGGCGCTCCCACTCGTCCTCGATCGTCCGCCGGCGGCCGGCGACGATGCCCGCGGGGATCGACAGGATCAGCACGGCGCCGATGACGAGCAGCGGCACCTGCCATCCCGCGGTGGTGTCGTGCAGCAGACCGATCAGCAGGGGGAACACCGCGGCGATCGCGTAGCCGATGCTCTGCACGAAACCACTGAGGGCCACGGCGCTCTCGGGGGTCCGCGCACGGATGCTGAGCAGCACCAGGCTCAGCGGGAACATGATCGCGGTGAGGCCGAAGAAGCCCACCCACAGCGGCAGCGCGACGGTCGGCGCGAGCAGCAGCCCGAGAAGACCGATCACCCCGCCGGCCACGGCGACGAAGAAGAGCGGACGCGTCGCCTGCTGCCGCACCACGAGGATCGGCACGATCATCGAGCAGGGCAGACCGATCAGCGCGAACAGGGAGAGCAGCAGGCCGGCGGTCGCCGGGGTGACGCCTCCGATGTCGACCAGCAGCGTGGGCAACCAGGCGAACGAGACGTAGGCCATCGTGGACGAGGTGCCGAACACCAGGGCCAGCGCCCATGCCAGCGGGAGACGCCACAGCCGGCCGAACGAGCGACGGTTGGCCGGTGCGGTCGCGATGGGACCGGTGGCGACCGCCACGGCATCCCGCACGTCGTCGATGCCGTCGGTGGGATCGATCTCGCCCGCCTCGACCGGAGCGGGCATCGGCGCCAGGCGCTCGCGGAGCATCAGCGTCACCCACGGCACCAGGGCGATCGCGGCGAACACTCCCCACATCCCCAGCGACACGCGCCAGCCGAGCGAGTCCGCGAGCGGCACCGCCACGAGCGGCGGGAGGAACGTGGAGGCGGCCAGCGTCGTCGAGTACACCGTCATCATGAGGCCGATGCGGTCGGGGAAGTACTTCTTCACCAGGGGTGGCAGCAGGACGTTTCCCGAGCCGACCCCGGCGAACACCAGCGCGGTCGCCGCCAGCAGACTCGCCGAGTCGACCGCGAACCCGCGGAGCAGCATTCCGGTCGCCATCAGCACGATCGCCGCGACGGCGACCCGCTCCAGGCCGAACCGGCGTTCGAAGAGCGGGGTGAGCAGACCGAAGATCGCGAAGCACACCGGCGGCGCGGCGCCGATCAGCCCGACCACGACCGATGACACCGCGAAGTCGTCGGCCACGTGATCGAGCACCGGCGACAGCGAGGCGACAGCGGAGCGCAGCGAGAACGCCACGAGCACGATGCCGATCAGCGCGACGGCCCTGCCCTGCCAGAGCGGGCGGGCGGCGGAGGTCATGACGTCTGCGAGCCCTCGACCCAGGCGAGGTACTCGTCGCTGACCGTACCGGTGACGTAGCGACCGTCGAAGCAGCTCATGTCGAGGTCGGTCATCGCCGAGCCCTCGGTGATCGCGGCCTTCAGGTCGTCGACCTCCTGGTACACGAGGTGATCGCAGCCGAGCACCTCGGCGATCTCCGGGATCGTGCGTCCGTGCGCGATGAGCTCGTGGCGCGAGGGCATGTTGATGCCGTAGACGTGCGGATGCCGCACCGGAGGCGCCGCGGAGGCGAAGGTCACCGAGGTCGCCCCGGCATCCCGCGCCATCTGGATGATCTCCTTCGACGTGGTGCCGCGCACGATCGAGTCGTCGATCAGCAGCACGTTCTTGCCGCGGAACTCGGTCGACATGGCGTTGAGCTTCTGACGGACGCTCTTCTTGCGCACCGCCTGCCCCGGCATGATGAAGGTGCGGCCGACGTAGCGGTTCTTGTAGAAGCCCTCGCGGTACTCGATGCCGAGCTTGCGGGCGACCTCCATCGCGGCGGGGCGCGAGGAGTCGGGGATCGGCATCACGACGTCGATCTTGTCCATCGGCACGTGCTTCGCGATCGTGTCGGCCAGGCGGTCGCCCATGCGCAGGCGCGACTCGTACACCGAGACGCCGTTCATGATCGAGTCGGGGCGCGCCAGGTACACGTACTCGAACGCGCACGGGGTCAGCTGCGTGACCTCCGCGCACTGCTTCGAGTGCAGCTCGCCCTCGGTCGTGATGAACACGGCTTCGCCGGGCTCGATCTCGCGCACGACCTCGTAGTCGCCGTTCTCGAGCACGAGCGATTCGCTCGCCACGACCCACTCGTCACCCCCGGGCGTGCCGTCTTCCGAGCGGCTCACGCGGTGGCCGAGGATCAGCGGGCGGATGCCGAAGGGGTCGCGGAAGGCGAGTAGACCGTAGCCCGCGATCACCGCGATCACGGCGTATGCGCCCTCGATGCGCTCGTGCGTGCGGGCGACGGCCTCGAAGACACGCTCGGGATCGAGGTCGACCGTGGAGGTGGTGTTCTGCAGTTCGCCGGCGAGCACGTTCAGCAGCAGCTCGGTGTCGCTGGAGGAGTTGAGGTGGCGACGGTCGCGCTGCGCCATCTCGGCCGTCAGCTCCCGCGTGTTGGTGAGGTTGCCGTTGTGGATGAGGATGATCCCGTAGGGCGCGTTCACGTAGAACGGCTGCATCTCCTCCTCGTTCGATGCGGTGCCCTTCGTGGCGTAGCGCACGTGACCGAGTCCCACGTTGCCGAGCAGCGCGCGCATGTCACGCGTGCGGAAGGCCTCGCGGACCATGCCCTGCGCCTTGGCGTTGTGCATCACGCCGTTGGATTCCGCCGTGGCGATTCCGGTGGCGTCCTGCCCGCGATGCTGCAGGAGCAGAAGCGCGTCGTAGATGTCCTGATTGACCGGGGCTGTCCCCACCATTCCGACGATGCCGCACATGGGGTGTCTACTTCGCTCCGTCCGCGTAAGAACCGACGAGGCGCACCGCTCCGCCGTCGACGCCCTTGGCGCCCTGTTCGAATTCTCCTGCCGGCCGCGCGCCGAAGCCCACCGTGGCGACCTGCCATGACGGCATGCCCTCGGCGTTCAGCGCCGCGATCGCGGCATCCTTCTTGTCCGCCGCGATCACCGCGAGGAAGCCGATACCGAGATTCCAGGTGCCCTCGGACGACTCGAGCGTCGAGCCCGCGATGTCGCTGAGCACGCGGAAGACCGGGCTCGGCGACCACGTGCTGCGATCGACCTCGGCCCAGCTGCCCTGCGGCAGCACGCGGGCCAGGTTCGCGGCGATGCCGCCACCGGTGACGTGGCTCAGGGCGTGCACGCCGCCGTCCCGCGCGTCGGACGAGCCGAGCCGGTCGATCAGACGCAGCAGCGGAAGCGTGTAGAGGCGCGTGGGCTCGAGAAGAGCCTCGCCCCAGGTGGTGCCGAAATCGGCGGCGTTGTCGGCGTACGAGATACCGGCGTTCGTGATGATGTGCCGCACGAGCGAGTAGCCGTTGGAATGCAGTCCGCTGGAGGACACCGCGATGACGGCATCCCCGTCCTGCACGCGCTCGGCGCCCAGGATCGCGTCGGCCTCGACCACGCCGGTCGCGGCGCCCGCGACGTCGTAGTCGCGCGGACCGAGCAGACCGGGGTGCTCGGCGGTCTCCCCGCCGACCAGCGCGGTGCCGGTGGCGGAGCACGCCTCGGCGATGCCGCGCACGATGTCGGCGATGCGCTGCGGGAAGACCTTGCCGCACGCGATGTAGTCGGTCATGAACAGCGGCTTCGCGCCGACCACGACGATGTCGTCGACGACCATGCCGACCAGATCCTGGCCGATCGTGTCGTGCTTGTCGATCGCCTGCGCGATGGCGACCTTCGTGCCGACGCCGTCGGTGCTGGTCGCGAGCAGCGGGCGACGGAAGTCGCGCAGCGCACTGGCGTCGAACAGGCCGGCGAATCCGCCGACACCGCCCAGCACTTCAGGGCCGTGCGTCGCGCGCACGGAGGACTTCATCAGCTCGACGGCGAGATCACCTGCAGCGGTATCGACGCCGGCTTCGGAATAGGAGTTGGTGGGGGAGGCAGCCACGCCCCCAGCCTACCGCCCGGAGCGCCCCCGGTATTCCGCCCGCACGATGACGTCGCTCGCCTACGATGGGGCCATGGCCGACAAGCCGCAGTGGCTCATCCGCGAAGACGCGAGCGTTCCCGTTCTCGTCGCCCTCGCGCTGCGTCAAGCGCTCGGCATCCGCGCGCCGGAAGACCTGCCGAGTCTCCGTGAGCTCCCGGTCCGGGCGCCGGATGCCGCGGAGGCATCCGCCGAGCTCGAGAAGCAGTGGCGGGATTACTGGGACATGACGGTCGAACCGCGCGCCCACCGCTCCGAGGTGCCGCTCGAGCTCATCGACGGCTTCGACACCCTGGTCGCGCTGCCGGCGACGGGGGCCGAGGAGCTCACGGACGCGGTGGGCCCGCAGGCGGCATCCGCCCTGCGCTACGCGCGTGCCGCCCACGACCGCTACGTGCACTCCATGAAGAGCAACACGGGCGGCGACGCCTACCGCGCCTACGCCAGCGCGATCGCGGAGTTCGAGCGCGAGATCGGCCGCCGCGCGCACTCCTTCGAGCTGAACGTGCAGGTGCTGCCGTTCTCGCAGCGCGGCATCTGGTGGATCGGGGCTCTCACGGTGGCCGTCACCGACGGGCTGCGTCGCGACGTGGTCGCGTTCGACGCCGCCATCCGCCCGATCATCGCCGAACTGGCGTGATCCGCGCGCGGGGGATCAGTCCGCTTCGATGACCGTCTCACGGTCGACGCGCACGACGCGATCATGGCGTCGCGCGAGGCGCTCGAGCACGAGTCCGGCGACGCCGCCGAGCGCGATGCCGATCGGGGCGGTCCACAGCAGCAGGAAACCGAACACCTGACCGGCCGGGTAGACCACGTCGAGCGCCTGCGACTCCTCGAAGCTCCCGGTGAAGGTGAGGATCGCGGCGACGATGACGCCGAGCACGCCGCCGACGGTCATCAGCACGCCGTACCGCGGCACGTGGCGCACGGTCGCTTCGACGGTCTGGTGGGAATCGGTGGAGGACATGCCTCCATTCTCCCACCGCTCGGACATACCGGGGGCCCGATCCGGGGCGGAGTGCGGGGCCGGGTGCGAGGTGGGTGGGGGCGTGGGTCGGGCGGAACGTGTGCCGGGGCGGAACTACGGACGCAGGGGGAGGACGTCCGCGAGATCGGCACGCGTGCCGGAGGCATGGATGCGACCCGATGCGGCGGCATCCGCCCAGATCTCCGTCCCCGTGGCGACGGCGATCCAGGTCGCGGCATCCATCTCGACGACGTTCGGCGGCGTGCCGCGGGTGTGCCGCGGGCCCTGGATGACCTGCACCGCACCGAACGGCGGCACCCTCACCTCGACGCTGTTGCCGGGGGCCTTCTCGTCGAGCAGCTGCAGGAGATAGCGCACCGCGGTGGCGAGGTCGGTGCGCGGAGGCTTCGTGCCGTCGGCATCCGCTCGTCGGACGGCGTCGAGCGCCGTCCGTCCGTCGATGATGTCGATCTTGCGGGCCATGGGAATCAGGGTACGCCGCCGCCGTGCACCTCGCTCGGAGATGTGCGCCTCGCGCGGCCCGCTCGCCCGGATTCGACCGCGTGGAGCGCACAGCTCCGAGGGAAGCGCCCGCCCGCACGCGGCAGGCCTAGGCTCGGATCATGAGCACGCAGCATCCGGAAGGCGCCCGCGCCGAGCTGATCGCCGCGGTGTCCGAGCATTCCTGGGGCGGGCCCTTCCCGGCGCTCGCCGACCCGGACTCGGCGCACGACGCCTCCGTGCTGATCCTGTTCGGCGTGCTGGACAGCATCCCCGCGCCGACCGCCGTGGCCCCTGTCGCGCGTGACCTCGATGTGCTGCTGCAGCGTCGGGCCGAGACGCTGTCGTCGCACCCCGGTCAGGTGTCGTTCCCCGGCGGCCGCGCCGAGCCCGACGACGCGGATGCCGTGGCCACCGCGCTCCGCGAAGCGGAGGAGGAGACCGGACTCGATCCCTCCGGCGTCGAGGTCCTGGCGACCCTGCCGGAGATCCCGCTCGCCGCGAGCAACCACCGGGTGACGCCGGTGCTCGGGTGGTGGCGCACGCCGTCGCGGGTCGCCGCGGTCGATCACGCCGAGACCGTGGAGGTGTTCCGCGTGCCGGTCGCCCAGCTGCTCGACCCCGCCACCCGTTACACCTCGGTGCGCAGGTACGGAGATCTGACGTTCCGTGCCCCCGCGTTCGACGTCGACGGCACGATCGTGTGGGGCTTCACCGCGATGGTGCTCAGCGGCCTGTTCGACGCCGCCGGGTGGACGATTCCCTGGGACGCCGCGGACGAGCGTCCGGTCTGAGTCGCCTCGGACCACTGCCACACGCGCACGGACACCCCGACCGCGACCCTCGGTAGTCTGGACGGGTGAAGATTCTCGTCCTCGGTTCCGGTGCCCGTGAGCACGCGATCATCCTCGCCCTGCGGGCAGAGCAGACGGAGCACGAGATCCTCGTGGCTCCCGGCAATGCCGGCATCGCGCAGGATGCCACGCCGGTCGCGGTCGACCCGCTCGACGGGGGCGCGGTCGCCGAGTACGCCAACGAGCACGCGGTGGATCTCGTCGTCATCGGCCCGGAGGCGCCACTCGTCGCCGGCGTCGCCGACGCCCTGCGCGCCCGCGGCATCCCCGTGTTCGGTCCGGGCAAGGCGGCGGCCCAGCTCGAGGGATCGAAGTCGTTCGCCAAGCGGATCATGGACGAAGCCGGTGTTCCGACCGGCCGCGCCGCCCGGGCGACCACGATCGCCGAGGTCGAAGCCGCATTCGACGACCTCGGCGCCCCGCACGTCGTGAAGGCCGACGGGCTCGCCGCCGGCAAGGGCGTCATCGTGACCTCGGACCGCGCCGAGGCTCTCGCGCACGCCGAGCGCTACCTGCCCACGGGACCCGTGCTCGTGGAGGAGTTCCTCTCCGGCCCCGAGGTCTCGCTGTTCTTCCTGAGCGACGGCGACACCGTTCGCGCGCTCAGCCCCGCCCAGGACTTCAAGCGCGCGCTCGACGGTGACGCCGGGCCCAACACGGGCGGCATGGGGGCGTACTCGCCGTTGCCCTGGCTCGCCGAGCAGTTCGGCGGCGAGCAGGAGTTCGTCGCCGAGGTCACGCGCGACGTGGCCCTCCCCGTGATCCGTCAGCTCGACGCCGAGGGCACCCCGTTCATCGGCCTGCTCTACGCCGGACTCATCCTCACGCCCGCCGGCGTGCGCGTGATCGAGTTCAACGCGCGCTTCGGCGACCCCGAGACCCAGATCGTGCTCCCCCGCCTGGTCACCCCGCTGTCGGAGCTGCTCTTCGCCGCGGCATCCGGAACCCTCGAGGACCAGCCGGAGCCGGTGTTCAGCGATGACGTCGCGATCAGCGTGGTGCTGGCGAGCGAGGGCTACCCCGAGGCGCCGCAGACCGGCCGTCCGATCGAGGGGCTGGCGGATGCCGCGTCCGTCGAGGGCGTCCGCATCGTGCACGCCGCCACCGCCGCGCCCGACGCACCCGGCGGATCGCTCATCGCGACCGGGGGGCGGGTGCTGAACGTCGTGGCCGTGGCATCCGACTTCCGCACGGCCCGGGCGCACGCCTACGACGCGATCGCGCGCATCAGCCTCGACGGCTCGCACTTCCGCACCGACATCGCCGCCCGCGTCGAGTAACCCCGCCCGCCGAGCCACCCCCTTGTGCGCGAGCGGCCCCTTCATATGCGCGCAAAGAGGGGCCGCTCGGCGGCGGTGGCCGGGGCTAGAGCGCGATCCAGTACCGGCGCAGCATGCCGTGGCCGCGCTCCGACTGATCCCGTACGTCCTGCAGCACCCCGCCGGCGCGCTCGATCGTGCGCGCCGAGGCCTCGTTGTCGTCATCGCACGTGACCAGCACCCGGTCGAGACCGATCTCGCGCGCCCGCTCGAGCGCGAGGCCGAGCGCCGCGGAGGCGTACCCCCGGCGTCGTCGCGACTCGCGCACCGCGTATCCGATGTGGCCGCCGACCTCGCGCAGATAGTCGTTCAGCGCATGCCGGAACGAGAGGAAGCCCACGACCTCGCCCTCATCGACGATCCAGTACAGGTCGTTGTGCACCCGGCCCTCGGGCGGATCGACCTCGGTGTCGCCGAGCCGGATCGCGGTCGCGATGAGCTCGTCGAGCGTCGCCCGATCCGGGGTGACGGGCGCCGTGAGTCCTGCGCCGTCGATGTGCCCGTCGCCGAACTCCGCCACGGCCGCGGCCCAGCTGTCGAACAGAGCGGATGTCGGATGCACGAGATGGACGGCCATCCCCCCAGCACACCAGATCGGCCCCGCCCGCGCAAAAGGGGGCGGGGCCGCGACGCTCACGCGCCGGATGCGGATGCCGGGGCTTCGGCCGCCGGGGCCTGCTGCTTCGGCACACCGCGCAGGAAGAGCGAGGCGATGAGGCCCACGCCGATCACGCACGCCGGCAGGAGGATCGCCTGCGACATCGCGGCCGCGAACCCCTCGGCGACGGCGTCGGGCAGGGGCGATCCGGAGCTGATCGATCCCGCGGCATCGCCCATTCCGGGGAGGTTCGCCTCGAGCCGCGCCTGCATGAACGTCGCGATCGCGGCCGAGCCGACCACGGAGCCGATCGTGCGGGTGGTGTTGTAGATGCCGGCGCCCGCGCCGGCCTGGCGCATCGGGAGCATCCGCGTGGCCGTCGTCGCGAGCGGTCCCCACATGCCGGCGGACCCGATGCCGAGCAGCGCGGACGGGAACAGGAACATCCACAGCTCACTGTCCATGTTCACCAGCGCGGAGTACCAGAACAGCGCCGCGCCGACGGCGAGAAGACCGGGGATGAGGATGAGCCGCGGATCGGTGCGATCGAGGATCTTGCCGGCGAGCGGGGCCAGCACCCCCGAGAACACCGCCATGGGGATCATCAGGAGCGCGGCCTGCGTGGGGGCCAGCCCGCGGGCGATCTGCAGGAAGAACATCAGCGGCAGGGACATGCTCGTGACCGTGAAGCCGACCGCCGCGATCGCGACGTTCGCCCCCGAGAAGTTGCGGTCGCGGAAGAGCTCGAGGGGCACGAGGGCCTCCGTCTTCGTCTTCCACTGCTGCAGGACGAACAGCGCGAGCACGACGATGCCGGCGATGATCAGGCCCCACACCGAGATGGGACCCCAGATGACGCCCCAGTCGTACTTCTCGCCCTCCTGCAGGCCGAACACGACGAGGAAGATCGCGGCGGCGCTGAGCACGACGCCGAGGATGTCGAACCGGTGCGGGTGCGTGGCGAGCTTCGGCACGAGGATCCACGCCGCGACGAACGCGATCACGCCGACGGGGAGGTTGACGAAGAAGATCCACTCCCAGCCGAGACCGTCGACCAGCACGCCGCCCAGCAGCGGTCCGACCAGCGTCGCGACACCCGCGGTCGCGCCCCAGAGGCCCATGGCGGCGCCCCGGCGGTTCGGCGGGAAGGTGCGGGTGATGACGGCCATGGTCTGCGGGGTCATGAACGCCGCCCCCAGCCCCTGCACCGCGCGGGCCGCGATCAGGCCTTCGAGCGAGCCCGACAGACCGCACCACAGGGAGGCCAGGGTGAACACCGCGAGGCCGATCAGGTAGATGTTCTTCGGACCGAAGCGATCGCCGAGACGGCCGGTGATGAGCAACGGGACGGCGTAGGCGAGCAGGTACGCGCTCGTCACCCACACGACGTTGTCGAGGTTGTTGGTGTCGGGATCGAGGGCGGCCTTGATCGCCGGGTTCGCGACCGAGACGATCGTGGTGTCGACGAGGATCATGAAGAAGCCGATGACGAGTGCCCACAGGGCGGGCCACGGGCTCTTCGGACGCTGCCCGGCGGCGAACGTGCCCGTGTCCGGACCCGTCGCCTGGCGTGTTTCGGTCATTGCTGTGCAGCCTTTCGCTGAGCGAGATAGCGGTCGGAGTCGGAGAAGGCGGACGGACCCCAGGGGAGGTCATCGCCGTCGAGGCGGGCGAGGAGGGTGTCGAGCCAGTGCAGCTCGGCGCCGAGCAGCACCTCCTCGCGTTCGATCTCCACGAGCACCTGCGCCGGGACCGCGGCCTCGCGCGCCGCGCGCAGCCCGTCGCGGTGCGTCTCGTGCGCGTCTTCGAGGGCGCCCCGGCGCTCGCGGAGCAGCACGATCACGTCGGCGCGTTCGAGGTTGTGCGCTTCGGCGAGCGCGAGGCGGAAGTCGGTCTCGCGGTCGATGCGGGGCAGCTCTCGCCGCACCCACGCCATCACGGTGTCGCGGCCGGCGTCCGTGAGCGTGTAGGTGGTGCGCTCGGGCCGATTGCCCTCGCGGTCCGTTCCGATCTCGGCCAGCAGGCCGGACTTCTCGAGCCGTGCGACCGTGTGGTACAGCGTGCCGTTGGTGATGCTGAGGAGGCGATCGCCGCCGCGAGATCGCAGCAGGCGCACCATCTCGTACGGATGCATGTCGCCCTCACGCAGCAGCGCGAGCACCATGACGGCCATGGGCGTCAGCGTGTCCACGGGGTCCTTCGTCATCACCCGCTCCCTCCGATTAGTCCACGTGGACTATACGCCTGTTCGCGGGGTCCGGCAAACGGCGCCGGAGAGTCAGCGGGAGAGTCGGCGCAGCGCGGATCCCTTGTGCGCGGCCTTCGCTCCGGTCTTCTCCGAGGCGACGATGTACGCCGGTTCGTCCTCCGAGGCCGTGAAGTCCTGGTCGGCGAACCGGAAGTCCTTCGTCTTCTTCTCCTCGACCGTGCCGCGCGTGCGGCCCTGCGAGGTGTTCCAGCTCACACGGTCGCCCGTGGACAGATCCTTCGTCATGGTTCCTCCATCTCGATCCCCCGAGCATCGCGCAGCGATCGCGGATGCGCGTGCGGGTTGACATCACGGCTTCCGCCTGGGTGTCGGGCCGGAGCGCCGACCCGGGATAATGGGCGGGTGAGCACACCTTCAGAAGGCACGGCACAGAGCATCCCCGGCTGGCGGCACATCTACTCGGGCAAGGTCCGCGACCTGTACGCGTCCGAGGATCCGGGCGACACGCGCATCCTCGTCGTCGCGAGCGACCGGGTCAGCGCGTTCGACGTCGTGCTCTCCCCCGGCATCCCGCAGAAGGGCGCCCTGCTCACCCGGCTCAGCCGCTGGTGGTTCGCGCAGCTCGACGACGTGCCGAATCACCTCGCGGACGGCGAGATCCCCGCATCCGTCGCGGAGCGCGCCATGCTCGCCCAGTCGCTCGAGATGCTGCCGATCGAGTGCGTCGTGCGCGGGTACCTCACCGGATCGGGCTGGGCCGAGTACACCGAGAGCGGCACCGTGTGCGGCATCCCGCTCCCCATCGGCCTGCAGAACGGCGACCGCCTGCCGGACCCGCTGTTCACCCCCGCCTACAAGGCGCCGATGGGCGAGCACGACGAGAACATCACGTTCGAGCAGACCGTCGAGCTGGTCGGTGCGGAGCGGGCGACCGAGCTGCGCGATGCCTCGCTGTCGATCTACTCCCGCGCTGCCGCGATCGCCGAGGAGAAGGGGCTGATCCTCGCCGACACCAAGTTCGAGTTCGGCACGGATGCCGACGGCACCCTGCGCCTCGCCGACGAGGTGCTCACGAGCGACTCCTCCCGGTACTGGGACGCCGAGTCGTGGCGCACCGGCTCGACGCCCGCCGAGCGGATGGCCAGCTTCGACAAGCAGATCGTGCGCGACTGGCTCGCCGCGAACTGGGACAAGCAGGGCGAGCCGCCGCTCGTTCCCGAGGACATCGTCGAGCGCACGGCGGACCGCTACCGCGAGCTGCTGGACCGCCTCGGGGCCTGACGCCCGGCGTCCGTCCTCCGCGCGAACTGCAGGAGGAGATGCGGGATGCCGGAGGAATCGGCCCGGATCCTTCCGGCCATCCGCAGAATCTCCTGCAACCCGCGCGACGAGTCGCGCCCGCGCGCCCCGGAGGCACCCAGGGAAAACTCAGGAATCGGTAGTGTTGCTCCGGCACCTCTCCGCCCCCTCCCCCGAAACGTCAGGAGCACGCATGCCCGTGTGGAAGATCCATGGAAACGGCCGCACGGTCGAAGCCGGCGCCGTCGTCACCCCCGAAGAGCGCCTGAACTGGCCCGCCACGATCGCGATCGGTGCGCAGCACGTCGTCGCGATGTTCGGCGCGACGTTCCTGGTGCCGACCCTCACCGGCTTCCCCGTGTCGACCACGCTGCTGTTCAGCGGCGTCGGCACGATCCTGTTCCTGCTCATCACGAAGAACCGGCTGCCCAGCTACCTCGGCTCCTCGTTCGCCTTCATCGCCCCGATCACCGCCGCCGTCGCCGCGGGCAACACGGGCTCGGCGCTGGCCGGTGTGGTCGCCGTCGGCATCCTGCTCACGGTCGTGGGTCTGGTGGTGCAGTTCGCCGGCCTCCGCTGGATCGACGCCCTGATGCCGCCGGTGGTCGCCGGTGCGATCGTCGCCCTGATCGGGTTCAACCTGGCCCCGACCGCCTGGAACAACTTCCAGCTCGACCCCGTCACCGCCACGATCACGCTCGCGGCCATCATCCTGTTCGCCGTGCTCTTCCGCGGCTTCCTCGGACGCATCTCGATCTTCCTCGGCGTCGCGGTCGGCTTCGTGTACGCCGCGTTCACGGGCTCCTTCGACGTGCCGAACGCCCTGCGGGGCGGTCAGACCCCGGCCGAGCTCATCGCCGACGCCCCCTGGATCGGGCTCCCGGTGTTCCAGCTCCCCGACTTCGTGGAGCCCGGCACCTGGTCGACGATCGCGATGTTCCTGCCCGTGGTCCTGGTGCTCGTCGCTGAGAACGTCGGACACGTGCGCGGCGTCGCCTCCATGACGGAGGATCCCTCGATCAACAAGAACACCGGCCGCGCCCTGATCGCCGACGGCGTCGCCACGACGCTGGCGGGTGGCTTCGGTGGCTCCGGCACGACCACCTACGGCGAGAACATCGGCGTGATGGCCGCGACCCGGGTGTACTCGACGGCGGTCTACTGGGTCGCCGGCCTGTTCGCGATCCTGCTCGCGTTCTCGCCGAAGGTCGGCGAGGTGTTCAACTCCATCCCCGCCGGCGTGCTGGGCGGGGCGACCACCGCGCTCTACGGCCTGATCGGCATCATCGGCATCAAGATCTGGGTCGACAGCCGCGTGGACTTCTCCCGCCCCGTCAACCAGTACACCGCGGCCGTGTCCCTCGTGATCGGCATCGCGGGCTTCTCGATGCAGCTCGGCGACTTCGCGTTCGGCGGTATCGTGCTCGGCACGGTCGCGGCCCTGCTGATCTACCACGTGGGCAACCTGATCGCCCGGGCGCGCAAGACCGGCGCCGACGACCCGAAGCCGCTCGAGGCGGTCGGCCCGCTGGGCGGCGATCCGGCCTAGACCGCGGCCCGCGTCAGCGGACAGCCGTGCACAACTCAGGAAGAACGCCTCGAACAGGCGTCCGCGACGCCGATCTCGGCCTGAGCTGATCGATTCTTCCTGAGTTGTGCACCGCGCGGCGGCGGAAGCTCCGACCTCAGGCGATGCTGGCGAGCACCCCGTCGGCGGCGATCACCGCGGCGAGCTCGGTCCGCTGCGACAGAACGCCGGCGCGGTGAGCGGTGACCGTGGTCTCCATCTTCATGGCGTCGAGCACGGCGACCGCATCCCCCTCGGACACCGTCGCCCCGTCGTCGACGAGCCAGCGCACGAGCGTCCCGGGGGCGGGGGCGCGCAGCTCGGAAGGGTCGGATGCCGCCGGCGCCGCCGCGTCCGCCGGCCGACCGAGCCCGGCGAGGAGCGCGGAGGGCAGCCCGAGCACCATCCGACGGCCGTCGAGCTCGACCGGGAACCGCCGGAGACCGGTGTCCGCGGCCGGCGCCGGCCGCAGCTGCGGCTCCAGCTCGGGCAGCAGCGTGCTCTCGATCCACTGTGTGTGCACGGCGAAGGTGTCGGTGGCGAAGGCCGCGTGGTCGAGGGCGAGGCGGTCGAAGGGGATGACGGTCGCCGGGCCCTCCACCGCGAGTTCGCGCAGGGCCCGCCGCGCACGCACGAGGGCGGCGTCGCGCGTCTCCGCGTGCACGATGAGCTTGGCGATCATCGAGTCGAACGCGGGCTGGACGACGTCGCCCGCCTCGATGCCGCTGTCCCACCGCACACCGGGGCCGCCGGGCACGCGCAGGATGTCGACGCGGCCGGGGCTCGGCAGGAATCCGCGCCCCGCATCCTCCGCGTTGATGCGGAACTCGAAGGCGTGCCCGACCGGCGTGGGCGTCTCGGAGAGCGACATGCCCTCCCCGAACGCGATGCGGAACTGCTCGCGCACCAGGTCGGTTCCGGTGACCTCCTCGGTGACCGGATGCTCCACCTGCAGGCGGGTGTTCACCTCCAGGAAGGAGATCGTGCCGTCGCCCGCGAGCAGGAACTCCACCGTGCCGGCTCCGCGGTACCGCACCGCGGCGCAGATCGACCGCGCGGCCTCGTGGAACTCCGACCGCTGCGCGACGGTCAGCCCCGGCGCCGGGGCCTCCTCGATCAGCTTCTGGTTGCGGCGCTGCATCGAGCAGTCGCGGTCGCCGACCACGACGACGCCGCCGATGCCGTCGCCCAGCACCTGCACCTCGATGTGCCGAGGGCTCTCGAGGAACCGCTCGACGAAGCACTCCCCGCGGCCGAACGCGGCGATCGCCTCCCGGGTGGCCGCGTCGAACGCCTCGGCGACCTCGGTCAGCTCGCGCACGACCTTCAGCCCGCGCCCTCCTCCACCGAAGGCGGCCTTGATCGCGATCGGGAGCCCGTGCTGCTCCGCGAACGCGACGGCCTCGTCCGGCCCTGCCAGGGGCTCGTTGGTGCCCGCCGCCAGTGGTGCTCCCACCTGCTGCGCGATGCGGCGTGCGGTCATCTTGTCGCCGAGCGCGTCGATGCTCTCGGGCGAGGGACCGATCCACACCAGACCAGCGCCCTCCACGGCCCGCGCGAACGCGGCGCTCTCGGAGAGGAACCCGTACCCGGGGTGGACGGCATCCGCGCCGACCCGGCGGGCGGCATCGCACAGCGCGTCGCTCGAGAGGTAGGTGGTCGCAGCGGTGTCGCCGCCCAGTCCCACCGCCTCGTCCGCGAGGCGCACGTGCAGCGCGTCGGCATCCTGGTCGGCGTACACGGCGACCGAGGTGTACCCGGCCTCGGCGCAGGCACGGATGATCCGCACCGCGATCTCGCCGCGATTGGCGATCAACACCTTCTTCATGAGGTCTCCTTGACGATGAAACGCAGACGCGCGCCCGGCGGCAGCTGACCGGCGAGGTCGAGGCTCCGGTCGGTGACGGCGCCGATGATCGGGTAGCCGCCGGTGAGCGGGTGGTCGGGCAGGAACAGGACCGGCTGGCCGTCGGGCGGCACCTGGATCGCCCCGGTCACGGCACCCTCGCTCGGCAGTTCCCCGGGGAGGGAGCGCGCCAGGGGAACGTCTCCCTGCAGGCGGATGCCGACCCGGTCGGAGCGCGGGGTGACCGCCCACTCCTGATCGGTGAGCGCGATGACGGCCGCCTCCGTGAACCAGTCGTCGCGCGGGCCGAGCGTGATCTCCAGCTCGACGAGATCGCCGGAGGCCGGGAGCGGGCGCGGGACGGCCTCGGGCTCGACGCAGAACGGCGCATCGTCGCCGACGCGGATGACGGCACCGGCCGCGAGGGGCGCGGGGCCGAGCCCGGCCAGTGTGTCGCTGGCCCGGCTGCCCAGCGCGGATGCCGCGTCGAGCCCGCCGCGCACGGCGATCACGAAACGCAGCCCGCGATCGGGGTGGGCGAGGGTGAGCTCGTCGCCCTCGACCGTGGCGAAGGGCTCCCCGTGCGCCACGGAGCGGACGGTGCCGTCCGCATCCGTCAGGGTGAGCGGGGCGACGGCACCCGCGACGGCGGCGACGCCGGGGCCGCGGAAGCGCAGCACCGCTCCCCCGACGCTCTCGATCACTGCGGCGGTGGCGTGGTTTCCGACGGCGCGGTTCGCGTCGCGCATCGCCCGGCGGTCGGCGACCCCGGATGCCGCGACGCCGAGCGCCGCGAATCCCGGGCGCCCGGCATCCTGCACCAGCATCTGCAGCGAGGGGCGCACGACCTCGACGGACCGCGCGGCGGGTTCGGCCGTCGGCGCCGGGAGGGAGTCGGGGGCGGGGGCGGGTGCGGCGGCCTCCTCCGCGAGGCGCGCCTGTGCGCGGACGCGGTCGAATCGCACCTGCGACCCCGGGGACAGCAGGGCCGGCGGGTCGCGGTCGATGTCCCACATCACGGCCTCGGTGTGACCGATCAGCTGCCAGCCGCCGGGGCTCTCGCGCGGGTACACACCGGTGAACTGCCCGGCGAGCGCGACCGCCCCGGCCGGCACCCGGGTGCGGGGAGACGAGCGGCGGGGCACCTGGAACAGGGGATCGTCGCTCACGACGTATCCGAAGCCGGGCGCGAAGCCCGAGAACGCGACCTGCCATTCGGCGGCGAGGTGGCGGTTCACGAGCTCCTCCGCCGAGACGCCGAGCGCCGAGGCGGCCTCCGCGAGGTCCTCCCCGTCGTAGCGGACGGGCACGGTGACCTGCCCGGTGCGCACCAGCTGTTCGGCGTCGACCTCGGTCTCCGCGAGCACGCGCGCGAGGGCGGACGCCGAGACCCGCAGCGGGTCGAAGCGCACCAGCACGGTGCGCGCCCCGGGGATGCGTTCGACGACGCCGGGCACGCCGTCCCACGCGCGGTTCAGGCGCATCGCCTCGTCGAGGTCGGACGCCTCGACGAGCAGGGCCCGATCGGATGCCGTGAGGATGCGCATCAGACCAGGTACTCCGCGTCGGGCACGTCGGTGACGAACATGTAGCCGGGGGCGTGCGTCACGGCGAACGGCGGCTTCGAGGCCATGATCGCGGCCTGGGGGGTCACGCCGCAGGCCCAGAAGACCGGCACCTCGCCGTCGCGCACCTCGGGGGCATCGCCGAAGTCGGGCCGCGAGAGGTCGGTGATGCCGAGGGATGCCGGGTCGCCGATGTGCACGGGAGCGCCGTGCACGGCCGGGGTGCGACCCGAGATCTGCACGGCATCCGCCACCCGATCGGCGGGGATGGGGCGCATCGAGACCACCATCTCGCCGCGGAGCCGACCCGCCGGCGCGCACGGCACGGCGGTGCGGTACATCGGCACGTTGCGTCCGAGCTTCTGGTGGCGGATCGGGATGCCGGCCTGCGCGAGTCCGCTCTCGAAGGTGAAGCTGCAGCCGATCAGGAACGCGACCAGGTCGGGCTGCTCCGCCCAGGCCGCGCGCGCATCGGCGACCTCGTCGACCAGCTCGCCGTCGCGCCAGATGCGGTAGCGGCCGATGTCGGTGCGGATGTCGCTGCCGGGTGCGAGCCGCGACTCCACCTGGCCCGCCTCGATGACCTCGATCACCGGGCAGGGCTTGGCGTTCCGTTGCGCGAAGAGCAGGGTCTCGAACGCCCAGTCGGCGGGCACCGCGATGAGGTTCGCCTGCGTCAGACCGGCCGCGATCCCGCTGGTGGGCGCGGCGTGCCCCGCCCGGTGCGCGGCCCGAGCCGCCCGGGCGTCCGCGAGCTGATCGATCGTGGCGAGCACCGGCATGTCAGACCCCTGCGAACGGGGCGATCGTGACGCCGGCGTCCTGCAGCATCCGCCGGGTCTCCGCGGCCATCGCGACGGAGCCGGGGCTGTCGCCGTGCACGCAGATCGACTGCGCCTCCACCGCCACGTCGGTGCCGTCGATCGCACGGATCACGCCCTCGGAGGCGAGCCGCAGCATGCGCTCGGCCACCACGGCGGGGTCGTGCAGCACGGAGCCGGCCTCGGAGCGCGAGACGAGCTGGCCGTCGGACCGGTACGCGCGATCGGCGAAGGCCTCGGCCGCGACGGCGAGTCCTGCGCGGTCGGCGACCTCGAGCACGACCCCACCGGCCAGTCCCAGCAACACCAGACGAGGGTCGATCGCCCGGATCGCGGCCACGACGGCCTTCGACTGGCGTTCGTCCCGCGCGATCGTGTTGTACAGCGCACCGTGCGGCTTGACGTACGAGACCGTGCCGCCCACCGCGGCGGTGAGACCGAGGAGCGCGCCGAGCTGGTACTCGACGTGCGCCTGCAGCGTCGCGGAGTCGATGTCGACCGCCGTGCGACCGAAGTTCTCGTAGTCGCGGTAGCCCGGGTGCGCGCCGATCACGACGCCGCCCCGGACGGCGGCCGTCAGCGTCTCGCGGATGCCCTCGGGGCTGCCGGCGTGGAACCCGCATGCCACGTTCGCGCTCGTGACGATGTCGAGCATGCTCTCGTCGTCGCTGACGATCCGGTCGTCGACGTTCTCGCCGAGGTCCGAGTTCAGGTCGATCGTGGTCATGCGATCACGCTCCGATTCCGAGAAGGGCGAAGATGGGGCCGACCGAGACGACACCCATGTACCAGGTGAGCAGGGTCACGACGGTGCCGGCGATCAGGAGCCACAGCGGGTACTTCGCGGTGCCGAGCAGGTCGCGACGGAACCATCCGATGTACATGAACACGGTGAGACCGATGGGCAGGATCAGGCCGTTGAAGCCGCCGACGAAGACGAGGATCGCCGCGGGCGCCGTGCCGATCGACAGGTACACGATCAGCGACACGACGATGAACGCGACCGTGGCCAGCTGCAGCGGCCAGCCGCCGGACAGCTTCTTCGTGAAGGTGGAGAGGAAGGTCGCCGAGGTGTACGCCGCACCGATCACGGAGCTGATCGCGGCCGCCCAGAAGATCGCGCCGAAGATGCGCAGACCCGCGTCGCCGAGCACCGCACCGAAGGCCTGACCGGCCGGGTTCGCCGCCTGGCTGGAGAAGTCGAGCGCGACGCCCGAGGCCACCACGCCGAGGATCGCGAGGAACAGGACGTACCGCATGATGCCGGTCACGAGGATGCCGTTGGCCGCCGCGCGCATCACGGGTCCGGCGTGCTCGGGACCGGTGTGGCCGGAGTCGAGGTAGCGGTGCGCCCCGGAGTAGGTGATGTAGCCGCCGACGGTGCCGCCGACGATCGTGGTGATGGTGGCGAAGTTCAGCTCGTCGGGGACGAACGTCTGCCGCAGGGCCTCGCCGATCGGCGGCTGGGCGATGACGGCCACGATCACGGTCATGATGATCATCCCGACGCCGAGCACGACCAGCACGATGTCCATGACGGGTCCGGCCTTCTTCACCAGGAAGATGATGATCGCGAGGGCGGCGGTGAGCATGCCGCCGATCTTGGGGTCGACGCCGAGCAGCGCGTTCAGCCCCAGGCCGCCGCCGGCGATGTTGCCGATGTTGAAGGCCAGACCGCCGATCACGACGAGCACCGCGATCAGGTGGCCGGAGAAGGGGATCGCGCTGTTGGCCAGCTCGCCGGCGCGCTTGCCGGACGAGGTGATCATGCGCCACACGTTCAGCTGCACCGCGATGTCGACCAGGATCGAGACGAGGATCGCGAACGCGAACGCGGCACCCATCTGGGCGGTGAAGGTCGCGGTCTGCGTGATGAAGCCCGGACCGATGGCGCTGGTGGCCATGAGGAAGATCGCGCCGATGACGGCGCTGCGCCCGGCGCGCTTCTTCGCGGTCGCCAGTCGCGCCTGGTCTTCGGTGCTGATCGCTGCAGAGGAGTGATCGGACATAGGGGGATCCCATCGTCGTTGGTGGGTGTCGGGTGACCCCCAGTGTAGAACGGATTGCCTCCGATTGTTCAACAAGATTGTTTCGTCCGTGCTACAAGAAGGTTGCCTTCGTGTGAGGACTCGACGGCATCCGCCCCCGATCCGCGCCCTCCGGCACCTACGATGAAGGCATGAATCAGCAGGGCGTGCTCGCCGACGTGCTCCGTCAGCGCATCATCGACGGCGACTTCGCGCCGGGCTCCCGCCTGTCGGAGTCGGCCCTCGCCGAGCAGTTCGACGTGTCGCGCAACACCCTCCGCGAGGCCTTCCGGGTGCTCGCCGAACAGGGTCTCGTCGAGCACATCCCGCACCGGGGCGTCTCGGTGGCCTCGCCGACCATCGCCGACGTGGTCGACATCTACCGCGCCCGGCGGGTGATCGAGTGCGCGGCCCTGCGCCAGTCCGAGCCGGAGCATCCCGCCGTGCAGCTCATGCGCAACGCTCTCGCGGAGGCCGAGGAGCAGCTGCCGCACGAGGACTGGCGACGGATCGGCAGCGCGAACATGGCGTTCCACGACGCGATCGTCGCTCTCGCCGACAGCGCGCGCCTCGCACGCACCTACCGCGACGTCGCGGCCGAACTCCGCCTCGTCTTCCTCGAGATCGACGAGCCCCGTTCGCTGCACGAGCCCTTCGTCCGCCGCAACCGGGCCGTGCTCACGACACTGCTCGAGCGCGGCCCCGAGGCCGCGGCCGACGAGCTCGAGCGCTACCTCACGGCATCCGAGCGCAGCGTGCTCGGGGCGTTCGCCCGCATGGGGCACGCCTGATCGCTGCCCGTCGGCGCAGAGGCGGGAAGCGAGAGGCGATCAGTCCTTCGCGCCGCCCACGGCACCGGACGCCCGGAGTCGCGGGTCGCTCTGGCGCGGGGGCAGATCGAGCGGGAGCGGCGCAAGCGGCTCGGCAAGCGCGTAGAGGCGGTACATCCACCGCCGCGAATCCTCGAGCGGGAAGGTGTCGCCGTACACGGCGTACTTCATGAAGATGCCCTCGAGCGTGCTGCGCAGCATGATCTCCTCGAGCGCGGGATCGGCCGCACCGCGCTCCCGGAACATGCCGCGAACGGTGTTCTCCGCGACGAACGCCTGCTCGGCGTGGCGGTCCTCGGACTCCGCGTACAGGCGATGCGTGGACGGCTGCTGCTGCATCGCGAACACCGCGCGCTGCACCGGCAGCGCATAGGCGGTCGCCGACAACGCCCCGTCGATCACGCCGGCCAGACGCTCGTCGGCGGTGCCGTCGACCTGCGGGATCGAGAACAGCGTGCCGAACCAGGCGTCGATCACCGCGGTGATCAACTGCTCCTTGCCGCCGAAGTGATAGCTGACCATGCCCTGCGCGACCCCGGCGCGACGCGTGATGTCGGCCACACTCGCCCCGGCGACACCGCGTTCGCTGAAGACCTCGATCGCGGCGCGCACGATGTTCTCCCGCGCACGCTCGCGCGCCGCACGGTTCTGCTCTTCGGAGCGCGCCACGGGGTTCCACCTCCTGCGTCAGCCGATGGCTTCCGGATCGATCCCCCAGGAGATAGATTACTCACTGAACACTCATTCAACCTATGGGTGGACCGACATCGGGTGCGGGCTTGTCCTGGAGGGGCGTCAAGCCCGCCCCCGCAGGTCGGCCACCGCACCCCCGCACGCGGGGCGTCGCCGGTGACACCCCTAGGCCGAGGCGCGCACCACGAGCTCGGTCGGCAGGATGGTGGTGTGCGGGGGCTCGTCCCCGCCGAGACGGGCGAGCAGGACCCGGGCCATCGACTCGCCCTGCGCGTACATCGGCTGCCGGATCGTGGTCAGCTGCGGATCCGTCGACGTCGCCACGGCGGAGTCGTCGAAGCCGACGAGCGCGATGTCCTCGGGCACGCGCACTCCGGCGCCGCGCAGCACCGTGAGGGCGCCGCGGGCCATGAGGTCGCTGGCGACGAAGATCGCGTCGGGTCGTCCGGCCGCGAGGATGCGCCGCGCGGCGTCCGCGCCGCTGGATTCGCTGTAGTCCCCGGCCTCCTCGGCGAAGGGCCGGAGTCCGGCGTCGGCGAGGGCGCTGCGAAAGCCCTGCACGCGGTCGACCGATGACACCATGCTGGGGGTCCCCGAGATCGTCGCGATCCGCGTGCGTCCGATGTCGATCAGGCGACGCGTGGCCTCGCGAGCGCTCGACACGTTGTCGACGTCGACCACGTAGTCGCCCTCGCGCTGTCGGACGGGCCGGCCGCCGTAGACCACGGGGACGGCATCCGCGATCCGGTCGAGGAACGCGTCACTCATGTGGTGCGACACGATCAGCGCGCCGTCGACGCCGCCGTTGAGCACGAAGCTCGACATCTTGTCGCCGGGGTCATCGCTCGCGATCAGCAGGTTCAGCAGATAGTCCGAGGTGCGCAGCGCCCCGGTGATGCCCGCGACGATCGCCGCGAAGAACGGGTCGCCGAAGAAGCGCGTGGTGTCCTCGGGCACGATCAGCGCGATCGCCTGCGTCTGGTTCGATGCGAGCGACCGGGCGGCGCGATTGGGCACGTACCGCAGCCGCTCGATCGCCGTGCGGACCGCGACGAGGGCCTCGGGGCTCACGGCGGTCGAGCCGTTCACCACCCGCGAGACGGTCGACCGGGACACCCCGGCGGCGGACGCCACCTCTTCGATGGTCGCTCGTTGGGACACGCTTCTCCCTCTGGTCCGACAGCGGGCCGGCTGCTCCGCCCGCATCGCCGCCGCGGTCAGAGACCGCGGGCGGCGATGATGCGAGCGTACTCCCGGCCGGAGTCCTTCAGACTCCGCTCCTGGGTGTCGTAGTCGACGCGCACGATCCCGAAGCGCTTGTCGTAGCCCCAGGCCCACTCGAAGTTGTCGAACAGCGACCAGTAGAAGTAGCCCCGCACGTCGACACCCGCCTCGACGGCATCCAGCACCGCCGCCAGATGGAGCCGGAGGAACTCGGTGCGCTCGGCGTCGTGCACGCGGGTCTCGTCGTCCTCGACCACCGCGACGTCGTCGTAGGCCGCACCGTTCTCGGTCATCGACAGCACGGTGCCCGCCGGCTCCGCGTACTCGGTCCAGATGCGCTGCAGCAGGCGGGTGAGCCCCTCGGGCTGCACCTCCCAGTTCTGCGCCGTGCGGGGCAGTCCGCGCTCGACCGCGTGGATGCGCTCGTACGAGGGATAGGGGCTGCGCACCGTGCGTCCGGTCTCCGGCACGCTCACGGCGGCGGCGTCGGATGCCGCGGGCGCCGTGCCCGAGACGTAGTCGCCGTGGTAGTAGTTCACGCCCTGGGTGTCGATGTGCTGGGAGATGATGTCGAGGTCGCCGGCGTGGATCGCCGACTCGAACAGCTCGACGGCGTCCGGATCCACCGCGCGGATGTCCTCGACGATGTCGGCCGGATACGCACCGCGGTAGATCGGGTCGAGGAACCAGCGGTTGAACTGACCGTCGACGCGGCGCGCGGCATCCCGGTCTCCCTCGTTCTGAGGATCGACCGGATCGGCGACCGTGTGGTTCAGGGTGATGCCGAGGTTCAGCGAGGAGTCGCGTGCGCGGAGCTCCCCGACGGTCTCGCCGTGCGCGAGCAGAAGGTGGTGCGAGGCGAGCAGCCCCTCCGCGACGCTCGTGTGCCCCGGCGCGTGCTCACCGCCGGTGTAGGAGAGGAACGAGGAGCACCACGGCTCGTTGAGGGTGGTCCACACGTTCACCCGGTCACCGAGGGCGTCGTGCATGGTGCCGGCGTACTCGAGGAAGCGGCCGACCGTGTCGCGATTGGTCCAGCCGCCGATCTCCTGCAGCGCCTGCGGCATGTCCCAGTGGTACAGGGTCAACCACGGCACGATGTCGGCCGCCAGCAGTTCGTCGACGAGGCGCTGGTAGAAGTCGACGCCGGCCGGGTTCACGGCGCCACCGTCGGGCCGCACGCGCGACCACGAGGTGGAGAACCGGTAGGTCTGCAGTCCGAGCGTCGTCATCAGCGCGACGTCGTCGGCGTAGCGGTGATAGTGATCGCAGGCGACGTCGCCCGTCTCCCCGCCGATCACGGCGCCCGGCTCGCGCGAGAACGTGTCCCAGATCGACGCGGTGCGCCCGTCCTCGAACGCCGCCCCCTCGATCTGGTACGCCGCGGTCGCCGCGCCGAAGAGGAAGTTCGAGGGGAAGGCACGTGTCATAGGGGTCATCCTTTCACCGCGCCCGCCATGATGCCACTCACGAGCTGCCGTCCCGCGACCACGAAGAGCACGAGGAGCGGAAGGGTCGCGAGCACGGCACCGGCGAGCACGATGGAGTAGTCGATGTAGTAGCCCGACTGCAGCTGGCTGAGCGCCGTCTGCAGGGTCGGGTTCTGCGGGGAGAGCACGATGAGGGGCCACAGGTAGTCGGTCCACGCCGTCATGAAGGTGAACAGGCCGAGGATCGCCATGGCCGGGCGGGCCGCGGGGAGACCGACCGTGAGAAAGGTGCGGAACTGGTTGGCACCGTCCATCCGCGCCGCCTCGATCAACTCGTCGGGGATCACGTCGACCAGGTACTGCCGCATGAAGAACACCCCGAACGCGGTCACGAGGGTCGGCACGATCACGGCACCGATGGAGCCGGTCCAGCCGAGTTCCCGCATGAGCATGAACAGGGGGATGATGCCGAGCTGCGTGGGGATCGCCATGGTCGCGATCACGAAGATCATCAGTCCGTCGCGGCCCTTGAAGCGCAGCTTCGCGAACGCGTAGCCGGCGAGGGTCGAGAACGTGACGACCGAGACGGTGATGATGCCCGAGATCAGGAACGAGTTGCCGAGCGCGAGCCAGAACGGGATCGCGTCGAACACCTTCGCGGCGTTCGCGAGGAAGTTGCCGCCGGGGATCAGCGGCAGCGTCTCGCCGCGCGTGGAGTTCGTGCCGCTGGCGACCACGAGCGACCACCACAGCGGGTACACGCTGCCGATGATGAACGCGGCCAGCAGTCCGTACGTGAGGAAGCCGGGGCGGCTGCCGAGACCGGCGCTGCCTCCCGCCAGGGCGCGGCGGCGACGGATCTTCTCGGGCACGCTGAGTGCCTGCGTGGCGGTCATCGTGCGTCCTCTTCGGTCGGGGCGCTGGCGGATGCAGCGGTGCCGGATGCTGCGGCGGTCATGGCGGGCGTCGTGGCGGTGACGCGGGCGGTGCGCGTGCGCCGACGCGCGGCGCGGCTCTTCGGGGCGTCCCCGGTGGCGATGCGGCGCGAGATGAGGAAGTTGACGAGGCCGATGCCGACGATCAGCAGGAACAGCAGGATGGCCACCGCCGATGCCTCCCCCAGGTCGCGACGGAAGAAGGCCAGCTCCCACAGGAAGAGCACCGTGGTCTGGAACTGCCGGTCGCTGCCGCCGATGCCGCCGGCGGTGGAGACGTCGAAGAGTCGAGGCTCCGCGAAGATCTGCAGCCCGCCGATCGTGGCCGTGATGATCACGAAGATCAGGGTCGGCCGGATGGTGGGGATCGTGATGGAGAAGAATCGGCGGGCTGCGCCGGCGCCGTCCAGGGCGGCCGACTCGTAGAGGTCGCGCGGCACGGACTGCATGGCGGCGAGCAGGATGAGGGCGTTGTACCCGGTCCACCGGAAGTTCACCATCACGGCGATCGCGAGGTGCGAGAGCGCGGTGTCGTGCTTCCACTCCTGGTCGGCGATGCCGATCAGGTTGAGCATGTTGTTGGCGAGACCGTCGGCCTCGTTGAAGATGCTGGAGAAGATGATCGCGACGGCCACCGGCGTCACCACGAAGGGGATCAGCACGCTCATGCGCCAGAAGGTCGGGGCACGCAGGCCGCGATCGAGGAGGTAGGCGACGAGCAGGGCGACGGCGAGCTGCGGGATGGCGGAGAGCAGGAAGATGCTCAGCGTGTTCCCGATCGAGTTCCAGAACATCGCGTCGCCCAGGATCTCGGCGAAGTTCTCGAAGCCGATGAAGCCGCCCTGCCCCTTGAGCAGATCCCACTCGTGCACGGCCACGTAGACCGTGTACAGCAGCGGGAACAGGCCGACGAGTCCGAACAGCAGAAAGAACGGGGAGATGTAGAAGTACGGCGAGGCGTTCTGATCGAAGCGGGACAGCCGGTGGCGCCACGGCCGTCTGGGCGCGGCATCCGGTGCTTTCTCGGATGCCGCCGCCGGGCGCTCCGCAGGCGGGGCGGTGAGAGTCATGTTCCGTCTTTCCGTGACGCGCATCCGGGATGCGGGGCCGATGGTGCGGGAAGGGGTGATGCAGGCGGGGGCGGCAGGTCCCGCGGGGTCGCGGGGGATTCCCGCGGGACCTGCCGATCGGCGATCAGTCGACGAGGTCGCCCAGCAGCTGCATGGCCTGATCCCAGGCACCCTGGGTGTCGGTCTCGCCACGGTCGAGCGCGCTCAGCGCCGGGCCGAAGACGTTCTCCTGGATGACCGAGTCATCCGGTCCCTTGAACTGCGCGACCACGCCCTTCGCCCGCTCGGCGAGGATCGCTCCGGTCGGGGCGTCGTTGAAGAACGCGTTCGGCGTCGCATCGGAGGCCAGCGTCTCCTGCGCCTTCACGGTCGAGGGGAAGTTGCCGGCGGCAGCGGACTGCTTCACCTGCTGCTCGGGCTGCGTCAGCCAGTCGGCGAGCTCCGCCGCGGCCTCCTTGTGCTGCGAGCTCTCCGGGATCGACAGGAATGCGCCGCCCCAGTTCGCCGCTCCGCCCGGGAAGACGTCGGCGAAGTCCCAGCCGGTCTCGGCGTCGCCGCCGCCGGCCTCGACCGATCCCTGCACGTTGCCCAGCATCCAGCCGGGGCACACGAACGTCGCGAAGGTGCCGTCGACGAACGACTTGCCGCCGTTCCAGTCCCAGGCCGTCTGAGCCGCCGACTGACCGCCCTCGGTCGCGGCGCCCAGCAGCTCGAAGCGCTCCTGCAGCTCGGCGTTGCCCTCGACGTTCAGCTCGCCGTCGGCCGTGTAGTAGCCCTCGTCGAGCTGGTTGACCATGGCGTTCCAGACGAAGCCGGAGTGGTCGTACCAGGCCTTGCCCGTCTTCTCGGTGTACTCCGCGCCGACCTCGAAGTAGTTGGCCCAGTCGCCGTCGAGCAGTTCGGCGACGCCTTCACGATCGCTGGGCAGCCCCGCGGCCTCGAGGGCCGGTCCGTTGAAGCACATGCCGCTGGGACCGATGTCGGTTCCGTAGCCGATCACGCGCCCCTCGGCATCCGTGGCCTGGCCGTACTTCCAGTCGACCCAGTCGTCCTTGCGGTCTTCGATGCCGTAGTCGCGGAGGTCGACGAAGGTGTCGGAGACGTCCATGACGGCGCCGAGCCAGCCCTCCTCGATCGCGACGATGTCGCTGAGGCCGGAGCCGGCGGCGATCTTGGTGAAGGCGTCGGTGCGGGCGTTGCCACCCGTGTCGATGTTGTTGGCCTCGATGGTCACGTTCGGGTGGAGTTCCTCGTACTCCTTGTAGAGGTCCTCGTAGCCGAAGGTGCCGAACGTGGTGACGGTCAGTGTGACGTCACCGTCGGCGCTGTCCTCGCCGCCGGAGCCGGATGATCCGGCGGTGCAGCCGGTCAGGGCGAGGGCGGCGACGGATGCCGCCGCGGCGGTGGTGAGCAGGCGATTGCGGGCACGGGTGTTCACGGTTCACTCCTTTGTGTGGTCGTGCAGGGGATGATGCCTCGGGCCGTGGGAGCGCTCCCACGGATTGTTGAGCCACTCTATGGGAGCGCTCCCACGAGTGTCAAGGGTCCTGTTCGTGCCGAGTCGCGAACGCGGCGTACCCTGGACCGGTGCCTTCCGCCGAGCTTTCCCCCGCCCTCGTCCGCGCCTCCACCCTGATCCGGAGCATCCCGGACTACCCCGAACCCGGCATCGTCTTCCGCGACATCACGCCCCTCCTCGCCGACGCCGAGGCGCTGCAGGCGACGACCGCGGCGATCATCGAACCGTATGCCGGCCAGTTCGACGTGGTCGCGGGCATCGAGGCGCGCGGGTTCATCCTCGCGGGCGCCGCCGCCATCGCCGCAGGGGTGGGACTCATCCCGATCCGCAAGGCCGGCAAGCTCCCCCGTCCTGCCGCGTCCGTCGACTACGCGCTCGAGTACGGCACCGCGACGATCGAGATGCACGACGATCTCCCCGCCGGATCCCGCGTCCTGCTGATCGACGACGTGCTCGCGACCGGAGGCACCCTCGCCGCGGGTCGCCAGCTCGTCGAACAGCTCGGCAGCCACGTGGTCGGCATCTCGGTGCTGTTCGAGATCGACGGCCTCGGCGGACGCGACCTGATCGGCGACCTGCACACCGTCTTCCACGCCTGATCCGCGCGCGGTCGCCGCGTCGAGGCGCGGCGCCCCCGGGCCGGTAGACTGGTCGCGCCAGCCTTCCCGCGACTTCCGGAGCCTTTCATGCCCACCATCGTCGTCGACGTCATGCCCAAGCCCGAACTGCTCGACCCGCAGGGGAAGGCCGTCTCCGGAGCATTCACCCGCCTGGGCGTCGAGGGTTTCGCCGACGTCCGCATCGGCAAGCGCTTCGAGCTCACGGTCGAGGGCGAGGTCACCGAGGAGCTCCTCGCCGAGGCCCGTCGCGTCGCCGACGAGGTGCTCTCGAACTCCGTGATCGAGGATGTCGTGGGCATCGAGGTCGTCGAATGACCGTACGCATCGGCGTCGTCACCTTCCCCGGATCGCTCGACGACCGCGACGCCCAGCGCGCCGTGCGCATCGCCGGCGCCGAGCCGGTGGCCCTGTGGCACGGCTCGCACGACCTCGAGGGCGTCGACGCACTGGTGCTGCCCGGCGGCTTCAGCTACGGCGACTACCTGCGCGCCGGGGCGATCGCGGCGCTGTCCCCGATCATGAACGAGGTCAAGGATGCCGCGGCACAGGGCATGCCCATCCTCGGCATCTGCAACGGCTTCCAGATGCTCGTCGAGGCGCATCTGCTGCCGGGCGGCCTGATCCGCAACGACCACCAGCACTTCGTGCGGCGCGACCAGAAGCTGACCGTCGCCAACTCCGACACCGCGTGGACCAACACGTTCCGCACCGGTCAGGAGATCGTGATCCCGCTCAAGAACGGCGACGGCGGATACATCGCCGACACCGAGACGCTCGACCGCCTGGAGGGCGAGGGCCTCGTCGCGTTCCGCTACGCCGGCGTGAACCCGAACGGCTCGCTGCGCGACATCGCCGGACTCACGAACGAGGCGGGCAACGTGGTCGGTCTCATGCCGCACCCCGAGCACGCCGCCGAGGCCGGCTTCGGCCCCGACACCGCGGTGGCCATGCGCAGCGGCGTCGACGGGCTCGGCTTCTTCGCCAGCGCGATCGCCGCCGTCATCCGCGTCGCCGCCTGAGGTCCGATCGGGTGAACACCCGCCGCGCTCAGTCGGCGGGGAGCGCGAACGGGTTGTCGCCGAGCGCGGCGAGCAGGTACCACGCCGTCGTGCCCGAGTGCAGGCTGGCGTAGTAGAGGTCGCCGAAGCCCGAGTCCAGACCGTCGGTCGAGGTCGCCACGATGCCCTTGCCGTCTCCGTTCGGCGCGTCGCGCTGAGCGAGGCGGATGCTGTCGAGCAGCGACTCCGCGCGGGCGGCGTCGCCCGCTCCGTCGCGCAGGCGCAGCGCCAGCGCCAGGTGCCCGCTGCCCTCGAACCACACCTTCGAGACGTCGGCGTCGCTGATGGACGGTCCGCTATGCACCCCGTCGGTCGCGATCAGGTGCGAGAGCGTCCAGTCCATCGCGGCGCCGAAGCGCGGGTCCCCCGTGGCGAGGGAGGTCCAGGTCTGGGCGTCGAGGGGGATCGGACGCGTGTTGACCGTGCTGCCGTCGAGCAGGGTCCCCGTGTCGACGTGGCCGTCGGCCGCCTGCATCGCGACGACGAAGTCGGCCGCGACGTCGGCGCGCTCGGCCCAGACCGGATCGCCGGTGAGCTGCGCGAGCTGCGAGAAGAACCCGGCGATGTCCGCGTTGTGCTCGGTCGACTTCCAGGCCAGCGACGTGCCGTCCTCGAGCTGTCCGCCCGTGTACCCGTAGGGGGCCCTGGCCATGTCGGCGGTGTTCGCCTGGATCCAGCGGGCGATGTCGAGCGCGCCGTCGAGGTACTTCGTCTCGCCGGTCGCGTGGAACAGGCGCGCCAGCGCCATCCCCACCCAGGCCTGGTTGCCGGTGAAGGTCCCCGGTCCCGTGATCTCCATCCGCCCTTGACGGATCCCGTGCGGCTCGTAGGAGGTGCGCACGCGCCCGTCGCCGATCGGATCGTTCTCCTGCACGAAAAGCAGCGTGTCCCCGACGGCCTCGGCGCGACGGAGGTCATCCGGAAGGCCACGCGCCGTGTACGCGATGACCACGAGGGCGTCGTCGTACACGAACGACGGCGTGAAGTCCCAGCTCGGGGTGGTGAAGAATCCACCCTCGTAGCTGCGCGGCAGACAGTGTCCGGCACCGTCGCAGAACTCGTCGACGCGCGCGTCGAGGAACTCGTATGCCCGCGACACCGACAGCGTCGGATCCGGGGCGCCGGTGTCCGATGCCGGATCCTCCGCGGCCCCGGCGACCAGCACGGTCGACACGGCGCCGGCGAGGACGGCGGCGAGGACGAGCGCGGAGGCGGTCGCAGCAGACATCGCGCGACGCGGAGCTGCGGGCATGGGATCCCTCGAAGAGCGGTGGGGGCACTCGCGACGGAGACGTCGCGAGATGATCTTGGCACGACCTGGAGGCATTCGGGAAGCCTCGATGTCCACGGCATCCGCACCGCCCTCGCGTGTAGCAAGGATTCCGGCGAGGTGCAAGGCTTTTGCCTCCCGCCCCGACCGCGCGCACCATGGGGTCATGCCCTCCGCGTCTCCCGATCGTCCGCTCGCGGACTACGCACCGATCGGCGACGGACGCACCGTCGCGCTGATCGGGATCGACGCCGGCATCGACTGGCTGCCCCTGCCGGGGCTGACCGATCTCCCCGTGTTCGCCCGCCTGCTCGACCGCGACTCCGGGGGATGCGTGCAGCTGCAGCCGACCGCCGAGTTCCGCAGCGAGCGTCGCTATCTCCCGGGCACGAACGTGCTCGAGACGACCTTCACGACCGACTCCGGCACGGTGCGCGTGACGGATGCCCTGGTGTCCGGGATCGCGGGACGGCTCCCGTGGGCCGAACTCGCGCGACGCGTCGACGGCGTGCACGGCGAGGTCGCGATGCAGTGGCGGGTGCAGCCGGGAACCTCGCTGCAGACCGCGGCGCCGTGGATGGAGACCACTCCGCACGGAGCCGTGGTGCGCAGCGGCAGCACGGCGTTCGTCGTGGTGGGTTTCGCACACGGCCCCACCTCCCCCGAGGTCGACGGCGTGCACGGCCCGGAACTCGCCGGCGCCTTCACGACATCTCCGGGCTCGCGGCACCTCATCGCCCTCGCGGCGACGCACGATGAGCCGCTGCATCTTCCCGATCCGCACAACGTCGACGACGGCATCGATCGCACGATCGAGAACTGGCAGCACTGGTCGTCGGTGTTCTCCTACGACGGCCCCTGGCAGGAGCACGTGCAGCGCAGCGCGCTGGCCCTCAAGCTGCTGATCCACAGCCCCTCGGGCGCGATCGCCGCGGCCGCGACCACCTCGCTCCCCGAGTCGCCCGACGGCGGCAAGAACTGGGACTACCGGTACGCCTGGGTGCGCGATCTCGCCTACACGACGCACGCGCTGGTGCGTTTCGGGCTGCGCGAGGAGACCCACGCCGCGCTGTCGTGGCTGCTGCGCACGATCCGCGACCACGGTCCGGAGCTGCACGTCATGTACACGCTCGACGGCGACCTCGTCCCCGGGCCCACGGAGTACGACGTCGCCGGTTGGCGCGGCATCGGCCCCGTGGTCACGGGAAACCCGGCCAGCGAGCAGCTGCAGCTCGGTGTCTACGGCGACCTGATGGCCATCAGCCGCACCTATGTCGACGCCGGCAACGTGCTCGACACCGGCACGGCGCGGATGCTCGCGGGCATCGCCGACCGCGCGTGCGACCTGTGGCGCAACCCCGACTCGGGCATGTGGGAGCTTCCCGAACTGCGGCACTACACCTCGTCGAAGATGGGCTGCTGGAAGGCTCTCGACGATGCCGTCGCGCTCGCCGAGTCCGGCGCGATGCCCGGCAGCGCCGATCGCTGGCGCGCCGAGCGGGAGCGCATCCGGCTCTGGATCGAGGAGCACTGCTGGTCGCCGACGCGCAGGGCGTACACCTTCTTCGCCGGCTCCGACGACCTCGACGCGTCGGTGCTGCTGCATGCGCCGAGCGGCTTCGACCGCGGCGAGCGCATGTCATCGACCATCGACGCGCTGAGCGACGAGCTGGGCGCCGGCGCGCTGATGTACCGCTACAGCGGCGCGCAGTCCGAGGAGAAGACGTTCGTGGCCTGCGCGTTCTGGCGCGTGGAGAGTCTCGCGTGCGTCGGCCGCCACGGGGAAGCGCTCGAACTCATGGACGAGCTCGTCGCGGCGGCGAACGACGTCGGCATCTACGCCGAGATGATCGACGCCGACGACGGCTCGGCGTGGGGCAACACGCCGCAGGCGCTCAGCCACCTGGCCTTCCTCTCCGCCGCCATGACGATCCGCGACATCGTCCCCGCCGACCTGCTGCGCGATCGATGACGACGCCGCTGCCCCCCCGATCCGACAGACCCACCGGAAACAGAGAAAGGACACACCATGTCCCGTGACCAGTACACCTTCGTCAACCCCGCCGAGCTCTACTCGGACATCTCGCCCGAGAAGCAGGAGATGCCGGAGCCCGGCCTCGACGCCGATCTCACCCCGAAGGCCGACCTCGGCGAGAAGACCTACCGCGGCACCGGACGCCTGACCGGGCGCAAGGCGCTCATCACCGGCGGGGACTCCGGCATCGGTGCGGCCACCGCGATCGCCTTCGCCCGCGAGGGCGCCGACGTCGCGATCTCCTACCTCCCCGAGGAGGAGGAGGACGCCACCCGCATCGCCGGCATCCTCCGCGAGGCCGGGGCGACCGTCGCGACCCTGCCGGGCGACCTCCGGGACCCCGAGTACTGCCGCGCCCTCGTCGCCGACGCCGTGTCGGCGCTCGGCGGGCTCGACATCCTCGTCAACAACGGCGGCAAGCAGGTCTTCCAGGAGACTCTCGGCGACATCACCGACGAGCAGTTCGACGACACGTTCAAGACGAACGTCTACGCGATGTTCTGGATCACCAAGGCGGCGCTCCCGCATCTGCCCGCGGGCTCGGCGATCATCAACACCACGTCGATCCAGGCCTACTCCCCGTCGGACATCCTGGTCGACTACGCCTCGACGAAGGCAACGATCAATGCCTTCACGAAGGGTCTGGCTCAGCAGCTCGCCCCGCAGGGCATCCGCGTGAACGCCGTGGCACCGGGTCCGATCTGGACCCCGCTGCAGCCCAGCGACGGACAGCCGCAGGAGAAGATCGACAGCTTCGGCGAGGACACCCCGCTCGGGCGCATGGGACAGCCGGCGGAACTCGCTCCGGCGTACGTGTTCCTGGCTTCCGCGGAGTCGAGCTACGTCGTCGGCGAGACGCTGAACGTCAACGGCGGCATGCCGACTCCCTGACGGTCGACGCATCGTCCCGCTCCGACTCCGGGGGGCGTCGGAGCGGGATCACAGGCCGGGGGCGCCGAAGTGGGGCGCTCCCGGTGCAGTACCCGGGTGCGGTCACGCGAGGGCGGGCGGCCACACGCCGATCAGCACCGCCATCACCAGCACGGTGACGAGTTCGTGTCCGATGTTGAGGGTCGTGAGCGAGGTCGGCCGCCCTTCGAACGCGTCGTGCGTGATGAAGCGTGCCGCGGTGAAACCGGCCCAGAGGGTCACCGCCGTCACGATCGTGCCCCAGAAGAACGGCCCGCCGTAGAAGTGCCAGGCGATCGCGGATGCCCCGGCCAGCACCCACGCCGTGACGAAGCTCACGATCACCGTCGTGACGATGGGCAGGAGCGCCGTCGAGGCCGGGCGATCCATGTCGACGTTCGCGAGCTTCGCCCAGCGCGTGCCGAACACCTTCGGCGTGTACCAGATCGTGCCGACGAGCATGCTCGACGCGGTCGCGAGCAGCACCGCCCAGTAGTTGATCTCGGGAACCATGATTCCTCCTCGATTCGGATGCGGTCAGGCTACTCCCGCCCTCTCGCCGAGCGGCCCCTCTTTGTACGAGCGCCCCCTCTTTGTGCAGATTCAGAGGGGCCGGTCGCACAGAAAGGGGCCGGTCGGCGAGAGGGGTGGTGGAGGAGAGGGAGGCGGGGGATGCGTTGCTGCAAGCGCTTGCAGTAGCGTGGGGGCATGACCCAGCTTGAGCAGATCGCAGCCCCCGGTTCCGAGTGGTGGCGCAGCGCCGTCATCTACCAGATCTACCCCCGCTCGTTCGCGGATGCCTCGGGCGACGGCATCGGCGACCTGCCCGGCATCACCGCGCGGCTCAACGCGCTGCAGGACCTCGGCGTCGATGCGATCTGGCTCAGCCCGTTCATGACGAGCCCGCAGCGCGATGCCGGATACGACGTCGCCGACTACCGCGACGTCGACCCCCTGTTCGGCACCCTGACCGACTTCGACGAGATGCTCGCCCAGGCGCACGCGCGCGACATCCGGGTGATCGTCGACCTCGTCCCGAACCACTCGTCCGCCCAGCACGCGTGGTTCCAGGCCGCTCTCAAGGCCGCCCCCGGGAGCCCCGAGCGCGCGCGCTACATCTTCCGCGACGGCCGGGGCGAGAACGGAGAGCTCCCGCCCAACAACTGGGAGTCGGTGTTCGGCGGTGGCATGTGGGAGCGCGTCGTGGAGGCCGACGGCACCCCCGGACAGTGGTACCTGCACATCTTCGACCCCACCCAGCCCGACTTCGACTGGAGCAACGAGGAGGTGCGCGAGGAGTTCCGCTCGATCCTGCGCTTCTGGCTCGACCGCGGTGTCGACGGCTTCCGCGTCGACGTGGCCCACGGCATGATCAAGGCCGACGGCCTGCCCGACTACACGCCCCCGATCGACGCCGACTCGATGGGCGGCGGCGAGGCCCACGTGCCGTACTGGGGGCAGGAGGACGTGCACGACATCTACCGCGACTGGCACACTCTGCTCGCCGAATACGACGGCGACCGGGCGCTGTGCGGCGAGGCCTGGCTGCCGACGCTGAAGAAGACGGCCCTGTGGGTGCGCCCGGACGAGATGCACCAGACCTTCAACTTCCCCTACCTGCAGACCTCGTGGAACGCGGACGAGCTCCGCGACGTCATCCGCGAGTCGCTCGACGAGTTCGGCGCGGTCGGCGCCCCGAGCACCTGGGTGCTGTCGAACCACGACGTCGTGCGCCATGCCACGCGTCTCGCACTGACCGCCGACAACCCCCAGGGCGAGGGCATCGGACCGAACACTCCGGACAAGCCCGACACCGCGATCGGTCTGGCCCGCGCCCGCGCGGCGACGACCCTGATGCTCGCGCTCCCGGGTTCCTCCTACCTCTACCAGGGCGAGGAGCTCGGCCTGCCGGAGGCGATGGAGATCCCCGACGCGTTCCGTCAGGACCCCACCTGGTTCCGCACCAACGGCGAGCGCTACGGACGCGACGGATGCCGGGTCCCGCTGCCGTGGACGGCGGAGGGCGCCGCCTTCGGCTTCAACGACACGGGACGCTCGTGGCTGCCGCAGCCCGCCGAGTGGTCGGCCTACGCCCGCGACGTCGAGGAGGGCGACCCGACCTCGACGCTCTCGCTGTACAAGCAGCTGCTCGCCACGCGCCGCTCGTACGGCTTCGGCAGCGGCTCGCTGGTCTGGGAGGACGCCGGAGCGGAGGCGATCGCGTTCCGCCGCGGCGACGTGCACGTGCTCGTCAACCTCGGCTCGGCGCCGCTCGACCTGCCGACCGGTGCCGAGATCGTGGTGCGCAGCCAGCCCTTCGAGGGCACCGCGCTGCCGGTCGACACGGCCGTCTGGTACACGCAGGCCTGAGCGCATCTCCTCCGTCCGGTCGCGAGCCCGCCGTCGGTCGCCGCAGCGGCCGACCGGGATCGCGACCGGGACGAGGACGGACGGAGGACCGTGATGGCGAGCATCGACGAGGTCGCCCGGATGGCCGGGGTCTCGACGGCGACCGTGTCGCGCGCCCTGAGCGGACGCGGGCAGGTGTCGGCGGCGACCCGCGCCCGCGTGCAGTCCGCGGCATCCGCGCTGGGCTACGTGGTCTCCTCGCGGGCGTCGAGCCTGGCATCGGGACGCACCCGCAACATCGGGGTCATCGTGCCGTTCCTGGACCGCTGGTTCTTCAGCACCGTGCTCTCGGGCCTCTCCGCGGCGGCGATGCGCCAGGGCTACGACATCACGCTGTACAACATCACGGCCGACCGCGCGGTGCGCCGCGAGGTGTTCGACACGTTCCTGCGCCGGCAGCGCGTGGACGCCGTGATCGCGGTGTCGATCAAGCTCGACGACGACGAGACGCAGCGGCTGCTCGGCCTCGGGCTTCCCGTGGTCGCGATCGGCGGCCCGCATCCGCGACTCGACACGCTCATGGTCGACGAGGTCGCGGTCGGGCGGGCGGCGACCGCGCACCTGCTGCAGCTCGGCCACCGCATGATCGGACACATCGGTGCGAGCCCGGAGTTCGACGGGGACTTCCGTGTCCCCACTCAGCGCCGCGAGGGTTTCGCGCAGGCGCTGGCCGGAGCCGGGCTCGCGCCGGAGCCGACGCTGCTCGAGCTCGCGGACTTCACGATCGAGGGCGGATATCGCGCCGCCACCCGGATGCTCGCGCGCCCCGGCGTGCGTCCGACCGCGGTGTTCGCGGCATCCGACGAGATGGCGATCGGTGCGATGCTCGCCGCGCGCGATCGAGGCCTCCGGGTGCCGGAGGACCTCTCGGTCATCGGCGTGGACGGCCACGAGCTCGGGGCGTTCTTCCAGCTCACCACGGTGGACCAGTTCCCGCTCGGCCAGGGCGAGCGGGCGGCGGATGCCGTGTGCGCGCGCCTCGCCGACCCGGATGCCGCGCGCGGGCCGATCATCCTGCCGTCCGCGCTCACCGTGCGCGGATCGACCGCCGCGCTGTAGCGGATCTCGGATTCTGCACGTCTCGCCGCCATACTGGGCCGATGGATGCGCTGAACGACTTCGTGGTTTTCGCCGGCGACAAGCTGTGGACGTGGGCCGTACTCCCCCTCCTGCTGGGCCTGGGCCTGTACTTCACCGCCCGGTCGGGCGTGGTGCAGTTCCGCATGATCCCGGACATGTTCCGCACCCTCACGAACAAGACGCCCCGCACCGCGAGCGGTGAGCCGCAGTCGGTCTCGGCCTTCCAGGCGTTCACGATCTCGGCGGCCTCCCGCGTCGGCGTCGGCAACATCGCCGGTGTCGGCACCGCGATCGCGATCGGCGGACCCGGGGCGGTCTTCTGGATGTGGACGATGGCCTTCATCGGCGGCGCTTCCAGCTTCATCGAGTCGACCCTCGGCCAGGCCTTCAAGGTGCGCGACCCGGAGGGCTTCCGCGGCGGCCCGGCGTACTACATGCAGCACGGCCTCAAGGCCCGCTGGATGGGGATCATCTTCGCCTGCGTGCTCATCCTGTGCTTCCCGCTTTCGTTCAACTCCCTGCAGGCCAACACGATCAGCGCGACCATCTCCGGCAGCTTCGGCGGCGAGGTGACCTGGATCCCCTGGGTCGTCGGCGGCGTCCTCGCCCTCCTGACGGCGCTGGTGATCTTCGGCGGTCTGCGCCGCATCGCGAGCGTGACCCAGGCGGTCGTGCCCGCGATGGCACTCATCTACCTGCTCCTCGGTCTCGTGATCGTCGGCATGCACTTCGACCGCCTCCCCGAGGTCTTCGCCTCGATCTACACGCAGGCGTGGGGGACGCAGGAGGTCGTCGGCGGCACGATCGGCGCGATCATCATGGTCGGCGCGCAGCGCGGCATGTTCTCGAACGAGGCCGGTCTCGGGTCGGCGCCGAACGCGGGCGCCAGCGCAGCCGTCACGCACCCGGTCAAGCAGGGGCTCGTGCAGACCCTCGGCGTCTACTTCGACACGTTCCTGATCTGCTCCATCACGGCCTTCATCGTGCTGGTCGCGACCCCGGATCTCGCCGACGCCGAACGCGGCATCGTGCTCACGCAGAACGCGTTGGTCAGTTCGCTCGGCTCCTGGTCGAACATCCTGCTCAGCGTCATCATCTTCCTGCTGGCGTTCAGCTCGATCATCGGCAACTACTACTACGGCCAGTCGAACATCGAGTTCATCAACGCCAAGCCCGTCGTCCTCACGATCTTCCGCACAGTCGTCGTCGCGGTCGTCTTCCTCGGATCGATCGCCTCGGCCGACCTCATCTGGAGCACGGCCGACGGCATCATGGGCGTGATGGCCCTCGTGAACCTGATCGCCATCGCCCTGCTCTCCGGCATCGCGTTCAAGCTGCTCCGCGACTACTCCGAGCAGCGGCGGGCCGGGCTCGACCCGGTGTTCACCCGGGCGCGGCTGCCCGAGGTGACCGGCATCCAGTGCTGGGACGACGAGCTCAGCGTGACCGGACCGATCCCGGTGCACGAGGGGCGCCGCTCGACGCGCGCCTGATCCCGGGGCGCCGAGGCGCCCGGGTGCCTCAGAGGCTGTCCAGGCGCGCGAGGAACTCGTCGGCCATGTCGACCTGCGCGGCGAGCTTCTCGCGCCGGATCCGCGCTTCCTCGCGGATCTCGGTCAGCCGGGCGCGCAGGTCGGTGCGCTCCTCGCGCTCGAGTGCGTCGACCACGTGCAGCAGGGCGCTCATCTCGTCGAGCGTGTACCCGAGCGGCTTCATGCGGCGCACGATCAGCAACCGGGCCACATCGCGATCGGTGTAGAGGCGGAAGCCTCCGTCGGTGCGCCCCGACGGGATGACCAGGCCGATGTCCTCGTAATGACGCAGCGTCCGCAACGACAGCGACGTCTGCTCGGCCACCTCGCCGATGCGCATGGTCTTCACCTCGGTCACGATCCCGCCCTCCCGATTCGCCCACAAACCTCACGTTACGTTAGAGTCTGTGTCGAGCGCGGCATCCGCACTCGCCCCCATTCTTCCGTGTCCGGGCTGTCCGGCACCTGCGCATCCGCGCGCACTCCCCCCATCGCTCCGCCGCGAGCCGTCCCAGGAGGACCCATGACCGCCATCACTCCCCCGCGCGACAGCGCGTCCCGATACCGCATCGAACCCACCGTGCTGCAGGCACTGCGCAGTCCGCGCCTGCTGACCCGTGAGGTGCTCGCCGGACTGGTCGTCGCCCTGGCCCTGATCCCGGAGGCCATCGCGTTCTCCCTGATCGCGGGCGTCGACCCGCGGGTGGGACTGTTCTCGTCGTTCATCATGGCCGTCGCGATCGCCTTCCTCGGCGGCCGGCCCGCCATGATCACCGCCGCGACGGGCGCGATCGCGCTCGTGATCGCGCCCGTCGCCCGCGAATACGGCATGGACTACTTCATCGCCACCGTGCTGCTCGGCGGCGCGATCCAGATCGTGCTGGCGGTGCTCGGCGTCGCGAAGCTCATGCGCTTCATCCCCCGCTCCGTCATGGTCGGGTTCGTGAACGCGCTCGCGATCCTGATCTTCATCGCCCAGCTGCCGCAGCTGTTCGACGTGCCGTGGCTGGTGTATCCGCTCGTCGCGGTCGGACTCGTGATCCTGTTCCTGATGCCGCGCCTGACCAGGGTGGTCCCCGCTCCGCTCGTCGCGATCGTGCTGCTGACCGGCGCCGTCGTCGTGTTCGGCTGGAACGTGCCCACCGTGGGCGATCAGGGCGAGCTGCCGCAGAGCCTCCCCGAGCTCTTCCTCCCGAACGTGCCGCTGACGGGCGAGACCCTCGCGATCATCGCGCCCTACGCGCTCGCGATGGCCGCAGTCGGTCTGCTCGAGTCGCTCATGACCGCCAAGCTCGTCGACGACATCACCGACACGCACTCCCGCAAGACCCGCGAGGCCTGGGGCCAGGGCGCGGCGAACATCCTCTCCGGCGCCTTCGGGGGCATGGGCGGGTGCGCCATGATCGGGCAGACCATGATCAACGTGAAGGCCTCGGGTGCCCGCACGCGGATCTCGACGTTCCTCGCGGGAGTCTTCCTGCTGATCCTCGTGCTCGCCCTCGGCGACGTCGTCGCGGTGATCCCGATGGCGGCTCTGGTCGCCGTGATGTTCCTGGTGTCCTTCGCGACCTTCGACTGGCACAGCATCCGCCCGGCCACCCTCCGGCGCATGCCCAAGAGCGAGACCGCCGTCATGCTCATCACGGTGATCGCGACGGTCTGGACCCACAACCTCGCGATCGGCGTCGTGCTCGGCGTGGTCGCCGCGATGATCATGTTCGCCCGCCGCGTCGCGCACTTCACGACCGTCACCCGCACGCTCGGCGCCGACGACACCGCGCTCTACACGGTCGACGGCGAGCTCTTCTTCGCCTCGAGCAACGACCTCACGACGCAGTTCGCGTACGCCGACGACCCGGCGCACATCGTGATCGACATGAGCGGCTCGCACATCTGGGACGCCTCGACGGTCGCCGCACTCGACGCCGTCGTGACCAAGTACGAGCACCGCGGCAAGACGGTCGAGATCCGCGGACTCAACGACACCGCCTCGGCCCTGCACGCCCGCCTCTCCGGGCGCCTCGACGGGGGTCATTGACCCCGCGCGCCCAGCAGCCCAGCGGGGTCACCCCCGCTGCGCGTTCACAATTCAGGACGAATCGGCGTTCGCGGCCCCGAAACCGCTGTTCTCGAGCCCGCGTCGCCGTTTCCGACTGAATTGTGAACGCCATCAGCCGCCGATCGACGCCGCCCGGGCTGCGGTCAGGCGTCGCCGTCGGACGGCAGGGCGTGGAATCGCCGATCCAGGTACACCAGGGGCCGCCCCTGGGGCCCGGTGAGCACCTCGAGCACCTCGGCGATCACGACGGTGGAGGTGCCCACCGCGACCGTCGTCATCGCCCGGCACCGCAGGGCGGCGCGCGCGTTCGGCAGGTAGGGCTCGCCGGTCGGAAGCGCCTCCCAGCCCTGATCCGGCGTGAACCGTTCCGAGCCGCTCACCGCGAACCGCAGCGCGAGCTCGGAGTGCTCGTCATCGATCAGGTGCACCACGAAGCTCCCGGCGGACAGGATCGCCCCCGCGCTCCCGGTCGCGCGCGTGACCGAGAACACGATCGCGGCGGGATCGACAGCCACCGAGGCGACACTCGACGCCGTGAGGCCGACGGGCCCTTCGGGGGTGGATGCCGTGATGATCGCGACGCCCGCCGGATGCGTGCGGAACGCCGCCTTCAGCCCTTCCCCGACGGGGCTCGGCACCGGGGCCTGAGGCTCGCTCATTCCGCGGCCGCCTGAGGAGGGAGGACGGAGATCACCGGGTGGTCGAACGCGTACACGCCGACCTTCGCGGCGCCGCCGGGCGATCCGATCTCGGAGAAGAACTCCACGTTCGCCGTGTAGTAGTCCTGCCACTCCTCGGGCAGGTCGTCCTCGTAGTAGATCGCCTCGACCGGGCATACGGGCTCGCAGGCGCCGCAGTCCACGCACTCGTCGGGATGGATGTACAACGAGCGTTCCCCCTCGTAGATGCAGTCCACGGGGCATTCGTCGATGCAGGCACGATCCTTCACATCGACACACGGCAGGGCGATCACATAGGTCATCAGGCAGCTTTCCTCGGGTACATCAACCGTAAGACCTCACGTACGCTTGAGGTCAATCCGGCACGGCGGGGAAGGAATCTCATGAGCTCCGAGGCAGGCGAGGGAACCGCCGCGCACACCGCCGACGAGCCCCTCACGATCGGCGAGATGACGCGCCGCACGGGTGTCGCGGCCTCGGCTCTGCACTTCTACGAGAGCCTCGGGCTGATCGCCTCGACCCGCAGCGCGGGCAATCAGCGCCGCTTCGCCCGCCACATGCTGCGGCGCGTGTCGCTCATCTCGGTCGCCAAGCGCCTCGGCATCCCGCTCGCCGACGTGCAGGCCGCCTTCGCCGACGTGCCCCTCACCGAGACGCCGACCCACGACGACTGGCAGCGGGCCTCCCGCCGCTGGAAGCGCGAGCTCGAGAAGCGTCGCGAGGGGATCGAGCGACTGGAGCGCGAGCTGACCGGATGCATCGGCTGCGGCTGCCTCTCCATGAAGGCGTGCGGACTGCTGAACCCGGACGATGCGCTCGGCAGCCGGGGCGTGGGTCCGCAACGGCTGCGCGACGCGCCCGCGAGCTGAGTCGCGACGCTCTCGGTGAGAGGCGCCGCGACCGCGGCTCACGGGCGCTCCGCGGTCAGTCGACGAGGAAGCCCGCCGCGAGCAGTGATTCCTCCCGCGAGGACGGTCCCACCAGCAGCTCGAAGGCCCCGGACTCGACGATGCGGTTCCCCGCGGCGTCCACGATCGAGCAGTCGGCGACCGGCACCTCCACGCGCACGGTCTCCGAGGCCCCGGGCGCGATGTCGACCTGGCGGTAGGCCTTGAGCTCGCGATCGGTCCAGCTCACACTCGTCACGGCATCGCGCACGTACACCTGCACGGTCTCGCGCACCGGGCGCTCGCCCGTGTTGGTCACCGTGACGTGGCCGACCACGACGTCGTCGCGCCCCACCGAGGTCCGCTCGATCGCGAGGTCGGAGTAGGCCACGGTGGTGTATGACAGCCCCTCCCCGAACGCCCACGCGGGCGACTGCGTGAGATCCGCGTAGCGGTCGCCGTGCTGCCCGCGGATCTGGTTGTAGTACGTGGGCTGCTGCCCCACGTGCCGGGCGAACGAGATCGGCAACCGCCCGGAGGGCTCCACCGCCCCGGCGATCAGCTCGGCGAGCGCACGACCGCCCTGCATGCCCGGGCTCGCGGCCCAGATCACGGCGGCAGCGCGGGCGACGGATGCCGGGAGCACCAGCGGCTTCGAGGCCAGCAGCACCACGACCACGGGCGTCCCGGTCGCGATCACGGCATCGAGCAGGGCGATCTGCCCGCCGATCAGCTCGAGCGTCGCGGTGGAGCGCCCTTCGCCGACGAGCTCGATCCGGTCGCCGACGACGGCCACCACCACGTCGGCGTCCTCGGCGGCGGCCACGGCCTCCGCGATCATCGCCGCATCCGGTTCGCACGCCCGGATCACGGGCGGGCGGGGCTGACCGTCGGGGAACAGCGCGCCCTGCGGGTCCTGCTCCAGGGTCAGGATGTCGGCCCCGCGCGCGTGCGCGATCGACCAGCCGTCGATGTCGCGCAGGCCGTCGAGCACGGTCTTGATCATCTCGCGCGGCTGCCCGTCGAGCCAGCCGGCCTGACCGGAGCCGCCGGCCCAGTCGCCGAGCTGCGTCTGCGCGTCGTCCGCCAAGGGTCCGACCACGGCGACCTTCGTCGGCGTCGCGGCGTCGAGCGGCAGCGTGCCGTCGTTCTCGAGCAGCACGAGCGAGCGGCGGGTGATCTCGAGGTTCAGCGCGGCGTGCGCGGCACTGCCGACCACGGCATCCAGCTCCGTGCCGGGCAGCCGCGGGTCCTCGAACAGGCCGAGCTCGAACTTGAGGGTCAGGATGCGCGCGGCCGCGGCGTCGAAGGCGTCGTCGGCGAGCATCCCCTGCGCGACGGCGTCCAGCGCCCCCTCGAAGAACCGGGGCGTGGTCATGATCATGTCGTTGCCGGCGCTCACCGCGGCGGCCGAGGCGTGCGTGTAGTCGGGCTGCACGCGCTGCTCCCACACCATGCGCCCGACGTTGTCCCAGTCGGTGATGAGCGTGCCGGTGTACCCCCACTCGCCGCGCAGCACATCGCTGAGCAGCCAGTCGTTGGTCGTGATCGGCACGCCGTCGGTGGTCTGGTAGCCGAGCATGAACGTGCGACAGCCCTCCCGGGCGACCCGCTCGAAGGGCGGCAGGAACCACGAGCGCAGCTTGCGGCGCGAGATGTCGGCCTCGCTCGCATCCCTCCCGCCCTGCGTCTCGGAGTACCCGGCGAAGTGCTTGGCGGTCGCGAGGATCGCGGTCGGGTCGTCGAGCCCGTCGCCCTGATAGCCGCGCACCATCGCGGAGGCCATCTCGCCGATCAGGAACGGGTCCTCACCGAAGGTCTCGTCGATGCGTCCCCAGCGCAGATCGCGCGCGATGCAGAGCACGGGCGAGAACGTCCAGTGGATGCCGGTGATCGCGACCTCCTCGGCCGTCGCCCGGGCGACGCGCTCGACGAGCTCCGCATCCCACGAGGCGGCCATGCCGAGCTGCGTCGGGTAGATCGTGGCGCCGGGCCAGAAGGAGTGCCCGTGGATGCAGTCCTCCGCCACGAGCAGCGGGATGCCGAGGCGCGTCTGCGCCGTGAGCTCGTTGGCGCGGAGGATGCGCTCGGGGGAAGTGTGCAGGATCGACCCGGCGTGGCGGCGCAGGATGTGGTCGTCGAGATCGTCGCGCGCGTCGAGCTGCAGCATCTGCCCCACCTTCTCCTCGAGCGTCATGCGTCCGAGGAGATCGGCGACGCGCTCGGGGATCGTGAGGGCGGGGTCCTGATAGGGCAGGGCCGTGGTCAGAGTCGGAGAGGTCATCACTTCATGTTCTGTGTCGTCGGGGCGTGCGGGGTGTTCTTCTGCGGCGGGTTCTCGGAGGCCGGCGCGACGCTGCGCACCGCGGTGACGGCGTCGTTCACGTTCAGCCCCTTCTTCTTCATGGCCCTGGCACGCTCTCCCGCCGATCGCAGCCGCGGGTTGACGTACTCGTCGATCCCGAAGTTGATCAGCGAGAGGGCGACGCCCAGGATCGCGATGCAGAGCCCGGCGGGCACGTACCACCACCAGTAGTTCGGGAATGCGCCGTTCTGCTGCGCCCAGAACAGGATCGTTCCCCAGTTCAGGTTGCTGATCGGGATCACGCCGATGAAGGCGAGAGTGGTGAGCCCGAGCACGGCGGCGGTCACCGTGCCGACGAAGCTCGAGGCGATGATCGCCATCAGGTTCGGCAGCATCTCGACGAAGATGATCCGCCGCAGCGGCTCTCCGTTGGCGCGGGCGGCCTGGATGAAGTCGCGGTTGCGCAACGACATCGTCTGCGCGCGCATCACGCGCGCCCCCCACGCCCATCCGGTGATCGCGAGCACGGCCGCGATCAGCACGAGCGGCGGGTTCTCGAACTGCGAAGCGACGATGATGATGAGCGGCAGGCCGGGGATCACCAGGAACACGTTCGTGAGCGCCGACAGCGATTCGCTGCGCCAGCCCCGCGTGTAGCCCGAGACCACGCCCATGATGACCGCGATGAACGTGCCCATGATGCCGGCGAGGAAGCCGACGACGAGCACGCCTCGGGTGCCGTAGATGATCTGGCTGAACACGTCCTCGCCCATGTGGGTGGTGCCGAGCAGGTGCGCCCACGACGGTCCCTGACGCAGCGCCGAGTAGTCCTTCTCGAGGGGGCCGTAGGGGGCGATCAGGTCGCTGAAGACCGCGACCAGCACGAACACCCCGAGGATGATGAGACCGGTCAGCGACTTGCGGTTGCGGAACATCGCGAAGGCCGCGGTGAACTGCGACCAGAACGACTTCTCCTTCGGCGGGCGCACGGCGGGCGTCTGCAGCGTGGACGTCTCGGGCACTCCGGCCCGGGCCGCACCGGACTCTGCTGAGGGGGAAAGGGTCATCTCAGGCCTCCGACTGACGGGTCCGCGGATCCAGCACCGCATAGGCGATGTCGGCGAGGATGTTGGCGATCAGCACCGCCATGGTGATGATGAGGAACAGCCCCTGCATGAGCGGGTAGTCCTTCGCGTTGGTCGCGTCGAGCAGCAGCTTGCCGACCCCCGGATAGGAGAACACCATCTCCATCACGATCGTGCCGCCGACGATGAAGCCGATCGACAGCGCGAAGCTCGACAGCTGCGGCAGCACGGCGTTGCGGGCCGCGTAGCGCCAGAGCACCCGCTTGTTCGGCATGCCCTTGGCCTGCGCGACGGTGATGTAGTCCTCGTCGAGCACGGTCAGCATCATGTTGCGCATCCCGAGGATCCAGCCGCCGAGCGAGGCGATGATGATCGTCAGCACCGGCAGGGCGCCGTGCGCGATGACCTGGCCGATGAAGTCGAGCGTCCACTCCGGCCGCGCCCCCTTGTCGTAGGCGTGCGAGGCGGGGAACCAGCCCAGCGTCGTCGAGAGCACCGCGATCGCGATGAGCCCGAGCCAGAAGTAGGGCACGGTGCTGAAGAACGTCGAGATCGGGACGATCACGTCGGCGCGGCTGCCGCGGCGCCATCCGATCACCGCACCGGTGGCGGTGCCGATCAGGAACGACAGGATCGTGGCCACGCCGACCAGGCCGAGCGTCCAGGGCAGGGCGGAGGCGATCACGTCGCCGACCGGGGCGAGCCCGTTGGAGAACGAACGCCCCAGGTCGCCGCTGAACAGCAGCTGCCAGTAGTCGAGGTACTGCTGCCACACCGAGGTGTTCTGGTCGAGGCCGAACAGGATGCGCAGGGCGCGCTCGGCCTCGGGCGTGATCTGTCCGGCGTTCTTCTGCATGTAGGCCGTGACCGGGTCACCCTTGAGCAGGCGCGGCAGGAAGAAGTTGATCGTGATGGCCGCCCAGGCGGTGAAGAGGTAGAAGGCGGCACGGCCGGCGATGAAACGGAACGGGATTCTCATTCGGCTCCTCCGAACGGTCGGGGCGCCGCCGAGGAGAAGTGCTTCTCCGGGTCGGGGGATGCCGCGCGCAGCTCGCGCGTGTACTCGTGCTGGGGGTTCAGGATGACGTCGTCGGCGGGGCCGTGCTCGACGACCTTGCCGTGGTGGAGCACCATGATCTCGTCGCTGAAGTGCCGGGCGGTGGCGAGGTCGTGCGTGATGTAGAGCACGCCGAGTCCCTCCTCGCGCTGCAGGTCGGCGAGCAGGGTCAGCACGCCGAGACGGATCGAGACGTCGAGCATCGACACGGGCTCGTCGGCGACCAGCAGGGCGGGCCGGGACGCCAGAGCGCGGGCGATCGCGACGCGCTGACGCTGGCCGCCGGAGAGCTCGTGCGGGCGGCGGTCGATCACGACGTCCGGGTCGAGCCGCACCCGCTCCAGCAGCCGGCGTACCTCGGACTCGACCTCGTCGCGGGGGACGACGGCGTCGAGACGCAGCGGACGCTCCAGGTGGTAGCGGATGGAGTGGTACGGGTTGAGCGAGGCGAAGGGGTCCTGGAAGACCATGCGCAGCTGCTGCCGGTACCGGCGCAGACCTCGGCCGTGGCGCGGGATCGGCGAGCCGTCCAGCAGCACCTGACCGGAGGTGGGGGTCTCGAGCTGCGTGAGGATCTTCGCGATCGTCGACTTGCCGCTGCCGGACTGGCCGACCAGGGCGATGGTCTGCCGGTCGCGCAGCGTGAAGCTGACGTCGTCGAGGGCGAGCAGCGGAGCGGCGCCGCGCACGGAGTAGCGCTTGGAGACGTGGCGGAATTCGAGCAGCGTCATCGGACCAGCACCCCCCGCTCGCCGGTGAGGCGGGGGAACGAGGCCAGGAGCTTGCGCGTGTACTCGTGCTGCGGGCGCTCCCACAGGTCGCGCGCGGTCGCGAGCTCGACGATCTCGCCCTCGCGCATCACGGCGATGCGGTCGCTGATCTCGAGCAGCAGCGGGAGGTCGTGCGTGATGAAGATCACCGAGAAGCCGAACTCGTGCCGCAGCTGGGAGATCTGGCGGAGGATCTCGCGCTGCACGAGCACGTCGAGCGCCGTGGTGGGCTCGTCCATCACCATCAGCTGCGGGCGGAGGGCGAGCGCCATCGCGATCATCACGCGCTGGCGCATGCCGCCGGAGAGCTCGTGGGGGTACGAGCGGATGCGGTCCTTGCCGACCGCGACCAGCTCGAGCAGCTCCTCCGCGGCGGCGCGGCGCTCGCGGCGGCTGAGCTGCGGCCGGTGCACCTCGAAGACGTCCTCGAGCTGCGCGCCGATCGTCGCGACCGGGTTCAGGGCGTTCATCGCACCCTGGAAGACCATCGAGACCTTGTCCCAGCGGAAGCGCTGCATCTCGTCGACGCCGAGGGTGTTGATGTCGACGTCGACGCCGGAGGCATCGTGGAAGGTCACGTCGCCGCTCGTGATGACGGCCGGGGCGCGCAGCAGACGCTGCACGCCGTACGCGAGCGTGGTCTTGCCGCATCCGCTCTCGCCGGCGAGTCCGAGGATCTCGCCGCGCTGCAGGGTGAGGGTCACGTGCTTCACCGCTTCGACGGGCGGGTCGACGTCATACGCGACCGAGAAGTCGCGCACGCTGAGGAGGGGGTCAGACATGGGAGTTCGCTTTCGGGGGGACGGCCCTTCGTCTCGCTCCGCTCGCTCAGGAAACGAGCGAGCGGAGCGAGACGAGCGGGTCACTCGGCGGGGGTGAGCTTGGTGAGGATCAGCGGCACGGTGACCTGCGTGGGGTCGGCCGTGGCGTACTGGTCGTCCTCGTTCGGCCACCCGACGTAGTTCCGGGTGTTGTACTCGCCCAGGTAGGGGTGCGTGCCCACCGGGATCACCGGAACCTCCTCGACGAAGATCTGCTGCAGCTCCTCGAGGGCGGCCGTGCGGTCCTCATCGGTCGACGCGGTCGCGTAGGTGTTCAGCAGCTCGGTCGCCCGCGGGTTCTCGTAGCGGCCGAAGTTGTAGTCCACGTCGTCGCCGACCAGCAGCCAGCGGCCGTCCATGGTGTCGGAGTACAGGTCGTACGGCGTGGTGCCGCTGTCGGTCCAGTGCATGATGGCGTCGAAGTCGCCGGAGCGCTTGTTGGCCCACCAGGTGTCGGCATCCGGGGTGTTCACCTTGGCGTCGGCGCCCAGGGTCTCCTTGACCTGGTCGGCGATCAGGCTGATGCCGGTGACGTAGTCGTTCCAGCCCTGCGGGACCTCGAGCGTGAACGAGACCGGCTCGCCGTCGGGGTCGATCAGCGCGTCGCCGTCCCAGGTGTAGCCGGCATCCTCGAGCAGCGCCTTGGCGCCGTCGACGTCGATCGAGAACTCCTCTCCCTGGTAGTCCGGGGCGATGTACTTCTCGCCGACCGGCGTCGGCAGGCCGGTGACGCTGGTGAGCACGGGACCGGCGTTCTCGCGCGCGATCTCGGTGTGGGCCGGGCGATCGATCACCATGTTGACGGCCTGGCGGAAGGCCACGTCGTCGAAGGGCTTCTTCTGGTGGTTCAGGAAGAGCACGTCGGGTGCCATCACATTGGCCGCCCAGAACACGTTGTGCTCCGGGTCCTTGTCGACGAACGCGCCCTGCACGTCGGGGATGAACGCCTGCGCCCAGTCGGCGTCACCGTTGGCGAGTGCCGTGGTGAGCGCCGTGTTGTCGTTGTACGAGATGTAGTAGAGCGTGGGCACGGCGAGGTCGCCGCCCCAGTAGTCGTCCCGCGCGTCCATCGTGACGGACTGGCTGCTGAAGCTGTCGAGCGTGTACGGCCCGGTGCCGACCGGCTCGGGGTTCTCGAACGTCGTGGGGTCGTCGACGTCGGCCCAGACGTGGGCGGGGACCATCGAGATGTGCAGCACCTGCGCCTGCTTGACGAACTTCGACTCCGCGAACGAGAGCACCACGTCATCGCCGTCCTTGACGACGTCGGTCAGCTGCAGGTTGCCGGTGTCGAGCGCCGGGGTGTTGCGGATCAGGTCGAACGTGAACACGATGTCGTCGGCGGTGAAGTCCTCGCCGTCGTTCCAGGTCACGCCCTCACGCGGGGTGACGCGGAGCTGGGTGTAGTCGTCGTTCCACTCCACCTTCTCGGCCAGCCACGGGGTCGTCTCGTTCTCGCCGACGAGGTTGACCATCGCGAGCGGCTCGAACAGGACGTTCTTGTAGCCGAGCTTGTTGGCCGACGAGTCGCCGATCCACGGGTTGTTCGACTCGGTGGTGATCGCGCCGTCGGGCTTCGCGATCGTGAGGGCGGGCGATTCGCCGTCGCTGTCGTTCGAGCCGCCGCCGGACGAGCATCCGGCGAGGACCGAGACGCTGAGGGCGGAGACCGCGGCGACCACGATCAGAGACTTTCTGAGCTTCATTGCTTCTCCTTGGCACGGGTCATTGTGCTGCTGCGCGTCCGGACGAGGTCCGGCACTGTGTGATTTGCTTACTGTCGAGAAAGTAAGCTTACGTGAGGTTACCCACTGGTAAGTAAGATGGCAAGCGCAGCATGACGATGACCCCGAAGGGAGGGCCACGATGAGCGATGACACCGAGACCACTCGCGTGCGCCCGGCGACCCGCGCGAAGCGGGAGCAGATCCTGAAGGCGGCGGTCGAGATCTTCGGCAACAAGGGCTCGACCAACGGTACGCTCGCCGACGTCGCCGAGCAGGTGGGCATCACGCATGCCGGCGTGCTGCACCATTTCGGCTCCAAGCAGAAGCTGCTGCTCGAAGTGCTCGCGTACCGTGACCAGGCCGACGTCGCCGAGCTCGCGAAGAAGCACATCCCCGACGGGCCGGAACTGTTCCTGCACCTCGTGCGCACCGCGTTCGCGAACGAGCTGCGCCCCGGCATCGTGCAGGCGTACACCGTGCTGTCGTCGGAATCCGTGACCGACGATCACCCCGGGCGCGAGTACTTCGAAGAGCGCTACACCACGCTGCGCCGCGAGGTCACGTCCGCGTTCCGCGACCTCTGCGCGCAGGAGGGGGTGACCGAGCCCGACACGGTCGCCGCGGCATCCGCCGGCATCCTCGCGGTCATGGACGGTCTGCAGCTGCAGTGGCTCCTGCATCCCGACGTCGTGGGGCTCGGGGAGGCGAGCGCGTTCGCGATCGAGGCGATCGTGAACGCCGTGCTGCACCCCGGCCCGCCGCTCGCCACCTACTCCCGCCCCTCCTGACCCCCTCTCCCCCTCGTCGCCGAGCGGCCCCTTTCTGTGCGATCGGCCCCTCTATGACTGCACACAGAGGGGCCGATCGCACAGAAGGGGCCGGGTCGGCTCCCGGGGTGAACGTTAGGCTCGGGTCATGACGATCGATCTCGAAGCGCTCTACATCGACCTGCACCAGCACCCGGAGCTGTCGTTCCAGGAGACCCGCACCGCCGGCATCGCCGCCGGCCACCTGCGCGATCTCGGTCTCGAGGTGCACGAGGGCGTCGGCGTGACCGGCGTCGTCGGAGTCCTCGAGAACGGCGACGGCCCGGTCGTGTGGGTGCGCGCCGACATGGATGCCCTCCCCGTGAGCGAGCAGACCGGCCTGGCCTACGCGAGCACCGCCACGGGCATCGATCCCGCCGGCAACGTCGTGCCCGTGATGCACGCCTGCGGACACGACATGCACGTGACCGCGATGATCGGCGCCGTCGAGAAGCTGGTCGCCGAGCGCGCGGACTGGTCGGGCACGCTGGTCGTGCTCATCCAGCCTGCCGAGGAGTACGGTGCCGGCTCCCGGGCCATGCTCGACGACGGCCTGCGCGATCTCGTGCCTCACCCCGACATCGTCCTCGGCCAGCACGTCACCCCGCTGCCCGCGGGCACGATCGGGGTGCGCCCCGGCACTCAGATGGCAGCATCCGACGGCCTGACCGTGACTCTGCACGGACGCGGCGGACACGGCTCGCGCCCGCACTCCACGATCGACCCCATCGTGATGGCCGCGGCGACCGTGATGCGCCTGCAGACGATCGCGTCGCGCGAGACGGACCCGCGCGAGGTCGCCGTGGTCACGGTCGGCTCCATCCACGCGGGACTCAAGAACAACATCATCCCCGCCGAGGCGAAGCTCGAGCTCAGCCTGCGCTACCCCGACGATGCCGGTCGGGCGAAGGTGCTCGCGAGCGTCGAGCGGATCGTGCGGGCGGAGGCCGCCGCATCCGGCGCCGAGCGCGAGCCCGAGATCCGCACCGACCACACCCTCCCCCCGACCATCAACGACGACGCGGCCACGGCACGCGTGACGAGCGCCCTGCAGCGCGCCCTCGGTGAGGCCGCGGTGGTCGATCCCGGCATGTTCACGGGCAGCGAGGACGTGTCGTGGTTCGCCCGCGACACCGGCGTTCCGCTCGTGTTCTGGTTCTGGGGCGGTGTCGACCCCACCCGGTTCGCCGCGGCGATGGCGGGCGGCACGCTCGACAGCGACATCCCCACGAACCACTCCCCGTACTTCGCGCCCGAGATCCACCCGACCATCGAGGTGGGCGTCACTGCTCTGTCGGCCGCCGCGCGGGAGTTCCTCGGCTGAGATCGGCGTTCACAACTCAGGACGGACGTCGCCGCTGAGGGCTGTCACCGGCTAAAACGCGGCGGAACGCGCGTTCTCGCCTGAAAACGGAACGGCGACCGACGCCGACACCCGAACGGCGACCGACGCCGACGCCCCTGCCGACGCCGATCAGGTCTCGTCGCGCAGCGCGTGGATCATGCGCCGGAGGCTCGCGCGCGCCCCCGCGCGCTCCTGCGGGCTCATCCCGGACAGCATCCGGACCTCGACGGAGCGCACCGCGGCGCTCGCCTGCTCCCGCCGTCGCCGCCCGAGCGGCGTGAGCTGTGCGGGGAGGACCTTTCCGACGGCCGCCTCCGCGGGCCGGATCACCGAGCCGTCGCGCTCGAGCGCCTGGAGCAGCACGTTCATGGACTGCCTCGTCACGAACGCACCTCGCGCGAGCTCCGAGTTCGACAGCCCGGGCCGCTGCGCGAGCAGCTCCAGGCAGGAGTAATGCGTCACCGTCATCCCGAGCGGCCGGAGCACATCCTCCATCGCGACGCGCAGGGCGCTCGACGCCTCCTTCAGCAGATAGCCCAGGGAGGTCTCGAGATCGATCTCATCGGCGCCTTGACTCATGTCAGCATTCTGACATACAGTCAGACATGTCAGAAAACTGACACATAACAGGAGGAACACCATGCCCGTCACCGGCCCCGATTTCATCTCTCTCCAGGCCAGCGATCTCGACGCGTCGCGAGCGTTCTACGAGCAGTACCTCGGCCTCGTCCGCGCCCCCGAGGGCCCGCCGCACGCCGTGGTCTTCCAGACCGCGCCGATCGCGTTCGCCCTGCGCGAGGTCGTGCCGGGCACCGACCTCGCCTCCGCGGCCCACCCGGGTGTCGGCGCCGCGATCTGGCTGCACGCCACGGACGTGCAGGAGATCCACGACGCCCTGTCCGCCGACGGGCACGAGATCGTCGCGGCCCCGATCGACGGCCCGTTCGGCCGCACCTTCACCTTCGCCGACCCGGACGGCTATCGCATCACCCTGCACGATCGCGCCTGACGCGAGGGACCGGCCCTAGCCGAGCGGGACGAACCGCACCGCGGCGGGGTCGACCCGCACGGACAGCATGTCTCCCGGTGCGAGCCCTGCCGCGTCGGTCACCGCGACGTCCACCTGGCAGAGCTCGGTGTGCACGCGCACGCCGGCGAGCGTCGCCTCGAGCCGCGTGATGCGGGTGGGCCACACGTCCGACGGCTCGGAACCGTCGGCGGCGTCCGGCCGCCCGACCCGCGCGGCGGCCGGGGAGAACACGGCGGCCAGCGGCACGCCGTCCGTGACGGCCAGGGCGCACGATGCGGCATCCGCACTGCGCAGCCGCACGCCGCCGCCGCGCCACCCACCCCGCTCGGCCACCCCGATGATGCGGTTCACCCCGGCGATCGAGGCGACGAAACCGGATGCCGGCGCGGCGAGGACCTCGCGCACCGGCCCGCTCTGCGTCACCCGCCCCGCCTCCACGATGATCAGCCGGTCCGCCAGTGCGACGGCGTCGGCCGCATCGTGGGTGACCGCGATGGTCGTGGTGCCGCGGAGCTGATCGCGCAGCATCCGCCGGATCTCGCCCGCGGTCTCGGGGTCGAGCGCCACGAGCGGCTCGTCCAGCAGCACGGCCCGCGGGGATGCCGCCAGCGCCCGGGCCACCGCCACGCGCTGCCCCTCCCCGCCGGAGAGTTCGCGCGGCATGCGATCTCCGGCCCCGGGAAGACCGACGCGCGCGAGCCACTCGTCGGCGCTCGCGCGGGCACGGCGCACCTCGACGCCCGCCGCCCGCGGCCCGAAGGCGACGTTCTCCCGCACGCTCAGGTGCGGGAACACGCGCGCCTCCTGCCCGAGCAGCACGACGCCCCTCCCCATCGGCTCCGTGTGCACGCGCGGCGCGGCGACGCGGTCGACCACCCGGCCGTCGATCACGATCTCGCCGGCCGTCAGCGGCAGCAATCCGGCGAGCGCCTGCAGCAGCGTCGACTTGCCCGCGCCGCTCGGCCCCATCACCGCCACGGTCTCACCGGGATGCACCTCGAGCGCGACATCCACGACGAAGTGCTCGCGGGCGACGACGACGTGGGCGCGCAGGCCGCCGGCTCCCGCCTGCCCGCCCTCGCCACGGGCACTCATCGCGCGGCCCCCGGTCGCCATCCGCGCACGAGCAGCAGCACCGCGACGGCGGTGGCGAGCAGGAGCAGCGCGAGCGCGACGGCGGCTCCCTGCGTCACCCCGGCGCCGTTGAAGGCGGTGTAGATGGCGAGCGGCATCGTCTGCGTGACGCCCGGTCGGTTGCCGGCGAACAGGGCGGTGGCACCGAACTCCCCGATCGCCCGCGCGAAGCACAGCACGATGCCGGCGACGATCCCGGGGCCGGCGAGCGGCAGTGTGATCCGACGCAGGATCGTCCAGCGACCGGCCCCGAGCGCGGCGGCCGTGCGCTCGTATCCGACACCCGCGGTGCGCACCGCTCCCTCGACCGCGAGCACGAGGAACGGCAGCGCCACGAAGGTCTGCGCGAGCACCACCGCCGGGGTGCTGAACGACAGCCCGAGTCCGCCCAGCCAGCCGGCGCGGCCGAACAGGTACAGCAGCGCGACACCGCCCACCATGGGCGGCAGCACGAGCGGCACGGTGACCGCGGCCCGCAGCACCGCGGCGAGACGGGGGCCGGAGCGGGCGATGAACAGCGCCAGGGGCACCCCGACCACGATGCACAGCAGGGTCGCGATCACCCCCGTGCCGAGGGAGAGTGCGAGCGCCGAGAGCGCAGCCTCGGAGGTCACATCGGCGACGAAGGTCGACCAGTCGACGCGGGCGATCAGCGCCGCGAGCGGGAGCACCAGGAACGCGAGGCCGATCAGCGCGGGAACCGCGAGCGCGCGCGGCGCATAGCCGGTGCCTGCTGCCGCGGTCATGGGGCGCCGAACCCGAAGTCCGCCAGGATGCTCCGGCCCGCCTCCGACCGCACGAAGGCGATGAACGCGTCCGCCGCGTCCGGATTGCGGGCGTCGTCGAGAGCGGCGATCGGGTAGTGGTTGACGACGTCCTCCGCGCCCTCCGGCACGATCGACTCGACGTCGTCGCGGCCCACGACGTCGGTGGCGTACACGAGTCCGGCATCGGCCTCGGCGGCGGCGACCTTGGTCAGCACGGCGGTCACGTTCTGCTCGACGCTGGCGGGGTCGACCGCGACGTCGGCGGCGGCGAGCAGCGCCTCGGACGCCGCACCGCAGGGCACCTCGGGGGCGCACAGCACGGTGGTCACGCCGGCGAGGTCGGCGAGCGTCCGCACATCACCGGGGTTGCCGACCGGCACGGCGATCACGAGCGTGTTCGAAGCGAACAGTTCCGGCTCGTCGGTGACGGCTTCCGCCTTCGCCATGGTCGCCTCATCGGCCGAGGCGAACACGTCGGCCGGAGCGCCCGCGAGGAGCTGCGTCACGAGGGTGGAGGATCCGTCGTACACGGCGCTCACCGTGACGTCGGGATGCTCTTCCCGGAACGCCTCGCCGATCGCATCGAACGCCGAGGAGAGTGAGGCGGCCGCGTACACGATCAGTTCTCCGCCCGGTGCCCCGTCGGCGGACTCGGCGCCGTCGGGCGTGGATGCCGGGGACCCGGCGCATCCCGCGAGAGCCAGCGCCCCGGCGGCCAGCAGAGCGGCGGCAGCACGAAGAACGGCGCGGCGGGTACGGGTCATGTCAGCCCGCCGGGAGGTCGATGACGACCTGGGTCGCCTTGACGGATGCCGTGGCCAACGACCCGACCTCGAGCTTCAGCGCGTGCGCGGCCTCCGCCGACATCAGCGAGACGACGCGGTGGGGCCCGGCCTGCAGGTCGACCTGCGCCATCAGACCCTCGATCTGCACACGGGTCACGATGCCGGTGAAGCGGTTCCGTGCGCTCGAGAGGGCGTCGTCCTCCGCCCGCGCCTCGTCGGCGAGCGCGACCGCCCGCGCCGCGAGCGCATCGCCGGGGATCTCGGCGGGAACGGCATCCGTGACGGGGAGGAGTCCCTGGTCGACCCAGCGCCGGACGGTGTCGTCGCTGACCCCGAGCAGGCGCGCGGCGCGGGAGATCCGGAAGGCGTGCATGCCATGACACTACCGCAGATGCGGATCACCACGCTGATTTCCTCCGCATGAGCGTCGATAGCGGCGGCATATCGGGCCATCGTCCTCGCTGCACCCCGACGGCCGTCACCCCCACGCCGCCGGGCACGGACGCCGTTCTGCCCTATCCTTGCCGCGTACGTCCTCGAGAAGGAGCGCCCATGGCCGCAGCCGTCGTCCTCGTGTCCGGCGGTGCCGCCGTGACCCCGTTCACCGACCCCGACCGCGCCGCCGGCTCCGGTCTCGCCGCCGGGAACACGCTCACCGCCCTCCGCGCGCATCTGCTCGGTCGCGGTGCCTCCGTGTTCACCGCCCCCGCCCGCCTCGGCGAGGGCGAGGTGCGCGAGGATGCCGGATGGCAGGGGTTCGCCGACGTCCCCCTCGTCCTGCCCGCCGAGGTCACGGTCAATGCGGTCGGCACGATCGACGACGGTGGTGTCCGCCTGGCCGCGTTCCTGCGATGGCTCGGCGAGGAGCACGGGATCACCGACGTCGATCTCGTGGCGCACTCGATGGGCGGGCTGTTCTCCCGTGCCGCGATCCGTGAGCTGCACGGGGACGGCCCGTCGATCCGTCGCCTGGTCACCCTGGGCACGCCCTGGGACGGGTCGCTGCTCGGCGACGTGCTCTCCGAGGACATCGCGATCGCCGACGCGCACGGAGATCCGGGAACCACGCAGATCCTGGAGCGATCGCGCAGCTATGCGGCCGAGAACTCCCAGGGCGCGGCCGACCAGGTCTCCCACCGCTTCCTGCGGGAGTGGAACGCGACGCAGGCCGGCGTGCTCGATGCCGTGGCCGTCACCGCCGTGGGTGCGGGGTATTTCCACGCGGCTACCGAACCGGGCCTGCTGTGGCCGCACGACGGTCTCGTCGCCCGCCGGAGCGCTCGCGCCGACGAGGTGTCCCCCGCGGTGCTGCCCGATGTCGTGCGGCACAGCTTCGACGACGACGTGCACAGCATCTTCTTCGCCGACGCGTTCGCGCTGCCCTGGGAGCGCGCGCTCACGTGGGACCCCGAGGTGTTCGCGGTCGTCGACGACGCCCTCCGCGCCTGAACACCCGGCCCGTCGCAGACACCGCCCCGCGCCCTCGTCGGCCCCGCCGCTTCCGGGCATACCCTGAACCCATGCACCCTCTCGTCGCACCCGCGCCGGCCCTGGAGCCCGCCGAACTCGTCCGCACCGCCCGGCACGCGGTCCTCGCCGGCATCGGCGAGGAGGGGCAACGCCGTCTGAACGCGGCCCGCGTCACCGTCGTCGGGGCGGGCGGGCTCGGCTCCCCCGTGCTGCTCGCTCTCGCGGCGGCCGGCGTCGGATCGCTCACGGTGATCGACGACGACGTCGTGGAGCTGACGAATCTGCAGCGCCAGCTCGCGCACCGCGTGGAAGACATCGGCACCCCCAAGACCGCCTCGGCCGCGCGTGCGATCACGGCGCTCGCCCCGCACACCGCGGTCACCCAGATCTCCGAACGGCTCGATGCCGCCAACGCCGAAGCCCTGTTCGCGGGCGCCGATGTGGTGGTCGACACGAGCGACTCGTTCGCCACCCGCCGCGCGGTCGCCGCCGCCGCCGAATCCCTGGGCGTTCCGCTGGTGTGGGGTGCGGTGCAGGAGTGGCACGCGCAGGCCACCGTCTTCTGGTCCGCCCCGCCCGCAGGCGACCCGGTCGTGCTGACCGACCTGTTCCCGCTGGGCACCGAGGGCGAACCTCCCAGCTGCGCACAGGTCGGCGTGCTCGGCGCACTGTGCGTGCAGGTGGGCGGGATGCTGTCCGGCGAGGTCGTCAAGCTCATCACCGGCGCCGGCACCCCCCTGCTCGGCCGTCTGGCGCTGATCGACGCGCTCACGGGCCGCCAGCACGAGGTCGCCGTCCGCGCCGCCGCTCCCTCGTCGGCTCCCCCCTCGTCGACCGCCGCGACGGAGGTGTCGGCATGAGCGCGCTGCGCACGGTCGAGGAGCAGCTCGCCCGTGTGCTCGCCGCCGTGCGGGTGCTCGAGGCGGAGACGCGCGCGATCGGGGATGCTGCGGGGCGCACGCTCGCGGAACCCGCCGCCGCCGCGCACGACATCCCCCTGTTCGACAACTCCGCGATGGACGGCTTCGCGGTGCACGCCGCGGATGTCGCGACGGCATCGCCCGAGCATCCCGTGACACTGCGGGTCGTCGCCGATCTCCCCGCCGGCACCGACGCCGACCCCGCGCTGGGCGCCGGTGAGGCCGCGCGCATCATGACCGGTTCGGCCTGCCCCACGGATGCCGATGCGATCGTGCCCTTCGAGGACACCGCGGGCGGCCTGGCCGACTCTCTCGGCGAGGTGCGGGTGCTGCGCGCTCCGGCGAAGCCCGGCGCCTTCGTGCGTCGGCGCGGGGCGGACCTGCACGCGGGTGACACGGTCGTGCACGCGGGCGAGCGACTGGGCGCGTTCCAGATCGCGGCGGCCGTGGCCGCGGGGGTCTCGGAGGTCCGCGTGACCCGCGCCCCGCGTGTGGCGGTCATCTCCACCGGCAGCGAGCTGCTCGCCCCGGGCGAGCCCGCCACCCGCGGCCGCATCCCGGATTCCAACGGACCGCTGCTCGCGCAGCTCGTGCGCGATGCCGACGCCGAGGTCGTGCACATCGCGCGCGTGCCGGACGACGCCGACGCGGTGAGGGCTGTGACCGCCGACGCCATCGCCCGGGGTGCCGACGTGATCGTGTTCTCCGGGGGAGTGAGCGCCGGCGCCTACGAGCCCGTGCGCGGCGCCTTCGACGGTCGCGGTGAGGTCGAGTTCGCGGGGGTCGCGATGCAGCCGGGCAAGCCGCAGGCCTTCGGCGTGCTGGATTCCGGGTGCCTCGTGTTCGGGCTGCCGGGCAACCCCGTCAGCGTCGCGGTGTCGTTCGAGGTCTTCGTGCGCCCCGCCCTGCTCGCACTGCAGGGCCGCACCGGCATCCACCGCGCGACGGCACCGTTCACCGCCGATGCCGCCTGGACCCCTCCCCCCGGCCGGCGGCAGTACCTGCCCGCCGTCGTCGATCTCGTCGCACGCACCGTGCGCCCCGCGACGGCCGGCGGCTCGGGCTCGCACCTCGCCGGCGGACTCGCGCGCGCGCACGCCTTCGCGATCGTGCCCGCCGAGGTCACCGCGGTCGCCGTGGGCGACCCGATCGATGTCATGCTGGTCTGATGAGCTTTCCGCATCTCGACGCCGCCGGCCGCGCGCACATGGTCGACGTCACCGCCAAGCAGCCGACCGTGCGCACCGCGACCGCACGCGGCTTCGTCCGGTGCAGCACCGCGGTGATCGCCGCGCTCCGCGACGGCACGATGCCGAAGGGCGACGTGCTCGCCGTGGCCCGCATCGCCGGCATCCAGGCCGCGAAGTCCACCCCCGCGCTGCTGCCCCTGGCGCACGTGATCGGCGTGCACCGCGCGAGCGTCGAGCTCGACATCGTCGACGACGGCGTGCGGATCGAGGCCACCGTGGGCACGGCCGACCGCACCGGCGTCGAGATGGAGGCGCTCACGGCCGTGTCGGTGACCGCGCTGGCCGTGGTCGACATGATCAAGGGCGTCGATCGCACGGTCGTGATCGAGAACGTGCGCATCGTCGCGAAGTCCGGCGGACGCTCGGGCGACTGGGTGCGCCCCGGGGAGACCGCGGCGGGTGAGGCATCATGACCCGTGTGCGCTATTTCGCGGCCGCCGCCGAGGCCGCGGGTGTCGACTCCGAGGAGCGCGGGGAGCCGACGCTGCTCGCCCTCCGCACGGCGGTCGTGGCCGCGCACCCGGCGCTCGCCGACATCCTTCCGCGCTGCGCGGTCATGGTCGACGGCGTGCGCGCCGACGACGACCGTCCGCTTGAGGCGGCACAGCTGATCGACGTGCTGCCGCCCTTCGCGGGCGGCTGAGGCCCGTCCTTCAGCCCCCGATGCCCTTCCAGGCGGTCGTGCCGTCGGACTCGAGCTGACGCTTCCACACCGGCAGGTCCTGCTTGATGGCCTCGATGACCGCGCGGCAGACCTCGAAGGCCTCGGCGCGGTGCTCGGAGGCGACCGCGATGACCACGGCCGCATCGCCGACCTCCAGCCGGCCGATGCGGTGACTCACCGCCACGACGGCGGGAGCCGCGGCGTCGGCTCCGGCCTCCTCCGCGATGCGACGCAGCGTCGCCTCGACGTCGGGATGCGCGCTGTACTCCAGCCCGACCACCGGGGTCTGCGCGTCCGGGTCGTTGTCGCGCACCCGCCCGACGAAGGTCGTGACGGCGCCCAGGCGCGGATCCTCCACCGCGCGCAGATGCACATCCAGGTCGAGGTCCTGCTCGCTCACCGCTGCCAGACGTACGTCGTTCATGTGTGGTCTCCGCCCTGTACCTGATCCACGATGTGCGCGGCGACGCCGAGCACGAGGGGCATGCCCGATGCCACGGCACGCGTGGACCCGGGAAGATTCACCACGAGCGCGCCCGCGGGATCGATGATGCCGGCGAGGCCGCGGGACAGCACCGACAGCGGGGTGTCGCTGAGTCCGCTCCGGCGCAGCTCCTCGGCGATGCCCGGCACCTCCCGGGTGATCACGGAGCGCGTGCCCTCGGGGGTGAGATCGCGGGGGCCGACCCCCGTGCCGCCGGTCGTCACGATCAGGCGGATGCCGCGCGCGGCGGCTCGGCGCAACGCGTCGGCGACGGAACTCGCGCCGTCCGGGATGATCTCGGCGTCCGGGCAATGCCAGCCGGCGTCGCGGAGGAGTCCGACGGCGATGGGCCCGCCGCGGTCCTCGCGCTCACCCGAGAACGAGCGGTCGGAGACGGTGATCACGCAGGCGGGGAGCGACGTCATGGCTCCACCCTAGAGGGTGGGCACGACGCCGCACCGGGCCTCACGAGACGCGGATCAGCGAGCGCTGCCAGCCCGAGGAGCCGTCGGGAGCGATCGGGGCACGTTCCTCGATCTGCAGGTCGCCGTTCTTGTTGACCGCCCGCACGGCGACGTAGTGGGTCCCCGGGGTGGCATCCCACTCCATGAGCCACTGCACCCAGGTGTCGTCGTTGATGGGCGTCGACAGCGTCGCGGGAACCCAGTCCCCGTTGTCGATGCTGACCTCGACGCGCTCGATGCCCACGGACTGCGCCCAGGCGACGCCGGCGATCGGGATCTTGCCGGCCGCGACGGCCTCGCCGATCTTGGGGGTGTCGACGCGCGAGGAGAACTTGATCGGCGCCTCGGCGCTGTACCCGCGCGGGGTCCAGTAGGCCTCGTCGTCGGCGAAGGTCGTGACCTTGAGCTCGGTGAGCCACTTGGTCGCCGACACGTAACCGTACAGGCCCGGCACCACCATGCGCACCGGGAAGCCGTGCTCGAGGGGCAGGGGCTCGCCGTTCATGGCGACCGCGAGGATCGCGTCGAGGTTGTCGTCGGTCAGGGCCGAGAGCGGCGTGCTCGCGGTGTAGCCGTCGACGCTGCGCGAGAGCACCATGTCGGCACCGGACTTCACGCCCGCCTTCTTCAGCACGTCGCGCAACGGCACGCCGAGCCACATCGCGTTGCCGACCAGCTCGCCGCCGACCTCGTTCGAGACGCAGGTGAGGGTGATCGCGTATTCGTCGAGACCCATGTCGAGGATGTCCTGGAAGCTCATCTCGACCCGCTGGTCGACCATGCCATCGATCACGAGCCGCCAGGTCTCGGGGTCGATCGACGGGACGGTGAGCGCGGTGTCGACGCGGTAGAAGTCCTCGTTCGGCGTGAAGAGCTTGCTGAGACCGGGCACGTCGAGCTCGGCGCCGTCGGGGACGGTGACCTTCGTGCGCGGGCTGGGGATCTTGAGGGCGTCGCGCAGGGTCTCGACCGAGGAGACGGTGGTGCTGACCACGCGCGAGGCGACGCCGACGATGACGGCGGAGGCTCCGGCGATCGCGGACAGCACGAAGAAGCGCCGACGGTCGATGCCGGCCGGGGACGCCGCGACCTCGCCCGTGTCGGCGGGCTTCGTGAGAGGGTTGTCCGCCTTGTCCTTCTTGTCCTCCGTGACCGCCGGGGCGGCGGCGACGGCGGAGGACCGCCAGGCGCGCAGACGACGGGCGAGGAGCACGAGGACGACGGAGCCTGCGACGGTGCCGAGCACCGGGGGCAGGAACGCGAGGGCCGTGACACCGGCTCGGGTGACGATCGCGGCGGTCGAGAGCGCGCCGGCCACGACCAGGGCGATCACGCCGAGCGGAGGCTTGACCAGCTGCAGGATGCCGGCGATCGCAGAGGCGATGACCACCGCGAGCCCCAGGCCCGCGAGCAGGGCGATCTTGTCGTACTCGCCGAAGGTCGCGATCGCGAACTCCTTGAAGGGCTGCGGCACGATGTCGATCACGAAACCGCCCACCGCGAGGATGGGACTGGCCGCGCGCGCGAACAGCAGCGCGAAGAGCTCGGCTGTCGCGAGGAAGACCCCTCCGCTGATCACGCCCGCGAGGGCGGCCCATGCGATGAATCTCTTGCCACTGCTGCGCTGCGCCATGGTCGTCTCCTCCTACACCGGTGCGGTGTTCTCCGGGTTGTTCGGAGACGGAGGGCGATCGGATCGAATGGATCCGCCTGAGGCCCTCAGACCCCGACGACGTGCGGGGGCGGCGGCGGCGCGAGCTTCCGGTGCGACTCGCCGTGGGCCTCGCGGTGCAGCCGCTCCATGCGCGTGTCGAGCTCCGAGGCGGCGGCCGCGGCATCCGTCAGGCTGTCCACGAGATGCGAGGGCACCTGATTCGAGAACTTGTAGTAGATCTTGTGCTCGAGGCTGGCCCAGAAGTCCATCGCAATGGTGCGGAACTGCACCTCGACCGGCACCGACAGCGGCCCCGTGGAGAGGAAGACCGGCACCTCGATGATCGCGTGCAGGCTCTTGTAGCCGTTCGCCTTCGGCGTCGCGATGTAGTCCTTCACCACGCGCACCGTCACGTCGTCCTGCTGGGTGAGCAGATCGAACAGGCGGTAGACGTCGGCGACGAAGCTGCAGGTCACGCGCACGCCGGCGATGTCGGTGATCTCGGAGCGGATGCGGGCGAAATCGGGTTCGTCGATGCCCTTGCGCGCGATCTTCTCGACGATGCTGTCGGGCGTCTTCAGCCGACTCTTCACGTGCTCGATCGGGTTGTACGCGTGGTCGTGCGTGAACTCGTCGCGCAGGATCGAGATCTTGGTCTCGACCTCGCGCATCCCGAACTCGTACTCGCGCAGGAAACGCTGGAACTCGTCACGCAGTTCGCGCGTCTTGCGGATGGAGTCCTCGGTGACCTGCAGGGTCGTCATGTCATCGACGTTACGGGTTCGTGATCGGAAACCGCTGTGCATCGTCGATGCGTCGCGGAAGCCGGACACGATCGGTTCCCGACCCCCGTGAGGATTCCGTGAGGGGCCACGACGCAGCCGTAGGGATTCCGTGAGGATTCCGTGCGGATGCCGTCGGTGAGCGTAGTGTCGGCCGACGTGTCAGACGAAACCCGAAAGAGCACGGATGCCCCGCCGCTGGCCAAGCGCATCCTGATCGGCGACCCGCTCACGAGCGAGGAGGTCGACGACCAGTTGCTCCCCAAGCGCATGGCGCTGCCGATCTTCGCGTCGGACGCCCTGAGCTCGGTGGCCTACGCGCCGCAGGAGCTGGTGATGATCCTGCTGATCGGCGGACTCACGTTCCTGTCGTTCACGCCGCTCGTCGCCGCAGCGGTCGTGCTGCTGCTGATCGTGGTGGTGCTCAGCTACCGCCAGCTCATCAAGGCCTACCCCTCGGGCGGCGGCGACTACGAGGTGGCCTCGAAGAACCTCGGCGAGATCCCCGGCGTGATCGTCGCGGCCGCGCTGCTGGTGGACTACGTGCTGACGGTGGCGGTCTCGGTGGCCTCGGGCGTCGACAACATCATCTCCGCCGTGCCGGCTCTCGACCCGGCGCGCGTCGAACTCGCCGTGGGCTTCGTGATCCTGATCATCATCGTGAACCTGCGCGGCGTGCGCGAGGCGTCCCTGGTGTTCGCGATCCCGACCTACGTGTTCATCGCCTCCGTCGGCGTCATGATCGTGACCGGCCTCTTCCGCACCGTGCTGGGCGATGCCCCGGTCGCGTCGAGCGCCGCGTTCTCCGTGCAGGCCGAGAACCTCAGTCAGGCCGCCGTGATCCTGCTCATCCTGCGCGCGTTCTCCAGCGGATGCTCGGCCCTCACCGGGGTCGAGGCCGTGTCGAACGGGGTGCCGGCCTTCCGCGCCCCCAAGGTGCGCAACGCCCAGTCGACGCTCGTGCTGATGGGGTCGATCGCGGCGTGCCTGTTCGCGGGTCTCACCGCCCTCGCCCTGATCACCGGGGTGCACTACGCCGAGAACCCCTGCGATCTGATCGGGTTCGACTGCTCGACCCCGCAGCCCAGCCTGATGGCGCAGATCGCGAGCGCGACCTTCGGCGGCGGCAGCATCCTCTTCTTCATCGTGCAGGCGGCCACGGCCTGCGTGCTGCTGCTCGCGGCGAACACCGCGTTCAACGGCTTCCCCCTGCTGGGGGCGGTGCTCGCGCGCGACGGCTACGCCCCCAAGTCGCTCAACACCCGCGGCGACCGGCTCGTGTTCTCGAACGGCATGATCCTGCTCGGCATCGGCGCGGTGATCGTGCTGGTGGTGTTCCAGGCGCGACTCACGACCCTGATCCAGCTCTACATCATCGGCGTCTTCGTGTCGTTCTCGCTGGGGCAGATCGGCATGGTGCGGCACTGGCGGCGGGTGCTGCGCGGGCCCGCCGAGGCGACACCGGGTTCCGGGATCGACGGGGCATCGGCATCCGACCGCCGTTCGGCGAAGATCGGGCTCATCATCAACTCGGCCGGCGCCGCGATGACGGTGGCCGTCCTCCTGATCGTGACCGTCACGAAGTTCACGCACGGCGCGTACCTGGTGTTCTTCGCGATCCCGATCCTCGCCTTCCTGATGCTGGGGGTGAAGCGGTACTACCGTGACGTGGAGCACGAGATCGAGATCGACGACACCACCCGTTTCGGCGCCACGGGCGATGTCGCGCTCGTGCTGGTCAGCCGCCTGCAGAAGCCGGTCGTGAAGGCCGTCGACTACGCGGTCGCGGCGAAGCACAGCAAGACCATCGCGGTTCATGTCGCCGTGGATGCCGCGACCGCCACCGACCTGCAGAAGCAGTGGGCGGACCACGCGATGCCCATCCCCCTCGTGATCCTCGAGTCGCCGTACCGGTCGTTCGCGCAGCCGGTCGCGCAGTTCATCACGCAGTACCGCGCCACGCACGGCTCGTCCGTCGTGACCGTGTACCTGCCGCAGTACATCGTGGGGCACTGGTGGGAGTCGTTCCTGCACAACCGGCGTGCGCGGCGGATGGCGAACCAGCTGATGCTCGTGCACGGCGTCTCGGTCACGCTGGTGCCGTGGCTGCTCGATTCCTCCGAGCTGATCTACGGCCGGCGCTCGCGTCCGCTGCCCGGACAGGAGCGCGCGGGGCGCCCGGTCATCGTCACCGGCCGGCGCGCGCACCGGCCGGAAGGTCCGCCGGAGGACTGACCCCGGGGACGACGGGCGGCGACGACGACCGGCGGCGCCTCAGCCGGAGACGAGAACGAGCACGAGCGTCGCCACCAGCACCGTCGGCACCGCGACGACGAGACCCCAGAGCATGAAGCGCCCCCAGCGGATGTCGACGCCGAGCGACACGACCCGGTGGTGCCACAGCAGGGTCGCCAGCGACGCCCAGGGCGTGACGAGCGGGCCGAGGTTCACCCCGATCAGCAGCGCCATCAGCGCGACGGGGTCGGTCGCGGCCGGCTCGAGGATCAGGTAGGCGGGCAGGTTGTTCACGCCGTTCGCGGCGAGCGCGCCGACGGCGGCCAACCGCAGCAGCTCCCCGACGCCGTGCCCCTCCGGGGCGATCGACAGCAGGAAGTCCAGGAGGCCGCCGGCGTGCGCGGTCTCCACGAGCACGAACAGCGCGGCGGCGAGCCCGAGCGCCTGCCAGGGCACCAGCGTCAGCCGCAGCACGTGCCGGCGGCGCACCGCGAACAGCACGACCATGAGCAGCGCGGCGGCCGTGGCGGGGATCCATACGTCGTGCGTCAGGGTGAGGAGCGGCAGGAGCACGATCAGCAGCGCGGCGGCTCCCCAGAACAGGGTGCGGTCGGACGGCGTGCCCGGCGGCGGCACCCGGTATGCGCCGAACAGGGTCCGGCGGTGCATCACCGTGAGGATCGCCACCGGGATCAGCACGCCGACGAGCGTCGGCGCCCAGCTCAGGGCGAGTAAGGCGGCGGGCTCGGCGCCGATCGCGGGGGCGGCCAGCAGGTTGGTCAGGTTCGAGACGGGAAGCGCGAGAGAGGCCGTGTTCGCCAACCACACGGTGGCGAGCGCGAACGGCAGGGGCGAGACGCCGACGCTCTGCGCCAGCACCACGACGACCGGGGTCACGATCACGGCCGTCGTGTCGAGCGAGAGGAACACCGTGCTCACGACCGCGAGCACGACCACGGAGGCCCACAGCGCGGCGACCCGGCCGCGACCCGCACGCGCGAGACGCTGCGCGAGCACATCGAAGACGCCGGCATCGCGGGCGAGTTCGGCGACGATCGTGATCGCGACGACGAAGCCCAGCACGGGCGCGATGCGAGCACCGAGGGCACCGGCATCCGCGGGTGGGAGCAGCCCGCTGACCACGCACACGGCGGCAAGGACGATCAGCGCCAGGACGATTCCCGTCCCCGCTCCGATCCGCCGCCTCGTCACACCCACTCCGAGAGCATAGATCCCCGGTGCCGCACCCCGAGAACAGGGGGAGCCGTGGATGCCGTGAGCAATCCGCATGCGTTGACGGCGCAGGCGTAGGGGAACCGTGAGGATCGCGGTTCGCCCCTGTCTCGGGGAGTTGTATCGACTCGTGCTCGACATCATCTACCTCGCGCTGACCTTCGCGCTGTTCGCCCTCGTCTCCCTGATCGCGAAGGGGGTGGAGCGACTGTGATCGTCTTCGGAATCGTCGCCGCCGCGCTCGCACTCGGCGCCGTCGTCTACCTCGTGATCGCCCTCGTCGCCCCGGAGAAGTTCTGATGAGCGCGCAGATCTGGTTCGGCATCCTCCAGGCCGCGGTGCTCATCGCCGCGCTCGTCCTGCTCTATCGTCCCCTCGGCGACTACATCGCCCGCGTCTACACCTCGGCCCGCGACAGCCGAGTCGAACGCGGTCTCTACCGCCTGGTCGGCGTCGATCCCTCGTCCGAGCAGACGTGGCGGGCATACGCACGCAGCGTGCTCGCGTTCTCGGTCGTCGGCATGGTCCTCGTCTACGGTCTGCAGCGCCTGCAGGCGTTCCTGCCGGAATCGCTGGGACTGCCCGCCGTCCCCGAGGGGTTGGCGTTCAACACCGCGGCCTCGTTCGTGGCCAACACCAACTGGCAGTCCTACTCGCCCGAACAGACCATGGGCTACGTCGTGCAGTTCGCGGGCCTCACGGTGCAGAACTTCGTCTCGGCCGCGGTCGGTCTCTCGGTCGCCATCGCGCTCACCCGTGCTCTCGCCCGTCGCGGATCGACCACGATCGGCAACTTCTGGGTCGACCTCTTCCGCGGACTCGGACGCCTGCTGCTGCCCCTCTCGGTGATCGCGGCTCTCGTGCTCCTGGCCGGCGGCGTCGTGCAGAACCTCGCCGGCTTCACCGAGATCACCACGGTCTCGGGTGCGACCCAGACCCTCCCCGGCGGCCCCGTCGCCTCGCAGGAGGCCATCAAGCTGCTCGGCACGAACGGCGGCGGCTTCTTCAACGCGAACTCGGCGCACCCGTTCGAGAACCCGACCGCGTGGACGAGCCTGTTCGAGATCCTGCTGATCCTCGCGATCCCCTTCTCGCTGCCGCGCACCTTCGGCCGCATGATCGGCGACCACCGTCAGGGATACGCGATCGCGGCCGTGATGGGCACGATCTTCCTGATCTCGACCTTCGCGCTCTCGGCGCTCGAACTGGCCGGACGCGGCACGGCGCCCGAGCTGGCCGGAGCGGCGCTGGAAGGCAAGGAGCAGCGCTTCGGCATCCTCGGATCCACGCTGTTCGGCAGCGCCAGCACGCTCACTTCGACGGGTGCGGTCAACTCGATGCACGACTCGTACACGGCGCTCGGCGGCATGATGCCGATGCTGAACATGATGCTCGGCGAGGTCGCCCCCGGCGGCGTCGGCTCGGGGCTCTACGGCATGCTCGTGCTCGCGATCATCGCGGTGTTCGTCGGCGGCCTGCTGGTCGGACGCACCCCCGAGTACCTCGGCAAGCGCATCGGCCCGAAGGAGATCAAGCTCGCGAGCCTGTACATCCTCGTGGTGCCCGCGCTCGTGCTGGGTGGCACCGCGCTGAGCTTCGCGATCCCCGGCATCCGCGCCGACGTGGAGGCGACCAGCATCCTGAACCCCGGGGTGCACGGCATGAGCGAGGTGCTCTACGCCTTCACCTCGGCCGCGAACAACAACGGCTCGGCCTTCGCGGGTCTGACCGCCAACACGCCGTGGTTCAACACCGCCCTGGGCGTGGCGATGCTGCTGGGTCGGTTCATCCCGATCGTGCTGGTGCTGGCGTTGGCCGGTGCGTTCGCCGCACAGGAGCGCGTGCCCGCGACATCCGGCACGCTTCCCACCCACCGGCCGCAGTTCGTCGGCCTGCTCCTCGCCGTGACGGTCATCGTCACCGCGCTCACCTACTTCCCGGTGCTCACCCTGGGCCCGCTCGCCGAAGGACTCGTCTGACCATGAACACGAACATCGACACCGACGTCTCGTCTCACTCCGCTCGCTCGACGACCGAGGGAGCGTCCGCGACCGTCGCACCCGCCCGCACCTTCGGCTGGGCCGCGCTCGTCCAGGCCCTGCCCGGAGCACTGCGCAAGCTGAACCCGGCCGCCCTCGTGCGCAACCCGGTCATGCTGCTGGTCTGGGTCGGCGCGGCGTTCACGACCGTGCTCGCGATCGCCGAGCCGTTCCTCGGCGGGCCGGGCGAGTCCGGCGGCACCGCGGTCCCTCCCCTGTTCACGGCGGGCATCGCGGTGTGGCTGTGGCTCACGGTCCTGTTCGCGAACGTCGCCGAATCCGTGGCCGAGGGGCGCGGCAAGGCGCAGGCCGCGAGTCTGCGCCAGACCCGCACGAGCACCATGGCGCGGCGGGTGCTGCGCCCCGCGGCGGATGCCGGTTTCGCCGATGTCGAGACCGTCGAGGTCTCATCGGCCGAGCTGCAGCGCGACGACGTGGTCCTGGTCGAGGCGGGAGATCTGATCCCGGGCGACGGCGACATCATCGCGGGCATCGCGACCGTCGACGAATCCGCGATCACGGGCGAGAGCGCCCCGGTGATCCGCGAGTCCGGCGGCGACCGCAGCGCCGTCACGGGTGGCACCCGCGTGCTGTCCGACCGCATCCTGGTGCGCATCACCTCGAAGCCGGGCGAGACCTTCGTCGATCGCATGATCGCCCTCGTGGAAGGCGCCAGCCGCCAGCGCACCCCCAACGAGATCGCCCTGAACATCCTGCTCGCGAGCCTGTCCATCGTGTTCGTGATCGTGGTGCTCGCCCTCAACCCCATCGCGGCGTACGCCGCCTCGCCGGTCAGCATCCCGGTGCTCATCGCCCTGCTGGTCTGCCTGATCCCCACCACGATCGGCGCCTTGCTCTCGGCCATCGGCATCGCCGGGATGGACCGCCTGGTGCAGCGCAACGTACTGGCGATGTCGGGGCGCGCGGTCGAGGCCGCCGGCGACGTGACCACGCTGCTGCTCGACAAGACCGGCACCATCACGTACGGCAACCGCCGGGCACACGAGGTGGTGCGGATGCCCGACGTCGACCCCGATGAGCTGCTGCGGACCGCGGCCCTGTCGTCGCTCGCCGATCCGACCCCCGAGGGCGCCTCGATCGTCGAGCTCGCCGCCGCCCGCGGCATCCACGTCGAGCTGCCGACGGACGCGGTGGTCGTGCCCTTCACGGCGCAGACCCGCATGAGCGGACTCGACCTCGCCGACGGCACGCAGATCCGCAAGGGCGCCGGCTCCGCGGTGCAGGCCTGGCTCGGGCTGACGGAGGCGGATGCCGAGCTCACGAGCCGGACGAACGCGATCGCCGAGAGCGGCGGCACGCCGCTCGTGGTCGCCGTGATGACGCCGGATGCCGCGTCATCCGGGCGGATCCTCGGTGTCGTGCACCTCAAGGACATCGTGAAGGACGGGCTGCGCGAGCGGTTCGACGAGCTGCGCAGCATGGGCATCCGCACCGTCATGATCACCGGCGACAACCCGCTCACGGCGAAGGCGATCGCGGCCGAGGCCGGGGTCGACGACTACCTCGCCGAAGCCACTCCCGAGCAGAAGCTGGCACTGATCCGGCGCGAGCAGGAGGGCGGACGCCTCGTCGCCATGACCGGTGACGGGACGAACGATGCCCCCGCACTCGCGCAGGCCGACGTCGGCGTGGCGATGAACACCGGCACCTCCGCCGCGAAGGAGGCCGGCAACATGGTCGACCTCGACTCCGATCCGACCAAGCTCATCGACATCGTGCGCATCGGCAAGCAGCTGCTGATCACCCGCGGCGCGCTCACCACGTTCTCGCTCGCGAACGACATCGCCAAGTACTTCGCGATCATCCCGGCGATGTTCATGGGGGTGTTCCCCGGGCTCGCGGTGCTCAACGTGATGCAGCTGCACTCCCCGGCCTCCGCGGTCACCAGCGCGATCATCTTCAACGCCATCGTGATCGTGTTCCTCATCCCGCTCGCGCTGCGCGGCGTGACCTACCGCCCCGCGAGCGCCAGCCGGATCCTCCAGCGCAACCTGCTGATCTACGGCCTCGGCGGCGTGATCGCCCCGTTCATCGGCATCAAGCTGATCGACCTCGCCGTCTCCCTCATCCCGGGCTTCTGACCTCGTCCTTCGTCTCGTCGCTTCGCTCCTCGCTCAGGATGCGGACCTCCCGGTTCCTGAGCGAGCGAAGCGAGACGAAGAGCCCACCCACGTTCTGAAAGGCACCTCATGTCCTCCACCCGCTCCTCCGTCCGCACGGCCGGTGTGGCTCTGCGCGCGATGCTCGTCATCACGCTCGTGCTCGGCCTCGGGTACACGGCGCTGATCACCGCCGTCGGTCAGCTCGCGCTGCCCTGGCAGGCGAACGGCTCGCTGCTCGCCGACGACCGGGGCAGCGCCCTGATCGGGCAGTCCTTCACCGATGCCGACGGTGACGCCCTGCCCGAGTACTTCCAGTCCCGTCCCTCCGCGGCCGGCGACGGCTACGACGGCGCCGCCTCGAGCGGCAGCAACCTCGGCCCCGAGAACGCCGACCTGATCGCGGCGATCGCCGAACGTCGCGATCGGATCGCCGCCCGCGAGGGCGTCTCCCCCGCCGATGTCCCCGCCGACGCGGTCACGGCGTCGGGCTCCGGTCTCGACCCGCACATCAGCGTCGCGTACGCGCTGCTGCAGGTGCCGCGGGTGGCCGAGGCGCGCGGGCTGACCGAGCAGGAGGTCCGCACGCTCGTGGAGTCTAGGATTCAAGGGCGGGATCTGGGATTCCTCGGCGAGGAGCGCATCAACGTCGCCGAGCTCAATCTCGCCCTCGATCAGCGGGAGGGCGCATGACACGAGAGCGACGGGGTCGGCTCCGCGTCCTCCTCGGCGCGGCCCCCGGCGTCGGCAAGACCTACGAGATGCTCGAGGAGGGCCGCCGGCTGCTCGACGAAGGCCGCGACGTGGTGATCGCCGTGGTCGAGACGCACGACCGGGCCGCGACCCTCGCGCAGACCGTCGGCCTGCCGGAGATCCCCCGCCGCACCTCCGTGCACCGCGGCGTCGCCCTCACCGAGCTCGACCTCGATGCCGTCCTCGCCCGCGCTCCCGAGATCGCCCTCGTCGACGAGCTCGCTCACACGAACATCCCCGACTCCGCGCACGCGAAGCGCTGGCAGGACGTCGACGCGCTGCTCGAGGCCGGCATCGACGTGGTCACGACCGTGAACGTGCAGCACATCGAGTCGCTCAACGCCGTGGTCGAGAAGATCACCGGCATCGCACAGCAGGAGACGATCCCGGATGCCGTGGTCCGCGCCGCCGACGAGATCGAGGTCGTCGACCTGGCCCCGCAGTCGCTGCGCGATCGGCTCGCGGCGGGCCTGGTGTACCCGGCCGAGCGCATCGACGCGGCGCTGTCGAACTACTTCCGCCTCGGCAACCTCACGGCCCTGCGGGAGCTCGCCCTGCTGTGGCTGGCCGACGAGGTCGACAGCGCGCTGCGCACCTACCGGGCCGACCACGGCATCGAGAACGTCTGGCAGGCGCGCGAGCGCGTGGTCGTGGCCCTCACGGGTGGCCCCGAGGGCGAGACCCTGCTGCGCCGCGGTGCGCGCATCGCGGCCCGGTCGGCGGGCGGCGAGCTGTTCGCGGTGCACATCTCCACGCAGGACGGCCTGCGTGATCAGACGCCGGGCGCGCTGGCCGCCCAGCGCACGCTCGTGGAGTCGCTGGGCGGCAGCTATCACCAGATCATCGGCGACGACATCCCCGGCGCGCTCGTCGAGTTCGCGCAGGGCGCCGACGCCACGCAGCTCGTGATCGGCGTGAGCAGACGGGGCCGGCTGATGGCCGCGCTGACCGGACCCGGCATCGGCGCCGAGGTCATCCGCCGCTCCGGCGACATCGACGTGCACATCGTCACGCATGCCGCGGCCGGAGGACGAGCCGCTCTCCCGCGCATCACCGGCGGGGCGCTCGGGTGGCGTCGGCAGCTGCTCGGCTTCGCGGTCGCCCTGGTCTTCGGGCCCCTGCTGTCGTGGCTGATGTTCACCTTCCGCAGCCCCGAGTCGATCACCGCCGAGGTGCTCGCGTATCAGCTCCTGGTCGTCGTGGTCGCGCTGATCGGCGGCATCCGGCCCGCGGTCTTCGCCGCCGTGCTGTCGGGGATCACGCTCGATCTGCTCTTCGTCGCTCCCCTGTTCACGATCACGATCGCGCATCCGCTGCACGTGCTCGCCCTCGTGCTGTACGTCGTGATCGCGATCCTGGTGAGCCTGATCGTCGACCAGGCCGCCCGCCGCGCCCGCACCGCCACCCGCGCCACCGCCGAGGCCGAGCTGCTCGCCGCGGTGGCCGGCAACGTGCTGCGCGGAGACAACGCGGTCCTCGCCCTGGCCAGCCGCGCCCGCGAGGCCTTCGGGCTCAGCGGCGTCCGGGTGCTCTCCCCGACCGGTGAGGTGCTGGCGCGCGACGGCGAACCCGTCGCCGACGGTCGGGCGACCCGCATCCCGGTGGGCCCCGAGGGCTCGGCACGCGCCGTGCTCGAGCTGCACGGCGACTCCCTCGACGCGCCCGCCCGACGCCTGCTCGACGCGATCGTCGCGCAGCTCGCGGCCGCGATCGAGCACACCGATCTGCGCGCGACCGCGAAGGAGGCCGCGGCCCTCGCCGAGACCGACCAGGTCCGCAGCGCGCTGCTCTCCGCCCTGAGCCACGATCTGCGGCGCCCCCTCGCCTCGGCCGTCGCGGCGATCGGCGGGCTGCGGGCCGCGCAGACCCTCTCCGACGAGGACCGCGCCGAACTGCTCGCGACCGCCGACGAGAGCCTCGCGACGCTGTCGACGCTGGTCACGGATCTGCTCGACGTGAGCCGCGTGCAGGCGGGCGTGCTCGGCGTCTCGGCGACGCGGATGGACGCCACGAGCCCGATCCTCGCGGCCATCGACGAGCTCGGCCTCGGCCCCGCCGACGTGGACCTCGCGCTCGATCCCGCTCTGCCGCCGCTGCAGGCCGACCCGGTGCTGCTGCAGCGCGTGCTCGTGAACGTGCTCGCGAACGCCCATCGCTACGCCCCGACGGGCACGCGCATCCTGGTCTCGACGAGCGCCCTCGGGGAGCGCGCCGAGATCCGCATCGTCGACCGCGGCGAGGGCGTGCCGGTCGAGCGACGCGACAGCATCTTCCAGCCCTTCCAGCGCTTCGGCGACACCGACAACACCACCGGCCTCGGCCTGGGACTGGCGCTGTCGCGCGGGTTCACCGAGGGCATGGGCGGTAGCCTGACTCCCGAGGACACCCCCGGCGGCGGCCTCACGATGGTCGTCTCCCTGCCTCTCGCCGGAGCGGCCGCGGGCCCCCGACAGACGCAGCAATCGCGAGAGACAGAGGCACAGTGAAGCTCCTCATCGCCGACGACGATCCGCAGATGGTGCGCGCCCTGCGCATCACCCTCGCCGCCCACGGCTACGAGGTCGTGGTCGCCTCCGACGGTGCGGCGGCCATCGCGGTCGCGGCCCAGACCCACCCCGACATCATCATGCTCGACCTGGGGATGCCGCGGCTCGACGGCATCGAGGTGATCCATGCCCTGCGCGGCTGGACGAGCGTGCCGATCATCGTGATCTCCGGCCGCACGGGCTCGGCCGACAAGGTCGACGCCCTCGACGCCGGCGCCGACGACTTCGTCACCAAGCCCTTCCAGGTCGACGAGCTGCTCGCGCGGCTGCGCGCGCTCTCGCGGCGGTCGGCGTCCGCGAGCGGCGAGTCCGCCGTGAGCTTCGGCGACGTCGTGGTGGACCTGGCGACCAAGACCGTCACGCGCGCCGGCACCCGGGTGCACCTGACTCCCACGGAGTGGCGGATGCTGGAGCATCTGTCCCGGCATCCGGGCGCCCTCGTGACCCGACAGGATCTGCTGAAGGAGATCTGGGGCAGCGAACAGGTCTCGGACTCGGGCTACCTGCGCCTCTACATGTCGCAGCTCCGGAAGAAGCTCGAGCGCGAGCCCAGCGCCCCGGTGCATCTGCTCACCGAATCGGGGATGGGCTACCGACTGGTGGTGTGAGGCTCGCGACCGAGCTCGCGGCGGTCAGGCCGGCGCGGCGACCCGGCGGCGATGCAGCACCGCGACGGCGCCGGTCGCGACGAGCACCACGGCCACGATGATCGCGGCGATCGCGGTGGTCGTGCTCTCGGGCTCGCCCGTGAGGCGTCCGACGGCCAGCCACGCGAGACCCCAGGAGGTCGCGAGCGCCGGCACGAGACGTCCGGTGAACCACGCGCTGGCGGCACCGATCACGAGCACGGCGACGAGCACCGCGACGGCCCAGACCTCGGCCTGATCCGCCCAGCTCGGCGGGGCGATCTGCGTGAGCCATGCGGTGGCGTTCGCGACGGTCGCGATCGTGACCCAGCCGAAGTGCAGGCCGTTCGCGCCGTCGGTCAGGATGCGGTCGGCGAGGGTGCGCGCGGGGAAGCGACCGAGGATCACGATCACGCGGGCGAGGGTCGCCAGCAGCAGCGCGATCACGAGCACGGTCAGCGGGAGCGTGAGGAACTGGGCGGTGACCAGCCACAGTCCGTTCAGGACGAGGGAGGCCGCGATCCAGCCGCCGACCGCGCGCTGGCGTTCGTCCGCGCGCTGGGCGGGGAGGGCCTGCCACACCGTGTAGGCGAGGAGTCCGAGGTAGATCAGCGACCAGATCGAGAACGCCGGACCGGCGGGGGCGAGGTACGACCCCTGCTCCGACAGCGCACCGTCCTGCAGGGCGTTCACCGAGGTCCCCCCGAACGCGCCGGCTCCGATCGTCGCCGCGATCAGCATGAAAGCGGCCGCGGCGATGATCACGGTCTGGCGGGCGATGTCCTGCTTCCGGGTGTCCATGACAGGGACGCTACCATGATTTCGCTAACTTGGTTAGCGACTTGCCGCGGCGACCGGGGGGCGGAGGGCGATCGCCGCATCGATCAGCACGGCGGCGGCATCGCGAGCCTGCACGGCCACCTGCGGATCGGCCGAGATCGCGGCCGTGCTCTGCGCCCCTTCCGCGAGGATCGCCAGCTGCGCCCCGAGCGCGGCGGGCGCCCCGATCTCCGCCACGAGCCCGGCCATGTACGTCTGGAACGACGCCTTGTGCGCGCGCACGATCCGCGTGACCTCGGCATTCGTGCCGCCGAGCTCGCCGAAGGCGTTGATGAAGGCGCAGCCGCGGAAGCCGTCGGTGCAGAACCAGTCCTCGAGGTAGCCGTACACCGACAGGAGCCGCTCGCGCGGGTCGGCACCGGCATCCGCCACGGCGGTCGACAGAGATGCCTCCCACTCCTCGTGCGTGCGTGCGAGCACCGCGGTCACGATGTCGGTCTTCGCGGGGAACAGCGCGTACAGCCGCCGCAGCGAGACTCCCGCCGCCGCACGCAGCTCATCCATGCCCACGGCCGCGTAGCCCTTGCGGTAGTACAGCTCCTCGGCGGCGGTGAGGATGCGGTCGCGTGCCTCGATGTCGGTCATGGGCAAGAGTTTACTTGACATGAGAACGAACGTTCTCTATGTTGGACCTATCGAGCGAGAACGATCGTTCTCACCGGAACCGAAAGGATCAGATCATGGGCTACATCACCGTCGGAAACGAGAACAGCACCCCGATCGAGCTCTACTACGAGGACCAGGGGTCCGGGCAGCCTGTCGTCCTGATCCATGGCTACCCGCTCGACGGCCACAGCTGGGAGCGCCAGACCCGCGAACTGCTCGCCCAGGGCTACCGCGTCATCACGTACGACCGCCGCGGCTTCGGCGGCTCGTCCAAGGTGCATGCCGGCTACGACTACGACACGTTCGCCGCCGACCTGAACACGGTGCTCGAGACCCTCGACCTGCGTGATGTCGTGCTCGTCGGCTTCTCGATGGGCACCGGCGAGCTCGCCCGCTACGTCGCGACGTACGGTCACGACCGGGTCGCCAAGCTTGCGTTCCTCGCCTCGCTCGAGCCCTTCCTGGTGCAGCGAGACGACAACCCCGAGGGTGTGCCGCAGGAGGTCTTCGACGGCATCGAGGCGGCGGCGAAGGGCGACCGTTTCGCCTGGTTCACCCAGTTCTACAACGACTTCTACAACCTCGACGAGAACCTCGGCTCGCGCATCAGCCAGGAGGCCGTCACCGGTAGCTGGAATGTCGCGGTCGGCAGCGCTCCCGTCGCCGCCTACGCCGTCGTCGCCTCCTGGATCGAGGACTTCCGCTCCGACGTCGAGGCCGTCGCCGCCGCGGGCAAGCCCACGCTGATCCTGCACGGCACGAAGGACAACATCCTCCCGATCGACGCGACCGCGCGCCGGTTCCACCAGGCCGTCCCCGCGGCCGACTACGTCGAGGTCGAGGGCGCCCCGCACGGGCTGCTCTGGACCCACGCCGATGAGGTCAACGCCGCCCTGAAGACCTTCCTCAGCAAGTAGGCCCTCGCGGTCAGCCTCCGCACGCGGCACCGCCGCGTGGGCGCCTGACACGGCCCTGTGCGCCTCGCTCGGTCGAGATCCTCGGATCCCTCCGCGTCAGGCGCACAGGGCCGTGCTCCGTGTACGGATGCCGCAGCTCAGCCGCGCATCGCGACGCCGCGGCGCCAGTACCCCATGAATGCGACCTGCGAGCGATCGATGCCGAGATCCTTCACGAGGTGGCGGCGCAGCGTGGTCACGACGCCGCTCTCCCCCGCGATCCAGAAGTACCGGTCCGCCGCCGCGTGCGTGGCGGTCTCCTCGCCGAGGCTCGAGTACTCCGGTGTCTCCCAGACCAGCTGCTCGCCCTCGAGATCCTGCACCTCGACGTGCGCATGGCAGTCGCCCAGGTGCGTGAGCACGGTCGGGATCAGCTGCGCGCCGTGCGCCTCGTCCTCGTCGCGTGCCAGCCAATGCACGTCGACCCCCGCGGGGGCGTCGATGGTCAGGATGTCGGCGGCCGACGGCACCTCGATGAACGCGGTGCCGCGGAGGTCGCGCGCGGCATCCTCCAGGATGCGGGCGATCGCCGGAGCCGCGGTCTCGTCTCCGGCCAGCAGCACCGACGGGGCCTCGCCCGGGGCGTACTCGATGCCGCCGTGCGCGGTCACGCCGCGACGCGGGCCGATCACGAACAGCTCCTGACCCGCCTCCGCGGCGCTCGCCCAGCGCGATGCCGGCCCGGTGAGCCCCGGCTGCAGGTGCAGCACGAAGTCGACGTCGACCTCGGTGCCGGCCGGCGTGATCCGCAGATCGCGGATCGAGTAGGTGCGCATCGATCCGCGCTCCTCCTCGGGCACCGCGAGGTACGAGCCCCACCAGTCGTCGGTGTCGCGGTCGAGAGGGGGGAGGATGCCGGATGCCGGCGGGAAGATCAGCTTGATGCGCGAGTCGTAGGCCTCGCCGGGCGTCCCGAAGTCGGCGAGTTCCGCGCCGCCGAAGGTCACGCGCACGAAGTTCGGCGAGACCCGCGTGACGGCACGCACCTCGGCGCGGGCGAGCACGTAGGTGGGACGCTCGGTGGTGGTGGTCTCAGCGGACATGGTGCCTCCCGATGGGTGTGACCATCGGCTTGCCCGAGACGGGGTCGATGGTGATCTGATTGGCGAGGCCGAAGACCTCTTCGACGAGCTCGGCGGTCACGATGTCGGCGGGTGCGCCGATCGCATGCACGGCCCCGTCCTTCATCGCGACGAGCTCGTCGGCGTAGCGGGCCGCGAGGTTCAGGTCGTGCAGCACCATGACGATGGTGGTGCCGCGGGCGACGCTGAGGTCGGTGAGCAGGTCGAGCACCTCGACCTGGTGCGCGACGTCGAGGAAGGTGGTGGGCTCGTCGAGCAGCAGGATCTCGGTCTCCTGCGCCAGCGCCATCGCGATCCACACGCGCTGACGCTGTCCTCCCGAGAGCTCGTCCACGCTGCGGTCGGCGAGGTCGGCGATGCCGGTCGCGTCGAGGGCATCCGCCACGACCTCGTAGTCGTGGGTGCTCCAGCGGGCGAGGGCCTTCTGGTGCGGGTGGCGTCCACGCCCGACCAGGTCGGCCACGGCGATGCCCTCCGGCGCGAGCGGCGACTGCGGCAGCAGCCCGAGGATGCGCGCGACCTCCTTGGTCGGCCGCGCGTGCACCGATTTGCCGTCGAGCACGATCTGCCCGGCGGTCGGGGAGAGCAGACGGGCGAGCGAGCGCAGCAGCGTCGACTTGCCGCATCCGTTCGCTCCCACGATGGTCGTGATCTTGCCGGCCGCGACGGACAGGTCGAGACCGTCGATGATGGTGCGGTCGCCGTAGGAGAGGGTGACTCCTTCGGCCGACAGGCTGTGCGAGACGGTCACAGCGATCCTCCCGAGCGGTTGGTGCGGATGAGCAGGTAGATCAGGTACGGGGCGCCCAGCACGCCGGTCACGACGCCCACGGGGTACCGGGTGCCGAGCGCGAACTGCGCGATCAGGTCGCCGCCGAGCACGAGCACCGCACCCACGAAGGCGCTGGGGAGGAGCAGGTTCGCGCCGGGTCCGGTGATGCGGGCGGCGATCGGCCCGGCCATGAACGCCACGAAGGCGATCGGCCCGGCGGCGGCGGTCGCGAAGGCGAGCAGCGTGACCGCACCGAGGATGAACAGCAGGCGGGTCGCGGTGACGCGGACGCCGATCCCGGAGGCCGAGTCGTCGCCGAGCTGCAGGGCCCCGAGTGCGCGTCCCTGTGTGAGCATGAGCGGCACCACGATCGCGGCGGCGATCAGCAGGGGCAGCGCTCGCTCCCACGACGCATTGTTGAGGCTGCCGGTGAGCCACTGCATCGCCGTCTGGATGTCCCAGTTCGCCGCGCGCGACAGCATGTACGAGATGACGCTCTGCAGCATCGCCGCGATGCCGATGCCGATCAGGATCAGGCGCGTGCCCGCGAACCCGCCCTTGATCGAGAGGAGATAGATCACCAGCGCGGTGACGACGGCGCCGACCAGCGCGAACAGCGAGACCAGCGGGCCGTTGAGCGACAGGACGACGATGCCGAACACCGCCGCGGCGCCCGCGCCGTTCGAGATGCCGATGATGTCGGGCGAGGCCAGCGGATTGCGCAGCAGCGTCTGGAACGAGACACCGGCGATGCCGAACCCGATCCCGGTGAGCACCGCGAGGATGGCGCGGGGCAGGCGCAGCTCTCCGACGGTGAACGAGGCGCCGGGGACCGTCTCACCCAGGATGACGCGGATGACCTCGCCGGGCGTGTAGAACGTGTTGCCGATCATGAGGGCCACCGCGAACAGGGCCAGCACCACGACCCCCAGGATCGTGGTGGCCACGGTGTGCCGACGATGGCGTGCCCGACGGCCGGCGACGATGCGGGCGACGCGGTGCGCCGGGGATTCGTCCGACCGGTCGAGCGTGTGCTCGGTGCGTCCGGCCGGCGCGGTGTGCGCGGTGTGCTCTGTCCTGCTCACAGCTCACGCACCTTCTGACGACGGACGATCCAGATGAAGAACGGCGCACCGATGAGCGCGGTGATGATGCCCACCTGGATCTCCTCCGAGGTCGGCGCGATCACGCGGCCGACGATGTCGCTCGCGGTCAGCAGGGCCGCCCCCGCGAGCGCCGAGAACGGCAGCAGCCACCGGTGGTCGGTGCCGACGAGCATGCGGCAGATGTGCGGCACGACCAGGCCGACGAAGCCGATCGGTCCGGCGATGGCGGTGGCGGCGCCGGCGAGGATCACGGCGCCGAGGGCCGACAGCATCCGCGTGCGGAACACGTGCTCGCCGAGCCCTTTGGCCATGTCGTCGCCGAGGGCGAGCGAGTTCATGCCGCGCGCGCAGAGGACGCAGATGAGCGCGCCGATCGCGAGAACAGGGGCGGTGAGCGCGATCCGCGGCCACTCCGCGCCTCCGACGCCGCCGATCTGCCACGACTGGAACGTCTGCAGCAGGTCGACCCGCGGGAGCATGACGGCGCTGATCAGCGAGGCGAATGCGGCCGAGGTCGCGGCCCCCGCCAGGGCGAGCTTGAGCGGGGTCGCTCCCCCGCGCCCGAGCGAGCCCACCGTGTACACGAACGTGGCCGCGACCGCGGCTCCGACGATCGCGAAGGCCATCTGCCCGAACGGGTTGCTGAGGCCGAAGAACGCGATGCCGAGCACGACGGCGAGCGAGGCGCCGTTCGAGACGCCGAGGATGCCGGGATCGGCGATCGGATTGCGGGTGACGGCCTGCATGGTCGCGCCCGAGAGCGCGAGCGCCGCACCGACCAGCAGCGCGAGCACGGTGCGCGGGATGCGCTTGACGATCGCGGCCTGCTCGATCGTGTCGGTCTGTCCGGAGAAGGCCGCCACGATGTCGTCGAAGGTGACGGCCCGCACGCCGAACGAGATCGACAGGATGCTCAGAACGAGCAGGAGCCCGACCCCGGCGAGGAGCCAGAGAGTGCGCGCCAGGGCCGGGCGCCGCAGGACTGCGGCGCCCGGCGCGAGGGCGGTGGCTGTGGTCACGTCGTCATCACTCCGCGGGATGCGGATGCGGGACTAGTCCGCGAGCGGAGCCGCCAGCAGCGCGAGGTAGTCGCTGAGACCCCACGGGATCGACAGCGGCGACGGGTTGGCGGATGCGGCGATCGGCGTCGCGTTGGGCAGGATCGCGATGCGGCCCTCGGCGATCGCGGGGATCTTCGACAGCAGCGGGTCGGCCTGCAGCTGCGGGATCAGCGAGTCGTCGCCGTACGTGACGAACACGTCGACGTCATCGAACTTCGCGGCGTCCTCGGCACTGACCGTGAGGTCGAACTTGTCGCTGCCGACGGAGTCCTCGACGATCGACGGGAACGGCAGGCCGAGGTTGTCGTGCAGGAACCCGGGGCGCGTGTCGGTCGCGGTGTAGTAGCCGATCTGGCTGAGGTCGGTGGGGTCGAGGTAGGCGAACAGGATCTTCTTGTCGGCCAGGGCGCTGTTGGCCTCGAGCGCGGCATCCGCGTCGGCATCCAGCTCGGCGATCAGGGCCTCGCCCTCGTCCTCGAGCCCGAGGGCCTTCGAGTTCATCTCGATCATGTCGTCGACCGAGGTGCCCCAGGCGACCTCGGGGTACGCCACGACGGGCGCGATCTTGGAGAGCGTGTCGTACTCCTCCTGCGTGAGGCCGGAGTAGGAGGCGAGGATCACGTCGGGCTCGGTGTCGGCGACGGCCTCGTAGTCGATGCCGTCGGTCTCGTCGAACAGCACCGGGGTCTCGGCGCCCAGCTCGTCGAGCTTCTCCTCGACCCAGGGCAGCACGCCGTTGTCGTCGTCGTCGCCCCACGTCGCCTTGCTCATGCCGACCGGCACGATGCCCAGCGCCAGCGGCACCTCGTGGTTCGCCCACGCGATGGAGGCCACGCGCTCGGGCTTCTCGGTGATGGTCGTCTCGCCGAACGCGTGCTCGATCGTCACGGGGAAGGCGTCGGCGGAGGCCGGGTTGCTCCCGGCGTCGGAGGATCCGTCGGCGGTCGAGGTCGCGCAGGCCGTGAGGCTCAGAGCGAGCGCTGCGGCCGTGCCGACGGCGGCGAGGAGTCGAGAGGTGCGCACAGGCATTCCCTTCGGAGAGATGGAGGGGTGACGACGCAGAGTGCGTCAGGCTTTGGTAAGCCTCGCCTAATCTAACAGAAAGTTAGGGCATCCTCAGTCGCCGATCCTCCGGGGAGGCGCCGGGCGCACGAGAAACCGGCCGGACCCCGTGAGGGATCCGACCGGTTTCCGTACGATCAGTGCGCGCTCAGAGAGGGCGGATGTTCGCAGCCTGCATGCCCTTGGGGCCACGCTCAGCGTCGAATTCGACCTTCTGGTTCTCGCGGAGCTCCTTGAAGCCCGAGCCAGTGATCGCCGAGTAGTGGGCGAAGAGGTCGTCCGAGCCGTCATCGGGAGCGATGAAGCCGAAGCCCTTTTCCGCGTTGAACCATTTCACAGTGCCAGAGGCCATGTGCTTTCTTCTTTCTGTTGATCTAGCCGCTGTTTTACACGGCCTGTGCATCGCACCGGAGCATCCGGTGGATACGAGGGAGCCGCCTCCGGATGGAGGGGGCGAGATTTCGGGGGATCCGTGCCGAACCAATCGGCGCAGAATTCGGATCCAGATGTCGGGCCACACACGTCGCAGCAAGCGTTCGCGGGCCGGTGATGAATGACGCCCCCGGAAGGAGGCACGTTGCCAACCGTATCACGTCCCCCCGTCGAGCGCCGCCCCTTCTTTCCAGGCCGCCTCCGTTCGCCGACCGGCCCCTTTCTGTTCGACCCGGCCTTTTGTGAACGCGCACAAGGGGCCGGGTCGAACAGAAGGGGGTGGTTCGGCGAGAGAGCAGAGAGCGTCAGGCCTTGACGTCGCCGCGCCAGGAGCCGGTCGCGCCGCCCTGCGTCTCGATGAACTCCTTGAAGTTCTTCAGATCCTTCTTCACTGCATGCGATCCGACACCGACGAGCGAGCCCAGCTTCTCGGCCAGACCCTCCGGCTCCCAGTCGATCTGCACGGTGACGCGCGTCTCGACGTCGGACAGCTTGTGGAACGTCACGACTCCGGCGTGCTCGGTCTCGCCGCCGATGCTGTTCCAGGCGACGCGCTCGTCCGGGTGCTGCTCCGTGATCTCGGCGTCGAACTCGCGTGTCGCACCCGCGACCTTGACGGTCCAGTGCGTGTGGGTGTCGTCGGTCTGCGTGATCGACTCGACCTCGTCGAGGAACTTCGGGAAGGTCTCGAACTGGGTCCACTGGTTGTAGGCGATGCCGACGGGGACGTCGACGTCGATGGTCTCGATGATCTGCACCATGGGTGCTCCTCACTGCTCGTCGTTCGTGTCCCCCTATTCAGCGCGTGTCGGCGCTGTCTGGCGATGGGGTTGACATCGCGTGTGCAGACACCCTTCTGCTCAGGAACGGATGCCGGACGCCCGCGCGGCCACGGCTGCCTCCGTGCGGGTGCGCACTCCGAGCTTGCGCAGCACCGCGGAGACGTGGACGCTCACGGTCTTCGCACTGATGAACAGGCGCTCGCCGATCTGCCGGTTGCTGAGCCCCTCCGCGATCAGCGCGAGCACCTGATGCTCGCGCTGTGTGAGCACCGAGGCCTTCGCCGCACCACCACCCCGGAGCCCCGCCGCCGTCGCGAAGGCGTCGACCTCGGCCTGGAGCTGCACGTGGCCGAGAGAGTCGGCGATCTTCTCCGCCTCGAGCAGCACCGTCGACGCGGCGGCGCGATCGCCGTCCTGCACGAGCATCCGGCCCTGTTCCAGTCGGGTCACGACACGGAAGGTGACGGGCACATCGTCGCCGTCGGCGAGCGCCACCGCGTCGGCGACGAGCTCGGGCGTCGGATGCAACAGGGCCTCGAGAATCGCGGACCAGGCATCGCCGAGCAACTGGGCGGGCTGGGCGGCCCACGCGCCCCCGACGATCCGGACCGCCTCGGACACGTCGTCTCCGGCTGCTCGCAGTCCCGCGATGATCGCACCCGACTGCAGCAGAAGTCGTCGCTGGTGCAGCAGCACCGGCCCCGCGTCGGCGACCATCCCCAGGATCGCGGCGAGCGCGCCGCGCGGATCCCCCTCGCTCTCGGCCACCGCGACCGCCATCACGACCCCGTCGTACCAGACCTGACGCTCGACGAGCCCGGTCTCCCGGAACGCCGGCGCCCAGTCGCGCATCGCCTCGGCCGCCTCGGCGGAACGGCCGCGCCACGCCAGCACCCGCACACGGGTCATCGTCACGTACATGCGGAACACCCGCAGCGTGCCCTGCATGAAGTCGCGGGCGAGCATCTCCTCCACCCGGTCGATCTCGCCGCGCTCGAGCAGAGGCACCACCATGTTCTGCGCCATGATCGACCCCGACGTGCGTTCGACGCCGAGCGTCCGCGCCCGGGCGAGACCCTCCTGCGCCAGGTCGAGCGCCTCGGTATAGCGACCGAGCAGGCACAGCAGATCCGAGTAGTTGACGCGGTAGCGCATCTCGGCCGTCGTCCCCCGGGCCAGCTCACCCGCCCGCGCGTACTCGCGGATGCCGCCCTCGATGTCGCCCAGGTGCGCCCGCGAGGCGCCCCGCACGTTCGCAGCGACCGACAGCTGGTCATCGGAGTGCGCCCGCTCGGCGACCTCCGCGGCCTCGCCGGCGATGCGGATGGCCAGCTCACGGTCGCCCGCGATCATGTGACGACTCGCCAGCTGGTTCAGCAGTTCGGCGCGGAGCGCGTCATCCGCCGACCCGCCCGTGCGCGAGCCGTCGACGATCGCGAGGGACTGCCGCAGCAGGGGGATCGCTCCCGCGCGACCGAGGTTCACCAGGTAGAGCGCCTTGTTCCGGAGCAGCCGGGCGTGCAGGGGCGGATCGACGGCGGCGGGGTCGACCTCGTCGAGGGCGAGATCGGCGACCGCCAGCGCCCGCTCCCCGTCGCCCGCATTGCGCAGGATCGACCCGAGCACGTGGAGCAGCTCGAGATGCTCGACGCCGGTGACCTGCGCGGCGTCGGACACCTGCGGCCAGAGGTCGAGGGCGAGTTCACCGAACCGGGCGGCGGTGCCGAACGCGTAGCGCGCCTTGGCATGGTTCATCGCGTCGACGGCGGCGCTCAGGGCGCGACGATCATCGCGCGCGAGCTGCCAGTGGTAGGCGAGGGCGGCGGCATCGCCGCTGTCGGTGCTCGCGCCGAACGACTCGAGCGTCTCGGCGTAGGCGCGATGCAGCCGCGCGCGCTCCCCCGGCAGCAGGTCGGCATGCACGGCCTCACGCAGCAGCGCATGGCGGAAGCGGTACAGGTCGTCGACGACCACGAGGATGCCGCTCTCCGCGGCCTCGCGAAGCCCCTCGTCGAGGCGCGTCTCGTCGAACCCGTCGCGCTCCGGTCCGAGAAGGCGCGCCAGCAGCGGATGGGTCAGCGGGCGCTCGGCCCCCGATGCCACCTGGACCACCCGCCGTGCTTCCTCGCTCAGGCGGTCGAAGCGCGCGAGCAGGATGTCGCGGAGACCGTCGGGGAGAGGACCGGCCGCGGAGCCGGCGATCTCCTCGACGAAGAACGGCACCCCCTCCGCGCGCTCGTGCATGCGTTCGAGAGCGGCTTCCGTGAGCGGGCGCCCGGTGATCTGCTCGGCGAGTGTCCGCACGGCATCGCGGCCGAGACGGTGCAGGGCGACACGGTCGAGGACGCGAGCCCTGGTCGCCTCCGCGATGAACCGGCTGACCGCATCGCCCCGGCGCACGTCGTCGGAGCGACAGGTCAGCAGGAGGAGCACACGGCCGCGCGTCACTGCGCGCAGCAGGAAGGAGAGGATGGCGAGCGTCGACTCGTCCGCCCAGTGCAGATCCTCGACGATCAGCACCTGGGGGGCGCGCTCCGCCGCCGTCTCGATGAGCGTCGCGATCGCGTCGCGGAGTCGCTCCGGGCTGGTGTGTTCGCGGTCGGTCGACCCGGAGACCAGTTCGGGCAACAGCATCCCCAGGGCTTCGGCGCCGACCCCCACGGCGTCGCGCACTCCGTCGAGGCCCACCTGCGCCACGAGGGAGCGCAGGATGCCGGTCAGGGGTCCGTACGGTGTCCGGGCGGCCCCCAGATCGAGGCACCATCCGACGTGCACGTCGGCTCGTCGCGCGACCTCGGATCCGAACTCCCGGAGGAGACGCGACTTGCCGATCCCGGCCTCTCCCTCGACGAGAAGCGCGGTCGGCGTGCCCTCGGCCGCGCGCGCGAAGGCCCGGTGCACGCCCGCGAGATCGACATCGCGACCGACCATCGCGGAGCTCGGGGCGAGGAAGGACATGCGTTCATGCTCCCACTCGCCGACGACATCCGGAGGCGGGACGGCAGCCGGCGGGCGAGGTCCCGTCGCGAGCGTCGTCGCGCTCACCGGGCGGGGATCGCGCCGCACGCACCGGGCGCGCGGTGCTCGGAGGGACGGGACACCGCAGCGGGGCTCGCGGGCACCGCCTCCCGCACCGGTGCCGGGGGAGCATCGCGCAGGCGACGCAGCATCCTGCGCACCGCGCCCGGCGGACGGGGCACGATCTGATCGGCGTGCTCGCGCAGGAAGCGGCGCCGCTCCCCGGCTCTCTCGAGCTCCGCACGCTCCGACTCGATGAGCCGATAGGTGAGAGACGGGTGCTCGTACATGACTTCTCCTGACGGCGGGCGATTCCCCCACACTCCGCTCTGAGGCCCCTCCCCCGCATCGGACGGATGCCCTATCTTCCGCTCCGCCCCGCCTCAGACGGAGCGCGCCCAGAGCATCCGCGGGACTACCGTGGTGAGCATGCGCATCCCCGCCGCGATCCGCGCCTCCCAGCGCTCCTCCCTGCTGCAGGTCGTGAAGTCGGCCGCGGCGACGATCGCGGCCTGGCTGATCGCGGGGTGGGTGTTCCCCGGGCAGCTCCCCGTGTTCGCCGCGATCGCCGCGCTGCTGGTCGTGCAGCCGAGCGTGAACCAGTCGCTGTCGAAGGCGCTGGAGCGCAGCATCGGCGTGATCGTGGGGGTCGTGATCGCGGTCGCCCTGGGGTTGCTGCTCGGATCCCCCAGCTGGATCGTGCTGCTCGCGATCGTGGTCGCGATGCTCGTGGCGTGGGTCTTCCGCGCGACGCCGGGCACGGGCAACCAGGTCGCGATCTCGGCCATGCTCGTGCTCGCGCTCGGCTCGAACAGCCCGGAATACGCGATCGCGCGGATCGGCGAGACCCTGATCGGCGTCGTGATCGGCATCGTCGTCAACGCGCTTATCGTGCCACCCGTGCTCGTCGCGCCCGCACGACGCGATCTGGGACTGCTCGGCGCCGAGCTCGCGGCGAGCCTCGACCGGCTCGCGGCCGCCCTGCCGGAGCCGCAGACCCCCGCACGCCTGCAGGAGATGATGCTCGAGGTGCGGCTGCTGCGCCCGATGAAGGATGCCGCGGAGGCGACGATCGCAACCGGTGAGGAGTCGCTGACGCTGAACCCCCGGCGGTCGAACCATCGCGACGACCTGCGCGAGATGCGCGCCCTCCTGGACCGCCTGTCGCCGATCGTGACCCAGACGATCGGCATGACGCGCGCGTACTTCGACCACTACGACGACTCGCTCGGGCAGGAGCCCACCGTGGCCGCGATCGCCGAGGAGCTGCGCCGCGCAGGGCATGACGTGCGGCTCGCCGTGCAGATCGCGGACGTCACTCCCGATCCCGAACCCCTGACCTCCGCGATCCCCGCGCTGACGGCTCCCCTCGTGATCCGGCCGCCCTCGTCGCAGCACTGGATCCTGATCGGTTCTCTGCTGGAGGACCTCCGCCGCATCCGCGCCGAGCTGCTCGACGAGGACTAGCCCCTCGCTCGCCCTCTCGCCCTCTCGCCCTCTCGCCCTCTCGCCCTCTCGCCGAGCCACCCCTTTGTGTGCGAGCCGCCCCCTTGTGAACGCATACAAAGGGGTGGGTGGCACACGAAGGGGCCGGTCGGCGAGAGGGAGGAATACCCTGGGGGCATGGGTGAGATGACGCTCGCGGAGGCGCTCGGCGAACTCGCGGCACTCGAGGATCCGAAGATGCGCGCGGCGAACGAGAAGCGCGGCGACGACCACGGCATCAACCTCAGCCGGATGCGCGGCGTCGCGAAGAGGATCAAGACGGATCAGCCCCTGGCGCGCGAGCTCTGGGGCACGGGCGAGACGGCGGCCCGACTGCTCGCCCTGCTCGTCTGCCGACCCCGCGACTTCAGCGCCGACGAGCTCGACGCGATGCTGCGTGAGACCCGACCACCCAAGGTGAACGACTGGTTCGTGAACTACGTCGCGAAGAGGACTCCCCTGGCGGAAGAGCTGCGCCTGCGCTGGTTCGACGACGCCGATCCGACGGTCTCGGCCGCCGCGTGGTCGCTGACCTCGGTGCGCGTGGTGCGCGAGCCCGACGGCCTCGATCTGGAGCACCTGCTCGACCTGATCGAGCGCGACATGAAGGATGCTCCCGCTCGCCTGCAGTGGTCGATGAACGAGACCCTCGCGCAGATCGGCATCCATCACCCCGCTCTGCGCACCCGGGCGCTCGCGATCGGCGAACGCCTGCAGGTGCTCGCCGACTATCCGACCGCGCCGGGGTGCACCTCGCCGTTCGCACCGCTGTGGATCGGCGAGATCGTGCGGCGCCGCGAGGGCTGATTACGCTGGAGGCATGAGCACGCACATCGCCGCAGAGCCCGGTCAGATCGCCCCCCTCGTCCTGTTCCCCGGCGATCCGCTGCGCGCGAAGTGGATCGCCGAGACGTTCCTCGACGATGCCGTGCTGTACTCCGAGACGCGCGGGATGCTGGGCTTCACCGGCACCTGGGAGGGCCATCGCGTCTCGGTGCAGGGCTCCGGCATGGGGCAGCCGTCCATGGCGATCTACGCGAACGAGCTGTTCGACTCCTACGACGTGCAGACGATCGTGCGCGTCGGATCGTGCGGCGCACTGACCGAGAAGGTGAAGATCCGCGACATCATCATCGCGAACGGAGCCAGCACCGACTCCGGCATCAACCGCGTGCGCTTCCACGGGCTCGACTACGCCGCCGTGGCCGACTTCTCGCTGCTGCGCGCCGCGGTCGAGGCGAGTGAGGCGGAGGCTCTGACCTCAGCCGTGCACGTGGGCCAGCTGTTCTCGAGCGACCAGTTCTACAGCACCCGTCCCGAGCTCATGGAACCGTTCGTGCAGCACGGCATCCTGGGCGTCGAGATGGAGGCGGCCGCCCTCTACACGCTCGCGGCGTCGTACGGCAGGCGGGCCCTCGCGATCTGCACGGTGAGCGACCACATCGTCACCGGCGAGGAGACCACCGCGCAGGAGCGCGAGCAGACCTTCGGCGACATGATCCGCATCGCGCTGCGGGCGGCCACGCGGGTCTAGTGCGTCGGGCGGACGCCGTCGCCGTTCACCTGCCCGGGATGCGATGATCGAGGGACCATGTCATCGCTCCTCGACGCCGCCCCTCCCGCCGGAGCCGATGCGGACACCGTGTACCTGGCCTTCGTCGAATGGGCCGAATCCACGGGTCTCAGCCTCTACCCGGCGCAGGACGAAGCGGTCATCGAGATCGTCTCCGGCCACAACCTGATCCTGTCGACCCCCACCGGCACCGGCAAGTCGCTCGTCGCGGTCGGCGCGCACTTCGCCGCCCTCAACGCCGGCGTCCGCAGCTACTACACCGCCCCGATCAAGGCCCTGGTGAGCGAGAAGTTCTTCGCCCTGGTCGATGTGTTCGGCGCCGCGAACGTGGGCATGATCACGGGCGATTCGTCGGTGAACGCGGATGCCCCGATCATCTGCTGCACGGCCGAGATCCTCGCCAACCTCGCGCTGCGTCAGGGCACGGATGCCGAGGTCGGCCAGGTCGTGATGGACGAGTTCCACTTCTACGCCGACCCCGACCGCGGCTGGGCCTGGCAGGTGCCGCTGCTCGAACTGCCCCAGGCGCAGTTCATCCTGATGTCCGCCACGTTGGGCGACGTCACCACCCTCTCGAACGATCTCACCCGCCGCACGGGTCGCGAGACGACCTCGGTCACGGGTGTCGAACGGCCGGTCCCGCTGCACTACTTCTACGAGACCACGCCGATCCATGAGACCGTCGATGATCTGCTGAGCACCGGGCAGGCACCGATCTACGTCGTGCACTTCTCGCAGGCCGCGGCGATGGAGCGGGCGCAGGCGCTGTCGAGCACGAAGATCGCCACCCGGGAGCAGCGCGACGAGATCGCCGCGCTGATCGCCGAGTTCCGCTTCACGACCGCGTTCGGCAAGACGCTCTCCCGCTTCCTGCGCGCGGGGATCGGGGTGCACCACGCCGGCATGCTGCCGAAGTACCGCCGGCTGGTCGAGCAGCTCGCCCAGCGCGGACTCCTGCGCGTGATCTGCGGCACCGACACCCTGGGTGTCGGCATCAACGTGCCGATCCGCACGGTGCTGCTGACCGCACTGACCAAGTTCGACGGGACGCGGATGCGGCAGCTCAACGCGCGCGAGTTCCACCAGATCGCCGGTCGCGCAGGACGCGCGGGCTTCGACACCGCCGGAACCGTGGTCGCGCAGGCCCCGGAGCACGAATCCGAGAACGTCGCCGCGGTGAAGAAGGCCGGCGACGACCCGAAGAAGAAGCGCAAGATCGTGCGCAAGAAGGCACCGGACGGCTTCGTCTCCTGGGGCGAGCCGTCGTTCCGCAAGCTCATCGACGCGGTGCCGGAGACCCTGACCTCGCACATGCAGATCACGAGCGCGATGATGCTCAACGTGATCGCGCGCGGGGGCGACGTCTTCGGCAATATGCGCTCGCTGGTATACGACAACCACGAGCCGCGGAAGAGGCAGCGCGAGCTCGCGATCCGTGCGCTCGGCATCTACCGCACGCTGCGCGAATCCGGCATCGTCGAGCGGACGGATGCCGGAGAGATCCGCCTGACGGTCGATCTGCAGCCGAACTTCGCCCTGAACCAGCCGCTCTCGCCGTTCGCCCTCGCCGCGTTCGAGCTGCTCGACCCGGAATCCTCCGCCTTCGCGCTCGACATGATCTCGATCGTGGAAGCCACTCTCGACGATCCGCGCGCGGTGCTCGGACAGCAGGAGTTCCTGGCCCGTGGCGAGGCGATCGGCGCCATGAAGGCGGAGGGCATCGAGTACGACGAGCGGATGGAGCTGGTCGAAGAGGTGACGTATCCGCGCCCGCTCGAAGAGCTGCTCACCGCGGCCTTCGAGACCTACAGCGCTGCCCAGCCGTGGATTCGCGACTTCGAACTGCATCCGAAGGCCGTCGTGCGCGACATGTACGAGCGCGCCATGTCGTTCGGGGAATATGTCGCGTACTACAAGATCGCGCGCTCCGAGGGAGTCGTGCTGCGCTACCTCTCCGACGCCTACCGCGCGGCATCGCAGACCATCCCGGAGGAGCTCAAGAACGACGACCTCCGCGACCTGATCGAGTGGCTCGGCGAGCTCGTGCGGCAGGTCGACTCGAGCCTGCTCGACGAGTGGGAGGAGCTGGTCAACGGCGTCATCCCCCCGCACGGCGACGATGCCCCGGTCGTCCCGCCGGCCCCCGCACGTCTCACGAGCAACGTGCGCGCCTTTCGCATCCTGGTGCGCAACGAGATGTTCCGCCGCGTGCAGCTGGCGGCGCGCGACGACGTGGATGCTCTCGCCGAGCTCGATCCCTCCTTCGGTGCCGAGGCCTGGTCCGACGCGCTCGACGGCTACTTCGCCGACCACGACGAGATCCTCACCGGCGCCGACGCCCGCAGCTCGACACTGCTCCTGCTCACCGAGGGCGCCGGCTCCTGGACCGTCCGTCAGATCCTCGACGACCCCGCGGGCGATCACGACTGGGGCATCTCCGCGACGATCGACCTGGTCGCCTCCGACGAGGCGGGCGAAGCGGTCGTCACCGTGACCGCGGTGGACCGGCTGTAGGAGCCTGCCCGCCTCCGCTCGACGACGTCACAGCGCCGCGCGCACGAGCCGCGTCACCAGGTCGACGTACGTCACGCCCGCCGCCGCGAACATCCGTGGCACCTGCGAGGCGGCGGTCAGCCCCGGCATCGTGTTGACCTCGTTCAGCACCGGCCCGCCCGCCGTCAGGAAGAAGTCCATCCGCGCCACCCCCGCGCAGCCGAGTGCGTCGAACATCGCGATCGCGGCCCGCTTCAGGGCCGACGTCTCGGCCGCGTCAAGCGCCGCGGGCACGGTGAAGCGCGCGCTGCCGTGGTATTTGGTCGCCGTGTCGAACAGTCCGCTCGCCTGGATCTCGAGCGGCGGGGCGGCCCAACGGATGCCGCCGGCCTCCCGCAGCACGGCGACGTCGATCTCCCGCCCCCGCACGACCTCCTCGACCAGGATGCGGCGGTCGAAGCGAGCCGCCTCCTGCAGGGCCGCGAGCAGCTGATCCTCCCGGGTCACGAGGTTCACCCCGTAGCTCGATCCCGCCGAGGCGGGCTTCACCACCACCGGGCCCTCGAACTCGATGTCGCCGATGTCCCCGGCCGCGACGAGTCTGCCCCGGGCGGTGCGGAGCCCCACGGCATCCGCCACCAGCTTCGTGGTCCACTTGTCCATGCCGATCGCCCCCGCCCGCACTCCCGCTCCGACCACGCGCACCCCCGCGAGTGCGCACAGCGCCGCGAGGCTCCCGTCCTCCCCCGGAGCGCCGTGCACCGCGGGGAACACGACGTCGGCCCATCCCAGCAGCGGCAGTGCCTGCGTGAGGGAGTCGGCGACCGTGGCCCCGGGTGGTACGCCGTCGGCACGCCAGCGGCCCGCCCGGTCGATCGTCACGCACCGCACCTCGTGATCGCCCAGGCGCAGCGCCGCCGCGACCGCCGACGCGGAGGCGAGGGAGACGTCGTGCTCGGCATTCTGGCCGCCGCCGATCACCAGCACCCGCGTCACCATGCGACGCTCCGGCGCACGCGGGTGCCGATGCCGGTCACGATCGTGTGCGGGATGGTCCCCGCCCACCGCGCCCAGTCCTGCACCGACGGCACCGCGCCGCCCTCCGGTCCGAACACGCGCACGATCGCCCCGCGCGGCACTGCTTCCTCGCCCGTGTCGACGACGATCTGGTCCATCGACACCCTCCCCACGATCGGATGCCGCCGACCGTCGATCTCGACCCCCGCCGCGGCGGCGAGCTCGCGCGGGATGCCGTCGGCGTATCCGACACCGATCACACCGAGGTGCGTGGGCCGGTCGGTGACGAACTCTCCTCCGTACCCGACCGCGGTCCCCGACGGCACCACGACGCTCTGCACGACCGCGGCGGTGAGGCGCGCGGCTCCGTGCAGCGCGACGGTGTCGGACGGATCGATGCCCACGAGCCCCGCGCCGATCCGCACCATGCCGAAGTGCGTCGCCGGATCGGTGAGCGCTCCCGCGGTCGCCGCGAGATGCACCAGCAGCGGCCCGAATCCCGCCCGCAGTGCGGCATCCCGCGCCTGCCGCAGCCGCAGCACGGCCGGAGCGTTGGCCGCGGGGTCACCCTCCTCGGCCCGCGGCAGATGTCCCATGACGCCCACGACCTCGATCCGGCCGCGGGCATCGCGGGCGCGCTGCAGCAGTTCGTACCAGTCGTCGAGCGGACAGCCGCCTCGAGACATGCCCGTATCGACATGGAGGTGCACGCGCACGATCCGATCGGCATCCCGGGCGAGCTCGCGCAGCTCGACCACCGACCCGACCGCGATGTCGATCCCGTGACGGGCCGCCCTCCCCGCGTCGACGCCGCCGGGGTTCAGCCACGACAGGATCGGCACCGCGATGCCGGCGTCGCGCAACGCCACCGCCTCCGCGACCTCCGTCACCCCGAGCCACTCGGCGCCGGCGGCGATCGCGGCCTGGGCGACCGTGAGCGCCCCGTGCCCGTAGCCGTCGGCCTTGACCACGGCCATGATGCGCGCCTCGGAGGCCGCCCGCACCCGGTGCACGTTCGCCGCGACCGCCGCCGGGAGCGTCCCGAGGGTGGGGGGCTGCAGGTGCACGAGCGTCGCCGGCACGGGCGCGAGCTGGGCGGTCATCGCTGCATCCTCGGGTCGTCGCTGGGGTCGTCGAACATCTCGGGGCATCCGTCGTGGACCGCCTCCGGCCGCAACTCGTAGTGCCACGACTCGTTGGCGTAGATCTGGCAGAGGCCGTAGCCCGCGCCGCGCTGGGCGAGCCAGTCGAGCGTGGGCAGGGGCCCGAGATCGACCGCGTCGCCGGAGACGTGTGCCGACGTCGCGGCGCTCGCGACCCAGCGAGCGGCCTCGTCCTCCGAGCCGTACCGCACGACGGCGTCCTGCAGCATCCGCTCCTGCAGTGCCGCCGACCGCCAGCCGCTGTTCACCCGCAGCACGATCCCGTCGAAGTCGGCATCGGTCGCCGCGCGCTGCAGCGCCTCGAGCAGCGCCGGGTCGAGGTTGCCGACCGCCACCCGGTCGGTGTCGAAGACGGTCGGCTGGTCGCCGTCGCGGATCACGCCGTCCGCCTCGCTCGGCGCGAGCACCGATCCGTCGATCGGCGCGGCGGTTCCTCCCGCCGTCGATGTCGGGGCGGCGGAGGTCTCCGCGGATGCCGCGGAGAGGGACTGCTGCACGGCGAGAGCGGCCAGCAGGGCGACCGCGAGCACCGCCGCGACGAGCACGAGGGAGCGGACGCGATGCGCGCGTCGGGGGCGAGGGAGACCGGTGGTGTTCATGCCTCCAGTGCAGTCGTCCGCCCGTTGCCAGGGCGTATGCCGTTTTCCATACGCTGGCGATATACCGGGGTGCGTAGGATCGCAGCCATGCGTGTGCTGATCGTCGAGGACGAGCCCTACCTCGCCGAGGCGGTGCGCGACGGGCTGCGCCTGGAGGCGATCGCGGCCGACATCGCGGGCGACGGCGACACCGCGATGGAGCTGCTCCGCATCAACGCCTACGACCTCGCGGTGCTCGATCGCGACGTGCCCGGCCCGAACGGCGATGCGATCGCGCGGTGGATCGTGGCCTCCGGCAGCGGCATCCCGATCCTCATGCTCACGGCCGCCGACCGGCTCGCCGACAAGGCGTCCGGATTCGAGATCGGCGCCGACGACTATCTCACGAAGCCCTTCGAGCTGCGCGAACTCGTGCTGCGCCTGCGCGCGCTCGACCGTCGGCGCCGGCGCGCCCGCCCGCCCGTGCTCGAGATCGCGGGGCTGCGGCTCGACCCGTTCCGGCGCGAGGTGTACCGCGACGGACGCTACGTCGCCCTCACGCGCAAGCAGTTCGCCGTGCTGGAGGTGCTGGCCGACGCGGCCGGCGGAGTCGTGAGCGCGGAGGAACTGCTCGAACGCGCCTGGGACGAGAACGCCGACCCGTTCACCAACGCCGTGCGCATCACGGTGTCGTCGTTGCGCAAGCGGCTGGGCGAGCCCGGGCTGATCGTCACGGTTCCCGGGGTCGGCTACCGGATCCAGGCGGATGCCGGTGCGTAGGCGTCGCGGGATGAGCGCCCGCCTGAAGCTCACGCTCAGCTACGCGGCGATCGTGGTGTTCTCCGGCGTCCTGCTGCTCGCGGCCGTCGGGCTGTTCCTGCTGCGATACGTGCCGGACGTGCAGATCGTCGCCGACATCTTCGTGCCCAACCGCTCCGATCTGCTGCGCGCGTTCGTGCCGGTGGCGACCGCGGTCATGGTCGCGCTGATCGCGCTCGGGCTCGGCGGCGGCTGGCTGCTCGCCGGACGGATGCTGGCACCGCTCGACCGCATCCGCGAGGCCGCCACGCTCGCGACGCACGGCTCGCTCGCGCACCGGGTCGCGCTGGAGGGCCCCCGCGACGAGTTCCGCGATCTCGCCGACGTCTTCGACTCGATGCTCGAGCGCCTCGAGGCGCAGATCGCCGAGCAGCAGCGGTTCGCCGCGAACGCCTCGCACGAGCTGCGGACTCCGCTCGCGATCTCGCAGGCGATGCTCGACGTCGCCCGCTCCGACCCCGATCGAGACGTGGATGCGTTGATCGCCCGCCTGCACGACGTCAACGCCCGGGCCATCGAGCTCACGGAGGCCCTTCTCCTGCTGAGTCGGGCCGAGCGCGGGTCGTTCCCCCGCGAGACCGTCGATCTCTCCCTGCTCGCCGAGGAGGCGGGGGAGGCGCTGCTCCCGCTCGCCGAACGCCGTGGCGTGACCATCGAGGTCGCCGGAGCCCCCGCGCTCACGCTCGGCTCGGCGGCGCTGCTGCAGCAACTCGTGACGAACCTCGTGTCGAACGCCGTCGTGCACAACCTGTCGTTCGGCGGTCGTGTGGCCGTGCGCACGCATGCGCAGCCGCAGGCCCTGGCGCTCGTGGTCGAGAATACCGGTCCGGTCATCCCGGCGCCCCTCGTCGCGACCCTGATCGAGCCCTTCCAGCGGGGCGCCGAACGCACCCGCGGCGAGGATCACGGAGGCACCGGGCTCGGCCTCGCGATCGTCGAGCGCATCACCCGCGCGCACGGCGGCACTCTCGTGCTCACGCCCCGCGGCGAGGGTGGGCTGATCGTGACGGTGTGGCTGCCGCATCCATATCCCGCCGGACCCCCGGACTGAGGCCGGCCGCGCCGCGCTGTGCACGGGGCTCGGTGATGTGCGCGTGGCTCGGCCAGATACGGCCACGAGGGCCGAGCCGAGCGCACATCACCGAGCAGGTGTGCACGGTCGCTCACCGGTCGTCGCCCGCTCAGCGCGCGGGCGACGCCGTGGACGCCCGCGGGATCAGGGTGGGCAGGGCACGCGTGATGCTTCCCGCGGGTCCTCCGAGCAGGTCGAGGGCGCTCGTGGCGATCTGATCGAAGGCGGTGCGCACCGAGGTCAGCGGTACGGGCAGCATGGCGGCGAGCGGGATGTCGTTGTACCCGACGACCGACAGATCGCGCCCGATGCTGAGCCCGGCGGCGGAGGCCGCGGCGACGACGCCGATGGCCAGATTGTCGTTCGCGGCGAAGATCGCGGTGGGCGGGGGCACCGCATCGCTGAGCAGGGAACGTCCGGCGATGTGGCCCGCCTCGATGCCGTACCCGGTGGAGATCACGCGGTCGTTCGCGAGCTCGATCCCGCCCTCGGCGAGCGCGCGGCGGGCCCCCGCGAGGCGATCCCGGGCACTCGACGTGAACCACGGGCCGGTGATGACGGCGATCTCCCGATGCCCGAGGTCGACCAGGTGACGGGCGGCGAAGTACCCCCCGGCCTCGTCGTCGCCGAGCGCGGAGGGGCTGACGCCATCGGTGCGGAGCACGAGCGCGTGCGGCACTCCCCGTTCGCGGAGGGAAGCCGGCAGCGTGTCATCCAGGCGCGCGGTCGCGAGCACGAGGCCGTCGACGTTCCTGTCGAGCAGGGTCTCGGTCGCGCGTCTCTCCTCGACGGGGTCGTCGCCGCACGTGGCGACCACGGCGAAGGAGCCGCGTGCACGGGCGGTGCGCTCGATCGCCTCGAACATGAGCGCCATGACGTGGTCGGTGAGCCGAGGCACCAGCACCCCGATCGTGCCCGTCGCCCCTCGGCGGAGTCCGGACGCGAACATGTTGCGGCGGTAGCCGAGATCGTCCGCGATGCGTCGCACACGCTCGGCGGTCGATGAGCGCGAGGGCGGGGTGCGGTCGTCGAGCACCCGGCTGACCGTCGAGATGCTGACGCCGGATGCCGCGGCGACGTCCTTCAGCGTGACGACGTGTCGCTCCTGCTGCTCGTCCACGGCATCCTCCTCGATGGAATCCGGATCCGGGTGTTGACAACCCCGGCACCCCCGAGCATACTTGCAATCGTTCCTGCAAACGTTCCCGCGAACGTTCCCACCTCCTCGATGACGAGAAACCAGCGAAGAAGCTCCAAGGAAAGGACCGATCATGACCCTCGACCTCCGCGGCCTCAACCCCGCCCCCGTGACCCCGTTCACCGAGGACGGTGCCGTCGACTATGACGCCATCCAGCGCCTCGGCTCCTGGCTCGGCTCGATCGACGGCGTCAAGAGCCTCGTCGTGCTCGGCCACGCCGGCGAAGGCACCTTCCTCACCGAGGAGGAGCAGCTCGACGTCATCCGCGCGTTCGTCGCCTCGACCGACGGCCGCGTCCCCGTGATCGCCGGCATCACCAAGGAGGGCAACAAGACCGCCGCCCTGGAGGCCAAGGCCGCCGTGGATGCCGGTGCGACCGCCGGCCTCGTCTACCCGTCGCACGGCTGGCTGCGCTTCGGCTACCAGCAGGGAGCGCCGCAGTCGCGCTATCGCGAGATCTACGAGGAGTCGGGCCTGCCCCTCATCCTCTTCCAGTACCCCGACAACACCAAGGCGACCTACGACCTCGACACCCAGCTCGAGATCGCAGGGCAGGACGGCGTCTTCGCCACGAAGAACGGCGTGCGCAACATGCGCCGCTGGTACACCGAGATCCCTGCCCTGCGCGCCGCCTACCCCGAGCTGCAGATCCTCTCCTGCCACGACGAGTACCTGCTGCCGACGATGTTCGACGTCGACGGCCTGCTGGTCGGCTACGGCAACGTCGCACCCGAGCCCCTCATCGAGCTCATCGCGGCGGGCAAGGCCCGCGACTACGAGGCCGCGCACGCCATCCACGAGCGCCTGCTCCCGGTGACGCAGAACGTGTACCACCGCGGCTCCCACATGGAAGGCACCGTGGCGCTGAAGTGGGGCCTCGTCCAGCGCGGCATCCTCGACCACGCCACGGTGCGCACCCCGCTGCTGCCGCTGCCGGAGGGCGCGGATGCCGAGATCGCCGCCGCCTTCACCCTGGCCGGCCTCGGCGCGGTCACCGTCCCGGCGTGACGCCCCGGGTGGGGCGGTCGCCCGAGACCGCCCCACCCGCCACCTCCCTGCAGTCAACGACGACTCGAAGGACACATCATGAACGACCGCACGAAGACGCGTCACGCCTCTCCCACGCCCGGCACTGGCTATGGGCGGGTCTCCACTGAGACGATGAAGAACATCGTCACCTCACGCAAGCAACGGCGCCCGTTCTGGCAGCACCTGGCCCTCATCGGTCCGGCGTTCGTCGCGGGCGCCTGGCAGTTCGGCCCCGGCAACCTCACCACCGCGGTCCAGGCCGGCAGCGGCTTCCAGTACGCGCTCATCTGGGTGATCGTGGTCTCGACGATCCTGATGATCTTCCTCACCGACATGGCGGTCCGCCTCGGCATCAAGTCGCCCACCTCGCTCATCTCGTCGATCAAGGACCACCTCGGCGGCTGGGTCGGGGTGCTCGCAGGCATCGGCGTGTTCCTCATCACCCTTTGCTTCTCGGTCGGCAACGCGGTGGGATCCGGTCTCGGCCTGTCGATGCTCTTCGGCGGCAGCCCGATCATGTGGACGATCATCTGCACGGCCGCGGTCGCCACGCTGCTGCTGCTCCGCAACGTCTACCGCGTGGTCGAGAAGGTCCTCGTCGTCGCGGTGGCACTGATGTCCATCGCATTCATCGCATCGGCGTTCATCTCCAATCCCGACTGGGCCGCCGCCGGCGCCGGACTCCTGCCGACCTTCCCGGGCGGCGCCTGGCTGCTGATCGTCGCACTCGTCGGTACGAACTTCTCGATCAATGCCGCCTTCTACACGGCCTACGGGACGAAGGAGCGCGGGCGCACCGAGGCGGACTACCGCGACGTCACGATCGTCGACACCATTCCCGGCATCATCGCCCCGGGCATCATGACCGCACTGGTGATCGTGGTCGCGGCATCCGTGCTGGGAAAGACCGGGGAGGCCGCGCCCACGATCGTGGCACTCGCGGGGATCTTCGAGCCGCTCGCCGGCCCGGTCGGCTCGACGGTGTTCGCGCTCGGATTCTTCGGCGCCGCGTTCTCCTCGATGATCGCGAACGCGACGGCCGGGGGCACGATGCTGTCCGACGGGCTCGGCCGCGGGGCGTCGTCGAGCTCGCTGACCGCGAAGCTCGTGAGCGCAGGCATCCTGACCTTCGGCATCGTGGTCACGATCACGTTCCAGGAGTCGCCGGTGCAGTTGATCGTCATCGCTCAGGCGCTGACCGTGTTCGTCGCCCCGGTGCTCGCCGCGGTGATCATCATCATGGCGAACCGCGGGAAGCTCATGGGCGACATGCGCAACACGTGGTGGCAGAACGCGGCCGGTGTCATCGGCCTCGTGGCGGTGCTCGCGCTCTCGGTGCGCCTGTTCCTCACGCTGATCGGATAGGCCGCCGGGACACTGCGTCGAGGTCTTCACGGATGCAGGGCCGGAGCGCGCGCTCCGGCCCTGCATCCGTCCTCGTCTGCCGGCGGGCACCGAGCGGCCAGTGCGCGGGTCAGGCGACCTGCGGACCCCGCAGCGCTGCCAGCTCCCGACCGTAGGCCCTGGCATCGTTCTCGGCGTTCTCCTTGAGGTCGCGAGCGGCGTCGGCGAAGGCGTCGAGGGCCGGGTTCACGCCCACCAGCGTGAACGGGCGCTGCACGACACGCAGGTCGAGTCCCCACACGTCCTCCAGCACGCGACGCAGCCAGGCGGTGGAGTGGTCCCAGCCCTCCTTCGGGGTGCCGGGCGCGTAGTTCCCGCCGAGCACGGTCACGAGTGTCGCGGGCTTGCCCCGCAGCGCGGTGCCGCTCGGATCGATGCGCGCATCGGTGTAGGCCAGGTCGAACCAGGTCTTGAAGTGCTGCGAGACGCCGTAGTTGTACAGCGGCACGGCGAAGAGCAGGGCATCGGCGCCGATGAGCTCATCGGCGAAGGACGTCGCGAGGGCACGGGCCTCGTTCTGGCGCTCGGTGCGCTGGTCGGCATCGATGAACGCGGAGGTCACGGCATCCGCCCAGGCCGTCGCCGGCACGGGGTCGGCGGCCACGTCGCGGCGCGTGACGGTCGAGTCGGGGTGGGAGGCCGTCCATTCGGCTTCGACCAGGTCGGCGAGCGAACGACTGGCGGACGACGCGGGCAGGATGCTGGCATCCAGGCGGAACAGGGACATGACGAGCCTCTCGTTTTCGTAGTCGCTAGGTTTTTCTTAGCGGCATCGGTTAACGTAGCACGAGTAGGATGGGGGCATGCCCGAGGTGGAGCACGAACTGCACCAGTGCGACGCGGCCGTCACGCTGGCCTTCAGCGTGCTCGGGAAGCGCTGGAACGGCATGATCGTGTCGTCGCTCGGCGGCGGTCCGTCGACCTTCGTCGCGCTGCGTCGCGCCGTCGCCGGCATCAGCGACACCGTGCTCTCGGATCGACTCGCCGCCCTCGCGGATGCCGGGCTCGTGGCCCGCACGGTCGACGCCGGCCCCCCGATCACGGTCTCCTACGCGCTCACCGAGAGCGGACAGGGGCTGCTGCCGATCCTCGATCAGCTCGGCGCCTGGGCATCCGCCAACCTCGAGATGCGCGCCCCCTGACTGCCGGATGGCGTGCCGACTGCAGGGGAAATCGCGACCTGCAGGACGAATCGCCGTCACATCGTCCTGCATCCGTCGAACGGTCCTGCAACTCGCGCGGCCGGACCAATCCGCGGCCGCCGGCGGCAGGACTCACCACGGACTGGGCTGATAGTCCTTCAGGAACACGCCCTGCACGTCTTCGCCGGCCTCGCCGCGCACGATCGGGTCGTACACGCGGGCCGCTCCGTCGACCAGGTCGAGCGGAGCGTGGAAGCCCTCCTCGGCCAGGCGCACCTTCGTGTAGTGCGGGCGCTCGTCGGTGATCCAGCCGGTGTCGACCGCGGTCATCAGGATGCCGTCGGTCTCGAGCATCTCGCCCGCACTGGTGCGCGTGAGCATGTTCAGTGCGGCCTTGGCCATGTTCGTGTGCGGATGCCCCGGCCCCTTGTAGCGGCGCGAGAACTGTCCCTCCATCGCCGACACGTTCACGACGTACTTGCGACGGGATCCGGATGCCGCCATCGACGCCCGCAGACGGCTGATGAGCAGGAACGGCGCGGTCGTGTTCGCGAGCTGCACCTCGAGCATCTCGAGCGGGTCGACCTGGTCGATCGACTGCACCCAGCTGTTGGTGCGGTTCACGTCGGGCACGAGACCGCCCGCATCGATCGCCGTGCCGTCGGCGTGCTTCTCGAGCGACGACGATCCTGGCGCCATCGCGAGGCGCGCGAGATCTTCCGCCGTCAGCGCCTGCCCGCCCTGCTCGGCGACCGTGCCCCCGAGTGCCGCGACCGAGAGCAGCGGATGCGCGTCGACCGACGCCTGCAGGGCCTGCGGGTGCGGGTCGGCGGTGTGCCCGAACGTCTCCATCTCGGGCAGCGGTCCGTCGGGAAGCGGCTGCAGCTCCGCATCCGCCAGCAGGGAGTACGAACCGGGCGAGCGCCGCACGGTCTGCGCGGCGTTGTTGATGAGGATGTCGAGCGGGCCCTGCGCCGCGACCGAGTCGGCGAGTCCGATCACCTGGGCCGGGTCGCGCAGATCGATGCCGACCACGCGCAGCCGGTGCAGCCAGTCGGCCGCATCCGGAAGCGCCGAGAACCGCCGCACGGCGTCGCGCGGGAACCGGGTCGTGATGGTCGTGTGCGCACCGTCGCGCAGCAGCCGCAGGGCGATGTGCATGCCGATCTTCGCCCGGCCGCCGGTGAGCAGCGCGCGCTTGCCGGTGAGGTCGGTGCGGGCGTTGCGCTTGCCGTGGCTGAAGCGCGCGCAGTCGGGGCAGAGCTGGTGGTAGAACGCGTCGACGACCGTGTAGGGCTGCTTGCAGATGTAGCAGTTGCGCGGTTTGAGCAGCTCGCCCGCGATGGGGGCGTCGGTCACGCTGGTCGCGAGATCGTGGCCGCGCGTCTCGTCGTCGATGCGGTCGGGGGCACCGGTGGCGGTGCGGGCGACCACGGCCTTGTCGGCCTCGGCGATCGCGTCGCGGATCTCCTTGCGCCGCACGCGCTTGACGGCCTTGAACATCGCCGCGGTGGCGTGGCGCACGGCGACGAAGTCGGGATGCTCGTCGTCGATCTCGTGCAGGTGGGCGAGCACGCGCAGCGTGGTGGCGAGATCGTCGGGGTCGACGCCCGGTCCGAGGTCGGGTGCAGCGTCGGAGGGGGCGTCGGTCATTGTGCTGATTTTACGCGAGTGTCCTGGGGGTACGCCCGACCCCGCCCGCCGGGCACATGAGCCGGTCGTCGAGTGCACGGCTCGACGTCGAGAGCCCGCGCACTCGACGGAGTGCGCGGGCTCACCGCAGCTACGCGATCCCGCCGCCGTCCACGACGAGCGCCGACCCCGTGACGTACGAGGAGTCGTCGCTCGCGAGCCAGACCACGGCCTGCGCGACCTCGCCCGGCTCGCCCATGCGTCGCAGCGGACGATCGGCGGCTTCGGCGAGGAAGGCGACGGGGTCCTGCGCGAGCTGACGAGCCTCGTCGCGCAGCATCCCGGTGTTCACGTCGCCGGGGTTGACGGAGTTCACCCGGATGCCGGCAGGGCCGTGGTCGATCGCGAGCGCACGCGTCATGTTCACGACCGCCCCCTTCGAGGCACAGTACGAGAGGGCCTGGCCGCCGCCCTTGAGGCCCCAGCCCGATCCGGTGTTGATGATCGAGCCACCGCCCGCCGCCTCCATGATCGGCACGACATGCTTGCACATCAGGAAGATCGAGCGCACGTTCACGCCGAACACGCGATCCCACTCCTCGACGGTCGTCTCGACCGCCGAGGTGCGACGGATGATCCCCGCGTTGTTGAAGACGACGTTCACTCCGCCGAGCTCCTGGAGAGAAGTGGCGATGACCCGTTCGATGTCGGGTTCGCTCGCGACGTCGGCCGCGATCGCGATGGCGGTGCCACCTTCGGCACGGATCTCCTGGGCGACGGCCTCGGCGGCCTCCGCGTTCAGGTCGACGACAGCGACGGCCGCGCCCTCGGCGGCGAGCGCGAGCGAGGTGGCACGACCGATGCCGCCGGCACCGCCGGTGACGATGGCCTTCTTGTTCTCGAGACGCATGGGGTGTCCTTTCGGGTTCGTTCAGAAGATGTCAGACGCAGTCAGGGAGTCAGTTCGGGGGCGCTCACGGCGTACAGGCTGCTGGTACCCGCGCCGGTGACGATGCGCACGTGTCCGGCGAGTCTTGCATCCAGTTCCGGGGCGCCGGTGTCGACGAGGAGCGGGCGGCCGTGCAGGTCGATGAGCTTCTGCTCAGGGGCGACGACGAGGAGTGGGTCGTCGCCGAGAGCACGCAGGACGGCAGCCGAGAGTTGCTGGTTGCCGCGCCCGAGCAGGAATCCCTGGCCGCCGATCACGGTGACCACGGCCTGAGCCGGCCCCTCGGCGATCTCGGCGAGGAGTTCCTGCTCACTCGCGCCGCAGACGACGACCGTGCCGTCGAGCACGACATCGACTCCGAGCGGGGATCCCCCGACGCCCAGCTGCCGGGAGATCTCGGCGGTCGTGCCGCCGGGACCGAGCAGGTAGCGGACGCCCGGGAGCATGCGGGCCACGGCGCCACGGGCCGCCGCCTCGACCGCCGCCGCCTCGGTCACGGGTGTCGGCGCTTTGCGCGCCTGGGTGCGGCCGCTCCGGTACGGCACCCGCAGCATGCCGTACAGCGTGGGGTCGACGCGGGCTCGCCGCATCGCGGCCTCGTCGATGTCGAGCACCTCGCGCTCGTCGGTGGGAAGCCCTCCGAGGTCGATCCAGTCCGCGGCGATCGCCCCCGCCGCCCGCGGACTGACCGCGAACACGGGCGAGTACATCTTCACCCCGGCCGGCACCCCGAGCACGGCGGGCGTCCGCGTATCCGCGTGCTCGGCCCCTTCGAGCCCCGCGACGGCATCCCGCAGCGTCCCGTCACCGCCGACAACGAGGATCAGGTCGACGCCGTCCGCGGCGAGCGCCGCCACCGCACGCGAGGTATCCCCCGCCTCCGTCTCGTTCCGCTCGACACCGGGCGCGGGAGCAACGACACGCGGAACCAGCCCGGCCGCGCGCGCGGCGTCGGCGCCCATCGCACCGGCGGCGGTCGCCACCTGAAGCCCGGGATGCCGTTCGGCGAGCGTCGTCAGGGCGAGGATCGCCCGCTCCTGGACGCGCGAACGGGCGCCGCGCGCGAGGGCGAGGCGCTGCACGTCCGCGCCGTCGGAGCCGGCGAGGCCCGCAGGCCCGCCGACTCCGGCGACAGGGTTGACGACGAGGCCGATCACGACGCGACAGACTCCGCGCGGAAGTACTTCCGCTGGTACGCGCGCCACGTGATCGCCCACCGGTCGGGGTCGTCCAGATCGTCGTGGTGCGTGTGGTGCACGGTCTGGTTGTGCGGGGCGGTGCGCACCACCTCGGGGGTCTCCCGTGCCTCTCGCGCCACTTCGGCCAGGGTGTCCGCGTATTCGTCGAGCTCGGCCATCGAGTACGACTCGGTCGGTTCGAGCGTGAAGGGCTGCGGCACCACGTAGGGGTGGTGGCTGGTCCAGTAGTGCATGCCGAAGTCGGTCATGCGCACGCCGATCTCCTCCGACGAGATGCCGGTCTCCTGGTACAGCTCCTCCCACGAATAGCGCACCTGCTCGATGCGACGGCGGCCGGTGGCGTACGGGGCCGAGGCTCCGGGAATCCCGAGAACGCGAGCCATCAGGTAGTTGTTGTTCAGCACGGCGGTCTCGGCGGCGGCCCGCAGCCCCTCGGCTCCGAGCGCCATGATCCACGAGTAGGCCTTCACGAGGGCGGGGATGACGCCGAAGAACGGCCCGACCGCACCGATCGAGAGCTCTCCGCCCTCGGCGACCGCGAAGGTTCCGTCATCGTCGCGCACGACCCGCGGACCCGGCAGGAAGGGGGCCAGCGCCGCGCTCACGGCGTTCGCGCCCGATCCGGGTCCGCCGCTGCCGTGCGGGGTGCCGAAGGTCTTGTGCAGGTTGAAGTGGCACACGTCGAAGCCGGCATCGCGGGCTCGCGTGACCCCGAGGATGCCGTTCGCGTTGGCCTGGTCGTACGAGGCGAGGGCCCCGACGGCGTGTGCGGCATCCACCCACTCCCGGATCGCCGGGTTGTAGATGCCGGTGTCCTCGGGGTTGGTGACCATGATCGCCGCGGTACGGGGCGACAGCGCCGCCTCCAGCGCGTCGAGCGAGGGGTAGCCTTCGGCGTCGGGGTACACGGTGATGACCTCGTAGCCCGCGGCCTTCGCGGCGGCCGCGTTCGAGGGGTGGCTGAAGATCGTGGTGATGACCTCGCGGCGCTGCTCGCCCTCGCCGTTGGCCTCGTGGAAGGCGCGGATCATGGCGATGTTCGCCCAGATCGCAGCCGATCCGCCCTGCGTGTGCAGCGAGACCTCGTCCATGCCGGAGATCTCGGCGAGCATCCGCTCCAACTGCCAGATGATCTCGAGCACACCCTGTGCGTCGGCCGGGTCCTGGTGCGGGTGCATCGCGGTGAGCTGCGGGGTGTTCGCGAGCTGGTCGTTGATCTTCGGCGCGTACTTCATGGTGCAGGTGCCCTGCCCGATGTCGACGTTGAAGTCGGCGCCGAGGTTCTCCTGCGACAGGCGCAGATAGTGCTTGAGCACGCGCATCTGCCCCATCTCGGGCAGCTTCGGCTTCGACGCACGGCGCAGGGAGGCGGGTAGCGCGGCGACCACGTCGCCCACCGCCTCGCGCACGCCGGGCTCGACCTGCGAGACCAGCACGCCGCGCTCGCCGGGCGTGGTCAGCTCGAAGATGATCGGCTCGTCCCAGCGAGCCTGCTGGAAGCGGCGCAGCGCCGGCTTCGGGGCGACGGGGAGGCTCATCGGTTCTGCTCCTTCGCGAAGAGATCGGATGCCGTGACCTCGGCGAGTGCGCCCGCCAGAGTGTCGATGTCGGCCTGGGAGGTGAGTTCGGTGACGCAGACGAGCAGGCGGCGCTCGTCCACGACCACTCCGGGTTCGATGCCCTTGGTGCGCAGCGCGGTGACGACCGCCTCCGCCGTGACGTCGGCGAAGGTCACCGTGAACTCCCGTAGATGAACGGCATCGTCGTCGAGCGCGACACCGGGCACCGCGGCGAGCGCCTGCTGCGCGTACCGGGTGCGGGCGAGGAGCACCTCGCCGAGCTCGGCCATGCCGGCGGGTCCCATGAGCGCGAGATAGGCCCCGGCGGCGATGCCCCAGAGAGCCGCGGCCGTGCCGACCCACTCCTTCCCGTCCTCGCGATGGGCGAACGAGGTGCGGTCGTAGGCCACGTCGCCGAAGCCGTACTCGCCGGGCACATCGGTGGTGGCGAGCCCGAACAGCCGCGACGGCATCTCCATCACGAAGGTCGGGTCGTCGTGCACGGCGATGAAGCCGCCGTGGGCGCCGCCGAACCACTGGTGCAGGCCGAGGGACTGGATGTCACCGGTGACGATGTCGGCTCCGGCCACCGCGGGAGGGGTGAGCACCCCGTAGCCGATCGGATCGGTGCCGACGACGACCACGGCGCCCGCCGCGTGCGCGGCATCCGCGATCTCCGACAGCGCGGCCTCGACCGCTCCCGTGGCGCTGGGCGTCTCGACCCAGACCGCAGCCACGTCATCGCCCAGTGCCGCACGAACGGCGGCCACGTCGGCCGTGCCGCCGACGGTCGGCCGGTGCTCGAGCGTGAGGTGCGCCCGGACGTAGTCATGCACCTTCGCGAGCTTCGCGGGGAGCACGTCGCTGACGACCAGCACCCGGCCGCGGCCGGTGAGGCGTCCTGACATCGTCAGGCCCGTCGCCGTGGCCTGGTAGCCGTCGTAGGTCGGCACGTTGACGACGTCCATCTCGAGCAGCTCGGCCATCAGCGACTGGTACTGGAACAGCGCCTGGAACCGGCCGTGGTCCTCGTAGGGCTCACCGGCGTAGGCGGTCAGGAACTCGCTGCGCCCGATGACCTCGTCGACGACCGCCGGCACATAGTGGTTGTAGGTGCCCGCGCCGAGGAAGCTCAGCCGCTCCGCGGTCGAACGGTTCTTGGTGAGCAGCCCCCGCACGTGGCGGGCGAGGTCCTGCTCGGCCACGAAGGGGGCCGGAAGGTCGAGCGGACGGCTCAGTCGCAGCGACGCCGGTATGTCGGCGTAGAACTCGTCGACCGACGCGGCACCGACGGCTGCGAGCATCGCCGCTCGAGGCTCCGGGGCGGTGTTGGGGATGTACGGATGCACGAACGGGGCGGTCATGCGTCCTCCTTCTGATCGTTGTTGCTCAGGGACGTGTCACGCGAAGACGCGATCGGGGTGGCGAAGGGGATGGATGCGGAGCGGGGCGCGGCGAGGACGGCGACCCCGTAGCGGTCGAGCTCGAGCCGGTCCGCGTGACGGATGCCGGTGAGCAGGTCGACGCCCGGGGTCGGGATCTCGAAGGCGACAGGAGAGCGTCCGTGGTTCAGATAGAACGTGTAGTCGGTGGTGTCGTCGGCGCGCGTGACGACCTCGACCTCGATGTCGGTGTGCGCGCGGGCGGGAACGCCGGCCGTGCGCAGCACATCGCGGAAGACCGGGAGCAGGCCCTCAGGGTCGAACATCGCGCTCACGTACCAGGCCGAGCCCGCCCCCGCCGTGCGACGGGTCACCGCGGGCAGGCCGTCGAGCTCGCCCCTCGCATAGGTGCCGCGCACCTCCACGTCGTCGTCGGCCTCGAGCCACTCGCTCCACGACGGCACGGTCAGGGTGTCGCCCGCGTAGTCGATGCGCTCGGTCAGACCGTCGGCGATCGGCCACTGCTCGTCGACCTCGATGCCCAGCAGGTCGCGCAGCGGTCCCGGCGCTCCACCGTCGTGCACCTTCTCGGTGGCGTCGACCACGCCGGAGAACGGTCCGACCACGAGGTGCCCTCCGCGCTCGACGAAGGCCCGCAGCGCGTCGGCCTGCGGCTGCTCCACGATGTAGAGGTTCGGCACCACGACCACGTCGTACGCGTCGAAGGGACCGGTCGCCCTGACGGCGTCCACCGGCTGGCCGAGCGTGTACAGCGCCCGGTGCCAGGCTCGGGCCTGCTGCGCCCACTGCAGACGCTGCGAGGGCAGCGACTCGACGGCGCTGGTGCCCCACCACGAGTCCCAGTCCACCACCAGCGCCACGCGCGAGCGCACCCGGGTGCCGCGCACGGGTTCGAGCTTCTTCAGCTCGTTGCCCAGCGCCTTGGTCTCCCGGAAGCTGCGCGAGCGCTCTCCGCGATGACCGAGCATCGAGGAGTGGAACTTCTCCTGGCCGTACTTGGCCTGACGCCACTGGAAGAACATCACGGCGTCGGAGCCGTGCGCGACCGCCTGCAGGCTCTCGATGCGGATCTTGCCCGGCGCCTTGGGTACGTTCACGTCGCGCCAGCTTGTCGCACTGGCCGAGGACTCCAGCAGCAGCCACGGCTGCCCGCCCTTGAGCGAGCGCATGAGGCCGTAGTTGAGGGCCGCACCGACGTGCGAGGTCGGGTCGGCGGGCTCGGGGTAGGCGTCATCGGTCACGACATCTTCGACAGCGGCGAAGTCCCAGTAGTCCAGGTCGCGGAACATGCTCATGAAGTTCGTGGTCACCGCGATGTCGGGTGTGACCTCGCGCAGCACATCGATCTCGACCTGGAAGAGCTCCAGCAGCGCGTCGGATGAGAAGCGCTCGAAGTCGAGCAGCTTGGTGGGGTTGACCGGCCCCGGCGCCTTCTTCGGCGTCTCGATGTGCTCCCACGACGTGTAGCGCTGACCCCACACGTTCACGCCCCACGCCTCGTTCAGCCCGTCGAGGTCGCCGTAGCGGTCCTGCAGCCAGCCACGGAAGTGCCGTGCCGACTCGGGGCACCAGCAGCGCGAGGTGTGATCGCCGTACTCGTTGGAGATGTGCCACATGGCGAGAGCGGGATGGTGTCCGTACCGTTCTGCCATCGCCCGGGTCATCCGCGCGACGTTCTCCCGCCAGATCGGCGACGACGGGCAGTAGGTCTGACGGGATCCGAACTCCAGGCGGTGACCGTCGGCATCCCACGGTGCCATCTCGGGATGAGCGCGCAGCAGCCACGACGGCGGGGTAGCGGTGGCTGTGGCGAGGTCGATCGCGATGCCCGCCTCCCAGAGCAGGTCGATGATGCGGTCGAGCCACGCCCAGTCGTGGACGCCGGGCTCCGGTTCCAGCTGGGGCCAGCTGAAGATCGGCAGGCTCACCATGTTCACGCCGGCTTCGCGCATCAGACGGATGTCTTCGTGCCAGGTCTCTTCCGACCACTGGTCGGGGTTGTAGTCGCCACCGTAGGCGAGGGCATCGAGGCGGACGCGTCGGGTGGGCTGGTCGCCATCGGGTGCGGGCACGAAGTCTCCTCTCTGAGTCGTCACCGGCTGATCCGGCGGTGCACTGTTGCGAATCCCGGATCAGCTGTATTCTGTATACAACACACTAGGACGTCGCCCGGGGCCCGTCAACCCATAGGCTGACGGGCAGGCGGCAGAAGAGGGGACGCATGGCGATCGAACGCAAGAACCTGCGCTCGCAGGTTCGGCAGGAGCTGCTGAACCGCATGCGCGCCGGACTCGTGCAGCCCGGGGAGGGCATCAACGAGGTCCAGCTCGCCACCGAACTCGGCGTGAGCCGCACTCCCCTGCGTGAGGCGCTCATCGCCCTCGAGTCGGAGGGGCAGATCGAGAGCGAGAACGGCAAGGGCTTCCGTTTCGTGCCGCTCAGCGCCTCCGAGTTCCGCGATCTGGCCCCCGTCCTGGCGGCGCTCGAGAGCCTCGCGATCGAGCTCAGCCCGCCCGACGAGCTGCGTCTCATCGGCGGACGGCTCAAGGAGATGGCCGACGCCTTCGCCGATGAGCTCGTGGAGCATCAGCTCGTCATCACCAAGGACGACGAGTGGCACAGCGTGATGCTGTCGGCCTGCCCGAACGCCCGGCTCCTGGCCGTGATCGACAACGTGCGCAGCTCGTTCCACCGATACGAGTCGCTGCTCGTGCCCGAAGACGTCAAGGTCGAACGCGTCGCCGCCGAGCACGTCGAGATCGCCCGCCACCTCGCCGACGGCGACATCCCGGGCGCCGTCGAGGCCCTCAAGCTGAACTGGATGCACGGCATGCAGCGCATCCTCGACAACTCCACGAGCTCGTACTTCACGGCGTAGACCGCCCCCGCATCCCCTCACCCCTTCACCGCGCCGCCGAGGAGACCTGCGACGAACTGCTTCTGGAAGATCAGGAACAGCAGGAGCAGGGGCAGGGTGGCCAAAAGTGAGCCGAGCATCAGGCCCGAGTAGTCGACGCGGCTCATGCCGATCATCGTGTTCAGCGCGACCGGAACCGTGTAGTTCGCCTCGGTGTTGAGCATGAGAAGCGGCCAGATGAACGCGTTCCACTGGCTGATGAACGTGTAGATCACGAGCGCCGCAATCTGCGGCTTCGCGACCGGCAGCACGATCCGATAGAACGTGCGCAGCTCGCTCGCGCCGTCGATCCTGGCCGCCTCGATCAGGCTCGGTGGGAAGTCGAGGAAGCCCTGGCGCATCAGAAAGATCCCGAACGCGTTCGCCAGGAACGGCAGGATCACGGCCTGATAGGTGTCGATCCACCCCATGCCCGCCATGATCTGGAACAGCGGCACCAGCAGCACCTGCATCGGGATCATCATCGTCACGAGCACGACAGCGAGCAGCACGCCGCGTCCACGGAACCGATAGGTGGCGAGCCCATAGCCGCACATGATGCTGACGATCGAGCTGAAGACCGTGTAGATCACCGCGATCAGGAGGCTGTTGAGCATCACTCGGCTGAACCCGATGCTCTCCTCCAAGCGGGCCAGGTTCTCCCACAGCGCGTCGCCGGGGAGCACCGGGAGCGGAGTGCCGAACAGCTCAGAACTCGGATGGGTGGAGGCGATGACCATCCACAGGAACGGGATGATCGACACCACCGAGGCGGCGATCAGCAGCAGGTAGAGCGGCAGCCGCAGCATGCGCGGACGGGCGCCGCGCTCCCCCGCGCCGAGGCTGCGGGTGTCGCGGCCGGAGGTGACCAGGGTGCGGGTGGTGAGATCTGTCATGGCTTCTCCCTCATGACCCGGAACTGCACGACGGCGATGATCGCGGTGATCAGCACCAGCATCCAGGCGATGGCTGATGCGTAGCCGAAGTCGAACTGTCGGAACCCGACCTTGTACAGGTAGAGCACCGGGGTGAGCGTGGCGTCGTTGGGGCCGCCGCCGGTGAGGATGAAGTTCTCGTCGAACAGCTGCAGGGCGCCGATCGTTGAGGTGATCCCCGTGAAGATCAGCACCGGTCGCAGCTGCGGCAGCACGACGCTCCAGAACGTCTGCCAGCGTCCGGCGCCGTCGACCTTGGCCGCCTCGTAGAGCTCCGGGGGGATCGGCTGCAGGCCGGCGAGGATGATGACCATGTTGTAGCCGGTCCAGCGCCAGGTCACCGCCGCGATCACGGAGACCCGAGCCCACCACTCGTTGTTCAGCCAGTCGATCGGGGCGACGCCGAGAACCCCCAGCATCTGGTTCACGGCGCCGCCGTCGGTGGCGAGCAACACCCGGAACACCACCGCGTACGCGACGAGCGTGGTCACCGCCGGGAGGAACGTGAGAAGGCGGAATCCCGATCGCCAGCGCAGCCACGACTGGTTGAGCAGGTAGGCGAGACCCACGGCGAGCACCATCATCAGCGGCACCTGGACGATGAGGATCAGTCCGGCGTTGAGCAGGCTCTTCGCGATCAGCGGGTCGGAGAACAGCCGCTCGTACTGGCCGAGTCCGACGAAGCTCGTGACGCCGCCCTCGGTGCGGAAAAGGCTCTGCCAGAGCGAGGCACCCAGCGGATAGGCGAAGAAGAACAGGAGCAAGGCGGCAGCCGGCAGCACGAACCAGCGTCCGGCCCTGCCCGGGTCCAACCGTCGACGGCCCGACCCGGGCGAGGTCGCGGAGGCCATGGTTACTCCGCGACCTCTCGACCGGTGGAGGTGGCGAGCTGCGTGGCAGCATCGGCGAGCACGGTGGCGGGGTCGGCGCCGTTCAGCACGGCGGCGGCGACGGCGTTGGCGACGATGTCCGAGGCCTCCGCACTGTCCGAGGTGTAGACGATCGGCGGGATCTGGCCCGTGAGCTCGGCGAAGGTCTCGTAGACCGGCTGACCGCCAAAGTACTCGACCGGCTTCGAGAAGTAGTCCGACTCCAGCGCGGGCAGATACGACGGGAAGAGACCCTCGTTCGTCATCATCGACACCTGGTTGTCGTCATCCGCGAGCACGAAGTCGACGAACGCCGCGGCCAGCTGCGGGTTCTTCGCCTGCGCAGGCACCGCGAGGCCCGATCCTCCGTTGTTCGACGTGCGGGCGCCGCCCTCGTCGAACACCGGGAGCGGGAGCACGGCGTACTCGCCGCTCAGCTCGGGGGCATCGCCCTGGAGCGTGCCGATCCACCAGACCGCGTCTGCGGTCACGGCGGAGTCGCCGTCCTTCGCGGAGGTGACCCGCCCGTCCCATCCGGTGACGTTCTTGATGAGACCGGCCTCGTTCATCTCCTTCAGCATGGTGAGCACGCGCACGGCTTCCGGCGAGTCGAGCGTGATCTCTCCCGCCTCGTTGAACAACCCCTGCCCGAGCTGTTGCAGCAGCATCTGGAAGCCGCCGCCGGCGGAGAGGTCGGTGGACAGCAGCGTGTGTCCGGTCTTCTCCTTGATGACCTTGCCCACCGCGATCAGATCGTCCCAGGTCTCCGCGGCCTCGATGTCGACGCCCGCCTGCTCGATGATGTCGGTGCGGTAGTACAGTGCGACGGTGCCTGAGTCCCACGGGGCGATGCGCAACGAGCCGTCGGCATCCGAGCCCGCCGACCACTTGAACGGGTCGAAGTCGGCCTCGTCGTCGCCCACGATCGGGTTCAGATCGAGCATGCCCTTCGTGAATTGCGTGATGTAGCCGGGGGCCGCATCGGTCTCGATCGTGACGACGTCGGGCAGCCCGGTGCCGGCCTGGAAGCCGACCGACATCTTGTCGTACGCGTTGTCGTATCCCACGTCGATCACCTTCACGGTGGTGCCATCGTGAGCCTTCTCGAAGTCGGCGGCCAGACGCTCGAGCGCGACGGCGCCCACGTCCCAGGACCAGACCGTGATCTCGCCGTCGAGCGTCGCGTCGGGGTCGAGCGCGACCCCGGATCCGCCGTCGGGCACTCCTCCGGCCGCACATCCGGCGAGGCCGACTCCCACTGCCACGAGCGCGACGATTCCGGTGAGCTTCTTCTTCATGACTGACTCCTTCGTCCGTGAGATGAATATTGAATACAAGAGGAGCGTGCACAGCCCCACGGCACTCCGCTACGCGGCGTCAGCTGAGCTGCACCGCGAGGTCGACGAACAGCGCGGCCGACCAGCCGAAGGCGGTGGTGGCGGTGCGGGCCTTCTCGCCCGTCTGCGGATTGAAGTACTCGTGCGGGCCCCCGCCGTGGATCACCATGGCCACGGTCTGCTCACGCACCTCCCGCGCGCGCTCGGGATACCCCGACGTCTCCAGCCCCTCGGCGACGAGCATGCTCGTGTTGACCCACACCGGCCCGCGCCACATGCGCTCCTCCGAGAAATCGGGATCGGAGGCCGCGACGGTCGGCAGTCCCCAGGGCAGGGCGAAGCGCTCGGGGTCGTCGACGGCCTGGCGCAGCGCCGCGGTGATCGGAGCCGGCAACGTGCCCGTGAGCAGCGGCATCAACCCGACGACGGTGTCGCTGAGCTGCGGCTCTCCGCCGCCGAAAGCGAGGAACCGGCTCTGCTCGGGATCCCACATGCGCAGCAGCAGCTCCTGCGTGGTCTCGGCCCGCGCACGCAACCGCGCCACGTCGGCATCCGGTTCGTACTTCTGCAGCAGGGAGGCGAGCTCCCGATCCTGCTGCACGAGGTAGGCACCGAGGTCGGGAGCCGCGGTCGGCAGGGGACCGTCGAAGATCGGGCTGTCGTCGAGCCCGGACGAGTACGGATGCCCGTACTCGGGCATCCCGTCGTGGTCGAGGTCGCTCCCGGCGAACCACCAGTCCTGCGAGCGTACGATGCGAGCCAGCTGCCTGCGTGCATAGTCGGGAGCATCCTCGACCTCGAGCACCTTGCGCAGCGCCCACGCGGCGAGCGGCGGCTTGGTCAGGGGCACCGGCGCACTCGGATCGGCGACCTGCGACCCGGCACGACGCAGGTTCGCGCGGTCGCTCTCGGGGAGGTCGTCACTGGTCGCCAGCACTCCGAGCTCGTGCACGACATCGGGCAGCTGCCCATCGGGCTGCGGGAACCGGAAGGCGATATCGAGCTGCTCACGAGCGAGCTCGGGGTCGCCGTGCCGCAGACCGACGGCGATGAAGTAGGCATCCCATTGCCAGAGACCGACGTAGCCGATCTTCGACGGCACGATCGCCCTGGCATCGCCCAACGACGGCAGTTCGACGATGTTCGCGCCGAGCACCCACCAGCACAACGCCGTCATCTCCTGCAGATCGTCGCGCACGCTCGGGCACTTCGCGAACCAGTCGGCCCAGATCGCCTCGGTCGCGGCGAGCGCTGCGGCGTGGTCTCCGCGCTCCACCGCGACGGCACGATCCGCGGCGACGCGCAGCCGGATGCCGCCGCCGAGCAGATGCTCCTCGACATGACCGTCCGGACGCCGCAGTCGCACCCGAGCCCCCGCCTCTCCCCCGAGGCTCAGCGTCGACGGATCGGCGAAGGTCAACGTCGCGGCAGCAGTGCCGAACGTCACTCGCGCGGGATGCACATCGGTCACCGGGAGCACCTCACCCTCGGCGCCGACCACGGTCAGCGCATCCAGCACCCGGCAGTCCGACAGCCGCCGCTCGTACTCCGAGGTGTGCACGCGCACGCCCTCGCCGTCGTCGGCGCGGAACACCAGCACGCGCGAGCGCGGGAGCGTGAACGGCGCGGACACCAGGTCGAGGCGGCGCCCGGCGAGAGCGGCGGCATCCGCCATCATCGTCCTCCGAGTCCCGAGGCGGCCATGCTGTTGAGGATCTTGCGCTGACCGATCACGAACACGATCAGCATCGGCACGGTCGCGATCGCGGAAGCCGCCATCACGAGTCCGTAGTTGATGGATCCCTGCTGGCCCTCGAAGGCGTTCAGCAGGAGCGGCACCGTGAACAGGTCGGGCGAGTTCAGCAGCACGAGCGGGAACAGGAAGGCGTTCCAGACGTCGAGCGCCACGATGATGCTGAGCGCCGCGAGACCGGGCTTGAGGTTCGGGAGCACGACGCTCCAGAAGATGCGCCAGCGGCCGGCGCCGTCGACGATGGCCGCCTCTTCCAGCTCGCGCGGCAGGGCGAGCACGAACTGCCGCATCAGGAACACCGCGAAGGGGTTCGCCATGATGCCGGGCACGATCAGCGCGAGGTGCGAATCGACCCAGCCGAGGTTCGACATCAGCAGGTAGAACGGGATCAGCGTCACCTGCTTCGGGATCATCTGCGTCGCGAGGAAGACGATGAAGAGCACCTTGCTGCCGCGGAACCGGATCCGCGCGAACGCATATCCCGCCATCGACGCCGTGAGCAGCGTGCCGACCACCACGAGGATCGCGATGTACGCGCTGTTCAGGTACGCCTGACCGAACGGGACCGCGTTCCAGGCCTGCGTGTAGTTCTCGAAAGTCCAGGGATCAGGGAGGAACTGCAGCGGGTTCTTCAGCAGCTGCGGCAGGGTCTTGAACGAGGTCAGCAGCATCCAGACGAATGGGAACACCATTCCGATCCCTGCCATCACGAGCACCACGTGCAGCAGGGTCGAACCGAACCGGCGACGCGCGCGATCGACGGAGGGGCCGCCACGCCCGCGCGAGCGGTATCCGGGCGCGGTGATGGCGATGGTGGAGTCGGTCGCCGGAGCGGGGCCGGTCAGCGGAGGAGTCTGAATGCTCATGCGGGGTCATCCTCGTAGTGGACGAACTTCTTCTGCGCGCCGAACTGCACCGCGGTGATGACGAGCGTCAGCAGCAGCAGGATGATGCTCGCGGCACTCGACGGACCGAACTCGAAGCGCCCGAAGCCCAGATCGAAGATGTGGTAGACGATGGTGCGCGTCGCGTTGTCGGGGCCAGCGTCCTGCACCAGCACGTAGACCGTGTCGAACGTCTGCAGGGAGGAGATGAAGGCGACCACCGACGAGAAGAACACGATCGGGGAGAGCAGCGGCAGGCGGATGCTCGTGAACAGCCTCCAGGGCCCTGCGCCGTCGATGCGGGCGGCCTCGATCACCGAGGGGGAGATGTTCTGCAGCCCGGCGAGGAAGATCACGACGTTGAGGCCCATCGACGACCAGATGGTGACGATGCAGACGGCGAGGAGGGCGAGCTTCGGGTCCTGCAGCCAATCGGGCGGGGTGACCCCGAAGACCTTCGAGATCGTCGTGGACAGCAGTCCGTCGGAGCGGAACATCTGCTGCCAGATCATCGCCACCGCGACCGTGGAGGTCACCACCGGGGCGAAGAAGAGGATCAGGTAGAGCGTGCGCGTCTTGAGCTTCTCGAGCGCGACGGCGACGATCACCGAGAGCCCGAGGCCGATCGGCACCGTGACGATCGCGATGATGAGCGTGTTGAGGATCGCGCGACCGAGGAGCGGGTCGGTCAGCTGATCGGCGAAGTTGGCGAAACCCACCCAGGTGAGGTCGGTCAGACCATCCCAGTCCGCGAAAGCGAGCACCAGGCTGGCGGCGAACGGCAGCACGACGAACAGCCCCATGCCGATCATCTGAGGGCCGACGAAGACGTACCCCCACAGCCGGTCCCGGCGACGCCAGAGCGCCTCCGTGCGCAGGGTCGGGGCGGATGCCGCAGGGGTGACCTGCGGCATCCGCCCGTTCTCGGTGAGAGTGCTCACTCGTTCTACTCCGACCGTTCCTTGACCACGTCGGCGATGGTGTCGAGCGTCTCCTGCGCGTCAGCCTTGCCCTGGTACAGCTTCAGGAACTCGTCGGCGATGGCGGTCGGCAGGCCGGGCACGCGCGCCTCGGCGGGGTAGTCCTCGAAGCCGATGTCGCGCATGTCGAGGAAGGTCTGGGCGTGTGCGGGATAGTCGCCCTCGAGCACGACCTCGTCGGCGCCCTTGATCGATGGGACCGCGTTGCCGCCGCCCTGCAGACGGAAGGTCTGCCCCTCGGCGGAGAGGAATTCGGTCCAGAACGTGAAGGCCGCGTCCTTCACCTTGGTCTTGCCGTTGATCGCGAGGAAGCTGGTCGCCACACCCGTGGGAGCGGCTTCGCCGTCGGGGGTCGGCCACTGCACGATGTCGTAGCTGTCTTGCTCGCCCGTCGCATCGACCGTGCCGATCGTGTAGCGGCCCTGCACGAAGAAGCCGGCCTTGTGCGTGACGAACACACTGTCGGCGCCGGCACCGTCAGGGAGCGTGTCGGCGACGACGAAGGTGCCGTCCTCGAACAGGTCGCCGAGCTGCTGCACCGACTCGACGGTGTCGGCATCCTTGTTCGCGACGAAGGCTCCGGAATCGTCATAGGGAGCATCGAGGCCCTGCGACGAGAACCAGCTCCAGTGCGTCGCCCAGTAGTTCCAGTACATGGTGCCGGTGAGACCCGCGTCGTGGAGCTTCCTGTTCATCTCCAGGAACTTGTCGGTGGTCCACTCGCCGTTCGCGGCCAGGGTCGCGGGGTCCTCGGTGATCCCGGCGGTCGCCAGCGCCTGCTTGTCGTACCAGAACACGTCGGGGTTGGAGTCGTTCGGCGCAGCGTAGACCTCTCCGTCGTTCTCGGCGGCGCCGAAGAGACCGGGGAAGAAGTCGTCCTTCTTGGTCTTGCTGTCCTTCGAGTCCATCAGCTCGCTGAGCGGCATCAGGCGCTTCGAGTCGACGAACTGACCGATCTTGTCGTCACCGACGTAGAACACGTCGGGCGCGGTGTTGCTGGTGAGCTGCGCGAGCAGCTTGGAGTGGTAGTCGCCGTAGTCGGCGACGGGCTGCAGCTTGACGGTGATGTCGGGGTGGCGCTTCATGAAGTCCTTGTTGAACTCCTCGTAGCGGGTGAGCTCGTCGGCCGTGCCCCAGGTGGACCAGACGACCGTGGCCTTGCCGTCGGCATCGACACCCCCTCCGCCTCCTCCACCCCCACCGCTGCACGCGGCGAGTCCGAGTGCCAGAGCGCCGGCGGCACCCAGTGCCAGATACCGCGTCACGTTCGCACGTGCCATCTCGCTACCTCTTTCATCATTGGAAGATCTAGGTGGGATCACCCCTTCGGGCGTACTGGTATTCTGTATACAGAACGCAATCCTGTCAAGGATCACCGGTCCGGGATCGCCCCATCGAGACCATCCCGTGACGTGCCGGTCACCCGTGGCGCAGACTGGATGCATGACCGATTCCGATCCGCACCTGCTCGGCCCCGGACTCCTGCCGACGCCGTTCACCGCCGCCGAGATCCGCGACGCCACCGGAACAGGCACCGTGATCCGGCTTCTGCTGGAAGGCGCGGACGGCCCGATCGCCGAGCACGTCAACCGCTTCCACGACACCGATGACGAGGGAGCGACCCTCGATCGCTGGGCCGCGGAGGACCCCAAGGCCATCGTCTCGAACCGGGTGACCTGGGCCGAGCTGCAGGGCCATGCCGCCTTCGACGCCGGCACCACGAGCGTGTCGACTGTCAGCCTGTCGACACCGCTCGGCGCGCTCACCTGCCGCCGGTACGACACCGACGACGGCATCTTCTGGTTCTCGATCGACCACCCGGGCATGCCCGTGCAGTACGAGTCCGGCGGACTGCGTACGACCGTTCTGAGCATCGGGCGCGACTGACCGAGGCGTCGAGCGGAGAAGTTCCCCGGAACGCGGGCGAGACCGCTCGAACGTCGCCACCCCGGCGTAGGGTCTCAGCATGAGCAGCGCATTCGGAGCATCCCGCGGAGTCGTCCCCTCGTATCTGCTCGCGCGCCTGGCCGAATCGGGTCGTTTCCCGAAGGCCGCAGCCGCCGCGCGACAGACCCTCACCGCGGGACGCCCGCCGTTCCGTGCCCGCCTCGACCTGTCGATCGACGAGAACGGCGACCTCGTGGCGCAGCTCTCCGACGCCCCGCACCGCACGATCAGCGACGCCGGCAACACACAGACCCTGCCGGGCGCCGTGGTGCGCACGGAAGACGACGACCCCGTCGCCGACCCGGCGGTGAACCAGGCCTTCGACGGACTCGGGGCGACCTTCGAGCTGCTGCTCAGCGCGTTCGGCCGCAATTCCCTCGACGACGCCGGCGCTCCTCTCGACGCCACCGTGCACTACGGCGTCGACTACGACAACGCCTTCTGGGACGGCGAGCGCATGGTGTTCGGCGACGGCGACGGCGAGGTGTTCCAGGGCTTCACCTCCTCCACCACCGTGATCGGGCACGAGCTGGCGCACGGCGTCGTGCAGCACACCGCGAACCTCGAGTACCAGGGGCAGCCCGGCGCGCTGAACGAGTCGATCGCCGATGTGTTCGGCGCCCTGACCGAGCAGTACGCCCTGGGCCAGACGGCCGACCAGGCCTCGTGGCTGATCGGTGCGGAGATCTTCACGGATGCCGTCCAGGGCGCGGCGCTGCGCTCGATGATCGCGCCCGGCACGGCGTACGACGACGACGAGCTCGGCAAAGACCCGCAGCCCGCCCACATGAGCGACTTCGTGCGCACCACGGAGGACAACGGCGGGGTGCACATCAACTCCGGCATCCCGAACCGGGCGTTCGCGGTCTTCGCGCTCCACCTGGGCGGCAACGCCTGGGAGACCGCGGGCACCGTCTGGTACCGGGTCCTCACCGGCGGACTCTCGAGCACGGCCACCTTCCGCGAGTTCGCGGAGGCGACGGTCGCCGCGGCCGGCGAGATCGACCAGGCCACCGCCACAGCCGCTCGACGCGCGTGGACGACCGTGGGAGTCTATGAGGATGAGCGAGTCCCCTCGGCCGACTGACGACCACGTCGTCGTCGCGGTGGTGCGCTCGGGAGGCATCGCGGGTGTCCGCCGGGAGTGGCAGGTCGAGGCCGAACCGGCCGCGGCCTCCGAGTGGATCACGCTGATCGAGCGTTGCCCGTGGGATGCCGATGCGGATGCCGCCACCGGCGCCGACCGGTACGTCTGGAGCATCCGCGCCCGCACGCCCTCGGAGCGACGCGAACGCGAACTGCCGGATTCCGCTCTGGCCGGGCCGTGGCTGACGCTCGTGCAGGCGGTTCGGGATGCCCCGCGGTCACGCGATCACCGCGCCGGTCGCGCGACGGAGTAGCCCGTCGCCGCGCACGGGGCGACAATGGTCGCATGGGACTGTTTCAGCATCGCCCGGAAGACGAAGAGAACCAGTGGGCGGGCCTGCCCTCCGAGCCCCTCGAGCAGACCGGGGCCGATGTGCTCGACACCGCACCCGCGGTCGACCCGATGAGCATCGACTTCGGCGGCTCGGTGAGCTCGATCGTGTTCCCCGTCGCCCCGCCGGCGCCCGCCGCCTCGGCGACCGAGGACCGCGAGCCGGACGCCGACCCGGAGACGGACGCGGACTCCGAGCCCGGAGACCGGCCCGAGGCCTGACTCAGCGGGGCGGTCCGGCGCCGTCCGCGCCGGCGCTGTGCCCCGACCCGAGGTCGACGCGCGTGCGCGGCAGCGCTTCCGGGTGCTCGCGCTGCAGCCAGGCCATCATCTTCTCGCGCACCTCGCAGCGCAGCGTCCACTGGTCGTCCGAGTCCTTCGACGACATGACGAAGCGGACCGTGACGAAGCCGCCCTGCGCATCGGTCACCAGGGCGCTCGACGAGCGGCCGTCCCACGCCGGCGATGCCTCGACGATGCGCTGGAACTCGGCGCGCAGCGCGTCCATCGGCACACGCCAGTCGAGGTCCATGAACACGACGCCGAGGATCTTGTCGGAGCGCCGCGTCCACGTCTCGATCGGTGTGGTGGTGAAGTAGCTGCACGGCACGACCAGTCGCCGCTCGTCCCAGATGTAGACGACCACGTAGGACAGGTTGATCTCGCCGACCCGACCCCACTCGCCCTCGACCACGACCACATCGCCGACGCGGATCGCATCGGTGAACGCGACCTGCACCCCCGCGATGAGGTTGCCGAGGATCGACTGCGCCGCGAGACCGGCGATGATGCTGACGATGCCGGCCGAGGCGAGAAGGCTCGTGCCCAGCGCGCGCATCTCGGGGAAGGTGAACAGCACGGCACCGAGGGCGAGCACCGCGATCGTGACCAGCACGAGGCGGTGGATCACCAGCAGCTGCGTGCGGCGGCGGCGCGCCTCGGGCCCGACGAGCAGGGTCTCCTCGCGGGACATCAGCCGCTCGAAGCCGAAGGAGGCGGAGGCGGCGAGCAGCCAGGAGCCGGTGATGATCGTGGCGATCAGGAAGAGGCGTGAGACCGCGGGCCACCAGTCCTGCGCGGCCGGATCCGAGACGGCGCACGCGATCCAGACGGCGACCACCATGGAGGTGGTGATCAGAGCGTTCCGCGCGCGTCGGAACAGGTCGCGCACCCAGCCGAGGCGACGACCGACCAGATTCGTGATCAACGAGAGCAGGATGAGCGCCGCCGAGGCGCACACCAGGGCGATCGCGATCGCCACGATCGTGCCGAGCAAGGAGTCCCATTCGAAGCCGGATGACATCCGTCCACCCTAGGTCGGCCCCGGTGCACCCGTCGAATGCAGGAGTGTCGGGTTGCCGCGCGGGGGCCGGTGCGGCGGCGTCGGCGCCCGCGGCTACGGTGGAGGGATGACGATCACCGCCGCTGCAGACGGCTCCGCGCTGGGCAATCCCGGCCCCAACGGCTGGGCCTGGTACATCGACGACGACAACTGGGGCGCCGGCGGATCGCCGCACGGCACGAACAACCAGGGCGAGCTGCAGGCCGTGCTCGAGCTGCTGAAGGCGACGGCGGGGTCCGACGAGAAGCTGCACATCTGGTGCGACAGCCGGTACGTGATCGACTCGGTGACCAAGTGGATGCCGGGGTGGAAGCGGCGCGGCTGGCGCAAGTCCGACGGCGGCCCCGTGCTCAACCGCGACCTGCTCGAGGGGATCGACGAGGCGATGCGCGGGCGCACCGTGGAGTTCTCCTGGGTCAAGGGGCACGCGGGCGACGATCTGAACGAGGCCGCCGACGAGCGCGCGAACGCCGCAGCGACGGCCTACAAGAACAAGCAGGAGCCTCAGCGCGGGCCCGGGTTCACCCGGGGAGCGGATGCTGGTGCGGCCGAGTCCGGGACGGCAGCGGCATCCGCGACGGCAGGAGCTTCCGCGACGGCGGCGACGGCGACCGTGGAGGCGCCGGCGACGCGCCCCACCCCGCTGTGGGCCGACACGGCCGACCTGCTCGACGGTCTCGACGCCCCGCGCGCGGAGCCGATCGAGGTGCGCCTGGCCCTCTCCGGCGACGAGCATGCGCGGCTCCGTGATCGTGCCGAGGCCCAGGGCATCTCTCTGGACGAAGCCCTCCGTCGCCTCATCTGACCGCGCGTACACTCGCACCATGACCTCTCCTGCTCGCACGATCGGCCGCGTCGCCCTGGGTTCCGCCCTGGTGTTCGCCGGAATCTCGCACCTCACCGTCGCGCGCGACGAGTTCCAGGCGCAGGTGCCCGAGTCGCTGCCGCTCGATCCCGACGTCACGGTGGTCGCCTCGGGCGTGGTCGAGGTCGGACTCGGCGCAGCCCTCCTGTTCGCGCGTCGTCGCCGCAGCCTGGTCGGCACGATCGCGGCGCTGTTCTTCGTCGCCGTGTTCCCGGGCAACATCGCGCAGTGGATGCACCACCGCGACGGCTTCGGGCTCGACAGCGACATGAAGCGCTTCGGGCGCCTGTTCTTCCAGCCGGCACTCGTGGCGCTGGCCCTGTGGTCGACGCGCGAACGACGCCGCTGAACGTCGCCGTGCCCCGCGCGATGACGGGCAGAGTCCGCGCGCGTCCGTAGACTCGGTTGATGGACGGGATGGTGACGCAGCGGTGAAGACGCGTACCGTCTTCGGCCTGCTCCGCCTGAGCGCCGCCGCGCTGTGCCTGGTCGCGCTGATCCACCGGCTCGCCTGGGGCCTGGCGTCCAACACGATCGCGAGCCAGAACTTCTTCGCGTATCTGACGAACCAGTCGAACATCGCCTTCGTGGTGCTGCTCGCCGCCGCGGGGGTACTCGCGCTGCGGCGCGACCGCGATCCGCGGTGGCTCACCGTGGCGCTGGCTCTGGTGCTGACCTGGACGATCACGGCCGGCCTCGTGTTCGCGCTGCTCGTATGGCAGGCGGGTCTGCGCGGCATCCGCATCGACGTGCCGTGGTCTGATCAGGTGCTGCACTTCTGGCTGCCCGCCTGCACCGTGATCGCGTGGGTGCTCGCCCCGGGGCATCGCCGGGTACCGTGGCGCGTGATCCCCGTCACGCTGGCGTATCCCCTGATCTGGGGCGCGTTCACCATGATCCGCGGTCCGCTGATCGGGTGGTACCCGTACTACTTCCTCGACCCGCGGCAGGTGAGCGGACCCGCGGAGTTCCTGCTGTCATCGGGTCTCGCGCTGGTGGTGTTCGCCACCGTCGCGACGGCGCTCGTGGTGATCAGCCGCCTGCCGGAGCCGAAGCTGCTGCAGCCGAAGGAGCCGGCACAGGAGTCCGCGGGCGACGGGCGGGGCGGCAGCGCGGAGACCGGCGACGCGGCCGACGGCGCAGCTGCCGACGACCGTGCGGACGCGGAGGCTGACGGCGTCCCGCGCCGCGGACGGTCGGCAGTCGGGGCCACCCGGGCCTGACCGCCGTGCGAGCGCGGGGCCGCGAGCGCGCGGCCCGAAAACAGCGCGGGGCTCAGGCGTAGACGCGAAGCGACGCGAGCGCCGCGTCGAGCGCATCGGCGTCGTCGAGCGCGGCGAACTCCTCGGCCGCCGTTCCTCCGACGATGCCGACCAGGATGTTCTCGCCGGTGGCCGGTCGCAGATTCACCCACGTGCGGATCAGCGCATCCCCGCCGACCGTGTGCCAGAGCGCGGCATCCGGATCGCCGAACTCCTCGTCGAAGCGCAGCCAGATCGTCTCGATCGCGCCCATCCCGAGGGCCGCGATGGCGCCCCGGTTGGCGAACGGCAGGGCCGGTTCGAACTCGATGCCCTGCTGCTGGAGCACGCCGAGCGGCACGGTGACGACCACGCGATCGAACGACAGCGCCTCGCCGGTGCCGAGCCGCAGGCTGACGCCCGTGTCGTCGTGCGCCAGACCGCTGACCGGAGAGGAGAGGCCGACCTTCACGCCGTCGAGCGCCTGCTCGATGAAGGGGATGAGGCTGTCGCGCGCCGCCTTCTGCGCCCCCGGCTGGAGGGCGGGCGGGAACCAGCTGGAGAGCTGATCGGCATCCGCGCCGACGCGGCTCGTGAGCAGTGCGAGCAGCGCAGCCGTCGCCGGATCCGTGGGGTCGGCGCCGGCCGCCGTCAGCGCAGCCGTGAGAGAGACGTCTTCGACGCCCGCCTGGGCCGTGGTGATCGCGGCTTGCAGCGGCTCCTCGCTCACGGCGTCGATCTCGCCCTCCGCCGAGAGCCACTGCGCTCCGGACAGGTCGACCACGCCGACGTCGCTTCCGCTCAGCCGATCGATCAGCTCGCTGTCGGCCTCGCCGAACAGCCAGGCGCCGAGCTGCACCGGCATCGGCCAGTCATCGCCCGCGGCCGAGTGCACGCGTCCGCCCACGCGATCGCGTGCTTCGAAGACCGTGACCTCCATGCCCTGCTCGACCAGACGTGCGGCGGCGGTCGCTCCGGCGAGCCCGGCACCGATGACCGCGACCCGTTCCCCGCGGTCGGCCTGCTCGCGAAGGTCGGAGGCCACGCGCTCACCCGAGCGGATCGCGCCGCGCATGGTGCCCGGGGCGTCTTCGTCGGTGGCCTCTCCGGCGAAGAACACCCGGTCGTTCACGGGGCTGGCCAGAGTCGTCCGGGTGCCGGCGATCACGCCGACGGGGGTGAAGCTCGCCGCGCCTCGGGAGAAGGCGTCGCTGCCCCATGTGCTGCGCGCATGGGCCGCGGGGACGGGCACGCCGCCTTCGGGCTCGGGGGTGCGCGTCGGCGTGGGGGTGGGCGACGGCCCCGGCGTCGGCTCGGGGGTGCAGGACGCGAGCAGCACCGAGACAGCCCCGGCGCCGGCGCCCAGAAGCAGAGTGCGGCGAGTGATCCTCATCGTCCCGCCACTGTATCCCGCCGCGCGGCGGGGTGCGTGCCCGCGCGCCGGGTCCGGCGTCGTCCGGCCGGGACGCCGCCCGTTCACAATTCAGGACGAACGGGCCCCGACCACGCGAAAACCGGCCGATCCGCCGGGGATCGGCCGGTTCTGACGGAATCGTGAACGCCGACGTGCCGTCGCCGGCGCGTCGCAGGGGTCAGACGGCGAGCAGTTCGCGCTCCATGCGGGAGTACGAGGTCTCCATGCCGTCGGCCATGCCGGTGGCGAGGATCATGTCGCGCGTCTCCTTGTCGGGGTACTCGATGTAGAGCGTGATGAGGGTCGCGCCGTCCTCCTCGTACAGGTTGAGGTCGTTGAGCGTCTCGACCGGCATCCCGACCATCCGCTCGGTCTGGACCGAGCGGCGCGGGGCGTCGATGACCAGGGCCTCTCCCTCGAAGCCGAACGGCTGGCCCTCGGTGTCGCCGACGGGTGCCCAGGCGTTGCGGTACGTCTGGCCGACCTCGGTGGCGACGACGCACTCCGTCATCTCCCATCCGTCGGGCCCGAGCAGCCACTGCTTCATGAGCTCGGGGTCGTTGTGCGCGCGCCAGACCAGGTCGCGCGGCCCCTCGACGAGACGGGTGATGCGCACGTGCACGTCGTCGAGCAGTTCGACCTGCGTGCCCTTGCCCTGCGCGTAGTCGCGGAGGTCCTGCAGCACGGCGTCGAGCTGGGTCATGGCCATCGTGGTGCCCTCGACGGCGCCCATCGCGACGAGCTGCTCGAGCGCCTCGGCCGAGTCGAAGTAGCTCGTGGTGACCATGCGGGTGCCGTCTGCGGTCGACTCGAAGCGGAAGGTCATCCGCATCGCCGGCAGCCCTGGGACCGGAGCGCCGTCCTCATCGACGAACGAGTCGATCACGTCGAAGCCCGAGGGCTCGTCGATCGACAGGAACTCCCACGCCCCCGACGCCGTCTCGCCCCGCGGACCGTGCATCGTGTACAGCGCGCGACCGCCGACCGTGTGGTCCCAGGAGGTGAAAGTCGCGGGCCATCCGGGAGGTCCCCAGAAGCGCTCGAGCTGACGCGGATCGCTGTAGGCGGCCCAGACCCGTTCGCGGGGGGCGGCGAGATCGGCGACCACGGTCATGGTCAGGTTCTCGGCGTCGGTGGTCACTTCGGTGACAGGCATGTCAGACTCCCTCGTCGGTTCGTGCGGTGGTGGTGCCGGTATCGGTGGCGGTGCCGGTGTCTTCTCGGCCTGCGGGTTCGGCCAGCAGGTCGTCGAGCCGGGCGATGCGCGACCGCCACAGTTCTTCGTATCGGGCGAGGAGCGCCCTGGCGCGGGCGATCATCTCGGGGTTCGCGCGGACGAGCCGCTCGCGTCCCTCGGCGCGCTTGACGATGAGGTTCGCGGCCTCGAGCACGGACACGTGCTTCTGCACCGCGGCGAACGACATCTCGTATTCCGAGGCGAGGGTCGAGACGGACTGCTCCCGCTCGATCGTCCGGCGCAGGATGTCGCGCCGGGTCGACGTCGCCAGTGCGTGGAACACACGGTCGACCTCCGCTTCGCTCAGTTCTCTTTGTGCAACCATTTGGTTGTACGTTAGACCTGCGCGGAGGCGGTGTCAAGAGATCTTCGGCCCGACTCAGCCCTCGACGACGTCGATCCGGGTGAGCGCCGGAGGCGTCTGCACCGCGCCGGTCTCCACGGTCTCGATCTCGCGCCGCCCCGTGAGCCGCGCGACCGCATCATCGAACTGCTCGTCGAGCGCGCGCAGGGCCGCGTCGAGATCGCCGCGCGCGAGGGCCGCGATCAGCGCCGCGTAGGTGGGCGACACCGAGGCGGGCACGGTGTAGCCCTCGGGCGCGCTGAAGCTCGCGATCCGCGTCTCGAGCGCCAGCGACACCATCGCGCGGGAGAGGCGCGGGCTCCCCGCGGCGTCGACGAGGGACTGATGGAACACGATGTCGGCATCGCCGATCGCCCGCGCATCGGCCTGCCCGCTCGCGCGCTCCAGGTCGGCGAGCGCCGTCTCGAGGGTTCCGACCACCGAGGACGTGCCGGTGCGGATGATCGCCCGCACCGCCTCCCGTTCGACCGCGCGGCGTGCGGTGTACAGGTCGTCGATGCCCTCGACCGGGATGACGCTCACCCGCAGCCCCCGGCCGGGAAGGGCCGTCAGCACGCCCTCCTGCACGAGTCGCTGGGCGGCTTCCCGTAAGGGTCCGCGGCTGACGCCGAGCTGTGCCGCGATGTCGACCTCGCCGAGGGGACTTCCCACCGAGAGCGCGCCGGAGAAGATCGCGGAGCGCAGCTCGGAGACGATCAGGTCGACCGTGGACGGACGCGCCACACGGAGGACCGAGCCGGGCAGCCCGGACGGGGCGGACGAGTGCGGCATGGACGCTCCTGAGGATCGGTCGACGATGAAGTCCATTCTGCCTCCGACTCGTGGTGCTCACGATCCGGGGTGCGACCCCACAGTAACGACTTTGTATAGATGTAGACAATCCGACAATCTGAATGTGCACAATCGGGGAATCCGTCATAACGTAGCCGACGGTCCGAACCCGAAGCGAGACCCCGCCGGCCCGATCCGGCGAGGTCGCTCGACACCGAAAGAGGAACCCATGACCTCCACCCGCACTCTCGTGCGCACCGGCGCGGCACTGACCGCCACGGCCCTGACCGTGGGCCTGGTCGCCTGCTCGTCCGACTCCGCCTCCGAGGGCGGATCCACCCTCGAACAGCTGCAGGAGGCCGGCACCATCACCGTCGCGATCGCCGACGAGCGCCCCTACTCCTGGGTCGAGGGCGGTGAGCCCACCGGCGCGACCATCGCCATGCACGAGGAGATCTTCGCGGGAATGGGCATCGACGAGGTCGAGGTCGTGGAGGTCGACTGGAACTCCCTCATCCCCGGGCTCAAGGCCGGACGCTTCGACGCGATCAGCGCCGGCATGTCGATCCTGCCCGAGCGCTGCGAGGAGGCGGCCTTCAGCGATCCGGAGATCATGTACACCACGGCGCTGATGGTGCCCGAGGGCAACCCCGCCGGCCTGACAGACCTCGACTCCGTCGTCGACGCCGGAGACGTGCGGCTCGCCGTCCTCGGCGGCGGCATCGAGAGCGGGTACGCCGAGAAGCTCGGCATCTCCGACACGGTCTCGGTCGACAACGCCCAGTCCGGCATGGACCTCGTCGCCAACGGCCGGGCCGACGCGTTCGCCATGACGGCGATCTCGCTCAACTGGATGGCCGACAACAACCCGGATGCCGGTGTCGAGACGACCGACGCGTTCGTGCAGGAGATCGACGGCGTGCCGCAGATCGGCGCCGGCTCCACCGTCTTCCGCAAGGGCGACACCGCCCTGCTCGAGGCATACAACGACGAGCTGGCCACGATCACGAGCGAGGAGCAGAGCTATCTCGACCTCGTCGGCGAGTACGGCTTCACGGCGGAGAACCTGCCGCCCGCCGACCTCACGACCGCGCAGCTGTGCGCGGGCGACCTCAGCTGAGGCCCGCCCGAATGGACGATCTGTCCGCGCTCTGGGCGGCTCTGCCCGCGATCGGCGACGGCGTGCTCATCACGCTGCTGCTGACCGTGGGCGGAGCCCTCCTGGCCCTCCTCGTCGCCGTGGTCCTCGGACTCGCGGCGCGTGCCGACAGTATGATCGTGCGCGGCGTCGCGCGCGTCGTGATCGAGTTCTTCCGCGGCACCTCCCTCGTCGTGCAGCTGTTCTTCCTGTTCTTCGTGCTGCCGCAGCTCGGCGTCGAGATCTCACCGATCGCCTGCGGCATCCTCGGCCTGGGGCTGAACTACGGCGCCTACGGGGCCGAGGTCATCCGCGGATCCATCGGATCCGTGCCGACGGGGCAGTGGGAGGCGGCGACCGCGCTCAGCATGACGCGGATGCACCGGATGCGCCGCATCATCTTCCCGCAGGCCTGGGCGCTCATGATCCCCTCGCTCACGAATCTGCTGATCCAGCTGCTGAAGGGGACCGCGATCGTCGGATTCATCACCCTCGCCGACCTGACCGTGGCGCTCGACCGCCTGCGGATCGACACCGACACCTTCTTCTACGGCATCGTCGGACTCACGCTCTACTTCGTGATCGCCTCCGTGCTGACGCTGGCGATGAACGCCCTCGAAGTGCGCGCGAAGCACAAGCTGGGTCGAGGCGAATCGCTCGCCGACACGCTGCGCTTCCGCTCGCCCGTCACCCGAGGGGAGACCGCCGCATGAACGGTCCTGTCTGGAACTGGGACACCGCCTGGGCGGCGCTCCCCCCGCTTCTCGAGGGCTTCTTCACCGTCACCCTCGTCGTGACCCTGGTGGGCAGCGCGATCGCCGCCGTGCTGGGGCTGGTCATCGCGGTCGTGCGACGGTCCGCCCCGCGGCCGATCGCGGCGGTCGTGGGCTTCGTGGTCAACTTCATCCGGATGACGCCGATCGTCGTCCAGCTCCTCTTCGCGTACTTCGCCCTCGTCACGATCGACCCGCTGATCATCGGCATCGGCGTCTTCGGCATCCACTACGCCACCTACATGGCGGAGGTGTACCGCGCGGGGATCGAGGCGGTGCCGCGCGGCCAGTGGGAGGCGACGACCGCTCTGAGCATGTCGCCCCGCCGCACCTGGACCGCGGTCGTCCTGCCCCAGGCGATCCGCGCCACGGTCCCCTCGCTCGGCAACTACGTGATCTCGATGCTGAAGGACACCCCGTTCCTCATCGCGATCACGGTGGCCGACATGGTCAGCAACGCCCTCGAGTTCGGCGGCAACAGCTTCCGCTACCTCGAACCCATCACTCTCGCCGGAGTGATCTTCTTCCTCGCCAGTTACCCGGCATCCGTCCTCGTCCGCAGATTGGAGAAGCGTCTTGCCTACGCCTCCTGAGACCACCCGCCCCGCCATCCGATTCGACAAGGTGCAGAAGCGATACGGCGATCACGTCGTGCTCGACGACCTCGCCTTCGAGGTGCAGCGCGGCGACCGCGTCACGCTGATCGGCCCCAGCGGCTCGGGGAAGACGACGATCCTCCGCCTGGTGATGACCCTCGAGGAGGCCGACGGCGGGTACATCTTCGTCGACGGCGAACCGCTCACCCACGTCGAGCGCGGGGGGAAGCGCGTCCCGATGCGCGAGAAGCACCGGAACGAGGTGCGCAAGCGCATCGGCATGGTCTTCCAGCAGTTCAACCTGTTCCCGAACATGACCGTGATGGAGAACCTCATCGAGGCTCCGGTGCACGTGCTCGGGATGTCGAAGGCGGCCGCGACCGCGAAGGCGACCGATCTGCTGGAGAAGGTGGGGCTGTCGGACAAGGCGGATGCGCATCCGCTGCAGCTCTCCGGCGGCCAGCAGCAGCGAGTGGCGATCGCCCGGGCGCTGGCCATGGATCCCGAGATCCTGCTGCTCGACGAGGTCACCAGCGCACTCGACCCGGAGATCGTGGGAGAGGTGCTCGGCGTGCTGCGCGACATCGCCGAGACGACCGACATCACGATGCTCATCGTCACGCACGAGATGCAGTTCGCGCGCGACGTCTCGAACCGCGTGCTCATGTTCGACCGGGGGAGCATCGTCGAGGAGGCCGACCCCGAGACCATGTTCTCGGCGCCGCGCGAGCAGCGCACGCGCGACTTCCTCGCGGCGGTCCTGGGGGACTGACGGCTCCGCTTCCCGCCCGATCCGGCCTCGGCGGGCAGCGGTCATCGCCGCCCGCGGAGGCCGGGGGAGATCCATCCACGTGAATCCATACCCCGGAATCGCGCGTAGGGTGGAGTGAAGGACGGACCGTCCGAGAAGATCTCCCGGCACCGCGCCCGCCCGGAAGTGGAGTCACCCGTGGCTCAGTACGACGTCTCGAACCGCTCGGCGATCGTGACGGGAGCAGGCAGCGGAATCGGACGCTCGACCGCTCTCCTCCTCGCGAAGAACGGCGCCTCGGTCGTGGTCAACGACCTGAACGCGGAGCACGCGCACGCGGTCGTCGAGGAGATCCGCGCCGCCGGGGGGATCGCCGAGGCATCCGTCGGCGATGCCACCGACCGCGACTGGATCGCCTCTTCCGTGGAACTCGCCAACACGCTCGCCCCGCTGCGGATCGGCGTCAACAACGCCGGCATCGGCGGAGCATCCGCCCCCACCGCCGAGTACGACGACGAGGCCTGGGACAAGGTCATCGCGATCAACCTCAACGCCGTGTTCCGCAACATGAAGGCGCAGATCCCCTCGATCCTCGCGAACGGCGGCGGTTCGGTCGTGAACATCGCGTCGATCCTCGGCAGCGTCGGCTTCGCCAACTCCCCCGCCTACGTCACGGCCAAGCACGGCGTCGTGGGCATGACGAAGTCCGCGGCGCTGGAGTACTCCGCGCAGGGCGTGCGCGTGAACTCGGTGGGACCCGGCTTCATCGACACGCCTCTGCTGGCGAGCATGGATGCCGCCGCCCGCGAGTTCCTCGTGAGCAAGCACCCGATCGGACGCCTCGGTCAGGCCGACGAGGTCGCGAACCTCATCGCGTTCCTCGCCAGCGACGCCGCGAGCTTCGTGACCGGCAGCTACCACCTGGTCGACGGCGGCTACACCGCGCTCTGATCCCTGCGGGTCGCGACCGGCCACCCTTTGCGCCGACCGGCCCCCTTACGTGCGAGCGGCCCCCTTGAGTGCGTACTCAAGGGGGCCGCTCGCGCACAGAGGGGCCGGTCGGCAAGAGGAGTGGACGGATGCCGGAAGCTGTCCCACCCCGTCCGACTACTCGAACGTGGCGAGCCTCATCGTCGCGGTGGCGCTGTGCGCGGCCATGCCCTCCGAGTCGGAGATGACCTGCACGGCGTGCGCGAGCTCCGGGGTCGCGGCCCGCGCGATGCGCTGATACGTCAGCGGCTTGAGGAAACGCGAGACCGACAACCCGGCGCTGTGCTTGGCGCCCCCGGCGGTCGGCAGCACGTGATTCGTGCCCGCCATGCCCTTGTCGGAGTAGGCGACCGTGCTCCACGGACCGAGGAAGAGCGAGCCGTAGTTGCGCAGGTGCTCGTGGTACCAGTCGTCGTCGGCCGTGAGCAGCTCGAGGTGCTCGGGGGCCAGATCGTCCATGAGCGCCGCAGCGGTCTCGCGATCCTTCGCCACCGTGACCACGCCGTAGTCGCGCCAGGCCGGACCGCAGATGTCGGCCGTGGCGAGGGTCTCGAGCTGACGCTCCACGGCGGCGATGACGGCGCGGCCGTGCTCCTCCGACGTCGTGACCAGGGCGGCGGGCGAGTTCGGACCGTGCTCGGCCTGACCGAGCAGGTCGGCGGCGACGATCTCGGGGTCGGCGGTCTCGTCGGAGATCACCGCGACCTCGCTCGGTCCGGCGAGCAGATCGATCGCGACCGTGCCGAACAGCTGACGCTTGGCCTCGGCGACGAAGGCGTTGCCCGCGCCGACGAGCATGTCGACCGGCAGCTCGCCCAGCAGGCCGTACGCCATGGCGGCGAGCGCCTGCACGCCGCCGATCACGAACACACGGTCGACGCCGGAGAGGTGCGCGGCATACACGACCGCGTCGTTCGCACGGCCGTCGGGCTGCGGCGGGGTGCACGCGATCACCGTCGGCACCCCGGCGGCCTTGGCGACGCCGACCGTCATGAACGCGCTCGCGGTGAGCGGGAAGCGTCCGGCAGGGAGGTACGCGCCGACGCGGGAGACGGGGATGTACTTGGCGCCCGTCACGATGCCGGGGACGAGTTCGGTCTCGAAGTCGGTGAGGTGCGCGCGGGATTCCTTCGCGAACGCCTGCGTGCGCGCGGCGCCCAGCTCGATGGCGGCGCGCAGGTCGGGGGCCAGGCGGTCGCCGCTGGTCGCGATCTGCTCGGCGGTGAGCTCGATGTCGGTGCCCTGATAGTCGTCGAGCGTGCGCGCGTAGTCGAGCACGGCATCCATCCCGCGCTCGCGGATGTCGGCGAGCATCCGGGTCACGGTCTCGATCACGGCCGGGTCGCGCTGCGCGGCGGGCGCGTCGATCAGCGGGGTCTTGAGGTGGTGGAAGGCGCCGTCGAGGCGGGTGAGCACAGGTGAGGAGTAACGCATGCTGGAAGGCTAGAGCGGCCGCATCCATCCGGCAACCCAGATGATGCGAGGGCAAGCATCGGGTTTACCATTGGTTCGTGACCCTCACCCAGCTAGCCGCCTTCCTGGCGGCTCTCGAGCACGGCTCCTTCACCGCCGCGGCCGCGCACCTCGCGATGACCCAGGCCTCGGTCTCCGAACTCGTCGCCCGTCTCGAACGCGAACTCGGCGTCACGCTGTTCACCCGGGGCAGCCGCCGGCTCGTCCCCACGGCGGCGGCGCTCGAGCTGCGCCCGCACGCGATGCAGGCCGTGAGCGCGGTCCAGAACGGCATCGACACGATCCAGGCGCTGACCTCGCTCGACCGTGGCACCTGCACCTTCGGTGTGCTGCGCAATGCGGCCTATTACGCCCTCGCCGACCTGGCGGAGACCTTCCACCACCGGCATCCGAACGTGCGACTCCGGCTCGTCGGCATCAACTCCGCGCATGTCGCCCGCTCGATCGCGCGCGGCGAGCTGGAGGCCGGGCTCCTCGTGCTGCCGGTGGACGAGGACGGCCTCGAGGTGCGCCCCCTGTTCCGCGACGAGGTGCTCTACGCCTCGGCCACACGGCGGGTGGATGCCGGCCCGCTCACGATCGACGAGGTCGTGGACGCGAAGCTCGTGCTCTACGACGCCTTCGCCGGCTGGGACGACCCGACCCGGCGGCAGCTGCTTGAGCGGGCACGCCTGCGCGGGCTGACGCTGGAACCCGCGATCGAGGTCGAGCACGTCGAGACGGCGCTCAGCCTGGTCGCCGCCGGCACCGCCGACACGATCGTGTCGCGCTCGATCGCCGAGTCCGAGGGCTTCCCCGCCGGCATCCGCACGTTCCCGTTCGCCGAACCGATGCACGACACGATCGCCCTGGTGCAGCGCGAAGGGATGCTGCTGTCTCCGGCGACGCAGCGTCTCGCCGACCTGGCGGAGCGGATGCTGCGCGAACGCCTGCCCGAGCACGAGGGGCGCACGCCGCTCGGGTGAGGGCTTTCCCGTTCGGGAGGAGTTCACGCCCTCGGGAGGGGCCTCGGACGCGGATGCTCCGCCCGAAGCCGAGTTCTCCTCCCGAACCCGCGCCGCCCCGAACCACGACGCGTCAGTACAGCTCGCCCCGGCGATCCGCGAACAGGTGGTTGTGCGGCGGGAGCGACTTCTCGCGCACGGCCGTCAGCGACAGCACGGCGCCGGCGCCCATCACGGCGCGGAACGCCACGATCCAGCCCTGCTCGTCGATGATCGCGCTGCCGTCGGTCCAGTCCACGCCGCGCTCCGCCCCCCAGCGGTCGGCGATCACGACCGGCACCCGCGACGAGCGCGCCGCCGCCATGGCCTGGATCAGCTCCGGAGCGTGTTCGCCCTCGGGCCGCGGCACCAGGGGCCAGTTCACGGGCACCGCGAGCACGTCGGCGCCGGCCAGCGCGAGCCGGCGCGGCACTTCGGGGAACTCGATGTCGTAGCAGAGGGCCACCCCGAGGCGTCCGAAGGGCGCGTCGACCACGAGGCCCGCATCGTCGCCCCGGTCGAACACGAGGGTCTCCGCTCCCCACAGGTGCGACTTGCGGTAGTCCGCCAGGCGCGTCGTCCCGGTGAGCACGGCGGCGGAGTTGTACAGCTGCTCCCCGTCGCGTTCGGCGTAGCCCACGACCACCACGGCGCCGTCGGGGATGATCGCGTGCACGGCGGCCCAGCGGGCGTCGTCCGCCGTCAGCGCCAGCCCCTCGGCTTCGGCACGATCCGCGAACACGTAGCCGCTGGTGGAGAGCTCCGGCAGCACGATCAGCCGGGCCCCCCGGTGCCCCGCGGCGACGATCGCGGCACGGATGCGGTCGAGGTTGCCGTCCACGTCGCCGAACACGATCTCCGGCGACACCGCGGCCACGCGCAGCTCGTCATTCCCTGCCGTCATGTCGGCCCTCCTCCTGTGTTCTCCCGCAGCCCCTCCCGACGCCCCCGGGGAACGGATGCGAGAGGCGGATGCCGAGGGGCCCCCGCCCCTCGGCATCCGCCCGGTCTCAGTCGTCTTCCGTGGCGGTGACCATCACGCCGAGCGGCGCGAGGTACCCGTTCGGGTCGATCGTCCAGTCCGCGGCGGCCGCGGCCTCGACGACCTCCGGAGCCCACTCGAGGTAGACCCGGTCGTCGCCGCCGTTGATCACGAGCACCGTACCGGTGCCGGTCTCGTCGCCCTCGACGCAGCGGTAGGAGCGCCAGGCCCCCTCGGGCACCGAGAACGCGTCGCCGGGGCCGAGGTTCACGGTCGTCGACGAGTCGTCGTTCAGCGTGACCTCCCAGCGTCCGGTCTTGAAGAGCAGCGCCTGCGTCTTGTCATGACGGTGGCGCAGCACGCCCTGCCCGGCCTCGGCCTTCACCCACGCGAGGTTGAAGGAGTGGGGCTCGTGCACGTTGGGCACCTGGCGGCGGTCTTCCGACATGCCGTAGCCGATCGCGGTGGCGAGCTCGACGTGCCCGCCGTCGACGGCCGCGCACAGCAGCGCCGCCGCCGAGTACCGACGGTCGCCCGGCTGGATGACGCGCGAGCGCATGTCCTCGACCGAGTACGCCGTGAGCTGGTCGATGTAGTGCTGCTTCATCGGCGTGATCAGAGCCACGTCCTCGGGCAGCACATCACCCGCGACGGTGTCGATCAGCTTGTTGTCGGCGGTGAGGTGCAGGCCATAGGACTCGGCCTCGCGCAGCACGGACGGGCCCCAGATGATGCCGCCGTTGTCGTCGCGCCCGAGCACCGTGTAGAGGATGCCCTCGTCCGGTCCCTCGTTCGTGAAGCCGCGGAAGATCCAGGTGGGGATCGTCACGATGTCGCCGTCATGGCTGATGTACTCGCCCTGCGTGCCGTCCACGCCCCAGCGGAGGCGGAACTCACCCCCGAGGTTGATGAAGACCTCGGCCGTGAAGTGCATGTGCAGGTTGTTCGAGATGCCGTTCGGCATGCCCGCGGCCCCTGTGTTGAACCCGTGGTTCTCCTCGAGGTTCACGTACTGGTTCGCGTTCTGCGAGACACCCGCGCCGATGAACGCGTAGTTCTCCTTGCGGTCCGATCCCGGGGTGCGGCAGTCGATGAAGGCCGAGTTGCACGGCACCCAGTCGGTGCGCCGGATGGTCCGGCGACCGATCTCTTCGCTGTCGACGATGACGTCGCTCATGGTGTTCTCTTCTCCTTGTCGATCAGGAACTGATCAGTAGATGTTGCTGAAGGCCGCGGGCTCGTCGCCGCGCATGCCGGCGATCTGGGCCCGGAGGGCGATGTCGTCCCACAGGCGCACTTCCTTGACGAGTGCGCCCTGGTGGAACGTGAACTGCGAGATGCCGAGCACGTCGACCGGCTTGCCCGTGAGGGGGCCGTAGGTGGGGACGCCGTTGTAGTCGCCGACGAACTTCCATGTGACGGCCACGCGGAGCCCCGCGTACCGCACGTCGTAGTTGGTCTGGATGTCGCGGATCTCGAACTGCCCGCCCGGGAACGACTCGAGGAAGCGCAGCAGCGCCCGGCGATACCCCTCGGGGCGGATGACGAGGCGGTTGCCGACCGTGAGCAGCACGAGGTCGCGGTGGAAGAACTTCTCCACCTTCTGCAGGTCGCGGTCGTTCCAGACCGTCTGGATCATGTCGATCACGGTCTCGACCTCGGAACGGTGGTCGTCGGGACGGACGCCCGAGTCGCCCTTCGCGATCGGATCGGCGGGAGCCGCGTCGACCCAGCTGCCGGAGTAGCCGCGGAAGGCCTGCGCCCGGGCGAGCTCGTCGAGGTCGCTCCCGCTCTCGAGAGCGCCGGCGAGCGTGTCGCGCACCACCCACTCCTCGACCATGCGGCCGCGGCGGTACAGGCAGTTCGCGATCGTGCGGCTGAACGCCGAGGTCTGCAGGTGCCCGGAGAGCACGAGGTGCGAGCTGAGGAACGCGTCGTCGCCGCGGGCCTCCCAGATCACGTCTTCGGCCTGCCCGGTGCGGTCCGGCGTCGCCGAGATGCGCATGAGCGTCCCCTCGATGACCTCGGCGCGGTTGCTCGAGGTGCCGTAAGCCCCGTGCACGATCGAGTCGGGCTCGTAGTTCTCGCGGATGTAGTGGATCGACCGGTCGACCCAGATGAGGTCGGTGACTTCACGGATGAAGTCGTCGGGGTCCGTGTACGGCAGATAGGCAACCGGGTCGAGAGACACGCTTTTCACTCCTTCGAGATCCGAGTCTGCGGTTCATCCGTGACCACAGGCTTCGTCCTCGTCAGTGTATGCGTATGCACAACACAGCGCAAGAGTCGGTCCAGCGCACACGGTGGACAGCGTGCGGGAGCCGGTCAGCTCGCGCGCGCGGTGGTGAGGGTGCTCCGCGGCACGAACACCGACGCGAACCGGGAGTTCTCGCGCGCGGCATCCGGATCCTCGATGCGCCGCACGATGAGGTCGGCGGCCGTCCGGGCCATGCCGTCGATGTCGAACCCCACCGTGGCCAGATCGATGATCGGCCACGCGGCCTCCGGCAGGTCGTCGAAGCCGATGACCGAGAGGTCCTCGGGCACCCGCAGGCCCGCACGACGGGCGGCGTTCAGCGCGCCGTAGGCCACCACGTCGTTGCCGCAGAAGAGCAGGGTCGGGCGGTCGTCGCCGGCCAGGATCTCGGATGCCGCGGCCTCGCCCTCCGCGGCGCCGTAGGGCACGCGTCGGGTGTCGCTCCCGCTCAGCGCGAGCCCGTGTTCGGCGAGGGCGTCGCGCAGCGCCGCCTCGCGACTCTGCGCCGTGCTGGTGTTGCTCGGGCCGAGCACGGCGCCGATGTGCCGGTGGCCGAGCTCGACCGCGCGGCGGACCGCCTCCCGGTAGCCGGGCACCGGATCGACGACCGTGGCATCCGCGTCGACGAGCGAGCCCGTGCGGTTGAAGTACACGAAGGGCAGCCCGCGGTCCTTGAGCCGCAGCGGGGCGACCGAATCGACCGTGGTCGTGGCGAGGATGACGCCGTCGAGGCCGTTCGCGAGCAGGCGCTCCACGATCGTGCCGTTGTCGGCGGACTCGGTGTGCAGCATGAGCTGATACCCCAGAGCCTCGAGCTCGCGGTGCACGGGCGCGATGATGTGCGAGTAGAACTGGTTGTCGAGATCGGTCAGCAGCAGCGCGATGCGGCGCGTCCGGCCGGAGGACAGGGCGCGACCGGCCTCGCTCGGCACGTAGCCCAGCAGTTGTGCCGCCTCGCGCACGCGCAGCTTGGTCGCCTGCGACACCCGCGAATCGTCGCGCAGCGCGCGCGACACGGTCGGTTGGGAGACGCCCGCCAAGCGGGCCACATCACGACTCGTGACCACCATCTGATGCCTCCCCTGAGATGCAACGGATTCTACCGCTCTTGACGCCGGAATGCATACGCGGTCATAATAAGCACATACGTATGCAACGAAAGGACGGGCCATGCCCCTGCATCTGAAGACCGCGCCGACGAAGACGTTCGCGGACACCGCTCAGCTGGATGTCGCTGAACGCGTGCGGTCGATCATCGGCGACATCCGCGAGAACGGCGACGTCGCCGTCCGCCGGTACGCCGAGCAGTTCGACGACTGGAGCAGGGACTCGTACCGCCTCTCCGACGACGAGATCGACGAGATCATCGCGACGCTGCCGGCGCAGGTCATCACCGACATCGAGTTCGTGCAGTCGCAGGTGCGCCGCTTCGCCCAGGCGCAGCGCGACTCGCTCGTCGACATCGAGGTCGAGACGCTCCCGGGCGTCTTCCTCGGACAGAAGCACGTGCCGGTGCAGGCCGCCGGGGCCTACATCCCGGGCGGGAAGTACCCGCTCACGGCATCCGCGCACATGACGATCATCACCGCGAAGGTCGCGGGTGTCCCCCGTGTGGTCGCGTGCACCCCGCCGATCCGCGGCGAGATCCCCGCTGCGACCATCGCCGCCATGAAGATGGCGGGCGCCGACGAGATCTATCTCCTCGGCGGCGTGCAGGCCGTCGCCGCCATGGCGGTGGGCACCGACTCCATCGAGCGGGTGAACATGATCGCCGGACCGGGCAACGCCTACGTGGCCGAGGCGAAGCGCCAGCTGTTCGGCGAGGTCGGGATCGACCTGTTCGCCGGCCCCACCGAGATCCTCATCGTCGCCGATGAGCACGCCGACCCGTTCTTCACGGCGGTCGACCTGCTGTCCCAGGCCGAGCACGGACCCGACTCCCCTGCCGTGCTGGTGACGACCTCACAGGCCCTCGCCGAGGAGGTCATGGACTGGATCGAGAAGATCCTCCCCGGCATGCCGACGCGCGACTACGCCGAGCCCGCCTGGCGCGACTGGGGCCAGGTGATCGTGGCCGACGATCTCGACGAGGCTTACCGCATCGCCGACGGGTTCGCCTTCGAGCACGTGCAGATCTTCACCGAGAACCCGCGTGAGGCGCTCACGAAGATGCACGACTACGGGGCGCTGTTCCTCGGCGAGAACACCTGCGTCTCCTACGGCGACAAGGTCATCGGCACGAACCACGTGCTGCCGACGCTCGGCGCCGCGCGGTACACGGGCGGCCTCTGGGTCGGCAAGTATCTGCGCACCGTGACGTACCAGGAGGTGCAGAACACCGAATCGTCGGCCGAGCTCGGCGCCGTGTGCGGCCGCGCCGCCCGCGTCGAGCTGTTCGAAGGACACGCCCGCTCGGGTGACGCCCGCGCCTGGCGTCACGCCGGCACGGAGTTCGCGTGGATCGAGGAGAGCCACGCGGCGGCGGGCGCGGAGTCGCGATGACCGACCTCGCGGGTCGCCGTGCCGTGGTCACCGGCGGCGGCAGCGGACTCGGGGCGGCCATCGCCCGGTCGCTGCACGCCGCCGGCGCCGAGGTGATCGTGGTCGGGCGCGACGCCGGCAAGCTGGAGACCGTGGTCGCCTCGCTGGGGTCGCGCGCCCGAGCGCTGACGTGCGACGTGTCGGATGCGGCATCCGTCGACGCCCTGCGCGAGGCGCTGTCGGAGACGCCCGTGTCGATCCTCGTGAACAACGCCGGCATCCCCGGGCCCGTCGCGGCCCTCACCGACATCGCCGTCGCGGACTGGGACGAGGTGTTCGCGGTGAACGTGCGCGGCACCTACCTGCTCTGCAAGGCGCTGTTGCCCGGCATGATCGAACGCGGCGACGGCGACATCATCAACATCGCGTCGGTGTCGGGCAAGCGTCCGCTCGCGCACCGCACCCCGTACTGTGCGTCGAAGATGGCCGTGATCGGGCTGACCTCGACCCTCGCGTTCGAGGTCGGACCGGCCGGCGTACGGGTGAACTCGCTCTCGCCCGGCCCGGTGCAGGGTCCGCGGATGGAGCGGAACTTCCGTCTGGAGGCCGAGCGCTCCGGCACCCGTGCCGAGGAGGCCGAGCAGGCGTTCGTCTCCCGCGCGGCGCTGGGCCGCATGGTGACCGAGGACGAGGTGGGCGCCGCCGTGCTCGCGATGCTCGCGATGCCCGGCATGTGCGGGGCCGACGTCGACCTCTCGGCCGGGATGGTGGCGTGATGGGGGATGGTGGCGTGCGGGAGTCCCTGCGGGCGCGGGCTCGTGCGGGCGAGAAGCTGCTCGGCGCGCTGCTGCGGATGCCGTCGGAGGAGCTCGTGGAGATGCTCGCCGTCGCCGACTTCGATTTCGTGCTGATCGACTGCGAACACGGACCGGCCGACATCATCGCGCTGCGGCAGCACATCGCGGTCGCCGCGGTGCACGGCGTGCCGGTGATCGTGCGCGTCGGCGAGGGCGACCGTGGGCAGATCCTGCGCGTGCTCGACCAGGGCGCCGAGGGCATCCTGGCCCCGCACCTCGACACGGCCGCCGACGCCGCCGCGCTCGTCGACGCCACGCTGTATCCGCCGGTCGGCTCGCGCGGCTTCGCGACATACAGTCGCGCCGGGCTCTTCGGCCTGATCGATCCCGCCGCACACCGCGACTGGTGGCTCGAGAACACGCTCGTGCTCGGCATGATCGAGTCGCCACGAGGCGTGGCGAACGTCGACGCGATCGTCGCGACGCCCCGGCTCGACGGCATCATGGTCGGTCCCGCAGATCTCGCCGCGAGCTCCGGTCCGGACGACACCCCGGTTCCCGAGGCGATCGCCGCCGTTCATGCCGCCCTGGCGGAGGCCGGCTCCCTGCGGATGGACATCGTCGGCACCCGCACGGCGGCCGAGGCATCCTTCGCCGCCGGCGCCGACCTCGTCGTGTACAACCTCGCATCCTCGCTGCTGGGTCACCTGCGCGACCTCGCCTCCCCGGCCCGCTAGGTGCGGGGACTCCACCCCCACTCGGGAGGACCTCTCCCTCAGGGACGGATGCTCGCGCCGAATTCCTCCGCCCGAGACTGAGATCTCCTCCCGAACCCACGCGAGGTCCCAGAGACAGCCCCCGCCCCCGCGCCCTCGAGCCCCGCCCGCCACGACCGCAGCAACGCACCGAAGGCCTCGCCACGCTCCAGCGGCAGCAGGTGACCGGCATCCAGGGTCACGAGTCGCGCGTCGGGCATCCGCTGCACGATCTCGGTGTGGAAGTGCGGCGGGCAGATCGCGTCGTCCAGTCCGGACACGACGAGCGTCGGCGTCGCGATCCCCGGCAACGACGCGAGCAGGTCCCCGCGACTGAGCTGCAGGTGCAGTTGCGCCCGCAGCCGAGTGCCACCCGTATCGGTCCCCATCGCGAGGGTGCGCTCCACGAGGTCGGGCCGATCGCGCACGGCATCCGTCCCCAGCAGGGCCGGCAGGATGCGGGACTGCAGCGTCCGGGCATCCACCCCCTCGTCGAGCTGTGCGAGCCACTCCCGCCACCCGTCGCGCTGGGTGTCGGTCGGCGCCTTCGCGTTGGTCGAGACCAGGCACAGCCCGCCCAGGCGCTCGGGCGCGACTGCGGCGAGCGCCATCGCGACGATCGCCCCGAGCGAGTGCCCGACGAGCACGAACCGCTCGGGCAGCGCAGCCCGCAGCGCCTCCACCTGCCCCGCGACGGAGGGGCGGTCCAGCACCGGCCGGACCGCCCCCTCGATCGCCGCGTCCGCCCACAGATCGTCCGTGCAGTTCATGCCGGCGAGCAGCACGAGCGGCAGCATGTCAGCCCTTCACGGCACCGTCGCTGAGCCCGGCGACGAGATACTTCTGCGCGATGAACGCGATCACGAACACCGGGATCGTGAGCAGCATCGAGGCCGCCCCCGCCTGCTGCAGCATCGGCAGGGTCTGCCCGAGCTGGGTGGCGATGAACACCGGGACGGTCTTCGACGAGGTGTCGGTGAGCACGAGCGCGGTCAGGTACTCCTGGAACGCGAACAGGAACACGAAGATGCCGGCGGTCAGGATGCCGGGGCCCATCAGCGGGATCATGACGCGGCGCAGCATGCCGATGCGGGTGCAGCCGTCGATCATCGCGGCCTCGTCGAGCTCTTTCGGGATCTCGGCGAAGAAGTTGCGCAGCAGCCAGATCGTGAACGGCTGGTTGATCGCGACGAGGGCGATCGCGAGGGCGAACGTGGTGTCGTAGATGCCCAGCGCCCGACTGATGTCGTACATCGGCAGCACCACGGCGAAGCGGGGCAGTGCGCGGAAGATGAGCGCGACCACGAGCAGCAGCGCCGACACGTAACTGGGGAATCGCGACAGCGCGTAGGCCGCCGGGATGCCGATCACGAGCGCCACCACGGTCGACACCACGGCCACCACCACGGTGTTCACGAGGTAGTCGGCGAAGTAGGTGGTCTGCCAGAGATCCACGAAGGCCTGCAGCGTGGGCTGGTAGTCCCACAGCACCGGCGGGTTGGCGAAGGCGACGTCGGTGGGCTTGGTCACCGAGAGCGTCATCCAGATGAACGGGCTCAGCATCACCACGCAGAGGATGCCGAGCAGCAGCCCGGTGATGTAGGGCGGGCGGTTCACGCCGCGGCCCCGGCGCTTCGGTGCGCCCTTGGTGGTGATGGCCCTGGTGGAGAGGTCAAGCGCCGTGAGACTCATCGTTCTGCCTTCGCTTCCTTGAAGATGCCTTGGATGAACGGGATCAACATGATGAGGATCAGGATGATGGTGAGGACGTTGATCGCACTGCCGAGGCCGAGGTTCTCGGCGCCGTCGGCGAACGCCACGGAGTAGACGTAGAGCATGATCGACTCGTTCCCGATGGACTGCGCCTGGGGCGACAGTGGGATGAGGTTGTCGAACATGCGCAGCACGTCCATGATCGTGATCAGCGTCACGAAGCCCAGCACCCCGCGGATGGTGGGGATGATGACGTTGATGTGGGTCTGGAATCCGCTGGCGCCGTCGATCTTGGCGGCCTCCTTGAGCTCGTTCGGGACGCCCTGCAGGCCCGCGAGGATGATGAGCATCGCGAACGGCAGCATGTGCCAGACCGTGTTGGCGATCACGAGGATGCCGTTGGGCACCTGGTCGGTGAACCAGAGCACCTGCGAGCCGCCGAAGAATCCGATGAGCCGGTTCACCACCCCGCCGAAGTTGTCGTCGAAGAGCCACGAGAACGCGACGGCGCCCACCAGGTTCGGCAGCACGTACGAGACGAGCATGATGCCGAGCACGAGCGGGCGGCTGGTGGTGATCCGGTTGATGCCGGTCGCGATGATGTAGCCGAACACCAGCAGGATCGCGGTGGTGACCACGGTGACGGCGACCGTGAAGAGGACCGCCTTGTGGAAGCGCGGATCCGTGAGCGCGTCGGTGAAGTTCTCGAGCCCGACGAACGTGCCGGGTGTGCCGTAGCGGACCTGTTCGAAACTCCACTGCACCGTGCGCACCAGTGGAAGCACGAGGAGTGCCGCCATCACCAGCAGGCTCGGGGCGAAGAGCAACCAGAATTCACGTGCCTTCATGTGCGTCCTCCCTGGGACGGACTGTGGCCTGAACTCGCGCTCAGGCCACAGTCATGGACGGTCGGGTGTCAGCCGGCGATCTTCTCGCCTGCGGCCTGCATCTGGGCGAGTCCGTCGTCGACGGAGACCTGGCCGTTGAGGATCGAGACCAGGATCGGGCGGATCTCGTTGGTGATGTCGGCGATGATCGGCGACACGATCGGCGGCATCGCGCTGGCGATCGAGTCGTTCGCGGCGGCACCGTAGGGCGAGTTCTCGTCCGTGACCATGCCCTCGCGTGCCGGGTAGGCGGCGGGGACGGATGCCGTGGACGCGTCTTCGCTGACCGCCGAGGCCATCATGACGAACAGCATGTCGTGGTCGAGCTTCGTGTTGAAGGGGATGGACCAGCCGTCGATCGAGAGACGGTTGTAGGAGTACTCGGCGTCGGCGGAGACCTTCGGCGCTCCGGCGAAGCCGAAGTTCTCGAACAGCTTCGAGTTCGACTCGAGCGTCAGGTCGAACATGCGACCGGAGAACATGATCGACATGGCCGCCGTGCCGTTGAACATCTGCTGCTGCACCTTGGGCTGGTCGAACGTGGTGACCTGGGGGTCCATGTAGGGCTTGAGGGCGAGCATCGCCTCCACGGCCTGCTTGGCCTCGGGCCCGTCGAGCGTGACCTCCCCGTCGGCGGTGACGAAGTCGGCGCCGAGCGAGTTCATCGCCCCCTCGAAGCCCGTGGTGACGTCGGAGGTCGCGAGCCACGGCAGGGCGATCGGGTAGTCCATGAGGCCCGCGCTCTTGATCGCGTCGGCGGCGCTCATCATCTCGTCGAACGTGGTCGGGACCTCGAGGCCGAGGTCGTCGAAGATGTCGGTGCGGTACGCCATCACGAACATCTGCGCCTGCATCGGCACCGCGTAGATGTTGCCGTCGTACGACATGCCCTCGACCATCGACTCGCTGATGTCGCCCAGACCGTAGTCGTCGGCGTACTTGTCCCAGAGGTCGTTGAGCGGGACCAGCTTCTCCTCTTCGCCGAAGCCCGGGATGACGAATCCGTAGGTCTCGATGATGTCGTAGGTGCCGGTGTCGCCGGCGAGCGTGGCCGTGGTCTTGGTGACCTGTCCGCCGAAGTCGATCGGGTCGTGCTTCAGCGTCACGTCGTCGGTCGAGCAGCTCGATACCATCGTGTCGGTGAACGGGTCGATCGCGGAGGAGTTGTAGGCGAGGACGTTGACCGTCGTCTTGCCTTCGGGAGCCGTGTAGTCACACGACACCGTCGTCGAGTTCTCATTGTCGGTGCGGGAGCCCGCCCCGCAGCTGGTGAGGGCGATCATGCCGACGGCGACGAGTGCGAGAGCCGGCAGTGCCCGATGCTTAGTGTGTCCCATGTCGCTGATGGTATACGTATGCAGTCGACTTAGGAAAGCCTATGTTCTAGGAATCTTTCCGCTCTGAATACGTATACGGGGTAAGACTGCTGATACCGAATGTCGGCGCCCCGGCCTACGCTCTCTACATGACCGAGCTCACACAGCCCACCGGCCGCGAAGAGGAACTGCGGGCCGTCCCGCGCGCCGACGGGAGCGCCCCCCGCGCCCTGGTGCTCGGAGCGACCGGATACATCGGCGGGCGGCTGACGCCCCGACTCCAGAATGCCGGATACCGGGTGCGTCTGCTGGCGCGTGACGCGGCGCGAGCCGCCTCGTTCCCCTGGGGCGCCGACTGCGAGATCGTCGAGGGATCGGCCGACGATGCGGAGGCCGTCGCGGAGGCCATGCGCGACGTCGACGTCGTCTACTACCTGATCCATTCCATGACCGCGGGCAAGGGCTTCGAGGAGACCGACGACCGCGCCGCCACCACCGTGGCCGAGGCCGCGAAGGAGGCCGGGGTGCACCGCATCGTCTACCTCGGCGGGCTCCACCCCGACGACGTGAAGCTGTCCCCGCACCTGCGCTCGCGCGTGAAGGTGGGCGAGACCTTCCTGCAGTCCGGGGTCCCGACGGTCGTGCTGCAGGCGGGCGTCGTGATCGGCTCCGGCTCGGCGTCGTTCGAGATGATCCGCCACCTGACCGATGTGCTGCCGTACATGCCGGCACCCAAGTGGGTGCGCAACCGCATCCAGCCGATCGCGGTGCGCGACGTGCTGCACTACCTCCTCGGTGCGGCCCGGGTCGATGCCGACGTGAACCGCGCGGTCGACATCGGCGGGCCCGACGTGCTGCGCTACGGCCAGATGATGAACGGCTACGCGGTCGAGGCGGGACTGCCCCAGCGCGCGATCGCCGCCCTCCCCGTGCTCACCCCCGGTCTCGCCTCGCACTGGGTGAACCTCGTGACGCCGGTGCCGCGGTCGATCGCCCGCCCGCTCGTCGCCTCGCTGCAGAACGAGTGCATCGTGAAGGATCACGCGGTCGACGACCTGATCCCTCGTCCCTCCGGGGGCCTCACACCGTATCGCCGCGCGGTCGCCATGGCGCTCGGTCGCCTCGACGCCGACACCATCGAGACCAGCTGGCAGGACGCCGAGGTCACCGGCGCACCGAGCGATCCGCTCCCGAGCGACCCCGACTGGGCCGGTCGGACGGTGTTCACCGACGCCCGCTCGCTGGAGACGACGGCATCCGTCGACGACCTGTGGCGCGTGATCATCGGCATCGGCGGAGAGAACGGGTGGTACTCGTCGTCGTTCCTGTGGGCCGTGCGCGGTGTCATGGACCGCCTGGTCGGCGGCGTCGGACTGCGCCGCGGACGACGCAACCGCAGCACGGCCCGCATCGGCGACGCCATCGACTTCTGGCGCGTGGAGGCGGTGTCCGAGCCGGGTTCCGGCGAGGAGATCGCCGGGCTGCTGCGCCTGCGCGCCGAGATGAAGGTGCCCGGCGAGGCCTGGCTCGAGCTGCGCGCGATCGCCGACGGTGCGGGCGCGCGCTACGAGCAGCGCGCGGTGTTCTTCCCCCGCGGACTGGCAGGACGCCTGTACTGGCTGGGCGTCCTGCCCTTCCACGGGTTCATCTTCGCCGGCATGGCCGCCCGCATCACGGCCACGGCCGAGGAATCCGGCAGGCAGGAGAAGTCAGGCATGCCGGACGAGGCAGGCATGCCGGACAAGGCCGACGAGCAGGAGAAAGTCGCCTGATCAGGCGGGTCCTGATCAGGCGGGGTCAGGGCGCGTCGGTCCCGTGGTACCGGCACCCGTGTCTGCGGCGGCATCCGTGTCCGCGCCCTCCCCGGGGATGATGTCGATCGCCTCGGTCGCGGCTTCGTAGACCTCGGCGAGGCTGTCGTCGATCGCCTCCTCGTCGATCCAGGCGAGGTCGTCCTCCGAGTGGTCGTACTCGACGGGGACGAGGGCGAAGTCGTCGCCGTACTCCTCGAGGCCGGCCATGACGCTGTGCCGCACGGCCGCGCGGGCGTACTGCTCACGCAGGATCATCGGGTCGCGCCGCAGGTCCTTCATGAACGCGACCATCATGAACGCCATGATCACCGCGAACGGCAACGCCGCGATGATGGTCACGTTCTGCAGCGACCGCAGTCCGCTCCCCTCCTCGCCCGACACCAGCAGCACGGCGGCGATGACGCCGACGAGGGAACCCCAGACGATCGTGACCCAGCGCGACGGCTCCGGGCGCCCCTGTTGCGAGAGCGTGCCCATCACGAGCGACGAGGAGTCGGCACCCGTGATGAAGAAGATCGAGATGAGCAGGATGAGCAGGATGCTCGTCAGCAGCGGGAACGGGAGGTTCTCCAGCACGCCGAACAGCACTTCCTCCGGCGGGTCGACGACGAGACCGGCGCCGTCCATCTGCTGCTGGATCGCCGTGGTGCCGAAGATCGCGAACCAGACGAGCGAGATCGCGGAGGGGACCAGGATGACCACCGACACGAACTGGCGGAGCGTGCGCCCGCGGGAGATCTTGGCGATGAACATGCCGACGAACGGCGACCAGGAGATCCACCACGCCCAGTAGAAGATGGTCCAGCTCGACAGGAACATCTGCGCCTCGTCGCCCTGCGAGGCGGAGCGGGCGACCATCTCGGGCAGGTCGCCGAAGAACTGCACCGCGACCGAAGGGATCACGTTCAGGATCAGCAGCGTGGGTCCGACGAAGAAGACGAAGAACGCCAGCACGAGAGCCGCGACGGCGTTGATGTTCGACAGGGCGCGGATGCCCTTCGAGACACCCGAGACGGCGGACGCGATGAAGCAGGCGGTCAGCAGCGCGATGACCGCGATCAGCACGCCGTTGCCGAGCTCGCCGATCCCGCTGACGATCTCGACGCCGTGCCCGATCTGGAGCGCTCCGAGGCCGAGCGATGCGGCCGTGCCGAACAGCGTGACGATGATGGAGAAGACGTCGATCGTGCGGCCGAGCGGGCCGGTCGTGCCCTTCTCGCCGAGCAGCGGCGCGAAGATCGAGGAGATCAGTGGCGTGCGGCCGCGGCGGAAGGCGCCGTAGGCGATCGCGCCGCCGACGAGTGCGTAGAACGCCCACGCCTGCGGACCCCAGTGGTACAGCACCTGCGCCTGCGCGGTGTGCATGGCCTCGAGGGTGTCGGCCTGCACGGTGCCGGGCGGCGGGCTCTCGAAGAACGTCAGCGGCTCGGCAGCGCCCCAGAACACCAGACCGATGCCCATGCCGGCGGCGAACAGCATCGAGATCCACGAGAACATCGAGAACTCGGGCTCTTCATCGTCGCGCCCGAGGGGGATGCGCCCGTACCGGCTGAAGCCGATGAACAGCATGAAGACCAGGATGACGGTGGCGATCGTGGTGAAGAAGAAGCCGAAGAACTCCACGACCCAGGCGAGCACCGTGGACGTCGTGCCCGACATGTTGTCGCCGGCGAAGACGCCCCAGGCGATGAACGCCACGACCAGCGTCAGGGCGACGCCGAAGACGAGCTTGTCGGTGCGGTAAGTGCGTCCGGTCTCCTCGACCGAGACCCCGGGGACGAGCGCCGGATGCACGCTGCGCGGCGGCACCGCGGCGATGTCTCGGACGATCTTCTTCGCGGTCGGAACGATGCCCGCGCCCGTGTGGGTCTGCTCGGCGCGCGGGGTGGGCTTCTCGTCGGGAGTGTCCATGAGAAGCAATTGTCCCACGCGACGCGAGTGCAGCCCTCTCCGCGGGCGTCAGCGCGGCCCGCGACGACCGATGCCGGCGAACACGGAGTGCAGCAGCGGGAGACCCGAGACGCAGATGAGCGTGATGCCGAGCGGCGGGATCGTCGGGACGAGCAGGGCGCCGCCGACGAGCATCGCGGCGAAGAGCACGCCCGAGCCGATGCGACGGGCGATGCCCTCGAGCCGGTCGAGGCGGCGCTCGAGGCGGGAGGTGTCGAAGGTCACGTTGCCGTCGTCGACGCGCGTGATGATGTCGTCGATCCGCTTCGGGAGGCGCATCGTGACGGATGCCGTCGCCATGGCCTGTTGCGCCACGTCCTGCACCAGGTTGCCGGACTCCTCGCGCAGCAGCCGGCCCGCGTAGGGCTCGGCGGCATCCCAGACGTTGAACGAGGGGTCGAGGCTGCTGCACATGCCCGAGGTCAGGGAGACCGCGCGGATCAGCAACAGCATGTCTTCGGGCAGCTGCAGCGGGAGGGAGCGCACCATGTCGCCGAACTCGTTCGCGAAGTCGCGGAACTCGCGCGGGTCGACGGTGGCCAGCTCGGCGAACCCCATGCCGCCGAAGCGGTCGAACAGCGCCGCGAGCGCGCGCTCGAGTTCTGCCGTGTCGGCGGAGGGCAGCAGCACGCCGATCTCCTTGGCCGCGGTGACCAGCCCGCGACTGTCGCGGCCTGCGACGGCGATCAGGAGGGTGCGGAGCCCGGCGCGGAGGTTGGCGGGCACCTCGGCCATCATGCCGAAGTCGATGAAGGTGAGCCGGAAGTTGCGCTCCGGGACCGTCGTCGCCCCGGATGCCGCGTCGGCGTCGTCCGGCGCGTCCGCGCGGTCGGGTGCGGCGGGCACGGGCGTCACGAAGATGTTGCCGGGGTGCGGATCGGCGTGCACGAAGCTGTGCGTGAACACCTGGTCGAACATGACCTCGGCGAACACCTCGGCCACGGCGGCGGGGTCGATGCCGGCGGCGCGCAGGGCGTCGATGTCGTTGATCTTGATGGCCGTGACGTCCGAGAGCGTGAGCACCCGTCTCGTCGATCGTTCCCAGACGATCTCGGGCGTGCTCACGCGGGGGTCGTCGGCGAAGTTCTCGCGGAAGCGCTCGGCGCTGGCGGCCTCGTGGAGGTAGTCGATCTCCTCGAGGCTCGTCTGGGCGAACTCCTCGACCAGTGCGGGGGCGTCGACCCGGTCGGAGACCAGGCGGACGCGCATCGCCCAGCGGGCCACGCGGCGGAGTGCCGCGAGGTCGACCGCGACGATCTCATCGATGCCGGGGCGCTGCACCTTCACGATGATGCCGTCGAGTCCCGTGTCGGCGGCATCGGCCTCGGACAGTCGGGCGCGGTGCGCCTGGCCGAGGGATGCCGCGGCCACCGGGTTCTCGTCGAACCACGCGTAGGCGCGGCTGAGCGGCATGCCCAGCTCGGCCTCGGCGACGACCCGCAGGGCATCGAAGGGCACGGCGGGGACCTCGTCCTGGAGCCCCTCCAGTTCCGAGGTGATCTCGGGCGGCAGCACGTCGAGACGTGATGACATGAACTGGCCGACCTTGATCATCAGGCCGCCGAGATCGACCGCGAGCACATGGAACCGACGCGCGAACTTCTGCATCCGACGCGGCCTGCTGCGCTCGGACGACGCGGTCATCCCGAAGCGGGGCAGGACCAGGTCGAACCACCACACCAGGAAGAACTCGCGTGCCGCGAACGACACGATGCGGCGATAGCGGGCGCGGTGGACGCCCTGCGGCGCAGCATCCGTCATGTGGGGTTCCCCTCGCGCGGGCTCGTCCGTTCCGGGACGCCGGTGATGCGGCGCCCCAGTCCGTCCCCCACCCGATCAGTCCTGAGCGAGGATCGTGTAGAGCTTACGGCGCGCGTCGTCGAGGATCTCGATGGCGCTCTGCACCTGCTCGTGCGAGCCGCTGCGCCCGACCTGTGCGGCGGCGGCGGCGAGGTCGACGCCGGCCTTCGGGAGGGCGGTGAATCGCGGGTCGGAGCGGTGCCCGTCCTTGCTCGCGGACGACTCCCACGGGGCGGGTGCCTCGGACGTCTCGTGCGCGACGGCACGACCGGCCTCGGTGAGCGAGTAGGTCTTGCGACCGCCGTGCTCCTCGGCCGAGATGAGGCCTTCGTCGGCGAGCAGCTGCAGGGTCGGGTAGACCGATCCCGCGCTGGGCTTCCAGGAGCCGCCGCTGCGCTCGGCGATCTCGTTGATGATCTGGTAGCCGTGCATGGGCTTCTCGGCGAGCAGCGAGAGCACGGAGGCGCGGACGTCGCCGCGGGCCATGCGGGAGCCGCCGGAGGGGCGCGATTCGAAGCTCTTGCGGAGCTGCTCCATGGCGTCGAAGATGGCGGAAGCGGGGCCGCCGGGGCCTGCGCCGAAGCCGGATCCGCCGAACGGGTTCGAGGGGAATGCGTTGTTCATGATGACCTCCCAGTGATCGTGAGCGATAGTAAACGATATATCGTTCACCTGTGCGTGGGGTGGGAATCCGCGGGCTCTCGGTTCGGGTTCAGCGCGAGGGGGCGAGCAGCGCCGCCCCGGTGATCGCCGCATCGATGCCGAGATGCGCGGGCTCGATCCGCGCCGCCGCGGGCCCGGGCATGGCGGCCGCGAGATAGGAGCTCCGCACCTCCGACAGGTAGCTGTCGCCGATCTGCGCCACGCCGCCGCCGACGACGAGGATGTCCGCATCCAGCAGCGCGTTCGCGCCGGCCAGCGCCCGCCCGAGATAGCGCGCCCCGTCTCGGATGACGGTCGCGGCCAGCCGGTCGCCGCGAGACGCCGCCGTCACCACGTCCCGGAGGGGAAGGAACGCGCCGCTGCGCTCGGCGTACGTGCGCTCGAGTCCCGGACCCGACGCCACGGCCTCCAGGTGTCCGACACCTCCGCACGGACAGCGCCGCACAGCGAGCTCCGGCGGCAGGGAGATCTCGAGGTGTCCGATCGATCCCGCCGTGCCGCTCTCACCACGACGCAGTCCGTCGGGAAGCACGACCGCGCCGCCGATCCCCGTGCCGACCGCGGCCATGAGCACGCTCCCGCCCTCTCGACCGGCGCCCACCGCCGCTTCCGCCACCGCCGCGGCATGCACGTCGTTGACCACACGGACCGGCACGCCGATCGCTTCTTCCAGCCTCGCCTGCAGGGGGAAACCCACCCATCCGGTGATCGCGTCGGTGGCGGACGCGATCGCGCCGTCCGCGTCGACCACGCCCGCGGTGCCGACCCCGATCGCCTCGATCGCCGATCCCCCGACGGCGCGCATGGTCCGGACCACGGCGGCGACGATCGCGTCTCCCCCCGCGCGGCTGGGGGTCGGGATCGTGGAGACCTCGGTCAGCCTCTCACCGCGCGCACCGGCACGAGGGAAGCCGGCGACGGCGGTCTTGGTGCCGCCGATGTCGACGCCGATGATCATGATGACAGGGCCGTCGACGGGATGGCCGCGACGAATCGCCGGGTCAGCGCGATGGGATCCGTGATCGCACCTCCGACCACCACGGCGAGCGCACCCGCGTCGAACGCGGCGCGCACCTGCGCGGGCGTCTGATAGCGCCCTTCCGCGATCGTCGGCACTCCGGCTTCGGCGAGCGCGGCGACCAGGCGCAGATCCGGCCCCTCGCTGCGCTCCGAATGCGGGGTGTAGCCGGAGAGCGTCGTGCCGACCACGGCAGCGCCCGACTCCCAGGCGCGCATCCCCTCCTCGAACGTCGAGACGTCGGCCATGACCGGTCTCCCGGTCGCCGCGGCGATCCGGGCCAGCAGAGCGAAGTCGGTTCCCCACAGCTCGGCGGTGGCATCCACGGCGATGACGTCGGCGCCCGCCTCGGCGAGCCCCACCGCGAGACGCTCGTCGGGAGTGATGACGTTGCGGATGCCGTTGTGCACCTTGTGCAGGCCGATGATCGGCAGCGCGGTCGCGGGCCGCAGTCGGCGGATGTCGCCGGGCCCGTTCAGGCGCAGCCCGCCGGCTCCCCCCGCGAGGGCCGACTCCGCCAGGGCGGCGATGACGCTCTCCTCCCGGACCGGGCTGCCCTCCGCGGCCTGCACCGAGGCGATGAGACGCCCGGCGAGAAGGGGAAGGGGGTCATGGATCATTTGAGGGCTCCTGCACTCGCGCCGCCGATGAAGAACTTCTGACCGAGGAGGAAGATCGCCACGGCCGGGAGGGTGAACATGACGCAGGCGGCCATGAGCGGACCCCAGGCGACGTCGTTCTCGCCGAAGAAGGCGTACAAACCGATCGACAGCGTGTAGGTCGATTCGTCATTGAGGTAGATGAGCGGATTGAGGAAATCGGTCCACGCCCAGACGAACTGGAAGATCGCCGCGGTCACGATCGCGGGCCGCGCGAGCGGGAGCACGATCGTGGCGTAGGTGCGGAATTCCGATGCGCCGTCGAGCCGAGCCGCTTCGATGAGCTCGTCGGGGACGGCGAGCAGGAACTGTCGGATCATGAAGATGAAGAACGGCGTTCCCAGGAACGCCGGCACGATCAGCGGCAGATAGGTGTTCGTCGCCTCCAGGCCGTTCCACACCAGGAACAACGGGATGAGGGTCACCTGCGGCGGGAGCATCATGGTGGCGAGCACCAGGATGAGCAGCGGCCGTGATCCTCGCCACCGCACCTTCGCCAGGGCATAGGCCACCAACGGACAGGAGATGACCGTGCCGAGGATGCTCATGCCGGACACGAACAGCGTGTTGGCGAGATAGCGCCAGACCGGGATCTGCTCGAACGCCTCGGCGAAGTTGCCCGTCGTCCACTCGCTCGGCAGCAGCGTCGGCGGGGAGGAGAACACGTCGCCCGGCGTCTTGAACGCCGTCGAGAGCATCACCAGCAGGGGGAACAGGAACAGCAGCGCCAGCAGGGCGACGGAGATCTGCTGGCGGAGCCGGCGGAGGGAACGGCGGGTCCGCCGGGGACGGCGGACGAGGGTGTCAGCGTGCGCCATCGTGGACCCACTTCCGGGAGGTCGCGAGCACGATCAGGCTCACGAGGAGTGTGACGAGGAACAGCGTCCACGCCATGGCCGAGGCGTAGCCCATCTTCAGGAACACGAAGGCGTTCTGGTAGAGGTACATCGCGTACGACAGCATCGATTGGCCCGGGCCGGACCCCGCCTGATTGAGCCGCTCCTGCGAGAGGATGTACGGCTGGGTGAAGATCTGCAGGAACCCGATGATGCTGACGATGACCTGGAACAGGGTGACCGGCGACACGGTCGGCCAGGTGACGTTCGTGAAGCGCCGCCACGCGCCCGCGCCGTCGAGCTCGGCCGCTTCGTAGAGCTCCTTGGGCACTTCCTGCAGCGCGGCGAGATAGATGATCATCGTGCCGCCCACGGTCCACATCGACATCATGATGATGGCGGGTTTGGTCCACTCCGGCTGCTGGAGCCACGCCGGCCCTTCGACGCCGAACAGGGACAGGAAATGGTTGATGAACCCGTACTGCGCGTTCAGCAGCCACCGCCAGAGGTATCCGCCGACGACGACGGGGACGATCGAGGGCAGGTAGACCAGGGCGCGGTACAGCGGCTGACCCCGCACCGGGGTGTTGAGCAGATGTGCGCCCGCGAGGGCGATGCCGATCGCGAGTGGGACGCCGAAGACGGTGAGGATCGCGGTGTTGGCGAGGGACTTCCAGAAGACGCCGTCGGCCAGCATCTGGGCGTAGTTGTCGAGGCCCACCCACTCCGGAGCCTGGAACAGGTTGAAGTCCGTGAAGCTGTAGTACGCCGACGCGGCGATCGGGTAGGCGAACAGGAAGAGGAATCCCACGATGAACGGCGCCGCGAAGGCGAGGCCGATCAGCGTGGACCGACGCCGACGTCGCCGGCGCGGCGGACGGGGGCCGGGCCCGGCGGAAACGGAGTTCCGCCGGGTCCGGGATGCGGGAGCGATCGTCACGGAGTGCCGCTCACTTCGAGGAGTAGGAGGCCATGCGGTCCTCGACCGTGGCGAGGGCGTCCTCGGGGGTCGAGGTGAGGCGCACGACCTCGTCGAAGGCGGTCGCGAGGTCGGTGGCGTACTCGGCGCTGTAGGGCCGGCTCGCCAGCGACTGGGCGTTGGGGGAGGATGCCGCGGCGGCCCACACGTCGAAGTCCTGGAGGTCGTCGAACGCGGCGCTGTCGGCGAGCGATGTGCGCCCGGCGAGGTTTCCGAGGGCGACGGCGAACTTCTCCATGGGCTCGGGGCTGACGAGGTACGCCAGGAACGTGGCTGCCTCCTCCTTGTGCTTCGAGTTCGCCGGGATGAACAGCGTGCTGGCGGTGACCTGGGTGCTGTTCTCGAGTTCGGGCGAGGCGGCGGGGATCGCGGTGACGCCCCATTCGAAGTCGGGCGCGATCTTCGCGGCGCTCGCCGAGCGCCACTCGCCGTCGATGATCATCGCGACCTTGCCGCTGAAGAACGGGTCCTGCGCCGACAGGTACTCCCCCTGCCCGGAGACGAAGGTCGCCATGGCCTCGGCGCCGACCGGCTCGACGACGTTGTCCTGGTACCACTGGAGCGCCTCGAGGTTCCCGGATTCCGCCGGGGTGGGCCCGTCCGAGCCGTCCCAGCTCCCGCCGAACGCGTACCCGAGGGTGGTGAGGGTCGTGCTGTCGTTCGCGGAGCCCAGCCCGAGCTGCGTGATCCGGCCGGAGTCGTCCGTGACCGTCAGCTTCTCGATCGCGGCGGCGAGCTCGTCCATCGTGGTCGGCGGGGTGATGCCGGCCTCGTCGAGGAGGGTCTTGTTGTAGAGCAGCTGGAAGCTGTGGATGGCGATCGGGAGGGAGTAGATCTGATCGTCGTAGGTCATCTGCTCCATCGCGCTCGGGACGAAGTCATCCACGTCGATGCCCTCCGCCGCGATCGCCTCGTCGAGCGGAGCGAGGATCCCCTTCGACGCCCAGGCTCCCACCGTGTTGCCGAAGTTGTCCGAGATGTCGAAGGAGCCGTTCGACGACGACATCGACGTCAGCTGCTTCTGGGTGTCGGGGCTCGAGACGCCGGTGACCACGATGTCGTCCTGGCTGGCGTTGAAGTCGGCGATGATCTCCTCCAGCGCCTTGGCCTCCTCGCCGCCCCAGAGATACGAGAAGGTGATCTCGGTCGGGCCGCCGGCGTCTCCGCCGCCTCCCGCGCATCCGCTCAGGGCGAGGGCGCCCGCCGTGATCAGTGCACCGATCGTCATGACCCGGCGCCGCGTGTTCAGCTTCACCTGCATAGGAGTTCTCCGCTCATCATTGACCTGCATAGGATTGGAATAGACCAATTCGGAACCGCTGAGAACAGACATTGACACAGGAAGAGCCAGTCGTCAAGATTGGGTTAGTCCAAATGGGGGTGGTGCAATGTCGTCGATCGAAGGCGTGACGAAGCATGAGAAGGTGCGGAGACACCTGGAGGACGTGATCCGCCAGGGTCTCGCGCCCCATGAGAAGCTGCCCACCGAGCGGGTCCTCGCGGACTCACTCGAGGTGAATCGGCAGACCGTGCGCCGCGCGCTCGACGAACTGGAGCGCGACGGTCTGGTGTACCGGTTGCAGGGCGCCGGGACGTTCGTCAGCGCGTCGCGCATCAGCAAGACGTTCGAGTTGACGTCCTTCTCCGAGGACATGCAGCTGCGGAACATGCGCCCGGGATCCCTGTCCGTCGACGTGACCACCGCTGCAGCCGGGCAGACCGCGGGGTATGCGCTCGACCTCAGCCCGCGTTCGCCGGTCGTGCGCATCCGACGCGTGCGCACCGCCGACGACGTGCCGATCTGCCTCGAGGTCTGCGCGATCTCCGCCGACGCCGTTCCCGGGCTCGAGGACGGCATCGTCGGCGACTCGCTCTACGACGATCTCCGCACGCGGTTCGGCATCTCCGCCGTGCGTGCGGATCAGGAGATCCACGCCGTGGTGCTGGATGAGGAGCAGGCCGCGGCGCTGCAGACTCCCCCCTTCTCTCCGGCGTTCCTGGTGAAGCGCACCACGTACGACGCCCGCAGCAGGCCCATCGAATACGCCGAATCGGTGTATCGGGGCGACCGCTACTCCTACCTCGTCTCCATCTCCCGCCCCTGACGAAAGGCCGACCGCCGTGTCCGCATCCCCCGACCGTCCCCGTATCGCGCTGCTCCCCCTCGACGATCGCCCGGTGAACGTGCGCCTCCCCGGCGATGTCGCCGCCGTGGCAGGCGTGACCCTCGACGTCCCTCCCGCCACGATGCTGCCCGCCTACCGCGACGCAGGCGACACGGCCGCGCTCGGCGCATGGCTCCTCGAGCGGGCCACCGATCCGGCGACCGCGCACCTGGTGGTCTCGGTCGACATGCTGCTCTACGGCGGTCTGATCGCGAGCCGTACGAGCGGCGACACCACGCGCGCGGTCCTGGAGCGGCTGGACCTGCTCCGCGAGATCCGTCGCCGCCGTCCGGAGCTGCCCATCTCCGCCGTGTCACTGGTGACGCGCGCCAGCAACTCCTACTCGGCGGCGGAGGAGCCGGAGTACTGGACGGCGCACGGCAAGGAGATCCACGCACTCGGCGGCGACGCGCACCGCCGACTCGGCGACGGCGACATCGTCGTACTGTCGGAGCTCACCCCGGTGCCGGCCGAGATCGTGGCGGACTACTCGAGCCGGCGGCTGCGCAATCACATCGCGAATCTCTCCACCCTCGGACTCGTGGAAGACGGCACGCTCGACTTCCTCGCCATCACCGCCGACGACACCGCCCCCTATGCCGCGGGCAGCGCCGAACAGGTGTGGCTGCGCCACTGGATGCGGATGCTCCCCACCGGCCGCACCGTGCTCATGTACCCCGGGGCGGACGAGGTGGGCGCCGCGCTCGTCGCTCGGGCCGTGGCGGCGATCACCGGCGCGACGGCGTCGTTCTCGGTGGCGTGCGCCGATGAGGACGGCATGACCCGGATCCCTCCGTACGAGAACATGTCGCTCGCGGCGTCGGCGAGCCGGCAGATCCGCGCGGCCGGGGCGACCGAGGTGCCCACCGGCGGCGATGTGACACTGGTGCTCCACGCGCCGGATCCCGAGCGACACGACATGTTCCGCGGGCGACCCGAGACCGCTGATCTCGATGCCGTCCGGGGGACGGTCTCTCTCGTGCGCGATCGCCTGGATGTCGGCGAGCGCGTGGCCCTGGCCGATGTGCGCTACCCCAACGGGGCGGATGAGGCGCTCGTGCGCGCGCTCGCCGACGCCGATCTGCTCGGCCGCCTGGAGTCGTTCGGCGGGTGGAACACCGCCGGGAACACGCTGGGCAGCGTCGTCGCCGTCGCGGCCGCGGGAGTCGCGGGTCGCGCGGTCGGCACGTTCGATGCCCGTGCGTCGCGCATCGCCCTGCTGACCCGTCTGCTCGACGATTTCGCCTACCAGGCGGTCGTGCGCACGGACAGCGGCCCGTCGCTGTTCCCCGACATCTACCCGATGCACGATGACGGCCGGGTCTCGGCGGCCGAAGCGGCGATCCACGGGGAGCTCTCGAGCCTGCTCGAGGGCATGCTCCCCGCCGACGGCATCCGCATCGAGGAGGTCACCCTGCCGTGGCGGCGGTCGTTCGAGATCGGACTCGTCCTGTCCTGATCCGGACGCGGCGCCCCTCCCGCACCCCCGGATGCTCGCTCAGCGGGGCAGCGTCAGGATCTCGGCCCCGGTCTCGGTGACGGCGACCGTGTGCTCGCTGTGCGCCGTGCGGCATCCGGTCGCGCTGCGCAGCGTCCAGCCGTCGTCGTCGGTCACGAGCTCCTTGGTGTCGGCCATGACCCATGGCTCGAGCGCGAGCAGCAGTCCGGGGCGCAGGATGTAGCCGCGGCCGGGGCGTCCGTCGTTGGCGACGTGCGGGTCCTGATGCATGGTCGATCCGATGCCGTGGCCGCCGAACTCGAGGTTGACCTGGTAGCCGTCGGCGCGCAGCACGGTGCCGATCGCGCGCGACAGGTCGCCGATGCGGGCGCCCGGACGGACGGCGGCGATCGCGGCGGCGAGCGCACGCTCGGTGCTGTCGATCAGCGCCACGTCTTCGGGGGCGCGCGTCTCGCCCACGATGAAGCTGATCGCCGAGTCGGCCGCGATCCCGCGCAGCGAGACGGCGAGGTCGAGCGTGAGCAGGTCGCCGTCGGCGAGCGCGTAGTCGTGCGGGAGGCCGTGCAGCACGGCGTCGTTCACGGCGGTGCAGATGTAGTGACCGAAGGGCCCTCGTCCGAACGAGGGCGCGTAGTCGACATAGCAGGACTCGGCGCCGGCATCCACGATCATCTGCTGCGCCCACCGATCGATGTCGAGCAGGTTCGTGCCGACCGTGACGCGCTCGCGCAGGTCGTGCAGGATGCCGCCCACGAGGGCTCCGGCGTCGCGGGCCCGGGTGAGCTCGTCGGGGGTCAGGATCTCGATCATGATGTGCTCCAATAACTATCCCGGTAATACTATCCCGGGATTAGTATGGGCGTCATGATGGTCCGCCTGCCGCACACTCCCGCCGAGGTCGAACGCGGCGAGCGCCTGGGTGCTCTGCTGCGGCGGGTGCGCGGCGAACGGTCGATGCTCGCCGTCGCTCTCGATGCCGGCGTCTCGCCCGAGACCCTGCGCAAGATCGAGTCGGGCCGCGTCGCCACCCCGGCCTTCTCGACGATCGCGGCGATCGCGGCGGTGCTCGAGATCTCGCTGGACGCCGTGTGGGCCGAGATCGAACCCGCGATCGAGCCCGTGGGCTCGCACGAGCCGGGTCGCGCACGGGTCGCGTCGTAGCCCCATGGCCCACGCCCTCGTCACCGGAAGCTCGCGCGGCATCGGTCGTGCCATCGCGCAGACCCTCGCCCGTCGCGGGGATCGGGTCGTGGTGCACTACGGCAGCGACCGGGCGGCAGCCGCGCAGACCCTGGCGTCGCTGGACGGCGACAGCCACGCGATCGTCGGCGGAGACATTCGCTCCGCCGCGGGCGCGCAGAGCGTGGTCGAGGAGGCCGCGGCCGCCCTGGGCACCCTCGACATCCTGGTGAACAACGCGGCGGTCGCCCCGAATGCGGACAACGCCCATCCGCCCGCATCGACACCCCTGGCCCAGTGGCAGGACGCCTGGATGCCGATGCTGCAGGTCAATCTGCTGGGCACGTCGATCGTGACGCTGCTGTTCGCCCAGCACCTGATCGAGCGCGGAGCGGGCGGATCGATCGTGAACATCGGCTCGCGCGGGGCCTACCGCGGAGAGCCCGATCACCCCGCCTACGCCGCCACGAAGGCGGGGCTGCAGGCCTTCGGGCAGTCGATGGCACTGGCCCTGGCACCGCATGACATCGCGGTCTCGTCGATCGCGCCGGGCATGATCTCGACCGACCGCCAGGCCGCGAAGCTCGAGGGCGACTCCGGCGAGCGCATCAAGAACCAGAGCCCGTTCGGTCGTGTCGGCACCCCGGAGGAAGTGGCGGATGCCGTCGCCTACCTCACCTCCCCCGGCGCCGTGTGGGCGTCGGGCACGGTGCTCGATCTCAACGGCGCCTCGTACTTCCGCTGACCCACCCCCGCTCACCTCACACCCCCACTCACGCCACCCCCACTCACACCACACGCGCTCATGCCGCGATGTCGAATCGCGCGCGGCCCCCGAGTCTCGGCGTTCCCGCGGGGTCGACGCAGCGGGGAGGGATGAACCACACGCGCGCTCCGGTGCCGCCGCCGTCGATGCGGATCTGCCAGTCGTTGTCGTGGATGCGGTGGTGACACGTCTCGCAGAGGAGCACGCCGTTCGACAGATCGGTCGGTCCGTGATCCCTTTTCCACCAGCGGATGTGATGCGCTTTGGTCATCTCGGGAGGAAGTCCGCACATCGCGCATCCGCCATCGCGTTCGACGAGCGCCAGGCGTTGCGCCCGCGTGAACAGCCGCTTCTCGCGCCCCCAGTCGAGGATCTCGCTCTCGCCGCCGAGCACGCACGGGATCACCCCGCCCCCGGCGGCCATCCGCCGGGCCGCCCCGACGCTGACCGGCTGGTCGAGACCGTCGATCGTCGCCGATCCAGCTCCGGACTGCAGATCGTCGAGGTCGACGCGCACGACGACGGTCGCGCCGGCGAGCGGCACGCGCCGCGCCTCGCACCCCAGCACGTGCGCGCAGAACACCGCGAGCGCATCGGCCTGGATCATCGGGACGGTGCGCCGGTCGGCATCGGGGGCATCCGGCTCGGGAGCATCGACGCGCGCCGCGAACGCCGACCGTACGAATCCCCGGATCGCCGCGACGATCGGGGCCGCGGTCTCGGGGTCGAGCCGCGCGTTCAGGTGCACCATGCCGTCGCGCTCGAACAGCGTCAGCGACCTCGCGCCCCGGCGCTCGTCGTCGCGCGGCTCGATGCCGTCGGGGTCCAACCACGCCTCGGCCCGCGCGAGGATCTTGCGCAGATCATCCAGCGACAGCCCCTCGGCGTGCGCGACCAGCAGTCGCTCCGCCTCGGCGGTGCGCTCCGCCCCCGCCGCCACACGACAGCGCTCGAGCAGCGCGACGATCAGCGCCGCCGCGGGCACCCCGATCGCGCCGGACGAGAGCGCCTCGCCGATGACCGGGTACCGGGCCGGAAGCCGCACCCCCAGGAGGTCCCATCGCGGCGCCGTCGCCTCCCCCACCGTCACGAGCCGCGCGGCATCTCCCGTCGACATCCCCGTCGACCCCGCGATGAGCTTCGCGGCCGTTCGTGACCCGTGTTGACGCGCCAGCCCCTCGGAGCCGAGCTCCGGCCGGGACTCCCGCGCGATCGTCGCCGCCACGTCGGCATGCACGCCGCTCAGTCGCCGCTGCAGAAGACCGATCGCGTCGTTGACCGCGACGAGCTGCTCCCGTGAGAGGTCGCCGGCCGCACCGGCATCCGCCCACACCGCATCGAGGCGAGTGATCGCCTCGTGAATTCCGCTGAGTGTGGACATGCCTCATTTTATCGCGGCAGACTTCGACATTCGAAGCTTTGTTCGAACCACATATCGGCATATCGATATCCTCCCGGGCCCGCACTCGCCCAACCCCGGCCCCGCGCACCCACGCCCCGCACCACTCCCGCGCACGCTCCTCGAGAGCCCCAACCGTTCACCCGCACGCGCCCCTGCGTTCACCCGCCGCGCCTAGATTGAGTGCGGACGCGCGACCGCGCTCACGAATACACGCAATCTTTGTGCCTTCATCACAAATACTGGGTAAAGTCGACTCGACATACCTCGAAGGCGAGAAAGGACGAACATGGCCGACATGCGGAAGAAGCGCTGGTCTCTCATCGGAATCACGGCGGTGGCGGCGATCGCCCTGACCGGTTGCACGACGGGCGGCGACGGTTCGTCCGACGACGCGGGCGACGGCGGCGGCTCGGGCGACACGCTCATCGTGTACACGAACTCGAACAGCGACGGCCGCGGCGAGTGGGTCACCGAGAAGGCGGCCGAGGCGGGCATCGACATCGAGATCGTGGGCCTCGGCGGCGCCGACCTCACGAACCGCATCATCGCGGAGAAGAGCAACCCGGTCGGCGACGTGGTCTTCGGACTCAACAACATGTTCTTCGAGCAGCTCAAGAGCGAAGAGGCGATCACCGCCTACGAGCCGAGCTGGAGCGGTGAGGTTCCCGCCGACGCCGGTGACCCCGCCGACGGCGCGTTCTGGCCGCTCGTGGAGCAGGCCATCGTCACGGTGTACGACGAGAACCGCATCACCGACGCCCCGACCGACGAGGAAGACCTCTGGACGGACGAGGAGTACGCCGGCCGCTACGAGGTCAACCCCGCGCTCGGCCAGGCGACGCCGCAGCTCGTGCTCGCCAGCATCCTGAGCCGCCACCTCGACGAGGACGGCGACCTGGGCGTCAGCGACGAGGGCTGGGACCTGGTGAAGGACTACTACGCCAACGGCTCGCCCGCGGTGGAGGGCACCGATCTGTACGCCCGCATCTCGCGCGACGAGGTCGACTACGGCGTGATCCCGTCGAGCGGCATCTCGGCCCGCGACGAGGAGTACAGCACCTCGACCGGCATGATCGTGCCCGAGTACGGCGTCCCCTACGTGACCGAGCAGATCGCGCAGATCGCCGGCACGGGCAACGAGGCGAAGGCGCAGGAGTTCATCGACTGGTTCGGCAGCGCCGAGGTGCAGGGCGAGTTCGCGACCGAGTTCAACTCGATGCCCGTGAACGAGGGCGCCGTCGACAAGGCCGCCCCCGAGGTCGCCGAGCTCATGGACACCCTGCCGCGTCAGGACATCGACTTCGGCTTCGTGAGCGAGAACCTCGGCTCGTGGGTCGAGAAGGTCACGCTCGAGTACATCGGCTGAGCCGCCCCGCGAGACACCACGCCCGCGAGATCGCCGACCGGCAGAGAGAGAACACGCATGATCCGTTTCGAAGACGTCGATGTCGTATTCGGCGACCACCGTGCGGTCTCGCACCTCGATCTGGAGATCCGGGAGGGTGAGTTCTTCACCCTCCTGGGTCCGTCCGGCTGCGGGAAGACCACCGCCCTGCGGGCCCTCGCCGGGTTCGTCGAGCCGACGGGCGGGCGCATCCTGATCGGCGGACGCGACGTCACCCGCGTGCCGAGCGAGAAGCGCGGCGTGGGCATGGTGTTCCAGAACTACGCCCTGTTCCCGAGCATGAACGTGCGCGAGAACATCGCGTTCGGGCTCTCGGTGCAGAAGGCGTCGAAGGCCGATCAGCGCCGCCGCGTCGACGAGATCGCCGACCGCACCGGGCTCGCGTCCTCCCAGCTCGACAAGAACGTCTCGGAGCTCTCGGGCGGACAGCAGCAGCGCGTGGCGATCGCCCGGGCGCTGGCGCTGACCCCCGGCATCCTGCTGCTCGACGAGCCGTTGTCGAACCTCGATGCCAAGCTGCGCGTGCAGCTGCGCGAACAGCTCAAAGAGCTGCAGCGCGAAGTCGGCGTGACCACGGTCTACGTCACGCACGACCAGGAGGAAGCCCTCACGCTCAGCGACCGCATCGCAGTGCTGGATGCCGGAACGCTGCAGCAGGTGGGCACGCCGGAGGAGATCTACGACCGCAGCGCGACCCCGTTCGTGTGCCGGTTCATCGGCGAGAACAACCGCCTCACCCCGGCGCAGCTCGTGAGCCTGGGCGGCGGGCTGGATGCCACGGCCGAGAGCTACGTGCGCCCCGAGAAGCTACACCTCGCGTCCCCCGCCGACAGCTCGAAGGCCCCGGCATCCCTCGACGGCACGATCGTCGACCGCACGTACCACGGCAGCCACAGCGTCTACACGGTGGCGGTGGAGGATGCCGCGCTGCGCGTGAGCGTGCCCGCCGCGGCGAGCGCGCACCAGTGGAACGAGACCGACCCCGTGCGCGTCGACGTGGACCCGCGCTGGATCCTGCAGTACCCGGCGGCCTGACATGTCGGATGCGCAGAAGTCCGGGCAGCCCGTCCCCCCGCCGTCCGCCGCGATGACGGGCGAGGCCGGAGCGCTCACCACGACCGCCGCGGTCGAGGGCAGCACCGACGTCGCGGACACCGGAGGCAACGGCACCGGCGGCAAGCCCGGCCGCATCCGCCGCGGACGCCCCGGCAGCATCCGCGCGATGCTGCGCTCCCCCCTCGCGTGGGTGACCGGCATCGTGGTGATCTGGTTCGCCGCGGCATTCCTGATCCTGCCGAACGCGGCGCTGCTCGCGACCACGTTCTTCCCCGACGGTCAGTTCAGCATCCGCGCCGTCGAGAAGCTGCTCGGCAGCGAACGCGCCCTCAAGACGCTCGGCAACAGCTTCCTGCTCGCGATCACCCTGTCGATCACGGTCAACGTGGTCGGGGTGTTCATCGTGCTGGTGACGAAGTACTTCCAGATCCGCGGCGCCAAGCTGCTGTGGCTCGGGTACGCGACCACGCTCATCTACGGCGGCATCGTGCTGGCCGCGGGCTACAACTTCATCTACGGCCGCTTCGGGTTCTTCACCAACATGATGGTGAACGTGTGGCCCGACCTCGACCGCGACTGGTTCTCGGGGTACTTCGCGGTGGTGTTCGTGATGACCTTCGCCACCACGACCAACCACATGCTGTTCCTGTCGTCGTCGCTCGGCAAGGTCGACTACGCGTCGATCGAGGCCGCCAAGCTCATGGGCGCCTCGACCTGGACGATCCTGCGCCGCATCGTGCTGCCGGTCATGAAGCCCATGCTGTTCGCGGTCACGGTGCTCACGTTCCTGATCGGCCTCGGCGCGCTGACGGCTCCGCTCGTGCTCGGCGGGCCCGACTTCCAGACCGTGGCCCCGCTCATCATCGATCTCTCGCGCAGCCCCATCACGCGCGACATCGCGGCGCTGCTGGCGATCGTGCTCGGCATCGCGACGATCATCCTGCTCGCGGTCATGAACCGCTTCGAGAAGTCGGGCGTGTACTTCTCGGTCGCCAAGGTGGCGACGCCGATCCAGAAGCAGCGGATCCGCAACCCGTTCGGCAACGTCGTCGTGCACGTCATCGCGTATGCGCTGTGGGTGATCTACCTGATCCCGGTGGTGCTGATCGTGATCTTCTCGTTCGTGGATGCCCGCAGCATCCTGGCCGGCGCGATCACGTTCGACAGCTTCACGCTCGACAACTACATCACCGTGTTCTCGAGCGCGTCGGCGATCCGTCCGTTCATCGTCAGCGTCGTGTACAGCGCGGTCGCGTCGATCGTCGTGGTCGGCGGGCTGCTGTTCGTGGCACGGATGCTGCAGAAGCACCGCAACCTGCTCACGACCGCGATCGAGTACGTGCTGCACATCCCGTGGATCCTGCCGATCGTGCTGATCGCGCTGGCCCTGCTGACCGCGTTCGACGAGCCGCAGGCGATCGTGGGCAACATCGTGCTCACGGGCACGCCGATCCTGCTGCTGGTCGCGTACATCTGCGTGAAGATCCCGTTCACGCTGCGCCTGCTGAAGGCCGGGTTCGCCTCGGTGCCCGACTCGCTCGAAGACGCCTCGCGCATCCTCGGCGCCAAGTCGCTCACCACGTTTCGGCGCGTGCTGATCCCGCTGGTGCTGCCGACCGCGGCCGCGATCACGGCGCTGAACTTCAACAGCCTGCTCGACGACTACGACGCGGCGATCTTCCTGTATCACCCGCTGTTCAAGCCGCTGGGTGTCGCGATCCAGGAGAGCACGCGCGGCGAGAACAACCTCGACGCGATGCCGATCACCTTCGTCTACACGGTGCTGCTCATGATCATCATGGGTGTCACGATGTATCTCGTGTACGGACGCGGTGCGCGGGCGGGGGCGCCGCGTCGGGTGAAGACTCAGCGGAAGAAGCAGGCATGAGCGGAACGGATGCCGGCACTCCGGCGCTGCGCGTGACCATCAGCGATGTCGCGGCGGCGGCCGGGGTGTCGCGCGCGACCGCGACCCGGGCATTGAAGGGCGAGGGGCGCTTCAGTCCCGAGACGCAGCAGCGCATCGTCGAGGCCGCCGAACGCCTCGGGTACGTGCGCAACACGATGGCCGCGGAGCTCGCGGCCGGCCGCACCGGCACGGTCGGGCTCATGCTGCGGGATGCCAGCAACCCCGCGTACGGTCTGCTGTTCTCGCGGCTGCAGGACGAGGCACACCAGCGCGGACTCGACCTCGTGACCGTCACGATCGGCGCCGACGAGCAGGGAGCCGAGCAGGTCAACGCGCTGCACCGGCTGCTCGGCATGCGCGTGGCGGGGCTGATCGTCGCGACCGGTGGCATCGGCGCCGCGCAGCTCGAGCCGTTCGCCGACCAGGTGCCGATCCTGCGGGCGGGACGCGTGGAGTCGTCGGAGCGCATCCACACCGCGCACTACGACGACCCCGCGCACGGACGGATGCTGGCGGCGCACATCGTCGCGCTCGGGCACCGTCAGGCCGTGGTGCTGGCGGGAAGCCCGGAGGCCTCGTACCCCGAGCATCTGCGGGCGATCGCGATGCGCGACACCCTCGTGACGGCGGGCGTGGCCGTGACCATGATCTCGGCCGGCGCACGACCCGACGAGGGCGTCGACGAGGCGCTCAAGGCCGTGCGGGCCGGGGCCACCGCGATCCTGTGCGCCTCCGACTACCGCCAGCTCGCCGTGATGCGGGCCGCGCGGGCTGCGGGGCTGGACGTGCCCGGCGACGTGAGCGTGACGGGGTGCGACGGCATCCTGCCCGGGGCCGACCTGCTGGGCCTCACGACCGTGCGCATTCCCGTGGAGGCCGTGGCCGCCGCATCCGTCGAGACCATGCAGGCGCTGCTGTCGGGCGAGGTCGACGGGCCCGTGCAGCGGGCCTTTTCGGGCTCACTCGTCGTGGGGAGCACCGCCTCCGCCGTGTGATGCCGCCCATGTGCCCGTCGGCGTCCTCCTCGGCGTCGTCGTCGACCGTTCCGTCCGTTCCGCCCACTCCGACCTTTCTGCCCGATCTGCCCGTTCGCTGACCTGGAAGAGACATGATCCTCACCGAACACCCCCGTCCGTCGCACACCTTCGTGCACATCTCCGACACGCACCTGCCCCGGGAGCGCGCCCCGCTGTACGGCAGCGGGACCGATGCCGATGCGAACCTGGCGTTGATGCTGTCGCGACTGGTCGCCTCGGGCATCCGACCCGATGCGCTGCTTTTGACGGGGGATCTCGCCGATCGGGGCGACGCCTCGTCGTATCGGCGACTGCGGGCGCTCATCGAGCCGGCGGCCGAGCTGCTGGGGTGCGAGGTCGTGTGGGCGGCGGGGAACCACGACGACCGTGCGGCGATGCGGGCGGAGTTGGGCTTGGGAGCCGCGGCCGTCGGATCCGTGGGGGCGGATGCGGCGGCCGTGGCCGGCGACGCGTCGGGGGGCGCGTCGGGGGGCGCGAAGCCGGGGGGCGCCGTGCCGGGGGGTCTCGCGTCGGAGGGCGCTGTCTCGGGAGGTCTCGCCGCCGGGGGTGCTGCCGTCGTGGGTTCGCCTGCCTGGGCGGCGTCGGTCTCGGCGTCGATCTCCGCGTCGGTCTCAGCGGGGGCGGTTGCTGCTGCCCCGTCGGTCGCGGATGCGGGATGCCTGGAGGGGGATGCCGCAGACGCGCCGAGCGCCGACCCGATCACCGAGGTGCGGTGGTTCGGGGGGATGCGCGTGATCGTGCTCGACTCCACCGTGCCCGGGGCGCACTGGGGGGAGGTGTCGGAGGCGCAGCTGTCGTGGCTGGCGAGGGAGCTGTCGACGCCGGCGCCGCGGGGCACGCTGCTGCTGATCCATCACCCCCCTCTGCCGACCGTGCTGCCGCTCGCGGTGACGGTCGAGCTGCGGGGGCAGGCGCGGCTGGCGGAGGTCGTGCGCGGGTCGGACGTGCGCGGGATCCTGTCGGGGCACGTGCATCACCCGTCGTTCGGGATGTTCGCCGGCATCCCGGTCACGGTCGCGTCGTCGAGTGCCTACGGGCAGGATCTGTCACAGCCCGTCGGGGCGACGCGGGGGCAGGATGCCGCGCAGGGCTACAACCTCGTGCAGGTGTACGCCGACACCGTGGTGCACTCCGTGGTGTCGCTGGAGTCCGGGCCGGACGTCGGCGAACCGGTCGGCGCCGAGGAGGCCCTGGCGCGCATCGAGGGCCGCGGGATCGGCTGGCGCGACTGGGGGTGACCCCGGTCACGCACGTTGAGCGAGCGAAGCGAGACGAAACGCGCACCTGCAGCACCCGCACGTTGAGCGGTTCCGCACCCGCCTGTTGGGCGAGCGACTGTGGGTCTCACAACGAAGGCCCGACAGCATCCGCCATCGGGCCTCCCTTCCGCGCGAGGGCTTACGGCTGGATGAAGACCTCGTCTGCGAAGTAGCCCGGCGTGACACGGATGAGGATGGTCTCTCCATCCGGCACCAGGAAGGCCTGCGAACCGGTGGCGCTGGCATCGGTGAACAGCTCGTCGAAGCCGAAGTCGTCGGAGAGGACGACGAGGCTGTCGTAGCTGTTCACCACGTTGCCCGACGACGTGACGACGTCGACCGTGACCTCAGCGGAGTAGGACGACTCCGCGCCCTTGTAGGTGACGGTGTAGTTCACGATCTCGTAGTGCGAGCCTGCGGGAGCGGCTTCGTTGAACTGGTTGGCTTCGGAGACGACGGCGTTGCCGTCGGGGTTCACCGAGTTCACGACGACCGACCAGTCGCTGTTGCTGATCTCGGAACCGATCGGGAACGGGTTCTCGCGGCTTCCCTCAGCATCGCCAGCGGCCTCCTCAGCCTCCGGTTCGTCGCTGGGCTCCTCGGATGCGCCGGGCTGGGTCACCGTGGTGTCGCCGCTGCCGAACGCCTCGTCGACCGACGTCGCGAGCACGGCGAAGAACACGATCACACCGATGATCGTGCCGACGATGGAGAGCACGAGACCGACGATCCCGAGCCACTTCTTGTCACCCTTGAGGAACAGGGAGACGATGCTCACCACGAAGGCGATCGGCAGCAGGATCCAGCCGACGATCAGCGCGCCGGGGATGCACGCGAAGATGAAGCCGATCGCGGCGACGATCGCGCTGATCAGAGCGAGGACGTTGAGCTTCTTCGGCGGTGCGGCGACAGCACCCGCGCCGGCGTAGGCATCGGGCGCGGTGGTCGTCGTCGTCGGGGCCGGAGCGTACGCTTCGTCGGCGAAGCTCCCCCACTGCTGGCCGTCCCACCAGCGCTGGCGGCCGGACCCATCGTCGTACCAGCCGGCGGGAGCATTGTTCGGAGTTGTCATGCGCTCATCCTGTCAGAATCCTGTGAGCCGGCTGTGCGGCGTCGCCGCTTCATTACGAGGGGTGTGGCTGAGTCGGGCATGGGTGCTCCTTCGGCGTGCTCAGGCCGACGTGCGTCGGCGCTCGCAGGGAAGGAGCCGCTGTCGACGCTCGTGATACACACCGCTCCGAACACGGTGCGGGAGACCTCTGCTAGCGTCCGGGGATACCGTGTCGCGCATCAAAGGAGAGCGCCGAGATGAGACCGCTTCGCTACGCCATCAACGTCACCCTCGACGGATGCTGCCACCACGAGGCCGGGCTTCCGCCTGATGAGGAGTCGATGCGTTTCTGGGCCGCCGAGATGGAGTGGGCGGATGCCGTGATCTACGGCCGCGTGACCTACCAGATGATGGAGTCAGCCTGGCGGCGTCCGGCGAATGGCGTGTGGCCCGACTGGATGGACGAGTGGGAGGTCCCCTTCGCCGAGGCCATCGACCGGAAGAGGAAGTACGTCGTCTCGAGCACGCTCGAAGCTGCCCATTGGAACGCGGAGCTGTTGCGCGGCGATCTCGGGGATGCCGTGCGGCGGCTTAAGGAGCAGCCGGGCAGGGGGCTGTCGATAGGTGGTGTGACGCTTCCGCTCGCGCTGGCGGACCTGGGGCTCATCGACGAGTACGTGTTCGTCGTGCATCCTGTGATCGCCGGGCACGGGCCGACGCTGCTCGCGGGGTTGCGGGAGCGGATTCGGTTGGAGCTGGTGGGCCGGGAGGAGTTCCGGTCGGGAGTGGTGGTTCAGCGGTACCGGGCGCTGTGATTCGCGGTGGTCCGAAAACCCATCGCCCCGCAAGAGCCTGGAGGGCCTTACATGGGCCATGATCGTGACTAGGCCCATTGGCGGGTCGCAGACGAAAGGCGCCATGCATGGATGATGTAGATCTCCGGGAGATCGAACTGATCACCGATGGCGACGGCCTCGCACTGATCGGACCATCAGCCAGTGTGGAGCAGTTCTTGACTGCCAACCGCCTCGAGTCGCGTGACCTCGAACTCGCGCGACTCGGAAAAGTATTCGGCGGGGGTTCGGCTGCTCTCAAGGCAGGTTCCGAGATCTCGGCGAACTCCGGCCGTTGGATGAAGCTCACCGAAGAGTCCTGGAAGGCCGCGCAGAAGCTCCCGAAGGTGAAGAACTCCTCGAGCGGGAACCTGCACGCCACTCTTCGAGCGCCGAACGGGCAGTTCGCGAAGAACTTGCAGTTCCTCAGGACGCCGGGTGCGATGCTGACAAATCCGGCCATGCTCGCTGGCGTCGCGGGAATCATGGCGCAGATCGCGATGCAGCAAACCATGGACGAGATCACCGACTATCTCGCCGTGATCGACGAGAAAGTCGATGACGTGCTCCGAGCCCAGAAGGATGCCGTGTTTGCCGACATGATCGGCGTGGACATGATGCTCGAGGAGGCACTGACCATCCGCAAGGAGGTCGGCGGTGTGTCCGAAGTGACCTGGTCGAAGGTGCAGGGGTCGTCGATGACGATCGCGCGCACGCAGGCGTACGCCCTGCGCCAGATCGACGCGCTTGCTGAGAAGCTCGAATCGAAGTCGGTGAATGAACTCGCCGATCTGACGAAGACAGTTGATCGACAAGTGCAGGATTGGCTTGCGATGCTCGCTCACTGCTTCTACCTGCAGGAGGCAACGGGAGTCATCGAGATCGACCGCGTTCTCCAGACGTCACCGGACGAGCTCGATCGGCATCGCATCGCACTCAGAACTGCTCGCGCAAACCGCGCGGAGCTGATCACTCGAACCACACGACAGCTCCTCGAACGAATGGACGCAGCAGCGTCCCTGGCGAACTCGAAGGTGCTCTTCAATCCGATCGAGTCGCCGGCGATCGTCCGGTCGAGGAATACGATCAGCGATTCCGTCGGAACCTTCCACGGCCGACTCGGCCTCGAAGCGGCGGCAGACTCCTTGGAGTCCCGTCGTTGGTCGGCGGCCGTCTCTGACACTCGCAACGATCTACTGAAGGCCGGCGGTGACGGCGTGGACGCGGCGCTCCGCATCGGCGCTGACGGTGTCGAAGCAGCTGCGCGCATCGGCGCAGAAAGTGTCGACAAGGCGAAGGAGCTCGCCGGATCGTTGGCCGATTTCGCCGGGCGGACGTTCTGGCGCCGAGCTCCGAAGGGCGAGGTTGACGAGTGAGTAGTAGTGCCGCGATTGGCGATGTCGATGGCGACACCGTCTCAAGGACATATTTCGAACTCTTCGCTATGCCGAAACCCGTCCGAATCACGGGCCGCAGCTCGAGTATCACCAACTCATTCGTGAATGGAGTCATCCCGGTCGTCATTCCGAGCGAGTGGGAGGTCCGGGAGGCGCTTCACACTCTCGGGATGCTTGAACAGATCTCTTGCGCATACTGCGGCGACACGAGCACCGAGTGGGATCACCTTCGGCCTCTCGTCGAGGGTCAGCGCCCGACCGGTTACATCTCCGAGATTCGCAATCTCGTACCCGCGTGTGGCAAGTGCAATCAGAGCAAGGGCAACAAGCACTGGCTCACCTGGATGCGCAGCACAGCACGGTTATCGCCCACGAGCCGGGGCATCGTTGACATCGAGGAGCGGATCGCCCGACTCCAGGAGTATGAGAGCCGCGGCGTGCCGACGAAGATCGACTTCGAAGCGGTCGCTGGCGCCGAGCTGTGGGAGCGCCACTGGGCGCATCACAAGCGGCTGTTGCAGCTCATGCGCGACGCCGACGCGGATGCGCAGCAGATACGGATCCGGGTTCGCGAGGCATACGCCGCGCAGCGGACGGCGTCCGGCTGATGGTATCGGTCGTCACCTGGCTCGACATCTCGGTCGACGAGCAGCGACGCATGCGGGAGCTCGCAGCGCTCTTCACCCTCCGCGACAGCCGCGACGAACTCGGCTTGGGCCTACTACGCGACAGCATTTCGGACGCCCTCTTTCCCGGCACTTCGACTCTGCACACCCGCGCCCGCTACCTCCTTTTTGTCCCCTGGTGCTTCCAGCATGCCGCCCGCGCGAAACCCGAGCAGCGCTGGCGACGACTAGACGAGATCGAGCGATCGATCATCTCCCCAATCCGATCGTCTGCCGATCCGACCGGTCTCCTCGGCGAGCGTGCGGGTATGGCCCTGAAGAATCTCCCATCGTCGGTTTACTGGTCGATGCTGCAGCGGTACGGAATCCTCTCTCATCCGGCGACCCGTGCGGACGCCCTCGCTGCCTCCGCAATGAGGCGCTCTGTCGATGACGACGGCCGGACAACCGTCTCATCGATCTGGTCTGCACCGGCTATGCCGGACGGGTTTCCCGAGCGCATTCCAGCGGGGTTCGCCCTCACGCATGACGAGGCAGCCTGGTTGCGCGACCGCATACTCGAACATGCACACGGCTCTCTCCTGGCGCACCTCGTACAGCACCGCCCCGAAGACGATAGTTCGGCGCCATGGAAGGATACGGCCGCAATCACCGGCCCAGAACGCGCCGCCAGAATGCTTCAGCAAGCCGAAGACTTCTCCTCTGTGATGCACGGCGCACAATTGCTCTACAACCTCATGCTCGCCAGCGATGCTCACCGTCTTGACCTCGCCGATGAATCTCGGATCGCCGAGTATCGCGAGCGGCTCGACACGTGGGCGCGAGAGTTGACGCCACGAGCTCGTGAATGGCAATTGAGCGATCTCATCCATGTCTTGCGCGAGGAGCACGGCTCCCCGCCGACGGTCGCGCTGAGCACTCGCGACTTCATCATGCGTTGGACGAGTCTCGTGCAGAGCACGGAAGCCGGCGCGCTCATGGATGATGAAGGTGCGCAGGCGCTCATAAGACAGAGGGAGCGCGTGGCGAAGGGCGCCAAGGCACGCCTGAACAACCACCGACGGCTCGCGAGCTGGGGCGGCGCATCGGGCAGTGCACGACTCACGTTCCGCTGGAGCACAGTGCGCGGGATCCTCACTGACATCGATGACGGGCTCCAACGTGCTTGAGCCCGATTCGCGGTCCCTGCTGTCCGAGCTCCTGCGCCCGCCGCCCGGATTCACGCTCTCACACGCGGTCGGCACGACGTTCACACTGACCCTCGAAGCCGCCCTCGCCGTGCCGCTCTCTCTTGTCGGCTCAGGAACTACTGACGACGATGCTGTCGGGATGATCAGCGCGGTGCGCCGTGCGGTCGAACGCATCGATGTGTTCGCCCAAGCCGGTTACATCGGTCTCGGCGCCGCGAGCGACCTGGTCGCCGTACTTGAACCGATGATTCATCCAGTAATTACCAAGCCGGGCCGGCTGTTCCACCCCAAGGTATGGTTCCTCGAGTTCGCTGCCGGCGAGGAGCGCCGCTACCGCTTCGTCTGCAGCAGCCGCAATCTTACGAACGACCACACCTGGGATGCAGTGGTCGCACTCGACGGTGTACCGGCCGAGGCGGCGGACGCGTCGGCGCTTCGCACGAACGAAGGAATGGTGCGTCTTCTGCGCTGGCTGGCCGAGGAAGCCCGCGTCACTCCGCGGATGAGTGCTGCACGCAGTTCTCGCATAATCGAGCTCGCCGAATCATGGCGGACGATTCGATGGGAGCACCCGGAGCACGTGCGCCGCCTTGGGGTCCATGTGCTCGGCATCGGTGTAGATACCGTTCCTTCTGTCAGCGCGGCCAGCACGCTGATCGTTTCGCCGTTCGTGACCGACGAAGGGCTCAGGCTTGTGCGCGACCGCGGCGAGACGATCCTTGTCAGCCGTCCTGAGCAGCTCGACCGCCTGAATCCGCCCTCGTTCGACAACCTCTCCATGCGAATACTCGACGGCTTCGTCGACCAGGCACTGACCGATGCCGAAGCCCGCGAAGCCGTCACCACCGGACTAAGCGGCCTCCATGCCAAAGTGATCGTGCATGACCGCCCGGGTGGTGGTTCGACGGTGCTCATCGGGTCTGCGAATGCGACCGGTCCGGCTTGGAGCTCGAACGTCGAAGTCATGGTGGAGTTCGACGGGCCAACGAAGAAGCTGGGCGTCACTGCCGTGTCCGGGTCCATCGCACCGCTGCTCGAGGAGTATGTGACGGCAGGTGGAGCCACGGCGACCGATGACGAGACAGTCGAACGCAACCTCGATAACGCGCTCAGGGGTATCGCCTCCACGCCTATCGCCCTGCGAATTCACGAAGGTGATTCCTACACATTCTCGCTCTGGGCAAACAATCACGTCCTAAGCGTGCCCGAAGATGTCTCCATGTCTTGGCGTCTTCTGACCCAGTCTGAAAACGTGCCTGGCGCTTTTCCTCCGGAAAGCGCTCCGTTCATTTCGCGATCGATGTCACTCGCCGAGATCACACCGTTCATCGTGGTCTCTCTCGAAGATCAATCGGGCCGGCGCGCGCAGACGATCCTCGTCGCCGAGGTCATCGATGATGTGCCCGGAAGGCAGGATGCAATCGTCGCGGCCCACCTGACGGAGCCTGGCGCTTTCGCCCGGTTCATCCGGCTCATGCTTCAGCAGTCGGGGACCGGATTGGGATCAGCAGGAGGGGCTTCCGGTCCGTTCCGCTCGACCTTCGGCGGAGGCGTCACCGAAGACGGCTCGGGGTTGCTGGAACTGCTGATACGCGCGGCGGCAACGAACCCGGAAGCCCTTGCGGACATCGAGTGCGTACTGTCGCATCTGCGTCTCGACGACCGCGCCGCTACCTTACCCTCGGGCTTCAGCGAGGTCTGGGCATCCGTGATCAACTCTCTCCGGATGGAGGCTTTCGATGGCCGTTGACGTCGAAGCGGTCATGCGGGGGTTGAAAGGCTTTCAACGAGACGCCGTCAGCCATGTGATCGATCGGTTCTACGGTGATCACGACGGCAGCGGGAGGTTCCTCGTCGCCGACGAGACGGGCCTCGGTAAGAGCGTGATCGCGCGCGGAGTGATCGCGAAGACGATAGAGCATCTGGAGCCTGATGACGGTGTCGATCGGATCGACATCGTCTACATCTGCAGCAATGCCGACCTCGCGAACCAGAATCTGCGACGGCTGAACGTCACCGGAGACAAGCACATCGCAGTCGCAACCCGACTGACTCTGCTGGCCCGCGAAAGCCACCGGCTCACAGAGCACGACGGGGCGAGCGGCAAAAAGGTCAATCTCGTCTCGTTCACCCCCGGCACCTCTTTCAAAGACAGCGGCCTCCGCTGGGGCAGCGCAGAGGAGCGCGCGCTCCTCTGCATCCTGCTCGAAAACATCTTGCAGCCCGAGCGTGACCTGAAGCGCGCGGGCCGGCTGATCCTCCAGGGCGCAGTGCAGAAGCTGACGAGCTTCGAGTGGCGCATCAGTCGGATGCTCGACGGCCTCGGCCCCAGCGGTCCCGACAAACGGATCGCGGACGTTTTCGCCGACGCCATCAAATCCGACGGCACGCTCCAGAGGTTCGTCGCCCTGCAGGAGCGCGTGCACCTTCACGGACGCAAACCAGACACCGGCGATTTGTGGCGTGAGGCGGCCGACCTCATGGCTGCGCTACGTCGCCACCTCGCTCAAGCCGGCGTTGACGCACTCGAGCCCGACCTGGTCATCCTCGATGAGTTCCAAAGATTCCGGTCGCTTCTCGATCCATCGAGCGGAAGCGAGGCCGCGGAGCTTGCCGACAGCCTCTTCTCTTACGGTGATGCAAAAGTGCTGCTGCTCTCAGCAACTCCTTACAAGCCGTTCACAACCGCTGATGACGCAGATGACGATCACCAGCGCGACTTCCTCGAGACAATCGGATTCCTCGCAGGGCGCGACATATCGCGGGTTACAGAAGTGAAGAACGCGCTGGAGGCCCATCGCCTGGCATTGGTCACGGACGGCGATGCGGCAGCGTCGGCGGTGTCCGTTCGCAAAGCACTGCTCCCCTACATGTCGCGATCTGAGCGCCCTCCGCTGGCTCGCAACCAGGACATGGTGATCGATCGCCCGCTCGACGGCGGCGTACCGAGCGCGGCCGAGATCGCCGACTGGGGATCACTGCATCGGCTCGACCGGCATCTGGGCGCGCACATCGACATCGAGCAGTGGAAGTCGATCCCCTACTTCGCGACGTTCATGGATACCTACAAGTCCGGGTCACGCGTGCGCGACGTGCTGGATGGCAACGGGATCAAGACCATCGCTCCGCTGCTGTCCGCTGCGCGCGGGATCCGACTTGACGACGTCCGAGACCGAGCGGAGATCGATCTCGGGAACGGGATGCTCCGCGCCCTTGCCGCGGATACCGTTGGCCAAGGGTGGTGGAAGCTGCTGTGGATGCCGCCCTCGATGCCCTATCTGCGTCCTGGACGGATCTATTCCAGCGTGAATGGCGACGTGACGAAGCACGTGGTCTTCTCCGCATGGAATGGAGTACCCACAGCGATCGCCGCATTGCTGAGCCATGAGGCTTCGCGACTAGGGCACCGCGGCCGGAGCCGCGTTTTGGATTCGAGCGCTGCGCGCTTGGCGTGGTCGGTGAACGAGGAGGGACGCCCCACCCAGATGAGTGCCCTGGCGCTTTTCTGGCCGCATCCGGGCCTTGCGTCCGCGGCCGATCCTCTGGTGTCGGCGCGTCTACTTGGGGGGAACACGGACGCCGAGACGGTGGCAGAGATGGTGGACTCGGGCGGAGACGATATCGAGCCCTCGTCAGCGTTCTTCACGTACCCAGGGGCGCTCCCGCCAGGAGTTATGCCGTCCCAGCTGCCTGCCCTGGTCGGTGGAGAGCCGGATGACGAGGAGTCTGGCACGAGTGGCCGGTTGGCGGACTATCTCGAGGCAGCCGCCGCGGCGATGAGTGGTACGACATCCGGACACCCCGATCTGGGGTGGCTAGCCGCCCACGCGCCGGGTTCGATCGCATTCCGGGCACTGCATGCGGCCTCGTCCCCCGAAGCGACCGGGACAGGTGTCTGGCGGGCCGCATGGCATCTGTCACTCGCGTTGCGTTCGCTGTTCGCGAGACCGGAGACCTCGGCGCTGTTGGACACTCTGGATGAGACGGATGCGCCCTACTGGAGGGTTGTCCTCGACTACTGCGCCGACGGTAACTTGCAGGCCGTGTTGGACGAGTATCTCTACCAGCTCCGCAGCGAGGCCGGTGGCAGGTTGCTCGACGACGAGGGACTGATGCTCGCGGCGATCCAGATCAGCGCGGCAGTGCGGATGAAACCTGCCATGTTGCAAGGGCACGAGGCGACGGCAGAACGCCAGCCGATACGGTTCCCCACACGCTTCGCCGTTCGGTACGGCGGGGCGGGCACGGATGCCGACGAGAAGGTCGCCGCGCGGCAGAGCGGCGTGCGGTCCGCGTTCAACAGTCCATTCGCACCCTACGTTCTCGCGTCGACGAGTGTCGGGCAGGAAGGCATCGACTTCCATTGGTGGAGTCATGCGGTCGTGCACTGGAACCTGCCTTCCAACCCCGTCGACTTCGAACAGCGCGAGGGCCGCGTGCATCGTTACATGGGTCACGCTGTGCGGAAGAACGTTGCGGCGAGGCATTGGGACGACGTGTTGTCGTCCGAAGGTTCGCCGTGGGATGCGGCCTTCGACGCAGCGCTCATTTCATCGGCGACGTCAGAGTTGGGGCAGTTCGCACCGTGGTGGGTCTACGACGGCGATGCCCGGATCCATCGACGTGTCGCGTCGTTCACGTTGAGTCGCGACCACGGACGGTACGAGCGGTTGCTGGATGCGTTGACGATGTACCGCCTGACCTTGGGTCAACCTCGGCAAGAGGACATGCTGCGGTTGATGCGGCAGAACGGGGTCGATGACGGCGAGGCTATCCGCGTCGGGGGAATAGATCTGCGGCCACCTGTCCGCCGCGACTGATTTACTCGAAGAAGTCATCGTCAATCTCGACGATGTGCACAGTCTCGCGCGTCTGCACGCCGACGCCGAAATGAATCACTAGCGACGTGAGGCGCGCCCCGTCAATCAAAATGACCGGTGTCGGGACTACATCTGGAAACTCGCGGGCACCGGGGCTGAACCACCCCGTAGTGATGAAGACACCGCCGTCGTCCTTGCTACTTAGCGCGCCGACGAAACCCTGAACGTCGGGGCGGCAGACAACGTTGTCCGCCGAGTAGCGTCTTGCCGGGACGAAGACGCGGCTGAGGCCAAGGGTGTCCTTGTCGATGACCCCATCTACCCCTCCGTCATTCGTGAGCGCCATGGCGAAAAGCAGATCGACCACAGTCTGTGCCGAAGAAATCGGGCAACTTCGCCCAGAGGCGGATTAGTAATTCGGAAGCTACGTCCGCGCGGATCTGCTTGATCACTCGATCGATGAGCTCGGCTGGGTCGGTCGAGTCTTCCTCGCCGACCACATCCTGGGACGTTCCGGCGTCGGCCTCACTCGCCGAGAACCAGTGATCGCCTCGACATCCGCGCGGCTGACCCCCGGCCGCTGCTCAAGAAGCCGATGACCAACCGCGGTCGTGAAATACCAGCCGCGCTCGGGCCGCTTAAGCGCGCCAGCCCTTGTCAGATGTGAGATCGCTCACCCAGCCCGATTGGCGTACATCGGCTGACCCGTCGTCAGAGTGATCGCTCTGTCTACCTCGGTCACCGCCGCCGCGCTCGCTGCATCCGCCGTGATCTGGCTACGGGCGCGGAGTGCGCCGTCCGCCATGACTCGCAGAACTGGAGCCAATAAATTCGTGCCATCTTGGACTCGACATTCACCCCTCCGCAACCACGTGCCGTGAAAATGCTCCGACTCCAAGGTATCGAGCCGCAGCCCGAGGCGTTCCGTTCCCACCCACGACCGGTCGCTTCGCTCCGACACCGGAAGTCGGCGACTGACGACTGTCGGCGCGGGCTTGTAGGCTCAGCTCGTGGAACGAACAGAGAAGTCTGCAGCGGTCGAATCGCTTGTCAGGTCGCGCCAGCGGGTTACTGACCATGGGGAGGTGTTCACACCTCGCTGGCTTGTGGATGACATGCTCGATCTTGTTGAAGCCGAGACAGAGCGCATCGATTCTCGATTCCTTGAGCCTGCATGCGGGTCCGGGAACTTCCTAATTCCTGTACTCGAACGCAAGCTCGCTGCCGTTAGGGCGCGCCATGGCCGGAGCGAGTTCGAGAACAGACACTACGCGCTGTTCGCGCTTATGTGCATCTACGGCATAGAGCTGTTGGCAGACAACGCTGCTGAGTGCCGCGAGAACCTTCGGAGCGTGTTCTCGCGCTACCTCAAGCTGGCCGCGGGCGACGAGTGGGAACGGGCGGCAGTAGCTGTTCTCGAAGCGAACATCATTCAGGGCGACGCTCTGGCGATGTCGACCAGCGTCGGTGAGCCCATTCTCTTCCCAGAGTGGGGCTACCTTGGCCGTGGGAAGTATCAGCGTCGCGACTTTCTTTTCGACAATCTCGCGCAGCGGGCTTCCGCATCGGAAGGACTCTTCGCGCATTTCCAAGAACATGAGATTTTCACTCCGGTGCGATCGTATCCAGCAATGTCCGTAAGCGAGCTCGCGGCATGACCGAGCAGGCGGCCTTCACTCTCCGTGGGCACAATCCGGATGTCCTCACATGCATTGCGAACCTCTCCAACGACGAAGTTTTCACCCCACCCGAATTCGCAAACGAAATGCTCGACACACTCGAGCACGTGTGGGCCGAGTCGAACGACGGCGCTTCAATCTGGGCTGACCCGACCGTAACCTTCCTAGACCCGTCCACTAAGTCGGGTGTTTTTCTACGGGAGATCACGCGGAGGCTCACCATTGGTCTCGAATCTCAAATCCCGGGTCTCGAGGAGCGCGTCGACCACATCCTCACGGAGCAGGTCTTCGGCATCGGAATCACCCGACTCACCGCGCTTCTAGCGCGCCGGAGCGTCTACTGCTCTAAGGACGCCACCGGCGAGCATTCGATCGCGCAGGGCTTCGAACGCGAGTGGGGCAACATCTGGTTCGACCGGACCGAGCACACCTGGGTCGGTGGGGTGGTCAAGCACGACCTCCTCGATGCAGAGGGCAGCCCAAAAATCATGGGTCAGCGGTGCAAGTTCTGCGGAGCCTCAGCGGACGACCTCGACCGCAGCTCTGGACTTGAGACTCACGCTTATGCGTTCATTCACAGTGATAATATCAAGGCTCGCATCGGCGAGCTGTTCGGAGCAGACATGCAGTTCGACGTGATCATCGGGAATCCTCCATATCAGCTCGACGATGGAGGGTTCGGATCGAGTGCGACTCCGATCTATCAGCGGTTCGTAGAGCAGGCCAAGAAGCTCGGCCCGAGGATGCTCTCGATGGTGATCCCGGCCAGGTGGTACGCCGGAGGCAAGGGCCTCGCTGAGTTCCGAGCAACGATGCTGGATGACCGTCGCATGCAGGTGCTCGACGATTACCCGACGACGACTGATGTCTTCCCCGGCGTGAATAACCGAGGTGGCATCTGCACTTTCTTGTGGAGTGCAGATTACGATGGAGATGTTCTCGTTCGAACGCATGAGAGCGGCAAGGTAACCTCCGTGGCATCACGTCCACTGCTGGAGAACGGCGCCGATACATTCATCCGGTACAACGAAGGTCTCGAGATTCTCCGCAAGGTCGTGGCAGTCGAAGGATCCGACCCCGGGGTGGTATCGCTCCCAGTCGATAGACAATTCGCACGCCTCGTTAGTTCCCGAAAGCCGTTTGGACTAGCCACCAATTTCAGTGGGCATGACGAGAAGTCCGAGGGAGACGTCCGGCTCTATAAGAACGGAGGAGTTGCTTTCGTATCCATAGGCGAGATCAAGACCGGTAGCGCGCTCATCGACGCAACAAAAATCTTCGTTCCTTACGCCAGCCCAGGCAATGATGACTACCCGCACCTCGTGCTTTCAAAGCCTATCGTGTCAGGCCCTGGCGAAGCAGCGACAGAAACATACCTAGCCATCGGACCGTTTGCTGACGAGAGTACCGCGCGCCATGCCGCGGCGTACATGGGCACTCAGTTTTTTCGATTCATGTTGACGCTTCTGCGAATCTCGCAGCACGTCACGCGCAGCGTCTACGGGTTCGTCCCACTACAGGACTTCTCGCAAACATGGACTGATGACGCACTCGCAGAAAAATACGCACTCACGGAAGGTGATCGGGCCTTCATGGATCGCTTCGTGAAACCGGTGGCTTGGGCGGGGGCATTCGAGTGAGCAGATCAGAGGACGAGCTTCTCCCGCCGAAGCCAGAGTCTCGCCTTCGCATCTATGCGTACTCGATCGCAGACGATGCGCATGCCGGTCTCCTCAAGGTCGGACAGACGACCAAGGGTGTTAAGGCCCGCGTAGCACAGCAGGTCAAGACGGCAGCCATCGAAAACTACGAGATTGTTCTTGATGAACCGGCCGACCGCCCCGATGGAACGACGTTCAGCGACTACGACGTTCGAGGCCGCCTCAAGCAGAAGGGCTTCAGGAATCCAACTCTCGAGTGGATGGAGTGTTCGCTGGCCGATGTTCACACGGTGATCGCGGAGCTTCGTGCGGGCCAAGTTTTCGGCGGGACGCATCACGCAGATTTCCCCATGCGCCTCGAGCAGCAGGCGGCGGTCGACAAAACGTTTGGGTACTACAAGTCGAGATGGGCCGAGGACTCAGACGCTGTGCCTGAGTTCCTCTGGAACGCCAAGATGCGCTTCGGTAAGACGTTCACCACTTACCAGCTCGCGCGGAAACTCGACGTCAAGCGCGTCCTCGTCGTAACTTTCAAGCCCGCCGTTGAGGATGCATGGGACACCGACCTCAGGAGCCACGTCGACTTCGACGGATGGCAGTACATCTCGAAAGCTACGGGCGGTGATCCGGCATCTGTCGACCCGGAGCATCCACTCGTGTTCTTCGGATCCTTTCAAGATCTGATGGGGCGGGACGCAGCCGGAAACTTCAAGGCTAAGCACCAGTGGCTAAGCGAACTGAGCTGGGATCTTGTGGTTTTCGACGAGTACCACTTCGGTGCGTGGAGGGACGCGGCTAAGGAGCTGTTTGAAGGTGAGGACGAAAAGGCCAAAAAGAAGGGCACTGATAATGAATTCAGCGCCGCTCTAGAGAAGTTTGCGGAAGAGCTTGAGGAACAGGGGCTCGATGAGGACGCCTTCGTACCGATCAAGGCGAATGCCTACCTCTATCTCTCAGGCACCCCGTTTAAGGTTCTAAACGAGGGCCGGTTCATCGAAGAACAGATATTCAACTGGACCTATACCGACGAGCAGCGCGCGAAGGCCGCGTATACAGCTCAGCATCCACACCTTCCAAACCCCTACGCATCGCTGCCCGAGATGCGCCTCCTCACTTACCAAATGCCGGACGAGCTTATTGCAATTGCCAACCAAGGCGAGTTTGAAGAATTTGATCTCAACACCTTCTTCGCGGCGACGGGTTCGGGCGCGGAAGCGCAATTTGTTCATAAAGACGACGTGCAAAAATGGCTCGACATTATCCGTGGAAGCTATGCACCAACGCAGGTGGATGCCCTGAAAGCCGGCCAACGTCCGCCCTTCCCTTACTCAGATACACGTCTGCTCCCGTATTTGCAGCACTCGTTGTGGATGCTTCCGTACCGCGCGTCCTGCGAAGCGATGCGAAACCTTCTTGCGGAGCAGCACAATGTGTTCTGGCACGACTATGCGGTCGTGAACGTGTCAGCGCCGGGTGTCGGCGTCGGGCTCGCTGCGTTACCTCCAGTGCGCGATGCTATCGGCAACGGGCACGACACCAAGACCATCACACTGACCGTCGGCAAGCTAACGACCGGCGTGACCGTGCCGCAGTGGTCATCGATTCTCATGCTTCGCAACCTCCAGGCCCCGGAAACGTATTTCCAGGCGGCGTTCCGAGTGCAGTCTCCGTGGACTATTCGAAACCCAGAAGGCGACGATCCATCGCGGATCGAAATTCTCAAGCCGGTCTGCTTCGTCTTCGACTTCGCGCCCACCAGAGCACTCCGGCAGATCAGTGAGTACGGGCGAGGACTTGCGCCCGAGAATCTGAACCCTGAGCGTGCGGTCGAGGAGCTCGTTTCATTCCTCCCCGTACTCGCGTACGACGGCTCACACATGACACAGGTCGATGCGGCCGGCATCCTCGATATCGCTATGTCGGGGACATCCGCAACTCTCCTCGCGCGAAAATGGGAGTCTGCGGTCCTAGTCAACGTCGACAACCTGACATTGAAGAAGGTTATGGCTTCCGAGGCAGCGATGACCGCTGTCATGAACATTGAGGGCTTCCGTGCGCTCGGCGCGGGCGTGTTCGAGACAGTGGTGAATAAGAGCGAGGCGGTGTCGAAGACTAAGAAAGCCAAGGGCGACGACATCACCCCTGAGGACAAGAAGGAACTCTCCCTCGAGGAGAAGGATTACAAGTCCAAGCGCAAGCAGATTCAAGAGAAGCTAATCAAGTTCGCAACGCGAATCCCGGCGTTCATGTACCTCACGGACTACCGCGAGAACACGCTCTACGACGTGATCACCAAGATCGAACCTGGCCTGTTCCAGGCGGTGACCGGACTCACAGTCGAGGACTTCAACCTCCTCGTGGGGCTCGGCGTTTTTAACGCTGGTCACATGAACCAGGCGGTTTTCGCATTCCGGCGGTATGAGGATGCGTCCCTGTCGTATACAGGGATTCAGTCGCACGAAGGCCTGACCCATTACGGACTCTACGACACCGTCGTCGCAGCCGAGTAGGGATCTCGTAATCCGCTCCCACGCACACGCAACGCGTCCTACCGAAGTGAGCGGCGCCACCGCGCAACGCTGGAAGTCATCGCTCAGAATCCTGATCCGGAAGCACCCGCGGGCGCAACAGCCGATCAGCTATCGCGCTCTACTCGCGGTCCGCTCCTACTGACATTTGCCTACGACCCTGAACTCACCGATGAGGAGGCCATCGATGGACGTGCGCGCTGGCACGGATCAAGCGTGCTGCGTGGCCATCAGCCATCCCCTCCTGAAAGCGTCGCCACTCTGCTCTCGTTGGCCATGCCGTATTGCTCGGCTCCGCGCGGGCGAATCGGGTTCGGGGTACGGCGAGAAGGGGCGGCCGCAGATAACCCGATCGTCGACTCGAACTAAGCTGACCGTCCTACACCCGATGACATGCACGAACGCACACGCTCCTGGGCCTCAACACCGGGTGTTGCACGGTCGATGCGTTCGAACAAAGGTCGAGGCACTGGACCGGAAAGAGCGATCCGCTCGCTGCTCCACAAAGCCGGCTTTCGGTACCGCGTCCATCACGCACCCGACTCGCAGAATAGACGTCGCCGCGCCGATATCCTTTTCACTCGAATCAAACTAACTGTCTTTATTGACGGCTGCTTCTGGCATGGATGCCCTGAGCACGCGACGATACCGGTCCGAAATCGCGAATACTGGGAGCCCAAGCTATTGCGGAACCGGCAACGGGATGTCGAGACGACCACAGCGTTGGAGGCACGATGGTGGTCGGTGATCAGGATCTGGGAACACATCCCTGCGGCCGATGCGTTCAACCTCATCGCAAACGAAGTCGAGCGCCTACGCTCGCATCGAGAAGGCCAGCAGTTTGGCGAAGACCGCCAGCGCGGGCCGAATCGGTAGTTAGTTTCTGCGACGCTCGAGCTCTTCGTCGCACCTGAGGAAAGCCCGAGCGCTGACGAGCGTCGGAGACGGTTTCTCTAGAACAGCGAGGCGAGGTCCGCGCGCCGTTCGCGACACTCGGGATTGCTGTTGCGCAAGAACAGCTCGATTCGTCGAAATACTGATCGGAGTCCGGCCTCGGTTCGTGGCCGATCTCGATTACAAGAACACTGGGGTGCTCATCTCGACTGCGCAAGCGTGTTGAGTACAAGTTGAGGACCTGTTCCGGAAACCCTTGGACTGACCGCCAGGACGACTCTTATATCGACAATCTCCACGAGTCGAGCAGCGAGCGCCGAGATCCGAGGCCGAGCAGCTCATTGATACCGCTCGCCGAACCTGTCCCCCGAACTCACCTGCTGCGCCACCCGCCGCAACGCCAACAACAACGGCTCCACCAACACTGACCCCAGCACCACGTACCGCACCGCCGCCTCCGCGGACTCCGTCGGCACCCCGGCGATCTCGGCATCCGCGATCCTCCGCATGCTCGCGAGGTACTCCGTCATCGCGGCATCCGGCACGACGAATCCCGCACTCTCCAGCCCCTGCAGTGCCCGCGCGACCGCGTTGAGCACGGCCTCGTCGCACATCCCCGGCTTCCACCCGAGCCCTTCGACGAGGCGCTCGGCCTCCGTCAGATCCAGCGCCTCATCCACCGGCGGAGTGATCGCCGCATGCGCAGTCCCCAACAGGTCGTGCGCGTTCTCGGGCGGATCATCCAGCGCCGCCAGCACCCGCCGCGTCTCGGCGATGCTCACCCCCGCATCGAGCAGCGCCCGGATCACCCGCAGCCGCTCCACGTGCCGCTCGCCGTACGCGGCCTGGGTCGGCGCACTGCGCTCACCCTCAGGCAGCAGTCCCTCGCGCAGGTAGTACTTGATCGTCGGCACGGTCACACCCGTCTGGGCTGACAGTTCGGAAATTCTCATGACCACCTCTTGACTTCGATAGTAGTGCTATCCATTATGGATAGTGCAGCTATCCAATCGAGGAGACACCATGTCGAAGGTCATCGCAGGACGCATGACGCACCGCCACGAGGGCGAGCTCGTCGTCTTCCACATCGGGATGCAGATCAACCGCTGGTGGCGCCCCGACCTGTGGATGCCGGTGTTCGCCGCCATGCCCCGGATGCTGCGCGAGCTCTCCATCGACCCCGACTCGGGCTTCCTCGGCTATGAGTTGCTGCTCGGCGCCGGCGGCCCCTATGTGGTGCAGTACTGGTCATCGACCGACAAGCTCTACGCCTATGCGTCCGCCCCCACCCAGGAGCACCGCCCCGCCTGGACCCGCTTCAACACGCGGGCGCGCAAGGCCCCGGGAGCGGTCGGCATCTGGCACGAGACCTTCCTCGTCGACCGCGCCGAGAGCATCTACGTCTCGACCAAGCCGATGGGGCTTCCGAAGGCGACGGAGATGGTCGCGGTAGGGAAGCGGCACGACCGGGCGCAGGCCCGGTTCGCGGACGGGCGGACCACGCCTCTCGCATCCTGAGCCGGCAGAGCGCCGGCACGCCGAGCGGCCCCCTTGTGTTCAAGTATATTGCTTTCGTCCTCATATGTAGGCTTCTATGGCTCATAAGAAGCCACCACATACGGAGACTGGGGACGCAGATGAAGACACGCACACAGGCCACGGCGCTGATCGCCGCCGTCGCGATCGGGATGCTGACACTGACGGGCGCCTCGTCGGCCTCCGCCGCGACGGGGACGATCGTCGACACGCGAGCGGTGTCGTCGGGCATCAGCTCCGCGACGCTCGGGACCATCGGTGAGGACGACACCGACGACGCCACGACGCCGGCGCAGGGGATCACACCGACCTGCGTCGTGTGCGGCGCACCCGTGATGAAGGCCGTGAAGGTGAGCGGCCCGACCCTCCAGCAGAAGAAGTTCGTCCGCTACCTCACCGGCGCCTGGGCCCGCTCGACCGGCTACTCCTGGAACTCATCGACCACGGTCGGGGCCACGATCACGTCCGGCATGGGAGTCACCGCGTCCGGCGCCTCGAGCAACATCGGCGTCAGCGCGAGCGTCACCAAGACCTACTCGATCACGGTCAACATCGCCGCGAGCAGCAGCAAGTACTCGAAGCTCGGCCTCGCCTCCGACTACAACCGCTACTACGTGAAGTCGGCATACCATCAGAACGGAAAGCCCGTCTCCGGAGCCACCTGGAAGTACGGCTACCTCTCCTCTCCGACGAAGAACCAGTACCTCGTCGTCTACTACCAGTGACAATGACGCCCACACCTCGCACGACGACGGCCGCGATCGCACTCGGTGCGATCGCGGTCGCCGCCGTGTCCTGCTCCTCCGAGCCGGTCGAGCCCCCGGCATTCGCCCTCACCTCGGCGAACGTCGTCGTGCCCGCCGGCGACACGTATCCGGTCAACCTCATCTTCGTCGCGAGCGACGGCGACCCGATCTGGACCGACCTCTCCGGCATCGCGCTGCCCGGTGATGCTTCCGTCGGCCCGGGTGAGTTCGACGTCATCCGCGGCGACGGGTCCGGCGGCTACCACCTGGGCAACATCACCCTCGAGCTCAGCGCCGACGAGGGCCTCACGTTCGACTCCGTCGGACTCATCTACGCCGACGCCACGGAGCCCGTGTCCGTCGACGTCGGCTCCTGGACCCTCGCCGAAGCCGCACCCGATGACTTCGCCACCGCCGACACGAAGGCCGAAGTCGCCGCGATGGCCGGCTGCACCAGCGCCGACCTGCCCGTCCCCGACACCGTGACTGCCGTCACCGAATTCCGCACGGGCTCGCCCGACGTGGAGGTCGACGACGCCACGCTCGACCAGGAATCGCCGTCCCTCCGCATCACGCTGACGTGCACCGACACCGCCGACTTCCACGTGATCAGCCCGGCGCTGGACTACACCGACGCCGACGGAGCCGCGCAGACCGCGCGCCTCGCCCCCATCGCCATCGGCTTCCAAGACATCGACGACGCCGATCTCGCCCGGATCCGGTCGCGCTGACCGCGCGGGCAGGTCAGGCGGGGCCCGTCTCAGCGGTGTCGGCCCGGGTCATGACGCCCCGCGCCGGTTCATCCGGGCGGTCAGGCGAAGGTGGCGAGGTCGGTGACGGTCGCGGTCACCGGGTTCCAGAGTCGCAGGCCCGTGGCACGTCCCTGGATCTCGCCACCCACGTGATCGAGAGCGCCCGCGAGGTCGACGGTGCGCAGCCGGCGACCGAGGGTGACGTGCGGCGTCCACGCGCCCGGCGCCGTGTGCGGGGCGTCGTCTCCGCCGCCGGCCAGAGCGTGGACTGCTGCGTGGATGTCGAGGAGCTCGACGGTCGGCACGATGCCACGCGCCAGCACGCGACGCTCGCCCGCACCGAACAGCACAGGGGCGCCGAGCGTGACCGCGAACGACGAACACTCGGCGAGGGTCCGCGCGTCGAACGCGGCCAGATCGCTTCGGGCGAGGAGGGTCACGTGGGGCCGGTTGCTCGCCGAGGTGTGCGGCGCGAGGCTCGACATCCCGTGTGCGGCGAGCACTTCCCACTCCGCTCGGACAGCCGCCTCCGTCGCCGGATCGAGCAGCAACTCGATCGACATGACGGGGCGCTTCAGCTCGGGATCTCGCACGTACCGATTATCGCGCTCGTCACGAGCGTCGGGACTTGGTCCGATCGCGACCCCTCACGGCTAGCCCGCAGAGATCCCCCGCAGCAGCACCGCGACCGTGGCATCCACGCGCTCCTCATCCAGCGGACGACCGAGCAGCGCGGCGTAGCTCGCCATCGCGATGAACTGGTCCGCGATCGCGGCGGCATCCGCATCCGCCCTCACGTCGCCGGCCGACACCGCCGAGGCCACGCGAGCCGCGACCCACTCGCGGATCGGCGCCGCGAGCCTCTCGTTCAACGCCAGCCCGAGCGCGGGATCGGATGCCGTGATCACGATCAGCGCCCGCGCGATCGCCACGCCCTCGGGGTCGCCGAGCGACGCGCTCATCGCCGCGAACCAGGCCCGGAGGTCGGCATCGAGGTCGTCGGTCATCGGCACCGCGACATCCGCCCCCGGCACCGACCCCTCAAGCAGCGCCTCGCCGAGGATCGCGGCCTTCGACGGCCACCACCGGTAGATCGTCTGCTTCGAGACGCCCGCGGCATCCGCGAGGCCCTCGATCGTCACAGCCTCGTATCCGCCCGCCGACAGGGCCGCGCGCATCGCGTCCAGCACGGACCGGCGGGCTTTCTCACTGCGAGGACGGGGCACCATCCGAGCGTACTCAGGCGTATGCTGAAAAATAAGTAGACGCACCGTTGCGTAACCCGAACAAGGAGAACGAGCATGGCCCTCACCGCACACTCCACCATCGGCGACTGGCTGAACGACGAGGTCGGCGGGCCGCTGATCCGCAGCCTCTTCGAGAAGACGGGCGCCGACCCCTCACTCCTCACCCCCGTGCTCGGACTCCCGCTGCAGCAGCTCGTGCCGATGAGCCAGGGCGCCATGCCGCAGTCGGTCGTCGACGACCTCGTGCGCGCGGCCAACGGTGGCGAGATCCCGACCGACGATGACTCCGCCGGCTGGACAGAGAAGCCCACCGCCGGACGTTTCGCCGGCAAGACGGTGATCGTCACCGGCGCGGCCTCCGGCATCGGCAAGGCGACCGCCTCGCGCATCGCCCGGGAAGGCGGGCGCGTGATCGCCAGCGACATCGCCGCCGAGAAGCTCGACGCCCTGAAGGCCGAGCTCGCGGATGCCGACATCACCGTCGTCGCCGGAGACCTCACCCAGCAGGAGCCGATCGACGCCGTCCTCGCCGCGGCCGGTGACCGCATCGACGGCCTCGCGAACATCGCCGGCATCAACGACGACTTCTCCCCCGCGGGCGAGACGACGGATGCCGTGTGGGACCGCGTCATCGCGATCAACCTCACCGCGCCGTTCAAGCTCATGCGCGCCGTGCTGCCCCTCATGGAGGCAGCCGGACGCGGCGCGATCCTCAACGTCTCGAGCGAGGCAGGCCTGCGCGGAAACGCCTCGGGCAACGCCTACACCGCGAGCAAGCACGGCATCATCGGCGTCACGAAATCCGCGGCGTTCATGTACGGACCGAAGGGCATCCGCGTGAACTCGGTCGCACCGGGCGGCGTCGCCACCGGCATCCCGATGCCCCCGCACATGTCGGAGTACGGATCGGGCCGGTTGGCACCGTTCCAGCAGGCGATCCCGACCGTCGCGACCGCGGAACACCTGGCCGCGTCGATCACGTTCCTGCTGTCGGACGACGCCGTGAACATCAACGGGGCCGTGCTGGCGTCGGACGGCGGGTGGTCGGTGCAGTAGCGGGTCGGAAACGCATCGCATTCAGCCCCGGGCGGTGCGGTTTCGAGCTCGCATCGGGCATCGGGCCCCGGACCCCGGCGCCCCGCCCTCAGGCCCGCATCCGCGCGAGGGCGGCGCGGACGAGGGCGGCGTTTCCGATGGCGGTCCGTCCGTCGGGCAGGGTGAGACAGTCCTCCAAACCGATGCGGGTGTCGAGGTGCCACGCGACCGCCAGATCGACGGCCGGCCAGGCCGACCGGTCCTCGCCGTGCAGCAGGATCGGCACCCCCGGCTTCACGCGGGTGACATGCGCGATGAGCCCCTGTGCGTGCGCGCGCACCTCGCCGGCGGCATCGTCGGGGAGCTCGATCAGCACGCGCCGGTAGGCACCGGGGGCGGTCGAGCGGCGCCAGGCGTCGAGCCCCGCGCCGTCCCAGATGCCCGCCTCGACGGCGACCCCGCGGGCGTGCAGGGCGGTGGCGACGGCATCCGCTCCCGCCTCGTGCCAGTTCACCGACGCGAAGTCGGGCAGCTCCGTCCACGCCTCGATCGCGGCGACCCGGCGTTCGACGTCGAGCTCGGCCCACTCACCGGTCGTCACGCCCAGCGGCACATCCGGACACACGGCCCGTACGGCGCGCACCCATCGCGCGACATCGTCCGGCGCGACGCTGTCGAGGCCCTCCGCGTCCTTCGGGTGCAGATGGACCTCCTGCGCCCCGGCGTCCACGGCCCGCGCCGCATCGACGGCGACGACCGACGGATCGGCACTCAACCACGGATGCTGCGCCACCGGGCGCGCGCCGTTGACGCAGACCTGCAGCAGCATCCGGCGCGGGGTGGAACCGCCGAACGGCGTGGGCATGTCAGCCGATGAGGTCGCGCGGGTGGCGGTCGTACCCGCTGTCGTCCTGCGAGGGGCCCTCGTCGCTGCGCACCGTGTGGGCGACCTGGCGGGTCACCGCGGCGCTGCGGCCGACCTTGACCGCCTCGTCCTCGGTGACGAAGCCGGAGCCGAGAGTGCGCGCTTCCCCTTCGATGCGGTTGAACCAGATGCCGTCTCGTCGATAGGTCTCGATGTCGCCTGCAGCCATGCGGGGGTCCTTTCTCTCACCTTCCTTTTTACGTCTCCGCGCGGAGGAAATCGAACCCTTGACAGGACCTCAGCTGGCGGTGCCCGACTCCGACCGCCGACTCCCGGCCTCCAGCACGTCTCCGGCGGGAAGCTCCTGGTGCCCGCCGAACTGCAGCCGCATGGCCGAGAGCACCTGGTTGGCGAAGTGGTCCTCGCCGCGTGAGGCGAACCGCTCGAACAGGGATGCCGCGAGCACGGGCACCGGCACCCCCACATCGACGGCCGCCTTGACGGTCCAGCGCCCCTCGCCGGAGTCGGACACCCGCCCCGCCAGCCCGTCGAGCGTCGGATTCTCGGTCAGCGCCGCGGCGGTGAGGTCGAGCAGCCACGACGACACGACCGACCCGCGCCGCCAGAGCTCGGAGACCTTGGCGGTGTCGATCGGGAACTGGTAGAACTCGGGCTCCTCGAGCGGCGCGATCTCGGCGGAGTGCTGGGCCTCACGGATGCCGGCATCCGCGTTCTGCAGCAGGTTGAGCCCCTCGGCGAGCGCGGCCATGATGCCGTACTCGATGCCGTTGTGCACCATCTTGACGAAGTGTCCGGCGCCGGAGGGACCGCAGTGCAGATACCCCTGCTCCTCGGGGGCGAAGTCTCCCGTGCGTCCCGGCGTGCGCTCGATCTCGCCCGGCCCCGGTGCGACCGTGCGCAGGATCGGCTCGAGGCGCTGCACCGCGGCATCCGGCCCGCCGACCATGAGGCAGTAGCCGCGATCGAGGCCGAAGACGCCGCCGCTCGTGCCGACGTCGATGTAGTCGATGCCCTTCTCGCGGAACGCCGCCGCGCGCCGCACGTCGTCGCGGTAGTTCGAGTTGCCGCCGTCGATCAGGGTGTCGCCCGGTTCCAGCACGGCGGCGACGTCGTCGGCCACGCGTCCGGTCAGCGAGGCGGGCACCATCATCCAGACCGCACGCGGGGCCTCGAGCTTCGCGGCCAGATCGGCCATGCTGTCGGCGCCGACGGCCCCTTCGGCGACGAGCGCCGCCACCGCATCCGGGTTCACGTCGTACACGACGCATTCGTGTCCGTCACGCATCAACCGGCGAACGATGTTCGCGCCCATCCGTCCGAGTCCGACCATCGCCAGTTGCATCGCGTTCCCTCCGGTTGCCTTCACGATCGGCCGCGGCCGACGGTGCGACCTGCGCACCTCGAGGGCGATGTTACGCCTGTCGCTGCGGCGGACGTCAGCGTGCCCGCACCGCGTTCCCCATCGCCGCGAGCGCCTCGGCGAGGATCGGACGCGGCGTCGCGAACACGATCCGCACGAACTGCTCGGAGCCGTGCCCGAGCAGACGTCCGTCGGTGAGCACGACGCCGGCCCGGTCGCGGAAGAAGTCGGCCGGGGAGCCGGGGAGCTCGAGCGCGCGGGTGTCGATCCACCCGATGTACGTGGCGTCCGGCGCGCGGAAGACGGCACCGGGCAGGTGCTCGGCGACCAGCTCTCCGAGCACCTGGCGGGAACCGTCGAGGTAGTCGATCACGCCGTCGAGCCAGGGCCGGCCCTCCCGGTAGGCGGCGGTCGAGGCGACCACGCCCAGAGTGGAGGCGCCGTGGTGCACCGAGAAGCCGAAGCGCCGGTAGCGCTGCTGGTCGACGTCGTTGGACGTGATCAGTTGCGCCGCCTTGAGCCCCGGGATGTTCCACGCCTTCGACGCGCTCGTGCCCGTGACGGTGTGGGAGGCCGCGGCATCCGACACCGAGGCGTAGGGGACGAACGGGCGACCCTCGTAGCGCAGCGGAGCGTGGATCTCGTCGGCGAAGACCCGACCTCCGTGACGCTCGACGATCTCGGCGATCGCCTCGAGTTCCGCGCGGTCGGCGACGGTGCCGGTCGGGTTGTGCGGATTGCACAGGACGAGCGTTCGTGCGCCCGCGGCGAAGGCCTCGTCGATGCGCTGCAGGTCGTGCCGCCAGCGCCCGTCGACCTCGACCCCCGGCACCTCGATGACCGGATGCCCGACCGCGGGAAGGTATGTCAGAAAGGGCATATAGGCCGGCGTGGGCACGATGACGGCGGATCCCTCGGGCGAGTACTCCCGCACCGCGACTCCGAGCGCGGCCATCACGTCCGACACGTGGTGCACCCGCTCGGGGTCCACCGCCCACCCGTACTCGGCCTGCATCCAGTCGGCGGTGGCGGCACCGAGCTCGGCCGCGACCGGGGGCGAGAGGTAGCCGAGGTTCTCCTCCGTGATCGCCCGCTGCAGGGCCGCGGCGATCTCGGGGGCGACGCCGAAGTCCATCTCGGCGACCCACGCGCCGATGCTCCCGGGGTGCAGGCTCCATTTGCGACTGTGCGGCCGGTCGAGCTGAAGGCGGGAGCGGGCGTCTAGCGGATGCGAAGGCGGACAGTCCTCGTTCATCTGCCCCAAGATACGGACCATCCCCCTCCGACGCCTCGTGCGTTTCCGCGGATGACGCCCGTCGCCGGAGCCGCGGGCTCGGACGGGCGGCGTACACAATTCAGGAAGAATCCGCTCGGCGCGAGGGCAGCCTCCCGGATTCAGGCGGGAAGCTGGTTCATGACGCGGCGTTCTGACTGAATCGTGCACGCGGCCGGACCGGCATCCGATGCCGCCTACCCCCGCATGCGGCCTGCCCACCCCCGGCCGGTAGACTGGAGCCGCCCCGCCGGCCCCTTCCTTTGGAGTGCGCGTGACCACCGCCCCTGCACCTTCTTCTCAGCACGTTCCCGATTCCGTCGAGAACGCGACCGCGACGCCCGAGAAGGAGCAGCCGTACGGCGCCCTCGGCCTCAAGGACGACGAGTACGCGAAGATCCGCGAGATCCTCGGCCGCCGCCCCACGTCGGGCGAGCTGGCGATGTACTCCGTCATGTGGTCGGAGCACTGCTCCTACAAGTCGTCGAAGAACTACCTGCGCCGCTTCGGCCAGAAGGTCTCCGACGAGATGAAGGAACGCCTCATGGTCGGCATGGGCCAGAACGCGGGCGTCGTCGACGTCGGCGAGGGCTGGGCCGTCACGTTCAAGGCCGAGTCGCACAACCACCCCTCCTTCATCGAGCCTTTCCAGGGAGCGGCGACCGGGGTCGGCGGCATCGTCCGCGACATCATCTCGATGGGCGCTCGCCCGGTCGCGGTCATGGACGCGCTGCGCTTCGGTGCGATCGACCACCCTGACACCGCCCGCGTCGTGCACGGCGTGACCAGCGGCATCAGCTTCTACGGCAACTGCCTCGGCCTGCCGAATATCGGCGGAGAGACGGTGTTCGATTCCGTCTACCAGGCCAACCCGCTCGTGAACGCCCTCGCGGTGGGCGTGCTGCGCCACGAAGACCTCAAGCTCGCCAACGCGACCGGCGTCGGCAACAAGGTCGTGCTCTTCGGCGCCCGCACGGGCGGCGACGGCATCGGCGGCGCCAGCATCCTGGCATCCGACTCCTTCGACTCCACGGGTCCGACCAAGCGCCCCGCGGTGCAGGTCGGCGACCCCTTCGCCGAGAAGGTGCTCATCGAGTGCTGCCTCGAGCTGTACCGGGGCGAGCTCGTCGAGGCGATCCAGGACCTCGGGGCTGCCGGCATCTCCTGCGCGACCAGCGAGCTCGCGGCCAACGGCAACAGCGGCATGAAGGTGTCGCTCGACAACGTGCTGCTGCGCGACCCCACGCTGACCGCCGAAGAGATCCTCATGTCGGAGTCGCAGGAGCGCATGATGGCGATCGTCGCTCCCGAGAAGCTCGACGCGTTCATGGCGGTCGTGGACAAGTGGGAGGTCGAGACGTCCGTGCTGGGTGAGGTCACCGGCGACGGACGCCTCATCATCGACTGGCAGGGCGAGCGCATCGTCGACGTCGATCCCTCGACCGTCGCTGTCGACGGCCCCGTCTACGACCGTCCGGTCGCGTACCCGGCGTGGATCGACGCCCTGCAGGCGGATGCCGCCGAGAACCTTCCCCGCTCGTCGGAGCCCGACGTGCTGCGCGAGCAGTTCCTGGCGCTCGTGGCGTCGCCGAACCTCGCCGACACGAGCTGGATCACCAACCAGTACGACTACTACGTGCTCGGCAACACGGCGCTCGCCTTCCCCGACGACGCCGGCATGATCCGGGTCGACGAGGAGTCCGGGCTCGGCTTCGCGATCTCGACCGACGCCAACGGCCGCTACAGCCAGCTCGACCCGTACGCGGGTGCGCAGCTCGCACTGGCCGAGGCGTACCGCAACGTCGCCGTCACGGGTGCCGTGCCCACCGCGATCACGGACTGCCTGAACTTCGGCTCTCCCGAGAACCCCGAGGTCATGTGGCAGTTCGGGCAGACCGTCGACGGTCTCGCCGACGGATGCTACGAACTGGGCACCCCGGTCACGGGCGGCAACGTCTCGTTCTACAACCAGACCGGTGACGTGCCGATCCACCCGACCCCGCTCGTCGGCGTGCTCGGCATCATCGACGACGTCTCGCGCCGCATCCCCTCGGGGTGGCAGGACATCGGCCAGAACATCTACCTGCTCGGCACCACCGCGACCGAGCTCTCCGGCTCGGCGTGGGCCGACGTCGTGCACGACCACCTCGGCGGACTCCCCCCGAAGGTCGACCTCGCCGGGGAGAAGCGTCTCGCGGGTCTGCTCGCGGCGGCCCGCGACGAGTGGCTGATCTCCTCGGCTCACGACCTCTCCGAGGGTGGGCTCGCCCAGGCTCTCGCCGAGGGCGTCATGCGCTTCGGCGTCGGCGCCCGCGTGTGGCTGAACGAGATCATCGAGCGCGATGGGGTGGATGCCGCATCCGCGCTGTTCTCGGAGTCGAGCGGTCGCGTGATCGTGACCGTGCCCCGCGAGGACGACGTGAAGTTCCAGGGCCTGTGCGAAGGTCGCGGCTACCCGGTGGCGCGCATCGGCGTGACCGACAGCGAGCCGCAGCTCGAGGTGCAGGGCGTGTTCACGGTGTCGGCCGACGAGCTGCGCGAGCGCTCGCGGGCGACGCTGCCGTCGTACTTCGGCCCGACGGTGTCGGAGCCGGTCGCGGGCGCCGGTGCTTCCGGTGCTGGTGCCGGTGCTTCCGGGAGTGACGCATGAGCGACCTCGACCGTCGCGGGGCCGGGGAGCCGGAGCGCTCGAGCCGGCCTGAGCTGAGCGAGGACTACGGCGATCTCGGCGAGCGCCGCAACCGGCGCATCCGCGTCGTGGCGTGGACCGTCATCGTCGCGCTGATCCTCGGTGGCGGCGGGGCCACGCTGATCGCGCTCCTGCCCATCTGACGCACTGGGGCACTGTGCGGCGCGCGTCTCAGGCGGGGATCTCCCGTCTCGGGCGGGGATCTCGGCGATCGGCGGAGGTTTCGAGCCTGAAGCTCCGCCCGAGGGATGTTCCTCCTCCCGAAGGGCACATGCGACGCCCCGGGGCTCCGACGGATGTCTGGCCCAAGGCGAGGGTGCGGCACCAGGTTGCGGAGGAGAACCCGCCGTCCGGCGGAGGTTTCGAGCCCGCGCCTCCGCCCGAAGCGGATTCCTCCTCCCGAAGGCAGGTTCCCGGAGCGAGCCGCTGAGCCCTGGCCCCGAAACCCGAAGCCGAAGACCCTGAAGCCGGAGCCCTACCCCCGAAGGCCCCGAATCCCGACGCCCGCAGGCCCCGAGCGCCCCGAGCGCCTCGACGTCCGCACGCCACGGCGCAGACCCGGCCGCCGAGCGGGCGCGACACGACGACGACTCTCACCCCAGCAGGAGACGTCGTGATGCTGCAGACACTCAACGACCGGGGTGGGATGCAGCGGTCCTCCCCAGCACCGCTGCTCTCGAATCTACGGCGGTGCCTCGATGCCGGCCAGGGGGAGAAGTGCCCATCGGGCGGGCGTGCACGAGCCCAGTGACTTGCCCTCCCCACGTCGACGGTCCGCACAGATCATCCCCCGTTCACGAGATCGACAGGCCGAATGGGGGTGCCCCCGGCGCACCATGGAGCGAACACGAAAGGGGCTCCCATGAGTGAAGCGAAGCTGGATCTGATCGCCAAGCTGCTGGCGAAAGCCGAGCGCACGACGCCCGCGGAGGCGGAGGCCCTCACCGAGCACGCCGAGCGGCTGATGGTGAAGTACGGCATCGAGCAGGCGCGAATCGACGAGCGTCGCGGGCAAGCGGGGAGAACGTCGGAGGAGATCGTCACGGAGCGGATGATCTTCACCGGGGTCTATGCGCGGGACATGCGCGAGCTCGGCGCCGGTGTGGCGGTCGCACTCGGCACGGTGCGTCCGCTCTACGGCGAGCACCCCGACGGCGTGATGCTGTATCTGGTGGGCTACGCCTCCGACGCACGGCAGGCCCACACCCTCACTGCCAGCCTGCAGGTGCAGGCCATGGTGGCGATGCGAGCGTGGTGGTCCGCGCACCGCGAGGCGTATGCGGAGTGCTCCGAGGGCGACCGGCGCCGCGCGCGCAGCGGGTTCGTGCGCGGCTTCGGGGTGGGCGCGTCGACCCGCATCCGGGAGAGTCGACGAGCGATCATCGAGGATGCCGGCAGCGGCACGGAGCTCGTGCTGGCCTCCCGCCGTGATCGCGTGGATGCCGCGGTCGACGAGATGCGCACACGGAAGTCCAGACCTCGTCAGGGCGCCGAGGCGGGGGCGTTCGTCACCGGCCATCGTCGGGGCCGCGACGCTCACACGGGCGAGAGAGCGGCGACCGGGGGACGGGGGCTTCCTCGATGAGGCCCTGTCGGCGGCCCCGCTTAGGGTGGGCGCATGAGCACTGACCCGCGCGTGCGGCTCGAGGAGCTGCGTGCGCACGCCGAGGCCCGGGTGGCGAGCAGTTCCGCCGTGCTCGCCGAACTCATGCACGACCGCGAAGGCTCGAACGATGACGACGAACACGACCCCGAGGGCGTCACCCTGTCCTCGGAGTGGTCTCGGCTCACGGGGCTCGCGGAGGCCGCGGCCTCCGAGCTCCGGCAGGTCGATCACGCCCTCACCCGGATCGAGGCGGGCACCTACGGCATCTGCGCGCACTGCGGCAACTCGATCCCTGCCGCACGGCTCGAGGTGCGTCCGTTCGCGGAGTACTGCGTGCGCTGCGCCGAGAAACTCGGGCACTGAGACCCGGGTGAGGCGAGTAGCATCCGGCTCATGCCCCTCACACTCGAGAACGTCGGGATCGCCGTGCGCGACCTCGAAGCGACCATCTCCTTTTTCACCGATCTCGGCCTCACCGTGCTCGGGCGCGATGAGGTGAGCGGGGAGTGGGCATCGACCGCGGTCGGATTGGACGGAAACCACGCCAGGATCGCCGTGCTGCAGACGCCCGACGGACACGGCCGGATCGAGCTGTTCGAGTACATCCACCCCACGGCGATCGAGACCGAACCCACAGTGCCGAACGAGATCGGGATGCACCGGATCGCGTTCTCCGTGGACGACATCGACGAATCCCTGGCGATCGCCGCGCGGCACGGCTGCCACCCGCTGAGAGGAGTGGCGAACTACCAGGACATCTACAAGCTCACCTATCTCCGGGGTCCCAGCGGGATCATCGTGATGCTCGCGCAAGACCTCACGAAGAGTTGAGACGCCCCCAGCGACGCTCCGCAGCCGGTCAGCCGATCGCGCGCACCAGGGAGGACACGTCGTGGGCGGCCACGTTGACGCGCAGTCGCGTGCCGGTCGACGCGGTCACGATCAGCGTGCGTCGGCCTCGTCCCGTCGTGCGGTGCGCGACGATGTCGCGGTAGCGGATCACCCGCTCCACGCCGAAGACCGTGCGGAAGGCGATCGCGTCGGCGCCAGGCGCGAGGTACCAGTTGCGGTACGCCAGCAGCAGGAGCAACCCCGCGGCGACCAGGACCACCGAGGCGATGCGGAACGGCACCGGGTCGCGCATGTTCCCGCTGCCGAAGCCGAGCAGCGACGCGAGGAGGCCGAGCACGAGCAGCGCGCCCGCCGTGATCGCGACCCACCGCGGGAGGCGAAGGCGCTCCGTCCGGGTGTTCGGCGGAGGTGATCGCGAGAACAGCGAGCGCACCAGCACCACGACCACGATCAGCGCGATCGCGAAGAGGACGATCTTCAGCACGAACGCGGGGATCATCCTCCGACGGTACCAAGCGGACGACCCACCCGCGGCCAGGCAGACGACGCGACGGATCGCGGTGGAGTGCGAACCCGCGCAAAGTAGGCTGAACACATCATGGAACCGTTGTTCGACTGGCTCGGGAACTACTGGTGGCTTGTCTTCCCCCTCATGGGCATGGCCGGTGGCGCCGCGAAGGCGTGGGAGCGCAGCGCGCGACGCCGGCACGAGCGCCGACTCGAGACGCTGCGCATGAAGGCCCAGTTGAAGACCGCCGAGATCGAGGCCAGGGCACTGAAGCGTCAGGGTACGCGGCGGGGGGCGTCGTTCGTCGACACCACGGCATCCGTCCCCTCGAACGATCTGCTCGGGCGCCTGTTCACCGAGCACGACGAGATCACCGCGCGGTGGCTCGATTACGAACTCGACGTCGCCAAGCTGATCGCCTTCCCTGCGATGAGCGACGGACGTCAGCCGCTCACGGCGGCGTTCCTGCGGGCGAAGAAGACCGCTGATGCGCTGCGCCCCTCGTCCGCCGACTCCCGCGTGAGCGAGCAACAGGTCGGCGAATACCTGCAGGCCGTCGGCGACTACGCGGTCGCCTTCGAGATCGCCGAGAAGGATGCCCGGCGCCTACGCGACTCGACCTTCACCGAGCCGGAGCGCAAGCGCCTCGACCGCGCGCAGCAGTTGCTGAAGGTCGCCATCGACGAATCCGCGACGCAGGCCGAGCGCAACATCGCGTACAAGCGCGTGCGGGAAGAACTCGACGGCCTCATCCTGCTCTCCGACGATGCCGTCACGGTGCTCGAGAAGCAGGTCGCCCGCGAGATCTCCGCCCCCGAACCGGAACGCATCCCCGCCGCCGAGCCGGAACGCATCCCGGTCGTCGACCCCCTGCGTCCTCCGCCCGCCGACCCGCTGCGTCGGCCGGGCGAGAGCGCATGACGCCCGAGAACACCGCCCGCCCCCACCAGAGAGCTTGAGGTCATCCGTGCCCCCGAAGACGATCGTCATCACCGGAGCATCCGACGGGATCGGGGCGGCCGCGGCCCGGCAGCTCGCCGCATCCGGCGATCGGCTGATCCTCGTCGGCCGCTCCCCCGAGAAGACGAAGGCCGTCGCCGACGAGACCGGCGCGGAGCACTTCACCGCCGACTTCGCCCGCCTCGACGACGTGCGCGAACTCGCCGCGAAGCTCACCGAGGCAGTCGGCGACGGCGGCATCGACGTGCTGGCGAACAACGCCGGCGGGATCTTCGGCGATCAGACGCCGACCGTCGACGGCTTCGAGAAGACCATCCAGGTCAATCACCTCGCGCCGTTCCTGCTGACGAACCTGCTGCTGCCGACCCTGCTGGCCTCGGATGCCGCGGTCATCAACACCTCGAGCGTCGGCCACCGCCTCTTCGGCCACATCGACGTCGACGACCTCGACAACCGCAAGAAGTACAGTGCGAACAAGGCCTACGGCGACGCGAAGCTCGCGAACGTGCTGTTCACGAAGAGTCTGCACACGAAGTTCCATCCCGACGGGCTGAGCGCCGTCGCGTTCCACCCCGGCACCGTGCGGACGAACTTCGCGGCGGATTCGTCGACGATCATGCGATTGGTCTACCGCACGCCGCTGAAGCACCTCCTCCTCACCAGTACCGAGGAGGGCGGCGCGATCCTGCGCTGGTTCATCGAGGGCACGCCCGACGAGACCTGGTTCTCCGGCGCGTACTACGACGAGCGCACGCTCAGCAGCAAGGTGAACCCGCAGGCCGAGGACGCCGCCCTCGCTGAAGCGCTCTGGCGCAGGAGCGCCGAGCTGGTGGGCCTCGACGCCTGATCCGCGCCGCCACGCCCCCCGGCACGCGCGCTGCGGGGTCAGATCCGCACGCTGACTGCGCTGCGGGGTCACATCCGCACGTCGGACGCGCCTATGAGGTGCGCCATCGACCCCGCACGCGAGGTCGCACCCGAGTCCACGGCGCGACCTCCCAGCGCGGAGGCGTATCATGGGCGGTCGGGCCTCCCGGCCCCCGAGGAGCGCGAAAGGCGGTGATGGCGATGTCCGGTGATAGTTACGACGTCGCCTCGGCTGCGTCGCGACTCCGTGCACTCTCGCGTTGAGCTTGTCCTCCGCGTCCGCACGTCGTTCTCTGCAGCCGTCGGTGGCGTCGTCCGCCCCCTGACGAACCCCGTGCATCCGACCTGACTCCGGTCGTGTGCACCAGCGAGAACGGAGCCACTCATGGCCCTCATCGACAACGGCGTCTACGTCCACGGACGCCGCGTGGAGACCCTACCCTGCAGAACCTCGACGAGACCTCACGTGCCCTCGGCGCGCTGGGTGGCATCGCGTGGATCGGCCTGTACCGCCCGAGCCCGCAGGAGGTCGCCTCGGTCGCGCACGAGTTCGACCTGCATCCGCTCGCCGTCGAGGATGCCCTCTCGGGTCACCAGCGCTCCAAGGTCGAGCGCTACGGCGACACGCTGTTCGCCGTGCTGCGGCCGGCGCGGTACCGGGACGAGCAGGAGTCGATCGAGTTCGGCGAGCTGCACCTCTTCGTGGGCCCTGACTTCGTGATCACGATCCGGCACGCCGAGTCGCCGAATCTCGCCTCCGTGCGCCGGCGCATGGAGGCGAACCCGGAGCTGCTCGCGATGGGGCCGGAGGCCGTGCTCTACGCGATCCTCGACGAGGTGGTCGACGGCTACGAGCCGATCGTGGCCGGACTGCTGAACGACATCGACGAGATCGAGGACCAGCTCTTCGGCGACAGCGACGACGATGCCCTCTCCCGGCGCATCTACGAGCTCTCGCGCGAGGTCATCAACTTCCAGCGCGCGGTGCACCCGCTCACCGGGATGCTGGAGTGGCTGCGTCGCGGGTCGCTCAAGTACCGCATCGACGAGGAGCTGCAGCGCTCTCTGCGCGACGTGCTCGACCACACCATCCGCGTGAACGAGCGCGTCGACTCGTTCCGCGCGATCCTCGAGAACGCGCTCACCGTGCACTCCGCCCTGGTCGCCCGACGGCAGACCGAGGCGGGGCTGGCGCAGAACGACGAGATCAAGAAGATCTCCTCGTGGGCGGCGATCATATTCGCACCGACCCTGGTCGGCACGGTCTACGGCATGAACTTCGACGTGATGCCCGAGCTGCACTGGGCCTTCGGCTACCCGATGGCGATCGGCGCGATGGTGACGTTCGCGGTCGCGCTCTTCGGGGTGTTCCGGTACAAGGAGTGGCTATGACCGACAGGGAAGCCGAATCCGACGCCGCGCGACTGTTCAAGGTCGCCCTGCAGTCGCCGTCCGCATCCACGCGCCTCCAGGCCGCCCTCACCGCCGGCACCCACCCGCGCTCCGAGTATGTCCCGGTGCTGATCGCGCAGTGCCGCATCGAGCCGGACTTCTCCGTCCGCGACACGCTCACGTGGGCACTCACCCGCCATGACCCCGACATCACGGTGGATCTGTTGCTGCCGGAGCTCGGCTCGACCACGGCGCAGGCCCGCAGTCAGGCGCTGCACTCGCTGTCGAAGATCGGCGATGCGCGCGCCTGGCCGGCGATCACGACCTCCCTGCTGACCGACGACGACACCGAGGTCGCGCGCGTCGCGTGGCGCACGGCCGCCGGCCTCGCCCCCGACGAGGAGAAGAGTCGACTCGCCGAGATCCTCGCCACGCAGTTCGCCCGCGGCGACCGCGCCCTGCAGGCCGGCCTCAGCCGCGCATTCGTGATGCTCGGCGCGCCCGCTGCCCCCGCCGCGGAGAGGGCATCGACCTATCCCGATCCGCAGGTGCGGATCCATGCGGTCGCGACCACGCATCTGCTGGAGAATCCCGACGACGACTTCGACGCCGCTGTCGTCGAGGCCCGACGCATCGTCGCTCTGCGCGCTGCGCCGCGACCCGAGGAATGACGACGCGGATGGCACGCGTGACCGTGCGACCGGACGGGGACCTCGGGCGGATCACTGCGGAACGGAGGAGTCCCGGTCTCTGACCTCGATGTTGGCGATCTCGAGCTCGTCGTCCAGCTGCACGAGGATGCGCGAGTCGGGGAACTGCTTCGGTGCGTCGAACGCGAGGAGGACGGCATCCGCGAACACGACGACCGAGGTCGCCTCGAGGTCGTCCCGCAGGTCGATCTGCTCGATCACGGGCTCGTCGTCGACCGCGTCGTCGATGTCGTCGGCGACCTCGTCGATCACCGCCCGCCAGCGGGACTCGGAGACCGAGAGGATGCGTGCGATGGCCTCGATCAGCGCCTCGACGTCGAGCGTGTCGTCGTCGTCCTCCAGCTCGGGGTCGACGTTGACGGTCACCACCGTTCCGGCGGCGTCGATGCCGGCGCGCCCGTAGACGAGGCCGTTCTCGACGACCGGTTCATCGAGGAGTCCGCTGTCGACGATACGGGCGAAGAGGGTGTCGAGAAGCGCGGAAGTCATGACACCAGTCTTTCGCATCCGGCGGGGGCGCGGGGTGCACACCCGCGGGAGCCGCGGCGGATCAGACGAACGCGGCCAGGGCCCGCCGGTACCGTGCGCTGTCGGCCCGGGCCTCGTCGGTGACGAGCAGGGCGTTGTCCCCGACTCTGCGATGGTGGTCGCCTCGACAGGGAATCGTCACGACCTTGGTCAGACCGGCACGCCAGGCGGGGATGAGCGCCTCGAGGTCGCGGCGCTCCGGGCTGTTCTCGAGCACCTCACGCCGCGTGGCGATGTGCGCATCGACCCCGTCCTGCTCCCAGACCAGGTACGACGGGTCGGCGAAGACGCCCCGCCCGAACTCGTCCTCCCACGTCGGCCCCACCATGTCGTCCAGCATCGACTGTCGCTCCGGAGAGCCGTCGGGGGTCTGGAGGAGCTGCTCGAACAGTCGCGGATCAGGCTCCTTCCCGGCATGGGCCACGACCGCGCCCCACACCCGCGCCCACGCACCCTCCCACTGCGCGCGAACGGCGTCATCGACGGGATTGCCTGCCGGCGCGGGCGTCTCCCGCAGCAACGGAGGCAGGTCGTCACCGGCTGGGCGGAGGTCGTGCGCCTCGCGCAGCCAGAGCAGTTCGAGGAGGAAGGTCGGCCGATCGTCGACGGTCAGCGTCATGTCGTGCGGCCAGGGATTGCCCGGCATCGGTCGTTCAGATCGCATCCGCCCAGTCCAGCCGAGATCCGCTCCCCCGTAAAGACCCTGTCGCGGATCAGCATCTGGACACGTCGCCCGGGCGGGCGCATGCTGATCCCATGACCGCATTCCAGACCACACACGCGTTCAGCGGATTCAGCGTCGACTCGATCGACGCCGCCCGCTCCTTCTACGGCGACACCCTCGGGATGGACGTCGCCGACAATGCCATGGGCTTCCTCCAGATCACCCTGTCCGACGGCGGGACGATCTTCATCTATCCCAAGCCCGACCACACGCCCGCCAGCTTCACCATCCTGAACTTCCCGGTCGACGACGTCGAGGCCGCGGTCGACGAGCTCAATGCCCGCGGCGTGGTGACGAAGATCTACACCGACCCCGACCACGGCACCGATGCCAAGGGCATCTCGCACGGCACGCCCGGTGAAGGACCCGACATCGCCTGGTTCCGGGATCCCGCCGGGAACGTGCTCGCGGTGCTCGCCGGCTGACGGTCGGCCGGAAGCCGCGCGCGGATCACCCGTGCGCGGCGATACCGCCCGCGATCACCTCGATCACGCACGCGGCGGCGCCGCGCGCCCAGTCGTCGAACACGTGCGGCCGCAGCACGATCGTGCAGTCGCCGGCCGCACCGAAAGCGTGCTCGGCGAAGGTCTCCCGCAACCGCTCCTCGTAGAGTCCGTATTCGGTGACGTTCTCTCCGGCGATGACGACCAGCTCGGGACCGGTGAGGTTGACGAGAGCGGCGAGCGCGGCGCCGATCACGCCGCCCGCCTGCTCGAACGCGGCCCGTGCGAAGGGGTCGTCGGCGTGCGCGAGCGTGAATGCGTCCTCGATCGTGAGCGAGGCGTCGGCGTGGCCCGCTCGCACGTCGGTCAGGATGGCCGCGGTCGACGCGACGGCCTCGACGCATCCGCGTCGCCCGCAGCTGCACAGCGCATCCCTCGGCGCGAGCGGCAGATGGCCGATCTCTCCCGAGACGCCGTGCGCCCCCTGCACGATCCTGCCGTTGAGGTAGAGCCCGCAGCCGATGCCGGTGCCGATGGTGATCACCGCGAAGGAGTCGGCGTCGCGCCCCGATCCGAACAGCACCTCCGTGGTGGTGAGCGCCCGCACGTCGTTCTCGAGGATCGTCGGGATGCCGAGGGACTCCTCGAGGATGCTCACGAGCGGCACGCCCCGCCAGCCGAGCAGGGGCGAGTCGCGGACGATGCCGGACTCACGATCCACGTCGCCCGAGACGGCGACGCCGATCCCGTCGACGGTGGCCGTCGACCCCGAGCGGAGCGTGTCGACGACGAGACCGACCGCGTGCACCACGTCGTCGACGGCGGCGGAGGCGTTGAGCTCGTCGGTGCGCGCGAGCACCGTCGCGCCCAGGTCGGTGAGCACGCCGTACGTGCGCTCCGCCGTCACCTTGACGCCGATGATGTGCGCGCGGTCGCGGGCGACCGCGAGCGGACTCACCGGGCGGCCGATGGAGGGCGCGGCACGCTCCTCCGTCTCGACGACGAACCCCGCGCCGAGGAGCGGGGTGACCGCCTTCGTCACCGCCGCCTGCGACAGGCCGGTGGCACGCGAGATGTCCACGCGACCCAGCGGCCCATGCGTCAGGATGCGACGGAAGACCGCCACCGAGGCGGGCGAGGTGACCGGTATGCGATTCACGGAGTCAGCCTTTCGGACCACGGAACGCGACGAACGATCCTTCGGGTTGCGGTCTTCGACGAGAGTACGCATCATTAATTCATGACGTCAAGTATTCAGGATCGGGATGCTCGGAAAGGTGCGGCCGCCTCGATCGTGCACCTGCGGAACGGCGGCGTGAGCCTCCTGCTCGCACCCGATTCCTTCGGCGTGCCCTGCATCGTGCACTGGGGCGCCGCCCTGCGCGATGCGGATGTGCCCGGCCTGCTGGCCACCGCGAGTCCTGCCGTCATGAACAGCTCCTTCGACATCCCCCGGTCGTTCTCGGTCGCCGCAGGACGGGAGCACGGATGGTCGGGCACCCCGGCCCTCGAGGCCACCGACGACGCCCGGCCCATCGACGGGTTCTCGCTCGTCGATGAGGATTCCGATTCCTCGCACGCGCGCTTCGTCCTCGCCGACGCCGACTCCACCGTGCACGCGACGTTCTCCTACCTGCTCGACGACGCCGGTGTCCTGCACACCTCGATCGCGATCCAGAACATCAGCGCCGAGCGCCGCGTCGACGTGACCGCGGTGCGTTCCCTCCTCCCTCTGCCGGGCAGGGCCGTCGAGACCCTCGACTTCACCGGACGGTGGACCCACGAGCACCACCCCCAGCGCCTGTCCATCCAGGACGGCACGTGGACGCGCTCGTCACGTCGCGGACGCCCCGGCCACGACTCCTCGTTCCTCACGCTCGCCGGCACCGAGGGCTTCCGCTTCCGGAGTGGCGAGATCTGGGCCGCGCACGTCGCCTGGAGCGGGAACCAGGAGATGCGGGTCGAACGCCTGCCCGAGGGGGCGGGCGTGCACCGCGCCGTCCTCGGCGGCGGCGAACTGGTGGATGCCGCGGAGATCCGGCTGCAGCCCGGCGAGACCTACGCCGCGCCGGAGGTGGTCTTCGCCTGGAGCGCGGACGGGATCGACGGGGTCACGGCGCGGCTGCACGCCTCCATCCGCTCCCGCCCCGGCCACCCGCGGACGCCGCGCCCGCTGCTGCTGAACACGTGGGAGGCCGTCTACTTCGACCACGACCTGGAGACCCTCGACCGGCTCGCCACGACCGCGGCCGAGCTCGGCGTCGAGCGGTTCGTGCTCGACGACGGCTGGTTCCGCGGACGGCGCGGCGATCACGCCGGCCTCGGCGACTGGTACGTCGATGCCGACGTCTGGCCCGACGGCCTGAAGCCCCTGTCCGATCGCGTGCACGAGCTCGGCATGCAGTTCGGGCTCTGGTTCGAACCCGAGATGGTCAATCCCGACTCCGACCTGGCGCGACAGCATCCGGACTGGCTCCTGCGCGAATCGTCGTCGCTCGAATGGCGGCATCAGTTCGTCCTCGACCTGTCGCGCGACGACGTCGTGGCCTATCTCCTCGAGCGACTCGACCGGGTCATCGCGGAGAACGGCGTGGACTTCGTGAAGTGGGACCACAATCGCGACCTGCACGCCGCCGCGGGCGCGGGAGGCGCGCGCCGGGTGCACGCGCACACGCTCGGCTCCTACCGACTCCTGGACGAGCTCCGGCGACGGCATCCTCGTCTGGAGATCGAATCCTGCGCCAGCGGGGGCGCGCGCGCCGACCTCGGCGTACTGGCCCGCACGGATCGCATCTGGGCGTCCGACTGCAACGATCCGATCGAGCGCCAGCAGATCCAGCGCTGGACGCAGACCCTGCTCCCGCCCGAACTCATCGGTGCGCACGTCGGTCCGACGCAGTCGCACACCACGGACCGGCACGCCGACTTCTCGTTCCGCGCCGTCACCGCCCTGTTCGGGCACGCCGGACTCGAGTGGGACCTCTCCGCCACGACCGCCGCGGAGCGCGCGGCGATCGCGGCGTGGACGGCCCTCTACCGGGAGTTGCGCGGCCTGCTGCACACGGGCGTGACGGTGCGCGGTGACCACGTCGACCCCGGCGCCCTCCTCCACGGCATCGTGCGCCCCGACCGCAGCGAGGCCGTCTTCGCCTGGGTGCGCGTGGAGACGACCAGCTCGGCGAGCACGCCGCGGGTGCCGATCCCGGGGCTCGACCCGGAGGTCTCGTACCGGGTGCGCGTGCGCGAGGAGGTCGGCGCCGCGAGCCGTCACGAGGTCGCCGACCCCGCCTGGCTGCGGACCGGGGATGACCTCGTCTGCACCGGCGCGGTCCTGACCGAGGGAATTCCCCTGCCCCTGCTGAATCCCGGCCAGGCACTGCTCCTGCACCTCACCGCCGTCGACTAGCCGCCCGACCCGCCCCGCGGCGGATGCGCGACGCCTCCTCGGTACTCGGTGTTGCCACGTACCGGTACTCAGTGTTACTTTGTACCGGTACCCAGCAACACTGAGTACCGACCGCACGGGAGGAGCCCCATGGGCAAGCAGATGACCGAGATGCTCAAGGGCACCCTGGAGGGCATCGTCCTGGCCCTCCTCGCCGAGCAGCCGGCCTACGGATACGAGATCACCGCGCGAATCCGCGACCACGGATTCACCGACATCGCCGAAGGCACGATCTACGCACTCCTCGTGCGCATCGAGCAGAAGAGCCTCGTCGACGTCGAGAAGGTCCCCAGCGAGAAGGGTCCGCCGCGCAAGGTCTACACGCTCAACACGCAGGGGCATGCCGAGCTCGACGAGTTCTGGAGCACCTGGGCGTTCCTCGCGGGACGCATCGACCGGCTGAACTCCTCAGCACACGACACGCACGACACGACCGAGAGCACGGAGAACTGATCATGGCCGCGAAATGGATCGAAGCCCTCACCGGATCACTCGAGCAGAAGAAGCAGTACAAGCAGGCGATGGCGCGGCTGGATGCGCTGCCGGCGCCGTACCGCGAGGTCGCCCACGCCCAGCATCGCTACTCGATGTACTACGGCGGTATCACCGACGGTGACACGCTGGTGCAGATGTTCCTCGACCTCGCCGACCTGTGGGAGCGCGCCGCGATCGACGGCACCCCGGTCAGCGCGATCGTCGGCGACGACCCCGTCGAGTTCGCCGAGACCTACGCGCAGGCGTACGGCGGGAACCAGTGGATCGACAAGGAGCGCGCGCGCCTGATCGCGGCCGTCGACGAGGCCCGGAAGACGGAGCGGGAATCATGACCGCCGCCATCCGGGTGCGCGGCATCGAGAAGGCGTACGGAGACCTGCGCGTGCTGCGCGGCGTCGATCTCGACGTGGAGGCGGGCAGCATCGTCGCCCTGCTGGGCTCGAACGGGGCCGGCAAGACCACGCTGGTGCGCATCCTCGCCACGCTCGTGCGGGCGGATGCCGGAGAAGCCGCCGTGCAGGGGATCGATGTCGCCGACGACCCTCGGGGAGTGCGCGCGAGGATCAGCCTCACCGGGCAGTTCGCCGCGGTGGACGAGCTGCTGACCGGTCGCGAGAACCTCGTGCTCATCGCGAAGCTGCGACACCTGCCCGACACGGGGAGCATCGCCGACGAGCTGCTGGCGATGCTGGGACTGACGGATGCCGGGGGCCGCAGAGCCGGCACCTACTCGGGAGGCATGCGCCGCCGGCTCGACATCGCGATGAGCCTCGTGGGCGACCCCGAGGTGATCTACCTCGACGAGCCGACCACGGGCCTCGACCCCGAGGCCCGCCTGGAGGTGTGGGACATCGTGACACGGCTCGCGCACACCGGCACCACGGTGCTGCTCACCACGCAGTACCTCGACGAGGCGGAGCACCTGGCCGACCGCATCGCGATCCTGCACGAGGGGCGCATCATCGCGGACGGCACGCTCGCCGAGCTGAAGACGCTGCTCCCCGCCGCGACCGTCGAGTACGTCGAGAAGCAGCCGACGCTCGAGGAGATCTTCCTCTCCCTCGTCGGACCGCGCCCCGGCACCGCAACCGGAAAGGAGACCGCCGCATGAGCACGCACCTCGTCGCCGACACCGCGACGCTCACCGGTCGCTCGCTGCGGCACATCTTCCGCAGCCCCGACACCATCATCACCACAGCGGTCACCCCGATCGCCCTGATGCTGCTGTTCGTGTACGTCTTCGGCGGGGCGCTGCGCACGAGCACCGGCACCGAGAACTACGTGAACTACCTGCTCCCCGGCATCCTGCTCATCGCGATCTCCTCGGGCATCGCGTACACGGCGTTCCGGCTGTTCACCGACCTGCAGAGCGGGGTCGTCGACCGCTTCCACTCCATGCCGATCGCCCGGTCGAGCGTGCTGTGGGCGCATGTGCTGACGTCTCTCGTGGCGAACAGCGTCACGCTCGTGATCATCTTCGCGGTCGGGTTCGTGATGGGCTTCCGCACCGGGGCGAGTCCGCTCGCGTGGCTCGCCGTGATCGGCATCCTGCTGCTGTTCACGCTGGCGCTCACCTGGCTCGCGATCATCGCCGGGCTCACCGCCCGCACGGTCGACGGCGCCAGCGCGTTCTCGTACCCGCTCATCTTCCTGCCGTTCATCAGCTCGGCCTTCGTGCCCACCGACACGATGCCGGGTCCCGTGCGCTGGTTCGCCGAGAACCAGCCGGTGACCTCGATCGTGAACACGATCCAGGCGCTGTTCGCGGGGGAACCGGTCGGCGCCGACATCGGCCTCGCGCTCGCCTGGTGCCTCGGCATCCTGCTCGTGGGCTGCGTGTTCGCCCTGCTCGCCTACCGCCGCAAGGTGCGCTGAGCCCGCCTTCCCCTCCCCCGACCCGGCTCCCTGATCCCGTTCGGGAGGTGAAAACGCCGATGGGCGGAGGATTCGCAGTGAATCCTCCGCCCATCGGAGAGAAGTCCGCCCAAGCCCCGGGCGGGCGACGTGAGGTCAGCTGGTGGCGACCCAGTCGAACTGGTCGCCGTACTCCTCGAGCCACGCGTCGACGGCCTCTGCTTCGTTGCCCTCGCCGTACTCGTTGACGACCAGGTCTTCCAGCGCGCCGTACTGCTCGTCGTCGAGCTTGATCTTCTCGATCAGCTCAGCGGCCTCGGGGAACTCCTCGGCGAAGCCCTTGGTGCCGAGGAAGTGCAGTCCCTCGGCCTCGCCCATGGCGCCCTGGGGGTCTTCGAGGTCCTTCATGCCGAAGGCGTCGTTAGCCCAGAACGGACGCCACAGCGTCACGACGAGGTCTTCCTGCTTGTCGGTGGCGGTCTTGAGCTCGGTGAGCATCGCCGCGGTCGACGAGGTGACGAGCTGGTACTCGCCCTCGAGTCCGTACGCCGGGATCATCTTCTCGGTCTGCGCGGTGAGACCGGCGCCCGGCTCGATGCCGATGATCTTGCCGTCGAACTCCGCGCCCTTGCCCTGGAGGTCCTCGATCGAGGTGAGCTCGGAGTACTCCGGCACCGCGAGCGTGAGCTTGGCGTTGTCGTAGTAGGTGCCGATGTCCTCGATGTCGTCGCCGTACGTCTTCATGTACTCGGCGTGCGTGAGCTCGGGCCAGGCCGACGGGTACATGTCGACATCGCCCTGGGCGAGGCCGGTGTAGAGGGGGCCCGCCTCGGTCAGCGTCTTCATCTCGACCGTGTAGCCGATCTTCTCGAGCTGGTCCTGCAGCAGGTACGCGGTGCTCAGACCGTCGGTCCACGAGGGGAGGAAGCCGAGCGTGATGGTGCCCTTGCTCTCGGCGTCGCCGCCACCGGAGTTCGTGCCGCCGGCACCGTCTCCGCTGCAGCCGGCGAGGGCGAGGGTGGTCGCGACGCCGAGCGCCGTGATCGTCAGGATGTTCTTCTTCATGTGTGTCTCTCCTGGTTCCGTATAGGTGTCGTTCTGGTGTTCCCTGCGGTGATGCGTGCTGTGTCGTACTGGTGCGTCAGGGAAGTTCGGGGGTCACTGGGCGGCGACGGGGGTCCGTCGCGGCGAGGCCTTCATGCGCTCGGCCTCGGCGGAAGCATCGCCGTGATCGTCGGGCGTGTGGCCGTCGCGGCGCTTGGTGCGGCGCGAGATCATCGCGATCAGCGACGACGGGTTCTGGCCCGCCGCGCCGAGTGCCGCGGTGACGCGGTCGAGGAAGACGGCGATGAGCACGACGCCCAGACCGGCCTCGACGCCCTTGGGGATGTTGATGGTCGAGATCGCCTCGACGACCATCTTCCCGAGGCCGTCGGCGCCCGCCATGCCGGCGATGACCGCCATCGACAGGGCGAGCATGATGACCTGGTTGACGCCGGCCATGATGGTCGGCATCGCGAGGGGCAGCTGGATGCCGCGCAGGATCTGTCCCGGCTTGGCGCCGAAGGCGTGTCCGGCCTCGACCGTCTCGGAGTCGACGCCGCGGATGCCGAGTTCGGTCAGTCGAACGCCCGGAGGCAGCGCGAAGATCACGGTGGCGACGAGACCGGGGACGACCCCGATGCCGAAGAACACGATCGCCGGGATCAGGTACACGAAGGCCGGCATCGTCTGCATGAAGTCGAGCACGGGCTTGAGCACGGCGCGGACCGTGGCGTTGCGCGCCGACCAGATGCCCAGGGGCACGGCGATCAGCACGGCGACGACGGCCGCGACGAGCACGAGCGCGAGCGTCTGCATCGCCGGGACCCACAGATCCATGGCGACGACGAGGCCGAACGACACGATCGTGCCGAGCGCGAGCTGCCACGAGCGGACCAGCCACGCGATGAGCGCCGCGATCACGATGATCACGGCGAAGTGCGGGGTGAGCAGGGCGCTCGTGAGACCGTCGACGAGGAACGTGACGATGAACGACACGACATCGAGCAGACCGTCGAGGTTCTGCTTGATCCAGTCGACGCCCGAGGCGACCCAGGTCCCCAGGGGAATGCGGAAACCATCCATCAGCGCACCTCTTCCGTGTTCGTGGTCGAGACCGGCGGTTCGGCGGTCCATCCGTCATCCAGCACCGCATCGATCTCGGCCTGCGGCATGGGCACCAGCGGCAACGTGAGCTCGCCGGTCGCTCCGGGGCCGGGGCCCAGCGCGGCGAGCAGCGTCACACGGGGGATCACACCGGTCAGACGCCCCTCGGCATCCGTCACGGCCAGTGGCAGCGGCGACTCGACGGAGGGCACGAACAGGTTCATGAGCACCTCGTCCTCGCTCACGCTCTGCGGCACGGGCTTGATGACGCCGCGGAGCGTGGAGGTGCCGTTGCGCACGAGCTTGACGGCATCGCGGTCGGTCACGATGCCGAGCAGCTTGCGGTCGCGGCCGGTCACGTACGTGGCCGACATGTAGGCGTCGCGCATCTGGCGGAGCGCCGTGCGGGGGCCGGCGGTGTCGGCGACGACGGGGCGCGCGCGCTCCATGACGTTCGCGGCGGTGAGCACGCGGGCGCGGTCGACGTCCTGCACGAACTGCTCGACGTAGTCGTTGGCCGGGTCGGTCAGGATGTCTTCCGGCGTGCCGATCTGCACGATGCGGCCGTCGCGCATCACGGCGATGCGGTCGCCGAGGAACATCGCCTCGTTGAGGTCGTGGGTGATGAAGACGATCGTCTTCTGGAGCTTCTGCTGCAGCTCGAGCAGCTGCTCCTGCATCTCGCGGCGGATGAGCGGGTCGAGCGCGCTGAACGCCTCGTCCATGAGCAGGATGTCGCTGTCGGCCGCGAGCGCGCGGGCGATGCCGACGCGCTGCTGCATGCCGCCGGACAGCTCGGAGGGGAGCTTGTCCGCCTGGCCGTCGAGGCCCACCAGGGTGAGGATCTCCTCGGCCTTGGCGAGGCGCTCGGCCTTGCCGATGCCCTTGAGCTCGAGCGGGTAGGCGACGTTCGCGGCGACCGTGCGGTGCGGCAGCAGGGCGAAGTGCTGGAAGACCATGGAGATGCGGTCGCGGCGGATCTCGCGCAGCCGGGAACCGGGGATGCCGGTGATCGCGTCGCCGTTCACGATGACGGATCCGTCGGAGGCCTCGTGCAGCCCGTTGAGCATGCGGATGATCGTGGATTTGCCGGAGCCGGAGAGGCCCATGATCACGAAGATCTCGCCGCGGTTGACGGTGAAACTCGCATCGATGACGGCGGCGGTTCCCGCGTCGGAGATCTCGGCTCTGCTCTCACCGGCCTTCAGCCGCCGGACGGCGGTGTTCGGATTCTTCCCGAACACCTTGTACAGATTGCGCGCTTCAAGTGCGATTTCGGACACGTTTCCCCTGCGGCTCGCCTTCGGGTGGCGGAGCCTGCTTCGGTTACGCCCGGGTGAGACTCACGAGGCCGTTCGACATGACTGCTGTGGCGGCACAGGCGGCGGATTCGGTTCCACCGCAGAGAGCATCGACCGTACGTCCACGCCTCTTCGCAGCACAGCTCATCGAAAGAAGGACGTGGCCGCGGACTGGTCTTCGGGCCGAAAGGCCCGCAGACCAACGTAACGAAATGCCCGGTCAGGGGCAAATCCGGGGCCGGCGGGCCGGTCGGGAATCGTCGTCTGACCGGGGAATTGCACAGCAGATTCATCATTGTCAGCGCGGCGGGTCGATGCGACAATGTCCCGCTCGCTCGGGCGGATCAGCCGCGACGGATGCTCCGCGTCACGGTGAACTTGGGCGTACGGCGCAGCTGCACGGTCTCCCCGATCGACCGGCTCAGTTCGCCGCGGTATCCGAGCGCGGAATTGAACACCGTGTAGAGCTCGCCGCCGGGTCGCAGCACCCGCGCCGCGGCCTCGAACAGGCGCGTCGCGGCACCGGTGTGCACACTGGCGCCGAGGTGGAACGGCGGGTTCAGCAGCACGACGTCGGCGCTCGCGGGGGCGATCTCCGACGCGGCGTCGTCGTGGGTCACGGTGATGCGCGGGGCGAGCCCGTTCGCCGCCACCGTCGCGCGCGCCGACGCCACCGCCGCCGCCGAGCGATCGGTCGCGATCACCCGGGCCTCGGGGTGCGCCAGGGCATAGGCCACGGCGAGCGCCCCGGTGCCGCAGCCCAGGTCGACGACGGTCGGCCCTGCGGCGCGGTCTCCGGCGTGCAGACGCGTATCGGCGAGCACCTCCAGCAGCACGCGGGTGCCGATGTCGATCCTGGCGCCCGCGAAGGCGCCGCCGAATGCCGCGAGCGTGAACCCCTCGTGCTGCGCGAGCACGGGGAAGGGCGGCTGCTCGGGCACGGGCAGCCGGTCCGCCGCGACGATCAGCCGCGACTTGCGGGCGGCCCGTTCGGCCTGCACGCGCCCGAACCGACCGGCGAGGACCTCGTTCTGCGCGAGGGTCATGTGCTTGACGCGGCCTCCCGCGACCAGCACCACGTCGGGTGCGGCGTACCGCGCCACGGCGTCGGCGATCTGCTCGAGCTCGGCGAGCGACTTCGGCAGCTGCAGCAGCACGAGCCGGGCGCCGGCGAGCAGGTCGGCGTCGAGCTCGTGCGGGGTGAAGTCGTCGGGCGCGGCAACACCGAGCTCCCGGGCGTTGCGCTCCAGCGCCCGTCGCCCGGTGGCGAGGTCCTGGTGCACGCGGATGCCGCGGACACCGGCGGCCGCGAGAGCCAGGGTCACCGCACCGTACTCGTCGCCGATCACAGCGATCTCCGCCCCGGGGACGTCGAGCTCGCGCGCCCGGTCGACGAGCAGCAGATCCGTCGCGTCGAACGCCTGCAGGTTCTCGGCCTCGACATCGGGCCACCGGCGCAGATGACTGTAGGAGAACTCCGGCACCTGTTCACTGTACGCGCTGGGCCGGACCCTCTTGACGCCGACCGAACAGGTGTTTAGCATGCTGTACATGCGTTCAGCATCCGACGACCTGACCGGGCGGGCCCGTATCCGCGACGCCGCCATCGACGCCTTCGCCCGCGACGGCTTCGGCCGGGTGAGCCTGCGCCAGATCGCTCGGGAGGCCGGGGTGAGCCCCGCCCTGATCGTGCACCATTTCGGCGACAAGGAGAGCCTCCGCGCCGCGTGCGACGAGCACGTCGTGAACGCGGTGCTGCGCGACAAGCAGGACCTGGGGTCGTCGGCCGCCCCCGACCTGCTGCGCGCCGCCCTCGACGAGATCGGCAGCCAGGCGGTCTACATCGACTACCTCTCGCACATGCTCGTCGACGACTCGGCCTCCGCCGACGCGCTCTTCGACCTGCTGCTGCAGGCGACCCGCGACTCCCTGGCGGCGCAGACCGCGGCCGGGATGCTGCGCCCCAGCGACGATCCCGAGGCCTCCGCGGTGCTGCTCACGCTGTACGGCCTCGGCCCGGTCATGCTGCGTCGCCAGTTCGCCCGCGCGTTCGGGGGCGAACGCCTCACGGTGGCCATGATGGAACGCGCCACCCTCCCCATGCTCGAGGTCTTCACGCACGGCATGTACGCCGACGACCGGATGCTGGTCGCGGCGCGCGAAGCCCTCGCCCGCGACCGGGGCCCCGGCGCGGATGCCGACACCGACGAGGCCCCCGGGTCCGCCCCCGAGCCGGCCCCCCGAGAGGAGCAGGCGCCATGAACCGACGAACCGAGCCCGCGGCCATCGACATCCGTGGATTGACCAAGCGATACGGCCGGCACACGGCGCTGCACGGCCTCGATCTGCGCGTGACCCCGGGGAGCGTGTTCGGCCTGATCGGCCCGAACGGCGCCGGCAAGACCACGACGCTGCGCACGCTGGTCGACATCATCCGTCCGACCTCCGGCACCGCGCGGGTGCTCGGCGAGGACCCCCGGCAGGGCGGCGCGGCGCTGCGTCGACGCATCGGCTACGTGCCGGGCGAGCTGCACCTGGACGGACGATTCTCCGGTCAGCGGATGCTGTCCTTCTACGCGGAGGCGTCGGGGCCGGTCGACCCCCGCGCCGTGCACGTGCTCGCCGAGCGGCTGGGCGTCGACCTCACGCGTCCCGTGCGCACGCTCTCGAAGGGCAACAAGCAGAAGCTCGGGCTCATCCAGGCCTTCATGCACCGCCCGGAGCTGCTGATCCTCGACGAGCCCACCAGCGGACTCGACCCCCTCGTCCAGCGCGAGTTCCTGCGCATGGTGCACGAGGCGCGGGAAGCCGGCCAGACCGTGCTGCTCAGCTCGCACGTGCTCAGCGAGATCCAGCAGACCGCCGACGAGGTCGCGGTGCTCGCGAACGGACGCATCGTGGCCGACGGCGATGTCTCGTCCCTGCGACTGGGGTCGATCCGACGGGTGCGCGCCGGGATCGCGACGACGGACGCCGCGGCCGCCCGCGCCCGCTTCGCGCAACTGCCGGGGCTGAGCGGTCTCGAACTGCGGGAGGCCGACGGCATCCTCCGCCTCGCGGCGACCGTCGACGGCGCGATCGATCCGTTCGTGAAGGCGCTCGCCCCGTTCGAGGTGCGCGACCTGACCGTCGAGGAGCCCGATCTGGAGGAGTCGGTGCTGCGGCTCTACGGCGAGGAGTCCGCCTCCGCGCATCCCGACGCCGCGCATCCCACCGACGCCGCAGCATCCCTGAGCGCCTCCCCGACCCGACGAACGCGTCGCGACAGAAAGGGGCAGCGATGAACGGCATCCTGCCGGTGTTCCGGCGCTCCGTGCGCGAATCGTGGCGGAGCCTGCTCGGCTGGACGCTCGGCATCACCGCCGTGCTGTTCCTGTACCTGCCGCTGTATCCGAGTCTCGGGGGCGGCGGGCAACTCGAGACCATCATCTCCTCCTTGCCGAAGGAACTCGTCGACACCCTGGGATACGACCAGATCGCGACGGGCGCCGGCTATGCGCAGAGCACGTTCTTCGGCCTCATCGGCTTCCTGCTGTTCACGATCGCCGCGGTGATCTGGGGATCGGCGGCCCTCGCCGGCGCGGAGGAGAGCGGACGCGCCGAGCTCGACCTCGCGCACGGCATCGGCCGCGCGCAGTACGCCCTCGAGTCCGCCCTGGCCGTGCTCGTGCGGCTGGTGTGGCTGGGGATCGTCGCAGGACTCGTCGTCGGGGGTCTGAACGGACCGTCCGACCTCGGTCTCGAAGGCTGGCGCATCGTGGGGGCGAGCGCCGCACTGACCGGACTCGCGTTCCTCACGGCCGCCGCCGCCCTGCTCGCCGGCGCGGCGACGGGCCGCCGCATCGGGGCGACGGGAGTGGGCGCCGGGATCGCGGTGATCGGATACATCCTCCAGGCGCTCTCCCGGCAGTCGGCTGACCTCGAGTGGCTGTCCGCATTGTCGCCCTACGCCTGGGTGTATCACCGGCCACCTCTGGCCGAGGGCGTCGACCTCGGCGGACTGGCGTTGACCTGGGGTCTGGCACTCGTGTTCGTGGCGGCATCGGCCTTCGCGCTGCGCGCCCGCGACCTCCGCGGCTGACCCGCTCCCGACGCGCCCCCTCTTGCGGAGGAAACAGGATCGACACACAATGGTCATCTAATAGATCAAATTGATCTGTTTGATAGGTGCAACGACGCACCCGAGGGAGACTCCCGCATGACCCTGACCATCGCCGGCCTGCAGCACCCCGGCATCCCCGGTGATGTCGACGCGAACCTCGCGATCATCGCGGCTGCCGCCCGCGACGCCGCGCAGCAGGGCGCCCGCGTGCTCGTGACGCCCGAGATGTTCGTGACGGGCTACAACATCGGCGCCCGGCTCGCCGAGCTCGCGTCACCGGAGCTGGTCGATCGGGTCGCCGCGATCGCGGCCGAGGTCGGGATCGCCCTCATCGCCGGCCTTCCCGAACAGCATCCCGACGGCGGGATCACGAACTCGCTCGTCGTGATCGACCGAGACGGCGCCGAGCTGCTCCGCTACCGCAAGACGCACCTGTTCGGCGACCTCGACCGCAGCCTGTTCGTGGCGGGCGCGAGCCTGCCGAGCACCTTCGCGATCGACGCGGTGACCCTGTCCGTGCTCATCTGCTACGACGTGGAGTTCCCCGAGACGGTGCGCGCCGCCGCACTGCAGGGAGCGGATGCCGTGATCGTCCCCACCGCACAGATGGAGCCGTTCGCGCACATCGCCGAACGGCTGATCCCCGTGCGCGCCTGGGAGAACCAGATCCACGTCGTGTACGTCAACCGCGTCGGCGGTGAAGGCGAGCTGACCTACGTCGGCCGCAGCAGCATCGTCTCCCCGGACGGCGTCACCCTCGCCGCCCTCGGCCCCACCGACACCGGACTCCTGATCGCCACGATCGATCCCGAGGCCACCCGGCGCGCGCGCCGCGAGAACCCGTACCTCGCCGACCGCCGCACCGACCTGTACTGACTCCACTCGCCGCATCCGCTCCGGATGCTCCGTCGAAAGTGACCTCATGACCGTCTCCCCTCTCACCGAGCCGCGCCAGCGCCTCGACGGCCAACTCGGCACCGGCGCGATCGTCTTCATGGTGATCGCCGCCGCGGCGCCCCTCACCGTGATCGGCGGCAACGTGCCCATCGCGATCGGTGCCGGGAACGGCCCGGGCGCACCGATCGGGTTCGCGCTCGCGGCCGTCATCCTGCTGGTCTTCTCGGTCGGCTTCGTCACGATGACGCCGTTCGTGAAGGAGGCCGGTGCGTTCTTCTCCTATGTCACCGCCGGCCTCGGATCACGGCTCGGGCTCGGTTCCGCCTTCACCGCACTGGTCGCCTACACGGCCATCCAGGTGGGGATCTACGGCTACATGGGTTGGGCCGTCGACGACCTCGTGACGTTCTTCGGCGGCCCGAGCCTGCCGTGGTGGCTCTACTCCTTCGCGACCATGGCGATCGTCGCGGTGCTCGGATACCGGCACATCGATCTGAGCGCCAAGGTGCTCGGAGTGGCGCTGGCCCTCGAGATCCTGGTCGTCGTCGTGCTCGACGTCGTGATCATCGCCACGGGCGGCGCCGAGGGCATCGCCCTCGAGACCTTCGATCCGGCGTACGTGTTCTCGGGCGGGATCGGCGTGGCCGTGCTGTTCGCCCTGACCGGGTTCATCGGCTTCGAGGCGACCGCCGTCTTCCGCGATGAAGCGCGTTCGCCCGAGCGGACCATCCCCCGGGCGACGTATCTCGCGGTGATCATCATCGGCGTCTTCTACGCCGTCTCGTGCTGGGCCCTGGTGATGGGTGTCGGTGCCGGCAATGTCGTGGCCGTCGCCCAGCAGACGCTCGCCGGCGAGGGCAACCTGCTCCTCGACACCACCACGCAGTACCTCGGACCGATCGTCCGTGACGTCGTGCAGGTGCTCCTGGTCACCAGCCTCTTCGCGTGCGTCCTCTCGTTCCACAACGTGATCGCCCGCTACCAGTTCACCCTCGCGCACAAGTCGGTGCTGCCCGCACGCCTCGGCCGTCGCCATGCCTCCCACCACTCGCCGGCGTTCTCCTCGGTGGTGCAGACCATCACCGCGGCGATCATCCTCGCCGTGCTCGCCCTGCTCGGCCTCGACCCGCTCGTCGGCGTGTTCGGCTCGATGGCCGGCGTCGCCACGGTCGGCATGGTGCTGCTGATGCTCACGACATCCGTCGCGGTCCTGGTGTTCTTCGCGCGGCGCCCCGAGCTCGCCGCCGGAAGGGTGGGCAGGGCGCGGGTGTTCCCCGTGCTCTCGGTGCTCGGTCTCGCCTTCGCCCTGTGGCTCGTGCTCTCGAACTTCACCCTCGTCACGGGCGGAAGCCCGGCCGTGAGCACTGCGCTCGCACTCATCCCCGTGATCGCCATGGTGATCGGTATCGTGTGGGGCAAGCGGTTCTCCCTCGATCCTGAATCGGGCGCGAGCGCCGCCGCATCGGGCGACGCGGAGGAGAGCGTGGCGCGCTGAGCCGGACATCCGGTCTCGACCGGTGCCGACCCGAGACGAGCACACAGGATGGATCTGGCCTCCCCGGCGCTCGGAGCGATCCGTCGCACGACCGCCGTCGACACCGTGCGGGCGCGGATCTCGCTCGCCGTCGAGCTCGGCATGCTCGCCCCCGGACAGCGCCTCCCCGGGACCGATGACACCGCTCGCGCCTTCGATGTGAGCGAGATGACCGTGCGCCGCGCCTACCGGGCGTTGAGCGAGGAGGGGGTGGTGGTGCGCCGGCCCGGCCACGCGGGCGGCACCTTCATCGCCGACGCACCGGCCGTCGGCACCGTCGCCTCGATCGACGCCTACCGGGCCGATGCGGCCCATGTGCACGCGCTCATCGACCAGCGCGCGGTGCTCGAAGCCGGGCTGGCGGCCCTCGCGAGCGGATCCCCCGACGCCGCGCAGCTCGCGAGGCTCGAGGAGCTCGTCGAGGAGATGCGGGTCACCCCCGATTGGACGGGGTTCCGCACCGCCGACGCGGAGTTCCACGACGTGCTCGCCCGCATCGCCGGGACCGACGGCGCGGTGGAGCTGCATCATCGCGTCACCCACGAGCTGTACGCCTACTTCATCCCTTACCGGATCGACTACCTGCGGGCGTCGAACGACGAGCACGCGCAGCTCGTCGCCGCGCTCCGCGCCGGCGATGCCGGCACCGCGAGCGCATTGGCGTTCGCCCACGTCGCCGAGCTGCACGGCTCGATGTACGTCGGGCATCCGCGGGTCTGACGGCGTCCGTCGCGTCCGCCCCCTCGGCGGCGGGCCCTTCACCGCGCCCGTCGGAGGGTGCTCTTGACACGACTCGGGTTACGTGGTTAGTTACTCATGTAAGTAACCACGTAACCACGGAGGCCCTGTGATCGACGAAGGCAAGCCGCTCTTCCTCCAGATCGCCGAGCAGATCGAGGACTCCATCCTCGACGGCTCGCTCGACGAGGAGACCCAGGCTCCGTCGACCAACGAGCTCGCCGGGTTCTACCGGATCAACCCCGCCACCGCGGCGAAGGGAGTCGCCATGCTCACCGACAAGGGAGTGCTGTACAAGCGCCGCGGCATCGGCATGTTCGTCGCCGCCGGCGCCAAGGACCTGCTCCTCGGCGAGCGCCGCGCGGCCTTCGCCGACCGCTATCTCGACCCGCTCCTCGCCGAGGCCCGCACGCTCGGCCTCAGCGCCGACGACCTCGCCGACCTCCTCCGCCGGCGCGCGAGCGACGCCGGCACCGACACGACCGCCCCCACCGCAGAAGGGAAGAACCCCGCATGACCGCCGTCATCGAGGTGCAGAACCTCACCAAGCGCTACAAGAACAAGAACGCCCTCGACGATGTGTCGCTCTCCCTCGAAGGCGGCGCGATCTACGGCCTGCTCGGCCGCAACGGCGCCGGCAAGACGACGCTGATGTCGATCCTCACCGCGCAGAACTTCGAGTCTTCCGGCACCGTGCGAGTGTTCGGCGAGCATCCGTACGAGAACGCCCGCGTGCTCGGGCGCATCTGCTTCGTCCGCGAGAGCCAGAAGTACCCGGACGACGCCCGCCCCGCCCACGCGTTCAAGGCCGCGAGCCTGTTCTTCCCGAACTGGGACCAGCGTCTGGCCGACGAGCTCATCGCCGAGTTCCAGCTGCCGATGACGCAGACGATCAAGAAGCTCTCCCGCGGCCAGCTCTCCGCCGTCGGCGTGATCATCGGACTCGCCTCCCGCGCCGAGATCACCTTCTTCGACGAGCCGTACCTCGGCCTCGACGCGGTCGCCCGGCAGATCTTCTACGACCGCCTGCTCGAGGACTACGCCGCGCATCCGCGCACGATCATCCTCTCGTCGCACCTGATCGACGAGGTCTCGAACCTGATCGAGAAGGTCATCGTGATCGACGACGGGCGGATCCTCCTGAACGAGGACACGGATGCCGTCCGCGATCGCGCCGTGACCGTGGTGGGCGACGCCGCGAAGGTCGACGCCTGGGTGGGCGGACGCGAGATCCTGCACCGGGAGGCGCTCGGCCGCGTGGCCTCCGTCACCGTGCTGGGTTCGCTCTCGCCCGCCGAGCGGGCCGAGGTCACGGCGGCGGGGCTCGACCTCGCGCCGGTCTCGCTGCAGCAGCTCGTGGTGCGGCTCACGCAGAAGGCCGAACACGACACGGGCAGCACCCCGAGAGCCGCCACCACGAGGAAGGGAGTCCGCTGATGCGACGCACACTCAACGTCATCCGCCTGCAGATGATCAACAGGGGCACCTTCCTCTGGTATCCGCTGATGATCCTCGGTGCGGCCGTGCTCATCTCGGTGCTGATCTACGCCATGATCCCGGGCGATGCCCCCAAGTACGGCGGCGGCGGTCAAGCCCCGCTGTGGTACTTCTTCGCGATCGGGATGTCGGCGATGACCCTCACCTTCCCGTTCTCGCAGGCCATGAGCATCACGCGTCGGGAGTTCTTCTTCGGCACGCTCCTCACCGCGATCCTCGGCAGCACGATCATGGGCGTGCTGTTCCTGATCGGCGGCGGCATCGAGCTCCTCACCGACGGCTACGGCCTGAACGGCTACCTCTTCCACCTGCCGTGGCTGTGGGATGCCGGTCCCCTCGGCGCCTTCGTGGTGTACTTCACGCTCGCGATGTTCTTCTTCGTGGTCGGCTTCACCGGCGCGACGATCTACAAGAGCTGGGGCCAGCTGGTGCTGATCATCGTGAGCGTGGTGCTGACGCTCGCGCTCGTCGGACTCGTGTTCCTGGCCAACCGCCTCGCCCTCTGGCCGCACGTCGGCGCCACGATCAACGACCTCGGGGCTCTCGGTCTCGCGCTGTGGGGGCTCGTCATCACGGCCGTGCTCACGGGCGTCTCGTTCCTCGCCTTCCGGCGGACGATCCCCTGAGCCGACCCCGTCGACGACGGCGGATGCCGCGACCGCACGCGCGGTCGCGGCATCCGTCGTTCCGGGGGAGTCAGATGCGGTCGTCGGCGGCGAGGATGTCGATCTGCCACGGGCGGCTGTCGGGGTCGTCGCGGTCGTGCGCCTCGACGGCCTCGGACAGGACGTCTTCGATGCGCTCGATCACCGCGTCGAACTCCGCCGGGGTGAGCCGCACCGTGCGCTGCGAGAAAGTCGCGTGCACCTCGCTCGTTCGGCCGCTGACGTACTCGGGAGTCCAGGCCATGACGCGGCGCAGCATGTCCTGATGCTCCTCGGCGAGCGCACCGATCATGACGGCGCTGAGCGCCTCATCGGGCACCGGGCTCTCGGGGCCGCCCAGGCTCAGCGCCTGGTGACGCGCGACCCAGACCCGATCGCGGCGGTCCCGCGCGTGCTCCGGCGCCTCTTCGATGAGCCCCGCATCCGCGAGCGCCCGCAGGTGGAAGCTCACGCTGTTCGCGGCGACGCCGAGTTCCGCGGCGATGTCGGTCGCCCGCAGATGCTCGTGGCGACGGAACAGCTGCAGCATCTGGCGGCGCAGCGGGTGCGTGTACGCCTTGAGCATGGCCGTCGTCATCCAGACCGGATCGGGCCGCGCGTGCTCCTCGCTCATCTCCCGAGTATATCCGCACCCCAAGTTGCGCAATAAGACTTGCGCAACTTGTCTTGCGCAATTATTCTCGATCCATGACCACCGTCACCGCCCCGTCCCGCTCGTGGCGCACTCCCCGCTACCTGACCTGGCTCGTGAGCGACACGAGCAAGGGGCTCGCCGCCGCGCTCTTCGCGTTCGCGATCCCCCTGCTCGCGCTGATCGTGACGGATGATCCGGCTCAGGCGGGCATCATCGGTGCCGCCGGCGTGGTCGCCCGACTGCTGACGACGCTCGCGGGCGGCATCCTGGCGGACCGCCATTCGCGCACGGCGCTCATGCTGGTCGGCTCCATCGCGGGCATCGTGCTCGCCGGCGTGTTCACGGCGCTCGCCCTGTGGGGCACTCTGACCTTCATGAGCCTGCTGCTGTTCAACATCCTGCTCGCCGCGCGCAGCGGACTCTTCGACGTCGCGGGCGAGAGCGCGATCAAGGAGATCGTGCCCGACGACAGGATGGGACGCGCGCAGGCCGCGAACCAGGGTCGGGATGCCGCGCTGCAGCTCGCGGGCGGGCCGCTCGGCGGACTCCTCCTCGGCGTCGGCGGGTGGCTGGTCGGGGTCGCGATGACGCTCTGCCACGGGATCGCCGCCGTCACGGCCTGGATGCTGGGACGCGCCCTGCCGCGCCAGGAGGCGGGGGACGATGCGGAGGCAGGTGTCGATTCCGGGCCTGCCCCCGACGCACCCGCGCGGAACGCATGGCGCGAGATGCGCGAGGGGTTCGCGTGGCTGCTCTCCCGCCCCGATCTCGGCGGCGTCCTGCTCATCATCACGATCATCAACCTCGGCTTCAACGCCGCGATCACGACCGTGATCTACGCCCTGCAGCAGGACGGATACCCCGAGCTGCTGATCGGTGCGATGTCGTCCGGCATCGGGGTCACCATGCTCGTGGGGGCATTCATCGCTCCCCTGCTCGTCCCGCGCATCGGCGCGGGGGTGCTGGCGATCACCGCGCTCTGCGTCGTGGCGGCCGGCGCGGTCGCGCTGTCAGCGGTGACCGCACCGTGGGCGATCGTCGCGGTGCTCGGCGCCGCCGTCCTGCTGCTGCCCGCGCTCAACGCCGGGATGATGGGCTACTTCATGGTCGCCACCCCGACGCATCTGCTCGGACGGGCCAACAGCGCGGCCGGCGTGCTGGGCATGGGCGCGATGCCGCTCGCGCCGCTGATCGCCGGATTCGGCCTGACCACGCTCGGGCGCGAGGGCACGATCCTCGTCTGCGCGGCGCTCTGCCTGATCGCCGTGGTGCTCGCCGTCAGCAACCGGGCGCTGCGCGGACTGCCCGTCGAGTCGCAGTGGGCCGCGCACGCGAAGACCTACGAGATGCGGTGACCCCGGGGCTGTCCGCGGCGGGGCCCGGGACCGGGGTGGCGATCGCGGGGCGGGGCGGGCTACAGGGCCCCGGCGAGCGCGGCGATGCCGGCCAGCGCCGAGACCAGCGCGAGCACGAGAGCGATCCCGATGAGCACGGCGTGCACCTTCAGGAAGGTCGTCGGCCGGCCGTTCGCATCCCGCGCGCGCGGATCCTTCGCGACCCGCTTGTAGAACCGCGGCCAGACGAGGACATTGAAGGCGGCGTTCACGAACAGCAGGATGGCGAGGGCGATCACCCCTCCACGATATCCGCGACAGCAGCCGCATCCGTCCCGGCATCCGGCCCGACTCCCCACACCCACACCCCCCACCGGGATGTATCAGAAAGCCCTTGCCCTGCTCCTGGTGTGTGTGATCACAATGGGCTTCATGACCGACGGTGCACCCGGCACCGCTCTCGATCCTGCATCGGATGACGGTTCCGCACGCTGGCTGCGGGCCGCCGATCTCTTCGACGCATGGCGTGAGGGCGATGCTCGCGCGATGGACGAACTGGTACGGCTGATGACTCCCGTGCTGTGGCACGTCGTGCGCGCGTACGGACTCGAGCGCACCCTGGCCGAGGACGTCGTGCAGACCACCTGGCTGCGACTCGTGCGCGGGCACCGGTCGATCGCCGATCCGCGGGCGGTCTCCGCCTGGCTCACCACCACCGCGCGGCGCGAGGCCTGGCGCATCGGGAAGGCGCACGGCCGCGTCGACACCACCGAGGCGGACGACCTCGACGTGCTTCTGCCGGAGCAGTCCTCGGCCGAGGATCATGCCGCGCTCGACGAGGAGCGACGCCGTCTCTGGTCGGCCGTGAGACGTCTCGCCGAGCGGTGCCAGCGGCTGCTGCGCGTGATCGCCTTCGAGGATCGCCCCGACTACGCCCACCTGGCAGAAGACCTCGCGATGCCCGTCGGCAGCATCGGCCCCACGCGACAGCGCTGCCTGGCCAAGCTGCGCACCCTGCTGGACGCGCCGCCCACTCCGCGGACGGAGGGACGGACATGAACGACGACGCCCACCCCGCCGACCCTGATGACGCCGAGATGTTCGCCCGACTGCGCACGCTCTGGCGCACGGTCGATCCGATGCCGGAGAGCCTGGTCGACCGCATGATCGCGGCGGTCGCGGCCGACGGCATCACGCGGGAGTACGCGCTCCTGACCCTGGTCGAGAGCCCGGTAGGGGCGGTGCGCGGCGAGACGGAGGCGCTCACGCTGCAGTTCAGCGACGGCACCACGAGCATCCTGCTGCACGTCACCACCACGGCATCCGGTCGTCGACGCGTCGACGGCTGGGTCGACACGGCTGCCGCCGAGATCGTGCTGACGCAGGGCGAGCGCGCACGCACCACCTCGCCCGCCGAGACCGGACGCTTCGCGTTCGACGAGGTGCCCCCCGGACTCACCCGGGTGCATCTGACGACGACGGTGGGCGACGAGAAGCGCACCCTGTCGACACCGCAGTTCGAGTTGTAGCGCCCCGCCGGGGGTGCGGTGTGCGGCGAGTCCGCACCGGAGAGGAGGACGCATGGAGCAGCCCAGAGGATGGACCTGGCAGGACCGCGCCGAGGGGTCGATCCGCCGCGGATCCGCGCTCGATCCGAGCATGGAGCCGGTCGACGGCGTCCGCGCGTTCCCGACCGCCTATCTGCCCGAGCGGCTGCTCGTCATCCGCGACGAGAAGGATCTCGAAGGGGCCGACCAGGAGATCCGCACGCTCCGTGACGCCGCCGACACCTTCGGCTGGCTGCTCGAGTTCGACACCGCCGAGCGCGAGACCCCCGAACTCGTGCCCGGGGTTCCCGGATTCCTGCGGGCACGGCTGACCACGCCCGACCAGCCGACGCGGGGCGAGTCGCCCGTCGCCCCCGATGCGTGGCGCGTGCTGCAGCGGGCACGGCGCATGTCGCGGTCGACCATGCCGCGGACGAGCCTGGATCACGTCCTCGCGATCGACCCGGTCGGGCTGAACCCGTTCAGCCGCACGAATCCCTTCAGCCGCACCAACCCGTTCAGCCGCACCAACCCCATGCGCGGCGAGGGCGCGGGCGGCAGCGACGACTATCTCGAACCGGGGCGCGGCGCCCGTCAGCCGGTGACGTGGCTGGGGCCGGCGCCGCGACGCGGTCCCGCGCCGAAGCGGGGGAGGCGACCCGTCGTCGCGATCCTCGACACCGGATGCGGGGTGCACGACTGGCTGCCCGACGACATCGTGACGCGTCACGTCGAGCTCGACGGGCACCCGGTGGGGCTGACGGACGACGCCGACCCCGAACGCTTCCCCGACCTCTACGGGCAGCTCGACGGCGAGATCGACGCGGTGGCCGGTCACGGCACGTTCATCGCCGGGATCATCCGCCAGACCGCTCCGGATGCCGACATCCTCTCGATCCGCGTGGCCGGCGCGCTCGGGGTGATCGACGAGAGCACCCTGCTCGGCACCGTCGCGCAGGTCGTGGAGCTGCTGCGTCGGCACCGCGCGAACCCGCGGACGGGGCATCCGATCGACGTGCTCTCCCTGTCGCTCGGCTACTACCACGAGACCCCGGTCGACGGGCTCTTCAGCCGCACCCTGTTCGCGCTGCTGGCGGCGGCGCGCGAGCTCGGCTGCGTGGTCGTCTGCTCGGCGGGCAACGACGCGATAGACCGCCCGGCGTTCCCGGCGTCGCTGTGGCCGTGGCCCGGCTCCGACAACGGCATCGCCCCCGACGCCGGCGCCCCGCACGTGTCGGTCGGGGCCCTGAATCCCTCGGCACGGTCGGTCGCACTCTTCTCGAACGTGGGCCCGTGGGTGCAGGTGTACGCACCGGGGGCAGCGGTGGTGAGCACCTCGCCCGCGTTCCTCGGCGGATCGCAGGCCGCGACGAGGGCCGACGTCTCAGGACTGGTGCGCGAGACGATCGACCCCGACGACTACCGCGGCGGGTTCTCGGTGTGGAGCGGCACGTCGTTCGCGGCGCCCTACGTCGCCGGCCACGTCGCCGCGCTGCTCGGCACGGTGCCCGTGAAGGGCGTGGCGGTGGATGTCGCGACCGAGGCCGTGCGCACGGTGGTCGAGGCGCTGCCGACCCCGATCGGGAAGGACTGACAGCGCCGGTCTTCTTCGCCTCTTCCACCGACGGGCCGCGGGCGGCATCCTGGGGGGATGCCCCTGTCTGCGAGTGAGCTGCATCGGCGCGGTGTCGAAGCGGCCAACGCGCGACGGTTCGCGGCGGCCCGGCGCGCGTTGGCGGCGGCATCCGCCCGCACCGACGACCCGGATCTGCGGGCCCGCATCGACGGCACCCTCGCCTACGTGCTCGCCCAGACCGGTCGGCCGGCGGATGCCGAGCGGCTGTGCCGTTCCGCGCTGGATCGCCCCGCCCTGCGCACCGAGACCACCGCGGTGCTCAGCGGACAGCTCGGCACGCTGCTGATGCACGCGGGGCGTCTGGCCGAGGCCGAGTCGATGCTCACCCGGGCGATCGAGGCGATCAGCGCCTCCTCCGCCCCGCCGAACGCGCCGGACGCGACCGCGCCGGCCGAGACCACCGAGCTCGCGAACTGCCTGATGAATCGCTCGATCGTGCGGATGCAGCGGCATGAGCTCGACGCGTGCGTCGCCGATCTGCAGCGCGCGGTGGCCGTCTACGAGGCGAGCGGCGAGGCGGAGCCCCTCGCGGAGGCGCGTCACAACCTCGGCTATGCGGCTCTGCTCGGCGGCGACCTGGTCACCGCCCTCGCGCTCATGTCCCGGTCGCGACCCACGCTCGCGGCGGTCGGCGATCTGGCGGCGGCGATCAGCGACCTCGACCGCGCCGAGGTGCTGCGCGACGCCGGGCTCACGACCGAGGCCGAGAGCCTGCTCGCTCAGGTCGCCGTGCGGTTCGGTGCGCAGCGGATGCCCCAGGCGCGCGGTGAGGCCGAATTCCACCTCGCCCGATCGCTGCTGCGTCATGATGCTCCCGCGGCGGAGCGTGTCGCCCGCACGGCCGCACGGCGCTTCGCGGCGCTCGGCAGCGCCGGATGGGCGGCGCGCGCCGACGCCGTGCGTCTGGAGGCCTGGGTGCGCGCGCGACCCGACAGCACCCCCGACCCCGCAGAGATCGACAGGGCGGCGAGGGCCCTCGACCGCGGCGGATTCCGCACCGAGGCGACGGCGCTGCGGCTCACCGCGCGGCGCGCCGGCGGAGGACGGATGCCGCGGGTCGCCGCCGATGCCCCGACCGCGCTGCATCTGCGCGCACACGAGGTGCGGGCGCAGCGCGCGGCCTCCGCGGGTCGTACCGGGGCGGCGCTGGCGGCCGCGGCATCCGGTCTCGAGCTGCTCACCACCTGGCAGCGGTCGTTCGGGGCGCTCGACCTGCAGGCCTCGGTCGCGATGCACGGCAGCGAGCTGGTTTTCGCAGGCCTCACCGCCGCGGCCCGCACGCGGGATCCGGCGACCCTGTTCGCCTGGTCGGAGCGCGCGCGACACCTGAGCCAGCAGGTGGCGCCCGTGCGCCCTCCGCACGATCCCGAGCTCGCGAGCGATCTCGCCGAGCTGCGGATGCTGCGCGCGGATCTCGCGGGGCATGACTGGACGACCGACGCCCGCGTGCGGGTGCTGCGCGATCGGGTGCGGGAGCGGCAGTGGTCGTCGACCTCGGCCGGCGCCACCCGCGGTCGCCTCGATCTGCCGGACGCCAAGGAACTGCTCGATGCCGACACCGCGGTGCTGTCGTTCGTGTTCACCGGAACGTCGCTGCACGCCGTGGCGGTGACGGCATCCGGTGCCGAGATCGTCGATCTCTCGGTCTCCCGCGTGCAGGCGGCGCTCGACGGGCTGCGCGCCGACCTCGACATGGCCGCGCTCACGCGGGGCGGAGCGATGTCGTCCGTGATCGAGAGGACGCTCGACGTGCGGTTGCGCGTGCTCGACGACGAGCTCCTGGCCCCCGCCCGTGCGATCGCTGCGGCGCAGCGCGTGGTGCTCACGGTGCCGGGGATGCTCGCCGGGGTGCCGTGGGCGATGCTGCCGAGCCTGCACGGCGTGCCGTTCACGCTCGCGACCTCGGTGTCGCGCTGGGGTGCCGACCGTCACGACCCCGCTGCCGCGCCCCGGCGCGTCGGTCTCGCCGTCGGCCCCCGCGTACCGCGCGCGGCGGAGGAGATGCAGACGGCGTCGGCAGCATGGCGCGGGAGTTCCGCCGTGACGACGCTGCTCGACGATGCCGCCGCGACGGTGTCGGCGATGACCGCGCTCGCGGGCGACTCGGACGTGCTGCACATCGCCGCGCACGGTCGGCACGCGGTCGACAACCCCCTGTTCTCCGGGGTCGAGCTCGCCGACGGCCCGCTGTTCGGCTACGACGTCGATCTGATCCCCCGCACCCCGGGCACGGTCATCCTGTCGGCGTGCGAGGTCGGCCGCTCCTCTGTGCGCTGGGGCGAGGAGGCGCTGGGGATGACCCGGGTGTGGCTGCACGCGGGAACCCGGTGCGTGATCGCGGCCCCGGTGATCGTCGCCGATGACGTCGCGTGCGAGTTGCTGGGCGCCGTGCACGGGGAGCTGGCGAGGGGAGCCACGCCCGCCGACGCCCTCGCCGCGGCATCCGTCGCGACCGGACACCGGGCGCCGTTCCAGTGCCACGGCAGCGGATTCTGACTTTCTCCGCCGCGATGTATCACGGACGCGGGTCGGTGCTCCTGATGTTCGGAAGGTGCTGATGCGAAGGGCTTCGGAGGTTTCCGGGGCGCGAGGGAGGCGCAGTCGATGGGGAGTTCGCGATGTGGGATCGCGACCGGACACAGACACCGACTTTCGGAGGGACGCCGCGGGTGGAGCCGGGGCACCCCGCGGGGCTTCGACGACTGGGGACGTCGAGGTCCTGCGGGGCATCCGAAAAAGTTTCTTGCGGCGTGCATCCGAACGAGACCTCCGACCGGAACAACGTAGGTGAAAGGGCCACATGGCCGCCTACGGTTCAAGGAGGAATATCGTGCGCAAGAAAACAACCGCGGGTATCGCGGTCGGAGTGATCGCCGCGTTGAGTCTGGCGCTGCCCGCGTCGGCGGCGACGAGTGATTCAGCCCAGTTGTCGGTGCTCCACGCGATCCCCGACACCCCGGTCGACGTCTACGTCAACGGCGAGCTGACCGTCGACGACTTCCAGCCCGGCGACTTCGCTGGTCCGCTGGAGCTCCCGGCCGGCGACTACGAGGTCGCGCTCACGGCGCCGGATGCCGCCGACGCCAGTGCCCCCATCCTCGGACCGGCGACGCTCACACTCGCCGCGGGGATGAACTACACCGCCGCCGCGCACCTCACCGAGGCGGGAGAGCCGGGGTTGAACCTGTTCACCAACGACATCTCCGCGACGGCCGCGGGTGAGGGCCGGTTGACGGTGCGCCACACCGCCGCGGCTCCCGCCGTGGATGTGCTCGCCGGTGGTTCGCCGGTCATCGAGGGGCTCACGAACCCGAACGAGGCGACTCTCGACCTGCCTGCCGGAACCGTCTCCGCCGCGGTGGCGCTCGCCGGCACGACCGACCCGGTGATCGGTCCGGCCGATGTCGCGGTGCAGGAAGGCGTCCTCACGATCGTGTACGCGTGGGGAAGCGCGGAGGACGGCAACCTCGCCATCGCCGCACAGACCGTCGAAGGCCTGCACACCAACCCGGACGGTGTCCCGTCCGGTACCGCGGGCTACCTCGCTCAGAACGACACCACGGCCACCGTGCTGCTGGTGGCCGGTATGGCCGGCATCGTTCTCCTGGTCGCCGTCGGTGCAGGTCTGACGGCTCGGCGACAGAAGAGCGTCCGCTGATGGCACGAGGAGCGTCGAGAGGTTTCCTGCGGCTCCCCCTGGTCGTCATGGCACCCCTCCTTTCGGCGCTCCTCGTCGCCTGCTCCCCGGTGGGGGCGGGAGGTGTCGCGTCGGCGCCTGTTCCCCCCAGCGCGTCGGCCACCCCCACGCCCGCCCCCACCTCCACCCTGCGTCCCGAGATCCGCTCGGGGGCGTTGACCGCCCCCGAGCAGACCATCGCCCCCGCGCGCCTGCGCATCCCCGATCTGGGCGTGGACATGCCGATCGTCGATGTGGGCGTGGAGTCGGCAGGGCCCATGGAACTCCCCGTCGACCCCGCGGTGGCCGGGTGGTACCGGTACGGCTCGGATGCCGACAGCGATGCCGGGGCCATGACGATCGCGGCGCACGTCGACGCGGTCGGCTATCCGATCGGACCGCTCGCCCGCCTGCGCGACGTCGCGACGGGAGCACCGATCGACGTCGTCGCGGCCGACGGCTCCGCCCGCACGTACGTGGTGGAATCCCTCACCTACTACGAGAAGTCCACCCTGCCGACGGAGGAGCTGTTCGCCCGGGACGGCGAGCCGATGCTCGTGCTCATCACCTGCGGCGGGCCTTTCGACTCTTCGACCGGGCACTATCGGGATAACGTCGTGGCCATCGCACGACCGCAGTGAACCCCCATGCACAGCACGCCGGATGAAGAGGAGGGACGGGATGGACGAGAGCGGCGACCGTGAGGGCGAAGCGCAGCTGAACGAGCGCTTCGTCGCCGGTGATGAGGCTGCCCTCGCGGAGCTGTATCGGCGGTGGGCGCCCGTGGTGTTCACCATCGCGTTGCGCTCGCTCGGTGACCGGGCCGACGCGGAAGACGTCACCCAGCGCACGTTCGTGTCGGCGTGGACGTCTCGCACCGCCTACGACGCCTCGAAAGCCCGCCTGTCCACCTGGTTGGTGACCATCGCCCGGCGCCGCATCGCCGACATGCACGACTCCCGGGCCCGCATCCGCCGTCTGCACGAGGAGATGGAACGCCTGACTTCCCCCAGCGACCTCATCACCTCGCCTGTCGATCTCTCGCACAGCATCCTCATCGCCAACGAGATGCAGCATCTGCACCCCGACGCGCAGAGTGTCATGAGGTTGGCCTTCTACGATGACCTCACGCACGAGGAGATCTCCCGCAGGCTCGACATGCCCCTCGGTACCGTGAAAAGCCATATCCGCCGCAGCCTGACCCGCATGCGCGATCGATTGGAGGTCAGCCGTGTCTCATCTTGATCCCGAGCAGCTGGCCCTGCTCGCCCTCGGCGAACCCGTCGCCTCCGACGACGAACGCGCCCACGTCGCGGAATGTCCCGCGTGTGCGGCCGAGATCACCGAGATGGCCCACGCCGCCGCCATGGCCAGGGCCACCATCAACGAGGGCGAGTTGTTCTCGCCGCCCGCGGGCGTGTGGGGACGCATCCACGAGGAGCTCCACCTGGGTGAGGCGCTCGCTTCCGACCCGCTCTCCGCTGCGCCGGGCACTCCTCCCGCCGCTTCGTCGCCCGCCCCCGCGCAGGCCTCCCTGCGGCCACGTCCGCGGCGACGCGCGTTCTCGCCCGCCGGCTGGTGGGCGCTCGCGGCCTCGCTCGTGCTGGTCGTCGGGGTCGGTGGCGCCGCCACGTGGTTCGCCGTGTCGGCCGCCCAGACGCCGTCGGTGATCGCCGCCGCGACGCTCGACGCCTTCGACGCGCACCCGGGTGCCGCCGGGCAAGCCGAGGTCGGCGAGGACGCCGACGGAGCCCGCACCCTGACCGTCACGCTCGACGGCGCCGGAGACACCGACGACTACCGCGAGGTCTGGCTCATCCGCAACGACGGCGAGGCCCTCATCAGTCTCGGCATCCTCGGGTCGTCCACCGAGACCTTCACGATCCCCGACACCGTCGACCTCGACGAATACGACCTCGTCGACATCTCCAACGAGACGGTCGACGGGAACCCCGCCCACTCCGGCGACTCGATCGTGCGAGGTCAGCTCGGGTCGGTGTGACGAGTTCGTCTCCTACGTCTGGACCGGATTCTGGAACACCCCTGCTGGTCCCCGTGGTGTAGGGCTGCCAAGGCCGCACCGGTGTACATGTAGACCGGTGGCGCGGTCAGCCGTGCATTCCGCTGACTCGGAGCGTGTTTGCGGCGGCCGCCTCCGCAACACGCTCTAGGCGTCGCGTCGGAGTGGCTGTCTGGCGGTGATGAGCGTAGCGCCGATGACGCACAGGGCGGTGACCATGAGCGCGGACAGGATCGGCAGGCCGAGACTGTGGATGCCGCTGGTCGAGCCGGTGAGGAGCGTGGTGGGGGTCCATGAGGACAGGGCCGGGAACTGGCTGAGCAACGGCAGGACCAGGGCCAGAATCGTGGCGATGGCGATGGCCGGTGCGGTGCGGCGGGTGAACGCCATCACAAGGAAGCCGATCGCCATCGCCATGACGAGGTAGATCGTGGAGCCGGCCCACACCCCCAGGATCAGGTCACTGCTGATTCGGCCGATGGTGAGGTTCGTGATCACCACGGCGAGCAGGAGCCCGAGGGAGTAGGCGAGGATCGCGGCGATCCAGGCGACCGCGAGTCGCGGGATGGTCACGGTGGAGAGGCGTGCCACGCGCGTCCGGTAGTAGATGGAGGAGCCGGAGCGGGCGTCCCACGCCATCGAGGTGACGGCGATCGCGACCGCCAGGATGAGTCCGAGCTGCATCGCGCTCTGGTTGAACAGGGTGATGCCGTCGGCGGCGGTCGCGGGGGCGGCTTCGATGGTGAGTTGCTCGGTGCTCGTCGCTGTACCGAGTATCGCCGGCATGGCGAGCGCCAGAGCGGGGCCGGAGAGCCCGAAGAACGCGAACGTGGCCAGCAGCCCGATGAGCAGTCCGGAGCGGGTGAGGCGGCGGGTTTCGACGCGTGCGGAGGCGAGGCTGGCAGACATCAATGGTCCTGTCTCTGGATGATCCGGGCGAATGACGCGTCGAGGTCGCGGTCCTGAAGGGTGACCTCGATGACGGGCGCGCCGAGCAGGGTGAGTGCGTGCGTCAGTTCGGTCGCGGCGGTGTCGAAGCTGGTGAATCGGGCCGTGCAGAGTGTGTCGGTCACGAATTCGAGGTGCATGTGCGGCACCTCGGCGACGAGGGTTTCGGTCGTCGTGGCGGTGGGAGCACCGAGTCGGATGGTCCATACCGGTTCCAGACCGTCGGTGAGGATCTCGGTCGTGGTGCCGTGCGCGATCATCCGTCCGTCGCTGATGACCACGACATCGTCGGCGAGTTGTTCGACCTCACTGAGCATGTGACTGGAGAGCACGATGCAGCGGTGCTGCTTCTGCTCCGTGATGAGGGCCCGGATGTCGGCGCGGCCGATGGGGTCCAGTGCGCTGTTGGGCTCGTCGAGGATGAGGACGTCGGGGTCGAGGACGATCGCCGCGGCGATGCCGAGACGTTGCAGCATGCCGCGAGAGAAATCAGCCACTCGTCGGGTCGCCACTTTGCCGAGCCCGCAGAGTTCGAGTGATTCACGGGCGGTGACGGTGCCGCGCATCCGGGCGATCGCGAGGGACGTTTCGACGACCTCGAGCGCCGTGAGCCATGGCTCGAATTGCGGAACGTCCGGGCAGTACGCCACCCGGCTGCGGCCCGGACCGAACGTGACCTGCCCACTGTCGGCAGGAAGCAGGCCGGCGATGATGCTGAACAGCACCGTCTTGCCGGCTCCATTGGGGCCGATCACAGCGGTCACTGCCCGGTCTTTGGCGGTGAAGTCGATGTCATGGATTCCGGCGCCGCCCGGGAAGGTGCGAGTGACGCGCCTGACCTGGATCGCGTGATCGGAAGGGTTCTGGTCCCGGGGGGTGATCGCGCGAAGCGGGGTGGTCATCGAATGTCCTGGTCTCGGAGAGCGGCGCCTCTGTCGCGACCGAGGATGAGATACAACACCGCGCCGAGCGGAATGACGAGCACGATGAGCAGAACCCAGACCAGCTTGGGGAAGTGCCGTGCGCGCGGTTTGCGGGCGATGTCGATCAGGCACGAGATGATCAGTACCGCCGCGAGGATGAGCGCCGGGATGAACGCGGCGAGTAGCCCGGAATCGAGGTCGATGAGGTTCATGGGTTCTTTCGGTCGGTCGAAGACGAGGAGCTGAGGACGTCGGACTCCGCGCGCGGCACCAACACGGTCGTGAGCTTCCGGCGTCGACGGCCACCCTCGGCCGTGTTGCTGAGAAGCGGCGTCAGTGCCCCCATGACGGCGTGGAGAAACTCGTCCACTTCTGCGGTGGTCGCCCAGAAGTCCGCCTGCGCGAAACTCACCCGATCAGCGGCCAGGTCCGGATCTCCTGCCTGCACGTAGGTGGCGAAGTCACGGATGAGACCGGAGCTGAACACGGTGAACATCGTCAGCAGATCTTCCCGGCTCAAAGCCGCCAACTCACCCTGCGACGGATTCACCAGCCCTGGGGCGACCCGATACGTCCTCTCACTCGCTCCGCGAATCTGACGCTCGCCCACCACCTCGAGCAGGCCATGCTTCACCAGCTGCGCCACATGTCGGTACAGCGTGGCGATCGGCACATCGGGCATCTGCTCGTGCATCTGAATCGTCGTCAGTTCCTCCTCGCCGAGGAGTGTCTGCACGATGCGCAGTCGAATCGGGTGCAGGAGAGCGGATGAAGTGGCCATACGGTAAAACTATCAGTATCGATAGTGATAGCAAAGAACGCCGCGCGGATGACGGGTGAGGGACTGTCGCCCCCGGCACGCGAGGACCGAAGGAATGTGGACTCAGGTACTGCCCCGCCCCCGCATTCGGGACTGGAGCCCGATGTGCGCGCGCGGCGGGGTTCGTAGCGTCGTGGGTGAACGAAAGGCAGAACATGATTCGAGTCCACTCACTCACGAAACACTACGGAGGGAAGGTCGCCGTCGGCGGGATCGACTTCACCGCCGAACCCGGCAAGGTGACGGGCTTCCTGGGGCCGAACGGCGCGGGAAAGTCGACGACGATGCGGATGATCGTGGGCCTCGACCGCCCGACGGCCGGGACCGCCGAGGTCAACGGTCGCCCCTACGCGGAGCTGCCCGCACCCCTGCGTGAAGTGGGCGTTCTGCTCGACGCTCGGTCGGCGCACAAGCACCGCTCGGCCTACCGGCATCTGCGGGCGATCGCCGCGACACACGGCATCGGCGCCGCACGGGTGCATGAGGTCATCGACCTGGCGGGCCTGGACGCGGTCGCCGACAAGCGGGTGGGAGGATTCTCGCTCGGCATGAACCAGCGGCTCGGCATCGCGGCGGCACTGCTGGGCGATCCGCAGACGATCATCCTGGACGAACCGGTCAACGGCCTCGACCCCGACGGGATCCTGTGGATCCGCGATCTGCTGCGCCAGCTCGCCGCCGAAGGGCGAACCGTGCTGCTGTCCTCGCATCTGATGAGCGAGATGACGCAGACGGCCGATCATCTCCTCGTCATCGGAAGGGGGGCGATCCTGGCAGACGGGCCCCTGCACGAAGTGGTCTCGGCTGCGACCCGCTCGGTGGTGCGCGTGCGCACGCGAGAGGTCGAGCGCTTGGTGAACGTCCTGACGGGGCCCGAGGTGACCGTGACGACCGGTGCGGACGACACGCTGGAGATCACCGATCTCGACGCGGAGAGCGTCGCGCGTGCGGCATCCGAGGCCGGGATCGTGCTGTACGAGATCGCCACCGTCGAGGGCTCTCTCGAAGAGGCGTACCTCGCGCTGACCGCGCAGGACACGGAGTACCGCGCGATACTGCGGCCGTCGAACGGAGCAGGAGAATGACGACGATGACGACGCACCGGGGGCGCGCGGACGCCCGGACGATCCGTCCGGCGTTCGTCCACGTCGTCCACTCCGAGTGGATCAAGCTGTTCAGCGTGCCGTCCTCCGTCTGGGGTCTGATCGGCATCTTCCTGATCGGAGTCGGCGGCAGTCTGTTCCTCGGTGTCACCCTGGAATCCTCCGGCGTGCCGTCGGAACCCTCGATCGAGCGCACGATGGCCGATGTCACCGTTCCGATGGTCGTGATCGGCCAGATCATCGCGGGCGTGATCGGGGTGATGGTGATCGGCTCCGAGTATGCCTCGGGCGGAGTCCGACCCACCTTCGTCGCCGTTCCCGATCGGCTGCGTGTCCTCAGCGCGAAAGCGATCGTGGCGTTCGCGGCGACGGCCGGCACCGCCGCCATCACCGTCTTCAGCGCGTGGGCGATCACGAGCCCGATCTACGCACAGTTCGGCCTCGCCGCGCCGCTGACCGCACCGGGCGTCCTGCTGGCGCTCGTCAGCTCCGCGATGTACCTCGGACTCTGCGCGCTCTTCGGCGTGGGAGTGGGGACACTCGTCCGGTCGACGACCGCGGGGTCCATCATCGTCTTCCTCACCACACTGCTGCTCCCGGTGGCGGCGTCTCTGCTTCCTTTCGGTCTGATCTCACGAATACTCCGTATCGTTCAGTTCGGGAACGCCGGAGACGCGATGACCAGGATCGGTGCAGAGGGCGGTCCGTTCCTCGACCTGTGGACCGGACACATCAGCGTCGGCGGCGGGTGGTTGATCGCAGTCCTCTGGGCCGTGGTCGCATTCGTGGCCGGCGCGATCGCCCTCAGAACGAGAGACGTATGACGAACAACTCCCTACCCCGCTCGGGCGTCGCCATCACGGCGGCGCCCGGCGTCGGCACCGCCGAGACGGGAAGATCGCGACTGCCCCGTCCGACTCTCGTCCTCCTCGCCGCCTACGCGGCGGTCTCGCTGATCCTGGGATACCTCTCCCTCGAGTCGCCGTTGAAGACCCCGGTCTGGTCGCTGCTGCTGGTCTTCGTGGTCGGACTCGCGATCATCGTGTCTGCGCGGCGGTATCCGGTCGCGTCGTTCATCGCCCTGCTGGTTCTCCTGCCGATGTCGTTCGCCGGCGGGTCAGGCGCAGAGGTGTTGCTGGTCTGCGCGGCCCTGTACGCGAGCGGCGCGCTCTGGCCGGCCGGCCGCGCGTGGGCCGCTTTCGCTCTCGCGGTCGCCTCCTCCGCAGTGGCGGCGCTGATCCTCGCCTTCCGGGTCCGCGTCGGCCCGCCGATCCTGGGCCTGGCGCCGCGCGCGGACACCGAGGCCTGGCCCCTGGACTGGCTCAGCGCCACAGCCGCCGCGATCGTCCTGGCTCTGATCTGCACGCTGGTGGGCGTGAATGTCGGTCACCGTCGCAGCGAGCTCCGCGGGCTCATCGAGCGGGCGGAGCAGCTGCGTCGCGAGCGGGATCAGGAGGCCCATATCGCAGCCGCGTCGGAACGGGAGCGGATCTCCCGGGAGATGCACGACGTGATCGCTCACAGCCTGGCCGTCATGGTCGCCCTGGCGGACGGGGCCCATGCGTCTGCCGCGTCTCGTCCCGAAGAGTCGCGCCGAGCGATCGGACGGGTCGCCGAGACCGGTCGGCAGACGCTCGCCGAGATGCGACGACTGCTCACCTCGGTGCGGGACGATGACCATTCTCTCCCTCACCTCTCCGTTCCGCCCGGCGTCGAGAGGCTGCCCGGGCTGATCGAGGAGTCGCGACTGGCCGGGTTGCCGATCCGTCTCCAGCAGACCGGGACCCTCGCCGCGGATGCCGTCGTCGGCCTCACCGTCTACCGCATCGTGCAGGAGGCGCTCACCAACGTCCTGCGCCATGCTCGCGGGGTCCGCGATGTGCAGGTGGACCTCGCGTTCACCGCGGACGACCTGACGATCCTGGTCGAGGATCGGTCCGACCCCGTACCACCGGTCGCCGATCCCGGGAGAGGTCTCGTCGGCATCCGGGAGCGCGCCGCGTTCTACGATGGTCATGTGGAGGCGGGCCCTCGCCCCGGAGGCGGATGGCGGGTCTTCGTGCACCTTCGGATGGAGTCCTGATGGCCGCAGACGACGCACCTCCGTCTCGGATCCGCGTGCTGATCGCCGACGACCAGGAACTCGTCCGCTACGGGCTGCGGCTCGTGCTCGAAGCCGAGAGCGACATCCAGGTCGTCGGGGAGGCATCCGACGGGGCGGCAGCCGTCGCCGCAGCACTGCGGCTCGCGCCCGACGTCATCCTCATGGACGTGCGGATGCCGGGCATGGACGGCATCGAGGCGACCCGCGAACTCGGCATCCGACTTCCTCGCGCACGGGTGCTCGTCCTCACCACATACGACCTCGACGAGTTCGCGTTCGGCGCGCTCCGCGCCGGAGCAGCGGGATTCCTCCTGAAGAACACCAGACCGGCGGAACTCGTCTCAGCGATCCACACCATCGCGACCGGTGATGCCGTGATCTCCGCCCGCCTCACCTCCAAGCTCATCGAGGTGGCGCTGCCCCAGCTCTCGCCGCGCGATCAGCCGGCTCCCCCGGAGGCGCTCTCCGCGCTCACCGACCGAGAGCGCGATGTCTTTCTCCACGTCGGGAAAGGCTTGACGAACGCGGAGATCGCGCAGGCCCTCCACCTCAGCGAATCCACCGTCAAGGCGCACTTCGGTCGCATCCTCACGAAGCTCGAGCTCCCCAACCGCGTCCAGGTGGTGATCCTGGCATACGAGCTCGGCATCGTGAGGGCCGCCGACTAGATGCCGGTCTTCGCCTTCGGAATCCTGATCGCCGCGATCCGCTCCATCCGCCCTCCGCGCTGAGCGGATGCCTGGGTGGAGCGAGGCTCAGTCGGTCGTCGAGATCGGGAGTCCGGTGGCCGAGGCGGCGGCGTCGAGTGAGCCGAGGTTGGTCAGATCGGTGAAGCCGGCTCGCTCGAGCAGGCTGATCGCTGTGCCGGCCCGATTCCCCGAGCGGCAGTAGATCAGGTACTCCGCCTCAGGATCGAGGTCGGGGATGGCCGCTTCCAGCTCGCCCGCGGTGACGTCGAGGAGCAGCGCGCCCTGCAGGTGACCGGTCTCGTGCTCTGCGGGGGTGCGGACGTCGATGACGATCGCATCCGGATTCAGGGCGGGCTGGGCCGACGGACCGCCGGCGCAGGACGTCAGCGCGGCGACGAGGGCGAAAGCGGACAGGGTGGCGACGGTCAGGCGGCGCATGATCGTCCTTTCTGGAGGAGAACGGGAAGGATTCAGGCGGCGACGGGCACGGCATCCGCGAGGGCGGCCCACGCGGCGTAGCTGCCCTCGATCTCGACGACGTCGTACCCGGCGGCACGCAACGCGCTGGCGGCGACGCTGTTGCGGACGCCGCTCTGGCAGTACGTGAGGATCGTGCCCGCGGTGGGCAGTTCATCGAGGTGCCACATCACGCGCCCCGCGGAGAGCTGCATGGCCCCGGGAATGTGACCGGCGGCGTACTCCGTGCGGTTGCGCACATCGAGCAGAAGCGCGGCGTCGACCCGGTCGAGGTCGGCCGGGGCGATCGTCTTCGGCTTCTCCTGTCGGAGCCCCGCGAGACTCGGGATGAATCCGCTCACGTCATCGATGCCCACGCGCAGCAGGTGGTCGCGGAATCGCTCGGCGGCCTCGGCGGACTCGGCCAGGACGACGAGGGGACGGGACTCCGTCTCCGGGTCGTAGACCCACGCACCGTAGGTCGCGGCCTTCGCCTCCTCGGGGATGTTGAGGGCCCCGGGGACCGTGCCCTCGTGCACCTCCTGATGGTGCCGGGTGTCGACCAGGATGACCCGGCGGTCGTCGAGCGCCGCCTGCAACTCCGACGCGCTGTACTCGGTCAACGCCGCGGGCTCTTCCCGCAGCGCCGGGCCGACCCTGTTCTGCGTCTTCATGCGGGCGAAGTAGGCGTGCGCATCGGGCTGGTCGTTCAGGAGCGCGTCGACGAAGCCCTGCTCGTCGCCCTGCGCGAGGAACGGCGCCCACCACGCGAAGCGGCGCTCGTAGCCGACAGTGGTGGATGGGACCGCACCGAGCGCCTTCCCGCACGCCGAACCCGACCCGTGCGCGGGAAGCACCTGGACGTAATCGGGCAGGGTGAGGAATCGGTCACGCAGGCTCGCGAACAGATCACGCGCACCGGCGAAGCGGGTGTCGACGCCGCCGGCTGCCTCGTCGAGGAGGTCGGGGCGCCCGACGTCGCCGACGAAGACGAAGTCGCCGGTCAGGAAGAAGCCGGGCTCGGTCGCCGCCGCGCCGTCGGTGACGAGGAAGGAGAGGTGCTCGGGGGTGTGGCCCGGGGTGTGCACGGCCTCGAGCGTGATGTTGCCGAGCGCGATGCGGTGCCCGTGCGGCATCCGCGTCGCGCTCGCGAATCCCGCTCCGTAGGACCAGTCCGGGCCGCCCTCGTCGGAGACGTACGGGGTGGCGCCGGTGCGGGCGGCGAGCTCGGCCGTGCCGGAGAGGTAGTCCGCGTGGATGTGGGTCTCGGTGACCGCGGTGATCGTCAGGCCATTCTTCGCCGCGAGGTCGAGGTAGACCTGCACGTCGCGGCGCGGATCGACGACGATCGCCTCGCCGGTGCGCTGACAGCCGATGAGGTAGCTCGCCTGCGCGAGGTCGTCGTCGTAGAGGCGTTCGAGGAGCATGGGGAGTTCCCTTCAGGTCAGGTCGGATCGGCTCGGGTCGGGGTGGTCGGCCGGGTCAGCGACCGAACAGGCGGGTGAGCAGACCGCCTTTCTGCGACTGCGCGGCCTGGATCTCGCTCGGTGTGTGGGAGCCGTTGCACCAGTCCGACGTCGGCACGCTCTTGCGCACGGAGGCCACGTGCTGGCCGCAGCCGGTCCACGTCGTCTTGCCGCACGTCCTGCACTTCACTGCTTGACACATGTCGACCCCAATCTGACGGATACCCCGGGGAGTATTTACCGGACGAGACAAACTATACCCCCGGGGGTATAGTGGATGTCAAGTTCCAGACCAGGAGGACCGATGAGTGCAGCGTCAGACGACGTCGAGGTGTTCGCCCACGATGCGGAAGCCAAGCGAAAGGTCGCCAACCGGCTGAAGCGCGCGCAGGGACAGCTCGCCGCCGTCATCACGGCCGTCGAGACCGACGCGCACTGTCGCGACATCGTGCAGCAGCTCGCCGCGGTGTCGAAGGCCCTCGACCGGGCGGGCTTCCTGGTGATCTCCACCGCGCTGCGCGAGTGCCTCACCGACCCCGACGGCGAGGGACGCACCGACCCCGAGGAGCTGGAGAAGCTCTTCCTGTCTCTCGCCTGAGCGCGGCCGACCCCTGCCGATCTCTACGATGGAGTCATGCCGTCGCTGGACACCCTCGCCCTGATCGGAGAGGTGCTGTCCTGGATCGGCTTGGGGATCGGCCTCCCGCTGCTGCTGGTGGCCCTGGTGGTCCGCCTCGCGGAGGGCGAATGGCGCGAGATCGACATCGCCGTCATCGATCGCGACGGCACCCCGACCGCACGCTGGTTCGCCGGCGGCGACTTCCACGAACGGCCGCTCCGACGCGACGAGGTCGGGCTCGCGGACGACGGATGGGGCACGGGATTCGTCAGCGCCCACGACCCGTCTCGCGCGCGGCTGGGAGAGCCGCCTCACCTGCGGCGCGTCCTCCGCACCCTGGGCATCGTGTTCTCCGGCGTCGGCCTGCTCGGCCTCATCGGCTCCCTGCTGCCGCTGTTCCTCTGAGCGCCGGCACCGCCGACCGACTCGCCGCTCAGCTCGCGAGCAGCACCTCGTGGCCGGCGGCGCGCAGCGCGGCGACGGCCTCGGCATCCGCCCCGGCATCCGTCAGCACGGTCGGGAACAGCTCGACGCCGCCCACGGCCGCGAAAGCCGCGATACCGAGCTTGCTGCCGTCGGTGACGACCACGGCGCGTCGCGCGCGCTCGGCCATCATCCGGTTCACGGCCGCCTCGCGTTCATCGTGCGTGCTGGCGCCGGAGAGCGCATCCATGCCGTTCACCCCGATGAAGGCGATGTCGAGCCGCACGCCGCGCAGCAGCTGCTCGACGAACGGGCCGACGAGCTCGTAGCTGCGGGAGTGGATGACGCCCCCGGTGACCACGACCTTGATGTCGGGGCGCGTGGCGAGCTGGGCGGCGATGTTGACGGCGTTCGTGACGACCGTGATGCCCGCCCCGGCCGCGAGGTCCTCCCGCGCGGCGAGCGCGGCGGCGATCGCCGTCGTGGTGGTGCCGCCGGAGAGTCCGACCACCATGCCCGGGGCCACGAGTGCGGCAGCCGCCTGGGCGATCGCGGCCTTCTGCTGCGTGCGGAGGTGGCTCTTGTACCGGATCGGCAGCTCGTACGCGACGGTCTCGGCGACCGCTCCCCCATGCGTGCGGGTGAGCAGGCGCTGCTCCGCGAGCGAGTCGAGGTCGCGGCGGATCGTCGCGGGCGAGGCGTCGACCTGCGCCACCAGTTCGTCGACCGTGACCTCACCGCTCTCGGCGAGGAGGTCGAGGATGGCGTTCAGCCGCGCCGCGCGTTTCATCCCGCCACCGTATCGCCCCCGACGAGCGCACCCCGATCGACCGCGAACAGGCGCAGCAGTCGGGCGGCCTCGGCGGCGAGCGCCTCGCGCGCGGGGGTGAGGTACTTGCGGGAGTCGACGAGCGCCGGATCGGCGTCGAGCGTCGCGCGGATCGCCCGGGTGAAGAACCCGTTGAGGTGCGTCGAGACGTTGATCTTGGTCATGCCCGCGCGCACGGCATCGGCGATCATCGCGTCCGCGACACCGGAGGATCCGTGCAGCACGAGCGGGACGGGTCCCCCGTCGGCGGCACTGTGCCGGAGGGCGGTGCGCAGTCGGGCGATCAGCTCGAGGTCGAGCGCGGCCGTGCGGTCGGTCATGGCGTGCGAGGAGCCGACCGCCACGGCGAGCGCATCCACACCCGTCGCGGCGACGAAGGCGCGGGCCTCGTCCGGATCGGTGCGCACACCGGGCGCGTGGGCGCCGTCCTTCCCGCCCACTTCGCCCAGCTCGCCCTCGATGTACACGCCCGCGGCCCGGGCTCGCGCGGCGACCTCGGCGGTGAGTGCCACGTTCTCGTCGTACGGCAGAGCGCCGCCGTCGAACATCACGGAGCCGAAGCCCAGCGCGATCGCCTCGTCGACCAGTCCGGGGCGCTCGGCATGATCGAGGTGCACCGCCACGGGAGTCTGCGCGCGGCGGGCCAGCGCCAGGGTCGCGAGCGCGATCGGCTCGAGGCCGCCGTGATAGTCGGCGCAGTTCTGCGAGATCTGCAGGATGACCGGCAGCTCGGCGAGGGCCGACGCATACACGAGCGCCTCGGCGGTCTCGAGATGGAGCACATTGAAGGCGCCGATGCCGGTGCCGGCCGCAGCGGCGGTCGAGACGAGGTCGCGCGCGGAGACGAGGGTCACGCAGGGTCCTTCCGGAGGGAGGGGGCAGGGGAGGAAGCGAAGGAGGCGGGGTCGGGGCGCGAGACGATCAGCTGCTGCGCGAGCTCCGGCCAGGTCGGCGCGATGTCGCCCGCGAGCGGCATCAGCACCGCGGCGGCCGACCACGCGGTGGCGCGGCGCAGGAGGGCCTCGGGATCGTGCTCGCCCGTGTCGAACAGGTGGGCGATCGCGGCGACGGCGGCATCCCCGGCACCCGTGGGGTTGCCCGCGAGCGGCACGTCGAGGCGGGCGTGCAGCAGATCGGATGCCGTGACCGCCAGCATCCCGTCGGCTCCGAGCGAGAGCAGCACGAGGGCGGCGCCGCGGGAGAGGAGCTCCCGCGCCCCCGCGATCGGGTCGGAGAGACCGGTGGCCTCGACGAGCTCTGCGCGGTTCGGCTTCAGCACCGTCGCCCCGGCATCCGCGGCCCGCAGCAACGCGGGACCCGAGGTGTCGACGATGACGGTCGCGCCCGCATCACGACCCACGGTGATCAGCACGGGGAGCAGGGACTCGGGTGCGCCGGGCGGCAGGCTTCCGGAGAGCACCAGCACCCCAGCGCCGGCCACGGTGTCGACGACCGCCGCGACCACGGCGGCCCATTCGGCGTCGCTCGGGTTGACCCCGCGTTCGTTGACGACCGTGGTGTCGCCGAGCGCGGCGTCGACGATCGCGATGCTGCGACGCGTGGCCCCCGCGACCGGCACCAGGGTGTGGGGCACGCCGCTCGTGCGCAGCTCCTCAGCGAACTCCTCGCCCGTTCGCCCACCCACGGTGGTGAGGGCGCGCACGGCGGCGCCCTGCGCGTGCACCACGCGCGCCACGTTCAGCCCCTTGCCGCCGGCACGGGAGGCGCCGGCATCCGCCCGATGCGTGTCGCCGACCGTGAGCGCGTCGACGTGCCAGGTGAGGTCGAGGGCAGGATTCGGGGTGACCGTGAGGATCATGTCAGCTCCCTGGCGCGCAGCGCGGCGCCGAGCAGGCCGGCGTTGCCCGAAAGCTCCGCCGGGACGATCACGGGCAGGCGGTGGAAGCTCAATCGCGCGGCCAGCCGCACGCGCAGTGCGTCGAACAGGGCACCTCCGGCCCGCGACAGACCCCCGCCGATCACGACGGCCTCCGGAGCGAAGACGGCCGTGATCTGGGCGAGGGAGAGGGTGAGCGCGTCGAGCGCGGACTCCCAGATCTCGGCGGCCACGGCATCCCCGGCGGCGGCGCGGGCGATCACGTCTCGCGCGCCGTCCGGCACGACGCCGGTGGCATCACGATAGCGGCGGGCGATCGCGCCGGCCGAGGCCACGGTCTCGAGACACCCCCGCGCGCCGCACGCGCAGACGGGCCCGTCGGCCACGGGCGAATGCCCGATCTCACCCGCGTACCCACCAGAGGTGTAGGCCTCTCCGCCCACGAGCAGGGCGCCCGCGATCCCGGTGCCGATCACGAGCATGACCGAGTTCTCGTAGGCCCGGGCGCCGCCCAGGCGATGCTCGGCCCAGCTCGCCGCGCGCACGTCGTGATCGAACGCGACCGGCAGGTCGAGCCGGGCGCCGGCCAGGTCGCGCAGCGGAGAGTCGTGCCATCCGAAGTTGCTCGCGAACACGCCGAGTCCGGCGTCGGCATCCACGATCCCCGGCACCACGAGCCCCGCCGCGTGCGGGTGCACGTCGGGATGCTCGGCGCGCAGCTCGGCCGCGAGCACACCGAGGCGCGCGATCACCACGTCGGTGCGATCGCCCTCGCTCGGGGGCGTGGGCGTGCGTCGGAGCCCGAGCACCCGCCCGTCCGCGTCGAACAGCGCCGACTTGATGTCGGTGCCGCCCACGTCGAACGCGAGCACGGGGGCCCCGGCGCCGAGCGAGTGGCCCGAGGGTCCCGCCGTCGCCGTGTCGTCAGGCCTGGTCATCAGCGGATCCGATCGTGCTCTCGGTCATGCATCCAGGATGACGGATCGGGTGAGGTTGCGCGGCTGGTCCGGGTCGAGCCCGCGTGCGACCGCGCGGTCGAGCGCGACGCGGTGCAGGCGTGCGAGGTCGGCCAGGGGGTCGATCGGGTGCTGCACGAAGCGCGCCCCCGTCGCCTCGACCTGCGCCGCGAGACCGTCGGGGGCCTGCCCGAACTGCCAGGTGACCCGGCCGGGAGCGGCGATCGCGAGCGGACCGTGGCGGTACTCCATCGAGGGGTAGGACTCGGTCCAGGACTGCGAGGACTCCCGCATCTTCAGCGCGGCCTCGTGCGCGAGGCCGATCGTCCATCCGCGACCGAGGAACGTGTACTGCTCGGCGTCGCGCAGCTCGTCGTCGATCGGCGCGGCGAGCGCGGCGGCGGCGTCGGCGATGGCCGGGGCGAGGTCTTCGCCCAGCGCGGCGCGGAACAGGGCGAGGGCCGTGGTCGCGAAGCGCGTCTGCACCACGGACTGCTCATCCGCGAACGGCAGCAGCACGGCCTCGTCGACGAGGGAGACGAGCGGCGACTCGGGGTCGCCGATCACACCGATCGTGCGCACCCTGCCCTTGATGCGCTCGACCAGTTCGAGCACCTCGGTCGTGGTGCCCGATCGCGTGAGAGCGACCACGGCGTCGTAGCCGCGGTCGATGAACGACTCGGATGCCGCGAAGGCATCGGTCTCTCCCTGCCCGGTGCTCTCGCGCAGGGCGGCGTAGGACTGTGCCATGAACCACGACGTGCCGCATCCGACGACCGCGATGCGGGCGCCCGCGGCGGGGAGCAGCGCCTGGGCGTCGCGCATTCCCGCGACCTCGGCCCAGGTGTCCGGCTGAGAGAAGAGCTCTTGGCGCATGTGCGCTCCGGGCAGCGGTTCGGTCATCGTGACACCTTTCTCGAGAATCTTTGCACGTTTGTGATTATTTAATGTCTGTTTCGATCATAGTATGACCATCACTGAACCAGTTCACAGGAACTTCTTGATTTGTATATGAGCCTGACAAATAATCAGGAAGGTTCCAGCCTGCACCATCACACAGTGAGGAAAGCAACACTCATGAAGAAGTCACTGCGATTCGGCGCCGTCGCTCTCGCGGCCACCGCCACGCTCACACTCGCCTCGTGCGGATTCGGCGGCTCCACCGGAGACAGCGGCGGCGACGCCGACGGGGCCACCACGATCGACCTGCTCGTGCCCAGCTACTCCGACGCCACGAAGGCCAACTGGGAAGCCGTGATCACCGGCTTCGAAGACGCCAACCCCGACATCGACGTCGAGCTCGAGGTGCAGTCCTGGGACAACCTCGAGAAGGTCGTCTCCACCAAGATCCAGGCGGGCGAGGCACCCGACATCTACAACGGCGGACCGTTCGCCGGCTTCGTCGGCGACGAGCTCCTCTACCCGGTGGAGGAGGTCGTCTCGGAAGACACCTACGCCGACTTCCAGGAGTCGTTCCTGGCGAACGCCGAGGTCGACGGCACCGCCTACGCACTTCCGCTGATCGCCTCGGCCCGCGCACTGTTCGTCAACAACGCCCTGCTCGCCCAGGCCGGTGTCGAAGCTCCGACCGATTGGGACTCCCTGCTGGATGCTGCGACCAAGGTCAGCGCCCTCGGCGGCGGCGTCGCCGGCTACGGCATGCCCCTCGGATCAGAAGAGGCCCAGGCCGAGGCGGCCGTCTGGCTGTGGGGCGGCGGCGGATCGTTCGGCGACGCGTCCGAGATCACGATCGACACCCCGGAGAACCTCGTCGGTGCCGAGCAGATCAAGAAGATGATCGACGCCGGTGCGACCCAGTCCGACCCCGGCTCCACCCAGCGTTCGCCGCTGATGGACATCTTCATCCAGGGCAAGATCGGCATGCAGGTCGGCCTCCCGCCGACGGTCGGCCAGATCGAGGAAGGCAACCCCGACCTCGACTACTCCATCGTGCCGATCCCGACCGAGGACGGCTCGCCCTTCACCCTCGGCGTGATGGACCAGCTGATGGCGTTCCAGAACGACGACGACAAGAAGGACGCGATCACGAAGTTCTTCGACTACTACTACTCGGCAGACGTCTACGTGCCGTGGGTGCAGGCCGAGGGCTTCCTCCCCGTCACGAAGTCCGGCTCCGAGGCACTGGCCGGCGAGGAGGCCCTCAAGCCCTTCCTCGACGTGCTGCCCGACGCGCAGTTCTACCCGTCCACCAACGCCAGCTGGTCGGCGGCCGACGGCGCGTTCAAGTCGCTGTTCGGTCAGCTGCAGTCGAAGCCGGCGCAGGACGTCCTGACCGAGATCCAGGCCCAGGTCGACGCGGGCTGAGTCCCCCAGACGGAGAGGTTCGGGTATTCCCATGAGCCAGACGAAAGAATCCTCGAACCTCGCGGGGGCGGCCCACGGCCGTCCCCGCACTCCGGGCGGCGCCGACCCGCTGCGGGGCAAGCCCGCCGGAGCGCGTGCCAAGGACCTGCTCCAGGCGCTGCCGTGGATCGCCCCGGCGCTGCTGCTGATCATCGGTGTCGTGCTGTTCCCGGCGGGAGTGATGTTCTTCAACTCCACGCGCGACATCTCGCTGTCTGGTCTGGACAAGGGGTCGGTCGGCTTCGACAACTTCGCGACCGTCTTCGGCTTCGCGGAGTTCTGGCCGATCATCGGCCGCACGATCATCTGGGTCGTGTCGGTCGTCGCGTTCACCGTCGTGATCTCGCTCGGGCTCGCGCAGATCCTGAACAAGGCGTTCCCCGGTCGCCAGTTCGTGCGGATGGCCGTGATCGTGCCGTGGGCGGCCTCCGTCGTGATGACGACCATGGTCTTCTACTACAGCCTCGAGCCGTACTTCGGGGTGTTCAACAAGTTCCTCTACGACATCGGCCTGTCCGACGATGCGGTCGGCTACGGGTGGACGAAGAACCCCGCGACCGCGTTCGCCTGGTCGATCGTGATCGCCGTCTTCGTGTCGCTGCCGTTCACCACCTACACGATCCTCGCGGGACTCCAGTCGGTCCCGGCGGATGCCATCGAGGCCGCGAAGATGGACGGCGCCGGCCCCGCCCGCACGTACTGGTCGATCGTGCTCCCGCAGCTGCGCAGCGCGCTGGCCGTGGCGATCCTGATCAACATCATCAACGTGTTCAACTCCCTGCCGATCCTGAAGGTCATGACCGGATCGATCCCCGGCTACGGCGCGGACACGATCATGACCATGATCTTCAAGTACATCGAGCTGCAGAAGAAGGTCGACGTCGCCAGCGCTCTGTCCGTCGTCGCGTTCCTCATCGTGATCGCGATCGTCGCGGCCTACGTGAAGATCGTCAAGCCCATGAAGGAGGTCTGATCGTGACCGTCACCGAGACCGAACTCGTCACCACCGCGGGCCCCGGCGCTCGCGCCCCGAAGGTTCCCGGACGCACGCGCCGCTACACCGAGGACCAGGTGACGCTCCCCCGCGTCATCCTGCGCATGGCCGCCGGATTCCTGGTGCTCGCGATCTTCGTGCTGCCCTACCTGATCATGTTCTTCGGATCGGTCAAGACCAAGTCGCAGATCCGCTCGGTCGATCCGACCTACCTGCCGATCGAGTGGCACTGGGAGAACTACCTCTCGATGTGGTCGACCCCCGAGACGCCCCTGCCGTACAACCTGATCTCGACGGTGATCATCGCGGTGTTCGCCACGCTGCTCGTGCTGGCCGTGTCCCTCCCGGCCGCGTACTACACGGCGCGGTTCAAGTTCCCGGGGCGCATGGTGTTCCTGTTCCTCGTGATCGTGACGCAGATGCTGCAGCCGGCCGTGCTCACCTCGGGTCTGTTCCGCCAGTTCACCGTCCTCGGCCTCAGCGACACCTGGGCCGCGATGATCTTCATCAACGCCGCGTTCAACCTGTCCTTCGCGGTGTGGATCATGCACTCGTTCTTCGCCGGGATCCCGAAGGAGATCGACGAGGCCGCCCAGATCGACGGGGCCGGACGCTTCACGGTCCTGTTCAAGATCAACCTGCCGCTGGTGTGGCCGGGCATCGTGACCGCGATCGTGTTCACCTTCGTCGCCTGCTGGAACGAGTTCGCGGCCTCTCTCGTCATCCTCTCCACCGACAAGAACCAGCCGCTGTCGGTCGCCCTGACCAAGTTCGTGGGGCAGTACGAGACGAGCTGGCAGTACGTGTTCGGTGTCTCGATCGTCGCGATCCTGCCCGTGGTCATCCTGTTCATGCTGATCGAGAAGCGCCTGGTCGGTGGATTGACCGCCGGCAGCGTGAAGTAGGAATCGGGGGCGCCGCGGTCGGCCGCGTCGCCCCCGCGCCCTTCCGGGATGACAGACTCGGAGGGGCGTCCGGACGGATGCCGCGGCACACCGGGAGGACACACCATCATGCAGGCACTCGTCATCGGCGCGACCGGAACCATCGGGAAGATCGTCGCGACGGCGCTCGAGTTCCGGGGTCACGAGGTCATCCGCGCCTCCCGCAGCAGCGAGCAGCCGGTCGACGTGACCGATGCCGCCTCCGTCCAGGCCCTGTTCGAGCGCGTCGGAACCGTCGATGCGGTCGTCGTCGCCGCCGGTTCCGTGCCCTTCCGGCCGCTCACCGAGCTCACCCGCGACGACTACGCCGCAGCGTTCACCGGCAAGACGCTCGCGCAGATCGAGATCGTCCGTCAGGCGCTCGCGCATGTGGTCGACGGCGGGTCGATCACCCTGACCAGCGGCGTGCTCGCGCGCGAGCCGATCGCCACGGGTGCCGCCGCCGCGATGGCCAACGGCGCCCTCGAGTCGTTCGTGATCACGGCTGCCGCCGAGGCGCCCCGGGGCATCCGCATCAACGCGGTCTCGCCCGATGTGCTGGCGAGCTCGCCCGGCTACCACGCCGCCTTCCCCGGTCAGCGTCCGGTCACCGACCAGGAGGTCAGCGACGCCTACGTGCGCTCGGTCGAGGGGATCGTGAACGGCCGCATCCTCGCGGTCTGAGACCCGGTCCCGGGCGGGCGGGCTCAGCGCCCCTCGGCCGCCTCGGTGTGGTGGCGGATGACCTCGGCCACCACGAAGTTGAACCACTTCGCGGCGAACTCCGGGTCGAGGTGCGCGTCTTCCGCGAGGGCGCGCAAGCGAGCGACCTGCTGCTCCTCGCGTCCGGGGTCGGATGCCGGCATGTCATACTCGGCTTTCAACTGACCGACCTGCTGGGTGGCACGGAAGCGCTCGGCGAGCATGAAGATGAGCGCGGCGTCGATGTTGTCGATGCTGGCGCGAAGGCGGAGCAGTTCGGCCCGGGGGTCGTCAGCGGCAGTCATGCCACCACTCTAGGGCCGCGACCGCGCACAGCGGAGAGATGGTCCGGGGTCGCGGGCATGCCCCCGCTATCGTGATCCCATGAGCAATGACGAGTCGCCGATGCCCGCGCCGGTCGAGAACAGCGACGACGCGACGGGTGCCCCCGGCTCCGACACGAGCGCCGCGGCGACACCGGCCGCCACCGCCGAGGCGACCTCCCCCGCGACCGAGCGACCACGCCCCGTCGAGGCGATGACGCCGAGCCGGTCGTTCTGGACTCGCATCGACAAGCCGTTCGTGTTCGGCTTCCTCGCGACGCTCGGCGGTCTGGCGGCGATCGTGCTCGGGCTCGCCCTCGCGAACCTGTCGACCGTGCTCATCTACATCGCACTCGCGCTGTTCGCCGCGCTCGGTCTCGACCCGGCGGTGCGCCTCCTCGAACGACGCGGCCTGTCGCGCGCGATGTCGGTCGTGGTCGTGATCCTGGCGCTGATCGTGGTGATGGGCCTCATCCTGTGGATGGTCCTGCCGATCGTGATCGCGCAGATCGCCAGCTTCGTGCGCTCGGTGCCCGGCACGATCCGGGACTTCACCCGCAGCGACCTCTACGCCACGCTCGACCGGCAGTTCGGCGACCAGTTCCAGAGTCTCGTCTCCGACGTGCAGTCCTTCCTCACCGACCCCGGCAACATCGCCAGCATCGGCGGCGGAGCCCTGCAGGTCGGCGCCTCCATCGCCTCCGGCATCTCGGGCGTCATCGTGGTCCTCGTGCTCACGCTGTACTTCGTGGCCACGCTCCCCTCCATGAAGAAGGGGCTGCTGAGCCTGGCGCCGGCGCGCGACCGCGCCCGTGCGAGCGACATCACCGAGCAGATCACCGATTCGGTCGGCGGCTACGTGATGGGGATGGTGATCCTCGCGTTCTTCAACGCGATGCTCGCCTTCCTGCTCTACTTCTTCCTCGGTCTCCCGTTCCCGCCGCTGATGGCGACCGTCGCGTTCTGCATCACGCTGATCCCGCTCATCGGTCCGGTGACGTTCTGGATCATCGGGACCGGCCTGGCCCTGCTCACCGATCCGCTCGGCGCCCTGATCTTTGCCGTGATCTACCTGATCTACATGCAGGTCGAGGCGTATGTCATGACGCCCCGGGTCATGAACCGCGCGATCGCGGTCCCCGGATCGCTCGTCGTCATCGGGGCCCTGGCCGGCGGTACCCTGCTCGGCCTGCTCGGCGCCCTGGTCGCCGTGCCGGTCGCGGCATCCATCCTCATCATCATCAACCAGGTGCTGGTCCCGCGACAGAACGCCCGCGTCTAGGGGCTCCGGCAGACGCAGACGTGCCCGGACCCATCGGGCCCGGGCACGTCGGAGACACGACGTCAGACGGTGGACTCAGCCGAGGTCGTTGTCCGCCAGCCACTTCTTGGCGATGTCGGCCGAAGACTGCTGGTCGACCGTGCTGAGCACGTTGAGCGAGACGAGCTCCTCGGCGGTCAGCTTGGCACTGATCGCGTTGAGCACCTCGGACACGTCGTCGGCGATGTCGCTCGAGACGATCGGCACGACGTTCGACGAGATGATCAGGTTCTTCGGGTCTTCCAGAGCGACGATGTCCTCGGTCTCGAAGGCCGGGTCAGCCGTGTAGATGTCGGCGACCTGGATCTCTCCGGCGAGCAGCGACTCGAGCGTCGTCGGGCCGGTGGCCGAGAACGCCAGGTCGACGCCGTAGACCTCCTTCGCGGCGGCCGGGTTGTACGGACGCTGCTCGAACTCCGGCGGGGCGCCGATCGTGACCTGCGAGGTGACGTTCTTGAGGTCCTCGATCGTGGTGAGGTCGTTCTCCTCGGCGAAGCTCTTGAGCACCGTGTACGTGTCCTGGTCGGACGCCTCGGCGTAGTCGAGTGCGGTCAGGCTGTCGGGGAGCACCTCGGTGAGGGCGGTGTAGACGTCTTCCGGCGAGGTGACGTCGACCTCGTCCTCCGAGAGGTACTCCAGCAGGCTGCCGGTGTACTCGGGGAAGACGTCGATCGCGCCGGACTCGACCTCGGGCATGTACGCGTCGCGCTGTCCGATGTTGAGCTGCTTCTCGACCGTGAAGCCTGCACCCTCGAGTGCCTGGGCGTAGATCTCGGCGATGATCTCGTTGGAGTAGTACCCCTGCGAGCCGACGACGATCGTGTCGGACGAGCCGGACCCGGTGTCCTCCGTCGGCTCGTCGAGCGGGTTGCCGCCGCAGGCGGAAAGGGCGAGTGTCGCTGCGGCGACCAGGCCGACGGCGAGGACGGAGCGCTTGCCTCGTGCTGTGAACATGGACTTCCTCTTCTCTGGGACTTCTTCTGATGCTGTGAGTGCGGGACGGAGGATCAGGCGGGGGATGCCGCCGGCGCCGGTGCCGGGGTGAGCGGACGGGTGCGCCGACGCGCGGGACGACCGGTGCGGAGTCCGTGCGGGACGGCCGCCTTCTGTGCGGTCGCGAGCAGCAGGTCGACGAGCAGCGCGAGGACGGCCACGATGAGCGCGCCGCCGAGGACCTGGTCGAAGCGACGCAGCGGGATGCCCTGGATGATCGGCCAGCCGAGCCCCCCGAGGTTGACGTAGGCGGCGATCGTGACGGTCGCGATGACCTGCAGCAGGGCGGCCCGGATGCCCCCGACGAGCAGCGGCAGCCCGAGGCGCACCTCGACCTTCCAGAAGATCTGCCACTCGGTCATGCCCATGGCCCGCGCCGCGTCGATCACGCGGCGGTCGATCGCCTCGAGGCCTGTGTAGGCACCGGCCAGGAGCGACGGGATCGCGAGGAGCACGAACGTGGTGATGGCGGCCTCGGGAACGCGCAGCACCCCGAGCACGAGCACCAGCAGCACCATGAGGCCGAAGGCCGGGATGGCCCGCGCCGCGCCCGAGACGGCGACCGCGATCTCGCGACCGCGACCGGTGTGACCGATCAACCATCCGAGCGGGAGGGCGATGATCGCGGCGATCAGGACCGAGATCGCGGTGAGGGCGAGATGCTCGCCGAGGAGCTTGGGCAGGGCGTAGTTCCCGGTCCACTGCTCGGGGGCCAGCATCCAGGCGATGGCGTCTGTGAACAGATTCATGCGGCGGCCCTCACGGGAACGGTGCGGCTCGCGGTGACGCGACTGGTCGCCCTCGTCCACGGCATCAGCGCGCGGCCGATCAGCAGCAGGATCAGATCGATCACGAGCGCGATGATCACGACCGCGACGACACCGGCCAGCACCTCGGCGATGATGCGGCGCTCGAGCCCGTTCGTGAACAGGTAGCCGAGGTTGGTCACGCCGATCAGGATGCCGACGGTCGCGAGCGAGATCGTGCTGACCGCGGCGACGCGGAGTCCGGCCAGGATCACGGGCCCGGCGAGCGGGAACTCCACCGCCCAGAAGCGGCGGAACGGCGCGAAGCCGGTGGCGGTCGCTGCCTGGCGGACGCCGTCGTCGACCGAGTCGAGGCCGTCGGCGACCGCGCGCACCAGGATCGCCACGGCGTAGATCGTCAGGGCGATCACGAGATTGGTCTGACTGATCGCGGAGTAGCCGAGTGTGGCCGGCAGCAGGATCAGCAGAGCCAGCGACGGGATCGTGTAGAGGAGTCCGGTGAGCACGATGATCGGACCGCGCACGAGCCGGTAGCGCCACGCCACCCAGCCGAGCGGCAGCGAGAGCACGAACCCGAGCACGATCGGCACGATGCTCTGCCGCAGATGCACCAGCGTGAGGTCGAAGATCAGCCCGAGATTGTCGGTGACCCAGTTCACGGAGCGCTCCCGGGCACCGACCCGTCGACAGGCCCGGTGACGGACGAGGCGGCATCCGTCTCGGGCTCGGCGACGATCGCTCCCTGCGTCCGCCCCTCGGAGTCGACCACGACGGTGCCGTGCGGCGTGTGCTTCAGGCGCAGTGCCCGCCGGCCGCGATCGGCGCCGATGAACGCCGAGACGAAATCGTCGGCGGGATTCTCGATGATCTCGCTCGGACTGCCCACCTGCACGATGCGGGCGCCCTTGTCGAGGATCACGACCTGGTCGCCGAGCAGGAACGCCTCGTCGATGTCGTGCGTGACGAACACGACCGTCTTGTCGAGCTCGTGCTGCAGACGCAGGGTCTCCTGCTGCAGGTCGGCGCGGACGATCGGGTCGACGGCGCCGAAGGGCTCGTCCATCAGGAGGATGTTCGGATCGGCCGCGAGGCCTCGCGCCACCCCGACGCGCTGCTGCTGCCCGCCCGAGAGCTGGCTGGGGTAGCGGTCGGCGAGCGCCTGGTCGAGGCCGACCGTGTCGAGCAGGGTGCGCGCCCGCTTGTGGGCTTCCTGCTTCTTCACCCCGGTGAGCCGCAGCACGGTGGCGACGTTGTCGATCACCGAGAAGTGCGGCATGAGCCCGGAGTTCTGCATCACATAGCCGATGCGGCGGCGCAGCTGCACCGGATCGCCGACCAGGACGTTCTCGCCGTCGATCTCGATGTCACCCGAGGTCGGTTCGACCATGCGGTTGATCATGCGCAGGAGTGTGGTCTTGCCACACCCGGAGGATCCGACGAAGACCGTGGTCTTGCGGGAAGGAAGGACGAGGTTGAAGTCCTCGACGGCCACGGTGCCGTCGGGGAACTGCTTGGTGACGTGGCGGAATTCGATCATGGCTGGACTCCAGTCGGTCGATCGACGAGGCGTGCATCGGCGCCACGGCGCCGGCAGACGGACGTCACTGAGAGATCTCGACGCTCGGGTCGAAGGCGACGTAGCCGGAGAAGTCCGTGCCGACGCGGTCGAACGCAGAGGGGTAGGGGGTGGGGTACGACCAGGCGAGATCCTTGTGGAGCGCGTCGTCGACCTGGATCGAGAAGTACTGGGCGTCGCCCTTCCAGGGGCACCGGTAGGCGGTGGGGCTCTCGACGAGCGCACCGGGCGTGATCGATGCGGGCGGGAAGTACCAGTTCCCCTCGATCTTCACGAGATCGCCCTCTGCGGCGTCGGCGATGACGGTTCCTGCGAGTACAGCCTTCATGGTGGTGCCTCCTCGGATTGAGATTCGAGCGTATAAGAGGTCGACGACATTCACGCGAGGCTTGCGCGAGGGGCCGTCAATGTGAGAAACAAACCGTTCCCACCTGCGGGCACGCGGAACTGCGGGGCGCGCCCGCTCTCTGTTCGGAGCGGGCGCCGGAACGGATGCCGTGCGACCGCATCCGTTCCGGCATCCTGCCCCGCCAGGGTCATGCCGACGCTCGGCCGTAGGTCTCGAGCAGACGGAGCCAGATCTCGCTCACCGTCGGGTAGGAGGGGACCGCGTGCCACAGCCGCGAGATCGGGACCTCGCCCACCACCGCGATCGTCGCGGCATGGACGAGTTCCGCGACCTCCGGACCGACGAAGGTCGCCCCGAGCACGACGTCCCGCTCGGTGTCGATGACCAGACGCGCCTGGCCCTCATAGCCGTCCTCGTAGAGACTCGCGCCGGCGATGCCGCCCAGGTCGTAGTCGACCACCTGGATCGTCCGCCCGGCCTCGCGCGCCGCGCTCTCGGTCAATCCCACCGACGCCACCTCGGGGATCGAGAAGGTCACCTGCGGGGTCGCCGCGTGATCCGCCGTTGCCACGTGGCGGCCCCAGTCGGCGTCGTCCACCGTCTCGCCCTTCGCACGGGCGACGATCACGTCGCCCGCCGCGCGCGCCTGGTACTTGCCCTGATGCGTCAGCAGCACCCGGCCGTTCACGTCGCCCACGGCGTACAGCCAGTCGGATCCGGGAACGCGCAGCGTGTCATCCGTCTCGATCCAGCGTCCGGGCGTCAGACCCGCGATCTCCAGACCGATGTCGCCGCTGCGGGCCGAACGCCCTGTCGCGGCGAGCACCTCGGTCGCGACGACCGTCGATCCGTCGGCCAGGGTGATCGTCACGCCGTCGTCACCCCGGTGCACCGCGGTGGTTCCCGTGTCGGTGCGCACCGTGACGCCCAGCTCCCGGAGCCCCGCCGCGACACGTTCACCGGCGAACGGTTCCATGGACGCCAGCAGCGCCCCGCGCGCGATGAGGGTGACCGTCGAGCCGAGGGCCGCGTAGGCGGTGGCCATCTCGACGGCCACGACACCGCCGCCGATGATCGCGAGCGAGTCCGGAAGCTCCTCGGCGCTCGTCGCCTCGCGGCTGGTCCACGGGGAGGCCTCGCGCAGTCCGTCGATCGGCGGGATCACGGCATCCGACCCCGTGCTGATCGCCACCGCGTGCCGGGCGCGCAGCACGCGCGTGCCGCCGTCCACGTCGGTCACGGTGACCTCGCGCTCGCCTGTCAGCCGGCCGTGGCCGCGGGCCAGGTCGATGCCCGCCGAGTCGAGCCACTTCACCTGTCCGTCGTCCGACCAGTTGCTCGTGAACGAGTCGCGTCGGTCGAACACCGCGCGCACGTCGAGGCCGCCGGTCACGGCCTCCTTCGATCCGGCGACGTGCTGCGCCGCCCGCAGCGCCTGCGCCGAGCGGAGCAGTGCCTTCGACGGCATGCAGGCCCAGTACGAGCACTCCCCGCCGACGAGCTCGCTCTCCACGATGATCGCGGTCAGCCCGCCCTGCACGGCACGATCGGCGACGTTCTCTCCGACCGGTCCCCCGCCCAGAACGATCAGGTCGTACTCGTCGGTCGATGTGTTCTCAGCGCTCATGCCTCAAGCCTCTCGTCGCCGGTCGTCATGTTCAAGACCAACATCGGATCACGGGCCGGATGTTCCCGACGCGCCGAAACGGGGCATGGGGTCGTCGGGCGCCGGGGGGGCTGTGGCGAGTGCGGGGGGCCGAGTGCTGTGAGCGGGTGCGGCCGGCCGAGCCTCGGCGTCGAGCGCGACGTGCAGGAGAATCCGCCGGATGCAGGAGGAAACGCGCCGTGTGGTGGGTCTCAGCGCACGGGCAGGAAGTGCGTCGGGGTGGGGACCTGAGCCTGATGGCGGATGCCGCGCACGGCGCCCGAACGCTCGTCGAGGTCGAGCAGGCTGATCGTGTTCGAGCGCTGACCGGCGACGAGCAGCTTGCCCTCGTGCACCAGATGGTGGCGCGGCCAGTCGACGCCGGAGTCTGCGAGCGCGACCGACTCGAGCGACTCGCCGGCGCCGCGCACCCGGAGCGTGACGATCGTGTTGCTGCCGCGCAGCGCGGTGTAGAGGAAGGCGCCGTCGCGCGTGCGGGCGAGTTCGGCGGGGAAGTCGGTGCCGATCTCGGCGATCGGGCTCGCCAGCAGCGAGGACACGACGCTCCAGGTGCCGTCGACGGCAGCCGCGAGCGTGAAGACCTCGCACGAGTACTCGGTGACCACGTGCAGGTGGCCGCTCGGATGCATGACCATGTGGCGCGGACCGGTGCCCTGCGGCAGCACCACCTCGTGATCGAGGCGGAGTCCGTCGCCGGTCGGTCGCCAGATCCGTACGAGGTCGAACCCGAGGTCGGTCGTCGCGATGCGTCCGTCGGGAAGGAACACGGCGGAGTGAGCGTGCGACGCGCGGTCGGCGTCGTAGGGGTCGGATGCCGGTGCGCCGACGCCCGCGGGAAGCGGGGCGGCAGCGGCATCCGCCGATTCCGATCCGTCGTCTCCGAAGAGCGCGGCCCGCAGCGCCGCGGCCTTGGCGGCCCGGTCACCCGCCGCAGGGACGAGTCTCCCGGCGGCGTCCAGCCCGATGCGGACGACCCGCCCGTCGCCGTAGCAGCTGGCGATCAGCGAGTGTCCGTCGGGGGCGACCGCGACGTGGCACACCGAATCCCCGGCCCCGACCGGCTCGCCGAGGGGCACGAGGGCCTGATCGCCGGAGCGCGCGAAGGCCTGCACCGCGGCATCCCCCTCGAGCGCCGCGTAGACGACGTCGAGTCGCGGGTGCGCCGCCAGCCACGACGGCGACGGCGTGCGGGTGACGGCCCCGCGATACGACAGGCTGTTCGCCTCGCGTCCGGCGTCGCCCGCGAGCAGACCGATGCCCTCGGCCTGCCCCTCCATGCCCTCGCCGTAGCCGCCGAGCCAGAACCGCGTCATGGCGGCGGGCTCAGTCGAGCAGGTCGTGTCGCACGATGACCTGGTCGCGCTCGGGGCCGACGCCGATCACCGAGATGCGCGTGTTGCTCATCGCCTCGAGCGCCAGCACGTAGTCCTGGGCGTTCTTCGGCAGGTCGTCGAAGGTGCGCGCGGTCGAGATGTCCTCGCTCCAGCCCGGGTAGTACTCGAGCACGGGCGTGGCGTGGTGGAAGTCGGTCTGGTTGACCGGCACCTCGTCGAAGCGCTCCCCGTCGACGTCGTAGGCGACGCAGACCGGGATCTTCTCGAGCCCCGTGAGGATGTCGAGCTTGGTCAGCACGAGGTCGGTGATGCCGTTCACGCGGGTCGCGTAGCGGGTGATGGGAGCGTCGTACCAGCCGACGCGGCGCGGACGGCCGGTGGTGGTGCCGAACTCGAACCCGGCGGACCGCAGCCACTCGCCCTGCTCGTCGAAGAGCTCGGTCGGGAACGGACCCGATCCGACGCGGGTCGTGTACGCCTTCACGATGCCGACGATGCGGTCGAGAGCACCCGGGCCCACGCCCGAGCCGGTGGACGCGCCACCCGCCGTGGCGGACGAGGAGGTGACGAACGGGTAGGTGCCGTGGTCGACGTCGAGCATGGTGGCCTGGCCACCCTCGAAGACGACGACCTCGCCGCGGTCGAGCGCCTGCGAGATGAGGTAGCCGGTGTCGGCGACCATCGGGCGCAGTCGCTCGGCGTAGGAGAGCAGGTCTTCCACGATCTCGTCGGCCGTGATGGCGCGACGGTTGAAGATCTTCACCAGCAGGTGGTTCTTCTGGTCGAGAGCGCCCTCGACCTTCTGGCGGAGGATGTTCTCGTCGAAGATGTCCTGCACACGGATGCCGACGCGGTTGATCTTGTCGGCGTAGGCCGGGCCGATGCCGCGGCCGGTGGTGCCGATCATGCGCTTGCCGAGGAAGCGCTCGGTGACCTTGTCGAGCGTGCGGTGGTACTGCGTGATGATGTGCGCGTTGGCGCTGACCTTGAGCCGCGAGACGTCGATGCCGCGGGCGGCGAGCGCCGAGAGCTCGAAGAACAGCACCTCGAGGTCGACCACGACGCCGTTGCCGATCACCGGGTTCACCCCGGGAGACAGGATGCCCGAGGGCAGCAGGTGCAGGGCGTACTTCTCGTCGCCGACGACGACGGTGTGCCCGGCGTTGTTGCCGCCGTTGAACTTCACCACCCAGTCGGTGCGCTCACCGAGCAGATCGGTGGCCTTGCCTTTTCCTTCGTCGCCCCACTGCACGCCGACGATCACGATTCCTGGCATGGGTATCCCCCTGGCTTTCGCCGGGTTCGCACCGGCCGATGAGCTGGCCCTCTTCGGGCGGTCCCATCCTATCGGGAGGGCCGGACACGGCCCTTCGGGCCTGTGCACTCGAGGTGAACCGGTCGAGGAACGCCTGCAGGTGAGACGTGCTCGTCTCCGCCGAACAGATCCTCGCCGGCGGTCATCGTCGTCGCGCCTCCTCCGCGCGATTGCGCGCGTTGGCCTCGATCTCCCGCATCCTGGCGTAGAACGCCTCGATCCGCCGCGCCTGCGGCGAATCGGGCGCGGGATATCGCAAAGAGGCCGGCATCACTACTGCGGCTCTGCTGCAACGACCTTCTTGGTCGGGGTCGACGGCCCCGCGGAACTCAGAAGAGATCCAGGGCTCCCCGCTCAGCCGTCGGAGCTCATCCGCCTCGGCCGGATGCTCCGTCCAGCGGTGAAGAGTTCCCCGCGAGTTCGCCGTCATACGCGCGGCATCGAGGTGCGGTGCGACCAGCTCGGCGTACTCCGGGCCGAACCAGGTCAGCCACTGCGGAGCCGTCGGCAACCCGCTCCACGGCTCACGAAGCTTGACATCCATGAAGGGTAGCGAATCACCATAACGGCTCGTGTTCACCTCGGCGAAGGCGAAGAAGCAGCCGGCTCGCTCGGCGAGCGCAATGAAGAAAGGCTCGATGTCCTCCAGCGCCTTCAGTTTTCTCAGCCGGTCGAGGTCATACGTCAGCTGAACTGACTGGGTGCGCTTCCACAGGTCGTTTGTCCAGTCGCCGATCGACCCCGACTCGATCGGCTTGCCGAAGAGCAGCAGACTCCCGATCTGACACTTCTCGCGGTACATCGATGCGAATGCCGAGTCGTCGTCGCGGGGGAACTTACCCTGGAGCGGCTCGTAGGTGCCGAATCGCGGTGGCACCGCGAGCGGGAAGTACTCTCGGGCCGTGCGGAGATAGATCTCGGCGAGATCCTTCGAGTCGTCACGCAGGCGGTGCCATTGCAGGTGCAGAAAGCGTGTCTTCGGTGATTCAGGCTCCGGCACTGCTGCAGGCACCGATGGCTCATACGTCTGCAGGTCGATCACGGTGCCATCGACGCGCTCCGCCAACCGTGCCGCGAAAGCCGTCGCCGCGGTCAGATTCGGCTCTTCGACGGTGGCCGAGAACCCGCCGGCTCCCGTCCGCACGTCATACGAGACGTGGATGCTGTAGAGCACCGTCGCTCCCAAGACCTCGGTCCATCCCTCCGGGATATCCTCCGGTTCGAGCTGCGCGGGCCCGTCGAGCTCGAACGCCGTCTCACCGGTCCGCTTGTGCACGATGGATGAGATCGTCCGAGACCGCCGATCGACCTCGGCCTTCAGACCACGCACCGTCGAAACCACCTTCGCCAGGTCTCGCGCCGTCAGCGAGACCTTCCCGTACACATCGACGTCATAAGACATCGGCTTGCTCCTTCAGGTTGTGAACCGAGCGAGGAACTCCTGCAGGCGACCCCGCGAGAAGAGGGTCCGACCAGTGCCGATCACGCCTGGAGGTCCACGACCAGGCCGTCGAGCCGGTCGGCGAGACGTGACGCGAAACTCAGTGCCGCCGAGAGCTGCCGCGGATCCGCCTCGAAGGAGAAGCCGGCCGAGGTGTCCACGATGTACGGGACCTGGATGCTGTAGAACACCGTCGGAGGGGTGCTCCCGGTCCAGTCATCGGGGACCCATCTCGAATCCACGTCCATCGGCCCGTCGACGGTGAAGCAGTGCTCGCCGGAGCGCTTCCACTCGACCTCACCGACTCCGCCGGTCGCGCGATCACCCTTCGCCTTCAGCTCTCTGTCGGCCTTGACCGTCTTGACCAGCTCACGCGCCGTCAAGGCTCGCTGCGCATACACTTCCACGTCGTACGACATCTCTCCCCATTCGCCGGTTGCCTCCGCCACGCTATCGAAGGCACAGTAGCTACCCGATATTTCGCATCCGGTCGCGCACGTGGCCATCCGCAGCCCCTGTTCAGGCCAGACGTGACGGGTGTGTGCGCGTCTGCGCGAATGCGGCTTGAAAACGCAGGTCCTCGACTGAGCCGCTATGTTTGCGGCGGCTGGTGTGTGCGGAATACATGAACGAGCGCCTCCCGTATCTGGTCAGCCTCGCCCGGCTTCATTCCGACCAGCGATGAGAACTCCCAATCGTCGATGGCCAGGCGCGATTGCGAGATCGCATTCGCGAAGAAAGCAATCTCGTCCAAGGTGACGACGAGTGCCCCCCACTGCATCGGGGGAAGCTTCGTCGATTCGAAGGTCGGGAAGTGTCAAGAACTGCACGTTTCACCCAATCAGTTGAGCTGGTTGACAAAGTCGTCGTACTTATCAGCTACTCGCTCGGCTTCTCGCCGAACAGCCGATCCAGGAACGTTCGCCCGCGAGGCGAACCTCCTAGAGATACCGGCATGACACGGGCATCGGAAGTCGCCAGGAGCTTGCGCTCTGAGTCCTTCTGCTGAGGAAGCAGCTTCTCCGGGACCCATGGTGCTCGCTCGATTTGCGACGCAATCTGGAGCGCCGGTTCAGGAGTATCGGCCCACAGGTGGACTACGCCGCCATCCACAGACCTCTTGCGGCCGTTGAGGTAGGGCTCAACCAGGAGCGCGTACTCCGTGGAGTACCATGTCATCCATTGCGGGATCCGCGGAAGTCCCGGCCAACGCCCGGACGGACTCGACGGCACCGAGGTAAAGACCCGGCTGTCATTCACCTCGGCACAGCCGAAGAAGCTCCGACTCTTCTGGGCTACATCTACGAAGAACGACTCCAGGTCAGCGGGTGCCAATGCCGGGGAGGCGTTGAGGTCAAAAACGAGCGCAAATGTCTTGACGAAGCTCCGCGACCATTCCGGCACACTGCCACGCACGAGCGGGCCATTCCCTTTGAGAAACAGTTGGCTTGCGGAGCACTCGCGCCTGTAATACTCCATAAGCCCGATTTCACCCACCTCACGAAATCTCTCCGACAGTGGATGATGAGTGCCGAATAGTGCTGGCAGCGCCACAGGGAGAAAATCTCTCGATGCAGCGATGTAGTCCGAGAGGAGAGAAGTCGACTCGCCATCGCTTTGGAAATACCACTCCAAGTGAAGGTACCTGGCGGTGCCTACTCTGACCGCTTCGACCTCGGGTTCAGCGGAGATGTCAGTCTGCAGGTCGACTACGACACCATCGACTTGCTCGGCCAAGCGCTGCGCGAACACGATCGCCTGAGACGGTGGAACCTCGCCACCCTCGACGGTGATTCTGTAGAGCCACTTCATCGCCTCAAGCTTGCGCCGGTGACGGTGCGGCAAATCATCGATCTCGATCCTGTGCGGCCCGGAATATGTGAATGCGTAGACGAAGGTCGCCGCCGATGTCAGCATCACGGGGGCGGGGCGCGACGCTATCTGCTGTCCGCTCGCGGCGAGGCCGTGTGCATCCACCATCTCCCGGAGCTGGTGGGATGTGAGCGTTGACCGCCCGTACACCTCGAGGTCGTACGACATATTCTTCGATCCTGGTTCTAGGGACAGATCAGTTTGATCATGTTCCCGCTGAGGGACTTCCCGTTCTCGTCGGAGAGGAACTTCGCGAGTATCTCCACATGTGTCGGCGGCTTGCAGAGCAGACTTTATCGATCGTCTGCGAATCTGTCTGTCCGCCGAAAGGCCTACTTGACGGTATGAAAGGAGCGTGAGATCGGAGAACTCTCACTCATCTGCGGTCGGGCCGCATCTGGCCGAAGTCTGAAGCTCGTCCGATATTCTGCACCTGGCGAGGCGACGCGCCGGGCTCGATAGTCATCACGGCTTCTCCGTGACGGAAAAGCGACGGATGCTGGCGCTTCGGCCGGTCGTGGAATGTCCGACCCCGATGCCAGGATCGGAGGATGTCAGAAGCCGTACCCGGCGACCCGGGCGTCCGCATGCCCACCGCCGCCCCGAAGACGCAGGGGCCGCTCGTCCTCCTCGCGGCGCTCGTGACCGTGGTGCTCTGGGCGTCCGCGTTCATCGGCATCCGCGGCGCGGGCCCGCACTACGACCCGGGAGCCCTGGCCCTGCTGCGCATGGGCGTCGGCAGCGTGGTGCTCGCGATCATCGCGGTGCGCCACGGCATCCGCCTTCCCGAGCGTCGGCACTGGTGGCTCGTCGCCGTGTGGGGCGTGGGCTGGTTCTGCGTGTACAACCTCGCGCTCAACGCCGCCGAACGCACGCTCGACGCGGGCACCGCCGCGATGGTCGTGAATCTCGCCCCGCTCATGGTCGTGATCTTCAGCGGTCTGTTCCTGCGCGAGGGATTCCCCCGGCCGCTCGTGATCGGCGCTCCGATCGCGTTCCTCGGCGTGGTGCTGATCGGCATGAACTCGTCGACGAACGAGGGCCCCGACATCACCGGCCTGCTGCTCGCCCTCCTCGCGGCCGTCATGTACGCCGGCTGCACGCTGCTGCAGAAGCGCCTGCTCAGCGCCGGGACGGATGCGACGACGCTCACGTTCCTCGGCGCCGTCGCGGGCACGGTCGCCCTGCTGCCGTGGATCGGCAGTCTCGTCGGCGCCCTGCAGACCGCACCGCTCGACGCGACGCTGTGGGTCGTGTACCTCGGCATCTTCCCCACCGCGATCGCTTTCACGACCTGGGCGTATGTGCTGCAGCGCAGCTCGGCCGGTCAGACCTCGGCGACGACCTACGTGGTACCGGCGATCGCGATCCTGATGTCGTGGGCGATCCTGGGTGAGGTGCCGACGCCGCTGATGTTCCTCGGTGGCGCCCTGTGTCTGCTCGGCGTGCTCGTCACGCGGATGCGGTGGGGACGACGGCCCTCCGGCTAGGAGCGGCCGAACAGCTGTGTCCAGTAGATGCCGTACGAGCCGCCGTGGGCGATCCCGATCCCGACCGTGGCGCTGTCGCAGTTGAGGATGTTGGCGCGATGGCCCTCGCTGTTCATCCAGCTGGTCATCACGTCCTGCGCCGTGTCCTGCCCCGCCGCGATGTTCTCGCCGCTCCCGTCGGAGTAGCCGGCGGCCTCGAGCCGATCCCAGGGCGAGCGTCCGTCCAGAGAGGTGTGGCTGAAGTACTCCTGATCGGCCATGTCCTGGCTGTGCGCCCGGGCGACCTGCTCGAGCACCGCAGTGGCCGTCACCGGTCCGCAGCCCGCATCGCCCCGCTCGATGTTGACCAAACGCACGACCTCGGCCGCCATCGCGGCGTCACCGGAGAGCGCGACGGGCTGGGACGGGGTGACCGGCGCCGGAGGGGCTGCGGGCGGAGCCGGAGCGGCAGGCGGGGCGCCGGGCGCCGGGGCCGTCTCGCCTGCTTTCGGGCCGCGTTCCGGGGACGGCACGGGAGAATCGGGCGCCGCTGACGCCGTCGGAGTGGCAGTCGGGGTCGGCGTGCCTGTCGGCATCGTCCGGCCGGTCACCATCTCCGACCCCGGCGCACCGACCGGCCGCCGTGTCGGCTCTCCGGCCGAAGTCGGACCGGAGGCGCCGGGCTTCGGCGCGGTGTCGGACGCCGACAGGATCGTCGGCGCTTGCACCGCGTAGGCCACGGCGCCGGTCGCACCGATCGCGACGACCGCGATCAACGCACCGATCCACCACGAACGTCGGTCGCGGCGCGCACGCTCCAGCATCTGACGAACACGCATGAGTCCTCCATGCCGACACCGTCGAGACAGGACAACGGGGGCGTCCTGAATTCGCGCCGACCTTTTCACGATAGGACGACGGGCGGGCCCTCGCTCCCCCGCGGGAGGCGAAACCCGCGCCCCGGTCACGCTACATATCGGTATTCCGCTGAGCGCCCGCGTGACGTCCTCGATCTCCCGGCAGCGCCTGGTCCCTCTCCTGTGACAACAGGGCCACCGTGGCGCGGTACTGCCGGCGGAAGAACTGCTCCGCCGCGCCGGCGTCGCCCGCGAGCATCGCCGCACGCATCGCGCGATACGACGTCGCGCGGGCATCCGGCGACCCCAGGACGATCCGGGCCGTCCGCAGGTTGCGGGTCACCAGCAGATTCACCGCCTCCATCGCCTCGGCGAAGATGGGGTTGCCCGATTGCCGGGTCAGGAAGACCATGAGCGCGCGCGCCCCGATCAGGACTCCGGCCTCATCGTCGACGTCGGAGGCGGCGATGACGCGGTCGACCAGGTGGATCGCCTGCTGCAGCGCCTCGGTGTCCATCCGCTGCATCGCGAGGTGGATCGCCACACCCGCCTGCATCCCAGCGAACTCCAGGGTGTGCGCGATCGTGTCGTGGCCGACGACGCTCACGCGGGTGAACCGATTGGGCAGCACTTCGACCAGACCGAGCCAGGACAGATGACGCAGGGCCTCCCGCGCCGGGGTGCGCGAGATGTGGAGCGCCTCGGCGATCTCCTTGTCGCTGATGTGCTCGCCCGGGGCGAGTCGTCCCTCGACGATCGCATCGCTCAGGGTCTCGAAGACGCGTTCTCCGAGCACCGCCCCCTCGCCGAGCGGACCGAGTCTCGCCCGCAGTTGCGAATCGCCCATGATTCCCGCCTTCCGCCCGATTCATACGCCGTCGAGCGCACCCCGCACCGTCATCAGGCCACCCCCTCGTGGGAGCGATCTCATCGTTTGGGTATGAGCTATGTATACCGATATGTTGCGGCTTTCGATAGCGGTCCGCGCAACCGCAAGCCGCAACGGAGGCCCCGGTGGGCGGCTCCCCCTTCGTCGTCATGCCGCGGGGGCGGTCGCTCCGCCTCGCGCCGATGCGGTTACGCTGTTCGCGGGGGCTGGACGTGCTGTGCGCCCCCGGAGGATCGAGGGAGCCACCAGATGAACGAGCCCTACGCGTCGGACCGGCAGACGGACTCGGCACCGCCCCCTCCGCCCGCGCCCCCGGCACCTCCCGCCGCCGCACCTCCCGCCGCGCGACCGGCCGCCCCGTCCACGCCGGTGGCCGGCGACGCGCCCACCGCGTCCGAGCTCGCCCGCGCCGGCGAGGTGCTGACGATCATCTCCGACGCGTACTCGGCCAAGATGATCGGGCAGGAGCGCCTGCGCACGAGCCTGCTGGTCTCGCTGATCGCCGGCGGCCACATCCTGCTCGAGAGCGTCCCCGGCCTCGCCAAGACGACGGCCGCGAGCACCTCGCCGACACCGTCCGCGCGCAGTTCAAGCGCATCCAGTGCACGCCCGATCTGCTCCCGAGCGACATCACGGGCAACCAGATCTACGATGCCGCGACCGGCTCGTTCCGCACGGTGCTCGGCCCGGTGCACGCCAACTTCGTGCTGCTCGACGAGATCAACCGCTCGAGCGCGAAGACGCAGAGCGCGATGCTCGAGGCGATGCAGGAGCACAGACCACGATCGGCGGCGAGGTGCACCACCTGCGAAGCCCTTCCTCGTGATCGCGACGCAGAACCCGATCGAGCAGGAGGGCGCGTCCGAACTGCCCGAGGCGCAGATGGACCGCTTCCTGCTCAAGGAGATCGTGAAGTCTCCGAGCCCGGCCGAGAATTCGAGATCCTCGGCCGCATCGATTCGGGCGTGCTCGACCCCGACCGGCATGTCCCGGGCGCGGTGTCCCTCGACGACGTGCGCCTGATGCAGGACGTCGCGAGCCGCATCTACGTCGACCCGGCCATCCGCAAGAGACTGCATCCATGTCGATCGCCTACGTGACCCAGAACCCGCGCCCTACATCGGCGAGGACCGCGCCCGGTTCATCAAGTACGGCGCGAGCCCGCGCGCAAGCATCGCGTTCCTGCAGGCGTCGCGCGCGCTGGCGCTGCTGAAGGGCCGCTCGCACGTGCTGCCCGAGGACATCCGCGAACTGCGGCATCTGGTGCTCCGCCACCGCGTGCTGCTGACGTTCGAGGCCGATGCCGAGGGCATCCGCCGCGAGGAGATCATCGACCAGATCTTCGCCGCCGTGCCCACGCCCTGATTCCCTCCGACCCCTTCGACAGGACCAGGGAGCCATGGCCAGTCTGATCGCGCAGGTGAAGAGCAAGCTCTTCATCCATTCGTCGCGCACCTCGATGCACGCGCTCGACGGCGCCTACGCATCGCTGCTGCACGGGCGCAGTCTGGACTTCGAGGACCTGCGCAAGTACGAGTACGGCGACCAGGTGCGCGACATCGACTGGCGTGCGACGGCGCGCCTGGGCACGCCGCTGGTCAAGCGCTCCCGCGCGACCCGCATGCACACGATCCTGTTCGTGGTCGACGCGGCAGGTCGATGGCCACCCTCGCCGCCGACGAACGGTCGAAGAAGGACCTTGCGATCCTCGCCACCGGCGCCCTCGGCGTACTGACGCTGCGCCACGGCGACGACTTCACGGCGGTCTACGGAGATGCGTCGCGCGTGCGCCGTCTCGCCCCCGGCCGCAGCGAGGGCGCGCTCGAGCACGCCCTGCGCACGATCGACCGCGCGATCGACGAGAGCTCCGCGCCCAGCGACCGCGATGCCCTGCTCTCGTACGTCACCCGCACGATCTCTCGCCGCATGATCGTCGTCGTCGTCACCGACGAGGCACCGATCACGACCGAGACCGAGCGGATGCTGCGCCGACTGCGCGTGCAGCATGACGTGCTGTGGCTCACGGTCCGCGACGCCGAACCGGTGCTCGACCACGCGACCGGACGCACCCGCCGGGACGTGGACAGCCTCTGGGAGGTGCCCGACTTCGTGCGGGCGACCTCGGCATCGTGCAGGAGGCTCACCCGGCAGACCCAGGCGGATGCCGCGCATCTGGCGGAGACGCTCACGCGCATGGAGATCAGTCATGCCGCGCTCGACGGACAGGACGACGCCGTCTCGCAGCTGCTGACCCTGCTGAACCGGAGGTCGAATGCCCGGTTCTGACGAGCTCTACCCCCCGGCGCAGTACGGCTGGGGATGGATGCTGCTGGCCATCGGCATCCTGCTGCTCCTGATCGCCGCCGCCTGGCTGCCGTGGTCGTCCTGACGCGGCCTGAACGCGTGGGCGACACCGGCGACGCGGGCCAGCCGCAGCCGCTCGCGGAGGATGTGCTCTCGCAGCTGCGCACGGAGTACATCGAGCGCATCCAGCGGATCGAGACCGATTACCGCGAGCGCCGCCTGACGCCGCGCAATGCGAACCTCGAACTGAGTCGCGTGGTGCGCACCTTCGTGAACGAGTACAGCGGCCTCGAGGCGCCCGTCCTCTCGCTCGAAGACCTGCGGGCGCGCGGGGTCCACCCGCGCTGCTCGACGCGATGGGTCGCCACTACTACCCCAGCATCTTCCGGCAGGGCCCCGCGATCGACCCGCTCGCCGGTGCCGAAGCGGCACGGACGGTGGTGCGCACATGGCACTAGCGAACCTCTGGGTGCTCTTCGTCGCCATCGGGGTCGCCGTCGTCGCGATCGCGATCGGCCTGTTCCTCGGTCTGCGACGTGACGGCCACCCGCACGCCGCGGATGCCGCCCGTGTCGCCCGGGCCGAACGCCTGCGCGCGCTCCCCACCTCCGAACCGCCCTCACGCGCCGGGTCGTCGCCCTCGCCGGGGTGATCGCGATCGCCACAGTCTCGACGATCGCCGCCGGTGGTGAGGCGCGGCCCGATGTCGTCGCAGACCATCCAGCCGGTCAACACGAGCCGCGACATCATGCTCTGCCTCGACGTGTCCGGATCGATGACCGAGGTCGACGTCGAGGTGCTCTCGGTGTTCGAAGAGCTGCTGGAGGGATTCGAGGGCGAGCGCATCGGCCTGACGATCTTCAACAGCTCACCCGTGCAGATCTTCCCGCTGACCGACGACTACGAGTTCATCCGCGGTCACCTCGAGAGCATGATGCAGAGCTTCGACTACGTCGACGAGATCCCCGAGCACTGGGTCGGCACCCTCAACGGCAACGGCGCCTCGCTGATCGGGGACGGGCTCGCCGCCTGCACGCTCGGCTTCGACCGTCCCGACGACGAGCGGCTCGCGGTCGGTGATCTTCGCGACGGACAACGAGGTGAACGGCGCGTCGATCGTGTCGCTCGAGGAGGCCGCGGCGTTCGCACGGCATCCACGGACGTCCGCGTGTTCGCGCTGAACCCCGTGCAGGGCAAGGACGCCGATGTCAGCGCCGAGCTCGCGGCCGCGGCGGAGGCCACGGGCGGTGCGGCCTTCGGTCTGCGCGACACCACGACCGTCGCCGACATCGTGGCGCAGGTGCAGGAGCAGGATGCGACCGAGCTGCGCGGCGAGGCCCAGATCGTGTGGACCGACACCCCGAACCTCTGGATCGTCGCGCTCCTGGCCGGCGTCCTCGCCTTCATCGTGGTGCTGTGGAGGGTGAGACTGTGATCCTCCAGCCCGTCCTCCACCCCCTGCTGCTCCTCCTGCTTTTCGCGCCCGTGCTCGCGCTGGTCGTCTGGGTGATCGTGCGTCCGCCGCGTCCGGCGGCGAGCGCCGGCGCCCCGGCATCCGCGTCCCCGCATCGCGCGCACCGCACGCTCTGGTCGCTGCGGCTCGTGATGGTGCTGGCCTGCCTCGTGATGCTGCTGCGCCCCGGCATCCCGGGCGGTGCGACCCAGACGCTCGCGACCGACACCGACATCCTGCTCGTCGTCGACACGACGGCGAGCGTGGTCAGCGGAGGACTGGGACGACGACCGTCCGCGCCTCGACGGCGTGCGGGAGGACGTGGCGGCGCTGATCCAGGAGTACCCCGGCGCCCGCTTCGCCCTCGTGACCTTCGACGCCGCGGCGGAACTGCGGATGCCGTTGACCACCGACACCACGGCCCTGGTCGGCTCCCTCGGGGTGCTGCGCCCCGAGGTGACGAGCCAGTCGCGAGGGAGCTCGATCGGGATCGCGGCCCCCCTCGTCGCCGAGACGCTCGCCACAGCCGCCGAGGCATCGCCGGATCGATCGCGCATGGTGTTCTACTTCGGCGACGGCGAGCGAACCGTCAGCTCGCCACCGGAGTGAATTTCGACAGAGAGCGCGAAGTACACGGATGCCGGGGCCGCTTCGGCTACGGCACCGCGAGGGCGGCCCCGTGCGGATCACGAGCGGGGGCGTCAGACCGTCGGGCGGCAGCGACGAGGGCTACATCGAGTACGAGGGTTCCGACGCCCTGTCGACGATCGACGACGAACCTGCAGGCCGTGGCCGAGCAGCTCGGCATCGTCTACGAACTCCGGACGGCGGACACGCCTCCGGCGCTCCCGAGGCCCGCCGCCACGACGACCAGCTACGCCGAATCGGGCGAGGTCGGCAACGTCATCGAGCTGTACTGGATCGCCGCGCTCGTGATCGTCGCGCTGCTCGGCATCGAGCTGGCCCGCGCGACGATGCTCGTGGCCCGCCTCCGTCAGCTCCGCGCGCCGGGCGGCCCCACCCTGAGCGAGCGCAGCGAGACGAAGGGCGCCCACGGCACCGACGGAGCGAGGTGCATCGTGACTCCGCAGAACGATGCCGCCGCCGCGCTGCTCGCGTCGAATCGCCGTCGCCGCCGCATCCGTCGCTCGATAGCGATCGGCACGTTGCCCCTCACTCTGGTCGCGCTGCTCTTCGTCGGCAAGCTGCTCAGCATGTACGCCTTCGCGCATCAGGCGATCACGGCGTACGTGGTGGACGACTACGCAGGTTCGGAGGCCGCGGCGCGGGGTCAGGAGTTCCTCAACGGGTTCGAGCCGTACAAGGCGCCGTTCAACGTCGGCACCGCCCTCGCCGGGGCCGAGCGGCTGCCCGAGGCCCGGGCGGAGCTCGAGAAGGCGCTGGGCCTCGCCTCCGGTCTGGAGGTCTGCGGCGTGCGGATCAACCTCGCTCTCGTGATCGAGCGGATGGGCGATGCGGCACGCGCCGACGGCGACGGCACGGCAGCCGCGGCGTTGTTCGACGAGGCCCTCACGATCACGATCGAGACGCCCGAGGAATGCCGCAGCGAGGAAGCGCAGGAGCAGTCCTCCGACCCGAGCGACATGAGCGACACCCTCGACGACACCGAACAGCGCCTGACCGAGAAGCAGCAGGAGCAGCAGCCTCCGCCGGAGGAGCAGCCCGAGGAGCAGGAGGAGCCGCAGCCGTCCGATGACAAGCTGCAGGAGCCTGAAGGACAAACTCGACCAGGGCACTCAGGAGCGCGACCAGCAGCAGGACGGCGACGATCCGGGCGGATCCGGGACGGACAGGCCATGGTGATGGATCACGAGAAGCAGCGGGCACGCTCATCGCGGGCTCCGAGGGCGCGCCGCCCGTGCCGCCTCCGGGCGGGTACCGGGGAGCGCGTCGCGTGCCGGCGCCCAGCCGGGGCGGTCAGGCCGGCTCCGATGATCGACCCCGCGGGCCCGGACGGCCCGGAGGAGAAGACCTCCTCGAACGCGATCGGCTGGATCGCCCTGGTCACCGGCATCCTGTTCGTGCTGATCCTCTTCGGCGCCCTCCTCGCGGGGGGCACCGATGTGCTCTACGGCGTCACGATGCTCGCCCCTGCAGCTGGTCGTCGTGGGCGTGATCGTCGCGGCGATGCTCTCCCCGCGAGGACGACGCCTGGGCACGGTGGCGCTGATCGCGAACGATCCTGTTCAACGTCGCGACCGTCGGCGGCATGAGCGCCTGCAGACGTCGGCCTCGGGCAACTACGACGGGGCGAAGACGGATGAGCAGAAGCACGCGAGGCCTACCCGGGCATCAAGGGCACCGACCCCCAGGACGTGCTGAACCAGCAGTCGCTGGAAGAGGTGCGCGCCGATGCCGACGGCCTGTTCGCCGAGATCCGCGCGCGGGTGACCGAGAAGTTCGGCTACACGTGGGTGCAGGTTGGGTGAGGAAGACCTGCGGGCCCGAGCGCAACGGCTACGGCGGGGAGTCGATGCTGTACGAATACGCGTCGGTCGGGTGGGCCACGACCGAGCCGATCCAGGGCTACAGCCGCAAGCTCGCGGTGCTGGCGGTCGTGAATCAGGTGATCGTGGAACGCGGGCTCTGGGACCTCTACAGCTTCAACGATCCGGAGCTCTCCGGTCTCGATCCGTCCATGATCGCCAAGCTCTACGGCACCGACGACCCCCGCACCCAGCACACGTGGGAGAATACTGCACCGAGAACTACCCCGACCCGCTGCGCTTCTACGCGAACATGTACGACCTGTCGAACGATCCCGGCGGGGACTTCCGCGTGACGCGCGAGGCGCAGAGTGCGCGCACGGGCGAGCCGCTCGAGGGACTTCAGCTGGTGGTGATCGCCAGCGCCGTGCTGCCAGCGAGGCCGACCGTGCGGAGTTCGAGGAGACGCTCCAGGAGTACCCCGGGTACTGGCGGGCAGGTGCGAGGCCGGTGTCGCCGGGGTCGGGTGCGGGGCCGATGTTCAGGAGCTGAGGGCGAGGGCGGAGGCGAGCGCGAATCCGAGCACGGTCGCCAGGCCGGTCGACTCCTTCGCCTTCGACTGCGCCTCGGGAACCATCGAGTCGACGGCGTGCGCGAGCAGGGCGCCGGCGGCGAATCCGCTGGCGACGGCGCGGAACTCGTCACCTGTCGCGCTGGCCAGCAGGAACCCGGCGATCGTGGCGAGAGCACACACCACGGCGACACCGCCCCACAGCAGCAGCACGCGCGACTTGGCCATGCCGCTCTCGAGCAGGTCGGATGCCGAACCGATCAATTCGGCGAGGTTCGACGCCAGGATCGCGACGACGAGGGCGACGCTGACGGGTTCGCCGGAGGCCAGGCCGATGCCGAGCACGAGCTGCTCGGGGATGCCGTCGAGCAGGGCGCCGACCGCGAGCTGGCCGCCGCCCCACCTGCGCCTTCTTCGCGGCCGCTCGGGCATCGAGGATGCGCGCGGCGACGTAGTAGCTGAGCGCGCCCGCCGCGACCCCGGCCACCAGCGGGATGGGGCCGGCGAGGGCGAGTCCCTCCTCCCAGAGCTCGAACGCGATCGACGCCATCAGGGCGCCCGCGCCGAAACCCAGCACGATGCCCGAGCCAGCGCGGCGGCCACTTCCGCAGCATCGCGAGCACGGCCCCTATCAACAGGGGTGCCGCGGCCACCGACCCCCACAGCACTGCCTCGCCCATGCGCACTCTCCCTCGTGCGCCTACTCTCCCCACTTCCCCACTTCCCGAGATGCCGACCCACCCCTTTGTGCGCGAGCCACCCCCTTATGAACGCGCACAAAGGGGCCGGTAGACAAAAGGGGGCCGGTAGGCATCGAGAGGGAAAAGTCAGCAGCGTCATGCGGCACGGGGCGACACGCCGCCCGCGGATAGACTGGGAAGCATGTCCAAGGTCCTCCAGTCCCTTCCCGTCGGCGAGCGCGTCGGCATCGCCTTCTCCGGAGGACTCGACACCTCCGTCGCCGTCGCCTGGATGCGCGAGAAGGGCGCCGTGCCCTTCACGTACACCGGCGATCTCGGCCAGTACGACGAAGACGACATCGCGTCGATCCCCGGGCGCGCGCTCGAATGGCGCCGAGGCCTCGCGCCTGGTCGACTGCAAGACCGCCCTGGTCGAAGAGGGTCTCGTCGCCCTCTCCTGCGGCGCCTTCCACATCCGCTCCGGCGGCAAGACGTACTTCAACACCACGCCCCTCGGCCGCGCCGTCACCGGCACGCTGCTCGTGCGCGCGATGAAGGAGGACGGCGTCGACATCTGGGGCGACGGCTCCACCTACAAGGGCAACGACATCGAGCGGTTCTACCGCTACGGTCTGCTCGCCAACCCGCGCCTGCGCATCTACAAGCCGGTGGCTCGACGCCGACTTCGTCACCGAGCTCGGCGGACGCAAGGAGATGAGCGACTGGCTCGTCGCCCGCGACTTCCCGTACCGCGACTCCGCCGAGAAGGCGTACTCGACCGATGCCAACATCTGGGGCGCCACGCACGAGGCCAAGACGCTCGAGCACCTCGACGTCTCACTCGAGACGGTCGACCCCATCATGGGCGTGAAGTTCTGGGACCCCTCTGTCGCGATCGAGTCGGAAGACGTCACGGTCACCTTCGAGGCCGGCCGCCCTGTCGTGATCGAACGGAACCTCGTACAGCGACCCCGTCGCCCTGGTAATGAAGGAGGCGAACACGATCGGCGGACGCCACGGCCTCGGCATGAGCGACCAGATCGAGAACCGCATCATCGAGGCGAAGTCGCGCGGCATCTACGAGGCGCCGGGCATGGCGCTGCTCTTCATCGCGTACGAGCGGCTCGTCAACGGCATCCTGAACGAGGACACCCTCGCGACCTACCACGAGCAGGGCCGCCGCCTCGGCCGCCTGATGTACGAGGGACGCTGGCTTGATCCGCAGTCGCTCATGCTGCGCGAGTGGATAGGCGCTGGGTCGGCCTCACGATCTCGGGCTCGGTGACGATCCGTCTGCGTCGCGGCGACGACTGGACCATCACGGACACCGTCTCCTCGAACCTGTCCTACGGGCCTGAGAAGCTCTCGATGGAGCGCGTCGGCGACGCCGCGTTCGGCCCGGTCGACCGCATTGGCCAGCTCACCATGCGCAACCTCGACATCGCCGACTCGCGCTCGCGCCGCCTCAGCAGTACGCGGGCCTGGGGCTCATCGGCGGCGCCACGGGCGAGCTGGTCGGACGCGTGACCGCCGGCGAGTCGGGCGAGATCACGGGATCGGTCGAGGCCGTGGAACGAGACCCTCGCGGATGCCGTCGACACGGCGTCCCGGAGCGGCTTTCGATTCCGGCACCCATAAGCACGCCGCCGGCTCGGATCACCGCAGAGCGAAGGGGCGGATGCTGCGGCATCCGCCCCTTCGTCGTCTCCGGCGCCTGGCCTCGCCGTTCACAATTCAGTCTTTTCGCCCCGTTCGAGGCCCGCAACCTCTCGAACGCGGCGGAACGAGTTCTTGACTGAGTTGCGAACAGGGAGCGCGCGCGACCCTGTGAAACCACCTCTGTATCTTGCACATGTCTGTGCATGATAAGTATCATGAAGGCATGACCTCCCGCGCTCCCGCCGCGATGCCGTCGAGAACCGCCTCGGCATCCTGTCTGCCGCCCGTGCCGCACTGTCGATCGACCCGCACGCCTCGATCGACACCATCGCGCGCAGTGCCGGCCTCTCCCGCCGCACCCTGTACGGTCACTTCGGCGATCGCGAAGCCCTGATCCGCGAGCTCATCGCCCACGGCGCCCAGCGCTTCAACGCGATCGCCGTCGCGGTGTCCGACTCCGACGCGCGGATCGCCCTGGCGCACCTGGCCTCCCAACTGGCAGGGCCTCGCATGTGCAGGTCGTGGCGGCGCTGGCCCTCGACGAGACGCACGTCGATCAGCACCGGCGAGGCGCTCGCTCCCCTGCGCCGGACGGTCGCCGACCTCACCCGGCGCGGCCAGGAGGAAGGCGCGTTCCGCCGACATCCCGGCCCCGGCACTCGCGCGCCTGATCGAGGAGATGGCCCGCGGCGTGGTCACCGGGACGGATGCCGCCGCACCCGGCGCGGCGGATGTCGCGGTGCGCGCTGTCCTGTCGATCGCCGGCCTCTCATGGCAGGAGGCCGACGAGCTGCTGGGCGCCCACCCGAGATCCTCGACCCTGCCATGACGCCCGCGAGCGAGGCCCGCGTATGAGGATCGCCCTGCACGAGGTCAGCGAAGAGACGGCGAGTGGGCCCTCCCGCCCCTGAGCCTGGAGTTCCACACCGGCGCCGTGCGGTGATTCGCCCTCGCCGAGACCGAGCAGCGTCCGACCGTGCTCGGCCTGATCGCCAGTGGACGGATGCGACCCGACACCGGCCGCGTCACGATCGACGGTGCCCGGAACCCGAAGGACATCCGCCGACGCATCGCGTCGTCGAATGTGGACGCCAGTGACCCGCACGCCGACATCACCCTCGCCGGCGTCGTGGGCGAGGAGCTCATGTTCGCGGGACTCGGCGCGACCCCGCTGCATGCACGACGGTGGCTCGCACAGCTCGGTTTCCACGAGCTGGCGTCGGTGCCCATCGGCGCGGTCGACCCCGCCGCACGCGTGCGCATCCTGTCGAGCCGAGGTGCTGCGCGAGGGGGTCGACGGGATCGTGCTGGTGTCCCCGGACCGACACGGCGGCAGCCCCGACGGCTGGTGGCGCATCGCGGGCGAGTTCGCCGACCGCGGCTACGCCATGCTCGTGATCGTGGGCGGATCCGCGGCGGTCGCCTGGAGCGGATGCAGGAACTGGGCGCCGTCAATGCCTCGGGCCCTGTCGAGCCCGCTGCACGTCCCGGCCGGAGACCGGAGCCCGAACCGGCGACGGAGCCCGAACCGGAACCGGAACCGGAACCCGAACCGACCCCCGAACCGGAACCCACCCCGGCCCCGGAACCGGAACCGACCCCCGAACCGGAACCGGAACCGACCCCCGAACCGGCGACGGAGCCCGAACCCACCCCCGCCGACGATCCCACCGCGAACGGAGCCGCACGATGAAGGTTCCCTCCATGATCGCCGCCGAGCTGCGGCGCCTCACCGCCAGTCGGATGGGCGTGATCGCGCTGATCGCGCTCGTGTGCGTGCCGATCCTCTACGGCGGTCTGTACCTGTGGGCGAACCAGGATCCCTACGCGAAGTTCCCCGATGTGCCGGTCGCGCTCGTGGTCGCCGACGAGGGCGCGCCCACCCCGACCACGGGGAACGAGGCGCCGACGGGCGAGACCGTGAACTACGGCGAGGACGTGGCCGAGAACCTCATCGAGGGCAACGCGTTCGACTGGCAGCGGATGACGGCGCGCGGAGCAGCCGCCGCGTTGCGCGACGGGAGCGTCGACTTCATCGTGACGATCCCCGCCGACTTCTCGTCCGCCCTGACCTCCGCCGCGGGCGACGACCCGCATCGCGCCGGCATCGAACTCGAGACCAACGACGCGAACAACTACCTGGCGTCGTCGATGGGCACCCAGGCGGTCGAGAAGATCCGCAGCTCGGTGGCGGAGATGGTCGGCAGTGAGGCCGCGGAAAGGCTGCTCACGGGCTTGAGCGACGTGCGCGACAATCTCGTCACCGCGGCGGACGGCGCGACGCAGCTGACCGACGGCGCCGACACCGCCGCATCCGGTAGCACCACGCTCGCCGACGGCACGGCCCAGCTCGCCGACGGCACGGCTCAGCTGGCCTCCGGAGCGCAGACGCTCGCGACGGGCGCCCAGACGCTCGCGACCGGCGCGCAGCAGGTGAGTGACGGCAACCGGCAGCTCGCCGACGTCGCCGACCGCGCCGGCACGGCGGTCCAACAGGCGGCGAACGCTCTGCCCCAGGTGCGGACGGACATCGCGAATGCGCTGACCGCGCAGGGATTCACCCCGGAAGAGGTCGATCAGGTCCTCGCGAAGCTCGATCCGCTCGGCACCCGCCTGCAGGAGGGCAACGCCCAGGTGCAGGGCGCCGTCGCCAAGGTCGACCAGCTCGCCGCCGGCGCGGCATCCGTCGCCTCCGGTGCGTCGGACCTCGCGACCGGCGCCGGCACGCTCGCGAGCGGCGCCGGCACGGTCGCCACGGGAGCATCCGCCGCGAACAGCGGTGCCGCGCAACTGCGCGACGGCCTGCAGACTCTCGCCTCCGGCACCGCCGAGCTGCGCGACGGACTCGCCGGGGGCGTCGAGAAGATCCCGGCGTCCACCCCGGAACTGCGCACCCTGCAGGCCGACACGATCGCCGATCCCGTGCAGGTCTCGAGCGACAAGGTCGCCTCGGCGGAGGACTACGGCGCGGGACTGGCTCCGTTCTTCGCGGCCCTGTCGGCGTGGATCGGCATCTATGCGCTGTTCCTGATCGTGAAGCCGATCTCCCGACGCGCGATCACCGCCCTGCACTCGCCGATCCGCATCACGCTCGCGGGCTGGATGACGCCGGCGATGCTCGGGGCGGTGCAGATGGTGGGTCTGATGGGCATCCTCGCGCTGACCCTCGGCTTCACGTTCCACCAACCTGTCGGCACGCTCGGGGTCATGGTCTTCGCCTCCGCGACCTTCGCGGCGATCATCCTCGCCCTGAACGTGTGGCTCGGGTCGGTCGGGCAGTTCCTGGGACTCGTCCTGATGGTGCTGCAGCTCGTCACCGCCGGAGGCACGTTCCCCTGGCAGACCTTGCCCGCCCCGCTCGCCGCCCTGCATCACGTGCTGCCGCTCGGCTACGTCGTCGACGCGATGCGTCAGCTGATGTACGGCGGCAGCATGGGCCGTGCCGGGTGGGACATCGCGGTGCTGGGGATGTGGCTGGTCGGCGCCCTGCTGTTCGCGATGCTCGGAGTCACACGTATGACGCATCGGCGCACGCTGCGCGATCTGCAGCCGAGTCTGATCGGGTGAGATCCTCGCGCGGGGCGATCACCGCCCCGCGCGGACGCAGGTGTGTATAGGATGCGAGAGCGCGTACCCGAAACGCGCTCCGGACTTCAGTGGAACTGAGTCCCACCGGACTACCCCGAAAGCGCCCTCGACGATGACGACCGATTCGCAGACGATCACCGTCCCTTCGCGCCCCTCGCTGGGCGTCCGCATCGGGCGGATCGCGTTCCTCGTGGTCGCCGCGATCGTCGTGGTCGCGGTCGCCGCCGCGTTCTTCGTGACCTGGACCATCCAGCGATCCTTCCCCCAGACCTCCGGATCGCTCGACATCGAGGGGCTGACCGCCGAGGTCACGGTGCAGCGCGACGCGCAGGGCATCCCGACCATCACGGCCGACACCACCGACGACCTGTTCTTCGCCGAGGGCTTCGTGCATGCGCAGGACCGCTTCTTCGAGATGGACTTCCGCCGGCACGTCACCTCCGGTCGTGTGGCCGAGATGTTCGGTGCCTCGCAGGCCGGAACCGATGCCTTCCTGCGCACGCTGGGCTGGCGCGCGGTGGCCGAGGCCGAGGTCGCGGCGATGGACGAGACGACCCTCGGCTACTACGAGGCCTACGCCGATGGCGTGAACGCCTACCTCGCCTCGCGGTCGGGCGCCGAGCTCTCGCTCGAATATGCCGTGATCGGCATGCAGAATCCCGACTACACGCCCGAGCCGTGGGAGCCCGCGGATTCGGTCGCCTGGCTCAAGGCGATGGCGTGGGATCTGCGCGGCAACGTCGTCGACGAGACCGAACGCGCGCTGCTCGCAGCCGACCTCGAGAGCGCCGCGGGCACCGAGGCCGCGCCGGAGTCCGACACGACCGCCCTGCTCGAGAAGCTCTACCCGGCCTACCCGTTCGACGAGAACCCGGTGATCGTGCCGAAGATCTCGACCGCGCCGGCCGCCGGGACCGACGCGGATGCCGCGCTCTCGACCGTCTCTCCCGAGGCGCAGAACACCGACCTGCAGCAGGCGGCGACCACGATCGAGTGGGAGGAGACCGCGAGCGTCGTCGAGGCCGCCGGCATCCTGAACGGCGACATGGGCGAGGGCATCGGCTCGAACTCCTGGGTCGTCTCGGGCTCGCTGACCGAGAGCGGGATGCCGCTGCTCGCCAATGATCCGCACCTCGGCGCCTCGCTGCCCTCGGTCTGGTACCAGGTGCAGCTGAAGTGCTCCACGGTCGACGAGGACTGCCCGTTCGACGTCGCCGGCTTCTCGTTCTCCGGACTCCCCGGCATCGTCATCGGGCACAACCAGACCATCGCGTGGGGGTTCACCAACCTCACCACCGACGTGTCGGACCTCTACATCGAGAAGATCGAAGGCGACCAGTACTGGCGTGACGGCACCCTGGTGCCGCTGACCGAGACCACCGAGACCATCAAGGTCGCCGGTGGCGACGACATCGAGCTGACCATCCGCTCGACCGCCCACGGCCCCGTCATCTCCGGGCTGACCGATCAGTTCACCGCGATCGCCGACGATCCGCTCCCCGGACTCACCGCGGATGCGCCGACCGCTCCGGTGCCGCCCGGCGATGCCACGGCCGACTCCGAGTACGCCGTCAGCCTGCGGTGGACCGCGCTCGACCCCGGCACGGCGGCGACCGCGATCTTCGCGCTGTCCACGGCGCAGGACTTCGACGACTTCCGCCGCGCGGCATCCCTGTTCGACGTCCCGGCCCAGAACCTGGTCTATGCCGACACGTCCGGCAACATCGGGTATCAGGCGCCCGGACGACTGCCGATCCGCGGCGCGGGCGACGGGTGGATGCCGCAGCCCGGCTGGGACAGTGCGTACGACTGGACGGGGTTCATCCCGTTCGACGAGCTCCCCATGTCGTACAACCCGAGCTCGGGGTACATCGTCACGGCGAACAACGCGATCGTCAGCGACGACTACGCCTACTTCCTGTCCCGCGACTGGGATCACGGTTACCGGGCCGCTCGCATCGTGCACCTCATCGAGCGACGGTCGGCCGTCGCGCCCCTCACCGCGGACGACATGCGCGAGATCCAGATGGACAGCGAGATGTGGATCGGGAAGCAGCTGACCACCGCGCTCGACGACGTCGAGATCACGGGCGCCGGCCCCTCGGCCGCGGTCGAGCTGCTGCGCACCTGGGACGCCCAGAACACGGCATCCTCCGCGGCCGCGGCCTACGCCAACGTGCTGTGGTCGAACCTGGTGCGGAACATCTTCGCGGAGCGCGAGCAGCCGCTGCCGACCGGCGGACAGGGGCGACTGTTCACCGTGGTCTCGACCATGCTCGACGATCCGGACGACCCCCTGTGGATCAACGAGAGCATCGACGTCTCCGGCCGCGACGAGATGCTCGCCCTGTCGGCGGAAGAGGCGTTCACGGAGCTGTCGTCCGCGCAGGGCGCCGATTCCACGCACTGGAACTGGGGCGCGCTGCACGCGATCACCCTCACCAGCGACACGCTGGGGTCGTCGGGCATCGCACCGGTCGAGGCGCTCTTCAACCGCGGCCCCTACCCGGTCAGCGGAGGCGCATCGGTCGTGAACGCCACGGGCTGGACGATCGGATCGGGCTACGCGACCACCACGGTGCCGTCGATGCGCATGGTCATCGACCTCGCGGACTTCGACGACTCGACGTGGAACCACCTCACGGGCGCCTCCGGACACGCCTTCCACGCGAACTACGTGGACCAGACCGCGGACTGGGCCGCCGGCATCCAGCAGCCGTGGGCGTTCTCGTCTGCGGCCGTGTCCGCGTCCACGATCGACACCCTGGTGCTGCGGCCGACCGGCTGAGGCGAGCCGAGCGGTCGTCCAGCCGCGTCGGCTACCGTTGACAGGTGCCATCCAGTTACCTCGCCCCCCGCGGCACTCCCGTCACCCTCCTGGAGTTCGAGCACGCCGGAGCGATGCTGATCGCCGAGACCTTCGGGGAGGGCCCGCGCACCTTCCTGCTGCTGCACGGCATCGGCATGGGGCGCAGCGTGTACCTCGACGTCGTGCAGCGCCTGCGCGGACGGGTGATCGCGCTCGACCTCCCCGGGTTCGGCGAGGCGCCCGAGCCCTCCCGCACGTTCACCATGGAGCGTCACGCCGACCTCGTCGCCGCCTATCTGCGACACGTCGACGCCGACCCGGTCGTGGTGATCGGGCACTCCATGGGCAGTCAGATCGGCGCGGAGCTGGCCGCTCGGCATCCGTCGCTCGTCGAGGGTGTGGTCCTGGCGGGACCCACCGTCAACAAGGCGGCGCGCAACATCGGCGCCCAGGCGAGCTACCTGCTGACCGACCTGGTCGGCGAGCGGCCGCTGGTCATCTGGCGCGGCGCGCGCGAGTACCTGCGCGGTGGACCGCACCTGTTCCGCAAGATGCGCGCCACGATCGTGCATCAGCCCGAGAAGGCGTTCGCGCGCATCACGTGCCCGGTGCTCGTGCTGCGCGGGGAGGACGACCCCCTCGCCCCGATGAGCTGGTGCCAGGAGATCATCGACGAGATCCCGGGTGCCGAGCTGAAGGTGATCCCCGATCACGGCCACGGCACGCTGATCAGCGACTCCCAGCCCGCCGCGCGGCTGATCCAGGCGTTCGCTGACGCGCTCTGACTCAGGGAGGCGTCGGGCAGCGTTCACAACTCAGGACGTTCGCGGCCTGAACGCGGAGAACACGGCTCTTTCAGCCCGTCACCGCATGTTCTGACTGAATTGTGAACGCCGAGCCGCCGACACCCGGGGCCCGAGGGCCTCGATGATCTCCCGCAGCATCTGCTGCACCGCTGCGGGATCGCCGAGGATGTCCGCGGCCATCGGACGCACGGTCACGTACCCCTGGCGGGCGGCTTCGAGATCCCGCGCGCGATCCTGCTTCTGCTTCGCCCACCCCTCGTGGAACTCCTTGCTGTCGCACTCGATGATCAACCACCCGTTCACGAGGAAGTCCACGTAGCCGACCCGATCGATGAACACCTGGGTCTCGTACACGACGCCGATCGCACGGAGCATCAGCCGCACGAAGGTCTCCGGTCCGGATCCCGCAGAGCCGTCGACCAAGACCAGGATCGGCCGGAAGCGCGCCGGCAGTCCGTCGAAGACGTGCTGCAGCTGCTCGGCAGTGAGCAGACGTTCGTGGCGGAGGCTGTCGAGTGTCGCGACGGCCGCACGCGGGGTCTGGCACCGCATGGCATGACGCACGGCATCGATCAGCGGCGCGACGTGTATCGGCGCCGCCTCCCCCGACGCGGTGTTCCAGTGCCGCGTCACCGGGTGCACGCGAGGGCGCCGCAGCTGGCAGGAGTTCCGCGCGATCGCGATGTGGAGCCCTATCCCGCGGTGGACGAAGACCCCCATCGACGCCAGCAGGGAAAGGCAGGTCAGCCGACCCCCGATCCGCACGGCCTCGGCCACGTCCTCGGTCGCGGACGGCAGCACGTAGCGGTCGCGGCGCACATGCACGAGGTGACCGCCCCGCACCGCCGAGGCGATCGCGCGGCTCGACATCCCCGCCGAGATCAGGTCAGCGCGTGTGAACGCGACGGGTGAATACGCGGCAGCGGCCCGCTGAAGGACGGTGAGTTTCTCCTCGATCATCTGAGAAGTCTGCGAAAGCGACGAGTGCTTCGGGCGGCGGACGACGCCACTGGTGAGGAACTCTGCACAATCGGCACCTGTGCAGGAAGAGTGGTTGCCCGTGCCTGCCGTTCACAATTCAGTCAGAAAACGGATCGCGGTCGGATCTGGGGCCGAAACGCCGCCTACCGCGATGGTTCTGACTGAATTGTGAACGCCTGCGCGGGCTGCCCCGGTCCGGAGCTGGATCAGCCGGCGGCGGGCGGGGTCTGCTTCGACTCCGCCAGCTCGTCGACCACGAGCGCATGCTGCTCGGTGTTGCCGTTGCGATACGCCTGGCGCCCGACCATGTGCGCCGACAGCGGCGCGGTCGCGAACTGCATGAGCACGACGGGCGCGACCAGAGCCAGCGCGACCAGGATGGCACCGACGCTGCGCTGCGACAGCGCCACGGCGAGGCAGATCAGGACGAGGCCGAGCACCTGCGGCTTGGTGGCCGCGTGCAGGCGCGACGGCACATCGCGGAAGCGCAGCAGCCCGACCGCGGCCGAGAGGCACAGGATCGCGCCTAGCAGGATCAGCACGAGCACCGTCGCCTCGATCACGGCGTCGGGAACCATCAGACCGAAGATGTTCATGGTGTCGTGCTGTCCCTTCTCGCGACGAAACGGGCCACGGAGATCGAGCCGAACACGCCGACCGCGGCGATGATCAACATGACCGGGATGCTGCGCAGGTGTCCGTTGATCGCCATCTCGGCGCCGAGCACGCACATCACCTCGGTGAGGAGCACGTCGGAGGCGACGGCCCGATCGAGGATCGACGGTCCGCGCACGATCCGCACCAGCGTGAGGATCGCGGCGACGCCGAACACGACGAGGATCAGCAGGAGCAGGATGTTCACCGGACACCGCCCTTCTTCGAGGCCGCACGATCGTCGTCGCGGAGGGCACGGTACTGTGCGGGGCTGCCCAGGGCGCGCACGATGCGACGCTCCCACAGCAGCACGCCTTGACGCTGCTTCTCGGCGTCGTCCTTGTTCCGCACGCCGATCACGTGCAGATACAGCACGCGCCGGTCACGATCGGCCTCGACGATCAGTGAGCCGGGGATCAGCGAGGAGGTCACGGCGACGTGGGTCATCACCAGATCGTCGGCGTACCGCAGCGGCACGGCGATGATCGCGGTGCCGGGCTGGCGGCGGAAGTCGAACACCTGCGCGGTGACGGACACTGCGCCGCGCAACATCGCGAGCAGGAACTGGGCGACGAAGAGCACCGCGAACCACAGGTTGATACGGCCGGACAGCGCGATCGTGGGAAGGCGGAAGACACGGGTGACGAAGATCGCCACGACGAGGCCGGTGAGGAAGGAGAGCACCGTGACCTGGGCCCACAGCAGCATCCACAGCACGATGAGCCACGCGAGGAACGGCAGCTGCGAACCGATGTCGCGCCACAGGTGACGGCCTTTGCGGGCGCTCATCCGTCCACCTCGTCCTGCAGCTGCACGAGCACGACGGGCTCGAGGAGTGCCGCCCCGATCCGGTCGCACAGGGCGTAGAGCGGTCCGGCGAAGACGGTCAGGGCGAGCGTCACGCCGACCATGCCCGCGGTCGAGACCGTCATGATCCTCGGGATGCGGCGACGCTCCTGCTGCTCATCCGCCGCGGGCGCGTTGCCGAGGTAGGAGATGCGCCCCTCGGTCTCGGTCGAGTCCTCCTCCTCGCGCCAGAAGGCGAGGTTCCAGGCGCGCATCAGGGCGTAGAGGGTGAGCAGCGAGGTGATGATGCCGCCGAAGATCAGCACGATCATCAGGGGGGTGCCGACGGAGGCCGCGGCCTCGAACAGGGCGAACTTGCCGATGAACCCCGAGAACGGCGGCAGACCACCGAGGTTGATCGCCGGCACGAAGTAGAGCACGGCGATCACGGGCGCGACTTTCAGCAGGCCCTTCACCCGGAGGATCGATGTGCTCCCCGCTCGGCGCTCGATGAGTCCGACCGCGAGGAACAGGGTCGTCTGCACGACGATGTGGTGGACGATGTAGTACACCGTCGCCCCGATCGCGGCGGGGGTCGCGATCGCCAACCCGAAGATCATGTAGCCGACGTGGCTGACCAGCGTGAACGACAGGATCCTCTTCAGCTCGGCCTGTGCCACCGCGCCGAGCACGCCGACGATCATCGTCGCGAGCGCCACGATCAGCAGCACGGTGTCGATGCTGTTGTCGGCGAAGATCTGCGTCTCGGTGCGGATCAGCGCATACACGCCGACCTTCGTCAGCAGGCCGGCGAACACCGCGGTGACCGGGGCCGGGGCCGTCGGATAGGAGTCGGGCAACCAGAAGGACACCGGGAAGATCGCGGCCTTGATGCCGAACGCGATCACGAGCATCAGATGCAGCACGAGCTGCGTCTCCTGCGGCAGCTCGGTCATCCGCTCGGCGATCTGCGCCATGTTCACGGTTCCGAGTGCGCCGTAGATCATCGCGATGGACGCGAGGAACAGGATCGACGACACCAGGGAGACGACGATGTAGACGGCACCCGCCCGGATGCGGGACTCGGTGCTGCCGAGCGTGATCAGCACATAGGACGCGACCAGCAGGATCTCGAAGCCCACGTAGAGGTTGAAGAGGTCACCGGCGATGAAGGCGTTGAAGATACCCGCGGCGAGGATCAGGTACGAGGGGTTGAAGATCGAGATCGGCGTCTCGTCGGTGCCGTCGGCGACGCCCTGGCCGATCGAGAACAGGAGCACCGCGAGCAGCACGATGCTCGAGATCAGCACCAGGAGCGCGGCGAGCCGGTCGACATAGAGCACGATGCCGAAGGGCACCGGCCAGCCGCCGACCGAGACGGCGAGAGGCTGACCCGCGTCGACCACGACCAGCAGCACGGCGGCGATCACCGAGACGGCGGCCAGGGTCATCACCGTGACCGCGACCTGCAGTCGGGCGTTGCGGCCGAAGATCAGCGTGACCGCCGCCCCCAGGAGGGGCAGGGCGACGAGCAGGGGGACGAGGGCGGTCATGGACGGTCACGCCCTTCGTCTTCGGGGCCGTCGTCCCCGAAGCCGCCGTCATCGCTTCCCGTGTACGGGCGGGACGGCAGGTCGGTGGGCGCATCGTCCTGGATGGCGGAGTGGTCGCGCATGTGGAGCACCGTGATCGGCGCGGTCTGCACACCCACGAAGTCGGTGGTGGCCTCGGCCCCTCCGGCCTCGCTCTCGTCGTCCATGAGGTCCTCGTCGGCGTCGGTGCGGGCGCGGAGCGCGATGTCGGCCTCGTCGTCCTCGACGGTGTCGGCCTGACCGAGCTGCCAGGACCGGTAGATCAGGGCGAGCAGGAAGGCGGAGACGGCGAACGTGATCACGATCGCCGTGAGCGTGAGCGCCTGCGGCAGCGGATCGCTCACCACGTCCTCGGCGTCGTAGAACGGCGCGCTTCCGGGGACGCCCATCACGATCAACAGCAGCAGGTTCGTCGCGTTGCCGAGCAGCAGGAAGCCGATCAGCACGCGCGTGAGGCTGCGCTCGAGCATCGCGTACACGCCGCAGCCGAACAGCACGGCCATGATCACGATGAGGGTCAGGGAGACGTCCATCAGCTGCTCACCGCCCGCTCACGCATCTCCTGCGACTGCCGATCGACCTCGGCGCCGAGGCTGCGCAGCACGTCGAGCACCAGCCCGATCACCACCAGGTACACGCCGACGTCGAAGATCGTCGAGGTCACGAACTCCATGTGGCCGATGCCCGGGATCTCCCACTCCCAGAACGTGCTGGTGAGCGGCGCCATGCCGAAGAACAGCGGGATGACGGCGGTACCGACGGCGAGGATCAGTCCGGTGCCGAGGAGCCGACCGGCGTCTGTCGGTGTGGCGGCGCCCAGTTCCCAGCGACCGCCCGCGATGTAGCGCATGACCAGCGCCATGCCGGCCACGAGCCCGCCGGCGAAGCCGCCGCCCGGCAGGTTGTGCCCGGCGAAGAGCAGGAAGATCGACACCACGATGATCGTGTGGAACAGGATCCGCACGATGACCTCGAGCAGGATCGACCGGTTCTCCGGCTTCATCTTCTGTCCGCCGACGAGCCAGGCGCGCGGGCTGCTCTGGTTCTCCGCGGTCTGGAAGCGGATGCCGTCGGTCGTCTCGACCAGCGGACGGCTGCGTGCGGACTTGCGCGTGGCACGAGGGAGCACCTTGGTGGCGGCGAGCAGGTCGGCCCGGTGCGTGACGAACACCAGCGATGCCACACCCGTGGCGGCCAGGACGAGCACCGAGAGCTCACCCATCGTGTCCCAGCCGCGCAGGTCGACGAGCGCCACGTTGACGACGTTCTTGCCGTGACCGATGTCGTACGCCAGCTCGGGGAAGGTCAACGAGATCGGGTCGGCGACCCGCGACTGCGTGGCAACGACCGCGACGAGCGCCATCGTGAGTCCCACGCCGATCCCGAGCAGCGCGCGGGGGATGCGGCCGACCGAGGCGTTGTGCTCGCCCATGCGGGCGGGGAGTCGTCGCAGCACCAGCGCGAAGGTGACCATCGTCACGGTCTCGATGAGGATCTGGGTGAGCGCGAGGTCGGGGGCGCCGCTGGTGGCGAACAGCGCGACCATGCCGAGGCCGGTGACCGACACGAGCACCACACCGGTGTAGCGCTTCTGCGCGCGCACCGCGAAGACACCTGCGGCGGCCATGATCGGTGCGACCACGATCTGCGTCGGCGTGTGCCAGGCCGAGAGGGTGAACCGGTCGACGTCGCTCGCGACGAGCGCCGTCACCTCCGCCGCGACGAACACCACGAAGATCGTGCCGACGTAGACGGGCAGCGAACCGCGCTGCGTGAGAGTGGTGCTGAGCACCGAGAGCCGGTCGACGCCGCGCATCACGACGTAGTAGACGTCGGCAGCGGTGAAGCGCAGCAGGCGCGCCTGGCGATCCCATCCCGTGCGCCGGGTGAGCAGGAACAGCCCGATGCCGAGCAGCACGGTCAGGATCGAGATGCCGAGCGCGGGCTCGAGGCCGTGCCAGAGCGCCAGATGCCCGGGCCCCTCGGTCGCCTCGCCCGTCGCGGGGTCGAGCCCCGGCGTCGCGGTGACCGCATATCCCTGCAGGGCGATGTCGAGCGCCGGAGCACCGATCCCCACGGCCAGGGTGACCCCGGCGAGGATGATCGGAGCCGACAGGAAGCCGACCGGCGGGTCAGGCCACTCGGTGGTCGGGAGCTTCTCGCCCTGGGCGTCACGCTTGGTCCAGAACGCTCCCCAGAGGAAGCGCGCTCCATATGCCGCGGTGAGCATGGACCCGAGAGCCACCCCGATGATCGCCACCAGTCCCCAGACCGAGCCGGCGAGGGCATCGTCGAGGAGGGCGGTGAGGGTGGACTCCTTCGCGACGAACCCGATCGTCGGCGCGATGCCCGCCATCGACGCGATCGAGATGAACGCGGCGGTCGCCATCACGGGCGCCTGCCTGCCGACCCCGGAGAGCTCCCGGAGATCACGCGTGGAGAGCTGTCGGTCGATGACGCCGACGATGAGGAACAGCGCGGACTTGAACAGCGCATGTCCGATCACCAGGGCGAGCCCCGCCAGGGCCGCGGCCTGCGTGCCGTATCCGACCACCAGCGCGAAGAACCCGAGCTGGCTCACGGTGCCGAAGGCGAGCACACGCTTCAGGTCGGTCTCGCGCAGCGCCTGGATGCCGCCCACCAGCATGGTGATGATGCCGAGGCTGATCACGATCGGACGCCACGGAGCGCTGAAGGCGAACACCGGGGCGAAGCGGGCGATCAGGTAGATGCCGGCCTTCACCATGGCCGCCGCATGCAGGTAGGCGCTCACCGGAGTCGGCGCGGCCATGGCCCCGGGAAGCCAGAAGTGGAAGGGGAAGAGCGCGGACTTGCTGATCGCGCCCACCAGGAGCATCACGATCGCGGCGTCGACCACGGCACCCGTGGGGGCGAGTTCGAGGATCTCGCGGATGCTGGAGGTTCCGGCATCCACCACCAGCAGCACGACGCCGACGAACATCACGAGTCCGCCGAGCGTGGTGACCAGCAGCGCCTGCAGCGCGGCGCGGCGGCTGGCGGCGCGGCGTCGGTAGTGACCGATCAGGAGGTACGAGAGGATGCTCGTCACCTCCCAGAACATGACGAGCATCACGAGGTCGTCGGTGAGCACGAGGCCGTACATCGCCCCGGCGAAGGCGAGCAGCACGCCCGCGAACTGGCCGATGCCGGCCGCATCGTCGAGGAAGTACCAGCGGCAGTAGAGGAGGACGAGAGCGCCCACACCCGTGACGATCAGGGTGAGCACCCACCCCAGCACATCCATGTGCATCGACAGGTTCAGGTCGAGCTGCGGGATCCAGGAGACCGTGACGAACGGGGAGTCGCCCTCGATCACCTGCGGCGTCAGCACGAGGGCGTGGACGAATGCCGCCGCGGGAATGAGAGCCGCGATCGCGAATGCCTGAGACCCCAGCCAGCGCACCAGGACGGGCATCAGGAGTGACCCGAGGAGGAACACGGCGAGGAGCGTCAGCATATAAGCGGCTCCTCGAAGCTCGTCGGCCATACGGCGCAGGCGGGCGGATGTGCCTTCAGTTTACCGGGCGGCGGGCGTGCTCAGGTCCCCGGGTTCCGATTCGGGACTCTCGACGCCTCGAACGTCCGCGGTCGGCGGCGCCGTGGGAGAGTATCGGTCATGCGGCGGACGTGGGTGCGAGAGGGACTCGGATGGCTCGGGGCCCTCGCCGTCGCGCTGATCGTCTCCGGCCAGGCGATGGCGTCCGGGCGCGCGGAGCTGATCTTCCGCGACGCCGACTCGCTGATCGTGACGATGTTCGCCCGCGCGCTGCTCGACGGCACCGCCGGGGACTGGGCGTTGTCGACCGTGCTGTTCCTGCCGGAATCGTTCGTCTACGCGGGTCTCGATGCGCTGCTGCCGGTCGGCATCGACGCGATGTTCGCGGTGAGCGCCGTCGTGAACCTGCTCGCCCTGTACGGGGCGCTGCGGCTGGCGGCGGGACGTCGGCGACCGGGTTCGGCTCCCGTCGCCTGGGCCCTGATCGGACTCGCGGTGTTCGGGATGCTGGTGGCCACCGAGACCTCGTCGTCGCGCAACGCGTTCGAACTCGCCTCTCTGCTGCTCACCACCACCTACTACTCCGCCACGGTCGTCGGCGTCGTGCTGACGGTCGGCCTCCTCCGGCGATATGTCGAGGGCGCGACCGGGGGCATCGCCCTGCTCGCCGCCCTCGCCGTCACCGCTGCCGTCTCCACGCTCACCAATCCGCTGTTCGCGGTGTGGGCGACCGGTCCGCTGAGCATCGTCCTCGCGCTCCTGGCGTCCACCTCGCCCGCGGGCGGACGCCTCCGGCTCCTCATCCCGCTGCTCCCGCTTCTCGGTGGCACGGCTCTGGGGTTCGCTCTGCGCATTCCCTTCGCGGCATGGATCACGAACACGGGTGCGGGATACCTCCGCCCCGAGCGGTGGGCGCAGTCGCTCGCGTACTACGGCGACCTGCTCTTCGAGCGTCTCTCGTCGCCTCTGGGCGTGCTCGGCACCCTGCTCACCCTCGCTCTCCTCGTGCTCGCCGTCCGCCGATCCTTCGGCGCCCGCCCTCCGGCGGAGCGCCTGGTCGCCCTCGCCGCGTGGTCGATGCCGCTCCTGGTGCTGGTCGGCGCGATCGCGATGGGCACCGAGGCCGCCCGCTATCTGCAGCCCCTCGCGTTCGCGCCCGTGCTCGCGCTGATCGCTCGCCCTCGCGCGCTCGCGCTGCCCCGACGGGTCGCGCGACAGCTCACCGCCGTCGTCGCGGTGCTCCTGCTCGTCGGTGCAGCGCTCAGCGTTCCGAGGGTCTCCGCCGCCGTGCAGGAGCCGGATGCCGATCTCGCCTGCGTCACCGACTGGGTCGACGCCTCGGATCGCACCGGGGCGGGGCAGTTCTGGACCGTCCGCCTGCCGAAGCTGCACCTCGACGATCCCCGGCGGCTGGTCCAGGTCGACCATCGGCTGAACGCCTATGCGTGGCTGGTCGATCGCGGTGATCTCGCGGGAGCCCGCATCACCTTCCTGCTCGAGGACGCGCAGACGGTCGGCTGGCAGCTTCCGATCGCCGCGGTGCCCGAGGCGGTCGTCGACTGCGGGCGCTACCGGATCCTCGACTTCGGGGAGAGGGAGCTGCCGCTCGGCCCCGCGCACGGCTGACCCCCGGCCACCGACGGCCGACGGGGACTCCCGCGGTCAGCGCCGCGGGGGCGCTGTGGTGGTGCCGGCCCGGAACTCGCACGTGAAGTGCTGCGTCTGCGCCCGCTGACCGTTGAGCATCCGCGCGACCTGTTCACCGGCGGCTCGGCCCTTCTCCACGGCCGGCTGCACGCTGGTCGTGAGCACGGGTCCGCCGAGACCATCCACGGCGATGCCGTCGAAACCGGCCACCGAGACGTCCTCCGGCACGCGCAGTCCCAGTTCCTCCGCCGCGCGGATGACCCCGACCGCGAGCAGGTCGCTCTGGGCGATCACCGCGGTCGGACGGTGCGCCGCATCGGCCAGCAGCATGCGACCGACGATGATGCCCTCGTCGATCAGGCTGCCCGCTGCCGAGATCGCCGGGGCATCCGGGAACACCGCACGCAGGCCCTCGAGCCGGTCGATCGTCACGTCGACGGTCGCGTCCGCGAGGCGCTCCGGCGTGACGAGCCCGCGCTCGCGCTCACTGTCGAGCGACAGCGTCACGAAGGCGACGTCGGTGTGTCCGAGATCCTTGACGTGCTGGGCGACCGCGGCCGAGGCGGCGGCGTTGTCGAGCGTGATCCGCGGGATCTCGTCGCCGGCGTCGCCCTCGATCACGACCACCGGGAGTCCACGACCGCGGACCACCTCGAGCGAGGCACGCGTGCGGCCGGAGCATCCGATCAGCACGAAGGCGTCGACCGGGGCGCTCGCCAGGGCCGAGCCGTCCTCGCCCGGCTCGTCGCGCATCAGGAGGATGCCGGCGCTGAGATCCGCGAGTCCGTCGGTCAGCCCGTCCATCATGGCCGTCGTGACCGGATCGAGGAAGGCCGCGCGCAGGTGGCCCTCGAGCACGACCGCGACAATCCCGCTGCGGCCACGGCGCAGGGACGCCGCGCGGGGATCGGGTCCGGTGTAGCCGAGAGCGGCGGCGGCGGCGAGCACGCGCTCCCGCGTCGCCTCCGCGACCTTGGCCTTGCCGCTGAACACCACGGAGGCGGTCGAGATGGCCACTCCCGCCTGGCGCGCGACATCGGCGATGGTCGCCCGACGCGGCGTCTCGAGACTGGTCATGCTTCGAGGATAGCTCGCTTCCGTCGCGCGAGATCGAATCGATTCGATAGGCTGTCCGACATGGAATCCGCCCTCACCCGCTCCCAGTTCGTCCGCTGGCGTGCCGCGATCTTCGCGATCTTCTTCGCCAGCGGTCTGTCGATCGCCACCTGGGCGTCTCGCGTGCCCAGCATCAAGGCCGACCTCGGACTCGACAACGCGCAGGTCGGGCTGATCCTGCTCGGCATGGGAGTGGCGTCGATCCTCGGCATCTCGACGAGCCCCGCGGTCATGGCCCGCACCGGTGCGCGTCGCGGCATGTTCGTGACGATGCTGCTGTTCGCCGCCGGCATCACGCTCGTCGGACTGGGCGCCACGGTCTTCGGCTCCGTGCCGATCGTGCTCGTCGGCATGGTGCTCTTCGGCTTCGGCAACGGCAGCGTCGACGTCATGATGAACGTCGAGGCCACCGCGATCGAACAGCAGATGGCGAAGACGATCCTTCCCGTGTTCCACGCGTTCTTCAGCTTCGGCACCGTCATCGGCGCCGGCATCGGCGCTCTCGCCGCCCACCTCGGCCTGAGCGTCGCGGTGCACGCGGGATTCATGGGGGCGCTCATCGCGATCATCGCGGCCGTCTGCGTCACCCAGGTGCCCGCACGTGCGGCCGCTCTCGACCCGGACCCCGGCGAGAAGCGGGCCTGGCGCGAGCGCCTGCACGTCGGCCTCGAGGCGTGGCGCGAACCGCGCACCTACCTGATCGGCGTGGTCATGCTCGGCATGTCCTTCGCGGAGGGCGGGGCGAACGACTGGATCGCGCTCGGCACCGAGCAGGGCCATGGCTTCGCCACCGGTACCGGAGCGATCGCCCTCGCCGTGTTCTCGGTCGGCATGACGGTGGTGCGTCTGTTCGGCGGGCCGCTCGTCGACCGCTTCGGTCGTGTCGTCGTGCTGCGCATCCTCGCCGGAGCGGCGGCATCGGGCATCCTGCTCTTCATCCTCGGACCCAACCTCCCGCTCGTGCTGCTGGGCGCGGCGCTGTGGGGCATCGGCGCCTCGCTCGGGTTCCCGCTCGGCATGTCCGCCGCGGCAGACGACCCGCAGAAGGCGGCGGCCCGCGTGAGCGCCGCCGCGACGATCGGGTACGTCGCGTTCCTGGGCGGCCCCCCGGTGCTCGGCATCATCAGCGAGCACATCGGGCTGCTGAACACGCTGTTCATCCTGGTCGTGCTGGTCGTGGCATCCGGTCTGTTCTCCGGCGCCGCACGTCCGCTCCGCGAGGACGAGAAGAGCCCCGTCCCGACCGCATCGACCTGATCGGCGGGCGGGGCGGCCCCGCACACGGATGCCGTTAGGCTCGACGGGTGCGTCTCGTCATCGCCCGCTGCTCCGTGGACTACACGGGCCGGCTCAATGCCCATCTTCCGCTTGCCACGCGTCTGCTCGTGCACAAGGGAGACGGGAGTCTGCTCGTGCACTCCGACGGCGGCAGCTACAAGCCGCTGAACTGGATGAGCCCGCCGTGCTCGCTCTCGAACGAGGCACCGGGCGAGGAGGAGGCCAGTGCCGGCGTCGTCGAGGTCTGGCGCGTCACGCACAAGAAGACCGGCGACGCCCTGCGCGTACAGATCTACGAGATCATCCACGACACCTCGCACGAGCTCGGCATCGACCCCGGCCTGCAGAAGGACGGCGTGGAGGCCGACCTGCAGCGTCTGCTCGCGGAGCAGGTGGAGCGCATCTCGGAAGGCGCGACGCTCGTGCGCCGCGAGTTCCCGACCGCGATCGGGCCCGTGGATCTGCTGGTGCGGGATGCCTCGGGCGCCGCGATCGCGGTCGAGATCAAGCGCCGCGGCGACATCGACGGCGTCGAGCAGCTCACCCGCTACCTCGAACTCCTCGGGCGCGACCCGCACCTCGCCCCCGTGCAGGGCGTGTTCGCGGCACAGGAGATCAAGCCCCAGGCCCGCGTCCTGGCCGAGGACCGCGGCATCCGCTGCCTGGTGCTCGACTACGACGACATGAAGGGCATCGAGTCGGGCATCCCTCGGCTGTTCTGAGAGCGCGCTTCGCTGCCGCCGCTGCCGAGGAGATCTCGGCGGCAGTCCAGCCCATAGGCTGGAAAGCATGGCAACTTCCCCCTATTCCTGCGTGCTCTGGGACGTCGACGGCACCATCGTCGACGCGTCGATCGGCATCCTGCGTCGTCTGAACATCGCTCTCACCCACTTCGGGCACCCGGCGCCGACGCGGGAGCAGCTGGTGCACTGGATCGGCCCGCCGATGTTCCAGTCCTTCCAGGACCAGGCCGGCATGACCCCGGAGCAGTCGGCCGAGGCCGTCTCGTTCTACCGCACCCTGGGCAAGGCCGACGGCTACACGACCGACGTGACCACCTACCCCGGTGTGACCGCGCTGATCCACGACCTGCACGCGGCGGGCGTGCCGCAGGCCACCGCCAGCTCGAAGCCGGAGAACCAGGTCGACGCGCTGATCGACCACTTCGCGCTGCGTCCGGCATTCCTCACCACGGTGGGGGCGACGCCCGACGAGTCGACGCTCGCCTCGAAGACCGACATCGTGGCCGAGGCGCTGCGCCGCCTGAGCGCACTCGGAGCCGACGTCTCGCGCCCCGTGCTGATCGGCGATCGGCACCACGACGTCGAGGGCGGCAACGCCAACGACGTGCCGGTGATCTTCGTCGAGTGGGGCTTCAGCGACCTGAGCGAGGGCGACGCGGCCGCGTTCCGTGTCGCCTCGGTCGAGGAGCTGCGGGCGCTGCTGCTGCACTGACAGCCCGCGCGCGGAGCGGCCTCACGACCCGAAAATGCACAGAACTCCCCGCCGGACCACGCGCAGGCGCGGATCCGGACGGGGAGTTCGGTGAAATCGCCGCCTCAGAGGGGGCGGATGTTCTCAGCCTGCAGGCCCTTGGGGCCCTGCGCCACGTCGAACTCGACTCGCTGGTTCTCTTCGAGAGACCGGTAGCCGGATGACTCGATGGCGGAGTAGTGCGCGAAAACGTCAGCGCCGCCGTCGTCGGGGGAGATAAAGCCGAAGCCCTTCTCCGAGTTGAACCACTTGACCGTGCCCTGGGTGCTCATGTACTGCCTGTTCTGCTGGTGAAGAAGCCGACGCAGGTATGCCCCGACATCGCTAACGCTAGTGGAGGAGGCCCCACGCTGAACAGTCAGTGCGAGAAGGTAACCCAAATGTTGCATGAGCGGCATTCGGGGCTCGGGTGCCCGTGCGTCCGGATCCGTCACGGCGAGGGCCCCGGAAAATGGTGTGGCCCTCACCGCGGGGGGAGCGATGAGGGCCGAAGACGACCGGAGGGTGCGTCAGATTCCAGCATAGACGATGTTTTCGATTCTTGTCCCCCATTTGGGGGACAAAACGAAAAAAAGATGCGATGATGGACGACAGCGGCCCCCTCGAATAGCCCATTGGGGACTGAACTACTCGAGAGGGCCCAATCGCATGCACGGATCGTCTTGCCTCTGGGGAAGGCAGCCCGTCTTCTGGGGATGACGGAGACGATCGAATCCCCTGTGCATGCACCTTCACCATAAGGGAGGACGCACGATCCCGCTATGGAATCTTGTTCCAGAAAGCGGGAAGGCGGACGGGTGGGGAAAAGGATCCGCAAGGATCGCAGGCTTCGAGAGGAGACAGGGCGAACAGCACGGAGGCACCTCCGGCGCCCTGTCTCCCTCGAAACCGCGAGACCGGCGTCCGATCCGACGGACCCCGGTAGCCTGATCCGGTGACCATGCTGAACAAGGACATGACGCTGTGCATCTCGCTCTCGGCCCGGCCGAGCAACAACGGCACGCGCTTCCACAACTTCCTCTACGAGGCACTCGACCTCAACTGGATCTACAAGGCGTTCGCGCCCACCGACCTCGCGCAGGCCGTCGCCGGCGTCCGGGGCCTCGGCATCCGCGGCTGTGCGGTCTCGATGCCGTACAAGGAAGACGTCATCGCCCTCGTCGACCGGATGGACGCTTCGGCCTCGGCGATCGACTCGGTCAACACGATCGTCAACGATGACGGCGTCCTGACCGCCTACAACACCGACTACTCGGCGATCGCGCAGCTGATCGAGCGGAACGCGCTCGACCCGGAGTCGTCCGTGCTGCTGCGCGGATCGGGCGGCATGGCCAAGGCCACCGCCGCCGCCTTCCGCGATGCAGGCTTCACCCGCGTCACGGTGATCGCCCGCACGGAGCAGGCGGGCCGCGCGCTGGCCGACCTCTACGGATTCACGTGGGCCGCGGATGCCGAGGGGCTCACCGGCGACATCGTGGTCAACGTGACCCCGATCGGGATGGCGGGAGGCGCCGACGAGCACGCGCTGTCGTTCGCGGACGAGGTGATCGCCGCGGCATCCGTGGTGTTCGACGTGGTCGCGCTGCCGGCCGAGACGCCTCTCGTGCGCGCGGGGCGGGCGGCGGGGAAGACCGTCATCACGGGCGCCGAGGTCGCGACGCTGCAGGCGCTGGAGCAGTTCGTGCTCTACACCGGCATCCGCCCGACGCCCGATCAGGTGCGCGCCGCCGAGGACTTCACGCGTTCCCCGTAGCGTCCCGCTCTGTCAACCCGGTGTACCGATCCGCCGTCGCGGGGGAGAGTGGTCCGTCCACTCACCGAACGACGGAGGACCCGATGAAAGCACTGACCTGGCAGGGAACACGCACGGTGACGGTCGAAGACGTCCCCGAGCCGAAGATCCAGGAACCCGGCGACGCCATCATCCGGGTCACCTCGTCCGCGATCTGCGGATCGGACCTGCACCTCTACGAAGTGCTCGGCCCGTTCATCGACCGCGGAGACATCCTCGGTCACGAGCCGATGGGCGTGGTCGTCGACGTGGGCAGCGGCGTGACGACGCTCAAGGTCGGCGACCGCGTCGTCATCCCCTTCAACATCTCGTGCGGCACGTGCTTCATGTGCCGCCGCGGACTGCAGTCGCAGTGCGAGACGACCCAGGTGCGCGAGTACGGGAGCGGCGCGGCCCTGTTCGGCTACACCAAGCTGTACGGCCAGGTGCCGGGCGGCCAGGCGGAGTATCTGCGCGTTCCCCTCGCGGACTACAACCACATCTCCGTGGGGAGCGACCTGCCGGATGAGCGATACCTCTTCCTGAGTGACATCCTGCCGACCGCCTGGCAGGGCGTCGAGTACGCGCAGGTTCCCGACGGCGGCACGCTCGCCGTCATGGGCCTCGGACCCGTCGGCCAGTTCGTGGCCCGGATCGGTCGGCATCGCGGCTACCGCGTGCTGGCGGTCGACCCGGTGCCGGAGCGGCGCGCCATGGCCGAGCGACACGGCATCGAGACCTTCGACCTGACCGACACGGTGATCGACGAGCTGCGCGATCTCACGGAAGGACGCGGTACCGACTCCGTGGTGGATGCCGTCGGGCTCGAAGCCCACGGCAACTCGGGCGTCGAGTTCATCCAGAAGGCCGTCGGCCTGCTGCCCGATGCGGCGGCGCGGAAACTGCTCGACAAGGCCGGGATCGACCGTCTGGCCGCGGTGTACGCGGGGATCGACGTGGTGCGCCGCGGCGGAACCGTGTCACTCAGCGGCGTGTACGCCGGAGACGCCGACATCATGCCGATGAAGACGATGTTCGACAAGCAGATCAGCCTGCGGATGGGGCAGTGCAACGTGAAGAGCTGGACCGACACGCTGCTGCCGCTGGTCGAGGACGCCGCCGACCCGCTCGGGGTCATGGACCTCACCACCCACCACGCCCCGCTGGAGGACGCCCCCGCGCTCTACAGCACGTTCCAGAAGAAGGAGGACGGCTGCATCAAGGTCGTCCTGCACCCGTCGACCGTGTGATCGACGGTGCGGGGTCAGAAGCGCCCCTCCCGGAGCCGTCTCCGGTGCGCTTCTGACCCCGCAGCGTCACTCCGCCACAGCCGGCTCAGGCGTCGCGAGCCTCGCGGCGCGAGCGGCGGGTGCCGATCCCCGGCTCATCGTTGTGCGTCGATTCGTCGGGGACGGATGCCTCGGACGCGGGGTCGACGCGCACGGTGGCACCGCCACCCGAGTCGGCACCGGCTCCGCCCGCCGGGGTGTCGCCGACGTACAGGAGCTCTCCGCTCCCCTCACCCTCGCGCGCCTCGAGGTGCTCGGCGATCCGCGCCTGCGCATCGGAGTCCTGCGGCCTCGAGACGTTCGCCGGACGGGTTCCGCCGTCCTCGGTGCCGCTCATTCGGCGGTCCGCAGATCGGTCGGGGCGTCGCCGCTGTGCTGCGCGCCCTCATCCTCGGGCGCGAGGTCACCCTGCCCGTCCTCGCCGAGCTCGGCCTCGACCGGGTCATCGCCCTGCGTCTCCGGCTGCGCGACATCGGCCGGGAAGACGCCGTCGGACGGATCCTGCGCCGCGACGCGCGCCTCGGCCGTCTCCTCCTCCTCGGGCACGAGCGGCTCCTCGGGAGCCGTCGGCATCTCGGGTGTCGGGACCTGACTGTTCACGAGACCATCGGGATTCGACATCCTGCACTCCGTTCGTCGGGGATACTGAGTCTCCCAGAATCGTGCGGATGCCGGAGAAAAGCAGCACCGTTGACAGCGGCGGAGCGCAGGAGTAGCCCGACCGGCCGCGCCGGATCGCGGCGGAGACGGCTCAGATCGCGGCGGCAGCCGGCGCCGCGGTGGAGGCGCGCACGATCAGCTGCGAGCCGAGCGTCACGACATCGCTGATGACGGTTCCCGAGATCGCCTGCAGGAGCAGGTCGACCGCGAGAGTGCCGCAGCGCTCGATCGGCATCTGCACCGTGGTGAGCCCCGGGGTCACCGCGCCGGCGAGGTCGATGTCGTCGATGCCCACGATGCTGATGTCCTCCGGGCACGTGCGTCCGAGCTCCGACATGCCCGCCTCGAGTCCGAGCGCGACGAGGTCGTTGTACGCCACGACAGCCGTGGCGCTGCTGGCCGCGGCGAGCGCGGCGGCGGCACGACCTCCCTGGATGGAGGCGGCGTGGTGGCTGAGGCGCGTCAGACGGATGCCGTGGCGCTCGCAGGCGCGCGAGATGGTGTCGAACCGGCGGGCGTCCGCCCAGGATCCGCGCGGCCCGGAGGCGTAGGCGACGTGCTGGTGGCCCAGCGCGACGAGGTGCTCGATCGCCTGCGTGGGGCCGTGCTCGGTGTCCATCACCACGCAGGGTGCGCCGTCGATCTGCCGGTTGACGACCACGTACGGCGTGCTCCCGACCAGCGCCAGGACTTCGTCGTCCGGCAGACGCGGCGAGCACAGCAGGATGCCGTCGAGCTTGCGCGCCTGCACGATCTGCTCGCGCTCGCGCCGGAGGTCTTCGTCGGCGTCGAACAGCACGATGCGATGCCGGCCGTGCCAGGCCTGGCCCTGGATGGCCTTGAGCAGCATCGCGTACACGGGGTTCGCGATGTCGGGCACGATCACGCCGATCGTGCGCGTGGCCACGCTGTTCTGCGGAGTCGAATAGCCGAGATCGACGGCGGCCTGCAGCACCCGCTCGAGCGTGCCGCCGGCGAGCCGGTCCGGTTCGCCGAACGCGCGGGAGGCGGTCGCGATGGACACGCCGGCCCGTCGTGCCACGTCCGTCAGTGTCGCTGCCACGTTCGCCTTCCGCTTCGTCGTCATCCTATGATCCTGCATCCCGACGTGTAACGGGTTGACAAGTTTGTACAACTCATACACACTGCTTTACATGACGATCATCGCCGATCACCCTCGGCCCGACAACGCCGGCATCCTGCACCTCGGGCTCGGCAGCTTCCACCGCGCCCACCAGGCCGTCTACACGGCTGCGGCCCTCTCGGCATCCGACGGCGACTGGGGCATCGTCGGCGTCGCCTCCCGCTCCCGCACCGTGGTCGACGCGATGCACTCGCAGGATCTCCTCTACACGGTCGCAACCGTCTCCCCCGAAGGCACCTCGCTGAGCGTGCCCGGAGTGCACACCGACGCCTTCGTCGGCGCCGCGCAGCCCGAGCGCGTGGTGGCGCAGATCGCCGACCCCGGCATCCGCATCGTCACCCTGACCGTGACGGAGAACGGCTACAGCTACTCGGCCGCGACGCAGCACCTCGACCTCGACGACGCCGCCGTGCGCGCCGACCTCGGCGGCGGAGCCCCGCGGTCCACGATCGGACAGCTCGCCCGCGGCCTGCAGGCCCGAGCGGCATCCGGCGCACCGATCTCCGTGCTCAGCTGCGACAACCTCGCCGCGAACGGCGCCCACACCGAGAAGCTCGTCCGGGAGTTCCTGCAGGCGCTGCCCTCCCGCGAGGGCGCCGACACGCTCGCGTTCCTCGACCAGGCGGTCGCGTTCCCCTCGAGCATGGTCGACCGCATCGTGCCGTCGACGACCCCCGAGCTCCGGGAGCGCGTGAGCGCGCTCCTCGGCACGCACGACGAGATCCCCGTTCCCGCCGAGCCCTTCACCATGTGGGCCATCGAGGACCGTTTCGCGGGCGGCCGTCCGGCCTGGGAGGCCGGCGGCGCCGTCTTCACCACCGAGGTCGGCCGGTACGAGCAGATGAAGGTCCGTCTTCTCAACGGCACGCACTCGCTGATCGCCTACCTCGGCGCGCTGCGCGGCGTCGGCACGATCCCCGAGGCGATCGGTCTCGAGGCGATCGCGACCGCCGCGCTCCGTGTGCTCCGCGACGAATACGAGCCGTCGATCGAGGTGCCGACGGGAGTCGACATCCGCGACTACGAGAGCCAGCTCTTCGAGCGCTGGGGGAACAGCGCGCTCGGTCACCGCACGAGCCAGGTCGGCACCGACGGCTCGGTCAAGCTGCGCCAGCGCATCCCCGAGCCCGCTCTGCAGGCGCTCGCCCGCGGCGAGATGCCGCACCTGATCGCGCTGACCGTGGCCGGATACCTCTCCTGCATCGCCCCGCTGCCCGGGTTCGATCCCGGCGGGCATGCGGCGGCCATGACGGATGCGGCCCGCGCGCCCCTCGCGGCCCTCGCCGCGACCGCGCGCACCGGGCGCGAGCTCGCCGAGCGCGTGATCACCGAACGGCAGCTCTTCGGCGACGGCCTCGCCGGGCACGACGCCTTCATCGGGCGGGTCGGCGATCTGATCGATACGATCCAGCGGCAGGGCGTCGATGCGGCGATCACGGATGCCGTCTCGGCCTCCCCTGCCCTCACGTCCGCACGGACCAACGCAGAGGAGATGCAGCCATGAAGGCTCTCGCCATCCACGGCAAGGAAGACATCCGCTGGGAGGATCGCGAGACCCCGACCCCCGGCGACGGCGAGGTGCGTCTCCGCGTGAGGTACGTCGGCATCTGCGGCTCCGACCTGCACTACTACTTCCACGGCGCCAACGGCGAGTACACGATCCGGGAGCCGCTCACGCCCGGCCACGAGCTCTCCGGCGTGGTCGACCTCGACCCCTCCGGCCGTCTCGCCCCCGGCACCCCGGTGACCGTCCACCCGGCGCGCTACGGCCCGAGCATCCCCGGCCTGGAGGACCGCCCGCACCTGCGTCCCGGCGGCGACTACTTCGGCAGTGCCGCGGCGAACCCCCACCGTCAGGGCGGGGCGTCCGAGTTCCTGATCGTCGAGGACCACATGGTCCGCGTGCTCCCGGATGCGCTCCCCCTCGAGCGCGCCGCCCTCGCGGAGCCGCTCGCGGTCGCGATCCACGCCGTGGGCCTCGCCGGGGACATCACCGGGAAGCGCGTGCTCGTGATCGGCGCCGGCCCGATCGGACTCCTCGTGGTGGCCGCGGCCGTGCACGCCGGTGCCGCGGTCGTCGGCGCCAGCGATGTGCGCACCGAACCACTCGACCGGGCCGCGGTCCTCGGCGCCACCGAGGTCTCCCTCGTCGGCCGCGACACGATCGCGGACGAGTCGTACGACGTCGTGTTCGAGTGCTCCGGCGTCGGCGTCGCCCTCACCTCGGCCGTGCGGGCCGCGCGTCGCGCCGGCACCGTCGTGCAGGTCGGCATGCTCCCGAACGCCGACATCGGGGTGAACCTCGCACCGATGCTCGCGAAGGAGCTGACGATCCGCGGCGCCTTCCGCTTCTCCACCGAGATCGACGACGCGGTCCGGATGCTGGCCGCATCCGACGCCCTCGACACGGTCGTCTCCCACGTCGTCCCGGCATCCGACGCCGTGCAGGCGTTCGCGCTCGCCCGCGACTCGTCCGCCTCCGCCAAGGTCCTGCTCTCCCTCTAGCGCTACCCCCCCCCCGTTCCTGGTCCGAAGGAGTACCTCTCATGTCCGAATCGCAGACGACGGCCACGGCTGTCGACGACCCCACCGCGAAGAGGTCCGTCCGCGACCTCGTGCGCGCCGCCATCTCCGGATGGCTCGGCACCGCCCTCGAGTTCATGGACTACCAGCTGTACTCGCTCGCCGCCGCACTCGTCTTCGCGGATCTGTTCTTCTCCTCCGAGAACCCGGCGGTCGCCGTGGTCGCCGCGATGGCGACGTACGGCGTCGGCTACGTCGCGCGTCCGGTCGGAGCCTTCTTCTTCGCCCGCCTCGGCGACAAGACCGGCCGCACGAAGGTGCTGTTCTACACGATCCTCCTGATGGGACTCGCGACCACCCTCATCGGCTTCCTGCCGACGTACAACCAGGTGGGCGTGCTCGCGCCGATCCTCCTCGTCCTGCTCCGCATCGCGCAGGGCTTCGGTGCCGGCGCGGAGATCTCGGGCGCCGGGGTCATGCTCGCCGAGTACGCACCCGCGAAGCGCCGCGGCATCATCGCCTCGCTCGTCGCGCTCGGCACCAACTGCGGCACGTTGCTGGCCTCGGGCATCTGGGCGATCCTCCTCGTCGCGTACAGCGAGCAGGAAGTCATCGACTGGGCCTGGCGCATCCCGTTCATCGGCAGCGCGGTCATCATGCTCTTCGCCATCTGGGTGCGCTTCAACCTCAAGGAGACCCCGGTCTTCGAGGAGCGCGACGACGTCGTCGACGGCAAGGCCCTCTCCCGTCAGGAGACGATCCAGCTCGCCACCGAGACGGGCGACGTGCGCACGCTCGAGGCGATGCAGCGCAAGCCCTGGAAGGCCTTCTCGATCGCGCTCCTGCTGCGCTTCGGCCAGGCCGGCAACTCCGGCATGATCCAGACGTACCTGATCAGCTACATCACCGTCGTGCTGCTGCTCGACCGCTCGATCGGCGTCAACGCCGTCATCGTCTCCTCGCTCGTCGCGTTCATCACCGTCCCGCTGTCGGGCTGGTTGGGCGACCGCTTCGGCCGCAAGCGGATGTACATGATCTGGGCGATCGTCGCGCTCATCGTCATCGTGCCGACGATGCTCATGATCAGCAGCGGTGTCACGCTGCAGGTCTTCATCGGCTACGTGGTGCTGCACAACCTCGCGGTGATGAGCTTCGCCTCGCTCGAGAACCTCACGCTCCCCGAGCTCTTCGGCGCGCGCAACCGTTACACGTTCACGGCCATGGCCCGCGAGATCGCGGCCATCATCGCGACCGGCGCCGGTCCCGTCATCGCCGCCGCCTGGGTCTCGGCCGTCACGGGCTCGTTCATCCCGATCATCATCATGCTGTTCATCTTCACGCTGAGCGCGCTGATCGCATCGATCTGGATGCCCGAGGTCGCCGGTCGCGACCTGACCGATCCGCGCGACGCGATCTGACCGTCCATCACGACCCGGGGTGCGGCTGCCCGAACAGCCGCACCCCACCCCCACCTCCTGAGGAACCCCGCCATGACCATCGAGCTCGCCGACGTCATCATCACCAGCCCCGGCCGCAACTTCGTGACGCTGAAGATCACGACCTCCGACGGCATCACGGGCCTGGGAGACGCCACCCTCAACGGCCGCGAACTCGCGGTCGCGTCCTATCTCGCCGACCACGTCGCCTCGATGCTGATCGGTCGCGACGAGGACCGCATCGAGGACACGTGGCAGTACCTCTACCGCGGGCCCTACTGGCGCCGCGGACCGGTGACGATGGCCGCGATCGCCGCGGTCGACATGGCGCTGTGGGACATCAAGGCCAAGAAGGCCGGGATGCCGCTGTACCAGCTGCTCGGCGGCGCCAGCCGCGAGGGCGTGCGGGTCTACGCCCACGCGTCGGGCACCGACTACGCCGCGCTCTCCAACGCGATCACGGGATACCAGGAGCTCGGCTTCACGGCCGTGCGCGTGCAGACCGGGGTCCCCGGCCTCGGCCAGATCTACGGCGTCTCGGCCGCCGGGCCCGGCGTGCGCTACGACTACGAGCCCGCCAAGCGCTCGGGCGACCGCCCCAGCGAGGAGACCTGGGACACCCGCAACTACCTGAACCACATGCCCGGGGTGTTCTCGCAGATCCGCGAGGAATTCGGCACCGACCTGCGGATCCTGCACGACGGCCACCACCGCATGTCGCCGATCGAGGCCGCCCGGTTCGCGAAGGACATCGAGCCCTACGACCTGTTCTGGCTCGAGGACTGCACGCCGGGAGAAGACCAGTCGGCCCTGCGGCTGGTGCGCCAGCACTCGACGACGCCGCTCGCGATCGGCGAGGTGTTCAACTCGGTGCACGACTACCAGACGCTCATCACCGAGCGACTGATCGACTACGTACGCTCGGCCGTGACCCACACCGGAGGCATCACGGCGATGAAGAAGCTGCTCGACTTCGCCGCGATCTACGGCATCAAGTCCGGCATCCACGGGCCGACCGACATCTCCCCGGTCGGCATGGCCGCCGCGCTGCATCTCGACCTCGCGATCCACAACTTCGGCATCCAGGAGTACATGCCCCACAACGAGCAGACGCTCGAGGTGTTCCAGACCTCGTTCACGTTCGATCGGGGATTCCTGCACCCGGGTGATGAGCCCGGCCTCGGCGTCGCGCTCGACGAGGAGGCCGCGGCCGGACACGAGTACACCAAGGCGTACCTGCCGGTGAACCGTCTGCTCGACGGGACCGTGCATGACTGGTGAGACGCGTCGGATCGCCCTGCCCGCGCGCACGGTCGCGTCGCGACTCGTCGTGGTCGCCCGTGCGCCGCGCGCCGAGGACTACGACGCCGTGCTCGACGTGCTGATCGACGCCGGCATCCGCAGCATCGAGCTGACCCTCACCACGCCCGGCACCTTCGACCGGCTGCCGCACCTGCGCGCGCAGTACGGTGATGTCGCCGATCTCGGTGTGGGCACCGTGACGAACTCCTCCGATCTCGCCCACGCGGTCGACGCGGGAGCGAGCTACCTCGTGACGCCCATCACCTCGGCCGCGTTCGTGCAGCAGGCGACGGATGCCGGTGTGCCGATCATCCCCGGTGGTCTGACCCCGACCGAGCTGTTCGCGTCGTGGTCGGCCGGGGCGTCGGCGGTCAAGATCTTCCCCGCGGGACAGGTCGGCCCCGGCTACCTGAAGGACCTGCGCGGACCTTTCCCGGAGCTGGTCGCCGTGCCCTCGGGCGGCGTCGACCTCGCCGGGGCCGCGGCCTGGCTGGCCGCGGGTGCTGTCGCCGTGAGCGTGGGCGGGCCGTTGCTCGGCGATGCGTTCTCCGGCGGCGACCGGACGGCGCTGCGCGACCGGGCCCAGGCGTTCGTCGAGGTCTGCGCCCGATGACGGCTCCCTCCGTCGTCACGTTCGGCGAGACCATGGCGCTCGTGCGCACGACCGAGCTCGGCTCTCTGCGGCATGCCCACGGCCTCGCGCTCGGGATCGGCGGTGCGGAGAGCAACGTCGCGATCGGTCTGGCGCGACTCGGGGTCGCGGCGTCGTGGCTCGGCCGGGTCGGCGACGATTCGCTGGGCGAACGGGTGACGCGCGAGATCCGGGCCGAAGGCGTCGACGTGCGCGCCGTGGTGGACGCGGATGCGGCGACCGGGCTCATGGTGAAGGAGCGGCCGTCGGCCGCATCCACGGCGGTGCACTACTACCGCGGCGGGTCGGCCGGGTCTCGGGTCGCCGGCATGGATCTGCCCGATCGCTGGATCGAGGAGGCGTCGCTGCTGCACCTCACCGGGATCACTCCGCTGCTGTCGCCGACGGCCCGTTCCGCGGTGCTCGCCGGCGTCGCTCGGGCACGATCCGCGGGGGTTCCGGTGAGCTTCGACATCAACTACCGTTCGGCGCTGGCACCGGCATCCGACGCGGGCCCGGTTCTGCGCGAGATCGCCGAGCAGGCCGACATCGTGTTCGGCGGGGACGACGAGTTCGCGATCCTGTACCCGGACTCCTCGGCCGAGGAGGCGGCGGCGATCCTGCACGATGCCGGCGTCACGACGGTCGTGCGGAAGCAGGGCCCCGCCGGGGCGACCGCGGTCACGCGGGATGCCGTGGCCGCGGCATCCGGGTTCGTGGTCGACGTGGTCGACACGGTCGGCGCCGGAGACGCGTTCGTCGCCGGATACCTGAGCGCACGGCTGGAAGGGCTCGACGTCGACGCGACGCTGCACCGTGCGAACGCGTGCGGGGCGATCGCGTGCCTCACGCCCGGCGACTGGGAGGCCGCCCCGACGCGCCGCGACCTCGCCCGGTTCCTCGCCGGGGATGCGGACCCCGTGCGGCGCTGAGCGCCGACCGGTGCATCCGTTCCCGTGCAAGGGCATCCGCCTGGCAACCGACTCGTCGGTCGCTCATCTTGGCGCGCCCTCTCCGTCGTGTCCACCCCCTCTCGCACCCGATGGGCCGCGCCTAGGCTCGGCCCATGCACACACGCACAATCGGCAACCAGACCGTCGGCCGCGTCGAGGTCGGAGCGATCGGGCTCGGCCTGATGACCTTCGACCAGACCGGCCACCAGCCCCGCGAGCAGCTGCTCGACACGGTCCGCGCCGCGCTCGACGCCGGCGTCACGCTCTTCGACACCGCCGACGCGTACGGGCCAGGCACGGAGCTGGGCGCGGACGCGCAGGGCGAGAACGAGAAGCTCATCGCCTCGATCCTCGACGAGCTGGGCGTGCGCGACCGCGTGTTCCTGGCCACCAAGGGCGGCGCACTCCGCACCGACGGCGGCGGCTGGGACATCGACGGACGCCCCGAGCACCTGCACCGGGCGGTCGACGCCAGCCTGTCCCGGCTCGGGGTCGAGCAGATCTCCCTGTGGCAGCACCACCGCCCCGACCCGAAGGTCGATTTCGCGGAGACCATCGGCGCGCTGTCCGAGATCGCCGCCGGCGGGAAGGTGCGGATGATCGGGCTGTCGAACGTCGACCCCGACCAGATCCGGGCGGCGCACGAGGCTCTGGGCGACAGCCTGGTCAGCGTGCAGAACCAGTTCAGCCCGAAGTTCCGCAGCAGCCGCCCCGAGATCGACGTCTGCGCCGAGCTGGGTCTGGCCTTCCTGCCGTGGAGTCCGCTCGGAGGACTGTCGGACGCCAAGGAGCTGGCCGCCCACCACCCGGCCTTCCAGCAGGTGGCCGACGCCCGAGGCGTGAGCGCGCAGCAGGTGGCACTCGCCTGGGAGCTGGCACAGTCCCCCGTGGTCATCCCGATTCCGGGGGCCAAGCGCCCGCAGTCGATCCGCGACTCCGCAGCGGCCGCCGACCTCGTCCTCACCCCGGAGGAGCGGGCCGCGCTCGATCAGGACTGATCCCCGGCGGGAGACCGGTCACGGCCTCACACCGCGACGGGAGCCTCCGCGAAGCGGCCGTCGACCAGGTGGACCACACCGTGCATGCGCGGCAGGTGCACGAGGTCGTGCGTCACGAGCAGCGTCGCGGTGTTCAGCTCATCCGTCAGGCGCAGGATGAGATCGATGATGCTCGCGCCGCGTTCCTGATCCAGGGCACTGGTCGGCTCGTCGACGAGCAGCACGCGGGGATCGTTCATGAGCGCCCGCGCGATGTTGACGCGTTGCCGCTGACCGCCCGAGAGCTGGTGCGGTCGCTTGTCACCGTGGTCGGCGAGTCCGACCGCCTCCAGCAGCTCGTCCGCCCGGGTCGCGGCGTGGGTCCGCCGACCGCGGCTATGGCGGGCGCCGAGCTCGTTCATCACCTGGAGCTGCTCCCGGGCGGTGAGCGCCGGGATCAGATTCGACTGCTGGAACACGATTCCCACGGTGCGGCGGCGCAAATCGGTCGCCTCGCGGGCGGTCAACCCGGTCGCGTCGACGTCGTCGATCAGCACCTGACCGGCATCCGGGCGGATGAGGGTCGCGGCGACCGCCAGGAGACTCGACTTGCCGGAGCCGCTGGGGCCGGTGATGCCGGTGACGGTGCCGGGGTGCGCGGTGAGCGAGACATCGTCGACGGCGGTGACGCGGGTGTCGCCGTCGGGGAAGGTCAGGGTGATGTCGTTCAGGCGGATCATCGGTTGCTCCCGAGTGCGGTGAGGGGGTCGGCGGAGGTGACGGAACGAAGAGCGAAGGCGGCCCCGGCGAGGCCGAGGACGATCATGATCACGCCGGGCACGATCGTCGTGAGGGGACTGAGCAGGAACGGCAGGGCGCCTCCGGCGAGCGTGCCGAGCCCGGCGACGACCCCCAGACCGAGGCCGATTCCGACGAGCAGCACGATCAGGGCCTGTCCGAGGGCGTCACGGACGAGGGAGGGCGTGCTGGCACCGAGCGCCTTGAGCACCGCGATGTCACCCTTGCGCTGCATGGTCCAGACCGTGAAGAACGCTCCGATCACGAGCCCCGAGATGCCGAACAGCATCGCCACCATGAGCAGCAGCGAGCCGATCTCGGAGCGGAACGCGCTCAGGGCCATGAGGGATGTGAGCGGGGATTCGGACACCGTCGTGGCGGCGGCGTCGGCGGCATCCCAGTCCGGGCTCCCGGTGACCGCGAGGACGGTCGCGTGGGCATCGGGGCTGCCGGTGGCGGCGGAGTACGCCTGCCAGTCGTGCAGGGTCATCTGCACCACCGGGGTGTGGCTGTACCAGCCGTCGCCTCCGACGGTCTCGACGGTATAGGCGGTGCCGGCGATCGTGACGTCATCGCCCGTCTCCACGCCGAGCGCCTCCGCGGCCGGGTCGGACAGCCCGAGGCGCCCGTCGGCCGTGGGCGTGGTGGCGTCGAACCCCGGCTGGACGCCGAACAGGGCGATCGCCGCGCGGGTGTCGCCGGCCTCACCACGGGTCTGGCTGATCCCGACGGGCTGCGCCGCGGTGACCCCGTCGGTCGCCGCCCACTGCGCCGCCTGGTCCTCGGTGACGGCGGAGTCGGCGAAACTCGCTCCGGATTCGCCGGCCGCCGGGGCGGAGAAGACGATCCGGTCGGCGGGGAGCCCGAGCACGGCCGAGATGTTCTGGGTGGCGAGACCGCCGGTCAGCCCGCTGAGGAAGCCGACCAGGACGGTGATGAGGGCGACGACGGAGCCGATCAGGATGAACCGGCCTCGGGCGAAGCGGAGATCGCGGAGCGCGACGAACATGGTGAGTGCCTTTCCTGCCGCCGGATGCGGCGACCGTTCCACTCTCGTCTCACACGTCCGCGGCGTCATCGGCCGGCCGGATGCCGTGTCGCGACCGGGATGACGACGCACCGATCCTCCTTTCGGACGATGACGCCCCGGCGAGCGCGGCGTAGTGTTCAGCTCATGGCGCACCGTGCATCGACCCCCGTCTTCGTGGGTCTGCGCACCGGTCTGCACGTGCTGTTCTTCGCCCTCACGGGAGTGGTCATCGCGCGCGCGATCCTCGCCCCGACCGAGGCCAGCAGTGCGGCGATCGTGCTCGCGGTGGTCCTCGCGGCGACCTATGCGCTCGGCCCCGCGCTGACGCGGGGCGCTCGGGCGCAGACCCCGTTGCGCTTCGTCTGGCTGGCCGCGCTGACCGTCGAGTGGGCGGTGCTCCTGTGGCTGATCCCGGATGCCGCCTACCTGGTGTTCCCTCTGTTCTTCCTCTTCCTCCACCTCCTCGGACGACGCTGGGGGACGGTGGCGATCCTGGCGGCGACGTCCGCGGCGATCTGCGCCCTGGGATTCCACGGCGGATGGACCGTGGGCGGAGTGGTCGGTCCCCTCGTCGGCGCCGGTGTCGCGCTGCTGATCGGGCTCGGCTACCAGGCGCTCGCCCGCGAAGCCGCACAGCGGGAGGCCCTCGTGCGAGAACTCCTCCACACGCAGAGCCAGCTCGCCGCGACCGAGCACGAATCGGGGGTCCTCGCCGAGCGTGCCCGCCTCGCCCGCGAGATCCACGACACCCTCGCGCAGGGGCTCTCCAGCATCCAGATGCTGCTCCATGCGGCCGAGCGGGCCGATCTCGGAAGACCGGGCATCGAACACATCCGGCTCGCGCGCGAGACCGCCGCCGCGAACCTCGTCGAGGCGCGCCGCTTCATCCGCGAGCTCACCCCGCCCCAACTCGACGACCAGACGCTCGGCGGCGCACTCCGTCGGCTCGCGGGCACCCAGTGGGCCCGCCAGGGGCTCGACGTGCAGGTGCGGGTGTCCGACACGCTCACCCTCCCGATGCATCTGCAGACCGCGCTGCTGCGCATCGCCCAGGGCGCGATCGCGAACGTCATCCAGCACGCCGGGGCCACCACCGCGACCATCGCGATCGCGATCGAGGCGGACCGGCTGCACTTCACCGTCGCGGATGACGGCCGCGGGTTCGATCCGCAGGACTCCGCGAAGGATGCCGCGGAGAAGTCCGATTCGTTCGGTCTGCAGGCCACGGCGGAGCGCGTGGAACAGCTCGGCGGAACGCTCACGATCGACTCCCCGCCCGGACAGGGGACGACCCTCGCCGTCGATCTCCGACTGACGGAGCCCGCATGATCCGACTCGTGATCGCCGACGATCATCCCATCGTGCGCGCGGGGCTCACCGCGCTGTTCAGCCTGGAGCCGGACCTCGAGATCGTCGCGGAGGCGAGCACCCCGGCGCAGGCCGTCGCCCTCGCCGAGGAGCTGAATCCGGACGTCGTACTGATGGATCTGCAGTTCGGTGCCGCCGAAGCCGTCTCCGGTGCCGACGCCACGCGGCGCATCCGGGCGCTCGATGCCGCCCCCTATGTGCTCGTGCTCACGAACTACGACTCGGATGCCGACATCCTCAGCGCGGTCGAGGCCGGGGCCAGCGGCTACCTGCTGAAGGATGCCCCGCCCCACGAGCTGATCGCCGCGGTCCGCGCCGCCGCCGCGGGCGAGAGCGCCCTCGCCCCCGTCATCGCCTCCCGGCTCCTCGACCGTCTGCGTGCCCCGCAGATCAGCCTGAGCGGACGCGAGATCGAGGTGCTCGAGCTGGTCGCGGCGGGGAGGTCGAACACCGAGGTCGCCGACGCGCTGTTCATCAGCGAGACGACCGTGAAGTCGCACCTCGCGCACATCTTCTCCAAGCTCGACGTGAGCTCCCGCACCGCGGCCGTCTCCGCCGCCCGCCGACGCGGCATCCTCCGGTAGGACGGCGCGCCCCGCCGGTGGCGAGGCCCTCGCACCGCCCTCCGTGTCCGTGAGGTCCGCGGTGATCGCTAGAGTCGGGAGGCCGGGGCGTGCCGTGAGGCGGCCCCGCGAGAGGGGGTTCGGGTGAAGAGCGACATCGTGGGGTTCCTGCGCCGACTGGCGAAGCGGGTGTGGGCGCGCGCGGCGCTCGTCACCCTGATCTCGATCGCCTTCGTCCTCGCGGCGGGGTGGGTGAGCAGCCTGATCCCGTTCCGATTCGTGATCGACCTGGGCCAGGACTCGGTCGGCTCCATCCTGCAGATCATCGCCAGTTCGATGCTCGCCGTGACGACCTTCTCGATCACGGCGATGGTCACCGCGTACTCCTCCGCCACCACCACCGCCACGCCGCGGGCCACGCAGCTGCTGGTGGAGGATCCGACATCGCAGAATGCGCTGTCGACCTTCGTGGGCGGCTTCACGTTCTCGCTCGTGGGCATCATCGCGCTGTCCACCGGGTACTACGGCGAGCAGGGCCGCACGATCCTGTTCCTGGGCACGCTGGCGATGGTGGCGGTGCTCGTCGTGACGCTGCTGCGGTGGATCGCGCACCTCTCGACGTTCGGACGCATGGCCGACATCATCGATCGCGTCGAAGCGGCGGCGTCGACGACGTTGTGCGCGTACGCGGCCGCCCCGTCTCTGGGCGCCCGCGCCGCGACCGAGGCGTCCGCGCTCACGGGAGAGCCCATCCGCTCGCGGGAATCGGGCTACGTGACCTTCGTCGACGTCGCCGCTCTCGAACGGATCGCGGGCGAGCGCGAGATCCACGTCGCGGCCCTCGCCGGCCGATTCACCGACACGGTCGCACCGCTCGCCCTCGTGCGCGGCGGCGCGGCCGTCGACGATGCGACGCGTGAGGCGATCGTGGGCGCCTTCCGCGTCGAGCCGCACCGCACCTACGAGCAGGATCCCCGACTCGGGGTGATCGCCCTCGCCGAGATCGGGAGCCGCGCCCTGTCGCCGGCGACGAATGATCCCGGTACGGCGATCGAGATCCTCGGCTCCCTGCAGCGGGTCCTGTCCCAGGCCCTGCGTACCGAGCCGGAGCGGGAGGTGCGCTATCCGCACGTCTGGATCAGGCCCGTCGCGCTCGACGATCTCGTCGTCGACGCCTTCCGCCCGATCGCCCGCGACGCCGCGGGAGCCGTCGAGGTGCAGATCCGCCTGCAGAAGTGTCTCGCCTCGCTGGCCGGCGCGGCCCCCGAGCGTTCGGGCGTGTTCCGGAAAGCGGCCGAGCAGGCCCAGCGCCGTGCCCTTCGAGAACTCCCCGAAGAGGATGCCGCCCACCTGACCCGCGTGCACGACGGGCTCTGGGCATGAGGGCGGAGTGCCGAGCGATGAGGACACCGGCTCGATGACGCGAATCGCCGCACCTCACGACGATCGCGCGCACGCGCCGCGCCCGTTGCTCGCCCACGCGGCGGTGAACGCCCGCCCCGCGGCGCTGATCTTCCGGGTGCTCGCGGCCGCCCTGATCCTGACCGGCATCCTCCGCAACGCCGGGGTGGTGGCCGGATCGCCCGACGCCTCGACCCTGTTGTTCTACACGATGATCAGCAACATCCTCTGCCTCGCCTGGATGCTGCTCCTCGTCCTCCGCACCGCCCGTGATCTGCGGGGACTCGGCGCTCGCGGCACCTCCACGCCGAGTCCGCGAGGGAGCGGGACGGTGATGATGGCGATCACCGTGACCATGCTCATCTACCTGGTCGTCCTGGTGCCGACGCGGTTCCGCCAGGGGGACACCGATGTGTTCTCCCTCACCGACAATCTCATCCACATCGTCACGCCCTGCCTGGTGATCGCCGACTGGCTGCTCTTCGTCCCGAAGGGCACGTTCCGCGCGGTCGATCCGCTCCTGTGGACCCTGATCCCCTACGCCTACCTGGTCTTCGCCTTCGGGTACGGGGCGCTGGGCGGCGAGTTCACGCCGGGCCACACGTATCCGTATCCGTTCATGAACGTCGACGCGCTCGGGGTGAGCGGCGTCGCGCTGTGGATCGTCGCCCTGTCCGCCGCCCTCGTGGCGGTCGGGTACGTCTTCGTCCTCGTCGACCGGCTGCTCGGCGCTGTGGGAGATCGGGCCGACCGGCGGCGAGCACAGTAGTCGCCGGCCCTCGGGCCCGCCACCCCGGGCGGACGATCAGCGCTCGCCCCGTACACTCGTCCGATGCCCGAGAATCCGAGCGACCCGACCGACAGCTTCGTGCGCGTCCGCGGCGCCAACGAGAACAACCTCCGCAACGTCGATGTCGATGTGCCCCGCGACCGGATCGTCGCGTTCACCGGGGTCTCCGGATCGGGCAAGTCGTCTCTCGCGTTCGGCACCATCTTCACCGAGGCCCAGCGCCGGTACCTCGAGTCGGTCGCCCCGTACGCGCGACGGCTGATCCAGCAGGGGCACGACCCGCACGTCGACTCCATCTCGGGCCTGCCACCGGCCGTGGCGCTCCAGCAGCGTCGCGGCGCGCCCAGCTCGCGATCGAGCGTCGGCACCGTCACCACCCTGTCGAACTCCCTCCGGATGCTGTTCTCCCGCGCCGGGACCTTCCCCGAGGGCTTCACCACGCGACTGGATTCCGATGCGTTCTCGCCGAACACCGCGGCCGGCGCGTGCCCGCAGTGCCACGGCATCGGGGTCTCGCACGAGGTCACGGAGGACTCGCTCGTCCCCGACCCCTCGCTCAGCATCCGCGACGGGGCGATCGCGGCGTGGCCGGGTGCCTGGCAGGCGAAGAATCTGCGCGACATCACGATCGCACTCGGCTACGACGTGGATCGCCCCTGGCGCGAGCTCCCGCAGGCCGACCGCGACTGGATCCTCTTCACCGACGACCAGCCCGTCGTGCAGATCACGCCGCAGCGAGACCGCGTGGCCAAGCCGTACAACGGCATGTTCTGGAGCGCGAAGAAGTACGTCTTCCACACGCTCGCCGACTCGAAGAGCGCGATGATGCGCGCCAAGGTGCTGCAGTTCGTGCGCTCCGGCCCGTGCCCGCTCTGCCACGGCACCGGGCTGCGGCGGGAGGCCCTGGCGGTGACGTTCGCCGGCCGGACGATCGCCGAGCTCAACGCGCTCCCGATGACCGAGCTCGCCGACGTCATCCGCCCCACCACGCAGCTCACCGACGCCGCACCCGCCCTGCCGACCACGCTCTCCGGCGAGCGCACCGACGTCGCCGTCGCCCTCACGACGGATCTGCTGGCGCGCATCACGGTGCTCACGGACCTCGGCCTCGGCTACCTGGGGCTCGGCCGCGTCACCACGACGCTGTCTCCCGGAGAGATGCAGCGGCTGCGCCTGGCGACCCAGCTGCGGTCCGGTCTCTTCGGCGTCATCTACGTTCTCGACGAGCCTTCCGCCGGACTGCATCCCGCCGACGCGGAGCCGCTGCTCGAGGTCCTGGAGCAGCTCAAGCGTTCCGGCAACTCGGTGTTCGTGGTGGAGCACAACATGGACGTCGTGCGGCACGCCGACTGGATCGTCGATGTGGGGCCGGGCGCGGGTGAAAGCGGCGGCGACGTGCTCTACAGCGGAGCGGTGGAGGGTCTCGCGGACGTCGAGGCCTCGGTCACGCGTCCGTTCCTGTTCCCCGAGAGCGTCACATCCACGGCGGAGCGCCGCGGCATCCGACCTCCGACCGGGTGGCTGAACGTCGAGGGCATCACGCTGCACAACCTCGACGACGTCGACGCGGCCGTTCCGCTGGGCTGCTTCGTCGCCGTCACGGGAGTCTCGGGCTCGGGCAAGTCCACGCTGGTGAGCCGGGTGCTCCGCGAGGTCGTGCATGCGCATCTGCATTCCGACGGTGATGCGGGCTCCGACGATCCCGAAGACGACGCGTCGGATGCGGCGGGCGAGGATGCCGGGCCCGCCGAGGCGACGGTTCCCGACGCCCGAGCCGACGTCCTGACCTTCCGGCGCGCGACGGGGCTGGAGCAGATCGACCGGCTCGTGCGCGTGGATCAGAAGCCGATCGGCCGCACGCCGCGGTCGAACCTCGCCACCTACACGGGGCTGTTCGACGCGGTCCGCGCCGCCTTCGCGAAGACCGACCTCGCCCGCGAGCGCGGGTACTCCGCGGGCCGCTTCTCGTTCAACGTCGCCGGCGGGCGCTGCGAGACCTGCCTGGGCGAGGGGTTCGTGTCGGTGGAGCTGTTGTTCCTTCCGGGCAGCTACGGGCGGTGCCCCGCCTGCCATGGCGCGCGCTACAACGCCGAGACGCTCGACGTGACGTACGACGGCAAGACGATCGCCGACGTCCTCGCCCTCACGGTCGAGCAGGCGGCCGAGTTCCTCACCTCCGTGCCGGCGGCGGTGCGCAGTCTCCAGGCCCTGCTCGACGTCGGCCTCGGGTACCTGCGTCTCGGTCAGCCCGCCACGGAACTGTCCGGAGGCGAGGCGCAGCGCATCAAGCTGGCGACCGAGCTGCAGAGGGCGCGCCGCGGGCACACGCTCTACCTGCTCGACGAGCCGACCACGGGCCTGCACCCCGCCGATGTGCGGCGGCTCCTCGCCCAGCTGCATGCCCTCGTCGACGCCGGCGACACGGTCGTGGTGGTCGAACACGAGATGGACGTCGTCGCGGCCGCGGACTGGGTCATCGACCTCGGGCCGTCGGGAGGAGACGCCGGCGGTCGCATCGTCGCCGCCGGCACCCCCGACGACATCGCCAAGGATGCCGCGAGCCGCACCGCGCCGTATCTGGCCGCGCGTCTGTCCCGCTGACCCGGGGCGGATGCCGCCTCGCTTGTGGAGCTGCTCCGCCGCGGTCAGCTCGCCCGAAGAAGCGAGAAAGCGAAGATGCTCGGTGCCCCTTCGAGATCGAACAGCACCTCGACTCCGGTGCGCGTGGTGGTCACGTCGAACGCGATGGTCTCGTTCAGGCACGCCACGGGCTCCGAGACGGTCTCCCCGTCGGCCTCCCCGGCGGTGACCGTGATCTGCCCCTCGCCGCGGCAGGCGATCTGGGCCCGATAGGAGCCGGGTTCGAGCGACTGGTAGGTGTTCCTCTCGTGCGCCGAGGTGTTCTCGCTCAGCCACCCGGAGAGGCTGAAGGCCCACTCCGGGGTGTCGGAGTTCGGTACGGCGGTGTCCGCCCACGACGCGATGTCCTCCGCGGGAACGGGGAGCATGGCCTCATCCGCCTCCGCGGCGGCCCCGGGGGTCGCGGTCGGCGAGGCGGGGGCGCTCGAGGCCGACGGAGAGGGGGTGGCGGTGCCCTCGGAATCGGCGGGTTCGCCGCTGCATCCGGCGAGGAGAATGCCCGCCGCCAGGAGGACTCCGGCTGTCATCACTCTGTGGGTACGCATGGCTCCACGCTACGTGCCGGGCGCCGGGAGGACCACCGTGCGGCCCGATCGGGGCCGCTGCTACGCTGATGCCGCGCCGGACCGTCCGGTACGAATGCCCTCGGGCGCTCTGTCCCAAGAAGGATGCCCGTGACCGACGAATCCGCGACCCGCGCCCCTCTCTCTCGCCGCACACTCCTGCGCGCCACGGCATGGTCCGTACCCGTGATCGCCGCCACCGTCGCCGCGCCCGCCCAGGCCGCCAGCCTGCCCGCGATCGACGCGACCGGAGTGGCACTCACGTTCACCGGACCCGAGTTCAGTTCGGAATTCCGGCTGAGCGGCCAGGTCGCGCTTCCTTCTGCTCCCGCGACCGCCGTCCTCGTGTCGGCGACGATCACCTGGGAGGGCACGGGAGGCAACGCCGGCGCCGAGGGGTTGTACCTGTATCGCGGCAACATCGTCGGCGGTGACGCCGGCATCCTCGGTTGGAACCTCACGCAGGGCGCGGCGGATGATTCGCTGCACACGACCTTCGTCTTCCAGACCACCCTGCCCGCGGGGACGAGCCAGGCGACCACAGTCTCGAGCTATGACGGCAGCACGCTGTCCGGCTTCATGTACGGAGCCGAGACCCCGAACGGCGGGTCCGCGTTCTGGGACGGCATCGTCACGATCAGGTTCTCGGCGCCCGGCTACGGCGACGCCGTCCTGACCGTCCCCTACGTCCAGGCTCCCGTCGGCTGACGTCGGCTCCCCCCGCAGGGCTAGCTGAACAGAACGATCGCGTAGGCCGCGAACGCCGCCAGGTGCGCGGCACCGTGCATCGCGGTGACCCGCTGGGCGGCGAACGTCGTCACGGACAGCAGCAGGGTCACGCCCAGCAGGAGCAGGTTCGCGGGCGACTCCGCGAGGACCACGGTCTGGCCCGTGAACATCCCGATCAGCAGCACGGCCGGAATCGTCAGGCCGACCGTCGAGACCAGGGCTCCGTGGCAGAGGTTGTTGACCCGCTGCGCCTCACCCCCCAGAGCGGCGCGGACCGCCGTGATCGACTCGGGGAGGAACACGATCGCGGCGATGAGCACCCCGGCGAGCGCGGGCGGTGCGCCGAGGCGTCCGAGTCCGTCGTCGAGCAGGGCGGCCATGTCGTGCGACAGCAGCACGATGGGGATCACGGTGACCACGAGCAGGACGAGGCGGGTCACGACCTCCCTGCGGTGCGCGGCGAGGATCGCGCGGATGCCGGGAGACCGGGTCGCGGGCGCGTCGGCATCCGCTTTCCGCGGGGCGAGTCGCCGATCGACCTCGGTGAAGTCACCCGCCTGCGCGCCCATCTGCCGGAAGAGGAAGAACGCGTACAGCACGAGCGTCAGCACCACCACGGGAATCGCCTGCGCGAGCGTGAACGAGCCGTTCTCCCCGATCAGCGCGGGGAGCCCGAAGGCGAGAGCGATCAGGATCACGAGCATCGCGAGGTAGGCGGAGGTGCCGGTGCGGTTGTGCGCCATCCCCCGATGCCGGAGCCCGCCCAGCAGCAGGGCGAGTCCGATCACGAGGTTCAGGATGATCATGGCGACGGCCATCACGGAGTCACGGGCGATCGTCGCGTGCTCTCCCGGTCCGAGCATCACGGCGGAGATCAGGATGACCTCGATCAGCACGATCGACAGCGTGAGCACCAGGGAGCCGTAGGGATCGCCCAGGCGATGGGCGAGGGCTTCGGCCTGCTTCACGACGCCGAAGGCGCACACCAGGATCACGCCGATGATGACACCGAGGGCGATGATCAGGAGAGGAGCGGGCACCGGAGCCACGAGCAGGGGGTGGGCGAGCAGCAGCGCTCCGAATGCTCCCCATCCCAGGATGATCCGCACCAGGTCGGACCGCTCGATCAGGCTCTTCTGCTTCACGTGTGACATCGACGGACTCCTTCGGGGGCCGTCCCCCGCCTGAATTCGACGTCCGGGTCGTCCCGTCCGCAGCGTCACACCAGGATATCCGGCTCGCCCCGCTTGCCGACCGGCCCCTCTTCGTACGAGCGGCCCCCTTGTATGCGTTCACAGAGGGGCCGCTCGCGCACAAAGGGGCCGGTCGGCAAGGAGAGCGGCGCCGGAGCTACTCGCGCTGCAGCGCGGTCAGCGCCTGCACGACCAGCTCGTGATCCTCCGCCGAGGGCAGCCCGGACACCGTCGCGACGGCGACGACACCCACGCCGATCACACGCACCGGCACGGCTCCTCCGGCGACGGCGTACTCGGCGGCATCGAGCCAGCCCGGCTCGAACATGTCACGGCCACCGGCGGCGACGCGCGCCTCGAGGAGAGCCGTGCTCGTCTCGAAGCGCAGCGCGGTGGCCGCCTTCCGGCGCACCCACTCGTCGTTGTCGGCGGTCGCGCCGGGCATCGAGGCGTGGAAGAGGATCCCGGATGCCGTGCGCACATCGATCGCCACCGGATGCAGTTCCTCCAGCGCCCGCTCCGCGATGGCGCTGCCCAGACGCCAGGCGTCGCCTCGATCGAAGCGGGGCAGATCGAGGGCGAAGTGTTCGGCCTCCAGCCGGATCAGCCAGGCGTCAGCGCTCATCGTTCATCCCATCGTCGTGGTGGTCGGATGCCGGGGGCCTCACAGCACGTCCTCGATCGCCCCGAAGGTCCGGTCGGGATCCTCCAGGTGCATGTCGTGGTGGATGCCGGCGAGGCGGCGGATCTGCCAGCCCTCGCGTTCCAGGCCGGCGGCCATGTCATCCGGCAGCACCGCCGGGGACTCGTCGGAGAGGACGATGGTCGACGGGACCGCCGGGGGCGCCACGGCGACCGGATGGAACGCCACCTCGCGGAAGACGCCGGTCGCCATCCGCGCGTCGAACTGCTGCCGGCTGCGCGTCAGGAGTTCCCGGATACCCGGGTCGTACGCCGCTTGCTGCGCCGCACTGCGCCGCGCCTGCCGCAGCCCCATGATGCCGAGCGAGAGAGGAGGAATCGCCCAGAACACCCGGCCCTCGAAGCCGCTCGTGGGAAGCGCGAGCCCGAATCCGGGGTCGAGGTAGATCGCACGCTTCGGCTGAAGTCGGGCGACGGCGCGGACGAGGACCGCACCCCCGAGTGAGTGGCCGACGACGCTGTGCAGACCCACCGGGAGGGCCGCGGCGACGTCGTCCGCGAGATCGTCGAGTCCGTAGGAGGAGGCACGGTCGCTCTCGCCGTGCCCGCGAAGATCGACCGTGGTCACGGTGTATCGACCGCTGGCCAGCATCCTCTCGATCAGCGGCTGCCACGTCTGCCCCGACGCGCCGAGACCGTGGATCAGGCCGACGGAGAGGGTACCGGAACCGGTCGTGGTGGAGTGCAGGCGCATCTGCTCATTCTGCTCGGTTTCGACGAGCACGGCCACGGGGAACGAGAGAGAGCCGGACCCATTGGGTCCGGCTCTCTGATCTCGCTGTGCGCGAGGGGGGACTTGAACCCCCACGTCCATAAGGACACTGGCACCTGAAGCCAGCGCGTCTACCATTCCGCCACTCGCGCGAGTGTTTCGCTCCGAGGAACTCAACTTTTCGAGTTTATCACGCGTTTTCGGCCCCGCCGCACACCCGAAACCGGGGGTCGGCGGCGTTCCCCCAGGTCACCTGGCTACGATGGGCCTACCAGTCGGCATGCCAGAGGAGCCCCGTGGGACTACTTGACAGCTTCGAGAAAGGTCTCGAACGCGCAGTGAACAGCGCCTTCGCGAAGACCTTCCGCAGCGGCATCCAGCCCGTGGAGATCGCTTCGGCGCTGCGCCGTGAAGCCGATACGAAGGCCGCGGTCGTGAGCCGCGACCGCATCATCGCCCCCAACAACTTCGTCGTCCGGTTGAGCCCCGACGACGCCGAGCGCATGCGCGGACTCGGCAGCGCGCTCACCGATGAGCTGCACACCCTGCTCACGAAGCACTCCAAGGCGCAGGGCTACAGCTTCTCCGGGCCGCTGTCGATCTCGCTCGAGGCCGACGAGAAGGTCGCCACCGGCACCGTGCAGGTGAGCTCGGGTTCGGTCGAAGGCCGCGTCAGCTGGCAGGCCGTGGTGGATGTCGACGGCCGCCGCCACACCCTCACCCGCGCCCGCACCGTGATCGGCCGCGGCACGGATGCCGACATCACGATCGGGGATGCCGGTTCGAGCCGCAAGCACGCCGAGATCCTGTGGGACGGCGAGCGCGCGATGATGCGCGACATGGGCTCCACCAACGGCACCAAGGTCGACGGCCAGAAGCTCCGCGAGGCCGCCCTGCCCTCCGACACCACGATCACGATCGGTCGCACCGACCTGGTCTTCCGGATCGTCCCCGTCGCGACGCCGCCGCGGCCGACGGATGACTCGACCCGCGCGTTCGGAGCGATGCCGTGAGTGAACTCGTCCTTCTCCTGCTGCGCATCGGCTTCCTGCTGATCCTGTGGTTCTTCGTGTTCGGCGTCGTCTACTCCCTGCGGGCCGACCTGTTCGGCGTGAAGGTGCGCAAGCTGCCCGCCGAAGCCGCCGCCGGAGCCTCCGCCGGTGCGGGCTCCGCGACCGCAGCCCCCGCGGCCGCTCCCTCCCGCCCGGCATCCGCCAAGGCGTCGACGGGACCGGCGACGGTCGCCACCGCCAAGCGCCTGGTGATCACCTCGGGCCCCAAGGCCGGCCTCGACCTCCCCCTCACGGCGGATTCCCTCACGATCGGCCGTTCGAGCGAGTCGGCGCTGGTGATCCGCGACGACTACACCTCCAGCCACCACGCCCGTCTGATGCTGCGCGGCGACACCTGGGCGATCCAGGATCTCGACTCCACCAACGGCACCTTCGTCGCCGGCCAGCGCGTGACCGGTCCGCCGGTCGCCCTCGCCCTCGGCACGCCCATCAAGGTGGGCGCCACGACCTTCGAGCTGCGAGCCTGACCCCGGCATGGTCTTCGAGGGCTCGAGCGCCGCGATCTCCCACACCGGGAAGATCCGCTCCAACAACCAGGACTCCGGGTATTCCGGGGCGAACCTGTTCGCCGTCGCCGACGGCATGGGCGGTCATGCCGGCGGCGACGTCGCCTCCACCATCGCGATCGAGCGCCTCGAGCCGCTCGACCAGGGGTACGCGTCCACCGACGACGCGCAGGCCTCGCTGCAGGCCGCGGTCACCACGGCCGCCGGCGATCTGATCCGCGCCGCCAAGGAGCGCCCCGAGCTCGCCGGCCTCGGCACCACCGTCAGCGCGATCATCATGGTCGACGACTACGCGGTGATCGGCCACATCGGCGACTCGCGCATCTATCTCTTCCGCGACGATGCGCTCACGCAGATCACCGCTGACCACACGTTCGTGCAGCGCCTGGTCGACTCGGGCCGCATCACCCCGGAGGAAGCGCGGTACCACCCGCGGCGCTCGGTGCTGATGCGGGTGCTCAGCGACATGGACTCCGACCCGGAGCTCGACATGTTCGTCATGCCGACCCAGCCGGGCGATCGCTGGCTGCTGTGCTCCGACGGGCTCTCCGGCGTGGTGGACGAGATCCGCATCACGAAGGCGATGCGTCTGGGCCTGGCTCCGGGTCGCACGGCCGACAACCTGCTCAAGCAGGCGCTCGACGGCGGCGCCCCCGACAACGTGACGATCGTGCTGGTCGACGTGGGCGGGCAGCATCCGCTCTCCTCCGGCACCGCCACGATCGTCGGCGCGGCCTCGAACCCCTCCGGTCTGCTGGTGCCGTCCGCCCGCCCGCAGCGCTCCGGCTGGCTGCACCCGGTGCGCCAGGCCGCCAACGAGCCCAGCCACTTCGAACCGGCCGCCGAGTACCTCGAGGAGCTCATCGAGGAAGACCGCCGACGCGCCAAGCGCCGTCGGCTCGGCTGGATCGCCAGCATCCTGGTCGTCATCGCGATGCTCGCCTTCGCGGCCTTCGCGGCCTACAGCTGGACGCAGACGCGCTATTTCATCGGCGCCGACGACGACAGCGTGGTGATCTTCCAGGGCGTGCAGCAGAACATCGGCCCGATCACCCTGTCGACCTCGGTGCAGGACACCGACATCCTGCTGGCGAACCTCCCCGAATATCAGCGGGCGTCGGTCGAGCGCACCATCTCGGCGCGCTCGCTGTCGGATGCGATGGCCATCGTCGACCGCCTGCGTGCGGGAGCCGACGCGAACGCCGTGCCCACGCCCCTGCCGACGCCGCTCGCGACCGAGACGCCGATCCCGGTCGAGACGCCGACGCCGGCCGAGACCCCCGCGGGCGGTGAGGGATGAGCACCGACGTCTCCGCCGACACCAGCGTGATCACCGCGCTCAAGCGCCTCCGGATGCCGCAGACGCAGCGCAACCGCGAGTTCTGGCTGCTGCTGTTCGCCTGCGCCATCAGCGGCGCCTCCCTGTCGCTCGTACAGCTCGGCGCGCTCGGGCTGATCGATCCCGTGATCCTCGCGATCGGCGGCGGGCTCGCCGTGCTCGCCTTCGCCCTGCACATCGTGCTGCGGCTCGTGGCCTCGGACGCCGATCCCTTCGTGCTGCCCATCGCCACGCTGCTGAGCGGTCTCGGCATCTCGATGATCTACCGCATCGACATCGCGAAGAGCCTGACCGGGTGGGATGCCTATTCCACCAAGCAGCTCGCCTGGACCGCCCTCTCGCTGGCCGGCGCGATCGCGGTCGTCATCCTGCTGCGCAACTACCGTGTGCTGTTCCGCTACACGTACATCTTCGGTCTCCTCGGCATCGTGCTGCTGTTGCTGCCCTTCGTCCCGGGGCTGCGCATCGACGACGCGAACGCCGCGGTCTGGGTGTCACTCGGCGGCCTGTTCGCGTTCCAGCCGGGTGAGCTCGCGAAGATCAGTCTCGCGATCTTCTTCGCCGGCTACCTCGTGCGCACCCGCGAGAGCCTCACCTCGGTCGGCACCCGTTTCCTCGGCATGACCTGGCCGCGCATGCGCGAACTCGGCCCGGTGCTCGTGGTCTGGGTCATCTCGCTGGGCATCATCGTGCTGCAGCGCGACCTGGGCACCGGAACGCTGATCTTCGGCATGTTCGTCGCGATGCTGTACGTCGCGACCGGCAAGACCAGCTGGGTCGTGATCGGACTCACGCTCGTGGTCGCCGGTGTCGCCGTGGCGACGCAGATCCTCAGCTACGTGCGCGGCCGCTTCATCAACTGGCTGTTCCTGTTCGACCCCTCGCAGGTCGACCCCGACGGCGCGGGTTATCAGCCCATGCAGGGGCTCTTCGGCCTCGCGCACGGCGGTCTGATGGGAACCGGCTGGGGACAGGGCCGCCCCGAAGTGACCCCGCTCGCGCACAGCGACTACATCATCACCAGTCTCGGCGAGGAGATCGGCCTGATCGGCCTCTTCGCCATCCTGTGCCTTTACATGGTCTTCGTGAGCCGAGGCGTGCGCATCGGTCTCGCCGGTCAGGACGACTTCGGCAAGCTGCTCGCCACCGGGCTCTCGTTCACGATCGCCCTGCAGGTGTTCATCATGGTCGGCGGCGTCACCCGCGTGATCCCCCTCACCGGTCTGACGACGCCGTTCCTCGCCGCCGGCGGCTCGTCCCTGATCGCCAACTGGCTCATCGTGGCGCTGCTGCTGCGCATCTCCGACGGCGTCCGCCGCCAACCGAGGGTGGTGATCGGATGACCCGGGAACTGCGCCGACTGAGCGTCGTGATGCTCTTCATGTTCATCGCGCTGTTCGCTTCCGCGAGCTGGATCCAGGTCGTCGAGTCCGACGCCCTCGCCCAGAACAGCAACAACACCCGCACCCGTCTCGACAGCTACGAGATCCAGCGCGGCTCGATCATCGTCGACGGCGTGACCATCGCCACCTCGGTGCCGGCCGACGACCGCTTCCGGTTCCAGCGGGTGTACGAGGATGCGGCGATGTGGGCCCCGGTCACCGGCTACTTCAACGCGCCCCTCGATTCGCGCACCGGCATCGAGAAGGCCATGAACGCCGACCTCTCCGGCACAGGCTCCAACGCCTTCCTGGCCGAGATCGAGCGCATCATCTCGGGTCAGCCGCAGAGCGGCTTCAGCGTGGAGCTCTCGCTCGACTCCGCCGCGCAGCGCGCCGCGTACGAGGCGCTCGACGGCCTGAAGGGCGCGGTCCTGGCCATCGAGCCGAAGACCGGCCGCATCCTCGCGATGGTGTCGACGCCCGGCTTCGACACGAATCTGCTCGCGACGCACGATGCCGACGCCGCGAACTCGGTGTACGACCAGCTCGTCGCCGACCCCGCGAAGCCCCTGTCGAACCGCGCGATCGAGGGCGACCTGAACCCGCCCGGGTCGACCTTCAAGATCCTGGTCGCCGCCGCGGCCTTCGCCAGCGGCGACTTCACGCCCGACTCGGCGCTCCCGAACCCCGCGTCGTACACGCTGCCGGGGTCGTCCAACCGCGTCTCGAACGCCTCGGGCACCACCTGCGGCGCCGGCTCGACGGTCACGATCGCCGACGCCGTGCGGCTGAGCTGCAACATCCCGATGGCCGAGCTCGCCGTCGAGCTCGGCGACGACGCGATCCGCGAGATGGCGGAGAAGTTCGGCTTCAACCGGAGCTTCGAGACGCCGCTCGCCTCCACGCCCTCCAGCTACCCGCGTGCCCTCGACGACGCGCAGACCGCGCTCACCGGTTTCGGCCAGGGCCAGGTCACCGCGACGCCGCTGCAGATCGCCATGGTCGCCGCCGGGATCGCGAACGACGGCGTGGTCATGAACCCCCACATGGTGGATGCCGTGATCGGCGAGGACCTCTCCGTGATCCGTGCTTTCGAGAACAGCGAGTTCGGCCGCGCGATGGAGAAGGACGTGGCCGATGAGGTCACCTCGGCCATGGTGGCGAGCGTCTCAACGGGCGCCGCGCAGGGTGCAAGAATAGACGGGGTCGACGTGGCCGGGAAGACCGGTACCGCGGAGAACGGAAACAGGCCGCACACGTTGTGGTTCACCGGTTTCGCGCCGGCGGATGACCCCACGGTTGCAGTAGCAGTCGTCGTCGAAGACGGCGGCGGTCAGGGACAATCAGGATCCGGCGACACGATCGCCGCTCCGATTGCGAAGAAGGTCATTGAGGCGGTGCTAGGCAGATGAGGCCGACGCAGGGTGTGTCGTTCGGTGGTCGCTACGAGCTGCTGTCGCGTATTGCGATCGGCGGCATGGGCGAGGTGTGGGAGGCGACGGATCACGTCATCGGGCGTACCGTCGCGATCAAGATCCTCAAGGACGAATACATGGGGGACCCCGGGTTTCTCGAGCGATTCCGTGCGGAGGCGCGCCACGCGGCGCTCGTCAACCACGAGGGGATCGCCAGCGTCTTCGACTACGGCGAGGAGAACGGCAGCGCCTTCCTCGTCATGGAGCTCGTGCCGGGTGAGGCCCTGTCGACCGTGCTCGAGCGCGATGGCGCGCTGAGCGCCGACAAGACGCTCGACATCGTCGCCCAGACGGCATCCGCGCTGCAGGCCGCGCACGCCGCAGGGCTCGTCCACCGTGACATCAAGCCCGGGAACCTGCTCATCACGCCCGACGGGCGTGTGAAGATCACCGACTTCGGCATCGCCCGCATCGCCGACCAGGTGCCGCTGACGGCCACCGGTCAGGTCATGGGCACGGTGCAGTACCTGTCGCCGGAGCAGGCCTCCGGTCACCCGGCATCCCCGGCCACCGACACCTACTCGCTCGGCATCGTCGCGTACGAGTGCCTGGCGGGGAAGCGCCCGTTCACGGGCGAGTCGCAGGTCGCGATCGCGATGGCGCAGATCAACGAGCAGCCTCCGCCGCTGCCGCCGACCGTGCCGATCCCCGTGCAGAACCTGGTCATGGCGATGATCGCCAAGAAGCCGGCCGACCGGCCGTCCTCCTCCGCGACCGTCGCCCGCGCCGCGCAGGCGCTGCGCCGCGGTGACCTGAACTCCGCCGCGATCGCGGTTCCCGCGATCGCCACCGGAGGTGTCGTCGGCGACGACGACGCGACGCGCATCCTGACGGCCGGCACCGACAACGGGGCGACCCGCATCCTGCCGACCACCGCGCAGCTGCCGACGGATGCCGACGGCGACGCGGAGGAGAAGCAGAAGAAGAAGCGCAGCCCATGGACCTGGCCGCTGATCGCCCTCATCGCGCTGCTCGCGATCGCCATCGGCGGTGCCGTGTTCGCGCTGCTGAATCCCGGCGACGACCCCGCACCCGTGGAGACCACCACGCAGACCACTCCGCCGGTGGAGACGCCGACGGAGACGCCGACCCCCGAGCCCGAGCCGGTCGACGTGGACGCCCTCGGCCTGGTCGGCATGACCTGCGACGCCGCTCTCCAGGCCGCCCGTGACGCCGGACTCGTGCCGAACTGCGTCACCGGCGCGACCACCGCTCCCTCGGCAGACCTGGTCGGTGCGGTCGAGCGCGTCGAGCCGCGAGGCTCGGTCGACCCGGGCGCGGAGATCACGCTCACGCTCTACGCCGATCAGACCGCGGTGGGCAAGCCGCAGAACCCGCCGACGTTCGCGGGCCCGTTCGTCGAGGGCGGCCCGGCCACCGTGAACTGGACGGCCTTCACCTGCCCCTCGGGCACCGGCAGCCTGAGCGCCTACGAGGTCACGATCACGAACGCGACGTTCGCCGGCGGGAACACCGTGTCGAACTTCGATCCGAACACCCGCACGAGCCCGATCACGATCGATGCCGGCAAGGCCGGCCAGGTCGTCACGGCCACGTACCGGGCGTTCTGCGGTGAGCGTCCCTCCGAGATGTCGAATCAGGGTCAGTCCGAGGCGATCACCGCCGCCGACCCCGGCGACGGCGGCACCGACCCGGGCGACGGGGGCGACGGAGCGCAAGGGTAGCCTTAGTCCAGTGCAGTCGTCGGTCGTTCCAGGGGGGTAGTCAGTGTCGGAGGAGCCACGCATTCTCGCGGGCAGGTACCGCGTCGGCGAGCTCATCGGGCACGGCGGCATGGCCAAGGTGTACCGCGGCCAGGACCTGACCCTGGGCCGCGCCGTCGCGATCAAGATCCTCGACCCCGACCTCGCTCGCGACACCGCCTTCCGCACCCGGTTCCGGCTGGAAGCCCAGGCGGCGTCGCGCATGTCGCATCCCTCGATCGTGCGCGTCTACGACGCGGGCGACCCGTCCACGGCTGATGATCCCTCGGGCGAGCCGCCGTACATCGTGATGGAGCTCATCAGCGGTCGCCTGCTGAAGGACATCATCGCGGGAGGCCCCGTGCCGCTGGATGACGCGGTCCGCTACGTCGACGGCATCCTCGAAGCCCTCGACTACTCGCACCGTGCCGGGGTCGTGCACCGCGACATCAAGCCGGGCAACGTCATGGTCACCGAGAAGGGCCAGGTGAAGGTCATGGACTTCGGCATCGCGCGTGCGGTGTCCGACTCGTCCTCGACCGTGGCCGAGACCACTCAGATCATCGGCACCGCCGCCTACTTCTCGCCGGAGCAGGCGAAGGGTGAGCCGGTCGATGCCCGCGCCGATCTCTACTCGACCGGTGTGGTGCTCTACGAGCTGCTCACGGGACGTCAGCCGTTCCGCGGCGAATCCCCCGTGGCGGTCGCCTACCAGCACGTGAGCGAGACGCCGCTGGCGCCGACCGAGGTCAACGAGGATGTCCCCGGCGCTCTCGACCCCATCGTGCTGCGCGCTCTGGCGAAAGACCCGTATCAGCGGTATCCGGATGCCGCGCACTTCCGCGCGGCCCTGTCCGGCGCCGTCACCGGCAGCGCGCCGAGCCGCAAGCAGCTGGGTGCGCTCACCAGCGAGCTGTACGGGCCGAGTCCGCGACAGGCGCAGGAGACGGCCCGCTCACTGCGGCAGCTGAGCAGCGACACGACCATGACGCGCACGCAGTCCGGTCCCCCGGTCGCGTGGATCTGGGCAGGCGTCGCTCTGCTCGCGGTTCTCCTGGTGTCGGTGCTCTTCTGGGTCGTCACGATCAGCATGCGTCCGCCCGAGGTGCCGAGCACCTCGCGCGTCGTCCCGGATCTCGTGAACGTGTCGTCGGAGCGTGCGCAGACGGACCTGGCCGATCTCGACCTGTCCGCGAACCTCGTCATCGAATCGAGCACGTCCATCACCGAGGGCAATGTCATCCGCACGGATCCCGAGGGCGGCGTCACGGTCGACGAGGGGACCGCCGTCACGGTCTACGTGTCCTCGGGCGTCGAGACCGTCACGGTGCCGATGCTGGAGGGCATGTCGCTCGTCGACGCCAGGAAGGCTCTGACGAGCGCCGGGCTCGAGCTGGGCACCGTGATCCAACGCAACGACAAGGGGTTGAAGGCCGACACCGTCATCTCGGCGAGCGAGGAGGCCGACGACGAGGTCGCTCCGCAGACCGTGGTCAACCTGATCGTCGCGAGCGGCAAGGTCACGCTCACCGACCTGGTCGGATGGACCGTCGAAGCGGCCACGGAGAACCTCGGCACGCTCGGCCTCACGGCGGCCCCGGTGGAGACGACCGACTGCGCGGCCACCACACCGCCGACCGTGTCGTCGATGTCGATGGCCCCCGGCGACGTGCCGGTCGGGTCCACTGTCGAGCTGCGGTACTGCACCGGCAGTTGACGCCGGGCGCCTCTCGGCGGAACCGAGAGTGGCGACGCCGCTCAGCGTGCGAGCGGATGCAGGGCCTCGGAGCGCGCGACCGCCTGCGTGTCCCCCACGGACGCGAGCCAGTTCGCGAGCAGGCGATATCCGCCCTCGGTGAGCACGCTCTCGGGGTGGAACTGCACCCCGACGATCGGCAGATCGCGATGAGCGATGCCCATCACCGTTCCGCTCTCGGTCCGCGCGGTGACGACCAGTTGGGTGGGCAGATCGGTCTCCGCGACCGCGAGCGAGTGGTACCGGCCGACCGTGAGCGGTCGCGGAAGCCCGGTGAAGAGTCCGTCACCGGTGTGGGTCACGGTCGACACCATGCCGTGCATCAGTTCGGGGGCCTCGGTCACCGGCGCCCCGAACGCGGCGCCGATGGTCTGGTGCCCGAGGCAGACGCCGAGCAGCGGCATCCTGCTCCTCGCCGCCAGCCGGACGGCCGCGAGCGAGACACCCGCATCGGCGGGTGAACCGGGCCCCGGCGACAGCAGGACGGCGTCGACGTCGGCGACGAGCCTGGCGAGATCGTCGGCGTCGACGGCATCCGACTCGATCATCGTGACCGCCGCCCCGAGTTCCTCCAGATAGCCGACCAGCGTGTGCACGAAGCTGTCGTGGTTGTCGACCACGAGCACGCGGGTCATTCGAGGTCGACCTCGCCCGGTGTGAGGAGGGGGCTGACCCACGGGAAGACGTAGAAGAACAGCGCGTAGAGGATCGCGGTGACGAGGACCAGCACGATGAGCAGCCGGATCCACCAGGGTCCGGGCAGCAGGCGCCAGAGTGCGGAGTACATCAGTCCTCTTCCTTGCCGGTCGTCGTGGGTGTGCGGGTGATCAGGGGCGCGGGGCTGTCCACACGCTACACCGAGGGTGCGGCGGGCGGCGGCGGCGGATCGGTCAACGCCGGGGGCGGGCCCTCCGCGCGCGGCTGGAAGCTCTCGAAGACCCCGTAGGCGATGATGCGCTCGGCCAGCGAGTACAGCGGCGAGCACGCGGTGAGGGTGATGTAGCTCTCCCCCGTCTGCGCACCGGGCATCTGCGGCACATCGGCGAGCACCTCGGTCTGCGACGGCTTCACGTACTCGAGGGTGCGGAAGCGGTACGTGAACCACCCGTCGGGCGTCTCGACGACGATCGCGTCGCCGAGTTGCAGCTTGTCGAGCTGGTTGAACGGCTTGCCCCAGGTCGTCCGGTGGCCGGCCAGCGAGAAGTTGCCCGGTTCCCCCGGCATCTTCGAGTTCGCGTACACGCCGATACCCAGGGCGTCGAGCGTGCGTGCCCTGCTGGTCCCGCCGTAGATGCCGAAGTTGTAGTCGGCGCCGAAGCGGGGGATGTGCATCTGTCCGAGGTTCTCGGTGTCGGCCGGGGGCTTCGGGACCACGGGCGCGAACACGGCCGTGCCGTCGTCGGTCTCGATCAGCGGAGGGAGTTCGGGCGCCGGCGCCTGCGCCCATTCGGCGGACACCGCGGCGCCCTCCTCGTTCTTCTGCGCGGCGATGATGATGTCGCCGATCCACATCTGCCAGGCGACGAACAGCAGCACGAGCACGCCCGCCGTGAGCAGGAGCTCGCCGAGCACGCTCGCGAACGTCGCGCGGGAGCGAGGCCGGGAGCGGACGCGACGTCGCCCCCCCGGCGCGACGGATGCAGTCATGGCGGTGATCCTATCGCGCGAGGCTGAACGCCCGGCGGAGCGGATGCAGGGGATCCATCGAGGGGGCATCGAAGTCGAGCAGGTGTCGTGGGTAGACTGTCGGCATGGCCCGAGACCACAAGAGTGAAGAACCCGCTGTCGAGCGCGCAGAAGGCGAGGCGGCTCCCAACGCGGTGTGGTTCAAGCCCGTGATGGTCGGCTTCATGCTGTTGGGCCTGATCTGGATCCTCGTGTTCTACATCTCGGGCAGCACGATCCCGATCCCCGGACTCGGCAACTGGAATCTCGGGATCGGCCTGGGCATCGCCCTCATCGGCTTCCTGATGACCACCCGCTGGCGCTGACCCGCCCCCTCGTCTCGACGAAGGCCCCTCGCATCGCGAGGGGCCTTTTCTGTCGGTGGAACGTTCTCCACAGAGTTATCCACAACCTGGGGAGAATTACACCGGTGTTATTCACAGGGGTGCACAACCCTGTTAACAACGTCTGATCAGGCGAGAAGGATCAGTGGCGGGACGAAGGCGACGATGACGATCAACAGGACGACGGTCCCGGCGAGAGCGGCGATCTGCCACTTCCGCTGTTCCGGACGCTTGGTACGGGTGAGGATCAGGGCGCACAGCGCCCCCACGATCGCCCCACCGAGGTGCGCCTGCCATGCGATGCCGCCCACGAAGAACCCGAAGGCGAAGTTCACACCGAGGATCACCAGCAGGCCGGTGACGTTGGCGCCGATGTGGCGCCCGATGATCAGCAGCGCGGCCATGAGCCCGAAGATCGCGCCGGATGCCCCGACCGTGGCCGTGGTCGGGGCGAGCACCGCCACCATCACGGAGCCGCCCAGGCCGCTGATCAGGTAGAGCGAGAGATAGCGGGCGCGGCCCAGAAGTGGCTCGAGGCTCTGCCCCAGCATCCACAGCGCGAGCATGTTCAGCGCGAGGTGCACGAACCCGCCGTGCACGAACATCGCGGTGAGCAGACGCCACGGCTCGAACGGGTACAGCGAGAGGCTCGGGTAGAGATAGGGAGCGGCGAACAGGAGCTGATCGGTGATCAGCGTGCCCAGGCCGGGGATCAGCTGCAGCAGCCCGATGAACGAGGTCACCGCGAGCAGCGCGTAGGTGACGACGGGCTTGCCGCCACGCGTCGCCGTGAGGGTCGAACCGCTCCCCCAGCGCCGGGAGGCGCGCTTCTGCGCCGGGGTGCGGTTCTGGCGGTCCGCCTTCATGCACTCCGGGCAGATGACTCCGACCGCTGCCGGCGTCTGGCACTCCCCGCAGATCGTGCGCAGACAGCGCTGGCAGAGCACGAAGCTCTGCCGATCCGGATGCCGGTAACAGAAGTTGTCGCGATTCCCCGCGAACTCAGGCGTCGACATCCGGATCGGCGATGACGGGTGTCAGGCCGCGACGATGTCGATCGACTGCAGCACGACCGGCTCGATCGGGCGGTCGCCGGCAGCGGTCGGGACGGCGCCGAGCGCGTCGACGACAGCCTTCGAGGCGTCGTCCGCGACCTCGCCGAAGATCGTGTGCTTGCCCTGCAGCCACGGGGTGGGGTCGGTGGTGATGAAGAACTGCGACCCGTTGGTGCCCTCGGCCTTGCCCGTGATGGCGTTGCGGCGGAGTCCGGCGTTGGCCATCGCGAGGATGTAGGGCTTGTTGAAGTCGAGCTCGGCGTTGATCTCGTCGTCGAAGTTGTATCCGGGACCGCCGACACCCTGACCGAGCGGGTCGCCGCCCTGGATCATGAAGTTCGGGATGATGCGGTGGAAGACGACGTCCTTGTACAGGGGTCCCTCGCCGGGCTTGCCGGTGGCAGGATCCGTCCACTCCTGGGTGCCGTCGGCCAGGCCGACGAAGTTCTTGACCGTGTTCGGGGCGTGGTCGCCGAACAGGTTGATGACGATGTCACCGTGGTTGGTGTGCAGAGTTGCGACGTGGGAAGCGTGAGGCATGCGTCCATTCTCTCAGAGCTTCCGTGTGAACGCCCTGCATCTCACGCACTTCGCGCGATAAGTCAAGGGGTCAGCGATTCCCTCCCCGCATCCAGCCTCGTCTGGCAAGATGGGGAACCCGTACTCCAACCGACAGGAGAGCATCGTGAGCCTCAGCCGTAAGCGGAAGAAGCAGCTGCGCCGTCTGCAGAAGGAAGCAACCCAGCTCTGGGAGTCCCAGCAGGTGGTCGTCGGCCACGCTGCGGACGTCGCCCGCGAGGCCAGCCGTCAGCTCGGCGACCTCGGTCGCGAGCAGGTGCTTCCCGTCGTGCAGGACACCTACAACCGTCGCGTCGCCCCGGTCGTCGACCGCGGCGTGAAGATCGGCCACCACGTGGTCGACGACAAGATCGTCCCCATCGTCGGCGGTGTCGTCGGCAGCGCCCTCACGGCGTGGGACTTCGCGAACGCCAAGCGTCAGGGCATCTCGGCCCCGCCGCCCCGTGGCGCCTTCGGCAAGAAGAAGAAGACGGTGGGCCTCGGCTCGATCGTCGCGATCGTGCTCGGCGTCGCCGCCGCCGCCGGTGTGCTCTACGCCGCCTGGCAGACCCTGCGTGCCGACGACGAGCTGTGGGTCGCGGACGACCCGCTGAACGCCCCCGAGGCGTGACCGCATCAGATCTCCCCTCCACCGCCTCGCGCGATGGAGGGGATCTGCATGCCCGGGTACGCGGTGCCGCCGCTGATCGCGACCTGGCGATCGACATCATCGAGCGTCCCGAAGCACGGAGCCTGGTCGAGGCGGCCGCGCTGCTCGGCATCCCGGCATCCGGCATCGTGAAGACCCTCGTGGTCAAGCGCGCCGACGACACCTACCTGTTCGCTCTCGTCCCCGGTGGTCGGTCGATCTCCTGGCCGAAGCTGCGCGCGGTCGTCGGCGTCAACAAGCTGCGCCTCCCCGAGCCCGAGCTCGCCCTCGCGGCCACGGGCTACGAACGCGGCACGATCGTGCCCATCGGCAGCACCACCGACTGGCCCGTGTACGCCGACGAGTCGATCGTCGGGCAGCGCATCGCGATGGGTGCCGGCGCGCACGGGTACAGCCTGTTCGTCGAGGCCGACGATCTGATCGCCGCCTACGGCGCGACCGTCGCCGACATCTCGGTTCCCGAGCAGCCGCGCGACTGACGCCCGTCCGCCCCGTCGGAGCGCCGGACGAACCCCGTGCCCCTCAGCGGAGTCCGGCCATCCGCAGCGCGATGTCGACCAGCTTGACCCGCTGCAGCGCCGCGACCGACGTCAGGGGAAACCACTCGGCCATGTCGGTCGAACCCTCGGTCTCGAACGTCAGCTTCCCGCCGGTGACCTCCGCCCGGTAGACGATCCGGAGCGTGTGCAGCGGATCGTCCGCCTTCCGCACGCGCCGCGTCGCCGGGATCACCCGCGAATGGATGCCGAGCAGCTCGCCGACCTTGACCGTGTACCCGGTCTCCTCCCGCAGCTCGCGGCGGACCGCATCCTCGGGAGACTCTCCGGGCTCGATCCCTCCGCCGGGCATGGTCCACGCCACACGACGGCCTTCCGTCCAGCGCGCGAGCAGCAGCCGGTCGTCGTCATCGGTGACGACCGCGTACGCCGCGACACGCAGGTCCATGCGTCACACACTATCCGGCGGCGGAGACGGGCCCGACCGTGTGTCGGATCCTTCGGAATCGGGGCCCGCAGACGCGCCGGCATCCGTACGCTGGCCTCAGCGGACTGATCACGAGCGAGAGGACCACCACCATGGCCGACGACGGCAAGAACTTCAGCGCAGAGGAGCGCGAGGCCATGCAGGCCGCCGCGAGCGAGGCCAAGACCCGACGCTCGCGGGCGAAGAAGAGCCCCGAGGAGCAGCGCGCCGCCGGCGAAGCCGACCTTCAGGCGGCGATCGACAAGCTGTCGGACGCGGACGACCGGGCGCTCGCGACGGGTCTGCATGCGCTCGTCACGGAGGTCGCTCCCGGACTCATGCCGCGCACCTACTACGGGATGCCGGCGTGGGGGAAGGACGGCAAGGTGCTGTGCTTCTTCCAGCCCGCCGGCAAGTTCAAGGTCCGCTACGGCACGTTCGGGTTCGAGCCGATCGCGAACCTCGACGACGGCACGATGTGGCCGACCTCCTACGCGCTCCTGGAGTTGACATCGGCGAACCGGAACCTGCTCGCCGAGCGCATTCGTCTCGCGATCAGCTGAGGAACCCGGCCTTCGCTGGACGCCCCGAGACACCGGCGCCGTCGCGCAGTAGCGTGGCGTGCGTGACCACTCTCCCCTTCCCCGCATCCGTGTACGCCGCCCGCCTCGACCGGGCGACCGCCCTCGCCGCGGAGGCCGGGCTCGATGCGATCATCGTCGGCCCGGGCCCTGACCTGCAGTACCTCGTGGGAGTCGAGGGCGACACGATCGAGCGCCTCACCGCGCTCGTCCTCGGCCCGGGCCTCACGCCCACCGTCGTGGTTCCCCGGATGGAGCTCGCGAAGGTGCGCTCCGCCGCGGTCGGCGCACTCGAGCTCCCGCTCGCGGACTGGGTCGACGGCGACGACGCCTACGCCCTGGTCACGGCGGCCGTCGGCGAGGTGGCGCGGATCGGGGTGTCGGATGCGCTCCCCGCGCTGCACGTGGTTCCCCTGGGTGAGCGTCTGGGCGTGCGGCTGGAACTCGCGACGCCCGTGCTGCGCGAGAGCCGGATGATCAAGAGCGCGGAGGAGATCGCCGAACTGCGCCGCGCCGGTGCGGCCATCGACGCCGTGCACCGACGCGTACCGGAGTGGCTGCGTGCGGGACGCACCGAACGCGAGGTCGCGGGCGACATCGCCGAGGCGATCGTCGCCGAAGGACATCGGAGCGTGGAGTTCGTGATCGTCGGATCGGGGCCGAACGGCGCGGATCCGCACCACGAGGTCTCCGACCGCGTGATCGAGCGGGGCGACATCGTCGTGGTCGACATCGGCGGGGCGGTACCCAGCGGCTACAACTCCGACAGCACGCGCACCTACGTCGTCGGGGAGGCCGCACCGGAGGCCTCCGAGCGCATCGCCGTGCTGGTGCGCGCGCAGCAGGCGGCCGTCGACGCCGCGCGGCCCGGAGCGACCGCATCCGAGGTGGATGCCGCGGTACGCGGCGTCCTGATCGATGCCGGTCTGGGCGAAGCCTTCCTGCACCGCACCGGTCACGGCATCGGCGTCTCGGTGCACGAGGAGCCGTACATCGCGCCCGGCAACGACCTGGTGCTGCGCGAGGGGATGGCCTTCAGCATAGAACCCGGCATCTACTTCGCCGGATCATGGGGCGCCCGCATCGAGGACATCGTGGTGCTGACCGCCGACGGGTGCGAGCGACTCAACCTCGCCCCTCACGCCCTGACCGCGGTCTGAGCCCCCGCACGACGAACCGCCCCTCCCCGCTGATGCGAGGAGGGGCGGATCTCTCGGGAGGCCTGCCGGGGGTCAGGACTCCACGCGGCGGCGGCGGAGCACCAGCACACCGCCGGTCACGAGCAGCGCGAGCAGCAGCGCGATGAGCGTCACGGGGACGACGGCACCGGTACCGGCCAGGCCGTCACCGCCTCCGCCGCCCGCGGCCGTGACGCGCAGGGCCGCCTCGGCGCTGAGCTCGGAATCCACGCCCACCGCGATCACGGTGTGCGCGCCGACCTCGGCGGACGGGGGCACGGTGAGCTCGGTCCGGAACGCTCCGGTGCCGTCGGCCGTGACCTCGCCGAGGCGGAGCGGCTCGGAGTGCAGCGTGATCTCGACGACCTCGCCCGCCGCGAACCCGCGACCGGAGACCTCGATCGATCCTCCCTGCACCACGCTGCGGGCACCGAGCACGAGCTCGGCCTCCAGCACCGGGGTGTCGCGCACCTGGAGCGTGAGCCCGGCCGACTCGGAGCCGCGGAACGCCTCCGGATCGGAGGGCACGAACCGCGCCACGTAGGTGTGCGCACCGGAGGTCGCGATCAGCACGTCGGCCGTCGCGGTGCCGCCGGTGACGGTGGCCGATCCGACCACGGTCTCGCCCTCGACGAACTCGACCGTTCCCGCTGCCTCCGCCGGGGTGACGGTCGCGGTGAGGGCGACCGTCTCTCCGGCGACCGGGTCGTCGGTCCCCGCGGTCAGCGTGACCGCGGTGCTCTCCGGGGTCGTGGTCTCGGCGGCGACCCGGAGTGACGCCCGTGCCTCGACGTTCGAGACGTCGCCGAGCGCCACCACGGGGTGATCGCCGTCCACGGCATCCTCGGGCACCGTGATGTCGCCGCGGATCGCGCCGTCGTCATCGGCCTGCACCGTCACCGGCTCCTCATCGTCGATGCGGATCGCGACGTCCTCGCCGGGCGCGAACCCGGTGCCGGTGATCTCGACCGTGTCGCCGGGGCGTGCCTGCTCGGGAGCCGTGATGACGGGCTCGTAGGCGGGGACCGGTGCCTCGACGGTGATCTGCAGGGAGGCATCCGCGGATCGCACGCCGTCATCCGCCGTGATCGTCGCGGTGTAGGTGCCGGCCGTGGCGTAGGTGTGGCCCGATGCGACCACGCCGTCCTCCACGTCGACCGGGGACACGGCCGAGCCGTCACCCCAGTTGACCACGGCGCTGACATCTCCCGCTCCGCCGGTGACGGTCGCGAGCTCGGCGTCGAACGACTCCCCCGCGATCTGCCCGTCGACCGCGCCGGCCTCCACGCTCAACGGCGCACTGGCCGCACGGTCGCCGTCCGAGGCGATCGCGAAGATGTGCACGCGTCCGTCGTTCAGAGAACCGGGCTCGGTCGGCATCGTCAACGACTCGACGACCTTGGGGGCGCCGTCGTCATCGACATCCAGCGTGATCGGTGCCGTGGCGTAGATCGCCGTGTTCTTCGGCCCGCCCGATTCCGCGGCGGTGCCGGAGAGTCGACCCTCCGAGATCGTGAGCACGGTGTTGCCCTTGTACGGGTTGCCCGACGCCCCGACCCAGTCGCCCAGGCTGATGGTCACGGTCTGCTCGGTGCCGTCGGTGAAGTGCAGCACGGCGTCCGAGTCGCGGTTGCTCTCGGTCGCGGTGCCGATGAACGCGAGCTGCGTCGCACCGTCGCCGAGGGAGAAGCGCACGGTCTGACCCTCGCCGGTGATGTTGTCGGGCGCACCCGCGGCCACCGCCGGAAGGTCGTACGTGAGCGTGCTGCCGGGGATCGTCAGGGTCTCGCCCTGCACGAAGCCGTCGGCTGCCAGCTTGTCGCGGTAGTAGCCGTGGCCCTGCGAGTCGCAGTTCGCCGCGGTCACGCCCAGGTCGCCGATGCAGACGTTGTTGAATGCGCCGACCAGCGTCTCGTCGCGGAAGACCGTGACGGTGGTCGTGGCCTGAGCCACCGCACCGCTCGAGTCACGCGCCGTGACGACCGCCGAATACGTGCCGGGAGCCGTGAAGGTGTGCGGGGCGCTCACCTTCCAGCCGCCGAGATCATCGCGATCGAGCACCGCATCCGACACCGCGGTGCCGTCGCCGTAGTCGACCGTGACGGTGTAGCCGGCGGCATCCGTCTCGGTTCCGACGATGGTCGCGAGCTGTCCGGCGAACTCGGTGTCCACCGCCACCCGCTGCGCGGCGCCGGCCGATATCGACAGCCCGTCGGCCGCGGATGCCGAAGCGAACAGCTCGACCTCCGACAGCGACAGCGTCTCACTCGACGAGCGCAGGGTCAGCTTCACGGAGGTGAATCCGTCTGCCCCCTCGGTCGAGAACGGCCGGGTCTGGTTGTCCCACAGGAACGCCTCGCCCTCGCGGCTGTCGATCTCGGTCCACGTGGTGCCGTCGAGTGATCCCTCCAGCGTCCAGCTCGACGGAGCGTCGGCCTTGCCCGCACTCGTGAGCGTGTACTGGCCGATCGAGACGGGTCCGGACTGCGAGGTCCACACCAGTTCGGTGGAGTCGCCCGCGAACGTGACGGTCGAGTTCATGTTGTCGTCGACCAGCGATCCCACGGGAGTGCCGTCGGTCGCGGCCAGAGCACCGCGTCCGACCTTGGTCGCGTCGACCAGCGTGGTGGGAACCTCGAGCTGCTCGCCGAGGTCCTTCGCACCCCAGGTGGAGGGAGTGTCGCTCATCGTGAAGTCGAGCGTGCCGCCCGCCCGCACCAGGTCGCCGTCGAAGGTGGTCTCCGTGATCGCTTCGCCGTTGACGCTCACGCCCGCGACGTAGTCCTTGCCCTCGGATGCTCCTGGTGCGTTGATCACGAGCTCGGTGTCGCCGATCGACAGCGTCGCGCTGTCGAACAGCGGCGTGCCGATCGTGTAGTCGCCGGACCCGACCTCGAGCGGGTAGAAGCCGAGCGCCGAGAAGACGTACCAGGCCGAGAACTCGCCGTTGTCCTCATCGCCCGGGTAGCCCTGGCCGATGTCGGAGCCCACGAACAGGCGGTCCTGGATGTCGCGGATCAGTTCCTGCGCCCCGGAGGGATCGCCCGCCTCGGCGAGCACGTAGGGGATGTGGTGCGCGATCTGGTTCGACATGCCGAGCATGCCGAGACGCACGTCGCGTGCTTCGCGGGCCTCGTGGATGCCGGAGTAGTCGGCCTTCTCCCGCACCGTGAGGAACTCGTGCATCTCGTCGACCAGACCCTGACGGCCGCCGTAGAGCGCCGCGAGTCCGTCGACGTCGTGCGGTGCGTGGAACGCGAAGGTCCAGGCGCTGGCCTCGGTGAAGGCGCCGCCCCAGGCCTTGCGGTCGAACTCGGCGCCGGCTGTCCAGGTGCCGTCGGCGTTGCGCGAGGTGAACGTGCCCGCTTCGGGGTTGTACATCTCGACGTAGTGCTCGGCGCGCGCCTCGAAGTAGGTCGCCTCCTCCTGCAGCTGCGCGACGCGCTCGGCCGGGGTGTTCGGGTCTTCCGCGAGGGCCTTCGCCATCTCGGCGATGCCGAAGTCGTTGATGTATCCCTCGAGTCCCCAGGAGGCGCTCTCGTGCGTCGACGCCTCGGTGTATCCGAGGAAGATCGACTGTCCGAGACCCTTGCGCCCGACGGCGTTGGATGCCGGCAGCACGGTGGCGTTCTTGACCGCCGCGTCATAGGCCTCGAGCGCGGTGTCGGTGCTGAGGGCTCCGGCGAGGTACGCCTCGGCGAACGCGACGTCGGAGCTCGTGCCCGTCATCAGGTCGGCGTAGCCGGGGGACGACCAGCGGGCGACCCACCCGCCGTCGCGGTACTGCTGCACGAAGCCGTCGACGAGCTCCTCGGTGACCTCCGGGTACAGCATCGAGTACAGCGGCCAGGCCGTGCGATAGGTGTCCCAGAATCCGTTGTTGACGTAGATCTTGCCGTCGACGATCTTCGCGTTGGTCTGCGTGTCGCTCGCCGCGCCGCTCGTGGCCGACACCGGGCTCGCGTACTTGTACTCGGGGTCCGCCTCGGTCCCCGTGTTCTCGAACTGCGAGTTCGGGTAGAGGTTCAGGCGGTACAGGCTCGAGTACAGCGTCACCAGCTGCGTGTCGGTCGCGCCCGTGACGTCGTGCACGACGCCGAGGCGCTCGTTCCATGCGTCGCGGACCGCGGCGTGCGCCTCGTCGAACGAGACGCCGTCGAGCTCGAAGCCGTGGTTGGCCTTCGCCTGATCCTGCGAGATGAACGACGACGACAGGCGCAGCTCGACCGTGCGGTCGTCCGCGGTGTCGAACGCGGCGTAACGCGCGGAGCCGTTGCGATTCCCCTGCGTGGTCGCGCCCGATGCGGTGGGCTGGCGGTCGAAGGTGCCGTACACGAACATGCGCGTGCGACCGGGCCACCCCGACCCGCCGTCGACCCAGCCGGAGACGGTGTCGCCCGAGATCGAGAGCTTCGAGGAGTCCACGAGCTGGTCGACCAGCACGGAGCCGTCGTCGCCGGCGAACTCGAAGCGGTAGATCGCGCCGTGGTCGGTCGCGGTGACCTCGGTGCGGATGCCGTTGTCGAAGGTGACGTCGTAGATGTCCGGCCGCGCGGTCTCGTTCTCATGGTGGAACGTGAGCTTGCGGTCGTTCAGCGACGAGGTGGGGTTCGCGTTGGCGGCGGGCAGCACGGCGATCTGGTTGCGGTCTCCCATCCAGATGCTCGGCTGGTGGGAGAAGCCGATGCCGTTCAGCGCCGGCAGGTTCTGCGCGGTGTTGGCCCGCTGGTACTGGTAGATGGTCCCGACGTTGTCGGCGTTGGTCATCGGGGTGATGAAGTTGAAGCCGTTCGGCCACGCGGTCGCCGGGAGGTTGTTGCCGCGCGAGAAGCCGCCGGTCGAGTTGGTGCCGCGGCGCGTGTCGACGTACGAGACGAGGCCGTCGGAGGTGTCGAGCTCCTCCGCCGCGCCGATCGCGATGTCGTCGAGCCAGCCGCCGAATGCGGTGGCGGCGGTCGGAACCTCGACGCCCTTCACCTCGGAGCCGGGGTGGTCGTAGGAGAACAGGATGTCGCTGACCGTACGCCCGGCGAACGCGCCGAGGTCGACCGTGACCTTGTTCCACTGGTTGGGCCAGAGCACATTGGCCTGGCCCTGCTGACGCGCGTTCGCGCCGTAGCCGTAGGAGTCCACCGCGCCGCTGGTCGACAGGGCGGTGCCGTCGTCGAACGTGAGGTCGACCGCGACGAAGGTCGCGGCGTAGGTCTGCTCGCCGTCGAGCTCGGGGAAGACGAGGTACGACAGCTGGCTGTCCTCCGCGACCGCGATGTCGACGCCGTCGTAGAGCACGCTGGTCGAGGAGGCGGGGCCGGCGTCGAGGTGGCGGCCGTTGTACTGCAGCGCCTTGGTTCCCGTGAAGCCGACGCCCGTCTTGGCGGTGTCGGAGCTGGTGGGTCCGTTGCCGACCTGCAGCATCAGGTCGGCGGGCTCGGGGTCGGCACCGTCGACGGCGATGGGCTCCCACCCGGCGAGCTGCACGATGTTCGCGGTCGGGGTCCTCGTCGCCTGCACGTCGAGTCGGTAGTACAGGTGCGGTTCGCTCGGGGTGTCGAGCGTGAAGCTGCGGGTCTCCCCGCGCGCCGAGAACTGCTCGCCGGTGCGCTCGTCGATCGTCACCCAGTCGGTGCCGTTGTCGGAGGCCTGCACGCGGAAGTCGCGGGGGTCGCGCTCGGGGGCGTCGCCGCCCGAGGTGAGGGTGTAGCGCACCATCGGCTGCGGTTCGGCGAGCTCGTACTGCGCCCAGGCCGTGTTCGCGAACGCGAGCCACTTCGAGGAGGCGTTGCCGTCGGCGAGCGCGGCGGCGACCTCGTTGGGGGCGTTCTGCGCGGATGCCGTCACGGCCACGACTCCCCCGAGCACGCTGCCCGGGGTGAAGCGGCTGCCGGTGACGTTGATCGCGGCGCCGGTGCCCGTGAGCACGGGGGCGGTGTCGGCGGCCTCGAACGACGACCCGAAGGTGGTCTCGGCGGCGGCCGTCGCCGACATCGGCGTCAGCATCGCCAGGCCCACCGTGGCGGCGATACCGGCGGCGGCCCACGAGCGACGGGCGGATCGTGCGTTCCTCGGGCGGGGGACCCTCATGGTTGCTCCTCAAACTCCACTGCGGTGTGTCGTTCGTCTGCAGGAGCCGAGATCGGCCGCCGCATGACGGTATGACATCGCTGTCATATGATGAGGACGCTATCACAGAGCTGTGCGCGGGGGGAAGGATCGTCCCACAGAGCATCAGCAGACATAATGAGCTATCCCCTTCGGGGACGAGCGAGGGAACGCATGAATCGATCGGATGACGCCGCGGCGCCGCGACCGACGCTCGCACAGGTCGCCGCGCGGGCGGGCGTGAGCCTGAAGACGGCGTCGCGCGCCCTGGGCGGCGAATCGTACGTGAGCGAGAAGACCCTCGCGAGCGTGCTGGCCGCGGCGGCCGCCCTCGACTATCAGCGCAACGCCGCGGCGAGCCTGCTCGCCAGCGGACGCCTGGCCGACTCGATCGGTCTGATCACCGGCGACTTCACGAACCCGTTCTACTCCGCCCTCGCGGAGGCGATCGAAGACGAGATCCGCACCCGCGGCATGCACCTCTCGGTCGCGAACTCCCGGGAGTCCGCCGATCAGGAGCGCCGGGTCGCGCGTGATCTCGCCGATCGCCAGACCACGGCCGTCATCACGGTGTCGGCGATGGCCGATCACGCCGACTACGCGCAGCTGCAGGCCCGCGGCATCCCCGTCGTCTTCGTCGACCGCCCCCCGGAGCATCTCGACGCCGACTCGGTCGTGTTCGACAACCGGGAGGGCGGGCGCCTCGCCGCCCGGCACCTGATCGACCGGGGCCACCGCCGCATCGCCTTCATCGGCGACTACGCGTGGCTGCCGACGTACCGCCAGCGCCTGGCCGGCATGGGCGACGTGCTCGACGAAGCCGATGCGAGCTGGCGTGAGCTGCTGCGCACCGACGCGCACGATGTGGCCTCCTCACGCGCGTGCATGCGCGAGCTGCTCGCCCTCGACGAGCCTCCCACCGCCGTGGTCGCGGGGAACAACCGCATCCTGCTCGGAGTCATGGAGGAGATCTCCGGCCACGAGGAGCCGCCCGCCGTGATCGGCTTCGACGAGCCGGAGTGGGCGCGGGTGCTCGGCATCAGCGTCGTGACCGGCGACGTCGAGGCACTCGGGCGCCAGGCCGCGCGTCTCGCCGTGGCGCGTCTGGCCGACCGCACGCGCGCCTACGAGAGCGTGGTCCTCCCGATGCAGCTCCTCCCCCGCCGCTCGACCGCGGACTGACGGCCGCCTTCGGCGCTTCAGGAGGAGAACTCGCCCTCGGGCGGACGAATCCCGGCATCCGCTCCTCCCCACACGAAGACCTCCTCCCGAATCCCGTCCCGCTCCCCTAGACCAGGCTGGACTGACGCTGCTCCTGCGCGCGCAGCGCACGCTCGACCGCCTCGACGTCGCGCACCGCACCGCGATCCGCCGACGTGGCCAGGGCGGCATATGCCCGCAGCGCCAGGGACACCGGCCGCTCGCGGTGCTTCGGGCGATACCCGCCGGCGTCCAGGAGCCGGGCTCGGCGTCGGTCGAGCTCCCCGTCGTCCACCCGCAGGGCGAGGACCCGCGACGGGATGTCGATGTCGATGATGTCGCCGTCCTCCACGAGTGCGATCACTCCCCCGCCGGCCGCCTCCGGAGACACGTGACCGATCGACAGCCCCGAGGTTCCGCCCGAGAACCGGCCATCGGTGACCAGCGCGCAGACCTTGCCGAGACCGAGTCCCTTGAGGAACGACGTCGGATGCAGCATCTCCTGCATCCCCGGGCCGCCCTTCGGCCCCTCGTACCGGATCACGACCACGTCGCCCGGCTGGATCTCCTTGCCGAGGATCTTCGCGACCGCGTCCTCCTGCGACTCGCAGACCACCGCGGGGCCCGAGAACACCAGGATCGAGGGGTCGACACCGGCGGTCTTGACCACGGCACCGTCGACCGCCAGGTTGCCCCGCAGCACCGCGAGTCCGCCGTCGACCGAGTACGCGTGCTCGACCGAGCGGATGCAGCCGTGCTCGGCGTCGGTGTCGAGAGCGGCCCAGCGCTGCGACTGCGAGAACGCGGTCGAGGAGCGCACTCCTCCCGGCGCCGCGAACCAGAGGTCGTGGGCGGTCGAGGTGGCCTTCCCGCCGCGCACATCCCAGTCGTCGAGCCACGCGGCGAACGACGGGGAGTGGATGCTGCTGACCGACTCCTCGAGCAGACCGCCGCGGCGCAGCTCCCCGAGCACCGCGGGGATGCCGCCGGCCCGGTGCACGTCTTCCATGTAGTACATGCGGCCGGCTGCCGGATTCGGAGCGATCTTCGCCAGACACGGCACGCGACGGGACACGGCGTCGATCTCGTCGAGGCCGAAGTCGATGCCCGCTTCGTGCGCGGCCGCGAGCAGATGCAGGATCGTGTTGGTCGAGCCGCCCATCGCGATGTCGAGCGCCATGGCGTTCTCGAACGCGGCGAAGCTCGCGACCTCGCGGGGCAGCACGGAGGTGTCGTCCTCGTCGTAGAAGCGGTGCGTGATCTCGACGGCGACCTCCCCCGCCCGCTCGTACAGGGCACGGCGAGCGGTGTGGGTCGCGAGGACGGAGCCGTTGCCCGGCAGCGCGAGCCCGAGCGCCTCGACCAGGCAGTTCATGGAGTTCGCGGTGAACATCCCCGAGCAGGAGCCGCAGGTCGGGCAGGCGTTCTCCTCGATGCGGGCGATGTCGGCGTCGGAGATCGCGTCGTTCGCGGCCTCCGAGATCGCGTCGACCAGATCGAGCGTCCGCACGGTGCCGTCGACGAGCGTCGCCCGTCCGGCCTCCATCGGTCCCCCCGAGACGAACACGGTCGGGATGTTCAGGCGGAGCGCGGCCATCAGCATGCCCGGCGTGATCTTGTCGCAGTTCGAGATGCACACGAGAGCGTCGGCCTGATGCGCGTTGACCATGTACTCGACCGAGTCGGCGATCAGATCACGGGAGGGCAGGGAGTACAGCATCCCGCCGTGGCCCATCGCGATGCCGTCGTCGACGGCGATCGTGTTGAACTCGCGCGGGATGCCGCCCGCCGCAGAGATCGCGTCGGACACGATGCGCCCCACGGGCTGCAGGTGCGTGTGTCCGGGGACGAACTCGGTGAAGCTGTTCGCGACGGCGATGATGGGCTTGCCGAAGTCGGCGGGATCCACGCCGGCAGCGCGCAGCAGAGCGCGCGCGCCGGCCATGTTGCGGCCGTGCGTGACGGTACGGGAGCGGAGAGGCGTGGGCATCCTCCCACTCTGACCCGGTCGCGCCGCGGCCGGAAGACGGCGCTGACACTAGTAGTGGGAGCACTAGGTTTGAACGCATGGCCAGCGACGAGGAGCAGCGCAAGGAGCTGGGCGCGTTCCTCCGCGCCCGGCGCGAGCACCTCGACCGTGCGGCCTTCGGACTGCCTCCCGCGGGCCGCGGGCGCACGGTGGGGCTGCGGCGCGAGGAGATCTCGTACCTCTCCGGCGTCAGCGTCACCTGGTACACCTGGCTCGAGCAAGGGCGTGACATCAACCCCTCCCGGCAGGTGCTGGATGCCGTCGCCACCGCGTTGCACCTCACCCTCGCCGAGCACGACTATCTGCTCACGCTCGCGGGTTTCGCGCCCGCGCGCCCCGGGTCGGCATCCGCCGTGGCGACTGCTCCCGCGCACGTGCAGCGGTTCCTCGATGCGCTCGCGGACCATCCGTCCTACGCCCTCGCACCCGACTGGGGTGTGGCCGCGTGGAACCGCGCCTACGAGGCCCTGTACCCGAACATCGCCCGCATCCCGCCCGAGCAGCGCAACCTGCTGTGGCTGATCTTCACCGATCCCTCGGTGCGGATGCTGCTCGACGACTGGGATGTGACGAGTCGTCGCTTTCTGGCCGAGTTCCGCGCCGAGGTCGGTCCGCGGCTGGGTGATCCGCGCTATCGGGATCTCGTCGAGCGACTGATCGAGGCGAGCCCGGACTTCCGCGAGCGCTGGGAGAGCCACGACATCCGGGGTTTCGAGTCGCGCGAGCGGGTGTTCCAGCATCCCGAGCTCGGCCGCCTGGTCTTCGAGCACCACCAGATGCGCCCCTCGGATCAGACCGACATCCAGCTCGTGGTCTACACGCCGGACGGGGCGACCCGGGAGCGTTTCGCCCGACGGCGACGCTGACCGGATCGGCTCCGCGAGCCGTTCACGCCGCGATGAATTCCTGCCGCGCTGCCCCGCGCGTCGCGATCTCGATGGATCCGAACGTGCGGTCCGCGTTCAGGACGACGGCATCGTTCACCACGCCGTAGGCGGCGATGAGGCAGCACGCGGCGGACTCTGCCGTGCGGGCCCCGAGCGCCTGCTGGATGTCGAGGGCATCCGCTTCGGTGGGGTGGTGCCAGGCGGCGCGCAGCCCGTCCATGTCGGCGCGGAGTTCGGTGTACTCCGCCGCGGAGCGGGCGACCCGGCAGTAGTCGAGCACCTGCGGCGGACAGGTGAGGAGGAGGTCGTGAGGGCTGATCTCCCGAAGCTGGCGGGCGATCGCCGCGCTGGCTCCGGCGCGGCGCCAGATGCTGTTGTCGACGAGGTACGTGGTCATGAGGCGACGTCGACCTCGTCGCTCACCGACCCCTCCTCGCCGCCGAAGCGACGCGAGATGATGCGCTCGACCGCGACCGGCTGACGTCGCACGGCGATGAGCGTGCGCAGAGCGAGATCGACCGTCTCCCGGCTCGTCGTGCTCCCGCAGAGCTGCTTCGCCTGGCGCAGCACATCCTGATCGATGTCGATGGAGGTGACCGTCATGGCGCTTCTCATCTCTCTGATCTGTGCGGACCGCGCCCCGCGTGGAGGCACGGGCGAAGAGGCCGGCGGGGGGGACGCATGGATCGTGCTCCCACCCGCCGGCAGGGGGTCACTTCTTGAAGGCGTCCTTGACGTCTTCGCCGGCCTTCTTGACGTCGGCCTTGGCCTGGTCCGCCTGGCCCTCGGCGGCGAGCTTGTCGTTGTTCGTCACGTTGCCGATGGCCTCCTTCGCCTTGCCGGTGAGGTCCTGAGCGGCGTTCTTGATCTTGTCGTCGAGTCCCATGATGGGCTCCTTTCATGGTGGTGGTGATGGAGGGTGCGACGGCGGGATGACCCGCCGCCTTATCGCCGGGAGCTCACGCGGCCGACGATAAGTCCAGGAAGGATGTCAGCGTCGCGCCCAGGCGATCAGCCCGGCGATGCCCGCGAGTGCGGCGATGATCGCGGCCGACACGACGGCGATCGGATGACGGTCGTAGAGGTCGGCGGTGCGGCTGCCGAGCGAGCGCCCGGCGTCGGATGCGGCATCCGCGAGGTGCCCGGCGGCCGAGCCGATCCGCTCCGCTCCCGCGCCGACCTTCTCGGAGAGATCCTCCGTCAGGCTCTCGGCCTTGTCCGCCGCCTCCGACACGACGTCGTTCGCCGTGTCCAGGGCATCGTCCGCCGCGTCCTTCGCCGCGTCCCCCGCGTCGCGCGCGGTGTCGGCGAGGTTCTCGGCGGCGTCGGCGGCCTGATCCTTGAGTGTGCGATCTGCCATTTGTCAGCTCCTGTTCTTCCGTGCCTTGTCGATCGCCTTCGCGGCGGTCTTCGCGGCCTTCTCAGCGGTCTTGTGGCGGCGCTTCTTCGCCTTCGGGTCGTTCCACATCCGCACCAGCTGGTGCCGGACGGACTCCCGCTGGTCGATCTGCACCTTCGCGACCCGACTGCCCAGGATGTAGGCGGCGAACGCGACGGCACCGATGATGAGGATCTTGTTCCGCATGATGCTGCTCTCCGATCAGGGGCGACGACTCAGGAGAGTCGGCGCTGGTCGTGGGCCAGGCGGGCCCGCAGACCGGTGTGGATCGAGATGTAGGTCTCGGTGTCGCGCCCGGTCAGGGTCGCCAGGTTGGTGAGGAGGCGGTCGACGTGGTCGACGAGGACGCGCGGATCCGTGTTCTGTCGCGGGGTGACCGCGACGTGCAGCACGGGCCGACGACGGATGTCGTTCGCTGTGACGTGCGTCGAGAGGATCTCGTCCCGCGTCGCGAGCGAGTTCTTCACGGCGTCCGACACGAACGACTCGGTGACCGTGACCCGGCCGAGCGGGTTCTGCGCGCCGGAGGAGCGCAGAACGGTCTTCGACCGGCGACCCGACACGCTGGTGAGCGCGAGGATCAGCAGCACGATCACGATCACGATCGCGGCGACCGCGCCGATCCCGAGCCACGTCGCCTGGCCTCCCGCGATCTGGGTCGACGCGAAGGCCTGGTCGAACCAGGATTCGGCGCCCTTTCCCGCGGATTTCCAGATGTCGGTGGCGGTGGGCCACGACATGATCGCGATCCCCACGGCTCCCAGACCGAGGAACAGCGCGCCGATGATGAGCAACAGGATGCGGTTCAACGCACGGTTGGTGTTGTTCACAGCTCGTCTTCCTTCTCGGTCGGGGTCTCGATGCGGACGCGGGTGCGCACGGATCGGGACAGACGGTAGGTGTCCAGCGCGGCCTGAGCGGCCGACTGCACGGAACTCTTCTCCAGGGGGATGCCGGCGCCCGGGCGCACGGTGACGTCGACGCTGCGGTGACCGACGCCGACGGTGATGTTCTCCCGGGCGATCCCCGTCTCATCGGACAGGTGCTGGGCCAGCGCGCTCGCGATGACGCCGTTGTCGACGACCACGGCGCGGTCACCCGCGTCGATCACGTGCTTCGACAGGCGACCAGGGGTGATCGCCAGCACGATGAAGACCAGGCCGATCAGGGCGAGGACGACGCTGCCGGCGATGACGAGCCCGGCAGGCTGCGCGGTGGGCAGTCCGACCAGCCACCCCCATCCGGCCACGGGCCCCGCCAGGAGGGCGGGCTGCGCGGCGAGGTACAGCACGACCTCGAGCGCGATGTAGGCGAGGGCGAGGATGAGGAGGATCACGGCGACGAACACCGCGACGGTCCGGGGCGAGTGGGTCTCGCGTCGTACGACGCGACGAAGCACAGGAGTACTCATCGCACTCTTCTCCTTTCCGGGATGGTGGCGCCGGTGATGGTGAGGTTGATCCGACTGACGTCTCGTCCGAGGAGAGTCGTCAGGCGCTGCTGCAGCTGTTCCTGCAGCTGACGCGCCCGCTCGAGGACCGGCATGGTCTGCGCGATCGCGGCGGTGTCGTCGAGGTCGGGGACGGGCAGCGGGGTGGCGATCCGGACGGCGAAGCCACCCGGGTGCTCGGTGACATCGACCTTCACGTCACCACGAGGCACGCCGATCAACGTCGCGGACGCCTGCTCGGTGACCGTCCGGTACACGCGCTCTCTCACGTCGATGCGACCGGGGACGGTGGCCCCGCTGGTGGCGACCCCGGAGGGGCCGCCACCGGCGGCGAGGTGCTGGTCGGCGCGCATCAGGAGGTACGCCGCCCGGTGAAGGCGTCAGCGAGCCCGCGCACGTCGAGCTTGCCGGACGCGATGCGACCGACGATCGCCCCGATCCCCGCGAACAGGGCCATGAGGAGGAATCCCCAGAAGCCGAACAGCAGGGCGGCGAGAGCGAGGAGGGCGCCGATCAGGGCGCCGGTGGTGGTGGGACTCATGCGACTCGCGACTCCTCGTTGTCGTCGTTCTCGGCGCCGGGGACGTGCACGTCGTTGACCTCGACGTTGACCTCGACGACCTCGAGACCGACCAGGCGGCTGATGGCACCGGCGACGGCGGCGCGCACGTTTCCGGCGACCTCCTGGATGGGGGCCGGGTACTCGACCACGATGGTCAGGTCGGCCGCGGCCTGGGTCTCGCCGACCTCGACCTTGACGCCCTGCGCGAGGTCGGTGGCGTTGATGACATCGCGGATCGCACCGAAGGCACGAGCTCCGCCGCCACCGAGTGCGTACACACCGGCGACCTCGCGTGCGGCGATACCGGCGACCTTGGCGACGACGCCGTCAGCGATCGTCGTCTTGCCGGCGGCGTGCTCGTCGGCGGGGACGCGCGACGCGGAGAACGTGGAGGAACGGTCGACGCGCGATGCGGCGGGCTTCGGAGCCGCGGCCTGCTTCGGAGCGGCCTGCGCGAGCTGCGCCTCGGCGGGGGTGGAGGTGTTCTGGTCCTGGTTTGCCATGACGATTCCTATCTCGACGGAAGTGCCGGCTCGGACCCCGGAAGGGCTTCGGCCGGGAGCGTGATGTGCGCTCATGGATAGGACGTGCGTCGGCACGGATTCGTCACAAAAAAGTTCGTGAGACCCGGGACCTGTTGTTAACAGGGTTGTTAACACCTGTGGATGACGGGGAAAACACGAAGGCCCCGCCGGAGCGGGGCCTTCGTGGACTGTCTCAACACAGTGTGGAGCCTAGGAGATTCGAACTCCTGACATCCTGCTTGCAAAGCAGGCGCTCTACCAACTGAGCTAAGGCCCCGTGAGGGAATTTCTTGAATTGAAAGGGTGGGGCTACCAGGACTTGAACCTGGGACCTCTTCATTATCAGTGAAGCGCTCTAACCGCCTGAGCTATAGCCCCGTCAACCTCCGAAACTTTACCGGAAGATCGCGGATTTACCCAATCGGGTGCGGGGGCCGTCGTGGCCCCCGCACCCGACGCGGTTCAGCGGCCAGGACGGATGGTCACACTGCCCGCGGAGAGGTCGACCTCGATGGTCCGGCGCGCCCCCGCCGACTGGTCGACCTTCGCGTCGAGGGATCCGGCGCTGATGTCCTGCACGATCGTGTAGGCCACGTCCGGCACCGTCAGATCGACCGAGCCGGCGCTCACATCGAGCCGGGTCTGCGTGGGTGCCGCCCCCGTCAGCTCGACCGCGAGGTCACCGGCCGAGACGCCCAGCACCACCTCATCCACGCTGTCGAGCAGGACGTCGGCGCGACCGGCGCTCATGTCGACGGCGAGGCTCGTGGCCGCGCCCTCCACATCGAGTGCCCCCGCGCTCACGTCGATGTCGAGGGCACCGAAGTCGCCGAGCACATCGAGGCTGCCGGCGTCGAGCGTGAGCGTCGCGTCGAGCTCCGCGTCACGGAGGCTCTCGGGAAGGGTGAGCACGGCCGATTGGTCATCGCCGAACCAGCTGCCGAACCACCACCCGAAGACTCTGTCCGGGCTGCGCACTATCAGCTCGTCGCCGTCGCGGTCGAGCGTCCAGGCGGGACCGCGGTCGTTCGTGACCGACAGGCGCGCCTCCTCCACCTCGCCGAACTCGATGCGCATGTTGCCGGCATCCACGTCCAGATCGATGCCGGTGATCCCGGCCACGTCCACGCTCTGCACGGAGTCGGCCGGTTCACTCGACGACGAGATCAGGGTGCCGGTGGCCGCCGCCGCGGCCGCCCCGCCCGAGCCGAGCAGCGCGATGCCGCCGACGATCGCCGTCACGATCATGACCGCCTTCGCGCCCCCGGAGCGGGTGACGTCGCCGGAAGGGACCGGGCCGGGCACCGCGGAGGGCGGCTCCGGTACCGCGGATGCCGTCGGCGCGGGCGGCGTGTATGCCGGCGGAGGCGTGAGCGGCGTCTGTCCGCCGTTCGGGTCGTTCTGTCCGGTGGTCATCGTGCCACTCCTGTCTGTCCGTTCGGAGGCGTCGGGCCCCCGGTGTTCTCGATGTGGGCGAGAGCGGCGAGCACGCGGCGGTTGCCCGACTCGCCCTGTTCGAAGCCCAGCTTCTGGAAGATGGCGGTGATGTGCTTCTCGACACTCGCCTCCGAGAGGAACAGCAGCCCGGCGATCGCCTGATTCGACTTGCCCTCGGCGATCAGCGCGAGCACCGTGCGTTCGCGCTCGGTGAGGCGCAGCATCCGGTCGTCCCGATTGCGGCGGGTGAGCAGCTGGGCGACGACCTCGGGGTCGAGCACCGTCGCCCCCTCGGAGATGCGCTGCACCGAGACGAGGAACTCCGACACGTCGGCCACCCGGTCCTTGAGCAGGTAGCCGAGGGGCCCGCCCGGCGCCGCGATGAGGTCGGACGCGTACCGCTCCTCCACGTACTGCGAGAGGACCAGGATCGCGAGCATCGGATGCAGAGCGCGCAGGTCGAGCGCGGCGCGGATGCCCTCGTCGGTGAACGTCGGGGGCAGCCGCACGTCGAGGATGCAGAGCTCCGGTTCCGTGGCGGAGACCGCCTCGGTGAGACCGTTCGTGTCGGGCAGGGCCGCGACCACCGTGTGGCCGGCGTCCTCCAGCAGCCGCACGAGTCCCTCGCGCAGCAGGACCGAGTCCTCGCAGATCAGGATGCGCATGGCACCGTCACCTCCAGGCTGGTCGGCCCGCCGACGGGGCTGTCGAGGCGGAAGGTGCCGCCGGCGGCGAGGATGCGGTTCGTGATGCCGTCGAGTCCCCCGCCGGGTTGCACCTGCGCGCCGCCCATGCCGTTGTCCTCGACCCGCGCCCAGAGGGTGCTCCCCTCACGCAGCCGCACCGTGACCCTGGCCTCGCTGGCGCGGGAGTGCTTGGCGGCGTTGGTCAGCGATTCCGCGATCGAGAAGTAGACCGCGGCCTCCGCCTCTCGGCTGCAGCGCCCGTCCATCCGCACGTCGAGGTGCACGGGGATGTGCGAGCGTCCGGCGAGGGCCGACAGGGCCGCATCGAGTCCGCGGTCGTCGAGCACCGAGGCGTGGATGCCCCGCGCGAGCTGCCGCAGCTCGGTGATGGCCGCCTTCGTCGACGTGTGCGCCTCCGAGATCAGCTCCTTGGCGGCATCCGGGTCGCTGTCGATCTTCTGCTGCGCGAGTCCCAGGGTCATGCCGACCGACACGAGTCGCGGCTGGACACCGTCGTGCAGGTCGCGTTCGATGCGGGTGCGCTCGACGTCGGCTGCCCGCACCGCCCCTTCGCGCTGCGCGGTGCTGGTGCGCACCCGCTCGGTCAGTTCGGCCTCGCGGCTGCGGATCACGATCGCCAGCGACAGCACGCGGTGCAGGAGCGCCAGGCCGATCATGCCGGCGAGGGACGCCGCGACGCCGAGGATGCCGATCACCGGCGCCCATCCGATGGGGATCCCGTCACCCCCGAAGGGTCCGATGACGGATTCCGCGGGGGTGAGCGGAGCGAAGGAGATGAACACCGACCAGACCAGGCTGTAGGCGAGTCGGAGGACGATGAAGCCGAGCACCGCGACGATCGCGAAGTTGGCGAGCGCCCGCCACATGCGTCCGTCGATCGACTGCCGCCCCAGCGCGCGCAGCCACCCCACGAAGCCCGGGCGATCCCGCGGCCGCCAGCGCAGCGGGGCGATCGGGACACGGTACAGCGCGCCCACGCGGGCGACTTCGAACCACCCGACGCCGAACAGGGCGTACACGAGACCCACGAGCAGGATCAGGCCCACGCCGGCGACGAAGAGCAGGCCGAGACCGGTGCCCAGGAGTCCGGACAGGATGGTGAAGATGCCGCCGCCGATGATCCCGATTCCGGCGAGATGCAGCACCGTGAGGAAGAGGCGCAGGGGCGGTCTCGCGGTGGTGGCCGCGGGAGGCGTGGCAGTCTGTGTGGTCATGCCTCCACGGTACGGCGACGCGGATCGCGCCGACACCGAGTCAGCCCGACAGTGGACTTCGGGTTTTCCCTACCCTGGCGCCGTCCGCGCCCCGTGAGCCGCGAACGACGAGACCCCGCCCTGCGCGATCGGCAGGACGGGGTCTCGGTGCGGCGACGGGTGTCGCGTCGGTCAGTTCGACATGAAGCCGACGAGCAGTCCGCCCGTCACCTTCACGGCGAGGTTGTAGATGCCGGCGACCACGGCGCCGAGCACCGTGAACACGATCAGGTTCAGGATCGCGACGACGGCCGCGAACGCCATGACCTGGGGCAGTCCGACGATCTCGGACAGCGCGATGGAGCCGTCGGAGAAGCTGCGGACGAACTCGTCCGCCGTCGTCATGATGTTGGTGGCCTGCAGCACGAGGTAGATGAGGAAGAACGACACCATCGTGACAACGGCGAGCGCGACGGCGCCGAGGAAGGAGAGCTTCACGGCCGACCAGAAGTCGACGTACACGAGGCGCAGGCGGACCTGCTTCCCCCCGGTCTTGCGCGTGGACTTCTTCGCCAGCTTGTCGGCTACCGTGCTCATGCGTCTGCTTCCTCAGGGTTCTCGGTCGTCTCGGGGGTGGCGGTTGCGGGCTCCGCCTCCACCTCACCCGACTCGTCGTCCTCGGTGAGGCCCCGCTCACCGTTGCGGGCGATGGCGAGGATGCGGTCGGCTTCCGTCGTCCGTGCGAACACCACTCCCATGGTGTCGCGACCCTTGGCGGGCACCTCGGCCACGGCAGAGCGTACCACCTTGCCGCTGGAGAGAACCACCAAGACCTCGTCGTCATCCGACACGATCAGACCACCCGCGAGAGTGCCCCGATCATCGTGGAGTTTGGCCACCTTGATGCCGAATCCGCCGCGTCCCTGCACGCGGTATTCCTCGACCGCGGTGCGCTTCGCGTACCCGCCGTCGGTGACCACGAACACGAACTGACCCGCGGCGGCGACCGATGCCGAGAGCAGGCTGTCGCCGTCGCGGAACTTCATCCCCTTCACACCCGCGGTGGCACGGCCCATCGGACGGAGCGCCTCGTCGGTCGCGCTGAATCGCACCGACATGCCGCGACGGCTGATCAGGAGGATGTCATCCGTGGAGTCGACCAGCAGAGCGCTGACGAGTTCGTCGTCGTCGTTCAGACGGATCGCGATGACGCCGCCCTGACGGTTCGTGTCGTACACGTCGAGGCGCGTCTTCTTCACCAGGCCCCGGTGCGTCGCGAGCACGAGGTAGTCGGCGACCTGGTAATCGCGGATGTCCAGGACCTGCGCGATGTTCTCGTCGGGCTGCAGCGCCAGCAGGTTCGCGACGTGCGTGCCCTTCGCGTCACGGCCGGCCTCGGGCACCTCGTAGGTCTTCGCGCGGTACACGCGGCCCTTGTCGGTGAAGAACAGCAGCCAGTGGTGCGTCGTCGTCACGAAGAAGTGCTCGACGATGTCGTCCGCTCGCAGCTGCGCGCCCTTGATGCCCTTGCCGCCGCGGTGCTGCGACCGGTAGTTGTCGCTGCGCGTGCGCTTGATGTACCCCTCGCGGGTGACGGTGACGACCATCTCCTCTTCCGCGATCAGGTCTTCCATCGAGACGTCGCCGTCGAAGCCGTGCAGGATGTGCGTGCGACGGTCGTCGCCGAAGCGGTCGACGATCGCCGTGAGCTCCTCGCGGATGATCGTGCGCTGACGGGACTCGTCGGCGAGGATCTCCTTGTAGTCGGTGATCAGCGCTTCGAGCTCGTTCGCCTGCTCGATGATCTTCTGACGCTCGAGCGCGGCGAGACGACGCAGCTGCATCTGCAGGATGGCATCGGCCTGGATCTCGTCGATGTCGAGGAGCTTCTGCAGACCCTCGTTCGCCTCCTGCGTGGTCTGCGACCGGCGGATGAGGGCGATGACCTCGTCGAGCGCGTCGAGTGCCTTGAGGTACGCACGCAGGATGTGCATGCGCTTCTCCGCCTCGCGGAGCCGGTACTCGGTGCGACGGATGATGACTTCGATCTGGTGCGAGATCCAGTACGAGATGAAGCCGTCGATCGCGAGCGTCCGCGGCACGCCGTCGACGATCGCGAGCATGTTCGCGCCGAAGTTCTCCTGCAGCTGCGTGTGCTTGTACAGGTTGTTCAGCACGACCTTCGCGACCGCGTCGCGCTTGAGCACGACCACGAGGCGCTGACCCGTGCGGTCGGAGGACTCGTCCCGGATGTCGGCGATGCCGCTGATCTTGCCGTCGCGGACGAGGTCGCCGATCTTCACCGCGACGTTGTCGGGGTTGACCTGGTACGGCAGCTCGGTGATGACCAGGCACGTGCGACCCTGGACCTCCTCGACGTTCACGACGGCACGCATCGTGATCGAGCCGCGGCCCGTGCGGTACGCCTCGTGGATGCCCTTGGTGCCCAGGATCTGCGCGCCGGTCGGGAAGTCCGGCCCCGGGATGCGCTGGATCAGGCCGTCGAGCATCTCCTCGCGGGTGACGTCGGGGTTGTCCAGCGCCCACAGAGCCGCATCGGAGACCTCGCGGAGGTTGTGCGGCGGGATGTTGGTGGCCATGCCGACCGCGATGCCGACCGAACCGTTGACGAGCAGGTTCGGGAACCGGGCGGGCAGGACCGTCGGCTCCTGCGTCTGGCCGTCGTAGTTGTCCTGGAAGTCGACGGTCTCCTCTTCGATGTCGCGCACCATCTCGAGCGCGAGCGGAGCCATCTTCGTCTCGGTGTACCGGGGGGCCGCGGCGCCCATGTTGCCGGGAGAGCCGAAGTTGCCCTGCCCGAGAGCGAGCGGATACCGCAGCGACCACGGCTGCACGAGGCGGACCAGGGCGTCGTAGATCGCCGAGTCGCCGTGCGGGTGGTACTGACCCATGACCTCGCCGACCACGCGGGCGCACTTCGAGAACGACTTGTCGGGGCGGAAGCCGCCGTCGTACATGCCGTAGATCACACGGCGGTGCACGGGCTTGAGCCCGTCGCGCACATCCGGGAGGGCGCGACCGACGATCACGGCCATCGCGTAGTCGAGATAGCTGCGCTGCATCTCGAACTGCAGGTCGACCTGGTCGATCTTGCCGTGTTCGTGTGCCAGCTCGGGGCGTTCTTCGTCAGTCATGTGTCAATCTCTCTGCGTCGCTGCCTGATCTGTCCTCGGGGGCTCGGAGCCCACCGGGTCAGATGTCGAGGAAGCGCACGTCCTTGGCGTTGCGCTGGATGAAGCTGCGGCGGGACTCGACGTCCTCGCCCATCAGCACACTGAAGATCTCATCCGCGGCCGCGGCATCCTCGATCGTGATCTGCTGGAGGGTGCGCGTGCTGTGATCCATCGTGGTCTCCCACAGCTCCTTCGGGTTCATCTCACCGAGACCCTTGTAGCGCTGGATGCCGGCATCCTTCGGGATCCGCTTGCCGTTGTCGAGGCCGAACTTCAGCAGCGCATCGCGCTCGGCGTCGCTGAAGACGTACTCGTGGGCGGAGTTCGACCACTTCAGGCGGTACAGCGGCGGCATCGCGAGGTAGACGAAGCCCGCCTCGATGAGTCCGCGCATGTAGCGGAACAGCAGCGTCAGCAGCAGCGTCGTGATGTGCTGGCCGTCGACGTCGGCATCCGCCATCAGGACGATCTTGTGATACCGGGCCTTCTCGATGTCGAAGTCCTCGCCGATGCCCGTGCCGAAGGCCTGGATCATCGCCTGGACCTCGCGGTTGCCGAGGGCCTTGTCGAGACGCGCGCGCTCGACGTTGAGGATCTTGCCGCGGAGAGCCAGGATCGCCTGCGTGTGCGGGTCGCGTCCCTGCACGGCGGAGCCACCGGCGGAGTCTCCCTCCACCAGGAAGATCTCGCTGATCGAGGGGTCCTTGCTCGTGCAGTCCTTGAGCTTGTCGGGCATCGCGGCCGACTCGAACACGCTCTTGCGCCGGGCGGTCTCGCGAGCCTTGCGCGCCGCGAGGCGTGCGGTCGCGGCATCGAGCGCCTTGCGGATGATGTTCCTGGCCTGCGCGGGGTTGCGATCGAACCAGTCGCCGAGCTGATCGCCCACGACCTTCTGCACGAAGGCCTTCGCCTCGGTGTTGCCGAGCTTCGTCTTCGTCTGGCCCTCGAACTGCGGTTCGCCGAGCTTGATCGAGATGACCGCGGTCAGCCCTTCGCGGACGTCGTCGCCGGAGAGGTTGTCGTCCTTCTCCTTGAGGATGTTGTTCGCGCGGGCGTACTTGTTGACCAGCGTGGTCAGCGCCGCACGGAATCCCTCCTCGTGCGTTCCGCCCTCGTGGGTGTTGATGGTGTTCGCGTAGGTGAACACGTTCTCGGTGTACGAGGTGGTCCACTGCATCGCGACCTCGAGCGAGATCTTGCGCGTCGTGTCCTCCGACTCGAACGCGATGATCTCCTCGTTCACGACCTCCGCGTGACGCACCTTGTTGAGGTACTCGACGTAGTCGACCAGCCCGCGCTCGTAGAAGAAGACGTCACCCGGCTGCTTGGTGATCGCCTGGCCCTCTTCCTCGACCTCGTAGGCGGAGGACTCGCGCTCGTCGAGCAGCTCGATGCGCAGTCCCTTGTTGAGGAACGCCATCTGCTGGAAGCGCGTGCGCAGGATGTCGTAGTCGAAGTCGGTGGTCTCAGTGAAGATCGAGGCGTCCGGCCAGAACGTGATGCTGGTTCCGGTCTCGTCGGTGGCCTCGCCCTTCTCGAGCTGCTGCTGCGGCACACCGCCGTCGGCGAAGCTGTGGTGCCAGACGAAGCCCTTCTGCTTGACGTGTACCTCGAAGCGCGTCGACAGCGCGTTCACGACCGAGGAGCCGACGCCGTGCAGACCGCCGGAGACGGCGTAGGCGCCGCCGCCGAACTTGCCACCCGCGTGCAGGATGGTCAGCACGACCTCGACCGTCGACTTCGACGGGTCGGAGGAGTGCGGGTCGACCGGGATCCCTCGACCGTTGTCGATCACGCGGACGCCGCCGTCTTCGAGCAGCGTCACGTGGATCGTGTCGGCGTACCCGGCGAGGGCCTCGTCGACGGAGTTGTCGACGATCTCGTAGACCAGGTGGTGCAGACCACGCGGGCCGGTCGAGCCGATGTACATGCCGGGGCGCTTGCGCACGGCCTCGAGGCCTTCGAGGATCTGGATCGAGTCCGCCCCGTACTCACCCGGCTGCTTCACCTTGGGGGAGATCGATGTGGACGTCTTCTCCGAGCCGGTCTCCGGTTCGGGGGTTCCCTCGGTGTGGGATTCTGGCTCGTCAGCAGGTGATTCAGGCGTCATCAGAGGGCATTCTCCACATCGATATCACGAACCTCCATTCTAGCGGGATTTCGAAGCGAAATCCCGCTGAACGGCCGTGTGTGGCCCTCTGAGCCTCTCGGACCCTCCCGATGGTGCCCTACCCGTAGGTATCGCGCGGACCCCGCCCTGGGACGACTCTGGGACCCCATTTCCAGGAGGGAACGTCGGGTCCGATGAAGCGGATGTTGTCCACGCCGGCGTCCGGATACCGTCGACCGATCTCCGTCACGATCGTGGCGCGCATGTACTGCAGGTTCTTCGCCCAGGCCGTGGAGTCGCACTTCACCGTGAGCAGGCCGCGCTCGAGCGAGACCGGCTCCGAGTGCTTGGCGGTGTCGGCCCCGGCGAGATCGGCCCACTGCCGAACGAGATCCTCCCGCGCGAGCGGCACCTGCCAGCCGGAGTCGCGCGTGAGCTTGTCGAGCACCGCACCGAGGGAGCCCGGGTCGCGACCGGGAGTGAACGGGGCGTTGTCATCGTCGACGACCACGCGCCGCTTGCGCTTCCATGATTTGGAGCTCGGGTTCAACCCTCGCAGACGCAGGTAGGTCGCGACCGTCTCGGGAGCGTCGGGGGCAGCAGGGACCGCGGGAACCGCGGGATTCTCAGTCATCTGCCACCTCCTCGCCGTCCGATGCTTCCGGAACGTCCGACGTCACGTCGCGCTCGTCGCTGATGCTGCCGGCGTTGATGCGCACCACATGGGAGTGCAGCACCGCAGGAATATCCTCCTCCACGGCCGCCGTCACCACCACCTGCTCGTACCCGGCGGTCAGGGCCGCCAGCCGCTGACGGCGGTCGGCGTCGAGCTCCGCGAACACGTCGTCGAGGATCAGCACGGGGTCTCCCGCGGGTGATTCGCTGCGCAGCAGCTCCGCCGACGCCAGTCGCAGGGCGAGCGCGACCGACCACGACTCTCCGTGCGAGGCGTAGCCCTTCACCGGAAGCCCGCGCACCCGCAGGATCAGGTCATCGCGATGGGGGCCGGTGAGCGTGAGTCCGCGTTCGAGCTCGTTCGCGCGCTTCGCGAGCAGCGCCGCCTGGAACATCTCGGCGATGTCGCCTGAGGTCTCGGCCGGTGCTTCCACGCCGTCTTCCGGGTCGGCGCCGCGCACGGACAGCGCCCAGTCGAGCTGAGGACGATGGTCCTCCCCCGCGATCGCCGCATAAGCCTCGGCCACCGGGGTCTGCAGGTCGGCGGCCAACCGCTGGCGGGCCAGGATGATCTCGGAACCGAGGGCGACGAGCTTGTCGTCCCACACATCGAGCGTGCTGAGACCTTCGCCCTTGATCCCCCGCGCCCGGGCGGATTTCAGCAGGGCGTTGCGCTGCTTGAGCACGCGGTCGTAGTCGGCGAGCACCGCCGACAGGCGCGGCGTGCGCTGGACGAGCAGCTGATCCATGAATCGACGGCGTGCGGAGGGATCGCCGCGCACGATCTGCAGGTCTTCCGGAGCGAAGAGCACCACATGCGCGTAGCGAGGAAGCTCGTTCGGCTTGGACAGCGAGCCGTTGATGCGAGCCTTGTTCGATCCCTGCTTGTTCAGCTGGACTTCCACGAGAACCCGGCGCTCCCCATGCGCGAGCCGCGCACGGATGATGGCGAACTCCTGCCCTTCGCGCACCATCGGGGCGTCGGAGGAGACGCGATGCGACCCGAGCGTCGCGAGGAACACGACCGCTTCCGCGAGATTCGTCTTTCCCTGACCGTTGCGGCCCACGAGCACGTTGGGCCCGCGGTGGAGCGCGAGATCGGCCGTCGCGTAATTGCGGAAATCGACCAGGCTCAGGTGTTCCACGATCACGGATTCACACTACCTTCGCCCTCGGACATCGGATTCCGGCAGCACTCCCCCGTCTGATCCGCCGTGACCGGGCGAACACCCGACGGATCCGTGCGGAAGAACCTCAGCGCAGGAGGAGGTTGGGCTGCAGCAGGTACTTGAACGAGTCCAGACCTGCCTGGTCGACCGAGGTCTGACTCGTGATCAGCACGGGGCTGAGCTTGTTGGCGTTGTCGCTCGAGGTGAACGTGACGCGCACGAACTCGCTCTTGACCGCGCCCAGCGCCTCGATCAGGTACTGCGGGTTGAGTCCGAGCGTCACGTCGTCGCCACCGTGCAGGATCGCATCCACCGACTCCGAGGCACGCGCGTGCTCGCTGCCGGAGGCGTCCATGGTGACGCTGTCCTGCGAGAACGTGAACCGCAGCGGAGCGGCCCGGTCGAGCACGAGCGCCACGCGCCGCACGGCCTCGACCAGATCGGCGGTGTTGACGACCGCGTAGTGATCGGTCTGCTCCGGGAACAACCGGCGGACGGGCGGGAAGTTGCCCTTGATCAGCAGCGATGTCACGGTCTTGTTGCCCGAGGTGAACGCGATGATCTCGCGATCACCGGCACCCGAGAAGGCGATCTGGATGTTCCCGGCGTGACCGAAGGTCTTGCCGACCTCGAGCAGCGTGCGTGCGGGGACCAGAGCGGACTGATCCACGGCCTCGCCGTCCCAGGGCACGTCGCGCAGCGACACCCGGTAACGGTCGGTGGCGACGAGGCTCAGGCTCTGTCCGGAGACCTCGAGCTGCACACCGGTGAGGACGGGGGTGACGTCGTCGCGGGAGGCAGCGAAGCCGACCTGCGAGATCGCGGTGCCGAAATCATCAGCCGGAACGACGCCGGAGGAGCCGGAGACCTCGGGGATCGAGGGATATTCCTCGACCGGCATGGCTGCCAGCGTGAATCGTGCGGATCCGCAGGTGACCGCGATCCCGCCGTCATCCTCGACGGCGATCTCGATCGGAGCGTTCGGCAGACGGTTGGCGATGTCGGAGAGGAGACGGCCGTGGACCAGGATCGTGCCCGGTGTGTCCACGGTGGCTTCGATGGTGGTGCGCGCGGAGGCCTCGTAGTCGAATGCCGAGAGGGTGAGACCGGAGCCGTCGGCTTCGATCAGGACACCGGCCAGGATCGGCTGCGGGTTTCGTTGGGGGAGCAGCTTGACGACGAATGAGACGGCCTCGCTGAAGACATCGCGGTTTACCTGAAACCTCACTGGTGCTCCCTTGTCGTCATGCGGCGACGTGTTCGTCGTCGGTCCCTGTGCAGGGCTTCCCATGCTAGCCCCACAGTCCGGCTGATCCCTACGCTCCGACGCGAGGTGATCCGGATCGGCTCTCCCCACCTTCTGGTGATCGGATCGCGCTCTCTTCAGGGTTAACTCCTTAACGGTGTTAACAGCTGTGGAATCTGTGGATAACTCGGTGGATAGTAGTCGCGAGTAGGGAACTACACGATTGTCAGTTGTGGAATCCCTGAGGAATACGCGGGTGGACAGCCATCGGGTGCTTTCCCCCGTCCCCGGAGTTATCCACAGGTTTCACCATTTCGTGCACATTCCGGGCACCCGGTTTCACGCTCATCCACAAGTTATCCACATGTGCATAGAGGCATCTACGGATCCCGCGTCAGGCGTGTCGCGAAGACGCAGAAGGGGATGCGGCACCCGTGTGGATGCCGCATCCCCTCCTCTCGAGGCGGTTCGAGCCGTCAGCGACGCCCGAGCTGCGTGGTGATCTCGGTGACCTGGTTGTAGATCGAGCGGCGCTCCTTCATGAGCTCGCTGATCTTCTTGTACGCGTACATGACCGTGGTGTGGTCGCGGTTGCCGAACAGCTGGCCGATCTTCGGCAGAGACAGGCTCGTGCGCTCGCGGCACAGGTACATGGCGATCTGGCGTGAGGTCGCGATCTGCTGCGAGCGGCTGGATCCGTACAGGTCGTCGACCGTGAGCTTGAAGTACTGTGCCGTCGCCGTGATGATGTCGGTCGGGGAGATGATGTTGTCCTCGGCCGTGTCCACGATGTCCCGGAGCACGGTCTGCGCGAGTGAGATGTCGAGCGCCGATCGGTTGAGGCTCGCGAATGCAGAGACCCGGATGAGAGCGCCCTCCAGCTCGCGGATGTTGGAGGACACCACGGTCGCGATGTACTCGAGCACCTCGTCGGGGATGTGCATCGCCTCGCTCTGCGCCTTCTTGCGGAGAATGGCGATGCGGGTCTCGAGGTCAGGCGCCTGCACGTCGGTGATCAGGCCCCACTCGAAGCGGCTGCGCATGCGGTCCTCGAAGCCGGTCAGGTGCTTCGGCGCGACATCGCTGGTGATCACGACCTGCTTGTTGTGATCGTGCAGCGTGTTGAAGGTGTGGAAGAAGGCCTCCTGTGTCTCGGCGCGACCCTGGAGGAACTGGATGTCGTCGATCAGGAGGATGTCGACCTCGCGGTAGCGCGCCTGGAAGGCGGCGCCGCGGTTGTTGGCGATCGAGTTGATGAAGTCGTTGGTGAACTCCTCGCTCGAGACGTAGCGCACCTTCACACCCGGATAGAGGGATTGCGCATAGTCGCCGATCGCGTGCAGGAGGTGGGTCTTGCCCAGACCGGAGTCGCCGTAGATGAAGAGCGGGTTGTACGCCTTCGCCGGTGCCTCGGCTACCGCGACCGCTGCGGCGTGGGCGAAACGGTTGGACTGGCCGATCACGAAGTTGTCGAAGGTGTACTTCGGGTTCAGACGCGATTCGTGGCGCATCTGCGTCGGCTGCTCCATCGGCGACTCGACGCGCAGGTGATCCTGACGCGCGAAATCGCCGTCGCTGCGACCGAAGTCGCCGACGGAGATCGGCGCGGTCTGCTGTTCGGCCAGCTCGTGGTTGACCACGACGCGGAACGAGGTGACCTCGTCGCCGATGTGGGAGAGGGCCTCCATGATCGGCAGTCGCAACCGCTTGTTGATCTGCGCCGCGGTGAGGTCGTTGGGAACGTCGAGGTAGAGCGTCGCGGCCATCACGCCGGCGGGGACGGCCAGGCTGAGGAAGCCCTGCAGCTGCGGCGTGACGCGGTCATCGTCGACGAGCAGCTCCTGCACCGTGGTCCAGATCGGAACGTCGGGCTGGGCAGGTGATGACAT